>NZ_MVOL01000001.1 GCF_002018875.1 Pseudomonas sp. MF4836
GGTCATGGTGGCGGCCACGGCGGTGGCCCGGGGGGTTACGACGGCGGTGGTCGTGGCGGCCCCGGTGGTGGTGATCGCCGCTGAGTGCTGAAACCTGGGATGGCGGCCGTGAGGCCGCCATTTTCATGTGCCCGGGTCAAAGGTCCTTGGGCACGGTAAGGGGCAAGGCCATCACGGGCGCATCGGCCAGGCGCCGTCCAGATTTCTCCATCAGGTACCCGACAATCTCCTGGGAGGTCATTTCGAGCTGTGACAATTCCGGATCCTTGAACCAGTCGTCCGGCCAGAAGATCAGGTCCGAGGCATTGGCATTGGCAAAGTTGGTTTCCAGCAGTTGCAGGGCGTAGTTCACATCCGAATCATCGCCGCCGCTGGTGCAGACAAAATCAGCCAGGGCGCAGGCCTCGTCGAAGCTCAAGTCGGCAACGTACTTTTCCTGATGAAACGCCGAGCGGATGAAGTCATCGGCATCGGTGTAGCTGTGGAAATCACGAAACTCATAGAATTCGAACGGCCGGCTGGCGAGGCTGTTCCACTGCTCGATCAGCGCGATGATTTCGGGATCGTCTTCATAGCGGCTCTGATCGATAAGGTGTTCCAGGGCTTCGAGCAGGGTGTTCATGGTGGCCCGTTGTTGCGGGTTCGGGCGTAACGGTTGCAGCCGATCCGGAATGGCCATGCAAGGCTCCTGTGCAGCGAAATAAATAATAATGCCAGTACGAACACTGTCCTGTGGCGAGGGAGCTTGCTCCCGCTCGGCCGCGCAGCGGCCGCAAACCTTGAACCCGCGATTAACCTGCAGGAACGAGGTTGTGGCCATTGGGGCGGTTACGCCCCGGAGCGCCGGTCGACCCAGCAGGAGCAAGCTCCCTCGCCACGGGTGATTTGTCGCAGTATCGCAAGCGGCAGCGGGCGCCATGCTACCTGAGCGCCGCGGCCAGGGGCAGGCATCAGCCGATCCGATCGCCACCCAGTGCGTCGCGCTGCATCGATTGAAGGTTGCGCTCGATGGTTTCGCAGATGGTTTCCATCTGGATCTGGTGTTCGCTGGCACGAAACGGGCTTTGCAGGTCGGTGCCGATGCGTTCGATGGCCAGCAGCATAAAGCCGACCACGGTCGAGGCCAGCGGGGTGTACCAGCCCAGGGACTCCACCAGGCCCACCGGCACGATCAGGCAGAACAGCGAAATAAACAGCCGTGGAAAATACACATAGGGGTAGGGCAGCGGCGTGTTGGCGATCCGCTCCATGCCGCCCTGGCTGTTGGACAGCTCGACCAGGGTGGTTTCCAGCCGCGCCAGGCGAATGCTGTCCAGGCGCCCGGCCTTGTACTCCTTGGCCAGCAGCGCCGCCGAGCCATTGAGAATGTTGTTGGCAAAGTTGTTGGTGGCGCCGCTGCGGGCAAACTCCTCGGTGGGAATGAATGCCCGCACTTCATCCGGGCACGGCTGGCCCTTGAGGTGCGCCGCCAGGCAGTTCACATAGGCCACGTGACGGCGCAACAGGGTGGATTTCACCGGGTTCACTTCGCTTCCCGGGTCATCCAGCAGGGTCAGCACTTGCCGGGCGAAGCTGCGGGAGTTGTTGACCATCGCCCCCCACAGCGTCCGCGCTTCCCACCAGCGGTTATAGGCGCTGCTGTTGCGAAAGCTGATCAGCACCACCAGCGCCGAGCCGAGCAGGGTCAGGGGCATCAGCGGCAGGTTGATCTTGCTGTTGAGAAACAGCATGAAGTCCACGGTGACCGCCACATCCCAGATCAGCAGCCAGAACAGGGCCCAGCCCACGTAGCCCAAGGTCTTGATGATCAGGCGGTATTTTTTGACGATGGCAGCGTTCAAACGGGAACCTCGCAACGGGCGGTAAGCATCAATGCCCTAGCTCGGACGCCGGTTGCCGGGGAAAGGTTCGCCGGCTGCCGCAATCAATGATCCCGAGGCC
This sequence comes from Pseudomonas sp. MF4836, assembly GCF_002018875.1. Lineage (GTDB taxonomy): Bacteria > Pseudomonadota > Gammaproteobacteria > Pseudomonadales > Pseudomonadaceae > Aquipseudomonas. The sequence continues at coordinate 1,942 of NZ_MVOL01000001.1, forward strand.
TGAATCGTTTCAGGCCGGCTGCGGCGCTGCACGCCCCACGGCCTGGGGGCTGGCCGTCAGCAGCAGCCGCGCGCACAGGCCACCTTCGGCGCGGTTATGCAGCTCCAGCTGACTGCCGATCTTGCCGGCGATCATGTTGACGATCGCCAGCCCCAGGCCCGCGCCGTTGGCATTGCCCTGGCTGTAGAACCGCTCCAGCAGCCGCGCCCGGTTCTGTTCGTCGATGCCGGGGCCCGAATCCTCGACGCTGAGGTGGATCGCCCCCGACGCCTGGGGCTGCACCCGGACCCAGACCTCGCTGCCCGGCGGCGAGAAGTTCAGGGCGTTGGTCACCAGGTTCTGCAGGGCGATGGCCAGGGCCACCGGGTCGGTGTCGACTTGGCACGTCTCGTCGCCGTCCAGCACCAGTTCGACGTCCTTTTCCAGGGCCAGGGGCGTCAGCTCCGCCAGCTCCTCGCGGACCAGGGCGGTGAGCTGCACGGTGCTGCGGGTGGGGTTGTTCAACTGCGGCTCGATCCGCGCCATGGTCAGCAACTGGCTGCCGATGCGGGTCGCGCGGTCAACCCCGCTGACCAGAAAGTCCAGGGCCTCGCGCCGCTGTTGCGGGGTGCCGGCGCTCTGCGCGTTTTGCGCGTGGATCCGCAGAATCGCCAGGGGCGTGCGCAGTTCGTGGGCGGCATCGGCGATAAAGCGTCGCTCGCGTTCGAGCAGGGTGTCGATCTGCGCCAGCAACTGGTTGAGGGCGGTGTGCATCGGCTCCAGGTCCCGGGGCAGGGGCTTGAGCTGCAAGGGTTGCAGGGTTGCGGTGTTACGCCCGCGAATCGCCTGGGCCATGGCCCGCAGGGGTTTCAGGCCCCAGCCGATGCTGAGCCAGATCAGCAGCGCCAGCAGCGGCACGCCGATCAGGGTCGGCCACAGGGTGTGGCGCATGATGCGCTGGATCAGGTCCTGGCGAATGTCGTCGCGTTCGCCGACCCAGATCAGCAGCCCCTGCTGGTCGTCGGCCAGGAGGAAGGCGCACCACTCGTTGCCGTTGTCGTCGATGTCGTGGGAGCCGAGGGTGGCGGGCGGTGCCTTGAGCTCCGGGGCTTCGGCGGAGCGCACCAGCAACTGGCCGTCGCTGCGCCAGACCTGGAACGTCAGGCGGGTTTCGTAGGGGTGGGCCACCCCGTCTTCGCCGACCCGGCTCATGGCCTGGTCGAAGGCCTGGTACAGCCGGTCCCAGTCCGCCTCGCCGGGGTCGCGCTGGCGCAATACGCCTTGCAGCAGGCGCGCGCTCTGCGCCAGTTGGGCGTCGTACACCTCTTCGATTTCATGGTGGCTGTCGCGCAGCACCAGCCAACTGATCAGCACATCCCCCAGCAGCACCAGGAGCAGCACCGGCAGCAGAATCCGCGCACGTACCGAATTCATGGCTTGAGCTCCAGCACGTAACCCACGCCGCGCACGGTGCGGATCAGCTCGGCGCAAAGCTTTTTGCGCAGGTTGTGGATCAGCACTTCCAGGGTGTTGCTCTCGACCCGGTCCTGCCAGCCGTACAGCGCCCGCGACAGGCGCTCGCGGGTCACTACCTTGCCCGGGCGCACCATCAATTGGTGCAGCAACTGGTACTCCATGGGCGTGACCACGATGTCCTGGCCCTGGTAGCTGACCTGCTGCGTGGCCGGGTCGAGGCTGACCCCGGCGTGCTCCAGCAGCGGCTGCGCCCGGCCCTGGCTACGGCGCAGCAGGGCGCGGACCCGGGCCTTGAATTCCTCGACATCGAACGGCTTGACCAGGTAATCGTCAGCCCCGGCGTCCAGCCCGGCGATGCGCTCGGCGGTGCCGTCACGGGCCGTGAGGATAAGCACCGGCAGGTCGTGCTGCTCGGCGCGCAGTTGTTGCAACAATTCCAGGCCGTCGAGGCGCGGCAGGCCCAGGTCCAGCAGCAACAGGTCGAAGCTCTCGGTGCGCAGGGCATGCAGGGCGCCGAGGCCATCCTGCAGCCAGTCCAGGGTGTAGCCCTCGGCGCTCAAGGCCACGCGAATACCCTGGCCCAGGGCACGATCATCTTCGACAAGGAGCAGGCGCATGGTGGGGTCTCGGTAGGGAAGCAGGCGCTGGAACGGCGGCATGATGACGCCAGGCGTGGCGCTCCGGCAGTGCCTTGTGTCGGGAAAGATGTAACGGCTCGTTGCCAACTAAGGTTGCCCTAAGCTTGGTTTTGCACAGTGCGATCTCCCTCATCAGACGAGAGCGTTCCCATGCGTAAAATTCTCCTGTTGTCCCTGATCATCGCCAGCCCCCTGGCCGTTGCCGGCCCGCAATGCACCACCGCCGAGCGCTCGCAATGGCAGGACCAGAAGGCCTTCCAGGAGCAGCTCAAGGCCCAGGGCTACGAGATCAGCAAGTTCAAGGTCACCGACGGCAACTGCTACGAGATCTACGGCTTTGACAAAGACAAGCGCAAGGTCGAGATCTACCACGATCCGGTGACCGGCAAAGCGGTCAAGACCGAGATCAAGGGCTGATGCCAGCCGAGTCCCTGCGCCTCTGGGACCCCGTGGTCAGGCTGTTTCACCTGTCCATCGCCGGGGTCTTCGTCGCCAACTACTTCTTCAATGAAGCCGGTGACGACTGGCACATCTGGCTCGGCTACTACGCCATGGCCTGGTTGCTGGTGCGCACAGTGTGGGGATTTATCGGCCCGCGCAGTGCGCGCTGGGCCGACTTCTGGCCGACGCCGGGCCGGCTCAAGGCGCACTTGCGCTCGCTGCTGGAGCGGCGTGCGGCCCACCGCCTGGGCCACTCGCCCCTGGGCGCGCTGGTGATGCTGCTGATGCTGCTGGCGTTGCTGATCATCGGCCTCAGCGGCTGGGCCATGGAAGAGGTGGATGCACTGTGGGGCGCCGACTGGCCGCTGCTGGTGCATGAAACCACGGCCAATGTGCTGCTGGGCCTGGTGGGCGTGCATGTCTGCGCCGCGCTGTACGAGAGCGTCCAGGTGCGCGACAACCTGCCGTTGTCGATGCTCACCGGTCGCCGTCGACGCCTGCCGGATGACGCCGCGCCCTGACTGTTGTTTCCCTTGTTCCCACCCTGCATCTGCAACGGGCTCCTTATGCGTGTGCTTCCTGATCGCCTGATGTCTATCGGCTGTGGCCTGCTTCTGCTGGGGGTGTTCCTTGCCGCCTGGCGCAGCCATCCGCCCCATGAGCTGGCGCCGTTTGCCGAGGCCGGCCCCGCGACCGTCGCCACGGCGGCCGAGGCCCGCCCGCAATACAACAGCCGCTTCGTGTCTTCGGAACTGAATGATTTCGTGCACTCGTCCTCGGTCACTGCCTTGCCCGGTGGCGACCTGATGGCCGTGTGGTTTGCCGGCTCCCGGGAGGGCGCCGCCGACGTCCAGGTGCGCAGCGCGCGCTTTGACGCCAAGAGCGGCGAGTGGGGCGCGGAACAGGTGTTGGCGACCCGGGAAAGCACCCGCACCGGCACCCAGCGCTACATTCGCAAGCTGGGCAACCCGGTGATTGCCCTGGCCCCGGATAACCGCCTGTGGATGTTCTATGTCTCGGTGTCCGTGGGCGGCTGGGCCACCAGTGCGATCAACGTGATGTTCTCCGACGACCTTGGGCAGCACTGGAGCGCGCCACGGCAACTGATCACCTCGCCGTTCTTCAATATCAGCACCCTGGTCCGCGCCGCGCCGGTGTTCCATGCCGACGGCTCCATCGGCCTGCCGGTGTACCACGAGTTCATGGGCAAGTTCGCCGAGTACCTGTACCTGAGCAGCGATGGCCAGGTGGTGGACAAATTCCGCATCAGCCGGGGCAAGAATTCCCTGCAGCCGACCATCGTGCCCCAGGACGGGCGCCGCGCCATCGCCATGCTGCGTTACGCCGGCGACAACCACCATCGGGTCCTGGCCAGCCGCACCGAAGACGCCGGGCAGACCTGGAGCGAGCCCTATCCGCTGGAGCCGTCCAACCCCAATTCGTCCCTGGCCGCCGTGGGCACCGCCGACAACGGCTTGCTGGTGGCCCTCAACGATCTGCAGGACGGGCGCTTCAAGCTCAGCCTGTACGGCACCGATGCCGACCTCAATCAATGGCGCAGCCTGGTCGAGCTGGACCAGTCTCCCGATCCCCTGGGCCAGCCGTTCTCGCCCGAGGCCTACAAGGAAATCATCGGCGAGGGCTTTCGCGCCTCCAGCGGCGCCCGGCGCCTGCCTTTGGAACAACGCTTCCTGAGTAACCTCGACTACCGGGTGTGCAAGCCCCGGGGCTGTGATTTCGAGTACGAATACCCGTACTTCAGCCGCAGCGCCGACGGCATGTACCACCTGGTCTACTCGTGGAATAACACTTTTATCAAACATGTCAGCTTCAACGAGGCCTGGCTGGCGGAGCGCCTGTGATGTTTTCCCTGTGGCAAGCCCATCTGAGTTTTATCCTCCTGAGTTTTGTCCTGCTCGGCAGCCTGCGCCTGACCGCGCCCTGGCGGCCCTGGCTGTTGCCGGTGCTGGCGCTGGTGAGCTTTGTACCGATTAATGGTTTGTCGCTGGCCGCCTATGTGCGCAGCTTTACCGATGATCTGGCCATCAGCACCCTGGTGTTGCTGGGCTGGGTCAGCCTGCTGCGCCTGGGGGTGGTGCAGCCGTTGCCGTACGGGCAGCGGCTGCAGGTGGTGCTGCTGTTCGGGCTGCTGGCCCTGAGCCTGTACCCGGCCACCCTCGGCCTGACCTATGTCGATCCGTACCGCTGGGGCTTCAACCCGCGACCGATGATTGTGCTCATGGGCGCGGCGGCGCTGGTGCTGCTGTGGCTGCGCAACCCCCTGGGCGTGTGGATGCTGGGGGCGGGCACCCTGGCTTTCGCGCTGCGGCTCAAGGCTTCGGAAAACTACTGGGACTACCTGATCGACCCCTTGCTGGCGGGCTACTGCCTGGTGGTCGGGTGCGGCTTGCTGGCTGCCGCCGGCTGGCGCTGGCTGCGGCGGCGCCCGCGGGCCGGGGCAGGTCAGTTGAAACCTTCGCTTTGACAACACAGAGGTAAACATGGGGTGGTTGCAATCACGCCGCCTGCGCTACGGCGTGGGCGCGATCGGCTTGGTATTTGCGGTGCTGGCGCTGTTGCGGCTGGTGTTTGTGCTGGGGTTCTCCGGGATTGACCTGGCGGCCGCCGAAGACAAATCGCCGCTGCTGCAAACCCTGGGCATCGGCCTGCGCTTCGACCTGCGTCTGGCCCTGTTGCTGATGCTGCCCCTGGCGCTGCTGGCCTGGCTGCCGCGCTGGAACCTGCTGCGGGTGCCGGCCCTGCGTTGGCTGGCCCGGGGGTATCTGCTGCTGGTGCTGGGGGCGGTGGGGCTGGTGTACATCGTCGATTTCGGTCACTACGCCTACCTCGGCGTGCGCATCAACGCCACGGTGCTGCGTTACCTCGACGACGCGCAGATCTCGCGGCAGATGGTCTGGGAAACCTACCCGGTGCTCTGGATCAGCCTGGCTTGGCTGGTCGCGCTGGGGCTGTGGTTATGGGCCCTGGTCAAGCTGGAGCGGCTGACCCTGGATCGCCCGGCCCGGCCCATCGGCACCCTGGCCGTGGCCTCGGCCGCCGTGGTGGGGGTTGTCGCCGTGCTGCTGGCGCTGCTGGGGCGGGTGGAAAAGCTCAACCTGGAAAACCCCGTGCCCCTGCGCTGGAGCGATGCGTTTTTCTCGGGCAACAGCCAGGTCGCGGCCCTGGGCCTGAACCCGGTGCTGTTTCTGTACGACACCCTCAAGGCCGGCCAGGCGCAATTCGACGAAGCCCAGGTGCGCCAACATTACCCGGCCGTGGCCCGCTACCTGGGGGTGCAGCAGCCGGATGCGCAGCGCCTGAACTTCAGCCGTGAGCAGGGCGTGCAGCCTTACCGAGCAACGGGGCAACGGCCACCGAATGTGATCTTCGTCATGCTCGAATCCCTCGGCACCAGCGCGGTCGGCGCCTACGGCAACCCGCTGAACCCGACGCCCAACCTGGACAAGCTGGCGAGCCAGAGCTGGTTCTTCAAACACTTCTACGTGCCGGTCACCGGCACCGCGAAAACCGTGTGGGCCAGCATCACCGGGGTGCCCGACGTCACCCGCCAGGAGACCGCGACCCGCCACCCGCTGATCACCCGCCAGCACAGCCTGATCAATGCGTTCGAGGGCTATCAGCGCCTGTACATGATTGGCGGCAACGCCGGCTGGGCCAACATCAATGCGCTGATCCGCCAGAGCATCGACGGCGTGCAGCTCTACGACGAGAGCTACTGGAAGTCGCCGCTGGTGGACGTCTGGGGCATCTCCGACCTCGACCTGTTCAAGGAAAGCGACGCCCTGCTGCGCGCCGTGCCCAAAGACCAACCGTTCTTCGCCTACCTGCAAACCTCGGGCAACCACCGGCCGTTCACCATCCCCAAAAGCAACGACGGTTTTGAGGTCAAACAGCTGACTCTGGAGCAGGTGCAAGCCGCCGGCTCCCGCAGCCTGGAGCAATACAACGCGGTGCGCCTGCTGGACTTCAACATCGGCCGGCTGATGGACATCGCCAAGGCCGGGGGCTACTACGACAACACGATTTTTGTGTTCTTCGGTGACCACAACACCCGCATCAGCCAGATCCCGCACATGGCCCCGGCCTTTGAACAGCTAGGGCTGGAAAGCAACAACGTGCCGCTGCTGATCCATGCCCCGGGGCTGTTGCAGCCACGGGTGATCGAAGAAGCGGTGGGGCTGGCTGATCTGCTGCCCACGGTGGCCGGCATGGCGGGCATGTCCTTCACCAACGGCGCCATGGGGCGGGATATTCAACAGCCAGCGCCGGAAGGGCAGCGGGTAGTGCCGTTGGTATTAAGGGAAGGGACCTTCCCGGTGATCGGCGGCGTGACCCAGGACTTCCTGCTGCAAATGCAACACGACGGCAGCGGGCCGACCCTGCATGATTTGGCCTCACCGACCCCACGTGACGACGTGGCCCAGCAACACCCCGAAGAGTTTCAGCGGTTGCTGGAACTGACTCGGGGGCTGCACGAAACGGCACGCCTGATGCTGTATAGGAATGTGCGTTAGTTGTAGCCGCTGCCGAGGCACGAGGCTGCGCTGGCCGGTGCAGACGCCGTGGTGTGTCAGGCATATGGATAGCGTTCTCAAGGGCCAGCGTCCGAACGCGGCCCGAGTCTAGCGGCAGCGGCTACAGGTTGGTTTGCAGTCGGCGTACCGCGTCGCGGGCCTGGGCGCCGAGTTCGGCGAGGTCGAGGTCGGGCAACTGGTCGTTGTCCACCGTCAGCCGCCCGCCCACCAGCAAGGCGCGCAAGGTCGGGCGGCCGCCGCCGACCACCGGGCCGATGGCCGGGTCGTGCAGGCCGAAGTAGCGCGGCTGGTCCAGGCGGTAGATCGCCAGGTCCGCCGCCATGCCCACCTGCAGGCTACCCACCGCGTCCAGGCCCAATACCCTGGCCCCGCCCGCCGTGCCCCAGCGCACCACGTCCTCCACTGTCGCCGCGTGGGCGCCGCCTTCTTCGTCACCGCCGGCATAACGGGGGCGGGCCCGTTCACCGGCCTTGGCCCGCTGCATCAGCCAGGCAGCGTGGGTTTCGCTGATCATGTCGCAGGCCTCGTTGGAGGCCGCGCCGTCGACGCCGATCGACACCTGCATCCCCGCCGCTTCCATGGCCACCACATCGGCGATGCCGCTGCCCAGGCGGCCATTGCTTTGCGGGCAGTGGGCGATGCCGGTGCCGCTGGCCCCCAGCAACTGGATCTCCTCGGCGTCGAGCTTCACCAGGTGGGCGAGCCACACGTCCGGCCCCAGCCATTCCTGCTCGGCACAAAACGCCACCGGCGACAGACCGTGGCGCTGCTGCACCTCGTTTTGATACTCCACGGTTTCGCTGAGGTGGCTGTGCAAGCGAATGCCCAGGCGCCGGGCGACCCGGGCGGTTTCCCGCAGGTGCTCCGGGGGCATGGAGTAGGGCGGACTGGTGGGCGCCATCACCACCCGGCGCCAGGCATCAGCGGCCGGATCGTGGTAGCGCCGCACCAGACGCTCGACGTCGTCCAGGTACTGCGTGAGGGTTTCCGGCCCCGCAGCCGTCCGGCCTTCGGCCTGACGCACCTGCGTCGCCCCGCCCCGGCACAGCACAAAGCGCAGCCCCAGGCGTTCGGCTTCCTCGAACAGCACCTCGGCGCTGTCGAACTGCATGCCCGGCAGGTACAGGTAATGGTGGTCGGCGACGGTGGCGCAGCCGGAGCGCGCCAATTCCACCAGGCCGATGCGCGCCGCCAGGCGAAAGCTCTGCTCGTCGAACAGGCCACGGTAGCGATAGGGCACCGCCCCCAGCCACGCCCCCAGGCTCTGGTCGATGCCGGCGGGAATGCCCTTGAGCAGCGACTGGAACAGGTGATGGTGGGTGTTGACCCACGCCGGATAGACCACGCAATCCCGGGCGTCCAGCACACGCTCCCCGGGCAACGGGGGCAGGGCACCGAGGGCGGCAATGCGGCCGTCGATGATGCGGATATCCGGCCCGGCATGGCGCGCGGCCGCGCCGGGCAAACCGGTGAGAATCGCGCTGGCATTGCGCACCAGCCAGCTGTGTTGAAGGTTCATATGAGGCTCCATGCGCCGCACTTGCGGCGGACTCAAAAGGTTAGCCGAATTCGCTTTCGTGCCAATTGCGCAGGCTCAGGCGGGCGAGCAGCGCCATCAGGCTGAACAGCGCGACACCGGTCAGGGCGATCAGCACCAGGGCGGCAAACAGCCGGGGAATATTCAGTTGGAAGCCGGCCTGGAGAATCTGGTACGCCAACCCGGCGCCGGTACCGCCGGTGCCGGCGACGAACTCCGCCACCACCGCGCCGATCAGCGCCAGCCCGCTGGCAATCCGCAGCCCGGCAAAGAAACACGGCAGGGCACTGGGAATGCGCAGGCGCAGCAACACCTGCCAGCGGCTGGCGCGGTTCAAGCGGAACAGGTTGAGCAGGCCGGGGTTGACGCTGCGCAGGCCGAGCACGGTGTTGGCGATGATCGGGAAGATCGCCACCAGGGTCGCGCAAATCACCAGCGCCACCGTGGTGTTGCTGCACCAGATGATGATCAGCGGCGCCACCGCCACCACCGGGGTGACCTGCAACAGAATGGCGTAGGGAAACAGGCTGGCCTCCAGCACCCGGCTCTGCACAAAGACAAAGGCCGCCAGGGTGCCGATCAGCACCGCCAGGGCGAACGAGAAGAAGGTGATCTTCAGGGTCATCCACAGTGCGCCAAACAGCATCGGGCCATCGCTGACCAGGGTGCGACCGATGTCGGCCGGGGACGGCACCAGGTACACCGGCACCTGCCAGGCCACGCAAGCCAATTGCCACAGGCCCAGCAACACGGCGCCGAGCAACAGCGGCGAGACGATGCGCAAGACCGTGGGGTGACGCAACCAGGGGGTAAAGGATGGGCTCATGATCGGGCTCTCGGAAAGGAACTCAGCAAGGATCGCCATTGGCCTGGGCCAGCAGCCGGGACAGATGCGCGCACTGCTCGATAAAGGCCGGGGAGGTGCGGTAGGCCTCGTCCCGATGCAGCGGGCCGTCGATCGCTACATCGGCGATCACCCGCCCCGGGCGTGCGCCCATCACCACCACCCGCGACGACAGGTACACCGCCTCGAAAATGCTGTGGGTGACAAACACCACGGTCAGGTCGCGGCTGGCCCAGAGCTGGCGCAGGTCACTGTCGAGCTTGTTGCGGGTGAACTCGTCCAGGGCGCCGAAGGGCTCGTCCATCAACAGCAGGTTGGGCTCGGTGGCCAGGGCCCGGGCGATGGAGGCGCGCATCTGCATGCCGCCGGACAACTCCCGCGGGTACACCTGGCTGAAGCCGCCCAGGCCCACCAGCGCCAGGGCCGCATCGACCTTGGGCTGGCTCTGTTCCTTGGGTATGCCGGCCAGGTCCAGGGGCAGGCGCACGTTGTCGCTGACCCGGGCCCAGGGCATCAGCGTCGCCTCCTGGAACACCATGGCCAGGCTGCGCCCCGGGGTGTGGGTGGCCGGACGGTCCTTGCCCCACCAACGCACGTGGCCGGCGGAGGGTTGCTCCAGGCCGGCGAACATCTTCAGCAAGGTGCTTTTGCCACAGCCCGACGGGCCGAGCAGCGACACGAACTCGCCGCGCTGGATCGCCAGCCTGACCCGGCTCAAGGCGTGGGTGCCGTTGCTGTAGGTTTTTTCCACCTGGTTGGCGAACAGCGGCGTTTGCACGCCGACGCTGTCGGCGGCGGGCAAGGGCTGTGGCTGGGCGTTGGCCCGGGTAATGGTCTGCATCAACATCGCGCTCTCCCCTGAGGTCATGAGCGGCTGGAAAAACCCCGGCGCACCGGGGCGCGGTCAGTGGCTGAGGAACACTTCGCTTTCGCCGTGGGCTTCGAGCAGGCCCAGCAGTTGCCGGCGAATCACCAGCCCGGGCTTGTCCGAGGGCATGTGCAGCTCCACCCGGCGTCGGGTGTCGACACAGGCGTCGTAATCGGTGGCTTCGAGAATGTCCCGGTCCTCGGCGGTGATCGCCGCGTCCCAGTCGATCAGCTCCCGGGTCGAGCACTGTTCCTCGCTGTCATTGCGATACAGCCATTGCACCAGCATCAGCCGCCCGTCCTCCATGGGCGTGGCGCAGTTGTAGATGATGTGGTGGATGCCGCTGTCCGGGTACATGCAGCCAAAACGCCGGGAGAAGGGCAGGTAATAGCGGTTGATCAGGTGGCGCTGGGTGATGGGCTCGGTGCTGCCGGTGATGCGAAAGCTTTCTTCGGGGTTGCGGATCGGCACCCGGGTTTCCGCCTCGAAGCCGTAGTCGGTTTCGCGGAACTCGTAGCCCGCCGGTTGCGGCTGGTCGAACAGACCGAAGTTGGCCTTGTGCACAAAGGAAAAGTGCGAGTTGTCGAAGGAGTTTTCCATGACCCGCAGCGGGCTGGTTTTCCACTCTTCATAAAACTGGAAGATGCGCCGGTAGCCCGGGGCGCCGTCCTCGGGAAATTCGGGGATCGGTTGCAGCGGGTCGTCGAGGGCGACCCAGGCGTAGCCGTATTTTTCCTGGCAATGGAAGGCCTGCACCGCCGCGCCCTTGGGGATCATGCCGGCGGGGTTTTGCGGGATCTTCACGCAGGTGCCCGTGCAGTCGTATTCCCAACCGTGGTAGCCGCAGGCGATGTTGCCTTCTTCGCTGACAAAACCCTTGGACAGCTTGGCGGTGCGGTGGCAGCAGCGGTCGCGCATGGCCACCGGGGTGCCGTCGGGGCGCTTCCACAGCACTAGGGCTTCGCCCAACAAAGTAAAGGGCTGTGGCCCGGCATCCAGGGCGGACATGGGCAGCAGGGCGTACCAGAAACGGCGCAATACAGGTTGTTTGGTTACCAACATAACAAGTGTCCTCAGGGTCATCGTCGAGCCGGCTCTGGGGCCTGGCTTCGGGGGCTATTGCGGTTGGCAGGGCGTGGTCAGCGGCTGGCGGCCTGTTCGGCGGCGGGCAGCACCTTCAAGTCCTGGACGAAGCGCGTGGTGTAGGCCTTTTGCCAAGGCGCATCGGCGCCGAGCAGGCCGGCTTCCACCATAAAATCGCGGGTGGCTTGCCAGCGCGCATCGCTCATCACCCCGATGCCCTGGGTGGCGGCATCGCCCCCGGTCACCAGGCGGTATTGCTTGAGGGTCGACAAGCCCCAGGCCAGCAGCTCATCGCTCATGTTCGGGTTGTCGGCCTTGATCAAGGGGTTGGCGCTGGGGTTGTCCAGGTAGCGCTTCCAGCCCTCCATGGACGCCCGGACAAACGCCTGGACCCGCTCGGGGTGTTGCTCGATCACGTCCTGGCGAGTGACCAGGGTCGAGCCGTAGGGCGGGTAACCGGCATCGGCGAACAGATAGAACTTGGCCTGCTCACCGGTCTTCAGCGCCTGGAACAACTCCGAGCTGGCATAGGCCTGCTGGGTGGTGTCGGCGCCCGCCAGGAAGGGTTGCAGGTTGAAGGTGTAGGGCCGGGCCTGGCTGTCCTGCAACCGATACTTGCCCTTGAGCCACGGCCACCAGGTCTGCTGCCCGGAGGTGGACACCAGCACCTGCTTGTTCTGCAACCCGTCCAGGCCGCTGACATCGGCATGGGTCAGCAAACCCTGGGGGTCACCCTGAAAGGGCGCGGCCACCGCCACCACCGGCAGGCCCTGCTCCACACTCTTGAGGATTTGCAGGTCGTAATTGACGATAAAGTCCGCCTGCTTATTCACCAGCAACTGCATGCCGTTGACCTGCGGCCCGCCCATGCGAATGGTCACGTCCAAGCCTTCCTTTGCATACAAACCGTCGGCCAAGGCCTGGTAAAAACCGCCCTGTTCCGCCTGGGCGTACCAGGACGTGAGCAGCACCACCTTGTCATTGGCCAGGGCCCAGGAGGGCGCCACCAGGGCCGCGGGCAACAGCGCGGTGGCCAGTAGCGAACGAAGCGGATGACCCAAGGCAAAGCGAGTTTTCATGATGTGTTCTCCACAACGATTCGAAAACCGCCGCGCGCCAAAGCGGCACGCCAGCGAAGGCCGGTCGGAGAGAACGTGGGAAGAGAGAGGGCGCCAGGGCGCAACGACGTGAACACACGGCTGACACTTCTCTCTTGCCCGGGGCGCTGGCGCCGCGTTCAAGCATCCGATCGGATGTACGCCCCACGGGGGGCGCAAGAGCAATGTCCTATGCCATCGCTGGCACTAACCGCTTCTACTCGCCAGGAGCCAAAGCCAGAACTGTGCCAAGTGCTCGCAGCCGCTCAAGCTCGGGTGTTCGGCCATCGGTGGGTAGGGTGAGGCGGGAGGGGATGAATCGCGACGGTGCGAGCTGGGGCAGGCGAGCGTCAAAGTGGTGCGCAGCCATGGGTTGTTTGGTGTTAATTGCTGATCAAGATTGTGCTGAATCAATGGTTGAGATTGTATTCGATCAGTTGGCACGACCTCTGCTAAGTCCCCAGTCGAGTAGAAGCGGTCAGCACTGAACGGGTCCGACACCGGACACCTCAGCGCAGGGCATTGCTCTGGCGGCATCACGCCGCGCACCCGGCAGGGTCGTGCCTCAGCGCAAGCTGAGGGCCAGAACAAGGGTCAGTCCGCAGCCTGGGCATGCCTTGCCGGTGATATCCCCCGATCACCTATCAAGGGCCGTCCATGAACGCACTCCGCACCGCCAAACCTGTACCTTCACGCCTGCGCCGCAGCCTGCTGCCACTCTGCGCCCTGGCCAGCGCCGGCGCCGAAGCCAGCCCCCTGCTGTGGAACGACAACAGCCTGAGCTACCTCTACGGCCAACACTTCAAAGTCGATGGCACTGGCGACGACACCCAGCAAACCATCACCTTCGAACATGCCAGCGGCTGGACCTGGGGCGACGTATTCCTGTTCGTCGACAACAAGTGGTCCAACGGCCTCTCCGGCAACGACGGCCACACCTACTACGGCGAATTCTCCCCACGCCTGTCCCTGGGCAAAATCAGCGGCCAGCCCCTTAGCTACGGCATCGTCAAAGACCTGCTGATCGCCGCGACTTATGAGCGCGGCGAAAACCGCAACCGCAAATACCTCCTCGGCCCCGCCGTCGACCTCGACCTGCCGGGCTTCGACCGCTTCTCCCTCAATACCTACTACCGCCAACCCGACGGCATCACCGGCAAAGCCGCCGGCCAATGGCAAATCAACCCCACTTGGTCCATGACCCTTCCCCTGGGCCGCTCCGACATCCTCTTCGACGGCTACCTGGAGTGGTACGTCAACGACGTCGGCACCAAAGGCACCTCCAACTTCGTGGCCAAAAGCTTGCACATCAACCCGCAGCTTAAATACGACGTGGGCAAGGCACTGGGGCAGAAGGCCAAGCGGTTTTACGCGGGGCTGGAGTGGGATTACTGGTCGGATAAATATGGGATCGAAGACAGCCCGGGGTTTAAGACGGACCAGAATGCGTTGAGTGTGTTGGTGAAGGTGCATTTTTGAGGGGGAAGGGGGCGCATTGCGCCCCAGCCGGAGTGCAGAAAAGAGTAGCCTCTAACTGGCTACCATTTCGGGACGAAAACTACTGGAAGTCAGGCGCTTGAGTGCTATACCAAGCGCCTGATCGTCGAACAGTCTGCTCTTGCGAGCAGCCGCACCGGCTCCGCCATCCCAATGTTTCAGGGCGTCACGCACGGCAGGAATAGTCGGGGAAACCCCGTCCTGGCTCAGCAACCAGTCGACCGTCGCCAGCAACTCCATACCGAATGGGGATTCAAAACCATCAATCAGCTCAGCAGTGCGTTCAAGGGCGAGCGCGTAATCCTTGGCTTCTGTTTTTAAATAGGTTTGCAAAAAAGCTTTACGCTCTTCGTCAAACCAAATCACATCGCTGATACCCGCATCGCTGATGCGTTTATTGCAATGCAGATAGCTGCCATCCAGATTGTTCAGCAGATGCTCCAGCCGGTTGGCGTAAGGCCCGTATTTGTGAGCAACGAACTGAAGTTCCAGAGGATTTTTGGTGTTCGGCAGATTTTCTATGGCGCGTTCAAGAAACCAGGCCAGCTTCTGAATCTCAAGCAGGCTGCATTCCATACCTAACACCCAATAGCGCCTAACCAGCTCGGCAATGAGCGCGCGAGCAGGAGTGAGCTTTTCCACGCCGCTACGTTTGGCCACATTCAAATACTGATTAGAAGGCTCGAATACCAACACATCGACATCCAGATCGCTCAGGACCTCAACAATCTGCTCGCGAACTTCTGGCCATTTCAAACCACCGTTGCCCGCACCTAAGGGTGGAACTGCCACGGACTTAACATGGTTATCAATCAAAAAGCGCCGTAGATCATGTAAACCTTCTGTGATCCATGCCATCTGTGACGGTGATCGCCAGTGACGCTTGGTGGGAAAGTTCACGATCCACCGAGGGCCGTCCAGTTCGTTGACGGCGGTGACGTGCATTTTTCCTGTTTCCACTTCGCTAGCCTTGCAGGCTGCCGAATACAGACGGTAATTCTCGGTAAAGCGCTCTTTAAACATCAGCGCGATACCTTTGCCCATCACGCCCACGGTATTCACCGTGTTGACCAGAGCTTCAGTCTTGGCTTCCAGAAGGTTGCCTTGGGTAAAACGGATCATTGGAAATACCATCCCGGACGTGCATGAACAGGCAAGGCCAAACCTCGGGTAGCCAGGTCTTGTTCTATGCGTTTCTTCATTGCACCGCTGTAGCACATGATGCCGAGGAGTCCTGTAATCGGTAGGTTACGGTGAATCAGCGCTTCGGCTTGATAGCGCTCCATTTTTTTGGGGTCATCAGGATCGCGCTTAAAGTCGCGTCGCTGAAGGATAGTCCAGTCGATCTGGCCGAGATCCGCCAGATCGCTGTAATAGTCTGTCCAATCTGGGTAGGCATGTGCGTTTGTGAAGACGAACGGTAACCCTAGCTGTTGGATGCGGTACAGGCTTGAGACCAGGATTACGATCTCGTCGTTGCTGCGCTGCTGGACACTCCACCCGGAGTGAATGTTTTTCATCATCACAGAGAAGGGGGTGAAGTAGAAGGGTATGTAATCTGCCAGCACTCCACCTGGAGCAATCGGCACATGGCGGTTTCGGCGTTTGTCGATCAGATCAACGTTGCCAATGTTCACGTACTGCGGCGCCTGCATCTCGGAGCTAGCGCAGTGCAGACCGTTGTCCAGAATCCAGGGCAGATTATCGCGATGGACGATCCTCCAAATCAGAGATTTTTCTGGATTCAGACTGCTGTAATTCATCGACGAAACATTCCGGGATTCACTCCAATTTGTACAGAAACACCAGCCTCGCGCATTTTAGCCCCGCAAAGTGCTTCAACCTCCGGGTTGGAGACAAAAATCTTGAAAAAATCATTAGCAGAAACAACGGTGGGAGACAGGCATTCTGCCATGCAGACGCTTTTGCAGTGAGGGTCGTGATAGTCCCTTTGGTTCATCACATCCCAGTCAATGGCTTCGAAGCCTGTCTTATAGTCAAGCAATTGAATGGTGTCGTTAGCTAATGGATGTCGAGGAATGACCTTCCAATCCTTTTCAATCGCTAAGGATCGGCGAATAGAAATGACTACGAATTGAGTGTCGCGTTTATTGCCCTGAACGCTTCCGTCAAATGGATTCGCGGCAAACCAATGAAAGGGGACGTAGTTTTCAAGTCCCAGAGCTTGTCGTTTTTTAAGAATTTCAGCATCAGCTACGTCTTTGAACCCTTGGAGTTGCGCACGTGGCTTGAGGCCGCTTTGAAAAATATTGCTTAAATTTTCAAGGGCGGTGAGGTGGTAAAGCAGCTTCTGTTCCTTGATATCTGCCATGTCGGTCTCCTTGACCTATGCAATTGCTGAGCGATTTCAGCCCTGCTGCTTCTTCCGTGGGGACAACAACCTCAGGTAAATACTCACACGCTGGTGCGATTTGGCAGGTGCCGATGATGATTCTATGGTGCCATCATTTGGGGTCGCAAGGTCAATCTGAGCTTCGCCAGCCGACCAGCAATTATTCCAATGGATGCGGGCTTTTGTTGCCGTCAATCAGTCCATATTTCCGTTAGTTAGAGGGGGAGTGTTGAAAGTGGTTTAGTGGTTAATCGGGTAGGAGCGGGGTAAATCACGTCTTACCCCGTTTTCTCCTTCCTCAGACCTGCTGAGGGTTTTCTGCCGGCTTGCCGGCATCCAGCAACGAATCCACCACCGCCCTGGCCATTTCCACCGAATGGATCATCGACCAAATCAACCCGCGCTCCACGCCGCTGGCGCGTTCGGTGATTTCATCGCTGACCTGTACCGCGCTATCGAGCAGCAGCGATATATGAATCAACGCTTCTTCAGCGCTGATGCCGGCGCGGACATTAAACAGGGCGTCGCGCCCGACTGGGGTGGACGCTGTGTTTTTCAGGGAACTGAGGATTAATGCCTCGGCGTTGTTCGCGGTCAGGGCCAGGCGAATACGCTGGGTGTCGCGATCGTGTTCGGGGGTTCTGAATTGCCCGGGTAAGGTCAGGGGCGGATCGGGAACAAGCTTTTTCATGGTGCATCTCCAACGTGAGTGGAGCTGCCAGGTATCGCTGCTAAACGAATGGGTGGCAGCTGAACGCAGGTTAGCAGACCGGTCACATTGGAAACCCGGCGCACCCGAAGGTGCCCTGCGCACAGCCGCCATAACGTGCAGACGAAAGTCTGCCGATAGGTGACGTTGATGCGCCAATGTGATGTGTCGAGCTGCTAAACCCGGCCACTGATAAGCAGTGACGCACCGAGCCTAGACAGCGCTTTTCATAGGCGCAAGCGGTTTGGATTCTCTAGGAAAAGTCGCTCAATGGAAAGCGAAGCGCCTTACGTTGGGTGGGGAATGAGGGTGGGTTTTGGGTTTCGGGATGTAACGTCCCGTGTGGAGGCTCAGAATGTCGAGGCACTGAGAGCTCGGTAGACGGCTTAAAAAATGTCCTGACGAAAGCGCAGTTTCAAGAAAACTCTCAATCTGCTGGGACAAAATCGCTAGCGCTCGACAGCGGAGCGCCATTCAAACCTTGCACTTGATCCAATCGTCGGGTATCAGCTCTACGCACTAGAAAGGTCATGCCGTCGATCTGAGTGACGGAGTGACGGAGTGAACTTAGGTATCGGCTAGCTTCGCTTGCGAGAATCAGCTCGAGAGTGGCTATGAACATAACAACAGGGAGAAACACCCATGGCCGTATGGCTAGTCCGGGCGGGGTCCGCAGGTGAGTTTGAAGACAAGTTCATTAGCGAGCGCCGCGTTTATGTGACGTGGGATGGGCTGAATGTCGATTTGAGCACCCTCAAAAATCGCGAACAAGTACAGGCAGAGTTGTCGGTTCGTTACCCAGAATCGAAGCCGAAAACGCTGCAAAATTGGAGCAGCCAGATTTGGCCCTTCCCTCAGCGTATGCAGGCTGGAGATTTGATCGTACTGCCGCTCAAAACCCAGCCGGTGGTTTATATCGGCAAACTTGTCGAGGGCTATCATTTCTCCAGCGCTGGCCCTGATCCATTCTTCCATTGGCGAGCGGTTGAGTGGATTGGCGAAGCAATCCCTCGTTCCAACTTCTCCCAAGACCTGCTCTACAGCTTCGGCGCGTTTATGACCATTTGCCGCATTCAGCGCAATAACGCAGAAGAGCGCATTCGCTCCATGGCCAGCCACAACTGGCAGCCCGAGACGTTGCAGCAGTTGGTGTGTGACACCGCTACTGCATCGGATGAGGTGGCTGTTGAGGAAGCCGAAACAGATCTAGAACGCACCGGTAAAGACCACATCGTTCGACTGATCGAGCGACGTTTTAAAGGACACCGCCTGACTACCCTGGTGGCGGCGATACTGCGTGCACAAGGCTTTAGCGTCTGGCAAAGCCCCGAAGGCGCCGATGGGGGCGTTGATATTTTGGCCAGTAACGGCGTGATGGGCTTTGGTGGGCAAGCTATCTGCGTTGAAGTGAAGTCGGGCACAGGTTTGGTTGATCGACCAACTGTCGATAAATTGCTCGGCGCAATGACTAAGTTCAATGCTGGTCAGGGGCTATTCGTGGCGTGGGGTGGTTATCGCGCAAATGTGCAAAAGGAGCTGGCGTCGAGCTTCTTCCGCCTGCGCTTGTGGAACCAGGACGATCTGCTGGAGCAGCTGTTTATGTATTACGACCGGCTGGATGAGGGGATCAAATCAGAGTTGCCATTGAAGCGGGTTTGGACAGCGGCGCTGTCGGAAGAAATTTAATTGGGTGGAAAAGCCGGCTTGTGGTTAGCTTTTAACTGATCTATGTTTTTGAAAAACAATGATTTAGGTGTTTTGGAAAGCGCTCTGATCCCCCATTTGTTCCCCCACTTTTTTGTGGTTTTTGCACGGCATTTGACAGGCTTTTTTCGTGGTTCGGCCTACGGTTTTTCGTGAGGCTGAACCCGAATAGTGACATCCAACCCGTGGGGCCATCAGTCGTTGCTGTACCCGGCAAGTCGACTCTTAAAGTATTCGCGGTCTCCTGATCGGTACAGTATAAGTAGCAGCCCTTCATCCCACGAGTCATCAATGTTCGATACGTGTTTTTGATGATCAGGTCTGTCTCTTGCTGCGCCAGAGCAGGTTGCTCCTTCATCAACTTCTTCGAGCCACGAATAGATTTTTCGTGCTTATCTCGCTCATGCGGCGACGTCACCACCTGCCCATCACGCACGAATAGATCCGGTCCAATGATCACTCCAATATAATCAACTTCCAGCCCTTGGCATGTGTGGATACAACCGACCTGCCAGGATCTATAAAAGTGTTTTCTGGCGTGGAGAGCATCCATAGATCTCGGAAACTTGTGCAATAAATATGTTCTGCCCGCCATAGCTTGGGTGTCTTACGCACAATACCGGTATGGAATTTGTAATTCGGCTTGCAGAAGCGGCAGCATCGTTTCCTATAGCTACAATGCGTGACGGATTCAGCAGGCGAATTAGCTCTTTTAGTAACTCCTCACCGATTTTTCTTTCTAGAGTATTGTGCTGTCGATTTGTAAACTGTTCGCCCGCTGCGTGCGGATGAAGAGGAAAAACATTCCAGAGAAATATTTGTGCATCTACTTGGTCTAACATGTTCCAAATAACTGCAGCTGTCCGTTCCGTGACAGCGTTCCCAATGGTAGGTCTTTCGGCGAATAGATTGAACCGTTTGGCATGGTTTTCAATGTGCGCGTCATCAGTCAATGCTAGACCTGTACGGCGGCCGCCGCGATAACCAAGATCCCGTCCGATCCATATGGCATCGATAGGGCGGCTTGTTGCGCTGTATATTATTTTGGATAGCATTTGGGCACGAAGGCTGGGGGCTTCTATACTGTCATGTATTTCGCAGCGATCTGAATACGGGTTGAAGCAATTTTCTAGGTGCAATTTAACGATTGTTTCAACAAAAGGGTGTAGCTTCATATGTTCTACTCTAG
Source organism: Pseudomonas sp. MF4836 (assembly GCF_002018875.1). Lineage (GTDB taxonomy): Bacteria > Pseudomonadota > Gammaproteobacteria > Pseudomonadales > Pseudomonadaceae > Aquipseudomonas. The sequence goes on from NZ_MVOL01000001.1 coordinate 21,913, forward strand.
TGGTTCATATCGTATGGTACGCAGTGAGCGATCACCAATGATCCAGCCTCCTTGAGCCGCTTTCACTTGGCGGAAGACGCTGTACCCTTCTAATATCGCCTTTTCCCAAAGTTTTAAAGGGCAACGTTCTACTTCGTAACCGCTTACAAATTCCCCAATGATTTTCAACATTCCAAGTGAGATTTTATCTTGGTTTTCAAAGAAGTTTAGTTCTTTGGCTCTTGAAAAGATCCAGGCAGTCAAACCTTCTTCAACAACGATTGCTCGTCCGCTATCTTGCTCCTCGTCGTACTCAGGGTTACTTTTTCGCTTATGTTTTATCAATGAGCGGACTACTGGCGACCAATGGAGAATGGCTGCGTATGCAAGATGAAATACATCATGAAAGCGGTATCCATCGTGGTCGGATATATTGTCTGTCAAAGGATCTCCGATGAAAACTCCATTCCATTGGAGATAGCTTCTGCTGCTTTCACGTTGATTAATACGGATTTTAAAGTCGCGCGGAAGTTGCTCGTCAAACGAAAAATTTGAATCAAAGTCGATTAAGTCTGCAGGGTTTGGATCTAGAAATGCTCCGCGAGCTTTGCGTAGGTTTGCCCTAGCAACCTCTGAAAATACTAGCTTGGCAGCGTGAAGGGCATCAAGATAGTCTTTTGCGAAATTTACAACATTTTCTCGCGAGGGCACACTTCCCAACAATGACGCCGCAGAACGACCGAGGCGTACCAGTGAAACATCTGCAGAATCTCTTGAAGCAATTGGCATTGCTACATACGCGAAAGCACCGTCAATAACATCACTTGCTACGCCCACGGTTTGAAAGTTTTCACACTTGACTGCGTCGGAAAATATATCGCTAAGTGGAAGTTCCAAGCGTTTACAAAGCGCTGCTAAATACCAAAGTGTATCTCCAAATTCTTCTTCTGCTGCTTTTTTAAAGCCGGGGTAGGCGGACTGCTCTCGAATGTGTTTTTTTGCAGTGGACATGATTCCACCGACTTCACCATATAGACCTTGTAGTATTGGGTTGACATCTTTTAGATCGAGCACGTCAGTAAGGGCAATTTCCGTGGCATATTCGGAAAGTAAGAGAGAACCTTCTTTTTGCATGAGGCGTCACTTCCTGAGTGAGATCCATTCAAAAGGCGCTCCTTGATACCCTGTTAAATCAAGGCTGCGCACCCATGTTTCCAAGCTTTCGAAAAGTTGTGGGTCATTGAAAGTAGTCGATCCAATCCCACTTTTGCACAAACGGCGTCCTCGTCGATCCACAAGGTGTACGGGAAACTCCGGCCCTTCTCCGCCAAAATAGACGAAATCGCTGCTAATTAGTACGCGATTTGTTCCGGTGTCCCTTTTAACATGTTCAGGTTTAAGTGCACCATCTTCTTTTGAGTGAAAAGAGTCTCGTTGATTCCAGTCCGATTCAGGGTTGCCTCGAAAGTAAATGTTGTCGCCGCAACTCTGCTTTCTGCTCCCATTACGGAATGGCTTTTTATTGTCAAAACGGAGGTCTGACGCGTATTCATCGAAAGAAATCGCTTCAGTGATTTTCATGGCGTAAACCAGATGTCCGCCTCTTCTGACTTTTCTGTCGTTACTCCCACTACCAACAACCCAGTCACCAATGTGTGCACTTTTACGAATGGTTGGCTTGCAGGTAGCTAAAGTACAAAATCCATAGTGGGGATTGGGCGCAAATCCGCTATCATAACGTACAACATATGAGTGGATACGTGCCATCAGCAGGGGTGCCTATTAAGTTCAACTGGCTCGCAGTCACTTCCGTCTGGCTTTTCCCACGTATCCTTTCCGTTAATGGCATCTATTATTGAGTCGCCGTTCCAACCTACTAATGCATCGGCGTATTCTTTGAGAGCTGAGGGAAGATCGCACTCTTTTTCTCCGTGTTCCCACACGCCAATAACTCTTTTTCCTTGTTTGGCAGCATATTCAATTTCCCAGTTTACCCAGTCACTATCTTTTGTTTGTGGGGAAACATAACAAATAAATACACCTGCCCAATTTATTGCAGGGGCAAGTATTTGGGTTTTAATGTAATGCGGATCGGTCGCATTGTTGAATTTTCCGGTATGAATAGATGAGTCTCGGATATCTAGACCTTTTGGAGCCAAAAGATCCTTCAGTTTCTGCAATCCATGATCGTCTTTGTGTACGTGACTGATGAATACGTTTTTTTGTTTGGCCATGCCTCTACTCCCTGATGCAGTGCGGTCATTTTGCCAGCATAGACCGTTTTCAGATCAGTGAGTAGGTCCGACGTAGCATCAGGTAGCTATGTCGCTGTTGTTCAATTCCCCGTCTCTGCGGGATCAAGCCGACCCTGTATGCATCGATAGGATGCGTTTTCATGCTCATGTAGGCTCCAGCATTAGCTATGGTCACGTACTGATGCCTATTCCTCACCTCGTCCCGCCAAAAAAGTTGAGTGTTATCAGGGATCAACGCCCCTGCGACCTGTGAGGGTTGTCCACTAACGCGGGACTTACGACTCCTTACGACCGGGAGCTTGGGCATCTCATGATCTGGCCTCCTGAACACTTCCGAAGACGTGGGCGGGTGGAGACTGCGCTGGCTGACGAGACCAATGCCGCGAGATCCTGAGTCGGTGAAGGCAGTGGAGCGATGACAGGGGCATACCTGACTGTCAGTCAGGTGCAGTCCGTTCCGTGTGCTGCGGCACCATCATCTACATCGCTGTTGCGGGTGACTTCGGTGTTTGTCACGCCGATTGTCACGAGGGGGATGCCGCAAAGCCTTGTACGAAGTGGGCTGCAGCAGCGGTAGGAGCGCCCGTCTCTTTCCGGAAGAAAGAGACGGGCGCAGGTTGGCGCAAGGAAATGGCCAAGCGGATAGGTTGCTGCAGGGCAGTTATGAAAGGGGATGAGTTGCCGCAGTGGGCGCACTGGTAAAAGTAGGCATCCATCACATCGCTGTGACCGTGCGAGCTACCGGACGCTAATCGCACTTTGGGAGAACCACCACGGTGTGGCGTAGCCTTAAAGGTTCTGGCTACCAGGGAGCCGCTAACGGCAGCGCTTTGAGGCTTCTTTCTATCGCCCGCGTATGGCTGGGTCAACCGAGTTGCGCGCAGTCCATTGCGCCAATCAGCGGTGCTGGAAGGCGTTGGCCGTTAGTGATACTGGGTGGACATTTAGCCGTTTATCGTCTTTTTAATGTGAACCCCTGCGCGTGGGAATGTTAAGCCATCCCATGCGCAGGGGCTCGGTTGGAAAACCTAGAGCGAGGCTGATAATGGTCCGAAGAAGCGTGAGTGTCATGCTACAGCGTGGGGGACCAAGCATGTCGAGACAAGGGGGGAGAGGGTTATCAATAGCTATTCCACGTGGGTACGCCACGGGCAAAGCTACCGAGATGACTCCACTTATTGCCGCGGTCTTCGACGTAGTGGTTCGTGACTTGGTTCTTTAAGTACTTGGTGACCACCGGATAAAGACCCAGATATTCTTGTCCTTGGAAACTCTGGTTTTCAGAGTCCAACAGCGGAAGGATGGCGACCCGGCCAGGCTTGTGGCCGTCGAAGAACCCTAGCTCCCAGGGCATCCATTTCGAGTTTGAAGCGTTTTCAGTGGCGATATACATCATGGAGCTTGAGTGCTTCATGCGGTCTCGGAGGATGGCAGCTGTCTCCTTGTCCACCGAGCTGCGGTCCAGTTGCCGATCGACAACCCAGTCCACATAGACGCGCATTCCCTGCTTTTGCAGGAGAATCATTACCCCCAGAACAAGGTCCGAATCGTCGGTGGAGTGTGACAGGAAGATGTCGAACTGCTCGTATGATTTGTAGTTTTCCATTGTTGCGGTCAGAACAGCTTTTGCAGTGCGATATCCACGAGCGCCGGCCGCAGCGGCACGCGCCTCGCTTTTGGTAAAAAAAGCCATATTGAGTACTTCTGGTATGGGTTACTGATTGATGGAGTTTTCGATCCAGCTCGCCAAGTTGTCCCTAATATCGCCATAGGCATCGCTATAGTTGGGCTCATACACAAAGGGCTTAACGATCTGACCGCTTTTGTTCTTGAAGCTGAACTGATTAAAAGGGTTGGCCCCCATTGTCCCGAAGCCATTGCGGGGGCAATTCAGGCGGTGGATATGAACACCCACCACTGCCTTGCCCAGCTCCCAGGCTCGCTTGATTTCGTACTGGACCCATGGACGGTTGGCGGTCTGGCTGCCGATCAGCACCACTAAGCAAGATTTTCCGTTCAGGTTCTGGTCGATCCAGTTTTTCACGCCTTGCTCAGTGCGTTTGATCTGTTCCCACGTGTTAGGGCTGACGGGCTCATCGCCTTCCAGCGCACCCATTCGGCGGATCTGCTGCACTCGCATCACATCGTTGTCGAAGTGAAAGCTATAGAAAACCTTGCGTTTCATCACTAACCCCCAAGTTTCTTAATGATGGACAGAATTTGCCGTTCGATTTTGGCCCGATTAGCTGCGGGGTCCGCGAGTTGCGCCACCTCCGCTTCAAGCCAGGGATAATCGCAGAAGTGGTTAACTGGATCCGCAAGCATCTCGTCTGCCAGAGCCTTCGCCATGTAACCGGAAGTTCCAATGGGCAGTGCTACGACGCCTTTCTCCTGAGCAATTTCGAATTCCTTATGTACGCCGTCGGCGTTAACGACGCTGCCGTCCTTAACCTTGTTGCCGAAAATGAAGAGGGCTATGCCTGAAAGCCCAATCATGCGGTGCCTGTATTCATGCCACAGATCGGGCAGGTCTTTGCCATTCGAGGCCACCTGTGGGAACGGCCGCATGATGAGTTGATCCTCTGAGTACTTTTCTGGTTTGGAATAAATGGCATCGAGAGCACCGTTGATGACCGCGCTCCCGATTCCCCAGCCAAATCCATTGACGACTCTGTAACCCCCTTTCACCAAGGATGCAGAAAGGGAGTGCACGAAATTCAGGGCATCCTGCTTGTCCCAGGCACCGTACTCTTCGGCGCTACCGGAAATGAAGATGGTCTTCTTGAGGAAGCGGCTCTCGATCTCCTTCAAAATCACTGGTATTTCATTGTAATCGTCGATCAGAAGTGCCTGAATGCCAAACCGCAGCAGGTCGCGAACATGGTGCTCCTGTCGGCGCCGCCGATACTTCGCGGACTCTTCGTCCTCCTTCCCTTGCAGCTCAGCAGGCTCCTTGCGAAGGAAGCAGTAGTGGGTTCGCCGATAATCGTCCGGCACGTGCAGTCTACTGAGCACGTAATCCAGGTTGGGGTCCGTGAAACTGAAGCCTATGAACAGGAATGTCTTAGAAATCAGATCCCCACTCAGGGTTGTTACAAAGGCTTCGTGGCTCTTGTGGTATTTCTCGTATTGAGACTTATAGAGAATGGCAGCACCTGGCGACGACACGTCACCGTGCATTTTGTAAACGACGGCGTCACGCTTGGGGCGAGAGGTAACTAGGTCGTCTGTTTTGCGTTTGATATCCGCGACGCGGTAGTTCTGCTTGAGGCTATCTTCTATCAGAGTGTCGTAGTTGGTCGTCCAATACGTTCTGATCGGAAGTCGGGAGATGATGTCGTGAGCTTCGGAGGGTTCTGCCTGCTCCGAGAATTCTTCAAGGATTTTTCGGGCCAGGCCGTTCGAGCTGTTTTTCTGGTTGACATGGTATTGCGCAACCGAAATCAGGTCGTGCTCCAGCTCAACCTTAAGACCCAGTTCTTCAGCGATTTCACTGAGCAGCTCGCTCCAGTTGACGAAACCGCAGCTTTTAGAAAGGCCCGCGCCGGCAAACACAGCGGCCCCCCCATTCTCAATGTCCTTTACATACGTTCTGATGAACGCTTCAATTTCGGCTGAAAACTTACCGGTCATACCCGGATACTTCCCTGTAATTGGCCAGTAGCCATCATACGGGGAGAGGGGGGGGTGTCAATGCAGCCCCAGGGGGTTATTAAGCGTCCACCGATCTTGCAAGTAACTATGCGAGCTTCCGGGCGCGAATCGCACTTGGGGTGAACCACACTCGGTGTGGCGTAGCCTTAAAGGTTCTGGTTACCTGTCCTGTTTGTCGGTAGGGGCGGGCTGATTTATGGCGTTAGCCGCGTTACGGGGAAGTGACCTATAGCCAGCACCTGCTACATCCGGTTTGGCAGCACTCAGCCAATTCCTGCTCAATCTGCTCGATGCTAGGCAAGGTCGATTGCAGCTCCGCCGGTAGCGCCGCCCTCAGTTGACACTCCGCGACGCCCATGGGTTTGGCGCTGTCACGCAATGCGTATTCTGCCACTACCTCGTTTTTGCTTTTGCACAACAGCAAGCCGATGCTGGGGGCGTCGTGCTGGCTTTTCATCTGGCTGTCCACGACTGTCAGGTAGAAGCCCAACTGGCCCAGGTGTTCAGGCTTGAACTTGTCAGACTTCAGTTCGATGACCACATAGCAGTGCAGCTTGAGGTGATAAAAAAGCAGGTCGATGAAGAAGTCTTCTCCACCCACTTCCAGTGCCACTTGCCGGCCAACAAAGGCAAAACCTGCCCCCAATTCCAGCAGAAATCGGGTGACATGCTGTACCAGGGCATGTTCGATATCGCGCTCGTTTGCCTCCCGGCTCACATCGAGAAAGTCGAACACATAAGGGGCTTTCAGTACCTGTTGCGCCAGGTCCGAGTTGGGGGCCGGTAGCTGCGTTGAGAAGTTGGTTTGTGCCATGCCTTCACGCTCCAGCAAGCGAGTTTCGATGTGCATGCCCAGCACGTTTCGGGCCCCGCCGTATTCAACGGCTCGTTGGGCGTAGGCCAGGCGTTCTTGTGGCACGTTCAGCTTGGTGATCAGCAGCAAGCTGTGGCTCCACGGCAATTGTCCAACAGCCTGTTGGACAATTTCAGAATCGGGCCAGGCCTCGGTAAAACCATCTGACCTTCAATCGATTTTGCTATCCTGCGCCCCTTTCCCCCCTCAGCAAGGAGCGCCCGCATGACCCGGTCCATTGATGGCTGTACGCAAACAAGGGCTGGCAAACGGCGTTACCTGCCTCACCTCCTGGCCCCAGCCCTCCTGCTAGGCCTCGCCCTAACCACCTCAGCAGCCCACGCCAACCCCACCACCACCTACCGCGGCACCCTCGGCGCCACCCCGGTTGAGCTGGCTCTAACCTACGACTCGCAATACGGCGGTGGCTTCTCCGGTTATTGGTTCACCGAAGCCGAGCGCTTGCCCATTCCTTTGGAGCTGACGCCGTTTCGCCAGGGCGCGGGGCTGTTGATCAATATCATGGACAACCCGACCCTGCCGGCGGCGGCCGTGTCGTTGCTGCCTTTCACTGAAGGTGCTGATGCGCTGCAGGGCTCTTTTGTCGATCTGCGCACGGGCGCGCAGCAGCCGTTGCAGTTGCAGCGGGTAACGCGTTTTGGTGACAGTCAGCGGGATGCCTTTGACGGTGAGTTGTTGCAGCCGGTGCAGGACAAGGATTTCTATTTCAGTGTGCATGCCGCGCGCAAGGCCGGGGAGGAGGTGGCGCGGGTGGACCGTATTCGGGTGATGAGTCGTGTCACGGGGACGCAGGTGCAGGAGATCAGTGGGCCGTGGTGCATGCCTGCGGTTGGCACCGGGACGCTGACTTTCGGGCATTTCCAGGCCGGGTCGCCGATGGATTTTCAGGCCCAGAGTTATCGCCTGGCGGAGTCGGATGGCCGGCTGTTGTGCGGGCCCACTCAGTACTACCTGTACAACCGTGAAAGCCAGCAGTACCTGCGCCATCCGCTGCTGGAGCAGTTCGCCGTGGACGGTACGTTGCGCTTTTCGCCCAGTGGCCAGATGGAGTTCAGCAAGCAGGACTTTATCAATTTCGATCAGCGCACTCGGCGTTGGGATTATTACCGGGTAATCAGCCCGGATCGGCTGGAGTTTCTGTCGTCTGGCGAGGAGCGTTTCTGATGGGGTGGGGTGATTTTTATCGCGGATTGGCGGCGGGGCTGCTGGTGCTGTGGATGCTGCCGGCGCAGGCGGCTCATGGGGTGTATGAGGGCACCTTGGGCAAGCAGGCGATTGTGCTGACCCTGGGTAACCAGAACGCCGTGTACCAGGGCACTTACGCCTACCAGCGCTATCGCACGCCGATCCGGCTCAAGCCGACCTTCAGTTTCAGCAATAAGGTGCTGGCCATGGATGAGCTGGACGAGCAGGGCTTGCCGGTGGCGCGTTTGCAGTTCAACGACTTGATGGTCAGCCGTCAGCGCGAGCAGGTACGCGGCAGTTGGACCAGTTATCGCACCGGCAAGACTTTGCCCATCAGCCTGAAGCTGGTGGGCCTGGTGGATTCGGACCGTTCGTGGCCGCAGCCGAGCACCGCGCTGTTGCAGAGTGCATCCACCTCGCGTTGGTATTTCCAGTTGCCGATGCAGGGCAATGATCGGCGGGTGACGGCCATTGAGGTGCTGAGCAAGGCCACCGGCAAGCCCTTGCAGACCCTGGCGCTCGCCGAGCCGGGGTGCCCGAACCAGGGCGTGGATACGTTGCAGGTGCAGGCCGAGGGGGATCGCGTGGGGATCAGTTTGAGTGGCTGCTCGTTGCCGGGGTTTGCGTGGAATAAAAGCAGCGGACGGTTTGAGGTGTTGCCGTGAGGCTGATCAGAACCTGCAAGTTAATCTGTGGAGTTCCCTATGTTGGATAAACCATCACCGGTGCTGATTCAGGTGTACATGGCCGATGACGATGGCGCCGTTCGCGAGGAGCTGCTGGCGCGGCAGATCGATGAGGACACTTACGAGTTGCTGTCCTCCCCGGGCCTGGCGCAAAACCTGGCGCGGGGCGATATCGTTTCAATCCGCAATCCCGAAGCACCGGCTGAAGTGCTGCGTCGGGGCGGTAATTTCTGCATTCAGATCTATGCCGATTACATTGATCCGGAGGTGATCAGTGCACTTGAAAGCGACGTCATTCGTGAGTTGGGTGGCACCTTGGATGGGGTGTGCGAAGGCAATTTGGCGTTGGCTGTTCCTGCAAAAAACGGGATGGAGAACATCAACAGGTTTTTCGACCGCTTCCGCGAAAAAACCGGGATCCAGTGGTACTACGCGAACGTCTATAAAAACCTTGATGATGATGAGGACGAGACGCTGTTGAATTGGTGGTTGGAGTGACCGGACTGTGGCCAAAGCGACCAAGTAACCGATCAAGTAAGCGACCAAGTAGCCCGGCAGCTTTGGGTCATTGAGGGGCGATGCGCCCAGGCAATTGTCCAACAAGCTGTTGGACAATTCTGTCCCCGCCGATGAGCCATGCCGTTTCAGGCAATCTGCAGCCGGGGTGCTTTATGAACGCGTTTTACCAACAGCCCCAAGCCCCCACCCACCAGCAATATCGCCGCCATAAAGTACATCGCCGCCTGAGTATTCCCCGTCACCTGGGTCAGCCACCCCACCACAATAGTGCTGAAGAACCCCGCCACGTTGCCCAGGGTATTGATCAACGCCACGCCCGCAGCGGCTGCGGCGCCGCCCACCACAGCGGTGGGCAAGCCCCAGAACACCGGCAGGCTGCTGATCATGGCGGCGGTGCCGATGATGAGGCCGAACATGGCCAGCATCAGGTTGTCGCCGAAGAAGGTGCCGAAGGCCACGCCTAGCGCGCCAATCCCCGCGCAGACTGCCAGGTGCCAGCGGTACTCGCCGTGGCGGTCCGAGCTGCGGCCCACGATCACCATGGCCACCGCTGCGGCGGCGTAGGGCAGGGCGGTGAGTACGCCGATGGCCCAGGGCTGCTGCACGCCGCTGTTGCGGATGATGGTGGGCAGCCAGAAGCTGATGACGTATTGGCCCAGCACCAGGCAGAAGTACACCGCGCCCAGTAGCCAGATTTGTGGGTTGAGCAGGCCGTCGCGCAGGCGGTGGCTTTGTTTGTGTGCGGCTTCGCGGTCGATGGCGGCTTGCATGCCGTGGCGTTCTTCGGCGGTGAGCCAGTGGGCGTCGGCGATGCGGTCGCGCAGGAGGAAGAACACCGCGGCGCCGAGGGCCACGGCAGGCAGGCCTTCGATGACGAACAGCCATTGCCAGCCGGCGTAGCCGGAGACGCCGTTGAGGTGTTGCAGGATCAGGCCGGAGATCAGTGAGCCGAACAGGCTGGAAATCGGCAGGGCCATGATGAACAGGGCCGTCATCACCCCCCGGCGTTGGCTGGGGAACCAGGTGGTGAGGTAGAAGATGATGCCGGGGAAGAAGCCGGCTTCGGCAATGCCGATCAGCAGCCGCAGCACGTAGAAGGTCAGCGGCGTTTCGATAAACATCATGGCCGCCGACAGCAGGCCCCAGGTGACCATGATCCGCGCGATCCAGCGTCGCGCGCCGAAGCGGTGCAGGGCGATGTTGCTGGGGATTTCGAACAGCAGGTAGCCGACGAAGAAGATCCCGGCGCCGAGGCCGTACACCGCTTCGCTGAACTTGAGGTCGTCGAGCATCTGCAACTTGGCGAAGCCGACGTTGACCCGGTCCAGGTAGGCCACCAGGTAGCACAACACCAGCAGCGGGATGATGCGCCAGGCGGTCTTGCGGTAGGCCGAGTGCAGGGCCGCGTCGTCGAGGGCCGCGGGCGGCGGGGAAGGTTGGTTCATGGCTAGCCTCTTTATTCTTGTTGTCGAAGCAATGGGTGAAACAGCGGTTCAGCCTTCGGGCAGCAGGCGGGTCGCGGGCCATTCGCCGGAGCGGCACATGTCGCGCACCACCTGGCCGATCAGGGCGGCGATCAGGGTTCGCAGGTTGCTGCCGGGCAGGGCCTCGCACACGCAGATACCCAGGGTGCGAAACACCACGCGCGGGGTGATGGCGTGGGCCACCAGCCGGCCTTCGGCGACTTCGCGCAGGGCCAGGTTGAGCGGCATGATGCTCGGGCCGATGCCGGCCTCCACCGCGCTTTTGAGGATGTGCACCGAGTTGACTTCCATGGCCACGGTCGCCGGCGGCAACTGCTGCTGGGCCACGGCCTGGTCGACAAAGGCGCGGGTGCTGTGACTGTGGGCGCGGCTGGGGAACACCAGGGGCTGCGCCACCGCCTGGGCCAGGGTCACGTCGCCGGGAGGCGGCATGTGCGGGGCGCCGGCGCGGTGGATCAGGTAGAAGTCTTCTTCGATCAGCGGGCTGAAGCTGACTTCCGAGGGCAGGCCGATATCGGTGAACAGGGCGATGTCGACCCGGCCGCGCACCAGTTGGTCCACCAGGTTGCCGGTGAGTTCTTCATTCAAGTGCAGTTGCACCTGGGGGTAGGTGCGGGCCACGGCCTGCATCAGCGGCAGGGCGACGATAGTGGCCACGCTTTGCGGCAAGGCGAGCACGATCGAACCGCTCAGGGTCGCCGCTTGCGGGTTGACCGCGGCCTTGGCCGCGCTCAGGTGCTTGAGGATGCCCTGGGCGTATTCATAGAACACCTTGCCCGCCTCGTTGGCGACGATGCCGCTGTTGCTGCGATGGAACAGCACCGCGCCGAGTTCGGCTTCCAGGGCCGACATCTGCTTGCTCAGGGCCGATTGCGCCACGTGCACCTCCCGTGAGGCCCGGGACAGGCTGCCGGCATCGACCACGGCGACGAAGTATTTGAGTTGCCTGATTTCCATAAGCCTTCCTTGCGCGCTGAGGGCCGACGCCTATTCGACTGGCGTGCCGCGGACGAAGATCTTGCCCGGGTTCATCAGTTGCTGCGGGTCGAGGGCGGCCTTGATCGCGGCCATGATATCCACCGCGTTCTGTCCGTGTTCCAGGCTCATGAAGCCTTGCTTGGTCAGGCCGATGCCATGCTCGCCGGTGCAGGAGCCGTTCATGGCGATGGCCCGTTCTGCCAAGCGATGTGCCACCTCTTCGGCGCGCTGCACTTCGTTCGGGGCCTCGGGGTTGACCAGGATCACCGCGTGGAAATTGCCATCGCCCACATGGCCGAAGATCGGCGCCAGCAGGCCGTTTTGCTCAAGGTCGGCAGTCGTGGCTTCGATGCATTCGGCCAGGCGCGAGATCGGCACCACGGCGTCGGTGGTCAAGGCCCGGCAGCCGGGGCGCAGGGCGATGGCGGCAAAATAACCGTCGTGCCGCGCCTGCCACAGGCGGCTGCGGTCTTCGGGGTGCACGGCCCAGTCGAAGTCCTGGCCGCCGTGTTCATCGGCCAGCATGCGGATGGTCTCCACCTGTTCCTTGACGCTGGCTTCGGAGCCATGCAGCTCGAAAAACAGCGACGGTGCCTCGTGCAATTGGGTCTTGCTGTAGGCATTCAGAGCGCGGACGGTGAGGGCGTCAATCAGCTCGATACGGGCAATCGGCACCCCCAGCTGGATGGCCTGGATCACCGTGCGCACCGCCTGGTCGACGCTGGGGAAGTTGCACACCGCGGCGGAAATCGCTTCCGGGATCGGGTGCAGCTTGACCGTCAGTTCCGCCACCGTGGCCAGGGTGCCGCCGGAGCCGATCAGCAGATGGCCCAGGTCATAGCCGGCCGAGGATTTACGCGCCCGACCCCCGGTGTGAATCACCCGGCCATCGGCCAATACCGCGGTCATGGCCAGGACGTTTTCACGCATGGTGCCGTAGCGCACGGCGTTGGTGCCTGAGGCCCGGGTCGCCGCCATGCCGCCCAGGGAGGCATCGGCGCCGGGGTCGATGGGGAAGAACAGGCCGGTGCCGTGCAGCGCTGCGTTCAGCTGTTTGCGGGTCACCCCGGGTTGCACGGTGACGTCCATATCGTCGATGCGTACTTCCAGAATCTGGTTCATCGCCGACAGGTCGATGCACACCCCGCCATGCAGCGCATGCACCCAACCCTCCAGGGAACTGCCGCTGCCGTAGGGAATGATCGGTACCCGGTGGCGGTGGCAGGCCTGCTGCACGGCGACGATTTCATCCAGGCCGTTGACGAAGGCCACGGCTTGCGGCGGCATGGGGTCGAGGGCGGAGATATCGCTGCCATGGTGTTCGCGAACACTGGCCGAGGTGCTGAAACGTGGGCCCAGCAACAGCGTCAGTTCATCCAGCAGGGCGTTGGGCAGCGGCAGGGAAGCAGGCGTAGCGGTGGCGGTGGGCAGCATCGAGCAGTCTCCGGTTTTATTGTTCCTCGGGTTCGGCGGCTTGGCCGTGGGCCCGGGGCGGGGGAGTTACCCATATCCTAACTGCATACAGGGGGTGTGGGTCGTGCAGAATTGAGATGGCGGTATCGCGCAGGCAGATGGTGGCGGGCGCGGTTGGCGTTGCAGGCGAACACCCCTACGCCCCGTTCCGTGTCACCCCTGACCCTTGCACCTGACCAGCGCCAGATACACCCCGGCTTCTTTCCCGGGTTCGATGTAGTGCGCATCTTCAAGGTCCGTGACCTTGGTCGGCGCCATCACCAGTTCCAGTTGCGGTGCACCTTCGTACCAGGGGTCGGGGTCATTCAGCCCGTGCCTGAAGGCGTCGAGGAATGCCTGGCAGCTGTCGAATTTGCCGTAGCTGTAGCCGCCTTGCTGGTCGCTGTAGAAGCGCGAGTAGGTCAGGAGCACGATGCCCCAGCGTTCGATGCGCTCCTTGGGAGAGGTGCGGGGAATCGCCTTGGCCAGGTCGTTGCGGATTTGCCAGATCTTGTCGTAGGTATTTTTGTTGTTGTGCACCACCTTGAATTCGAGGGCGGTGGAGGGCTGTTCGGCGTAGCTGTCCTCGACCCAGATATCCACCTTGCGCCGCTCGGCGGCGATCAGCCAGCGCGGGACGTTGGTGCGCGCGGCCAGGTCGCCTGAGAGGCGGTAGTCGATGCGTTCGTCGAGTTGGCCACCGAGGCCGAGCGGGTCGCGGTGAATGTCGAGCAAGGCGGCCGATTCCAGGCTCAGCCACAGCTCGGGGGCGACGGTGACGACGATGGATTTGAGCACGCGCTGGCGTTCTTCCTGTTGCAGATGCGCCAGCAGCAGTTTGGCAAATGGGGGAACAAAGGACATGGGATTTCCGTATCAGGGTTGAAAGGTCCGTGGCGTCATTTGCCCAGGACTCGCAGGGCAGTCAACAGCGCGCGGATCATGGCATGCCTTTTTAATACCGTCAGCTGTGGGCCTTATCCTGGCGACCAGGCCTGTGGCATTGCAGCAAATGCCCAAGGCGCCGATACAGGGTGTATGGTTCTGCTGGACCGCCCGCTGGCGGCGTGTTCAGCATGACGGCGCTGTTGCTCGGCCCTGGGGTTTGTCACTGCCCTTGGGGGTGACGATCCTGAGCTTCGCGCCTTTTTGACGATTGCCTATTGCACCGGTGCTGCCCTGTTGAAACGCGATCTTCGGCTTGCCTCATTGTTGACCTACCTGGTGTGTTCATCGGTCATTCTGTTGACGCTGTGGCAGGTCTGGACCGCTCGCGACAACACCCTGAGTGATATCCAGACCGATACGGTCAACCTGACCAACGCCCTCAACACTTACACCGACGGCATCTTCAAGCAGAGCGAGCTGGTGCTGATCGGCCTGGCCGAGCGGGTCGAGCACCTGGAGGATGATCCGCGCCAGATGTCGCGTTTGCGGGGGGTGGTGGCGCAGCAGATGGCGGCGTTGCCGCAGCTCAATGCGATGTTCTGGTACGACGCCCAGGGCGATCTGAAGTTTTCCACGGTGACGGCGTTGGGCCCGATGAATGTCACCGATCGCGAGTTTTTCACCTACCACCGCGACCACCGCTCATGGACCGCGTTTATCGGCCCGGCGATTCGCAGCCGTGCCACCGGCGACTGGGTGATCCCGGTGAGTCGGCGCATCGACTATCCCGATGGCTCCTTTGCCGGGGTAGTGTCGGTCAGCATCGGCCTGGATTACCTGCTGGGTTTCTACAAGCGCATCCACGTCGGCGACACCGGGGTTATCAGCCTGACCTCGTCCCAGGGGCGCCTGCTGTTGCGTTATCCGTTTCACGAAGCGGACATCGGCCGCGACCTGTCTTCGGCGCCGATCTTTGCCCAGGCGCTGGAGGAGCAGGATTGGGGCACTGCGGATTTCGCCTCCAGGGTCGATGGCATGCGCCGTCTGTATGCCTTTCGCAAAAGCGACCAATACCCGCTGGTGACCACCGTTGCCGTGGGCCGTGACGAGGCCTTGCAAGGCTGGTGGAGCCAGACCCGGCAATCGATGGCGGTGGTCCTGCTGCTGTTGGGGCTGGTTCTGGTGCTGGGGCGGCGTTTGATCACCCATATCAACCGGCGGATTGGCGCGGAGCAGGCGCTGCTCGCCAGCCAGGGCACCCTGCTGGAACTGAACCAGGCCCTGGAGGTGCTGGCTTCCCAGGACAAGCTCACGGGGCTGGCCAACCGTCGCAGTTTCGACGGCTTCCTGGACATCGAATTCAAGCGTGCTCGGCGCACGGGCAACCCGTTGTCGCTGGTGCTGATCGATGTCGATGTGTTCAAGCGCTACAACGATCACTACGGGCACCTGGCAGGGGATGAATGCCTGAAAAGCATCAGCCGCCTGATCGAGGAGTGCGTGCGGCGCCCCGGGGACCGGGTGGCGCGCTACGGCGGCGAAGAGATTGCCGTGGTCCTGCCCAATACCGATGAAGCCGGGGCGCGAGCCGTGGCCGAAACCATCCGCCAGACCATTGAGCGCGCGGGCCTGCCGCACCTGGGCAGCCCGTTCGGGATCATTACCGTGAGCCTGGGGGTGGCCACCTGGGTGGCGCAGGATGAGCCTTGCGACCCAAGCCAGTTGATCGAACTGGCGGACCAGGCGCTGTACTCGGCCAAGGCCCAGGGCCGCAACCGCACTCACACCTTCGCCCATCCGTCCATCCACGCCCTGTAGCCGCTGACCCGCCACGCGCGGCTGCGACCAGCAACAGGGCGTGCCGCCGCATGCCCGAGCGCGCGGCGGGTCAGCGGTTACAGAGCCGGTTCAGGAGTGCCATGTGCCGGCTGGGATGCGGCCTGGGCGGCGCGCTGCAACTGGCTGGCGACCAGGGTGTTTTTCAGCAGGTAGGCAATGGTCATCGGCCCCACGCCGCCCGGCACCGGGGTGATGGCGCTGGCCACGGTGCGCGCGCTGGCGTAGTCCACATCGCCCACCAGGCGGCTGCCGGACTCGCCGGCAATCCGGTTGATCCCGACATCGATCACCACCGCTCCGGGTTTGAGCCAACTGGCGTCGATCATCTGCGGCCGGCCCACGGCCGCCACCACGATGTCTGCCAGGCGGCACAGCGCCGGGGCGTCGACGCTGCGCGAGTGCACCACGCTGACCGAGCAATGGGCCTGCAACAGCAGGGTGGCCATGGGTTTGCCGACAATGTTCGAACGGCCGATGACCACCGCGTGCAGGCCGCTCAAGTCACCGCAGGTTTCGTGCAGCAGGCGCATGCAGCCGCTGGGCGTACACGGGGTCAGGACGTCGATGCCCTGCACCAGGCCGCCGACGTTTTCCCGGTGGAAACCGTCCACGTCCTTGATCGGGTCGATGGCATGAATCACCGCCTGTTCATCGATATGGGCCGGCAACGGCAGTTGCACCAGGATGCCGTTGACCGTGACGTCGGCGTTGAGCCGGGCGATCAGCGCCAGGACTTCGGCCTGGCTGGCGTTGGCGGCCAGCAGGTATTCCAGGGAGCGGATCCCGACTTCCTTGGCCCGTAGCAGTTTGTTGCGCACATACACCTGGCTGGCCGGGTCTTCACCGACCAGGACCACCGCCAGGGCAGGGAAAATCTGTTGCCCGGCCAGGGCCAGGACCTCTTCCCGGACCTCGTCGAGGACCAGGGCAGAAATGGCCTTGCCGTCGATATCGCGGGCAAGTGAAGGGGTGCTGCTGATCAAAGGCGTCACCTTGAGCGTGAAAGAGTAAGGGGCGAGGCGGTCATCGGGCGGCGGATGGCCTCAATGCCGGAGCCGAGACCTGAAGCCGCGAAGCAGGCTACCAGTTGCTGGCGGGCCTGCACCAGCCGCAGTCCTGCTGCCAGGGTGACGCAGAGCAAGAGATCGGTAGTTTTTGCCATGCGAGGCGATCGGCGGCGCCCTATGGGCCCAGCCAGGTGAATGTGCACGCTGTAGCCGCTGCCGAGCCCGCGAGGCTGCGCTGGCCCTGGAGAGCGCCGGCATTGGGTCAGGACCACCGGCCTTCAGCATCGTGCGCGATAGCGCCCCGGGGTCATGCCGAACCAGCGCAGGCAGGCTTTGTGGAAGCTGCTCTGGTCGCGAAAGCCCAGCAGGGCGCCGATGTATTTGACGCTGCGGGTCGAGTTGCGCAGGAAATTATGGGCGAGCATCAGCCGCGCCTCATCCTGCAGCGCCGAGAAATGCATGTCTTCATCCCCCAGTCGCCGTTGCAGGCTGCGGGCGCTGACCCCCACTACCTGGGCGATATGGTCCAGGTTGCTCGACCCGCCCTGGGCCAGCCGCTCGGACAGCACGCGCCGCACCTGGGCGGTCATCGAGCCGCTGAGCAATTGGTTGAGGCGGGTGCGGGCGTATTCCACATGCAGCACGTCCAGGGCCGGGTCGGCGCTGGGCAGGGCGATCGCGCAATCGCTGGCGCTGAAGGTCAGGCTGTTGTGCGGGGCGTCGAACTGCAGGTTGTTGCCCAGCAGGCGCCGCAACAGGCGGGTGTCCTCGGGTTCGGGGTAGGTAAAGGCCGCCGCCAGGGGCTGGGGCTTGTGGTTGGGCAGCAGCCAGTGCACCAGGCCCAGGGTCTGCGCGGTGCCTGCGTCGATAAACGGCCGCGGGGTCAGCGAGGGTTCGTTGGTGATGTCGAAGCCGATCAGCTTCAACGCATGGGGTTTGCGTTCCAGGCACATGCAAAAGCCATTGCTGACCAGCGAGTGGTAATCCACCAGCCGCTGCAAGGCCGCGCCCAGGGTCGCGCATGACATCACCGCGTAACCCAGCACCTCCAGATTAGCCGGGTGTGCACGGGTATAGGCCAACAGCCCGAGGTCGGCATTGCCGGTGCGTTGTACCGCTTCTTCCATGACCTTGTAGACCAGTTCCAGTTTGACGCCCTTGGGGTTTGCATAGACGTCCTCGCCACTGTCGAAATGCTTGAGCAGAGCGTCAACGTTAGCTCCTGCATCACTCAGGGCATGGGCAAGCACCCGAAAACTGGCGCTGGTCATTCTGTGCATAGTTCTTCCTGGACTAGTGGCTAAGTGATATCGCGCGGGCCGTTGCATGATCGCAATAAACAAATGGCCGCAGTCGATTAACCGGGTATGCGCGTTTCCCAGGACAAGCGAAAGGTACCCGGGAACACTTCCGGGCAGCTCTCCGAGGGTCGATCATGGCCGGCAATCAACCATGGCCGTGGCGCGCAACTCGCCGTGGCCCTGCCTATGGACGTGTCATGCAAAGAGTCAGGGACTTTTACCGGGAGCTGTCACGGGGCCAGTTGCTGTTGGCCTTCCAGCCTGTGGTGTGGCTGCCGGGCAGCAGCCGCGTGTTGTATCAGGAGGGATTGCTGCGCCGTGCCGATGCCCAGGGGCCCGAAAGTTATCCCTTCGCCCTGATGGAGCAGCACCAGATGATGCGCGACCTCGACCGCAGCGTGGTGCAGTGCGTGATCGACCGGTTGCAGGCCGATGAGCACCTGCGCCTGGGCTGCAATATCTCTGCGCAGAGCGCGATCATCGACACCTTCTGGCAGGAGATTCTGACCCAGCTGCGGGGCACGCCCTCGGTGGCCTCGCGGCTGGTGATCGAGATCACTGAAAGCGCCCGTCCGCCCAGCACCGGGGCGGCCATCGAGTTTGTCCTGTGCTTGCGCGAGCTGGGTTGCCGGGTGGCCATCGATGATTTCGGCTCGGGCCTGGGCACCCTGGAATTCATCCGCAAGACCCGCCCTGACATCGTCAAGATCGATCAGGGCTACCTGCAGCGCGCCCGCCTGGAAACCAACAGCGCCCAGACCCTCGGCCACCTGGTGCAACTGTGCAAGACCCTGGCGCCCTGCGTGATTATCGAAGGCATCGAGACCGAGGCCGACCTGGCCCTGGCCACCGCCTGCGGCAGCGAGTGGGGCCAGGGTTACCTGTTCGGCCGGCCCCGGGCCGACGCCCTGGGCGCCAGTTGTCGCTTGCGTGATCGCCCGCTGACTGCCTGAGGCCCGGGCCCAGGGGTCAGTGTTCCGATGGGTGCTGCAGCTCGTATATCTCCTCGGGCGTCAGCGGGGCCACGGGGGCGGGGTCGTAGTCATAGGGCTGCATTTTTGGCCGCTCTGGCTGGACCGCATCGTAAGGCAGCAGCACGGTGTCGATCAGCGCATCCGCTGGCAGGGTGACGACGATATAGACCGGGCACACCACCGTGACCCAGCATATGCCCCGCAGGATTTTGCCGTAGCCCATCTCATACCCGGTGAGCAGCTGGGCGCTGGTCTTGGTCCCACGGTAATAGCGGTCGTCGCGCCAGTCGTAGGTCCCCGGAACCCGGGCCATATAGGTGCCGCAGCCGGAAAGCAGCAGCGTATTGAGCAGTAGCAAGCGGGCGAGAATCTTGATGATGAGGTTTCCAGGGAGCAAGGCCGGGCAGCAAGACACCCGGCGCAGCACCGGGCGAGCAACGGGTTGAACGCGGGTCAGGCGTCGACGGGCAGCATCACGGTGTCGACCACCACATCGGCCGGCAAGGTGACGATGGCCACGACCGGGCAGACGATGGTGAACCAGCAGAAGATCGTGGCGTAGCCGTCGTAGCCGCGTGCGCCGTAGGTGGTGAGCAGCGCGACGTTGGCCGAGGTGCCCTGGTAGGTCCCCGAACCGCTGGCGTTGGAGCTGAGGCGGGCAATAAAGGTGCCGCAGCCGGTGAGGGACACCAGGCAGAGCACGAGCAGGATATTGAGCGTTTTGATGAGGCCATTCCTTAGCGAGCGGTTTTTTCCGCGCGCATGGTCGCAGAAGCCTGGGCTTGACGCTAGATTGTTCGCCCTCAATCAACGACTAACACCGGGGAGCTGGCTGGCGATGACGATTTACCGCACCACAGGTGAGTTATTTATCGAAGAACCCATGCCCTGGGGCCTGCGCGGCGACCCGTATTTATGGCGGGCCATGGCCGCGCATTTTGCCAATACGCCGCTGCCGGCAACGGCGGCAGAACTTGAGGATTCGATCACCCAGGCGTTCGAGCGGCTGACTGGCAAACCCCTGGCGACGCCAACCCATTTTTTCGTCGAAACCTTCGCCCATGGCGGCATGAGCAGCGGCGGTATTTCCCCGCAGTTCTGGCGCGAAAGCGCGCTGCCGCTGCTGCTCGGGCGCCTGGCTGCAGGCTGATCAGCGCGCGGGGATCAACCCCACCAGGGTCGGTATCACCCACCTCCACCCCGGCCTGAGTCAGCAGAGTCGTGGCCTGGCCCCGGTGGTGGGTCTGATGATTGAAAAAATGCAGCAGCAGGGCGTAGAGGTTACGCGCGCCGGTTTCGCCTTGCAGGTTGCGGTACTGCAGGTCGTGATCGAGGTCGGTTTCGCTCAGGGCCTGGGTCCAGTCGAGCAACGCCTGGTCCAGTGCCTGACGCTGTTGCCACAGGGCCCGAATATCGGGCGCCAGCAACGCCTTGAGATTCACCGGCGGCGCCATCTGCCGCAGCGGTTCCAATGCCTCGTGCCGCGCCGGGTGTCCGGCAAAACGCTGGAGCCAGACGATGTCCCCCGCCAGCAGGTGATTCAAGGTCCCGAGGATCGAGCCGAAAAAGGCTTGGCGATCGAGGCCGATGGCGCTGTCCGGCAGGGTCATCGCCGCGGCGTACAGGTTGTGGTTCATCCACTGGTTGTAGCGGGCCATCAGGCACAGGTGTTCGGTGCGGGTCATGGTGCAGTCCTGCAGGTCGTGGTCGCTGGGCAAGGGCGACAGCTTGGCCTCGCCCAGGATCGCGGCGCAAGAAATAAGCGCCTTTTTTTCAAGGCCGGCCAGGCGGGCGATCATTCGCGGGACGCGATCAGGCGCAGTCAATTATCCTGCGCGCCAAACGTTGATGAGGGAACACGGTGAACGACTCGGAACAGGTGGCGCTGTTTGTCCTGCTCAAGGCCTTCGACAGGTTGGGTCCTTGGCTTGAAGGGCAGGGCATCGCACTGCCGCAGCAGGCGCATCGCTTTATCGACCTGGCCTGGGGCTGCCTGGCGGCGGGAGCTGCGACCTTGAACACGCAGGCCCTGGACGCTGCCATAGACGCAGCAGTGGTCGATGAGCAGGGCGCAGGCACCGCCGAGATTCTGAAAAACCTTTACCTGTATGCGCTTGCCGATTTCGCGATGTTTTTCTCCGAGGCCACGCCCGCCAGTTTGAGCGCAGCCGAAAGCGCCATCGTCGATGCCTATGACTATGGGGCAGGGCAACAGTATGTGCTTGAGCGCAAGCAGGGTAAGGCGGTGGTGTTGAGTGTCGAGGATGAGCAGGCAATCGCCGGGATGCCGCTGTACCGTGATGCGGTTGCCTCATTGCACGCGGACCGGACCTTCGCCCAAGGCCTGGGCGACTGGGCCCGGGTCTTGGAGTATCGCTGAGCGGCCGTTATCCATCAGCGGTATGCCTGCCTGAAATCAAAGTGCTTGATCCGGATGTCCATGACGAACCAAGGAGCGCGTTGTGCAAGACGCAGTCGCAGTAGAAACCATCAGGGCCGCGTTGTACGCCACCACCGGCAAGAAGGTCGGCAAGCGCGTGCAGGCACTGGCCATCGAGCATGCCAGCCTGGCCTTGAGTCACGAGCATTACCCCGACGCGGGTTTTGCCCTGCTGCTGGAGATACTCACGGTCGATGCGTTGTTCAATAAGCGCGGCATCGAGTATTTCCTGGTGAACCTGGCCGCCGACATGCACCAGTTGTCGCTGGCGCAACGACAGGCGTTGTTGCAGGTGGCCGGCGAAAACTACCCTCGCTACACCTACCTGGACGGATGTTGGGTCCTGGGTGATCTGATTGCCCGGCACTATGAAAAATCCCAGGCCATGGCCTTTTTCAAAAAGGTCTTTCGCAGCGCCAGCGCCGAAGGTCAAGAGGGCGTGGCCCTGGGGCTGGATGTCATTGCCCGCCATGCAAAACGCGACCCGGGAGTGGTCAGGGAAGTGCAGCGGATCTTGAGGTCTGCGTCGTGAGGCAGCAGGAGCAAGGGGCACAACATGTTCGATGAATACCGGGCGGATACCGCCGTCTACCAGGCGCTGGAGCGCCACTTCAGCGAGTTTTTCCAGGCTGAAATCAAGCGCCGGCAGGCAGACGCCAACCTGATGAATACGCCTTACTACAGGACCACCTTCGCCAATGGCCAGCCGTTTTTTGACGGCAATCCGATCTTCTCCGCCAAACATGAACGCACAGGCGAAACCCTCAGGGTGGTGCTCGACGAGGACATTCAGCCACTGTGTTCTTACCTCGACAAAGAGGGGCAATCCGAGCGGGTGATTGTGGGCCATGTCTCGGCGCTGGCCGACATCCGGCAGCAAGTGGCGCAGTGGATAGCCGTGCAGCTCGGCGTTTGAACAACCCTTGCCCGAGGGGGGAATGGGGCCTGACTCCAGACGCGTGCATGGCTCCTTCCAGCCATTAAAAAAACCGCCCCTTTGGCCCCGATAACATCGTTTCTCGGGGCGTGGGCTTTTCTCTATATTGGCCCGCAGATCCAGCGCAGTCCCTGACTGCGCGCCCTTTAGCGTGAGCCTTCACCATGAATAAGAAACCTGAAAGCACAGGGCTGCACTCTGCCGGCACCGGGACCCGCGTGGTCTGGGGCGGCGAGCAGGTCAAGCACCCCTACAACGCCACCCAGACGCCGATTGTCGCCAGTGCCGCCTACGGCTACGACGACATCGACCAGTGGTACGACGTGGCGCTGGGCAAGGCCCCGGGCTTTATCTACAGCCGCATGAGCAACCCCACGGTGGAGGTGCTGGAAGCCAAGCTCTGCGCCCTGGAAAACGCCGAATCCGCCGTGGCCTTCAGCAGTGGCATGGCCGCCATCAGCAGCGTGCTCTACAGCTTTTTGCAGCATGGCCAACGGGTGGTCTCGACCAAGGACAGCTACGGCGGCACCAACAAGATTTTCGAAGAGTTCCTGCCGCGCATGGGCGTGGCGGTGACCCTGTGTGAAACCTTCGACCATCAGCAAATCGAACGGGAAATCGCCAAGGGCTGCGATGTGCTGTACCTCGAGACCCCGACCAACCCGACCCTGAAAATCGTCGACATCCAGCGCCTGGTGGCCGCGGCGAAACAGGTCGGTGCGCTGGTGGTGGCCGACAATACCTTTGCCACGCCACTGAACCAGAACCCCCTGGCCCTCGGGGTGGACGTGGTGATCCACAGCGCCACCAAGTTCCTCAGCGGCCACGGCGACGTGTTGGGCGGCCTGGTGTGTGGCAGCGAAACGCTGATGGCCCAGGTGCGGCACTACCGGGAAATCAACGGCGCCGCCCTCGACCCGTTTTCGGCGTACCTGATCATCCGCGGCATCAAGACCCTGGCCCTGCGCGTGCGTCAGCAGCAGCACAGCGCGCGGGCCCTGGCTGAGTTCCTGGGCAGCGAGCCGCTGGTGGAGTCGGTGAATTACCCGGGGCTGCCCAACCACCCGAATCACGCCGTGGCCTGTGCGCAGATGCGCGGCTTTGGCGCCATCGTCAGCTTTGTGCTGGTGGGCGGCATGGACACGGTCAAGCTGCTGCTGCCGCGCCTGCGCTATGCCCATTGCGCCGGCAACCTGGGGGCGGTGGAAACCATCTACGGCCCGGCGCGCACCACCAGCCACGTTGAAAATACCCTCGAAGAACGCCTGGCCCTGGGCATTTCCGAAGGCCTGGTGCGGGTCTCGGTGGGCATTGAAGACACCGACGATCTGCTCGCCGACCTGAAGCAGGCTTTCGCCTGGGTCAGACGTTCACTGCAGCCGGACGCTGCGGTCCAGACATCCCTGGCCGAACCCTGCGTTGAGGCCGCCAACTGAGTTCAGCCACACCCCCTCACGGCAAGGTCGCCGTGAGTTCTCCATGAAGAGCCAAAAAAAATAAAAACCTGTCGGCATCGCCTTTGATTTCTGCCCGTGTCTGTGACGCAGACGTCGACCCTTGCCCTGACCCCTTTCATGAGAAAAATCATGTCCAGTACCCCACAACAAATCGCCGCGCGCAGCGGCTTCAAGCAGGAAATGCAGACCCGCCACATCGTCATGCTGGCCTTGGGCGGCGTGATCGGGACCGGGCTGTTCCTGACCTCCGGTTACACCGTCAACCAGGCCGGTCCTTTGGGCGCGGTGATCGCTTATATCATCGGCGCGCTGATGGTCTACATGGTCATGATGTGCCTGGGCGAGCTGGCGGTGCAGATGCCGGAAACCGGCTCCTTCAGCACCTACGCCACGCGCTTTCTCGGCCCGGGCACCGGCTACACCGTGGCCTGGCTGTACTGGCTGACCTGGACCGTGGCCATCGGCTCGGAATTCACCGCCGCCGGCATTCTCATGTCGCGCTGGTTTCCCGACACCCCGGTGTGGATCTGGAGCGCGCTGTTCGCCGGGGTGGTGTTCCTGACCAACGTGGTGTCGGTGCGCCTGTTTGCCGAGACCGAGTTCTGGCTGTCGCTGGTGAAGGTGATCACCGTGGTGGTGTTTCTGCTGATCGGTGGCGGGGCGATTCTCGGCCTGTTGCAGATCGATCAGGTGCACAGCATCGGCCTTGGCAACTTCACCCGCGAGGGCTTGTTCCCCACCGGTTTCATGCCGATTGCCATGACCTTGCTGGCGGTGTCGTTCGCGTTTTCCGGCACCGAGCTGATCGGCATCGCCGCCGGTGAAACCAAGGACCCGCAGCGCAATGTGCCGCGGGCGATCCGCACCACCGTGCTGCGCCTGGCGATCTTCTTTGTCGGCACCATCTTCGTCCTCGCCACCCTGTTGCCCCGGGAGCAGGCCGGCCTGGTGGAGAGCCCGTTTGTCACGGTGTTCACCTACATCGGCATTCCGTACTCGGCTGACATCATGAACTTCGTGATCATCAGCGCGCTGCTGTCGGCCGCCAACTCCGGGCTGTATGCCGCCTCGCGCATGCTCTGGACCCTGAGCGACCAGGGCCACCTGCCCAAGCAGTTCTCGGCCCTGACCCGCATGGGCACGCCGCTCAACGCGATCATCGTGAGCATGGCCGGCGGCGCTGCGTCGTTGCTCAGCAGCGTGTTCGCCGCCGACACCATCTACCTGGCGCTGGTGTCGATCTCCGGGCTGGCGGTGGTGGTGGTGTGGATGAGCATCGCCGCCAGCCAGATCGGCTTTCGTCGGCACTATGTGGCCAATGGCGGGGATATCCGCGACCTCAAGTTCCGGGTTCGCGGCTACCCCTGGGTGCCGCTGGGAGCGCTGGCGTGCTGCGCCCTGGCCTGTGTCGGCATCGCCTTCGACCCGGAGCAGCGCGTGGCCCTGTACTTCGGTTTGCCGTTCATCGCCTGGTGCTATTTCGTGTATTACATTACCCGCACCAGCCGCGAGCGACGCTTGTCGCTTGCTTCCTCGGCACACCCGGCAGATGCGCTCCAGGCGCGCTCCACGGGTTGAACACGCGCGTTCGGTGCCGGGGGCGTCAATGAGGTTCGGGTCATGAAGCAAAAGACATTACCGCCACTGAACTGGCTGCGGGCCTTCGAGGTGTCGGCCCGCTGCCTGAACTTCACCCACGCCGCCGAGGAACTGTTCCTGACTCAGGGCGCGGTCAGCCAGCAGATCCGTCAGCTCGAAAGTCACCTCGGTGTGGCGCTGTTCAAGCGCCTGCCCCGGGGCCTGGGCCTGACCGAAGAGGGCCAGGCCTACCTGCCGGTGGTGCAGGACGCCATCACCCGGCTGGCGGTGGGCACCAACGAGATTTTCGGCCAGCACAAGCGCCGGCCGCTCAAGGTGCGCGGCAGCCTGTCGTTTTTCGTGCACTGGTTGGCGCCCAAGCTGGTGGATTTTCGCCAGGCCCATCCCCACGTCGATATCCGCTACATCAGCAATATCTGGGTCAAGGAACTGGACGGCGAGGACGACATGGAAATCCGCTGGGGACACGGTCAATGGCCGGGGCTGGTGTCCCAGCGCCTGACCTGGGACACGCTGTTCCCGGTGTGTTCGCCGGCGCTGATGGCGCGCTCGCCGCTGCGGGTGCCGGCAGACGTGGGCGAGCATCCGCTGCTGCACGTGCTGGGTTACGAAGAGGGCTGGGGCTACTGGTTGAACATGGTCGGCGCCGAGGGCGTGGACTCGTCCACCGGTATGCAGTTCGACACCCTGATTTCCACCCTGCGCATGGCCGAGCTGGGGCAGGGCATAGCCCTGGCGCGCTCGTCGATGGTCGATGAAATGCTGGCTGACGGGCGCTTGATCGAGCCGTTTACCCAGCGCATCGAAGCCAGCGAATCGTTCTATCTGGTACGCGGTTCCGGGGCCGATCAACACCCCGATGCCGTGATGTTTTCCACCTGGCTGGTTGAGCAGGCACACCGTTTCAAATAGATGGCTGGAGCCACCCATGCGTTATGTCAGTACACGGAGTTCGGCGTTGCAGGCCGATTTCGAGAAGGTGGTGTTGTCCGGAATAGCCGACGACGGCGGGCTGTTCGTGCCCCTGGAACTGCCACTGTTCAGCCCCCAGGACATCGGCAACTGGTCGACCCTGGCCTACCCCGAGCTGGCCTATCGGGTGATCCGCCCGTTTGTGGGCGAGTCCATCCCCGACGCCGATCTCAGGCAACTGCTGGAACAGGCCTACAGCGGTTTCAGCCATCGTTCCGTGGCGCCCTTGCATCAGGTCGACCGTAATGAGTGGGTGCTGGAGCTGTTCCATGGGCCGACCCGGTCCTCCAAGGATTTTGCCGCGCGTCTGCAGGCGCAGCTGGTGCAGTACTTCCTGGGTAAACGCCAGCGTCGCGGCGTGGTGCTGGGGGCCAGCAATGGCGATACCGGGCTGGCGGCCATCGACGCCTTCAAGCACTGCGAGCAGGTCCAGGTGGTGGTGTTCTATCCGCCTGCGGCGGTGCCGGCGCAGCAGTTGCGGGAGTTGCAGGCGGTGGCCCACCCCCGGGTGCACCGGTTCGAGCTGGAGGGCAGTTTTGACGAGTGCCAGACCATCGTCAGCCA
Organism: Pseudomonas sp. MF4836; assembly: GCF_002018875.1. Classification (GTDB taxonomy): domain Bacteria; phylum Pseudomonadota; class Gammaproteobacteria; order Pseudomonadales; family Pseudomonadaceae; genus Aquipseudomonas. The sequence goes on from NZ_MVOL01000001.1 coordinate 48,957, forward strand.
GCTGTTCCGGCACTGGCCCTGCGCGGGCTACGAAGCCATCAGTTTCAATTCCAGCAACTGGGTCGGGGTGCTGGCGCAGCTGGTGTTTTATTTTCATGCGGTGCTGCAACTGGGGGGCGGCCAGCGGCCCATCGGGTTCAGCGTGCCGGCGGCGAGTTTCGCTGAAGTCTATGCCGGCTACATCGCGCAGAAGATGGGCCTGCCGATCACTCAGATGATCGTGGCCACCAATCAGAATGACGCGCTGCACCAGTTGTTCCTGAAGAATCACTACTCCCGTTCGCGGGCCAATAAAACCCTGTCGCCGGCCATGGACCTGTCGATCTTTTCCAACCTCGAGCGCTTCCTCTGGGAACTCTACGGCCACGACGGCCAGGCGGTCAGCGGCTTGATGGCGGCGTTCGAAGCGTGCGGCGAAATGACCCTCGGCAACGAGTTCTGGCTGCAGGCGCGGATGATCATCGACTCCTATGCGGTCAGCGATGACCAGACCCTGGAGGAGATCAGCTCGCTGTACCGCGACACCGGCTACGTCATCGACCCGCACACCGCCACCGGAGTGCTGGCGGCGCGCCTGTACCGGCGCAGCCTGGTGGCGCCGATGGTGACCCTGGGCGAGATCTGCCCGGGCAAGTCGGCGCTGTTGCTGGCCGAGCTGGAGATCCCGGCACCGCCGGCCCGGCCCGTGACATCGGCCTCGGCGTCGGACCAGGTGTATCGGCTGCGTCCGGACCAGTTGGACATCATTCATCAACGGCTGGGCGCGCTGTGAACGCGCCGCACCGGGAGGTTCTGTGAAGCGAATTCTCGACCCGCTGGATGAGCGCATCATCGCCGAGCTGCGGCTCAATGCCCGGGCTGCCCATGCGGAGCTGGCGGCCAAGGTCAACCTGTCGCGCAACGCCGTGCGCCAGCGCATCGAGCGCCTGGAACGCGACGGCGCGATCCAGGGTTACACCGTGCGTGAAGGGGAAGGGCGGCAGGCATCGGCCACGATCAATGCGGTGATCTTCGTCTACCGCTACGACCGCATGCGCGGCGCCGAAGTCTTGCAAGCCCTGCGCGCCATGCCGCAAGTCACCCAGTGCGACGTGATGAGCGGCGAATTCGACCTGATGCTGCGCGTCGGCGCCGCCTCGGCCCAGGGCGTGCACCAAGTCTGGAACGACATCGCCGCGCTGCCCGGCGTCGAAAACACCGTGACCTCCTTCGTGTTGTCCTCGGTGGTCTAACCCTGATTGCCTAAAAGGCGCAGCCTGCGCTGTCCCTCTCATACACCGGTTGTGCATCAGGCGACCGCATCGCTTTGCAGGGCCTGCGTCCAAACGCAGCCCAACGGCAACCGACCTGTGGCGAGGGAGCTTGCTCCCGCTCGGCTGCGCAGCAGCCGCAAACCCTGCTACCCGTTTCTGCCTGAATGCACGCGGTGCCTGTTTTGGGGCCGCTTCGCGCTGGAGCGCCAGCCCGGCCCAGCGGGAGCAAGCTCCCTCGCCACGGTACACGCCGCTGCCGAGCCTGCGCTGTCCCTCTCATACACCGGTTGTGCATCAGGTGTACCGCATCGTTTTGCAGAGCCAGCGTCCGCACACAGCCCAACGGCAACCGACCTGTGGCGAGGGAGCTTGCTCCCGCTCGGCTGCGCAGCAGCCGCAAACCCTGCTACCCGTTTCTGCCTGAATGCACGCGGTGCCTGTTTTGGGCCCGCTTCGCGCTGGAACGCCAGCCCGGCCCAGCGGGAGCAAGCTCCCTCGCCACGGTACACGCCGCTATCGAGCCTGCGAACCCAACCACCCGCCCTGTACCTGACACTCCTCGGCGCCCTCAATGGCCAGCGCAGCCTATCGGCAGCGGCTACAGGTTGCCCCGGCCCGGAACACGGGCCGCGCCCTGGTCAAAACGCTCAATAAATAGAGCAAATTGGCCTATTTCACTGCCCTGGCCGCGTCCCTAATCTAGTGCCCAACAACCCCTCACCCGGATCAAGGGCCATAACAAAATGACTGAATACAAACTCGCGCTGGTGGGCTTCGGTGGTGTCAACCGGGCCTTGGCCCAACTGATTGCCGAGCGCAATGCGCGCTGGAAAACCGAGCTCGGCTTCACCCTGAAAATCGTCGGCGTGACCGACCTGTTCCTCGGCTCGCTGATCGGCCGCGAAGGCCTGGATGCCGGGGTGCTGGCACGCCTGCCAGCGGTCAAGGGGGCCTTTGCCCAACTGCCGGGCGGCAGCGCCGAAGCGCAGAACGCGGCAGTGATCAAAGATTCCGGCGCCGACATCATTGCCGAGGCCACCTTCACCAACCCGGTGGACGGCGAGCCGGCCACGTCGTTCTGCCGCTGGGCCCTGGAAAACGGCCAGCACGTGGTCACCACCAACAAGGGCCCGATCGCCCTGCACGGTCCAGAGCTCAAGGCCCTGGCCCAGCGCCATGACGTCGGCTTCGAATACGAAGGTGCGGTGATGAGCGGCACCCCGGTGATCCGCCTGGCCAAGCAGACCCTGGCCGGCAGCGAACTGAGCGGTTTCGAGGGCATCCTCAACGGCACCTCCAACTACGTCCTGACCCGCATGGAAGGCGGCCTGGGCTTTGCCGAGGCGGTCAAGGAAGCCCAGGCTCTGGGTTACGCCGAAGCCGACCCGACGGCTGATGTCGAAGGGCATGACGTACGCCTCAAAGTGGTGATCCTGGCCAACGAGTTGCTGGGCGCCAAACTCACCGTCAGCGATGTCAGCTGCAACGGTATTTCCGCCCTCGACCTGGCCGACATCGAACAGGCCCGCGCCGACGGCGCACGCTGGAAACTGATCGGCGCCGCCACGCGCCACGCCGATGGTTCGGTGAGTGCCAGCGTCGAGCCGCGCCTGTTGGGCAACGATCACCCGCTGGCCGGGATCAGCGGCGCCACCAATGCGGTGTCGTTCAACAGCGAGCTGCTGGGCGCGGTCACGGTCTCCGGACCGGGCGCCGGGCGCCTGGAAACCGCGTTCGCTCTGCTCTCGGACATCATCGCCATCCACCGCCGCGTTGCGCAGCACTAGGAGAAGGCCTGTGAACCTATCGCGTCTGGCCCTGGCGGTTGTCGAATCGCCGATTGATGTACTGAACCCCTTTGATGGCAGCCTGGTGGGCAGCGTCGAGGACATGAGTGCCGCCCAGGTTCCGCAGTTGCTGGAACAGGGGCGCAGCGGCGCGCGGGTGTGCGCCGGGTTGCCGCGTTATCGCCGCGCGCAGATCCTCGAACAGGCGGCCCTGAATGTCGAACGCGACGCCCCGGCCTTTGCCCGGTTGATCGTCGACGAGGCCGGCAAGACCCTCAAGCAGGCACAAAAGGAGGTCAAGCGCTGCGTCAACACCCTCAAGCTGTCGGCGGAGGAAGCCCGGCGTAATGCCGGGGAAGTGGTGCCGTTCGATGCTTACGAAGGTTCCGAGTCGCGCCAGGGCTGGTTCTCCCGCGAGCCCCTGGGGCTGATCGTGGCCATCACCCCCTACAACGATCCGTTGAACCTGGTGGCCCACAAGCTCGGCCCGGCGATTGCGGGTGGCAACGCGGTGATTCTCAAGCCGTCGGAGCTGGCGCCGCTGTCGGCCCTCAAGCTGGTGGCGTGCCTGGTCGAGGCCGGCCTGCCGCCATCGGTGGTCACGGTGGCCACCGGCGGTGCCGAGTTGGGCAAGGCCCTGGTGGCGGCCCGTGAGGTGCGGATGATTTCCTTCACCGGCGGTTTTGTCACCGGTGAACAGATCGCCCGCGGCGCCGGCCTGAAAAAGCTGGCCATGGACCTGGGCGGCAATGCGCCGGTGATTGTCATGGGCGATTGCGACCTGGAGGCGACGGTCGACAGTTGCCTGTCCGGCGCTTTCTGGGCCGCCGGGCAAAACTGCATCGGCACCCAGCGCCTGTTGATCCAGGCCTCGATCTACGAGGCGTTCCGCGAGCGTTTTGTCAGCCTGGCGCAGCAGTTGGTGACCGGTGACCCGTTGCTGGCCAGCAGCGACATCGGGCCGATGATCAGCGTGCAAGCGGCGCAGAATGCCGAACAGGTGGTCAACGAAGCCCTGGAGCAGGGCGCACGCCTGCTGTGCGGGCACCGGCGCGAGGCTTCGTGCTACGCCGCCACGGTGCTGGAAAACGTCGATCACGCCAGCCGCCTGTGGCGCAACGAGGTGTTCGCCCCGGTGGTGGTGCTGGAGCCGTTCGAGACCTTCGATGAAGCCATCGAACTGGCCAACGAACCGGAATACAGCCTGCATGCCGGGATCTTCACCTCGAACCTGGCCACCGCCATGAGCGCCGCACGACGCATCGAGGCGGGCGGGGTGATGATCAACGACTCATCCGACTACCGCTTCGACGCCATGCCGTTCGGTGGCTCCAAGTACGGCAGCATGGGCCGTGAGGGCGTGCGTTTCGCCTATGAAGAAATGACCCAACCCAAAGTGGTGTGCCTCAACACCCTGGGTTAGCGGTCACGGTTCCAGGTCAACGGTCGTTGCGCACCGGGCAGGTTTGGTCACCTGCCCGGTGTTTTTTTGTGTGGCTGCTGCTGAGCCTGTGAGGCTGCGCTGGCCGTCCAGCCCCTGTGGCGAGGGAGCTTGCTCCCGCTGGGTCGCGTAGCGGCCCTGAAACCTGGCACCTCGGTTTTATTGGGGGGCATATCCGTTGCTGCGGGTGTGGCGGGTATGGGTTCCGCTCTTACAGCGGGTCACTTTGGAAAAGCCCCAAAGTAACCAAAGGGCTCTTGCCCCACCACTCGGTGCCTCGCCTAGGCTCGGCATGCCCTCGCTCCGGCAGTGATCCGTGGGCCGCCGCGATGGGCCATCCCTGGCCCAGCGCGGCTAACCCGGCGTCCTGCCGGGTTACCCACGGCTCACTGCCTGCGTTCGGCCAGCGTGGTTTAACGGGCGCTTCAGATCAAAATCACCTGCAAAGCGAGGCGGCCCTCCGGCCGGCCTGGTTTTCGGCTCGTCTGAATTTCTGTAGCCGCTGCCGAGGAACGAGGCTGCGCTGGCCCTTGAGGACGCCGTGGAGTGTCAGGTGTATTTGCGGCGGTTCAGATGGCCTGCGGCAGCGGCTACAAGACGCTAAACACCGCATCTTTTACCGTTACCCCCAACAGCTTTTTCAATACTCGGGATGCTGCGGCAAGTCGTCGGTAATGCTGAACCAGGGCGCCTTGCTGGCGACAAACACATGGCGGCTGGCGCGCACGCCGGGGTCGGTGTCCAGGGTGCCAAGGGGCACGCCGAGAATCTCGGGCTGTGTGTCGAAACGGGTTAGCAGGCTGGAACCGCAGCGTGAGCAAAAGCCTTTGTGCTCGCCTGGGGATGATTCGTAAAAGGTGATCAACTGCGCCCCGGCGGTGGTGGTCCAATCCGCGCTGGCGATTTTGGCCCGGGTGCGAAACGCGGCTGCGTGCAGCTTGCGGCACATCGAACAATGGCAGTTCAGTACATCGTTCAGCGGCCCGTTGATCTGGTAGCGCACCGCGCCGCACAGGCAGCTGCCCTGGTGAATTTTGTGTTGGTCAGTCATGCCTTTCTCCCTTGAATAAACCTTGGTCCGCAGGCCCGGTCACGGTAGCTCCGTGGCCGGTGGCGGGGGCTTCAATCTAGTCGCCGCCCGCGTGCTACAGAAGGTCGGGAACGGTCGGCGAGTGGGAGTTTTCCGCCATTAAGCCTCGGCTAAGCCTCGGCGTCGTTCTCGAGTGCGTCGGCCTCGCGCTCGCGACGAAAGCTCATGATGTGCGGCAGTTTTTCCTCGATCCAGTCCACCAGCGCCTCGACCCGTTGCGCAGCTTCCTGGCCCAGGGGTGTGAGGTTGTACTCAACATGGGGTGGCACCGCCGGCAACGAGTGGCGGTGTACCAGGCCATCGCCTTCAAGGCCTTGCAGGGTCTGGGCGAGCATTTTTTCACTGACCCCGCCGATCTTGCGTCGCAGGTCGCTGAAGCGCTGGGTGCCGCCGAGCAGCACCACCAGCACCAGTACGCCCCAGCGGTTGGTCATGTGCTTGAGTACATCGCGCGATGGGCAGTTGACTGCCAGCAGTTCGCCGCGTCGCAGCTTGGCGCTCAAGGGCAGGGGCAGGTCTTCGGAAACGCTCATGGTACTTACCTTTTTGTACGTACTTACTAAAAGTTAGCCAGGGCGATAGGGTGGGCGCTCTCTCGTCTTCACACAAGGATTTTCCCCATGATTGCTATCACAGGTGCAACCGGACAGTTGGGTCGTCTGGTGATCGATGCGTTATTGCAACGGGTGCCCGCCAGCGAAGTGCTGGCCTTGGTGCGCGACCCCCTCAAGGCCCGGGACCTGACGGCCCTGGGCGTCACCGTGCGCCAGGCCGATTACAGCCAGCCGCAAACCCTGGCCACGGCCTTGGCCGGCGTCGAGCGTCTGTTGTTGATTTCCTCGAACGAAATCGGCCAGCGCACCGCGCAGCATCTTGCGGTGATTGATGCGGCCAAGGCCGCCGGGGTGAAGCTGCTGGCCTACACCAGTGTGCTGCGTGCCGACACCTCGGCCCTGGGGCTGGCGGCGGAACATCTCGCCACCGAACAGGCGTTGAGCGCCTCGGGCCTGGACCATGTGTTGCTACGCAATGGCTGGTACAGCGAAAACTACAGCGCCGGTTTGCCCACGGCCCTGGAGCACGGTGTGTTGCTGGGCGCCGCCGGCCAGGGCCGCATCGCTTCGGCGGCTCGTGCTGATTACGCCGAGGCCGCGGCCGTGGTGCTGACCAGCGAAGGCCAGGCCGGGCGCGTCTACGAACTGGCCGGCGACAGCGCCTACACCCTTGAGCAACTGGCGGCGCAAACCGCTCGCCAGTCCGGCAAGCCCCTGGTGTATCAGAATCTATCCCAGGAGGAGTACCAGGCTGCGCTGCTGGGCATTGGCCTGCCCGAAGGGTTCGCCGTACTGCTGGCCGACTCCGACGCGGCGGCGGCCAAGGGCGCGCTGTTCGATGACGGCCAGCAACTGAGCCGGCTGATTGGGCGCGGCACCACGCCGATCGCCGACTCGGTGGCAGCTGCGCTCAAGGGCTGAGGGCCAGCGCCGGGCAATGGCCTCATCCGGTAGGTTTCGCGGCAGGCAGGGCACCGGCCATTTTGGCCGGTGGCTTGGCCTGCATCAGGGTGTTGATGGCCTGGCGATAGCGGTTGCCGGCCAGGCTCATGCTGTTGTTGTGGGTGCCGCCCCGGATCAGCAGCAGTTGCTTGGGCTCTTGCGCGGCGTTGAACAATTGCTGGCTGAAGCGTGACGGTACGTAGCGGTCTTCCAGGCCGTGGACCACCAGCAGCGGCATGCCGATGCGGTCGATCTTGTCGATGGAGTCGAACTTCTGCGACAGCAGCCAGCGCACCGGCAGCGAGGTGTTGCCGATAGCGGCGGCCGCATCGGCCAGGCTGGTAAAGGAGGACTCGATAATCAACCCGCGCGCGGCCACCGGCGTGTGGTTGCGGGCGGCTTGCTGCCCGAGTTCGGCGGCCAGGTCCACGGCCACCGCGCCGCCCAGGGAGTGGCCGTAGATCAGGCGTTTGCGCGCATCAGGTTGCAATACCAGGAGTTTGTCCCAGGCGATGCGCGCGTCCTGGTACACGCTGCGTTCCGAGGGCAGGTCGCCCTGGCTTTGGCCGAAACCACGGTAGTCGATGGCCAGCACCGAATAGCCCAGGGCGTGCAGTTGCTCGATGCGAAACAGCTGGCCGGTGAGGTTCCAGCGCACCCCGTGCAAATACAGAATCGCCGGCGCATCGGCCCGGGCTGCCGGCCACCACCAGGCATGAATGTTCTGCCCGGCCTTGAGGGTCTTGGGCGTGAGCTCCAGCTCGCGCACGGTTTTGGGCAGGCCGTGGTACCAGCCGGCTGTACCGGGCTCGATGCGAAACACCAGTTTGCGTTCCTGGTGTTCCAGCACCTGGCAGCCCACCGGCACCCCGACCAGCAAAAGGGCCATGCACAGCAGGGACAGCCAGCGACGGCCGGCACGCTTGAGCAGGGATGCAGTCATGGAGGGAGTCACCACACAGAGAACACAGATGACGGGTTTTAACAGAACTGCCGCCGCCGCGCGTATGGAATTCGGCGGACGGTGCGGCAGATGTTTTACAAAATGCTGGGCAACTGACGGGTCTTTCAGCTGTGGCGCAAGCCTTCCAGGCCCAGTTGTGCCAGGTAGCGGACCTTTTCGTCGTCGTCCTGCAGCGCTTGCAGCAAGCCCTGGATGGCCTGGGCCTGGGCGGCGGCGCCGAGCCAGCGGTTGTTCAGGACGCAGGCGGCGTGGCGGCGGATCACCCGGTAGGGCGAGGCCAGGCCGGCCAGGGCTTGGGGCAGGTCCTGATCGCTGATGGTGGTGAAGGAGCTGCCCGGCTTGAGGGCGTCTTCCACGGCCGCGGTCAGACCCGGACGTTGTTCGAGCAGGCTGATCAGCACGCTGTAATCCAGGGCCGCCGGTTGCGTGCGCTTATCGTTGAGGTGGCTCAACGGCGTGCAAAGACCCTCCACTGCCACGTCGTCGGCCTGTCCCAGCAACCACTCGACATCGTCCAGGCAGGCCAGGGCCCTTGCGCACCAATGGCGCGTGGTTTCCTGTTGGGCCTGGCCCAGGCGCAGGCGCAAGGCCTCGATCACCGCCGTGTCGGCATGCCCGGCCAGGCCCAGGATGCGCGCGATGGCATAGGGGTCTTTGACCTGGTGCAGGCGTTCGATCAAGGCGCTGCTGGCACGGGGCCCTTGGGCGATCAGCCAGGCTTGGGCTTCTTCGGAACCGATGCGTTGAGTGCGTTGCAGGCGGTCGAGGTAAAAGCTCAGCTGTTCGGCATAGGGCAAGGCGGCGATTTCTTCGCGCAGGCGGTCGGTGGCGACCTCTTCGGGAAAGTGCCAGGCAAACAGCTCGGGGGGCATGCTGGCGCGGGCCATGCCGACTTCGTCGTTGAAGTCATGGAACAGCGCGACGAAATGCCGATCGACCCGAGGATCGTCCTTGAAGTGTTCGCGCAAGGCCCGGGCCGCCTGCGCCACGCTGGCGACGAACTGCGCTTCGACCGCCTGCCAATGTTGCGGGCCCTCGCGGTTGGCTTCGATTTGCAACGGCTGATCCCAGGCTTGCAGCGCCGGGTTGGCGTAGTCATCGAGCTCCCAATCCCAGCGCCAATCGGCAGGGTTCCAGCGCACGCCGCTGATGTCCCGGGGCTGGCCCGGGCCATGATCTTCCTCCAGGGTCGCCTCGCTGCTGACGGCGAGTGAAGGCAGGTCAATAACCCGATCCTCTTCGCGGTAACTGGCATGGAAGGCCACGGCATAGGGCGCGGGAATACCCTCGTTCAACAGGGTTTCCAGTGCGTCGCGGGCGCTGTCGAACAGGGCGTTCTGCAGGGCGTTCCAGTCCATGGCGGGGGTCCTTGGCAAGCGGTGGGCGGCGCTGGAGCACGCCGCGGTGGCGAACTCTGGCTCAGCTGTCCAGCCTTGTAAAGCCTGTGCTTGAGCCTTCAGCGCGGCGGTGCTTGTTCAACCTGTAGGCAAACTGCGCCCGGCTCAGCCCCAGCAGGCGGGCGGCGGCGGACAGGTTGCCGGCGCTTTTTTCCAGGGCTTCGTTGATCAGGCGTGACTCCAGGCCTTCGATGGAAAAGTCCGGGTCCCGTTGATTGAGGCTGTCGAGCAGGGTCGCCTCGGCCTCGGGGCGCGGGCCCGGGGCCAGGGACAGGCCGCCGTGGTCGTCCAGGGAATAGGCCTCTTCGGGCAAGGGTTCGTTGCGAAACAGGTGCACCAGGTCAATCGCCTGTCCGTCCTCGCTGGCGATCAGCCCGCGTTCGATGAGATTTTGCAGTTCGCGCACATTGCCGGCGAAGTCATAGCGCAACAGCACCTTCAGGGCGCGCATGGTCAGCCCCGCCGGGGTCCGCGCGTATTCGTGGCAGTAGCGCTGGAGGAAGGCGTTGATCAGCAGCGGAATATCGTCGCCGCGTTCGCGCAGGGGCGGCAGGGCGATGGGGTAGACGTTGAGCCGGTAGAACAGGTCGGCGCGAAATTCGCCGGCGGTCACCGCCTGGCGCAGATCGATATTGGTCGCCGCCACCACCCGCACATCCACGGCGATGCCGTGGCCACCGCCGACCCGCTCGATCTCCCGTTCCTGCAAGGCACGCAGCAGCTTGCCTTGCCCGGCCAGGCTGAGGCAGGTGATTTCATCGAGGAACAAGGTGCCGCCCTGGGCCCGTTCGAAGCGTCCGGGGCGCGAATGGGTGGCACCGGTGAAGGCGCCGCGTTCGACCCCGAACAGCTCGGCCTCTATCAGGTTGTCGGGGATCGCCGCGCAGTTGAGGGCGATAAAAGGCCCGGACCGGCGCGGGCTGAGCTGGTGCAGTTGGCGCGCGAACAGCTCCTTGCCGACCCCGGATTCGCCGCTGATCAGCACCGTGGCCGGGGTTGCGGCCACGCGCTGCAAGGCCTGGGTCGCGGCATTGAACGCGGCGCTGGTGCCAATCAGTGGTTGCTGGCTGGAGGCGGGCGCAGGGACGCTCGACGGCCTGCTCGGGGCGACGGTGGCGGTGGGCGCTGGCGACGGCGAAACGTTCAGGTAGCTCAGGTCTTGCTCGACATCGCCCCACTGGGCGGCGGTCTTGCCCAGCACCCGGCAATTGGCGTGGCCCATGCCGCGGCATTCCACCTCGCGGAAAATCACCATCTGGCCAAACAGGCAACTGACAAAACCGATGGCGTAGCCCAGTTCGGTCCAGCACACCGGGTCCTGGCCGATGCCATAGGCGGCCACGTGTTCATCGGCCTCGCAGGAGTGGTGCCAGAGAAACTCGCCGTCATAGAAACCGGAGTCGGCGTCGAACTTGAAATGCAGCGGTTCGACTTTGGTCATGCCTTCCAGGCTGTGCAGGTGGGTGCCGGCGCGAAACACCGCCGCCGCATCGGCCTGGGGCCAGCGCTCGCGGATCAGCCGCGCATCCCGCGCGCCACAGGCATAGCCGGTGCGGGTGAACAGGCCGCGCGCCTGCTCCAGGCCCTGGCGCTCGATGATCTCCCGCCGCAGGGCGCCGAACGACGAGCTGTGCAGCAACAGCATGCGCTGGTCGTTGAGCCAGATACGGCCGTCGTCGGGGGAGAAGAACAGGCAGTCATTGAGTTCGGCAGGGGTCGGCGAGCTGCTGGCGCTGAGTTCGCTGCTGTCGCCACGGGGGCGGTAGGGCTCGCGGGTCAGTTGAGGGTCGGGCAGCGGGCAGTGGGGAATGGTCATTGTTTTGGCCCCGGGCGTTTGAGTGCTCGATATGAGCAATTGGCGAGATAGTTATTAAACATAACTTTATCAATTGAACAAGCGCGCCCGGAGCGAGCGACGCCCAGCAGCGGCGACGCACTCCCGAGGGCACCGGTGCAAGCCTTGAGTTAGAGCCATCACGGCAGCCTCGGCGAGTCCCTTGGCGAAACCGGCACAGCCCTTGCTCAAGGCCTGGTACGGCGTTGCACCAAGCCCTCGGGCGGCGACGACGAACACAATGACAAGAAACTGGAGTGTGCAATGACTGTGTCTGAAACCACGCAATTACTGCGGCGGGCCCTGGAGGCCCACTGCCTGTTCAATGGCGACTGGGTGCCCGGGTCGGCCCCGGTGCAGGCGGTGCTTGAACCCGCCACCGGCGAGGTGCTGCTGCACAGCGCCATGGCCGACCCGGCCGATATGGCCGCCGCCTGCCGCGCCGCGGCGTTGGCCCAACCGGCCTGGGCCGCCCTCGGGCCACGCCAGCGCGCCGAGGTGTTTCGCAAGGCGGCGGGCTGGGCCCAGGCTGCCTTCGACGAGTTGGCGCTGTTTGTGGCCCGGGAAACCGGTGGCGCGTTGTTCAAGGGCGAACACGAAGTGCGCGAGGCCATTGTCCTGCTGCACCAGGCCGCGGGGTTGCTGTCCCAGCCCCACGGCCTGGTACTGCCCAGCGAAGCCGGGCGTTTGTCCTATGCACGGCGCCAGCCCCACGGCGTGGTCGGGGTGATTTCGCCGTTCAACTTTCCCCTGGTGCTATCCCTGCGTTCGGTGGCGCCGGCCCTTGCGGCGGGCAATGCGGTGGTGCTCAAGCCCGACCCGCAGACCCCGGTCAGCGGTGGTTTGCTGATTGCCTGCCTGTTTGAGGCCGCCGGCTTGCCCAAGGGTTTGTTGCAGGTATTGCCCGGGGCTGCGGATGCCGGCGAAGCGCTGTGCCGTGACCCCAATGTGCAGATGATCGCCTTTACCGGTTCCACCGGCGCCGGGCGCAAGGTCGCTGAAGTGGCCGGGCGTCACCTGAAAAAAGTGGCCCTGGAGCTGGGGGGCAAGAACCCGCTGATCATTCTCGAAGACGCCGACCTCGACCTGGCCGCGAGCAACGCCGCCTGGGGCGCCTGGTTGCATCAGGGGCAGATCTGCATGGCCAGCGGCCTGATCCTGGTTCATGAGTCCATTGCCGCTGCATTCACCCGCAAGCTGGCGGACAAGGCCCGGGCCCTGACCGTGGGCAATGCCGCTCGTGGAGAGGCCGCCCTTGGCCCGTTGATCAACGCGCGGCAATTGCAGCGGGTGCAGCAGATTGTCAGCGACACCCTGGCCGCCGGAGCGCGCCTGGAAGCTGGTGGCGAAGCCCGCGGCCTGTTCTACCTGCCGACGGTGCTCAGCGGCGTGCGTCCGGGCATGCGGGCCTTTGAAGATGAAGTCTTCGGCCCGGTGGCCACGGTGGTGAGTTTTGCCAGCGACGAGGAGGCCATCGAACTGGCCAATCGCACCGAGTACGGCTTGTCTGCGGCCGTGATTTCGCCGTCGGTGGGACGTGCCATGGCCATTGGCGATCGCCTGCAGTGCGGCCTGCTGCACATCAACGACCAGACCGTGGCCGACGAATGCATCAACCCCTTCGGCGGGCGCGGCGCCTCGGGCAATGGCGGCAGCGTCGGCGGCCCGGCGGACTGGGATGAATACAGCCAATGGCAATGGGTCACGGTGAAAAACACTGCGCCGGCCTATCCCTTCTGATTTCCGAAAACCCTGTGCCTACACAACAATAAGAGGGCTTGAACATGAACCTGCACAACAAAATCCTGGTGGTCACCGGCGCCGCTTCCGGCATCGGTGCCGAGCTGGCGCGCCTGGCGCAGTTCCAGGGGGCGACGGTGATCGGCATCGATCGCCATGAACCGCAACTGACCCTGGACGGTTTCTTCCAGGCCGATCTCGGTGACCCGGCGAGCATCGACGCCCTGGTGGCGCAGTTGCCGCAACGCATCGATGCCCTGTGCAATGTCGCCGGGGTGCCCGGCACGTCGCCGGTGCAGGCGGTGGCCCAGGTCAACTACCTGGGCCTGCGCCACCTCAGCCAGGGGCTGCTGCCACGCATGAGCCCGGGGGGCAGCATCGTCAACGTGGCCTCGATCCTCGGGGCGCAATGGCCCGAGCGCCTGGCGCTGCACAAGGCCCTGGCCGCCACCGAGTCCTACAGCGCCGGGCAGCAATGGCTGGCGGCCAACCCGGTGCCACAGGGCAGTTGCTACCAGTACTTCAAGGAGGCGCTGATTGTCTGGAGCTTCCTGCAATCCCAGAGCTGGTTTCGCGAGCATTCGGTACGGGTCAACTGCGTGGCACCGGGGCCGGTGCTGACGCCGATCCTTGGTGATTTCGTGAGCATGCTCGGCGAGGAACGGGTGGCCCGCGACAGCGTGCGCATGAAGCGCCCGGCCCTGGCCGATGAGGTGGCGGCGGTGATTGCCTTTCTCTGCTCGGACGCGGCGCGCTGGGTCAACGGGGTCAACCTGCCGGTGGATGGCGGGCTCGCGGCGACCTACGTGTAACCCCAGCCGATGCCATAAACCCCGGCCCTGCCGGGGGTCTTGAACAACAACAAAAATACAGGACTAACAAGATGCCCAAGCCATTCTTGCGGACCCTTGCGGCCGCGATATGTGTCGCGCTGTGCAGCAGCGCCTACGCCTACGACCTGCCCGGGTTGAACCTGGGCAGTACCAGCTTCTACGACGGCTCGCCGGTGCCGGCGGGGCCCGGCTGGTACCTGGAGGAGTACCTGAGCTATTCCCGGGCCACTCGCTTCAACGACGCCAACGGCAACAAGCTGCCCCTGCCCAGGCAGCAACTGGAGGTGGTGGCCCCGACCACCCAGATCATCTACGTCGGCCAGCCCCTGGCCAATGGCGCGATGCCGGGCTTTACCCTGATCAATACCTCCCTGGCTCATGTCGACGTCGACGATGGCTTGAACAACGCCGCCTTGAGTGCCCGCGCCGGTTTTGGCGACCTGATCCTCGGCGCCTTTGTGCAACTGCCCACCCTGACCCGCGCCGACGGCAGCCCGTGGCTGACCCAGCGGATCGAGGCCGATGTCTCGGTGCCGGTGGGCGCCTACGACCGCAACCGTTCGATCAACCCCGGCAGCAACTTCTGGTCGTTCAACCCGTATTACGCCGCCACCTACTGGTTCACCCCGCGCTGGTCGGCCAGCGGTCGCTTCATGTACCTGTGGAACGGCAAGAATCACGACCCGCAAGCCGGTTTCGGCGACGTTTCCGACACCCAGGCCGGTCAGGCCCTGCACGCCAACCTGACCCTGCAATACGCCTTCAGCGAACAGTTCAGCGCCGGGCTCAACGGCTACTGGCTCAAGCAATTCACCGACACCCAAGTCGACGGCCACGCCGTCAGCGGCCGTCGGGAAAAGGTCTGGGCCATCGGCCCGGGCGTGCTCTATGCCTTCAATAAAGAGAACGTGCTGTCGGTCAACGCCTACTTCGAGCAACAGGCCGAGAACCGCACCGAGGGCAACAAGCTGGTGTTTAACCTGTTGCACAAGTTCTAGCGGGGAGGGCGGTTGGGTGGTGCCGGGCGAGGGGCGGCCCGGCGCCATGTGGGGCGGGAGCTGCCACCGCTGTCAGCTTGATAGCGGGTGGGGAAAGGGCGCAGTAGGGCAGGTTTTTGATGGGGGAATCGTTGAAATCAAAGTGCCGCTACTTTAGGGTCTGCAACCTGAACGGTCGGGCCTGATACAAGGGCCAAAAAGGGACGTTGATCGTCATTGCCGATCGCTAGATAAACAGTCAGCTTTCACGAATAAGGATGGTTCATGTACTACCCCCGCGAAGCCGAAAAAGATCATCTCTACAATCGGGTCATCCTCCTCACGATTGCCTGCTGCGTGCTGCTGGCATTCGCCTTCATGGCCCGAGGGTCAGGTGTGATCTACGGTGCCATTCATCTAAGCCCTACCGAGGCGGTGGGCACAGTCGCCCAGATTGAGCGATTCGAGAAAAACAGCCGCTTCGCCACCATTCATTACACCTACACCGACCATGACGGCCAGGTTCACGAAAACAGCTACTTCGATGCTTATTACGATGAGCACCCTGCATACGACGTCGGTGGCCCCATTGATATCCAGTATTCGGCCTGGTTTCCGTCGGTAAGCAGCCTGTCCTCTGCACTGCATACCTACCGCATGAGCTTTTACATCATGGCCACTGCATTGCTGTTGGTGCTGCTGTTTCTGGGGATCTCGGCATGGACGATCAATCGGATTGCCTCGATGAAGGCCGAAGATCGGGTGTATTGAACGTCAGTGTCTGTAGCTGCTGCCTCGCCAAGCTCGGCAGCGGCTACGGGATTTGTGTTTTTGCGCGCTCCTGTCGCTGGCTGTTACTCAGGCACTTTCCTGCCCACTTATGGGCCGCTCGCTGGGCCATTTGGTAGCAAATCTCCCGTCTTCTGGGTATCCCGTCAGGGCCGTCGCGCCCGGCCAACGGGTCTAAACCATTGCAAATCAGTCACTTGAATGTTTTCAGGGCAACCTGGCACGGCTTCTGCATTTTTGAATTTATGGATAATTGGATACAAAAATACAAAAGGTGCCCGCCATGCAATTCGCTCCCGCTTACGTTGAACGTCAGCCCCTGACCGCCGAGGAGGAGGCTTACAACTTTCTGCTCGAAGCGATCTGCTGCGGCCGTTACTGCAAGGGCGATCGGCTGATTGCCGAGGATATTGCCGGTGAAATCGGCATGAGCCGGATGCCGGTGCGTGAAGCCTTTCGCCGCCTCGATGCCCAGGGCCTGGTGACGTTGCGGCCCAACCGGGGAGCGATCGTCAGTGGCCTGGATATCGCCGAGCTGCACGAAGTGTTCGAGATGCGCAGCGCCCTGGAGGGGCTGGCCGTGCGGGTGGCGGTGGCCCATATCGGCGAGCGCCAGCTGGCGGCCCTGGAGCGGCTGCTCGACGAGATGGATGACTACCGCGACGAGAGCGCGCAATGGGTCAGCCGCCACCGCAAATTCCATGAATACCTGTGCAGCCTCAGCGGTCGGCCTCGGCTGCTCAAGCAGATCTCGGCCCTGTATTTGCTGATCGAGGCGCCCATGCGCCTGTGGCTGCAACATGTCGATAAACCCCTGAGCGCGCGCCAGGAGCACGCGGTGATCCTCGACGCGATTCGTGCCGGCGATGCCGATCAGGCCGAGGCCGTGGTGCGCGAGCACATCGAAGGCACGGTCCCCGAGCTGATCAAGTTTCTGCAAGCCGAAAAATAAGCCAAGAAGCGGGCTCCGAGCCCGACCCTGTTGTGACTTTGAGTACTGCCCCCGTTACTAACCGAACTGGAGTGTCTGGTCATGCACAAAACAAGCGCCTTGCTTGCCGCGGTATCCCTTGGACTTTGTGCACAGTGGGCGCTCGCCGCGCCCGTGGTGCCGGAGCGATTGCAAAAGGTCGACAAGTTGACCTATTGCTCGGGCATGGATTCGCCACCCCTGGTGTCGTTCGACGAGGCGCAGAAGCCCAAGGGCCTGACCGTGGACCTGGGCCTGGAGATCGCCAAGCGCCTGGGCAACAAGCAGGTGCAGTGGCGGGTGATTCCGTTCTCCGGGCTGCTGCCGGCGTTGCTGGCCCAGCAGTGCGACATGATCGTCGACCAGTTGTTCGACAAGCCCGAGCGCCGCGAGGTGATCGACATCGTCAACTACATGTATTCCAGCCAGTCGGTGGTGGTGCCCAAGGGCAATCCCAAAGGCATCCGGACCCTGGACGCGCTGTCCACGCACAAGGTGGCGGTGCTCAACGGCTCGACCATCAAGACCCTGCTCGACGCACACAACGAGACCCTGACCAAGGCCGGCAAGCCGCCCATGAAGCTGGTGGTCTACAACACCGACACCGATGCCTTCCAGGCCTTGCGCATCAGCCAGGTCGACGCCTACGGCACCACCGTGGAAACCGCCGGCTACTACGCGGCCATGGCCCCGGATCTGTTCGAGGAAGGGGTGCCGGCCTTCAGCCGGATTCTCACCGGGCTGGGTATTCGCAAGGATGACCCGCAACTGACGGCGGCGGTGCAGCACGTCATCAGTGACATGCGCAGCGACGGCAGCTACAGCCAACTGCTGGCCAAATGGCATGTGGCCAGCGACCAACTCGACTGAGGCGTGCCCCTGATGAACTTCAATTGGGATGTGTTCTGGCAGTACCTGTTGCAGCCCAGCGGGGTATACCTCACCGGGCTCTGGCTGACCTGCCTGATCAGTGTGCTGGCGATGTTGATGGGCTGTGCGCTGGGGCTGGTGGCGGCGCTGATGCGCCTGTCGCGCAACCCCCTGCTGCATCTGCCGGTGCGTTTTTACGTGTGGTTGATGCGCGGCACGCCGCTGCTGGTGCAGATCGTCTTTCTCTACACCGCCCTGGCGGCGGGAGGGATTTTCCGCTTCGAAGACCTGGAGCTGTTCGGGCTGGTGGTGCCGGGCAATATCCAGGCGGCGATCATCGCCCTGGGCCTGAATGAAGGCGCCTACATGTCCGAGATCATCCGGGCCGGGATCGGCGCGGTGGACAAGGGCCAGTACGAGGCCGGGCGTTCCCTGGGCATGACCTTCGGCAAGCTGATGCGGCGCATCGTGCTGCCCCAGGCCTTCCGCGTGATCGTTCCGCCCCTGGGCAACGAATTCAACGTGATGCTCAAGAACACCACCCTGGTCAGCGTGATCGGCGTGCAGGAGCTGCTGCTGAGTACGCAGATGGTGACCTCGGCCACCTTCCGCGTCTTCGAGTTGTACCTGGTGGTGGCGATCTACTTCCTGATGCTCACCACCTTGTGGGGCTTCTTCCAGCGCTGGCTGGAACAACGCTTCGGCCAGTCGGACCGGCCCACGCCGCCGCCTGCCAGCAGCCGCATGTTCGGCCGCCACACCCTGAAACTGCTGCGGGGACGCTAAGCATGGCGCACAAGAGCGAAGAGCTGATCATCGATGCCCAGGACATTCACAAGTCCTTTGGCGAGCTGCAGATTCTCAAGGGGATTTCCCTGCAGGTGCGGCGCGGTGAAGTGGTGGTGCTGATCGGTGCCTCGGGCTCGGGCAAGACCACCTTTATCCGCTGCATCAACCTGCTGGAAGACATCCAGGGCGGGCGTATCCGGGTCAACGGCCGGGCCATGGGCTACCGCGAGCGCGCCGACGGCAGCCTGGTGCGTGACTCGGAACGCAACATTGCCCGCCAGCGCCGGGACATCGGCATGGTGTTCCAGCGCTTCAACCTGTTCCCCCACATGACCGCCCTGGAAAACATCATCGAAGCGCCGATCCAAGTGCTCGGCGTGCCGCGTGCCCAGGCCCTGGAGCAGGCACGCGGCCTGCTGGCGCGGGTCGGCCTGGCGGACAAGGCCGGGCACTACCCGTCGATGCTTTCCGGTGGCCAGCAGCAGCGGGTGGCGATTGCCCGGGCGCTGGCGATGAAACCCCAGGCCATGCTGTTTGACGAGCCCACCAGCGCCCTGGACCCGGAAACTGTGGGCGAGGTGCTGCAAGTGATGAAGGAGCTGGCCGAGGAGGGCATGACCATGGTCGTGGTCACCCATGAAATGGGTTTTGCCCGGGAAGTGGCGGACCGCGTGGTGGTGCTCGACCAGGGCGAGTTGATTGAACAGGGGCCGCCGGAGCAGATCTTCAGCCGCCCCAGCCATCCCCGTACCCAAGCCTTTCTCAGCCGTGTGCTGTGATCTTTTCCAGGGAGTTGACCATGCGTTTATCCAGTCTTGCCGCGGCCTTGTGCATGGCCGCCGTGTTGCCCCAGGTGCAGGCCGCCGAGCAGGTGGTGAAGGTGTACAACTGGTCCGACTACATCGCGCCGGACACCTTGAAAAACTTCGAGCAGGCCAGCGCGATCAAGGTCCAGTACGACATTTTCGACACCAATGAAATGCTTGAGGCCAAGTTGCTGTCCGGGCACTCGGGGTACGACCTGGTGGTGCCTTCCAGCCAGTTCCTGTCGAAGCAGATCCGCGCCGGAGCCTACCAGCCGTTGCAGCGCAATCTGCTGGGCAACTGGCCGCACCTGGACCCGCGTCTGATGCAGCGCCTGGAGGCCGCCGACCCGGGTAATCAATACGCCGTGCCCTATATGTGGGGCACCGTGGGCATCGGCTACAACGAGGAGAAAGTCCGCGCCGCCCTGGGCAAGGACGTGGTGCTCGACTCCTGGTCGATGGTGTTCGACCCGGCCAACCTGGCCAAACTCAAGAACTGCGGAGTGGCGTTTCTCGATGCGCCGGTGAAGATCATTCCCCAGGCCTTGCTCTACCTCGGCCTGGACCCCAACAGCAGCCGCCCCGAGGACTATAAAAAAGCCTCGGCGCTGCTGATCAAACTCAAGCCGTCGGTGACCTACTTCAACTCGTCGAAATACACCGCCGACCTGGCCAACGGAGATATCTGCGTGGCCATCGGTTATTCCGGCGACGTGATGCAGGCCCAGACCCGGGCCAGGGAGGCCGGTAAGCACACCGACATTCGCTACCTGATTCCCAAGGAGGGGGTGAACCTGTGGTTCGACATGCTGGCCATTCCCAAGGATGCCGGCAACGTCGCCAATGCGCACAAGCTGATCGACTACCTGCTGCGCCCCGAGGTGATCGCCCCGATCAGCGATTACGTGGGCTACGCCAACCCGAATAAAGACGCCACCGCGCTGATGGACCCCAAGGTCAGTGGCAACCCCGGGGTGTACCCCGGCGATGAGGTGATCAGCCACACCTTTGTTTCCGCCGATCTGCCGGACCCGATCCAGCGCCTGATCACCCGCGAGTGGAACCGGATCAAGTCCGGCCAATGAATTGACGAGTGTTTGCCATGTTGAAATTTTCTGCCCACGAGTACCCCTATCCGTCCCAGCGCCAGAGCGTGTTCGCTCGCCGGGGCATGGTTGCCGCCTCGCAACCCCTGGCGGCCGAGGCCGGGATCGAGATCATGCGCCAGGGCGGCAATGCCATCGACGCCGCGATTGCCACGGCCGCGGCCCTGACCGTGGTCGAACCCACCGGTTGCGGCCTGGGGGGCGATGCCTTTGCCCTGGTCTGGACCCAGGGCCAGTTGCATGGCTTGAACGCCAACGGCCACGCCCCGGCGGCCCTGAGCATCGAGGCGGTGCAAGCCGCCGGCCATCAGCAGATGCCGCTCTACGGTTGGGAACCGGTCACCGTCCCCGGTTGCCCCTCGGCCTGGGCCGAGCTGTCGCGGCGCTTTGGCAAATTGCCGTTTGCCGACCTGCTGCAACCGGCCATCAGCCTGGCACGGGACGGCTTCCCGCTGTCGCCGGTGGTCGCCCATCAATGGCAGATCGCCCTGGATGAATTCAGCCCCCACCGCAGCGCGTTGCTGGAACCCTGGTTCGACACCTTCCTGATCGACGGCCGCGCGCCCAGGGCCGGCGAACTGTTCCGCAACCCGGCCCAGGCCCGGACCCTGGAAGAACTGGCGACCAGCGCTTGCGAAAGCCTGTATCGCGGGCCGCTGGCCCAGCGCATGGATGCCCATTCCCGCGCCACCGGCGGCTACCTGCGGGCCACTGACCTGGCTGACTACCGGGCGCAGTGGGTCGAGCCGATCCACATCAATTACCGTGGGGTCGACGTCTGGGAAATCCCCCCCAGCGGCCAGGGCCTGGTGGCGCTGATGGCGCTGAAGATCCTTGAAGGCTTCGACTTCGATCACCGCGACAGCCAACAGACCTGGCATCGCCAACTGGAGGCGATGAAGCTCGCCTACAGTGACGGCCTGCACTACATCACCGATCCGCAGCATATGCGCGTGGCCGTGGCCGACCTGCTGAGCGATGCCTACAGCGCCCGGCGCCGCGAGCAGATCGGCGAACAGGCGCAGCCCCCCAAGCCCGGCGACCCCCATGCCAGCGGCACGGTGTACCTGGCCACGGCTGACGCCGAGGGCAATATGGTGTCGTTTATCCAGAGCAACTATCACGGCTTCGGCTCCGGCGTGGTGCTGCCCGACAGTGGCATCGCCTTGCAGAATCGCGGCCAGGAATTCAGCCTCGACCCGAGCCACGCCAATTGCCTGGCCCCGGGCAAAAAGACCTTCCACACCATCATTCCCGGCTTTCTCAGCCAGGGCGGCGAGGCCCTCGGGCCGTTTGGGGTCATGGGCGGCTACATGCAGCCCCAGGGCCATGTGCAAATGGTCATGAACCTGGTGGATTTCGGCCTCAACCCGCAAGCCGCGCTGGATGCCCCGCGCTGGCAATGGCTGGGGGAGATGAAAGTCGGCATCGAGCAGGGCGCCTCCCGCGACCTGGCCAACGCCCTGGCCCGCCGCGGGCACCAGGTGGAAATCGCCAGCGACCTGACCGACTACGGCCGCGGCCAGATCATCCTGCGCGACCCGGACAGCGGCGTGCTCTGTGGCGGCACCGAACCGCGTGCGGATTCCCATATTGCGGTGTGGTAATGGGCCCCGGGAGTCGTTTTTCCAGGTGGACCTCCGGCGTGTGAAAGGGACCGCGTCCGAACGCGGCCCAAACCTTTGGCGGCTATAGGGTATTTCCGGGGTCTGGAGGGACCTAGAAGAGCGGCAGGGTGTAGCTGACGATCAGGCGGTTTTCGTCGATGTCGCGCAGGTAGCTGGAGCGCAGGGCGGCGTTGCGCCAGAGGATGCCGAGGTTTTTCAGGGGGCCGCCCTGGAAGGTGTAGCCCAGGTCGGTGTCGCGTTCCCATTCCCGGCCTTCGCCGGCGACGGTGGCCGGGTTGGCGTGGCTGGCGGTGGTGTAGCGGGTGGCGAAGGTCAGGCCGGGCAGGCCCAGGGTGGCGAAGTCGTAGCTGTAGCGCAGTTGCCAGGAGCGTTCGCCGCGTTCCATGAAGTCGTTGGCCATCATGTAGTTGGTCAGGTAAGCGTCGGTGCCGACCACGTAGGGCATGGCGGTGGCGCCGCTCAGGCCCTGGTAGCCCAGGCCCAGGCCATGGCTGCCACGGGTGTAGCTGAGCAGGGCATTGAGGGTGCGGTTGTCGACCTTGCCCGCGCCGGCATTGCCGACGTCGGCGCTGAGGTAGTAGCGCACATCGCTCTTCAGGGTGCCGCCGCCCAGGGGCAGGCTATGGACCAGGCCCAGGTATTGCTGACGGTAGATGTTTTCCAGCTCGCCGTACTGATAGCTCAGGGTCAGGTTCTTGCCGATGGCGTAGTCGCCGCCGGCCAGTTTGAAGTCGTCGGCGTCCGGGGTGGCCTTGAAGCGCTTGTTCTTGTTGACCAGGGTCAGCACCTGGTTGTGGGAGTAGTCGCGCAGGGTGGTGCGGTTGATGTCCCCCAGGGTGAAGGTCACGTCGTCCAGCTCCCTGCTGGTGAGGATGCCGCCCTGAAAGGTCTGGGGCAGGATGCGCCCGGTGCTGGAGGCAATCACCGGGTACTTGAGGATCTGGGTCCCGACCTTGAACTCGGTTTTCGACAGCTTGACCTTGGCCGCCAAACCGAACTTGCTGTACTGGTCCGGCGCCCGTCCGTCATGCCCCACCGGCAGCAGGCCGGTGCCGCTGCGGTCCGGGCCGGAGTCGAGCTTGAGGCCGAGCATCCCCAAGGCGTCGACCCCGAAGCCGACAGTGCCCGGGGTGTAGCCGGAGCGAATATCCAGGATAAAACCCTGGGCCCACTCTTCGCGCCTGGAGATCCCGGCATCCTCGCGAAAGTCGCGATTGAGGTAGAAGTTGCTGGTCTGCAAGGTGCCGTGGCTGTCTTCGATAAAACCTGCGGCGAAGGCCGCCGGGGACAGCAGGGCGGCAGGCAGCAAGCGGATGCAGAGCATGGTTTTTTTATTGTTGTGCATGGTCGGTCCTGTAAGTCTGCGGGCACGGCGTTGCCGCTCGCGCAAACGGGTGGCGATGATCGGGTGGTTATCTGGAGGGTGGCGGCAGGGTTCGCGAGCCGGCTGGTGGCCGACTCGCCTACCCATGCCCTAGGGCGGTAAAACCCCGCGCCGGCTTGTGGCCGTGGCGGTCTCGCAGGTCAGGCCAGGACGCCGATCTGCCAGGGGCAGAATTCGTCCTCGCCCAAACCGTTGAGTTCGCTTTTGGTCTTTTCGCCGGAGGCGTGATCCAGCAGGCGCTGGAAAATTTCCTGGCCCATTTGCTGGATGCTCTTGTCGCCGTCGATGATCTGACCGCAGTTGATGTCCATGTCATCGCGCATGCGGGTGAACATCGGCGTATTGCTGGCCAGTTTAAAGGTTGGCGCCGGCACCGAGCCGAAGCATGAGCCGCGGCCGGTGGTGAAGGCGATCAGGTTGGCGCCGCCGGCAATCTGCCCGGTCGCCGACACCGGGTCGTAGCCCGGGGTGTCCATGAACACCAGGCCGTGGCTGGTGACCGGGTAGGCGTATTCATAGACGTCCATCAGCGGCGCATTGCCGCCTTTTTTCGCTCCGCCCAGGGATTTTTCCAACACGTTGGCCAAGCCGCCGGCGTTGTTGCCCGGGCTGACCCGGCCATTGATCTGGGTGTCACGGCCTTCGTTGTATTTGAGCCACCACTGGATGCGCTCGATCAACTTGTGCCCCACCTGCGGGGTTACGGCGCGGGCGGTCAGGGTGTGTTCGACACCGAAGATCTCCGAGGTTTCCGAGAGGATCGCGGTGCCGCCGTGGCGTACCAGGATATCCACCGCCGCGCCCAGGGCCGGGTTGGCCGAGAGCCCGGAGAAACCGTCGGAGCCGCCACATTGCATGCCGATCATCAGGTGCTCGGCGGACACCGTCTGGCGCTGCACCCGGTTGGCGGCGGGCAGCATGCCCTCGATCAGGCGGATACCTTGCTCGACCGCGCTTTTGACCCCGCCCACGTCCTGGATCACCAGGGGCTGCAACAGGTCGTTTATCTGCAGTTTTTCCTGCTCGATAAAACCGTGGATGTTGTTGCGCTCGCAGCCGAGGGCGATCACCAGGCCACCGGCGGTGTTGGGGTGGCGGATATGCCCGGCAATGGTGCGACGCAGCAGGTCCATGGGCTCGCCGGTCATCTCCATGCCGCAGCCGATTTCATGCACGAAGGGCACCACGCCATCGATGTTGGGGTAGTCGGCCAGGCGCTGCTCGTCGAAGTGGTTGGCGATCTTGCGGGCCACGGTGGCGCCGCAGTTGCCGACCACGAACACCCCCAGGTAATTGCGCGTGGCCACCCGCCCATCCGCACGTACGATGCCCTGGAAGGTGGCGCGCTGCTCCGCCGGCAGCAGCTCGGTGGGCACGTAGTCCAGGCCGTAGCGGTAATCGCGCGCGGTTTCGCCAAAGGCGATGTTGTGGCTGTGCATCCAGGTGCCGGGCGGCAGGTCTTCGGCGGCGTAGCCGATCACGGTGTTGTACTTGAGCACCGGCTGGCCTTTTTCGATCAGGCGGGTGGCGATCTTGTGCCCCAGGGGCACGGCTTGCAGGGTACTCAGGCCTTCGTCGGCAATGACGGTGCCGGGGCCGATATCGAGCCGGGCAACGACCACGTTGTCGGCGGGGTCCAGGCGAATGACGGGGCTGACTTCACGGAGGGACATGGGTTCACCAAGGGTTATGTACGGCGTGGATCAGCAGGTGACTGAGCCACGCTCGGATTGATTCAAGGAATGCGTGCTCAGGCCACGGTGCTCACGGGCGTGCGGGCGGCGAGGCTCTTCTGTTTGCCGATGCCTTCCCACAGGCCTTGCAGGTACATGATGCCCAGCGCGCGGTCGTACAGGCCGTAGCCCGGGACCCCGGTTTCACCCCAGATCATCCGGCCGTGGTCGGGGCGGGCGTAGCCGCTGAAATGCGCGTCGTGCAGGGCGCGCATGATTTCCGCCATGTCCAGGGAGCCGCATTCGGTGGGGTGCGCCGACTCGTAGAAATCACCGTTGTCGGCCACCTTGACGTTGCGCAGGTGCACGTAATGCACCCGTTGCCGGGCGGCGAATTCGTTGATGAACGCCGGCACATCGTTGTTCAGGTCCGAACCGATGGTGCCGCTGCACAGGGTCAGGCCGTTGGCCGGCGAGTCGATGATGCTCAGCACCCGGCGATGGTCGTCGATGTTCTTGATGATGCGCGGCAGGCCGAACACCGAGCGCGGTGGATCGTCGGCGTGCAGGGCCAGTTTCAGGCCCAGTTGTTCGGCCACCGGCACCAGTTTGCCGAGAAAGTATTCCAGGTTGCTCCACATCTGCTCGGTGCTCACGCCCTGGTATTCCTCCAGCAGCGCCTGCAGGGTCGCCGGCGGGTATTTGGTGCCGATGCCGGGCAGCGGAATGACCCCGTTGGAGACGTCCAGCTTGTCCACCAGCGCCGCTTCGAACGCCAGGGTGTTGGAGCCGTCCGGCAGTGGGTATTCCATGTGGGTACGGGTCCAGTCGAATACCGGCATGAAGTTGTAGCAGACGATTTTGATGCCGCTGGCAGCCAGGTTCTTCAAGGTCTCGATGTACTGCGGAATCAGCGCGTCGCGCCCCGGCTTGCCGAGCTTGATCTCCTCGTGCACGCGGAAGCTGTCCACCACGTCCATCTTCAACTGGTGCTCGGCGGCGGCCTGGCGCAGGCTCTGGATTCGCTGCTGCGGCCAGACTTCGCCCAGGGGCAGGTCGTACAGCGAGGACACGATGCCGTACAGGCCCGGAATCTGTTTGATGTATTGCAGGCTGATGGGGTCTTTCGGACCGTGCCAGCGGAAAATCATTTTCATCAGAATTACCTCTTCTGGATGCAGGTGTCAGGTTGCGCTATTGAGGGCGAAGCGTTGAATTTTGCCGACGATCAGCCAGTAGCTGAGGACCGCGACCAGGCCGTGGGCCCCGACGTAGATCAGCGCCCACTCGAAGGAACCGGTGGTTTGCAGCAGGTAGCCGATGACCACCGGGGTCACGATCCCGGCGCTGTTGCCGAAGGCGTTGAACACGCCGCCGGTGGTGCCGATCAGTTCCTTGGGCGCGGTGTCGGCGACCACGGTCCAGCCCAGGGAGCCGAAGCCCTTGCCGAAGAACGCCAGGCTCATCAGGCCGATCACCAGCCATTCGCTGCTGGCGTAGTTGCACAGGATGATGCTGGCGCTGAGCAGCAGGCCGATGGTGATCGGGGTTTTACGGGCCAGGCTCAGGTTGCCGGTCTTTTTCAGGATGCGGTCCGAGATAAAGCCGCTGGAGATGCCCCCCACCAGGCCGCAGAGCGCCGGGATGGCGGCGATGAAGCCGGCCTGGAGAATGTCGAAGCCGCGCTCCTTGACCAGGTAGATCGGGAACCAGGTCATGAAGAACCAGGTGATCGAGGTGATGCAGTACTGGGCGATAAAGATGCCCACCAGCATGCGGCTGCGGAACAGTTGCCCGATCTCGCTCAGGCGCAGGCCCTTGCCGGTTTGCGCGGCCTTGGTCTTGGCGCTCTCCAGGTCCACCAGGCCGTCGCCGGCGCGGATGTATTCCAGTTCCTCGGCGTTGAGCTTGGGGTGGTCGATGGGCAGGTAGTACAGCTTCCACCAGAGTGCGGCGATGCCCAGGCCGATCAGGCCCATGATGATGAACACGTACTCCCAGCCGAAGCGGTAGCAGAGCCAGCCCATGATCGGGGTGAACAGTGCCAGCGACAGGTATTGCGCGCTGTTGAAGATGGCCCCGGCCACCCCACGTTCCGAGGACGGGAACCAGGCCGCGATGATCCGTCCCGACGCCGGCCCCACCGGGGATTCGGCGGCGCCCAGCAAAAAGCGCAAGGCCAGCAGTAGTGGGACCACCAGGCCGATGAAGTGGACCAGGCCCATCATCACCGTGAAGCACGACCAGACCACCACCGCGAGCATCATCGAGCGCTTGGAGCCGATCAGGTCGGTGAGCCAGCCCGAGGGAATCAGGAAGATCACATAGGCCCAGCTGAAGGCAGAAAACAGGTAGCCCATTTCCACGGCGCTGATTCCCAGCTCCTTGCCCATGTCGCTGCCCGCCACGGACAGGGCCGCGCGATCACCGGTGCTCAGGGCCAGCACGATGGTGATCAATGCAAGGATCAGGAAGCGATAGCTGGTCTTGGCCACAACCGGACTCGCGGTGGATTGCCCGCTGTCCGGTGCAACGCCCGGCCGGGGCGCGGTGCCCGCCAGCGCGTAACGCTCAGTATTGCTCATGGTGTGCCTCATATAGTTATTGTTGTGACGAGTGTGCGTGTTGCTTGCCGGGCCTGGGCCCGGCGCTGTCATCCCAGGCCTCGGGCCTGTCCGGAGGGTTCGGTGTAATCCACCGCCACCCATTCGAAGTACGGTTTCAGCGCCGTCACCAGGGCCACGTGGGCCGGGTGCGGCAGATAGCGCTGGACCGCCTCGGCGTCATCGAAGCTGGATTCGAGCAGGTAGTCCCAGCAGATCGGGCGGTCGAGTTCGTTGGCCGAGACTTTCCAGTCGCGGACGAAGTCGATCTCCTGGTCCAGGTCACGCATCCACTGGATCAGGCGCTCTTCCAGCTCGGGATTTCTAGCAACCCCGGGCAGGCGGCGAAACATCACGATGTGCCTCATCATGGCCGCGCCTCCAGGACCCAGGCCGGGGCATCCTGCAACGCCACCGGGCGCAGGAAACGCTCCAGGGCGGTGTAGCCGACCGAGGTCGTCTGCGGCGCGGTCGAAGCCGGCCACGGACCGCCGTGCTGCTGGGCGTGGGTCACGGCAACGCCGGTGGGCACGCCACTGAACAGCACGCGACCGGCGATGCCCCGGGCAGCGCGCAGCAGGCTGCGGGTCTGTTCGTTCGATTGTTCGAAACCCCACAAGGTCGCGGTCAGGGTGCCGCCGATGGCGTCGAGCACGGCGCGCGCCTGGTCCACGTCCCGGGCGCGGATCACCACTGCCGCCGGGCCGAAGACTTCTTCGCGCAACTCGGGCTGCTCGATAAAGGCCTGGGCCTGGATCTCGAACAGGCGTGGCGCCGGGCCTGCGCCATCGGCCAGGGGTTCGAACAGCGGGCGTACCGCCGGGGCCTGTTGCAAGTGGGCGACGCCCTGGTCGAAGCCGCGGCGCATGGCCTCGGTCAGCATCGGGTGGGTGGGCAGGGGCCGCAGGGCCTGGGCCAGGGACTCGATAAAGCGCTGGCTGGCCGGGTGCTCAAGCAGCAGGATCACCCCCGGGCTGGTGCAGAACTGGCCGCAGCCCAGGGTGATGGAGGCGGCCAGGGTGCTGGCCAGTTGCTCGCCGTCACGCTCGAGGATTTCCGGCAGCGCCAGCAGCGGGTTGATCGAGCCCAGTTCGCCGAAAAACGGAATCGGTCGCGGTCGCTGATTGGCCGCTTGCCACAGGGCCTTGCCGCCCTGATAAGAGCCGGTAAAGGCCACGGCGGCGATCTGCGGATGCTGCACCAGGTGCAGGCCGGCCTGACGCGAGGCGCCTTCCACCAAGCCCAGCAGACCCTGGGGCAGGCCCTGCTCGGCGAGCACGCCCTGGGCCACTTCGTACACCGCACGGGACAGGCGTGGGTGGCCGCTGTGGGCCTTGACCACCACCGGGCAGCCGGCCGCCAGGGCCGAGGCGGTGTCGCCGCCCAGCACCGAGAAGGCAAAGGGGAAGTTGCTTGCCGAGAACATCGCCACCGGGCCCAGGGCCTGCATCACCCGGGTCAGGCGTGGGCGCCCGGCCGGAGGGGCGCCGGCCACTGCGTCATCGTCGATGCGCATGTACGGCACGCCGGCCCTGACCTCATCGGCAAAGCCGCGCAATTGAAACGCCGTGCGCGCGACTTCTCCGGTCAGGCGCGTCGTGCCCAGGGATGTTTCAGCTTCGGCAATCGCGATCAGCGCCGTCTGCTGTTGCTCAAGCGCAATGGCCAGGCCGTCGAGCAGGGCGGCGCGCGCCTGGCGCCCGGACTCGGCCCAAAAGGCGGCGGCCTGGTGGGCCTGGGCCACGGCCTGGTCGATAAGGTGCAGTTCCGGCGTGCTCATTGGGCGCTCCCGGTGGCAGGTTCGAGGTGGTAGCCGCGGCCTTCGTAGTCGAAGTCCACCAGTTCGTTGATCGGCACGTCCTTGTCGGCCGGTGAGGCGTAGTAGGCGCGGATCTCCTTGATCAGCCCGCTGTGTTCGTCGAACACGTACCACTCATCGCCACGCAGGGCAGTGCCGAGCTTGCTCTTCCAGTGAGTCCATTCGATCACCGCTTCGTGGCTGTCATGGCTGACCAGGATTTTTTCGATGGTCCATTGCGAGCCCAGATTCTCCACGCACCACACCCACTTGTCGGCGATGGTCTGCGCGCTGCGCCAGGGTATCTGCGGCAACCCGGCCGGGAAGTAATGCACGGCGTCGGCGGTGAAACAGGACACCAGCGCGGCCGGGTCGCCGGCGTTGCAGGCGGCGAAGTAACGGCGGATCAGGGTGGCGTACGGATGCTCGATGCTCATCGGTTGTGCTCCTGCTGGCCAATAATGCTGGGGATCGGCTGGCGTCCGGCGGCGACCCAGGCGTGGTAGTCGCTGATGGCTGCCGGGCTGGGCGGGTACACGCCCCACAGGGCTTCACCGGCGGCGATGCGCATGGCCAGGTAGCTTTCCAGGTCGTCCTGCAGCGCGCAGTAGTCGGCCAGTTCGGCGGCCAGGTGCGCCGGGACCACGGTCAGGCCGTCGGCGTCGCCGACAATCACATCGCCCGGGTACACCGCGACCCCGGCGCAGCCGATCGGCACTTGCAGGTCGGCGACGTGGTGGTAGGAAATCCGCGTGGTGGCGGTGATTTCCCGGGCGTAGGCCGGCAGCGGCAGGGCGGCGATTTCACTGCCGTCCCGCAGTGCGCCGTCGGTGACGATGGCCTTGGCGCCCCGGGCCAGCAGGCGGGTCACCAGGATGTTGCCGGCGGAGGCGGCGCGCGGGTCGTTCTGGCTGTCGATCACCAGCACATCGCCTGGCTGGATCTGCTCCACGCCCTGCCACTGCAGGTTGTCGCCATTGGGCTTGGTGGTCATGGTGCCGTAGGTGTCGATGTCTTCCCGGGCCGGGATGAACCGCATGGTGAAGGCGCGCCCGGCAAACGGCTTGATGTGTTTGCTCAGGGCCCGCAGACCGACCAGGGCCGGCTGGCGAAAGCCGAGCTTGAACAACTGCGTGGTCAGGGAGCCGCTGCTGCAGGTGGCGAGCTTGGCCAGCACGGCATCGCTGACCGTGACCTTGCGGTTGGCGGAGTTGTCGTGGGCGTCGGCGTACTGGTGGATCTGGGTCATTGTTGTGCTCCTGGCAAAACGCGCGTTTGGGTACTTATTCCCGCAATTTGGGATTGTTTTCAGGATTAAATCCGCTGTTGGCCTGGATCCTAAGACGGAATTGACTTGGGTGAAACGCGGTTTATGCTGCCCGGACCGGTTTGTTCCAACGAGTGGGAATTTCTTATGACTAGCTCCGCCGAGGGCACAGGCGCCCTCGAAAAAGCCATGGATGTACTGGAAGCCATTGGCTCCCAACCCAACGGCCTGGCCCAGGCCGATCTCGCGGCGCAACTGGGCCTGCCGCGCACCACGCTGTACCGGATCATTGCCAGCCTGATCGAGCGCGGCATGATCCGCCGTGATCCGGTGCGCAAGGTCTACCGCCTGGGGTTCCGCTATTTGGAACTGGTGCGCAATGCCTACTTGATGCCGGACCTGGTGGCCGCCGCCAGTTTCGAATTGCGGGCCCTGCGCGACCTGACCGGGGAGACGTCCTACCTGGCGGTGCTCGACGGCAACCAGGTGATGTCCCTGGAGCGTTGCGACGGTGCCCACACCCAGCGTTCCGCCGCCGCCCTGGGGCAGAGCAAGCCGGTGTATTGCACCGGGCAGGGCAAGGCGATCCTGGCGGCGCTGGATGAAGCCAGCCGCGAGGACATTCTCAAGGGCCTGACCTTTACCGCCCTGACCCCGCTGACCATCGTCGATCGCCGGCGCTTGCACACCGAGTTGAAGATCACCCGGGCCCGGGGTTATGCCATCGACGACGAAGAGATCGTGCTCGGGGTGCGTTGCGTCGCCGCCGCCATTCGCGACAACGCTGGCAAGGTGCGCGGCGCCTTGAGCGTGGCCGGGCCGGCCTACCGCCTGACCCTGGCGCGCCTGGAACTGCTGGGGCCGGAGCTGGCGGATGCGGCGCGGCGGGTGGGGGCGCAGTTGAGCGAATCCAGCGTGCGCATTGCCGACAGCGAAGTGGAACTGGTGGAGGGCGGCTGGTCGTTCAATGGTGCGTTCCCGCGCTGGAGTCAGGTCAAGCAGCGGCTGTTCTGGGCCGATACCCTGGCCCCGGCGATCTGGGTCCTGGATGCCCAGGGCGAACGCCTGTTCGCCCGGCTCGACGCGCCGATCAGCGCCATGGAACTGCACCGCGACGGCTTGTTGATTGCCCATGCCAATGGCTGGTCACTGTTGGATCGCCAGGGGCAGGAACACCCCCTGGCCCACTGGCCGGGCAAGCCGTTGCTGGGCTTGGCCAGCCACCCCGATGGCGCCTTGTGGGCGTGCCAGAGCACCGCCGGTGGTTGCCGGCTGGGGGAGTTGGACGCCCAGGGCGAGCTGCGCGCGGCCTGGCAGTTTCAGGAGCGCATCAGCACCTTTTGCTGGGACGCGGCGGGGCAGGCGCTGTTCGCCGTGGGCCCGGACTCGGGCACCCT
This sequence comes from Pseudomonas sp. MF4836, assembly GCF_002018875.1. Taxonomy (GTDB): domain Bacteria; phylum Pseudomonadota; class Gammaproteobacteria; order Pseudomonadales; family Pseudomonadaceae; genus Aquipseudomonas. Next base: position 80,849 of record NZ_MVOL01000001.1, read on the forward strand.
GTACGTGATGCAGGCCGGCACCCCGACGGTGCGCCGTTTTGCCTCGCTGCCCAAGGGGTCCGGGCGCCTCAGTGGGCTGGCGCTGGACCGTCAGGGCGGGGTCTGGACTACCCTGCGCGACGGCTGGAGCCTGGTGCGCTTCAGCGAAGACGGCAACCTCGATCGCACCATTGGCCTGCCGGTGCCGAGCCCCAGCGACCTGACCTTTGCCGGGCCCGATCACGACCAGCTGTACATCACCAGCTCACGCCATGACCTGACCATGGAGACCCTGGGCAACGCCCCGGCTTCGGGGCGCCTGTTCCGGGTGCGCCCGGAGTGGGGCGGCGCCCCGGCGCAGCCGACCCATTGGGGGATCTGAAGCCCGTGGCGTTGTACGCGGGGCGTTGAACTCGCGGGCCGGGCGCCAGTCCTATGGCTCACGCAGAGGCCGCTCAAGTGGCCCGGCGGCGCTGGAGTCCAGCGTGCATGACCGTTGGCCCCGCTCAAGGAGAGAGTGAAACATCACCTTGAGCTGCCGCCGTGATCGGTGGCGCCAGGTGCCGACCTGGCACTCGTCCGGGCCGCAACGCCCCGGGCGTTGGGTCGGGTGTCGCACTTGCTGCGGATCGACCCGACCACCATGAAACACCTCACTGGCCTGTTGCGCGCGCTGGCCATCGCTGGCTGTCTGGGCGGCTGCATCAGTGCGCCCATCGAACTGACTGCACAGACGCAACAGCGCTTGAAAACCCAACCGCCGATCCGCTTTTTACTGACCTTCGATGACGGTCCCAGCGCCTCGAGCCTGTTCAATCCAACACAGTCGGTGCTCGATGACCTGGCGCACAACCCGTTGCTGCCGGGGATCAAGGCGGTGTTCTTCGTCCAGACCCGCGCGCCCCGTGCCGGTGGCAGCGAGATCGGCCGCGAGCTGATGGTCCGCGAGCATGCCCAGGGCCATCTGCTGGGTTTGCACACCGCCACGCCGTGGCACACCAACCACCGCTCTTTGAGTCCGGCGCAACTCGAGCAGTCCCTGAGCGATGGCAGCGCCGACCTCGCGGCCATCAGCGGCGCGCCGACGAGCCTGTTGCGTCCACCGTTCTGGAATTACGACAAGCGCACCTTTGCCGCCTACCAGCGGCATGGATTGCAGGTGCTGCTGACCGACTTGAGCGCCAATGACGGCAAGGTCTGGGGCATTACCGCCAGCCCGCGACGCCGGGCCAATCTGCTGCGCCAGTTGTCCGAAGTGCGCGAGCAGATCGCCGTGGGCGCACTGCCGGTGGTGGATGGGGTGATTCCGCTGGTGGTGACCTTCCATGACCTTAACCGCTACACCTCACGGCACCTGCAGGAGTACCTGCAGATCCTGATGGACAGCGCCCGCGCCACGGGCGTGGCCACCGCCGAAAAACCCTTCTACGACGACACCCGGCAACTGCAACGCGCGGTCATGGCCCGCACCGTGCGCAGCAGCGCGCAAAGCGTGCACCTGCCAGGCATGTGGAATTGGTGGTGGGCTGGCGACAGCCAATAAAGCTCAGTCACGCTCCCCATTCACCAGGCCCATCTCCAGCGTTCGTGACGGCCAGCGTCCGAACGCGGCCAGCGGCTACAAGGTGGCATCTACCGCGCGGCTATCGCCTGGGCCAGTTGGTCGTCGCTCATGTGCGGCGCGGGGTAGTGGTTGTGGTAGTCGCGCACGGCGCGTTCAAATTGTGCGCCGCGAATCGCGCCGCTCGAGGCGACGAAGCTGGTGGCGTCATCTTTGGCGAAGCTGAGGAATGTTCGCGGCTCGGTGGTGAAGGCGCTGGCGAGCAAGGTGCCGCCGATGCTGTACAGGGTGGAGCTGTCGGAGGGGGAACCTCGGCCTTCCATGGCCCAGGCCGGCAGGGCAGCGAGGATCAGGGTGGCGGCGAGGGTGAGGCGTTGGCGAAAATCCATGTCGGTTCGGCATCCTGGTGGCAAGAGGCGCGTTGAAACTCGCCGCTTGCCAGCCTAAACCTGCGCAAGGGCAGGCGCCATGCCAAGCGCAACAAAAAACCGGCCAGGCGCATGCCTGTCAGAATCAGCGCCCGCCAAAGCGCGCCAGCGCCGCTTCGATAAAGTGCCGCACCTTGGCGGTCTTCTGCCGATGGGCCGTGTACAGCAGATGCATCTGCCGGCTCGGTGCGCTGAAGTCGCTCAGCAGGCGCACCAGATCGCCCCGTTGCAGCGCCGGCGCCAAAAAATCCTCCGGCCCCAGCACCACGCCAAAGCCGTCCAGCGCGGCGCTCATCAGTGCCCTGCTCTCGTTGACGTGCAAGCGGCTGCTGACCTGCACCCGGTGCACGTTGGTGCCTTGGTTGAAGGTCCATTCGCTGTCGGCCGGGCGCGACCAGTAGGCGTACCCCAGGCATTCATGCTGCTCAAGGTCGCTTGGTACCTGGGGCGTACCGCGCTCGGCCAGGTAGCGCGGCGCGGCGCAGGCCACCAGTCGATAAGGCGCCAACGGTCGCGCCGTGAGGCTGGAGTTGGCCAGTGGGCCGATGCGAAACGCCACCTCGAAGCCTTCCTCCACCAGATCGACGAAGCGATCGGTCAGGTGCAGATCGATCTCCACCTCCGGGTGCAGGCGCAAGAAGTCGGTGACCAGGGGCATCAGGCTGTAGGAGCCAAAGGTCACCGGTGCGCTGATTTTCAGCTTGCCGCGAGGGGTGTCGTTCATGATCTGCGCCAGGGAATCGGCGGCCTGGGCTTCGCTGACAATGTGTTTGCAGCGCTCGTAATAGGCACTGCCCAGCTCAGTCAGGCTCTGGCGTCGAGTGGTGCGGTTGAGCAGCCGCGCGCCCAGCCGCTGCTCGAGCGCGGCCACATGCTTGGCCACCATTTGCGCCGACATGCCCAGGCGCTCGGCCGCGCGGGCATAGGACCCGGTGTCGGCCGCCATCACAAAGGCGCCCATGCTGGTCAGGCGATCCATTCAATACTCCTGGTAATGAGTCTAAGTAAGGGGTGACGATTTATCTGCTTATGGTAGCCAATCATCATAGGGCCTTCTTACCCCAACAGCGGAGAACGACATGCGTATTGGCATTATCGGAGCAGGTTTTATCGGGCGCGCCGTGGCGCAACTGGCGCTCAAGGCCGGGCATTCAGTGATGCTCAGCAATTCCCGGGGGCCGCACACCATGAGCAGCGTGCTCAGCGGGATCAGCGGCTGCGAGGTGGGCACGGCCGAGGAGGCGGCGCGGTTTGGCGAGGTGGTGCTGGTGGCGATTCCCTTCGAGCATTACGCCAGCATTGACCCCGAGTGGCTGGCGGGGAAAACCCTGTGGGACGCCAACAACTACTACCCGGATCGCGACGGCCATATCGCCGTCCTGGATCGCTTTGAAACCACCACCAGCCGCCTGCTCGCCGAGCACTTTGCACAATCGAGGGTGGTCAAGGTGTTCAACGCCATTCTCGCCCAGGACCTTTTGCAGGACGGCCGACCCCAGGCCGCGCCCGACCGCCGCGCGCTGCCGATCGCGACGGACGACGCCCAGGCCAGGGCCCAGGTGATCGAGTTTCTGGACCAGGTCGGTTTCGACGCCGTCGATGGCGGTGGCCTGGATCAGAGTTGGCGCTTCGAGCGGGCCAAGCCGGCGTACTGCGTGCCGCTGGACCAGCCAGGGCTGAGCGCTGCCCTGGCGGCGGCCGAGCGTGAGGTCGAGTTGCCGCTGGGGTCCTGGCGGCGCTGAGGGAGCCTGGGCAATCGACAGCGATAGCGAACAGGGAGGAGGGCGGTCCGGTAAAGGCGACGAAAGAAGGTGTGCCCGCGAGCGATATTAAATAGAATGAGTCTCATTTGATTTAACGTGCCACGCCGGGTGCCCTTGCCATGAATGATGCCGTACTGCCAACGGAGCACACCCTCGACAACCTGTACCGTGACCACCGCAGCTGGCTCGAAAGCTGGCTGCGGCGGCGCCTGGGCAACGCCTGGGATGCCGCCGACCTGAGCCAGGACACGTTCTTGCGCGTGCTTGGCAGCGCCCAGCCCCTGACCCAGTTGCAGGAGCCACGGGCCTATCTGCTGACCGTGGGCAAACGCCTGCTGATCAACTTCCACCAGCGGCGCAGCCTCGAGCAGGCCTACCTCAACGCCCTGGCAACCCTGCCCGATGCCTGCGTGCCTTCGCCTGAACAGCGCTGGATTCTCCTGGAAACCCTGCAAGCCCTGGATGAACTGCTCGACGGTCTGCCGAGCGGGGTGCGCCGCGCGTTTCTCTGGAGCCAGCTGGAAGGCCTGGGTTACCGCGAGATTGCCGAGCGCCTGCGGGTGAGCGAACGCACGGTCAAGCGCTACATGGCCCACGCCTACGAACACTGCCTGCTGGTGGACCTGTGAATCCGGCACCCGCCAGCGACCCCCGCCAGGTCGCCCGTGCCGCCGCCCAGTGGCTGGCGTTGCTGGAGTCGGGCACCGCCAGCGAGGGCGACCAGCAGGGCCTGCAACAATGGCGCGAGCGCTGCGCCAGTCACGAACAGGCCTGGCAGAAAGCCCAGATGCTGCGCCAACGCTTCGCCGAATTGCCCTCGGCCCTGGCCCTGGCCAGTCTCGACCGCCCGCAAGCGGGACGCCGTGCGCTGCTCAAGCGCGGCCTGGGTGTGGCGGTGCTGGTGCCAACAGCCTGGTTGCTGAGCCGGCAATTGCCCCTGGAGGTCTGGCGCGCCGATCTGCACACCGCCACCGGCGAGCGCAGACAGGTGCCCCTGGCCGACGGCAGTTCCCTGCAACTCAATACCGCCACGGCGGTGGATGTGGACCTGGCCGCGCGCCGCCTGACCCTGGTCCAGGGCGAGATGGCGCTCAAGGTGCCGGGCAGCGCGGCCCTGACCCTGCACACCCACTTCGGCCGGGTGCGGGTCAGCCAGAGCGAAGTCTGCGTGCGCCAGGACAGCCTCGGCTGTCGGGTTTCGGTGGTCAGTGGCACGGTGCAGGTGCAGCCCCTGCAGGGTCCGGCCCTGACCTTGCGCGCCGGGCAGCAGGTCCGTCTGCAGGCGTCCGGGGCCGGGTTGCCGCAGGCCTTCGACAGCGCGATGCCGGGCTGGCGCGAAGGGGTGTTGATGGCCCAGGACCAGCCCCTGGGCGATTTCCTGCGGGAGTTGAGTCGCTACCGCAGCGGCGTGTTGCGCTGGGAACCGGAGTTGGAAGCGCTGCGGGTCACCGGCAGTTTTCGGGTCGAGGACACCGACCGGGTATTGGCCCTGCTGGCCGCCAGCCTGCCGCTGGAGGTGCAGTCGCGGACCCGTTTCTGGGTCACGCTGTTGCCGCGTAAAAAAGTTGCTTGAGGGCTGTCCCCTTTTTTCGAGGTGCCTGTCATTGCAGGTAAGTGAACGAAAAAGAGAGCCTCTTCAATGCCCCTCGTAATGCCTAGTTCTGTGCGTCCCTTGCTGCGCCTGAGTCTGTTGCTGAGCCTGAGTGCCAGCCCGTTGCTGGTCCCCGTGAGCTGGGCCGAGGATGCCGGGCGCCGCAGCTACCAGGTGCCGGCCGGCAGCCTGGGCGCGGCCCTGACCCGCTTTGCCGGGCTGGCCGGGGTCGACCTGTCGGTGGATCCGGGCCTGGTCAGTGGGCGCAACAGCGCCGGGCTTTCCGGTGAGTTCGCGGTGGAGGAGGGCTTTGCCCGGTTGCTGCAGGGGTCGGGTTTGCAACTGCAAGCCGTGGGCGAGCAGGCCTACACCCTGGCGCCGGCTCCCGAGGCGGGTAGCCTGGAGCTGCCCAGTACCTCGATTCTCGGCGCCAGCATCCCCAGCAGCGGCGAGCCCTATGCCGGTGGCCAGGTGGATCGCAAGGGCGGCCAGGGCCTGCTCGGCGACCGCGACTTTATGGACACCCCGTTCAACCTCACGTCCTACACCGCCGAGGCCCTGAAAAACCAGCAGGCGCGGACCCTGGGCGACGCCGTGGCCAGCGACCCCTCGGTGCGCACCACCAACCCGGCCAGTGGGCGTTTCGAGCAGTTTTCGGTGCGCGGCTTCAGCCTGTTCAACAGTGATGTGTCCTACGGCGGCCTGTACGGGATCCTGCCCACCTACGCCATCGACATGGAAATGGTCGGCCGCCTGGATGTGCTCAAGGGGCCGGGCATGCTGCTCAGCGGTATTCCGCCCCGGGGCAGCGTGGGCGGCGGCATCAACATCGAGCCCAAACGCGCCCAGGACACCCCCCTGACCGAATTCACCGCCAACTACGCCTCTGCCGGGCAGACCGGCGGCGCCGTGGACATCGGTCGCCGCTTTGGCGAGGGCGACCGTTTTGGCCTGCGCTTCAATGGCGTGCGCCAGTCCGGCGACACCGAGTGGGACCACCAGCAGATCAAGCGCGAGACCGGGGTCATCGGCCTCGACCTGCGTGATGAGCGGCTGCGCCTGTCCCTGGACCTGGGGCACCAGGAACGCCACGCCGATGCGCCGATCGAGCGGGTTGAAGTGGCGGCTGCGGCGAAAATGCCCAAGGCCGAAGACATCAAGCGCAACATCGCCCAGTCCTGGACCTACGCCCATTCCAAGGACAGCTTCGGCGCAGTGCGCGGCGAGTATGACCTCAGCGACTCGTTGATGGTGTACGCCGCCTTTGGCGCACGCAAAGGCAACTACGACTTCCTGCGGCACGCGGTGCAGGTGACCAACAGCAATGGTGATTTCACCGTCACCCCGCGCACCTTTCGCCGTGATGAAGACGTCAAGACCGCCACCATCGGCTTGCGCAGCGGGTTCAACACCGGAGCGGTCGGGCACACGGTGAACCTGAGCCTGAACCGCTTCAATATGGATTTCGACAACGCCGGCGAGCGTTACCTGCGCGGTGTCAGCAACCTCTACCGCCCAGTGGAACTGCCGCTGCCGGGGCGCCCGAACCGCATCGACACCAGCACCCACACCGAAAACCGTTTCACCAGCCTGGCCCTGGCCGACACCCTGAGTTTTGCCGAGGACCAGGTGCTGCTGACCCTGGGCGCGCGTTTGCAGCGGGTTCAGGTCACCTCCTGGAGCAACGGCGTGCGCGACGAGCCGGTGAATGACGAAAAAGCCCTGTCCCCGGCCCTGGGTCTGGTGGTCAAGGTCACCGATCACCTGTCGCTGTACAGCAACTACATGGAAGGCCTGAGCCAGGGCGAAACCGCTCCGACCACCGCCACCAATGCCAACGAAGTGTTCGCGCCGTATCGCAGCAAACAGGTGGAAGTCGGCGCCAAGTACGACCTGGGCAGCTTCGGCATGAGTGCCAGCCTGTTCCGCATCCAGCAGCCGTCTTATGTCTACGACGAGAACAACAACTTCAAGCCCGATGGCCAGTTGCGCAACCAGGGCCTGGAGCTGAATGTATTCGGCGAACCCCATGAGGGTGTGCGCCTGTTGGGCGGGCTGATGCTGCTCGACAGCGTGCAGACCGAAACCGGCAAGGGCCTGTATGACGGCAATCGCGGCACCGGCTCGCCGGTGGTCAACGCCAACCTCGGCGCCGAATGGGATATCGACAGCCTGCGCGGCTTGACCCTGACTGCCCGCGCGATCCACACCAGCTCGCAGTATCTGGACCCGGCCAACCAGCAGAAAATCGACGGCTGGGAGCGCTATGACCTGGGGGCGCGCTATGCCTTTGAACTGGGCGAAAGCCCGATTACCCTGCGCGCCACTGTTGAGAACGTGCTGGATAAAACCTACTGGGCCTCGGCTGCCACTTCGTCCGACAGTGCGGCGGGGCTGACGTTGTCGACGCCGCGCACCTGGTTGGTGTCGGCCACGGTGGGGTTCTAGGGCGGGCAGGTTGAGCAGGGCGTGCAGCCTCGGGGGCTGTGTGCCTGGTTCGTTGGCTGGTCAGGTTTTTGTGGGGGTTATTTGGTCTTTGTTGAGGGCGATGAAATCGACGTGCTGCAGGGGGGAGAAATCCTTCAGGGCGTCCTGTAGGTGCAGGTGCTCCAGGCCGTGGGTGGTCATTTGTTCCGATGCGTGGATCAGGAACTGGCCCAGTTCTCTCAGGGTTTGTGGGGTGGCGAGTATGGAGATTTCGTCCAGCTGGAGGCTGGTGGTGGTTCCGATTGGGGTGCCATGGACGGTGAATTCGTTGAGCATTGTTATCCTTCATTGGTCCGCGGGGGGTGGCAGTTATACCTGAGGAAACACCACCTGTGGCGAGGGAGCTTGCTCCCGCTGGGCCGCGTAGCGGCCCCAAGACCTGACGACTCGGGTTTATGGGTGTGCATATCCATTGCTGCGGGTGTGGCGGGTATGGGTTCCGCCCTTACGGCGGGTCACTTTGGAACAGCCCCAAAGTAACCAAAGGGCTCTTGCCCCACCACTTGGTGCCTCGCCTAGGCTCGGCATGCCCTCGCTCCGGCAGTGAGCCGTGGGCCGCCGCGATGGGCCATCCCTGGCCCAGCGCGGCTAACCCGGCGTCCTGCCGGGTTGCCCACGGCTCACTGCCTGCGCTCGGCCATCGTGGTTGACGGGGCGCTGCAGATCAACATCAAGAGCAAGACGGCGGCCTTCCGGCCGGCCTGGTGCCGTGGAGTGTCTGGTGTGTTTGCATCGATGCTGATGGCCCGCGGGCCGAGCCTGCGGCAGCGGCTACAGAATGGGCATCCTGTAGCCGCCATTGGGGAGGGTTCAATGTGCCGGTTTGAGCTGGGCAGTGGCGTTGGCGCGGGTGATGACGGTGAGGATCGACAGGGCGGCGATGACCAGGCCGGGGGAGGTGGCCAGGAGGACGCCGGTGGTGCCGGCGCCGGCGGCGAGGATCTGGCCGGCGGCCAGGGGGCCGGCGACTGAGCCCAGGCGGCCGATGGCCACGGCCGCGCCGACGCCGGTGGCGCGCACGGAGGTGGGGTAGGAGGGCGGGGCCAGGGCGTAGAGCACCAGTTGCGCGGCCATCACAAACAGCCCGGCGGCAAACCCGGCAATCGCCATCGGCACAATGCCCACCGACAGCCCCACTCCGGCCAGCGCTGCCAGCAACCCGGCGTATACAAACAGCACCACCTTGAGCCCGTTGCAGCGGTCCAGCAGCAGGCCGCCAAGCAGCGAGCCGAGGGCGCCGCCGATGTTGAACAGCATCTGCACCAGGCCCGCCTGGGGTTTGCTGAAGCCTTGTTCGAGCAGCAGCGACGGCAGCCAGTTGAGCAGCATGTACATCACGGTCAGGGTGAAGAAATAACTCAGCCACAAGGCCAGGGTGCTGCGTGCGCGACCTTCGCCGAACAGCGCCTGGGCCGTGGAGGCTCGGCTGTTGCCGGCGCTGGCGGTCTGTTGGCGGAAGGCAGTGGATTCCGGCAGCAACCAGGCCATCAGCGGCACCACCAGCAGCGGCACCAGGCCGCCGATGATGAAGGTGGTCTGCCAATGTTCACTGGAGAACATCGCCACCACCGCTGCCAGCGCACCGCCCAGGGGCACGCCGCAGTACATGACGCTGATGGCCGTGCCCCGGCGGCGTTCGCTTACCGCTTCGGCGCACAGGGCGATCAGGTTGGGCAGCGCCGCGCCCAGGCCGAGGCCGGTCATGAAGCGCACCAGCAGCAGGCTCGAGTAGCTCTCGACGTACGCCGTGCACAGCGAGAACAGGCCGAACAGCAGCACGGCGCCAACCAGGATTTTCTTGCGTCCGATACGGTCGGCGACCCAGCCGCCGAAGAACGCCCCGGGCAACAGGCCGATGATCCCGGCACTGAACACCCAGCCCATCATCTTCGGGTCCAGGGCAAAGCTCTGGCGCAATCCGGCGGCGGCGGTGCCGGCCGCCTGCAGATCGAACCCCTCGATCAGCGCAACGATAAAGCACAAAGCGATGGTCAGCGTCGAACGACGCGATGGACTGTCCATGGGCAAACCTCATTGTTGTTTTTGTTGTGGTGGCAAGCCAGGCGTCGGCACTGAATGCATCGGCGTTGCTGGCTGGCGATTAAGATAACAAAGATAACTAAAAAATGAATAGCGTCATGATGTCAGGCAAAAAATACAAATAAACTCATATAAATCAAATGATTAACCTATCAATCCAGATGCAACTAAAAAATAGATAATATTATTAATGTTCGATTATCGGTCATTGACGATTGACGAGAGCCCCCGGCTGTTTCCATTCTCTGTCCGCGACGTTGGCTGCAAGGCCCTCGCTCAACACCTAAAACAACAACAAAAAATGGACATTGAACATGCCAAAACTCCCCACCGACGCCGTTGCGGCTGCGTCAGCTTCCCGTGTGTCCAGTCTCCATCCGGGTCTGGCCCTGGCCTTGCTGGGTGCGAGCCTGTTGCCCGGCCACCTCTGGGCCGCGGGTTTTGTCGAAGACAGCCACGGCACCTTGACCCTGCGCAATTACTACCTGGATCGCGACTACAAGGACGACGGCGCGAAGACCGCCGCGCGGGAATGGGCCCAGGGTTTCATCATGAACATGGAGTCGGGATTCACCGAAGGCACCGTCGGCTTTGGTCTGGATGTGCGCGGGCTGCTGGGGGTCAAGCTCGATTCCTCGCCGGACCGCAGCGGCACCGAACTGCTGCCGGTGTCGGCCAGCGACAAGCGCGCCGCGGATGACTACTCGCGGCTGGCGCCCACCGCCAAACTGCGATTTGCCCAGACCACGGTGAAGACCGGCGATGTCTCGATCTTCCTGCCGTTCGCCTTTGCCAGCCCGTCGCGCCTGCTGCCGCAGACCTTTCGCGGCACCACCCTGAGCTCCAAGGACATCGACGGCCTGACCCTCAACACCGGCTACATCGACCGCATCAACAAGCGCGACTCCACCGACTACCAGGCCATGACCATTGCCTCGCCCAACCGGCGTTTCAATGCCACTGCCACCACCTCGCACCTGGCGTACCTGGGGGGCGATTACCAGGTCAACCCGGACTTGAGTCTGCGCGCCTATCACGCTGAAGTGGCCGACCTCTACCAGCAGGACACCCTGGCCCTGCTGCACAATCTGCCCCTGGGCAATGGCGTGCTGACCAGCGACCTGCGCAGTTTTTTCAGCCGTGAAGACGGCAGTGCCAAGGCCGGCAAGGTCGACAACCGCAACCTCTCGGCGTTGTTCGGCTACAAGTTCGGTGGGCACCGCGTGAGCCTGGGGTACATGCATTCCACCGGCGACACGGCCACGCCCTACATTTCCGGCACCGAGTTGATGGGCATGAGCGAGCTGACCATGAGTTCGGACTTTCTCAACGCCAAGGAGCGTACCTGGCAAGCCATCTACGACTATGACTTCGCGGCGTCCGGCTTGCCCGGGCTCAAGAGTCGGCTGCGTTACGTGCGCGGCGACAACATCGAGCTCGCGGCCTTCAATGCCGAGGAGCGCAAGGAGCGCGAGTTCCAGATGGAGCTGGGGTACGTGGTACAGAGCGGCCCGCTGAAAAACGTCGGGCTGATGGCGCGCAAGTCGATCTACCGCAATGATTTCCCGGCGGGTGCGGCGTTCCGCGATGAAAACCAGACCCGCTTCCTGGTGCTCTACACCTTGCCGATCTGGTAAGCCCTCAAGCGAGCTGCAGCAATGTGCCGGCCGTGTGCCGGCACCTTGCGTTCAGTCCTGATACACCTTCTTCAGCAGGCGCAGCAGCTCTTCGCGTTCCTCGCCGCTCAGGGCCGAGGTGGAGTCGAGGTCGCTTTGCGCGGCGATCTGCTTGAGCTCCTTGAGCAGGGTTTCGCCGGTCTTGCTCAGGAAGATCCCGTAGGAGCGCTTGTCCGGTTTGCAGCGCACCCGCACCGCCAGCGCGCGGCTTTCCAGCTTATTGAGCAACGGCACCACTTGCGGCGGTTCGATGGCCAGGGCCCGCGCCAGGTCGGCCTGCATCAGCCCCGGGTTCTGGTCGATGATCGCCAGGGCCGAGAATTGCGCCGGGCGCAGATCATGGGCCGAAAGCCGGCCGATCAGGTTCTGGAACAACTTGAGCTGGGCGCGGCGCATGGCGTAGCCAATCAGTTCGTCCAGTGCCGAATCCAGCGGCGCCTGAACCTCGGCGTTGGCGGGTGGGGCCTCGCGCAGGTCGGCGAGGGGAGAGGGCTTGGCCATGGCAAAAACATCCTGGGCGGTTAACAAGGCTATCTAGTTTGCCGGGGTTGGCGGCTGATAGCTACGGTTGCCTGTATGAGCAGTCTCTGCAGAAGGTTTTTATCCAGGGGAGAAAAAATTGGTTAATTCAATTAATGGTTAATTGACATAACTATATTTGCGGTTTAATTTCGAATCATCTTCAAGCCCAGAACAAGAGAGCATCGCCATGAGCAATTACGAAGGTCGCTGGACAACGGTCAAGGTCGAAATCGAAGAAGGCATCGCGTGGGTCATTCTCAATCGCCCGGAAAAACGCAACGCCATGAGCCCGACCCTGAACCGGGAAATGATCGACGTGCTGGAAACCCTGGAGCAGGATCCGGCCGCCGGCGTGCTGGTACTGACCGGTGCCGGCGAAGCCTGGACCGCGGGCATGGACCTCAAGGAATACTTTCGCGAAGTGGATGCCGGCCCGGAAATCCTCCAGGAAAAAATCCGCCGTGAAGCCTCCCAATGGCAATGGAAACTGCTGCGCATGTACGCCAAGCCGACCATCGCCATGGTCAACGGCTGGTGCTTCGGTGGCGGCTTCAGCCCGCTGGTGGCCTGCGATCTGGCGATCTGCGCCGACGAAGCGACCTTCGGCCTCTCGGAAATCAACTGGGGCATCCCGCCGGGCAACTTGGTGAGCAAGGCCATGGCCGACACCGTGGGCCATCGCCAGTCGCTGTACTACATCATGACCGGCAAGACCTTTGGCGGGCAGAAAGCCGCCGAGATGGGCCTGGTCAACGAAAGCGTGCCCCTGGCCCAATTGCGCGAAGTCACGATCGAACTGGCGCGCAACCTGCTGGAGAAAAACCCGGTGGTGCTGCGCGCAGCCAAGCATGGCTTCAAGCGTTGCCGCGAGCTGACCTGGGAGCAGAACGAAGATTACCTGTACGCCAAGCTCGACCAGTCGCGGCTGCTGGACACCGAAGGTGGGCGCGAGCAGGGCATGAAGCAGTTCCTCGACGACAAGAGCATCAAGCCCGGCCTGCAGGCGTACAAACGCTGAGCCCGGCAGGCGAATAGCGGGCGCATCCCGCTGTTCGCTGCGCCGCCCTGGCGCTACTGTTACACCGCTGCGCTGCATTCCCGACAAAGACAAAAAGAGGAATCACCATGCTGGACGTGCCCCTGCTGATTGGTGGCCAGTCGCGCCCCGCCGGCGACGGTCGAACCTTCGAACGCCGCAACCCGGTGACCGGCGCTGTGGTTTCGCGCGTGGCCGCCGCGACCCTGGAAGATGCCGATGCCGCCGTGGCGGCGGCCCAGGCTGCATTCCCCACCTGGGCGGCCCTGGCCCCCAATGAACGGCGCAGCCGCCTGCTCAAGGCCGCCGAGCAATTGCAGGCGCGCAGTGGCGAATTCATTGCCGCCGCCGGCGAGACCGGGGCCATGGCCAACTGGTACGGCTTCAACGTGCGCCTGGCGGCCAACATGCTGCGTGAAGCGGCGTCGATGACCACCCAGATCAATGGCGAAGTCATCCCCTCGGATGTCCCCGGCAGTTTCGCCATGGCCCTGCGCCAACCCTGCGGCGTGGTACTGGGCATCGCGCCATGGAACGCCCCGGTGATTCTCGCCACTCGGGCCATCGCCATGCCTCTGGCCTGCGGCAACACCGTGGTGCTCAAGGCTTCCGAACTGAGCCCGGCGGTGCACCGCCTGATCGGCCAGGTGCTGCAGGATGCCGGCCTGGGCGATGGCGTGGTCAACGTCATCAGCAATGCCCCGGCGGATGCCGCAGCCATTGTCGAGCGCCTGATCGCCAACCCGGCGGTGCGGCGGGTCAACTTCACTGGCTCGACCCATGTCGGGCGGATTGTCGGCGAGCTTTCGGCGCGCCACCTCAAGCCGGCCCTGCTGGAACTGGGAGGCAAGGCGCCGCTGCTGGTGCTGGATGACGCCGACCTGGACGCCGCCGTCGAAGCCGCCGCCTTTGGCGCCTACTTCAATCAGGGGCAGATCTGCATGTCCACCGAGCGCCTGATCGTCGATGCCAAGGTCGCCGATGCCTTTGTCGCCAAGCTGGCGGCCAAGGTCGAGACCCTGCGGGCCGGCGACCCGGCGGCCGAAGATTCGGTGCTCGGCTCCCTGGTGGATGCCAGTGCCGGCACACGGATCAAGGCCCTGATCGACGATGCCCTGGGCAAGGGCGCGCGGCTGGTGGTCGGCGGGCAACTGGACGGCAGCATCCTGCAGCCGACCCTGCTCGACGGCGTCACCGAGCAGATGCGCCTGTACCGCGAGGAGTCCTTCGGCCCGGTGGCGGTGTTGCTGCGCGGCAGCGGTGATGAAGAGCTTTTGCGCCTGGCCAACGATTCCGAGTTCGGCCTGTCGGCGGCGATTTTCAGCCGCGACACCGGGCGCGCCCTGGCCTTGGCGCAGCGGGTCGAGTCGGGCATCTGCCATATCAACGGCCCCACCGTGCACGACGAAGCGCAAATGCCGTTTGGCGGCGTCAAGTCCAGCGGCTACGGCAGCTTTGGCGGCAAGGCCTCGATCGAGCACTTCACCCAATTGCGCTGGGTCACCTTGCAGAACGGCCCACGGCACTACCCGATCTGATCCGTCGCCACGGGCCGCGGCGCGATTGCGCCCGCCGCCCGTGTGCAGGCCAGGCATAACAATAACAAGGCCGCAGCCACCGGCTGCCATGCTTGCCAGCTGTCGCCCTGCGTGCGCGGCGCAGGCGTGCCTTGATGGAGGACATGTACGTGAGTTCCGAATTCAGAGCGCCATCCCCACCCGCGGCCAACCCGCCGCGTTACCGCCAGGTGTCCATTGGCCGGCCGGCGGTTGCGGTCAGTGAAGAGCAGGGCGTGCTGCATATGCGCTCCCTGGAACCCCTGGCCCCGTTGCCGGATCGGTTGCTCGATCGCCTGGTGCACTGGGCCCGGGTACGCCCCGAGCAGACCTTTATTGCCGCGCGCGAGGCGGGCGGCGACTGGCGCCGGGTCAGCTATGCGCAGATGCTCGACAGTGTGCGGGCCATCGCCCAGGGCCTGCTGAGTTACGGGCTGTCGGCCGACAAGCCGCTGGCGCTGCTCTCGGGCAATGACATCGAACACCTGCAACTGGCCCTGGGCGCGATGTACGCCGGGATTCCCTATTGCCCGGTGTCGCCGGCCTATTCGCTGCTGTCCCAGGACTTTGCCAAACTGCGCCACGTCTGCGACCTGTTGCAGCCGGGGCTGGTGTTTGTCAGCGATGCCGGCGCTTACCAGCGCGCCATCGACGCCGTGCTGCCGCCCGAGACGCCGCTGATCAGCGTGCGTGGCCAGGTGCCGGGGCGGCGTCAGGCGAGCTTTGCCAGCCTGCTTGCAGAGCCCGGTGGCGCCGAGGCCGATGCGGCCTTTGCCGCCACCGGCCCGGACAGCATCGCCAAGTTTCTCTTCACCTCGGGCTCGACCAAATTGCCCAAGGCGGTGATCACCACGCAACGCATGCTCTGCGCCAACCAGCAGATGCTGTTGCAGACCTTCCCGGTGTTCGGTGAAGAGCCGCCGGTGCTGGTGGACTGGCTGCCGTGGAACCACACCTTCGGTGGCAGCCATAACGTCGGCATAGTGCTCTACAACGGCGGCAGTTTTTACCTGGACGACGGCAAACCCACGGCCCAGGGCTTCGCCGAAACCTTGCGCAACCTCAAGGAAGTCTCGCCCACCGCCTACCTGACCGTGCCCAAGGGCTGGGAAGAACTGGTCAACGCCCTGGAACAGGATGGGGAGTTGCGTGAGTGTTTTTTCAAGCGCATGAGCCTGTTCTTCTTCGCCGCCGCCGGGCTCTCGCAAAGTGTCTGGGACCGCCTCGACCGGGTCGCCGAGCAGCACTGCGGCGAACGCATCCGGATGATGGCCGGGCTGGGCATGACCGAGGCTTCGCCGTCCTGCACCTTTACCACCGGGCCCTTGTCCATGGCCGGCTACATCGGCCTGCCGGCGCCGGGGTGCGAAGTGCGCCTGGTGCCGGTGGACGGCAAGCTCGAAGGGCGTTTTCGCGGGCCGCACATCATGCCCGGCTACTGGCGCGCAGCGCAGCAGACCGCCGAGGTGTTCGACGCCCAGGGCTTCTACTGCTCGGGGGATGCGCTCAAGCTCGCCGACGCCCATGACCCGCAACTGGGGCTGATGTTCGACGGGCGCATCGCCGAGGATTTCAAGTTGTCGTCCGGGGTGTTTGTCAGCGTCGGCCCACTGCGCAACCGCGCGGTGCTTGAAGGCTCGCCCTATGTCCAGGACCTGGTGGTGGCAGCGCCGGACCGCGAATGCCTGGGGGCTTTGGTGTTCCCACGCCTGTATGAATGCCGCCGGCTGGCCGGGCTGGCCGCCGATGCCAGCGACGCCCAGGTGCTGACCAGCGCGCCGGTGCGCCAGTGGTTCGGCGACTGGTTGCAGCGCCTGAACCGTGAGGCCAGCGGCAATGCCAGCCGCCTGGAGTGGATCGCCCTGCAGGTGGAGCCGGCGTCCATCGACCGTGGGGAAATCACCGACAAGGGTTCGATCAATCAGCGCGCGGTGTTGCAGTGGCGCGCCGAGCAGGTCGAGGCCCTGTATCGCGGCCTGGAGCCGTCGATTCTGCGCGCCGGGCCCAAGCCATGAGTGGCAACGGGCAGTACGCCGGGTTTGCCGATGTGGCGATCTACGACGCGCTGCGCACGCCCTGGGTCGACCTCGGTGGCGACCTGGCAGAGATCTCGCCGATCGACCTGGGGATCAAGGTCGGGCGCGAGGTACTGGCTCGCGCCGGCATCGATCCGCGGGCGGTGGACAGCGTGCTGGCCGGGTCCATGGCCCAGGCCAGTTTCGACGCCTACCTGCTGCCCCGGCATATCGGCCTCTACAGCGGCGTCGGGCAGGCGGTGCCGGCCCTCGGCGTGCAGCGCATCTGTGCCACCGGTTTCGAGCTGCTGCGCCAGGCGGCCGAGCAGCTGCGGGACGAGGTGCAACTGGCGTTGTGCGTGGCCAGTGAATCGATGTCGCGCAACCCGATTGCCGCCTACACCCATCGCGGCGGTTTCCGCCTGGGGGCGGCGGTGCAGTTCAAGGACTTTTTATGGGAAGCGCTGTACGACCCGGCGCCGGGGCTGGACATGATTGCCACCGCCGACAACCTGGCGCGGCGCTATGGCCTGACCCGTGAAACCGTGGATGCCTACGCCTGCACCAGCCACCAGCGAGCCCTGGCGGCCCAGCAGGCGGGCTGGTTCGAGCCGGAAATCGTCGCCGTGCGCAACCAGACCTTCGAGCTCGACGGCTATCAGCCGCGCAGCATTCGGCTGCCGCGGGGTGTCGACTCGGTCAGTCAGGACAGCCATCCGCGCCCCAGCGAACAGGCGGCCCTGGCCCGGCTGCGGGCCATCCACGAGGGTGGGATGCAGACCGCCGGCAACAGTTGCGCAGTGGTCGATGGCGCGGCAGCGGCCCTGGTCGGGCGGGCGTCGGCGTGCAGCACTACGCCCCTGGCGCTGTTGCTGGCCAGTGCGGTGGTTGGGGTGGCGCCGGAGTTCATGGGCATCGGCCCGGCCCCGGCGATTCACCTGCTACTCCAGCGCAGCGGCCTGAGCCTCGAGCAGATCGGCCGCATTGAAATCAACGAGGCCCAGGCGGCCCAGGTGCTGGCCGTGGCCCGGGAGCTGGAGCTGGACGGCGAGCGCCTCAATGTCCAGGGCGGCTCCCTGGCCCTGGGCCATCCCCTGGCCGCCAGCGGCCTGCGCCTGGTGCTGACCCTGGCCCGGCAACTGCGCGAGCACAACCTGCGCTACGGGATCGCCGCCGCCTGCGTCGGGGGCGGCCAGGGCATGGCGCTGCTGATCGAAAACCCGGCCTGGCGCGCCTGAGGCCGACCGGCCCGCCGACCCTGGCGGGCCACTCTTTTTCTACCCGATGAGGTGTCCCCATGTGGAGCTACCAGGCGCCCCTGCGCGATATGCAATTTGTCCTTGAACACTGGCTGGAGGCGCCCGAGGCGTGGCGCCACAGCCCGACGTTCGAAGCGCTGGACCTGCCCCTGGCGGTGCAGGTGCTGGAACAGGCCGCGCGTTTCAGTCAGGGCGTGCTGGCCCCGCTGAACGCCAGCGGCGATCGCCAGGGCTGCCAGTGGGCGGACGGGCAGGTCAGCACCCCGGACGGTTTTGCCGAGGCCTATCGGGCCTATGTCGAGGGTGGCTGGCCGGCCCTGGCCTGCGCCGAAGCCCTGGGTGGCCAGGGCCTGCCGCAACTGCTGGACGCCGCGCTGCAAGAGATGCTCTACGCCAGCAACCATGCCTGGGCCATGTACACCGGCATCGCCCACGGCGCTTACCTGTGTCTCAAGACCCACGGCGAGCCCTGGCTGCAGGAGCGTTACCTGCCGGGGATCATCAGCGGCGAGAGCCTGCCCACCATGTGCCTGACCGAGCCCCAGGCCGGCAGTGATGTCGGCCTGTTGCGCTGTCGTGCCGAACCCCAGGCCGACGGCAGTTATCGCCTGAGTGGCAGCAAGTTGTTTATCTCCGGCGGCGAGCACGACCTCACCGACAATATCCTGCACCTGGTGCTGGCCCGGCTGCCGGGCGCACCCGAGGGCAGCCGGGGCATATCGCTGTTCCTGGTGCCCAAATACCTGGAACAGGGCGAGCGCAGCAGCGAGGGCAGAGGCGAGGGCAACGGCGTGTGCAACGGCGTGTGCAACGGCGTGTGCAACGGCGTGCGCTGCGACGGTATCGAACACAAGATGGGGATCAAGGGCAGCGCCACCTGTTCCCTGGTGTTCGAGGCGGCTCAAGGGTGGCTGGTGGGGGAGGCTAATCGCGGCTTGGCGGCGATGTTCGTGATGATGAATTCGGCGCGGCTGCACGTGGGCCTGCAAGGCCTGGGGCATGTCGAAGCGGCCTGGCAGAACGCTCGCGACTACGCCGGCGAACGCCAGCAGATGCGGGCGCCGCTGCGGCCCACCGGCGTTGCCGCCCAGGCCGCCGACCCGATCCGCTATCACCCGGCCATGCGCCGCGTCCTGCTGGAATTGCGCGCCACCAGCGAAGGCCTGCGCGCCATCGGCTACTGGGCCGCGCACCTGCTGGACCAGGCCGAGCAGCACTCCGATCCCCTGGCCCGGCAGCAGGCCGAACAGCTGGCGCAACTGCTGACGCCGATCATCAAGGCCTACTTCACCGAGCAGGGCTTTCGCCAGGCCAGTAACGCCTTGCAGGTCTTCGGCGGCTACGGCTATGTCACCGAGTTCGCCATCGAGCAGACCCTGCGCGACAGCCGCATCGCCATGATCTACGAAGGCAGCAACGAGATTCAGGCCAACGACCTGCTGCTGCGCAAGGTGTTGGGGGATCGGGGGCAGGCGTTCGACCTGTTGCTGGCGCAACTGCATGCCGAAGCCGGGCGGGGCGCCACTGTGGCCGAGTGCGCTGGCTTTGCCGGACAGTTGGCCAGCCTGGGTCAGGCGCTTGAAGGGTTGGTGGACGAGGTGTGTGAGTGGGCGTTGGAGGATGTCGAATATCCGTATCGCGCAGCTGGGGATTTTCTTCAGCTGTGCGGCTTGAGTTTGTTGGCATTGGCCTGGGCTCGGGCAGCGCGGGTCTCGCGGGTTTTGCCTGAAAGCGATCCGTTGCGCGTGGCTAAGCTGGAGACGGCTGGGTTCTTTTTCAGCTACCTCTTGCCCCAGGCGGAGCAGCGGATAACGGCTGTGCGTGGGGCGCGGGCGGCGTTGGCGTTTATCTGAGGCTATTGGATCCATTGGACGTCACTTTCCCCGTGGCGAGGGAGCTTGCTCCCGCTGGGTTGCGTAGCGGCCCTAAAACCTGCCGCCTCGGATTCTTGGGGGGACATATCCGTTGTTGCGGGGGTAGTGGATATAGGTTCCGCCCTTACGGCGGGTCACTTTCGAAAAGCGCGAAAGTAACCAAAGCGCTCTTGCCCCACCACTCGGTGCCTCGCTTAGGCTTGGCATGCCCGAACGAAGGCATTGATCCGTGGGTCGCCGCGATGGGCCATCCTTGGCCCAGCGCGGCTAACCCGGCGTCCTGCCGGGTTGCCCACGGCTCACTGCCTGCGTTCGGCCAGCGTGGTTTAACGGGGCACCCAGATCAAAAGCAAGAGCGAGGCGGCCCTCCGGCCGGCCTGGTTTCCTGGAGCCGCTGCCGTGGTGCGTAACCCTGTGGTGAGGGAGCTTGCTCCCGCTCGGCCGCGTAGCGGCCGCAAAACCTGGGTCCGCGATCTATCTGTAGGAATGAGGTTTTGGCCATTGGGGCGGCTGCGCCACCCAGCGCGAGCAAGCTCGCTCGCCACAAAAGCGCTCGGCATATCGAGATTCATCGCCAGGCATAAACCCCCTGTGGCGAGGGAGCTTGCTCCCGCTCGGCCGCGCAGCGGCCGCAAACCCAGAGCCCGCGATCGATCGGTAGAAATGAAGTTGCAGCCATTGGGGCGGCTGCGCCACCCAGCGGGAGCAAGCTCCCTAGCCACAAACGCCCGCGGCATATCGGGATTCATCGCCAGGCATAGACTCCCTGGCCACTGGGGGCTCAGCAGCCATGGCCGATAATCGCCCGTTAATGCAGGTGCACTCGTGAATTCATAACTGATTGATTTATATATAAATTAAGTTTTTTTGTGGCTGATTCAAGTGCCTGTGACCGGCCTTTGCATTCAACCCAACTCTTGTTAATGGATCCATTAACGGTTTTATTAGCGGCCTGGCGATGGCAGGAGCCCTCCTGACCGTCCGCGATAAAAACTACAAAAAGGGTTTCGTCATGAATGGCTTATCAATGGCGCGCAACGGCCTGGGTTGCGTGCGCCTGTTGTCTGTGTGCAAACGTCTGCCTGTTATTTCGCCTCGGGTCGCGGCCGGTCTGGAGGTGCGTCCATGAGCCTCGATCTGAAACAGCGGGTCGATAACGGCCCCATGAGCCGCTTCCAATGCCTGGCCATCGGCATCTGCATTGTGCTGAACATGATCGACGGCTTCGATGTGCTGGTGATGGCCTTTACCGCGGCCTCGGTCTCGGCCGAGTGGGGGCTCAATGGCGCGCAAATCGGCTTTCTGCTGAGTGCCGGGCTGTTTGGCATGGCCGCCGGTTCGTTGTTTATCGCGCCCTGGGCCGACCGCTTTGGGCGGCGCCCGCTGATTCTGTTCTGCCTGGCGCTGTCGGGGCTGGGCATGCTGCTTTCGGCCTTGAGCCAGACCCCGTTGCAACTGGCACTGCTGCGCGGCCTCACGGGGCTCGGCATCGGTGGCATCCTGGCCAGCAGCAACGTGATTGCCAGTGAGTACTCGAGCAAGCGCTGGCGCGGGTTGTCGGTGAGCCTGCAGTCCACCGGTTACGCCCTGGGCGCGACCCTGGGCGGACTGCTGGCGGTGTGGTTGCTGACCCATTTCGGCTGGCGTTCGGTGTTCCTGTTTGGCGGCGCGGTGACCTGGCTGGTGATCCCGCTGGTGCTGCTGTGGCTGCCTGAATCCCTGGACTTCCTGCTGGCGCGGCGCCCGGCCAATGCCCTGGCACGCATCAACCGTCTGGCCCAGCGCCTGGACCAGGCGCCGCTGACCCAACTGCCGGCGCCGGTGCTCAAGGAGGCCGGGGCCCGCAGCGGTTTCGGCCGGTTGCTGGCCCCGGCCATGCGCCGCACTACCTTGCTGATCTGGCTGCTGTTTTTCCTGGTGATGTTCGGTTTCTACTTCGTCATGAGT
The DNA here is from genome assembly GCF_002018875.1 of Pseudomonas sp. MF4836. Classification (GTDB taxonomy): domain Bacteria; phylum Pseudomonadota; class Gammaproteobacteria; order Pseudomonadales; family Pseudomonadaceae; genus Aquipseudomonas. The sequence goes on from NZ_MVOL01000001.1 coordinate 102,583, forward strand.
TGGACCCCGAAACTGCTGGTGGCTGCCGGGCTCTCGGCGCAACAGGGGATCACTGGCGGGGTGCTGCTCAGCGTCGGCGGGATCTTCGGTGCGGCGCTGATCGGCGGCCTGGCCTCGCGCTGGCCCCTGACCCGGGTGCTGTCGCTGTTTATGCTGATCACCGCCGGGTTGCTGGTGCTGTTTGTCGGCAGCGGCTCGTCGATCGCCGCGGCCCTGGGCCTGGGGTTGTTGATCGGGCTGTTTTCCAATGGCTGCGTAGCCGGGCTCTACGCGCTGTCGCCGGTGGTGTATGACGCCTCGGTGCGCGCCACGGGGGTGGGTTGGGGCATCGGCATTGGGCGCATTGGCGCGATCCTGTCGCCGACCGTGGCCGGCTTCCTGCTCGATGGCGGCTGGCAGCCGCTGCACCTGTACGGGGTGTTCGCCAGCGTGTTTGTTCTGGCTGCCGGGTGCCTATTGCTGCTCAAGCCCGGGGCGCAACCCAGCCCCGCGCCAGTCGCTGCCTAGGCCTGGCCGCTGATGATCGCCTCGGCGATGGTCGCGCAGAACCAGCGCAGGGCGGCCGAGCTGTCGCTGTTGGTGTGCCAGTGCAGCGAGACATCGAACTCGGCCACCTGGAACGGCAATTCAAGCATCTGCAGGCCGCCCTCGTGAATGAACAGGCGGGCGATCTGCGCCGGAAGCACGGCCAGCAGGTCGGTGCCGGGGATGATCTTGGGCAGCACTGAAAAGTGCGGCACATGCAGGCTGATCCGGCGCTCCACGTTCATGTTTTTCAGCACGTCTTCAACACTGCCGTGACCGGTGGTGCGGGTCACGGTGACGTGCCGTTCGCCAAGGAACTGCTCCAGGCTCAAGTGCCGGCCGATGCGCGGGTGGCTGGCGCTGAGCAGGCAGGCGTAGCGTTCGTGCATCAGCACCTGGCTGCGTGTGCCGGGCACCGGGTGGCGGCAGATGGCGGCGTCGATCTTGCCGCTGGCCAGCCACTCGCCGACCTGGTCCACCTGCAATGGCAGCACCTCGACTTCGGCCAGGGGCGCGTCCCGGTTCAGGCGCGCCAGGATCAAGGGCAGAAAGCCCATTTCGCCGAGGTCGGAGAGGGCAATGCGAAAGCGCCGTTCGGTGCTGGCCGGGTCGAACTGGCGGGTGCTTTGCACCGCGCTTTCGATGCGGGTCAGGCAGTCCCGCAGATTGGGGTACAGCTGTTCGGCGACAAAGGTCGGCTGGATGCCGTCGCGGGTGCGGCTGAACAGTTTGTCGTCGAGCAGTTCGCGCAGGCGGGCCAGGCCGTAGCTGACCGAGGGTTGGGTGACGAACAGGCGCTCGGCGGCCAGGGTCACGCTGCGGGCTTCGTAGAGGGTGACGAAGGTGCGGATCAGGTTCAGGTCGATGTGGCTCATGGTGCCTCGGACTGTCGATCTTGATATAGACCGTTCTTATTTTAGATAGAGATAGTATCGATTTGATCAATTGCGTGGCGGCTGCAAGAGTAACTCAAAATCTAAAAACCAGCGGCAAGGGTCCCTATGAAAACCGTTCACTCTGCGTCCTACGACATTCTTCGCGAGCAAGGCCTGACCACCATTTTCGGCAATCCCGGTTCCAATGAACTGCCGTTCCTCAAGGGCTTCCCCGAGGACTTTCGCTACATCCTCGGCCTGCACGAAGGCGCGGTGGTGGGCATGGCCGACGGCTTTGCCCTGGCCACCGGCCAGCCCACCTTCGTCAACCTGCATGCCGCCGCCGGCACCGGCAACGGCATGGGCGCGCTGACCAACGCCTGGTACTCCCACAGCCCGCTGGTGATCACTGCCGGCCAGCAGGTGCGCTCGATGATTGGCGTCGAGGCGATGCTGGCCAATGTCGATGCCGCGCAGTTGCCCAAACCCCTGGTCAAGTGGAGCCACGAACCGGCCTCGGCCCAGGACGTGCCGCGCACCCTGAGCCAGGCGATCCACATGGCCAGCCTGGCGCCACGGGGGCCGGTGTATGTGTCGATTCCCTATGACGATTGGGCCTGTGAAGCCCCGGCCGGGGTCGAGCACCTGGCGCGGCGCCAGGTGCTCAGCGCCGGCTTGCCGTCGCCGGCGCAGTTGCAGCAACTGGGCGAGCGGCTCTCGACGGCGCGCAACCCGGTGCTGGTGCTGGGGCCGGATGTCGATGGCAGCCGCAGCAACGGTCTGGCGGTGCAGCTCGCGGAAAAGCTGCGGATGCCGGCCTGGGTTGCGCCCTCGGCTTCCCGTTGCCCGTTCCCGACCCGCCACCCCTGTTTCCGTGGGGTGTTGCCGGCAGCGATCGCCGGCATCAGCCGCAGCCTGGCTGAGCATGATCTGATCCTGGTGGTGGGGGCCCCGGTGTTCCGTTATCACCAGTTCGCTCCCGGCGCCTACCTGCCGGCCGGTGCCGAGCTGGTGCACATCACCTGCGACCCCGGCGAAGCGGCGCGGGCGCCCATGGGCGACGCCCTGGTGGCGGACATCGCCCTGACCCTCGAAGCCCTGGTGGGCGTGGTTCGCCAGAGCGAGCGGCCGCTGCCCGAGGCCTTGCCGCGGCCGGCGACGATCGTCGAGGAGGGCGGCCTGCTGCGCCCGGAAACCGTGTTCGACCTGATCGACCAACTGGCGCCCAAGGACACGATCTACGTCAAGGAGTCCACCTCCACCGTCGGTGCCTTCTGGCAGCGGGTCGAGATGCGCGAGCCCGGCAGTTACTTCTTCCCGGCCGCCGGTGGCCTGGGCTTCGGCCTGCCGGCCGCGGTCGGCGTGCAACTGGCGACGCCCGAGCGGCGGGTAGTGGCGATCATCGGCGACGGCTCGGCCAACTACGGCATCACCGCGTTGTGGACCGCCGCGCAGTATGGGATTCCGGTGGTGTTCATCATCCTCAAGAACGGCACCTACGGCGCCTTGCGCTGGTTCGCCGACGTGCTGGGGGTCAGCGACGCCCCGGGGCTGGATGTACCGGGCCTGGATTTCTGCGCCATCGGCCGGGGCTACGGCGTGCATTCGCTGCAGGCCAACACCGCCGGGGAGTTTGCCGCAGCCTTCAGCGAAGCCCTGGCGGGCCAGCGCCCGGTGTTGATCGAGGTGCCGACGCTGACCATCGAACCCTGAGGCAAGACCCCGCGCCGGGTTCGTTCCCGGCGTTGCCAGCCGCGCTCGGCGCGGCACTACAACAACAATAAAAAAGAGGTGGTTATGAACAAGACTGAGGTCATTGACGTGACGACGAGCGTGCCGCGGTCGCCGCGTGCCGGTTCGGGCAATGCCGATATCGGGTCCCTGCTCGATGAGGGCCCCTTTACCCGGATGCAAAAGCTGGTGGTGCTGCTGGCGGCGCTGTCCATCGTGCTGGATGGTTTCGACGGTCAACTGATCGGGTTCGCGATCCCGATGATGATCAAGGAGTGGGGCGTTACCCGCGAGGCCTTTGCCCCGGTGGTGGCGGCCGGGCTGATCGGCATGGGCATCGGCAGCGCCTGCGCCGGTCTGTTCGCTGACCGTTTCGGGCGGCGCATGGCGGTGATCATGAGTGTGTTCGTGTTCGGCGCCGCGACCTGCGCCATCGGCCTGGCGCCGGATGCGCTGACGGTGGCGATCCTGCGCTTTGTCGCCGGCCTGGGGATCGGTGGCGCGCTGCCCAGCGCGACCACCGTGACCGCTGAATTTACCCCGGCACGCCGGCGCACGCTGGCGGTGACCGCGACCATTGTCTGCGTGCCCCTGGGCGGGATGCTGGCAGGGTTTTTCGCCTCCCATGTGTTGCCGGTCTATGGCTGGCGCACGCTGTTTTTCGTCGGCGGCAGCTTGCCCATCGTGCTTGGGTTTGTACTGCTGGCGGCGCTGCCGGAGTCGCCACGCTTCCTGGCGCGGCGGCCACAGCGCTGGGGCGAGTTGAACACCCTGCTGGGACGCATGGGGCGGCCGATGGCCGAGGGCGTGCGCTACACCGATGCCCTGGAGCAGGCCAGCGAAAAACGCGACGGCTTCCGCGCCTTGTTTGCCCTTGGTTACGGGCGGGACACGGTGTTGGTCTGGGTGGCGTTCTTCATGTGCCTGACCGCGGTCTACAGCGCCTTCAGTTGGTTGCCGACCATGCTGATGGCCGAAGGCTTGCCGACCTCGGTCGCCGGTTCGGGCCTGACCGCCTACAACTTGGGCGGGGTGATCGGGGCCCTGGTGTGTGCCGTGGCGATGACCCGCTGGGGCTCGTTTTGGCCGCTGGTGATTTGCTGCGCGGGCGGCGCGGTCAGTGCCTTCGCCATGCAATGGGTGGACATCAATCAGAACACCAGCCTGCTGATCTTCGGCTTCGGTGTGCATGGCCTGTTCGTGAACGCCGTGCAGTCGACCCTGTATGCGCTGTGCGCCTTTATCTATCCCACCAACGTGCGTGCCACCGGCACCGCATCGGCCCTGGCCTTTGGGCGCATGGGGGCGATCCTCAGTGCGTTTGCCGGCGCCACCATCATCACCCAGGGCGGCGCCGGGGGTTACCTGACGCTGCTGGGCTCGGTGATGGTGATGGCGCTGATCGCCTTGTTGCTGGTGCGCCGGCATATTCCCCGGCGAGTGCCGGGCCGGCCATGACCACTCATTCTGAAACGGAGGTTCGATGAATATTTCCATTCTCGGGGCGGGGGCCATGGGCTCCCTGTTCGGCGGCCTGCTGGCGCGGAGCGGGCAGCAGGTCACCCTGCTGGACATCAACGACGCGCACCTGCACGCCATACGCCGCGAGGGTTTGCGCCTGGAGACCGACAACGGCGACCAGCGCGTCAGCGGCCTGGTCGCCTGCCGCCCGGAGCAGGCGCCGGGCCAGCCCGATCTGTTGCTGGTGTTCACCAAGAGCCAGCACACCGACAGCGCGCTGCGCGGCATCGCCGGGCATATCGGCGCCCAGACCCGGGTGCTGACCGTGCAGAACGGCCTGGGCAACGCCGAGGCCCTGTGCCGCCACGTCGCCCCGGAGCAGGTGCTGATCGGCATGACCAATTGGCCGGCGGACATGGTCGGCCCGGGCCACGTGCGCTCCCATGGCCAGGGCATGGTCCGGGTGTGGTCGGCGGACGGCGTCGAGCGCCCGGCCAATGCCGAGGTGGCGGCGGTGCTCGAGGGTGCGGGCTTGAACTGCGCGCCGGACCCCGAGGTGTGGACCTCGATCTGGGAGAAGGTTGCCTTCAATGCGGCCTTGAACAGCCTCTGCGCAGTGACCGGTTGCACCGTGGGTCAGTTGGATGGTGCCTCTGAAGGTGTCGAACTGGCGCGCGCGATCGTGCTGGAGGTGCTGGCGGTTGCGCAGTCGGCGGGGGTCGCGACTGATACCCAGCGTTGCCTGGACAGCGTGGCCTACGCCATCGCCCATCACCGCACGCACCAGCCGTCGATGTTGCAGGACGTGCTGGCCGGGCGCTCGACGGAGATCGGCGCGATCAACGGCGAGGTGCTGGCCCGGGCGCGTCAGGCCGGCGTCGCCGTGCCCCATACCGCCACCCTGCTGGGGCTGGTGCGGCTGATCGAGGCGCGAGCTTCGGGCGCCGTGCACGAATGACCGCCGCAGCGAATTTACCCATTCTGTTTCCAGGAGACGTGACATGAGCAATTCCCCAGCCGTTTACGCTGATCTGCACCTGCAACCCATCGCCGCCCAATGGCGCGCTGGCGCCGGGGGTAAAACCCTGGCGGTGAGCAACCCGTACGACGCTTCGCTGTTGCTGGAGATTCCCCAGGCCAACCGCGCCGACCTCGACGCCGCCTACCGCAAGGCTGCCGAAGTCCAGCCGCAGTGGGCAGCGCTCGGGCCGTCGGCACGGGCGGCGGTGCTGCATCAGGTGGTGGCGGTGTTCGACCGGCGCCGCGAGGAAATCATCGACTGGATCATTCGCGAGTCCGGCAGCACCCGGCTCAAGGCCCAGTTGGAATGGGGCGCGGCGCGGGCGATTGCCCTGGAGTCGGCGTCGTTTCCGGCGCGGGTCCACGGGCGCATCGTCGAGTCCGATGTGCCGGGCAAGGAAAGCCGGGTCTACCGCAGCGCCCTGGGGGTGGTGGGGGTCATCAGCCCGTGGAACTTCCCGCTGCACCTGACCCAGCGCTCCATCGCCCCGGCCCTGGCCCTGGGCAACGCGGTGGTGGTCAAGCCGGCCAGCGACACTCCGGTGTGCGGCGGCCTGTTGCTGGCGCGGATATTCGAAGAGGCCGGATTGCCGGCCGGGGTGCTGAGCGTGGTGGTGGGGGCCGGCAGCGAGATTGGCGATGCCTTTGTCGAGCACACGGTGCCGTCGCTGATCACCTTTACCGGGTCGACCCCGGTGGGGCGCGGTATCGGCCGCATCGCCAGCGGCGGCGAGCACCTCAAGCATGTGGCCCTGGAACTGGGCGGCAACAGCCCGTTCGTGGTCCTGGCCGACGCTGACCTGGAGCACGCGGTGAATGCGGCGGTGTTTGGCAAGTTCCTGCACCAGGGGCAGATCTGCATGGCGGTCAACCGCATCATCATCGACGACAGCCTGTACCCGGCGTTTGCCGAGCGCTTCGTGGAGCGGGTCAAGGGGCTCAAGGTCGGTGATCCGAATCTGCAGGACACGGTGATCGGCCCGGTGATCAACCCCCGTCAGTTGCAGGGCCTGCAGGAGAAAATCCGCCTGGCCCGGGCCGAGGGTGCCGAGCCGCTGTACGAGGGCGGCGGCCAGGGCAACCTGCTGGCGCCCCATGTGTATGGCGAGGTCACGCAGGACATGGACCTGGCGCGCAACGAAATCTTCGGCCCGCTGGTGGGGCTGCTGCGCGCGCGGGATGAAGCCCATGCCCTGGAGTTGGCCAATGCCAGTGAGTTCGGGCTGTCCAGCGCGGTGTTCAGCGCCAGCCTGGAGCGCGCGGTGGGCTTTGCCCGGCAAATCCGCGCGGGCATGACCCATATCAACGACATCCCGGTGAACGATGAGGCCAACGCGCCCTTCGGCGGGGAAAAGAACTCGGGCCTGGGGCGCTTCAACGGCGACTGGGCCATCGACGAGTTCACCCGCGATCACTGGATCAGCGTGCAACACCAGCCGCGTCAGTATCCCTTTTGATGCGTTAGCCCACTGATTCAAGCCCGGTCCAGCCGGGCCTTTTTGCAGCCCTGTCGGGCGGGCCTTCGGCGGCCTGCCGGGGAGCGGCTGCGCCCATGAAAAACGGAGAACAATAAGAATGAGCACCCCATTGACCTTCACCCGTTCGCTGTTGGCGGCGGCCATGACCTCGGGCCTGTGCCTGCCGGTACTGGCAGCCGAAGACGGTGGTTTTTTCGAAGACGCCAAGACTGAACTGCTGCTGCGCAATTACTACTTCAATCGTGATTTTCGTGACTCGGGTGCACCCAAGAGCCAGGTCGAGGAGTGGGCCCAGGGTTTCATTCTCAAGTTCAGTTCCGGCTACACCCCGGGCACCGTGGGTTTTGGCCTGGACGCCATCGGCATGTTCGGCGTCAAGCTCGACAGCAGCCGCGCGGTCAGCGGTTCCGAGCTGTTGCCGGTGCATGATGATGGCAAGGCGGCGGACAACTTCGGGCGCGCCGGGGTGGCGGCGAAGATGCGCATCTCGGCCACGGAGTTGAAGGTCGGCGAATTGCTGCCGGACATCCCGCTGCTGCGCTACGACGACGGCCGCCTGCTGCCGCAGACCTTTCGCGGGGCCATGCTCGACTCGCGGGAGATCAGCGGCCTGGGCTTGCAGGCCGGGCAATACAAGGCGGTCAGCCTGCGCAACTCGTCGGACATGCAGGACCTCTCGGCCTGGGCTGCGCCGGGGGTGACCTCGGATGCCTTCAACTATGTCGGCGCCGAGTATCGCTTCAATCAGCAGCGCACCCTGATCGGCGCCTGGCATTCGCAGTTGGAAGACATCTACCAGCAAAGCTATTTCAACCTCTTGCACAAGCAGCCGGTGGGGGAGTGGGTGCTGGGGGCGAACCTGGGGTATTTCATCGACAAGGACGACGGCCGCGCGCGCATCGGCGAGGTGCAGAGCCGGACCGCCTATGCCTTGTTCTCGGCCAATACCGGTGGCCACACCCTGTACCTGGGCCTGCAGAAAGTCAGTGGCGACAGCCCCTGGATGTCGGTCTATGGCAGCAGTGGCCGGACCCTGGGCAACGATATGTTCAACGGCAACTTCAGCAACGCCGACGAGCGTTCGTGGCAGGCGCGCTACGACTACAACTTCGCCGCCGTGGGCGTGCCCGGGTTGCTGGCGATGGTGCGTTATGGCCATGGCGAGAATGCCACGACCAAGGTCGGCAGCAACGGCAAGGAATGGGAGCGCGACACCGAAGTCGGCTACACCTTCCAGAGCGGCAGCCTGAAAAGCCTCAGCCTGCGCCTGAACAACGCCACCAACCGCCGCAGCTTCAACAGCGATTTCGACCAGACCCGATTGATCGTCAGCTACCCGTTGTCCTTCTAATTCTGCAGCCGCTACCGCCAGGCTCGGGCCTGGCGGTAGCGGCTGCAGGACACCGGGTGATCGCTTGCTGCCGCCGGCGCGAGGCTTGCGCTACTATGGCGGCCCGTCTTTTGTGGAAGTGCCTGGATGAGTAAGCCCGGTCAAATGGTGCTGGTTGCGCTGCGCAAGATGATCGCCTCGGGCGAGTTGGCGGCGGGTGAGCGGTTGATGGAGATTCCCACCGCCGAGCTGTTCGGCGTATCACGGATGCCGGTGCGCATGGCGTTTCGCACCCTGGAGCAGGAAGGCCTGCTGGTGCGTTTTGGCGGGCGTGGGTTCCAGGTGCGTTCGGTGAGTGCCGACGACATCGCCGGCGCGGTCGAGGTGCGTGGTGTGCTGGAAGGTTTGGCCGCGCGCCAGACTGCCGAGCGCGGCCTGTCTGAGTCTGCGCGGGCGACCTTGGAGTTGTGCCTGGCCCAGGGCGATCAGCTGTTCGACAAAGGCTATGTCACCGAAGACGACCTGGAGGCCTATCACGACCTCAACATGCGCTTTCACCAGGTGATCGTCGAAGGCAGCCACAACCCGGCCATCGCCGATGCCCTGGCGCGCAACGACCATCTGCCGTTCGCTTCGGTAACCGCCCTGGCGGTGGATCGCAATGACCTGGGCCGCGAGTACCGGCGCTTCAATTACGCCCACATGCAGCACCATTCGGTGTTCGATGCGCTGGTCAATCGCCAGGGCGCGCGGGCCGAGGCGATCATGCGCGAGCACGCCAACGCTACCTTGCGCTACGCCGAGGTGTTCGGCGCGGCCACCAGCGACGAGCGGATGAAAGTCATTCTGCGGACGCAGTGACGCTCAGATATCCAGCACCAGCAGCGGAGTTTTCGAGCGTGAGCAGCACGGGGTGAACTGGTCGTTGAGGGCCTGTTCTTCCTCGGTCAGAAACAGATCGCGGTGCTCCGGCACACCTTCCAGCACCCGGGTCAGGCAGGTGCCGCAAATGCCCTGTTCGCAGGACATGGCAATCTCCACCCCATGCGCTTGCAGCACTTGCACCACGCTGCGATCGGCCGGTATTTCATAGACATGGCCGGTGCTGCCGAGCTTCACCGAAAAACGACCATCGTTGCTGCTGTCCACGGGCGCCGCGGCAAAGTATTCGCGGTGCAGGCACTCTTCGCGCCAACCCTGGGCGCGGGCGCTGTCCAGCACGTATTGCATGAAACCGCCGGGGCCGCAGACGTACAGATGCACATGCTCCGCCGGCCCGGCCAGGACCTTGGCGGCGTCGAGCGCAGTCTGCGGTTGCTCATCGAAATGCAGGAATACCCGCTTGGCAAACGGCGAATCCTTGAGGCGCTGGACGAATGCCGCGCGCTCGCTGGCGCGGGCGCAGTAATGCAGCTCGAAGTCGGCGCCGCTGTGGGCCAGGCGTTCGGCCATGCACAGGATCGGGGTGATGCCGATGCCCCCGGCGAACAGCAGGCTGCGCCTGGCTTCATGGACCAGGGGGAACAGGTTGCGCGGTTCGCTGATGCGCAACCGGCTGCCGACCTGGACCTGGGCATGCAGGCTGGCCGAACCGCCCCGTGAGGCCGGGTCCTTGAGCACGCCGATCAGGTAGCGATGGCGTTCTTCAGGGTGGTTGCACAGCGAGTACTGGCGCACCAGGCCATCGGGCAGGTGCACGTCGATATGGGCGCCGGCGCTGAAGGGGGGCAGGGGGCTGTCGTCGACACTGGCCAGCTCGTAGCTGCAGATGTCGAGGGCTTCGTTGTTGCGGGATACCACCAGCACGTCAATCATGTTCGGTCCTTGGAGTGTTGCCGCCAGGCAGAGGGCTCACTTCTGTTTATTCGTCACTGCGGCGCTGCAGGCAGGGCATGCGCGGTGGGCAAGGCCGCGCCCCAGGGCTTACTGGGCGCTGGCGATCAGCTGCGGTTCGGCGCTGCGTTCCTGGGCGATCAGGCGCTCCAGAACTCGGCGCGACTGCACGCCGCCGGCATCGATATTGAGCTTGAGCAGGTTGCGCGTCGGGTGCGCGAGCAGGTTCTGCTGCTGGCGTTCGAGCATCTCCAGGTCTTCGCTGAAGATCTTGCCCTGGCCTTCGCGGATGCTCGCGGTCAGCTCCTGGTCCTGGGGGTTGAAGTTGCGTGCCATGCCCCAGAAGTACCAGATCGAGGTGTCGGACTCGGGGGTGATGAAGTCGACGACGATGCTCGATGCCTTGTATTGCGGATCGGCGTGGTAGCCGCCCTTGCCGGCATGGGCCACGCCGACTTCGATCAGCACGTGGCTGGGCGGGGTGAAGCGGCAGATCTGCCAGCGGTCCACCGGCACGTCGTCGGCCACGTTGTTGCCCCGCAGCGCCATGCGCCAGAACGGCGGGGCCATGATGTTTTCCATGTGTCGCGCCGTTACCACTTCATCGCCTTCGACCGTGGTCACCGGCGGCGCTTCGTCGATTTCCTTCTGGCCGATGCTGGAGGCGTGGACGTAGGTTTCGTGGGTCAGGTCCATCAGGTTGTCGATCATCAGGCGGTAGTCGCAACCGATATGAAACAGGCCGCCGCCGTAGGCCCAGTCGTCGCTGACCGCCCATTCCAGGTGGTGGATCAGCGCCGGGTCGGCCTGGGCCTGGTCACCGGGCCAGACCCAGATAAAACCGTAACGCTCGACCGCAGCAAAGGTCTTGTTGCACGGAAAGCCGCGTACCCGCTGCCCGGGCATGGCCACCGTCTTGCCGTCGCAGCCCATCACCAGACCGTGGTAGCCGCACACCAGGTTGCCGTTTTCGACATACCCCAGCGACAGTGGCGCGCCGCGATGGGGGCAGAAATCTTCGATCGCGCTGATCTGTCCTTCCAGACCGCGATAAAAAACCATTTTTTCACCGCAAATCTGTCGGCCCAGGGGCTTGTCGGTGATTTCATCGGCGGTGCAGGCAACATACCAGGTGTTTTTGGGGTGCATGGGAGGTCTCCAGGCTACGGCTTGTTTTTATTTAATGGATCCATTAAAGATCGGCGGCCAGTGTCTGGTCAATCACTGTACCGGCTGTAAATGGGTTTAATTGGGCGATTATCGGACGTTTGGTTGTTGTTAATGGATCCACTGAGGTGTGCTTCTGACTACGACTAAAACTGGTGGTCTCCACCCTCAGGCGCTTTTCGAATTTGTCCGAATCGACTGAAAAGGGCTGCCGGTTCAGGATTTGCCGCCGTGGTCGGGGCCTGGCGGGCACTTGCCATTGGCCGTGACAACGAACAGCATCGCGAAAGCGCCGGTGTATCGTGGTTCGGGCCAGCTCGGTCTGCTGCCCAATAGTGGGTCGCGCCTGCATCAACTCGGCCGCGCGGAATGGATTTGCAGGAAAAGGAGCAGGGCAATGGTGTCTCAAGTTCACGTCGATGACGCTAGTTCGGTCAGCCACAACGCTTTGTTGGGCGCCCTGGATCGGGCCATGGCGATCGCCGAATTTTCCGCCGAAGGTATTTTGCTCAACGCCAACCCCAACTACCTGCTGCTGTTGGGCTACAGCCGCGACAACGCGCTGGGGCTGCATCACCGGTCCTTTTGCAAGGGGCTGTATGCCGACTCCGAGGCGTACCGCCTGTTTTGGGCAGGGCTGTTGGCCAGCCAGACGTTTTCCGGGATCTGCGAGCGCCGTCGCGGTGACGGCAGCACCTGCTGGCTGGAGGCGACCTACACGGCGATTCTCGATAAAGCCGGCAATGTGGAGCGGGTGGTCAAGGTCGCCACCGATATCAGCCTGCGCCACCAACGGGAAAGCGAACTGGCCGAGCACAACCGGCGCCTGTCCCTGGTGGCCGGGGCCACTGACTCCGGGGTGCTGATTGTCGGCGCGGACTGGCGGATCCAGTACGTCAACAGCGGCTTCAGCCGCATGTTCGGCTGGCAGCAGGAGGACCTGGCCGAGCGCTCGCCCATCGAATTGCTGGCGGCCAATGCCAACGCCCACTACATCGACTATGTGCGCCTCGAGCTGCTGGCTGGCCGCTCAGTGCGGCGCGAGGAAATCGTCGTCGGCAAATCCGGCCAGCGCTACTGGATCAATGTGGTGGCCAACCCGGTAATGGGGGAGGACGGGCGTCTGGTCAGCGTGGTCTCGGTGCTGACCGATATCACCCAGTCGAAGATGTATGAAGTGCTGCAGCACAACGCCCTGGAAGCCATGGCCAGCGAACAGCCGCTGGCCCAGGTGCTGGAGCTGATCTGCCGTGAGGTGGAGCGCATCGCACCGGAAGTGGCGGCCTCGATCCTGGAAGTCGACGAACATGGCTGCCTGCAATCGTTGGCCGCGCCGAGCCTGCCGGCGGCCTACAGCGCGGCGCTGTGCGGCGTGCCGATCGGGCCCAGCGTGGGCTCCTGCGGCACTGCGGCGTTTCGCAACGACGCGGTGCTGGTCACCGATATCGCCAACGACCCGCTGTGGGCCGACTACAAGCACCTGGCCCTGGAGCTGGGGTATGTCGGCTGCTGGTCGACACCGATTCGTTCCAGCCAGGGGCGGGTGATCGGCACCTTCGCCTTTTACTTTCGCGAGGCCCTGGTGCCGGACCTGTTTCACCAGCAGATCGTCAATTCCTGCGTGCACCTGTGTGCCCTGGCCTTGCAGCGGGAACACGCGCGGGCACGGATTCGCCAGCTGGCGTTCTACGATGCCCTGACCGGCCTGCCCAACCGCAGCCTGCTGCAAGCCCGGGCCGACCAGGCGATCAGTGCGGCGCGGCGCGACAGCTCGCAGTTGGCGGTGCTGTTCGTCGATCTGGACCGCTTCAAGAAGGTCAACGATTCCCTGGGCCACCCGGCGGGGGATGAGCTGTTGCGGATCGTCGCCGGGCGCCTGGAGCGCGAGTCACGGGAGTCGGACATCGTCGGCCGGCTGTCGGGGGATGAGTTCGTATTGATCCTGCCCGATTGCGATTCGACCCAGGTCGCGGCCCAGGCCGAGCAACTGCTGCTGGCCCTGGGCGCGCCGTGCCTGGTGGACGGGGTGTCCGTGGCCTGCTCGGCGAGTATCGGCATCAGTGTGTTCCCCGGCGATGGCCGCGACATGGAGACCCTGCTGCGCCGCGCCGACATGGCCATGTACCAGGCCAAGTCGGGCGGCCGTGGCCAGTTGAGTTTCTTCAGCCATGAACTGAACCTGCTGGCCCAGGAGCGCCTGGCCCTGGAGACAGCCCTGCGCGAGGCCCTGCAGAACAACGGCTTGCGCCTGCATTACCAGCCGCAGATCGACCTCGCCAGCGGCCAGCTGTGTGGGGTCGAGGCCCTGGCCCGCTGGACCCACCCGCAGCTGGGGGAGATTTCCCCGGCGCGCTTTATTCCCCTGGCCGAGGAGTGCGGGCTGATTGCCGACCTCGGGCGCTGGGTACTGGCCCAGGCCTGTCGCCAGTTGAGTGACTGGCGGCGGCGGGCACTGGCAATCCCCTCGGTGTCGATCAACCTGTCACCCACCAGTTTCCACAACCTGGACCTGCCGCGAATGATTGCCGACACCCTGGATCACCACGGACTGGTGCCCAGGGACCTGACCCTGGAGATCACCGAAGGCGTGCTGCTCGACACCAACCCCAGCACCCTGAAGACCATCGACGAAGTGCATGCCCAGGGCGTGCGCCTGTCGATGGACGACTTCGGCACCGGCTATTCGAGCCTGAGCTACCTGCGCCGGTTGCCCCTGAGCGAGCTCAAGCTCGACCGCAGTTTTGTCTCCGACCTTGAAGATGACAGCGCGGCCCGGGCCTTGAGTGCGGCGATCATGGGCATCGGCAAGAGCCTGAACCTGACGGTGGTGGCCGAAGGCGTGGAGACCGCTGGCCAGTGCCTGGTGCTCAAGGACCAGGGCTACTCGGTGGCCCAGGGTTACCTGTTTGCCCGGCCATTGGCGCCGGAGTCGCTGGAGGCCTGGCTGAGCGCGGCCATGGCCTGAGGGGCCCGGCGACTGGTTCAAAGGCGCAAGGCCAGGGCGCCGATAACGATCAGCGCCAGCAGGATCAGGATCGCCCCGCACACGCGTTCCAGCCACGGCAGCACCTGGGAAAAACGCCGCAGCACGCGTTGATTGCCGATGGCCAGGGCCACCAGCAAGTCCCACAGCAGCACGGCGGCGAACATCCACAGGCCGTAGAACAGCTTCCAGCCGGGCGAGGTGTCGGCACTGACCAGAGACGCCAGGCTCACGTAGAACAGGGCGTTCTTCGGGTTCAGCAGGCCTGACAGCAGGCCCATGCCCAGGCCGCGCCACCACTGGCCACGGCCACGGGTTGCCGGCGCACCCTCGGCGGCGACCGGACCCAGGGCGCTGCTGCCGGCGTGCCGAATAAACATCCCGCCCATGTACAGCAGGTAGCCACAGCCGGCCAGTTGCAAGGTGATAAACACCGCGCTGTCGGCATGCAGCGCCGAGACCCCGGAAAATGCCGCAAGAATGAACACACCATTGGCCAGGGCGATACCCAGGCAGGCACCGGTGGCGGACTTCCAGCCAGCGGCCATGGACAGGCGCGCGACCAGGAAAAAATCCGGACCGGGGGACAGCAACGCCAGGAAATGCGCGGCGGCGACCATCAGAAACTGCTGCAACATGGGCAAACTTCCAGGGACAGGGGGCGCCAGTGTGCGCAGCGGCCCCGAGCCCTGTATTGAAGAAAATTGCGCGCGGCTCAGCTGCGATACAGCCCCGGGGTCACCCCGACGTGGGCCTTGAACACACGCTGGAAATGCGCCTGGTCGGCAAACCCCAGGCGGTAGGCAATCGACGCCATGCCCTGGCCTTCGCGCAGCCAGTGGCGCGCCTGGTTGATGCAGCGGTTGAGCTGATAGGCGTGGGGCGTCAGCCCGGTACTGGCACGAAAGGCCCGGATCAACTGGTAGCGGCTCATCCCTGCCATGGCTGCCAGTTCGGCCAGGGGCAGCAGGCTGTGGTTGTCGTGCTGCAAGAAGGCCATGAGCCGCTTCAGCTCGCCGCTGGCCAGCGCAGGGTTGGCGGCGATGTCGATCCGCTGCGCGGCGCCATCGTGATCGCCGATGAATTCGATCAGCGCGGCGTCTTTTTCAGCGCTGCCCGCAGCAGAAAACAACAGCCGATTGAGTTGGCAGAAGCGCTGGTAGAGTGCCGGGTCGTGGCTGATCAGCACCGGTTCGGGGGCGCTGTCCCCGGCGTGGGTTTCGGCCCTGAGGGCTGCCAGCCACTGCGCATCCAGGTGCAGCATCTGATAGCTCCAGGCGGTCTCCGGCAGCGGGTTGCAGGCGTGCACGCAGCCGGCGGGGACAAACACCAGGCTGGCGCTGCGGATCAGCGTCGGGCCATCTGCCGCCCCGGTGAAGAGGCTGGCCCCCTGGTCCACCGCGCCGATGGAGTAGGTCGGATGGCTGTGGGGCTTGTAGTTGGCGCGGCTGTGGCAGGCACGGCGGCTCTCGACATGGGGCAGCGCCGGGTCGCGCCAGAACTGGGCGATGGCGGTCTCGGGCGCGGCCCTGGGCGTAGCGGGGAGGTGAGCCGGTTGAGCCATGCGCGGAGGGGGTCCTGAAGTGTTGGAGCGGTGGGGCATGCTCTCATATTTTTGGCATCGTACCAGGGGGCCTTGCGTCGCCTGGGTTGGCGCTATCGCACGAAACGCTGGGTTGTTATTCTGTTTTGGTCATTTTTGCCGTGGCCTTCGTGTCGCGCTCCCTGAACCCTGAGGCGTTTCCTGCATGTCCGATTCGGCGTTTGCCTCCTCTTATGAATGCGCGGCGATGCCGGTCACCGGCGTTGCGGTGGACTATCCCAATGGCCATGTGATCCCGGCCCACCGCCATGACCGGGCGCAGTTGCTGTATGCGATCGAAGGCGTGCTGGTGATCGAGACCCAGGCCGGGCGCTGGGTGGTGCCGCCCAGCCGTGGGGTGTGGCTGATGGCCGGGGTCGATCACACCGTGCGCATGCGCGGCGCGGCCCGCATGCGCAGCCTGTTTATCAACCTCGATGCGATTGCGGGCCTGCCCCAGGGCGATTGTGTGATCGAGGTTTCGCCGCTGCTGCGCGAGCTGATCCTGGCCGCCACCGCGGTGCAGGAGCACTACCAAAGTGACAGCCGCGAAGGGCGGATCATGCGCTTGATACTCGATGAGCTGCGCTGGCTGCCGGTGCTGCCGTTCAACCTGCCCTGGCCTCAGGAGCCGCGCATGCTGCGGGTCTGCCAGACCCTGGCCGCCGACCCCGCCGACAACAGCACCGCCGAACACTGGGCCGACCGCCTGGCGATGAGCGGCAAGACCTTTCACCGCCAGTTCCAGCGCGCCACCGGCATCACCTTCGGCCGCTGGCGGCAGCAGGCGCGGCTGCTGCTGTCCCTGGAATGCCTGGCCCAGGGTATGCCGATCGTGCAAGTGGCGTTGCAGCACGGTTACGACAGCCAGAGCGCCTTCGCGGCGGCCTTCAAGCGCCAGTTCGGGGTGCCGCCGTCGCTGTTCTACCGTTGACCGTCACGACCGGCGCAGCACCAGCCCGGCCAGCACACAGGCCAGCATCGCCAGCCCGGCCAGGTAAAACGCATCGCTGTAGGCCATCAGCATCGCGTCGCGGTGCACCAGGCGCTCCATCAGCGCCAGGGCTTGCTGGCGCAAGGGGCCGGCGGCAGCGCCGTGCAGGGCGCTGGCGTAGTCCATCGGCACATGGCTGAGCATGCGCACCATGTCCACCAGCCGTTCCTGGGTCGCCTGGGCAAAGGGCGACACCGCCTCGCCGATGCGCTGGGCGTGAAGTTTTTCGCGCTCGACCACAATCTGGCTCGACAGCGCGATGCCAATCGCACCGCCGACGTTGCGCACCATCGAGAACAGGCCTGAGGCCGAACCCACCTGGTCTTTTTCCAGGCCCTGGATCGCCATCACCCCCAAGGCCACCACCACCAGCGACTGGCCGATGCCACGCACCACCAGCGAGGGCACGATCACGTTGGCCGCGGCATCCGGGTTGAGGTGGATGTTCATCAGGCAGCCCAGGCCGGTGATGGCAAAGCCGAGGATGATGATGGTGCGGGCGCTGGTCCAGCGCATCAGGCGCGGGGTGGCGAATGACATGGCGAACTGGATCAGGCCGTAGGGGATCATCATCAGGCCGATCTGCCGCGCGTTGTAGCCGTGGATCTCGGCGAAGTAATTGGGCACCAGGAACACCACGCCGAACACCACCGCGCCGAAGGTGAATTGCATCAGGCTGGCCAGGCCGAAGTTGTAGCGGCCCAGCAGGCGCAGGTTGATCAGCGGGTGCTCGCGGCGCAGTTCGATGCAGACAAACGCCAGCAGCCCGATCACCGCCAGCGCCGCGCAGTTGGCGATGAAGGTCGAGGCGAACCAGTCGTTGCGACTGCCTTCCTCGAGCATGATCTGCAACGCCGAGAGCCCCACGGCCATGGTCGCGATACCGAACCAGTCGCCCTGGCGCAGCTTGTGCAGCATCACCGGCTGCGGCCGCACCGACCAGCCGATCGCCGCCAGCAGCAACAGCCCGGGCGGCACTTGCAGGTAGAAGATCCAGCGCCAGGAGTAGGCGTCGGTCAGCCAGCCCCCCAGGGACGGCCCGGCGGCCTGGGCGACATTGTTGGCCACGGCGAACAGGGCCATGCCCATGGGGTGCCGCGCGGCCGGCAGCTCGGTGACGATGAGCTGGAACGACAGCGGAATCAGCACCCCGCCAAAGGCGCCCTGCAGGGTGCGGGCGATGATCATGGTCTGGATGTTCGGCGCCAGGGAGCAGGCAATCGAGAACAGCACGAAGCCCGCGGTGCCGACCATCATCACCCGGCGCATGGAGAACACTGATACCAGCCAGCCGGTCATGGGGATGATGATGATTTCGGCCACTAGGTAGGCGGTGGTGATCCACGAGCCTTCCTCGAAGGTGGCGCCGAGGGAGCCGCGCACATCCGGCAGCGAGGCGTTGGTGACGTGCACATTCATCCCGGCCATGAAGCAGCCGACCACGCTGCCCAGCACCGCGACCCAGGTGCGCAGGGAAATGGCCGGCGCGGCCTCGCCAGTCTGCTGTCCAGGGTTACTCATGGTGGGTGTCCACGCTGACGATCACCGACATGCCGGGGCGCAGTTCAGCCGCGCGCGGCTGCCCCGGTTCCAGGCGGATGCGCACCGGCATGCGCTGCACGATCTTGGTGAAGTTGCCGGTGGCATTGTCCGGTGGCAGCAGGGCGAACTGGGCGCCGGACGCCGGGGCGAAACTGTCGACCCGGCCCTTGAGTTCCAGGCCGCCCAGCGCGTCCACTTCGATGTGCGCCGGTTGCCCGGGGCGCATGGCGTCGACTTGGGTTTCCTTATAGTTGGCCACCACATAGGCCGCTTCGGGCACCACGGCCAGCAGCGGCGCCCCAGCCTCGACGTATTGACCGATGCGCAGGCTGCGCTGGCCGGCGGTGCCGTCGACCGGGCTGCGGATTTGCGTGTGTTGCAGGTCGATCCGGGCCAGTGCCAGCCGCGCCCGGGCCTGGGCCACCGCCGCTTGCGCCTTGTCGTGGCGAGCCTGGGCGAACTGCTGCTCGGTGTCGATGATCGCCACTTGTGCACGGCGCGCAGCCAAGGCAGCGCGGGCTGACGCCAGGGCGGCATCGGCCTTGCGGGTATCGGCCTGGGCACGCTCCAGCTGCTGGGCGCTGCTGACTTCCTGGGCTGCCAGGTGTCGCTGCCGGCGGTCTTCCTGGTTGGCCTGGCGCGACTCGGCTTCGGCGGCGCGGGCGCGGCCTTCGACTTCGGCAATCAGGCTTTGCTGCTGGCGCTGGCGTGCCGCCAGGTTGGCGATGCGCGCCTGTTGCGCGCGGGTTTCGGCCAGCGCTTCGTCGACGGCCGCCTGGGCCTGATCGACATGGGCCTGGTAATCCGGGTCTTCGATGCTGGCCAGCAGGTCGCCGGCTTTGAGTGCCTGGTTGTCCTGCACCCGGACCTCGGCCAGGTAGCCGGAGATCCGTGGGGCGACCGTGACAATGTCGGCCCGCAGGTAAGCATCGTCGGTCTCAATCTGGAAGCGTCCGTTGCGCCACCAGTGCACGCACCAGGCGACCAGCAGCAGGCCGGCCAGCACCGATGTGGCGTAAATCAGCACGCGGCGCCGGGTCATGGCGCGCGCGGGGGCCGCAGTCGAAGCGGGAGCGGGGGTATCGGTCATTGCGGGTACTCGCTTTCAGGCAAGGTGGAAGAGTGGCGGGCGAGCCGCGTGGCACGGGCGATCGGCGGCGCTTCACGCCAGCCGCCGCCCATGGCCTTGAACAGCAGCAACTGCGCGTCCATGACCTGGGCATCGGCGCCGGCCAGTTCGGCCTGGCGTTGCACGTCACGGCGCTGGGCCTTGAGGTATTGCTGGGCAGTGCTGGCACCGGCGGCGCGGTCCAGGGCTGCCAGGCGCAGGCGTTCGGCGCTGTACTGCGCGGCCTGGCGCCAGGCCTGTTGCTGGCGCAGCGCGGCGTCGTAGTCGACCAGAGCCTGTTGCAACTCCTTGAGGGCCGCCAGCAGCGTGCCGTCGAAGCGTGCCAGGGCGGCGTTTTCCATGGCGCTGGCCTGGGCGATGCGGGCCCGGGCGCTGCTCAGGTTGGGAAAACTCCACGACAGCAGTGGCCCCAGGCTCCACACGGTGGCCCCGCTGTCGCCGTAACCGTCGGGGTGATGGGCGGAGTTGAGCACGTTGGCCCCCAGGGAAACCCGTGGGTAGAGGTCGGCCCTGGCCACGCCGATCCGCGCGGTGGCGGCGCCGAATTGGCGCTCGGCCTGGCGCACGTCGGGGCGCTGGCGCAGCACCGCCAGGCCATCCAGGCTTGGCATCGAGGCGGCCAGGGTCGGTGCGGCCTGACAGGCCAGCGCCTGGGAAGGCGCCGCGCCAGGCGGGCGGCCCATCAGCAACGCCAGTTCGCCCAGCGCGCGCTGCCGCCCGGCCTCCAGCGCCGGTACGCGGGCTTGCAACTGGCCGACCCGCTCCTGGGCCCGGGCCACTTCCAGCGCGCTGCCTGCACCGGCGCTGTGCAGGCTCGACGCCAGGGCCTGGCTGCGTTCGGCCAGGCTCAGGGCGTGCCGGGGGATGCTGGCGCGCCGGGCGTAGTTGCAGGCATCGAGCCAGGCGCCGGTGGTCTGTGCGGCCACCAGCACCCGCAGCCCGTCGGCGGCGGCCTGGGCGGATTCGGCGTCGGCCTGGGCCGCGCGGCTCAAGGATTGCAAACGGCCGAAAAGGTCGAGTTCCCAGGCCACCGCCAGACCCAGGTGATAGCGGCTGCCGGTGCGAATGTGCGAGCTCTGGTTGAGTGCCGCTTCCAGTTGATCGTCCGCCGAGCTGCCATAACCGGCATCAGCGCTGAAGGCGGTTTGCGGTTGGCCCTGGGCGTCGGCCTCCTGCAGCCATGCGCGGGCTTGCAGCAGGTTCGCCGCCGCCACTTGCAAGTCCCGGTTGTGAATCAGCGCCTGCTCCACGGCGGCGTTCAGCGCCGGGTCGCGATACAGGGTCCACCACTGGTCCGGGAGTGGGCTGTTGACGCTGGCGGCGGCAGGGGGGGCAGGGCTGGCTGTGGGCTCGCTCCAGCTGGCGCAGCCATTGAGCGTCGCAAAAAACAAGGCCAGCAGCGACCGTCGATAGAGATCCATGGGGCGCACTCTTGTAAGGGGTGCGGCCACTCTAGAGAGCCGGTCAATCGACCGTCTAACGTGAACTCCCAATCATTTATCTTGAAATGGACATTCTGTGGCCGAGGCCGAGGCGCGTGCCAACGCAAAGGTTAGGGCTGCTGGGGGTTTCAACTCAGGAGTTGATAATTATTCTTATTGGTGATTATGATATGTTATTACATATTTTTAAGCCCCCTCAGGAGCCTCACCATGAAAGTGCTTTCATCCCTCAAAGAAGCCAAGAATCGTCACCGCGACTGCCAGATCGTCAAGCGTCGCGGGAGGATCTACGTGATCTGCAAATCCAACCCGCGCTTCAAGGCGCGCCAGGGCGGGGCGAAAAACAAGAACAAAGGCTGAGCCGCGATCGGCCCCGGGCATTCACCCTGGGTCAACGCTCCCTGCTCAATGCCTCACAGGCTGCTTTCTCGGGGCGCTGGCTTGTCGTATGTTTGCGGGCTGTTTCCGACATGGAGGTTTCCCGTGAGCAAATACCAGCCCCTTGGCGATTATTTCAACGCCCTGCGCACCGACTCAGTGACCCTGACCTTCACCGAGATCGAGAACATGCTGGGTTTCGAATTGCCGGACTACACCCAGACCCATACCGCCTGGATCAATGACCCGCAGCGGCCTCAGGCCAAGCAATGGCTGGACGCAGGCTTTCTTAAAGATCGGGTAGATTTTACCCGCCGCGAAGTGTCGTTTTTTCGGGCCCAGCCCCGGATACCGAGCCCGGAGCAAGCCGAGCAGGCAGCGCCCGCCGAGGACATCCGTGACCAGGCCCTGGCTGATGAGCAGCAGCGTCAGATCGAACAGGACCCCAGTCTTAGCGCCACTGAGAAACAGCGCCTGATCCGCTCCCGCATCGGCCAAGACCTGTTTCGCCAGCGAGCGCTCCAGATCGAGCCGCGCTGCCGGCTGACCGGGGTGAGCGCGAAAAACTTCCTTATCGCCAGCCATATCAAGCCCTGGAAAGACTGCAATAACACCGAGCGTCTCGACGGCAATAACGGGCTGATGCTCGCCCCCCACGTCGACCGGCTATTTGACCGGGGCTGGATTTCGTTCGAAGACAGCGGCGAGTTGCGGGTGTCGGCCCAGGCCGCTGAAGTGCTGGGCGCCTGGCACTTGCATGGCGACCTCACGCCCACGCCGTTCAATCCGCAGCAGGCGGTTTACCTGGCCTACCACCGGCGCGAGGTATTCAAGCCCTGAGGACGTCCAGTCGTAAAAAAGCCCTGGCACTGCAGGGCTTTTTTGTGGGCGCGCCGGTGGCCTCAACCGCCTTTGGCACTGACGATGCTCGCCACCTGGCGTGGCTGGCAGTTGAGGTAGGCCGAGGACTTGAGCCAACGCTGGTCGGGGTACCAGGAAAACATGAACTGGCCGTCCTTGAGCTTGTCGATAACCTGGCGGGCCACTTGCGGGCGCACTGCCGGGCAACCCTGGCTACGGCCGATGCGGCCCTGGCGCTGGCTCCAGAGCGGGTTCACGTAGTCGGCGGCATGAATCACGATGTCGCGATCACGGGCCCGGTCGTTGAACCCCGGTTCCAGGCCGTCCATGCGCAGCGAATAACCGTGGCTGCCTTCATAGCTTTCCTGGGTGCGGAACAGGCCCAGGCTGGACTGATAGCTGCCCAGGCGATTGGAAAACTGCGTGGCGAAATTTTCCCCGGACTTCTGCCCATGGGCCACCAGGTCGCGCAGCACCAGAGTCTTTTTACGCAGGTCGAAGATCCACAGGCGGCGTGCCGTGGACGGTTGCGAGTAGTCGATGACGGCCAGGTGCCGGGCTTGGCGGGCACCGCTGTTGACCGCGCACTGCATGGCGCTCAGGGCGCTTTTGAGGGCTTGTGGATTGAGTTCCGGGGCGGCGTGGGCGAGGCTGTTGAACATCATCGGGCTTGGGGTGCCGACGGCGAACGCGGGGCTGCAGATGGCCCCCAGGGTCGTCGCTGCCAGGCCCAGGCGGCGCAGAAAAATCAGCATGGGAAGCGGTCTGTATAGCGGTCGGTAAAAAGAGTCCCTACCATTGCGTTGGCTCCTGACATTCTGTGGTTCCCCCGCCAGCGCTTGCTACGCTTGGCCTGCTGGTTCGCGGCAACGGTTGCCGAGGTTGATCCGTCCTATGACGGCCATGGATTTGGAGTAAAGCAGTTGTTCAAAAAAACCGCATGTTACTTGAGCCTTTGCCTGCTCGCTGCGCCATTGGTCGCGACCGCCGACGAACCGATAGTCGATCCCACCAGCCCCGTGCAGTCGGCATTCACCCAGTTATCCCTCGCGTGCCCGGCCCTGGCTGTGCAGATGGACGGGCCGACCCGAAGCCTGTTGCAGGCGTTTTACCAGCAACACAATGACCTTGAAATCTGGTCCGCCGACGGACGCGTGGCGGCCTTGCAGGCACAATTGCAGCAGTTGGCCGATGACGGCCTCGACCCGGCCAGCTACCCGTTGCCGGCGGATGCGGCGACCCCCGGTGCGTGGTGTGCCGAACTCGATACCAGCCGGCAATATCTCAAGGCCCTGCAGGACCTGCACTACGGCCGTTTGTCGCAGGCGCGTTTCGAGCCGCTGTGGCACGCCAGCCAGGCGCCCGCCGAGCGTGAGGCCGAGCTCCTGGCGCTGGCTGCTCCGGGGCTTGCGGACCTTGCCAGCGCATTCCAGCAGGCGCGCCCGGGCATCGAGCTTTATCAGCGCCTGCGCCAGCTGTATGCCGAGCAGCGCCAGCAGCCGCTGCCCCAGTGGCAGCCCCTGGCCAGCGGGCCGTTGTTGCGCCCGGACATGCAGGACGCGCGGGTTCCCGCGTTGGCCCAGCGGCTGTTCAGCGAGGGCTACCTGAGCAGCCCCCTGGCCACGGACGATAACGCCTATGGCCCGGAGCTGGTAAACGCGGTCAAGAGTTTCCAGCTCAACCATTCGCTGCAGGCCGACGGGGTTGTCGGGCAGGGCACCTTGAATGAACTGAACATCAGCCCTGCCGTGCGCCGTGGGCAATTGCGGGTCAACCTCGAGCGGTTTCGCTGGCTGGCCCAGGACCTGGAGCCCACCAGCCTGCTGGTGAACGTCGCCGCGGCGCAGTTGAGCGTGTACCAGGATGGCGTGCCGGTATGGCAGACCCGGACCCAGGTCGGACGGGCCGAGCGCCAGACGCCGCTGCTCAAGTCCCGGGTTACGCGCCTGACCCTGAACCCGACCTGGACCGTGCCGCCGACCATTCTGCGCGAAGACAAGCTGCCGCAGATCCGTCGCGACCAGACCTTCCTCAGCCGGCAGAACCTGCAGGTGCTGGACAGCGAAGGGCACCCCCTGGCCGCGGACCAGATCGACTGGGACAACCCGGGCAATATCCTCTTGCGCCAGGACGCCGGGCCGCGCAACCCGCTGGGGAAAATGGCGGTGCGCTTTCCCAACCCGTTTTCGGTGTACTTGCACGACACCCCGAGCCAGGCACTGTTCAGCAAAGGGCCGCGGGCCTTCAGCTCGGGCTGTGTGCGGGTCGAGCAGGTCATGCAGTTGCGTGATTGGCTGCTGAGCCCGGCCGAACGGGCGCGTACCGATGAGTTGCTGGCGACCGGCCTGACTCATGAGTTCCGCCTGGCCAAGCCGGTGCCGATCCTGCTCACCTATTGGACGGCGCAGGCCGACAGCTATGGCCAACTGCTGTATGCCCCGGATATCTACGGGCGGGATGCGGCGCTGCTGGCGGCCCTGGGCGGTAAACCCTGAAGGCTCAACTTGCGGAGCGGGGTTGATAACGGGTGTAATGTTGTTTTGGCATCACCCAGTCAATTCATCGCTTCGCAAGGAAACGGACATGAAATTATTTGCACCGACGCTTCTCCTTTTGGTCTGCGCGTCGGCCAGTGCCGCAACAGGGGAGTGGCAATCGGGTTGGGGTCAGGGCAAGACAGAGTTTTTCGCGGGGGATGAAAGCACCAGTTACTTGAACTTTGCCTGTGACGCCGACGATGAAATGAGCCCGGTCAGCGGCTCGGCAACCATCGCCGGCCAATCGTTCTACTCCCACAACGACAAGGGCGGCTTCGACGTGATCGTCGACGGCGTCGAGTACAGCAACCCGTTCTACGTTGAGTGCAATGCGTGCTCGGGGTACTTCCCGGAGTTCTGGGCGGCCATGCGCAAGGCGAAAAAGATCGAGCTCAAGGCCGGCGCCCTGACCAGCTCGGTGCCGACCAAAGGCCTGAGCAAACTGCTCAAACCCTACAACTCGAAAGAAAACCCATGTGGCACCGGGGCCTGGTAATTCCCCCCGAAGCTGATCAGCCCCGCCTAAGTGCGGGGCTTTTTATTGCTCGGCGTCGCACTCGACATCGCCCGCGCCCATATGCTCGAAACCCGTCAGCGTGATTGAGGTCGAGCCCGGTGAACCATCACCCAGGGGCGATGCGGGCGACGACTCGATGTGCGCGGTCATGATGTTTTCCGGCAGGCCGCCTTCGGGTGGTGCGGAGCCTTCGGTATCGGGCAAGCCAAAGGCCTGGCGCACCTGGGCGGCGTCGAGTGTGCCCTTGAGGGTCAGGGTCAGTTGCTGCAACTCCCCGTGTTCCCAGGTCAGCTCGACGTCCGTCGCCAGCGGGTGGACCCTGCTGGCCAGGCGCGGGGGAAACGCCGGGCCTTCGTCGTAGCGATCTGTGTCGTGGCACGGCCCGGTCGGCGCCTGATAATGGCTCAAGGCGCAATTGAAGCGCGGGTCGCGGTGGCCCAGGGTCTTCTCCAGGTAACAGCCCAACTCGCCGGAACTCATGCGTGGCCAGGCCAGCACATTGAGGTTCGGTGCCTGCAACTCGGCCCCCGGAGCCTGGCCGGCAAAGGCCAGTAGCAAGCCGAGAAGCATGAGACGGGGGTGGCGGTTGAGCATTTTTCGGGTACCTGGACGAGGGGCTGGGCGGTGGCCAAAAGCAGGCGAGACGATACGCGAGTCCTGAGGGCTCGGTCAGCTCCCCCGAAGACAAAATACGCATCCGCCCTTATCGAGGGCGTCGGCGTGGCTGCGCCGCCCGCGCCATGACCTTGCCCCAGACCAGCGCCGCGAACAGCGAAAGCCCCGCCGCGGCCCACAGTGCCGCCGACAGGCCGGTCGTAAAGGATGGAAGAGCCGTCGCCAGCGAACCGAAGATCGCGACGCCCAGGGCTGCCCCGGTTTGCCGCGCAGTGTTCAAGGTCGCGGCTGCCACGCCGGCCGCCTGGGGCGCCACGGCCTCCATGGCAGGCGCGGTGGCCGCCGGCGAAATGAAGCCCGAGGCCAGGCCGATGGCGATCATCGAGAGCAGGTTCGGCAGGCTTCCCCCCTGCATCAACCCCAGCGCCCCCATGGCATACAGCACAAACGCCGCGCACATCGGCCAGCGCGTACCGCAGGCCCGAACGACGCGGTGTGAGAGCAGGCTGGCCAGCGCGACCATTGCGGTCAATGGCACAAAGGCCAGCCCGGCGTGCAGCGGCGAATAGCCCCGGATTTGCTGGAAGTCGAGGCTGGTGACAAAGAACAGGCCGTAAAACACTAGGGCCGACAGCGCGGACACCAGGGTCGAGCCGGCGAATATCGGTTGCCGAAACAGCGCCAGGGGCAGCATGGCATGGGGCGAACGGGCCTCGATCCAGACAAAGGCCAGGCCGGCCACGAGGGCAATGGCCGCGCCCGAGAGTATCAGGGGCGACGTCCAGCCCGGCGCCTGGCCTTCGATCAACACCCCGATCAGCGCGGCCAGGGCGACGCTGGCAGCGAGCTGGCCCGGCCAGTCGAAGCGCACGTTCTGCGGCGCCTGCGGATCGGCCAGCAGGCGCCAGGCCAGTACCACGCCACATATGCCCAGGGGCAGGTTGACGAAGAAAATACTGCGCCACCCCAGCCACTGGGTCAGCGCCCCGCCAATCAGCGGTCCGGCCGCCATCGCAATACCGCCGCAACTGGCCCATAGGCCGATGGCGCGCGCCCGTTGTTGCGGGCCGGGGCAGGCTTGATGAATCAACTTCAGGGAGCAAGGCACCAGCAGCGCCGCGCCAAGGCCTTGGGCGACACGCGCCGCGATCAGCATCCCCGGGCTTGCGGCAACCCCGCAGGCCAGCGAGGCGCAGGTGAATAGCAGCAGCCCGACCAGGTACAGCTTGCGCGCGCCCCAGCGATCACCCAGGGCGCCACCCGTCAGCAGGGCGCTGGCGAATGCCAGGGTGTAGGCACTGATGACCCACTGCAAGCCGCTGACCGTCACGTCGAGCCCGAGCGCCATGCTTTGCAGGGCGACGTTGACCACCGAGGTGTCGAGCATGATCAGCGCGTAGCTGAGGCTGGTGGCCAGCAACACCTGGCGCTGCTGGGCAGGCACGGGGATGGCGGTCTGTATTGCGGACGCAGGCGTATGGCGCGCGCGGTGCAGGAGCGGGGTATCAGTCGGGGCAACCATGGGCAGGATCCGGTACGGGGGGGGCGGCTTGCAGTCTAAGTACCCAGGACTGCCGGACGTTTCGTCACGCATCGAAGTGTCCGGGCAGGGTTCGGGCTACCATGGCCACCCCTGGAGACCGACCATGCCTGTGAACCCGACCCTTGCTTCCACTGCCTTCCTGATGGCCGACCCGGCCCGTGCGGCCATGCTGATGGCGTTGGTGGGCGGGCAGGCACTCCCGGCTGGCGAGTTGGCCTATGTGGCGGGCATCACCGCGCAGACTGCCAGCAGCCACCTGGCCAAGCTGCTGGGCGGAGGTTTGCTGGCGGTCGAGACCCAGGGACGGCATCGCCTGTTTCGCCTGGCCAGTCCCGAAGTGGCCATCGCCCTGGAAAGCCTGGCGGCGGTCACCCCGGTCCGCGACATCCGTTCGCTGGCCCCGGGGCGCCACGCCCGAGACCTGGGTTTTGCCCGCTGTTGCTACGATCACCTGGCGGGGCAGTTGGGCGTCGCCATGACCCAGGCGCTGCAGGCCCGAGGGGTCATCGAACCTGGGCCAGACCAGCAGTTCCTGATCACCGCTTCAGGCCAGGCCTGGTTGGCCGAATTGGGGCTGGACGTCACGCAGGTCAAAGCCAGCCGCCGTGGCCTGGCTCGGCAATGCCTGGATTGGACCGAGCGCGAACACCACCTGGCCGGGCCGCTCGGGGTGCAGTTGCTGAACCTGCTGTGCGCCAGGGGCTGGCTGCGCCGGGTGAAAGCCTCCCGGGCGATCCAGGTCACGCCCGAGGGCTGGGTCGGGTTGAAGGAGCAGTTCGGAGTCGATCAACAATCCCTTGAGACTCCGCGGCTGCCTGCGGATTGAACCTGCTCCGGCTGGGGTTATTCGCTGAATTGGAAGTCGAGCCAGCGATCCAGTTCGTTGAGGGTGTGGTGAGGCCTGTCAGGGATTCTCTCGAGTTTTGCAGCGATTATGTCTCGGTTTGAATCAGACAGCTCATAGCCGCGGGTTCTAAGGAAGTAATCGATGTAGTCCTCTATTTCCAGTGCCTCGGTGGATGAAACGAACACCTTGAAGAGCGCGCCCTGGTATTGCTTGCCATCGTCACGATTCCCGCCCAACACATCACCTCTAGGTTCTTGAAAGGGAAGTCGATTCCCTGTTTTAAGTATAGATCTGCTGCGAATCCGCCAAGGGGCCGGGCCGGTAAAAGTGGACGCTGGATCCGCCATTTCATAGGGGGCAAAGCTGTACCTGGAAATGGCTTAAGATCAGCGACCGCTGGAATGACTCCTCTCGATCAAAACAGGACGCGACTTCTATGGATAAGGCCTTTTCTCAACTCGGCGAACGTTTGCACAACCGCCGGTTCTCGGTGGCGGACAACACCCAGGGGCTCTCCGGGGCCGGCACGGTGTTTCATTACCTGGTCGAGGGCAACGCCATTTCGAGCACTTACCAGGGCGGCCGGATCCACCTGGGGCATCAGGTCGGACGCGTGACCGGCCCGGATACCCTTGAGCTTCTCTTTCATTGCCTGACGACGGAAGGCGAGATTCTGGCCGGCTGGTCCCGGGGGACGGTCGGCGTTGATCAGGCCGGGCGCACCACGCTGGCCTTCACCTGGGGTTGGTTGTCGGGCGCGACGGGAGGAGGGGAGTCCAGCTACGTGGAGCTGGTTCCCTAGCGGCTGAAAAACGCCTGAGCACTCAGGCGTCAGCAACAAGGGGGCACCCGGGGAGTAGTACATTTGTGCTATTGGGGCAACTGGCCAGTCTGCTTAGACTTCCGGCCAGTCTCAAAGGTCGAGACTATCCCCTTCAAGGATCTGTAAATGAAAAAGTGCATCACCCTTGCTGTGCTCGTTTCTGCCTCACTGTTGTTGCACGGCTGCGCCGCCCTGGACTACAACTCCGGGACGCAGGTGTCGTCGCAGCAACTTGCCCAGTTCCAGAAAGGCAAGACTACTCAGCAGCAAGTGACTGCCGCCATTGGCCATCCACCGAAGAAGTCTGAAGTGGGTGGCAAGGAAATCTGGACTTATCCCTACACCAAAATCGCGGCCCTTCCGTTTGCCCCCAACGTCAACGAGAGCACCATTTTCGAATGGTCGTCCAAAGGCGTGCTGCTGGACGTCTACAAGGGCGGTGGCACGCCAGGTCAGTCGGGCAACGCGCTGTTGGATGCAGCCGGGATGTAATAGCTTGCGCCACAACAAAAAGCCCAGCTTATCGCTGGGCTTTTTGCATCCAGGGCCGGTGCCTGTGACTTCCGAGATTCACCCTCGGGCGTTGCGCCAGGCTTCCTTCTGCCATCAGCAAAGCGTGGCGCGACTCGAGCCCCCGCCAGTGCTGCTTACTTCTTCTTGGCCTGGGCCTCTGCGGCAAGGCACTCAAGGGCAAACTGCTCGGTGTACGTCATCTGAATGGCACTGGTCTCGCCCTTGACGGTCCTTTCGCCATCCAGGATGTAGCGAATGCGCTTGTCGGTCACGCCAATACGTTTCGCGATCCATGAAGGGGTCTGGCCGATGCGCGAAATCAGCTTGTCGGCATAGTCGGTGGAAGGGTTATAGCGCTCTGCGTTGGGTGTCATGTGACGTCCGGATAAAGGTGGGTCTGTGATGCGTTGGTGGATACGGGACACGGTGCGCCATTTTCCGGGTGATGTCGCGGTTTGAATGGAATGACGCCACGGGTTGTGTGTCGATAACGGCTTGGCACGGACCTGCCCCCCAAAGTGATGGCTGTGACCAATGAAAGATTTGGTTTTATGATGACCGCCTTTTGATCAGGATGATGACCACCGCCATGGCCAAGCGTAAACGCAAGACACTGCCGAAGGATTTCGATCAGTTGCTGGAGCAGGGCTCGCTTGCCGAGTTGGTTGCCGTGTTCGAAGGGTGCGAGCTTGAAGCCACCGGCGGCTATAGCAAGAACACCGCGCTGGGCTTTTACAACTGTCCTGATGCGCTGGCCCGCTGGCTGGTGGAGCAGGGCGCAGCTATTGATGCCCGTGACACTTACCAACGTACGCCCCTGCACCATCGCAGTACGAGTTGGATCGGTGGCGTCGATCTGCTGCTGGATTTGGGGGCCGATATCGAGGCCCGGGATTACCAGGGCGACACGCCGTTGCATGCCGCGGCCAAGAGCCACAAGGCCGAGGCCATTGCTGCCCTGATCCGCCGTGGCGCCAATGTCGACACCAGGAACCGGCAGGGGCACAGCGTGCTGCATATCGCCCTGGTCACTACGCGCAACGCCGATATCGAGGCCACCGCGAACATCGCCGAGATCCTGTTGGCGGCAGGCCTGCAACGCGATGACAGCATGGTCGCCGAGGTGGAGCGCATCGGCCGTGAATTCGAGTTTCACCGGGCCTCCTTCAACCCGGACTACCTCGAGGCAACGCAAGCCGGCCTGGCCAGTCTCTATCGCCTGTTCGACGTCACTCCGGTTGCCTCGCGCAAGGTGCATGACGGGCAGTCTGCCATCGTGGTAACGGCCACTGGCTGGTTTGAACAGCATCAGCAATTGTGGGCGCTGCTGATTCCATCCTCCGGCGCGGCGGCGACAGTGCAGGGCGAGGTGATCCGCATCAGCGGCCGTATTTCCCAAGAGATTCACCACAACGGCTCGGCCAACTGGGATACGGATTTCAAGGCGATGTTGACGGCCCTGGTGGGACACTTGAGCAGTGCCGTGGCGTTGCCTGCTGCCGAAATCGATGAGGCTCGGGCGCTGGCTGCCGCTCTGCGCGGAGGGGACGATGACGCCGGGCAGACCGATCGTCTCTGTGAGTTGGCCGTGCACTGGGTGATTGCCAATCCCCAGCCATTGGCGTTGGCGGCGCCTGCCTACAGCAGGTAAGGGGGCTCGGGCGGGAGTCGGGTCTCGGCGGCGATTCTAGAACGACGTCGCGATGGCAAGGGCCAGTTGCCGGTCGGACATCAGGGGCGGCGGGAAGGACGAGCGATAGTAGCGAGAGGCTTGTTCAAACTGCGCCCCACGGATTTCTCCGTCCGAACCAATGAACGCGAGGGCGTCACTCTTTGCCGGCTTGAACAGCTCCGGGATGTAGGAGGTGGCCGCCGTGGTGCCTGCGACCACCACGAACGGAATCACCGTGGTGATCATCAGAGCAGCCTGGAACGGGTTATTGTTTTCCGCCGGCAGGGCTTGAGTGCTGATAGACGCCAGCAGCGCGACTGCCAAAGGTTTCCATAAGTCCATTCCTCGATGCTTCCGTGTCGTCTGGTTGGGGGCGCCACGATAGCAGAGTAGGGCGCTGGCCAGAAACACGGAGCCCGGCACATGGCCGGGCTGGTTGATCGGTGGGGCGCTTGAGCCATTTCACGCTGTCCCACCCGATGGGGTCAGCCAAAAAGAGCGCGTTGCCATTGTTGTTCACCGATGATGGCGATAGGGCTGCCAGCCTCTCTCAACTCGACCGCTTTCATGATCTTTGTTCCATAGCTGCTATGGCGCCATTGATCATTGCCAATGCTGCCAACGACCAGATAATGAATTTTCTGGCTCACCGCGCCGCCGATGATGCCGCCACGCTCCTGCACCCGTAGCTGGCAGTCTTTTCGCGGCCCGTAGGCCATGATTCCAGTGAACACGAACACTCTTCCATCCCAGGCAAGATCGGGTTCGGGACGATTGAAGGGAAGGTCGTTGGGGGCGCTGAAGGTTTGATCACTGGCCATCGGCTTTTCGGTACTCAGGCCGGAAAAGCTCTGCAGCAGCCCGATAAGCTCAAGGGATTCCTCGGCATCCAGCACGCCGTCCAGGAGCATGTTGGAGAGCCGTGAATACAGCAGGTTGATCACCGGGTCATCGAGGTGGACGAGGTTGGTTTCAAGCCAGTCCCTGAGGAACAACCCTTCAGCGGTTGAGACCACGCCGTCAGCGGCAAGACCTGCTGCCAGGCCGACGAGGGCGTCAGCTGAGCGCCTGTCTATCCGTGAACCATGGAAGTATTTGCTGCGTTCGAATTCGTTGTGAATGTCGGTCATGTGAACTCCTTTTCTGAATGTCGTGTCGTTGCGACGAAAATCCCTGTAGGGCCAAAACAGAAGCCTATCCAGCCTGGGCCGATGGTGGTCCAGGCGCTTGACGCTTTTGCGAGTCGACCCGATTGCACCGTTCAACGCCGGCGGGTGATCACCGGCTATCTGGTCATTGGGCGAGCTGGGATTTGAGCCGCTTCAGTGACCAGCGCTCCCTCTCTTCCGTACGAGGCGGGCCATCGGGCCATAGAGTGCTCCTTTGCAGCTCCATGTCCAATGTTTCTCCCTCAAAGCACCCACTGCATGTGCGTTTCAGAGGACGCCAAACGCTCCAGTGAAGGCTTGGAAACAAACGCCACCACGCCAACGAAGGACTGATCGTTGAGCACCTTTTTCACGGCGCTCGTAGGTCAAGAATGCCTGCTGAGCTGCGGCATAAGGCGCTGTATCAAACAAGCCCAGGGCGCGCTGCGAAACGATCATTCATCGTCCCCGTAGTAGTTGACGCCAATGCGGATGATGTCCCGCCCCTGGTCCTTGCGATGGTGGTTGGTGTCGCGCAGGGAGTAAATGCAGCCACAGTATTCCTGCTGATAAAAACGTTCGCGCTTGCTGATCTCGATCATCCGCGCCGAGCCGCCCCCCTTGCGCCAGTTGTAGTCCCAATAGGTGACACCTGGATACTTTTGCGCGCTGCGGATGCCGCTGTCAGTGATTTGCTTCATGTCTTTCCAGCGCGAGATACCGAGGGAGCTGGAAATCACACCGAAGCCGTTTTCATAGGCGTAGAGCGCGGTGCGTTCGAAGCGCATATCGAAGCACATGGTGCAGCGCACGCCGCGCTCGGGTTCATGCTCCATGCCTTTGGCGCGTTCAAACCAATTGTCTTTATCGTAATCGGCATCGATAAACGGCACCTTGTGCTCTTCGGCAAAGCGGATGTTCTCATCCTTGCGCAATAGGTATTCACGCTCAGGGTGAATGTTCGGGTTATAGAAGAAGATGCTGTAGTCGATACCCGAGGCAGTGATCGCTTCCATCACTTCTCCCGAACAGGGCGCGCAGCAGGAGTGCAGCAGCAACTTGTCCGCGCCGTCGGGAAGGCTCAGTTGAGGCCTTTTGATGTCTGTCATGACCGTGTGTCCTGGGTATAAAGTGCTCCGGTAGCCTGTCGGCCAAGAGGGCAGGGCAGCTCAGCGCTCAAACCGCGCGGTGTGCGGCGATGTTGCAATAGTGTCCTTTGAAATACAGCAATGGCTGCGTAGCAGCAGCTTCCTGCAGATTCAACGCCTTCACTTCACCAATCACGATCAGGTGATCACCTGCGGCGTGTTCGGCGTGAATTTCGCAATCAAGCCAGTGCAGGCTGCCGACAATGATCGGATTGCCCAGCGGCGATTCCTGCCATTCGACTCCGTGCCACTTGTCCGTGCCGCGCCGAGCGAACTGGTTGGAAATCCTGACCTGCTCACCCGACAGGATGTTGACGACGAATCGACCTGCCTGGCGGATTTTGGGATAGCTGGCCGAACTCGACATGACACTGAATGACACCAGCGGCGGGCTCATCGACACGCTATAAAACGACTGGCAAGTGAAGCCAATCGGCTCGCCATCAAGGTGTGAGGTAATCACCGTGATACCGGATGCGTAGTGCCCGAGCGCTTCGCGAAAGCTCAATGGCTCGATAGGGGGGGCAGGAACTGACATGGAAGATCCTAAATATTGGGTGCAACTCGAAAGTGCCAAGGAAGGCCTGAAGCAACTCGGTAGTTTTTCAAGACCGCATCAATCCCCCTGTACACCCCCTTGCGACTTTGGCTCAGTACGGGTTCGAGAGCTCTCCGCGGACAATTTCTGCTCCGGCACTTAACGCACTCAGCTTGCCCCGTGCAACTCGGCGAGATAAGGGAGCCATGCCACAGTTGGTGCAAGGATAGAGCTTGTCGGCATCTACAAACTGAAGCGCTTTACGTAGGGTATTGGCTACTTCTTCGGGTGTTTCAATGGTGTTGGATGCCACATCAATGGCCCCGACCATCACTTTTTTACCTCGAATGAGTTCAATGAGATCCATCGGCACATGAGAGTTGTGACATTCCAGTGAAACTATATCGATGCTGGATTTTTGCAGCTTGGGAAAGGCCTCTTCATATTGTCGCCACTCTGACCCCAGAGTCTTTTTCCAATCGGTATTGGCTTTGATGCCATAGCCGTAGCAAATATGAACAGCCGTCTCACATTTAAGACCTTCAATTGCCCTTTCCAGGGTGGCCACCCCCCAGTCGTTCACCTCATCAAAGAACACGTTAAAGGCGGGCTCATCAAATTGGATAATATCAACACCGGCAGCCTCTAATTCCCTGGCTTCCCGATTGAGGATTTTGGCAAACTCCCAAGCCAGTTTTTCGCGACTTTTATAATGGTTGTCATAAAGCGTATCGATCATCGTCATGGGGCCTGGCAGCGCCCATTTAATGGGTTGCGTGGTCTGCTGCCGCAGGAACTTGGCATCTTCAACAAAAACGGGCTTTTGTCGAGTCACCGCACCTACGACCGTCGGTACGCTGGCATCATAGCGATCACGAATTCTAACGGTCTCGCGTTTTTCAAAGTCTACGCCGCTGAGGTGTTCAATAAACGTAGTTACAAAGTGTTGGCGGGTTTGTTCGCCATCACTGACAATATCAATGCCGGCTTGTTGTTGTTCTTGCAATGCCAAACGCAAGGCATCCTGTTTGCCCTCGATCAATTCCTCATTTTGCAATTTCCAGGGTGACCAGAGTGTCTCAGGTTGTGCAAGCCAAGAGGGTTTGGGCAAACTGCCGGCAGTGGAGGTGGGCAATAGTTTTTTCATGATAAATGACCTTGTGATTTTAATGAGTCAAAGCGCGTAATTGGCAGACCACTGCTCTAGAACGGTCTGGTAGGGTTTGATGAAGTTTTCCTCAACAAACTTGCCCTGCTCAATAGCCAGGCGGTTACGTTCTTCTCGATCATAAACAATCAGCGTTAATGAATAATCCTGGTGTTTCAAGCTAGGCTGATAGGATTTTCCGGCCGCTGAATTCGCATTATAAATCTCAGGCCGGTAAATCTTTTGGAAGGTGTCCATCGTGCTGATGGTGCTGATTAGCTCAAGATTGGTGTAATCACTAAGCAAGTCGCCTGAAAAATAAAAGGCCAAAGGCGCGACACTGTTTGCAGGCATGAAGTAGCGAACTTTCAAGCCCATTTTCTTGAAGTAGTCATCAGTCAAGGAGTATTCATCTTGCTGGTATTCAATGCCCAATACAGGATGCTGGTTTTCAGTCCGGTGATAGGTCTTGCTGCTCGAAACGCTCAGGCATATGACAGGCGGTTTATTGAAGTGGTCTTTGTAGGTGTTTGAGTTTACGAAGCTCTTGAATAGCTTTGCATGCAGATCTCCAAAATTATCCGGAGTGCTGAATCCTGGCTGATCCTTGTTGTGTCCCAACAACAGCACGCTAAAGTCATAATCTCGCACATAAGAGGAGAAGTTGTTGCCTACGATGCCCTCAAAGCGTTCATTGGTCTTTCGGTCAACGATGTTTGTTTTCAATATTTCAATCAGGGGGATGGCGCTGCCACTGCTCTCAACATCGATATCCATCTCGACGGAAATGATTTCAAGCTCGACAGTATAACGATCGCCTTTGGGATTATCCCAATGCGCCAAGGCGTTGAAGCGGTTGTCAATCATCCTCAGGGTGTTGCGTAAATTCTCTTGGCGGCTCTTTCCTCTGGCCAAGTTGGCAAAGTTGGTAGTGATGCGCGTATTTTCGGAGGGGTGATAATTCTCGTCGAAATAAATGCTTTTAATGGTAAATATAAATTCTTTGCTCATTATAATCTTGCGCCTTAATTTCTGAGGTAAAGCATTGATTTTTATGGCTTTATACTCAGTGATATTTGTATTATCTGTAATTAGGGCGTATTTTATGCTGAGCCAATGCTTGAGTGAAAATGAATTGATTTCACTAAATCGTTAGCCATATTCATGATGTGTTGTACAACCAGTCGTAAAAGACCCTGTCACGCAGATGGGGAGTGGCACGGCAGTGGCCGAGTTGAGCGGGATCTTTGTTTGAGCGCACGAACACCGGGCTTGTCCGTGCGCTAGCTCAAGGAAAAAAGCTCGGGAGATACGAGTCGTTGACCCAACGTCAACAAACTGGAAGTGTTGCAGTTATTGGAACTTGGCATGTCCGTGTCAAAGCTGGGCAAAGACTTCTGACGTCCCGCCAGACCATTATTGGGATTAGCGGGAAAGCCAAGGATGAAATTTATCAGGTATCCCTTCAGCACCTATAAAAGATACTAAAAGCTTGGGGGCACATAAGGAATATTTTGGCATTTGCCGTGAAATATTTCCCCATTCTGAATTTTGAAAAGCACTATTTTTCTGGCTTTATTGACCGTCGCTTCAAGTGTGCAGTCGGAACTATGACCGACATTCTCGTAATACTCGGTATAGGTCAAACCGTTCGCTCCCGGTGTCAAGGAAGTTCCGGCCGCTTCAGTGGTCGACCACTGAGATGATTTGTACCACGTCATTACGACAAGTGTGCCTGCGTCAGGACTTTGCGTTGCCTTCATCGTATCGGGCCTGCCAAAAAAATTCAGCGCCTCTTGGGCATCGCGACCTTCCCAACGATTTTGAGCAATGACGGAACAGCCACTGCTGATCATTATGCTTGATATTGCCAGTATTAAAGAAAGCGGTTTAATCCATTTATTTGTCATGGTTTTTAACTTATCTGGCCTTTGCGGGTGGGGGGTTGTCTAGCATCTGCTCCAACTCTTCCATTGGGCTCTTTGGCGGTGCTTGTAACTCGGTGATCATCCCAAGCATTTTCATCTGATCGAACTTGCCCAATGACAGCATGCCGTTGAAGACTCGATCCTGGGGGTTGCACACAAAGGCAAATGTATATAAAAGCGCCTTGTCATCCAACGTATGCCATTCATTGGAGACTTTCAAATCCCGGCGTGCGTTACTCGTTCTCTCTATTGATGTTCCTTTAAGAAAGCGCGCTCTGTGCTTGGAGCACTGGACTTCAACTGAATAGACATCCGCCAATGGCTTGGCTGGGTCGGCGAAAACCTGGTTAACGTCTACTGACTGAAACCCATCCGCCGCTTGACTTCGTGGCGTCATGGAAGTGAGATCGGCCACAAACACTATGTTGTTTTTGCCCGTGCCTGTGCTAAAGACACTCCACCAGTCGCCAATGGGATTCGCTTTGTCAGCTATCGCTGAAGTGGAGGCTGTGAGCAGCAATGTGAGTGTTATGACGCCTTTATTTAATCTCAAAAATTCTGACATGCTGCGTCCTACCTCCTGGAATATAAATTTGACATCTGTTTGCATGAAGAAAATAAGTCATCACGCTAAAATTTAACCCGCCAACCAAGTGGCTTGCCCTGGCGATAGTTTGTGGTCAGCACGACGCTGCCATGCTCGTAGCGTTTGGTGATGAAATTAAAAGATCAAGTCAGCTTCATTACGACCAAAAATCAGATAATACATTTCATCGATCATCATCAGCTTCGGGCGTTGAACTACCCAGGCAAACGCCGCTAGTGATGCCGTGCGACCCGTTGCAGCGTCAAATTGGCAGCAGTAGTCGGGACTATGATTGTCGCAGGAGCGAAGAGTCAACTAGCACACATGTGCTATTCCAAGCGCTTAAAGCAACTCTGATAACGACCTCTCGATCTTGTGAAATTCCCACCACGCACAAACGAAACAGTGGGCCTGCTTGACCAGGGGATTTTGGTTTCGGCGGTCCAAAAAGCAGGCCTTTGCACCTGGCTGAGGTGTGGGGGGCTGGCTACCACAACGGACGTTATAGAAAGCAGGGGAGGAGTGGGATGTCAGGGAAGTCGGTCCTTGAGCATAGGCACGGATACAAAAGTAACCCTAAAAAAAATCAGCTAAATCAATCAATTAAGTGTTTTTCAAGAATTCAGGATACAAAACATTTCAAAACTCCCGTGTACAGGTGCGGAATGCCAAGCGTAATTTCACCCTCAAGCTGTGCGGTCAACGCTGTTGGGTCTGCAATGGAATTCAGCCTGTAGCATCCCGGATCTTCATGCCTTCACCGGGTTTGCACCTACAACAATAGAGGGAGCTATCCGTGAACTGCATTTTCTGTGCAATCGCCAAGAAAGAATCACCGGCTGCCGTTGTCTACGAAGACGAGCAGTGCCTGGCATTTCTCTCCATCCAGCCGATTACTCCTGGCCATGTCCTGGTCATTCCCAAGGCCCACGCAAGTGGCCTGGGTGATATCCCTCCTGAAACCTGTGGCCACATGATGCGTGTGGGTCAACGGGTGGCGGCCGCCCTGCGTGAAAGCGGCTTGAGCCTCAACGAACAACCCTGTGAAGGTATCAACCTGCTGCTGTGCGATGGCGCTGTGGCTGGGCAAACCGTGGGGCACGCACACCTGCATGTGCTGGCCCGCTTTGTCGGTGATGGTTTCAACCTGGGGCATGCGGACCTGCCACTCGCGACGCCTCAAGTGTTGGGCGAGCGCGCAGAGCAGATCCGTCGAGCCTTGACCGCGCTGCCACCGGTTTAACTGTAAGTTTCTTTTAGTTTAAAGGCACGCCCGTAATAAGAGGGTTGGGTGCCTTGCTGTGCGCAGTCCGTAAATCATCAACTTGTAGGTGTCTACGCAAGGAGGCGAAGCTATGTATTGTACTGTGGAAACTTAAGTTGCGCTGGGCTGAACTAAATACTACAGATCACAACAAGAAGGGGGTTCTCATGCCGTCACTCGCCAGTAATAAGGCTGCCTTGCCTTCGGCAAGTATGCAGTTGGTAAAAGATGATTCAGCCGGATCGGCCATCTACAGTTTCTATGATTCAGTACTTCAAGAATTGTGTCAGTCTGACAAGGTTAAAGTCAGGCAAGTGGTTACTCCTGCACAGTTTATCGAGCTGTCTCGTGCCCGCAGTCGGTTGTACGGGCAACGAAAGATTTACTACAAAACGCTGTTTGGTAACTCGGTTGATGAAAGCGTCTGCCTGGATGAATACGATTCCCGTTCTTACGTGTTTGCCTTTTATTATGACGGTGAAATTATCGGCACCCAGCGTATTACGCCTTTCCCTCATGAGTCGGGCGAGTTCATCAGCCATGAACAACTGGTGCAGTTCTCCGGGCCCAATTACGAGCGTGAATGCGTTGAACTCTCGCGACTTATTGTCGACAAGCATTCCCCGGTCAAGAACGTGGTCAACGGATTGGCCATGACTGGCGCCTCGCTGGTCGCCCTGGAAGGCGGCTACAAAACGTTCATCACCTACGTAAAGCCGAGGCTTGCGCCAAAGTTTGACAGCTTCGTCTTTGATCAGGACGGTATTTTCTTCCAAATCAAGGCTCGCGGCGATCATTACTACGCCCTGTACAAAGGCGATCTGTTGCCGTCGGTCACGCCTTTCTTCGGCCTGCAAAGCTGCCCCGCAGACCTGAAGGACGTTGATGACTTGATTCGCTACACCTTGGCCGCCCGTACCGCTATGCACTCACTGGCGGTATGAGCATCCCCAAATAACGACAACATTGAGGTTGATCCAAGATGGAAGCCAGGAACAAAGAAGTGGTTATCGAGTTTTACGAGCGCATGTTTGGCCAGCGTGAACTGGCGGTCGCCGATACATTAATTGCCGAGGAATATGTACAACACAATAACGTATTTATTCCGCCGCGCCTGGAAGGCTTCAAGACCTACTTTACGCAGTTCTTCAAGACGTTCCCCGAGTCGGGTACCAGCATTGAACGGGTCTGTGCGGAAGGCGACTATGTGTTCCTGTATGCCAAGCATTGGGCCAAGCACAAGTTCTTCACCGTGAATTACAAGGTGATCGATATTTATCGTGTGGAGAACGGTGTGTTGATGGAACACTGGGACACTATCGAAGGCTTGGGGTTCTTCTCCAAATTCATCTACATCATTAAGTCCGTGTTGCGCCTGTAAGTCCGTGTTCGCCTGAAAGTAAAAAAAGCGTCATAAGCGATTTATCAACCCCCCAAGGAAGAGAGTGAAATGACTGAAGTGACCGAGTTTCGCAAAGAGCTGAAAGCCGTCTGTGATGCCGAATGGGAAAAGATCAAGGTCGGCCGTTTTTTCCAGATGATGAAGCGCCCAGAGTTGCAGCGTGAGCTCTACATCAAGTCGATTGTTCAGGTGTATCACTACACCAAGAACAACGCGATCAACCAAGCGGTGGCGTGCTGGAACCAGGACCACAAAAAGGTCGGCTTGCTGCGCTTTGCGATGAAGCATGCGCTGGAAGAACTGGGCCATGAAAACATGGCGTACAACGACCTCATCGCCATTGGCGTCGACAAGTCCGAGTTCGAAAAACCAATGCTGCCGGCCACCGAAGCGTTCTACGGCTACCTGGATTTCGTCTCTGTATGCCGCGGCATCATTCCACGGCTGGGCTACAGCTTCTGGGCCGAAGACTGCTACGAGCACCTCGAGCCATTGATGGACGTATGCAAAAACCATCTCAAGCTGACCGATAAAGAACTGACCTTCTTCGTTGCCCACGCGATCATCGACGAGAAACACTCCGAGCAAGTCAACGCAGCCATCGACCGTTGGGTCGAGACCGACGAAGAAAAAGAGGCGGTCAAACAAGTCGCACGCACCACGGTTTACTTGATGGGCAAGATCCTCGAGTCGGTCGCCGACGAGTTCTAAGTCTTGGCAACAGGCGTCCTCGCGCACCCCGCTGCGTGAGGACTTTTTTACATGGCGTGCACAACAATAAAAACGATCGGTTGGTCATGGCGCTTGTCGAACCGCCTGGCTGCCACGGTCAATCCACTAGGAGGTGCCATGAGTAGCAATAGCGACAT
Organism: Pseudomonas sp. MF4836; assembly: GCF_002018875.1. Classification (GTDB taxonomy): domain Bacteria; phylum Pseudomonadota; class Gammaproteobacteria; order Pseudomonadales; family Pseudomonadaceae; genus Aquipseudomonas. Next base: position 144,011 of record NZ_MVOL01000001.1, read on the forward strand.
GATTACCTGGGGCATGATGCTGCGCAAAATCCCCTCGATCACCCGGGCCATTCCTCGGCTCGTCAGGGGAGTCAAAGCGTCCAAGCTCAAGGTCGATCAGCCCTGCGGCCTGGGTTGGGCCTTCGAACAGGCGGTTGCGCGCAACCCTCAGGGACCGGCGCTGCTCTACAAGGACAATCGTTTCAGTTATGAACAGGTCAACCAGTGGGCCAACCGTTTCGCCCATTACTTGCTTGCCCGTGGCCTGAAAAAAGGCGACGTGGTCGGCATCTTTATTGAAAACCGCCCGGAATTGCTGGTCAGCGTGCTGGCCGTCAGCAAGATCGGCGGTATCTGCGCCATGCTCAACACCTCGCAGACCAAAAATGTCCTGATCCACAGTTTGAACCTGGTCAATCCCTCGGCGATTATCGTCGGCGAAGAGTTGGTGCCATCCTTTGACGCGGTGCGTAACGACATCGCCATCGATGAGCTGAGCACGTTCTTCCTGGCTGACACCGATACCACTCGCGATGCGGGCATCGCGCCCGAGGGTTACGTCAACCTGACCCGCGTCAGCGAAGAGCACTCCACCGCCAATCCGGCGACTACCCAGCAGGTCTATTTCGACGACGCTTGCTTCTACATTTACACCTCCGGCACCACCGGTTTGCCCAAGGCTGGGGTGTTCAAGCATGGGCGCTGGATGAAAGCCTACGGCAGCTTCGGCATGATCGCCCTGGATATGCGCCCCGATGACATCGTCTATTGCACCTTGCCGCTCTATCACGGCACAGGGCTGTGCGTGAGCTGGGGCTCGGCATTGGCCGGCGCCTCGGGTTTCGCCATCCGCCGCAAATTCAGCGCCAGCCAGTTCTGGGATGACGCGCGCAAATTCAAGGCCACCACCATTTGCTACGTCGGTGAATTGTGTCGCTACCTGATCGACCAGCCTCCCGCGCGCAACGATGGCGACAACCCGGTGGTGAAAATGATTGGCAACGGCCTGCGCCCAGGCGTGTGGATCGACTTCAAGACTCGCTTCAACATCGAGCGAGTCTGCGAGTTGTATGCCGCCAGTGACGGCAACATCGGCTTTACCAACATCCTCAATTTCGACAACACCATCGGCTTTGCTCTCAACACCTGGTCGCTGGTGGAGTACGAACACGACACCGGTGAGCCGCGGCGCGGCGCGAACGGTTTCATGCAGAAAGTCGGCAAGGGTGGCCAAGGCTTGTTGCTGGCCAAGATCGACGACAACGCCCCGTTCGACGGTTACACCGATCCGGAGAAGAACAAAAAAGTAGTGCTGTACGACGTTTTCGAAAAGGGTGATCGCTACTTCAACAGCGGCGACTTGATTCGCGATATCGGCTTTGGCCACGCTCAATTCGTCGACCGCCTGGGGGACACTTACCGCTGGAAGGGCGAAAACGTCTCCACCACCGAAGTCGAAAACATCATGGTGCAACACCCCCACATCGCCGAAGCCGTGGCCTACGGTGTGGAAATCAAAAACACCAACGGTCGCGCCGGCATGGCCGCCATCACCCCAACGGCCCCGCTGGAGCAACTGGACTTTTGCGACTTGCTGCGCTTCGTCAAAAGCCAGATGCCTCACTACGCGGTCCCGATGTTCCTGCGTATCAAGACCTGCATGGAAACCACCGGCACGTTCAAATACCAGAAAACCAAGCTAAAGACCGAAGCCTTCGACCCCAGCCAAACCGGCGAAGACCCGGTCTACGCCTGGCTACCGGGCACCGAAACCTATGTGCGCGTGACCGAGCAGGTGCTGCAGGACATTCATGGCGGCAAGTTCCGCTATTGAAGGGCAACTGCGCGAGGGTTAAACCACAAGGCCGGCATCACTAAGTAATGCTGCTCACTTAAGCGGAGCAGCATTGCTGGATGCCTGGGCAGGAAGGCGGTAGATTCAGCCCCCAAAGGATGAAACACACCTGTGGAGTGGATTTTGCGCAAACTGATTGTTGTGCTTGTGCTCGGTTTTTCGTGCAGTTTTCCCGCCATTGCGGGTGATGGCAAGGCGGTCGAAGTCTCGGCCTTTGGAGCGATTGTTTCATCGAGCCTTGCTGTGACGCTTTTCCCCGTGACGCTGACCGAAGACAGTCAAGAAAGTAGTCGGAATAGTTCAAACAGAGGCGACCGAAAGATAGTTGCCGCTCGCAATGATGCTGCAGCTTTCGTCGCGAGTGATGGCGTTATTAGAGGCGCAAACCTGGAGGCGGCATTCGAGGTTTTACGGACTCAGAATACGATGGGTACAGTCAGCGACATCGAGCTGGCTGAAGCCGTTCTGGTTTACCAATTGCGCTAGAAGAATGGAGTTTCGATGACGGGTAGCCGACCCGCCGCTGGGCTTTTTCGTCTCACGCACCCCAGGTGTGTGGTTCGCTAGTGCGAGCTGTGCAGTGTCGAGCCGCGCCCGGTATGCGTCGTGGTCAGCGATGTTTGAATACTCTTCCGTTGGTGCGCTGGCCGGTGATCGTCATGCCATCCATTTCCCACACTTCGGTGCGGTTTCTGAATACTTGCCGACGGGCCCCTTTCTCTTCTAATACCTGCGCTGCCATCTGTCCGGCCATTCGCTCTGGATCGACCGTGGTGGTTACGACGCGCTTAAAAGCGCGAGTTTGGTAAAAAATTTGCTAGTGTTTATCCGCGTGATAACCAGACGGTTTTCAAGAGCATTACCTTTAAAAAAGGGTGCGGATATCCATGACCAATGCGACGCCAGCCATCAAACTCAGCACACTCAGGCAAATTGCCCCCTATCTGAGTATGCGCGGGGTGTCGCCACTGGAGTTCTTTCGGCGCTTTGGTATTTCCCCGCATGTTTTTCAAAACCCTGAAGCTTGGGTATCGCGAGCGGCCTGCTTTCATATCGCCAATGAAATGGCTGCCGTGGCACAGGACCCCTTCGGCGGAGCGATGATTGGGAACCTGACCGATGTGCGCTCAACCGGCATGTGGGGCGAGTTGATATTGGGCTCGACCAACCTCGCTCAGGCGTGTGCGGCAGCGGCGGTCCATACGAACCTGGTGCATCAGGGAAGCGAAGTAAAAATTGTCACCGAAGGCCGTACGGCGAAACTGATCCAACATTTTACCGGGCACCACGGGGCTGATCCGAAGCAGGTCATTTTCGGCACTCTGGCGGTGCTTAGAAAAGTGCCGCTCATGTCCGGCGCGCCTGGCGCTATTCGGGTGTATCTAAAAAACTCGAGAGAGCGAGGCGACGAGGCGCTTGAAGAGTACCTGGGCCCGAACCTGGTCATGAACGCTGAGTACAACATGATCGAATTTGATCGTGAGTTGCTCGAGATTCCCCTGCAACCTGTTCGAGATGTTGCCTGGAAAACCACCCAAGCCTTGAAGTCGACGGCTGACACCGCTGACGTGCTCGTCCAGCAGATCGCGAATCAGGAACTTTCCAAACTTGTCACTGTTTCAAGAAAGATTGGACTGTCTGTTCGAACCCTGCAGCGGCGCCTCGAATATTGCGGTATCGACTTCGACGCTTTACGTGACGAGACCCGTCGCAGTGAAGCCCAGCAGTTGATTGCCTGCGGCAGATACAGCGCGACCGAAATTGCCTACATGGTCGGCTACAGCGATCCAGCGCACTTTACGCGCGCCTTCAAGCGTTGGACGGGAAGCCCGCCGTCTCACTATCGCGCCCTCTTGAAACAAGACCGGAACATCCTCGTTTAACCCCTCTCCCAAAAAATTGGCCTCTTTGCGCGGCGGCCTTCTCGTACGCGCTCGCATTGCTTTTGGCACCAAATGGCAAGTTTGCGCCAAGGCGTTCTTATACAGTCAAAAAATCAACGCCAACTAATAAAACCAAGGGGTTCAAATGTCCCATTCATCCACGGCCAGCATCTTTGCCATGGCGCTGGTCGCTGCTGGAAGTGCTAACGCTCAGTCATCGCCAGAGGCGGCGATACCGGTGGGTGTCGATAACTTTATCCGTGCCGAGTCCGACCTCTACTTGGGGAAAATGGTGGCGAGTGGCAGTTTGGGCCGGTTTGTTCACAGCCGCGAAGCGGTACCCATCGACGCCCAGAATGTGGTCCGGATGAATCGGGACACACTCTATTCGTCAGCCGTGTTCGATCTCGATGCAGGCCCCGTCACCATCACCTTGCCAGAGTCTGGCGGGCGGTTCATATCGATGGCGATTATCAATGAAGATCACTACGTGCCCTTCGTTACGTACGGCGCCGGGAGTCGGACACTGACCAAAGAGGCCGTCGGCACACGCTATGTATTTGTTGCTGTGCGCACGTTCTTCGATCCCGCAGATCGCCAAGACCTTGAACAGGTACATGCACTGCAGGATGCAATCACGGTCAGCCAGGCCAGGGTGGGGGAGTTTGTAGTACCTAAGTGGGACCAGGCGAGCCAGACAAAGGTGCGTGAGGCCCTGGAGGTCCTGGGTTCGACGATTCCTGACTACAACCAATCCTTTGGCCCCAAGGGCACGGTCAATCCAATCCATCACTTGATCGGCACAGCAACGGGGTGGGGTGGGAACCCAGCCAAGGACGCTATCTACCTCGGCGGCGTGATGCCTGAGAACGATGGGAAAACCGTTTACCGGCTCACAGTTGGAGATGTACCGGTCAAGAGCTTTTGGTCGGTCAGTGTTTATAACGCCGACGGTTATTTCCAGAGGAACCCCTTTGACGCCTATTCGTTGAACAACCTCACCGCCAAAAAAAGTGCGGACGGCTCGATTGTTATCCAGTTCGGCGGTTGCGACGCGAGTATCGCTAATTGCCTGCCTACCCCACCTGGCTGGAACTACACCGTCAGGCTTTATCAGCCGAGCGAACAAATACTGAATGGCCAATGGCGCTTCCCGAAGCCGCAGCCCGTCGCGCTCTAATTCATCACGCCTGATGTTTATAACTCGGCATAAACGCCCATCAATACGTGTTGTTTACACCAAAGGAAGGAAACGATGACCACCACCGGCGGTTCAAACTTTTTCAAGTATCAAGCGACGCTCATGATAAGTGCGACCCTTGCGTTTTCGATGGTGTTGCCTGTTCACGCAGACGATTCAGGTGAGCCCTCCGTGACCGTGGGTGGCGGACTCGCCGTTGGCCCGCTGTACGAAGGTTCCTCACACTACGCCTCGTTCCCGTCACTGAAACTCAAAGCGGTTTTGCCTACTGAAAACTGGGGCAAGTTCACCGCAGCCTTCCCGGACGGACTGCGCTGGGACTTGCCGGGGTTGTCGCCTTTCGGCATTGCCCTGTTGCTGGGTTACGACCAGGGACGCAAGGAAAGAATCCACACTCTGGGCGGTCGTGATGACTACCTGAAGGGCATGGGCAACCTGGACAGCACCGCTCTTGTTGGAGCGGAAGCGTATTGGGTTCTGCCAACCGGTCGTCTGTTTGTTCGGGGCCTGCAAGCCAGCCAGAGCCGCGACTACGGTGGCGAGAGCCTGGGGCGTACCGCGTTTCTGGAAGCCGGTTTCGCCACTGCATACGCGCTGTCTTCAACATTGACCCTGGACTCGACGCTGTACGGCACCTGGAGCAATGAGAAAGACATGATGGCGCGCTTCGGCGTCACCGCCCAACAAGCTGAGCGCACCGGCTTCGACGAGTACCACCCGGGTGGCGGCATGCGTGACGTGACCTTGAAGCTGGGCCTCACGTGGCAATGGCAACCACAGTTGGCACTGGAAGGCGGCATCAAGACCTACGCGCTGGTCTCTGATGCCCGCAACAGCCCGCTGACGGGTGAAAACGTGGGCGCAGGCGCCTATCTGAATGCCCTTTACCGGTTTTGATAAGGGAACACTCGATGAAAACAGTACATAAGCAGTTGGGGCTGGCCAGCCTGCTCTGGTCGGGACTGGTGCTTGCCGATGACGCGGCCACAAAGGTTACGGACCCTCACTTCAAGCTGGCTCCGGGTTATCTGAACTCGGCAGACTTGCCGCTGCTGCTGGCGTTGCTGGGCGCCCCACCTAAGCCCGACTCTGCGGCGCTTGCACGGGATGAGGAGGCTCGGCGAGCAGCATTGTCGCTACGCGGTACGGCGCGGGAAAAACTCGCCGCGGCGGATGCAGAGCTGTCATTCCCGGGCCCGGCCAACGCATTCTCCTGCGCGATGGGCACCCCGATCAGCGAGAAAAGTACACCGCATCTCTACACCCTGATGCAGCGCACCCTGACCGATGCGGGAGGCTCCACCTATGCCGGGAAGAATGCCTACAACCGCACCCGTCCCTTCGTGGCACACAACGAAGGAACCTGTCGCAAAGACATGGAACCGCTGTTGCGCACGGATGGTTCCTGGCCTTCCGGCCACTCCGCCGCCGGTTGGGCCTGGGGCCTGTTGCTGGCCGAGATTCAACCTGAACGTGCAACCGAGTTGATGACCCGCGGGTTGTCATTCGGCCAGAGCCGAATCATCTGCAACGCACACTGGCAGAGCGACGTCGATGCAGGCCGCATCATGGGCGCTGCGACGGTAGCAAGCTTGCATAGCAATCCGGCGTTCCTGGCGGATCTGGCGGCCGCGAAGGAAGAGGTCAAGGCCGCACAAAAGGCCGGTTTGAAGCCTGCAGAGGACTGTGCGGCCGAGGGCGTGGCGCTCTCGCTGACTCAGCACTGATCGGGGGGAAGCACCATCATGTACCGTGACAACCCTCCCTCGGCTCTGCTGCGAAAGCACGCACGTCTGGCCCTACTGGCTAGCGCCTGTATCTGCGTCGGGCCCGCCATGGCGGCAGACAACGATGACTGGACGTTCAACGGCGGACCTTATGTATGGGGCGCAGGCATTCGTGGACACGTGGGTCATAGCAGCACTGGAACCCAATTCATAAAATCCGATTTTTCCGATATCGCCAAGACGGTCGATATGTCGGTGATGCTGATGGGGGAGGCGCGTCGGGGCCCCTACAGCGTGCTCGCCGACCTGATGTACATCGACACCGACACCCGCAACCGCTTGCCCGGGGGCGCCAAACTTGAGGTGCAAAGCAAGACCGCCTCCGGGTTCCTGGGTGGCGGCTACACAGTGTTGGGCGATGAAACCCGTCGACTGGAAGTCGCCGGTGGCGTACGCGTCTGGTACAGCGGTACCACCCTCAGCTTCCATGGTGGACCGCTTGGTGGCTTATCGGGCTCTGATAATGCGACCTGGGCAGACGCCATGGCGGGCCTGCGTGGGCACTATGCCGTGAACGATCGATTCTGGTTGTCGTCCTGGGGGATGGCGGGCGCCGGGCAGTCTCGGGAAGACTGGGATCTGGCAGCGCTGGCAGGCTGGGAGTTTTTGCCCGGCTTTTCGGCGGTGGTCGGTTACCGGGCGATGGGGGTGAATTATCGCCATGATGGCTTCGTCTACGACATCGTCCAGAAGGGGCCTTTGCTGGGGATCAGTGGGCGCTTCTGAAGCCTTATATCGTTTTGATTTCACTCGAAAGGACTGTCGCGGAGACCCGGCATATGGTTCAAGAATTCAACCACCACCGTGAATGGATGGCAGCGCTTGATAAGTACGAGAAACTGCTGATTGAAAATCCCAGTCTCCGCTGGGAAGAGTTGCCGGGCGATCAGCACACCCGTATGGCACTCGGACTGTACAAGCTCAAGTGTTTCGCCGGGCGGATGCTCGAAGGCGATACGGCAATCTGGGCCAGACTGGAAGCCATGGACCAGGTTCGGCTCCATTTGATTAGCGAGCATCACTGGACCCTGCATGACGTGCGGCAGATACAGGACGAAGAGGATTTTGTGTTCCTGCTTCATGATGAATTGGAACAGATGAAGCTGACCAAGCAAGAGGCTGAACCTGTTCGCCAGTGGACGGATCATCTTGGGACACGGGCGGAGTACCAGCAGCACTATCGGGATTGCGCTTCATAGGGGGGCTCGATATTGCAACTCGCGCCAGTAGCAAGCCTTGCGCGTATACACGGCAGCCCAGCTTTCGCGGGTAGCGTCACTCTGCCAGCCAATAATTGGCTCGTGTGCGCCAGCGACTCAACGAAGCGGCTCAAGGCTTCAGTGACTACTGTGGGTTTGCGCTGCAGGAGTGTTGAGGAATAGGCGCTGGGCATCGGCAACCAGGCATAGCTCTACGAGGATAACGCCACAGACTCGATGGACTGTTTAGCTTGGGCGATGCTGAGCCCACTCGGCAAGCTCGCGCCATTCTTGGCCGCAAGGATCTCGGCCATCACGCTGACGGCGATTTCTGCAGGCGTCTTACTGCCAATGTAGAGGCCGATCGGCCCGTGCAGGCGCTCAAGCGACGCCTCGGTCTCACCAAAATGCTCGATCAGGCGTTCGCGGCGCAGCTGGCTGTTGCGCCGTGAGCCGATGGCGCCGATGTAGAATGCCGGGCCGTGGAGGGCTTCGAGCAAGGCCAGATCATCGAGTTTTGGGTCATGGCTCAACGCGACGATGCAGGTGCGCAGATCCACCGCGAAGTCCCGTACCACGTCATCCGGCATGCCAACGATGCGTTCCACGCCGTCTACCCCCCAGGTCTCGATGTACTCGGGACGCGGATCGCACACCGCCACCTTGAAACCATTGAACAACGCCATGGTGGCCAGATACTCGGCCAGCGCACCGGCACCGATCATGAGCATCCGATAGCCTGGCCCCAGGGTATTGAGCATCTGCGAATCATCGAAGCTGAATTGCTCCGGCGTCGCGGTCGACTCAAGTGCGACCTGACCGGTCGCCAGCGCCAGGCGACGGCGAACCAGTTGCCCGGCGTCCAGTTGCACCAGCAACGCGTCAAGAGACTGCCACGACGGGTTGAACTCAAGGATCAGTTCAAGCGTGCCACCACAGGGCAAGCCAAAGCGATGCGCCTCATCGGCGCTGACGCCATAACGCACCACTTGCGGCGCGCTGTCGCGAAAAGCGTTGCCGCCATGGGCCGTGGTATAGCGATGGATCAGATCGTCTTCGATGCAGCCACCTGACACGCTGCCCACCACGCGACCGTCGTCACGCAAGGCCATCATCGACCCCGTCGGGCGTGGCGAAGAACCCCAGGTGCGCGCCACCGTGGCGAGCAATACACGCTCGCCGGCGGCTAGCCAGCCCCGCGCGGTGCGCAGAACCAGCAAGTCGATGCTTTCCATCAAAATCTCCTCTTAGCGCATGTGCAGGATGATCGGGCTGCTGCTGGCCGGGTCGGTGTGTTCACGCAGTTTGCCCACCGTCTGCGCATCAACCGCACTGCCCTGATTGCCCCAGGTGCTGCGCATGAAGGTCAGCACTTCGGCGATCTGCTGATCCGACAACTGCTCACGGAAGGCCGGCATGCGATAAGCGTCCGGCACGCCGGCAGCCACCACACGTTGCGAACCATTCAGGGTGATGTTGATCGCCGAAGCGCTCTCCTTGGCCAGTGCAGAGGTGGCGCCCGCCAGCGGCGGCATCCATTCAGGTTGTCCCTTGCCGTCCAGGCCGTGGCACGAAGCACAGCGCGTCTCGTAGGTGTGGGTGCCAGGGGCATTCAGACGCGTCGCTGCCGAGGCCTCTTGATACTGCCAAGGCTGCCCGTCGCGCTGGCGGTCGCCGGGCAATGACTTGAGATAGCGGGCAATGGCCGTCAGGTCGTCATCGGTCATGAATTGCGTGGAGTTGTTGAAGGCTTCGGTCATCGAACCGTAGACCACCGCGTGTTTGTTGCGACCGGTCTTGAGGAACTGCACGATCTCCGGCTCGCTCCAGCGGCCCAGGCCGGTGTTGTGATCATCCCGCAGGCTCGGCGCGTACCAGCCATCAAGCAAGGCACCCGCGAGGAACGGCGTGCCGGATTCATCCAGTGCCTTCTCGTTGAACGCCAGGCCACGCGGGGTATGGCAACTGCCGCAGTGCGCTGCGCCTTGAACGAGGTAAGCGCCACGGTTCCACACGTCATCCTGCGACGGTTTGGCCACATAAGGCTCGGCGTCGACAAACACACCGTTCCACAGTGCAATCGGCCAACGCAGGTTCAGCGGAAACGGAATCGCACTCGGGATGTTCGCCTGTTTCACCGGCGCCACGCCTTTCATGAAGAACGCATACAGCGCACGCACGTCATCGTCACTGAGCTTGGCGTAGGACGGGTAGGGCATCGCCGGATACAGACGGCGACTCTCGGGCGCCACGCCGTGGCGCACGGCCCGGTCAAAGTCCGCCAGGCTGTAGTGGCCAATGCCGGTTTCCGTATCCGGGGTGATATTGGTCGCATGGATCGCGCCCAGCGGCGTGGCCATTTCCAGTCCGCCAGCGAATGGTGCACCGCCCGACACGCTGTGGCAGGCCACGCAATCGCTGAGTCTGGCGACGTATTCGCCACGGGCGACCAGTGCCGGGTCGATGTCGGCCACGGCGATCGGATGGTTTTCAAGGCGCGAGACAGGCTCGCGGGTGACGTACCAGGTCAGCAGGCCTGCCGCGACCAGGCACGGCACCGCCAGCCAGCCAGCGGTTCTTGCGAATCGGCTGTTATTCATGAACGCTCCGGCGCTGATCAGGTGAAGGTGTGTCGGCTCATGGGCAGGCTGCGCACCCGCTGGCCGGTTAGCCTTGCCACCGCATTGGCGACGGCGGGCGCCACGGCGGGCAACGGCGGTTCGCCGATACCGCCCATTTTTTCCCCGCTCTCGACCACACGCACGTGTACCCGAGCCATCCGCGCAGGCGGCAGGATCGGATACAAATCGTAATTGCGCGCCCGGGGTTTGCCATCAATCCACACTGACTCCTCCACCAGCGTCTGGGACAGCCCCAGCGCCACGGCGCCATTGACCTGAGCTTCAACAATCGCCGGATTGACGATGCTGCCCGGGTCAATCGCCTGCCAGATGTCGTGCACCTTGACCTGGCCGTTCTCGATGGACACCTCGGCGATCACCGCCGTCTCTGTACCGAACGGCGAAGCCATGGCCACGCCGCGCGCACGTCGGCTGCCATCCTCGGCAGTAAACGGCCCGCGTTTCCAGCCGCCCGACAGCTCAGCCACCGCCTGCAGCAACGTGGTCAGCCGTGTGTTGTCGCGCAGCAAATGCAGGCGCAGGTCGAACGGGTCCTTGCCACCCTTGTCGGCCAGTTCATCAAGGAACGATTCATAGAAGAAGTCGTTGAGGGAATTGCCCACCGAACGCCAGTAACCGAGCATGGCCGGACCTTTGACGTAGATCTGTGCGATGCGCTTGTTGGGGACCGCATAGGACTTGCCCGACAACCCTTCAAGCGCCGTCGGATCAAGCTTTTCACCTTGCTTGCCAGCGAGGGCTTCGGTCGGGCCTTCGGTGGCACTGATTGCTTCGATTGCCAGCGGCCAGCCGTCGCTGTCCAGCGCGGCGCGGAAATTCACTGCGGCAACGGGACGGAGCACATCACGCAGGAACTCTTCCTCACGACTCCAAATCAGTTTGACCGGACGGCCAACCGCCTTGGACAGCGCGATCGCCTGAGGGTAGGGACTGGCCGAGTCGTAGAGAAAATGCCGGCCGAAGAACCCGCCCAGCAGCGGCGAATGCAAGGTGATGCGCGACGGATCCAGGCCCGTGCGTTTGGCGATGTCGGCACGGAACATGTCCGGTGCCTGATTCGGCAACCAGACTTCCAGCGAGCCGTCCGGATTGAATCGGGCCAGTGCAGAAGGCGGTTCCAGTTGGCCGTGGTTCAAGTATTGGTTGTGGTAAGTGGCGTCGACCCGGGTCTTGGTCCCCTTGAGAATCGACGCCACGTCGCCTTCATTTTCATCATCTTTGGCGGGGCCTTTATCTTCAGCGAGGCGCTTGAACCAGGCATCGCTGGAAAAGTCGGCGGGCATCGGCCGCACGTTGCTGTCGGCCGTTGGCTCCTGCCAGTCGACCTGGATCGCCTCGACGGCACGTTTGGCGTGCCACCAACGCTCGGCGACCACCGCCACGGCGCCCGGCAGACGATGCACGGAATGCACGCCTTTCATCGCCTTGACCTGGTCTTCGTTGCGCAGGTTGCCCACCGTCATTCCCAGGCGCGGGGCATGTTGCACGGCAGCATGCAGCATGCCGTCGACCTTCAGATCGATGGTGTAAAGCGCCTTGCCCGTGGACTTGTCGTAAGCATCGATGCGCTTCACCGGTTTGCCGATCCAGCGGAACGTGCTCGGATCACGCAGTTGCACGGAGGCCGGATCGGGAACCGGCAGATCCATCGCGCGTTCGGCCAGTTCACCGTAGGCCAGCGAGCGCCCCGATTTGGCATGCACGACTTTGCCTGGCTCGGTGCTCAACTCGTGCACTGACACCCCAAGCTGCTGCGCGCCCGCCTGCAGCAGCATGGCGCGGGCAAGGGCACCGAGGCGGCGCATGACCGGGTAACTCATGCGCACCGACATGCTGCCGCCGGTGATGCGCATGCCGTTCTCCATCACCACATAGGCCTCGCCGGGCGGGGCGGCTTCCACCAGAAAGGTCGCCGGGTCGGCATCCAGTTCTTCACCGACGATCTGCGCCATTGCGGTGAATGTACCTTGTCCGCCTTCCATGAACGGGCAGAGCAAGCGCACGCGGTTGTCCGGACGGATCTCGAGAAACGCCGGGACCTGCGTGCCGCGCTCGGCCGTCGCCGCCGTCGCCGTTGCAGCTTGCACGCGAGTCGCGCCAAGTGGCAGACCGAAACCGAGGACCAGTGCACCGACGGCGGTACCGGTCAGAAAACGTCTGCGCGAAACATTGATCGGTTCGTGCAGGTCCAGTGCCGAGGCGTGCTGTGAAGGGTCGATATGAACGTTCATCACGCGTCTCCCTTGGTGGCAAGTTCATGCACGGCGGCATGAATGGCGTTGTAAGTGCCGCAGCGGCACAGGTTGACCATCGCCGCCTCGATCTGCGCATCACTGGGTTTGGGGTTGTGTTTGAGCAGCGCGGTGGCGGCCATGACTTGCCCGGACTGGCAGTAGCCACACTGGGCGACCTGCAGATCGACCCAGGTCGAGACCACCCGCTTGCCCACTTCATCGGCTTCGATGGCCTCAATGGTGGTGACCTCGCGGCCGACCACGCCAGCCACCGGCGTGACGCAGGAGCGCACGACGTTGCCGTCCACCAGCACCGAGCAGGCGCCGCATTGCGCCAGGCCACAGCCGTACTTGGTCCCGGTCATGCCCAAGTCATCGCGGATCACCCACAGCAAGGGCGTATCGGCGTCGGCATCGACCTGATAGGTCTTCTGGTTGATTCGAAGTTCCATGGTTCACCCGCTTGATCATCGGTTGACGTGCATTGTTATGAGCGGTGACACGCGGCGAGGCGCATCACCGGTGACGCTGGTTTTTGTTCAGTTCGCTGCGGTGCCGAGTGCTTCTGCCTCGTATGGCTGCCCACGTAGAAGCGCAATGTCACGACTGGGCGCGGTGCCGAACAGCCGGCCATATTCGCGGCTGAACTGCGAGGGGCTTTCATAGCCGACTGCAAATGCAGCCCGCGAGACGTCCAGGTGCTCCATCAACATTAGTCGACGAGCCTCGTTCAGCCGCAGCCATTTCTGGTACTGCAGTGGGCTCATGCCGGTGAGCTGACGGAAATGATGGTGAAAGGTCGGGGCGCTCATCTGCACCCGTGCGGCCAGATCGTCGATGCGCAGGGCATCGGTGTAGTTGACCTTGAGCCAGTCGATGGCCTTGGCGATGCGATAACCCTGACCATCGACGGCAGTGATTTGTCGCAGCCGCGCGCCTTGATCGGTATGGAGCAACCGATAGTGGATTTCTCGCAGAATCAGCGGCGCCAGGACCGGGATCGCCTCGGGTTCATCCAGCAGTGCCAGCAGGCGATCGAGCGCGCCCTCCAGAGCAGAAGACAGGCTGCCAATCCCGACGCCCGTGCCCATTGATTGCTGGCGCTTCGCAGGCAAGCCGCTCTTGGTGATGACCTCGGCAAGCATGCTGATATCCAGTTTGAGTACGAGACCGACACAGGGCTGTTCGGGACTGGCAAGCATCACTTCGGAGTTGGCGGGCAGGTCCAGTGAGGTGACCAGAAACCGTGAAGGGTCGTAGTTGTAGCCCTCACCACCGACCCACAAGCGCTTTTCGCCGCGACCCACGAGAATCAGGCTGGGTTCTACCATGCACACGGCGGGCGGCGCCGGCTGGTCGCGACGAAACAGCGACAGCCCGGGTATGGCCGTGGCGAAGTCACCCGGTGCGCTCACGCGCGGGTCAATGTTCAACGCCAAAGGTGATTCATGGCGCAGAGGGGTATCGATCATGTCAGGTCACTCCTGTTGATCGAACTCTAATCCGCGCAAGAGACGTTTCCTATCCATCACCCTGCATCCCCAGAGGATCAGGCAAGCATTCAAGAGGAATGCACTGGGGAAGGGCCGGATTGACCGGGAGAATGTGTCTATCTGTTACAGGGGCAGTGCCCGGATGGGCGACAAACGGCTTGCCCCTGCGCATCGCACCCACTCGTTTTTTTGCACCTCAGGCAGTTCCCATGACGTTTCCTTCTACAGATCCTTCTAAAAGAACAGGTGGCTGGAGCGCAGTGCTGGCCATGTCGTTGGCCGCATTCGCCTTGGTCGCTTCAGAGTTCATGCCCGTTAGCCTGCTGACGCCCATCGCGGCAGACCTGCACATCACCGAAGGCCAGGCAGGGCAGGGTATTTCCGTGTCCGGTGCCTTTGCATTGATCACCAGCCTGCTGATTGCCTCGGTTGCCGCTCGCGTTGAACGGAAGAAGTTGCTACTGGGCCTGACCTTACTGATGATCGTCTCCGGTACGGTCGTCGCGCTCGCGCCGGGCTATCCCTCATTCATGTTTGGGCGTGCCCTGATCGGGATCGCGATCGGTGGCTTCTGGTCATTGTCGGCGGCGACTGCAATGCGCCTGGTGCAGCCTGATCAGGTTTCCCGGGCGCTGGCCATCGTCAATGGCGGTAACGCTCTGGCGACGGTCATCGCCGCGCCGGCGGGCAGTTTTCTTGGCTCGTTGATCGGCTGGCGCGGTGCATTCTTCTGTGTAGTCCCGGTCGCAGTGCTTGCCGCCGTGTGGCTGCTGATAAGCCTTCCGTCCTTCAAGGCCGAGCGCCAGGCAGGCAGCGGCAACGTTCTGCGGCTGATGAAACAGTTGCCAGTCGCCTTGGGAATGGTCGCCGTCAGCGTGTTTTTCATGGGCCAGTTCATGCTGTTCACCTACCTGCGGCCATTTCTCGAGGGCGTGACTGGCGTCAGTGTTTCAAGCTTGTCGTTGATGCTGCTGGGGCTGGGACTGGCAGGTTTTATCGGCACCTTTCTGATCGAAAGGTTTATGGGCCGCGGCCTCTACCGCACGTTGAGCGTCATCCCGCTGATCATGGCGGCCATCGCGCTGGCGTTAGTCAGCTTCGGCAAATCACCGGTACTGACCGCCGTGTTGCTCGGACTCTGGGGACTGGTTGCGACGGCCGCACCGGTCGGCTGGTGGACATGGCTGGCGCAAACGCTTCCGGATGATGCGGAAGCCGGAGGCGGCTTGCTTGTGGCCATTGTCCAACTGGCGATTGCCGGAGGCGCGATCATTGGCGGTCTGGCCTTTGACCTGAGCGGTTACAAAGCCACCTTCGAGCTCAGTGCCGCGGTGTTGGTTGCGGCGTCAGTGCTTGCCTGGCTGGCGGGTCGCAATGCCACGCAAGTTCATCTTGTCGAGTCGAGCGCGACAGCCTGACGTGATCAGCCGTCTCTCAGCGGATGGGTTATGGACATGAGCAGAAGTGGCGAGCAAGCAAGCGTGTGGCTGATCCTCTCGGCGATTTTAATCTGTGTATCGATGAGCCCTGTGGCCATGGCCCAAAGCTCATCGCTGCACCAAAGCACCGATCAAATGGCTCCGGGTAAAGAGATGCCTGTCATGCCAGACAACTCAGCGATGTTGACCAAGATCAAACTGAAATTTGCAGTTCAAAAGGCCGTGTTGGAACTCAACGACAATCCGCCTTCCCGCGATCTTGTGTCCATGCTGCCGCTCACGGTGAAGTTCAGCGACGATAACGCTTTCGAGAAAATCGCTTTTCCGCCGCGATGGAAGAGGAGTTTGACCTCCATCTGGAGTTGAGCGAGTGATGTCGCCGTTGCTGGGTTGGTTCATTGTTTGATCCCATGCTGCGGATCAAGGCTTTGTTCTGAGGCGAACTGAATACTCAGATCGTGCCTGCGCAGTATCTGGCACTTCACCCTTTATAACGGTGCAACAATGCCAGCGGAAATCAGGCAACGAGATGGGCTAACCCTGAGTGTTATGCAGTCCCCAAGGTGGGCCGTTGCAGCAGATTGTCTTGACCCAGCGCATGCTCAACGAATTGTTGCTATCACCTGCGAGGGTGATCAAGGATTGATCGCCCTCGCAGCGTGTTAGGCGTATGTCGGGGAACCAGTCGGACGCATCGACTGCTAGTTATGATTTGAGCCATTTTCTATCGTAAAAGTTACGGTCGCGTTATTACCTTTATCTGCGGTGTATGTGCATCTTACTAAGTCGTTGTCTGGATGTATTGAGTATGTGTTTCCGCCAGAGAAGGGGTTATCCCATTTGATGTTTATATCGTAGATCTCATCATCATCTGTGAATGAATAGGAGCATTCCCCCTCTGTTCCTGTCATGAATCCATCGGAGTCGGTTTCCCAGCTTGCATGCCCAGGGCCGTTGGATGTTGAGTTTTTAGTTATGCGATCTGGTGGATAAGTTATCCATTCGCCGTGGGGGAGTTTCTGCGAGGAGGTAATTAACCGTAAGTTGTACTTTGAGTTGTTTGTGACTTTTATGACTGTGCTTCTTGCGGCGTCAGACATGGCTGCTTCTCCGTTATTGGTCTTTATTGAACGTTGTTTTGCTAGCGGCTATCGGCAGGTGATATTGAGATTCAACATTAGTATTTAGTGTTGTGTTGTCAAGTTTTTAGGGGGTATTGTTTTTTGGTACTTTTGGACGCTTGGTTTTTTTGAAATTAAAGGCTCAGATTGTAAAATAAAATGCGGATCAGATTTATTGGTTTTTATCGTCACGGCGAGGATGGCCCTAGCCTCCGCTGCCCGAGCAAGTGTAACTGTAGGTAATGTCGGACATGGAGATGGCTGGTATAAAATGACTTTCTTGTCTGATTTTTTGACTGGCAAGAGGTCGAATCTAGGATGCATATCGTAAAAGAACTCATGTTTTCGGCGCAGGTGAGCTTCTTCAAGGTTCGATAATGTACGTGGAGGCGCCGTGGAGTTGGATGTTTACAGGTGTTGATTTCTTAAAAATGGATGGGATGCAATGGAGGTGTTTCTATGATTAAGTATGTCGTTAATTCCGATGTAAAAAAGATGGAAAATTTTTCGGTTCAGGAATTGATGGAGTACGCTAATAATAATCCTTCTGGTCCGTTACCTTTTTTTAAGGTGGAAGGTAAAGACACAAAAAATTTGGGTGTTGATGAAAGTGCCGTGATTCACTATGCGGATCAACCTGCAGCTATTATAGCCGTTGGTCTTTCCTCATGCGCAGCGGTGATATTGGCTCGTTATGATGGAGGTGTTCCCAAAAAAGCGGCTTTATATCATGCTAATGGCGGTACCATTAAAAAAGATAACTTGGTAGATCTTATGGTGCTGCTCGATCTTGTATGTGGTGAGCCTCTGCCGGAGTCTGTATCTATTTTGGCTATCTATGCCGTGCCCAAGAAGGAAGATAAATATTATATTGAGGATGCTAATAAAATATCTTGGTGTGGTGTTTCTTCTGAGAATATATTGCTAGTTTCGAATGCTGATCAGGGGAATTTCGGAATAAATAATAGATTTCTAGTTGGCGGTCTTTGATTTTATATTGGTTCGCTGCAAGGTAAATTACGCCACGATATCCATCGTGGCGACCTCTTCAGATTGTCGCGGCAATTTATTACAACCGATGAGTTGGGTTGCGACGTGCTGGTGAATGGTGAAAAATCTTTGGCCGACCCAATAGCCAGATTCAGAATTATCCTCGATACCATTTTCTGCAATTATTCGAAGCCGTGGCGCTCGCTCAATATCTGAAGAGCATCATCAAATTCTTTCGAGACAATCAGTGTTCGCTTCTCGGCGCCGATCTTGTCGAGCAGCTCCTTCTCTTCGTGCGCTTGTCCCGCTGGATCTGCGCGTTGTCCTTGGCCATGGCCAACCTCTTCTATTCCGCTTTCGCCACGCTCGAGGTGGGCCCAGGTGGGCTCTTCCAATAGTTCGGCTTCCGCGTCCTCTCCAGCAGTCATGCGCTTGCGGACGGCTTCGTTGTGATCGCGGATTTCCTTGAGACGAGTAGCGATTGTTTTCTTGTTTGGAGTGATCACGCTTTTCAACGACACAAACTCATCAGGCACTGTCTGTTCGTTGTCGACGATCACCCGCTCGGGCGATAGGGCAAGAGTGATGGTGAACAGCGGCCGCTTGATCGATTTGATATCTGCCGCTTCCATGTTCCGGCGCAGGTAGTCGCTGAGCTGGCCCACGGTGTTCGTCTTGATGCGCTTGAGCTCGTTGAGGCGGTTGACTTCTTTGTCGATGGCGTCGATATCGCCCTCGATGTTCCGGCACAGCATGACGATGTTGTCGGCCTTCACCTCGAACTCACCTTTGATGCCATCCATGGTATCCTAGATGGCCTGGCGAAGTCCTTCGCGCTGCCTGCGCTGCCCTGGACCTTGTGCATCACCCTGAACTGGTGGAGCAACCAGAGACTGCCGCCCTAGTCGCAGGTTGGCTCTGGCAGTCGAACGGCCTCAATGAGCTGGCCGACTCCGGGCAGTTCGCCAAAATCACCCGAACCAACAACGGCGTGCTGACTTGCCAGGCGGACCGTGTGGCGCTGCGGGACCTGGCGGCGAAGGTGCTGGCATGAACGCTTTGGCGCTGAAGGTCGGAGGGGGGGCGCTGGAGGTTCTGCTGCTGGCCGCGTTGGAGGCCAGGGCGCTGTTCAGCGTGTACGATCACGGCAAGGCGGTGAATGATGCGGGGTGGCAAACCCGCTGGGCCGACCGTGACGCCGTCGACAAACAGGCCAGGGCGCTGACCGAGCTCGCCGAGCGCGAGAAGGAACAGGCCCATCAACGATCAATCACGAAGGCGGCAGCAGCTGATCAAAGCCGGAGCAGGGGTGTACCTGGGCCGGAGCGCCGAAGAACAGGGGCCGACCGCTCTTCAATCGGATGAAGTAGAGCTACTTCTTCTTGGGATCATCGGGATCCCTTACCCACTCATCCCTCCCTTCGCTGGGCACATTGGCACAGCCTTTTGGCCAGAGCTGTTTGAAGAACTTGCCGGTGTTAACCGTCTCAACCCGCGCATTGATCGGTTCGGGTCTCTTTCCCTTCGCCCAAAAGGGCGCCCATCCCCAATGGACTGCATCTATGTGCGGGCCGTCCTCCTGACCGTGCAGCACTTGCACGTGCGTCGAAGGAGCGACGTTTAACCGGTTTATCGGTTGAGTGTCGTCGCCGCTGAACAGCTTGAGCTGCGGGCTCAGCTCTTCCATGTAGACCACCATCCCATCGGAAGAACTTGCTGCTAAGGGCCAAAATCGGCGATATCCATTGCTGTCACCCGGAATTGATGCAACTGCATTTATGGCGCCGCTGGGAGAGAGGCCTACTTACTGAAAATTGGTGCGCACCGTATCAACACAATCCTTGTAGACGCCAGGCAAAACACGGAGCGCCGGGAAATTCTTAGCGAACCCGCCGACGCCAGATTTCGACGTATTGAAGACAAGCAGATTGTTTTCTGTCTCAGTTACCCAGAGACCAATGAACGGATCGTAGTTAAATTTCGAGAGGCGTCGATGCTGGTTGTGACCGTTCAAAGTATTGGTTCTAATGGGCTGTCTCAGCAGAAAAAGCACCCTATTCGTTTTGGTCCAAGGTGAAGTGGTGTCTTTCCTTCGGTTGATAGAGCCCCACCATCCCTCACGCACCTTTGCTTCAAGTAGAGCCCCTGATGCTGGAATTAGCTTCGCATGTTTAAAACTATTGATATCCAATCGATCAATTCGAGGGCAATTAAATTGCACCGTGCAGGAGACGTAGAACAGTTCCCATCTGGCTACACGACGTACTTAGCACCGTTACCTCTTCCTACAGAGACATCGCCACATAGCCCTTACGTCAGCGAACTCAACGACACGTATCTGGACTTTGGAGGAGGCAAACCCCAAGTTTTTTCATGGCAGATGACCCTGGGAAGTCCGTTTACCGCCGCGCTCTTTATGATAGTAGGTACTCAACTGAGTATGGGACTAATCGCCGCTACCAGCGGCTTTGGATTGACTGAAATTCTGGAGTTCAGTGCAAGCCTTTTTATCGCTACTCTGAAACCAGCCTTTTATATGTACATAGTTGGACTTACTGTTGGATTAGTGGTGTGGATTTACAATTATAAAAAGTACACAAATATCATCCCCACACGCTTCAACCGTCAGCGCCGTGAAGTCTGCTTTATGCCCACAGGCGCAGAAACTCCAGTTTTCGTGCCTTGGGAATCGCTATCCGCCTGGGTGGTTCAGGCGCAAGGCACCACGCAATATGGTGTACGGCGACAGTACGGGATGGGCATGGGATATCAACATGAGGGCCAGATGGTCAGCGTAGAATTCGTTTGTGGAGGCCTCCCGCTCGCGATTGCCCATTGGGAGGCTGTGCGTGCCTATATGGAGTACGAAGTCCATGACCTCAAAAGCATTCAGGACGCCATGAACCTACAAGGCCCCAACGATCCGCCCCATGAAGGGATGCACACGTTCCGAAATGCGCGAACACGCCTACACCGCAGGATTCGCGAAAAGGAAGTGGGCTGGATTCACGGGTTCTTCTGGTATCTCTTCCATGTCATGACGTTCTGGACCTTACCCAATCTACTTGTCGAATGGGAAATTCGCCGAATTGCAAAAGTTGGGCGCAAAGCTTTGCCTGAGGTCATGAGTACATGGTCTGAGTCACTACCTGGGGAGCAATGGGCAAAACCCAGTGAGGATTTAATACGCCTGAGTAATCAGGTCAAGGAAATGAAAAAACAAAAACCAACACGCTTAATCACTGAAATTTTTGCAGACGTTTACCAAAAAAGAAAATAGTGAGAAAACTGTGGGTGATGATTGGCGCAACAGCAAAGCGCCTGCAGGCTCAAACCGGTGGCGTCGTGAACATCTGCGACCAGGTCAAGCGCGACTGGGTGTTACGCAACACCGACGTGTCCGAGGTTTGGGGCGTAGGCCGGCGAATGAAAGCGCACCTGGACGCCATGGGTCTCAAGACCGCGATGGACCTGGCCAAGGCCGACCCCTGGACGCTGCGCAAGAACTTCAGTGTGGTGATCGAGAAGACAGCGCGGGAGCTGGCCGGCACGCCGTGCCTGGAGCTGGACGAGCCTGACCCGCCGAAACAGGAGATCTGCTGCAGCCGGATGTTTGGCAAGCGCCTCAAGGACCTGGCACCGATTAAAGAGGCCGTGGCCACCTACATGATGCGTGCTTCGGAAAAGCTCCGCGCACAGAACTCCCTGTGCAAAAAGATCCGCGTCAGCATCCGCACCGGCATGTTCAATCCGTAGGAGGCCAACTACGCCAATGGCGTGATAGTGGATCTGTCATACCCGACCGATGATGTTCGGCTGCTTACCAAGGCTGCGGTTGATGCCCTTGATCGGGTATTCAGCCCCGGCTTCAACTACAGCAAGGCGGAAGTGATGCTGCTGAGCCTGTGCCAGCCTGGCGAGTACACCGACGATCTCTTCGCCATATCCCAGCCGGCCGAGGCCACGAAGGTGATGGCGGTCCTTGACCAGATCAATGGTCGATGGGGTAGGGGAACGCTGCGTTCAGCCAGCGTCCCGACCAGTCCGGACTGGGGAATGCGACGGGAGATGATGAGCCAGAGCTACACCACGAAGCTTGATCAGTTGTGGAAGGTTTCATGTCGATGACGTAGTAGTCCGACAGGCAGCTTACGGCCAAAAGCGGTCTCTCGTGAGTGCTAGCCCCGACCAACACTGTTGTCCGGCCAAAAACTTGAGGGAGCCTTATCTAGCGCATAGCTTGTTACACTAGATTTTTTAGGGCTTATTTGTACCAATTGAGACTGCAGCATAAAAAGCGCCCTCCCACAAAAAGGCGCCATGCAAGTTATATTATGCTGGGTCAAACCCACTTAAATTTGTGTTTGGAGCTACTTCCGACAGATGTGTTGGATTGTTACTTCTAAGTATGTGCAACGCATTTTGGGAAAGTGCTAAATATTTATTAAGCTCATTTCTGTTTTTTGTGTAATACCTGTCTGTATATTTTATTTCGCGGTTCGAGCGATTAAAGCAATCTATCGCTTTCTCCAAATAAGGAATTGCTGTTTTATCGCTAATTTTTTTAGCAATTTGATACCTGCCTATGCCCATTCTAAGGAGGCAGAGAGAGTTGGACTTCCCTAAGTTATTCGCTTTTTGAATATAGTTATCAGCAGACTCTACATCACTTTTGTGATAAAGAATAATAGCTAATGTGAGCAAAGCATCCGGGTTTTTTTCGTCAAGGTTCACAGCCTTCCTTGCCATATTGAACGCTTCGTCGAGATCATGGGCTCTATGCAGTAAAAACCATGCAAAACGATCATGGAGTGCCGCATTCATAGAGTCATCCTGTATAGCCATTTCAAACAAGTCACGTGCGTCAGCGATTTTTCCCTTGTCAGTAGCTATCTTAGCGGCTTTTGCATACTGGCCGCGAAATGCCTCTGCGACGCGATCATTCTTATACTCTAATTCTACTTTCTCTCTTTCCTTTGCGTGCTCATCCACTATTTTTGCACAGTTTTGTATAATACCTTTATCGAGACTTGGTAGTTTTGAAAGTTTCTGGAGGAAAAAATTATGCGCTAGATCTACTATTTCTAGCTCGTAGGATTGACCGTAGCTTGTTAGATTTGCAAAATATGTTTCGTCCAAGCTTTGATGAAACTCGTCATGCGGAATGCCTATTTCTTGGCATGCATAACCAACAGAAAACTCATCGACTGGACAGGTTATACTTACAAGAATCAGGTAAACGTGCCGCTGTGACTCACTCATTCGTAACCAAGCATCTTCGTACAAGAACTCTAAAAGCTGATCGTTGGACTTTCTGAAAATACTCGATAACGCATCATCTATACCTACCGAAGCCCTAGCAATATATTTAACTAAGGCATCCATAAGTAGTGGCTTGTGGGAGAGTTGAGAACTAACTCGCCTCAATCGAGCATCCCCTGCTTGCATGATAGGTTTAGCGCAATGCTCCGCACCTAGTCTACGGAGCAGTTGAATCGATTCCTCTTCCGTAAGCGCACTAACTTGAATAGGCGTCACGTTCATTAACTCTCTTCGACGGGACGTTAAAATTATACGTCCTATTTTTCTGGCTACTTCGTCAAAAAAATCAGTAAGTTCTTCTCGGTCTGCGACTGAGGTTGCGAGTGTTTCAGTATTATCAAGAACTAGCAATAAATCATTTCTTGAGTAACCTTGAGTTGCCAGCTCATTTCTTACTTTGTCAATTAACGCTACACCCTCAACGCGATACCATTCTTTTCCTAACACATCCTGTAGGCAGTACATGATTTCTCTAATGCCATCCTCCATTGCATTAGAAATCCCACGAAAGTGAGTTATCCCCTGGTCGGTCCATTTTGTCATTTTTGCAGTGTGATAACTGATTATTTCGGGCATGCCCGCGGTTACTTCAATTACTCCATCGATAAGCTTATTCAAAAACTCCAACACCAAAGTTGTTTTTCCGTATCCACCGTCCCCGAAGATCAAGCAGGACCTCGACTCCTCGGGTTCATTAAGCCACTTTGTAAGCCTCGCGAGCTCTTTTTTTCTCCCCTCAAATGTCGACGTTTGTCTGGTGGGAATATTCTGCAACAAAGAGAACTTCTCACTCTCCTTTATTATTTGGCTGTATTTGAATTTATTTTGCCGCTGAAATCCCTGCTCGGAAAAAACGTTGGCTTCTTGCAAGTCACTTGTGAATTCTGCTGCGTTGTCCCAGCATAATACTTGGCCTTGAACTTTCCACAAACTTTTCTTAAACGTTACCTTTTTTACAACCACTGCTTTATTATTAATTATCAGCGGTGTATTTATTGATAGTGAGCTATAAGCCCCAGACAAAAGCAGCTCATGCCGATCTGGATTGAAAGCTGGAATAGCTTGAGAAAAAACAATTAAACATCTTCTTATAAGCCCTGCCATTTTAGGGCTCCACTCTTTTATATCGTTCTTATCAACAACACCATGCGCAAGAACTTTATTTCGAAACTCAACCCACTTCAAAATGTCCGTTGCTAAATTTGTGCTTTCTCCTTCATATTTTTCAAACCAGCCCTTTAGATATTCATCACTGATCAAGCTGCGGATAATAGGAGCCACTTTATCGAGTATTTCTAAGGGCAAGCCGTCCGAAGGTTGTTGAAATCTGCTTGCTAAATAATCGAGTTCGTTACCTGTATCAGAATTTGGAATAAGTCGCCGTACGATTTCGAGTGAGACTATCGCTGCTGTTTGGAGAATTGATCGAGTAATAGAGTTAAGATAGCTTAATTTATCTGACTCTGAACTCATATTGTAAGTTTTGGCTAGCTCGGCCAAATAAATATCTTTCACAAGATCACTCCATTGATTTTTTAAAAAGCACTTTTAATTAAGGCTGCAGACTGTTTAAGACTTTCATTGAAAATCAAAGCTATCAATTTGACATCGCGGTGTCTACGGGAAATTAGCTGAGGATTGGATCAATCCATTGAAGGGCTTAGCAATATCAGTTTCCGATCCAAGGAGTGGCTCATAGCTGGCCTCATGTGGCGGCTCCCGACTCAACAATACGTCGTATGCATATTTCGCCATGTCGATGTCTCTGCGGTGATTGACCGCCTGGGGTCGGAAGCGGCCCTTCGTGGCCGGCAGTTTCCGATCGATTGCCGCCGTCGGCGTCCGGCGGCTTTCGGCCAGAAGCAAGCGTTCGAATGAGTCTAAATGCTAGGGACGATTCAAACCTCTGCGGAGTTAAAGCACATTGCCCAAATTCCCGCTATTGGCCGATAATAGTTGCTCACAAATGACCTTTACCGGCCAAAAGATAGAAAGTGGCACATTTCTTTAAAAAAATAGCTCATCACACCCCGATAGGAATTACCAAAACCTTTTTTATCCAAAACCAAAACTAAGCTAGAGAGAAGCCAGTCGTGAAAACAAGTCAATATTTCCTTTATTCCGGCATCAGCACATGGATATTTGAAGAGCTTTGTGATGAACTGAAAAACGGTATCGAATGGTCATTGGAAAGAAGAGGGCTGAAGGGAGTTGAAAACTCAGAATTCAGAAATATTATAATCGGCGAAACCACTGCTACCCCCTTGTCTATTAAGTACTCTGCATTCATTTCAACCGAACTTGAATCGCACATTGCCAAAATGAACAATTCCGGCCTTCAAATTGAAAGAGCCCCCATTGATCCATTAGCGGTCTTAAGGAAACTTCAGGTAGAGTTAAAGAAGATAATATCCGATCGCAATAAATTAATTCATAATTCGTGGTCGCCGCAATTGCTAAGCGACGAAAAGCTCGCAGTGAGAGCGTTCAGCAAAAAAATATCTGAAAGAGGCAGTACAATAAAAGTATCAGAATTTAATGAATCCGACTTTATAAAATTCATTAGAAATTGTGAGCTTCTCAAACGCATGATCAGCTACTTAAACCATTGTTTAGACACGCAATCATCGCTGGATCGCTACTTCGAGGCCACTAACGACACAATACTGCCAATCAACAATGTAGAAATGGAAAAGCTATCAATCTTGGTCGAAATGCAGGAACAGATAAATAAGCTCGCCTAGGCGCCCGCCCGCTTCTGGCCGATAGCGGTCGCTCATGAGCGGCAGCTATCGGCCGATAGTGGTTAATTGTCAATGACGCCTAAACAGGAGCTGTGGCCATCATCAACTCTGCCATGCGAACACAGTAGTGCGTTGCAAGATCTTTCTGAGATAGTAAGGATAGTTTGCCAAAGTCGGGAGCGTCTGCCATCCACTCTAGGAGATTTTCCCTCGAAGTGTCACCGGCGGCTGCCCAGAAGAAATCGAAATAATCGAGTGGAGTTTTCAAAGGCTTGCGACCAGCGTTGTGATCGATTACGCCGAAAAATGTAGATGGGTGTTGTTTGTATGCTTCCAACTCGGCCTCTGTTAGGGCAATGGTGCACATGAACCGCGTCCCATTGGTCGCCAAAAAAATACAGCACGCTTGCTGCTGCTCCGGCATGACAACGCCGCTCTCCAAGAGGGCATCGACTTCTAACCCATCTGGTACAGGCAATACGAAGCGAGAGCCGATCTGGAGCTTGCCTGCCGGTGGTTGACTGGCAAAAGCGTCCGCTTCGCCGTCGAACGAAACCGGTATTTTCAAATGTTCAGTCATGGACTTGGCGAGTTCGAATATCGGTGAGTGTCGTCTCCGAATCTCCACCTGTTCTAACAGGGTTTTGTAACCCGGTTGCAGGTCATCCACTCGAAACCCCCATAGCAGAAAGCTGAGCGGAACCTTAACCATGTTCAAGTGATGCTCTTCTGGGGAGTGTATTGCTATCACGTAAGCCGCGGGCAGCGTTCTGCCGATAGGATCTTCAGCATACCGTTTAAGCCGTGCTCTGGTTTCCGCCAAAGGAATTGGGAGCTGTTCGCGTTGATGATGTTCCTGTCGAGGGTCGTTCGTATCGATAAAAACTATCCGAGGATGTTCCGCTTGCTTGTTCAGAGCGTTGTACAACAGCTTATTGATCTTCAGTCTGGCGCCTTCGCGGCGTTTAGCTTCAACGGAGTATTTTATTCCGGTAGCGACATGGGTAGCGACGAACTCTACGTGGGTTGAACTGCGGTCCGTCTCATCCTCTAGTTCGAGGGTGAACCCAGCCCGCAAAAGCAAGGCTGCTACGCGCACTTCATGCCTCGCTCCTGGGAATCCAGCAGAGTTCTTGATTCGTGCAATGAGCAAGGGCTCAACTTGCGTTGAATGCTTCAACGCGTATAGGTCATAGGCGAAGTGCATGTACGATGACAAAGCCCCCGTCGAGGGGAGTATGAATTTATCTTTGAGGGTCTTATTTTCCGTCGCTTGCTCAGAGGCTACGGCAAACCAAGCTAAAACCGGATGCTGATTCTCTATCGGTTTGATTGCTTCACACTGCCACCAGTCATCGCCTAAGACAATTCTTGGATAATCGCGCAAGAAATCGTGAAAGGTCTTCCAGTTTTTTGCTGCATGAAGCTGATCGCCTACGGCAACAAAGCGATGTTCATCGACTTGGGTGGAAACAATTGGTCTACCTAGTCCTTGTTGTTCACGACGCTGGAGCTCGTACGCCTCATGTGCCATACCTAAGGCAGCTTGCAGAACCTTAAGGTGTTCTGGAGAGCCATGGCATCGCTTAAACTTTTTGCCACTATCGCAATGACAAGGGCTGTTTCTGCCAAGTTTTTTCATGAAGTCATTCCTTGATGCGCGTAGGTCGCCGGAGATTACTCAGGAAGTAATCTAACGACAATTGCCTGACGTCGAATGAAGCTAATCATCAAGTCTTATTTTTGTTGTCGGTGAGCCGAAGGTGGTGAGTCTTGGGACTGCCGATATGGCTTGAACGGCTGCTTCTGGCCGAAAGCTGCCAGTCATAAAAGGCTGCTTTCGACCCAATGTTGATACTGCAGAGATGAAATCACGCTCGCTTAAAAGCAACCTTAATCGCCGCACCAGCTTGACCCGCGAGCAAAGCTATCTCAGAGTTGATGACAACCTCGCTCCAAGACAATTTGGTTGCGACGCACACTATTAAATACAGCTCACAGTAGCCCCCCCCCGAGTTCGGTTTTGACCCAAGCAAGGGTGCCCCCTAACGCAGCCATCGTGACTGGGATAGAGATATACCGGCTTCCGTCCGTCACTCGCATGCCGCCACGACGACATTCGAAGTGAACGGCCAGTCGTTCGTAGGTCTCAATGTCAATGCCATGCACGACGACGAAATAGCTTAAGCAATCATCTTGGCTCACTGTAGTGATCATATTTTTACAGCCTACCTCACAGACCAACTTGTCATTGGTGTCATAGCAGATAAATTCCGCTTTTGGCCCACTTCTGCCAGTGTCGACCGGCTGTATTGGGTCGTTTTCTTCCGTCTTGCGACGGGCAGAAGACGACCCAAAGCAGACGTCGAGGGCGAGCTTCTGAGAATGGTCGCTAAGACGATTTACGTGGAAAAGGTAAGCACTCTTACCTCTTGAGTATCCGCTATGAACGCATTGACTTGCTCTAGCGGATGTGGGGAAAGCTCTGGGTATTCATCCGCAAGGTATTCGGTGACCGCATCTTCTTCCCAAGGGCCGAGCGAAGTCATGTAGTCAGGGTACTGATTTTGAATTTCTCTCCATGATTGGTAAGGATGCTTGGAGAGCAACATGACTGTTCGGGTGTAGATAATATGAATCTGCACGAATCTAATTCCGTATGTTGACGTCTGGGACACCGCCAGGCGAGTTTAAAGCCTTTTCAAGACTGTCTTCCTGTCAGCAGCTTCTGGCCGGTTGCTGCCCTTCACGACAGGCAGTAATCGGCCATAAGCGTCCTGTCAGGAGGTGCATCAGCCAAGTTCTTGTCGGGCGTAGCAGTACTATGGCTGGTCGATGGGTGAGGATTGAATCGACTTCCAGTTATGCAGCAAGAGGTCGGTGATATCGCTGGTGATTTGCATCGGCAGCGCCAGTACGTGCTGAGGGGATTGTGTTCGGTCGGCAGGACGCCGGGAGAGGTATGCGCCGTATGCATCATCGGCATAGCGCAGATTTTATCGGAGTAGGTGTTCGGCGTGGAAAATCCCGGTGCGACTGAATAGTTTTAGGACGCGTCCGAAAACTAGCGGCGGGAATGCAGAGAGGGGTGGTTTGAGACGGGTATGCCAGAAACGAAAAAGCCCTGAATAATCAGGGCTTTGTCGTACAAATATGGCGGAGGCGATGGGATTCGAACTCATGGACCTGTTACAGTCGACGGTTTTCAAGACCGCTATTTAAAGCCGGTGAAACCGTGGCTTGTAGCTGTTTTTCGTTACAGTACTTTGGATTTTCCGGTCCTCTGTAGACCGCATTCTACAAGGGGTGGGGTTTGAGTTTTGTAACGGGGTTACTGGCTATTTCGACGGTTTTGCGATGGCGCCGATGCGGCGGTAAACGCGCTCGGTGATGTCGCCTTTGGTGTGACCCAAGAGCAGGCTGGCGTCGGCGACGTCGATGATTTCCGACGCAGCTTTTGGCCGGATGTCGCGGAATTGGAAGCTTCCGATCTTCTCGGCGAGTTGAGTGTCGCCTTTCTCTTCGGCCTCTTTCCTGGCCTTTTCCCGAGCCTTGTCCCACCGATCGCGGAGCATCTTCGCGGTCATGCGCTTACCACGCGCACTTACGATCAGATAGCTGCAAATGTGCTGAGCATTGCGCTCGGCCATTTTCGCGATCAACGACCCCAGGCTGTTAAACTCATCGCCGTCAGTCATCTGGATACGCAGCTTCTTGTGCGTCTTGTTCTGCTGCACGCCCAAGTATTTCCCCTCGACATCATCCTTCCTCATCACCAGGACGTCCGCTGGCCGTTGGCCGGTCAGATACGCCAGGTCCATCGCGTCTTTCAGCTCTTGAGCTGCCTTCTTGTAAACAGCGTCCCAAACCACATCATTCGCGTAATAGTCCCGCGGTGTTTCCTTATTTTTGCGCACGCCCTGGCAGGGATTTTCTTTGGTCGTCAGCCCCCACTCCCGAGCGATATTGAAGACGTGGGATAGGGTGGCAATCTCGCGGTTCGCCCGCACCTTGGCTGTCCGCGCATCACGGTATCCGGCAATCGTGGCCGGGGTTATCGAGTCAATCGGCGCGCTGTCGAACATCGGCCTGAGCTGCTTGATCTCCGCCAGGTTGTCCTTCTGAGTGCGCGCCGCTTTCTTCGAGACGATATCGCGGATATACCGATCGAAGATGCCCTTCATGGTGCGTAGGTCCAGCGGCTTTTCCTTCGCTTCGAGCTCCGCCCATTTGATCCTAGCCAAGTCCAGGTCTTTACCCAGGGGAATCGCCTTACCAGTCAGGTCCAGGTAGTAATAGGCAATCCAATCCTTTCCGCTTTTCCGTGGCCGCGTCCATTGATACATCCGGGGCGGCAAATTGCGTGTTTCGGCCTTACGGGGTCGCATATCAGTTCACTCGCGAGAAGTCAGGCGTCCATGCCGGCGCCGCCGGCGGTGGGTTGGTATCCATGATGGTCGGGGAGAGCATGCCCAGCTTCATGCGGGCGTACATCCGGCCAACAAGTGGTCGCTTTCCGCGGCTTTCGATGAATACCCATTGGCGATCAACCAGCCAGCGGCGTTGGTAGGCCCGGGCCTTGTAGCCAGTGAGCTCTGCCAACTCCTCGTCGGAGAGGATTTCAGTTTCCATGGTGATGCTCCGCGCCGCGCTGGGCGGCAGAAGGTGGTGATGGGTTAAACCGTTTGCTTGGCGAGTAGCTCTGCTGATGTCGCGATGGCGAGGCCGACCTTGGATGGCGGCAAATCCCGCCCGGCCAGCGCGTCCATCAGGCAGCCAGATACGAGGTCCAGCGCTGAGACAAGCTCTGCTGTGTTGGCTGAAGACTCCCGACCCATGTCCCAGAACCGCTGTGCCCAATGACCTTCGGGCGGTGGGCATCTGTCCTGGGCGCCGAATGCCAGTGTCCCGACAATCGCGTCACAGAGGTCGCGCTTGTAGGCGTTGTCGCCGTCGATGCTCAGGCCGTTTTGGCGCAGCGCGTCCAGGGCGTTGTTCAAGTTCGATTCGGGCGATGGCAGCACCAGGTCAAAGTCTTTCTTGCCGGGACGGCAGGCCACCAGCAGCAGCTCGCAATCAAGCGGCAGGTGCTGCGCCATATCCGATATCGCTTCGATAGCGGCTTCGCGGAATGCATTCTTTTCTTCGGACATAGGAATTCCTCACCCGCCGGCCGGCAGGCTGTTCAGATTGTTGAGTGGGTTGTTTCAGATGGTGCTGATGGCCGCCGGCGTTGCGCCGTGGGATGGTTGCGTGGCTCGCCCGGCCTATGTCCTGGCCACCTCGCTGACTGCTCGATGGGTTGGGCGGGCTTCTCAGATCAGTTCTGCAGGCACGCTGACTACATCGCCCAGCTTTGCAGCAACGATGGCGCGGCAGGCTGCGATAAGCGGGGTTGGGCCGATGCCGTTGCATTCCTCAACGATGGCCACCCATGTTTCGGTGCCGGTCATTTTCAGAGACAGGAGGTGCTTCTCGATCAGGTGGCCGCACTGGCTCCAGTATTCAGATGGCGCGTATTTAAAATCGATCCCACCATGCGTCTTTCCGGTGAGCACACATTGCTGAAACATGCGGGCCCAGTAGGGCGTGTCGCTCGCACCGCCAGCCACGGCCCAATCCAGCGCCGGCCCGATCAGTTCAGCGGTCTTCACTTCGATCATTTGCGTCATGGCCTTGGCCCCGTGTAGATCAGGTAGAGCATGTAGGCGAGGGCGATCATGGGGTCAGCTCCTTGATATGGCTGTCGATCCATTTCCGCATCCGCTGCCAGCGCTGCTCTGGGGTTTCGTTCCAGCCACACTCGTCGTTCTCGAACACGACTTCGGCCGCCATGGCTGGTGCTATCCCGAAGGCTTCCGACACTGTCTCTCGGCAATGCGCATCGATGGTTCCCATGTCGATGCCGCGCTTCGCCCCTAGAACCCCGAGCGTGCAGAACTGGCCGTCGGCTTCAAGGGTGTCTGCCACCAAGCGCTTATCAGGCATGGCGTCCAGCGCATCGCGCAACTCGACTAAGAAAGCCTGACCGCGCTTGCCCCTGAGCGCCGAATTCACAGCGCCCCGCCAGCAGATCAGATCCCACCCACCGCAATCATCGCTGTATCCGCTACGGCTCATGGCGTCACCTCCCGGCGCGCCCACCAGCAGACCGGGCCATCGTCGGTGTCATGGATAGCCAGGCAGAACCAGCCTTCGCCGTCCGGACGGTCCGGTTCCCAGTAACTGCAGTCCGGGTCTCCCGCTTCGAAATAGCGATCAGAGACCGCGGGGTCGCTGTGGTATTCAAGTGACACCATCTTCACCTGCAAGCCCTGTGCAGCGATCCAGGCCTTGCACTTATCACCGTCGCCCTCGTCGAAGTCGGGCATATCGGGGTGAGCGAACATTCCGTATTCATCGCGCACGACCGGGGCTGGCTGGATCAATTTGATTTCTTCAGGCATGACTTCGTCCTTGGCCGCAATAGCGGCTAACTTGAAAGGGAGGGATGGCTTTATGCCTCGATAGAGAGTCCACCCGATTGGGTGTAAAAGTATGGTTTAACTTGGTTCTTAATGGTTCAACATGGTTCAACTTGGTTCAATTAAGGAGGGCGTGTGTCACACATTCGGGATGTGCCAATCGAACATGAATACCGCGGGCAGAAGGTGTTTCTGAAGTTCGAATGGGAGCGGCCAAACGATGTGGCACCGGTCTTATTCCGGGTGATTGAGTCGAGCGAGATTCCCGGCTTTGGGAATGTGGCGGCGGAGATCGCCGGCCCCTGGCAGGACTACCAGGCCGCCCTGGCAGATGCGATGGCAGCGGCCGAACGTTGGATCGACTGGCAACTGACTTAAGCGGGATGCTCGCCATGGGGCTGGGCGGCGTAGAGCGGCGTATCGCAGTACTCCGAGCGCAGTGCGCTACCCGCGATATTCCTCGGCAGGTTGTGCATCATCGGATTGTTCGGCTGCACCTCTCGCGGCGAACGACTGCACAGCAGTAGCTGCTCACCATTGGCCCACGCCACCGGCTCGCCCTGGTGCTGGACGGCTGGCTTGGCGAGAAGGGCGCGCAGCTCTTTCCACGCGCCCCAGAATTCAGGCCCAGCAATCGAGACGTGAGCATCCCTCAGACGCTCCAGCAGTTTGCGCAGTTCGTTATTCATGGCTCGCGCCCTCGGCGGTCTGCTGCTCCTGGCGCAGGGCTTGTTGCACTGCCTCGACAACCCGGCGCAGGTATTTGTATTCGTGGTTTTCCTCGACAGCCTTCCCATCGAGCGGGTAGTGCCATTCGTCCCCGAACAGTTCGGTCAGCAGCGCGCTGTGATGCCAGCACTCGCTCGATCTCTCGACACTGCGCAGAATATCGATGTCGTCCCAGAGCTGGCGGGCTTCGCTTTTGCTCAGCTCGCCCAGTTCCCAGTCATGGCGGCCTGTCTGCTGCCGGCGGCGCTGCACGATGCACTTCTGGGCCAGGGTGTGCAGAGCTTTGCCGCTGAACACCGTAGGGCTGATACCGCGATCCAGGCAATTCAGGATGTAGTCCCAGCCGCCACGCGCCACAAACTCGGCGACGGTGCGAGGGCCCATGCCGCCCCAGTAGGCGTTCCAGCTATTGTCCCAGCAGTTGATGGTGATCTTGCCCTGGGCGGTCTGGTAGTTCGGATCGGATTCAGTCGGGCAGTCGCGCCGGCCGAAGTCCTCGAGGAAGACGGTGATAGGGTCCAGCCGCGGAGCGCCGGTGATCACCAGCTTCGTGACTGTCGAGCGTTCCACCTGCAGCAGCGCGGTCGGTTTGTTTTCTGTAGGCATGGTGAGTCCTTGCCGGGCCAGGCCCAGGCGGTGGGTGCTACGATGGCGCCTCACTCAAACGAGCAAGCCCATGACAAAGCACGATATTTATGATGAGCACGAAGGCTTTCAGCTCTGGAACTACATGGAGTGCGAGAAGGACGAGGAGGGCCGGGAGACCTGGCGGATCAACGTCGAAGTGAAGCGGGGCGGCGAAGTGGTGGTGCCGGTTGTTGCGGGTGACCGAACCTATGTTGACCGTGGCCTGGCGCAGGTGGCCGGCCGAGAGCTGGGTGCCAAGCTGGTAGCCGGCAGGGCTTAAGCCGCCTCCGACACCCGTTCAGTAACGCGCCACGGGTCATTGGCCCGCGCCAGTGCCGCCATCGGCGGTGGGCTGACGCTGTTGCCGCACATGTGCACCTGTTGGGTCTTGGTGAACGGCTTGCCGTCGGCGCCGTGGCTGATGATGTAGTCGGCCGGGAAGCCCTGGGCCTTGTACAGCTCAGCCGGTTTCAGCATCCGCAGGCAGATGTCGACGATCACATACGGCGTCCCTTGGAGCATTACGGTGACCATGGCCAAGCGATCCTTGGTGGTGATGGTCGGTGCTGGTGAGTCGCAGGCGCTGATGTTCTCGGTGCCGTAGTAGCTGATCAGGAATGCGGCGACACGCAGGGCGCCCGCCTCATGCTCTGGCGAGAGTGTCAGCGATACCAGCGAGCTCTTGCCGCCGCCACCGGCCGTGATGGTAGGCGCCGGTTCTTCCAGGCCCTGGCCAACACTGGCGCCGAACGCCCGCTCCATGAATGCGCTGGCCAGCCCGTGGTGCTGGCCGCCGGCGCTGATGGTGTGCAGCGGGTCGTTTACGTCCCGTGCGTCACAGTTACCGCGCAAGTGCACCAGGTTCGCTGCCACCAGTTGCTGCTGGCTGCCGGTGTTAGTCACCGTGGTCATTGGGTCTTCGATGCTCTTGGCGGCCGTGGTGTTGAATCCGCCATTCATCTGGGCCATGAACACCGTGGATATGCCCATGGCTTGAGCGGCCCCGGCCGGGCGCTGATAGTTACCGCCGCTGGTGATGGTCGGCAGTGGCTCATCCAGCGCCTTGCCCGCGTCGTTGAATCGGAACTTCACCAGGTGCGCTGATGCGATCGAGTGCCCGCCGCTTGCTGTGACGGTGCCCAACGGGGCAGTAGAGGATTTGCAACCGTCTCCCCAGCGCTGAACGCCTCCCGGCTTCCCTTCGCCGTGGGCAGCGGTAACCATCACGGGACTGATCAGCGTCAGTTCCCCACGGTTCGCGCAGGTCACCGTAGGCAGAGGGTCGAGCGGGTCATTGATCCGGTCGCTGCCCTGGTGGGTTGCCGGGGCAATGATGGGGCTCACCACCGAGAAGGCGCCCCCCTTTGGGTAGGAGGTGATGGTGCGCAGCGGTTCACCGGCCGACTGAACTGTCTCCCCTGACCAGTTGGCGATCGGCACAATGAACGGCGCCGGGCTGTCGATGACGAACTTCTTCATGCCCTTGGCAACGCGGCGCAGGGTGGCCGGGGCCAGGTCCTTCTTGCGACCGAAGATGCTTTTGCCCAGGTCGGTGAAGTCGATGCAGTCGGCGGCGGTTTTCCACTTCTGCTGTCCCTTGGCCGGCGACTTTGCGTGGGTGGGGGCCGGCCACACGATCGGCTGGCCATCGCACCGCGCGATCATGAACAGCCTTTCCCGGCTCGTCGGTGCGCCGAAGTCGCACGCTTTGATCACCTTCCACTCAACGACGTAGCCCATGCCCTCCAGCAGGGCCACGAAGCGGCGCCAAGTCCGGCCGCGCTGCTTCGGGTCGGGGATCAGGAACTGCTGGCCCACTGGTACAACCTCACCAGGTGCAGCAATCTCGCCGCCGAGCTTCACCAGGCGGCCGGTGGCCTTGTCACGCTTGGCGATCAGGCGCCCCCACTGCAGGATCTGCTTTACATTCTCCAGGCTGATCACCC
This sequence comes from Pseudomonas sp. MF4836, assembly GCF_002018875.1. Classification (GTDB taxonomy): domain Bacteria; phylum Pseudomonadota; class Gammaproteobacteria; order Pseudomonadales; family Pseudomonadaceae; genus Aquipseudomonas. The sequence continues at coordinate 179,666 of NZ_MVOL01000001.1, forward strand.
GCGGCCGCTTCATGCCTGCCCACTTCAGGCCGATCCACGACAGGTTGCGGATCTCGCGCTTGCGCGGCTGGCCGCCGGCTGCCTGGCTGTGGTGGGTGCAGTCCGGCGACATATGGAACCAGCCCACGGCCTTGCCGCCGCATTCGGTGTCCGGGTCACCATCGAACACGTCGGTGGTGAAGTGCTTGGCGCCTGGGTGATTTACGGTGTGCATGCTGATCGCTTGCGGGCTGTGGTTCTTCGCCACGTTCACCGTGCGGCCCAGGCCCATCTCCAGGCCGGTCCCGGCACCGCCGCCACCGCAGAAGAAGTCGACAACGATCTCATCGTCCTGAGGGTTGAAGCCGAGTCCGTATTGGGTTTTGAAGTCGAAGGGGTGTTTCTTCTGTTGTGCGGACATAGAGGATCCTCGCCGGCTGGCGTGATTCGTTGATAAGGGGTATTACGGGTGACCGGCTTGGAGCCGGATCAGGCGCGCCTGACTTTGAAATGCAGCATCGCCTTGATGCTGTGGCAGTAATCCTGAAGCCGCTCATAGGCCTTGTATCTGGCCTGGCTGCGAGTGGCGGCCCAGACCCTGACCAGATCTTCGCGGGCTTCCCGACTCCAGTCGAGGTCGTCCCAGTCGTGCTTGAACGGCAGGACCAACCACTCTTTGAGCGGAAGCGTTTCGGCCATCTCGCCGTACTGAATTTCGTGGGTCGGGTGGTAGTTGCCGATGCGCTTCTTCGGGTCTTCATCCAGCACCACGCCGATGTAGTGGCCACGATCGGCCAGGATGATGCCGGGCTTCCCGTAGGCTATGACGCGGCGGCCGACTTCAGCGGGCACCTGATAGTGCTGCCGGACGTATGCGCAGTTGTGGCTCATGGATTATCTCCAGTCAGGCGCCGCCCTCCGTTACTGGATGCGACTGTGTGAAATTTGGTGAAGTGGCGGAGTGATGGCTCTATGATTCGCCATCACTCACGCATGGAGCGCAATAGATGCGGCGTTTGCTGGTTTCAACGATTGCATTGTTCATGGCTGGCTGCTCTGGTCCAGGTGTTGTGCCAATGGGGCGCGACACTTACATGATCGCGAAGGAAGGTAGCTTTACCACCTTTAGTGGCGGGTCCGTAAAGGCGGAGCTGTATCGGGAGGCGAACGCTTTTTGCGAGGGCAAGGGCAAGCAGCTGATGCCGCTCAAAGATTCGTCCATAGACAAAGGTTACGGCCGCCATGCGAGTGCCGAGGTGCAGTTTCGTTGTCTTGACGCCAACGATCCAGAGTTGCGTCGTCCGACAATGGAATCCGAGCCCAACATGAAGATTAAATTTGAGTAAAAGACCTCCGTATCCGGTGGCGTGGTTGGTTAGGTTGGGGTATTACGGGTGACCGGCATGGAGCCGGATAGGGAGAAGCGATGTTTCCAAATACATGCTGTGAAAACTCAATTAACTCCTATGAAGCCAACGATAATCTCGGGCTTTTTGAAATCATCGGTGGGCGTGATGCCGTTGATGAAGAGTTGCTAGTTAAGTGCAAGGATTGCCATGACGAATGGAGCAGGCGGTACCAGAAGGGTGGCACGCTGATCTGGATGAAAACGAAACAAGTTTCTCAGCCTGCTTAACTGGCCCGCCAAATTGACTCAAGCGCCGGCGCGCTTGAGTTGCTCGGTGAGTTGAGTGGGTAGCCCGCGCAGCGTCAGCGTGCCACCGGCTTCGTCAAACTCGATCTTGCCACCCAGCAGATGCGCCTCGAAGCTGATCGACAGGCCTTCGGCCCGGCCGGTGAAACGCCGGAATTTGTTCAGCGTTTTCTTATCCGGCGGCAGGGTCTCGGAAAGCCCGTAGTCCTTCGCTTTGATGAAGTCGTAGAAGTTTTTCGGCCGGTCTTCGTCGATAAGGCCGGACAGCTCTTCAAGTGCGATCGGCTCACCCATCTTGGCCTGGGCCATGGAGTAGTTGACCAGGGTGCTGGCCTTCTCACGGGCCGCCTCCTCGACAATGTCCTCGCTATCCACGAAGTCGCTGAACGCCTTGAGCAGTGTCCGGGTTTCGCCTGGGCCGTCGATTCCTTCCTGGCAGCCAATGAAATCGCGGAAGTAGTCGTTGAGCTTCCGGCCCTGCTTGCCCTTCAGGAACGAGATGTACTGCTTCGATTGTGGGTTGTTCTTCCACTCGCTGATGTTGATGCGCGCCGCCAGACGGATGCGGTCCAGGTCCAGGCGCTTTACTGCCTTCAGGTGCAGGTCTTCCGTCATGGCTATCGCTTCGGTTTCCTGTACCAGTGCGATGGTCAGGTAATCGGTCAGGCCTTGCTGGTAGTGACAGAAGAGTGCGTGCCCGCCTGTGGTCAGGTTCGACTCTTCCATTAGCTTTGTCAGATGACTAGCGGCGATGACGCTGAAGTTGAAGAAGTCGAAGCCGCCGGCCAGGTACTTGCCGAGCCAGCCGCTGAGTGGGAAGGCCCCCGATTCAGCATGGAATAACCCCCAGCCCTTACCGGCGGTGGCGTTGTAGCTTTCGTTGAGTTGCTGCATCAGGTCATCACGGGCCGAGCTATCGACCTGCTCAGCGGCAGCCAGGTGCAGAGCGGCTGGGGTGCCATCGGGCTTCTTGTCGATCTTGTGGATTACGCTGTGGAGGATGGGCATTGCGATTACCTCAGGTAGGCGCCGCCCTCCGTGACCGGTGGTGGCAATTTGGTTTGGGTTGGGGTATTACGGGTGACCGGCATGGAGCCGGATCAAGGAGAACGAAATGCCACTTCTAGTTGACCGTATGCCACCAGTTGATTACGACGACCCAATTCACGACGTGCCATTCGTGATCGCCTTCAACTGGGGCGATCAGCACAATCCGATTCCCGAAGAGATCATCGTCCTGACAAAGGTTGGCAACGACATCATCGTCGCAGCGACACGGCAGACTGGCTGGTCCTCTTATGAGGAGGCTGTCGAGGTTGGCAAGCTGGCGGCTGATAAATTCGTCTCGAAATACTGGCAGGACTGAAGGGCGGTTAGTGAGGCGCGGTGATTTCGTCGTCTGGCTCTGGTGGGTCATCGGCGAGCGACTTCAATCCCGCCGCCCGGATGATCTGCGACACCTTTTCAGTAACCACAAAAGGTGTCGTGACACATTTGAGCATCAGCGCCGCTGTTTTGAAGTCAGCGGCGATCACATTGCGCAGCAGGGTCTGGTGCACCTCCTGCTGATTGTTGAAGCCGTGCTGCTTCATCAGGCGCTTTAGGTCCTTCTTGAAGATGCCCGCCACCTCAATCGTAAATTTCTCTACGCCCAATGCTGCGTCCTTCGCCGCTGCCTTCGCGCGCTTTCGGCGCTGTTTGAGCGCCTCCGCCGTCGGCTCTTGCTGTTCCTCGGCCATGGCCAACCTCTTCAATTCCACTCGCGGCAAGCGCTGGCCATAGCTGCCGCCGACGCTGGCTCACTCTGTTGTTGATCCCCCTCAAGCCTGGTCACCGATGGTGATGCCGTTCTCGATGGCGATCATTTGCACGCGCTTTACCCTGATCGACATGGCTGTGCCGATCTGGGAGGCGGTGAGGCCTTTCTCGGCATGCTTGCGGACCTCTGGGGCCAGGCGCTTCCGTTCGGCGCGCAGGCGGTCCTGGTGACTCGACGGGCCGTAGCCATTGTTCTCGCCGCTCACGCCCTGGGCGATCTGCTGGGCGCTTCCACCGCTTCCGAAAAAGGCATCCATCTGACGGCCCAGTTCCGCGACTATGGCGTCGCGCGGGTTGGGCATGGGCGCACCAATCATCGGGCACCCCCGGCCAGGCGGGCCGCCTGCGCTTCAAACTGGCTGGCCATGTCCACCGCGGCTTTGTAGATCCAGCGGAATGCCTTCGTCTTCCCGGTGACCAGATCAACGATGTGGTAGGCGTTGCCCACTGTCTGCACCTGGAAGCGCACTTGCTTCTCCGGCATCACCAGGTTGACGCGGCGGGCAAACTCTTCGCGGGCCATCTGGCTGCGAACCATCAGGGCGCCGAGGACTTCCCGGCGCTGTTGCATCAGTGGGTGCATGGCTGATACCTCGGTGTGGGGTTGCGTTTATTCGTCAGGGCCCTGACCGCCTGGTGGTTGCCGGTGGGCACAGAGGAGGGCGCTGACGGATAAATGCAGGCGAAAAAAAGCCCGATCGAGACCGGGCTTATGTTTTGTCACAAACGCCTCCGTACGTGACAAGCCAGCGGGGCCATGGGGGCTGCGCTGGTATGTGTGCGTTTACATGGCTGCCAAACCTCCGTTGCTCGTTCACTGGGTAGAAGTGATGCAGGTGGCCGGTATAAGCCGGGGTTTCGTCCGCATCCCGCTACACCCTGTTGCCAAGGTGCAGAAGTGATGCTTTGCCGTCGTTTAAGCGATAAATACACCATCGTTCGATTCCCCAACTGGACCTTGAGGATTCGGACCATCTGCCTGACCTACGATGATTTCCCGCCGCATCGCCTCGGCCACCGCTGCCGACTGACGATGAACGCCCAGCTTGAACATGGCGTTGGAGATTCGCTTGCTGACGCTTCCCGGCTCAACGTCGTGGGAGCGTGCGATCTGTTTGGCGGTTAGGCCCTGGGCAACTAAAAGCAAAAACTGAAGTTCTCTGCGAGCAAGCCCACGGCCGAGATGGCCGATCCATGTGCCGCTCTTAATGATTGATTCCATGTTGTGTGCCTCTCGGTTGATTTCCCGTCTGGCCCTGTTGCCAAGGCCAGTCGGTGAAATCCCCGGTCCCGCTACTGGCGGCAGACCGGGGTTGTTGCGTCATCGATGTTGGCCAGTTCCCCACCGCTGATTGCAGGGCTGGCCGATCTTCGTCGTTGTGGGCTTCGAGCTTCCTCCCCGCAGCGTCAAACAGCATCTGTTCGCCTTGGATCACAGGTCCCTACAACATGCACGCTACAGCTCTGAATGCCCTGGCTGATTGGGGCAGGGTGCATGAGGTCCGGCGGTCCCAGCCGAGGCTATCGGGCCCGCTAATTCAATTCTGTTTGCCGGGACCCGCTACTGGCGGCGGTCACCGGCTTGAATCAAATGTCACTCCAGCCGCGGGCCTTTCGGCTTGTTCTCCCGCTGGATAACTGTTCTTGGCGCTTTACGCTGCACGCCTGGGTCAGTTGCCAACCCTCTGAACCGTTGAGGCCGGTTCATCGCTGCCTTTCATCTGGCCGGTTGTTATCCGGCGATGAGGCAAATTTAGAAAACTTAACAAGAATGGTCAAGCCATATTTTTAGATAACTTAACAAAAAGTTAATTAAGACAATCTCGAGGCGAAAAAAAACCCACTCAATGGCGGGTCTTCATTTGCGCTGCGGGGGCTTCAGCGGGAATACATGGCCCACCAAAATACGTGGCCAATGATCGCTATTTGTTGGTCCTGGACCTCTTGAAAGGTGTAATCCTCGTCTGGGTGCTCGTCTCGGTTAAAGCTACGCAACCGGATTCCTGTTGGGGTCCTATACACCTGCTTCACGCGGAGCTGCCCGTTGTGGCTTATCGCGTACATCTCTCCGTCGACGACGTCCCGCAGTGAGTTTTTCCCGACGTTTACACCAACGGTTGCTCCATCGCGCAGCACCGGAATCATGCTGTTGCCGCTGACGGAGACACACTTTGCGTTCGCAAACTGCACGTTGTTCTGGCGCAGATCTTTCTTGAAGAACCTCAGCCTGGCTGAGTCGCTCTCCTCAATGGAGTATTTGCCTGAGCCTGCCGACAGCTCTACCTCTTCAAGGAAGGGGACATAGACCTCGTCTTCGTCCAGTGGCGTTTCATCATCCCAGGTTTCGATAGGCGTAAGGCTCGGCACCCTGGGCGGATCGATGCCTTCTGACAACCACTCAGCTGAACAGTTGAGGGCCCTGGCCAGCGAGGTAAGGTTTTTCCCCTTGGCGCCATTGGTCCCATTAATCCAGAAAGAGACCGTCGCTTTCGATACGCCGGTCATCTCGCTGATATCTGTAGCGCGGAGGCCTAGGGCATCCATGCGTGCTTTGAGTCGTTCGCTGAAATTCATATTTAGGATTCTAAACATTGAGAGGTTTAGATAACTTGCCTTTTGGTGTTAACATTTCTAAACTCGCGACAGTGAAATGGAGAAACCTTAATGACCTATGACCAAGCCCTGAAGTTTTTTGGCTCGCCTGGCGCAATCGGTGCGGCTCTCGGCGTGACAAGAAGCCGGGTTTCGCAGTGCAGATCCGCAGGCGGGTTCTCCTACCCAATGCAATGTGTGTTGGAGAAGGAGTCCAGTGGAGAGCTTTGCGCGACTCGTGAAGACGATCCAGCAAGTGCCACCAAAGAAACACCTGCTTAACCGTCCGATGAACTGATTTTCCGCTCTATGGGCAAAAACAAAAAGGTGATCCGGCTTTGCTGTTGATTCATCCAGTAGCCAAATCGCAGGCATAAAAAAACCGCCTGGCAGGGCGGTTCGTTACAGCTTTAAAGCGAGGTCAATCATGATCAATAACGCCCAATCAGTCAACTGCCCCAGAGATGTCGCGACACCTTCTGAAACCTCGGAGGGCGTGTCGCAACACCGTATCACCGATCAGTCTGCCGCTATGCAAGCAGCCCTTCAGGTTTGCCGCCAGTACTCCCGCGAGTCTAAGTCCCAATTCCGCAGAGAGTGTCTTGACCGCCTGAGGGCATCGCTTGTCCCGGCAAAGGATGTTTCCGCATGAGCACCATCATCATGAGTTTGTGCTGGCCCTTGCAGGGCATGAGCGGCCCGCAAAAGGCCGTCTTAATTTCACTGGCTGACAACGCCAACGACGAGGGTGTTTGCTGGCCGTCTGTTGCTCGCATAGCCGAGCGAACCTGTCTTGCTGAACGGACTGTTCAGGCTGCCGTAAAGTGGTTGACCCAAGTTGGCATTTTGGCTGTCCGCGAGCGGATGGGGCGCTCGACTATTTATACCCTGACCCCCGCGTCATATGCACCCCCGCAAAAGACGCACCCCGCAGCAGATGCACCACCACCCCCGCAGCTCACGACAGCAACCCCCGCAGCAGCCGCACCCAGAACCGTAATAGAACCATCAAGTGAACCATCACCTCCTGTCGGCGGCGAGCAACCGGCGAAGATTTCGAAGCCGAAATGCCCAACTCAGGCCATCGTCGATTTGTTCAACAAGACGATCCCTGAGTTTCCTCGGGTTGTGATGCTGACCAAGGATCGAATCGAAAAGCTCGGTGCGCGATGGAACGAGAGTGATGTGCACCAAGATCTTTCGTTCTGGGCGGAGTACTTCGCTCTGGTTCGGTCGAGCAAGTTTCTGATGGGGGAGGTGTCCAGCACGGGCGGGAACTCTTTCCGCTGCAACTTCGACTGGCTGATCGCTCCTCGCAACTTCGTGAAGGTTGTGGAGGGCAATTACCATGCGTGACCCATTCAGCGTTGAGGCCGAGCACGGCGTCCTGGGGGCTATGTTCCTGCGCCCGGAACTGATCGATATTCTAAGTGCAGACCTGGCCGTCGAAGACTTTTACTACGACGACAACGCGGCGCTTTACCGCGGGATCCTGGCGCTTCACGGCGAAAACAAGCCTGTTGATGCGGTCACTGTCGGCCTGTTCCTTGGAGCCTTGCCCAGTGGCGACAACGCCGTTGCCTATGCGGCCGAGGTGACCCACAACACACCGAGCGCGGCCAATGCGGCCTCGTATGCCACGACTGTGCGTGAGCGGAGCCTGGACCGGTCAATGATCGAGCTCAGCCTTCGGATCAACGAGATCGCCCATAGCGACCAGCCTACCGTCGACAAGGTGGCAGCGGTTCAGGCCGAGGCCCAGGCCATTGACGGCCAGACTGCGACCTCTGAGGTCATCAAGGCCGAGGATATCCTGGACGACTACATCGAGGTTTTGCAGGCTCGGGCAGATCGGGGGGAGGGTATCGACGGCCTGTCGACTGGCATAGACGATTTGGACGAGAAGCTGCAGGGGCTCAAGCCTGAACAGTTGATCATCATTGCCGGCCGGCCCGCGATGGGCAAAACCACCCTGGCGATGAACATTGGGTCTCACAACGCCATCCGCGCCGCAAAAAGCGTGATGGTGTTCAGCCTCGAAATGCATAACACAGGCCTGATGGATCGCTTTATGGCATCCGAGGGCCGTATCCCTCTCCAGTTGATCAAGAGCGGGAAAGCGCCGCACACCCATGGCGCTGAGCTGATGAGCGCCGCCGGGAAGCTCAAGCACTCGAAACTGTTCATCTCCGATCGTCCCTCGATGACGATCAACCGCATACGCTCGTCCGCCCGCCGGCATAAGCGCCGTCACGGGCTGGACCTGATCATCATCGACTACCTGCAGCTGATGGAGTCCGACTCGCGCACCTTCAGCCGTGAGCAGGAAGTCAGCCATATGACGCGCAGCGCAAAGCTGATGGCGCGTGAGCTTGGCGTCCCGGTGATTCTGCTGAGTCAGCTCTCGCGTGAATGTGAAAAGCGCCCAAACAAGCGCCCGCTCTGCTCGGACCTGCGCGAATCCGGCGCCATTGAGCAAGACGCCGACATCATTTTGTTCGTGTACCGAGATGAGGTTTACCACGAGCACACCGAGGCGAAGGGCATCGCCGAGATCATTATCGGCAAAGGCCGAGACATTGAAACCGGCACCGTTCGTACAGCCTTCCTTGGGCAGTACAGCCGATTCGAGCAATTGGCGGCAGGTTGGGTTGAGCCCGTGCAACCCGAGAAGGTGACCAGCCTGGCCAGCCGTTACAAGTCCAAGGAAAAATTCTGATGACTACCCAACGTTTCGCCGAACCCAACCTATCCGTCTACCGCTACGCCGTGCACTGCTGCTCGTTCAAGATGGACTTGAGCTTTGCCCCTGATCACGCCCTGGCCCTCTTCGCCGATGAGGCCATGGCCAAACGGTACGGTGCCTCGATGTGGCCAACGACCTTCGAGGTCGTCGACCTCCTTGCTCCCAAGGAGGGCGCCGCTTGAGCACCCAAATCAAAACCCTGACCGTGAAGCTCTCGGACGCCGAGATTGGGCGAAACGCCAAGCTCGAGCACGTGCGCGACTTGCGGGATGCCGGGCACCCGGCATTGCACTTTCGGTTCGCCAAAAATCGCGCCCGCGGCTCCTGGTACTTGCTCAGCAAGCGCCAATGGCACCGCATCGGCGCCTTTCCGGACCTGTCGACCAAGCAGGTGCTCGCGGCTTTGCCTGCGGTTCGTCTGCGGGTGGCGGCTGACGGCGCGGCCAGCGTCTCCGGCTGGGTGACCGTGGGCGAGCTGCTCGACTGGTTTGGCGATCGCATGGCCAAGTCGCGCGCGCTTTCGGAGAAGCGCCGGGCCGCTGGCAAGTCCGCGATCAGTTGCCAGCTCAAGCCGCGCCTGAACGACCTGCTGCTGCGCGACGTCAGCGCGCAGACCCTGGACCAGTTGCTGATGTGGCCGGCCCAGGCCGAGCTGTCGTTGTCCTACGTCCAGCAGCTCTACCGGCTGCTCGCCGTGGCCTTCCGCCAGGCCCGCAAGTTGGACCTGATCCCGGTCAACCCGATGGCGGAGCTCAAGTTCGTCAACTTCACCACGGCGCGCATCCTGCCCAAGCCTGCGCGGCTGCGGGACATCCAGTTGCCTGAGCTGGTGCAGCTATTGGCCGAGCGCTTCGACAGTGTACCGGGCGACGCCATGCTGGCCTTGATGATGCTGTGCCACGGCACGCGGATCGGCGAGACGCGACAGGCACGCTGGGCCGACATTGCCCTGCCTGAGCGCGAGTGGTTCCTGCCGGCCGATCACACCAAGAGCAAGACCGAGCTGCGGGTGCCGCTGACCGACCAGGTGGTTGCGCTGCTGCAGCGCTACCGTGATCGCCAGGCCGCCCAGGGCTATGAGGGCCAGTTCCTGTTCCCGTCGCGCCGTGGCAAGCCCCTGAGTGACAACCAGGCCAGCGCGGTTTTCACGCGGCTGGGGCAGGGCGCCTGGACCAGCCACGACCTGCGCAAGGTGGCCCGTACTGCCTGGACCGACCTGGGCGTCGACGGGCACATCGGCGAGATGCTGCTCAACCACTCCCTGGGCAAGATCGCCTCCACCTACATCAACACCCAGGCCAAGGAGCAGCGTCGACTCGCCTTGGTCAAGTGGCACACCTGGTTAGATCAGCGCGGCTTTCAGGCGATCCATAAGCAGACAGGCGTTAGATCTGAGGATTCGCAAAACCTTGTAGACGCCTTGAATAGCGCGGCCTGCGAGTCATTCCCACAATTTGTTAAGGGCGAGGTTTGAAAATGATGGTTTTGCTCGATAAGGCATCTGGCCTCGCTGTGAACCCGGCTGAAGTCGGTTCGATGCGGTACGAGAAATGGAACGGAAGCACGCACCTGGTGCTGACCATGCAAAACGGCAAAGAACTTTCCGTGCAGCACTGGCCTTATGGCGACGGGCCGAATGTCTACCGCCTGCACGAGCAACTGTTGGAGGCTCAATGAAGAAGTCACACGGCCCCGCATTCCGCGCAGCTCAGTTGGACCTGGCCAAGTGTCCAGTCTGCCGAGGTCGTGCGGTGATCAAGAGCGTTTTCTACGAATTGTCCTGCGTGCAGTGCAATGCCTCGGGCTGGGTCACCGCCGAAACCGGCGAGGTGCTGCCGCTGGAGGTGCTGGTGACGCAGTTGAGCATCCGTCTACAGGCTGCCGAGCATCAGATCGCACAGTTCAACTGCTTCAAGCCTGCCGGTGCTAACGCGCAATACAACGAGAACAACCGCCGTGGCCCAGGTGCCACCAACTACACAGGGGATTGAGCCATGGCCAGAACACCGAGCTTCAACGAGCGCACTGCTGAGGATCTGCTGGAACACTGGGGCCGATGGGTCGTGCTGGGTTCCGGCGTCTCATGCTGCGCTTCCCGCGAGAACACCATCGCTGACCCCATGATTACCGATGACGACGCCCTGATGATGGATAGATTGGTCGGCCGCCTGCGCAGTCGATACCCCGAGGCAGGCAATGTCATCATTGCTTATTACAGATCGCGCGATATCGACCTGATGACCGTAGGCAAGCGTCTAGGGTTCGGATATGGCAAGACCCAGGGTCTATGGAAGGCCGGAATCGCGTGGATTGACGGTGCTCTGGATCTTCGGCGAAATGCCGCTTGACAGGATCGATTTGGAACTATAGTTTTCACGTTACTTTGCGGTTTTTCCGCGAGCAAAGCCCAGCCTTAGAGTTGGGCTTTTTGCATTTTAGAGTTAGTCACCCATAGGCCGCCCTCACTGTTACTTGTTGTTACGAAGCGAGACTTGATCCCTGCGCTGCAAATACGGAGGCTGGGACGTGCCATCATTTCGGTGGCATTTAAAGTGGGGGAGTAAACGATGTCGTTTCCGTACGATCACGATCACGATGAACATCAAGATGAAGATCTCACAGATGCAAAAAAGCAGCTTGGTATTCTTGGGGTGCCGGAAGAAGACTTGAGCGATGAACTGAAAGAGGAGCAGAGAAAAATACACGACGGAGATTGGGAGTTGTGAGCTTTTGAGCTCGTTATGCCGCGAACTGCAATGTTGTTGTTTTCGATGTGAATTTTTTTGTATTCCAAGGCCTCGCATTTTGCGGGGCTTTTTCGTTTATGCAGATGATGCGCGGAACTCGGTCGTGCTTGGGTTAGCACAGGCCTAGATCGTTAAGACCCAATGCTGGAGATGCAGCACCAGCCATCTGCACCTAATCCAAGCCTCGGCATTTGCCGGGGCTTTTTCATTCGCGCTCCCAGAAAGGGAGGAATCGAGATGCCGAACATGCCTGAAAAGGATCCTGGCCTTTGGGCCGCAATGATTGCCTGGCTGGTCATGCATCAACCTCAGCTTTACGCCTCGGGTCTCTCGGTCGGCATCGCTGTGCTACGGGTGATGTATGGCGGCGGTACTCGGCGCCAGATGTATCTGGAGGGTGCTTTGTGCGGCCTGGTCACGCTATCGCTTGTCCCGCTCCTTGAGTGGATGGGCTTACCGCAGAGCATGGCAACGTTCGCCGGTGGTGCCGTTGGCTTCCTTGGCGTTGAGAAGGTGCGCGGGTACTACGATCGCGCCGCAGCCAAACGAGTTGAAGGCTGATGGCCTGTCCTGGATGCGCCGCTCGGCGCGAATGGTTCAACAAGATGAAGAGGCTGGCATATGAGCGAGCAAAAGGAATCCTCGGGGCTAACCCTGTGCCGACTGACACCGGAGCAGATGGCGATCATCCAGGGGAAGGAACAGCAGTTTCTGACGGTTTTCAAGCAGCAACTGGCCGAGGAGGCCAAGACCAACGAACTGCTGATCCTGCTGATTCAGGCGCTGGCCACTGAGCAAGACGACCAAGACCCTGATTCGCTGGCTACCACCTACATGGACGGCACACCAGTACGCGGGCTGCCCTGATGGCCAAGATACCCAGCCTCAAGTCAAGGCTGACACCGGTGGACACTCGCAAGGTCTCATCGCTTGCTGATGCTTCGGGTGGTGAGTCGTGGGGCTCTGGTCGTGGTGGGCGCCCGTGGCGCCGAAAGCGTGAGTCGGTCCTGATTCGCGATAACTACACCTGCCGAGTGTGCGGGCTGACCACCAAGGACCTTGAGGTGGACCACATCGTCAACGTCGCCCAGGGCGGCACCAACGACGATAGCAACCTCCAGGCAATTTGCATCCCATGCCACAAGGCCAAGACGGCTCGCGAGTCAGCGGCCTATCGAGGTTGATGCACGTCATTGACGTGCTGCAAGGGGGAGGGGTGTGTCGAAAGTTCAGGACCTTTTGTCTCGGACACCACTCCCCCTCTCACGCGCAGATTATTTCCCCTTTTGAGGTTTTTGTTAATGGCGTTAACACCTAAACAGCGCGCCTTTGTCGTCGCCGTGCAAGGTGGCGCCTCGAATAAGGACGCAGCAATAGCCGCTGGTTACGCGGCCCCCAGCGCTTCAGTCGCCGGTTCGAGACTGGCTAAACACCCAAACGTTATGGCTGCACTCGCCAAGGCCGGCGTTAACAAAAATGTTAATGCTCCATCCGGTAAGACAGTGTCACCGGTCGGCGCCGACCAGTTGCCTGAAGAGCCGCTTGCGGGCGGATTCGATTTGGCCCGAGCCCTGAGACATTCCGACCCGAAGGATTTCCTTTTGGCTGTCATGAACGACCTCGAAAGCGAGGCGAAGTTACGCGTCGACGCCGCCAAGGCGCTGATGCCATTCGTTCACTCCCGTAAAGGCGAGGGCGGAAAGAAGGATGCAGCGAAGGAAGCGGCGGAAAAGGCCGCTGGAAAGTTCTCCAGGCAGGCCCCGCCCAAATTGGTCGCAGCAAACGGTAAGCAGGTCTAACTATGGAATGGTCGACCGCATGCCCTGAATGGGAGCAGCGCCTGATCGACCATGAGTCGATTATTCCGCCGCCGATTTTTGTAGACGAAGCCGAGCGCGCGCTTCAGATATTCAAGGAACTCCGCGTTCCGGATCTGCCAGGCAAGCCAAGGATGGCCGACTGCTGCGATGAGTGGGTGTTCGACTACGTCCGATGCATCTTTGGTGCTTACGACGCCGAGACCGGCAAGCAACTGATCCGCGAGTTTGGCCTGCTGATCAGCAAGAAGAACACGAAAAGTACCATCGCCGCCGGCATCATGCTCACTGCATTGATCCTGTGCTGGCGAGAGGAAGAAGAGCACCTGATCCTGGCCCCAACGCGCGAGGTTGCGGACAACGCGTTCAAGCCAGCCGCGGCAATGGTCCGCGCTGACGAAGAGCTGTCAGCGATGTTCCACATCCAGGATCACATCAGGACGATCACAGATCGCACCACGCGAAACTCCTTGAAAGTTGTTGCGGCCGACACTGACACCGTTTCCGGTAAAAAGTCGGGGAAGGTGCTGGTCGATGAACTTTGGGTGTTCGGCAAGCGCGCCAATGCCGAGTCGATGTTTATGGAGGCACTTGGCGGGCAGATCTCTCGAGAAGAGGGCTGGGTGATCTACCTGACTACCCAGAGCGACGAACCCCCTGCAGGCGTATTCAAGGAGCGCTTGAAGTATTGGCGCGAGGTGCGCGACGGCAAGGTTGTCGACCGCAAGACGCTGGGTGTGCTCTACGAATTCCCTGCGCGCATGGTTGCGAGCAAGGAGTATCTGAACCCGGACAACTTCTACATCACCAACCCAAACATCGGTCGGTCGGTGAGCGCTGAGTGGCTAGAGGACCAGCTCAAGAAACGGCTAGGCACCTCGGACGGCTCTCTGCAGAAGTTCCTGGCCAAACACCTGAACATCGAAATCGGCCTCAACCTACGCACGGATCGCTGGGCCGGCGCTGATCACTGGGAGGCTGCCGGCGACAACTCGCTGACCTTTGACGAACTGCTGCTGCGTTCCGAAGTGATCGTGGTGGGTATTGATGGTGGTGGGCTGGACGACCTGCTGGGGCTCAGCTTAATTGGTCGTGAGCGTGAAACGCGGCGCTGGCTGCATTGGGCACATGCCTGGGCTCACAAGATCGCGCTGGAGCGCCGCAAGGACATCGTTTCTAACCTGCGTGACTTCGAAGCAGATGGCGACCTGACCATTGTTGATCGGCCCGGCGACGATGTGCAGCAGGTGGCTGACATCATCTGTGAAGTTCGTGACGCAGGCCTTCTGCCCGACAAACAGGCAATTGGCGTCGACTCAGCTGGCATCGGCGACATAGTTGACGAGCTGACCACCGAAGAGCGCGGAATCACCATGGAGCAGATCGTTTCGATCTCCCAAGGCTGGCGTCTCAATGGCGCAATCAAGACCACTGAGCGCAAGGTGGCCGGCGGCGAGTTCATTCACGGTGGCACACGGCTTATGGCCTGGTGTGTCGGCAACGCCAGAACGGTCGCGGTAGGTAACGCGATCGCAATCAATAAGCAGGTGAGCGGGTCGGCAAAGATTGACCCACTTATGGCTACTTTCGACGCAACAACGCTCATAGCACTGAACCCGGTGGGTTGCGGTGATCTACAGGGCTTTTTCGACAATCCAATTATGGTGGGGCTTTGATGGCGCGCGAAAAGAAACCCGGGCGAATCAAGGCCACTCTTCAAAATTGGCTTGGTGTGCCCATCGGCTTAAAGGATGGTTCGTTCTGGCAGGAGTGGTTCGGCAGTTCGATCAGTGGGCAGCACGTATCGGTTGATAAAGCCATGCAGCTGTCCACGGTATGGGCCTGCGTCCGCTTGCTTTCGGAGTCGGTGTCGACCTTGCCGCTGAAGCTGTACCGCCGCCTGCCGGATGGGTCAAGGGCTCCGGCGACTGACCATCCTCTGTATCGGCTGCTGTGCCGGGTGCCTAACTCGGAAATGACCCCGCAGCGTTTCATGCTGCTGGTGGTTGCGAGCATCTGTCTGCGCGGCAACGCTTTCGTTGAGAAGAAGATGCTGGCGGGCCGGATTATCGCGCTGGTGCCGCTTCTGCCGCAGTGCATGCGGGTCAAGCGGCAGGACAATGGCCGGCTCAAGTACACATACACGGAGAACGGCGTAGAGCGCGACATTCCTGAAAAAACCTTGATGCATATCCGCGGCTTTGGTCTGGATGGCGTGTGCGGGATGCTGCCCGTAACGACTGGCAAGGAGATATTTGGATCGGCCATGGCGGTAGAAGAGGCGGCCGCCAAGGTCTTTGCCCAGGGTATGCAGGCCTCCGGGATCCTCTCCAGCGACAAGACGCTCACCCCGGCACAGCGCGAGCAGTTGCGCAGCAGTCTCGGCTCCTTCATGGGCTCCAAGAACGCCGGCAAGATCATGGTGGCCGAGGCTGGGCTGAAGTACCAGGGGATCACGATGAACCCCGAAGCCTCGCAGATGCTGGAGTCTCGCTCGTTTAGCATTGAGGAAATGTGCCGATGGTTCCGGGTGCCGCCTTTCATGGTTGGGCACATGGACAAGCAGTCCAGCTGGGCCAGCTCGGTGGAGGCGCAGAACCTGCACTTCCTCACCAATAGCCTGCGTCCGCTGCTGGTGAATATCGAACAGGAGATCACCCGATGCCTGATCGGTGAGGCTGATGCTGACGAGTTCTTCGCTGAGTTCGCCGTAGAAGGCTTGCTGCGCGCTGACAGCGCCGGTCGCGGCGCCTGGTACAGCACGGCGCTGCAAAACGGCTGGATGTGCCGCAACGAGGTGCGCCGGCTGGAAAACATGGCGCCGATCCCGGGCGGCGATACGTTCACCGTTCAGTCGGCGCTTGTACCACTCGACCAGCTAGGGAAACAGTCCGCAGGCATGTCGCCGGCCGCCACAGCCTTCATGTTGCGCATCACAGCTGCCAACCAAAGCGGTGACAAAGAAGCGATCAATGAGGCCTTTGAGTTGGCATCTAAGGCGCTTGATGCTGGAAATCCTGACGGGCCAATGATGGCCCATGCGCTGATATCGCTACCACGGCTTCTCGCCGCTTGATCCTGGAGTAACCAATGACCCTAAAGACCATTCCGGCGCCGCCGGAGGCTCGGCCGCGCGCGCAGGTTCACTGCGACCTGACGCCGAAGGCCTTGGAACGGTGGAATCCATCGATCAAGGCTGCGAGCACTGACGACAACACCATCACCATTTATGACCCTATTGGGTACGACTGGTGGACCGGTGAGGGGGTAACAGCAAAGCGCATCAGCGGCGCACTGCGGTCGATTGGCGACAACGATGTTGTCGTTAAGATCAACAGTCCGGGCGGCGATGTGTTTGAAGGGCTGGCCATTTACAACCTTTTTCGAGAGCACAAAGGCAAGGTAACTGTGCAGATTCTTGGTCTGGCGGCCTCAGCAGCTTCCTTCATTGCCATGGCCGCTGACGAGATCCAGATAGCCCGTGCTGGCTTCTTGATGATCCACAACAGTTGGACCATGGCCGCCGGCGATCGCAACGACATTCGAGAGGTGGCTGACTTCCTCGAGCAGATCGACGGCACCCTGGCCGATATCTACGCCGTGCGAACCGGCGACCCAATCGAAGCCATGCGCAAGCTCATGGATGTCGAGACCTGGATGGGCGGCGCCGCTGCTATCGAGGCGGGGTTTGCCGACAGCCTGCTTTCGTCGGATGCGGCTATCGAGGATGTGGGCGCATCGGCGCCACACCAGGTTGCCGCCCGCCGTATGGATCTGATCCTGGCAAAACAGGGCATGCCGCGCTCCGAGCGCCGCGCCCTCATTCAAGAACTCAAGGCTGGTACGCCTGGCGCTACCACCTCCGGCAAGCAGAACGCTGCCGCAATCCCGACCGACCTGGTCGACCCCATTGCCGAGCTACAGGCCGCGCTTTCGCGGTTCTCGGAAGCAGCTATCCAAACCGGAGAAAAACCATGAGCGAAACTACTGCGGACCTGTTGAAGAACGTCTCCAACGAACTCAAGAAGGCCACCGACGAATTCAGCAAGCAGGCTGAAAATGCCCTGACCGAAGCCAAGAAGGCTGGTTCGCTGTCGGCGGAAACTAAAAGTGCAGTCGACGAGCTGGCGACCAAATTCAACAGCCTGACCGAGGCCGAGAAGCAACTGAAGGCGCAGCTCGGCGAGCTTGAGCAAGAATTTGCACGCACTCCAGCCAGCACGGCCGCTGCGTCCTGTGACACTGTCGGCGGCGTTGTCATCAAAAGCGAAGCGCTGAAGCAATTCTCTGCCCACGTCGAAGGTAACCGTCGTGTCAGCATCCCTGTTCACGCGGCGCTGCTCAGCACCAACGTGCCCGCCGGCGTGGTTGAGCCGCAGCGCCTTCCCGGCATTGATGTCGCGCCCAAGCAGCGCTTGTTCATTCGCGACCTGATTGCACCTGGTCGCACCACTCAGCCCACGATTTTCTGGGTGCAACAAACTGGCTTCACCAATGCTGCGCGTGTCGTGGCTGAGGGCACCAAGAAGCCGTATAGCGATATCCAGTTCGCCACCAAGATGACCGCCGTGAGCACACTGGCACACATGTTCAAGGCATCTAAGCAGATCCTTGACGACTTCGCTCAGTTGCAATCGACCATTGATGTCGAAATGCGCTATGGATTGAAATACGTAGAAGAGGCAGAGATCCTTTTCGGGGACGGCACCGGCGTTCATTTGCATGGCATCGTTCCTCAGGCCACTGCTTTCGATGCTGCGTTTGACGTGGATAAGCAGTCTGGTATCGATGATCTGCGCCTGGCGATGCTGCAGGCGCAGTTGGCTCGACTCCCGGCCTCGGGTCATGTCCTCCACTTCATTGACTGGGCCAAGATTGAGCTGACTAAGGACAGCCTTGGCCGGTACATTCTCGCCAACCCGCTTGGCCTGAGCGGTCCTCTGCTGTGGGGGCTGCCTGTTGTTGCGACCGAGATCGCGGCCTTCCAGGGCAAGTTCCTCACCGGTGCCTTCCAAACCGGCGCGCAGTTGTTCGACCGTGAAGATGCCAACGTGGTGATCTCTACTGAGAACGCAGACGACTTCGAGAACAACATGATTTCGATCCGTTGCGAAGAGCGTGCGGCGCTGGCCGTTAAGCGACCAGAAGCCTTTATCTATGGCTCGTTCACCGCGCCCGCTGCTTCTGGCGGCTAACCCTGGATAGGCCGCTCTCGGGCGGCCTTTGGAGGCAACCATGAAAATGATTACCCGCAAGCCGCTGTACTTGGGCGGCAAGACGCTGACAGAGGGCTCGCTGTTCATCACCGATGAGCAGCACGCCCGACAGTTGATCCAAATGGGCTATGCCGTGGAGTGCGACGACGACGGCGAGCCTCTGGTTGATCTGACCGAGCAAGAAGAGTCGCCCGATCCACTGACAAGTGAAAAAGCGGCAGGCAAGCTAGTTGGCAAGAAGAAAGGTGCCTGAAATGACTGTTATCTCGATCGACGTGGCTATGCAGCATTTGCGAGCCGATAGCGAGGATCAGAGCTACGTCACGCTGGTGCTGGAGGCTGCAGAAGACAGCGCGGCGCAGTTTTTGAACCGTCGTTTCTATTCCGACGGCAACGCACTCACTTCCGACGTCCTGGCTGGCAACGCTGGTACTGATCCGATCCTGATCAATCCGTCTATTCGGGCCGCCTGCTTACTGATCGCCGGCAAGCTTTACAACTCGCGAGAGGATGCGGTCACGGGCGTTTCCGTCACCGAGCTTCCTTCGGGATCTCAATCGCTGCTGATGCCATACCGCATCGAGATGGGTGTGTGATGAGGGCGGGCGATCTGCGCCACCGCATTAGATTCCAAAAGCGAGTGAACGGGATGGACCCCGAAACCATGGAGCCTATCGAGGCGTCGTGGGTTGACGTTGCCACTCTGTGGGCGGCGGTTAACCCGCTCAGCGGTCGTGAGTTCATCCAGGCCAAGGCTGCTCAGTCCGAAGAAGTCGGCCGCATCGTGATCCGGTACCGCCCTGACATCAAAGCGGCCATGCGCGGCATCGAGGGTGACAGGATCTACAACATCCAAGCGGTTCTACCCGATCCTAAGTCAGGCCGGGAATATCTGACCTTGCCTTATTCTGAGGGTGTGAACGATGGCTGACGAGATCAGGTTCAACCTGCAGGGCATCGACGGCGTTGTGCAGAAGATGCGCGGTTTGGCACCCAAGTTACAGCGCTCCGGTCTCCGGAAGGCCGCCAGGCGCGCCATGAACATCGTCCGGGACGCTGCTCGTGATGCCGCCAAGGTCATCGACGATCCGGAAACCAAGGAAAAGATCTGGAAGAACATCATCACCCAGGAGGCGACCAAGCAATCGCGTCGAGAGGGCGGCGTGGTGATGCGAGTAGGCGTTAGGGGCGGCGCGGGAGCAAACCAACACAGCAAGGATGCCAGCGGCAACCCTGGCGGAGACACAAGGCACTGGCGATACATCGAATTCGGCACCCAGTTCACGCCGGCGGCGCCTTTTATGCGACCAGCTTTCGCCAATAACATCGACCCGGTCACCAGCCGCTTTTCGTCTGAGCTGATGAGTGAGATCGATATTGCATTGAGGTAAATCTGATGTTTGCGCCAATCAATGCGGTGTGCGCTCTCGACCCTGGAGTTATCGCGCTTTTGGGCAGCCCGCCGCAGCGCCTCTACTCATTTGGCGAGGCCGCACAGGACACAGTAAAGCCTTATGCGGTTTGGCAGACCATCAGCGGTAGTCCCGATAACTATTTGGCCGGGCGCCCAGACATCGACGGATTTACGCTGCAGGTCGATGTGTTTGCCACTTGCGCCAAGGACGCCCGAGCTGTTGCCAAGGCCTTGCGCGATGCCATAGAGCCTTGCGCCTACATCACTCGATGGGGCGGTGAGAGCCGCGACCCGGTAACAAAGAATTACCGGTACAGCTTCGACGTGGACTGGATAGTCCAGCGATAAAGATCCAACCCAACCAAACCATCCCGCCAAGTGCGGGTTTTTTATGCCCGACATTTGGAGAAAACTATGTCGATTTTGACTCAGGGTACCCAGGTTTTCGCCTTGGTCCCGCCGCTGACCGGTACCGGCCCGAAGACCGTTATGGCCATCGAATGCGCCACCTCCTTCGACCCGGGTGGCTCGCCAGCTGAGCAGGTAGAAGACACCTGCCTAGAATCTCAGGAACGCAGCTATAAAAAAGGTCTGCGCACCCCCGGCCAGGCCTCGCTCGGGCTCAACGCTGACCCTAACAACGCGAGCCACATTCGGCTGCACCAACTTTCCGAAACCGACGGCGACACCACCATCAAGTGGGTTGTTGGCTGGTCTGACGGTGTTGCGCCGCCGACCCTGAACACTGCTGGCGACGACTTTGAACTGCCGGAATCGCGCACATGGTTCGCCTTCCAGGGCTACGTGGCCGACTTCCCGTTCTCGTTCGCGCAGAACGCGGTGGTGGCTTCTACCGTATCCATTCAGCGTTCCGGCGGTTCCGCCTGGATTCGCAAAACCGCGTAAGGGGCTCGCATGAACCTGGCTCAACTGAAAAAGAAGGGGGGCGTCATTGCTGACGCCCTCGTACAGCGCGAAGTCGAGTGGAAGCACCTCGACGCCAAGGGCAAAGAGGTAACCGAGAAGTTCAAGGTGCACATTCGGCGCCATGCCTTCGGTGTGATGGAGGCCATGTTCGCCGGCGGTGAGGCGGAACGCTTCAAGAACGCTCGCTACCTGTCTGCCAGCATCATGCTGGGCGAAACGGGCAACGAAGAGCTGCCATTCGAGGACGCTGTAAACCTCGACTCCAGCCTGGGGGTGGTGTTGTTGCAGGCCGTGAACGAGGTCAATAACCCGGCAAAAAACTGACCCCCGCCGATGAGTTGTGGCACGAACTGGTGCTCAACGGAGTCGGCGGGTGCACCATCGCAGAAGCCAAGGCCAATATCTCATACGCTGAGGTGCTGGCCTGGGTTGCATATCGGGATAAGTACGGTTCGCTGAACATGGGCCGCCGGCTGGAGTTCTGCGGCGCGATTGTTGCGCATCAGGTCAACCGAATGAATGGCGGCAAGGCGGAGCTTGTTGATTTCATGCCGCATGTGTCGCGGGCGGAGGTGAGCCTAGAGCAGGCCATGGAGGAGTGGGCGTGATCACCGCCAGGGATGGTGGTAGATTGCCACCTTCTTACATGGAGTGTTGCTTATGTCTAGGTTTAAGATTTCACTGATTTTATTTGCTTTGCTTGCGTCATCCTCATTGGTGCATGCGGATGATAAGAACTGCGAAGCTATGGCCTTTCTAGCTAAACAAATAATGGCTGGAAGGCAGGCTGGTGTGCCCATGACGAAGGCTATTGAGCTAAGCAAGAGTGACAACAAGACGCTTGAAAAAATTTCTCGTCTATTTGTTATTGCCGCCTATGAGGAGCCTGCATACGGCACAAAGGCCATGCAAGAAAAATCGATCAACGAATTTGAAAACAAAATGTATCTTCCTTGCATCAAGGAAGGGTAGACAATCAAGGTTTCCAAACCCGCCATGTGCGGGTTTTTTATTGCCTGGAGAAAAAGTTAATGGCATCTCGCTCGCTGGGAACGCTGACCCTGGATCTGATCGCCCGAATCGGCGGCTTCCAGCAGGGCATGGATCGTGCCTCCCGGTCTGTCGCCAGCACTGGCGCCGCTGCCGATGCTGCGTCCTCACGTATCCAGGCGCTCCAGGGGCAGTTCCTGTCCCTTTCCAGTGTCGCATCGAAGATTGCCGGGCCTCTGGCGGCAGCGTTCAGCGTGAGCAGCGTGTATCAGGCCACCGAGGCCTACAGCTCCCTAACCAACCGCCTAAAGCTCGTGACAAGCGGTTCAGCTGAACTGGCGACTGCTCAGAGGGCGGTCTTCGATATCGCACAGAGCTCCCGGCAGCCCTTGTCTGCAACTGCGGAGCTTTATCAGCGAATTGCCACAAACCAGGCCGCTCTCAAGCTATCCGGCGAGGGTGTGGCCGGGGTTGTGGGGACCATCAGTAAAACCCTGGCAATCTCTGGTGCCTCAGCGGAGAGTGCAAACGCAGCGCTAATCCAGCTAGGGCAGGCGTTTGCGTCCGGCGTGCTGCGTGGCGAGGAGCTTAACTCCGTCATGGAGCAGGCCCCGGCACTATCTCAAGCAATCGCTGCGGGCATGGGTAAAACAGTCGGCGAACTGAGAACGATGGGGGCAGCCGGAGAGCTTACTGCACAGGCCGTGGTTAAGGCGCTACAAAGCCAAGCCGGCGCGGTGGACAGCCTCTTCGCCAAGACAGCAACGACCATCGGCAATAGCTTTACCGCAATCAGCAACTCCATGACCAGGTTCGTCGGCGAGCTTGACCAGGCGACTGGAGCAAGCTCCAGAGTTGCGGCTGAGTTCGTGAGCATCTCGAAGGCTATTGATAATAGTCTTCCGGGTTCGCTTTCTGCTCTGCAGAAGAACTCTGACGCTCTTTCTCAGGCGTTAACTACCGGTCTCTATGTGGCTTTGGCGCGCGTTGCCGGTGGTTACGCCCAGCAGGCGGGTAACGCCTTGTATGCGGCGAAGGCAAATCAGTCGCTGCTCACTTCGGCAGCAGCGACTGCAAAGGGTGACCTGTACGCCGCCCAAGCGAAGCAGATTGACGCAAAAGCCCTGCTCCAACGAGCCAATCTCGAAATCAAGTCGGCCGAAGGTAAAGTCGCATCTGACCGTGTGCGTCAAGCATCAGAGCTGGCGAACATCAAGTCGGTACAAGCCTCCCTCGTTGCTGAGCGGCTTCTCGAGCAGCAGCGGCTTGCAGCTCAGATTACTGATACTGGTCGTACGGCATCTATCTCCAGAATCGCAGAGCTTCGCCTTGCTGAAGTGGCGGTTACAAGAAAAGTTGAACAGGCGGAGCGATCGTTAGTTACTACGACGGTTGCGACATCGACGCAGATCGAGCGCGCTTACGCGATGAGAGCCTCCGCCGCCGTCGCCTACGCCGAAACGGCGGTGGCAGTGAATGCTCTAACCACCGCATCAAATAACGCCGCCGCAGCAGCGAGCATTGCATCGAGAGCATTTGGCGCCCTGGCAACTGCGGGCAAAGGTCTCCTTGCCTTGATGGGAGGCCCAGTCGGCCTGCTTTTCATTGCTGGCGCTGTTGCTGTGTCGTTCATTGACTTCAGAAGCAGCGCCGAGAAGGCTGCCCAGGGTCTGGAGGGATTGAAGGGCCCGCTGGATGAAGTGATTGCGAAATTCCGGTTGCTGACGCAAGAGCAAAAGGCTGGCGCACTTGTGCGCTGGGGTGAAGCTCAGGCTGAGGCAATTAAGGCCACCAGTTCCGAGATGGCATCGCTTCAGCAGAAACTGAAAAAAGGCATTCTTGGGTCTGACTCTATTTCGCTGCCGTCGAGGATTTCCGGGTCAAGCAACAAGGAAATTATCGACAAGGCCAAAGCCTACAAAGACCTGAGCGAAAGGCTGGATGAAGCGGGAAGAAAGGGAGAATCCATCCTTCCCGTTCTGGAGGAGGCAGCGAAAGTACCAGGTGTGTCTCCGAAGCTACTGGATGATCTGAGAAAAGGGGCTGAAGCCTGGTCCAATCAGAACGAAATTCGCAAGGAATCAGCTAAAAACCTCGCCGCACTGAATGGGGAGATGGGTAAAGCGGCAACAACTACAGCGACCAGTACTCAGACCACAACAGGTATGACCGCTGCTGGCGAGAAGTACCTAAAGACCTTGCTCGGCCAGGTAGGGGCTCTGCAAGACAATAATGATGCCGTAAAAGAAGCGGCGCGATACCTTGCTGAGCACAAAGATCTGTCGGAGGCGGATCGGGTTGCGATCATGTCTGCCGCAAATGCGAAAAAGGCCCAGACAGAGGCGAACAAGGCGGCAACCGCCGAAACCAAAAGCAACACCTCGGCAATCAAGACGAATCTCAAGACCTTTGAGGACGCCCAGGAAAACTATAAACGCCAGATCGCTCTGATCGACGAATCTTCAGGGAAGCGAAAAAACGCAACTGAGGTGGAAAAGCTGGCGTTTGAGATTTCCAGCGGCAACTACGCAAAACTCAGCGAGCAGCGGAAGTCGGAGCTTTCTGGTCTGGCCTCCGAACTCGATGCCAAAAAGGCTTTGGTCAAAGCCAATGAGGATGCTGCCAAGCTCGCTGCACTGAAGTTCAATCTCCGCGAGAGCAACCGGTCGGCCAAGGATGGGTTTGCCCAAGAACTGGCGGGGGCCGGGGAGGGCGACAAGTATAAGGCCCGGCTCAAGGAGTTTCTCTCAATTGACCAGGACTTCAACAAGCAGCGCCGCGAGATGTACGCCCAATACGAAGCCGCATCCCTGGCTAAAGACCCGGACGCCAAGACGAATTATCAGAAGAATACCGCCGCCCTGGATGAGGCGCTTGCTGAGCGGCTGGTCATCCAGCAGGACTACTACAACCAGCTGGATGAAGCCCAGAACCAATGGATGGACGGGGTCAGTAATGCGTGGCAGAACTATGTCGATGCAGCAACCAATTATTCTGCCATGGCGGCAGAGGCAACGTCCTCTGTGCTTGATGGTGCGAAAAGCGGTCTGAGTACCTTTCTCTCCGATGTTGCGAGTGGCGCGGAAACTGCTGGGGATGCCCTGGGCAACTTGGTTGCTGACTTCGCCAAGTCAACGCTACAAGCGCTCTCTGATATGGCGGCGCAGTGGTTGGTGTACCAGGCTGTGCAGTTGCTGGTGGGTAAAACTACTCAAGCGAGTGCGGTTCCCACGCTTGTGGCCAACGCCCAAGCTACGGCGTTCCAGGCCAGTCTGGCTGCGTTCGCCTCGACTGCTGCAATTCCTATCGTTGGACCAGCGGCAGCACCAGCAGCAGCTGCCGCCGCGGCTGCGGCAACTGCTCCAATGGTAGCTGGCGTGGCAAGTGCTGCGCTTGCGGGTATGGCGCACGATGGCATGGGCAGCATCCCCAAGGAGGGCACTTGGCTTCTGGATGGTGGCGAGCGCGTGGTCGCGCCAGAGCAAAACAAGGACCTGACAAACTTTCTTGCCCGCCAGACGGCGGTCACGGATTCTTCTGGTGGCGGGGGTGGCATTCATATCAGTGCTCCTGTAACCGTACAGGCTCAGCCGGGCATGAGTGGCGATGCCGCTCGCCAGCAAGGCGAGGCCATGGGCCAGGGGTTGGTTTCTGAGATTCGCCGCGTACTTCAAGGCGAAATGAGGCAGGGTGGCATGCTCTGGAGGCGAGTCTGATGGTTGAAACATTCAGCTACTGCGTTCAGTTGGGCGCCGACGGCGATGTTGAGCAACGGACCTGGTCGAACGACTTCGGCGACGGCTACTCTCAGGCTGGCGGCGTCGGCATCAACACCAAAAGCCAGACCTGGAACCTGACACACTCAGGGGTTATGGCCCCTGGTGAAGACCTGGCCCAGGTTCGCGACTTCCTTGATCGGCATGAGGGGTATAAGTCTTTTCTCTGGACACCTCCCGGGGGAGCGCAAGGTCGGTACCGGTGCAACGGGTACAAGACCAAGCCGCTTGGCGCGGGCTTATGGACGCTGTCGTTCACGTTCAAGCAGACCTATACACCCTGATCTTCAACCTCAAAGAGCCCCGCCAAGTGCGGGGTTTCTTGTTTCTGGTGGTTTATGAATTACAACACCGAGATCCAAAAGCTCGAGCCCGGCAACCAGATCAGGCTGTACGAGCTCGACGCTACACGCCTGGGGGCCCAGCTGTGGCGATTCCACGGCCATGCACAGGAAGGGGAAATAATCTGGCAGGGGCAGCTGTATTCGCCGCTCCAGATTGAAGCCAAGGGCTTCGATATTCGCGGTGATGGCCGGCCGGCTACTCCAAGCCTGCAGGTGACCGATGAGCTGGAAGGCGTTCGCGGCGCAATCACCGCGCTGTGCCTGCGCTTTCGAGACCTCGCCGGCGCCCGGGTGACCGTGATCGAAACGTTCCGCCATTTCCTCGACGCGGCCAACTTTCCCGAAGGCAACCCGGAAGCCAGCGCCCAGGCAAAGAAAAACATCTGGTACATCGAGCAGAAGACTGAAGAGCTTCCCGGGATCTCGTTGACGTTCGAACTTTCCAGCCCCACCGACATGGAGGGTCAGATGTTGCCCTCTCAGCAGATCACCAAGCTGTGCCGGTGGGCCTGCCGTGGCGGGTACCGGCAGGAG
This sequence comes from Pseudomonas sp. MF4836, assembly GCF_002018875.1. Lineage (GTDB taxonomy): Bacteria > Pseudomonadota > Gammaproteobacteria > Pseudomonadales > Pseudomonadaceae > Aquipseudomonas. The sequence continues at coordinate 206,220 of NZ_MVOL01000001.1, forward strand.
GCCTGTGCCTACACCGGCCCGGCGATGTTCGACAAGAAGAACCAGCCCACCGACAACCCCGCGCTTGATCGCTGTGGGGGCTGGTGGAGCAGCTGCAAGCTTCGGGGTAACACGCGCCGGTTTGGCGGGTCCATGGGCGCTAGCCTGATCGCAAGTTCGAGGTAGTCATGCGCATCAACAAAAAATTGCAGGACGCGATCCGCGCTCACGCCGAGCAGGCTTACCCGGCCGAGGCGTGCGGCGTACTGATCAAGTCGGCCGCCGGGCGAGAGTATGTTCCGTGCGCCAATATCGCCGGCACGCCGCGAGAGCACTTTCAGATCGACCACAAGGATATGGCCAGGGCGGAAGACCTGGGCGACGTACTGGCGATCATCCATAGCCACCCAGACGCGGCGCCGACGCCAAGCATGGCCGATCGTGTCAGCTGTGAGCTTCACGAGTTGCCCTGGGGCATCGTGGGTTGGCCCGGCGGTGAGTTCGAGTGGTTTAAGCCTTCGGGCTTCCAGGCCCCGCTGCTGGGGCGCGACTTCTCCCATGGCCTGCTGGACTGCTGGTCGGCCTGCCGCGACTGGTACGCGCGCGAGGCGGGCCTGCAACTGCCTAACTTTGAGCGCCGCGATCTGTGGTGGGAACAGAAGGATGGCCCGAGCTTGTACGAGGACAATTTCGCAGCCACCGGCTTTCACCAGGTCGCCGAAGCGCGCCGCGGCGATATGCTGGTCCTGCAAGTGCCGACCCCCGGCCGCGAGTGTTATTTCCCAAACCATGCCGCTATTTACCTGGGCGATGAGCCGGCGCTGGTCAGCGAGCCGGCGCCGAAGCTTGGTGGTTCTGGGCCGTTCGTTTACCACCACATGCCCGGCCGGCTGGCCGCCCGTGAGATCTATGGTTGGTCGATGGCCAGCCGGGTCAAATTGATTCTTCGGCACAAGGACTACCGGCCATGACGATGCGCACGATCAAGCTTGGCGGTGTGCTGGGCAGGAAGTTCGGCAAGCAGTACCGACTGGACCTGCACAGCGTCTACGACGCGACCAGCGCGCTGTGCGCGATGAAGCCTGGCTTCGAGAAGTTCATGCGTACAGCGCACGAGCGCGGGCTGGTGTTCGCCGTATTCGTTGACGAGCGCAATCTGGCTCACGAGGAGCTCGCCCTTTCTGGAAACCTTGAAGGTGACATTCGCATTCAGCCGATTGTCCAGGGCAGCAAACAGGCAGGTATGTTCCAGACGCTGCTCGGCGCGGTGCTGATCGTGGCGGGCCTCGTCACAGGCGGCACCACCTCCGCCCTGGGCGTTGGCCTGCTCGCCGCCGGCGCTGCGGTTGGCTTGGGCGGGGTTGTGCAAATGCTGTCGCCGACCACCAAGGCCAATGCCGAGGGCAAGAACGACGACGGCAACAACCCGAGCTACGGGTTTGGCGCGGCTATCACAACCATCGCCCAGGGCAACCCATACCCCTTGCTGTATGGCGAACGCGAGATCGGCGGCGCCGTTGAGTCGGGCGGGATCTACACCCAGGACAACCTCTGATCGAACCACTTCACCCAACCCGCTTCGGCGGGTTTTTTGTTATCTGGAGGGCGCATGAGCGCAGTAGCAAAAAAGGCGGCGCAGAAGACAGGTCGGCCACGCCGAGCAGCTTCCGGCAGCAAGGGCGGGCAGGCCAAGCAGAAGAGCCCTACCATCGCCTCCAACAGCGTGCCGTCGCTTTCCACTGCGCGAATCACTTACCTCTGGAGCTGGGGCCCTATTGTCGGCCCCGTCGACGGCTTGCGCTCGATCAAGCTGGCCGGTACGCCGATCCAGGCGCCCGATGGCACGATCAACTATCCCGGGGTTAAGTGGCAGTTCCGCAATGGCGAGCTGAACCAAGACCGCCTGGAGGGGATCGCTGAGTCCAGCAACGAAATCGATGTGAAGCAGGAGCTGCGCAGCGGTACCCCGTGGCTGCATACCATCAACAACTCAGTTATCGATGCTGTCCGTATCCGCTTCAGCTGGCCAACGCTTCGCCAGCAGGACACCGCCGGCAACATAAGCGGGGTTCGGATCGACTATGCGGTCGATATCTCGACCGACAACGGCCCCTACATCCAGGTGCTGACCTCATTCGTCGATCGCAAGAACATCACAAAATACGAGCGCTCACACCGACTTGAGTTGCCGGCCGGCTCGCGCTGGACCATCCGCGCGCGCCGCCTCACTCCCAATGCCGGCAGCGATCTTGTGTCGGACGAAATGGTGGTCGAGGCAATCGCCGAGGTTGTGGACAGCGACCAGGAGTACCCGCTAACCGCGGTCGGCTGCATCGAGTACGACGCCCAGGTGTTCGGCGGTGATATCGCAAAGATTGCGATCCTGATGCGTGGCCGGATTATCCGTGTGCCAGCCAACTACGACGCGCAGACTCGCACCTATGCCACGTCTGGGCCGGGTACCAGCAATGGAATTTGGGACGGGACCTTCAAGGAGGCCTACACCAACAATCCTGCCTGGATCTGGTACGACCTGGTGTTGCACCCGTACTACGGGCTTGGCGATCGCATCGACGCAACCATGGTGGATCGCTGGTCGCTGTACCGGATCGGGCAGTACTGCGATCAGTTGGTTCCGGACGGGAAGGGCGGCCAGGAGCCGCGTTTCACCTGCAACCTGTATTTCCAGAAGCAGGCCGAAGCCTATGCCGTGCTTCAGGACCTGGCCTCAATATTCCACGGGCTGGCCTATTGGGATGGCAGCCAGATCGTCGTCAATGCCGATATGCCTGGCGACCCGGTGTACACCTATAACCAAACGCAGATCCTCAATCAGGGCGGCATCAAGTACGACGGCAGTCGTGCGCGCGATCGCCACACTCAGTTCATGGTCGCCTGGGACAACCCGGAGCAGTCATTCGAAACAGACAAGGAGCCGGTATTCGACGATGAGGCCCTGGCCGAATTGGGCGTGGTGCGCGACACATCGCTCGATGCGATCGGTTGCACGTCACTCGGGCAGGCGCAGCGCGCTGGCCACTGGGCGCTGATGACTGAGCAGTTGCAAACCCGGGGCGCAGTTTTTCGTGTTGGGCTCGACGGCGATATCCCAAGACCTGGCCAGGTGATCGCCGTTGCAGACCCGGCGCTGGCCGGGCGAGCCAATGGTGGCCGTATCTCTGCCGTTGCGGGCCGAGTAATCACCCTGGATCGGGACACCGAAGTGCCAGTGGACTCTCGCCTGTTTGTGAACTTGCCAAGCGGTAGGTCCGAGGCCCGGCAGGTCCGCTCAGTCTCTGGTCGAAACGTCACCGTCATGGCCGACTACAGCGAGCAGCCCCAGGCTGAATGCGGATGGGTGCTGGATTACGACGACCTGAAGCTGATGCAATTCTACGTTCGCAACGTCACGCGGCCGGAGTGGCATCAGTTCCAGCTCGAGGTAATCCAGCACGAGCCCAGTAAGTTCGACTACATCGACAACGGTGCGGTGGTCGACTCCCGGCCAATCACCGGGATTCCAATCGGCACCCAAGATCCTCCGGCGCGCGTGCTGCTCAGCCAGAACGTGGTCATCGATCAGGGGATCGCGAGCACAGTTATGACCATCGCCTGGGATGCTGTGCCCAACGCCGTGGCCTATGACGTTGAATGGCGGTGGGGCGCACGCGAGTGGGTGAGGATCCCACGGACAGGGGAGCTGCTGGCTGACGTGCCGGGCATCTACTCCGGCCAGTACATGGCCCGAGTTCGCGCGGTCAGCGCATCCAATGTGTCATCGGTGCCCACCACGTCAGTGCTGACCAACCTGGAAGGCAAGACGGGCCTGCCGCCGGCGGTGGCGTTCCTGTCCACCACCAGCGAACTGTTTGGCATCGGTATCCGCTGGAGCTTCCCGCCAGGCGCTGAGGACACCCAGCGCACGGAGCTGTGGTATGGCCAGGCCAATGATCTTTCGGTGGCCACCAAGCTGGCCGACTTGGCTCACCCGCAAAGCAACTACAGCATGCAGGCGCTTTCTGCCGGTGCTCAGTTCTTCTTCTGGGCGCGCCTGGTGGACCGCACCGGCAATGTGGGTCCGTTCTACCCCGTCGGCAATGGTGTGATGGGGATGGCCAGCGCCGACGCGGCGCCGGTGCTTGAGTTGATCGCCGGGCAGATCGGCCGCACTGAGCTGGGCGACGATATCAACGATGAGCTCGACAAGATCCCAGGCTTGCAGGCGCAGATCGATGCGCTCGACGGGCTGTCGGCTTATGACCCCGATTCGGTGTACCTCGAGGGTGACCTGGTGGTGGTCGGCAAGCGGATCTATCAGGCCACTAAGCTGGTGCCGGTCGATACCTCGCCGCCGAACGTCGACTACTGGGTGGACGTTGGCCAGGTGCTGGTCTCGGCCAATGGCCTGGCACGCCAGGTGGAGACCAACACCACCAGCATCACTGAGCTGGGTGGCGTGGTGACTGTCCAAGCTTCGAGCCTTCAGGCGCTGCAGGCTTCCTATCGAGATGACAACGGGGAGGGCGATCTTGCCGATGCACTCCAGGGCTACAACGCTTCGGCGAGTTTCGCGCAGGAAGTGAAGACGCGCGCCTCGCAGAACGAGGCCATGGTGCAGCGGCAGGCCGAGCTCAGCGCAAAGGTGGGAGATGTCAGCGGCTCAGTGGACGAGCTCGAGAGCGTTGTTGTGAGCGATCGACAGGCGACAGCCCAGGCCATCCAGCAGATCGGCGTCAAGATCGAGGATAACTCTGCGGATATCCAAACGGTAAGCCGGGCCCAGGCCGACACCGACGGCAAGTTTTCCACGATGTACTCGGTGAAGATGCAGGTCAACGCCGACGGCCAGTTGGTGGCTGCTGGTTTTGGTCTGGGTATCGAGCAGGACGAAGAGGGAGTGCTTCGAAGCCAGTTCCTGGTGAGTGCGGATCGATTCGCGATCGTCAGTACGCTGGCAGGCGGCCAGGTCTTCACGCCTTTCACCGTGCAGGGCGGCCAGGTGTTTATGCGCTCGGCGTTCATCCAGGATGCTTCGATTGGTGTGGCAAAGCTGACCCAGAGTATCCAGTCGGCCAACTATGTCCCGGGCAAAACCGGGCTGATGATCAATTTCGTCACCGGTGAGTTCGAGTTGAACAGCACCGTCGGTGTTGGTGGACGCCAAACCATCAATAACCGCGGCGGCAAAGTCTTCGACGAGAACGATGCCAAGCGCTACCAGTGGGGAGATCTTTCCGCATGAGCTATGGGATAAGGGTATGGGGGCCAACCGGAAATCTTGAGTTGGATGAGAACTCGTTCACGGTAAGAGTTGTGTATTCAGGGCTTGTCAGTAGAGGAGTACCTAATAACTCAGGGCCCAGGAATACCTACATAAGTATTCCCGGAGTCAGCCCATCAACACACTCTGCTGTATGCCTTCCAATCGGCGCATACCCCCAAGATCCAAATGCGCAAAATGCCTATGCGGTTCAGTTTGAGCCGCAAGTTGTCGAGGGTGGGGTTTATGTTTGGTTTGGCAATCGATCCCACTCTACTGCGGTGATTGGCCTGGGAACACAAAGGCTCTTGGTTATGAAGGATAGATAGATGTCTTATGGTCTTGAATTTACCAATAACAATAACGTGGTCACGTTAGATTCGGAGTTTTCAAGGTTAGTCGTTTTGCAGTCCGGTAGGTATGCAGGGGGCGCCGGTTTCTCCCCAGCAGTTACCACGCAGGAGCCGCCCCTGGTATTTGTCAGGCCCGATGCAAGCACCACGTTTCAATATGCAACCATTAGTGGTGGTCCTGGCAACTGGACGGGGTTTTCTTTTGTTGGGGGCGGTGGAGGAAAATTCTTCTGCGCCGCGTTCCAATCAAGAGAGGTTGCAACTTATGGATTTCGCATTTGGGATGGGAACTCCAAACTTCTATTCGACAGCGGAACGCCTTGTGCACAGTTCACGCGAACGATAACAAACTGGACTTACCTAGGTTCATCTACTGTTGGTCAGGGTCAAAGAAGGAGTAACTGGACGGCTTACTCGCCTCTTGATACCGGAGACTACATGTTGATAAACACGATTGGCATGGACGTTGGAAGTTCTAGTACAACATACGCAAAACTATACTGTACCTGGGAGTACGAAAATAACAGGGTTGTCCCTTTCATTGTGGGGGTTAGTAACTCTTTATCTTTCTATATCCCAATTGTGTTCGCTAAGCCCATCTCTTAGGACAAACAAATGACATGGTATAAAACGGGCACGGTTTCCTTAGCCCAAGGTTCTAATGCCGTTATTGGTGCGGGCACCTCCTTCATTGCAAACTCGCGAGTGGGGGATGCATTCCGAGGCCCTGACGGTGAATGGTACGAAGTCACCAACATCGCGAGTGACATCGCTCTGTCCATCGCGCCGAGTTATCAGGGTGAGCCTGTTTCAGGTGGGGTCTATTCGCTCGCACCCATGCAGGGCTACGTCAAAGACTCGGCCGACGCACTGCGCGCGGCGACCAGTGTGATTGCCAGCGGCGTGGCGAACATGCAAGAGCAAGTCACGGCCGCAACCGAAGCTGCAGCGACCGCGGTTCAGGCTGAAGCCGTGGCTGTGGCCAAGGCGGATATCGCAACTGCTGCCGCTGACCTGTCGACCCAGAATAAGGAGTCGACCTCGCAGGATGCGACGTCAGCTGGCCAAGCGGCTCTGCGCGCCGAGGCGGCAAGGGATGCCGTCGTTGGCTCTGAGGAGGCGGCAGCGGCGTCGGCTCAGGCCGCTGCGGAGTCTGCGGAAGAAGCCGAAATAGTCACCCGTGGTAAGGCAGCCAGCGGCGCGAACAGCGATATTACGTCGCTCTCCGGGCTCACTACGGCGCTGAGCGTGGAGCAGGGCGGTACGGGTTCGACAACGGGTGTTCCGACCCTGGTGGGGGCCACGGCCTCGACTGCCGGGGCAAAAGGTCTGGTGCCGGCTCCGGCGGCCGGTGATCAGCTCAAGTTCTTGCGTGGCGACGGCACATTTCAGGCGGTTACGGTTTCTACGGCTTGGGGCGGGGTTACGGGCACGCTTTCGGCGCAGGCGGATTTGCAGGCGGCTCTTGACCTAAAGCTAGACAAAAGCGATGCAACCCCAATCAAATCGTACGCCTCTCCTGATCAGACAATCACGCCGGGGGGGTCACTAACCTTGCTTCACCAGCTTGGCTCTGAGCCCTTTGAAGTTCAAGGGTTTATCGTTTGCAGAGATGCGGACGCCGAGTACGCAGTAGGCGACGTTGTCCCTGTACCGCATTTCGCAGTGGACTACGCGTACAACTATGGGGTCTCGCTCGTAACCAGCTCTACAAATATCTTCTGCCGTTTCGGCACAGCCGCTGGCGCATTCTTTGTATTGCGAAAGACTACAGCCACAACAGTTGGAATTGTCCCTGCAAAATGGCGTTTCATCGTGAGGGCTAGAACATGACCACTAAATATTTCATTAATAGCGACGGCAGATTTGTCGGCGCGTTTGGCGAAGGGGCGGAGCCTCCAGCAGGAGTTATTGAGGTTGAATCCCCGCCACCCATTCACGCCGACCAGCCATGGCATTTCCCCGGCTGGGGGCCAAGCCCAAGCCATACCCGCAAGGTCGAGGATGAATGGCGAACAGCCGAGATGCCTATCGCCCGCGAGAACGTGACCGCCATCGAATTCGGCGATGACAGCATTTCCGGCACCGCCGCCGATTGGAAAGCCTACTGGCTCGCACTGCGAGCCTGGGTCGAGGGCGCCGATGGCTTCCCGGACGCCACCCACCGGCCACTCAAGCCAACCTGATACACCGCCACCCGCCATTGAGCGGGTTTATTTTTCCCTGAGGAAATACCATGCCCATCACCCAGCAGCAGTTGCTGCAGATCCTTCCCCAAGCCCGCCAAGTCGCGGGCTTTTTTGTACCCGCGCTAAATGCAGCGATGACACGTTTCAAGATCAACTCTCCGGTGCGCATGGCGGCCTTCATCGCCCAGGTCGGGCATGAGTCTGGCCAACTGACTCGGATGGTCGAGAACCTGAACTACAGCGCGGATCGGCTCCAGGTCGTCTGGCCGAATCGCTTCGACGCCGCCCTGGCCGCGCAGGTGGCACGCAAGCCGGAGCAGATCGCGAACATCGCATACGGCGGCCGAATGGGTAACGCGTTGCCCGGCGACGGGTGGAAGTATCGAGGCCGCGGCCTGATCCAGTTGACCGGTGCGAACAACTACCGCGCCGCCGGCGTCGCCCTGGGTCTGGACCTGGTGAATCACCCTGAACTGGTGGAGAAGCCTGAGACTGCCGCCCTGGTCGCTGGGTGGTTCTGGCATTCGAACGGCCTCAATGAGCTGGCCGACTCCGGGCAGTTCGCCAAGATCACCCGAACCATCAACGGCGGTCTGACTGGCCAGGCGGACCGCGTCGCGCTGCGCGACCTAGCCGCGAAGGTGCTGGCGTGATCAGCCTTCGCACCGCAGGTGCGGCGATCTGCCTGGCGCTTGTGGCAGTTGCAGTTTGGGGTGCCTACAAGCATGGCCGCTCAACAATGGATGAGGAGTGGCAAAACCGCTGGGCCGCCCGTGACGCCGGTGACAAACAGGCCTGGGCCCTGGCCGAAGTCGCCGAGCGCGAAAAGGAACAGGCCTTTCAACGATCAATCACGAAGGCGGCAGAAGATGGACAACGTAGGAATGATGAGGCTTTTGCTGCTGGTGCCGCTGTTCGCGCTGATCGTGGCGTGCGGGACGAAGCAGATCGAACCGCCAGCAGTACCGCAAGTCAGGCCCGCAGCCATTCCTGCACTGCGGCCGCAAGCGAGGCAGCTTCCCGCGCCGTCCTGGTGCTCGCCGACGTGTTCAAGCGCGCTGATGAAAGAGCGGGAGACCTGGCAGCAGATGCTGATCAAAGCCGGAGCAGGGGAGTGACGTGCGAGCAGGCTTATGACGGAGTAGTGAAGGCCGCACACCGCGCGCCTTTATAGACTTGGGCCATTACGGCGCCGCCAACAGCTGCTGTCGCTGTAGGCCGGCGGCTTCCAAGGCGATGTGGAGGTTTTCCAGATCCTGGGGGTTGAGGGCGCTGAGCAATTCTAGGGCTTCGCAAAAGCCAACGCCGCGCGCGGTGGCGATCAGCACTGCCTGCGGGCTGTCGGCGCGCTGTATGTCGCCCAGCAACTGCAGGGCCTTCGCTAGTATGGCGGGGCTCAGAGCTAAGTGGCCTAGGATACTGTCGTAGGGGGCACGGTCGCTCATGGGGTATTGACCTTCAGACGCCGAATCGCCTGGGCGCTGGCCTGCTGCCGCGCCTGCTCCAAGGCCTCGAAGTTTTCGTTGTCGATCACCTGGGCTACCAATAAGGCGCTGATCCAACCGCCAGTGCGCCCTAGTCTGAATGCTAAGGCATCCGGACTTGTGACCTGGTTGAACGCATGCAGTTCTTCAGCCCAAGCATCTTGTAGCTCAGGGGTTGGTAGAGGTGATTGATCAAGCATGGGCATAAGGATCCTTTCGAGCGAGGGAGAGCTGTGCGTAAAGGCAGCCTAAGTGGGACTGGCCTGCTCGTCTAGGGATGTTGGTTTCGACGGCTCAAAAAAAGGCCCCCGCACCTGGGCAAGGTGTGGGGGCCTGTTTTACATAATGGGCGATATTCGAAGCGCAATTACACCCGGCCGGCCTTTTTGATCAGCTTGATCAGCGTGGCCTTTTTGGTATCCGACTTTTCATAACGAGCAAGCTCACTCAAATACGCCTGCGCTACATCACCGCCAGCCTCGGCTAGCGCTGAATAGATCGCACTGCGTTCACGGCCGGTCGTCGCGCGCTCGGCGCACACAATCAAATTTTCCACATCTACGTTGCCTTCATTTGCCATGTTGACTCCTCGTATTGCGGGACGGCCGCTCCATGATGGCCCGACCGGGGTTCCTTTCTCACGGCTTCAAATACCCTGCAAAGGGTGGGGAATTCCTTTCAGGCGTATGTCAGGGTAGTCGCTCCTTGAGCATCATGTCGGTTCCAAGCCCCATTTCCCTCAATAAGTGATCGCGCTGGTGTCTGATCTGCTCAAGGCTTCCGAGCTTACTGAGCATCTCAGACGCCTCACCGGTCAGGCGTGCGATCTGAATTTTTGCATTTTTCATTTCGCCACTGAGCCTCGACCTGTCCTCGGCAAGCTGGTCGTTCATTTGAACCAGGCCGAAGATGTCGGATCTGGCTTTGCGTAACTGACGGTTCAATTCGTCGACCTCATTCTCCAGTAGCAGAATGTGTTGCTTGCAAGACTCCAGGGGAGTGGGCAGGCCAAGCCAATCGTCGGTGTTTTCTATCTCGGTGTGATCCATGGCAAGGTCTCAATTGTGCTGTATGTGCATACAGTAATTGAGGCATGAGCAAAGCGCGATTCACGCCGACGAGCTGTAGAGGTTTGGGATTGTGTTCGGTCGGCAGAAAGCCGAGGAGGCAGGGAAATCTGAATAGTTTTGTAACGAGCGCCAAATAGTTTTGTAACGCATCGCCTCCGAGTGGCTTTTCACCAAACCCCAGAAACGAAAAAGCCCTGAATAATCAGGGCTTTAACGTACAAATATGGCGGAGGCGATGGGATTCGAACTCATGGACCTGTTACAGTCGACGGTTTTCAAGACCGTTGCCTTAAACCACTCGGCCACACCTCCGTATTGCGTTGCGGGCGCCATAATACCCGAATGAAACACACTGTCAAACTCTCTGCGTAGCTTGTTGCAGAGCGTCTGTTATGATCTTTGCCACTGAACGTTTCAAACCAACAGGAGTGTCGCCATGCGCGAACAGGATTACGCAGTTAATAACGGCGTGCAGGCTGAGCAGCTAGAGGTTAGCCGCGTCCTGCGCAACACTTACGGCTTGCTGGCTCTCACCCTCGCATTCAGCGGCGTGATGGCTTTTGTGGCTCAGCAGATGCGTGTCGGTTACCCGAACATTTTCGTGGTGCTGATCGGCTTCTACGGCCTTTTCTTCCTCACCAACAAACTTCGTGATTCGGCCTGGGGCCTGGTGTCGGCGTTTGCCCTGACCGGTTTCATGGGCTTCCTGCTGGGCCCGATCCTCAACCGCTACCTGGGTATGCAGGGCGGCGCTGAAGTGGTCAGCTCGGCCTTTGCCATGACGGCGCTGGTGTTTGGTGGTCTGTCGGCCTATGTGTTGATCACCCGCAAGGACATGAGCTTCCTCGGTGGTTTCATCACCGCAGGCTTCTTTGTCTTGATGGGCGCAGTGCTGGCCAGCTTCTTCTTCCAGATCAGCGGCCTGCAACTGGCGATCAGCGCGGGCTTCGTGCTGTTCTCGTCGGTGTGCATCCTGTTCCAGACCAGCGCCATCATCCATGGCGGCGAGCGTAACTACATCATGGCGACCATCAGCCTGTATGTATCGATCTACAACCTGTTCATCAGCTTGTTGCAGCTGTTTGGCATCATGGGTCGCGATGACTAATCGTCTGCCCTGAATAAAAAAGCCCGCTTCGGCGGGCTTTTTGTTGCCTTCAGTTTTGTGTGGCGCACATAAAAGGCGCTCTCGCGGGCGATCAGCCCATGGGCGGCAGGCGGCGTTTGACTGGGGTTTTCTTGACGATGGCGGTGTTGGTTTCAGCGTAGGTGTTCAGGTGATCGAGCAGGGTGTCCAGTTGCTCCATGGAGCGCACGTGCAGGCGGGCGATAAAGCAGTCATCCCCGGTGACCTTGTCGCACTCGGTGAATTGGGCGATGGACTGGATCTGTCGTTCGACCTCCTGCAACTTGCCCGGCAGGGGGCGGATACGGACGATGGCCTGCAACTGATAACCAAAGAGTTTGGGGTCGACCTCCACCGTATAGGCCTTGAGCACGCCGCGTTCTTCGAGGCGGCGCAGGCGTTCGGCGACGCTGGGGGACGACAGGCCGCTGATCTGTGCCAGAGCCTTGAGCGAGCGGCGTGAATCTTCCATCAGGGCGCTGATCAGCGCCTGGTCTATTTCGTCGATCATCGCAGCCTCTTAGGTGAAGTACGGATTGTGCCTTGATAAAAAAGGCATACGGCGGTTTTTGCCTATCGCAAGCGCTGGAGCGGCCCAGGGCGGCATTGTCATACTTTTGGCACCTGTTGAGGAGCCTGAAGATGGACAAAATGACACGCCGCGGTTCGCTGGAAATGACCGCCGCCATGCTGATTTCCGGAACCATTGGCTGGTTTGTGCTGGTGTCCGGGCAGCCGGTGCTGGATGTGGTGTTCTGGCGCTGTGTGTTCGGCGCCGGCACCTTGCTGCTGATCTGCGCCGGGTTCGGTTTGCTGCGCCCGGGCATCCTGACCCGCACCACCTTTGCCCTGGCAGTGCTCAGCGGGGTGGCCATCGTCGGTAATTGGCTGCTGCTGTTCGCCTCTTATTCCCGCGCCTCCATTGCCATCGGCACCGCGGTGTATAACGTGCAGCCCTTTATGCTGGTTGGGCTGGCGGCGCTGTTTTTGGGCGAAAAAATCACCGCGCAGAAGCTGTTCTGGCTGGGTGTGTCGTTCGCCGGGATGCTGGCGATTGTCAGCGCCCATGGCCAGCAGGGCGCCGGTGGCGATGATTATCTTGCAGGCATCGGCCTGGCCCTGGGCGCGGCGCTGCTCTACGCCTTTGCTGCGTTGCTGATCAAACGCCTGACCGGCACGCCACCCCATCTGATCGCCTTGATCCAGGTCTGCACCGGGGTGCTGTTGCTGGCGCCTTGGGCCAACCTTTCGGTGTTGCCGGCGCAGCCTTCGGCCTGGGCCAGCCTGCTGACACTGGGCATGGTGCACACCGGGCTGATGTATGTGTTGCTGTACGGCGCGATCCAGAAGTTGCCCACCGCGTTGACCGGCGCCTTGTCGTTTATTTACCCGATTGCGGCGATCTTCGTCGATTGGCTGGCTTTCGGGCATCGTCTTGAGTGGCTGCAATGGCTGGGGGTGATCGCGATTTTGCTGGCCGCTGCCGGCATGCAACAGGGCTGGACCTGGCGTTTGCGGCGTGCGATCACGCCCTGAATCAGATCTTCCAGTGTTCCGCGCTTTTGGCCAGACGCTGGCGCATATCGCCCAGGTTGGCCACCAGTTGCCGGGTCAGCAGGCGGTAGCCATCGAGCGCCGAGTACACCGGGGTAGTGTTGGAGGGCTGCAGCAGGCTGTCGTCAAGGCGCCGCCCCAGGCGTTTCGAGGCGCCGGATTGCAGGGCCCGGGCCATGCCGATCAATTGCACGCGCACCAGGCGGTTTTCCTGTTTCAGCAGTTGTTGCAGGTGCGCCAGGGCTTGTGGGTCGCTGACATCGGGGCGGGTGTTGGCGAGGATCTCCAGGGTGCTGAAGCACATGCGCAAGTTGCGCTGGATGGCGTCGAGCTCAGTCATGGAAATGCGCACCTCCTTGGACACCGAGGGCATCAGCGAGCGCAGTTGCAGCAGGGTCGCGTTGAGCCGGCTGAGCAGCTTGAGGTGTTCATCGTCGGTGACCGACTGGCCGTTGACGATGCGCCCGTACACGGTGGCGCAGTCACGCAGGGCGCTGGCCAGGTTGTAGCGCCAGGAATAGACCGCGTACAGCGGGATGGCAAAGGAAAACGCCAGCGCCAGGGCGATACCGATCAGGATATCCACCGCCCGCCACAGGCCGTCGGTGATCTGGTTGTCACCATGGCCGGCCACGATAAACACGGTGATCGCCGACAGCAGGGCGGTGTAACCCCCCTTACCGATGGCGTGATAGGAAAAGAAGCCGCAGACCACCGACATCCCCAGATACGTCACCCAGGGCAGGCCCAGGTAAGCCTGTTGCAGCACCAGCAGCAGGCCGACCCCGGCCCCGATCAGGGTGCCGATGGCCCGCTCGGCGGCCTTCTTGCCGATATTGCCGTGGTGCTGCAAACCGCCGATCACCACCAGCATGGTCACCGACGCCCACTCACCGTGGGGCAGGTTGATCCCGGTGGTCAGCAGGATGGTCGCGATCAGGCCCAGGGAGACCCGTACCGCATGGATCAGCCTGGCGTGGCGGTAGCGCCGATACGGGTCCAGCAAGGGACGCAGGAGTCGGCGCAACAGCAGGGGCATTCGGGAGGTTCGCAGGTCGCTCATCGGGCTCGGCTATGGGCTCCAGTCAGGGATTTTAGAATATGTAATCGGTGGTCAAAAAGCTCGACTCGCGATTACGGATGATGTCGCTGATCAATTCCTTGTTGCTCTCCAGGAACTTGGTCGCCACCAGGGTGCGGATCGAGAAGGTGCGCAACGCATCATGTACCGACAGCGTGCCCTCGGCGGAGTTCTTGCGTCCGTTGAACGGGAACGTATCGGGCCCGCGCTGGCACTGGGCGTTGATATTGATCCGCCCGACCTGGTTGGCGAAGGTGTCGACCAGGCGCCCGACTTCAGTGGAGTTGGTGCCGAAGATGCTCAACTGCTGGCCGAAGTCGGATTCGAGTACGTAATCGATCACGGTGTCGAGGTCGCGGTAGGGCACGATCGGCACCACCGGGCCGAATTGCTCCTCCTGGTACACGCGCATCTGGGTGGTCACCGGGTACAGCACCGCCGGGTAGAAGAACGAGGCCCGGGCTTCGCCGCCGCCACTGTTCACCACCTTCGCGCCTTTGCTGGTGGCATCGGCCACCAGCGCGTGCAGGTAGTCGACCTTGCCCGACTCCGGCAGCGGCGTCAGGGCTACCCCCGGCTCCCAGGGCATGCCGGGCTTGAGGTTCTTCAGCTTGGCGTTGAATTTCTCGATAAAGCGCTCGATCACCTCTTCATGCACGAAGAGGATTTTCAACGCGGTGCAGCGCTGGCCATTGAACGACAGCGAGCCGGTGACCGCCTCGTTGACCGCGTTGTCGAGGTCGACCTCGGGCAGCACGATGCCCGGGTTTTTCGCATCCAGGCCTAGGGCGGCACGCAAGCGGTGAGGCTTGGGGTGGAGTTTTTTCAGGTCGCTGGCGGCCTTGTTGGTGCCGATAAACGCGAAGATGTCGATCTTGCCGCTGGCCATCAAGGCGCTGACGGTCTCGCGGCCGCTGCCGTAGATGACGTTGATCACCCCGGCCGGGAAGCTGTCGCGAAAGGCCTCCAGCAGCGGTCGGATCAGCAGCACCCCGAGCTTGGCCGGCTTGAATACCACGGTGTTGCCCATGATCAGGGCCGGAATCAGAGTGGTGAAGGTTTCGTTCAGCGGATAGTTGTACGGCCCCATGCACAGCGCCACACCCAGTGGCACGCGGCGGATCTGGCCGAGGGTGTCCTGCTCCAGCTCGAAGCGGCTGGAGCGGCGATCCAGTTCCTTGAGGGCATTGATGGTTTCGGTGATGTAGTCGCAGGTACGGTCGAACTCTTTTTCCGAGTCCTTGAGGTTTTTACCGATTTCCCACATCAGCAGCTTGACCACCGCCGAGCGCTGTTCGCGCATGCGCCCGAGGAAGGCTTCGACGTGCTGGATGCGTTCGGCCACGCGCATCGTCGGCCACACGCCTTGACCCCGGTCATAGGCCTGCACGGCGGCGTCGAGGGCGGTGAGGGCGGTGTCGGCATCGAGCAGCGGCGTGCTGCCCAGGATCACTTGCTCATCACCGTTGGGCCCGGCCAGATACACCGGGCTGCGTACCACGGCCAGGGGGCCGGTCCAGGTCTTGAGTTCGCCGGCGACCAGGTACTCGCGTTGTTCGGTCTGGCCGTCCAGGCGGTATTGCTCGGGAATATCAGCGGCGGCAGGAAACAAGTGCTCGAGAAGATTGGCTGTGGTCATGACTCTATCCCGTTTGAATGCGCGGACCTGTGGGGCGGTCCGCTGGCGAATGACAGTCGACAAGCGGCTACAAGGGTTATACGCCTGTATGGCGCCGGTCTTTAAGCAGTCTGGGGTAATGCGTGGCAGGGCAGGCGGGTGATGGTCTGGGTCTTTGGCCCAAGAGTAGACCTTTTTCTCTGCCCGGCGCGAGGACTCAAGCCTCAGCCGGCACTGAACAGCTGGCGGATCAGGCGCGGGGTGCTGCCGGTCCAGCGCTTGAACGAACGCCGGAAATTGGCCGCATCGTTGAAGCTCAGGTACTGCGCCACGTCGTCGTTGCTCCAGCCCTTGACCTGATACAGGTACAGCGCCACGTGCTTGCGTACCAGGTCGACCTGATGCTGAAAGCAGGTGTCGTGTTTCTGCAGTTTGCGCTTGAGCGTCGCCGGGCTCATGGCGAAAGCCAGTGCGGCCTGTTCCAGGTTCGGGGTTTGGCGCACATGGGTTTGCAGGTAGCGATAGAGGCAGTCGAGAAACCCCGAGCCCAGGCCCAACTGCTCCAGTTGCGCGGTGGCCTGCTGGCGCGCCACCTGGCCGGCGGTGGCCGAGGCATTGGGCCAGGGCTGGGTCAGGAACTCCCTCGGGATGCGCATCAGGTCCAGGGGCCGACGGAACTGCGTGTGCTCCCCGAGGTGCACCCAGTACTGCTCGACGTAACGCGGTTCGGCGTGGCTGAAGCTGCATTCCCAAGGCAGGCGCTGGCCGCTCAGCCACTGACTCATGGCGATCAGCGAGGTCATGCTGGCTTCGAGCAGAAAGCGCCACTGCTCGCCGGCGCCGCAACTGTCGAGCCAGTAGCAATAGGCGTACTGCTCATCCAGCAACAGCCGTGGCGCCACCAACGGGCTGAGCAAGGCCTGTTGCTGGATCAGGGTGTCGAGGGCCTGGTGCAGGTTTTGCGCATGTTGCAGCGAATGGCTGGCCGCGCCGTAATGCCCCGGCAGCAGGCGCTGGCCGAACAGAAAGCTGCTGTCGTCGGCGTCCAGCAGGCGCCGGCTGTTACCAATCAGGGCGAGGAATTGTTGTGGGCTGAGACGGGTCTGGCCCGCCAGGATGTCTTCGTGGAACAGGCCGGTGCCACGCAGCAGGCGGTGGCTGTCGATGTCCCGGGACAGCGCCAGGTCGATCAGGGTCGCTGGCTGGTAATGCCCGGGAATAAAGCGGCTGTCGGTTTCATACCAGAGGGTCTTGAGCGTCATTGGGGCGGCCTCAGGCGGTCTTGGCCAGGGGCTGCTTGGCCCGCGCCAGCGCCAGGTTAAGGCGCTTGAGGAGGGCCTCCGGGGCTTCGCTCAGGGCCATCACCACCGCCGTGCTGGCCGAGAGTTGCAGGCGTTCGCCGTGCTGCCGGGTCTTGTGGGCCAGGCCTTGCACCGCCTGCTCCAGCTCCAGGGCCAGCAGCCGCGCCTGGCTTTCGCCGGTGTTGGGCAGCAGCACCACAAAGCGGTCGCCGGCCAGGCGACACAGCAGGTCCTGGCGCCGCAGGTTGAGCAGCAGCAGATGGCTGATGGCCTGCAACACCGCATCGCCCTCGGCATGCCCGTAGTCATGGTTGATGGCGGCAAAGCGGTCCAGGTCCAGGGCCAGCAGTGACAAGGGTTGCTGGCATCGCGCGCTATCTTCCAGGGTGCTGGCCAACTGGCGCTTGAAGTAGTCGGCGCCACCCAGCGGCGTGAGTTTGTCGAACAGCCGATGCTCGCGGAACAACCGTTCGCGTTTCTCCATCTGCGCGCTGATGGCCAGCTGTTCGCGGTGCCAGTGATAGATGCCGATGGTCAGCAGGATCATGCCCACCGGCATCGGCCCGGACTCCAGCCAGTGGTCCCAGGTGATGCTGTCGGGCAGGCGGATAAACTCATCCAGGCTGTCGATCCACCAGGAGAAAAAGATGCAGCTCAACCCCAGCGCCAGGTAGTTGGTGACGCGCCCGGCCGGCCGGCTTTTCAGCACCAGCCCCAGCCACACCAGGGCCAGCAGTGCCGAGCCGCCTTCGCCGACGATGTCCAGCCACTCCCATTCGCTGACCGCCTTGAGATCGCCGCAGGCCAGGTGCAACAGCAAGCCGGCATTGGCCGCGAGCAACAGTAGGGTGAGTTTCAAGCGATGGGGTTTGAGCACTGAGAACATGGCCGGCGACCTGGGTTGAAGGCGGAATGGGCGTCAGCTCAGCAGATGGATGTGACAGTCCGGTGACGGCGTGCACTACACCCGGGGAGGTCGAATCAGCTCACCGCGGCTGGGCATTTTTTTCGCTGCTGGCCGCCAACCAGCCGATTTCCCGGCGCCGCCAGGCCGTATCCGCTATCCGCTCGGGCGCTGCCGACGGGCCCGAGAGGTCATATCAGCTCACTTTGCCCACCGGCCCCCTGGCAAAGCGCCTGTTTCGTGGGTCAGCGCCGACCCCTGTCACAGAACCGTCATTCGCCGACCCTAGCGTGCCCTCCCAGTTGCCGGGCCGATTGCCTGGCGTTAACGGACTCTTTGGGGGAGGACAGGATGGACACGCGCAGCAATCATCAGCGCAACGGCGCGCTCGGGCTGGTCGGCTTCACACTCACCGCGCTGGCCCTGGCCGTGGCCAGCGAGCGCCTGAGCGCGGCGCAAATGGACGCCGGCACCGAGCACGTCGAAGTGGTCGGCCAGGCCGCCAGCATTGACCAGGCGCTCAAGGAGCAGCGCAGTTCCGACAGCATCAAAAGCGTGGTGCACGCCGATGGCGTGGCCCAGTTGCCGGATGAAAACGTCGCCGAGGCGGTACAGCGCCTGCCGGGGATCAGCGTCGAGCGCGATCAGGGCGAAGGCCGGTTTGTCAGCGTGCGCGGGCTGGGGCCGGACCTCAACAGTGTGACCATCAACGGCACCCTGGTGCCTTCGCCGGAGAGCGCGCGCCGCGCCGTGGCCCTGGATGTGCTGCCCTCCGAGCTGGTGCAGTCGCTGTCGGTGATCAAGACCCTGACCCCGGACATGGACGCCAACTCCCTGGGCGGCACTGTCGATGTGCAGAGCCTGTCGGCGTTCGACCACAAGGGCCTGTTCTACACCGGCAGCAGCGAAGCCAGCTACGACCAGAACAGCCACCAGACCAGCCCCAAATTCTCCGGCGCCGCCAGCAACCGCTTCAGCCTCGGCGACGGCATCGACAACTTCGGCGTGGCCGCGGCCCTGAGCTGGCAGAAGCGCGATTTCGGCTCGGACAACGTCGAGACCGGCGGCGCCTGGGACTTCCAGCAAGGCGCGCGACTGCAAGAGTTTGAACAACGGGACTACGACATCAGCCGCGAGCGTGCCGGTGGCGGCCTGAACTTCGACTACAAGCCCGACGACGACTCCCGCTATTACCTGCGTACCCTCTACAGCCGCTACAAGGACAGCGAGACGCGCAACTCCACCAGCATCGAATTCGCCGACCCCCAGGCCTCCGGTCAACTGGGCGACGCCGAGGGCAAGCGCAAGCTCAAACAACGTGAAGAGACCCAGGAAATCCAGTCCTACGTATTCGGCGGCGAGCGGATGGTCGGGCTCTGGACCCTCAGCGGCCAGGCCGGCTACAGCCGGTCCAGCGAAGACAGCCCGGGGCATATCGCCGGTGCCACCTTCGAAGGCAACAGCGACTTTGCCGACAGCGGTTTCTACGACACGCAAAAGCCGCGGCCGATCATCGGCGCGGGCTTCTATGACCCGGCCAACTTCACCCTGGACAAGGTCGACTGGGAACAACAGAAAACCACCGACACCGAGAAGAACCTGCGCCTGGACCTGGCCCGTGACTACGACTTCAGCGGCTACGCGTCCCAGGTCAAGTTCGGCGGCAAGGTCAGCCGGCGCAACAAGGACAACGACCTGGATGCCTGGGTCTACAAGGACTTCGACACCCTGGGCTTCAGCGACCAGCAGCTCAACCTCACGCAGTTCCAGAAGGGCAGCGTCGATTACCGCCTCGGCCGGTTCGGCCCGGGGATCAGCGGCTCGGCGATCAAGGACCTGATCGGCAGCCTCGATCGCGCCGACTTTTATGACGAGCAGGAATCCCGGGTCAACGACTTCACCATTCGCGAAGACATCAACGCCGGCTACCTGATGAACACCCTCGACATCGACGACTGGCGCTTTATCGCCGGCCTGCGCTACGAAGGCACCGAGTTCGAAGCCAAGGGCACCGGGGTCACCGACGGCGCCTACACCGCCACCGAGACCCAGCGCCGTTATCACCACTGGCTGCCGGGCCTGCATGCGCGCTACCAGCTGGATAAAAACACCCAGGTGCGCGCGGCCTGGACCAAGTCCGTGGTGCGCCCGACCTTTGGCCAACTGGCCCCGGGGTTTGTCATCGACGGCGACGAAGCCACCTTCGGCAATCCCGACCTCAAGCCGCTGGAGTCGAGCAACCTCGACCTGGGCATCGAGCACTACATGGGGCGCGCCGGCACCGTCTCGGCCTTTGTGTTCTACAAAGACATCAAGAACTTCGTCTACAACACCGACCTCGCCGGCACGGGCGCCTGGGCCGGTTTCTCCGAAGCCCACAGTTTCGACAACGGCGACAGCGCCAAGCTGTATGGCCTGGAGCTGGCCTACTCGCAGAAGTTCGACTGGCTGCCCGCGCCCTGGAACGGCCTGCTGATCGGCGCCAACAGTACCTTCAGCCGCTCCAGCGCCAGCATCGAGGGCTTCGACCAGGCCAGTGGCCGCAATCGCAAGCGTGATATCGCGCTGCCCAACCAGTCGGACGCCGTGGGCAACCTGATGCTCGGCTGGGAAGACGACACCGTCAGCCTGCGCCTGTCGGCCAACTACAAATCCGACTACCTCTACGAGCTGGCGTCGATCAACGACAAGGCCCACGACCTGCACGTCGATGCCCAGACGTTCGTCGACTTCAGCGCGCGCTACTCGCTGAGCAAGAACCTGCAACTGAGCTTCGAGGCGCAGAACCTCACCGATGAGTCGTACTTCGTCTACACCGGCCATCGCGCCTACAACGGCCAGTACGAAGAGTACGGCCCGACCTACAAGCTCGGCCTGACCTTTACCCACTTCTGAACCCCGGCGGCGCTGCTGGCCGGCGCCGCCCCGGATGAACCACAAGGATTTCTACCGTTGATGAAGATTCAGCCGTTCTCCAAGCCAACCCTGCTGGCCACACTGCTGGCCCTGGCCTCGACCGCGGTCTTGGCCGCGCCTGCGGTGCCCAGGCTGCAACTGCAACCCTGGGCCGCGACCCAGCACCTTGAACTGAGCGCCCTGAGCTTTCTGCCGGCGCAACTGGGGCCTGAGCGCCTGGCCGCCAGCGAGCGCGACGGCTTGCTATTGCTCGATGCCCAGGGTGCGGAGCTGGCACGTTTGCCGGGGTCGTTCAGTGCCCTGGACAGCCGCGCCGCCGGCCAGCAAGTGCTGGTGGCCAGCCTCGACAACCAGCGCCAGCAAGCGCTGCTGGTGAGCCTCGACCCACGCACCCGCAGTTGGGGGCAGCCGGTGTATCTGCCGGCCCGCGACTACCCGGTAAACGGCCTGTGCCTGTACCGCGACGAGGCCAGCAACCTGTTCCTGTTCCTGGTGGGCGAGGAGGGCAAGGGTGAACAATGGCTGGTGGGCAATGGCGCGCAACTGAACCCCCAACCCCAGCGCGTGCGCGGTTTGCCGCTGCCACCGGCGGCGCAGTTCTGCCAGGTCGACGATGGCGCCAACCAACTGCTGGTCAATGAGCAACACGTGGGCTGGTGGGCCTATCCGGCGCACCCGGAAGCCGATGTCGAGCGCCTGCCGGTGGCCTTGCGCGCACCCTTCGGCGACCTCAAAAAAGCCGCCGGGGCCATGGCGCTTATGCCGGGCGGGGTGCTCGGCCTCGACCCCAAGGCTGCACAACTGCACCTCTACCAGCAGCAGGGCGAGCTTTGGCAAGCCGTGGCCGCGCTGCCGTTGCCGGGCCTGGTGGAACCGGAAAACCTGGCCCTGCAAGCCACCGCCACAGGCGTTCAAGTGCTGCTGCGCGATGACGAGGACGGGCGCCTCTATCAGGGCGAGTTGAACTGGCAGGCGAGCCCGGTGCCGCTGTCACCGCCACTGCCCAACGTGGCGGCGGCCAGCCAGAGCGACCCGGTGGGGCGCCAGGGCGATGCGGCGGACGATCCGGCGATCTGGATTCACCCCCAGCAACCGGCCTTGAGCCGGGTCCTGGGCACCAATAAAAAACAGGGCCTGCTGGCCTATGACCTGCAAGGCAAGCTGCTGCAAGAGCTGCCGGTGGGGCGCCTGAACAACGTCGACGTGCGGCCCAACTTCGCGCTGGGCGAACTCAAGGTCGACCTGGCGGTGGCCAGTAATCGCGATCACAACAGCCTCAGCCTGTTCGCCATCGACCGCAGCAGCGGCGAGTTGCGTGAAGCGGGGGAGATCCCTACGCCGCTCAAGGAAATCTACGGCATGTGCCTGTTCCAGCCGGCCAGCGGCGAGTTGTACGCCATCGCCAACGGCAAGGACGGGACCTTTGTCCAGTACCGCCTGAGTGCACCCAACGGCGTGGTGCAGGGCGAGCTGGTGCGCCAGTTCAAAGTCGCCAGCCAACCTGAAGGCTGCGTGGCCGACGACCAGCGCCAGCGGCTGTTTATCGGCGAGGAGGATGTTGGGGTGTGGGCGGTGGACGCCCGTCCCGAGCAGCCGGCAACCCTGAGCACTGTGATCAAGGTCGGCCCGCAACTGCATGCCGATGTCGAGGGCCTGGCCCTGTACCAAAGCAATGCGCGGGACTACCTGGTGATTTCCAGCCAGGGCAACGACAGCTACCTGGTGCTCGACGCCGAGCCGCCCTTTGCTTCCCACGGTGCGTTCCGGGTCGGGATCAACGCCGCCGCCGGTATCGACGGAGCCTCGGAAACCGACGGCATCGAAGTCACCTCAGTCAACCTGGGCGGGCCCTGGAGCCAGGGCATGCTGGTGGTGCAGGACGGGCGCAAGCGCATGCCCGAGCAGACCCAGAACTTCAAGTTCGTGCCCTGGGCCGAGGTCACCCGGGCGCTGAAACTGCCCTGAGGCGGGCTGTCATCAATCGGTCATCAAACTTTCATCCAATAGCCCGCGGGCAGTCGCGCATCGACTGTTCCCGGGCTGGCACACAGGAGCGACACCATGCAAGCGACACTGGAACACATGACGATCTGGGGGCTGATCAGCGATGCCAGCCTGTTGGTCAAGGCAGTGATGCTGACCTTGCTGCTGGCCTCGTTGCTCAGCTGGTACCTGATCATTCAACGCAGCGCGGTCTTGAGCCGTTGCGAGCGGCAGATGAACGACTTTATCCAGCGCTTTCGCAGCGCCCCGGAGCTGCCGTCGCTGTACCGCGAGAGCCAGCACAGCGGTGATCGCGAGGGCGGGGTGGAGCCGATCTTCCTCGCCGGCTTCCAGGCATACAGCCAGCTTGGACAGCAACCCGGCAACCCGGCCGACGTGGTGCTCGAAGGGGTCGAGCGCTCGTTGTCCGTGGCCATCAGCGAACAGGAAGTGCAGTTGGAAAAAGGCCTGCAGTTCCTCGCCACCGTGGGTTCGGTCAGCCCCTACATCGGCCTGTTTGGCACCGTGTGGGGGATCATGAATTCCTTCCTCGGTCTGTCCCAGGTGCAGCAGGCGACCTTGTCGACGGTAGCGCCGGGGATCGCCGAAGCCTTGATCGCCACGGCCATCGGCCTGTTTGCGGCGATTCCGGCGGTGATTGCCTACAACCGTTTTTCGGCCCGGGGCCAGACCTTGCTCACCCGCTATTACGCCTTCGGCAACGAGCTTCAGGCGCGCCTGCACCGCAAGCTGCATGGCGCCCCGTTGAACCTGGCCGTGGCCGCCTGAAAGGAGAATGCACATGTTAGTCAGGCCGCAACGCAAGCACGGGCCCAAGGCGGAGATGAACGTGGTGCCTTACATCGACGTGATGCTGGTGCTGCTGGTGATCTTTATGGTCACCGCGCCGATGCTGACCCAGGGCGTGAAGATCGAGCTACCCAAGGTCGCCAGTGAGGCCCTGGCCAACGATACCCGGCAGCAGATCCTCACGCTGTCGGTCAAGGCCGAGGGCGGTTACTACTGGAACCTGGGCGGCGAACTGGACACCAGCAGTCAGACCGACAGCGCCGTGGACCTGGATGAAATGCGCGCCAAGGTGGCGCAGATCGTGGCCCGGCGTAGCGACACCCAGGTGTATATCCGCGCTGACAAGGACGCTGGCTACGGCAGTGTGGTCGCGGCCATGGCCGCCCTGCAGCAGGGTGGGGTGAGCAACCTCGGGCTGGTGACCGAGGCCCCGCAATGAACGCGATGATCATGCCCGGCCCCACTTTGCACCTGTCGCCGCTGGCCCCTGGCAAACGCCTGCCCAACGTGCTGGCGGCGGCCTTGGCCCTGGCGTTGCACGCCGGGGTCCTGGCCTTGCTGGTGGCCGGCTGGTCGGTGGACAAGCCGCCAGTCGAGCCGCCCAGGGTGCTCAAGACTCAATTGGTGATGTTGCCGCCGGCCCCTGTACCCCAGGCTCCCGAGCCACTGCCGGCCGAGGTCGCACCGAGCCCGCCGCCGGCCGCATTGCGCGAGCCGGTGTCGGAGCCGCCCAAGGTTGTGCCCGAGCCGCAGGTGCAGGCGCAAAAGCTGGAACAGGCGGCCCTGGCCCGCAAGCGGGTCGAGGATAAAAAACGCGAACAGCAGGTCGAGCAACAGCGCCAGCAGCGCGAACGCCTGGAAGCCGAGCAGCAGCATCAGCGCGAAGCCCAACAGCAACAGGTCGCCCAGGCGCAGCGTGAGGCCCAGGCGCGCCAGGCCGCCGAGCGCGCCCGCCAGCAAGCCGCCCAGGCCGCTGCCGACAGTCGCCAATATTTACCCCTGAGCAAGGAGGCTCCGGACTATCCCCAGCGCGCCCTGGATAAAAACCTCGAAGGCGACTGCACCGTGGAGTACACCGTCACCCCCCAGGGCAAGATCGATAACCCCAAGGTCCTGGAGGGCTGCCATCCGCTGTTTATGCGACCTTCACTGGCGGCGGCGCAGACCTTTCGCTACCAGCCGCGAATCATCGATGGCCAGGCCGTGGCTGTGCCGGCGGTGCGTAATACGTTTCATTATCGAATCAAGTGACAGGGAAGGGCGGGGAGCGGCTGCCGAAGCTTGAGCAAAGTCTGTTTTTACCGGTCGCAGTCCCCACAAACCCGGGGCCTGCGGGTAAACTCCGCGCTTTCTTCAAGGAGTCGCTATGAGTTACTACCAGCCGGGCATTCTTGCTGCCCCCGTTCCGTCCCAGGCGCGTCATTTGTTTTTCACCCTCGACGCCATCGACGCGCTGCCGGCGGCCCTCGATCAGTTGCTGACATTGGTCGACGGGCAGACGGCGGTAGTGGGTTTTGGTGCTTCGCTGGTCAAGGCCCTGGGCGGGCGTGTACAGGGGCTCAAGGCGTTCCCGGCACTGAGCGGTGTCGGCGTGGATAACCCCTCGACCCAGCACGCGTTGTGGGTCTGGCTGCATGGCGATGAGCGTGGCGAACTGCTGCACCGCAGCCGCGCCCTGGAGGCCGCCCTGGCCCCGGCCCTGCGCCTGGTGCAGATGAACGAAGCCTTCCGCCACAAGACCGGGCATGACCTGACCGGTTATGAAGACGGCACCGAAAACCCCCACGACGAGGCCGCCGTCGCTGCCGCCCTGGCCCCTGGCGCCGATGGCTTGCGCGGTGGCAGTTTTGCCGCGATCCAGCAGTGGCAGCACGACCTCAGCGGGTTTGCCGCGATGACCGGTGAACAGCGCGACAACATCATGGGCCGCCGCCTGAGCGACAACGAAGAACTGGACGACGCGCCGATCTCGGCCCACGTCAAACGCACCGCCCAGGAAAGCTTCACCCCGGAAGCCTTTATGGTACGTCGCTCGATGCCCTGGATCGAAGGTGACCGCGCTGGCCTGATGTTTCTCGCCTTCGGCCACACCCTGAACGCCTTCGAAGTCCAGCTACGGCGCATGAGCGGCCTGGAAGACGGCATCACCGACGGCCTGTACCGCATGAGCCGCCCGATCACCGGCGGTTACTACTGGTGTCCGCCACTGCTCGACGGCCGCCTCGACCTGCGCGCCCTGGCTGCCATAGCCTAACGCCTTGACACCCTACGGCGCCCTCAAGGGCCAGCGCGGCCTCGCGCTGCTCGGCAGCGGCTACAAGCTGCTGCCGCAGGCCGGGAGCGGGGTCGATTCTCGATGGACTGCTAAAACCGGATTGCAGCCGGTGCGTCGAGTGTCGTGGAGGCTTGTTTCAAATAGGCTTTGGCCTGGTGCTTATATGCAAAATTTTTCAGCTCGAACTCTGGCGGGCTGTTGATTAAAGAGACTGCGCGGGTGGGGATTTTCATGCGTCCGTCACAGGCCCGATTCATGACCACGTATTCACCGCTTTCGCCGGCTGACGATGAGCCAGGAGCGTGTTGAAAGATATCCCCGACCCAGACGATATCGTCTACATCGATTTCCATCTTCACTACCACGCTGTTGTTGGGGTAAGACCCCGTCCCCCATGATGTCAACCCATCGACCGGAAACCAGAAATGACTCAGCTCCAGTTGAGTTGCCGCTAGATGAGCGTTGTACAGCAGGGCTGCGTAATCTCCCGATATCGAACGACTGAGTAAAATGGTCCTCTGAGGCCTCAGGTACCACCATGTGTGGAGTTTGATCGTGAGGATCTCCTGGCAGATGCGGTCCAATTTCGCTGGGTCGGCCATTAACGTTTTCAAAAAACCATTGAGTACAGCAGCTTGTGGGACATCGGGCTTTTTCGCCGCGCGCGAATCCGGGTGCCATGGAAAGCGCTCAACCTTCAAGGCCCTCATTACCAGCCAAGTCATCAACCCATAGGTCAGATGGTTATTGTCGCCGGAGGGCCAGTGGCTGAAGCCGCGATTGTTGCCCTTGTCCCATGTCAACAATTCAAGCAGGTCGGGGTCCAGGATTTGATACAGCGCAGGCGTGGAGGGGGCGGTCATGCGAGGTCTCTTTTCATTGTTCATCCATGAAGGCGCAGGCTCTTGTGCGCCTTGGCGCAGCCGATGCCGAGGGCGGGCCTAGTATGCCAGGGGACTCGCCTTTCTCAGACCGATCACCGGCTCTTGTCAGAAAAATCCGAGAGGAGTACAAATGTACTCCATGACGACTCTCAGCCCCCGCCGCAGTGCCATCCTGACTTTTATCCGCGAGCGAATCGCCGGTCAGGGCCAACCCCCCAGCCTTGCTGAAATCGCCGAGGCCTTTGGTTTTGCCTCGCGCAGCGTGGCGCGCAAGCATGTGCTGGCGTTGACCGAGGCCGGGTTTATCGAGGTCAACCCCCATCAGGCGCGGGGCATCCGCCTGCTCGATCAGCCCGCCCGCGCCGAGTTGCTGGACATCCCGGTCCTGGGCCGGGTCGCCGCCGGGCGGCCGATGGGTGCCGATGCCGAGGTCCACAGTCGCCTGTGGCTCGACCCCGGGATGTTCTCCCGCACTCCGGACTACCTGTTGCGGGTGCAGGGCGATTCGATGATCGAGGACGGCATTCTCGACGGCGACCTGGTGGCCGTGCACCGCGAGGCCGAGGCGCGTAACGGGCAGATCGTGGTCGCGCGGCTGGACGGCGAAGTCACCATCAAGCGTTTCCAGCGCACGGCCGAGGGCGTGCGCCTGCTGCCACGCAACCCGGCCTATGAGCCGATTCTGGTGCGCGACGATCAGGACCTGGCCATCGAAGGCGTGTTCTGTGGCCTGGTGAGGCAAGGCTGATGGGCGCCGTGGTTGCACTCGACACCCTGTTCAATGCCGGCCGGGTGTGGAAGGGCCGGCCCAGTGCGCCTGCCATCAGCCCCCAGCCCACCGGGCACGCGGCGCTGGATGCGGCCTTGCCCAGTGGTGGCTGGCCGGAAGCGGCGCTGACGGAAATCCTGGTTGCGGCCCAGGGCGTGGGCGAGTTGCAGCTGGTGTGGCCGACCCTGGCGCGCCTGAGTGCGGCGGGGGAGCGCATCGTGCTGGTGGCGCCGCCTCATGTGCCTTACCCCCAGGCCTGGCAGAACGCCGGTGTCGATGTGCGCCAGCTGTCGGTGATCCAGGCCGGCGAGCGCGATGCCTTGTGGGCGGCCGAGCAGTGCCTGCGTTCCGGCAGTTGCGGCGCGGTGTTGTGCTGGCCGCAGCAGGCCGATGACCGGGCCTTGCGTCGGTTGCAGGTGGCGGCCGAAACCGGGCAGACCCTGGCCTTTGCCTATCGCTCGTTGCAGGAGGCGATCAACCCGTCGCCGGCCTCCCTGCGCATCGCCGTGGATGCACGGCCGGCACAGCTGCGGGTGCTCAAGTGCCGGGGCGGACTGGCCCAGGCCGCGCCCATCGCCTTTACGGCCGGGCACTGAGGTTGGCATGCGCTGGGTGTGCATTGTGTTCCCGCAATTGGCGTTGGATGCCGCGCTGCGCCAGCGCCCCGAACCCCAGGAGCCGCTGGCGCTGCTGAGCGGCACCGCGCAGCGCCGGGTGATCCAGGCGGTGAATGGCGCGGCCCGCGAACTGGGCCTGTACCCGGGGCAATCGCTGACCGCTGCCCACGCCATGACCAAAGCCTTTGCCAGTGCCGAATACGACGTCGATGAGATCGAGCATTGGCAACAGTTCCTGGCGGCCTGGGCCTACCGTTTCAGTTCCCAGGTCAGCGTGCGTTATCCACGCACGCTGCTGTTCGAGATTGTATCGAGCCTGGGCCTGTTCGGGCCCTGGCCGGCGTTCGAGGCGCGGCTGCGTGCGGAATTGGCGGCCCTGGGCTTTCGCCACCGGATTGTCGCCGCGCCCAACCCGGCGGCGGCCCGGGTCTTGGCCAATGCCTACGATGGCCTGGCGGTGGCCGATGACGGGGCCTTGCGCCAGGCCCTGGGCCCGATGCCCCTGGACCGCCTGGGCCTGGAACCCCAGGCCGCCACGGCGCTGTCGCGCATGGGCCTGCGCAGTTTCGAGCAAGTGCGGGCGCTGCCCCGGGCCACCCTGGCCCGACGTTTCGAGGCCGGCCTGCTCAAGCAGCTCGATGCCCTGCTCGGCGAGCGGCCCCTGGCCCTGGCGTTCTATCAGCCGCCCGATCGCTTCGACCTGCGCATCGAGCTTAATTTCGATGTGCAATCGCACCAGGCGCTGCTGTTTCCCCTGCGCCGGCTGACCGGCGACCTGGCGGCGTTTCTCTGTGGCCGCGACAGCGGGGTGCAGCGCTTCGACCTGCACCTGGAGCACGGGGAGCTGGCCGACACCCTGGTCAAGGTCGGGCTGCTCAGCGCCGAGCGCGACCCGGCGATGCTGTTCGAACTGGCTCGCGGGCGCCTGGAACAGATCCAGGTGCCCGCGCCGGTGCGCAGCCTGCGCCTGGTGGCCGAAGACCTGCCGAGCTTTGTGCCCGAGCGCCGCGAACTGTTCGATGAGCGCCCCCAGCAGTCCCTGCCCTGGGAACAACTGCGTGAACGCCTGCGCGCGCGCCTGGGGGATGAGGCGGTGGTCAGCCTGGGGTTTCAGGCCGACCACCGCCCCGAATGCAGCTGGCAACTGGGCGCCGCGCATCAGCCCTGCGTGGCCATCCCCGGCCTGTTGCGCCCGGGCTGGTTGTTGCAGGAGGCGCTGCCGGTGGCGGAAGGTTCGGCGCGGATCCTCATGGGCCCTGAACGCATCGAGTCCGGCTGGTGGGACGGCGCCGATGTGCGCCGCGATTACTACCTGATCGAAACCCGCAGCGGCCAGCAGGGCTGGGCTTATCGTGCGGTCGGCGCGGGCGGGCCGTTGCTGTTGCAAGGCTGGTTCGCATGAGGGGGTATGCCGAGCTGCACTGCTTGTCGAACTTCAGTTTCCAGCGCGGTGCCTCCAGCGCCCGCGAGCTGTTCGAACGGGCCCGGGACCAGGGTTATCAGGCCCTGGCGATCACCGATGAATGCACCCTGTCCGGGATCGTGCGCGCCTGGCAAGCCTCCCGGGACAGCGGAGTGGCGCTGATTGTCGGCAGCGAACTGCGCATCGAGAACGGCCCGAAACTGCTGCTGTTGGTGGAGAACCTGGAGGGTTACCAGAGCCTGTGCCGGCTGATCACCCGTGCCCGGCGCCGGGCGGAAAAGGGCCAGTACCGGGTGCTGCGTGAGGATTTCAGCGAACCCTGGCCTGGCCTGTTGGCGCTGTGGCTGCCGGATGCACTCGATGCACCGGCCGACGGCCATTGGCTCAAGGGGCTGTTTGGCGAGCGGTTGTGGCTGGCGGTGGAGTTGCACTGCGGCCAGGACGATGCCCGGCGCCTGGCCGGGTTGCTGGCGCTGGCGGCGCAGTTGCAGATCAGGCCCCTGGCCACGGGCGACGTGCACATGCATGTGCGCGGACGCCGGGCGCTGCAAGACACCATGACCGCGATCCGTCATCACCTGCCGGTGGCCGAAGCCGGGCAGCGCCTGCACCCCAATGGCGAGCGCCATCTGCGCAGCCTCGAAGCCTTGCGCAGCCTGTACCCGGCGGCGCTGCTCGAGGAGTCGCTGCACATCGCCCGGCGTTGCACGTTCGACCTGGGCCAGTTGCAGTACCAGTACCCCCGGGAGCTGGTGCCCCAGGGGCATACCTCGGCCAGTTGGTTGCGGCAGCTGACCACCCAGGGCTGCGCCTGGCGCTGGCCACGCGGTGCACGGCCCGAGGTGCTGGCACAGATCGAGAACGAGCTGGAGCTGATCATCGAGCTCAGGTACGAGAGCTATTTCCTCACGGTGCACGACATCGTCACCTTCGCCCGCAAGCAGCACATCCTGTGTCAGGGCCGTGGCTCGGCGGCCAACTCGGTGGTGTGTTTCGCCCTGGGCATTACCGAGATCGATCCCGATCGCTCGACCATGTTGTTCGAGCGCTTTTTATCCCGCGAGCGCAACGAGCCGCCCGACATCGACGTCGACTTTGAACACGAGCGCCGCGAAGAAGTGCTGCAGTACGTGTTCCGCCGTTATGGTCGCCATCGCGCGGCGCTGACCGCGGTGGTCAGCACCTACCACGGCGCCGGCGCGGTGCGCGATGTGGCCAAGGCCCTGGGCCTGCCGCCGGACCAGGTCAATGCCCTGGCCGACTGCTGCGGCCACTGGAGCGACACCCCGCCCAGCACTGAGCGCCTGCAGGAAGCCGGCTTCGACCCCGACAGCCAGGTCTTGCGCCGGGTGCTGAGCCTGACCGGGCAGTTGATCGGTTTTCCCCGGCACCTGTCCCAGCACCCGGGGGGCTTCGTGATTTCCGAGCAGCCCCTGGACACCCTGGTGCCGGTGGAAAACGCCGCCATGGCCGAGCGCACCATCATCCAGTGGGACAAGGACGACCTGGACATGGTCGGCCTGCTCAAGGTAGATATCCTGGCCCTGGGCATGCTCAGCGCGATCCGCCGCTGCTTCGACCTGATCCACGCCTATCGCGGCCAGCGCTGGAGCCTGGCGTCGATCCCTGCCGAGGACGCGGCGACCTACGAGATGATCAGCCGCGCCGACACCATCGGCGTGTTCCAGATCGAGTCCCGGGCGCAGATGTCGATGCTGCCCCGGCTCAAGCCCAAGACCTATTACGACCTGGTGATCGAGGTGGCCATCGTGCGCCCGGGGCCGATCCAGGGCGGCATGGTTCACCCTTATCTGCGGCGGCGCAATAAACAGGAAGCGGAAACCTACCCGTCAGCCGAGCTTGAGGCCGTGCTCAAGCGCACCCTGGGGGTGCCGCTTTTTCAGGAGCAGGTGATGCAGATCGCCATGGTCGCCGCCCAATACACCCCCGGCGAGGCCGACCAGTTGCGCCGCTCCATGGCCGCCTGGAAACGCCACGGTGGCCTGGAGCCGCACCGCGAGCGCCTGCGCGGGCGCATGGTCGACCGAGGCTACAGCGAAGCATTTGCCGCGCAGATCTTCGAGCAGATCAAGGGCTTCGGCAATTACGGCTTCCCCGAATCCCACGCCGCCAGTTTTGCCTTGCTGACCTACGCCAGTTGCTGGCTCAAGTGCCATGAGCCGGCGGCCTTTGCCTGTGCCCTGATCAACAGCTGGCCCATGGGTTTCTACAGTCCGGACCAGATCCTCCAGGATGCCCGCCGCCATCAATTGCAGATTCGTCCGGTGGACGTATGCGCCAGCGCCTGGGATTGCAGCCTGGAACCGCTGCCCGGTGCGCAGCCGGCGCTGCGCATGGGGTTGCGCATGATCAAGGGCTTTCGCGAGGAGGATGGGCGACGCATCGAGGCGGCGCGCCAGCAGCGAGGGTTTGTCGATATCGCCGACCTGGGCCTGCGGGCCGAGCTCGACACGCGCGCCCAGGAACTGCTGGCCGATGCCGGGGCCCTGCGCGGCCTGGCCGGCAACCGCCATCGGGCGCGCTGGGAGGTGGCGGGGGTGCAACAGCAACTGGGCCTGTTCGCCGGCCTGCCGAGCCAGGAGGAAGCGCCGGTGGCCTTGCCGGACCCCAGCGTGGCGCAAGACCTGCAAGCCGACTACCTGAGCCTGGGCACCACCCTCGGCCCGCACCCCCTGGCCTTGCTGCGCGACGAACTCAAGGCCCGGCGTTGCCGCAGCTCGCGGGAACTGCTGGCGCTGGAACACGGGCGGCCGGTCAGCGTGGCCGGGTTGGTCACCGGGCGCCAGCGTCCGGGCACGGCCAGTGGCGTGACCTTCGTCACCCTGGAAGACGAGTTCGGCAACGTCAATGTGGTGGTCTGGCGTGACCTGGCCGAGCGTCAGCGCCGGGTGCTGGTGGGGGCGCAACTGCTCAAGGTCGACGGCACCCTGGAGACCGAAGGCGAGGTCCGGCACCTGATCGCCGGCCGCCTGACCGACCTCAGCCCGCTGCTCGATGGCATCAGCGTGCACAGTCGCGATTTTCGCTGAAGCCGCCCCAGGCCCGACAGGCGGCCGGTTGTGCCTGGTAAAACCCATGGCGAAGGGTGAAGCAGGGCCGGTTTTTTGGGTAATTCGAGCTTCTGTGAGCGCGCCTTGAAACCATCTGCAACGCCTATGCTCAAAGCCTGTGGGGTGGGTTATCTTGTGCCCCGCCGGGCGCCATGCCCGCGCTTCTTTTTCTGACCACGATCTAACCGGGTTCGTCGATGCCGTTCTTATCTGATCACCATGGGTGCCAAGGCTGGCAAGGCGAGATGGCAGGCCGCATTCGCGCCTTTGACTGGGCCGTCACCGACCTGGGCGCGCTCGAGCATTGGACGCCCAGCCTGCGCAGCACGGTGCAGTTCATGCTCGCCTCGCCGGTGCCGCTGGTGATGCTCTGGGGGCCGGTGGGCTACATGATCTACAACGACGCCTATGCCCAATTCGCAGGCGGGCGCCACCCGTACCTGCTGGGCTGCCCGGTGGAGCTGGGTTGGCCGGAAGTCGCCGATTTCAACCGTGAAATCATGCGCACCTGCCTCGGCGGCGGGACCTTGTCGTTTCGCAACAAAGAACTTGAATTGCTGCGCAACGGCGTGCCGGAACCGGTCTGGCTCGACCTCTATTACAGCCCGGTGGCGGGGGATAATCAGGCCCCGGCCGGGGTCATGGCGATCGTGGTGGAGACCACCGCCCACGTTATTTCCGAGCAGCGCCGGCAGGCCGCCGAGCAAGCGTATCGGGCCGAGAACGAGCGGGTGCAACTGGCCTTGAACGCCGGGGCGTTGCTGGGTTCGTTTGTGTGGGACATCAAGGCCGATCGCCTCTCGGGCGATGAGCGTTTTGCCCGGACCTTCTGTTATCCGCTGCATCAGCCCCTGGACAATCTGCCCAGCGAAATCGCCGAACGCCAGATGCACCCCGATGATCTGCCACGGGTCCGCGAACTGGTCGATTACAGCGTGGCCAAGGGTGGTCCCTACAACGCCGAGTACCGTGTGCGTTGCGCCGATGGCAGCTACCGCTGGCTGCTGGCGTGCGGCCGTTGCGAGTTCGACAGCGCGGGCGAGCCCTTGCGTTTTCCCGGGGTGCTGATCGATATCCACGAGCGCAAGATCGCCGAAGAAGCCTTGCGCCAGCTCAGCCGCAACCTCGAACAGCGGG
Source organism: Pseudomonas sp. MF4836 (assembly GCF_002018875.1). Taxonomy (GTDB): domain Bacteria; phylum Pseudomonadota; class Gammaproteobacteria; order Pseudomonadales; family Pseudomonadaceae; genus Aquipseudomonas. Next base: position 240,024 of record NZ_MVOL01000001.1, read on the forward strand.
TGGCCGACGAAGTCCAGGCGCGCCTGGCGGCCGAAGAACAACTGCGCCAGGCGCAGAAACTGGAAGCCATCGGCGGCCTCACCGGCGGCGTGGCCCACGACTTCAACAACCTGCTGCAAGTCATCTCCGGCAACCTGCACTTGCTGGCCCGGCACGAGCCGGACAACGCCAATGTGCAGCGGCGGGTGCGCACCGCGATTGCCGCGGTAGAGCGTGGGGCCAAACTGTCGACCCAACTGCTTGCCTTTTCCCGGCGCCAGCCCTTGTCGCCGGCGGTGTACAGCCTGGACAGCCTGTACGAGGGGATGGAAGAGTTGCTGCAACGGGCCCTGGGCGAAACCATCCGCATCCAGGTGCAATTGCCCGAAGCGCCGTGGTGCATCCGGGTGGACCGCAACCAGCTGGAAAACGCCGTGCTCAACCTGGCGATCAACGCCCGCGACGCCATGCGCGGTGAGGGCACTATCCTGATCCGTGGTGAAAACATCAGCCTGGATCGTGAGTTCTGCGCCGACAGGGGCATCGCCGCCGGTGACTACGTGCGCCTGTCGGTGGCCGACACCGGCGGCGGCATGGCGCCAGAGGTGCTAAAGCAGGCGTTCGAGCCGTTTTTCACCACCAAGACCGAGGGCCAGGGCACCGGGCTGGGGTTGAGCATGGTGTTCGGTTTCGTCAAGCAGAGCGGTGGCCATATCGACATGCTCAGCGTTCCGGGGGAGGGCACCCAGGTGCAGCTGTACTTCGCCCGCAGCCTGGAGCCGGAGGCGAGTGATCCGGTACTTCCCGTGCCCCGCAGCGGCGGCGGCCAGGAGCGGATCCTGGTGGTGGAAGACAACGAGGATGTGCGTAACGCCGCGGTCGAGCTGCTGGAAAGCGCGGGTTACCAGGTGCTGACCGCGATCAACGGCGATGCCGCGATGCAGTGCCTGATGGACGGGCTGGAAGTGGACCTGATCTTCACCGACGTGGTGATGCCGGGCCTGATCAAAAGCTCCGACCTGGCGCTGTGGGCCAAGTCCCGCACCCCGCCGGTCGCGGTGCTGTTCACCTCCGGGCATACCCGCGACATCATCTCGCGCAATCACCAGCTCAGCCCCGACACCCACTTGCTGAGCAAGCCCTACGGACCCCAGGCACTGACGAGCATGGTCAGGTCGGTGCTGGGTAGCTGAACCCCGCGGCCTAACTGTGAAGCAGTGCATAAAACCGACAAACATCGGCGACAAGCCCTGGGGCAGGCTATAGGCTGCAAAGTTGTACTAACTTGAACTGAAACGACACCGAAAAAAGTGTCGACAGGGCCTCATGACAACAGACTTCGTCTTGCGCGGGTTGAACTAGACAATTGATTGGGACGTACCACTGTGATCTCCAACCTTGAACTGCGCAAAATCGTCGAATCAAGTTTTCTGCCCCTGTACTGCCAATGCACCATCGGTCACGACGGGGTGATGACCGTGCGCATCAGCGACCCAGACAGTGGCCGGGTCGACCTGCTGGTGACCGGCATCGCCACCGCGGCCTTGACCAGCTCCCGGGCAATTGCCGAACTGATTGCCGAGCTGCGCTACGACCTCAATCACACCGGCCTGAGCGATAACCTGGGGGGCCGCCAGTTTCGCGCCTGAGCCTCGCGGCGCTGCCACCGCCGGGCCACCGCAAGAGAGCCGGGCGAGCACTGGCATTGAACATTCAGCGCCTGTCGTTGCCCCAATAGCTGGGCGGCCTGCCTGCGTCGGCGATGCATCGCGCCGGGCAACTGTGTGATGATCCGCGGTCTGGTCGCTCTTCACTTCCTGGCACCCGACACAAGGCTGGCTCATGACTTCGCAGCGCACACCGTCCCCTGATTCCACAGCGTCCTCCCTGCCTTTGAACAGCTCGGGTTTCGTCCGGGTGCGTGGCGCCCGCGAACACAACCTGCAGAACGTCGACGTCGATATCCCCCGCGATGCCCTGGTGGTGTTCACCGGCGTCTCGGGCTCGGGCAAGTCGTCCCTGGCGTTTTCCACCCTGTACGCCGAAGCCCAGCGTCGCTATTTCGAATCGGTGGCGCCCTATGCCCGGCGCCTGATCGATCAGGTCGGAGTGCCGGATGTCGACTCCATCGAAGGCCTGCCGCCGGCCGTGGCCCTGCAACAGCAGCGCGGCACACCCAGCACCCGCTCTTCGGTGGGCAGCGTAACCACCTTGTCCAGTTTGATCCGCATGCTGTATTCCCGCGCCGGCAGCTACCCGCCGGGGCAGCCGATGCTGTATGCCGAAGACTTCTCGCCCAATACCCCCCAAGGCGCCTGCAGCCAATGCCATGGCCTGGGCCGGGTGTATGAGGTGACCGAGGCGTCGATGGTGCCCGACCCCTCGCTGAGCATCCGTCAGCGGGCCGTGGCTTCCTGGCCCCTGGCGTGGCAGGGGCAGAACCAGCGGGACATTCTGGTGACCCTGGGCTATGACGTGGACATTCCCTGGAGCCAGCTGCCGAAAAAACAGCGCGACTGGATTCTCTTCACCGAAGAAACCCCCACGGTGCCGGTCTACGCCGGGCTGACCCCGGCCCAGACCCGCGAAGCCCTCAAGCGCAAGCAGGAGCCCAGTTACATGGGCACCTTCAGCGGCGCCCGGCGCTACGTGCTGCACACCTTCAGCCATAGCCAGAGCGCGCTGATGAAAAAGCGCGTATCGCAGTTCATGCTCGGCAGCCCGTGCCCGCTGTGCGACGGCAAGCGCCTCAAGCGCGAGGCGCTGTCGGTGACCTTTGCCGGGCTGGATATCGGCGAGTTGTCGCAGATGCCCCTGCTGCAACTGGCCGAGGTGCTGCGCCCGGTGGCAACGCAAGGCTACCTGGCCGAGGCCGAGGAGGGCGGCGCGGTGCTCAGCCACCAGCAGACAGCGGCGGCGCGCCAGCAGCGGGTCGCCCAGGGTGCGCCGGGGCATGCCGGGGCGCCGGATGTGCGGCATACGCCGAACCTGTCCCTGGAAAAACGCCTGGCCGCCCAGCGCATCGCCCAGGACTTGCTGGAGCGGGTCAGCACTTTGACCGACCTGGGCCTGGGCTACCTGGCCCTGGAGCGCAGCACGCCGACCCTGTCCTCCGGCGAGCTGCAACGCCTGCGCCTGGCGACGCAATTGGGCTCGCAACTGTTCGGCGTGATCTACGTGCTCGACGAGCCTTCTGCCGGCCTGCACCCGGCGGATGCCGAAGCCTTGTTCGAGGCGCTGCAACGGCTCAAGGCCTCGGGCAATTCGCTGTTTGTGGTGGAACATGACCTGCAGACCATGCGCCGCGCCGACTGGTTGATCGATGTCGGCCCGGCAGCCGGCGAGCAGGGCGGGCAGGTGCTGTACAGCGGTCCGCCGGCCGGCCTGGCCGAGGTCGCCGCGTCCCAGACCCGGGCCTATCTGTTCGGCGAACAGGCCCCGGTGCCGCGCACGCTGCGCAAGGCCGAGGGCTGGCTGCGCCTGGAGGGCATCACCCGCAATAACCTGTGCGACCTCAGCGTCGAATTCCCCCTGGGCTGCTTTACCGCGGTGACCGGGGTGTCGGGTTCGGGCAAGTCGAGCCTGGTCAGCCATGCCTTGCTGGAACTGGTGGGCGCGCACCTGGGCAAGGCGTCGAGCAACGAGGAGCCGGAAGAACTCAACCTCGAGGACGATGCGCCGCAAACCAGCGGCGGCCAGGTCAGCGCGGGGCTGGAGCAGATCAAGCGCCTGGTGCAGGTCGACCAGAAACCCATCGGCCGCACCCCGCGCTCGAACCTGGCGACCTACACCGGGCTCTTCGACCAGGTGCGCAAACTGTTTGCCGCCACCCCCGAAGCCCGAGAGCAGGGCTACGACGCCGGGCAGTTTTCCTTCAACGTCGCCAAGGGCCGCTGCCCGGCGTGCGAGGGTGAGGGTTTTGTCAGCGTCGAACTGCTGTTTATGCCCAGCGTTTATGCGCCGTGCCCGACCTGTCACGGGGCCCGCTACCACCGGCAGACCCTGGCCATCGAGTGGCAGGGCTTGAACATCGCCCAGGTGCTGCAACTGACGGTGCTCGAAGCGCTGGCAGTGTTCGCCGAGCAGCCGGGCATTCGCCGCGCGTTGCAGGTGCTGCACGATATCGGCCTGGGCTACTTGCGACTGGGGCAGCCGGCCACCGAGTTGTCCGGGGGCGAGGCGCAGCGCATCAAGCTGGCCACCGAGCTGCAACGCAACCCGCGCGGCGCCACCCTCTACGTACTCGATGAGCCCACCACCGGCCTGCACCCGCGGGACGTCGACCGGCTGCTGGAGCAGTTGGACAACCTGGTGCAGGCCGGCCACAGCGTGGTGGTGGTCGAGCACGAAATGCGCGTGGTGGCCCAGGCCGACTGGGTGATCGACATGGGCCCGGGAGCGGGCGACCAGGGTGGCCGGGTGGTGGTCAGCGGCACACCGCAGCAGGTGGCGAAAAACCGCAAGAGCCGCACCGCGCCATTTCTGGCCCAGGCCCTGGGGCAGGCATGATCTGGCGCAAGGATGGACGACGAACGGTTACCGCTGGTCCGATTGGCGGTCGACAGACCCCGGGGGGCGAGGCCATTCTGGTAGGCGACACGCGCGGTAACGTGCTTGTTTCCGATCAATAAACGGAGGTGTTCCATGCCGGTGATTCACGACATTTATCAAGACCTGAGCCGCAGCAAAGAAGACATTCAACAGTGCCGGGCCAACGACCCCCACTTGAATGCGCTGTTCGACAAATACTCCACGATCGATGCTCAGGTCGTTCAAGCGGAGGCCGCTGCCGCCGCCGATGATGAAGTGAGGAAACTCAAGGAAAAACGCCTGCTGATCAAGGACGAAATTTCCCAGAAACTCACCGCCCGCTCCTGACACCATCCCCACCCTCAACCCGCGGCTACACCCGTAGCCGCTGCCGCAGGCTCGGGCCGCGTTCGGACGCTGGCCCTGACCAACGCCGAAGATATGCCTGACAAACCTCCGGCGCTTTCCAGGGCCAGCGCAGTCTTGTGCCTCGGCAGCGGCTACGGGCTACGGGTGTTTTTGCAGCGCCAGGTTCAGGGGCAGGCGCGCCATGTGGCGGGCAGTGAGTGAGCCGAAATACAGGTGGTCGCCGTACTCGCGCACCGTGGTGATCGGCGAATAATTGCCGCTGCTGGCGTCCTGCAGGTTGGCAATCACCCGGCCCTGGGTATCGAGGCCCAGGACAAAGGCGCGTTTCTCCACCGGTTTGGGCAGCACCGTCAGCGCCCGCACCACCATCTTGCGGACCAACGGGTAACCGGCCGTGGCGTCGAGCAACGGATTGCGCGGGGCATACAGCGCCACCCAGAACCGGTCACGGCCATTGAAACTCAGGTTGTCCGGCAGCCCCGGCAGGTTGTCGATAAACAGATCATGGCTCCCGGCGCGCTCGCCCTTGAGCCAATAGCGGCTGATGCGATAGGCGCCGGTCTCGTTGACCAGCACATAGGCTTCGTCCGGCCCCAGGGCGATGCCGTTGGCGAACTCCAGGCGGTCCAGCAGCACCTCGGTCTTGCCGTTCTGGAAGTCATAGCGCAACAAACGCCCGTCGCCGCCGTGCTCGATCACCGCTTCGCCATCCTGGCCGTAACCCCAGCGGCTGCTGGCGTCGCTGAAATAGGCGTAGCGCCCGGCGGCGTCCACCGCCACATCGTCGGGGAAGCCGAATTTCAAGCCATTGGCCTCGGTGCTCAAGACACTCAACTGGCCTTGGGTATCCAGCGCTAGCAGGCCCTTGATCCCGTCGGCAATGATCAGCCGCCCATCGGGGTGGCGCGCCAGGCCCAGGGGCCGGCCGCCGGTATTGACCAGGACCTTCAGCAGCTTGCCATCGAGGCTGGTCTGGATCACTCGACCATCGTGCAGGCCGCTGAGCAATTGGCCGTCTTCCAGCAGCAGGGCTTCGGGGCCGTCGATATCCCGGGCACCCACCCCTTCAAGCCCCTTGAGGCGCTGGTTGTCGGCATAGGGGCCGTTGCTCAGGGACGGCGCCGGCGAAGGGCTCCAGGCCACGGGCTGGACCCGGGTCGGGAGCAGCAGCAAAAACGCGGCAAGGGCGACAATCAGCAGCAACAGCAGACGACCCGTTTTGAATCGGCGGGGGGCGATCGGGTTCATGGCACGGTGACTCCTGTCCGGGGCAATGTCAGTCGGCGGTGTACGCGGCGGCGGGATTCGGGGGAATGGCCTGTTGCGCCATTTCGCACAATGCCAGCAACGAGTCCGAAGATTCGCGCTCGATCCGTCGCTTGAATAACAGCTGATTGCCCAGGCGCATCAGCCACCCGCTGAAACCATACTCCAGGGTCCGCACAAACCGCGTGTGGCCGGTGTCCAGCGCCTGACATTCGTAGGTCACCTGCAACTCCAGGCCATGGTCGCCACGGGCCCGGGCGCTCCAGCGCTGGCCCGGCAGGTATTCGCCGACCTGCCAGCTCAGGTGTCCGCTGCGCCCGCCGGCATGAATCTCCTCCTCGAACCGTGCTCCGGCGTACAGCGGGCCGCTCGGGCCTTCGACCGTGAGCGACGACGGATGCCACTCCGGCCAGCGGCTCGCGCTGCTGGCGTAGGCCAGGGTCGGGACGGCGCTGCGGGGGATGTCGATCTGATGCTGCATGCGGGTCATGGGCAGGCTCCGGGGCTCGGCGGTAATGGGTTCGGGCTCCCAGTACAGGGTGCCGAACAGGTAATCCATCAACGGCAGGACAATGTTGAAATTACGCCGCTGCATCAGCTCGCGGCGATGGTGCAGCTCGTGCAGGCGGCGCATCTGGCGAATCCACGGCAGGCGCGCCAGCGGGTGCTCGGCGGGCAAGTGCTCGCAAGCGTGAAACCACTCATAGGCCAGGTAGCCGATCAGCATCGCACCGGCAAACAGTGCCGCGACATTGGCGTTGAACGGGCGCATCAGCCACCACAGGGGCAGGGCGAACAGCAGGCTGTGGAACACGATCAGCCAGGCCGGAAACAGGATCACCCGCCAGTCGCGCGCGCCGTCGTAGGTCATCTGCCCCGGGACAAAAAAGCTGTGATGGTCGCCGGTATGCCGCTTATAGAACAGCCGGGCAAAGGCCTGTTTGTGATGCCCCAGCCAGCGGTGCACGACGTAGATGCACAGGTTGAAAAACACCAGTCCCAGGGGCAGCGTCAGCCATTCCAGAGGCTGCACCTGCTCCAGCGTGCCGGCCAGCAGGGCGATGCACAGCACGCCGTAGCCCAACACAAAACCGCCGTGCAGCCACGGGTTGTAACGCGGGCTGACGGTCGCTCGGTACTGTTGGCGAAAATGTTCGGTGGTGTCTCGCATGGCCCTGTTCCCGTTGTTGTTTTTATCGGCAGCAGCGTAGCCGCCGGCTGGCTATCCAGCCAATGGGCAGGGCCAAGGCCCGAGGGCTACCAGGGTCTCAAGCCCGCCCCAGAGGGTTTGGCGCAGTTGAACCGGGGTGGCGACCTCGGGGACAATCCACGGCTTTGAGCGCACTGCAGGGAGCAACCGATGGAAAAGACTGTGGCATTGGCGATTGAGGCCCTGGAGCCGGAGGAGGCCACCCGGCTGGTGTGTGCCCTGGCATTGGGTTTGTTGCGCGCGGTGCAGGATGAAGCCATTGACCTGGAGGAGGCCGAGCGCCTGCTGTTTTCTCCACGCACCGCTCATACCTTGCAGCACAAGGGCCTGGGGCCCGAGCTGCCGCAGCTGATTCTCGAGTGCTGCGAACTGGAAGATGTGCTGAGCCTGATACCCGAGCGCTTCGCACACAACGTGGAGGCCATGGCCGAGCGCTTTTCCAGCCTGCTCAAGGGCGATGCCGGCTACGAAGAACGGACCAGAAAGAAGGCTGGACGGGTTGATCTGTATGTCATTCGCTGATGACACGCCGAGGTGCTCCATGACGCAAGCGAGCTACACGCGGGGCAAGGTGTTCATGGCCTTCCTGCTGTGCCCGCTGATACCGGGTTTTATCGCCGGCCTGGTCAATAGCGGGCTGCTGGTGGCCCACCTGGCGACTCATCCACGGCTGATCGGCGAGGTCAGGGGCGGTGAAATCCTGCTGATGCCGCTGCTGACACCACTGGTGGCGTTTCTGGTGTTTCTCCTGCCGATGTTTGCCCTGGCCCTGGGGGTGGTCCTGCTGAAGGTCAGGCGTTCAGCCTTCAGTTGCAACGCCTTGGCGTTGATCGGCAGCGTGACGGTGACAGGTTGGGTCCTGCTGTTTATCCGGGCCGTGGTCAATGGCATCGAGCGCGCACGCTACGTGGACTACCTGCCGGGCGTGCTCCTGCTCTGGCTGGCCGCTGCCGTCACCTGCTGGCTGACCGCCCGTTGCTTCCTGCCTTCACCGGATAGCCCGCCCGTGTGCCGAGCCTCGCCGGACTGATCCCCCGGAGCGCGACGCGGGTCGTGTCAGCGAGACGGCGGGTTGGGCCAGCTCTGGATCGCGCCGCGCCAACCTTCATAGGTCTTGGCCACTTGCAGCAGCCATTGATCGGCAAAGCGCGGCGCGATCATCTGCAGGCCGATGGGCAAGCCCTCGGCGCTGAAGCCGCAGTTGATCGACAGCGCCGGTTGTTCGCCCATGTTCCAGGGCAGGGTGAAGACGATGTGCTCGAACGGCTGTTGCGGATTGTTGGTGGGAGATGGCCACTCGGCGGGAAAGCTGTTGACCTGGTTGGTCGGCGACAGCACCAGGTCGAATTCGCTGAACACCTGGGCGGCGCGGCGGCGCATCTCGAAGGTCTGGTTAAAGCCCCGGACCGCCTCAACCCCTGAAAGATCGGCCCCCGCTGCCGCCCAGTCGCGAATGTAGGGCAGCACCCTGGCCAACTGCTCGGCGCCCAGGGCCGACAGTTCCGCCCATTGCCGGGCCCGCCAGAAGCGATCGAGGCCATCCAGTTGGGCGCGGTCCATGATCGGCGCCAGGGTCCGCACCTGGGCCCCGTGGCGTTCGAACAACCGCGCGGCGCCCTGCACCGCCTCGCAGACAAAGCCTTCCGGTTGCAGCCCGGCGCCAGGTTCCAGCATCAGGCCGATCTTCAGGCCATGGACCGACAGTGGCTGGTCGCTCCAGTCGCTGGCCAACGGCGGCAGGCTGGTGGCGTCGCGGGCATCGGGCTTGGCCAGGTAGCGCATCATCAGCACCGCGTCATCCACGCTGCGGGTCATGGGCCCGGCACAGCGCCCGGTGTAATAAGGGTCTATGGGAATCCGCCCCAGGGTCGGCTTGAACCCCACCAGGCCGCACCAGGCGGCGGGCAGGCGCACCGAACCGCCGATATCGGTGCCGATATGCAGCGGCCCGTAACCGGCTGCGGCCGCGGCGCCCGCCCCGGAACTGGAGCCGCCGGGGTTGCAGGCACGGTTCCAGGGGTTGCGGGTGATGCCATGGAAACTCGACAACCCGGAAGACAACATGCCGAAATCCGGCACCGTGGTCTTGGCCAGGATGATCGCCCCGGCTTCGCGCATTCGCGCGGCTGGCGGCGCATCCTGCACGGCAGGCTTGAGCAGGGTGGCGGCGCTGCCCAGGGGAATCGGCGTGCCCCGGGTGGCAATCAGCTCCTTGATCGTGACCGGCACCCCGTCCAGCGGACCCTGGGGCGAACCCTTGTGCCAGCGCTCGGTGGAGGCCCGGGCCTGCTGGAGCACCTGCTGCGGATCGAAGGCGTAGAGCGCGCGGATATGCGGCTCCCAGCGCTCGATATGGGCCAGCAGATGCTCGTAATAGTCCAGGGGAGACAGGGTGCGGCCGGCGAACCGGGCCAGCAGTTGGGAGGCTTGGAGCTCGTGCAGATCAGTCATCGAACGCATCCTTGGGCCGGGCGTCAGTCGGGTTGCCGATGATTTGACTGTAGCGTCTACATCCGGGCCCAACCATTATCCGTGGCGCTGCCCTGATGACCTTGTTCAGCCGTAGGAGCCGGCAAGCCGGCTCCTACGGGGGGCATGTGTCAGGGTTGAAGAGGTTGTGCCCGCAGCTGGCGCCCCAATACATCCAGCACATCACAGCCATCGCGCAACGGAATGGCGCAGACCAGCGCCAGCTCCTGCAACACCAGGGCATCGCCGGGGATATCGGGCCGCGCGGCGAAGTTTTCCAGCAGTTGAGTGACGGCGCGGATGCGATAGGCGGCCGCTTCGTACAGCACATCGGCGGGGGCCTGGGTATCGATCAGCAGGGAAGGGATGGTGCAGTCGTGGCCGGTGATCGGCATGTATCTGTTCATAAGTAACGCCTCGGTCGGTTAGGAGCGCCACTCGATCGTCGCCAAACGAAGGGTGGCAGCTGTACGCAGGTTGGCGAACCGGGACCGCGGAGCCGGCAGACCCGAAGGTCTCCCGCGTACAGCCGCCATAAGGCAGCGTTACAGATGCGAAAAGCCCTGCAAACAAGCGCAGGGCTCTCGCACACGGTCATAGGGTCGCCAAACCCGATCGTCATCAGGACGACGCAGGACTATAGGCACGCCCCCAGGAACGGGACAAGGCACTGGCACGACAGGAATTTCTGAGATTGCTGTAGGACTCAGGAGCGCGAGTGTGAATCAACCACGCCGGAGGTTCAACGCCCGGCCTCAGTCGAAGCCGATGCGCGAGGTCTGGCGGGTTTCGCGGTCATGCAGCTGATTGATATCGGTCTCGTAACTGCATTGCCCGCTGCAACGGTGTTCGACACTGATCGGGGCCTTGAACTGCAACTTCAGTGTCGGCGCAGTGGGTTCGGGCGCTGGCGCCGCGGTCGTGGCCTCTGCCAGCGGCGGCTGCGGGTAGCTCAGGTCCAGCCTGGCGGCCTGGGCCGAGCAGGCCAGCAGGCTGAGTAGGACACCGGTAAAAAACGCTTTGCAACTGCACATCATCAACATCGCACTGTCATAAAAGGGTTGCCGATTATAACGAACCAGGGTCGGTAAATTTAATAAAAAGGCTCTGCAATGGGGTTCTTCAGTCGTTTTGAGCGTGACGGATGCTCGCACCATGAAACATTTGTCATGCCCCAGGCCCCCAGGCAGCTCCTACACTGCAGCTCATTCCCATGGCCACGGACACCCCCATGACGGCAAAACCAGCAGCGAGCATTCTCGACACGGTTGAAGGCCAGCGCCTGCAAGGCGCCGAGGCCGGCCACTGGCGCGAATGGGGGCCTTACTTGAGTGAGCGGCAGTGGGGCACGGTGCGCGAGGACTACAGCGCCGATGGCGACGCCTGGCGCTACCTGCCCCATGACCACGCGCGCAGTCGGGCCTATCGCTGGGGCGAGGACGGCCTCGCCGGGTTCTCCGACAAGGCCCAGCACTGGTGCCTGGGGCTGGCGCTGTGGAATGAGCACGACAGCATTCTCAAGGAGCGGCTGTTCGGCCTGAACAACGCCGAAGGCAATCACGGCGAGGACGTCAAGGAGCTGTATTTCTACCTCGACGGCGTGCCCAGCCATGCCTATATGCGCATGCTCTACAAGTACCCCCAGGCGGCCTTCCCCTATGACGACCTGGTGCGCGAAAACGCCCGGCGCGGCCTGGGCGATGCCGAGTACGAGATCCTGGATACCGGCGTCTTTGAAGACCAGCGCTACTTCGACGTGACGGTGGAATACGCCAAGCACCAGGCCGACGACCTGTTTATGCGGGTCACGGTGCACAACCGTGCCGATCAGCCCGCGCGGCTGCACGTGCTGCCCCAAGTGTGGGCGCGCAATAGCTGGAGTTGGGGCGACGATCCGCGCCGGCCGAGCCTGATACTGGAGGGCGAGCGCGTGCTGGCGCGCCACCCGCAATTACCCGAACGCCAAGTCACTGCCTGGGGCCCCGAGCCCTGCCAGTGGCTGTTCTGCAACAACGACAGCAACTTCCCCAGGCTCGACGGGCTGGCTGCGCCGGGGCCGTTCAAGGATGGCTTCAACGATTACCTGGTGGGCGGCGTGGCCAACGCCATCGCCCGGGACGCGGGCACCCGGGTCGCCGCGCATTTCAGCCTGGCCCTGGGTGCCGGCGAGAGCAAAAGTGTCTACCTGCGCTTTGCCCCGGCAGGCGCCGAGCCGGTCAGTGCCCGCCAGGTGTTCGAGCGTTGTCGGGCCGAGGCCGATGATTTCTACGCGGCCCTGCAAGCCGGCCTCGACCAAGATGCGCGCAACGTGCAACGCCAGGCCCTGGCCGGCTTGCTGTGGTCCAAGCAGTTGTATTACTTCGACGTCAAGCAATGGCTCGACGGCGATCCCGGCCAGCCGCCACCGCCGCCCGAGCGCGAGCATCTGCGCAACAGCCACTGGCGGCACCTGGCCAACTTCGACATCGTGTCGATGCCCGACACCTGGGAATATCCCTGGTACGCCTCCTGGGACCTGGGGTTCCAGGCGGTGGCCTTTGCCCTGATCGACCCCGGGTTTGCCAAGCACCAGTTGCTGCTATTGGTCAAAGACCGTTTTATGCACCCCAATGGCCAGTTGCCGGCCTATGAATGGCGCTTTGACGATGCCAACCCGCCGGTGCATGCCTGGGCCAGCTGGCGCGTGTACCAGCAGGACAAGGCGCTGACCGGCGAAGGTGACCTGGATTTTCTCGAGCGCATCTTCCACAAGCTGCTGCTTAATTTCTCGTGGTGGGTCAACCGCAAGGACGCCGAAGGCCGCAACCTGTTCCAGGGGGGCTTCCTCGGCCTGGACAATATCGGCCTGTTCGACCGCTCGGCGGCGTTGCCGCCGGGCTACACCCTGGATCAGGCCGATGGCACGGCCTGGGTCGCGGCCTACGCCCTGGACCTGATGCGCATTGCCCTAGAACTGGCCAAGCGCAACCCGGTGTACGTCGATATCGCGGTGAAGTTCTTTGAACACTTCCTGTATATCGCCGGTGCCATCAACCGCGTCGATGACGCCGCCGAAGGCCTGTGGGACGAACAGGACCAGTTTTTCTACGATGTGTTGCAGCACCCGGACGGGCTCAGCGAACCTCTGCGCCTGCGCTCCATCGTCGGCCTGATGCCGCTGTTCGCGGTGCAGGTGCTGGAGCAGCACGAACACGAAGGGCTGCCGGGGCTGCGTGAGCGCTTGCTGGGCTTTATGCGCCATCGGCCGGACCTCGCCAGCCTGGTATCGCGCTGGACCGAGCCGGGGGAGGGCAACCGCATGCTCCTGGCGCTGCTGCGTGGGGAGCGGACCAAGGATTTGCTCAAGCGCATGCTGGATGAGGCGGAATTTCTCAGCGAGTTTGGTGTTCGCTCGCTGTCCAAGGCCTTTGCCGAGCAGCCGTTTGAGTTGCAGGTCAATGGCAACCCGTTAAACGCTCGCTATGTGCCGGCCGAGTCCGACTCGCGGCTGTACGGCGGTAACTCCAACTGGCGCGGGCCGCTGTGGATGCCGATCAACTACATGTTGATCGAAGCCTTGCGCGAGTTTCACCGCTACTACGACCAGAACTTTTCTGTGGAGTACCCCAGCGGTTCAGGCTACCTGGCGTCGCTCAAAGAGGTCGCGGACGGCCTGAGCCAGCGCCTGACCCGTTTGTTCCTGCGTGATGAGGACGGGCTGCGGCCCTCCATGTGCGGCTATCCGCAATTGCAGGCTGACCCGATCGATCGTGACCTGGTGCTGTTCCATGAATACTTCCATGGCGAAACCGGACGCGGCCTGGGGGCGTCCCACCAGACGGGGTGGACGGCGTTGGTGGCGCTGTTGCTGCAACCTGAGTGGCAGCAACGGCGGTGATGGAGGCGCGACGTTATTTTTCTTGTGCCTGCTTCAGTTTTTCCGAGACATCCGACACCACCCAATTCAGGGTCGCGACCGGAACCGTGATCGCCTTGCCATCGGCATACAGCGCGCAGAACGAGGTCGAGCACTGCATGACCCGCTAAGTGCCTTTGTGCCCATCGGGGTCATTGACGGTCACCAGTGGCGAGTTCTTGAAGCCGTCTTTCAGATCGTCGGCGGCTGAATCCTTACCGATCAATGAAAAAGGGGTGATGGTGATCATCAGGATGAACGAGATAAAAAACATCGCGACAAACAGGCCGTAGCTCGGGATGAAAATATACAGCGCGCATTTCCCCATCTCTTTCAATAAGGACGGCGCGGGGGTGGTGGCCTGCTGCTTGCTCGACTGCTTTTTATCATTGAGCGTTTTGGTGAGCTTGGCGATCAGGTAGTTGAAGCCACCGAACACCACGATGGTCAGCACGCAGACCAGGGTTGCCCATAGCCAGTGCTGCCCGATGAATTCAAAACTCCCTTTCAAGCCATTGGTCATGGCGTGATACCAGGCCAGCACCGCGGTGACGAAGGTGCTGGAGGTGTCCATGGGAAACATCGAGGTTTCCAGCTGGAAGTAGCCCAGGTATCCGTCGTGGTAAGCCTTGCCGTTCAAGTAGAAGAACGGGGTGGTGATGGCCAGGATCACCGAGCCGATCATGCCCCAGGCGATCGGGCTCTTACCGGTGGTTTCCTGGGCTTTTTCTGTTTCTTTAAGCTTGGCGTTCACTCTCATTCCTTAAGATTTTCCAATGGCGTCTTTCGTGCTCAAAGCCCTGCGCCGGGCAAAACCATAGCAGCTGTTTTCTTCTCTGCGATCAAAAAAACGGGTGCGACCGGGTCATGGCCGCAGCGGATGTGGCGCTTATTGGCCGTACCAGCGAGGCACAACACTGGAAAAACCGGCGAAGTCCTCCCAGACCTTTTGCGTGCGTTGCAGGCTGGCGTGGATTTGCTCTTCGCCGAAGGCCATGGCCCAGATCACGCTGAAGAAGGTATCGAACGCGACGTAGAACGCCATGCGGGTGAAGAACCCAGGGTCGGCGTTGCCCGCGCAGTAGCCGTCGATCTGGCCGCGGGCGAAGTCGCTGCTGAGGTTGCAGGAAAACAGCGCCAGCCTGTTGAAGTCTCGCGCCGGATCGCCAAGACGACAGCGGTTGAAATCGATGATCGACAATTGGTCATCGGCGCCCACGATCATGTTGTTCAGGTGATAGTCGCCGTGCAGAAACACCCGCGGCGCGTCTGCCAGCAGATGAAAGTGCTGCTCGATAAATGGCAGGAAGTCTTGCTCATGGGCCACTTGATAGCCGCAGCTCCGGTACTGTTCGAGCTTTTTAAGGTAGAGGGCACGCATCTGCTGTTCGGCGTTCTCGGTGCCTGGAGGCACAGCAACGCTGTGTATCTGCTGGAGTATCCGACCGGCTTGCAGGCCCAGTTCATGACAGGCAGCGGCCGGACGCTCGGCAACCCAGTGCGCGCCATCCTGGCCTTCGATCCATGACAACAGCGAGTAGACCTGGCGCCCTGAATCAAACAGGCCAAAGGCCAATGGCTGGGACATGGCGATGCCCTGTGCCGCCAGGTGTTGGGTCCACTGGAACTCGTGGTGCTTGCTGGTGTGCTGGGCGGCGTCGCTGGTGCGCAAGAGCAGGTGCTGGCCCTGTGCATCGACGATGTGAAAGATCCGATCGCTGGACCAGCCCAGGGTCTGTTCTTCGATGCTGCGCCACGTGGAATGGCCGGGAATGTCGTGCATATCGCCTCCTGGCAAACAGCTGCCGCCCCAGTGGGGCGGCAACAAAAAGGCGGCGATATTACGTGGCCTGGCGCTGCATTGAAAGCCGCCGGTCAGGCGGCTCAGCCCACCAATGCCACCTCCCGGGGTTGCGCCCAGTCTTCGATCAAGCGCTGCGGCGTGCAGCAGGTTTTGCGCTTGTAGACGAATGCCGCGCATTTTTCGGCGAAGCCTTTGCGGTTGTGCACCATGTCCTGGTGCATTTCCTCCAACTCGGTATTGCGGCAGTGCTGCATCAGTTGCGGGTCGGCCTGGGCCTTGCGCTCGCGGATGGCCTGGTAGCCGCTATCGCTCAGGGCGCTGTTGGCTCGTTGCAGCAGCCACAGGGCGAACTCGTCCGGGCAGCGCGGGCCGATCTCCTGCACCATGCCCATCTCCAGGGCCTGGAGGGTGCTGATGGGCAGGCATTCCTCGGTGAGCCGCTGGGCCATGGCCTGGCCCACGGTGCGGGGCAGGCTGTAGGTCCAGTATTCGGAGCCGAACAGGCCCATGGTCTTGTAATGCGGGTTGAGCACCACGTCAGACCGAGCCAGGACGATGTCCGCCGCCAGCCCCAGCATCAGGCCGCCGGCACCGGCGCTGCCGGTCAGGCCGCAGACCACCAGTTGCCGGGCGCTGAGCAGCTCCTGGCAGACGTCGTCGATCGCCTGGATGTTGGCCCAGGCTTCGAGGCCCGGTACGGGGGCGGCCTGGATCACGTTCAGGTGCACGCCGTTGCAAAAGGCGCCACGTCCGCCCTTGATCAGCAGCACCTGGGTGTTCTGTGCCTTGGCCCAGCGCAGAGCGCGGGTCAGGCGCTGGCATTGTTCGGTGCTCATGGCGCCGTTGTAGAAGTCGAAGGTCAGCTCGCCGACATTGCCTGACTCGCGGTAGCGAATCGGCTGATAGGCCTCATTGCACAAAGGCGAGTTTTCGATTGACCAGTCCAGGTGCGGCAGGCCCTCCAGATGCTGCGCCAGTACATGCCGCGCCGGGCGCTTGAAGGTCTCGGCACCGGGTGCTGCCTTGGGTTTGAGGGCGCCGATCCACAGGCTGTGGTCGCCGGCGGCCACCAGCACGGCGTCATCGTGCACGGCGAGCAGTTCCCCGGGTGTACCGCTGCGTGCATCCAGGTGGGCGTCATACAGGTAGTACTGGCCGCCGGCCAGGCTCGCCAGCACCCCTGGCTGGCCGTCGGCGGCATCGATGGAGCGCTTGATGAAGCGCGCGCAGTCGTGCCAGCTGAAGGTACGGTCGCTCTGCTTCATGTTGGGCTGCAAGCGGCCACGGACGTTGGGGTCCAGGTAGTTCAGGGGGATCGGGGTGAAGCCGCTGGTGAATTTTTTCACCACGTCCTCGATGCACTGCAACGCGGCGTCGCTGATCAGGCCGTTGTACAGCTCGGATTTACGCAGGTTGGCCGGCAGGGTGAATTCGTGGGTCGACCAGATCGGCCCGGCATCCATTTCTTCCACGGCTTGCAGGGCCGTGACGCCCCAGCGGCTGACCTCATTGGTAATCGCCCAGTCCAGGGCGCTGGCGCCACGGTCGCCAACGATCCCCGGGTGGATGATCACCAGCGGCCGTTGGGTATTGGCCCACAGTCGCTGCGGCACCCGGTCCTTGAGAAAGGGACAGATCACCAGGTCGGCGTTGGCGTCTTCGATCTGTTGGCAGACCGACTCTTCGTCGGTGAACAGCACCACGCTGGGGCGGTGCCCGGCCTGGCGCAGGCTCAGCCAGGCTCGTTGGGTCAGGCCGTTGAAGGCGCTGGACAGCAGAATGATCTTCAGTGATCCCATGGGGTGACTCTTCCTTGAGTGATAGGCACGACCGGTCGCTCCGATCAGCCGTCCCTGGCCTGTGATGGAGACGCCAGAGTAGAGACCTGCGCAAAACCGAAACTGACTGAGATCAATCAAGCGTGCCGCCAGCCAAACAAGGTGCCCGACGGTCATCCCGCAAACCCCGTAGCCGCTGCAGCCGCTGCCGAGGCACGAGGCTGCGCTGGCCCGTTTGGGCACCGTGACCTATCAGGCGCATTCGCGGCGTCGCGCAGGCCAGCGTCCGAACGCGGCCCGAGCCTGCGGCAGTGGCTACGGTCATTGCATTAATCGGTAGGGGCCAGAAACGACGAATCCCGCCACAGGGGCGGGATTCGGGTACAACCGGACCGCGAGGGTCTTAGGCTGGGAACAGCTCGCTCAGTTTCATGGCCAGCATCATGTCGCCTTCAGCGCGCAGTTTGCCGCCCATGAAGGCCTGCATGCCGTCGGTTTCGCCGCTGACGATGCCGTCCAGGGTTTCGCCGTCCATCACCAGGGTGACCTGGGCGTCAGGGTTTTCGCCTTCTTGCAGCTCGCAGGTGCTGTCTTTGACGATCAGCGAGAAGTTCTTGGTGTCATCGATACGGAAACCGAAAACCAGGTCCAGGCCGGCGGCGGCAGCTGGGTTGAACTTGGCTTTCATGGCTTGTACGGCGTCAGCTACGGAGGTCATGGTTCGATCCTTTTCTTGGGGTGATTACAGCAAGGGTCACAGTGAGCCGGGCTCATCGGAAAGTGATGAGTTCCGGGGCCTTCAACAGTTGCAGATGGGCATGACCGTTGAAGGAAGCCAGGGCCACCTCGCGCCCGCGGAACTTCAGCTGGTTGAGCGAGGTGTTGACGATTTGCCAATTCAGTTCGAAAGCCTGCCGGGCAGGCATCCGGGTAATCAGGTGGAGCAGGGCGGTAATGGTGCCGCCGGAGGTGAACACGGCGATCTTGTCACGGTTGTCGGCCTGTTCGAGGATGCGTTGCAGGCCGCCCTGGACCCGCTCGACAAACCCCAGCCAGCTTTCCAGCCCGGGTGGGTCATAGGTGCCGGCCAGCCAGCGCTCGATGATCAGGGCGAAGATGCGCTGGAACTCGGCGCGGTTCTGCGCGGCGTTGCGCAGGGTTTCCAGGGCGTTCGGCTCCTGGCTCAGCAGGTCGGGCAGCAGGGCGCGAATAATGGCGTCGGCGTCGAACTCGTTGAAGGCCGAGTCGATCTCCAGGGCCGGTGTCGGCAGGTCGGCGGCGAGCATTTGCTCGCGGGCTTCGTTGGCAGTGTGTTGCTGGCGGCGCAGATCACCCGATAGGCAGCGGTCGAAGCTCAGGCCCATTTGCGCCAGGTGTTGGCCGAGCACTTGCGCCTGGCGCACACCGTTGGGCGACAGAACGTCATAGTCGTCTGCACCAAAGGAGGCCTGGCCATGTCGAATCAAATAGATGCTGCCCACGTCCGCGTCATCCCGGCACGTTGAAAGTTTTGCGAGGTTATGAGGATGCCGTTGAGCTGTCAATGAAAAAACATACGCTTGTTTGAAATGATTGTTGGAGCTTGGTTACACAAGGTTTCGCGGCTGGTGGTGGACCGGCCGCGTCGGTATGCTGGCGTCCATTACGCCGCTCGTTGGCAGCGGCATAGGTGTTTAAGGAGTCGCTGTGGATTTTATTGCGGAGTACGCAAGTTTTCTGGCTAAAACCGTCACCCTGGTGGTGGCGATCCTGGTGGTGCTGATCACCGCGGCAGCCCTGCGCAGCAAAGGGCGGCGCAAGTCGGCCGGCCAGTTGCAGGTCAGCAAGCTCAATGACTTTTACAAGGGCCTGCGCGAGCGCCTGGAGCAGAGCCTGCTCGACAAGGACCAACTCAAGGCCTTGCGCAAGTCCCAGGGCAAGATCGAAAAAAGCCAGAAAAAACTGAAGAAGCAGCCCGAGGCCAAGTCCCGGGTATTCGTGCTGGACTTCAATGGCGACATCAAGGCCTCGGCCACTGAAAGCCTGCGCCACGAAATCACCGCCTTGCTCAGCCTGGCCACGCCCAAGGATGAAGTGGTGCTGCGCCTGGAAAGCGGCGGCGGCATGGTTCACAGCTACGGCCTGGCGTCCTCGCAACTGGCGCGTATCCGCCAGGCGGGCGTGCCCTTGACCGTGTGCATCGACAAGGTCGCGGCCAGCGGCGGCTACATGATGGCGTGCATCGGCGAGAAGATTATCAGCGCGCCGTTCGCCATCCTCGGCTCGATTGGCGTGGTGGCGCAGTTGCCCAACGTCAACCGCCTGTTGAAGAAGCACGACATCGACTTTGAAGTGCTGACCGCCGGCGAATACAAGCGCACCCTGACCGTGTTTGGCGAAAACACCGAGAAGGGCCGGGAGAAGTTCCAGGAAGACCTGGACATCACCCACCAGCTGTTCAAGAACTTCGTGTCCCGCTACCGCCCGCAACTGGCCATCGATGAAGTGGCCACCGGCGAAGTCTGGCTGGGCGTGGCGGCGCAAGAGAAGTTGCTGGTGGACGAGTTGCAGACCAGCGACGAATACCTGGCCGACAAGGCCAAGAGCGCCGAGGTGTTCCACCTGCACTATGCCGAGCGCAAGAGCCTGCAGGAGCGGGTGGGGCTGGCGGCCAGCGGTTCCATTGACCGCGTGCTGCTGACCTGGTGGAGCCGCCTGACCCAGCAACGCTTCTGGTAAACCGCGGAGGGCGGTGCAACAGCCACCGCCATTTCCTGCAGCGCCGGATACAAAAAAGCCCTGAGCCGGTTTCCCGGTCCAGGGCTTTTTTATGCGCCAGGTTTAGCGGCGACGGAACAGCGGCAGCGGTTCGTCGGTGGCGGCCTGGTAGGTCACCGAGAAGTCCTTGAGGCTTTCCAGGGCTTCGTACGGGTCTTTGTCAGCGCGCAGGGCGTAGGCATCGAAACCGCAACGGTGCAGGTAGAACAGCTGATCGCGCAGCACGTCGCCGATGGCCCGCAGCTCGCCCTTGTAACCGTAGCGGTCACGCAGCAGGCGGGCGTTGGAGTAGTTGCGTCCGTCGGTGAAGGCCGGGAAGTTCAGGGCGATGACCTGGAACTGGTCGACGTCATCACCGATTTCCTCGGCTTCTTCTTCAGCGTCCAGCCACACGCCCAGACCGCCATCGCGGGCCTTGAGGGCGTGAGCGTGCTCGCGCCACAGTGCCAGCGGCACGATCAAGTCGTCGCAGTTGGAGATGCCATCGAGGGTCGCGTCCTTGGGCAGCAAGTGCCAGGTTTCGTCGACGACCTCGTTGTTCTTAATGATTCGCTGCATAGACACGCTCCTTGAAGAGGTCGATACCGATACGTTGGTAGGTGTCGATAAAGCGCTCGTCTTCGTTACGTTGTTCCACGTAGACGTCGATCAGCTTGGAGATCACATCCGGCATGGCGTCCTGGGCGAAGGACGGGCCGAGGATCTTGCCCAGGCTGGCATCGCGGCTGGCGCTGCCACCCAGGGACACTTGATAGAACTCTTCGCCTTTCTTGTCGACACCAAGGATGCCGATGTGGCCCACGTGGTGGTGACCACAGGCGTTCATGCACCCGGAGATGTTCAGGTCCAGTTCGCCGATGTCGAACAGGTAGTCCAGGTCGTCGAAGCGACGCTGGATGGATTCGGCGATCGGGATCGACTTGGCGTTGGCCAGGGAGCAGAAGTCGCCGCCCGGGCAGCAGATGATGTCGGTCAGCAGGCCGATGTTCGGCGTGGCGAAACCGCGTTCACGCAATTCGCCCCACATGGCGAACAACTGGCTCTGTTCAACGTCGGCCAGGATGATGTTCTGCTCGTGGGAGGTACGCAGTTGACCGAAGCTGTAGCGGTCGGCCAGGTCGGCCACGGCGTCCAGCTGTTTGTCGGTGAGGTCACCCGGGGCCACGCCGGTCGGTTTCAGCGACAGGGTCACCGCCACATAGCCCGGCTTCTTGTGGGCCAGGGTGTTGCGCGTGCGCCAGCGGGCGAAGCCTGGGTGCTGCTGGTCGAGTGCTGCCAGCTCGGCGGTTTGGTCTTCCAGGGCCTTGTAGTCCGGGTCGACGAAGTGTTTGGCCACGCGATGCACTTCGGCATCGGTCAGGGTGGTCTGGCCACCGCGCAGGTGCTCCATCTCTGCGTCGACTTTTTGCGCAAAGACTTCAGGAGTCAGGGCCTTGACCAGGATCTTGATCCGCGCCTTGTACTTGTTGTCACGACGGCCATAGCGGTTGTAGACCCGCAGGATCGCGTCGAGGTAGCTCAACAGGTCCTGCCACGGCAGGAACTCGTTGATAAAGGCGCCGACCACCGGGGTACGGCCCAGGCCGCCACCCACTAGTACGCGGAAGCCCAGCTCGCCAGCGGCGTTGTACACCGGCTCCAGGCCGATGTCGTGGACTTCGATGGCCGCGCGGTCCGAGGTCGAGCCGTTGATGGCGATCTTGAACTTGCGCGGCAGGTAGGCGAATTCCGGGTGGAAAGTGGTCCACTGGCGGACGATTTCGCACCAGGGGCGCGGGTCGATTACTTCGTCGGCAGCGACGCCGGCGAACTGGTCGGTGGTGACGTTGCGCAGGCAGTTGCCGCTGGTCTGGATCGCGTGCATCTGCACGGTGGCCAGCTCAGCCAGGATGTCCGGGATGTCTTCCAGGGCCGGCCAGTTGAACTGCACGTTCTGCCGGGTACTGATGTGGGCGTAGCCCTTGTCGTAGTCGCGAGCGATCTTGGCCATCATTCGCGTCTGGCGCGAAGTCAGCTGGCCATAAGGCACGGCGACCCGCAGCATCGGGGCAAAACGTTGGATATAGAGGCCATTCTGCAAGCGCAGAGGGCGGAATTCTTCTTCGCTCAGCTCGCCTGCCAGATAGCGTCGGGTCTGATCACGGAACTGCTTGACGCGGTCCTCGATGATTCGCTGATCGTACTCGTCGTATACGTACATATAGGTCCTGTTCTCAGGCTTATCAGGTAACCGGAGAGGCTGCGGTCACCTCAGCAATTCTGCGCGCACGGCCGCGCACTCCCAACGGAGCCGGCGCACGATACCAGTTTGCAGTTATGCGCAAAAGTGATGTTTGAGTATATGCAAAGAACTAAAACGACTAACGGTACAAGACCACATTTGTGGTAAGGGCAAAGCTGGTCTTAACTCTGCGGGAGTCTTCGAGCAGTCACCGATAAAACCGACAAGAGGCGATGCTATGAGCAATCCGACCAAGGCAAGGAAAACCGACAGCAGTGTCGATGCTTGGGCCATTCTGTTCCTGATCATTCTGGTGGTGGGAACGGCGGTGTTCTGGGTCAGTCATCAGTAGGTAACGGGCAGAAATAACCCGGATTGTCCGACAAAATCGACGATGTCACTGACAGTTGCCAGTATTTTGCCCGCTATAATGCGCGGCATTATCTTGGGGTTCGCGTGACGATGTTGAAGGTTTTGTGCAAGGGCTTGCTGCTGCTGAGTCTGCCGTTCTGGGCAGTGGCTCACGCCACTTCAGTGCTTTTTCTCAATCCGGGCACTTCCACGGAAACGTTCTGGGTCAATTATTCGCAATTCATGCAGGCCGCGGCCAAGGACCTCGGCCTGGATTTGCGTGTGCGTTATTCCGAGCGCAACCCCGGCAACACCCTCAGCCAAGCCCGTGAGGCGCTGCAGGGCGACCAACGGCCGGACTACCTGATCCTGGTCAACGAGCAATATGTCGCGCCGGAGATCCTGCGCCTGTCCCAGGGCAGCGGGGTCAAGCTGTTTATCGTCAACAGCGTGCTCACCCCCGACCAGTTGCGTTTGCTCAACGAGCGCAATGACCAGCGCTCGGAGTGGATCGGCAGCCTGGTGGCCGACGATGAAAAGGCCGGCTATCAGACGCTCAAGGAACTGATCCGCCAGCATGGCCCGGTTGCGCCGGGGCAAACCGTTGATCTGCTGGCGTTCTCCGGGATGAAAATCACCCCGGCCTCGCAATTGCGCGAGCAGGGCCTGCATCGGGCGCTGGCTGAACACCCCGAGGTGCGCCTGCGCCAACTGGTGTACGGCGAATGGACCCGGCAGCGGGCCTATGAGCAGGCCCAGCAGTTGCTCAAGCGCTACCCGCACACAGCGTTGATCTGGTCGGCAAACGATGAGATGGCGCTGGGTGCCATGGCCGCCGCGCAAGAACTCAAGCACCAGCCGGGCAAGGATGTGTTGTTCAGTGCGGTCAACAGTTCGCCCCAGGCCTTGCAGGCGCTATTGGACGGACGCTTGAGCGCCTTGAGTGCCGGGCATTTCACCCTGGGAGGCTGGGCCCTGGTGTTGCTGCACGATTATGAGCAGGGAGTGGACATGACCCGGCACGGCGGCCCGTTCTGGCAGGTGGGGTTGTTTCAACTGATCGACAAGCCCCTGGCCAGGCGCCTGCTGGCCGTGCAGGCGACCCAGGACTACGGCATCAACTTCCGGGCGCTTTCGGCCAAGGGCAAACCGGACAGTTATCGCTACCCGTTTGACCTGCAAATGCTGATGCGCTGACGCGCGTTCAGATCCCCGCCAGGTGCAGCACCAGCTTGACGATGCCGAACAGGGTCAAGGCAAATACCGCAGTGAACAGGATGCCCATCGCCACGAAGTGGCTGGGCTTGCCGTGGGTGAAATCCCGGGCGCGGTTTTTGCCGCTCTGCACGCCGAACGCCGCCGCTACCACGCTGTGCAGCATCTGCCAGAAGGTCGGCGGCTTGTCATTGATTGGGTCGTCCATAAATCCCTCGACACAGGTGTGTGTGCAAAGAGCATAGACAATCTGGCCAAGGGCGAGCCGGCTATCCCCGGGCCAATCTCGCCCGGTGATAGCCGGCGCTCACCCCATGAGCGGCCGGAGGGCGGGTATCAGTTGTCGTAACCCAGGTTGGGTGCCAGCCAGCGCTCGGTCACGGCCAGGTCCTGGCCTTTGCGCGCGGTGTAGCTCTGCACCTGGTCCTTGTCGACCTTGCCCACGGCGAAGTACTGCGCCTGCGGGTGGGCGAAGTACCAGCCGCTGACCGCCGCGGCCGGGAACATGGCGTAGTGCTCGGTGAGGAACACGCCGCTGCGGCCGGCATGCATTTCGTGGGCCTCTGGGTCGAGCAGCTGGAACAACTGGGCTTTTTCGGTGTGATCCGGGCACGCCGGGTAACCCGGGGCAGGGCGGATGCCGATGTACTGTTCCTTGATCAGCGCCTCGTTATCCAGTTGTTCGTCCTTGGCGTAGCCCCAGTGTTCTTTACGCACCTGCTGGTGCAGCCACTCGGCGCAGGCTTCGGCCAGGCGGTCGGCCAGGGCCTTGACCATGATCGAGTTGTAGTCGTCGCCGGCATCCTGGTAAGCCTTGGCCACTTCTTCGGCGCCGATACCGGCGGTGGTGATGAAACCCCCGATGTAGTCGGTCACGCCGCTGTCCTTGGGCGCCACGAAGTCGGCCAGGGAGAAGTTCGGCTTGCCGTCGGTCTTGATGATCTGCTGGCGCAGGTGATGCAGGCGCGCCAGGGGCTGGCCGTCATCGCCGTAGACTTCCAGGTCATCGTCCTGCACCTGGTTGGTCGGCCAGAAGCCGAACACCGCACGGGCGCTGATGAGTTTTTCGTCGATCAGCTTCTTGAGCATTTCCTGGGCGTCGGCGTACAGCGCGGTGGCTGCCTCACCAACCACTTCATCGGTCAGGATGCGCGGGAACTTGCCGGCCAGGTCCCAGGAGATAAAGAACGGGGTCCAGTCGATGTACTCGGCCAGTACCTTGAGGTCGATGTTGTCCAGTACCTTGGCGCCGGTGAACGTCGGTTTGACCGGCTGGTAGCTGCTCCAGTCGAACTGCGGCTTCTTGGCGATGGCCGCCGGGTAGCTCAGGCGTTCGGTGCGGGCGCTGCGGTTGGCGGTGCGCTCGCGCACTTCCACGTATTCTTCCCGGGTCTTCTGCACGAAGCCGGCCTTGAGCTCTTTGGACAGCAGCTGAGTGGCCACGCCCACCGCGCGCGAGGCGTCGGTCACGTAGACCACTGCGTCGTTGCTGTACTTGGGTTCGATCTTCACCGCGGTGTGGGCCCTGGAGGTGGTGGCGCCACCGATCATCAGCGGCAGGTGGAAGTCCTGGCGCTGCATTTCACGGGCGACGTGTACCATTTCGTCCAGGGACGGGGTGATCAGGCCGGAGAGGCCGATGATGTCGCACTTCTGCTCCTTGGCCACCTGCAGGATCTTCTCCGCCGGCACCATCACCCCCAGGTCGACGATGTCATAGCCGTTGCAACCCAGGACCACGCCGACGATGTTCTTGCCGATGTCGTGCACGTCGCCCTTGACCGTGGCCATGAGGATCTTGCCCTTGGCTTCCGGCTTGTCGCCTTTTTCCAGCTCGATGAAGGGAATCAGGTGGGCCACCGCCTGTTTCATCACCCGCGCCGATTTCACCACCTGGGGCAGGAACATTTTGCCGGCGCCGAACAGGTCGCCGACGATGTTCATGCCGGACATCAGCGGGCCTTCGATCACTTCGATCGGGCGGCTGAAGGACAGGCGCGACTCTTCGGTGTCTTCGACGATGTGGGTGGTGATGCCCTTGACCAGGGCGTGCTCGAGGCGCTTGTTGACCTCCCAGCCGCGCCATTCCTCGGTCTCGGCTTCCTTGACGCTGCCGTCGCCCTTGTACTTGTCGGCGATCGCCAGCAGGGCGTCGGTGCCGTTAGGCGTGCGGTTGAGCACCACGTCTTCCACGGCGTCGCGCAGCTCGGCCGGGATCTGGTCGTAGATCTCCAGCTGGCCGGCGTTGACGATACCCATGGTCAGGCCGTTGCGGATCGCATACAGCAGGAACACCGAGTGAATTGCCTCGCGCACCGGGTTGTTGCCGCGGAACGAGAACGACACGTTGGACACGCCACCCGAGGTCAGCGCATACGGCAGCTCGTCGCGGATATAGGCGCAGGCGTTGATGAAGTCCACGGCGTAGTTGTTGTGTTCTTCGATGCCGGTGGCCACGGCGAAGATGTTCGGGTCGAAGATGATGTCTTCCGGGGGGAAGCCCACGTCATTGACCAGGATGTCGTAGGAGCGCTTGCAGATTTCCTTCTTGCGCGCCTCGGTGTCGGCCTGGCCGGCTTCGTCGAAGGCCATCACCACCACGGCGGCGCCGTAGCGTTTGCACAGCTTGGCGTGGTGAATGAACTGCTCGACGCCTTCTTTCATGCTGATGGAGTTGACGATGCCCTTGCCCTGGATGCACTTCAGGCCGGCCTCGATCACTTCCCACTTCGAGGAGTCGATCATGATCGGCACCCGCGAGATGTCCGGTTCGCCGGCAATCAGGTTGAGGAAGGTGACCATCGCCTTCTTCGAGTCCAGCATCCCTTCGTCCATGTTGATGTCGATCACCTGGGCGCCGGCTTCGACCTGTTGCAGGGCGACTTCCAGGGCTTCGGTGTAGTTGTCTTCACGGATCAGGCGGGCGAATTTGGCGGAGCCGGTGATGTTGGTGCGCTCGCCGACGTTGACGAACAACGAGCTGCGATCGATGGTGAACGGCTCCAGGCCCGACAGGCGGCAGGCTTTGGGAATGTCCGGGATCGCCCGCGGCGCGTAGCCGGCCACGGCCTTGGCGATGGCTTCGATGTGGCCCGGGGTGGTGCCGCAGCAGCCGCCGACGATGTTGAGGAAGCCGCTTTGGGCGAATTCCTCGATGACCTTGGCGGTTTCTTCCGGCAGTTCGTCGTATTCGCCGAATTCGTTGGGCAGGCCGGCGTTGGGGTGCGCCGAAACATGGGTGTTGGCCTTGTTCGACAGCTCTTCCAGGTACGGGCGCAGTTCGCTGGCACCGAGGGCGCAGTTGAGGCCGACCGAGATCGGCTTGGCGTGGGCCACGGAGTTCCAGAAGGCTTCGGTGGTCTGGCCGGACAGCGTGCGGCCGGAGGCGTCGGTGATGGTGCCGGAGATCATGATCGGCAACTCGAAGCCCAACTCGTCGAACACCCCTTGCACGGCGAAGATCGCCGCCTTGGCGTTGAGGGTGTCGAAGATGGTTTCGATCAGGATCAGGTCGGCGCCGCCTTCGATCAAGCCCCGGGTGGCTTCGGTGTAGTTTTCCACCAGCTCATCGAAGGTCACGTTGCGGTAGCCGGGGTTGTTGACGTCCGGCGACAGCGAGCAAGTGCGGCTGGTCGGCCCGATCACGCCGGCGACGAAACGCGGCTTGTCCGGGGTTTCCAGGGTCTTGGCGTCGGCCACCTTGCGTGCCAGGCGTGCACCTTCGACGTTCAGCTCGTAGGCCAGGCCCTGCATGCCGTAATCGGCCAGGGACACCTGGGTGGCGTTGAAGGTGTTGGTTTCCAGGATGTCGGCGCCGGCGTCGAGGTAGGCCTTCTCGATGGAGCCGATCACGTCCGGGCGCGTCAGCACCAGCAGGTCGTTGTTGCCCTTGACGTCGCTTGGCCAGTCGGCGAAGCGCTTGCCACGGTAGTCCTGCTCCTCGAGCTTGTAGCTCTGGATCATGGTGCCCATGCCGCCATCGAGAATCAGGATGCGCTCTTTGAGAGCTTGCTGGAGGGCTTGAAGGCGAGCACTGCGATCGGACATGGGGACTACCTGGTAAGGCCATTGCGAAGGGCGGCGATCATAGCAAACCTGTGCGCTATTGGAGCATGTGCTGCTTTTGCATGAATATCGCTCATGTTGATATCAGCCTGACCTCGGTAGAATTGCGCGGTTTTCTACGCCCAGGACCAGAGACATGCCGTATCGCGTCAGTATCAGCGCGTTTTTATTACTGCTGATAAGCAGCACCACGCAGGCAGAGACTCCGGTTCCCGCGCTCTCTTACACCCGCGACATCCAGCCGATTTTCACCGAGAAGTGCGTGGCCTGCCATGCCTGCTATGACTCCGCCTGTCAGCTCAACCTGGGCAGTGCCGAGGGCGCAGCCCGGGGCGCGTCGAAAGTCCCGGTCTACGACGGTGAGCGGCGCCAGGCCCAGGCGCCGACCCGGCTGTTCTACGACGCGTTCGGCAAGGCCGCCTGGCAGCGCAAGGACTTTTATTCGGTGCTCGACGCCCAGGGCAGCCAGGCGGCGCTGATGGCGCGCATGCTGGAGCTGGGGCACAACACCCCATTGCAACCCAATGCCAAGCTGCCGGAGGACATCGTCCTGGGCCTGAACCGGGAAAACATGTGCCCGCAGCCCGGCGAATTCGACGCCTATGCCGGTGCCCATCCCAAAGAAGGCATGCCGCTGGCGGTGACCGGCCTTACCGATCAGCAGTACCAGACCCTGCAGCGCTGGTTGGCGTCCGGAGCGCCGATCGACCAGCAGGGCCTGGCCCCCAGCGCCCGCGAAGCGATGCAGGTGCTGCAATGGGAAGGCTTGTTAAACGCCCCCGGCGCCCGGGAAAGCCTGGTGGCACGCTGGTTGTTCGAGCACTTGTTCCTGGCCCATATCTACTTCGAGGACGGTGAGCCGGGGCATTTCTTCCAGTGGGTGCGTTCGCGCACGCCCAGCGGCCAGCCCATCGACCTGATCAACACTCGGCGCCCCAACGATGACCCGGGGACCCAGGTCTATTACCGCCTGTGGCCGGTGCAGGGGGTGATCGTGCACAAGACCCACATTACCTACCCGCTGAGCGCGGCGAAGATGGCCCGGGTCAAGAGTCTGTTCTACAGCGGGGACTGGCAGGTCACGGCCTTGCCCGGTTACGGACCGACGCGCCGGGCCAACCCGTTCGAGACCTTCGAGGCGATCCCGGCCAAGGCCCGCTATCAGTTCATGCTGGATAACGCTGAGTACTTCGTACGCACCTTTATCCGCGGCCCGGTGTGCCGGGGACAGATCGCCACCGATGTGATCCGCGACAATTTCTGGGCGTTGTTCCAGGCGCCGGAACATGACCTGTACATCACCGATCCGGCGTACCGGGGCCAGGCCACGCCGCTGCTGGCGATGCCCGGGCAGAACGACGATGTCGGCAGTGTGCTGAGCCTGTGGCTGGCTTACCGCGACAAGCGCAATGACTACGAGGCCCTGCGCCGCGACTCCTATGCCGATTCGCCAGCGCCGAGCTGGTCGAGCCTGTGGGCCGGCAACGACAACGCCTTGCTGAGTATTTTCCGCCACTTCGACAGCGCCTCGGTGACCAAGGGCCTGATCGGCGAGGTGCCGCAGACGATGTGGCTGTTCGACTACCCGTTGCTGGAGCGTACGTACTACCAGTTGGCGGTGAATTTCCACGTGTTCGGCAACGTCTCGCACCAGGCCCAGACCCGGCTGTACTTCGATTTGATCCGCAACGGCGCGGAGCAGAACTTCCTGCGCCTGATGCCTGCCGGCACCCGCGAGGATTTCCTCGATGACTGGTACCAGAGCAGCGGCAAATTCAAGATGTGGCTGGATTACGAGTCCATCGACGACGACAAGCGCAGCGCCTTGAAGCTCGACGAAAAAGACCCGAAACGCGATTTTGCCAAGCAATTGCTGGCGCGTTATGGCGACCTCAATGCTCGGCCGGACCCGATCAACCGCTGTGATAGCGCCTATTGTTCCCGGCCCGGCATCGACCCGCAGCTGCAGGATGCCGAACAGGCCCTGAGCCGCCTGACCTCGCGTCCGGCCGCCGGGCTCAAGGTCATCGATCAGTTGCCCGAGGCCAGCCTGCTGCGCATCCAGACCCGCAGCGGGCAGCGGGTGTTCTACAGCCTGTTGCGCAACCGGGCCCACAGTAATGTGGCGTTCATGCTGGGTGAGCAGCTGCGTTATCAGCCGGGGCTGGACACCTTGACCCTCTATCCGGGCGTGCTCAGCAGCTACCCGAACTTCATCTTCAATATCCCCGCCGATCAGGTGCCGGAGTTCGTCACCGCGATGGAGAACGCCAAGGACGCCCATCGCTTCGAGAAGATTGTCGAGCGCTGGGGAATCCGCCGCAGCCATCCGCAGTTCTGGCAGTATTTCCATGACCAGACCCGCTTTCTTGAAGAAACCGACCCGGTGGAAGCGGGTGTGCTGGACATGAATCGCTACGAGAATCTTTGATCGACCTTTGCCCGCTGCCTGCGGTCCCAAGCTTTAGGCGCCTGAGTGGTTCAGGCGCTGTCGGGGCTGGCTGGGGAGGGCACGAGGATGTTGATTTCGGTACAGGCGCTGCGGGCGCTGGCCGCCTGGACGGTGGTCTGCCACCACTTCATGCAGATTTTTTTCGACTTCCACGCCAGCAGCGCCCTGGGTCAATTGTTTATCGACAAGGGCGCGGTGGGGGTCGATATCTTCTTTGTCATCAGCGGGCTGGTGATCTTCCTGTCGACTGAAAACAAGGACTTGCCCCCCGGGCGTTTCCTGATGTACCGGCTGTTTCGGATTGTCCCGGCCTATTGGCTGTACACGCTGCTGATGGGGCTGCTGGTGGTGTTTGCGCGGCCGGCGTTCGCCGATCAGAGCGTCGACTGGTGGCACTTGCTGCTGTCGCTGCTGTTTATCCCGACCCAGAACCCGGGTGGGTATGGCATCTACCCGACCCTGAACGTGGGCTGGACCCTGAACTACGAAATGCTGTTTTACCTGCTGTTCGCCTGGACGTTGCTGTTCCGCCTGCACCTGCGGTTGCTGATCGTCGCGGCGCTGCTGTTTGCCGTGAGCCAGGCCTGGACCGGGTTTGGCTGGGTCAGCGATTTTTATCGCTCGGACATCGTCTATGAGTTTTTGCTGGGGATCGGCCTGGGCATGCTCTATCGCCGAGGCTGGATCAAGCCCGGGCTGTGGCTGCCGCTGCTGCTGATCGGCGGCGCGCTGCTGGCGATCTACCAACTGCCACCGCAGCCGCGGGTGCTGGCCTGGGGCTTGCCGAGTGCCCTGATCGTGGCGTCGAGCATGGCGCTGGAGCGTTATTTCCAGCACAACCGCCTGCTCAAGGTGCTGGGAGACAGCTCGTACTCGGTGTACCTGATGCACGTGCTGGTGCTGTCCCTGGGGGGCTATGTGGCACAACGCTATGGCCTGAACCCCTACGCGGTATTTGCCGGGTGCGTGCTGATCATCGGCCTGGCCGCCTGGGGCAGCTACGAATGGGTGGAGAAGCGCAGCTATCAGTGGCTCAAACGCTGGGCCGACGCCCCGGCCGCTGCCCGCCCGGCCTTGGCGTTAACCCGACAAAAACCCTAGGACTTTGTACGGCGCGCCGATTGGCGTAAACTCCGCCCACGCCTGCGAGGAATTTCCATGACCGCTATTACCATTACCGACGCCGCCCACGATTACCTGGCTGATCTGCTCTCCAAGCAGAACACCCCGGGTATCGGGATCCGCGTCTTTATCACCCAGCCAGGAACTCAGTACGCCGAGACCTGCATCGCCTATTGCAAGCCGGGCGAAGAAAAACCCGAAGACAAGGCCATTGGCCTGAAGAGCTTCACCGCTTATATCGATTCGTTCAGCGAAGCCTTTCTCGATGATGCGGTGGTCGACTACGCCACCGACCGCATGGGCGGCCAGCTGACCATCAAGGCGCCCAATGCCAAGGTGCCAATGGTCAATGCCGATAGCCCGGTCAACGAGCGCATCAACTACTACCTGCAAACCGAGATCAACCCGGGGTTGGCCAGCCACGGCGGCCAGGTCAGCCTGATCGACGTGGTTGAAGACGGCATCGCCGTGCTGCAATTCGGCGGCGGCTGCCAGGGCTGCGGCCAGGCCGACGTGACCCTGAGGGAAGGCATCGAGCGCACGTTGCTCGAGCGTATCCCTGAGCTCAAGGGGGTCCGCGACGTGACCGACCACACGCAGAAAGAAAACGCCTACTACTAAGTAAGGCGTTCACTGCACCCAAAAAAAACGGCGCCCCGTGAGCGCCGTTTTTTTATGGGCCAGAAAAGGCGCCGTCAACCCCGGGCAAATGACTGTGCCGTGGGGGCGGGGAGCAGGTTTGTGGCGAGGGAGCTTGCTCCCGCTCGGCCGCAAAGCGGCTGCCCCCTCCCGTATCCCCGCGCGCCCTACGGGCGATACAAATGCGCATGCCCCGCGCGATACAGCGACGACTCACTGAAATGATCCGTCGCCAGCACCCGGCCTACCAGAATCAACGCCGTGCGGCGAAAACCCTTGGCTGTCACTTTCTGCTCGATGTCGTTCAGGGTGCCCAGCACCCAGTCCTGATCCGGCCAGGTGGCGCGATGGACCACGGCAATCGGGCAATCGGCGCCGTAGTGGGGCAGCAGTTCGGCGACGATTTTCTGCAGGTGGTTGACCCCCAGGTGAATCGCCATGGTCGCGCCATGCTGGGCCAGGCTGGAGAACTCCTCGCCAGGGGGCATCGCGGTCTTGTCGGCGTAGCGGGTCAGGATCACGCTTTGCGACACGTCCGGCAGGGTCAGCTCCGCTCCGAGCAACGCGGCGCAGGCGGCGGTGGCGGTGACCCCGGGGACGATTTCAAAGGGGATCTGCAATTGGCGCAGGTGGCGGATCTGCTCGCCGATGGCGCCATACAGGCTGGGGTCGCCGGAATGCACCCGGGCCACGTCCTGGCCCTTGGCGTGGGCGTTCTTGATCAGTTCGATGATCTGTTCCAGGTGCAACTCGGCGCTGTTGACCAGCAGTTCGGCGCTATGCCCCGCCAGCACCGCCTCGGGCACCAGGGAGCCGGCGTAGATAATCACCGGGCAGCGATGGATCAGCCGCTGGCCCTTGACGGTGATCAGCTCCGGGTCGCCGGGGCCGGCGCCGATAAAAAAGACGGTCATGGCTGTTTCCTGTGAAAAAAGGGTCAAGGCAAGCCTGTAGATGAAGATTGCTCATGATCAACGCGGGGGATTATCGGGGTTTTAGCCGCAGCAGGCCATGGCCAGGGTCGCCTGGGCGTACTTTTGGCGGCGGATCAGCAGTTTCGCCGGGCTCTGCGCCAGGCGTTCGGCCAGGGCCAGGGCGGCGCTTTCGGCCACGCCATAGCAGCCGGTGCGTTCGTAGGCGATTTCCGAGCGGTGGCTCAGTTGCAGCGCATAGGGCGTGAGCTGCGAGCTGCTGAAACAGGTCAGGGGCAGGGCTAACTGCTCGGCCAGTTGCAGCAGGCCGGGCTCTTCGCGTTTCAGGTCGATACTGGCCAGGCCCCGGACTTGATCCAGCCCGAAGCCATGGGCTTCCAGGACCTGGTCGAGCAATGCGCGCAGCGTGTCCACCGGGCAGCCGCGCTGGCAACCCAGGCCGACCACCAGGGCCGGCGCTGCGTGCCGTTCACTCATGCCGCGTAGTGACCCGCGCTTTTACGCCGGAACAACCAGGCGCTGATCAGGCCCAGGGCCAGCCAGAACGCGGCATTGGTCAGTTGCGAGGCGATTTTGAACTGCGCTTCCAGGGCCTCCGGAGCCAGCATCGAATGCACTTCCGGCTGTGGCGCGCCAATGATGTGCGGCACGGCAATGATGGCGACACCCAGCACTTTCAGCAGCCAGTGCTGGGCAAACACGATCAGCGCGATACCGACGGCGGTCGAGGCCGCGGTGCCGACCCACCAGATCTGCCGTTGCGCCAGGTCCGCAGCGGCGGTGCCCGGCAGCTCGGGCGGCAGGCCCATGGTTGGCGCCAGGCAGAAGGTGGCGTAACCGGCCAGGCCCCACAGCAGCCCCTGGGACGTGCGATTCGGCGCGCGCAGGGTGTACAGGCCGGCGAGCATCAGGGCGAAGCCGACGGCCACCACCAGGTTACCGCCAGTGGTCGACAGCACGCGCTGCCAGCCATCTTCCGGCTCCCAGGCTTCGGCATCGTGGGTGTGGCCGGCCATGGCGCCTTCGGCGTGTTCATGGACTTCAGTGGCCGGGGCCTTTTCGTAGGTTTCGGCCTGCAAAATCAGCGGGGCGACCCAGAAGCTTTGCAGCAGGGTCAGCAACAGGGCGGCCAGCAGCCCGGTGAAACCTGCGGTTTGCGCAATACGCTTGATCATGTCAGCAGGTCTCAATGGCACGGGAAGGCGGAGCTGTGACGGGTATCGTGGGCAGCGTTGTGCACTGCTTCGATATGGGAGAACCCGGCGAAATACACCAGGCACGCGCCGAGGATCGAGGCACCGATGGCGGCGACCAGGCGTTGGCTCAGGGTGGAGGTGCTGCTGGCGGATTGACTGGTGCTGCTGATGATCGACATGGCGCATCCCTCTGGTTATCAGCGGGTGGATCGAACGCAGCAAAACCCCGCGCGACGGGCGCACAGGGAATTAACAGCGCCCGCCCACCGCGGGTTTGTTATGTGTCTATTGCGGGCCGGTCTCCGGGCTCGCGAGGGGCGGGGCTTGCGCCTGGCCTGCAAGAATCGCCTTCCCATGCCGGATGACCGGCGCAGTGGATCTGATTCTTCGCTCGCTTACCGTTGCGGGGGCAGCACCGGACTGGTCAAGGCCTTGAGTAAGGCACGTGACGCACCGGTTTCCCGTTTCACCCTGTGAAGGGCACCCGTAACAAGGTGTGTAGGAGAGCATGGGCGGGGGAGGGCCGTCAATTGCCACTCTTTCGCAATGGCGCCGGGACCGGGCAATGAATTTTCCCCGCGCCGGCACCGAGGCTGGCCGACAATGCGCATTGACCGGCCCCTGCGCTCTGCGTAGCCTTGCGCACTCGAGGTTCTTCGGCGCAGTCGGCCGAAGCTAAGAAGGGAACGCGGTCCAAGCCGCGGCTGCCCCCGCAACTGTAAAGGGTCATGGTTGATGCACAGCCACTGCACGCGCTTCAAGGCGTTGGCGGGAAGGCGCGTCAATCGTCGGTTAGCACCGGCACACCCTCAGCCAGGAGACCTGCCTCGTGACGAATTCTCACTACAACCGGGCGGGGTGATCCGGTGGCGAACTCTTCCGCGCAGCCATTGCCGCGGTTTTCGTCCCGTATGCCCGCCACCTTGCCAAAGGGCATCCGATGAAAACACTGGCCAAACTTCCCGTCACCATCGTCACCGGCTTCCTTGGCTCGGGCAAAACCACCTTGCTGCGGCACATGCTCGACAACGCCCAGGGTCGCCGGATCGCGGTGATCGTCAACGAATTTGGCGAACTGGGCATCGACGGTGAAATCCTCAAGCAATGCTCCATCGGCTGCACTGAAGAAGAGGCCAGCGGCCGGGTCTACGAGCTGGCCAACGGCTGCCTGTGCTGCACCGTGCAGGAAGAATTCTTCCCGGTGATGCGCGAATTGGTAGCCCGGCGCGGCGACCTTGACCACATCCTGATCGAAACCTCGGGCCTGGCTCTGCCAAAACCCCTGGTCCAGGCCTTCCAATGGCCGGAAATCCGCAGCGCCTGCACCGTCGACGCGGTGATCACCGTGGTCGACAGCCCGGCCGTGGCCGCCGGCACCTTCGCCGCCTTCCCGGACCAGGTCGATGCCCAGCGCAAGCTCGACCCCAACCTGGACCACGAATCGCCGCTGCACGAGCTGTTCGCCGACCAACTGGCCAGCGCCGACCTGGTGATTCTCAACAAGGCTGACCTGATCAGCGCCGAAGACCTGGCAAAAGTACGCCTGGAAGTGGCTGAAGAACTGCCGCCAGCGGTCAAGGTCATCGAAGCCAGCAGCGGTCGCCTGCCGCTGGACGTGTTGCTGGGCCTGGGTGCCGGCTCCGAAGAACACATCGACAGCCGTCACAGCCACCACGACCATCACCATGACGGCGACGATGCCGATCATGACGACCACGATCACGACGCTTTCGATTCGATCTCCATCGAACTGCCGCAAGCCGAGGAAAGCCTGCTGCTCGATGCCCTGACCCAACTGGTGGTCAAGCACGGGATCCTGCGGGTCAAGGGGTTTGCCGCCATTCCCAACAAGCCGATGCGCTTGCTGATCCAGGGCGTGGGCACCCGTTTCGACAAGCACTTCGACCGCCAGTGGGGCGCCGACGAGGCCCGGACCACGCGCCTGGTGCTGATCGGCCAGGAGCTGGACGCCGAGCAACTCGAAGCGCAACTGCGCGCCGCCCTCAGCGTTTAACCCATGCACCTGCTCAGGACCCAGCCCGGCGGTTTCGTGTCGGATGACAACATTGCCGACCTTGGACAAACCCCCGCCGAGCTGGTGATCCTGTGCAGCGGCGACTCCAGCCTGGCGCTGCTGGCGGAAGCGGCCCAGCAGTTGCCGGACGACTTCCCGAGCTTTCGCCTGGCCAACCCGATGCAGGTGCAGAACCACGCCTCGGTCGACCTGTATGTCGACCAGGTGCTGCGTCATGCCAAGGTGATCCTGATTTCCCTGCACGGCGGCATCGGCTACTGGCGCTACGGCGTCGAACGCCTGGTGCAACTGGCCGAGCGCGGGGTGCAGCTGATTCTGGTGCCGGGGGATGACCGCCCGGATCCGGAGCTCAGCGACCTGAGCACGGTGCCGGGCGCCGCGCGCGATCGGCTGTGGCACTTCTTGCGCCAGGGTGGGCGCGACAACGCCCTGAATCTGTACCGTTGCCTGGCCGCCAGCCTGCTGGGCCGCGACTATGCCTGGGCCGAGCCGCAGACCTTGCCGCGCACGGCGATTTACCACCCCCATAAAAGTGCCGCGACCCTGGGCGATTGGCAGGCCGACTGGCACGCCGGACAGCCGGTGGCGGCGGTGCTGTTTTACCGCTCCCATCTGCAGGCGGCCAATACCGGGTTTATTGATGTGTTTTGCCAGCGTTTGCAGGCGGCCGGGCTCAACCCGTTGCCGATTGCCCTGGCCAGTCTCAAGGAGCCCGGCTGCCTGACGATGGTCGAAGACTTGCTGGATGAAGTCGAGGCCGGGGTGATTCTGAACACCACCGGCTTTGCCCAGTCAAGCCCCGAGGCCCCGCATCTGCGGCCATTTCGGCGCAATATCCCGGTGATCCAGGCCATCTGCGCCCAGGACAACGAACCCGGCTGGCGCGCCAGCGAACAAGGCCTGGGCCCGCGCGACCTGGCGATGCACATCGCTTTGCCCGAGCTGGACGGGCGCATCATCAGCCGGCCCATCAGCTTCAAGGACCTGGCCTGGCGCAGCGAGCGCAGCCAGTCGGACGTGGTCTGCTACCGGGCCCAGCCCGAGCGCATGGATTTCGTCGCCGAGCTGGCGCGGCGCTGGATCGAATTGGCCCGGGTGCCCAACGGGCAAAAGCGCATCGCGCTGATCCTGGCCAACTACCCGACCCGGGACGGGCGCATCGGCAATGGTGTCGGCCTGGATACCCCGGCGGCGGCGCTGAATATCCTGCGCGCCTTGCAGGCCGAGGGCTACCCGCTGAGCACCGAACTGCCGGCCAGCGGCACGGCGTTGATCCAGCAATTGCTCGGTGGCGTCAGCAATGACCTCGACAGCATCGACCTGCGGCCCTGCGCGCAAAGCCTGGCGCTGGACGACTACCGGCTGATGTTCAACGCCTTGCCCGAAGCCAATCGACAGGCGGTGCAAGCGCGTTGGGGCAGCCCGGAACAGGACCCGATGTTTCGCGGCGGACGGATGATGGTCGCCGGCCTGCGTTTTGGCCTGACCTTTGTCGGTATCCAGCCGGCCCGGGGCTATCAGGTCGATCCCAGTGCGGTCTACCACGACCCGGACCTGGTGCCGCCCCACGGTTACCTGGCGTTCTATTTCTGGCTGCGCCAGGCCTATGGCGCCCACGGACTGATTCACGTCGGTAAGCACGGCAACCTGGAGTGGCTGCCGGGCAAGGGTGTCGGGCTGTCCGAGAGCTGCTGGCCGGATGCATTGCTGGGGCCGCTGCCCAATATCTACCCGTTTATCGTCAATGACCCGGGGGAGGGCGCCCAGGCCAAGCGCCGGACCCAGGCGGTGATCATCGACCACCTGATGCCGCCCCTGACCCGCGCCGAAACCTATGGTCCGCTGCGCGACCTGGAGCTGTTGGCCGACGAGTATTACGAAGCCCAACTGCTGGACCCGCGGCGTGCCCGCGAGTTGCAGCGCGACATTCTCAAGCTGGTGCGGGAAACCCGCATCGACCGCGAATTGCAGCTCGACGAAAAACTCGACAGCGACGCCGATGCGGCGATCTGGCTGCCACGCCTGGACACCTACCTGTGCGACCTCAAGGAATCGCAGATCCGCGACGGCCTGCACGTGTTCGGCGAATCGCCCACCGGGCGCCTGCGCCTCGACACCCTGCTGGCCCTGCTGCGCATCCCCCGCGGCGATGGCCGGGGCGCGCAGTCGAGCCTGCTGCGGGCCCTGGCCAAGGCTTTCGAGCTGGGGTTCGATCCGCTGGATTGCGCCCTGGCCGAACCCTGGAGCGAACGCCGTCCGCCGCTGTTGCAGCAGGTCAGCACTGAGCTGTGGCGCACCGCCGGGGATACCCGCGAGCGCCTCGAACTGTTTGCCGGACAGTTGATCGAAAGTGCCCTGCAAGGGCCGCTGGAGCAACTCGAGGAGCCGGGTTGGGCAGAGGTGAAGGTGATTATCGACGGCCTGCGCGACGTGGTCGCACCGCGCCTGGATGCCTGCGGCCCGGCAGAAATGCGCGGCCTGCTGGATGCCCTGGGCGGGCGCTTCGTGCCGGCCGGGCCCAGTGGTGCGCCGAGTCGCGGACGCCTGGACGTGCTGCCCACCGGACGCAATTTTTTCTCGGTGGACGTGCGCAACCTGCCGACCACCACCGCCTGGCGCATCGGCTTTCAGTCAGCCCATCTGATTCTTGAGCGACACCTGCAGGATCACGGCGACCACCTGCGCCAGCTCGGGCTCTCGGTGTGGGGCACGGCGACCATGCGCACCGGCGGTGATGATATCGCCCAGGCCATGGCCCTGATGGGCGTGCGCCCGGTGTGGGCCACCGGCAGCCAGCGGGTCGATGACTTCGAGATCCTGCCCCTGAGCCTGCTGGACCGGCCTCGGGTCGACGTGACCCTGCGGGTCTCGGGGTTCTTCCGCGACGCCTTCGCCAACCTGATCCGGCTGTTCGATGCGGCGGTGCAGGCAGTGGCGGCGCTGGATGAGCCCGATGACCTCAACCCGCTGGCGGCCAAGGTCCGCGCCGAGCGCCAGAGCCTGCTGGAGGCAGGGCTGGATGCCGACGCGGCGGCGCGCCAGGCCGGCTGGCGGATTTTCGGGGCCAAGCCCGGTGCCTATGGGGCCGGGGTCCAGGGCGCCATCGATGGGCGCCTGTGGCAAAGCCGCGAAGACCTGGCCGAGGTCTACCTCAATTGGGGCGGTTATGCCTACGGCGGCAGTGATGAGGGCACGGCGGCTCGGGAGCAGTTCGCCCAGCGCCTGAGCCAGGTGCAGGCGGTGCTGCAAAACCAGGACAATCGCGAGCACGACCTGCTCGACTCCAACGACTACTACCAGTTCCAGGGCGGCATGCTGGCGGCGGTGGAAAGCCTCAGCGGGGCCAAGGCCGCCAGTTACCATGGCGACCACAGCCAGCCGGACCTGCCGAAAATCCGCAGCCTCAAGGAAGAGTTGAACCGGGTGATCCGTTCCCGGGCGGCCAATCCGAAGTGGATCGAGGGGGTCAAGCGCCATGGCTATAAAGGCGCTTTTGAAATGGCCGCGACCGTGGATAATCTGTTTGCCTTCGACGCCACCACCGAACTGATCGATGACCATCAATACGCCTTGCTGGCTGACGCCTATGTGCTTGACCCGTCGACCCGCGAGTTTATCCGGCAGCACAACCCCCATGCCCTGCGCGACATGACCGAACGCCTGCTCGAAGCCCAGCAGCGTGGCCTGTGGCAAGAGCCTGGCGAGTACCGCGAGGCCCTGGAAAACCTGCTGCTGGACATCGAAGAGAGCTAGCTACACCTGTAGCCGCTGCCGCAGGCTGCGCTGTCCGGCACAAGCCACACACAACCAGCGCTCACCCCAATCTTTACGCACCCAGGCCCTGACCGAGACCCCGACATGAGCGATACCCCACATTTTCCGCTGTCCGCCGTGGTTGGCGCCGATGACCTGAAACTGGCGCTGTGCCTGACTGCCATCGATCCGAAAATCGGTGGGGTGCTGATCGAAGGGCCACGGGGCATGGCCAAGTCGACTCTGGCCCGGGGGCTGGCGGATCTATTGGCCAGCGGGCAATTTGTCACCTTGCCCCTGGGCGCGACCGAAGAGCGGCTGGTGGGCACCCTGGATCTGGATGCCGCGCTGGGCGAGGGCCGGGCGCAGTTTTCCCCCGGGGTACTGGCCAAGGCCGATGGCGGCGTGCTGTACGTCGATGAGGTCAACCTGCTGCCCGATCATCTGGTGGACCTGTTGCTGGACGTCGCCGCCAGCGGCACCAACCTCATTGAGCGTGACGGCATTTCCCATCGGCATTCGGCGAAGTTCGTGCTGATTGGCACCATGAACCCGGAGGAGGGCGAGCTGCGCCCGCAACTGCTCGACCGCTTCGGTCTGAATGTGGCGCTGGGTGGGCAGACGCCGCCGAGCGAGCGCGGGCAGATCATTCGTCGGCGCCTGGATTTCGACAGTGATCCCCAGGGTTTCTGCGAGCAGTGGGCGCCGCAGCAAGTGGCGCTGCGTGAGCGCTGCCAGGGCGCACGGGAGTTGCTGGGGCAGATCGCCCTGGACGATGGGGCTCTGGCGCAGATCACCGAGCGCTGTTTCGCCGCTGGGGTCGACGGCCTGCGCGCCGACCTGGTGTGGTTGCGCGCGGCACGGGCCCATGCCGCCTGGCGCGGGGCAACGGCGATCACTGGGCAGGATATCGACGCCGTGGCCGAGTTTGCGTTGCGCCATCGCCGTCGCGACACCCCGCCGGCGGCGGCAGACCAGCCCCAATCTTCCCAGGCGCCGTCCGCGACGCAGCAGCAAGCCGCCACGGGCCAGGGCCAATGGGGCGAAATGCCGGCCCAGGCCCAAGCCACCGGCGTGCGCCGTGAAGTGCCGAGCTGGCCAAAAAAGCCCTAGGCATCCGCCCTCGCTCTGCCGCGGGGGCGGATGCCAGGCCCCGGGCAGGGAGGTTGGACCAGGGACGGCAGGGGCGGGGCCGGGCGGCGACTGAGGGCACGATCAACTGGCCCGGGACCTTGCTCACTGGTCGGCCACAGGTGCGCGAGGATCTGCTGTATCGCCTGCGCAGTCGCACGGCCCATGAGCTGTGGCTGGTGATTGTCGACGCCTCGGCCTCGACCCGCCGGCATTCGGCGCTGAGCGATGCCAAGGGGCTGCTGGCGCAACTGTTCGACGATGCCTACCGCCAGCGCGCCCGGCTGGCGCTGCTGACCGCCAGTGGCCGCACACCGAGCTGGCAGGTCCAGGGTTTGAAGGCTTCGGCGGATTTGCGCCAGTGGCTGGACGGGCTTGGCGCGGGTGGCGGAACGCCCTTGCTGCAGGCGCTGGAAGAAGCCGCGCAGTGGCTGGCCCGGCGCCAACGGCGTTTTCCGGCAGAGCAGCAGCGGGTCTTGCTTATCACCGACGGCCGGCTGAAAAGCCTGCCGCCGCAGCCCCCCCTCAACTGCCCGGCATTGCTGATCGATATCGAGCGCGGCCCCATCCGCCTCGCCCGCGCCCAGCAACTGGCCACTGCCCTGGGCGCCGAATACCGTCATATCGACCTGCTGCCCCCAACCGCCTGACACAACTCCTGTAGCCGCTGCCGATAGGCTGCGCTGTCCCTCACGACCGCCGTAATTCACCTGAGACGCCACGGCGTCGGTGCTGGCCAGCGCAGCCTGCTGGCTGCGGCTACGCTTGATCCACCGTCACAGGAGTGAATGTATGCGGGTACTGGTGAGTACCGACAAGGATGATTTTCGGGTCAAGGCTTATGCCGGGACTAATGGGGTATTGCTGGCCATGGACCTGGACCCCGCGCGGCGCAAGGGGTTGCTGGGGTTTGCCATTGAAAAGCGCAGCGCCACCAAGCCCTGGCTGTTTCTGTTCAACAGCCTGACTTTCCCCGGCAAGGCCCACAGTTTCCCTCAGTACAACGCCACGCCGAGCGATCAGGCGCCGTTGCAAAAATTTCGCTGGGCCGATTACGCAGTCAACCCCGGGGCGACCATGGATTACCGGGTGCACCTGGCCTATGGCAGCCCGGATGCGCCGCAACTGGGGGAGTCGCTGCAGGTCACGATCACGGCCGATAACGGCCTGCCGCCGGGGCAGCGGGTGATCTTCAATCGAGCGGTGGCCGCCAGCCAGGCGTTTTCGCGCAAGTTTCCCGAGCTGGATGCGCTGATCAGCGCCAACAAGCACCTGCCCATCGAAGCCTGGCCCGAGGCGCCCCGGCAATGGCTGGAAAACGGCCTGCTCGGCGAGCTGCTGGGGTTTATCGAACGTGCGGTGGATGCGCACTGGGCGCTGGACATCGCGATCTACGAATACCAGCTGCAGTCGATCATCGACGCGGTCAATGCCGCCTTCGACCGTGGCGCCAGGGTGCGGGTGCTGTACCACGCCCAGCCCGGGGATGCGGACACGGCGCTGAATCAGGCCAATCTGCAGCACCTGCCGCCGGCCAATGCACGCGGGCGGGTGACCCACAGCATTTTCCATGACAAGTTCATCGTCCTCAGCCAGCTCGACGCCAACGGCACGGCGCAGCCGGCCGCCGTGCTCTGCGGCAGCACCAACTTCACCGCCAACGGGGTCTACCGCCAGGCCAACGTGGTGCACGTGCTGGACAACCCCAGCCTGGCCGCGAGCTACCTGGAGGTATTCGAGCACATCTGGGCCGCCCCGGCAGACGTCGGCGCGACGCGCAAATGGCTGACCCAGCACAACCCGGTGCGGCTGGACACGCCGCTGTTTGCCGGGTTTTCCCCGCGCTCGGGGCAGGGCGACCTGCAAGCCTTTGTCGAGATCATCAACGCCTCGAAAAAGGACCTGCTGTTCGTCACCGCATTCACCCTGCCGGACATGATCCTCAACGCCTTGCTCGGCCAGCCCCACGACGACGTGCTGCGTTACGGCCTGCAAAACACCGCCAGCCGCATCACCGGTTTCCATGCCGACCGCAGCGCCGAGTTCGCCGCCACCGCATTGCTCAACGACGGCCTGGAAGGCTGGCTGAAGGAAGGACTGAAGGGCCAGAAGGGCAATTTGCTGGTGCACACCAAGGCCATCGTCAGCGACTTCACCAGCGACGCGCCGGTGATCATCAGCGGCAGCCACAACCTCAGCGCCGCCGCGAGCAATGGCAATGACGAGAACTTTCTGATCATCCGTGGCGACACCGACCTGGCGGACC
This sequence comes from Pseudomonas sp. MF4836, assembly GCF_002018875.1. Taxonomy (GTDB): domain Bacteria; phylum Pseudomonadota; class Gammaproteobacteria; order Pseudomonadales; family Pseudomonadaceae; genus Aquipseudomonas. The sequence continues at coordinate 283,459 of NZ_MVOL01000001.1, forward strand.
GTTACGGCCTGGAGTTGCTGCGTTTTTACGAGCATTACCGCTTTCGCTATTACGCGAAGAAGCTGGCGCTCAAGCAGGTCCAGCCATTGGCGGTGGATGATGCCTGGAGTGACGATTACTACCGCGAGGGCGACTTGCGCCAGTTGTCGCGGCTGCGCTTTGCCGGGCGCTGAGGCCGCCCGGGGCCTGGCTTGGGCCGGGCCCGCTCAATTGACGAAAATGATCTTCGAGACCAGTTCCGCACTGTTTTTGGCTTGCAGCTTTTTCATCAGCCGCGCGCGGTGGACTTCCACCGTGCGGTGGGAGATCGCCAGTTTCTTCGCCACTTCCTTGCAGGTCAGGCCGTTGACGATATGCATCGACACTTCGCGTTCGCGGGGTGTGAGGTTGACCGTGGCGTGGTGCGGGCGGTCCATGCGCTCGAAGTGCCAGATCATCAGCTTGAACGGGTCGTCCAGGGTCAGGGTGTAGCCATGGGCCTTGGCCCAGAACACTTCGCCACTCTTGTGCTGCATGAAGCGTTCGTCGGAATAGGCGCAGCTGTTGCTGTTGAGCAACCAGTTGCGGCTGCGGTTGCCGATGGTGGTGTAGTCCGCCTGAGAGGGGTAGATCAGCAGGGTCAGGTGGCCCACGAGTTCTTCATGGGAGTAGCCGAACAGCTGCAGGAAGGCCTCATTGCAGTCGAGCATCACCCGGTGGCCGGTGATCAGCTGCGGGGCGGGAGACATTTGGAACGCCAGGCGCTCAAGGTCATTTTTCTGTTGGGCGAAAGCGTTCATTGGGCATCCTGCCTCGATGTGAATTCGCAGTCGGGGTGCTGCTCCCCGGCGCGGCTACTTATCCATGTACGTAGTTGCACGAACTAGCGAGGGGTTCGTGCTGGAGGCATTGTAAGGAATGCCTGTGACAAGCAAAGAAGAAAATCGCCATGACCCATGATTCCGTATCCATCGTCGCCGCCGGACACACCCCCTTTGGCCGGCTGGACGGTCGCACCCTGGAAGACCTGATCGTTCAGGTCAGCCGCGAGGCCCTGGCGGACGCCGCCATCGATGCATCGGAGATCGATGCGCTGTTCCTCGGGCACTTCAACGCCGGGATGGTGCCCGATGCGTTCCCCGCGTCCTTGCTGATGCAGGCCGACCCGGGCCTGCGCTTCAAGCCGGCCACCCGCTGCGAGAACGCCTGCGCCTCGGGCTCGGCGGCGATCCAGGCGGGGATCAACGCCATCCTTTCCGGCGCTGCCGAGCTGGTGCTGGTGGTGGGGGCCGAGAAGATGACCCACAACTCCACGGCCGAGGTCACCCAGGCCCTGGCGGGCGCCGGCTACCAGAACGACGTCGAAGAGGCGGGGCTGAGTTTCCCCCAGTTGTTCGGCCTGGCCGCCGAGCAGTACCGCGATCGCTATCAGTGCCCGATGGCCTCGATGGCCGCCATCGCCACCAAAAACCACTCCAACGCCATGGCCAACCCTTTGGCGCAGATGCACCGGGTCATGGATTTCGAGCATTGCAACAACGTGTCCAAGAGCAACCCCTATGTAGCGCCATCGCTGCGCCTGACCGATTGCTCGCTGATCAGCGACGGCGCGGCGGCCATTGTGCTGGCCTCGTCCAAGCGCGCCCGGCTGTTTCGGCGTGATGTGCTGATTCGCGCCGCGACCCAGGTCAATGACTTCCTGCCGATCGCCCAGCGCGACCTGCTGGCCTTCGAGGGCCCGCAGCGGGCGATTCACTCGGCGCTGCGCGGGGCCAGCCTGACCTTGACCGACCTGAGCTTTGCCGAGGTCCACGACTGCTTCACCATCGCCGAACTGCTGATTTATGAAGCCATGGGCCTGGCGCCCAAGGGCGAGGGGCATCGGGCCCTGGACGACGGCATCGTCCGCGCCGGTGGCCGCCTGCCGGTAAACCTGTCCGGCGGGCTCAAGGCCAAGGGGCATCCGGTGGGCGCGACCGGGGTGTCAATGCACGCCCTGGCGTTCCGCCAACTGACCGGCGAGCCAATCGGGATCGCCGTGCCGGGCCCGGAGTTCGGGCTGGTGTTCAACATGGGCGGCATGGCGGTGGCCAACTATGCCTCGGTGCTTCAGGCACTCAGGGCCTGAGCATGAATATCGCCAACTGGTTACTGGATGCCGGTCGTCGCTGGCCCGAGCGCCCGGCGTTGTTCAGCGGCGCGCGGGCAGTGGCCGACTATCGCACCTTTGCTGCGCACGCCGCGCAGCGTGCGGCCGAGCTGGTGCAGCAGCACGGTATTGCGCCGGGCGAGCGTGTCGCGTTGTTCATGAAAAACAGCTGCCACTACCTGGAGTTGCTGTATGCCATCTGGTGGGCGGGCGCCGTGGCGGTGCCGATCAACAGCCGGCTGCACCCGGCCGAAGCCGCGTGGATCGCCGACAACGCCCAGGCGCGGCTGATCTTCACCGATGACGGTCAGGTGTTCGAGCCCCAGGCGCTGACGCCGCCGTGCCGGGAGCTGGCCCTGAGCGCCTGCGGGCCGCTGGCCGAGCCCCTTAACAGCCCATGCGCGCGCCAGTCCGAGGACCTGGCGTGGCTGTTCTACACCTCCGGCACCACCGGGCGCTCCAAGGGGGTGATGCTGTCCCACGGCAACCTCAGCGCCATGTCCCTGTGCTACCCGATCGATGTCGACCCGGTAGCCGCCGGGGATGCGGTGGTCTATGCCGCGCCGATGTCCCACGGCGCCGGGCTGTACAACTTTATTCATGTGCGCTGCGGTGCGCGGCATGTGGTGCCCGAGTCCCGCGGGTTCAAGGCCGAGGAGCTGTTCGCCCTGGCCAGTGAGCTGGGGCAGGTCAGCCTGTTTGCCGCGCCGACCATGGTCAAACGCATGGTCGAGCAGGCGCGGGCCCAAGGTTATTCCGGGGCGGGGATCAAGACCATCGTCTACGGCGGAGCCCCGATGTACCTCGCGGACTTGCGCGAAGCCCTTGCCACCTTTGGCCCGCGACTGGTGCAGATCTACGGCCAGGGCGAAAGCCCGATGACCATCAGCGCCTTGCCCCGCGAACTGATCGCCGACTGCGACCGCGCCGACTGGGCGGCCCTGGCGTCGTCGGTGGGGCGTGCCCACTCGTGCGTCGAAATCAGCATTCGCGACCCTCAGGGCGCGCCGCTGCCCGCTGGCCAACCCGGTGAAATCGCCGTGCGCGGCGCCACGGTGATGCTCGGTTACTGGCGCAATGCGCGGGCCACCCGCGAGGCCCTGGTGCAGGGCTGGTTGTTGACCGGGGACATCGGCTACCTCGACTGCGCGGGTTACCTGACCCTGACCGATCGCTCCAAGGATGTGATCATTTCCGGTGGCAGCAACATCTACCCGCGCGAGGTGGAGGAGGTGCTGGCCCAGCACCCGGCGGTGTTTGAAGTCTGCGTGGTGGGTGAGCCGCACCCGCAATGGGGCGAGTCGGTGGTAGCCTTCGTCGTTGCGCGCGACGGCGCGGTGCTTGATCAACAGCAACTCAACGCCTGGTTTGTGCAGCGCATGGCCTCGTTCAAGAAGCCGACGAAGTACGTGTTTCGCAAAGAATTACCCCGCAACAGTTACGGCAAGATCCTCAAGACCGAACTGCGTCTGTCGTTGATGGAGGCGGTGAGCGTTTCAGTGACGCCTTGAGGCGTGTTTTTCATGGATAGCGACAAGACAGGAGTCCACACAATGGATCTGCAACAGAAAAACCCGGCCCGGCAACGGCGCCGGGCGTTTATCGGTGCCACGTCGGGGCACCTTATCGAGTGGTACGACTACGGCGTCTACGGCTTTCTCGCGGTGTACATCGGCAAGGCATTTTTTGTCTCCGACGACCCGACCACCAGCCTGCTGGCGAGCTTCGCCGCCTTTGCCCTGAGCTTTTTCATCCGGCCCCTGGGTGGTCTGTTTTTCGGTCCGCTGGCGGACAAGATCGGCCGGCGCAAGACCCTGATCACGGTACTGGTGATGATGGCCGGCTCCACCTGCCTGCTGGGGCTGTTGCCGACCTATGCCTCGATCGGGATCGCCGCGCCGATCATGCTGGTGTTGATTCGCTGCGTGCAGGGCTTCTCGGCCGGTGGCGAGATCGGCACCATCACCAGCTTTATTTCCGAGTACGCCGGGCCCGGGCGCCGTGGGTTTGCCACCTGCTGGCTGATGGTCACCGCGGTGCTCGGGCTGTTGCTGGGCGGGGCGGTGGCCAATGGCATGACCTGGGCCCTGGGCGCGGACCTGATGCAGGCCTGGGGCTGGCGCATTCCGTTTCTGATTGCCGCGCCCCTGGGCCTGGTCTCGATGTACATCCGCCTGCGGCTCGAGGACAGCCCCGAGTTCCTGGCCCTGCAACGCGCCGGACAAACGTCCAGGGCGCCGCTGCGTGAGGTTTGGCAATGGAAGCGGGCGATTGCCCTGGTGTTCTTCATCATCACCTTGCACAGCTCGATCTTTTACCTGGTGCTGACCTTCGCCTCGACCTACATGTCGAGCATCCTCAAGTTCGACAGTGGCACCACCTTGTTGTACGTGTTCGTCGCCAGCTTCTCGGCGGCGTTCGTCATGCCGTTCGGCGGGGCCTTTACCGACCGCTACGGACGCAAGCCGTTTTTGCTGGTGGTCGGGACCCTGGCCACGCTGGCGATGTTCTGGTTCTTCAAGTCGGCCCCGACCGCGACGCCCACCTCGTTTTTCTTCCCGCTGATGGCGGTGGCGATTCTGTTCGGGCTTTACGCTTCCTCGACCTACGCCCTGATGAGCGAACTGTTGCCGACGCGGATCCGCTCCACGGGCATCGCGGTGGCCTACAACATCCCGGTGGCAGTGTTTGGCGGCAGCGCGCCGCTGATTTCCACCTGGCTGATCAAGCTCACCGGTGACATCACGTCGCCCTGGTACTTCTACATCGGCACCGGCGTGGTGTCGCTGATTGCCTTGGTGGTACTGCGCCAGGACGACTTTGTGGCCCGCGCGGCCAGCGCCGAACCGCCTTTCGCCCCGGCCCCCGGTGCGTTGCTGACCCCGGTGCGCTGAAGACCTGCCGGACTCGGGCCGCGCCTGCGGCCTGAGTCACAAATCCTTGATTGTCTTCAGATTCTTCCTGGTCGATGTGGTTATAAATCTGGCGCTGGGTCCGTGCATTCTGAATAATGCGGGTTTGGGTGCACCCTGGGTCCCGCGGACCGACAGGGTACCGTCCCTCATCGTCAGGCAAGGATCGCAATGAATCTCACTCAGCAGGCCCGAGTGGTCAAGCTCATCAGCCCGTTGGGCGCCGATGTCCTGCAACTCGACCGAATGGATGGCAATGAAGCCCTGGGCCGTCCCTTCGAATACGAGCTGGCGCTGGTTTCCAAACACCATTCGTTGCCGCTGAACGCCTTGCTCGGCCAGCCGGTGAGCCTGTCCATCGAGCAATACGACGGCTCCCTGCGCTACTTCCACGGCATTGTCAGCCGCTGCGGGCAGACTGCCGGCAGTGGGCAGTTTGCCGGTTATCGGCTGTCGGTCCGACCCTGGCTGTGGCTGCTGAGCCGCACCTCCGATTGCCGGATCTTCCAGAACCGCACGGTGCCGGACATCGTCATGCAGGTGTTTCGCGACCTGGGCTTCACCGACTTCGAAGACGCCCTGACCCGCACCTACCGCGAGTGGGAATACTGCGTGCAGTACCGCGAGACCGCCTTCGATTTCGTCAGCCGCCTGCTGGAGCAGGAGGGCATCTACTATTTCTTCCGCCATGAGGCGGGGCGCCATGTGCTGGTGCTGGCCGACGACTACGGCGCCCACAGCACGGCGCCCGGTTACGCCAGCGTGCCGTACTACCCGCTCAAGGACCGGATCCGCGAGCGCGACCATATCTTCGACTGGCACCTGGACCATGAGGTGCAGCCCGGCTCCCTGGAACTCAGCGATTACGATTTCCAGCGCCCCAGCACCCGGTTGGAAGTGCGCTCCACGGTGCCGCGCCCCCACAGCAACGGCGACTACCCGCTGTACGACTACCCCGGCGAATACGTGCAGGCCGAGGATGGCGAGCAGTACGCGCGCAACCGCATCGAAGCGATCCAGACCCAGTACGAGCGCATTGTCATGCACGGCAACGCCCGGGGCATTGGCAGCGGGCATCTGTTCAGCCTGACCGGCTACCCCCGGCTCGACCAGAACCGCGAGTACCTGGTGGCCACCGCCCGTTACCGGATCAGCCAGGAGGCCTACGAATCGGGCGCCGCCGATGGCGATTTTCAGTTTGAAAGCACCCTGGATTGCATCGACGCCACCCAGGTCTTCCGTCCGCTGCCGCTGACCCCGCAACCCCTGGTGCGCGGCCCGCAGACGGCGATGGTGGTGGGCCCCGCCGGCGAGGAAATCTGGACCGATAAATTCGGCCGGGTGAAGGTGCATTTCTACTGGGATCGCCACGATCGCTCGGATGAAAACAGCTCGTGCTGGATCCGCGTCTCGCAAAGCTGGGCCGGCAAGAACTGGGGCGCGATGCACATTCCGCGCATCGGCCAGGAAGTGATCGTCAGCTTCCTCGAAGGCGACCCCGACCGCCCGATCATCACCGGCCGGGTGTACAACGCTGAGCAGACGGTGCCCTACGACCTGCCGGCCAACGCCACCCAGAGCGGGATCAAGAGCCGTTCAAGCAAGGGCGGCACGCCGGCCAACTTCAATGAAATCCGCATGGAGGACAAGAAGGGCGAGGAGCAGCTGTTTATCCATGCCGAGAAGAACCAGGACATCGAGGTCGAGAACGACGAAACCCACTGGGTGGGCCGCGACCGTGCGAAAACCATCGACCGCGACGAGACCGTGCACGTCCACCGGGACCGCACCGAAACCGTGGACAACAACGAGACCATCACGGTCCACGCCAACCGCAAGAAGACCGTGGACCTGAACGAGACGGTGCTGATCGGCATGAACAAGTCCGAGACCATTCTCATGGCCTCGCTGCAGAACGTCGGCATGGGCCGCATGGAAAACGTCGGGCTCGGCTACAGCCTCAACGTCGGCATGATGATGAACACCTTTGTCGGCCTGAACCAGACCACCCAGATCGGCAAGAAAAACGTGATCTCGGCCGGTGAAAGCTATCACCTGGCGGTGGGCGGCAGCGACGATGGCTCGACCATCACCCTGGACGGCAAGAGCCTCAAGCTCGGCAGCCAGACCATCGAGCTCACGGCCGACAAGGAGATCCGCCTGACCTGCGGCCAGAGCACGATCCGCATCACGCCCTCGGAGATCGAGATTCTCTCGCCGAATGTCGATATCAACTGCTAGCACACCCTCAGGTAAACGGTCCCACAGACCTCAAGGATGGACAGATAGATGAGCGGTCTTCCCGTTTCCCACGTTGGCGAAAAGGTTTCCGGCGGTGTGATCGCCACCGGCTCGCCAACGGTGCATGTCGGCGCGTCCGGGGTCGGCATCGCCGACCGGGTGTCGGCCTGCGTGCCCAATGTCGGCCAGCCGGTGAACCCGATGCTGGGCTGCAAGCTGCTGCCCGAGGAAGTCGACTTCGCCCTCGCCGCGCCGGACACCTTCACCTTCGGTCGCGGCTACCTGTCGAGCAACCCGCGCATCAGCCGGCTCGGCCAGGGCTGGTGGCTGCCGGGGGAGAGCATGCACCTGGAGCTGAGCCCGACCGCCTGTGTGCTGATTGACGCCCAGGGCCGGCGCATCAGCTTTCCGGCCCTGGCGCCGGGGGCGGTGTTCTACTCCGGTACCGAGCGCCTGTGGCTGCGTCGGGGCGGCGCCCCGCAGGAAGGAACCGCCGTTCAGCCGTGGAAGGGGCGCTGGGCCGCGGTGCCGGAGGCGCTGGCCGCCGACGAGGGTGCCGTGCTGCTGTTGATCGACACCAGCTACCTGCATTTCCAGCGCCAGGCCGACGGTGTCTGGCGCCTGCACGCCACATTCGGCCGCAGTGGCTACCGCACCGAGTTCGGCTGGAGCCAGAACGGCCTGCTGACCAGCATCCGCGACAGTGCCGGACGCAGTTACGCCCTGGTCTACCAGGGCTGTTGCGAACCGTCGCCGGGGGAGGACGGGGTGCGTCTGCTGGGGGTGATCCTGGCCAATGTCGACGGCCCGGTGCCGGCCGACCTGGACCTGCAAAGCCGCCGCCTGGACTGGCTGGTGCGCTACCAGTTCAACGACAGCGGCGACCTGGTGGCGGTGCGCAACCGCCTCGGCGAAGTGGTCCGGGTGTTTGCCTGGCACAACCACATCCTGGTGGCCCACGGTGAGCCGGGCGGCCTGGAAGTGCGCTACACCTGGGACCTGCACCAGCCCCACGGCCGGGTGCTCAAGCAAAGTGAAACCGACGGCCTGACCCGCGAGTTCCGTTACCAGCGCGAGGCCACCGAGGTGGTCGACAGCCTGGGCCGCATCGAGCGTTACGAGTTCAGCGGCAGCGGCGGCGAGCAGCGCTGGACCGCCCTGGTGCGTGCCGATGGCAGCCGTACCGAGTTTGAGTACGACATGTTCGGGCGCCTGGTGCTGATCCGCGATCCACTGGGCCGCGAGTTCCGCCGTCGACTCGATGGCCAGGGCCGGGTGCTGGAAGAACAGACCCCGGGCAAGACCCGATTCCGCAAAAGCATCGACGACGAAACCGGGCTGCTCAAGGAACTGATCGACAGCATGGGTCGCCAGTGGCTGCTCAAGCATGACGCCAGTGCCCGGTTGCTCAGCGTCCAGGGGCCGGCAGGCATCACCCGCTATGCCTACGACGACCCGGCGCTGCCGGACCGGCCCACCCAGGTGGTGGATGCCAGGGGCGGCATCAAGCGCCTGACCTGGAACCGTCTCGGCCTGCTGGCCAGTGTCACCGACTGCTCGGGCCAGACCCGGACCTGCGAATACGATGGCGAAGGCCAGTTGCTGGCCGAAACCGATGCCCTGGGCCAGGTCACCCGTCGTGGCTACGATCACCTGGGCCAGGTCACGGGCCTGTCCATGGCCGACGGCACCCAGCTCAAGTACCGCTACGATGCCCAGGGGCGCCAGACCCATATGGCCGATGGCGATGGGCACTTCACCCAGTTCTTCTGGGACCGCGCCGAACGCCTGACCTGCGTCACCGATGCTGCCGGGCATGAGCAGCATTACCGCTACGACGAAGCCGGGCGCCTGGTCATGCTGACCAATGAAAATGGCGCCCAGGCGCATTTTGCCTATGACCTGCTGGACCGTCTGGTGCAGGAAACCGGCTTCGACGGGCGCTGCCAGCGCTACCGCTACAACGCCGCCGATGAATTGGTGGCGCGGGTCGATGCTGACGAGCGCGAGACCACCTACGCCTACAACCTCGACGGGCGTCTGCTGAGCTGTCACCTGCCGGCCACCGCCAGCGCGCCGGCGAGCAGCCAGCATTACCGCTGGCTGGCCGACGGGCGCCTGGCCGGGGTCAAGGGCGCGGATTGCGAGCTGCGCTTTGCCTATGACGAGGCGGGAAATCTGTGCCTGGAAAACCAGATCCACGCCGACGGCTGGGTCTACAGCGTCGCGCACCGCCATGACGAACTGGGCGCGCGCCAGAGCAGCCGTTTTGGCGATGCCCCCGAGGTCAACTGGTTGACCTACGGCCCCGGCCATGTGCACGGGGTGCTGGTGGCCCAGGCCGAGCTGGCGTTCGAGCGCGACGCCCTGCACCGTGAAACCCGCCGCGACGGCCGGCTCAAGGGCCAGCCCGAGGCGTTGTTCAACCTCGAGCGCCGCTACGACCGCCTGGGACGCCTGACCCACAGCCAATTGACCCTGGCGGCGGGCGATGACTGGCGGCGCAGCTATCAATACGACGCCCTGGGGCAACTGACCGGCATCGATGAAAACCTGCGCCCGAACCGGCGTTATGACTACGACCGCAGCGGCCGCCTGGTGGCCAGCCAGCGCAGCGACGGGACGCCCCAGCGCTACGCTTTCGACCCGGCGGGCAACCGTTTCGACAGCGAGGCCCCGACCCCGGCGGCGCAACACAGCAGCACCAGCCTGCACAACGAGTTGTACCGCTCGGGTTATGTGCACACCGACAGTGCGTCCCAGGCCGGGCCGCAGTCCGCGGTCGGCAGCCTGGGCAATCGGGTCGAAGCGTTCGGCGGCAGCCGCTACCGCTACGACGGCGCCGGCAATCTGCTGGAGCGCATCGACGCCGATGGCAACCGCCTGCAACTGGCCTACGACGGTGCTCATCGCCTGGTCCACCTGGTGCGCTGGCGCGCCGATGGGGTTCGGGTCGAGGCGCGCTATCGCTATGACGGCCTGTCGCGGCGCATTGCCAAGACCGTGCGCGAAGGTGAGCAGGAATACACCGTGCGCTTCGGCTGGGACGGCGATCGCCAGTGCGCCGAAGCCTTTGGCCAACGCCTGCGCACCACGGTCTACGAGCCCGGGGCCAGTGTGCCGTGGCTGCGCCTGGAGCAGGACTGCGAGCCCGACAGCCCGGAACTGTTGCAGGTGCGCCAAGCCATGGCGGCCGAAGACCAACCGCTGCCGGCGCAGTGCTTCCCGGCGTTGGGCGCACCGCGTATCGGTTTCTTTCACACCGACCATATCGGCACCCCGCTGCGCCTGAGTGACGAGCAGGGCCGTACCCTGTGGCAGGCCGAGGCCGACGACTGGCGCGCGATAACCGGGCAAAGCGGTTCCACCGACCAGCCGCTGCGTTTCCAGGGCCAGTATCACGACCTGGAAAGCGACCTCTACTACAACCGCTATCGCTACTACCTGCCGGAACTGGGGCGCTATGCGACCCAGGACCCGATCGGCCTGCGGGGCGGGCCTAACCTGTATGTCTATGCGTTGAACGTGCCCTCGGTGGCCTACGACCCGACGGGTCTGTTCGTGCCCTTGCTGGTGATCGGCGCCTTCGCCCTGCGCGGGGTGATCGGTGCCGGCATCGAGCTGGGGGTGCAGGCGGGCAAGCAGGTGCTGGGGCAGGTCAAGGACAACTGGGACAACGACCGCGAACTCACTGATATCAAGTGGAAGTGCATCGACATCAACTGGAAGCATGTGGCGGTATCGGGGGCCGTGAGCACCGTGGCCCCGGGTATGCTCACTACCGGCAAGAACGTGCTGACCTCGGCCAAGGCCCTCAAGACCCTGAATGGCCAGGCCGCCAATACCGCGAACCGCGCCGCCAAACTGGCTGCGCGCAAAGCGGCCCATTCCTCGAAAATCAAAAGTGCCGTCGGCACCCAGATTGCCTGGCAAGGCGCAAAACAAGTGGTCAAGTGTCCGTTGAAAGACGAAGAAGAGGAGTGCCAGGAACAATGAAACGCATGCTGTTGATGACGGCGATCTTCATCCCGCTGGCTCTTTTGTACAACGTACTGACCCAGTATTTCGGCGAGACCTGGCTGGTGGTCGGGGCCTTCTGTCTGCTGCTGGTGGCGCTGCGGGTCGGGTTGTACCTGTACCGCCGGTCCAGGGGTATCAAGGACAACTACCTGGATGAATGAGCACGGCCCGGGCCCGGGCCGCACGTTCACTGGAACGCGCCGGACTCCAGGCAGAACGCGACCAGGGCCTGGTCGCTGTCCAGGTTCAGCTTGCGGATCGCCGAGATCTTCTGCGCGCTGACGGTCTTGATGCTGCGCTTGAGGTTGGCGGCGATCTGCATCATCGATTCGCCACGCACGAAGTGGCGCAGCACCTCGTATTCCTTGGGCGTGAGGCTGCTCAGGCCCTCGGCCATCGAACGCACCGGGCCGTTGTGCTGCTCGTTGTACTCAAGGTCGGGCGGGTAGTGCACGCGCCCGCGCCGGACGTTGTCCAGGGCGCTGAGCAGCTCGCTCATGTCGTGGCGTTTGAGCAGCACCGAGCGCACGCCGATGTCGTACAGGGTGGCGACGATCATCGGGTTCGACATCATGGTCAGGACCAGCACCTGGACCCGCGGGAAGTGACGGATGAGGTAGGTCACCAGGCGAATCCCGTCGCCGAATTTTTCATCGCCCTCCATGAAATAGTCGGTGATCACCACATCGATGCTCGGGTCGTCCGCCAACTGTTGGATCAGGGCGCTGGGGGTAGTGACTGCCGCCACCACCTCGTAGTGGGCGGTGCTGTTCAGCAGGCTGCTGACGGCAGCCAGTACCAGTGGATGATCGTCGGCCAGTGCAACGCGGATTTTTTTCATGTGGACACGATCCATTTTCAGAAGAAATGCACGGTAGAGGATAAGTGGCAGAGTTTCAGTCGGGCAGGCTGATCCGCTCCAGGGCGTGCAGCAGAGTCAGGCTATGCGCGTGGGTGGAGGGCGTCAAACCGGCCTCCCGCAGGTCATTCCCGAAACGCTCGAGCTGCTCGATCAGCGCCTCGTAGCCGGCTACCGCGAGGGAGCCGCGAACCCGGTGCAGCAGCTCGAAGATGCGGTCGTAATCCTGTTCGTCGAGTGCCTGGCGCAAGGTCTGGATATCCACGGTCATGGTGCTGATGAATATCTGCCGCAGGTCGCTGGGCAGGCCGGGCGGTTCCTCGAACAACGGGATGCACTGCTCGGTGTCGAGGCCGCTGAGTTGGGACAGGCTGGCCCACAGCGTCTGCAATTGCACCGGCTTGACCAGCCAGGCGTCCATGCCGCAGGCCCGGCAGCGTGCTTCCTCCTCGCACATGGCGTTGGCGGTGACGCCGATTACCGGTCGGTCATCGCCGCCCGCGCGAATGCGGGTGGTGAGCTCATAGCCGCTCATGCGCGGCATGTTGACGTCGGTCAGCAGCAGGTCGTAGTCGCCGATCCGCCACAGGTCGAGGGCCTCGGCGCCGTCGGCGGCCAGGGTGCTGTGGCAGCCCAATTGCTTGAGCTGGTGGCTGAGGGTCGCCTGGTTGATCGGGTTGTCTTCGGCGACCAGCACGTTCAGGCGAAGCGGCGGCAGGCTGTTCAGCGGTTGCAGGCCCGCTGCCCGGCCGGTCGGCCCGGGCTCGGGTTCACCACGCAGCTTGCGCTCCAGCAGAAAGCCGATGGCGCTGAAATCACAGGCATCGGCCAGGCTGGCCCCGGGGCCGGCCCGTTGCCCGTCGAGGACAATTTCAGTCAGGCCGGCGAGGGCCTCGGCGCGGCCGCCGGGGGCGTCGAACATGCGCAGCAGAATGCCCGGCCCGACCCCGTCGAGCGCCGCGCCTTCCAGGGACGTGGCCTCGGCGCCCCAGCGATTGAGCCATTGGCAGAGGTTGCCGGTCAGTTCGTGATGGGGGCTGTGCACGTAGATTCGTGCACCGGCCAGGTCCGGCTGGCGCGGCGCGGTGCTGGTGCCGGCCAGCGGCAGCTCGAGGCTCATGGAGAAACTGCTGCCCAGCCCCAGCGCGCTGGTCAGGCGGATTTCACTGCCCATCATCGCCGCCAGTTTGGCGCAGATCGACAGGCCCAGCCCGGCACCATGCACGGTGTGGGAGTGGGCGTCGATCTGATAGAAGGGGGTGAACAGCTGTTGCTGCTCTTCCTGGCCGATGCCGATGCCGGTGTCCACTACTTGCAGGGTCATCAGCACCTGGCCATCGCTCCCGGGTTCGGCACGGGCGCGGACGATGACGTGCCCGGAGAGGGTGAACTTGATGGCGTTGCTGATCAGGTTGGTGAGGATCTGGCGGATCCGCACCGGATCCCCCAGCAGCGCCTGGGGCAGTTGCGGATCGACGCAGGAAAACAGCAGCAGGTCCTTGTTCCGGGCACTGTCGATAAAGGCCCCGGTACAGCCCTGGACCAGCTCCCGGGGGTCGAACGACTGCCCGCCCAGGGCCAGTTGGCCGGACTCGATCCGGGTGATGTCGAGAATGTCGCTGATGATCTGCAACAGCAGCCCGGAGGACACCTGGATGCGTTCGAGCAACTGGCGCTGTTCGGGGTCGAGGTCGGTCAGCCCCATCAGTTCCAGCGAGCCGAGGACCCCATAGAGCGGGGTGCGGATTTCGTGGCTCATGGTTGCCAGGAACACTGACTTGGCGCCGTTGGCCCGGTCGGCGGCGTGCTTGGCCTGGGTCAGCTCCTGTTCCATCTGCGCCCTTGCACTGAGGTCGGCGAAGGCACAGACCACCACATCCTGGTCGTGGTAGCGGGTCGGGGCAAAGGCGATGTAGAACGAGCGGCCATCGTGGGCGCGGTGGTTTTCGATGGTGCCCGGTTGCGTGGCGCGGCTGAGCCGCTCCAGCAGCGGTTGCTCCAGTCCGCTGTCGTGCAGGCTCTGGCCGACCTGGGTGTCGAACCACTTGAAGGCCAGGGTGTTGGCGAAGACGATCCGGCGTTCGTCGCGGCTGAACACGCAGAGCGCCACTGGGGTGGTTTCCAGCAGGGTACGACTGAACTGGTCGCTTTCCATCAGTTGCCGGTGGGCCTGTTGCGCCGGTGCGATCACCCGTCGGTTGTAGCGGCGCACATAGGCCCAGCCGGCCAGCGGGCTGAGTGACAGCAGGGCGATGATGCTTGCCAGCAGCCAATAGTGGCCGAAGAACAGGCTGGGGTAGGACAGGATGTAGTAACCGGTCCAGGCCCCGTTGGTGGCGTCGACCCGGAACACCAGCCCGTCAGCCCGATAATTGACCCCGGGGCCGACCCCGCTCGGGTACGGCGCCGGACCCAGCAGCAGGCCATCCTCCCGGCCGACCAGCCAATGGGCGTCGTAGACGCCACGTTGCAGCACCCGGGAAAAAATATTGATTCGCTCGCGGCTGATCAGGGTCGCGGCATAGGTGCCGGGGCTGCCGCTCGCGGCGTGACGCAAGGGCAGGTAGGCGATCACATGGTCGGGGTAGCCCTGCAGGCCGATCCAGCGGATGCGGTCGGCGCTCGCGGCATCGGCGCGGATCGCGGCCATCGCCGCCTGGGTCAGGGGCGCCGACAGGTTGGGGCGGCGGTTGCCGACCGTGGGCACGGTGTAGCTGGTGCCCGGTTCGGCATCCACCACCAGCAGGCCCGAGGCGGGAAAGCTCGAACGCACCCAGAAACTGGAATAGAGGTCGGCCAGGTAGCGCCCGAACCCTGCGGCCCGGCTGCTTTGCAGAGGGCAGGACTTGAGATCCTGGCAGATCAGGGTGAACGGCGTATCGACCGGCGAAGGCGTGCCCTGGTACAGGGTCGCGCCGGGTATCTGCTGGTCGTCCATGGCGTGGAAGATCCACGGCGAATTCTGCTGCGGGTCGCTGTAGTCGAGGATGTGCGCCTGCTGCAGGCGGGTGAGCAGCGCCTGCTGCTCGTCCATGTAGCGGCTCTGCAGGGTGAAGTCGATGCTGATGCGCTCCTGCTCCTGGCTGATGATCCGCTGGAAACCCCAGAGCAGGGCACCGGACATGATCAGCAGCAGTGGCAGGACGCCGAACAGCACCAGGTTCAGTCGTCGAGAGTTTCGCGCGATGCGTCGTAGCGGGAGGTTTGGCATGGAGTAGGAAAAGCGGCCCGGGTGGGTGGAGAAAAAGGTGGCGGTACACTGCATCCCAGCAACTGCGAGAAAGCGTCCAGCTCCAATGCCGCGGAAATAAGATAACCCTGGGCGCTGTCACAGCCAATAAGCCGCAGAAACTCCAGGTCACGTCCTGACTCCACGCCTTCGGCAATCACTTCCAGGCCCAATTGCCGACCCAGTTGCACCGCTGCCACCAGGGCCGCGGCCCGGGCTTCGTCGGCGGCTGCGCCGTTGACGAAGTGGCGGTCGATTTTCATCTCGGTAAAAGGCGTCGAAATCAGGCTGTACATCGAACTGTAGCCCATGCCGAAGTCGTCCTGAGCCAGGCCGAAACCCTTCAGCCGCAGGCGACTGGCGCCCATGTGGTATTGCCCGGGCGATAGTGGGCGTTCGGTTTCCAGCAATTCGAAGCAGATGTCGCGGGTGGCCAGGCCGGCGCGGGCGGTCATCTGTTGCAGGTGGTCCGGCAGGTCGGGATCATCCAGCAGCCCGGTGGGCAGGTTCACCGATACCGTGATGCGGTGGCCCAGGGCGTGCCAGTGCTTCTGCGCTTCGATCGCGTCGTCGAGCATCAGGAACAGCAGCGCGCGATCCAGTCGGTGCCGGGTGATGGACGCCAGGAACGAATCCGGCATCAACAAACCGAAGGACGGGTTGTTCCAGCGCACCAGGGCTTCGGCACCGATGATCTTGCCGCTGGCCAGCGAGCGGCGTGGCTGGAACCGCGCCTGCAGTTCGCGGCGGGCGATGGCCCGCTCCAGCACCTGGCGTTCGAACACCGGCTCGTGCTCGGGCTTGAGCCGCGTGCCGGCGCGCTGGCCGGTGCTGATGATGGTGCAGATTTGCTGCACGTGGCCGGCGTCCAGCGGCTTGGGGAAAGTGCCCAGTACCGCCAGGCCTTTCTCCTTGGCCATCAGGCCGACGCTGTTCATCAGGCGCCTTGAGCAGGACGAGACGATAGCCAGGATCGGTGCCCGCGGCATACCGCTCAGGGCGTCGATGAATTGCACGCCGTCCATCTCCGGCATGTGCAGGTCCACCAGCACCAGGTCGTATTCCTGCTGGTGCAACAGGGCCAGGGCCTGGCGGGCGTCGAGGGTCGTGTGCACGGTGCCAAAGCCTGCCTCTTCCAGCAAGCGCTTGACCCGCAGGCACTGGATCGGGTGGTCGTCCAGTACCAGAACACGGATTGTCTTGGGCATGCTCACATCACCTTCCTCTTTACTGATTGAAGTACCTCGCAAAGCGTATCCAGAGGTACCGGCTTGATAAGCAGATGACGAATCCCCGCTGATTCGCAGCGGCTGCGCAGTACCGGCGACAGCTCACCGGTGATGCCGATGATCGGCCCGTCGAAGCCGCGCTCACGCAGGGTGCGGGCGAATGCCAGGCCGTCCATGTGCTGCATCTGCAAGTCGGTCAGCACCGCATCGAACGCCAGCAGGTCGTCGCGTTTCAGGGCGTCGACGGCGCTGGCGACCGCCACCACCCGGTTCCCCAGGTACAGGCCTTGTTGCAGGATCACCTGCAAGGCCAGGGGGCTGTCGTCCACCGCCAGCAGCCTGAGGTCCATCTGCGGTGCCAGGTTGTCCGGCGGCGAAAAGCGCATTTCGCTGACAATCCCGGCCTGTGCCTGGGCCACGGCGTCGCGCAGGCTGTCGAGGCTGTACATCCGCGCGACCCAGGCCGGGTTCGCCTGGCGTAGCGCGGGGGCCATCCCGGGGGCATGCATGATCACCCGCGGACCGCTCCAGGGGCCGAGCTTGAATGGGTCGAGAAACGCCTCCACCAACACCGAGCGCAGGGGCGGGGCCTCTTTGTCCGGGGTGTAGGGCAAGGCCAGTGCGCCCCAGTGGCGCAGCCAGTGGCAGAGGTTCTGCACCACTTCCAGCACGTCGCCCCGGACATACACCGGGGTCACGCCCAGGCGCGGCATTTCAGGTTCGGGGCGGTCGGTAACGGCTTCCAGGGCCAGGCTCAGGCCGAAGCTCGAACCCAGCCCGGGCTCACTGATGGCCGAGAGCTGGCCGTGCATCATGTCCGCCAGGCGCGCGCAGATCGCCAGGCCCAGGCCGGTGCCGCAGGCTTCCTGGCTCAACCAGCTGGGTACCCGGTAGTAAGGTTCGAACAACCTGGCCTGGAATTCGCCAGCAATGCCGGGGCCGGTGTCGACCACCTGGAAACGCAAGCGGGCCAGGTGGCCGCTGGTTGGCGTGCAATGCAGGCGCAGGATCACATGGCCCGACTCGGTGAACTTGATCGCGTTGCTCACCAGGTTGTTGAGGATCTGCCGGATCCGTCCGCCATCGCCGAGCACCTGTTCGGGGGTGTCCGGGTCCAGGGTCACGTACAGCCGCAGGCCCTTGCCACGGGCCCGGGCCGAGTAGCTGAAGGCCACTTCTTCCACCAGTTGCACCGGGGAGAACGGGGCGAGGTTCAGGCTCAGCCGGCCGGACTCGATCAGCGACAGGTCGAGGGTGTCGTTGATGGTGCGCATCAGCGCCGAGGAGGCTTGTTGCGAGGCTTGCAGGTAGTCCTGCTGCTGGGCATTGAGGGGCGTGGTGTCGAGCATTTCCAGGGAACCGAGAATGCCGTACATCGGGGTGCGGATCTCGTGGCTGAGGGTGCTCAGGAACAGGGTTTTTTCACGGTTGGCCTGGTCCGACAGGCTCTTGGCCTGGAGCAGCGATTGCTCGGCCAGCTTGAAGTCGGTGACATCGTTCATGCAGCACAGCACCGCGGCCACGCCGTTGTAGCCGGTGGGGGCGCAGGTCAGCTGGAGAAAGGTGCCGTCCGCCAACTGGTGCTCGATGGCGTGGACCCGGCCGTGGGCGGTGGCCAGGATCTGCGCCTGCAGTTCCGGGACTGCGGCCAGCCAGCGCCGGCCCGACTCGTTGGACAGGATCAGCGAGCCCTCGTCGCGGCGAATCAGGCACAGGCCCACCGGGGCCATTTCGATAAACCGGTGGTTGAGCGAGACGCTGTCCGCCAGCGCGCTGTAATGGCGAACCGCAGGCTCCACCAGGCGCAGGCGGATAAAGCGTGCCCCGAGGAAAATTCCGGCAAACAGCAGCAGGGTCATCAGGGCTGTGGTGTACAGAGGGCCTGCGGTGTCCTGCAGCAATTGGCTGACCGGGGCGTAGTACACCAGGCGCCATCCGGCGTTGCCCACCGACTTGTTGAGCACGACGTAGTCGGGCAGGCCGCGCAGGCGGTGCAGGCCGAAGGAGTCTTCCTCGGCCTTGAACCGCGACAGCGCCTCGGGCACCGCCCAGGCGGCACTGTGCAGCACCACCGCGCCGTTGGCGTCATAGAGCACGTATTTGCCCTGGTGCAATTGCAAGGGGTCGAGCGCCAGGTCGGTCTCTTTGAGTTGCAGCCCGAGCCAGCCCTCGGCAGCGTTGTGCTCGTCGATAGGGCGCAGCAGGTACACCTGTTTCGAGCGGCCGTTGGGCACCCAGGACCACAGGGTGCGCGCCCCCGGGTGCTGGTTCAACAAGGCTTGCGCCGCGCTCTGGTCGAGGCTTTGCAGCCACTGGGCGCTGGCATCGAGGTTCGTGCCGCTGCCGCCCCCGGGCTCATACACAGTGCGGATCAGGCCCTGGTCCGGGGCCAGGTAAATCAGTTCGCTGTGGGTGCTGGCGATCTCGACCAGGTCGCGGGCGGTGAGGATCAGCGCCCAGGAATAGTTCGCGGCGTTATTCCCCAGGGGTAACAGGCGTAGTTGATTATTAGTTGCAAGGAAGTTGGCAGTTTTGGAACTTAGGCTGCCGTCGATATTGCGCACGGCGGAAGAAGAAATAGCCTTCAGCAGACTTTCCCGTTGACTGAAGAACTGTTGCGCATTGAAGGCCGCGGCATTCATCTGACGCCGATAGCTGGAAAGGGTTTCCGTCAATGAACCCTGAATCAAAAAACCCGCAATGATCAGGATGCAAGACAGCAAACTGAGCATGAACAGACGCAGCAGAGCCACCGGAATATGGGGTCCGGAAAAGTGCCTGAGGGGCTGCGGGGAAGGGCCGTGTTTAGTCATCCGCCCATGTTAGGGATATCGCTCAATAGTCCCTTTAAGAAAATTCTTAATACCCTTCATTTAGGATAATTCTCATAGGTTAGTTGCGTGAAAGATTCGACCATCCAGGCCTCTCTTGCTCTATGCAAAGGTGTGGAAGTTATGTTTCTGGTTAAAAGGGCGCTCACGGTATTTTCCGTGTTGCCGCTGCTGACACTTTCCGCCCAGTCTGCTCAGGCGACTGATTATGAAAAAATCGACCTCAGTTCCGCGCAAGGCGAATCTCGGGTGCTCGATGACGTGCGCGTCGACTTCACCGGCAGCGGCCCGGGGATTCGTGTCAGCGGCGCGCAAAACCAGTTGCAGGGCGACGGTTACCAGGTGCAGGTCACGGCGGCCAGCGCGAACAGCGCGGTGGTCGGGGTGCAGGTGGAGGCCGGAGGCCAGGCCACGTTGAATGACGTCAGCATCACCACCGGCGGCTCCGACCGGGCCGACGGCGCGCTGGTGACGGGGACCGGCAGCCGCCTGACGTTGAACGATGTGCAGATCACCACCGGTGGCTCCGGCAGTCGCGGGGGGGTGGCGACCGACGGCGGCCAGGCGGTGTTGTCCGGTGGCTCGATCAGCACCTCGGGCAATCAGGCCGAGGCCCTGTCCGCCAGTGGCAGCGGCTCCAGCATCCAGGCCTCGAACATGGATCTTTCCAGCACGGCGACCTGGAGCGGCACCCTGGTGCGGGCCGCGAGCGGTGCCTCCATCAGCCTGGACAACGTGACGCTCAACACCCTGGGCAGCATGGGCGCGATGTCCGCTGAAGGGGTTGGTTCGTCCATCAGCGCCAATGGCGTCAACCTGACAGCGACTGACGGGCAGGGTGTGCGTGTCACCAGCGCGGCGTTGACCTTCCGCAACGGCAGCATCAACGCCAAGGGCGACGGCATTCTGCTGAGTCAGCTGTACCAGATACCGGGCGGCGTGGCCCAGGTCAGCAACAGCGACATCGTTTCGCAGAACGGCTACGGCATCAACATCAACGCTGACAGCGCCGCCGCCGACCTGGATAACGTGCGCATCACCACCCAGGGCAATTACGGTTCGGGGCTGTGGATGCCCGGGAGCAACAGCCGCGCCGACCTCAAGTGCAGCACCATCGAAACCTTCGGCAACCAGGCGACGGGCATCGACAACCGCGCTGGCAAGGCGACCATCACCGGGGGCAGTATCGTCACCCACGGCACCAGCTCTCACGCACTGTATGCATCGGCCGATACCATCAACAGCCCGGGCGCCGAGTTCGACGTCAAAGGGGCGTGGATCGAAACCTTCGGCCGTGGTTCGGTGGGCGCCCTGGCGCGAATGTCCGGGGCCAAAGTCAGCGTCAGTAACAGCCGCATCCTGACCCACGGTGACTCCGCCTACGGCCTGTTCGCCTCCGGGCGTGGAGCCAGCGTGGCACTTGTCGACTCCGACCTGTTGACTGAGGGCGAGTCAGCCTATGGCCTGTCCATCAGCAACAATTCCACGGCCAGGTTTCAGGGATCGGCCGTGCAAACGGTGGGTACCTCCGCCCACGGCATTGTCAGTTACGCCACCGGGGCCGGGGTGGTGAATGACATCGAGGTCAACGCCAGCCAGATCGTCACCCAGGATGGTGTGGGCATCCTGGTCAATGGCGGCGGCCTCGACATCCGCCTCACCGACAGCCGCCTGCTGGCCCGCAGCGCCGGCCAGCCGGGCACCGCGCTATGGATTACCGACCGTGCCGGCGGGGTGTTGGCGGGGGATGTGCAACTGGATGCCGTGAGGTCGCAGATCAGCGGCGACATCGTGGTCGACGCCGGCACCCTGCAACTGAACCTGGGCGATCACTCGACCTTGCACGGGGCCATTCAGGACAACCGGCAAAGCGCCCGGCTGGACATCGACGACAGCAGCTTCTGGACGCTCACGGGCGACTCCACACTCAATCAGTTGACGAATGCCGGGGTGGTGGAGTTCGCCGATCCGGGCCTGGGCGGCGCCTTCAAGCAACTCAAGGTGAGCGGTGACCTGAGCGGCGACGGGCTGTACATCATGAACACCGACCTGGGCCAGCAGGCGGGCGATCGGCTGCTGGTCGGTGGCCAGGTCACCGGGCAGAACCAGATCCTGGTCCGCAACTCCGGCGCCGAACCCGGTGCCGACGGGCAACGCCTGACCCTGGTGGAGAGTGCCGGGGGACCGGGCTCGTTCAGCCTGGCCAACGCCGGAAAGGTGGTCGATGCCGGGACCTATCGCTATGAGCTGCAAGGCGATGCCCAGTCCGGCGAGTGGAACCTGGTCAACGTCGGACGCAACCAGCCGCTGACTCCAGGGCCGGACAACCTGTCCACCGGCGCCAGTGCTGCCATCAACAGCAGCGCCATCGCCACCTTGCGCGGCACCTGGGACGCCGAGCGCGCGACCCTGGTACAGCGGGTCGGCGAACTGCGTGCCGGTACGGGCGGCCAGGGCCTGTGGGTCCGTGGCTTCGGGCAGCAGCAATCCCTGGACAACGGCGTGGGCCGGGACTTTTCGCAACGGGTGCAGGGCAGCCAACTGGGGATCGACACCCGCATCGCCACTGCCCAGGGGGCGCTGGTGGTGGGTGGCCTGGCGGGGTACAGCCAGACCGACCGCGATTTCAAGGGCGAGGGCAGCGGCAAGCTCGACAGTTACCACGCGGGGGCCTACGCCACCTACCTGGATGACTCGGGCTGGTACACCGACACCTTGCTCACCCTCAACCGCTGGTCCACCCGGCTGGATGTGCACGGCACCGATGGCGCCAAGGTCTCCGGGCATTCACGCAGCCACGGGGCCGGGGTTTCGGTGGAAGCCGGCAAGAAAATCAACCTCGATGACGGCTGGTTTGTCGAACCCCAGGTGCAAGTCTCGATGCTCTACGTGGCCGCGGACAGCTACCGCCTGGACAACGGCCTGCAAGTCGATGCCGGTAACGGCCTGTCGACCCAGATGCGCGCCGGCGCCCGCACCGGACGCGCATTGCCACTGGACAACGGCGTGCGCCTGCAACCCTACCTCAAGGCCGGTTGGGTCGAAGACTTCTCGGCCCGCAATACGGTCAAGACCAACGGCATCAGCAGCCGCCCCGATGGCAGTGGCGGCGGCTGGTATGCCGGGGCCGGGGTCACTGCGCAGGTGAGTCCCAAGCACCAACTGTATGCCGATCTGGAGACCAGCGAGGGTTCCAGCATCGACCGTCCCTGGGCGGCCAATATCGGCTACCGCTACAGCTTCTGACGCTGGGCGGCGTTTGTGGCCGGTGCTGCGAGCAGACGCAGCGCCGGCTTTTCACGAATGGGCGCGCCTTTGGCCTGGCCGTGAATGAATGAGCAAATGGCCGCCCGAGCCGCCCGCAAAATGATTTATCATACGCCGTATGTTTATTTGCGCGAGGTAGCGGCTATGGCGTTCGGCAAGGTTTTTATCGCCACATCGGTGGATGGATTTATCGCCCGCAGCGATGGCGGCATCGACTGGCTGCCCGCTGGGGAGTCCGGCGAGGACTATGGCTACGGGGCGTTCATGGCCTCGGTGGATGGCATTGTCATGGGCCGTGGCACCTATGAAAGCGTCCTGGGCTTCGAGCCCTGGCCGTTCGAAAAACCGGTGGTGGTGCTCAGCCGTACCTTGAGTGAGCAGGATGTGCCGCACCCCCTGCGGCACCGGCTGCGGATCAGCGCCGCCGAGCCCCTGGCACTGGTGGCGCAACTGCGGGCCCAGGGCTGGGAACATGCCTATATCGATGGCGGGGCGGTGATTCGAAGCTTTTTGCACGCCGGGTTGATCGACGAATTGACCCTGACCCGGGTGCCGGTGCTGATCGGCAGCGGGCGGCCCCTGTTCGGCGAACTTGAGGGGGATGTGCGCTTGAGCGTGGTCGCTTCGACGCTGTATGCCGATGGCCTGGTCAGTACCCGCTATCGCGTCGAGACGGGGCCCGCCCATGACTGAGAAAACCAGGCGCAGCGGTCGTCCCGCAGCCGGCAGTTCTCTCAACCTCGATCAGGTCCTGGACGCCGGCCTGAGCCTGCTGGAAGCAGTGGGGCCCCAGGCTTTTGGTGGCAGGGCCCTGGCGCGACAACTGGGGATCACGCCGATGTCGGTGGCCTATCACGTGGGCGATCAGCACAACCTGATGCGCCTGCTGGTGGAGCGGGTGCACGCCGAACCGCTGCCCGAACCGGCACCGGACCTGCCGCCCCGGCAACGGCTCCAGGCCCTGTTGGGTGGTTATATGGCGCGGGTTCGCCGGCACCCGGCTTTGACCTTGTGCGTCCTCAGTGACCCGCAGTTGTTCCATGGCTCGCTGGCGGACCTCAGCGCGCGCCTGCGGCAGGCCGTGGGCCAGTTCGACGATGACCCGGTGCTGTTCGACCTGCTGCTCGACTACACCCACGGCCATGCCCTGGCGCTGGCCTTGGCCGGTGAGGCTGGGCACGCACTGGAAGGGGCGTATGAAGCCGGGCTGCGGCGTTTGTTGCGCTGAATTCCGGCAGTGGCGGGGACCAGCATGGCCGCGACCATTGCCCGAGATCGAACCCTGCGACGCTGGGTTCGAACACCTGGAACAGCCCTGAGTCGACTGGCGCCGCATTCAGCGTCAGGCGCCATCACCCTCGATCGCCTCGATCAAGGCCAGGGCCTCGCTGCGTGACAGCGGGCGCTGCATGCGTTGCGCGAGCACGGCCATGGTGCGCTGGTGCTCGCAGGCCACCACCGACTCGACCTGTTCATCGACGCACAGCAGCGCGATAAAGCACTGGCGCTCCGGTTCTCCCAGGTACTCAATGTGCGTCCAGTCCCGGGCGTGGCCCAGGACTTCGAAGGTCTTGCCGTAGTGGTAAGTCCAGAAAAACGGCACATCGGCAAACTCCCGGTGCCCACCCAGCATATTGCCGGCGGCGAGAAAGGCCTGCTGCTGCGCCAGGCGCCAATGTTCGAGGCGCAGCGGGCGACCGGCGAGGGGGAAAGTCAGCATGTCGCCGGCCGCCCACAGGCCCTCGGCCACGCGCATCTGGCCATCGGCCTGGAGTGACTGGTCGTCGGCCAGGGGCAGGCCACGGGTCAGGCCGGTCGCCGGTTTGATGCCGGTGCCGAACAGCACCAGATCAGTGTCGAGCCGGGTGCCGTCCCGCAGCATTACCGCTTCGACCCGGCTCGTGCCCTCAAGCCTCACGGCCTCGGTGTCGGGGTGGAAAAGCACGCCGTTGCGCTGGTGCAGGTCGCGCAAGGAGCGGCCGATGCGCTGCCCCAACTGCTTGGCCAGGGGCACGGCGTGGCGCGCCACCACCTGCACCTGCAACCCGGCCTTGATCATGGCCGAGGCCGCTTCCAGGCCGATAAAACCGTCGCCGATAATCACCACTCGGCTGCCCGGCGCGCAGGCATCGAGCAACTGTTCGGCATCGGCCAGGGAACGCAGGACAAAGGTCCCGGGTAGTTGGGCGCCGGCAATCGCCGGTCGCTGGGCAATGCCGCCGGTGGCCAGCAGCGCCGCGTCGTAGGTCAGGCTCTGGCCGTCGGCCAGGGTCAGGGTGCGCGCGTCGGCATCCACCGCGCGCACTTTGCCGCGCAGGCGCTGGATATCGGCGCTGCGATAAAAATGCGGGTCGAGCAGGGAGGGGATTTCTTCGATCGCCATGTCGCCGGCGATCACGAATTTGCTCAAGGCGGTACGGTCGTAGGACGTGGGGTGTTCCGGGTCGATCCACACCAGTCGCCCGGCATAGCCCTTGGACCGCAGGGCGAAGATGGCCGCGCTGCCGGCCGCCCCGGCGCCCACCACCACAAAACAGCGATTGTCGCGTCGGGAGGAGGGGGGCGTCGCCGGCATGGGCTGGTCATCGACCCACACGGTCTGTTCCTCGACCCGCACTCCGTAGCGCTTGAGGTGTGCCAGGGCCGGCGGCTCACAGACCTCGCCGTTTTCCAGGGCAAACGCCGCCTTGTGCCAGGGGCAGATCAGCCGGCCTGCACAGACCGCCCCGTCTTCCAGCGGTGCGCCGGCATGCGGGCATTGGGCCTGGAAAGCGCGGACGGCCTGGCCATGGCGCAGCAGCACGACTTCCTCGGCCCCGGCCTGGAGCCGTATGCCGCGGTCGTCACGCAACTCATCCAGGCGGGCCACGGCATGAAAGGTCATGGGCCGTATCCTTCAATCAGTCGCCGGCGCCCCCCGCCCCCGAACCTGCGCCGACCGCGCCGCCGGAGCCCGCCTTGCCGGTGCCCATCGGGCCTTTCTGGGTCTGTTCCGATTTATTGTTCTGCAACTGGTCGTTGGAGTACGGGCCGGGTTGGGTATTGGTGGTGTTGTTCTTGGGTTTGGCGCCCGAACCGGTGCCGCCGCTGGGCGGGCTGGGGTTGGTGCCCGGTGGCATTGCCGAGCCGCCGTTGTCGTTGCTGTTCATGCCCGACGCGTTTGGCGCCTGGTGGGTATCGGCGGTTGCCGCCTGCACCGGGCCTGCCAGCACGCAGGCCAGGCCAGCCAGGGCCAATGTGGTACGCAAAGAATTTTTCATGGGAGAACCTCTTGCTGGGACCAGGTGCAATGCACGACCCAAGGGCATCTGCCACGGGCGGTCAGGGTGCAGTCCTCATCCGGTGAGCGATTTCAAACCTCGCCAGATTGGGAAAGCGCAGGAGCCCGGAAAGTTTAAAAAATTTGCCGATCAACGATGAATGGAAGCGCGCTGGGACTTGTCCGATGAACATTGCAGCCCGCGTGGCGGCGCTTCCCGTGGGGGCAGGCTGCTGCAGGGCGGCACGAATGGCATGTTGTATTTTCAAGGGGAGGGTGCAGACTGATTCGGCGCCCCGTTCGGGGCAGGAACCCCCCTTTGTTCAGGCACACAATAATAAACCGCGGAGACCGCCATGTCTGACCAGCCCGAGCTGCCACCCCGCGTCGATGATGATCGCTTTCGGCTGTTGGTCGATGCCGTGATCGATTACGCGATCTACATGATCGACGCCCAGGGGTTTGTCGTCAGTTGGAACACCGGGGCCAGGCGCTTCAAGGGCTATCAGGAAGCGGAAATCCTCGGCGCGCATTTCTCCTGTTTCTATACCCCCGAGGACCGTCAGGCCGGGCTACCCCAGCGCACCCTGGATACTGCCCTGCACGAGGGTCGGTTCGAGGGCGAGGGCTGGCGGGTGCGCAAGGATGGCACGCACTTCTGGTGCCATGTGGTGGTCGACCCGATCCGCGACCCCCAGGGCCAGTTGCTGGGGTTTGCGAAAATCACCCGCGACCTGACCGAGCACAAACTCGCCGAGCAGACCCTGAAGCAGAGCGAGCAGCAATTTCGCCTGCTGGTGCAGAGCGTCACCGATTACGCCATCTACATACTCGATGCCCAGGGCCGGGTCAGCAGCTGGAACCTGGGGGCGCAACGGATCAAGGGCTATGCCGCCCAGGAGATCATCGGCAAGCATTTCTCGCTGTTTTATAGCGAGCAGGACCGCGCCGCCGGGGAGCCGGCGCGGACCCTGGAGATTGCCCGGCAGGACGGGCGCTTCGAAAAGCAGGGCTGGCGGGTGCGCAAGGACGGCACGCAGTTTCTGGCCCATGTGGTGGTCGACCCGATCCGCGCCGACACCGGGGAAATCATCGGCTTCGCCAAAATCACCCGGGACATCAGCGAAGCCTTCGAAGCCCAGAAAAAACTCGAACTGGCGCGGGAGGCGCTGTTCCAGTCGCAGAAACTCCAGGCCATCGGCCAGCTCAGCGGTGGCATCGCCCATGACTTCAACAACCTGCTGACGGTGATTCTGGGCAACCTGGAACTGCTGCAAAAGCGCCTGGGGGATGACCCGAAGCTGACGCGTCTGGCGACCAATGCCGTGCTGGGCGCCCAGCGTGGGGTGTCGCTGACCCAGCGCATGCTGGCCTTTGCCCGGCGCCAGGAACTCAAGACCGAATCGGTGCAACTGAGCCAGCTGCTGGCCAGCCTCAATGACCTGCTGTGCAGTTCCGTGGGGCCCCAGGTGATCGTCACCGCCGAACTGCCGCCCGAGCTGCCGGCGGTGCAGGCCGATATCAACCAGTTGGAACTGGCCCTGCTCAACCTGGCGAGCAACGCCCGGGATGCCATGCCCGGCGGCGGCAATATCCATATCAGTGCCCAGGTGCGCGGCGCCCTCGGCACCCTGGGTGAAACACACTACGTGTGCCTGTCGGTGATGGACTCCGGCGAAGGCATGGATGAACAGACCCTGGCCTGCGCCGCCGAGCCTTTCTTCACCACCAAGGGCCTGGGCAAGGGCACCGGGCTCGGTTTGTCCATGGTGCATGGCCTGGCCGAACAGCTGGGCGGGCGACTGGTGCTCAAGAGCAGCAAGGGCCAGGGCACCACCGCGGAGCTGTGGCTGCCCCTGGCCACCGAAGCGGCCCGTCAGTTGCCGCTGAAACAGGATCCAGGCCTGAAACCGACGTTCAAACCGTTGTCGGTGCTGGTGGTCGACGATGACAGCCTGGTGCTCAACAGCACCACGCTGCTGCTCGAAGACCTGGGCCACCGGGTGATCTGCGCAGACTCCGGGGCCCAGGCCCTGCATTGCATCGAGCACGAGCCGGACATCGACCTGATGATCACCGACGTCGCCATGCCGCAAATGGATGGTGCGCAACTGGCCGAGGCCATGCGCCAATTGCGTCCGGAGTTGCCGGTCATCCTGGCCACCGGCTATGCCCAGGACCTCGCCGGCCTGGCCAGCACCCTGCCACGGCTGTTCAAGCCCTACACCCAGTTGCAGTTGCTCGAAGCCGTGACCCAGGCGCTGGAAAAGCCCCCGGCACAGGGGCGCCTGGGATGAAAGCGCTGAAGATCGCCACCTTCAATATCAATGGTATCCGCGCGCGATTGCCCAACCTGCTGGACTGGCTCGAACGCGAGCGCCCCGACATTGCCTGCCTGCAGGAGCTGAAGGCTGTGGATCGGGATTTCCCCGCCAGCCAGCTGGAAGCGGCCGGTTACGGCAGCCTGTATCGGGGCCAGGCCTCGTGGAACGGGGTGGCGATCCTGGCCCGGGATTCGCAGCCGCTGGAGATCCGCCGGTCCTTGCCCGGCACCGAGGACGACCCCCAGAGCCGCTACCTGGAAGCGGCGGTCCACGGCATCGTGGTGGGCTGCCTGTACCTGCCCAACGGCAACCCGCAACCGGGGTCCAGGTTCGACTACAAACTGGCCTGGTTCGAACGCCTGATCGCGCACGCGGCGCAGCTGCAAAGCAGCGAGCATCCGGTGCTGCTGGCCGGCGATTACAACGTGGTGCCCACCGATTTCGATATCTACAACACCCGCTCCTGGCTCAAGGACGCCTTGCTCCAACCGCAAAGCCGCGCCTGCTACCAGCGTCTGCTGGACCAGGGCTGGACCGATGCCTTGCGCCACCTGTACCCCGAGGAACGGGTCTACACCTTCTGGGATTACTTTCGCCAGCACTGGCAGAGCAACTCCGGGCTGCGCATCGACCACCTGCTGCTCAACCCGGCCCTGGCGCCTTACCTGAAAAACGCCGGGGTCGACGCCTGGGTGCGCAACGAGCCCCATGCCAGCGACCACGCGCCGACCTGGATCGAACTGGGCACGCGCAAACGCCGCTGACCCGCCTCGCCGCCGTCCATTCCCGCAGTGCTCAACAGCCGCCTGCACCGGTGGTCGCGGGCGGCTGCACGCCGATGGAATTTTTTTCGAGGCGCAGCGCTCTTCCTTCTAGAGGCGTGCAACAACGCCCGGCGTCCGGCCGTGATGGCCGTCGACGCGTCGACCCTTTACTGGTGCTGGAGCCTGCCATGCCTGATTTAGCCGCTGTACGCTATTCGTCTCGCACCCCGGGGAGCCGCTCATGAGCCTGCTCGAAGCACTGCGCGGTACTCCCGGCGAGTTGTACCAGGGTGAGCCCCTGCATAGCCTTTACCAGCGCTTGTTGGCCGATGCCGACCCGCAGTCACGGACCCTGGCTGACGACTTTCTGCGCCAGCAACTGCAACAGGCCGAGGCCGGCGATGACCCGCTGCCCGAGCATCCCGAGCAGTTGCTGGCCTGGATCGAGGGCAATTGTGCCGATGTGGCCCAGGACTACGCCGCGTATTTAACGGCGCGGCAGCAGGGCGCCCCCCGGCGCTACTTTCAGAACAAGGCCCATGCGCTGTATTTCCTGCAAGGTGTGGCGCCCACCAAACTGGTGGATGGGGCCTGGCTCTACGGCGCCCTGGGCCACTGGCAGGACTACCGTTACGACGGCCTGTTGACCACCTACCTCGAAGAGTTGGGCGACGGCGAGCCGGCGCAGAACCATGTGGCGATCTATCGTCGCCTGCTCGCCGAACAGGGCTGCGACGCTGACCTGCCGCTGGATGACGAACTGTATCGCCAGGGCGCCATTCAGCTGGCACTCGGCTGTTGCGCCGAGGCCTATATGCCCGAGGTGCTGGGCTACAACCTGGGCTACGAGCAGCTGCCCCTGCACCTGCTGATCAGTGCCTATGAACTCAGTGAACTGGGCATCGACCCGTACTACTTCACCCTGCATGTCACCATCGACAACGCCAGCACCGGCCATGCCCGGCGCGCGGTGCAGTCGGTGCTGGAACTCAGGCCTATGGGCATGGACGCCGACGAGTACTGGCGTCGGGTGCGGCGTGGTTATCGCCTCAACGACCTGGGCCTGGGATCGAGCGCGGTGATCCGGGGTTTCGACCTGGAGCGTGAGGTGGTGGCCATGCTCGAACGCAAGCGGCGCTTTGGCCAGCACATGCATTCCGACTACTGCCGCTTCGAAGGCAAGAGCGTCAACCAATGGCTGGCCGAGCCGGGGCAGATCCCGGCATTCCTCCAGGCGTTGCAGGCCAGAGGCTGGATCAAGCGCCATCAGGACCCGGCCGACAGCCGCTTCTGGCAATTGATCGAGGGCGCGGGCGCGGCGATGTTCGGGGTGTTCAGCGGTTTTGAGAAACAACTGCTGCAGGACTGGATCGCCGGCGACTGGGACGCCCGCCCGCGCATCACCCCGGCGCGCCTCGGCAGTGCCCATGACGCCGCGCCACCGCCCGCAGTCGAGGACCCGGAAACCCAGGCCCTGGCCACCGCCCTGGAGCAGCAGCCGGTCGAGGGGCAACTGGCGCTGCTGCTGCCCTGGCTCGGCCCGCAGCGTCATTCGCGTCCAGCCGGGCTGTACGCCACGCGGCGCTTTATTCAACTGCGCGCCAGTGTGCGCTGACCCACAAGGAAGCCCGGTCCATGATTGATTCCGCGCCACGCACCACGTCTTTGCATGACTCGTCCCAAGCCCAGGCCGATCAGGCCCTGCTGCGACTTGGGCAACGGCTGATGGCGGCCAGCTATCGGTTCATTACCCCGACGCCCCTGACCCACCAGCGGGTCAATGGGCGCCTGGCCGACCCGCGCGCGACGGACCTGCGTGGGGTGTTCGGCTGGTCACGGCCCTTCGATGCAGGGCTGTTCGACGCCGCCGAACTGGCCGGGCTGCAACAGGCCGGCATTGTCCAGGAGGACGCCGGGCAGTTGCGCAGCACGGTGCGCTGGTCGAGCCTGGGGCCCTTGCTGCTGGCCCATTCCGCGTACCCCACGGAGGAGGCGGACGCGGTGTTTTTCGGTCCTGACAGCTACCGCTTCGCCAGCCTGATCGAGGACCACCTGTGCCAGCGTTTCAGCCCTGTGCGGCGGGCGGTGGACATCGGTTGCGGGAGTGGGGTCGGCGCCTTGCTGGTGGCCCGCTCGCGCCACACGGCCGAGGTCCTGGCGGTGGACATCAACCCGCGGGCGCTGCGCATGAGCGCGGTCAACGCCGAGCTGGCCGAGGCGCACAACGTCAGCGTCTATCACAGTGATGTGCTGGGCAGCGTCGAGGGCCGGTTCGACCTGATCCTGGCCAACCCGCCCTATATGCAGGACACCCAACAACGGGCCTATCGCCACGGTGGCGGTGAGCTGGGGGAGCAGCTGTCGCTGCGTATCCTGCGGGAGGCGCTGCCGCGTCTGCAGCGCGACGGCAGCTTGCTGCTCTACACCGGCGTGGCGATGGTCGAGGGCCGCGACCCGTTTCTCGACGCCGCGCGACCGCTGCTCGACAACGATGCCTATGCCTGGACCTACCGCGAACTCGATCCCGATGTGTTCGGTGAAGAGCTGGAGAAGCCGGGCTACGAACGGGTCGAGCGCATCGCCGTGGTGGCCTTGACCGTCACCCGCCGGTCATAGGTCCGGTGGCGCGTCGGCCACGGGGCTCCACTCCAGGGTCCGCCGCACCTTGGCCAGCAGCTCCTGGATATGAAACGGCTTGGAGATGATGTCCATGCCGTCCCCCAGGAAACCCTGGATATTGGCTGCGTTTTCCGCATAGCCGGTCATGAACAGCACCGGCAGTTCGCGGCGCCAGACCCGGGCCATATCCGCCAGTTCGCGCCCGTTCAGGCCCGGCAGGCCGACATCGGTCAACAGCAGGTCGATCGACGGGTCGCCCTGCAGGCTGGCCATGGCCTGTTCGACCTCAGCCGCCAGGGTGCAGCGGTAGCCGGCATCCACCAGCACCTCGGCGACAAAGCTGCGCACCGAGGGCATGTCTTCGACGATCAGCACATGCTCGCCGCTGCTGTCTTCGACTGCCACCAGGTGCTCGACCTGTTGCGCTGCGGCGTCGGCACTGGCCGGCAACATGATGGTGACCTCGGTACCCTGGCGCGCCACGCTGCGGATCCGCGCATCGCCCCCCGATTGCCGGGCAAAGCCGTAGATGGTCGACAGTCCGAGGCCGGTGCCCTGGCCCAGGGGTTTGGTGGTGAAGAACGGATCGAACACTTTGTCGATCACGTTGTGGTCGATGCCGACCCCGTCGTCCCTGACCGACAGCGCGACATAGGGCCCGTTGTCCAGTTTCAGGTTGCCATGGGAGTACGCGGCATAGGTGGTGACCCAGATATTGCCGCCCTTGGGCAGCGCGTCGCGGGCGTTGATCACCAGGTTCAGCACCGCGCTCTGCAACTGGATCGGGTCCACCAGGGCCACGGCGGCCTTGGTGGTCAATTCGAGCTTGAGGGTGATGTGTTCGCCGATGGTGCGCACCAGCAATTCTTCCAGGGAGCGGATGTGCTCGTTGATGTCGATCGGCCGCGTGTCCAGCGGCTGCTGGCGGGCGAAGGCCAGCAGCCGGTTGGTCAGCCCGGCGGCGCTCAGGGCCGAACTCAGGGCGGCGTCGGCGTAGTCGATGACCTTGTCGGTGCGCTCGCTGAGCATGCGCTTCTTGATCAGTTCCAGGCTGGTGATGATGCCGGTCAGCAGGTTGTTGAAGTCGTGGGCGATGCCGCCGGTGAGCTTGCCCAGGGCGTCCATCTTCTGCGCTTGCAGCAACTGCGCTTCGGTGCGTGCCAGCTGGCTGGTGGCGTTGTCCAGCTCGGCCCGCTGGTCACGTTCGCGCAGGCGGTGTTCGGTGACGTCTTCGACAAATACCAGGCTCAGCTCGGGGCTGCGATAGGGCGAGATCTGCCATTCGGTTTCCCGGGTCTGGCCGACGACCTGCATCTGCAACGTGCCTTTCCAGCGCTCGCCGGCCGCCAGACGCAGACGCAGTTCCTTGAGCACCGCGCACTGGTCCCTGGCAAAGCATTCGAGCAGGGTGTCGGGGTTGAGGTTGTCCTGGATCAGTTGGGCGAACGCGTGGTTGCATTCGTGCACTTTCAGCTCGGCGTCCATCACCGCGATGGGCGCGCTGATATTGAAGAAAATCTCGCGAAAGCGTGCCTCGCTTTCTCGTAAGGCATATTCGGTGTCGCGCACCCGCAGCAGGGTGCGCAGGGTGGCCAGCAGCACGTCCGGGTCCACCGGGTGGATCAGGTAGGCATCGGCCCCGGCATCCAGGCCGGTGATGATGTCGCCGGTCTCGATCGACGCGGCCGACACATGCACCACCGGCAGCAGGGCGGTGGCCGGGTCGGCGCGCAGGGTGCGGACAATGTCGAAGCCGCTCATGTCCGGCAGATTGACGTCCAGGATCAGGCCGTCCACCACCTCGCTGGCGATGATGTCCAGGCCTTCCTGGCCAGTGCCGGCCTCCAGTACTTGATAATGGTGGCGCTCCAGGCGCCGGCGCATGGCGTAGCGGGTGGCGGCGTTGTCGTCGACGATCAGCAAACGGATGTCACGCTTCATCGACGGGCTCCTCGGCAATTGAGAGAGGGATGATCACAAAGAAGGTCGAGCCTATCCCTGGCGTGCTGTCTACACCCACTCTGCCGCCCAGCAGTTCGGCAAAGCGCTTGCACAAGGATAGGCCAAGCCCGGTGCCGCGCAGGCGCTTTTGCAGCGGTGAGTCGATTTGCGAGAAGTCCTCGAACAGGTTGCTGTGCAGCTCCGCCGGGATCCCGAGCCCGGTGTCATTCACCGCAAAGCGGATTTCCTGCTGGTTCTCCATCCGCGCCGAGACCCGCACCTCGCCTTGCAGGGTGAATTTCAGGGCGTTGGAGATGAAGTTGCGCAGGATCTGCGCCAGTTTTTTATCGTCGGTGAACAAGCGAGGCAACCCCGACGGCTCTTCGAAAATCAGGTCGATGGACGAGGCGTCGACAATCGGCCGGAACATCCCGCGCAGGGCGGAAAACAGGTCCAGCATGTCGAACCAGGCCGGGGAAATGCTGATTCGCCCGGCTTCGATCTTGGCCAGGTCCAGCAAGTCATCGACCATGTCGCTGAGCTCGCGGGCAGAGCTGCTGACAAAGGCCACCTGCTTGTGCTGCTCGGGGCTCAGGGGGCCGTCCAGCTCGTCGCTGAGCAGGCTGGCGATGCTCAGGATCGAGCCCAGCGGGGTGCGGAACTCGTGGCTCATATAGGACAGAAAGCGGCTTTTCAGGTCCGAGGCCTGGCGCAGTTGCTCGGCCTGGGTATCCAGCTCGGCGTAGAGCGCCAGCACGCCCTGGTTGGTTTCATCCAGTTCGTCGCGCAGCGCCTCGGCTTCCGCTTGCAGCTGGCGCACCAACGGCGAATCTTCGGGGATAGGCGGGGGAGTGGAATCAGCCATCGATGGCCTCCAGGGCAATCACCAATACGGTTACGTCATCCCGGCCGCGACAGTAGTCACGATGCAGGACGGTCGCGATCAGGGCCGGGTGGCGCTGGGCGAGCCCGGGGTAATCCTGCAGGTTCCAGCGCGACTGCAAGCCGTCGCTGTACAGGATCAGCAACTGGCCGCTGGCGTCCGGGTAGTCGAAGGGTTGCGCCTTGCGGAACTGGCTGCCGACGATGCCCGGGTGCGAGGCCAGTCCGCGGGATTTACCCTGGCTGATCAGGCTGGCACCGATGTTGCCGATGCCGGTGAAGGTCAGCCGGCCTGCGGTGGCATGGTACTGGGCAATCGCCACGGCGCCTCCCCGGGTGCCGGTCATGGCGATATGCAGGTCGTTCATCAGCTCGGTGGGGCTGAGGAACGGTGCCAGGGCGAACACCTCTTCGCCGGCCCGCGCCGCCCGTTCGGCTTCACTGCCGTGACCCAGCCCGTCGACCACCAGCACACTCAGGCGCCCGGGTTCGAGCGCCAGGTGCCAGGCATCGCCGCAGGCCGGGTCGTTGTGCAGCGAGTGCTGGCTGACCCCGTAGCGCAGGTCCTTGACCACGGACTGGCGCGGATACAGCCGGGCCAGCAGCACCGAGCCACGTTCGTCGGCGTAGGCGTCGAACACCTGCGCCAGGCGGCTGATGCTGCCCAGGCCAATGCCCTGGGTGCCGCCGGTGGAATAACCGTCGATCAGGCAGTGACGCAGGTCGAAGCCCTGGCCCCGGTCCACGGCGATGATCTCGATGCCCTGGGCCTCGGGCCCCGCCAGGGTGCGCAGGTGCAGGGCGCCGTGAGTCGCATGCTTGAGCAGGTTGCTCGCCAGTTCGGTGACCACCAGCGCCACGCGCCCGCAGTCGGTTTCGTCGAAACCCAGCTGCTCGGCGCGCTTTTGCGCGGTGCGCCGGGCATGCCCGATCTGGCTCGGGTCTTCGATCAACAGCACTTCGGTGAGTGCGCTCGGAATATTCAGGCCCATCGTGTAATCGTCACGCGGGTGCCCTGGCCGGGCGCAGTGTCCAGTACGAACTCATCCACCAGGCGCTTGGCCCCGGTCAGCCCCAGGCCCAGGCCGCCACCGGAGGTCCAGCCGTCGGTCATCGCCAGCTTGATGTCGGGAATGCCCGGGCCCTCGTCGCGAAAGGTCAGGCGCAGGCCGGTGCGGGCCTGGTCTTCGATGATGTCCCAGTCCATGTGGCCGCCACCGCCGTAGACCACGGTGTTGCGCGCCAGCTCGCTGACCGCCGTCACCAGCTTGGTCAGGTCGATCAGGCGCATGCCGCACTCCTGGCACAGCTTGCGTGCCAACTGGCGGGCCAGGACCACGTCCTGCTCGATCAGGATCGGATGGGTGCCGCTGCGCGCCGGGGTCATTCTGCCTGTACTCGGGTGCGCAACAGTTGCATGCCGCGCTCGACATTCAGCGCGGTGCTGACCCCGGGCAGGGTCAGGCCCAGTTCCACCAGGGTAATGGCCACGGCCGGCTGCATGCCCACCAGCACGGTCTGGGCGTCCATGATCCGCGACAGCCCGGAGATGGTGCCGATCATGCGCCCGATAAACGAGTCGACCATGTCCAGCGCGGAAATATCGATCAACACGCCCCGGGCCGAGGTGCGGCTGATGCGTTCGGACAGGTCGTCCTGCAGCGTCAGCGCCAATTGGTCATGCATATCGACCTGGATCGTCACCAGCAGAAAGTCGCCCATCTGCAGAATAGGAATGCGCTCCATGCTTAAACCGCCTTGCTGACAGTGACGCCCAGGCGTTTCAGGGCCAGGGCCAGGGCATCGGCCAGGTTGGCCTTGGTCACCACGCCCTGCAGGTCCAGGCCGAGGTGGACGATGGTCTGGGCAATCTGCGGACGCACGCCGCTGATGATGCAGTCGGCGCCCATCAGGCGGATGGCGGTCACGGTCTTGAGCAGGTGCTGGGCCACCAGGGTGTCGACGGTCGGGACCCCGGTGATGTCGATGATCGCGATCTCCGAGCCGGTGTCGACGATGCGTTGCAGCAAGGATTCCATCACCACCTGGGTGCGCTGCGAATCCAGGGTGCCGATCATCGGCAGGGCCAGCACGCCTTCCCACAGTTTGACCACCGGGGTCGACAGCTCCAGCAGTTCTTCCTGCTGACGCTTGATCACCGATTCGCGGGACTTCTGGAAGGTCCGGATGGTGTGCATGCCCAGGGCGTCCAGCAGCTCGGAAACTTCCCAGAGTTGCTCGGCCAGCAGCGCCGGCTGTTCCACGTACTCGTGTTGCAGCAGGGCAAACAGCGGGCCCTTGAGGGAGAAGATGAAACTGGCGGTCTGCTGCGAGTCCTGACCGATCAGGGCGCGGCTATGGGACAGCTTTTCCAGGAACTGCCGGGCTTCGGCCCAGTCGTCATGGTTCACATTCTGCGAATTGCCGGTTTTCAATGCGGCAATGATCAGCCCCAGGAAATCGGCGCCCTGCTGCTGCAAGTCATCCTGCTTGATATTGCGCGCGGCACCTGAGGCCTCGAGGCTGGCGACCCATTCGCCCAGCAGGTTCTTTTGATTGTTCTGCAATAAATCCAGTGTGCGAGCTTGAAGTACCGCCATGTTGATCTCCTGGGAATAACGCTGATGTACACGACAGAAAGGACAAAAAGGTGACTGACCCGTGGCTGCGTCCCTGGGCGATAGTGCCTTTGGACCCGGACCTGGGGGCAGTCTTGTGCGGGCGGTAGTTTCTACCAATTTGAACCATTTTGAACACTGCCACGCTTGAAGAAAGTCTTAAAAAATACCGGGGTTGTGCAGGGTTGCTCATATCGAAATGAGGTCAACCAGCCAGAGCGTAGAAGACCTGCGCCCACGCTGCGGATTTTCTCCCACCATGCGGGGCACAAACGGGGGCAGGCGGGCAATGATGCGCACCACGGCCGCAGGTTGCGGGCCGTGGTGGCAATCATCAAGTTGCTACTGTTTTGATGTCATTCCTGAGGCTTGGACCAGAGGCCCTTGAGCCAGTTGGTCTTGGCCAGTTCGATCACCTCGTCGCCGCGTCCGCTCATCACCGCCTTGAGCATGTAGAGACTGAAGCCCTTGGCCTGTTCGAGCTTGATCGCCGGCGGCATGGCCAGCTCCTGTTTGGCGGTGACCACGTCCACCAGCACCGGCCCGTCATGGGCCAGGGCGGTGCGCAAGGCGCCTTCCAGGTCTTCGGAGCGCTCCACCCGCAGGCCGAGGATGCCCATGGCATTGGCCATGGCGCCGAAGTCCGGGTTGTGCAGGTCGGTGCCGGTGTCCAGGTAGCCGGCGGATTTCATCTCCATGGCGACAAAGCCCAGGGAGGCGTTGTCGTAGACGATGACTTTCACCGGCAGCTTGAGCTGGGCCAGGGAAATGAAGTCGCCCATCAACATGCTGAAACCGCCGTCGCCCGACAGCGAAATCACCTGGCGCCCGGGGAATGCCGCCTGGGCGCCCATGGCCTGGGGCATGGCATTGGCCATCGAGCCATGGTTGAACGAACCCAGCAGGCGCCGCTTGCCGTTCATTTTCAGGTAGCGCGCGGCCCACACCGTGGGGGTGCCGACGTCAGCGGTGAAGATCGCATCTTCGTCCGCCAGTTCGCTGAGCACCCGGGTCAGGTACTGCGGGTGGATCGGCCGGTTGGCGGCGCTGGGTTGGGCCAGGTCGTCCAGGCCCTTGCGGGCCTTGGCGTAATGCTTGAGGGACTCGTCGAGGAAGCTGCGGTCGCCCTTGTACGGCAGGCGCGGCAGCAGGGCGGCCAGGGTTTCGCCGACGTCGGCGGCAATCCCCAGGTCGAGGGTGGCGCGCCGGCCCAGGGCCTGCGGGTCGCGGTCGATCTGCACGATGCGGGCATCGCTGGGGTAGAACTGGCGGTACGGGAAGTCGGTGCCGAGCATCACCAGGGTGTCGCAGTTGAGCATGGCGTGGTAACCGGAGCTAAAGCCGATCAGCCCGGTCATGCCGACATCGAACGGGTTGTCCCATTCAACGTGCTCCTTGCCGCGCAGGGCATGCACCACCGGCGCGCCGAGGGTGTCGGCCAGGGCCACCACCTGGTCATGGGCGCCGGCGCAACCGCTGCCGCAGAGCAGGGTGGTGGCCTTGCTGTTGCTCAGCAGCTCGACCAGCCGGTCCAGGTCCTGGGGCGCGGGCAGGGTGCGCGGCGCGTGCAGTGCCGGCCAGGGCTTGAGGTGCGCCTCGACCTCCTGCAACGCCACATCGCCGGGAATCACCACCACCGCCACGCCCCGGTTGAGGATCGCGCTGCGCATGGCCCGGTGCAGCACCTGGGGCATCTGCGCCGGGTTGCTGACCAGTTCGACGAAGTGGCTGCATTCCTTGAACAGCTCCTGGGGATGGGTCTCCTGGAAATAGTTGAGGCCGATCTCCGAAGACGGGATCTGCGCGGCAATCGCCAGCACCGGCACATGGTTGCGATGGCAGTCGAACAGGCCATTGATCAAGTGCAGGTTGCCCGGCCCGCAGCTGCCGGCGCACACCGCCAGCTCGCCGGTGGCCGCGGCTTCGGCGCCGGCGGCAAAGGCCGCCACCTCCTCGTGGCGCACGTGCATCCACTCGATGCTGTCCATGGTGCGCAAGGCGTCGGTCAGGCCGTTCAGGCTGTCGCCGGTCAGGCCCCAGATGCGCTTGACCCCGGCTTGCTCAAGGGTGGTTGCCAGTTGCTGGGCAAGGGTGATTTTCGCCATGGAGTGCTCCCGTCGTCCGATTAAGAAGTCGTTGCGATCAAGAGAGGACAACAGGCGAGGGCGGATGATTCCACTGAGGGGGCACTTATCCGGCCCCCAGGGCGGTGTTGCCGCGCCCTCAGCTAAAGCGCGAGGGGCGGCAGGGGGCGAGGGCGTCGCAGGTCTGGCCGTGGATCAGTTCTTCGCTGACCAGGCGCCCGACCGTGGCCGCGAGGATCACCCCGGGGTGCATCACCGCCAGATACAGCCCCGGGTGCCCGGCACTCGGGCCAATCACTGGCAGGCGGTCGGCGGGCATCGGGCGCTGGCCGACCTCGACGCTGCGCAGGGTCACGGCTTCGGCGCCGCGCAATGACTGGCGCACGCTGAGCAATGCGGCCTGGGCCAGGGCGTCCGGTCCTTGTGCGCCGCTGGCGGCGATGTAGTCCTCGGCCATCAGCAAGCTGCCGTCCGCCGCTTCGCGGATTTCCATCTCGCTGTTGGAGATCAGGGTCTTGATCAGGCCTGGCGGGGCATCGAGACGGATCAGGATCGACGGCGAGGCCTGCACCGGCAGAGGCAGGCCCAGTGGGGCGACCAGGGTCGGGGTCGCGCAGCCGGCGGCGAGCACCACGTAATCGGCATGGCAGGCGCCGTTGGCGGTGTCGACGCCGATCACCCGGCTGCCGTCGAGTCGCAGGCCCAGCACCGGGGTCTGTTCCAGCACCTGGGCGCCGTGGGCTCGGGCCCCGTCCAGCAGGGTGCGGGTGGCGGCCACCGGATCCAGACTGCCCTCCGCGGGGGCGTAGCGGGCGCGCTGCGGCGGCGTGATCAGGTTGGGTTCAAGCTGCGCGACCTGGGCCTGGTCGAGCCACTGCAGCGATGGGCTGGGGCTGAGGTGGGCGCTGGCGCCGTTCGCGGCCAGGGCGGCGGCGGTGTAGCACAGCGCTCCCGACCACGTGATGCGCAGGTCCGGCAGCTCGTGTTCGAGGCGCCAATAGTCCCCCAGGGCTTGGGCGCGCAGGGCCTGGATCGCCTTAGGCGCTTCATCGGCGGTGTTGATCCAGGCAAATGAATGGCGGGTAACGCCGCTCGCCGCAACCGACTGCTCAAGCACCGTCACCTGTGCGCCCTGGCGTGCCAGGTGGTAGGCGATGGAGGCGCCGACAATGCCGGCCCCGACCACGATCACACTTGAAGGGGGCATCTGCACCTCGGGGGAGTGGGTATTTCAGGTGGCCGCACCTTAGCGCTGGCGGGTGGCGCCAGGCAAAGGAATGAATGTTATGAAAGTGCAACCGCCCCCAGGCTCGGGCGCGAGCCTGGGGGCGGTTGCAGAGGGGCTTCTATTCCAGCTTCAGGCTCAGGCCCTGGGCCTGGGGCAAGGGGTTGCGCATCAGCCGGCCGACCATCAGCGCCCCCAGCAGTGCGAGGATCCCGGCCACCGTCAGCACCCGGCCGAAACCGCCGACAAAGGCCTGCACGGCCAGGGGCTCGACCAGGGCCCGGGCGCTGTCCGGCAGGCTGGCCAGGGCGCCTTGCATATCCCCGGCGACCACCCGCGAGGCGATGTCCGGCGCCTGGTCCAGCCATTGCGGCGCCTGCTGGCCGAGATCGACCTGCAACAGGTGCTGGGTGTGGCTGGCCAGCAGCGCCCCGAACACG
This sequence comes from Pseudomonas sp. MF4836, assembly GCF_002018875.1. Taxonomy (GTDB): domain Bacteria; phylum Pseudomonadota; class Gammaproteobacteria; order Pseudomonadales; family Pseudomonadaceae; genus Aquipseudomonas. Next base: position 324,331 of record NZ_MVOL01000001.1, read on the forward strand.
CCGATGGCCAGCATGATGGCGCTGAAACGCATGGTGGTGCTCATGCCCGAGGCCATCCCGGTCCGCTCCCGCGGCACGCAGGCCATGATGTTTTTCTGGGTGTCGCCATTGAGCAGCCCGGCGCCGGCACCGGTGACGGCAATCGCCAGGGCAAAGCTCAGGTAGCCACCGGCGTGCACTGCCCAGGCACTGAGCAGATTGCCCACCCCGACCAGGGTCAGGCCTGCGGCCATCAGGGTGGCCGGGGCGTAACGCCCGGCCAGGCGTGCGCCGATGCGCGGGCAAATCAGCATGGTCAGGGCAAATGGCAGCATGCCCAGGCCCGAGGCGATGGCGGAAAACTGCAGGCCGTTCTGCAAGTAGAACGGCAGCAGCGTCATCATCACCTGGGCGCAACCGGCGTAGGCGAACATCCCCAGCAGGGCGCCGATCAGTCGTGGGTGGCGCAGCAACTGCAAATCCACCATGGGCCGGCGCTGGGCTTTTTCGATCAGCACGAACAGCCCGAGCAAGGCCGCGCCGCCCAGCAGGCGGGCGTAGGTCAGCGGGTTGCTCCAGCCGATGCGGTTGGCTTCGATCAGGCCCCAGATCAGGCACAGCAGGCTGGCGCTGAAGGCCAGACTGCCCCAGGGATCGAGGCGCGCGGCCTGGGTGTCGCGGGACTCGGGCACATGGCGCAGGACCATGGTCATCAGCGCCAGGCCCACCGGCAGGTTGAGGTAGAAGATCCAGCGCCAGCCGATGTACTGGGTAATCAGCCCGCCAAGGGTCGGTGCGGCGGTCATCGCCACGCCCATGCAGGCGCCCCAGAATGCCCAGGCCTTGGCCCGCTGCACATCGTCGTGGAAGGTATGGCCGATGGAGGCCAGGGCCGAGGTCAAGAGCAAGGCTGCGCCCACGCCTTTGATCGCCCGGGCGATATCCAGCCACAGCGCCGAGGGGGCGGCGCCGCAGCCGAGGGAGGCGAGGAGGAAAATCACCAGGCCGCAGAGCAGGGTCTTCCTGCGTCCGAAGCGGTCGGCGAGGCTGCCGGCGGGCAGCAGCAAGGCGGCGAAGGCCAGCATGTAGGCGCTGACCACCCATTCGATATCGACGAAGTTGGCCCCCAGGTCGCGGGCGATGCTCGGCAGGGTCACGGCGACGATATTGGTGTCGAGCACGATCAGCGAGCACACCCCGGACGCGGTGAGCAGGGTCCAGCGCGGGTTGGGTTGACTCATGGCTGACTCCGCTGGGGCAGGGCCGCCAGGGCGGCGAGGGCGATTTCATCATCATGGGCCGGGGTGTCGGCGCTGACCCCGATGGCGCCGATCACCTGGCCGTCGACGATGATGGGCTGCGCGCCTTTCATCATCAGCAAACCGGCGGTAATCGCCGCCTGACGCCCGCCATTGATGGCATTTTCCAGATCGCCCGAGGGCCGCTTGAACAGCGCCGAGGTGCGCGCCTTGCCCTGGGCCAGCTCGATCCCGGCGACCACCGGAGCACCGTCCATGCGCGCACTGAGGATCGGCCAGCCGCCGTCGTCGACGATCACCACCGCGCACGGCCAGCCCTTGGCGTCGGCGGTCTGCTGGGCGGCCTGGAGCAGCTGTTGGGCGCTCTTCAGGTCAAGGATTGCCTTGTGGGCAATACCGGTGTCGGCAGCGCCGGCAGAAGCGAGCTGCAGGCTGTAACAAGTGATCATCGCCAGAAACAGGGGTTTGACGCGCATGGCATAGGCTCTCTAGGGTGGAGGTCGAGCCAGCTTATCGCGACGCTTCGGGTGCCTTGTTAGGCGCAATGCGGGACTTCATTACCTTTGAGCTAACGCCTTTATGGAAATTCGTCATTTTCGCTACTTCCTGGCCGTGGCCCGGCAGCGCAATTTCACCCGCGCCGCCGAGCAGTTGGGCATTGCCCCGCCAACCTTGAGCCGGCAGATCCAGGACATGGAGCAAGCCCTGGGCACGCGCCTGTTCCTGCGCCAGCAGCGCGAGGTCAGCTTGACCGAGGCCGGTGCCGCGTTGGTGATGGAAGCCGAGGCCACAGTGCGCCAGTTCGAGTTTGCCCAGCGCAATGCCCAGCGCGCCGGGCGCGGGGAAATCGGCCATATCGAACTGGGCTACGTGGCCTCGGCGGTGTACTCGGGCCTGCTGCAAAAGCAGGTACAGGCTTTTTGCCGGCAATACCCGGACGTCAGCCTCAGCGTGCGCGAAAAGCCCATGGCCGCGCTGCCGGGACTGGTGGCCGATGGGCGCTTCGATATCGGTTATATCCGCTCCCCCATGACCCTGCCCGAGGGGCTGGAAGCCATCGCCCTGGACGCCGAAGGGTTTGTGCTGGCGTTGCCGGCGCAGTCCTGGCTGGCCCGCCTGGGGGACATCAGCCCGGAACATCTGCGCGGCGAGACCTTTATCCTCCCCGAACAGATCAGCGGCACCCTGCAAGTGGCGGCCCAGGGCGGCTACGCGCCGACCCTGGGCCCCCAACCCGGCGGCCTGGTGGCCGTGCTGGCCCTGGTGTCCCTGGGCCAGGGCGTGGCCGTGGTGCCTGAGTCGGTGATCGGTCATATCAGCCTGCCCAACGTCCTGTACCGGCCGATCAAGGGCGGCGACGCCTCCTCACGCCTGTCCCTGATCCACCGCCGCTTCGAACAGGCCCCGGCCGTGGTGCGCTACCTCGAACAGATCAAGCGCGAGTATCGAAGAGTGCCCTGATAGCGCTGAATGGCGTGGCCGTTGGACCCTTGAGATCGCCGCGTTCCGTCAGATGCGCCAAGGCGGCAGAACGCCTGTAGCCGGTGCCGAAGGCTGCGCTGGCCCTTGAGGTCGCCGTGCTCTGTCAGATATGGCAAGGCGGCAGTGCGGACCAGCGCAGCCTTCGGCAGCGGCTACAGGAGTCGGGGGCGGATGGAGTCGGCGAGGCGGGTCAGGATCAGGCAGCAGGACACGGCGCCGGCATCCAGCACGCCGAGTGACCGTTCGCCCAGGCGGCTGGCACGGCCGATTCGGGCCACCAGGTCGCGGGTTGAGTCCCGGCCCTGAGACGCCGCGCTTTTCATGTGCTCCAGTGCTTCATGGAATGAAGCCCCTGCTGTGTGTGCCTGTTCGAACGCCTGCACCGCAGGGATCAGGGTGTCCATCAAGCACTTGTCGCCGACGCCGGCCTCGGTGATGTCTTGCAGCGAGGTCAGGCCACCGCGCAGCAGGCGGGCGAATGTCGCCGTGTCGATCTCCTGTCGGTCGCGCACCTCATTGGCCATGCCGATAAACAGGCTGCCGTAGAGCGGGCCCATGGAGCCGCCTATGCCTTCCATCAGGCTCAGGGTCAGTTCGTCGAGCGCCCCGGCCAGGTCCAGTTCACGCCCTTCCAGGGCACGGCCACAGTGGGCAAAGCCCTTGGCCATATTGATGCCGTGGTCACCGTCGCCGATGGCCCCGTCGACTTCGCTCAGGTATTCACGGTTGGCGACTATTACGGTCACCAGGTCGGCCACGATGGCGCCGCCGTCACTGCTGGAAAAAGACTGGCTCATGGTTCACTCCGTCTGGGTCATGCCGATGGAGCGGCAAGGTTGGTCGATCAGGGTTTTGAGTTCGGCGTCCAGGCCCAGCAGGGTCAGGGTCACGCCCATCATTTCCAGTGAGGTGAAATAGTTGCCGACGTAACAGCGGTGCACCTTGAGCCCCTTGGCGCGGATCTGCCGTTCGACTTCAGCGTAGAAAATATATAGCTCCATCACCGGCGTCGCACCGAGGCCGGAAACCAGTACCACCACGCTATCGTCGGTACTGAAATCGCGGTCGGCGAGGATCGGCGCCAGCATGCGTTCGGCCATGGCCGCAGCGGACTCGACGGGGATGACCTCAATCCCCGGCTCGCCGTGGTGGCCGATGCCCAGTTCCATTTGCCCGGGGGCGATCTGGAAGTTGGGCTTGCCCACCGCCGGAATGGTGCAGGGGGTGAGCCCCACGCCGATGGAACGGCACCGATCGACGGCGTTCTGCGCGACCCGAATCACTCCGTCGAGGTCATAGCCCTTGGCCGCCGCCGCGCCGCCGACCTTCCACATGAAGATCTCCCCGGCCACGCCCCGGCGCTTGGCAATCTCGGCCTGGGGCGCGGAGGCCACGTCGTCGTTGGCGACCACAGTGCGCACCTGCAGGTCTTTGCTGGCGGCCATCTTCATCGCCAGTTTCACGTTCATATTGTCGCCCGCGTAGTTGCCGTACAGGCAGGCGACGCCCGCGCCCTGGTCGGCGGCTCGAAAGGCGTCGAAGAAGCTTTTGGCGGTGGGCGAAGAAAAGATTTCGCCCACCGCCACCGCGTCCACCAGGCCTGGGCCGACATAGCCGAGAAACGCCGGTTCATGCCCCGAGCCGCCGCCGGTGACGATGCCCACCTGGCCTGTCGGCGAGGCGTCGCGTTTGCAGATCACCCGTGGGTTGGTCTCGAACTGGGCCAGTTCCGGGTGCGCCAGCAGGATGCCCTGCAGCATGTCCTCGACCACGTGGTCCGGGTCGTTGATCACTCGATTCATGACGGGGTTTCCTGTGTTCTTGTTGTTGATATTGGCCAGCGTCCGAACATGGCCAGAATAGTGCTGGTAGCCGCTGCCGAGAGCTAGGGTTTGAGCACCACTTTCAATGAGCGGTCGCCGCGTTCCATGATGGCGAAGGCTTCCTTGAAGTCGGCCAGGGCGAAGGTGTGGGTCACCACGTCGCGCATGTCGATCTTGCGGTTGCCGATAAAGTCGATGGCCCGTGGGTACATGTAGGGGCCCAGGTGCGAGCCGAGCACGTCCAGTTCCTTGCGGTCGCCGATGATCGACCAATCCACTGTGGCTTCGTCGTTGAACACGCTGAACTCGACGAATCGCCCCAGTTTGCGCAGCATCGCCAGGCCCTGGTTGACCGCCTTGTGATGGCCGGTGGCTTCGATGTAGATGTCGCAGCCGTAGCCTTCGGTGATTTCGCGAATCTTCGCCAGCACGTCGACTTCGGCCGGGTTCCACACTTCATCAGCGCCCATGCGCAGGGCGAGTGCGGTGCGTTCGGGCTTCATGTCGAGGACGATCAGGCGCTTGGGGTTGCGCATGCGCACCGCACCGATGATGCCCAGGCCCAGGGTGCCGGCCCCGGCGACGACTACGATGTCGTCGAAACCCACGTCGGCGCGATCAGCGGCGTGCAGCGAACAGGCCAGCGGCTCGATCAGGATCGCTTCATCCGGCGCGATGCTGTCCGGCACTTTGTGCACGATGCCTTCCTTGGTGAAGATCATGTACTGCGCCATGGCACCCTGGACGTTGTTCTGGAAGCCATACAAGTCGTGCTTCTGGCACATCCAGTACTGGCCGTGATTGCAGAAGCGACAGCCCCAGCACGGCACTATCTGTTCCGAAATCACCCGGTCGCCCACCTTGACCCCGCGTTTCTCAGCCCCTGGCCCCAGGGCCACCACACGGCACACGAACTCATGGCCGGGGATCATCGGTGGCTTGACGTAACGTGGCTGCTCGGCGTCGCCCCAGAACGAAGGCGCTCCGCGATAGGTCTTGATGTCGCCCATGCAGATCCCGCAGAGCTCGACCTTGGTCAGGATCTCCTCGGGCCCTGGGATGGGCACCGGGACCTGCTCCAGGCGGTAGTCCTCCGGGCCATAACAGACCACGGCCTGCATGGTTGCCGGAATCGTTGGCGACAGGCGTTCGTGTGTCGGGGTTTCGAGCAGCGTAGACATGGCAGCGGACCTCATCGAAATGATGTGAAAAGCGCGTATTTACTGAATGCTGTAGCCGCCATCGATCACCACGTTCTCCCCGGTGATCATCTTGGCCGCGTCGCTGAGCAGGTACAGCACCAGCCCGGCGATTTCCTCGGGCTGGGCGAAGCGCCCGACCGGGATCTGCAACTTGGCCCGTTCACCCAGCTCGCCGGCCCAGGCTTTCTTGCCCAGGGCCGTTTCGACGATGGTCGGTGAAATGGCGTTGACGTTGATGCCGTGGGGCGCCCACTCCATGGCCAGGACCTTGGTCATGCCCACCACCGCTGCCTTGCTCGCGCAGTACGCCACGTGCCGGTCGAGGCCGATGACCGCAGCCTGGGAAGCGAGGTTGACGATGCGTCCGTGGCCTTGCTCGATCATGTGCCGGGCACAGGCCTGGGCCACGAAGAAACTGGCCTTGAGGTTGATGTCCAGGGTGGTGTCCCAGGCGCTTTCGCTGACTTCCATGGCCTTGTCCAGCAGGGCGACCCCGGCGCTGTTGACCAGGAAGTCCAGGCGCCCGTAGTGCGCGGCCATCAGGTCCACCGCGTCTCGTACTTGATCTAGCTGGCGCAGGTCGATGGCCAGCCCCAGGTGCCCGTCGCCGAGGCTGGCGGCGATATCGGCCACCGCCGGGTCGCGGTCGAGCAGGGCAACCTTGGCCCCGCGCTCCACCAGCAGGTTGGCGCACGCCAGGCCAATCCCGGCGGCGCCACCCGTGATCACCGCGCAGCGGCCGTTCAGGTCGAAGGCCTGATCCCAGAATCCGGACATGTCATGACTCCTCTATAAAACGATGGGCTGTAAAACCGACCAATCAACTGCGTCAGGTGTTGGGGGCGGCTGCACCACCCGGCGCGAGCAAGTGCGCTCGCCACGGGGAGGGTGCAAGCCAGCGATAGATGATTGCGCTGGCAGAGCGCAGGTGCCAGGCGCCCGGAGCGCTGGCGCAGGTCCGACCTATTTGCTGCCCGCTACCTGCTGGTACAGCGCATCGGCATTGCCGTTGGTCACCGGCACCCACGGCAGGATGTACAGCTTGTCGCTGCCGTCGCCCCATTTCACGTCCTTGGCATAACGTTCCCAGATCACCGATTGCGGCTTGTAGTCCTTGCCGGCCAGGGTTCGCAGGGCTACATCCAGCGCACCCTGGGACTGGGCCTGGGCATCCTGGAGGAAGGTGGTGACTTCGCCTTTTTTCGCCGCCTGGATCGCATCCGGCATGCCGTCGATGGAGGTCACCGGCACGTCGCTCGGCGACAGGCCGCGAGACTTCACCGCCTGCAGGGCGCCCAGGGCCATGTCGTCGTTCTGGGCGATGATCCCGGAGATGCCGCCGTTGGGGTGGGCGTTGAGCCAGTCTTCGGTCAGCGACAAGGCCTCGGCGCGGGACCAGTTGGCGGTCTTCATTTCGATGACCTTGATCCCCGGATTCTTCTTGAGGATCTCCATCTCGCCTTTTTCCCGGTCAATCTGCGCCGACTGGCCAATCGGGCCCTGGATGATCACCACATTGCCCTTGCCCTTGAGCTTGTCGACCATGGCCTGGGCTTGCAGGCGCCCGCCCTCGACATCGTCGTTGCCGACATAGGGCACGTTGGCGCTGGCGACCTTGGTGTTGGAGGCGATCACCGGGATGTCGTTTTCCATGGCCCGGGCCACGGCGCCGACCCCGGCCTTGGTGTCGATTGGCACAAAGATGATCGCGTCATAGTGCTGGGTGACCATGGTTTCGATCTGGTTGTTCTGGGTCAGGGCGTCATAGTTGCCGTCGAACACAGTGATCTGCACCGTGCCGTCCTTGACCGCCGGGTGCTGCTTGAGCTCACGGACCCAGTTCTGCATGAACTGGCCCTTGAGCCCGTACACCGCCGCGCCGATCTTGTAGGTTTTTTCTGCAGCGAAGGCAACGCTGCTGCTGAGCAGGGAGACAGCCGCCAGCGTGGCCAGGGATGTGCCGAGCTTCTTCGGTGAAAGCTTCATGGGGAACTCCTTATTGTTGTGGTCGTGCCGTGCAATGAACGGGGTTAGCGTTTTTTCTTGCGCCAGACATCGATGAGCACCGCAAACACGATGATCAAGCCCTTGGCGACTTGCTGGTAATAGGAGGACACCCCGAGCAGGTTCAGGCCGTTGTTGATCACGCCGATCAACAGGGCGCCGAACAGGGTGCCGACAATGCTGCCGGTGCCACCGGAGAGGCTGGTGCCGCCGATCACCACGGCGGCGATGGCGTCCAGTTCATAGGAGGTGCCGGCCTGGGGCAGGGCGGAGGTGGTGCGCGCCGAGAGCACCACGCCGGCCAAGCCCGCCAGCAGCCCGGAGACCACGTACACCGAGAACATCACCTTGCGCACGCCGATCCCGGAGGTGCGGGCGCTTTTTTCGTTGCCGCCCACGGCATAGACGTAGCGCCCGTAGGTGGTGTAGCGCAGGACCATCCAGAAAATCAGCGCGACCACGGCAAAGATCACCACCGGCACGCCGACCGGGCCGATCTTGCCGATGCCCAGGGCCAGGTAGTTTTCCGGCAGGTCGGTGACCGGGCTGCCGTCATTGAGGATAAAGGTCATGCCGCGGGCAATGCTGAGCATGCCAAGGGTTGCGACAAAGGGTGGGATCGACAGGTTGGCCACCATGAAGCCGTTGACCACGCCGAGCATGGCCCCGGCGAACATTCCGGCGCTGACCGCCGCCAGCAGGCCGTAGCCCTGGGTCGCCACCAGGGCGCTGCACAGGCCGGCGAACGCCAGGATCGACCCCACCGAGAGGTCAATGCCCTTGGTCAGGATCACGTAAGTCATGCCTACGGCGAGGATCCCGTTGATCGAGGTCTGGCGCAGGATGTCCATCCAGTTGCGCCAGGTCATGAAGTATTCGCTGGCGAACGCCATGACCAGGCACAGCAGGATAAACACCAGCGGCAGGCCGAAGCGGTCCAGGGCCAGGCGCAGTCGGCTGCGTGGCGCGGGGTGGGTCGAGGCGGGCAGGGTCGGGGTGGCATGGGTCTTGGCGTTCATGAGGCGAGACTCAACAAGGCTTCCTGGGAAAGGGCGGTGTCGGTGCTGATGGTGACCAGCCGGCCGCCCTTGAATACCGCGATTCGATCACTCAGATGCAGCAGCTCGGGGGCCTCTGAAGACACCACGATGGCCGCGCCGCCGGCACGCACGAACTCGTCCAGCAGGTGGTAGATCTCCTGCTTGGCGCCCTCGTCGATGCCTCGGGTCGGCTCGTCGCACAGCAGGCAGATCGGCGTGGTCGACAGGCACTTGGCGAGCACCACCTTTTGCTGGTTGCCGCCGCTCATGGATTCCACCGGCAGGTCCAGGGAGCTGGTCTTGATCTGCAGGCGCTGGACCATGTCCCGGGCCAGTTGCAGTTCTTTACGCGCACTGATCAGCGACCAGCTCGACAGCTGGCGGTAGGCGCTGAGGGCGATGTTGGAGAGGATGCTGCTGGTGAGTACCAGCCCGCTGTCCTTGCGGTCTTCGGTGACCAGTGACATGCCGGCGCGAATGGTCGCTGCCGGCACGCCCACCGGCAGCGGCTGGCCTTGCAGGGTGACGCTGCCAGCATGGGGTTCGGTCAGGCCATAGATGCAGTTGAGGAATTCGCTGCGCCCTGACCCCATCAGGCCGTAGATGCCGAGAATTTCGCCCTGGCGCAGTTGCAGGCTGATGTCCTGGAACTCGCCGTGGCGGCTCAGGCCCTGGATATCGAGGCAGTTTTGCGCGGCGCACTGGCGCCCGACCTTGTGATCGATGCGTGTCAATTCCTGGCCGACGATGCCGCGCACCAGGTGGGCGCGGTCGATGTCGACCATACGCCCGCTTTCAACAAAGGCGCCGTCGCGAAAGATGCTGTAGTCGTCGGCGATCTGCGCCAGTTCGCTGAGGCGGTGCGACACGTAGATGATGCCGGCGCCACGCGCGGTGAGGCGGCGGATGGCCTTGAACAGGGTCTCGGCCTCGCGTTCGCCAATGGCCGAGGTCGGCTCGTCCATGATCATCACCTGGCAGTCATGGCTGAAGGCCTTGGCAATTTCCACCAGCTGGATTTGCGCCACGCTCAAGCGGTGCATGGGGCTGTTGGCGTCGACCTCGAATTCCAGGCTGGCCAGCAACTCGCGGGTGCGCCGGATGAGTTCCTTGCTGTCGACGATGCAGCCGGCGCGACGCGGTTCGCGACCGAGCCAGATGTTTTCGGCGACGGTCATGTAGGGGATCGGTTCCAGCTCCTGGGTGATCATCGCCACCCCGGCCGCCAGGGCGGCGCTCGGGCGGTCGAACTGCACCGGCTGGCCGTTGAGCAGGATGCTGCCGGCATCGCGCTGGGTGATGCCCATCAGAATGCCGAGGAAGGTGGACTTGCCGGCGCCATTGCCGCCGCACAGGGCATGCACGCTGCCGGCACGCAGGGAGAGGCGACCGTCACGCAGGGCAGGGATCCCGGCATAGGCCTTGGCGACATGTTCAGCCTGGAGCAGTAATGGCGTGGCCATCGGCGTGTCCTCGTGCTGTGAATTCTTATTAGATCGCATAACCATGTTTTGCGCTGATCATATGTGTAACAAATGAAATTCTGATCAGTCAATCCCTTTCGCTTTAAATATGTCTCGGTGGCGAGTGAGGCTTTTTACCGCCCTGTGTAGGGCGTTATTCCTCGGCCCTGGTAAATCTCGCTTGACAGTTGAGGGGCGAATGCCTGAAAAATGACTGATCAAAGTTTCACTGATTGATCATATGATCAGTCATGCTCTTTCCCTGTCAGCGGAGCGAAATGCGATGAATAGAGCCTTTTCAGTGGGGATTGGATGCGATGAGGCGGGGTATGAACTCAAGGAGCTGCTCAAGCGGCACATCGAGGCACTGGGGCATCCGGTCGAGGATTTCGGCACCCATTCCCTGGAACCGGTGCTGTACCCGGACATCGCCCTGGCCGTGGCCACGGCCATAAATGCCGGGCACCACCGGTTGGGAGTGCTGGTGTGCGGCACCGGCATCGGCATGGCCATCTCGGCGAACAAGGTGCTGGGGATTCGCGCGGCCCAGGCCCATGACACCTATTCCGCCGAGCGCGCACGCAAGAGCAACGATGCGCAAATTCTCTCGATTGGCGCGCGGGTAGTGGGGGTGGAACTGGCCAAGAGCATCGTCAAGGCGTTCCTGGAGTCGGAGTTCGAGGCGGCGCGCTCGGGGGCCAAGGTCGAGCGGATCAATGCCATCGAGCGTGATGGTCATCAGTGAGGGGCGCAGGGCTGCGCGCAAGCCGCTTGTAGACGTACCCCGCATCCACTAGAGAGAATGCGCCTTTGACGCCAAGACGGAAGCCAGTCCACATGAGTGACAGTACCCAGCGCGGGGCCAGCGATATCGATCTGATGACCGAAGTCGCCATGCTCTATTACCTTGAGAACGTCACTCAGGAAGCCATTGCCAAGCGCTTCGACCTGTCGCGGGCCAAGGTCAGCCGCCTGCTCAAGCGGGCGCGGGATGAAGGGATTGTCGAGGTCCGGGTGCTGCAGCATCCGGCGATGAACAATGAGCTGGAGCAGGCGCTGGTGGAGCGCTTCCAGTTGGATCGGGCGTTGATTGCGGTCGATCACAGTGACCCGGATACCCAGCGTTCGGCGGTTGCCAGCCTGGTGGCCAACTACCTGAACAAGACCTTGAGCGACGGCATGATCGTCGCCGTCGGCATGGGCCGCAATGTCGGAGCGGTGGCCGATAACGTGTTTTTGCCGGTGACGCGCAACTGCACGTTCGTCTGCGCCATCGGCGGTTCGCTGCGGGCTGGCGAATACATGAACCCGGACCATATCTGTCGCCGTCTGGCCCTGCGTTTCGGGGCTGAAAGCGAAACCCTGTATGCCCCGGCGCTGGTGGCCAATCCGGAACTGCGCAGCGTGCTGATCAGCAACGACACCGTGCGCTCGACCCTGGATCGCGCACGCCGCGCCGATATCGCCCTGATTGGCATCGGCGATATGAGTGAAAACAGCAATATGGTGCGCATGGGCTGGTTCTCGCCCCAGGAAATCGCCCAGGCGCGGTTGTCCGGCACGGTGGGCGACATGATGGGTTACGACTTTATCGACATCCATGGCCAGCCGGCGGTCAACGCGATCCAGGGGCGGGTGATCGGTTTGAGTGTGCAGGAATTGGTACGCATCCCCGATGTGGTCGCCATCGCCAGTGAAAACACCAAGGCTGCCGCGACCCTGGGTGCCTTGCGTTCCGGGGTGATCAACACCCTGGCGACCACCGTCACCAATGCCCACACCATCCTCGCCCTGGATGATGCGACCCGCAGGAGCTAAGGGTTGCAGGTGCGGCTTTCAGGTTGCACATAGCGCCTGTAGCCGCTGCCGCCAGGCTGCGCTGGCCCCTGAGGTCGCCGTATGCCGTCAGATACGCCACGGCGGCAGCGGCTACGGGGTTTATAAAGTTTTGTAATGATTTCCTGCTGTGGAAAATGTGACTGGCCGCTGTAATCTCCAAGTCCGTTTTTTATATCAGGACTTGCATGAACACCCTTTCGGAGCCTCCCAGTCGTCCTTTCCCCAGGACGCCGCACCTCTCCCTCGTTCCATTCGCCTCACGCCATTCGGCCGCTCTGAGGCGTTGCCGTCGCACTAAGTTTCCGGTTTTTCGATTCTCGCCAACGGTAGCCCTGGTCGGTCGGCGCCTGCGCCCGATTCCTGCTACAACCCGTTGTGCGGGCGTTTTTTTGCGCCCGGCTGCCTGAATTCAATTTAGAGAGATCGCGTCGTTTTTATGGAATGGATAGTGGACCCCACGGCCTGGCTTGGCCTGTTGACTCTGATCGTGCTCGAGCTGGTGCTGGGTATCGACAACCTGGTGTTTATTGCGATTCTGGCGGACAAGCTGCCGCCCCATCAGCGCGACCGGGCGCGGATCATCGGCCTGTCCCTGGCGCTGTTGATGCGCCTGGGCCTGCTGGCCAGTATTTCGTGGCTGGTCACCCTGACGCAGCCGCTGTTCGAGGTGTTCGACAAGAGCTTCTCCGGGCGTGACCTGATCATGCTGTTCGGCGGTGTGTTCCTGCTGTTCAAGGCCACCATGGAATTGCACGAACGGCTTGAGGGCCATATCAGCCAGCGTACCGGCAACGCCGCCTACGCCATGTTCTGGCCGATCGTGGCGCAGATCGTGGTGCTCGACGCGGTGTTCTCCCTGGATGCGGTGATCACCGCCGTGGGTATGGTCGACGAACTGGCGGTGATGATGATCGCGGTGATCATTTCCATCGGCCTGATGATCGTCGCCAGCAAACCCTTGACCCGCTTCGTCAATGCGCACCCGACGGTGATCATGCTGTGCCTGGGCTTCTTGATGATGATCGGTTTTGCCCTGACTGCCGAAGGCCTGGGCTTCCACATTCCCAAGGGCTACCTGTACGCGGCCATTGGCTTCTCGATCCTGATCGAAGTGTTCAACCAGATCGCCCGCGCCCGGCGCAAGAAGTCGATGCAGGGCCTGCGGCCGATGCGCGAGCGTACAGCCCATGCGGTAATGCGCCTGCTGGGCGGGCGGAAACTGGCGGTGGAGGAGGTGGGTGAGGAAATTGCCGACCTGCTGGACAACGGCCAGGAACCCACTGCCGAGCTGTTCGACCGGCGCGAGCGGGTGATGATCAGCGGCGTGCTGCAACTGGCCGAGCGGCCGATCCGCAGCATCATGACCGCGCGTGCCGATGTCGACCATATCGACCTGGCGGACAGCCCCGAGGTCATCCGCACCAAGCTTATGCATTCGTCCTATTCGCGCCTGCCGCTGATCCGCAATGGCGCGGTGGATGAACCCCTGGGCTTCGTGCACAAGAAGGAACTGCTCAAGGAATACCTGGCCGGCAATCCGCCGAACCTGGAGCACCTGGCGCGCAAGACGCCGAACCTGCTGGACAGTTTCTCGATCCTCAATGCCCTGGAACAGATGCGCAAGGCCTCGACCCACATCGCCTTCGTGATCAACGAATTCGGCGATTTCATCGGGCTGTTGACCATGACCGACATTCTCGAATCCATCGCCGGCGAGTTGCCGGACGCCAGCGAAATCGAAGGCCCGGACATTGTCGAGACCGAGGATGGGCTATTGGTCGGCGGCGCGTTGAATCTGACACAGATCCGCCAGCGCACCGGCTTCGCCGCCGAGCCGACCGATGATTATCAGACCCTGGCCGGGTTGGTCATCAGCCTGCTGGACCGCCTGCCGGTGATCGGCGATCGCCTGGAATGGCAGGGCTGGAGCCTTGAGGTGATAGCTGTGGAAGAGCGCCGGGTCACCCGGGTCCTGCTCAAGCGCCTGGGGTAGCCGCCGGGGGCGCTGCCGGATGCCGGCGCGCCCCACGGCAGGGCCTCAATCGAAACGGGTGCCGATCCGGCTGCGGTCCGGGGCGAGCCAGATACCCGTGATCCGACCGGTAATGTCGGACTCGGCGACCTGTTCCATAAAGCGGCTGTCATTGCTGTTGTCGCGGTTGTCCCCCAGCAGGTAGACATGGCCCGGCTCGACCTGCAGCGCTGCCAGGTGCTGCGAGTAATCTCTCCTGGCCCGCTCGGGCGGGGCGAAGAACAGGCCCAGGTTGCGGCCGTTGACCAGCACATTGCCGTCGACAATCGCCAGGGTATCGCCGGCCACCGCCGCCACCCGTTTCACCACCTCGGTGCCGTTGTAGCGGTGGACCACGATATCGCCGACCTTGACCGGCCCCGGGCGCAGGTCGGAGACGATGTAGTCACCCAGATCCAGGGTCGGGATCATCGAGCCGGACGGGACGTAGTAGGTCTTGAATCCCAGCAGGTGCGGGCGCAGCGGCTCGAACATGATCAGGGTCAGCACCACCAGGCCCGCCAGGTACAGCAGGTGCATCCGGGTGCTGGGGTAGCGTGCGCTGTCACTGTTGCGGGAGGCCGTTATGGCAGCAGCGATGGCCGAGGCAAGCTTGATCGACAACACCCACAGCAGGAACAGCAGCACGCCCATGGGGCTGGCCAGCAGGCCGCAAAGCCCCATCAGCGCCACGCCGCCGTAGAGTGCGGCAGCGACCCACACGCCCCATTTGACCCGGCCGACATACACCAGGCCCCAGCCTGCCGCCACACAGGACATGACGAAAGCGAGCAGCGGGTTCTTGCGGGCGAGTGTGGTCATGGGACGCGTCCATCTGCAGAGGGGGCCGTATCCTAGCGAGTTGCGTGCGCTGACGGAAGGCGCTTCAAGCCTGGGGCGAATCGCGTGCTGCCTACGCCCTCATTCCCCTTTCCCCGACTGCCGCCGACTGGGTCTGAAACCAGTCCAGCACTGCGTTGCAAGCCGGGTGCGCGGCGCCGCTGTCGCGCAGCCACAGGGCATAGACGCCGCCGGTTTTAAGCGGCTGGCCAAAGGGCACGATCAGGCTGCCACGGCTGATGGCGTCCTGGGCCAGGACCCGGTCGGTCATGGCCACGCCCAGGCCGCGGGCGGCGGCGTCTAGTGCCAGGTCGTCGAGGTTGAACATCAGGTGCTGGTAGTTGTGCGGTGTCTGGTCGGTCTGGGCCTGCAGCCACACGGTCCATTCGTGACGGCTGGTGGAGCCATGGATCAGCGCATGCTCGGCCAGTTGCTCCAGGGAGCGTGGCGGCGGCAGGCCGTCGCTCAACTGCGGGGCGCATACCGGAATCAGGTACTCATCGAACAGCGGCGTCAGCGCCCGCTCATCCAGCCCGTCCCGCAGGTACAACACGTAGGCGTCGCAGTCGCCGCCGGTGTCCACCGTCTCGCCACCGACGGTTTCGATGGACAGGCACAACCCGGGGTTGGCCGCGTAGAACCCGCTGAGTCGGGGCAGCAGCCAGCGCACCGCCAGCGAGACAAAGATCCGGATCCGAAACGGCTGCTCCAGCGGCGCCGGGGCCAGGCGTTGTTGCAGGCCGCCCAGGGCGCGCAGCAGCTCCAGGGCCACGCCGTATACGTCGCGCCCCTGTTCGGTGAGTGATACCCGACGGCTGGTGCGCTCGAACAGCGCCACCGCGTAATGCTCCTCCAGTTGCTGGATCTGCCGGCTGACTGCGCTCTGGGTCAGGTACAGGCGGCTGGCGGCAGCGGTGAAGCTGTTGCTCTCGGCCACATGGACCAGGGTCTGCAGAGCTTGCAGTGACGGTATCCGGAGTGGGTTATCCATGCGTTTCTCGAATAGATGGATGAATTAATAACGTTCGAAACCGGGCGCTGATCTCCATAGATTGTAGGCATTGGATTGTAGGTATTCAGCGCAAGCGGGGGCGGCGTAACGATTCCCCTGGCGCATCGATTCTGAAGGAGTGGCAGGCATTGAACAATGTATGTGGCTGGATTGCCCTGGCAGGTGAGTCGCCCCAGCGGCCGACGCTGGCGGGCTCGCAGAAAACCGACTGGCTGATTATCGGCGGCGGCATCACTGGGCTCTCGGCGGCCCACAGCCTGGCGCAGATGTTCCCCCAGCAGCGCATCGTGCTGGTCGAGCGTCAGCGCGTGGCCCAGGGCGCCTCGGCCCGCAACTCCGGGTTTGTAGTCAGCCACGAACTGCCCGGTGCCAGCGAGCTGCTGGGCCAGCCCGGTCACGCCGGCTACCAGTTGGCCTCGCGTATCGGCGTTGCTGCCGGCCTTGAAGTGCGCCAGCGGATTGCCGAGTTGGGCATCGACTGTGAGCTCAGCAACGCCGGCTACCACTTTGCCGTGCATCAACCCCAGCGCCTGGAGCATGCCCAGCAGTGCGTGGCCACCCTCAACGCAGTCGGGGCCCAGGCCAGCGTGCTGGAGGGCGCGGCGTTGCAGCAGCGGCTGGGCAGCGCCTTTTACCAGCGGGCGATCCATTGCGGCGGCGGCAACGGCCTGTTGCAGCCGGCCAAGTACGTCAAAGGCCTGCTGGACAGCCTGCCGAACCAGGTCGAGGTATTTGAGAACAGCGCCATCGATGACCTGCAACCGTTGCCCGGCCGCGGCTGGAAAGCGCGCAGCGCCGAGGGCGAAATCGAGGCCGCACAAGTGCTGGTCTGCGTCGGCGCCTTCTTGCCCCGGGTTGGCCTGCGTCGCAGCCAGACCTTTGCCCTGGAACTGAGCGCGAGCATTACCCGGCCCTTGACCGAAGAGCCCTGGCAAACCCTGTTCGACGACCAGGGTTGGGGCGTGCTCTCGACCCTGCCGGGCGGGGCCACGGTGCGCCTGTTGCCGGGCCGGCGGCTGCTGATGCGCAACACCGTGGAGTATCGCCAGCGCGACCTCGACCGTGTGGAGTTGGCAGATCGCCGGCAGCAGCATTTGCACGGCTTGCAACGCCGCTTCCCGGGGATCGTGGCCGAGGATCTGCAGCACACCTGGACCGGGCACCTGAGTGCCACGCGCTCTGGCGAACCGTATTTCGGGCGTATCGCCGAGCGTTTGCACGGAGTCTCCGGCTGCAACGGCTCCGGTGTGGCGCGCGGCACCTTGTGGGGTCGATTGCTGGCGCAGATGGCCGCCGGGGGCGACTCCCAGGTGCTGCGCGATGTGTTGTCCCAGGCCCGGCCCGGCTACCTGCCGCCCAAGCCGTTTTTTGATATCGGCGCGGCGCTGCGCATGGGCTGGGAAGTCAGGCGCGCGCAAAACGAACGTTAACCGTCGCGGCGAGGTTCGCCGCAACAATAAAAAAGAGAGGCGGCAACATGCACAATCGCATACCCACAGCGTGGTTCACCCCGGCCCTGGTCCTGGCCTTGTCGGTCGGTTCGGTACAGGCGGCAGAGTCTGTGCGCATCGCCAACTGGAGCGGCTACATCGCCCCCGACACCCTGGCCAACTTCACCCGCCAGACCGGGATTCAGACCACCTACGACGTGATCGACAGCAACGAGACCACTGAAGCCAAGTTGATGACCGGCGGCAGCGGTTACGACCTGGTCAGCCCGTCCAACCACTTTCTGCCGCGGTTGATCCAAGCCGGGGCGATCCAGGAGCTGGACAAGAGCAAGTTGCCGAACTGGAACAACCTCGACCCCAAACTGATGAAGATCCTCGAGGCCAGCGACCCCGGCAACCGCTACGCGATCCCTTACATGTGGGTCACGGTGGGCATCGGCTACAACGTCGACAAGATCAAGGCGATCTTCGGCAACACCGACATCACCCAGTCCTGGCAGATGCTGTTCAAGCCGGAAAACATCGAGAAGCTCAAGCAGTGCGGGGTGGCCTTTCTCGATAACCCGACGCAGATGGTGCCCATCACCCTCAACAGCCTGGGCCTGGATCCCACCAGCGAACAACCGGCCGACCTGAGGCGCGCCGAGCAGGCGTTGCTGGCCATCCGGCCGTCGATCTTGTACTTCCACCAGTCCAAGTACGTCAGCGACCTGGCCAACGGCAATATCTGCGTCGCCATCGGCTTCAGCGGCGATGTGCTGCAAGCCATGGCGACCGCCAAACAGGCTAATAACGGGGTCAACCTGGGGTACAGCATTCCCCGGGAAGGCTCGACCGTGGCCGTGGACATGGTCGCCATCCCGAAAAACGCCCCGCACCTGGACAACGCCTACACCTACATGAACTACCTGTTGGACCCGAAAGTGATTGCCACTATCAGCAACGCCGTGCAGTACGCCAATGGCAACGCGGCGTCCCTGCCATACATCGAGCCCGGGCTGCGCAACAACCCGGCGGCCTATCCCGAACCGTCGGTGCTCGAGACCCTGTTCACCATCAAGACCATGTCACCCGCCGGCATGCGCTTGAGCACCCGGTTGTGGACACGGATCACCAGTGGTACGTGATCGGGCTTCGCAGCAAAGGGGGAGCAGGGCGGGGTAAAAACTGCGGGCTAAAGCGGACAAAGACGCATTCGTGTGTTATCAAGCCGCGCTTGTCGTAAGCGTTGAGCGACTGGCGCGGCGTCAGCCCATCACCCCCTGTCTTTGTCTGTGAGTCTCAAGCAAATGGAATGCTCCCCGTTGTCCACCCGTTCCCCGTTGATCATGGCGACCCTCGCCGCCGGCCTGCTGGCGCTTGGCGGCTGCCAGAAACCGACCCCAGCCGAAGCCGCCGCCATTGAGGCGGTGGACCGGCAGCAGGTGGACCAGGGCTTTATCGAAGCATTTAGCCAGGTGCTCTATCGCAATGCCCTGGGAGCCAACCAGCAAGGGCTGATCGGGGCGGTGGACATGCACATGACCCTCAATGCGCAAAACCGTGTGCTGGCGTGCACGGCGCGGCCCAGCACCCACTACCTCATCGCCGATAAACGCAGTGACGCAGGGCTGCTCAAACTGGCGACCGAGCTGTGCTGGAACACCCTTCTCCCCGGGGTCTCGCCGCAGGTGTTCAAGGACGCCGACGACACCCAGGTCATCGTTGCGCCTTTGGTTTTTCCATCCCTGGATGCGTTGTCGATTGAGCAGAAGCAGCGCCAGGCGGTGCGCGTGAGCCTGTACCAGCAGATGCGCTTCCTGCGCGAGCAACTGGTGGCCCGGCAGAGCGTGGAGGGGGTCGGGGTGGCCAGTTTCCGCTATGTCGCCAATGCCCAGGGTCAGGTGCAGGAGTGCCAGGTGAGGCTGGAACCGAGCCCCTATCGCCCCGGCGAATTCAAACCTGATAGCGCCCTGCAGCAGCGCCTCGCCAGCCAGTGCCAACAACTGGACCTGCGGCAGATGCCCGGCTTCGCCACCGGCCCCGAGGGCCTGGCGCAAGGCTTCGTTTCCGTGGACTACAGCCCGTGGATGAATGGCGCCAGGGCCAACTGACACACACTGCTGACGCTGTAGCCGCGGCCTCGCAGGCTCGGCAGCGGCTACAGGTCAGCAGGGGTAGGCGATTACGGGTCGACCTGGGCCATCAGCTCGGGGATGGATTCCGGGCGTTTGGCGTAGCGCTGGGCCAGCACCGCGCAGACCATCAGCTGGATCTGGTGAAACAGCATCAGCGGCAGGATCAGCACGCCGATGGTGCTGCCGGCGAACAGTACCTGGGCCATGGGCACACCGGTGGCCAGGCTCTTTTTCGAACCGCAGAACAAAATGGTGATGCGGTCTTCCTGGTTAAAGCCGAACGCCTTGCTCAGCACGCTGGACGCCACCAGCACCAGCGCCAGCAGAATGCAGCAGACCACCACCAGCCCCCCCAGCTCCCACAGCGGGATCTGATGCCAGATGCCTTCATTCACCGCTTCGCTGAACGCGCCGTAGACCACCAGCAAAATCGACCCCTGGTCGACAAACTTCAGCCAGTTCTTGTTGCGGCCAACCCAGGCGCCGATCCAGCGGCGGGCAATCTGCCCGAGGATAAACGGCAGCAGCAATTGCAGGCTGATCTTGAGGATCGCATCCAGGGTCGAGCCGTCTTCACCGTGCACATTCAGCAGCAGGGTCACCAGCAACGGGGTCAGGAAAATCCCGAACAGGCTGGACGCCGCCGCGCTGCAGATCGCCGCCGGAATATTGCCCCGGGCCAGGGAGGTGAAGGCAATCGCCGACTGCACCGTGGCGGGCAGGGCGCACAGGTAGAGCATGCCCATGTACAGGTCGTTGCCGATCAGCGGCGACAGCAACGGCTTGAGCGCCAGGCCCAGCAGCGGGAACAGGATAAAGGTCAGGCTGAACACCAGCAGGTGCAGGCGCCAATGGCCGGCGCCGGCGATGATCGCCTCTCGCGAGAGCTTGGCGCCATGCAGGAAAAACAACAGGGCAATGGCGGCGTTGGTCAGCCAGCCAAAGCCCACGGCCACCTGGCCGCTGGCGGGCAGGAAACTGGCGAGCAGCACCACGCCGATCAGGGTCAAGGTGAAATTGTCGGGCAAAAGACGTGAGCGAGTCATAGCGGGATCATCCGGGGGTTGCCAAGAGCGATTGCGCGACTCTAACGTGACGGCTGTTTGCCGACTAACGCCAATGAGCCAGTTAATGCCGCCTAAAGGACATGAAAAGATCGTCCGGCGCAGTATCCCCGGTCTTCCCAGCCTGCCTCGACCGGTTTACGGCCGCACCGAATCACTGCCCAATCGCGCCCTGACCCGGCGCCACAGCCACCCCTGGGTGCAATTGTCGTACGCCATCGCCGGGGTGCTGGAGGTGCAGACCAGTGCCGGACGCTTCATTGCGCCGCCCCAGCGCGCGGTGTGGATCCCCGCCGGCATGCCGCACAAGGTGTTCAGCTCGCCGCGGACCGAAATGCGCAGCCTGTACCTGGATTGCAGCGTCACCGCCTGGGCGCCCGATGCCTGCCAGGTACTGGCGGTCAGCAGCCTGCTGCGCGAGCTGATCCGCAGCTTCAGCCAGTTGCCGGTGGAGTACGCCGAAGACGGCGCCGACGGGCGCCTGGCCCAGGTGCTGCTGGACCAATTGGCCGCCGCGCCGCAGCTCGACCTGATGCTGCCGCTGCCCCACGACCCGCGCCTGCGGCAGATCTACCGCAGCCTGCAACTGCACCCCGAACAGGCCACCACCCTGGGCCAGTGGAGCCAGAAACTCGGGGTCGCGGAAAAAACCCTCAGCCGCCTGTTCGTGCACGACACCGGCCTGACCTTCCGCGCCTGGCGCCAGCGCCTGCGCCTGCTCGGCGCCCTGACCCCGCTGGAGCAGGGCGAGCGTGTGACCGATGTGGCGCTGGCCTGCGGCTATGACTCGACCTCGGCGTTTATTGCCGCGTTTCGTCAGCAGTTTGATTCCACGCCAGGGGAGTTTTTTCGCTAACGCCTGAGCGACCCTTCCTTAATAGTGTTTGGCTTGCGGCCGGCAGCGGATAAGATCCGAGCCTGACTTTTCAAGGATCGAAGCCGGTGGGCCCATGACCGACAAAAAGACACCGCCTCAGCAGCCGCGATTGTTCCCGGTCCACAGCAAACACATGACCCTGGAGTTCGACGCCTACGACAGCGAACTCAGGTGTACGGTCTGCGCCTACCTGGTCGAGGAACTGGGGTTTGAGCGAAGAGGTGAGCGTGTCGATGGCTGGGACGAGGGCATCTCGCCGTCTTTCGTGCGTGACGGCCTGGAACTCCAGGCGGGCTGGAGCCATTGGGCCGATGGTGACTACCTGCTTGCGGTCTGCCCCCATGGCGATCAGTTGCTGCACGACATACTCGCGGCGATTCGCCCGGATCTGAGTTTTCACCCGCGACGCGGGGAGGGCCACTGATGACCTATCAATTGCACAGGGACCGCGCGGCGAAAGCGGGCATCTGTTGGAACGGCGAGATGAAATTTCCGCCGGGGCAGGGGTTGGAGCAGCCAAGATGATAGTTGAATAGCCTTCGCTATTACGCGAAGGCTATCCCGGTTGCTATTTCGGGTTATTTTCGTTCAGCAGTTGACTGCCCGCTGGTACTTTATCCTTGAAATCTTCCATAGACATTCTTAGAGGAGGGCCTTTGGGTTTTTCGGCGGCTTCCGCGGGGGCGGAAGGCGCAGGTGCGGGTTGCTGGTCGTTTTGGCTAGTCACTGGCGAAGGCTCCGTGGTTGGTTTTGCGTTGGCAGGGTTGCACTGTAGATGAGTTAAAGATTTTAGTTCAAGCGCCAATCTCTTATCTTCTATCAGCATGTTCTTTCTGGGCGATGATGCATCAAGATCCAGTACTAAAAATAACAAGCTTGCTATTGCAAGTGGTAAGGCTCCTATCAGTAGCCATTTGAAAGAAGTGTAAAGATCTTTATTTCTCTTTTCATTGGTTAACGTATTCTTGGTGGCTGCTTCTTTGTATGAGTTGGCAATGTACTCTTCTATATCATTATTTAAGTTGATTGAAGAGTCGGGGAGTGTGCTTTTTTTATAATAGTCTTTCAGGTTCTGGATATGGGCGCCTATATCATTTGCAGAGGCAATATGGTGCACTGGATTATGCCAATAAGCTTTGATCAATAGATAAATTGCCGCGCTGGAAGCAAAAATGGAAAGAGTGAAGAAGATTAAAAATAAGGCCAGCTCTTGTGGTCTGCTCTCATAGTCCAGTGTCCTGAGCATGTAACTGAAGGCGGTATAAGTAATGACCACAAGTGCGAAATTTAACTGTATTCGGTTGGTGATTTTGTCCTTTCTCTCCAGTTCGTAAAAGTAGAGGGTTTCGTACAGTGTTAGTGTCTCAGCGTTGTTCATGTTGCAACAAGTCCGTTTGATGAAGGTTGATGGCTATATGCTATAGCTCGTGGCGAAATTCAGCTAGATAAACACATGGTGTTTTTCAGTCTCCAAGCCGCGGTGAATAACCTTCACCCCGCCGCCAAATGGCTCAGGGGCAGGATATTGGTCACCTTTATTTCCCGCAGGGAAATATTCGAGCAGATGCTCAGTACCCCGGGCAGTTTTCTCAGGACCTGTTCCACGAAGCGGCTGTAGTCGTCCAGGTCCCGGGCCACCACTTGCAACAGAAAGTCGGCCGCGCCGGTGGTGTTGTGGCAGGCCAGCACGTTGGGGCAGGCGCGGATGATGTTCTCGAACTCGGCGGTGACCTCTTCCCCATGCTGGGTGCAGGCAATCTGCACAAAGGCCATGACCCCCATGCCGAGCTTTCGCCGATTGAGCACCGCCTGGTAGCCCTCGATCACCCCGGCGTCTTCCAGGCGTTTCTGCCGGCGCCAGCAGGAGGCTTCGCTCATGCCCAGATGCTCGGCCAGTTTGGCGTTGGACAGTTTGCCGTCCTGCTGCAGGCGGTCGGCGATGGCGGCGTCCTGCTTGTCGAATTTTTCCACCTGCAAGATCCTTTCAGTCAGTGCTGGAGATCTGTAAGGCTATTTCGGATTTTTCAGTTATTCAAGACCAAATAGAAAGGTAAATTCATCGATCGTCTTCATACTGATGAAATGTTTCAGATAAGGAGCAGTTCATGAAAGCAGTGGTCTTCGAAGCATTCTCCGCGCCGCCCACCGTCCAGACCGTGGCCGACCCTACCCCCGAAAATCACGGGGTGGTGGTCAAGGTCATGGCCACCGGCGTGTGCCGCAGCGACTGGCACGGCTGGGTCGGGCATGACACCGATATCGAATTGCCCCACGTGCCTGGGCATGAACTGGCCGGGATCGTCGAGGCGGTCGGCAAGGACGTGACCCGCTGGAAAGTCGGCGACCGCATCACCGTGCCCTTTGTCGGCGGTTGCGGTGCCTGCCCGGAATGCAGCGCCGGCCAGCACCAGGTGTGCGATCGGCAGTTTCAGCCGGGTTTTACCCACTGGGGCTCGTTCGCCGAATACGTGTCGCTGCATCAGGCCGATATCAACCTGGTGGCGTTGCCCGAGAGCCTCGACTTCACCACTGCCGCGAGCCTGGGTTGCCGCTTCGTCACCTCGTTCCGCGCGGTGGTCGACCAGGGCCAGACCCGCGCCGGGCAATGGGTCGCGGTCCACGGCTGCGGCGGCGTGGGGCTGTCGGCAGTAATGATTGCCAGCGCCATCGGCGCCAACGTCGTGGCCATCGACATCGCCGAAGACAAGCTTGAACTGGCCCGCAGCCTGGGCGCGGTGGCCACCGTCAACGCCAGCCGCGTGGCGAATGTGGTGGAGGCGGTCAGGGATATCACCCAGGGCGGTGCCCATGTGTCGCTGGATGCCCTGGGCCACCCCACAACCTGCTTCAACTCCATCAGCAACCTGCGCAAGCGGGGCAAGCACGTGCAAGTCGGGCTGATGCTCGGCGAACACAGCACACCGATCATCCCCATGAGCACGGTGATCGCCAAAGAACTGGAAATCCTCGGCAGCCACGGCATGCAGGCGCACCGCTATGACGCGATGTTCGCCATGATGCAGTCCGGCAAACTGGCACCGCAGAAGCTGATTGGCCGCACCATCAGCCTGGAACAGTCGATCGAGGCATTGATGAATATGGACAAGTTCGAGGTGGCGGGGGTGACGGTGGTCAATAGCTTTTAAGGCAGAGGCCGCCGCGCTTGCCACCACCGGTTGGATGAGGGGCAGGTGGTGGCGGCGTTTGCCATGGGTAAGCGCGAGCGTGGTAGGGTTTTGCAGATTCACCGGCTTAAGCGAGGCAGGCAGTTATGTTCACCCCCGAATTTGTTTCGCAGGAGCGCGGCGAATACATACTCGTCGCCAATCACAGCCTGGAAACCTCCCAGAGCGTTGACTTGAGTATCAAGTACAACCGGGCACGCATCCTGTTCTCGCGTCAGCATTTGCCTCAGAACTTGAAGGTTTGCAGGCTTGTTTATGACATTCGCGGGCAGTCGGTCGCCGTATCGGACCTCGACAGAATTGTGGGAAGCCTGTCGTCAATGTGCCAGGTGGAGTTCAAGCGCTGATGGGTATTCAGATCATTATCAAGTCCAACGACTTGGGCCGTATCCGCGCGGCGCTGAATAGGTTTGCGCCAGGTTGTGAAGTGTTTCCGATTGATGATGACTCTTGTGGTGTATCGATCCCGAGCCAAGTGCTGGAGGCCCACGGCGAACCCGCTCTCCAGGTCACGCTGGCCGCTTTTGAGTATTTTGATCTGTGGGCGGGCCGTTGGCAGAAGCCCAAGACAATTCTGTAGCCGCTGCCGTAAAATCCCCGGTGCATACTCAAAAGTCTGCCAGCCAGTCTTTACATCAAGCCCCCAATTCCTCATCATCCGCGCCGTCTAAGTTTCGCTGCTGACCAGACAATTCCAGCCACCAATCGGGTGGTTGTTTTGTTGCGTCCAAGAAAAGCAGTTGAAAATGACCAAGAGTCCTCTGAAAAGAATTCAGCACAAGCTCGCCCGTTCCGGGGTGGCCATCGAACGCCTGAATTCCAATTCCCTCTCTATCTCGTCCACCAATGCCGCCGGGCTCAAGGTGGATTTGCTGCTGCCTGACAGCTTTGCCATCGAAGAAAAAGCCATCCTGCAACTGATGGATTTCGCCAAGGTGGCTCACCCCCATGGCGGCGAAGTGAAGTGTGCCTGCGCCACGCCGGACTTCCACACCGGCAGCCCGATTCCGGTTGGCAGCGTGATTGTCACCAGCCACGACCTGGTGGTGCCGCAAGCCATTGGCACCGACATCAATTGCGGCATGCGCCTGCACAAACTGGGGCTGAACTACGAGCAGTTCATGGCGCAGAAAGCCAAGTGGACCGCCCTGGTGCGTGGCGATCTGCTGGAAGGCACGCGGAATATCCCCACCAGCCCGACGGCCATGAGTGCGCTGTTTGCTTCGGGGTTGGGAGATTTCTGGGCCCAGGTGCAGCAGCAGGACCCGATCGGGCTGTTTGCCGGGGCGGACTTTGGCCAACTGCAGCGTGAGCTTTCGGGCCTGCATGAGTCGTCCTTTGCCCGCGGCAGCACCGACTATGCGCCCGAGGCCCTGCAGGACCTTTCGCGCAAAATCCTCCGCGACCCAGGGCTGGGTTCCCTGGGCGGCGGCAATCACTTTGTCGAGATCCAGGTGGTCACCGAGCTGGTGGATCGCCAGGCATGCTTCGCCCAGGGCCTGTCCGTGGGGCAGGTGGTGATGATGATTCACACCGGTTCCCGTGATGTTGGCTTCTATGTAGGCCGGCGCTGGATGGACAAGGCCAAGGCCCTGTGGCCGACGGGGATCAAGCATCCCGACTCGAAGATCTTCGCCCTGTTTGGCGAGATGGCCGATGAGTACCTGCTGGCCATGCACAGCGCCGCCCACTACGCCGACGCCAACCGCGCGCTGATCGCCGAGATGGTGCGCCAGCGCACCCGGCAGGTGTTTGGCGCCGGCATCGAGGCGCCGCTGATTGTCGATGTGCCGCACAACATTGTGCTGCGCGAAGAGGGCGGCAACGTCCACCGCAAGGGCGCGACGCCGGCCTATGCAGGGCAGCCGCTGCTGATTCCGGGGAGCATGGGGCATGATTCCTACCTGCTCACCGGGTTGGGCAATGAGCGCTGGTTGCGCTCGGCCAGCCATGGCGCCGGGCGCTCCATGTCGCGCAGCGAAGTGGTGTTCAAGGCCAAGAAGGACAAGGCCTTCCTCGGCCTGAATGGGGTGGAGTGCATCACTACCAAGGAGGAGCGGATGATCGAGGAAGCACCGGGGGCCTACAAGGAGATTGGCCAGGTGATTCAGTCCCAGGTGGAAGAGGGGACGGTGTCGGTGATGGCGCGGTTTTCGCCGATTCTGACGTTCAAGGCGTAAGGATGCGGGGCCCTTGGGGTCGGGTTGAAACGATGCATTCAAGGAGGGCCGCAGTTGTGGGTGTGAATGCCCGTTTTATGCGGGTGCAACGCTGAGGGGTTGCGGATTTGCCGTTCGGGGGTGTGGCCGATACATTGTCGCCCCCCGGCCTGTTCGTTCTGAGCGGTGCGGTTGAAGTTTTCTGTGGAAGGGATGTCATCAGATCGTGAAGCTGTTTAAGAAAGTTGTTTGGTTTGTGTTGTGTATTGCATCTGGGCTGACGATGGGGGCTGGGCTTTATCAGTTCATGCTGCCTAAGGGGGATCCGAGCCTGGCGTTGATGCTGGTGTTGATTGCGCTTATTTCTGGGTTTTATCTGCGGCCGCAAAAACCGAGGCGGCTGTAGGCGCTGCCGCAGGCTGCGCTGGCCGGCTCAAACGCCGTAGATATCCCTGATGAAATGGTGCTTGGCGAAGTTTGTTGGGGTGGGGGTATATCCATTGCTGCGGTAACGGCCGCTTAGGGTTTCGCCCTTACGGCGAGTCCCTTTTGTCAAACGCCACAAAAGGAACCAAAAAGTCTCGCCCCGAGCGTACGGCCCTCGCTGCGCTCGGGTTCCCTCGTTCCGGCGTCCCTCAGGGGGCATCGCTTCCAGCGACGTCTTCGACTGCGTCGAAGGGCGCTGCGCGCCAATCCCCTGATGAACACCTCCACTCGGCCTGCCGAAGGGGCGGGTGGATCAAGATCAAAAGCAGGATCAAAAGCCAGAGCCAGAGCCAGAGCACAGCATGTGCAATGGCTTTGGCTTGGCGCTACGGGTTAACGCTGTGGTAGGTCCATCGCTTTTTGTTCTGCCACGCGCAACACGTCGCATCCGTCCTGCAACAACAGGGTTGCCACGTTGGAGAAGCGCATCAGGTCGAGGTCGTCGGCGTTGCGGCTGGTCATGTTGGAGACGCTGTCGAGCATGTCGCGGGCGGCGCGGATGCGCAGGCCGGCGTAGTTCAGCAGATCAAGCAGGGGGGCTTGAGGGTTGATAAAGGCGACGGGGTGGTCGGTGGTGTTGGAAGAAGTGAAAGGTTGGTAATCCATATCAGTGACGCTCCATAACTTAGGTAGCTACCACCAATCGCGGCCAAGCGAAGCAGGGTGGCAACTGTACGCGGGTTGGCCGACCGGGCCTAAGCATCCCGGCACACCCGAAGGTGTCCCACGCACAGTCGCCATAACACGAACGTGCGAGCGCAAAAAAAGCGCTTGCCTTGTTATGGGGAGCGCCTGTGCGCTTAGGATGCTGACGGCCAAGTCAGGTCGCTGAATTTGCAGCGACGGGTCGGACTATAGGGCGATCCAGTGAGTCAGGCAAGGTTATAGGGCGTTGGGTTGTTCAGTTTTGTGCTGAGAATTGTTGCCAGCTATTGGAATTAATGAGGCCCTACTAATGCCAGTCAGTTAAGGGCAAGCACTGTCATTGTGGAGAGGGAGCTTGCTCCCGCTGGGCCGCGCAGCGGACCCAAAAAGGGGACTGCTACGCTCCGGAGCGCCGGCCGGTCCCACGGGAGCAAGCTCCCTCACCACAGGTTATGTTTCGTTCGCTCTAAAGCGTAACTGATCGGCATTTGGGCTCCCCCGCCGCACCATTTTGTGTGCTGCCGAATCACTTTTCGTACCTTTGCGTATCACTCCCGCTCACTCCGTTTGTAACGCCCAAACCCGCGCTGTCCCCATCCCCTTGATTCCCTTCAATTTCCCCATCCCCCTGTCATCCCTTCCCATCCCATGGCACACTTCCTGCTGTCTATTCCGTTGTTACATACCATATTCCGGTATAGCGGAATAAACACCATCCTTGGAGTGCTTGTCATGCATCGCGGACTTTCCTTGTTTAAAGCGTGTGTGTTGCTTGCTGTGTCGTTGGCTGGGGCTGTGGGGGTTACGCAGGCGGCGGACGTTAAGTTGGATTCGGTGCTCAAGCGTGGGCATTTGATTGTCGGGACGGGCAGTACCAATGCGCCGTGGCACTTTCAGGGGGCGGACGGGAAGTTGCAGGGGTTCGATATTGATATCGCCAGGATGGTGGCCAAGGGGTTGTTCAATGACCCGAGCAAGGTGGAGTTTGTGGTGCAGTCGTCTGATGCGCGGATTCCCAATCTGCTGACGGATAAGGTCGATATGAGCTGTCAGTTCATTACGGTCACCGCCAGCCGCGCGCAGCAGGTGGCGTTTACCTTGCCGTATTACCGCGAAGGGGTGGGGCTGCTGTTGCCGGCTAACAGCAAGTACAAGGAGATCGATGACCTCAAGGCCGGCGGTGATGGGGTGACGGTGGCGGTGTTGCAGAACGTGTATGCCGAGGAGTTGGTGCACCAGGCGTTGCCCAAGGCCAAGGTTGATCAGTACGACAGTGTCGATTTGATGTATCAGGCGGTGAACTCGGGGCGGGCCGATGCGGCGGCCACCGATCAGTCGTCGGTGAAGTATTTGATGGTGCAGAACCCCGGGCGTTATCGCAGCCCGGCCTATGCCTGGAGCCCGCAAACCTATGCCTGTGCGGTCAAGCGTGGGGATCAGGACTGGTTGAATTTCGTCAATACCACGTTGCACGAGGCGATGACCGGGGTTGAGTTCCCGACCTACGCGGCGTCGTTCAAGCAGTGGTTCGGTGTGGATCTGCCAACGCCCGAAATTGGTTTCCCCGTCGAATTCAAATGAAACCGACTGCGCTCAGAAATACGGCGTTGAAAACGGGATCGCACTGCTCATTGACTGACGTCAACTCCGCTTGCTCACCCGTTTTCGCCTTGTCTTTCTTTCGCTCGCTACGTTTTCACACACACATTGCTGAGTGGGGCGCCCCTCGAAAGCGCCCTGCTCAAGGTGGTGCCGACCATGAATTATCAGTTGAACTTTGCCGCCGTGTGGCGCGATTTCGACACCTTGCTGGCGGGGCTCGGTTTGGGCTTGCAGCTGGCGCTGGTGTCGATCGCCATCGGTTGTGTGATCGGCCTGGTGATGGCTTTTGCCTTGTTGAGCAGGCATCGGGCGTTGCGGGTGTTGGCCTCGGTGTATGTGACGGTGATCCGCAATACGCCGATTCTGGTGCTGATTCTGTTGATCTATTTCGCCCTGCCGAGCCTGGGGATTCGCCTGGATAAGGTGCCGTCGTTCATCGTCACCTTGTCGCTGTACGCGGGGGCGTATCTGACCGAGGTGTTTCGCGCCGGGCTGTTGAGTATTCCCAAGGGCCAGCGCGAGGCGGGTTTGGCCATTGGCCTGGGGGAGTGGCAGGTGCGGGCCTATGTGACGGTGCCGGTGATGTTGCGCAATGTGTTGCCGGCGCTGTCCAACAACTTTATTTCGCTGTTCAAGGACACTTCTCTGGCCGCCGCCATCGCCGTGCCGGAGCTGACCTATTACGCGCGCAAGATCAACGTTGAAAGCTACCGGGTGATTGAAACCTGGATGGTGACCACGGCGTTGTATGTGGCGGCCTGTTACTTCATTGCCTTGCTGTTGCGCCATCTGGAGCAGCGGTTGGCGATCCGTCGCTAGGAGCCCGATATGTATCAAGCACCCAGTTGGTGGCATGAATTGTGGTTGGCCCGCGAGACGCTGTGGGCGGGGTTTCAGACCAGTGTCGGCTGTTCGGCCCTGGCGATTTTGTTCGGCACCCTGATCGGGGTGTTGGCCGGGCTGGTACTGACCTATGGCCGGTGGTGGATGCGGGCGCCGTTTCGGCTGTATGTGGACCTGATCCGCGGCACGCCGGTGTTTGTGCTGGTGCTGGCGTGCTTTTACATGGCGCCGGCCCTGGGTTGGCAGATCGGTGCGTTCGAGGCCGGGGCCCTGGGCCTGACGCTGTTTTGCGGCTCCCACGTGGCGGAGATTGTGCGCGGTGCGTTGCAGGCGATTCCCCGGGGGCAGATGGAGGCGAGCCAGGCCATTGGCCTGACGTTCAAACAGGCGCTGGCCTACGTGCTGTTGCCCCAGGCGCTGCGGCAGATTCTGCCGACCTGGGTCAACTCCTCGACGGAGATCGTCAAGGCTTCGACCCTGCTTTCGGTGATCGGCGTCGCCGAGTTGTTGCTCAGCACCCAGCAGATCATCGCGCGCACCTTTATGACCCTGGAGTTTTACCTGTTCGCCGGTTTGCTGTTTTTTCTTATCAACTACGGCATCGAACTCTTCGGCCGGACCATTGAAAAACGGGTGGCCTTGCCATGACTCACGCTCACGTTTCCCTGCCAGCCGGCCAGCAGCCGTTGCTGAGCATTCGTAACTTGCACAAGCAATACGGCGCGGTGGAGGTGCTCAAGGGCGTCGACCTGGAGATGCCACGGGGCAATGTGGTGACCCTGATCGGCTCCAGCGGCTCGGGCAAGACCACGTTGCTGCGCTGCGTGAATATGCTGGAGGAATTCCAGGGCGGGCAGATTCTGCTCGACGGCGAATCCATCGGCTACCACCAGGTTGACGGCAAACGCCTGCGCCACCCGGAGAAGGTGATTGCCCAGCATCGGGCGATGACCGGGATGGCCTTTCAGCAGTTCAACCTGTTCCCTCATCTGACCGCGTTGCAGAACGTGACCCTGGGCCTGATCAAGGTCAAGAAGCTGGCCAAGGACGAGGCCGTGGCCCTCGCGGAAAAATGGCTGGAGCGGGTCGGGCTGCTGGAGCGCCGCGATCACTTTCCCGGGCAGTTGTCCGGCGGCCAGCAGCAGCGCGTGGCCATCGCCCGAGCCATTGCCATGAACCCGAGCCTGATGCTGTTCGACGAGGTGACCTCGGCCCTGGACCCGGAGTTGGTGGCCGAGGTGCTGAACGTGATCAAGGGCCTGGCGGACGAGGGCATGACCATGTTGCTGGTGACCCACGAAATGCGCTTTGCGTTCGAGGTTTCGGACCAGATTGTGTTTATGAACCAGGGCCGCATCGAGGAGCAGGGCCCGCCCAAAGAACTCTTCGAGCGCCCGCAGTCACCGCGCCTGGCGGAGTTTTTGAAGAACACCCGTTTCTGATTTTCAACTGCCTTTCAAACAGGAGAAGTACCCATGAGCATTACTCGTTACGGCACCGGCAGCACCGCTGGAGGCGGTCAGCCTCGTCCTTTCGCCCGCGCCGTGGAGGCCGATGGCTGGCTGCACGTGTCGGGGCAGGTGCCGGCCCTGGACGGTGAGATCATCACCGGCGGGATCGTCGAGCAAACCCGGCAGACCATGCGCAACCTGGTGGCGATCCTGGAGGAGGCCGGGTACGGCCTGGAGGACGTGGTGCGGGTTGGCGTGTGGCTGGAGGATCCGCGGGATTTCTGGAGTTTCAACAAGGTGTTTGGCGAGTATTTCAAGCCCGAACATGCACCGGCCCGGGCCTGCGTGCAGGCCAATATGATGGTGGATTGCAAGGTCGAGATTGATTGCGTTGCTTACAAGAAGCGCTAAGTGCTCTGCCACACGTGGCAAGTGAGGATAGAGTGAGCGACCAATTTCCAGGGGAATGCCAGATAGATGACTGAAGACACCATCAAGCGCCGGGCCAAGGGCCTGGATCGGGCGTTCGATATTCTTGATTTCCTCAAGGAGATCGGCCAGCCGTTGCGCCCCAACGATATCGCCAACGGCATCGGCAGCCCCAAGTCCACGGTCTACGAGCTGGTGGCGTCCTTGCTGGAGCGGCGGATTCTGGAACCGGTGGGCAAGGATGGGCATGTGTACCTGGGCCGCCAGTTGTACTTTCTCGGCCAGGCCCATTTGCGCCATTTCGACCTGAGCCGCGAGGCCGATCAGGCCTTGCAGGAAATCGTCAGCCAGACCCGTGAAACCGCGCAGATGTGCCTGCTCAATGGGCGCAAATACACCGTGGCGCTGATGAAGGAGGGCGAGCGGCATTTCCGTATTTCCTCGGACATCGGCGAGAACGCGCCGATTCCCTGGACCGCGTCCGGGCGGCTGCTGCTGGGGCATTTGAGCGATGCGCAGATTGTCGATCTGATCGATGAGCGGGATTTCATTCTGCCCGACGGTGAACGCCTGCCCCTGGAGACGTTCCTCCAGCAAATCCGCCAGGCCACCGAGGAGGGGTTCTTTTCCTTCGACAGCGTGGCCGACACCTTCACCCACTGCTTTGCCGCGCCGGTACGGGATGAGCGCGGGGTGTGCATCTGTACGTTGTGCATCGTCGCGCCGCGGGCCGACGCCCAGACCCATTACCAGGAATACCGCCGGGTGCTGATCGACAGCGCCAACCGTCTGGCTCGGCGTATCAACGATTAATGCTGTCCTGCGGCTGTGCGCAGCCGCCTTGAATAAGGAGTGCCAACATGTCTTCCGTTTTTGATCTGCCGCTGGTGGAAAAGGGTGCCGCTGCCAAGGGCGCGAGTCTGTTGCAGGACGTCAGCCTGCCGGCCCTGGTGCTGCACCGCGAGGCCCTGGAACACAACATCCGCTGGATGCAGAAGTTCGTCAGCGACAGCGGCGCCGAGCTCGCGCCCCATGGCAAGACCAGCATGATGCCGGGCTTGTTCCAGCGTCAGCTGGAAGCCGGCGCCTGGGGCATCACCCTGGCCACCGCCACCCAGACCCGTGCCGCCTACGCCCATGGCGTGCGTCGGGTGTTGATGGCTAACCAGCTGGTAGGCGCGCCGAACATGGCGCTGATCGCCGAGCTGCTGACGGACCCGGATTTCGACTTTTATTGCATGGTGGATCACCCGGACAGCGTGGCCGACCTGGGGGCGTTTTTCGCCCAGCGCGGGGCAAAGCTCAAGGTGATGATCGAGTACGGCGTGGTCGGCGGGCGTTGCGGCTGCCGCAGCGAGCAGGAGGTGCTGGATCTGGCCCGGGCGATCCAGGCGCAGCCGGCCCTGGCCCTGTGCGGGATCGAAGGTTATGAAGGGGTGATCCATGGCGATCAGGCCATCAGTGGTATTCGCCAGTTCGCGGATTCGCTGGTGCGCCTGGCGGTGGACCTGCACAACGACGGATTGTTCGCCATCGAGCGGCCGATCATCACCGCCTCGGGTTCGGCTTGGTACGACCTGATTGCCGAATCCTTCGAGACTCACAACGCCAAGGGGCGTTTCCTCAGTGTGCTGCGCCCGGGCAGTTATGTGGCCCATGACCACGGCATCTATAAAGACGCGCAGTGCTGCGTGCTGGATCGGCGCAGTGACCTGGAGGAAGGCCTGCGCCCGGCCATGGAGGTCTGGGCCCATGTGCAGTCGCTGCCGGAGCCGGGCTTTGCCGTGGTGGCCCTGGGCAAACGCGATGTAGCTTATGACGCCGGCCTGCCGGTGCCACTGCGGCGTTATCGCGCCGGGGCCGAGGCCAGCGCCGGGGATGATGTGGGGGCATGCAAGGTCACGGCGGTGATGGATCAGCATGCGTTTCTCACTGTGGCGCCGGGGGTGGAGCTGCGGATTGGCGACATCATTTCCTTCGGCACTTCCCACCCCTGTTTGACCTTCGATAAATGGCGCACCGGGTTGCTGGTAGATGAGCGCCTGCGAGTGATCGAGAGTCTGGACACCTGCTTCTAGGAGCGGACGGCAACGGTGCGCTCCCTCGGGGCGCACCCTTATCACTTCGGGCGCAGAGGTCCCAAGCATGAACCCAACCCCCCGCATCGCCTGCATCGGCGAATGCATGATCGAGTTGCAACAACGCCACGACGGCAGCCTGCAACAGAGCTTTGGCGGCGATACCTTGAACAGCGCGGTGTACCTGTCCCGGGAGTTGTACGGCCAGGGGCGGGTGGATTACGTCACCGCCCTGGGCGATGACAGTTTCAGTGAGGCCATGTGCCGCAGTTGGGCTGCCGAGGGTATTGGCCTGGAGCGGGTGCAGCGCCTGCCTGGGCGCTTGCCCGGCCTGTACTGCATCCAGACCGATGCCCAGGGCGAGCGACGCTTTTTGTATTGGCGCAATGAGGCGGCGGTACGCGATTGCTTCACCACCCCGGCGGCGGCGCCGATTCTTGCGGCGTTGCCGGGCTATGACGTGCTGTATTTCAGTGGCATCACCCTGGCGGTGCTGGGGTCGGTGGGGCGCGAGAAATTGCTGGAGGTATTGATCGAGGCGCGTCAGCGGGGGGCGCGGATTGTCTTCGACAACAACTACCGGCCGCGGTTATGGGCGTCGGTCGAGCAGGCCCGGGCGGCGTACCGTGGGGTGTTGCAGCACGTGGACCTGGCGCTGTTGACCCTGGATGACGAGCAGGCGTTGTTTGGGTTTGCCGACAGTGCGGCGGTGTTTGCGGCGTACGCCGATTGTGCGGAAGTGGTGCTCAAGCGCGGCGCCGAACCTTGCCTGATCCGCTGCGCCGGGGAATCTTTCGAGGTGCCAGGGCAGCGGGTGGAAAAGGTTGTGGACACCACGGCAGCAGGGGATTCGTTCAGCGCCGCGTACCTGGCCAGGCGCCTGTTGGGCGGCAGCCCGCTGCAGGCTGCTGAGGCAGGGCACCGCCTGGCCAGCCAGGTCATCCAGTTCCCCGGCGCCCTGATCCCGCGAAATTAACCTTGTAGCCGCAGCCTTCGGCAGCGGCTACAGGTTTGCAGGGGCTACAGGGGTCAGTCGCGGTAGAAGACTTGCACCAGGTGGTAGCCGAATTTGCTTTTGATGGGGCCGTGCACGGTGCGCAGGGGCTTTTTGAAGATGACCTGGTCGATGGCGCCGACCATCTGCCCAGGCCGTACTTCGCCCAGGTCGCCGCCGCGTTTGCCGGAGGGGCAGGTGGAGAACTTCTTGGCCAGCACATCGAAGGCTTCGCCCTTGGCGATGCGTTGCTTGAGTTGCTCGGCCTCTTCGGCAGTTTTCACCAGGATATGGCGGGCTTGGGCTTTCATCGGGCAGTTACCTTGGAACGGTGCGGACGGCGGCCGCGGATTATGCCTGAAATCAACCGGGCTGACTGATCATCTGGCGAATCTTCTGGGCCAGGTCGTCGATGGAAAACGGCTTGGCCATCAGGTCCATGCCAGCTTCGAGAAAGCCCTGGCGCTCGGCGGCCTTTTCCGCGTAACCGGTCATAAACAGCACTTTGAGCTGCGGCCGCTGTTGCCGCGCGATCTCCGCCAACTGGCGGCCATTCATCCCCGGCAGGCCGACGTCGGTCACCAGCAGGTCAACGCGGATCGGCGACTCCAGCAGCGGCAGCGCGCTCTTGGCGTCTTCGGCCTCGAACGCGGTGTAGCCCAGTTCCCCAAGCACATTGAGTACCAGCATGCGCACTGCCGGGTCGTCCTCGACCACCACCACGGTTTCGCCGGCCATGGCGCAGGGGGCCTCGCCGTTGCCGTCGGTTACCGGTTTTTCCTCGGGGGCGGCATACAGCCGAGGCAGGTACAGGCGCACGCTGGTGCCCTGGTTGGGTTCGCTGGTGATGGTCACGTGGCCGCCCGACTGCTGGGCAAAGCCATAGATCATCGACAGCCCCAGGCCCGTGCCCTGACCAATGGGTTTGGTGGTGAAAAACGGATCGAAAGCCTTGGCCAGCACGCGCGGGCTCATGCCGGCACCGTTGTCGCTGACGCCGAGCATCACGTAGTCGCCGGCCTTGACCGGCTCCAGGGTGCGGATGTCGCTGCCGTCGAGGTAGCTGTTGGCGGTTTCGATCAGCAGCTCGCCGCCGTGGGGCATGGCGTCGCGGGCGTTGATCACCAGGTTCAGCAGGGCGTTTTCCAGCTGGCTGGCATCGGTGTTGACCGGCCACACACCCTCGCCCAGCGCCAGCTTGAGCTCGATGTGCTCGCCCTTGGTGTGGTTGAACAGCTCTTGTAGTGACTGCACCAGCTGGTTCGGGTCCAGGGGCTGGCGGTCCAGGGACTGGCGCCGGGAGAACGCCAGCAAGCGATGGGTGACGGCGGCGGCGCGCTTGGCCGAGGACACCGCGGCTTCGGTAAAACGGCCGATCTCGGCGCTGCGGCCGTTGTCGATATAGCGCTGCATCAGGTCGAGGCTGCCGATGATGCCGGTCAGCATATTGTTGAAGTCATGGGCGATGCCGCCGGTGAGTTGACCCACGGCTTCCATCTTCTGCGCGTGGCGCAACGCTTCTTCGGCGCGCTCGCGTTCGAACATCTCGCTCTGCAAGCGCTGGTTGGCGGTGGCCAGGGCCTGGGTGCGTTCGTTGACACGCTCTTCAAGGGTCTCGTTGAGGTTGCGCAGAGCCTCTTCGGTTTGCCGACGCTCGGTCTCGTCGATCACGAAAATATAAAACCCGTTGATCGCCCCATCGGCGCTGTAGCGCGGCAGGTATTTCATCAGTGCATGCCGTGGGCGGCCGTCGCGATGAGGCGAGTCGGCCTCGAAGCTGCAGGGGGTACCCGTGAGCGCGGCGCTGATCTGCTCGACGCGGGTGGCGTAGATCTCGTCGCCGATCACCTCGCGGATGCTCTTGCCGTACAGCTCTTGCGGGGTCAGGCCGTACCAGTCGAGGTAGGCGCTGTTGTTCAGGCGAAAGCGTTCGTCGCGGTCGACGTAGCCGATCAGCACCGGCATGGCGTTGATGATCAGTTGCAGTTCGGTCTGGCTCTGGCGCAGCGCCTGTTCCATCTGCTTGCGTTCGGTAAGGTCCAGGGCGGCACCGAGAAAACGCGTCGGCCGACCGTGGTGGTCCTTGTAGCAACGGCCCCGGGCAAACACCCAGCGCACCTGACCGTCGGCCAGTTGCAGGCGGTATTCCTCGGCGTATTCGGTGCCGTGGGTGATGCAGTGCTTGATGCTGCGCGCCACCATACCGCGGTCTTCGGGGTGCACGCCGTTGAGGTAGTCGCTGATGGGCAATTGTCCGGCCTGCAACGGATCGATGCTGTGCAACTGGGCGAAGTGCGCATCGGCGATAAAGCGGTCGTCACCGATGTTCCAGTCCCAGGTGCCCACCGTGTCGGTGGCGGCCAGGGCCAGTTGCAGGCGCTCTTCGGTTTCGTGCTGGGCCTTGAGGCTGGCCTCGGAGCGCTGCTTGAGTTCGAGGGCGATGCGCCGGCGTTCGCTGGTTTCGATGGCGGTGATCAGCACCCCGGCCACTTCGCCGCGCTCGTCGCGGATCGGGCTGTAGGTCAGGTCGAGCCACAGGTCGGACTCGCGACCGCCGTTTTGCAGGGTAAAGCGTTGTTCATTGAAGCTGCGCACCTGGCCCTTGAGTACGGCGCTGTAGATGGGCGCGGTGAACTCCTTGAGCTCCGGCCAGGCCAGGTTCACCGGTTTGCCGAAGGCCTGGGGGTGCTTGTTGCCCGCCAGCAGGGCAAAGCCGTCGTTGTAGATTTGCGTCAGTTGTTCGCCCCACAGCAGCATCATCGGCATCGGCGAGTGGATCACGATGTCCACTGCGGTGCGCAGGCTTTGCGGCCATTGGCCGGCTGCCCCCAGGGGGGTGGTGGTCCAGTCCAGCCGAGCAATCAGGGTTTCGGCTTCGCGGGCATTGGGGGAGACGTTCATGTCAGGGATCCTGGGGTGAAGCTTGATTCTAGAGCCGTGTCAGCAGAGGCATGCAAACAGTAGACGGCTGGCACTTCAAAAAGTCCCATGCTTGGGGATTTCTATTCAAACGAAGGGGCTCGGTGCCGGTGAGAGGCGTATTTCACTCGTTTTTGCCTCGGATGACCAGTCTAGACAGGTTGCGCGGGATGACGACACCGGCAGAAAGCGTTTTTTGTGCGGGTTCAGGCGGCTCGGGCCAGGAGGTGATACACCTCTCTGGCCCGGCGGTTATCGATGGGCGTCAGGGGTCAGGTGGCCAGTTCCGCGCGGTCGCGAAACTGCTCCAGGGCCTCGGGGTTGGCCAGGGCATCGGTGTTTTTCACCGGCATGCCGTGCACCACGTTGCGCACGGCCAACTCGACGATCTTGCCGCTGATGGTGCGCGGGATGTCGCTGACCTGGAGGATCTTCGCCGGCACATGGCGCGGGGTGGTGTTGGCGCGGATCACCTGGCGGATCTGCTCTTGCAGCGCTGCATCGAGCTGCGCGCCGTCTTGCAGACGCACAAACAGCACCACGCGCACGTCGCCGTCCCACTGTTGGCCGATGGCCAGGCTTTCGCTGACCTGCTGCACTTTTTCCACTTGGCGGTAGATCTCCGCCGTGCCGATGCGCACGCCACCGGGGTTGAGCACCGCGTCCGAGCGGCCATGAATCAGCCAGCTGCCGTGGGCCAGTTGCTCAGCGTAGTCGCCCTGGGCCCAGACCCCGGGGAACTGACTGAAATACGAGGCCCGCAGTTTTTCCTGCTGCGGGTCGTTCCACAGGCCGATGGGCATGGCCGGGAAGTGGCGGGTGCAGACCAGCTCGCCCTTTTCGCCGATCACCGGCCGGCCCTGGTCATTCCACACCTCGATGGCCATGCCCAGGCTCTTGCCTTGCATCTCGCCACGGCGCACCGGCTGCAACGGGTTGCCGATGACAAAGCAGGAAACGATATCGGTGCCGCCCGACATCGAGGCCAGGCACAGCTCCTGTTTCAGTTCGCGGTACACGTAGTCGTAGCTTTGCGGCGACAGCGGCGAGCCGGTGCAGAGCAGGGTCTTGAGGCTGCCCAGGTCATGGCTGAGGCGCGGTTGCAGGCCGGCCTTTGCCAGGGCTGCGAGGTATTTGGGGCTGGTACCGAAAACACTGATGGCTTCCTGGTCGACCAGGTCCAGCAAGTGCTCGGGGCCGGGGTGGAACGGCGAGCCGTCATACAGCACCAGGCTTGCGCCCACCGCCAGGGCCGAGACCAGCCAGTTCCACATCATCCAGCCGCAGGTGGTGTAGTAGAACAGCACGTCGCCGGGGCCAAGGTCGGTGTTCAGGCCGTGCTCCTTGGCGTGTTGCAGGAGCACGCCGCCGGTGCTGTGGACGATGCACTTGGGCACGCCGGTGGTGCCGCTGGAATAGAGGATGTACAGCGGATGGGCGAAAGGCACGGCGACGAATTCAGGCGTGCCACCGGGGCGGTAGAAGGTGTCCCACAGCGCGACCTTGGCCGGGGTCTGGAAGTCTTCGACCCGGGCTTCGGGGCGCGCGTAGGGCACGATGATCAGCTGTTGCAGGGACGGCAGGCGTTCGAGGATCTCGTTGAGTTTGGCGCTCTGGTCGATGTCCTTGCCGGCGTAGCGGTAACCGGCGCAGGTGATCAGCACCTTGGGTTCGATCTGGCCAAAGCGGTCGATCACCCCCTGGGTGCCGAAGTCCGGCGAAGAGCAGGACCAGATCGCCCCGAGGCTGGTGGTGGCCAGCATGCCGACCAGGGTCTGCCAAGTGTTGGGCATGCACGCTGCCACCCGGTCGCCCAGGCCCACGCCGGCCGCGCGCAGGCTCTGTTGCAGGCCGGCGACATGGGCCGCCAGCTCGGCGTAGGTCAGTTGTTCGCGTTGCCCGTTCTCATTGATCGCCACCACGGCGACCCCGTTATCCCGGCGCTTGAGCAGGTGTTCGGCAAAGTTCAGCGTGGCCCCGGGAAACCATTCGGCGCTGGGCATCTGCGGGCCTTCGCGCAGTACGCACTCGGGCGGGTGCTCAAAGCGCACCTCGAAGAAGTCGACAATCGCCTGCCAGAAGTCCTGGCGCTGGTCGATGCTCCACTGGTGCAGGGACGGGTAATCGTCGAGGGCCAGGTCGTGGCGTTGATTGATAAAGCGGCGAAAGGCGTCGATGCGCGTCTTGCCGATGCGCTCGGCGCTGGGTTGCCAGAGAATGTCGGACATGCAAGGCCTCTGTTTCTTCTTATAGGGGGTGGTGCCGTATCGCGTTTGTGGCGAGGGAGCTTGCTCCCGCTGGGGCGCGAAGCGGCCCTGAAACCAGGCAACCGAGACTCAACGACAAAACGCGGTCGTCTGGTGTGCGACCGCTGCGCGGCCGAACGGGAGCAAGCTCCCTCGCCACAGAAAGAGGGAGCGCAGGCAGCGTTACTGCGCCAGCCACCCGCCATCGATGTTCCACGCCGCGCCGCGTACCTGGCTGCCGGCTTCGCTGCATAAAAATAGCACCAACTCACCCAGGTGAGCCGGGGTCACGAACTCCAGGGACGGCTGTTTTTCTGCCAGCAGGTCATGCTGCGCCTGTTGCGGATCGACGCCGCTGGCCGCGCGGTCGTCGATCTGTTTTTGCACCAGTGGCGTCAGCACCCAGCCGGGGCAGATGGCGTTGCAGGTGACGTTGCTGGTGGCGGTCTCCAGGCCCACCACCTTGGTCAGGCCGATCACCCCGTGCTTGGCCGCGACATAGGCGGCCTTGCCCACCGAACCCACCTGGCCGTGCACCGAGGCAATGTTGATGATTCGCCCCCAGCCCTTGGCGCGCATCCCCGGCAACCCCAGGCGCGTGCTGTGGAACACCGACGACAGGTTGATGGCGATGATCGAGTCCCAGCGCTCCACCGGGAATTCTTCCACCGCCGCCACGTGCTGGATCCCGGCGTTGTTGACCAGGATGTCGACGCCGCCGAACTCACGCTCGGCGTAGGCGAACATTTCGGCGATCTGCGCCGGGTCGCTGACGTCCGCCGGGTGGTGCCCGACCCGGGTGCCGAACTGCGCCACTTCGGCGATTACCTTCGACGCATCGCCGAAGCCGTTGAGGATCAGGTTGGCCCCGGCCTTGGCCAGGCCCAGGGCAATCCCCAGGCCGATGCCGCTGGTGGAGCCGGTCACAAGGGCGGTCTTGCCGGAAAGAGTGGTCATCAATACCTCACACAATGCCTGTGGCGTAGAAAGTGGCGATCACGACAAACACCGCCAGCGTCTTGATCAGCGTAATGCAGAAAATGTCTTTGTAGGCTTCGCGGTGGGTCAGCCCGGTCACCGCCAGCAGGGTGATCACTGCGCCGTTGTGGGGCAGGGTGTCCATACCGCCGCTGGCCATGGCAGCCACCCGGTGCAGCACTTCCAGCGGAATGTTGGCGGCGTGGGCCGCGCTGATAAAGCTCTCGGACATGGCCGCCAGAGCGATGCTCATGCCACCCGAGGCCGAACCGGTGATGCCGGCCAGCAGGGTCACGGTGATGGCTTCGTTGACCAGGGGGTTGGGGATGCTTTTCAGCCAGTCCGCCAGCACCAGGAAGCCCGGCAGGGAGGCGATCACTGCGCCAAAACCGTATTCCGAAGCGGTGTTCATGGCCGCCAGCAGCGCGCCGCTGACTGCGCTTTTGCTGCCTTCGGCCAGTTTGCTGCGAATCGCCGAAAAACCGAACGCCAGCACCATCAGGATGCCGATCAACAAGGCGGCCTGCACCGCCCAGATTGCCGTGAGTTTGGCGATCTCGGTGGTCACCGGCGCGCTCATGCCCGGCAGCGCCAGGCTGTGGGTCTTGCCGTACCACAGCGGGATCCAGTGGGTGAACAGCAGGTTCATGATGCCCACCATCAACAGCGGCGAGAGGGCGATCCAGGGGTTGGGCAGTTGGATGTCTTCGGCGGTTTCCGGCTCGTTGCGCAGCTCGGTGCCGTAGCCTTCACCGGCTTTCTGCGCCTTGTTGCGCTGGCGCTGGAGGAACAGCATGCCGGCGCAGAACACGAAGATGGTGCCGATCACCCCCAGCCACGGCGCGGCCCAGGCGGTGGTGTTGAAGAAGGTGCTGGGGATGATGTTCTGGATCTGCGGCGTGCCGGGCAGGGCGTCCATGGTGAAGGAAAACGCGCCCAGGGCGATGGTGGCCGGGATCAGGCGCTTGGGGATGTTGCTCTGGCGGAACATCTCGGCGGCGAACGGGTAGACCGCAAACACCACCACAAACAGCGAAACGCCGCCGTAGGTCAGCAGGGCGCACACCAGCACGATCACCAGCATGGCCTGGCGGGTGCCCAGGAGGCGGATGGCTGCCGCGACGATGGATCGGGAAAAGCCCGACAGCTCGATCAGCTTGCCGAACACCGCGCCCAGCAGAAACACCGGGAAGTAGAGTTTGATAAAGCCGACCATCTTCTCCATGAACACCCCGGTAAAGGCGGGCGCCACGGCGGACGGGTCGGTCAGCAGCACCGCACCGAGGGCGGCAATGGGGG
Organism: Pseudomonas sp. MF4836; assembly: GCF_002018875.1. Classification (GTDB taxonomy): domain Bacteria; phylum Pseudomonadota; class Gammaproteobacteria; order Pseudomonadales; family Pseudomonadaceae; genus Aquipseudomonas. The sequence goes on from NZ_MVOL01000001.1 coordinate 367,108, forward strand.
CAAACAGGATGACGCTGTAGCCACGGTAGGCAGCCAGCATCAGCAGCGCCAGGGCTGCCAGGGCAATGATCACACTCATGGTGTGTCTCTCCAGAGTTGTTATTTTTGTGGGGTGTTGCGTGTGGAGAGGCATATAGCGAGAACTGTGCCATTTACATAACATGTTGAAACATAAGGATATTTTTATAATTTTCGGCGATGAAGCCTGAGCTGGTCTCTGGTTAGAGACAGTGTGGCGAGGGAGCTTGCTCCCGCTGGACCGGGCTGGCGCTCCAGTGCGCAGCACTCCCCAGACCAGCGGGTCATCAGAAAGACCGCGATGGCGGGGTTTGGGGCCGCGGGGCGGCCCAGCGGGAGCAAGCTCCCTCGCCACAAGGGCGGTTGTCTCTTGATCGGGACTTTTGTCTCGTTATTGAGACTCGGCAATTCCCAGCGCTGCCATCTTTTTGTACAAGGTCGAGCGTCCCAACCCCAGGCGCCGGGCCGCTTCATCCACCTTGCCGGCGCATTGCGCCAGGGTGTTGCTGATCAGTTGCCGATCGAACCGTTCCCGGGCGGCGGCAAAGGTTTCCTGGGGTTGCGCCTCGATCATCTGCGGGACGGCATCCCGTGGCAGCGGGCTGAAGTTGCCGATGGCCGCCCGAATATCCCCGGCATTGAGCATCAGTTTGTCGCTCAGCAGCGCCGCCCGTTCCAGCACATTGCGCAACTCGCGAATATTGCCCGGCCAGCCATGCTGACCCAGCAGGGCTAGCGCCTCGCGGTCCAGTTCATGCTGGCTGCGCAGTTCTTCGAGAATGCCTTCGCTCAGGGCCGGCAGATCGTCCAGACGCTCGCGCAGGGCGGGCACCTGGATCGGCAGCACATTGAGCCGGTAATAGAGGTCGGCGCGAAATTCGCCACGCTTGATGGCGGCCTCGAGGTCGGTGGAGGTGGCGGCGATGATCCGCACATCACTCTGGATCACCTCATTGGAGCCCACCGGTTCGAATTCCTTTTCCTGCAACACCCGCAGCAGCTTGCTTTGCAGGGGCAGGGGCATGTCGCCGATTTCATCGAGGAACAGGGTGCCGCCCTGGGCGATCTGCAATTTGCCGGAGCGGCCCTTGCGGTCGGCGCCGGTGAAGGCCCCGGGGGCGGTGCCGAAGAACTCCGCTTCCAGCAGGGCTTCGGGGATGGCGGCGCTGTTGATGCTGACAAAGGCCTTGTGCGCTCGCGGCGAGGCAGCGTGGATGGCCTGGGCCAGCAGTTCTTTGCCGGTGCCGGTTTCACCCAGCAGCAACACCGGGGAGTCGGCGCTTGCGCTGCGCCGGGCGCGGCGCTTGACCTCAAGGCTGGCGGCGCTGGTGCCGATGAAGTGGGCGAAGTTGTACTTGGTCTGCCGCGAGCGCAGCAGGGAGCGGGTCGAGGCCAGCTCTTCCTGCATGCTCAGGTAGCGCTTGAGCATGGGCGACAGGCTGCGCAGCTCATCGAACAGGGCAAAGCCGATGGCGCCGATCACGCTGCCGGCGGCGTCGTGGATCGGCAGGCGCATCACCACCAGCGGCTCCTTGGGGGTGTCTTGCATGTCCAGCAGGATCGGGCGCCCTGTGCGCACCACCTCCCGCAACAGGCTGCCGGGGATCACGCTTTCGCAGGCCTTGCCGATGGCGAAGGCGGCTGATTCCAGGCCAAAACGCCGGGCATAACGCTCGTTCATCCACACGATATTGGCGTCGCGGTCGACAATCACCGTGCCCTCGCTGGACTGCTCGATGATCTCGAACAGCGAACGGATCGCCAATTGGCGCACCCGCTGGTAATCCTTGAGGTTTTCGCTGTCGTTCATGCTGGCATCCAGAAAATGTGCGCCCGGGATTATGCCCGATGATTCAAACCCTGTAGTCGCTGCCTCGTGCCTCGGTAGCGGCTGCAGCAACCCTCTTGTAGTTGTGGGGCAATTATCCGGGCTGCGCAGCAGCCAGCAGTTCCTGGGTGTACGGGTGCTGGGGAGCTTCGAACACCTCGTGGCTGGGGCCTTGTTCGACGACTTTGCCGTCCTTGATCACGATCATGTCGTGGGCCAGGGCGCGGACCACGGCCAGGTCGTGGCTGATAAACAGGTAGGTCAGGCCGTGTTTTTCCTGCAAGTGGCGCAGCAGCGCCACCACTTGCTTTTGCACCGTGCGGTCCAGGGCCGAGGTCGGTTCGTCGAGCAGGATCAGCGCCGGTTTCAATACCAGGGCGCGGGCGATGGCAATGCGCTGGCGCTGGCCGCCGGAAAACTCGTGGGGGTAGCGATGGCGGCTGGCGGGGTCCAGGCCGACCTCCTGCAGCACCTGGATCACCTGCGCTTCGCATTGCCTGGCGGTCGACTGGCTGTGCACCTCCAGCCCTTCGCTGATGATCTGCGCCACCGACATCCGTGGGCTCAGGCTGCCGAAGGGGTCTTGGAACACCACCTGCATCTGCTTGCGCCACGGCCGCAGTTGTTTCTGGGTCAGGCCATCCAGCGCCTGGCCCTGGAAGCGAATGCCACCCTGGGAGTCCAGCAGCCGCAAAATCGCCTGGCCCAGGGTCGATTTGCCCGAGCCCGACTCGCCGACAATCCCCAGGGTCTTGCCTTGCTGCACGCTAAGGCTGATGCCATCCACCGCCCGCAGGTAGTGCTTGCGGCGCAGCAGGCCGCCACCGATCTGGAAGTCGACCCTCAGGTTGTCCACCTCCAGCACCGTTTCCCGAGCATCGAGGCACAGCGCTTCGCCCTCAGGTTCGGCGTTGAGCAACTCGCAGCTGTAAGGATGAGTCGGCGCGCTGAACAGGGTTTCGCAGTCGGCCTGTTCGACGATTTCCCCGGCCTTCATCACGCACACCCGCTGGGCGATGCGTCGCACCAGGTTGAGGTCGTGGCTGATCAGCAGCAGGGACATGCCCAGGCGCTGTTGCAGGGATTTGAGCAGCAGCAGGATCTTGCGCTGCACCGTCACATCGAGGGCGGTGGTGGGTTCGTCGGCGATCAGCAGTTCCGGCTCGCAGGCCAGGGCCATGGCGATCATCACCCGCTGGCGCTGGCCGCCGGAAAGCTGGTGCGGGTAGGCCTTGAGCCGTTCCTGGGGTTTTTGAATGCCCACCAGCTCCAGCAGTTCGAGGATTCGCGCCTGGGCCTGTTTGCCTCCCAGGCCCTTGTGCAGCAGCAGGGTTTCGCCGATCTGTTTCTCGATGCTGTGCAGCGGGTTGAGGGAGGTCATGGGCTCCTGGAAGATCATCGCAATGCGATTGCCTCGCAGCTTTTGCAGGGTGGCGGGCTCGGCGCCCAGCAGCTCCTGGCCCCGATAACGCACGCTGCCGGAGCTGCTGCAACCGGTCTGCGGCAGCAGTTGCAGGATCGAGTGGGCGGTCACCGACTTGCCCGAGCCGGACTCGCCGACCAGGGCCAGGCACTCACCGGGGCGGATGTCCAGGCTCAGGTCGCGGACCACCGTCTGCTCGCCGAAGGCGACATTCAGGTGGCGGATTTCGATCAGGTTGTCAGTCATTGCTACAGTCCGCTTCATAAACGTGGATCACGATCGGGGATCAAGATCGTGGATCAAGATCGGGGATCAAAGGCATCGCGCAACGCCTCGCCGATAAACACCAGCAGCGACAGAATCAGCGCCAGGGTGAAAAACGCCGTCAGCCCCAGCCACGGCGCCTGCAGGTTCTGCTTGCCCTGGCCGATCAGCTCGCCCAGGGACGCGCTGCCGGCGGGCATGCCGAAGCCGAGGAAGTCCAGGGCGGTGAGGGTGGAAATGGCGCCGGTCAGAATAAAGGGCAGGTAGCTCAAGGTGGCGTTCATGGCGTTGGGCAGGATGTGCCGCACGATCACCTTGCGATCGGTCAGGCCCAGGGCCCGCGCGGCCTTGACGTACTCCAGGTTGCGCCCGCGCAGGAACTCGGCGCGCACCACGTCGACCAGGGCCAGCCAGGAGAACAGCGCCATGATCCCCAGCAGCCACCAGAAATTGGGCTCGACGAACCCCGAGAGGATGATCAGCAGGTACAGCACCGGCAGCCCCGACCAGACCTCCAGCAAACGCTGGCCCAAGAGGTCGACCCAGCCGCCGTAATAGCCTTGCAGGGCGCCGGCGGCGATACCGATCAGGGCGCTGATGGCGGTCAGGGCCAGGGCGAACAGGATCGACACCCGCGCGCCATAAATCACCCGCGCCAGCACATCGCGAGACTGGTCGTCGGTGCCCAGCCAGTTGACCTTGCTTGGCGGGCTCGGGGCCGGCTGGGTCAGGTCGTAGTTGGGCGTGTCTTCACTGAACGGGATCGGCGGGAACAGCATCCAGCCGCCATCCTTGCGGATCAGTTGCTGCACGTAGTCACTGCGGTAGTCGGCCTGGAACGGCAACTGGCCGCCGAATTCCTGCTCGGTGTAGCGCTTGAACGCGGGGAAGTACAACGAGCCCTGGTAGCTGACCACCAGCGGCTTGTCATTGGCGATCAGCTCGCCGCCCAGGGTCAGGATAAACAGGCCGATAAACAGCCACAGCGACCACCAGCCACGGCGGTTTTTCTTGAAACGGTCGAAGCGCCGGCGCGCCAAAGGAGAAAGCGTGAGCATCAGGCGTTCCTCGCGGCGAAGTCGATACGCGGGTCGACCAGGGTGTAGCACAGGTCGCCGATGAGTTTTATCAGCAGGCCGAAGAGGGTGAAGATAAACAGCGAGCCGAACACCACCGGGTAATCACGGGACACCGCCGCCTCGTAGCTCATGCGTCCCAGGCCATCGAGGGAGAAGATCACCTCGATCAGCAACGAGCCGGCGAAGAACACGCTGATAAAGGCCTGGGGAATGCCCGAGACCACCAGCAGCATGGCGTTGCGGAACACATGACCGTACAGCACCCGGCGTTCGCTCAGGCCCTTGGCCCGGGCGGTGACCACGTACTGGCGGGTGATTTCGTTGAGGAATGAGTTCTTGGTGAGGATGGTCAGGGTGGCGAAACCGCCGATCACCAGGGACGTCACCGGCAGCACCAGGTGCCAGAAGTAGTCGGCGACCTTGCCCAGGGTGCTCAGCTGTTCGAAGTTGTCCGAGACCAGGCCACGCACCGGGAACCAGTTCAGCGAGGTGCCGCCGGCGAACAGCACGATCAGGAACATGGCGAACAGGAACGCCGGCATCGCATAGCCGATGATGATCGCGGTGCTGCTCCAGATGTCGAAATGGCTGCCGTGGTGCACCGCCTTGCGAATCCCCAGGGGAATCGACACCAGGTAGGTGATCAGGGTCGCCCAGAGGCCGAGGGAGATGGTCACCGGCATTTTTTCCAGGATCAGGTCAGTGACCGTGGCGCCACGGAAGAAGCTCTTGCCGAAATCCAGGTGCGCGTAGTTCTTGAGCATCAGCCACAGGCGTTCGTGGGCCGGTTTGTCGAAGCCGTATTGCTTCTCGATGTCCTGGATCAGTTTCGGGTCGAGGCCGCGGCTGGCCCGGGAGCTGCCGCTGCTCATGTCGCCGGAACCGCCGACGCTGCCACCGCCGCCAATCCCCTGCATGCGCGCAATGGCCTGTTCCACTGGGCCGCCCGGCGCGGCCTGGATGATGACGAAATTCACCAGGAGGATGATCAGCAGGGTCGGAATGATCAGCAGCAGGCGCCGCAGAATGTAGCCCAGCATCAGTGTCGCCCTCCGGATTTGCCACGGCGGATCAGCTCGGCGGCCATCTGTTCATTGGTCAGTGCGGTGCTGCTGACTTCCCACCAGCTTTCGATGGCTTCGTCATTGCTGGCGGGCACTGCCGGGATGCCGAAGCGGTTCCACCACACGGTGGAGGTTCCTGGCGGGTAGTAGTTGGGGATCCAGTAGTAGTTCCACTGCAGCACCCGATCCAGGGCATGGGCGTAGCGCAGCATCTCCGGCTGGCTGGTGGCTTTCACCAGGCCATTGACCAGGGTGTCGACGGCCGGATTCTTGAGCACCATGTAGTTGTTGGAGCCGGCGTCCTTGGCCGCTGCGGAGCCGAAATAGTTGAACAGCTCCATGCCCGGCGACGTGGTCACCGGGTAGCCGGTGACGATCATGTCGTAGTCACGGGCCATCAGGCGGTTGACGTATTGCGAAGGGTCGATGCGGCGGATGTTCAAGGTGATGCCGATCTGCGCCAGGTTGCGTTTGTAGGGCAGCAGCAGGCGTTCGATGGAGTTCTGGGTGATGAGGAAAGTGAAGCTCAGGGGCTCGCCGTCGGCGTTGACCAGGGTGTCGCCTTCGGCCTTCCACCCCGCCTGTTCGAGCAGGGCCAGGGCTTGCAGCTGCTTGTCGCGGATCACTCCGCTGCCATCGGTCTTGGGCGCCTCGAAGACCTGGGTGAAGACTTCATCGGGGATCTGCCCGCGTAGGGGCTCGAGGATTTTCAGTTCTTCGGCGTCCGGCAGGCTGCGGGCAGCGAGCGCGGTGTTGGAGAAGAAACTCTGCTGGCGGATGTACATGTTGCGCATCATCTGCCGGTTGCTCCATTCGTAGTCCCAGAGCATGGCCAGGGCCTGGCGTACGCGGCGGTCCTGGAACATCGGTTTATCCAGGTTGAACACATAGCCCTGGGCTATTTGTGGCGCCGATTTTGCGAGGTGGGCCTTTTGCAGGCGGCCGTCGCTCAGGGGCGGGCTTTCGTAGCCGACGGAATAGCCGGTGGCAGAGAATTCGCGGTTGTAGTCGTAGGCGCCGCCGCGCAGGACCTGGCGCGCGACGTCGATGTCGCCGAAGTATTCGACGCTGAAGCGGTCGAAATTGTACAGGCCGCGGCTCACCGGCAGGTCCTTGCCCCACCAGGCAGGGTTGCGGACGAAGGTGATGCTGCGCCCGGAGTCGACCTTGTCGACCCGATACGGACCGCTGCCCAGGGGCGCGTCATAGCCACCGCCGTTGGCGAAGTCGCGACTCTTCCACCAGTGTTCGGGGAACACCGGCAGGGTCGCGATATCCAGGGGCAGGGTGCGGTTTTCATTGCTCTTGAAGTCGAAACGGATCACTCGCGGCGATTCCACTTCGACGTTTTTGACATCCTCGAACTGGGTGCGATAGCGCAGGCTGCCCTGGGTCATCAGCAGGTCGTAGCTGTAGCGCACGTCTTCGGCGGTGATCGGCGTGTTGTCGGCGAAGCGCGCCTTGGGGTTGAGGTAGAAACGCAGCCACAAGCCATCTTCGGCGCGCTCCATCTTCTCGGCCACCAGGCCATATACGGTGTAGGGCTCATCCAGCGAGCGCTGGGCCAAGGGCGAATAGACCATCCCGTCGAGCTGGGACACGCCAATGCCTTTGTCTATATAAGGCAGGACATGGTCGAAACGGCCGATTTCCAGCGCCGAGCGGCGCATGCTGCCACCCTTGGGGGCTTGCGGATTGGCGTAGGCGAAGTGGCTGAAGCCTTCGGGGTACTTGGCCGGTTCGCCGTAGACGGTCAGGGCGTGTTGCGGTGCGGCACTGGCACCTGCGGCGCCCAGCATCAGCGTCAGGGCGGTGAACATCACGGTGGGGAAAAACAGTCGCATTGTCAGCCTTACGAGCCGGGTGATCGAAGAGCATGATTTGTACGCTAGCGGCGCCTCGCTTGCCAGCCGCAAGCCATCTCCCAAACACAACGGCCCACCAAAAGGCGGGCCGTCATGGACACAAATCGCGACAGGATCAGTCCTGGCGGCTGGTCACTTCCAGCAGGTGGTAACCGAACTGGGTTTTCACCGGGCCTTGCACGACATTGATCGGGGCGCTGAACACCACGGTGTCGAATTCCTTGACCATCTGGCCAGGGCCGAACGAGCCCAGGTTGCCGCCATCACGGCTGGATGGGCAGGTGGAGTTCTTTTTCGCGACTTCGGCGAAGTCTGCGCCGGCTTCGATTTCGGATTTCAGTGCGTTGCACTTGGCTTCGTCGGCAACGAGGATGTGACGGGCAGTGGCTTTGGCCATGGGGAGTTGCTCCTTTCAAGAAAGTGGAGAGCCTACCGGATTCAGGTGGCTATTTCTCGTCAAAGTTCCTTCAACTCGTTACCGTCGCGACCGCTGGCCAACCCTTGCAGCCAATCGTTCCGGCAACGAAGACGCGACCTGTAGCCACTGCCGATAGGCTCGGGCCGCGTTCGGACGCTGTCCGGGACAGGCGCCGCATTAACCCGAGAGTATTGGGTTGTCTGTAAGGGCCAGCGCAACCTGGCGGCAGCGGCTACGGTGCTGTCGCCGCTGCGCGGGCTGTCAGGCGGACGCCGGCAGCGTCCGCAATTGTTGCGCGGCGTTGCGCAGCAAGTCTTCGGTGGCGTCCCAGCCCAGGCAGCCGTCGGTCACCGATACGCCGTAGCGCATCGAGGGGCTCAGGGGCTGGCAGCCTTCGAACAGGTGGCTCTCCAGCATCACCCCGACCAGCGAGCGGTCGCCATGCAGGCGCTGTTGCAGCACATCATTGAACACTGCCGGTTGGCGCAGCGGGTCTTTGCCGCTGTTGGCGTGGCTGCAATCGACCATGATCCGCGCCGGGATCTTCAACTTCTGCAGCTCGTGCTGCACCTGGGTCACATGCGCGCGGTCGTAGTTCGGCCCGCGGTGGCCGCCGCGCAGCACCAGGTGGGTGTCCGGGTTGCCTGGGGTCTGGATGATGGCCGGGTGGCCCTGGCTGTCGACACCGAAATGGCGATGGGGGTGCGCCGCTGATCGCATGGCGTCGCAGGCGATGCCGACCCCGCCGTCGGTGCCATTCTTGAAGCCCACCGGCATTGCCAGGCCGCTGGCCATCTCGCGGTGGATCTGCGATTCGGTGGTGCGTGCGCCAATCGCCACCCAGCTCAGCAGATCATCGAAGTAGCCGGCAGCCATCGGTTGCAACAGTTCGGTGGCAATCGGCAGGCCCAGCTCGAGCATCTGCCGCATCAGCTCGCGGGACAGGGTCAGGCCGCCGGCCATGTCGTCGCTGCCGTTCAAGTGCGGGTCGTAGGCCAGGCCTTTCCAGCCGACCGTGGTTCGGGGTTTTTCGACGTAGGCACGCATCACCAGCAGCAGGTCGTCGCTGACTTCGGCTGCCAGGCGGGCCAGATGGGTGGCGTATTCAATAGCGGACTGTGGGTCATGGATCGAGCAGGGCCCGACGACTACCAGCAAACGGGAGTCTTCACCGTTGAGAATGTTGCGCACCGCTTGGCGATGGGTGGCGACTTGCTGTTGCAAGGCAGCGCTGAGGGGCAGTTGCTGCTTGAGGGCAAGCGAGCTGGGCAGGCGCTGGGTCAGGGCTTCGTTGGCAGAAGACAGGGTGGACAGCGGCAGGGCAGAGACGGACGAGTTCATGTTCAAGGCTTCCTGGGCAGGCGGCGGGACGGTTCCCGCGCGCGGCCCTACTGGGGTGTTCGACAATTGGCCGGATTGGCGATTGATGTTGGGTTGCCACCAGTCGGTGACCGATCGGAGGCGGCAGGCTGTCCCGAACGGAGGTTGCTAAATCGCCAGGCGAAGGATGGGTAACGGTAATAAGTGGCGTAGTTCATGGGTCAATCCTCAGTAAGTTCGGTGTGTTGCTAAAAATGTGCAGCCCTAAAAAAACAAAACCCCCGGTCGGGAAGCCGACCGGGGGTGAGAAGTTCTCTGGTGGGCGACCCGTGAAGTGGGCGCCGTTTGGGTATCAGGCGCGCCAGTGGCTAAACCAATACCCAAAATAAAAGCTTGCCGGAGCGCAGACGTTGTTCACCCGGGCAGCCGCCACCGAGCGCGAGGCGCTGGCAGTGTGACGATGCGTGGAAGGGATGAGGGGCAACATGCTGTTTCTCCGTGAAGTGGGGCGAGCTTACTTGAGGCGGGGGTTGCGATTCAATCACTAATTTCTATGGCGATTGAGGCCGGGATCTATGGATTAAGCCACCGGAAGTTTTATGACACACTCGCCGCTCGCGAGCGTTGCCGCCCTTCAGGATCATTCATGCCGACACTGACCATTGCTGCTGCCCAATCGATTTCCGTGGTAGGCGACCTGCCTGGCAATATCGCTCGGCACCTCGACTTTATGGCCGCGGCCGCCGAGCAGGGCGTGAAATTGCTGGTGTTCCCCGAGTTGTCATTGACGGGTTATGAGCCTGAGCGGGCGGCCGATCTTGCCGCAGCACGCGGTGTCGGCGAACAGTTGGTGATCGCCCGGCGCACGGACCAGGTCTGGAGCGGGCGTATCGTGGGCGTCGTGTGCTCTTGAGCGGATTCGAACTGCGCCCGGCCAGCGCGGCGGACCTGGCGTTCGCCCGCGACCTCACCCGCGAAACAATGCTTGGCTATCACATTCGCCACGACCTGCTGTGGCTGGATCAGGCGTTCGACGTCGCCTGGGTCGGACGGGAGAATTGGCTGATCTGCCGTGGTGCCGAGCGCTTGGGTTTTGTCAGCCTGAGCCGTGATCTCAAGGCGCTCTATATTCGCGAACTGCACGTGCAGGCCAGTCGCCGAGGGCAGGGCGCCGGCGCCTGGACAATCGAACAGATGCTGGCGAAGGCACGCCATGAACGGCGCGGCCTGTTGCGCTTGACCGTGTTCAAGGACAACCCGGCCCAGGGGCTCTATCGGCGGATGGGGCTTGAGGTGGTGGGCGAAGACGAGTGTTTTCTACGGATGGAGCGGCACTGTGTCGCACCTGGGTAGGCGGGGCTGCTTCCGATTGGCTGTCACGGTTCGACGGTAGGGAGTTGAGCGGGTATTTCGTCCGCCAGAATGATTCCGTCCTTCATGCCCAGCAGCACCGCGACTTTATGCGCTTCTCCGCGCCGACCTTTTTTGCGTCCGGCCAGCACCTGATAGGTGGTCGCTGGATCGACACCGTGTTCACGTGCGAACTGTTGTACGGATTTACCTTGGTGTTCTAGCCAGGCCTTGGCTTGTGCGGCAGTGCGGATACCGGGCATAGTTCAAAACCGTTCAAATTTGTTCAATGCGTGAAGAGTGTAACACCCCTAGGGGTGTATAAAATGGGATCATACATCCAAATGAGTGGAATCGGTTCGCGGTTACGACGGGAGCGAGAGCGCCTGGGCATGTCGCAGAAAGTTTTTGGTGAAATAGGTGGCGTTGAAGCCAACGCGCAAGGCAAGTACGAGAGCGGTGACCGTGCGCCCAAGGCGGATTATCTGTCACGGGTCGCCGCCCAGGGGGTGGATGTGCTGTATGTGTTGACCGGCAGCCGCATTCCGGTCCATGTCGGTCATCTGAGCCAGACCGAGGAGAAGGTGCTGGACAGCTACAGAGCGTTGTTCAAGGAGGATCAGGATGCTATCCGGCGCCTGACCATGACCCTCGCAGAGCTCTCTGCTTCCAGCGTGTCGCGCAGAAAGGTGGGGGTGCGCGAAACCTGAGAACCAAGCATTTACTCAGGGATAACTCGGTAATCGCTGATTATTGTGAATAGATGCTCTTTATGTCGCGCTGCCATTAGGTCTGGGCGCTGCTTTTTTGCTAAGGTGTCCGGCAACCTATAAGACCATTTCGCGAGGTGTCTGCTTGATTAGGGTGCTAGTAGTCGATGACCATGATCTCGTTCGTACAGGCATTACACGAATGCTGGCTGACATCGATGGCCTGCAAGTAGTCGGACAGGCCGAGTCGGGAGAGGAATCCCTGCTCAAGGCTCGGGAGCTGAAACCCGATGTAGTCCTGATGGACGTCAAGATGCCCGGTATCGGTGGTCTTGAAGCGACGCGCAAATTGCTGCGCAGCCATCCTGACATCAAAGTCGTGGCCGTCACGGTCTGTGAAGAAGACCCGTTCCCGACCCGCTTGTTGCAAGCCGGTGCGGCCGGGTACCTGACCAAGGGCGCTGGCCTCAACGAAATGGTCCAGGCGATCCGCCTGGTGTTTGCCGGCCAGCGCTACATCAGCCCGCAGATCGCCCAGCAACTGGTGTTCAAGTCATTCCAGCCTTCCAGTGATTCGCCGTTCGACGCCTTGTCCGAGCGTGAGATCCAGATCGCGCTGATGATTGTCGGCTGCCAGAAAGTGCAGATCATCTCCGACAAGCTGTGCCTGTCGCCGAAAACCGTGAACACCTACCGTTACCGTATTTTCGAGAAGCTCTCGATCAGCAGTGATGTCGAGTTGACGTTGCTCGCGGTTCGCCACGGCATGGTCGATGCCAGCGCCTGATAATGACTGACCAGTTTGATCCCAGTGCTTTTCTATCTACCTGCAGTGGCCGTCCCGGCGTGTATCGCATGTTCGACAGCGAAGCGCGCCTGCTCTACGTCGGTAAAGCCAAGAACCTGAAAAACCGCCTGGCCAGCTACTTTCGCAAGACCGGCCTGGCGCCCAAGACCGCTGCCCTGGTGGGGCGCATCGCGCAGATCGAAACCACCATCACCGCCAATGAAACCGAGGCCCTGCTGCTCGAGCAGACGCTGATCAAGGAATGGCGGCCGCCCTACAACATCCTGCTGCGCGACGATAAGTCCTATCCCTATGTGTTTTTGTCCGATGGCGACTTTCCGCGCTTCAGCATCCATCGTGGGGCCAAGAAGCAGAAGGGCAAGTACTTTGGTCCTTACCCCAGTGCCGGCGCCATTCGCGAGAGCCTGAGCCTGCTGCAGAAGACCTTTATGGTCCGCCAGTGCGAAGACAGCTACTACAAGAACCGCACTCGGCCCTGCCTGCAGTACCAGATCAAGCGCTGCAAGGCGCCTTGCGTCGGCCTGGTGGACGCGCCGGTGTATGCCGAAGACGTACGGCATTCGGTGATGTTCCTGGAGGGGCGCAGCAATGCCCTGACCGACGAGCTTTCCAGCGCCATGGAAGCTGCCGCCAGCACCCTGGACTTCGAAAAGGCCGCTGAACTGCGAGACCAGATCTCCCTGCTGCGCCGGGTCCAGGACCAGCAGAGCATGGAAGGCGGCACTGGCGATGTGGATGTGGTGGCGGCTTTCGTTAACCCGGGCGGTGCCTGTGTGCACCTGATCAGCGTGCGCGGTGGGCGAGTGCTGGGCAGCAAGAACTTCTTTCCCCAGGTCGGTATCGAGGAGGAGGTGGCCGAGGTCATGCTGGCGTTTCTCGGCCAATACTTTATCAGCAGCCCTGAACGCGACTTGCCGGCCGAGTTGATCGTCAACGTGGTCCACGAAGACTTTCCAACCCTGATTGCCGCCATCGACGAACAGCGTGGGCGTGAACTGAGTATCAGCCACCGGGTGCGTGGTACCCGGGCCCGCTGGCAACAACTGGCCGTGACCAATGCCGAACAGGCCTTGAGTGCGCGCTTGGCCAACCGGCAGCACGTGGCTGCCCGGTTCGATGCCCTGGCCGAAGTGCTCAACCTCGACGAACCACCGCAGCGCCTGGAATGCTATGACATCAGCCACTCCAGCGGTGAGGCCACGGTGGCGTCCTGCGTGGTGTTCGGTCCCGAGGGGCCGATCAAGTCCGACTATCGGCGCTACAACATCGAAGGCGTGACCGCCGGCGATGACTACGCGGCGATGCATCAGGCCCTGACCCGACGCTTCAGCAAGCTCAAGGACGGCGAGGGCAAGTTACCGGACATCCTGCTGGTGGACGGCGGCAAGGGCCAGCTATCCATGGCCCGTGATGTGCTCAACGAGCTGGCGGTGCCGGACCTGATCCTGCTCGGCGTGGCCAAGGGCGCTACACGCAAGGCCGGTTTCGAAACCCTGTACTTGAATGACGCGGCCCACGAGTTCACCCTCAAAGGCGACTCGCCGGCGCTGCACCTGATCCAGCAGATTCGCGATGAGGCTCACCGTTTCGCGATCACCGGGCACCGTGCCCGACGTGGCAAGACCCGACGCACCTCGACCCTGGAAGGGGTGGCGGGCGTGGGGCCGAAGCGGCGGCGGGAGCTTCTCAAACATTTTGGTGGATTGCAGGAGCTGTCTCGTGCAAGCATCGAAGAGATCGCCAAAGCACCGGGGATCAGTAAAAAGCTCGCAGAGTCGATTTATGCAAGCCTGCATAGCGAGTAGAATGCCACCTCACCTCGTAGCCAGTTGTGCCGATGAATATCCCTAATCTGATCACCGTTCTACGCGTCCTGCTTATCCCGATTTTCATTCTGCTGTTTTACCTGCCCTACAGCTGGAGCTATATGGCGGCCAGTTCGGTGTTTGCCTTCGCCGCTGCAACCGACTGGCTGGACGGCTACCTGGCGCGCCGCCTGGAGCAAAGCACTCCGTTCGGTGCCTTCCTCGATCCGGTGGCCGACAAGCTGATGGTGGCGGTGGCCCTGGTGCTGCTGGTGCAGGAACACGGCAACCTGTGGCTGACCTTGCCGGCGGCGGTGATCATCGGTCGTGAAATCGTTGTCTCGGCATTGCGCGAATGGATGGCCGAACTCGGCGCCCGTGCCCACGTTGCCGTGTCCAACATGGGCAAATGGAAAACCGCCGCGCAGATGCTGGCGCTGGTGATCCTGCTGGCCAACCCGTCGGACTTCAGCTTCTGGGTCCTGGTCGGCTATGCATTGTTGCTGATCGCCGCAGGCCTGACCTTGTGGTCGATGCTGCAATACCTGCGTGCCGCGTGGCCGCACCTGAAGACCAATGCGGAAAAGAAATAAAACTTTTTTGAATCAAGGGCTTGACGCCGCTTCTGATTTCTATAAAATGCGCACCACCAAGACGCGGGAATAGCTCAGTTGGTAGAGCACGACCTTGCCAAGGTCGGGGTCGCGAGTTCGAGTCTCGTTTCCCGCTCCAAGCATTAAAAAATGGACCTCTGAAAAGAGGTCCATTTTTTTCGTCCAGAGAAAAGTCTTTCTTTGATTCTTGCCGCCCCGTATCTGACCTGCTGAGTTGCACCCAGCCGGAGCGAGATGTGCGGCAGATCTCGCTCCGAAGGCTCACACCTTGACGTTACGCCCGGCCGGCAACGCCACGATCAATTGAATCAGCAAAATACCCGCCAGCAACAACACAGGGAGGTTCCAGTCTCCATTGTGTTGATAGAGCGCCCCAACCATCAGGGGGCCCGCGGCGGCAATGAGGTAGCCCACGGTTTGCGCCATGGCCGAAATGCGAGTGGCGGTGTCGATGCTGGCGGACTTTGCCACGAACAGGAACGTCCCCAGAGAAAGACCGGCGCCTTGCCCGGCGCCGAGTACCCCGGCCCATACGGTTGCGCTGTGCAAAGGCGAGTACATCAGCCCCAAGGTTCCGGCCAGGCATAACAGGATGGTTGCGGCAATGTGAGGGCGGTGGTCCTGGGTGCGTGCAGCCAGCAGCGGCATGACAAAACTGGCGAGCATCAGGCTCAGTTGCGAGAGCGAGAAAATCACTGCGGCAGTTGCACCGTCGGCGCCACGGTCTCTGAGCAGGGTGGGCATCCACGGCAGGAACACGAACAGGTTCAGCACCTGCAGTCCGAAGAACAGGGTGATTGCCCAGGCCGTGGGGTCGCGATACACATTGACGCCCGGGCCGCCATGGCCGCTGCCCGGCCGGTGGTGCGCGGCGTGCCGCACTTGCGGAGCCCACAGCAACAGTGCGAGCAAGGCCGGAATGGCCCACAGCCCGAGGGCGTGGAACGCCGAAGCGCGATCAGCACCCAGCCATTGGAACAGCGGCAGCGAGGCGCTGGCCCCCAGCACCGCGCCGGCGCCGAGCATCAGTGCATAGATCCCCATGACCATGCCCATGCGCTGTGGTCCGAAGCGTTTTCGCGCGAGCACGGGCATGATCACGTTCATCACGGCAATGCCCGCACTGCCCACGAAGGTGCCCACGATCAACCCAGGTTCACCCAGCCCGCGAACGCTGCAACCCATACTTAACAGGATCAGGGCGAAAAACAGCGCACGCTCCTCGCCCAACCAGTGCCGCAACCTTACGCCGGCCATGGAGAACAGGCCCAGCAGTGCCAGGGGCAGGGTCGTCACCAGCAAGGTGGAGGTAAAGCCCAGTTGCAGGTTCTCCAGCAATGGGCCGACGGTGCTGAAGATCAATCGCAGGTTCAGCGACACCAGGATAAAACCGGCCCACAGCAGCCATGATTGCGCGGCGCTGGTATTGACGTGAGGCGAAACGGTTGAAGTCCCCATCACCCTTCAAGCTCCACCAGGACCAGGCTCTTGAGGTGGCCCGCACAAGCCTCCTGCAATGCCAGCGGTGCTTGGACCAGGCCTTTGACCAAGGTGTGGGGGATACGAATACCGCCGTCGCGCTGCCACAGCGCCAGTTGTCGTATCCAGGCGTCGAACATTTCTGGTGCTTCTTCGTCGGCACTGAAACCGCGTAGCGTCACTCCCCTGAGAATCAGGGGGAAGGTGTCCAGTTCGACCGGTGCCTTCAGGGTTGCGCTGTGGGGGTTCAGTTCCGCCGACACTGCTCCGAGCAGTACACAACGTGCACCGTGCCGGACAATCTCCAGGGCGGCCGCCAGTTGTTCGCCGCCCACCATGTCGACGATAACGTCGATACCCTCTGGCGCCATGCGGGCCAGTTGCTCGCGGATCGGCTCGCCTTCGCGCGTGACCACGGCGTCATAGCCCAGTTCGGCCTGCATCCACCGGGCTTTCTCTTGGTTGCTGGTGCTGCCGATGACCCGTGTAGCACCCAGTAGCCGGGCGATTTGTCCGGCCATGGAGCCAATGGCGCCGGCGCCGCTGGTGACGAAGACTGTATCGCCCGGACGAACTTGCACGGCCTTTACCAACGCGGCGTAGGCCGTCCAGCCATGCCCGAGCCAGGCGGCAGGATCAACGACCGGGGCATCGATGAGCGTGCATTGCTCGACCGGCAGCACCGCGTAGTCGCGCCACCCCAGGGGATGCATGACGAGGCTGCCGACACTGAGGCTGACCCCGGCACCGACCCGGATCACCTCGCCAATGGCGCCATCGGCGAGGGTGTCGCCAGGTTTGAGCGGGAGGAAGGGAATGCCTTTGACCTCTTCGGCACCCGCTTCGGCCATCAAACGGGTCGAGATAGAGACCCGAAACCAGCGATTGCGCACCAGCACCTGCCCGGGGCCGGGTTCTGCAACCGCCGTTTCGACCACCGCGAAATGCTCGGCCTTGAGTTCCCGCGAGTGGTAACCGAGGAGTTTGACCTCCCGTGCTTTGAGTGTGTGTTCCGTCATGAATGGACTCCTGCGGTATTCATTTGATCGCCCCTGGGGCGGGCGTATGGAGGTGCTGTCGGTAAAGGCTGGAAATTGACGGGGCGCCAGAGGCGCAAGGCGGGCACACAGGGCTGATCGGCGCTCAACACGTGGCGTGGCGCGACTTCATGGGCACGCTCAATGGGCGTCGGTTGAACGAGGTGCTCCGCGCCCAGCGCCGGCAGGTTACCGGCAGCAAACAAGGGCAGCGCTATGAAAACAGTGCCATGCACCGTGTCAGGGAGATCAGTCATGGGGTGGCCAGGGCCGAAAGAGGCGCTAATTAAGGTCGGGCCACTATAGAATCCCAATGCGAATGGATCTTTTTACAGGTTTAGGCAGTCCGGATTATCTGTTTGGCATTTCGCAGATATCCCGGCATTGGGGCAGCGCAACACAAGGAATGATGAGCATGAGCTACCGATTTTCCTCCACGGACAGGGCTGCGCCTTCTCGCCTGGGGCAAACGCCTTGGCAGCGATCCCAGTTACCCGAAAGCCTGGGCACCTGCTTCACTGACTCTCTGACATTCGAGGATGGCCTGGCAGTGACCTACTCCCAGTTCAACCCGAACGTTGACCTGGTGGAGAGTGGGTCGTTTGAAGGGGAGCGTGCCCTGACGGTAGCGATCGCGTTGTCGGGACAGTCGAGCAGCACCGGCATGGACGGACAGCGTTACGATTTCATCGGCGGCCACAGCACGGTCGCCACCTACGGCAACTTGCGCGGAGAGCGGTGTTATCCGGCCAAACAGGCGATCCGCCAGTTGCGCCTGGTGGCCAAGGCGCCGCTGCTGCAGCGGTACGGGTTGGAATACTTGATCGAGGGCGGCGTCAAGGCGCTGTCGGCCAACCGTTTATTTTGCGGCAGGCACGGTGCGGCCACACAAAGGCTGGCCAATTCATTGGTCCATCTGCACGACCAGGCTGGAGGGCTGCTCGATATCCACATTGCCGCGCTCGGGCTGTTGTCGGAGCAGATCCGACCGCTGGCGCCCGCACCAACGTCCGTAGAGGACAGGGTCCGCTCAAAGGACCAGGACTTGATGCTGAGAGCGCGGGATATCCTGATCAGCCAGTTCGACCGCCAATTAACCGTGGGGTATTTGTGCGCTGCGCTGAGCACCAATGAATTCAAGCTCAAGCAGGGGTTTCGCAAGGTGTTTGGCACCAGCCCTTACCGCATGCTGACGGATATCCGCATGGCAAAAGCCAAGGAGCTTCTGGAGTCAGGCATGTACGTGTCCACGGTGGCGTACAAGGTCGGGTTTCAACACCTTTCGAGTTTCAGTAGCGCCTTCGAAAAGTATTACGGGTGCACCCCCAAGTCATTGCGTCACGCCAAATGACACAGAAATGGCCACGGGGATTGGCAAAAACGGCAGGGCTACAGCAGCAATAGGCAACGATATGAGATCCAGTGCTTCAAGTCCTGCATCAAGCCCCGTCAGCCGCCTTGCTGTATCTGCTCCAGTATCAGGCTGTCGGTGATGTTCATGTCGTCCAGCAACAGAAACATCTTGCTCAGCACCTCGGCCATTATCTTGTCGGTGTCGGCGAACGGCAGGTAGAGCTCGGTGACGTTGCGGCTCGCGGGCACGATGCACAGGTAGTTGCCGGGTTCGATATGGATGACGGCACTGCCCAGATGAATGCGGTAGTTCGCACGCTGGCCGGTAATGTGCAGAAAATGCCCGGCACATTCAACGTTTCGCAAGCCCAGTCCCTGGATCAACTCGGCGACCAGTTCGGCGCGTCGCTGCAGGGTTTCGTTGCTGGTGCTGTAGCCGTCTGCGGCGTGGGCCACGGAGACCAGCAGGTCGGCGTCACGCATGACTTCCGAGAACAGCAGCGGCGGTACGTGCTCAAGGGGGATGGCTTTCTGCTCGCGGTAGAACGCAATCGTGTCGAAGATAAAGTGCTCTGTTTCCGAGAGGTAATGGCCGGTTTCCAGAAAGTTGAACAGGGCGTAAATCCCGTGTTCTTTGCTCTCGTAGTAGATGTCCTCGACGCTTGAGGTCGACCAGTTGCGGGCCTGCAGCAATCGCGCCGCGACGTTGCTTTTCAGGCGGTGGCCGGCAAATCGGTTGGACCACAGGCCGCTGTCTTTCTCGGCAGGTGTCAGCAGGTACAGCTCGCGAAAGGCCTGTTTGAACGGTTGCACGCGGCGATGGCTCACCACGTCTTTCTGCCAGGCCGAGAGTTGCCCTGCCGTAAACAGATGAAAAGGGTGAGCAATCCGCAGGGTTTTTGCCGCAGTGTGCTGGCGGCCTTCAAGGTCAGTCACCGTCAGCGTGGCGGTGTCGAGCCAGCCCAGCGCAGCGTCGTCGACCTGCACGATCAGTTGCTCCAGCAGCAGGCGCACCGCGGGCATGTTCAACAGCGGTTTCAGCTCGTCCAGGGCCAGGGTTTCGCCGCTGCTCATCATGGCTTCCAGGGTGCGGCAGAAGCGTGCGATCTGGTCCTTGAGCAGGGCCTGCTGTGCCTTGAGGGCGACGAAATCTGCGCTTTTGCGAATGGCTGGCGGTGCGGTTTTGAGCGTCTTTCCGGCTTTGCAGATGTGCAAGGTGGGGGACAAGCCGTCAATCACCAGCGTGACCTCGTAGCCATCGATGGTGGCGGCTGTCAGGGCGGATTCGGCGATTTCCGATTCCATGGCCCATTCCAGGCGCATCGCCGAGGGGTAGCCGGCGACCCGCGCCAGGTTTTCCAGCCCGGCCTGCACGGCGGCGTGGGAGTTGGCCTGACGCTCAGCGCCGTATTTACGCACCTCCTTGTGCAGTTTTTTCAGTGTCAGGTAACGCTGGCGTACGTCGTCCGCATCGGTGACGGGCAGCAGGCCATAGATGCGCATGGCCGCCTGGGCGTGGCGGGTCAGCTTCTTTTCCAGCGCCGGTCGACCGATGCCCTGGTAGGCATCGAGCAGCACGCGTGTCTCGGGAAACGCCCAGTGCGAGGGTTTGAGTGCCGCCAGGTACTGACGCAGGTGGTCCGGGTCGGCCTCGGCCAGCGCCTTGTCCAGCAGGTAGCGGTCTACCACACCCACGGTTTCATCCAGGGTATTGGGCAGGTCGCTGCCCCAGCCGGACTGAGGGGCCAGGGCAATGTTCAGGTATTCACGCTGGAAGGCCTGCAGGTCGCTCCAGCCGAGCGCGTCGAGCACCACTCGGCTGGCGTGTCCGGCGTAGGGCAGGGCGGTCAGCAGGGTATTTTTTGAAAAACCCCTCAGCGCCGCGAGCAGCTCGGCCGATTGCTCTCTGGGCAATTCCTGAAGCAATAGGAAGCGTTCGAGCACGGCGGCCGTATCGCCGAAGCGGTCGAAGAAGCCATCGGGAGTCATGCCCAGTCGTTCGACTACCGCCAGGGCCTGCAGCAACCAGCGGCTCTGATACACCTCGACCGAACCCAGGATGTCAGCCAGCCGCTCGGCATTGTCGGGCAGCCCGGCCAGGGCGCTCTCGGCATAACGCGCGGTGAAGTTCGCCAGTTCAGGAGGCACTGCGGCGGGTTCTTCTGTGTCGGGCGCATCGCTCTGGGGCGACTCGTCATCGAGGTCTTGCGCTTGCGCGGCCTCGTCGTCTGCATCGTCTTCGTCGAACGCTTCATCGCTGCCCAGTCCGGCGACGTCTGAGTAGAACATCATGGCGCGGCCCCAGGTATCGGCCGCCCGCACGAAACGGGGGTAATCGAGGCGGCCCGCTGCCAGCAGGCCCAGAGCGATGCACTTGATATCCCGATGCAGGTAGTGATACGGGTCGGCGACTCTGCGTTGTTCACCATCAGGCGCTGAAGAGGGCTGTGCGCGGTTCCAGCTGCCGTCCAACAACCATTCGGCGAAACTCTGCCAGGCCGGGGTGGACGGGTAATTGCTCAGGCGATTGATGCAGGCTTGAACGTCCGGGAAGGCCCAGGCCTGGTCGGGACTTCTTCGGTAATAGGCTGGGCCATCCTCTTCAGTGGGCAATGGATAGTCACTGTCCTCGAAGGCAAATTGCAGCATGTGCCGCAGTCGCGAACAGATCTGTTCCAGCGCGTAGGCATCCGGGTGAGCAGTGATCCACGCATCGCAGAGTTGATATTGCAGGCCATAGCGCCGTTGATCGCGGTGGTCCTGCAGATCGTCCCAAACGGTCGGGAACACAAAACCATCAGCCAGTGCCTTGGGCCCATCCTCGGGATGCTGCCTGACCCAGTCATCGGCTATGCGCAGGAGGTCGAGGTCTTCCCAGAAATCGATCTCGGACTCTTCATCGGTTCCGGGCTCGCGATAGGCATCCAGCGCTCTATCACAGAAGGCTCGCAGCGCAGCGAGGCGTGTGGCTTGTTCAGGCAGAGGACGACGTGATGGCATGAGGTAATCCGAAGAAGTGAGCGACGAGGGTCAACCGCCAATCAGCGGCACCAGGCGGATAAACGCGAGGGTGGAAGGGGGACTCAGTTCGATGGACTCATCGAGGCTTTGCAGCATGACGCCGTTGTGCAGAACGCGGAACGCGCGGGTTTCGAACCCCTTCAAGGCTCGTTCGACCTCAACCCCGACATCCAAGTCCGGAGGCGCACTGGCCTGAGGCATGGCCACCGCGCCTTGACGGGCCTGCTGAAGAACGTCCCGCTCGCTGAGGTATTGGCGGTCGAGCGCTTCGCGCGCCGACAGGTGTTGCAGCCAGTGCTGGACCGACAGCGCAGCGATCTGTTGGCCCACGGTCAGGCGAATGAGCTCGGCGACCGTCAAGGTCAATGAAGTCGGTTTCAGGGTGACGGGGGGCAGTAAAGGCTCCTGGCGCGCGCCTTTTAGGCAATAGCTATGAACCACGAACTCCATGACGCATTCCTTGCAAGTCAGGCCAGCCGGGCGGATGGCGCCTTAGCATAGTCCTGTGGGCAATAAACGTCATCGCACTTTATGGTGGGAGCCGCATAAGACGGGAGCTGTGGGTATGGCCCCGTGGATCATGGCGCAGTGCGTTCAGGGTTCAGAAAAAATCAGCCATCAGCAGTGCGCTGTCTGTCGCAAATATTGACTCATAGATCGCTTCATGGGGGACGTCACGGGCCAACCAGGCACTTGCGCTATAGACCCGTGCCTTGTTGAAAAAAACCAGGTGCCTTTCGTCTCCCCGCTCAAACAGCCTGAATTGCTGCTCCTCCATTTCCGCGCAGAGCGCGTCGAACAGCGCGGGGTCTTTTTTCGCCAGTGCGATGACTATCTCCGCCCGGTTGAGGCCGGCTTCGCTGGCTGCCCACAACACGATTCGAGTGGCCACCTGCCGATTTCTGCCGGGGAGGCCGGCGTCCAATGCCTGTTGCACCTCGGGATAACGGCAAGCCAGGCGTGAAGGCATGATCTTTTGCGGGGTATGGCTCATCACAGGCTCCCGAGGGTGGTTCTCCACGCTGGCGTTTTTCACCCTGACTAAGGCGCAGGTCGGCCGGTTGGCGCTTGGTCAGGGGCCAGGCCGGCAAGCGTTTGCGCGGCGATGTAGCCAAAGGTCATGCCCGGGCCGAGGGTGATGCCGCCGCTGGGGTAGTGGCCGTTCATGATGCTGTTCATGTCATTGCCTACGGCAAACAGCCCGGGAATCGGCACGCCGTGTTGGTCCAGGGCGCGGGCGCAGGCATCGGTGTTCAGGCCGGCGAAGGTGCCGAGGCTGCCGGGCACCAGTTTCACCGCGTAGAACGGTGGTGTACACAGGCCGCCAAGGGACGGGTTTGGCCCGTGCAGGACTTCGCCCTGTGCCTGGTTGTACAGCGACTCGCCACGCTGGAAGAGCGGGTCATGCCCCTGGGCCGCGCCCAGGTTGAATGCGCTGACGGTGGCTTGCAGTTGCCGGGCATCGATGCCGCATTGGCGGGCCAGGTCGGCCAGGGTCGGGGCCTTGAACAGGTAGCCCGCGCGCACGTAGCGCGCCGTCGGAAATGGAAAGGGCCTGGACCAGCCCAGGCCATAGCGGCGTTGGGCGCGGTGGTCGCAGATCAGCCAGGATTGCGGGGTTTCTCCAGGTCCCGTGGCGGCAAACAGGGCGCACATGTAGTCGTGGTAGGAGTCGGCCTCATTGACGAAGCGTCGGCCATCCTGGCGCACGGCGATAAATCCCGGCTTGGCGCGTTCCATCAGGTGCGCAAAACCACTGAAGCCGCCGTCTTCGCGCGGCACTCTCGACACCGGCGCCCAGGCGGCGGCATGGGCCAGGTCGGACACCACCCATGCCCCGACGCGCTCTCCCAGGCGCAGACCATCGCCGGTATTGCCCTTGGGGGCCGCGCTCAAATGGTCGCTGCCATGGGCGGCATGCTGGAACAGGCGCGCGATGCGCTGGTGATCGTGAGGGAAGCCCCCGCAAGCGAGCACCACGCCACGCCGGGCGCGGATCTCGACCCGGCGTCCGGCGGATTCGACGTGCGCCCCGACCACGCGTTCACCGTCACGCAGCAGTTCCCGTACCGGCGTATCAGTCAGCAGGCGTACCTTTCGATCCAGTGCGCTTTTGAGCAGGCGGGCCACCAGTGCATTGCCGTTTACCAGGTGCATGCCGCGGCCATGGCGCAGCAGGTCGCGGGCGTGGCGCAGCAGGCGTTTGCTGGCGTAGAGCAATGAGGACGGCGACTGGCGGGCATTGAGCAAATGATTGAGATCGGCACCGCCGGCGATGCCCATGCCGGCCAGGCTGATCAGGTCGAGTGGACGTCGCAGCCGGTTGATCCAGGGACCGAGGCGTCGCCCGTCGAAGGGCAGGGCACAGACCGAGCGGCCACCTGCTGCGCAGCCTTCGGTGGCGTGAAAATCAGGCATTTTGCTGCCGGAGAAAAACTGCACCTCGGTATGGCGTTGAAAAAACTCGACCATTTTCGGGCCCTGTTCGAGAAACGTCTCCACACGAGGGTCGAGCACCGTGCTGCGCAGTTCATGCCGCAGGTAAACCCGCGCCTGCTCCAGGTCCTCGACGATACCCTCGGCGATGGCCAGGGGGTTGCGTGGAATCCACAGCCAACCGCCCGACCAGGCGCTGGTGCCGCCGAACTGCGGCTCCTTCTCCACCAGCATGACGTCGAGGCCCAGTTGCGCCGCCGTGACCGCGGTTGCCAGACCAGAGGCGCCGGAGCCGACGACCAGAACATCACAAAACAGGGGATCGCTGATGGACATAGGGATTACCGCGATAAGGACGATGAGGTTGGCCGCTCCCGATTGGAAGCGGCACAACACGGCGCCGGGGTTATTTGAGCGGGGAAAAGTCGGTAGGACGCAGCAGGCGTGATTCCAGGGTCACCACGGCGTTCAGCTCCTTGTTCAGCCGCGCAAACTCCTGCCAGCGCGGGTCGGCAGCCATGGCGTTGCGACGGGTGATACGTTCGTCAAGGCTGGCGTAACCCCAGATGTGCAGCACCTGATTGACCTCACCGATTTCGGTGGTGAAGAAGCCGATAAGGTTGCCCAGGTGTTCCTGCTGCACCGCCAAGGCGTTGCTTTTGTACAGGGCCAGCCAGTCGCCGAGCTTGGTGGGGTTAAGGGTGTAGGTGCGCAGTTCGTAGTACATGCTGTTCTCCAGTGGGGGATGGTGAAGCGGTGCTGGTGAGCCGGCGCGCGATGTCGCTGGCGGCGAGGTAGCCGAAGGTGAGACCGGGGCCGAGGGTGATGCCCGGGCCAGGGTAGGTGCCGTCCATGATCGAGTTCATTTCGTTGCCGGCGGCGTAGAGCCCGGGGATCGGCGCGTTGCTCCGATCCAGCACGTTGGCCTGGCCATTGGTGACCAGGCCGCGGGCGGAGCCCAGGTCGCCGGTAAACAGGCGTATGGCGTAGAAGGGCGCCTTGCGCAGCGGTTTCAGGCAGGGATTGGGTTGGTGCAGCGGGTCGCCCATGTAGCGGTTGTAGGCCGTACTGCCCTTGCCGAACAGGGGGTCGACGCCGTGTTCGGCATCGGCGTTGTACTGTGCCAGGGTCTGCTCCAGGGACGCGGCGTCGATGCCGGCGGCAAGCGCCAGCTCGGCGAGGCTGTCGGCGCGCAACAGGTAGCCGGCCTTGATCAGTGCGCTGTTGTCGACGGGGCTCGGTCGCGCCAGGCCCAGGCCGTAGTTGTTCAGGGCTTCGCTGTCACAGATCAGCCAGCAGGGCGCATTGGCACCGCCCTGGGCGAACATCCCTTGGACGAAACAGTGGTAGGAATCCGATTCATTGACGAAGCGCCGTCCGGCACGATTGACCGCGATCACCCCGGGTTTGGCGCGGTCGGTGACCAGATGGGGAAAGCGCTCCACGCTGCCATCGGCCTTGTGCAAGGCCGAGACCGGGGCCCAGAAGAAATTCGCCGCCAGGTGATCGCCGACGGCGGCGTTGATCGACGCCGCCAAGCGTTGCCCGTCACCGACGTTGGCGGACGGTGACATGCTCCAGTGTTCCGAGCCGGTGTCTGGCCGCTGTTGCGCCGCGTGGGCGCCTGCTGCAAAGCCGCCCATGGCCAGTACCACACCGCCCCGAGCGAATACCGGACGGGTGATGGCGCCTCGGGAAATCTGCACCCCGCGGACCCGGCCATGCTCGATGATCAACGCCTCGGGTGTCGCCTGCAGCCACAGGTCGACGCCATTGGCCAGGGCCGTGGTCGCCAGGCGCGCGATCAAGGCGTTGCCCACGGTCAGGCGCGTGCCGCGGGGATGGCTGAGGCGGTCGATGGCGTAGCGGGTCAGCAGTTTCAGGCAGTGCCAGAGGGATTTGGGCGAACGCTTGATGCTGAGAAAATGCTGGATGTCGACCCGATTGACCATCATGCCGCCGAACAGCAGCATGCCGTCCGGTGGTCGTTTCAGGTCCTTGAAATGCTCGCCGAGGCGGCGTCCGTCGTATTCGTCGATTTCCAGCGCCCGGCCAGTGAGCGTGCCACCGGGCAAGTCCGGGTAATAGTCGGGCGACAGCGGGCGCAGGCTGTATTTGAGTTCGCTGTGGGTTTCCAGGTAGTGCAGGGCTTCACGACCGTGCTCGATGAACGCGTCGATCAAGGGCGGGTTGTAGCCTGGGCCTATCACCGCTTTCAGGTAGTCGCGCATCTGCTCGGCGGCCAGGTGATGCCCGGCGGCCCGGGCCTGATCGGTATCGTGCAGCCACACCGCACCCCCGGAAATCGCCGAGGTGCCGCCGAAGGCTTCGGTCTTTTCCACCAGCAGGACCTTGAGCCCGCGGCAACTGGCCGTCACCGCCGCGGCGAAACCGGCAGCGCCGCTGCCCAGGACAATGACGTCATAGGTCTGGCCGGCGTCGGCCGAGGCCAGGGAAGTCGTAGTGTTCATGGTTGTCACCTGTTTGAGGACGTTGCCGGAGAGTCAGATTTCCAGCGGCGTCACGCCCATGAAGTGCCCCAGGTTGCCCAATTGCGCCAGGGCCATTTCCGGTCCGGTCTGGATCGGGCAGCCGAGGCGTCGGGCAAAGGCGAGAAAGGGTGTCACTGCCGGTGAGGTCACGACGTCGGCCACCAGGGTGCTTGCGTTGAGGGTTGCCATCAGGGCCTCGGGCAACGGCATCGGGCCCTCATCGCGGGTTGCCCCCATGCCCACTGGCGAGGCGTTGACCACCAGGTCGAAGGGGGCGAGCGAGGTCGGTCCGGCGCTGATCGCGATAGCCGGGAAGGCACTGCGCAACAGCTTGCCGAGTGCCTCGACGCGTTCGTGGCTGATGTCGCTGATGACCAGGCGACTGACTCCGGCCTGGCACAGTGCGTAGGCAATGGCGCTGCCCACGCCGCCTGTGCCGATCACCAGGGCCTGTTTGTGCTGGGGGTTGAACCCATGCTTGCGAGCGGCGTTGAGAAAGCCTTCGCCGTCGACGATATCGCCCACCAGCCGGCCGTCGGCCTCGCGGCGGATCACATTGATCGAGCGCAGCGCCGTCGAGCGTTCACTGACGCTGTCCAGGCTCCCGGCCAACTGCTGTTTGTAAGGCACGGTCACCACGCATCCGCGCAGGTTGTGCCAGCCGCGCAGGGTCTGGACGAAAGCGTCGAGGGCGGTTGGCGCCAGGTCGATGGCGATCATCGCGACGTTCTGCTGCTGGTCGACGAACCAGCGATTGAAGTTTTCCGGCGACTTCACCTGGGCGATAGGTGAGCCGACGATGGCGACCAGTTCAGTTGAACCCTGGATCATGGGGTAGTCCCGCTTATTGGCTGTGTTGTGGAGCCAATACTGCAAGCGAGGTACAGGGCGGACAATCAAACGCACCCTGGAATACATTGATAATCGCATCGCCACTGCGATAATCGCAGTATTTGCCCCTCAAGGAGCCACGCCCGATGAAGCAACCCACCATCCATCAGCGGGATCTGATCGTTGGCCTGCAAAAGGGCTTGGCCCTGTTGCAGCTGTTTTCCCAGGAACATCCGCGCTTGAGCGTGCCCGAAGTCGCGCGCATGGCCGAGATGACCCACAGCGCGGCGCGGCGCTTTTTGCTGACGTTGGTGCATGACGACTTTGCCCAGACCGATGGCCGCCATTACTGGCTGACCGCCAAAACCTTGCGCATCGGCCAGGCCTATGTCGATTCCGCGGTACTGCCGCGCATGCTGCGCCCGATCGTGGAGCAGGTCGCGCGGATCACCCAGGAGCATGTGTCGGTGGGCGTGCGTGATGGGGATGACATTGTGCACGTGGTGCGCAGCCGCTATAGCCACATCACCTCGATGTCGATCCGCCCCGGTTCACGGGTGCCGATGTATTGCACCGGCAGCGGCCGGCTATGGCTGGCGAGTCTTTCTCCGGAGGCGCTGGCGGCTTACTTCCAGCGCAACCCGCCACGGGCCATCACCCCGTACACCCTCACCGACGAAACCCTGATCCGCCGTGAAATCGCCCTGGCCGGCGAGCGCGGCTATGTGATGGTGGATCAGGAATACGAAGTGGGCATGCGCGTGCTGAGCGTGCCGCTGATCGATCGGGAAGGGCACTTGCAGGCCACGCTGACCCTGACCACTCACGCCTCGCGCATGACCCTTGAGAGCATGCGCGAGCGCTACCTGTCGGCGCTGTATGAAGGGCAGGCACTGTTAAGGCCGATCATGACGCTCTGAGTTTCAACAACAGGCCGTTTGGAACCTGTTGAAAGGGCGATTTTTGCGTGATGGTCATCATACGTCTGTCGAAAATTTGACGTCCTCATAGCACTCCTCGTCGATTTATCCAGCGCGTTTCACTGCGTGGATGCCGATCCCTGAAGCCTGAATCAGCTGAACAGCCCTTGTTTGCTAGGTTTCACGAATTTTATCGCCTCGCAGAAAAGAGCTGTATTTGCCGATTGCGAAATCAAAAAATCACATGTCATACTACATCGTACAACAGCAGTGAGGCGCTGGACGATCTTCCATGGTCTTCAGCAAACCTCCAAATAAGGCGGGTAGTTCATGAGTTTTGAAAGTCAGCGCGTCAAGCAGATCTCTTCCTCTCCCAGCATGATCATCTCCATGCGTGCCAAAGAACTCGCCAGCCAGGGTCGCGACATTGTCGACATGAGCCTCGGCGAGCCGGACTTTGATACCCCGGCACATATCATTGATGCCGCCAGCCAGGCGATGCGTGACGGGCATACTCGCTACACGGCGCCCCAGGGAACTCTGGCGCTGCGCCAGGCGATTGTCGGCAAGTTCCAGCGCGAAAACGGCCTGAGTTTCAGCGTCGACGAAATCACCGTCGGCAACGGCGCCAAGCAGGTGATTTTCAATACCTTCATGGCGACCCTGGAAGCCGGTGATGAGGTGATCATCCCCGCGCCGTACTGGGTTTCCTATTCCGACATCGTCACCCTCAACGGTGGCAGCCCGCAGGTGATCGCCTGTGGCATCGAGGTCGGTTTCAAGCTGACTGCCGAAGCGCTGCAAGCCGCGCTGACCGAGAAAAGCCGCTGGCTGATTCTCAATTCACCGTCCAATCCGAGTGGCGCCATCTACTCCCAGACCGAGTTGCAGGCGCTGGGCAAGGTGCTCGAAGACTTCCCCAACGTGCTGGTGATGTCCGACGAAATCTACGAGCACGTATTGCTTGCCGACCAGCCGTTCGTCTCATTCGGCAACGCTTGTCCTCAGTTGCGTGAGCGCACGCTGTTGATCAATGGCGTGGCCAAGGCCTATGCCATGACCGGCTGGCGTATCGGTTATGCCGCGGGCCCCAAGGCGCTTATCGCGGCAATCAGCAAAATCCAGTCCCAGAGCACTTCGGGCGCCAGCGCGATTTCCCAGGAAGCGTCGCGCGCCGCACTCGAAGGTCCGCAGGCATTCGTGAAGAGTTGCGCCGCCGAGTACGCCGAGCGCGGCCGCATGCTGGTGGAGGGCCTGAGCCAATGCGAAGGCTTGCGCCTGAGCGCGCCGGCGGGGGCTTTTTATGCCTTTCCCGAGTGCAGCCAGTTGTTGGGGCGCACCGCGCCTGACGGTCAGGTGATCACCGATGACGTCGAGTTATCGGCCTACCTGCTCAATCACGCCGGCGTGGCGGTCGTTCCGGGCCTGGCGTTTGGGCTGCCGGGTTACTTCCGGCTGTCGTTCGCCACGTCCCGCGCAAACCTACAAAAAGCGGTCGTTCGTATCCGCGAGGCGCTCGCAGCCTTGCGCTGAAGCCCTCGCTCTTTTGCTGTGCCAAAGCTGCCAAAACAATAGTCGGAGATCCCCATGCTCGATAAAAAGAAACAGCTGCTTGCCCTCGTCGTGACTGCCTGCCTCAGCGCCGGCGCCGCCCAGGCGGACGACCTCACCGGGACCCTGAAGAAGATCAAGGAGTCGGGCACTGTCACCCTTGGCTATCGCGATGCATCGCTTCCGTTTTCCTACCTCAACGATGCCCAGCAGCCCATCGGCTACAGCATCGAGCTGTGCCAGAAGATCGTTGATCAGATCAAGGTCAAGGTCGGCGAGCCCGGCTTGAAGACCGAGTACGTCTCGGTGGTCGCAGCCACCCGTACACCGTTGCTGATCAACGGCACCATCGACCTGGAATGCGGCGTTACCACCAACACGGTCGAGCGCCAGAAACAGATCGGCTTCCTGCTGACCAGCTACGTGGCCAGCGCCAAGTATGCCGTGAAGAAAACCTCTGGCATCAACAGCATTGCTGATCTCAAGGGTAAGTCGGTGGTGGTGATTACCGGTGGCAGCGGTGAGTGGATCACCAAGAAAATCGACCGCGAACAGCAACTGGGGCTGAAAATCCTCAACGCCAAAGATGGCGGTGAAGCCTTCCTGATGCTCGAGACCGGCCGCGCCGTGGCCTACATCAACGACGACGTGCAGTTGATGGCGACCATTGCGCAAAGCCGCAGCCCGGATGCTTACACCTTGCTGGCTGAACCCATGTCCGCTGAACCCTACGCCATCGGCATCCGCAAGAATGATCCGCAGTTCAAGACCTTCGCGGATGACGTATTGCGCAACCTCTACAGCAGCGGCGTGATCGATACCCAATACCCGAAATGGTTCCAGCAGCCGATTCCGCCGAAGAACGCTGTGATCAACCTGCCCATGAGCGACGCGCTGAAAGAAGCCATCGCCCACCCGAACGATACTGGCGTCTGATGCCACCCAGTGGGTCGAGTGAACACGGATCTGTGAGTAGTTAGTGTGCTGGTCATGAACGTCAAGGATGACGCGTGCGGTGTGGATGCACGTTGCAAAGGAAGGTGCTTCGCGAGCCAGCAAACGGCTGCTCCTGTGCATACGTCCCGTTCCTCGACCTGCCGGCATCTGCGAATGCTGAGTTCCGCTTTCTCTCAAAGGTTGGTGTTTCATGGATTACAACTGGAATTGGAGCGTGTTCTGGGACTTTGCGCCCGGAGAATCGTCTTCCTATCTGCATTGGCTGGTCACGGGCACCAGCTGGACTCTGGCTACAACCCTCGCCGCATTCATCCTGGCCTTTCTGATCGGTGGCCTGGTTGGCACCCTGCGTACCAGCAGCCTTCGACCGCTGGTGTGGCTGGGTAACCTCTACACCGAGGTGTTCCGCAATATCCCCTTGCTGGTGCAGATGTTCATCTGCTTCTTCGTGATACCCGAGCTATTGCCGGTATCGATGGGGGACTATCTCAAGCAGGACTTGCCCTATCCCTCGTTTTTCAGCGCGGTCGTGGCGTTGACCCTTTTCACCTCGGCCAAGCTGTCGGAACTGTTCAAGGCTGGCATCGAATCGGTTGCCGCCGGGCAGCGGGGCGCGGCGTTGGCCTTGGGCCTGCGTCCGAGCCAGATGTACCTGCAGGTACTGTTGCCCCAGGCATTGCGGGTGGTGTTCCCACCGCTGACGTCCGAGGCGCTGAACACCCTGAAAAACTCATCGGTGGCCCTGACCATTGGCTTGATGGAATTGACCGCGCAGGCGAGAAACGTCAGCGAGTACTCGTTCAATACCTTTGAGGCGTTCACCGCCGCAACCTTGATCTACGTGGTCATTTCGTTGCTGGTGACCTTTGTCATGGGGCACATCGAGCGTTCCCTGACCCTTCGCGGCGCGACGAGGTAGTTATGTTTGAACTCGATCCAAGCGTAATCGTGCGGGCTATGCCGGCGCTGTGGAATGGCCTGAAGTTCACTTTGCTGCTGACGCTGGTGGCGATGTCCGTCGGTATCCTGGCCGGCACCTTGCTGGCGCTGATGCGACTCTCGCAGAACCGCGTCATGCGCGGTTTTGCCCTGGGTTATGTAACGGTGATGCGCAGCATTCCGTTGGTGCTGGTGATTTTCTGGTTCTACTTCCTGATGCCGCTGCTGCTGCAAATGGCTTTCGGCACCGAGAGGCCGGTGCAGATCGGTCCGGTGGTCACCGCCTTCGTGACGTTCTGCATGTTCGAGGCGGCGTACTACAGCGAGATCATTCGCGGCGGCATCCAGAGCGTCAGCGGCGGCCAGAGACAGGCCGCGGCGGCCCTGGGCATGCGGCCGGCACAATCAATGTTCTACGTGATCCTGCCCCAGGCGATGCGGCGAATGACGCCGTTGCTGCTGACCCAGACCATCATCCTGTTCCAGGACACCTCACTGGTCTACGTGCTTTCCATCGCCGACTTCACCGGTGCAGCGAGCAAGTTCGCCCAGCGTGACGGGCGCCTGGTAGAGCTGTACCTGTTCGTGGCCCTGGTCTACCTGGTGATTTGCTATCTGCTGTCCAGCCTGACCAAGCGCATGAAAAGAAATATAGGGAGAACCGCATGATCCAGATGAAAAACCTGAGCAAGTGGTATGGCAACTTTCAGGTTCTGAAAAACTGCACCACTCAGCTCTCGCGGGGGGAGGTGATGGTGGTGTGCGGACCTTCCGGTTCGGGCAAGAGCACCTTGATCAAATGCGTCAATGGCCTGGAGCCGGTGCAGAAAGGCGAGATTTTCATCGATAACCAGCCCGTCACCGGCAAAGGGGTCGACCTGCCCAAGCTGCGCGCTCGAGTGGGCATGGTGTTCCAGCATTTCGAGCTGTTTCCCCACCTGAGCATCATCGAAAACCTCAACCTGGCGCAGATCAAGGTACTGGGCCGCGACCGCGACACAGCCACCAAAAAAGGCATGCAACTGCTGGATCGCGTCGGCCTCAAGAACCACGCCCACAAGTACCCGATCCAGTTGTCCGGTGGCCAGCAGCAGCGGGTAGCGATCGCTCGTGCCCTGGCCATGGACCCGATCGCGATGCTCTTCGACGAACCGACCTCGGCACTCGACCCGGAGATGGTCAATGAAGTGCTGGACGTCATGGTCCAGTTGGCAAGTGAAGGCATGACCATGATGTGCGTCACCCACGAAATGGGCTTCGCGCGCAAAGTGGCTGATCGCATCGTGTTCATGGACGGCGGAGAAATTATCGAGGACGTGAAGTCTGAAGAGTTCTTCGGTGCGCCACGCTCGGATCGGGCACGCAGCTTCTTGTCGAAAATCCTGCAGCATTAACCAGCGGCAAAAGCACGGCAGGCCCCAGGCCGCGCAACTGACGCCCGATGCCTTGCATCGGGCGTCTTGCGTCATGGGTCGCGGTTCTGCTCTGCGGCGGTTTGGATGCTGTCTCTGATGCTGCGCAACAGGTTTGCATTGCAATGACCGCCATGATTTCCTGCGCGGGAATCCTGCGCCCTGGTGACCTTGCATGACTGACTTCAAGCTTGATCGGATGGATACACGAATAATCGCTGTGCTACGCAAGGAGGGTCGAATCAGCCATCAGCAACTCTCCACCCAGGTGGGGCTGTCACCTTCTCAGTGTCAGCGACGGGTGAAAAGGCTCGAAGACGAAGGCGTTATCCGTGGCTACTCAGCGGACATTGATGAAAACAAGCTCGGCAATGATGTCAACGCGTGGGTACTGGTGACCTTGCAGCGAAACCAGCCAGGCGCCCGCGAACGCGTTGCCCTGTTGCTGCAGAACCGGCCGTGGGTGCGCCTGGCGACAGGCATCACCGGGGATGTCGATTTCATGCTGCGCGTGGTTGCGCCACGCATGGCCGATTTCACCCGGATTTTGGTCGATGAGTTGAGCAGCCACCCTGATATCAGCAGTACGCAGTCATTTATCTGCCTGGATGAGCTGGTCGGTGATCGCTCGTGAAGTCAGCATGGGTACCGGGCGCGGCAGCACCCATGCGTGGTGGCGGTGAGCTTAGAGCGACTCGTCCAGCGCCCGTATCAGTTGTTGCACTTCCTCCTGGGAGGTGTAGTGAACAAATGAAAGACGGAGTACGCCTTCGTCGGGATTGATCCCGAGCGCTTCCAGCAGGCGCACGGCATAGAAATGGCCTGCGCCGGCGATGATGCCCTTGGAGACAAGGCGCTCGCAGACTTCGCGAGGTGTGGCATTCAGGGTTTGCAGTGACACGGTCGCGGCTTTTTTCTGCGCGTTGGTGGGGCCCAGCAACCGGACACGCGGATCCTTGGCGCAGAACTCCAGCAGTGGGCTCAGCAGCCCGACTTCGGCCTGCTTGAACAGTTTCCTGAGGTTTGCGCCGCGCTCGCTGTTGTCGGCCTCGGGAAAATGGTGGGCATGCACGCTGTCAAAATAGGCCGTGACGCCGTTGACCGCTGCGACCTGGGCATGGTCAGGCCCGGCCGGGACGAACCACTTGGCCAGGTGGGCGGCGTTAAAGTAGTGCGCCTGGTTGCCGAGGAAATCCATCAGCGGCCGTCGAATGACCATCGCGCCCAGGTGCGGGCCAAAGGTCTTGTACAGCGAGAACAGGTAGACATCCGCGCCGAGCTCGGCGACATCCGGCAAGCCATGGCCAGCGTAAGAAACACCGTCGACAACGGCTACGGCGCCGACCCCATGGACGATTTCGCAGATCTCGCGGACCGGGTTGATCTCACCCAGGATGTTTGAACAGTGGGTGAAAGCCACCACTTTGGTGCGTGAGGTCAGGAGTTCTACCAGGGCCGCTGAATCCAGGGAGCCGGTGGTCGCGTTGACCTGCCATTCTTTTATGACGATGCCGCGCTTGATCAGCCGACGCCACACGCCATTGTTGGCCTCGTGGTCCTGGTTGGTGACGATCACCTCATCACCCGCGTCGAGCCGATTGGCAAAGGCCTCTGCCAGCACATAGCTGTTCTGTGAGGAGGAGGGGCCCAGGTGGACCTCCTCGGGTGCGACGTTGAGGTAGCTGGCCATTTCGCGATGAGCACGGTCCATCTCCTCGCCACCCCGGCGAGATGCAGGGTGCACACCGTAGGGTTGCATCTTGTTCTGACGGTAAAAACGATTGAGGCGATCGATGACTTCCTGACAGGCGTAGGAGCCGCCAGCGTTATCGAAAAATGCCTGGCCTTCGAGCGAGGGCTCGGCAAAGGCCGGGAAGTGGCTGCGGATGAACGGCAGATCGAGAGTGGGCATGAACAAGACTCCGGCATCGCTAGGGGGAATTTGACACGCCCTATCCTAATGGCTGACCCATGCATAAGGGCCGCATAAGTAGGGCGGGCGAACCCCGTCAATGCAGGAATCACGCGTCATAACCTCGTGAAATGCGTGGAATCCGTCATAAGTGCCGGTGGTAATTGCTCAGGCATTGAGTGAGATCGCTGAAAGCCTGCCCGACCTTATCCCGCTTGCCCCTCCGGCGATCCCGGCCGTAGCCCCGGCAGGCTGCGCAACACCGCCCGCACCGGGCTCGCGTCCAGGGCCATGAACTTGAGGGGCAGGGCGATCAATTCGTAGTCCCCGGCCGGCACTTCATCCAGCACCAGCCCTTCGAGGATGGCCATGCCATGGCGCTCGATAGCGTGGTGTGCGTCCAGGGTCTTGGACTGTTGCGGGTCCACCGAGGGCGTGTCGATGCCCACCAGCCGCACCCCGTGCCGCGCCAGCAAGTGGAGGGTGGCCACGGCGATTGCGCTGGAGTCCGGGTCCCAGGTGCAAGGGGCGCTGCGACGATACGTGCGCAGCAGGATGCGTTCCGGTGCCCCGGCCAGGTGCGGCGCTACCTGCTCCGGCTGGACCAGGGCGCCGCTGTCGAAGCAGTGGATCACCCGGCAGGTTCCCAGGTAGGGCTCGAGGGCCACCGCGCCAATGGCGGCGCCGCGGCTGTTGTAGTGCAGCGGAGCATCGGCATGGGCTCCGGTGTGGGGCGAGAGGGTGATTTTTCCGACGTTCACCGGGCACTGCTGATCCAGCACCCAGACGGCTTCCTGACGGTAGCGGGTGTCCCCCGGCCAGGTGGCGAGGGTGCTGGAGATCGGTGGGCTGATGTCGAACAGTTTGCGTGCGGGCACGTGGCAGGCTCCTTCCCAGTCAGCAACGGCGACCCTGGGCCAGGTCGCTCAGGGGCGGCAGGCAGCGGGTCACTTCGTGCTCCACGGCATCCAGGTTGATCGAGGTCAGGTCGGTGTGGTTGGCCACGGCGAATTTCAGCAGTTGCTCCTGGATCTGCCCGCGAGCCAGGGCCTGGGCATAGGGCAGGCGGCTGAAGGTGACCATGCTGTAGCGCGGGATGAAGCGCGTGGGTTGGCGCTGGGCCATGATTTTTCCCAGCTCGCGCTCCAGCAGGTAACTGGAGCTGGCGACCTTGCTGCTCATTTCCACGTAGTTCTCCAGGGCCATGGCCTGGATCGCCAGGGCGTTGGGCTGGCGTTGCGCGGTGAATGCCGCAAGGGCGCTGGCGATATCGCCGGGCTGTTGCAATTGCTCGGCGAGGGCCACCGCGTCTTCCAGGGCGCAGTTCATGCCCTGGCCGTGGAACGGCACCATGGGGTGGGCGGCATCCCCCAGCAGCACGGCCTGGCCGCCGATATGCCAGGTGTCGAGGCGCAGGGTCGCGAGCTTGCCGGTGGGGTGATGGTCGAAGTCCTGTTCCAGGCTGCCCAGCATCGGCGACAGCCCTGGGAATTCGCGGTCGAAAAAGGCCCGGGCGGCGCGTCCATCGACCAGTTGGGCGAAGCACGGGCTGGTGGGTTGGGTCGTCGGGCTCTGGTGGTGCAGGAACAGGGTGACGGTGAAGCTGCGGTCGAGGTTCGGCAGGGCGATGCACATGTAGTCGCCGCGAGGCCAGATGTGCAGGGCGTTGGGCTCCAGGCCGAAGTGCGCGCTGGCCTGCGGGGTGATATGCAATTCCTTGTAGCCGTGGGGCTGGGTTTCCAGTTGCTGGTCCAGGTCGACCACCTCAGCCATGGCCTGGCGCACCGCTGAGTTGCAGCCGTCGGCGCCGATCAGCAACTGGAAGCGGCTGCCCAGGTGAGCCCCCGAGGCGTTGCTGAAGGTCAGGCGCTGGCGGGGGAAGTCGACGCTGTGGAGCCCCAGGTTGAAGTGGATTTTCGCCCCGGCCGCTTCGGCGCCGTCGAGCAGAATCCGGTTCAGACGATCGCGGTTGATCGACCAGATCACCTCGCTGTCATCGCGTCCGTACGGTTGCAGGCTGGGGGCCGTGCCGGGGACGTGCACCATGCGCCCGCGCATCATCACCGCTTCGGCCAGCACCTCGGGTTCGAGCCCGGCCAGGCGCAAGGCATGGGCGCCGCGTTCGGCCAGGGCCAGGTTGATGGAACGGCCGCGGGCCCCGGTTTCGATGCGCGGATCGGAGCGTCGCTCGAACAGGCTGACACGCCAGCCCTGGCGGGCCAGCAGGCGGGCAACCAGGGCTCCGGCCAGCCCGGCGCCGATGATGGTGACTTGACGAACGTTGTCTGTAGCGGTCATGGCGAATTCTCTTGGGGTGGTGCCCGGTTCGCAGCGGCAGCGGGCTTGATAAGGCGTCGGCTAAAGGCTCGAGCGCAGGCTCCAGAGCTCAGGGAACAGCACGGTGCCGAGCATCTTGCGCAGGTACTCGACGCCTTCCGTGCCGCCGGTGCCTTTCTTGAAGCCGATCACCCGCTCGACCACGGTGACGTGGCGAAAGCGCCATTGGCGAAACGCATCCTCGATGTCCATGAGCTTTTCTCCCAACTGGTACAGGTCCCAGTAGCGCTCCGGTTGTTGGTAGACCTGGACCCAGGCGGCCTCCACCGAGGCATCGCTGCGGGTCGGTTCGCTGGGGTCGGCGTCCAGTCGCAGGGCGGCAATGGGCAGGCCCTGGCGCGCCATCTGCTGGATGATCACGTCGTACAGGGAAGGGCTGTGCAGGCAGCGTTCGAGG
This sequence comes from Pseudomonas sp. MF4836, assembly GCF_002018875.1. GTDB lineage: Bacteria > Pseudomonadota > Gammaproteobacteria > Pseudomonadales > Pseudomonadaceae > Aquipseudomonas. The sequence goes on from NZ_MVOL01000001.1 coordinate 404,748, forward strand.
TTGCGGGCGATCTGTGGCGTGTGCTGGTGCGGCAGGAGCATGGCGCGGTTCTTGTTGCCGAACATGAACTCGATCTCGCGGTACTGGTAGGACTGGAAGCCCGAGGCTTGCCCCAGGTCCGAGCGAAAGCTGATGAACTCCATGGGGCTCAGGGTCGCCAGGATCGACCAGGAGCTGACCATCTGCTCCATGATCCGCAGGACCCTGGCCAGCACCCGGTGACTGCCCCCCAGTTGGCCGTGGTCGATCAACTGGCGGGCGTGACGCAGTTCATGCAACAGCAGCTTCATCCAGAGTTCCGATGCCTGGTGCTGAATGATGAACAGCATTTCATTGTGTTGCTGGGAGCGTGGCGCTTGTGCGTCCAGCACTTTATCCAGCCCCAGGTAATCGCCGTAACTCATGCTTTCGGCGAAATCCAGTTGGGCGTCATGCCATTGTTGGGGTGGTGCTGGGTGCATATAGGGGCAAGGGCACATCGGTCATTCCTCGCTCGGGGGCGTTAAAAGCAGCCACCGGCGACGGCAGGCAGGATGGTGATCTGGTCCTGCTGCGTCACGGCGCTGTCGAGGCTCTGCAAGAAGCGGATGTCATCGTCGTTGACGTAGATATTGATGAACTTGTGAACTTCGCCGCCGTCGATCAGGCGGGCCGCAAGGCCCGGGTACTGCTGCTCGAGCGCGTCGATCACTTGCCTGACCGTTTGCCCCTGGGCCTCCACGGTTTTCTGGTTGGCGGTCAAGTGGCGCATCAGGGTGGGAACAATGATCTTCATGGGGTGGCACTCCGTAGGGGGTTAATCGGGCAGGTTCAGTGCAGCGGCGGGCAGCGCATCGATGCGCACTTCCTCTTCGCTGACACAGCCCTGGACAATGCGAAAACTGCGCAGCGGCGGGTCGTAGTCCGCGGTGCTGACAATCAGGTAGTGGGCATTGGCGTCGGTGGCGAACGCGATGTCGGTGGCACTGGGGAAGGCCCGCGATGCGGTGTGGGAGTGGTAGAACACCCGGGGTTCTTCATCCCGGGCGTCCATCTCGCGCCAGACCTGGAGTTGCTGGCGCGGGTCGAACTCGAAATACACCTCGGAACGGGCACGGTTGACCATCGGGATCAGCCGCGTGGCGCGCTCGCTGCCGGCGGCTGTGGCGATGATTCCGCAGCATTCGATCGGGTGCGCCTGGCGCGCCTGGTCGAAGATCGCGCTGACGATGTCGTGGCTCAGCAGCAACATAAAGGGCTACTCGTTGGGGGCGGGGGGCGCGGGATCAATAGGCCGGCAGCGTCGGCGCATAGGCCGCGGCCCAGGCCAGGACCCCGCCTTCGAGGTTGCGCACGTTGTCGAAGCCTTGCTCGGTCAGGGCCTGGACCACCGTCCTGGAGCGGCTGCCGGCCTTGCAATAGACGACGATCTCGGCGTCCCGGGAAAGCTGCGCGTGGTGCACGCCGCTGAGCACCTGCTGCATCGGCATGAGCTGCGCCTGGGGGATGTGCAGGATGTCCCATTCGTTCTGTTCCCGGACATCGATCACCTGCAGCGGCTGCCCGCCCAGGCGCAGGGCTTGCAGGGCGTGGGCATCCAGGCTGGGCACGCTGGCCGGGGTCGGCACGCTGCCCAGGCCGCACAGTTGCTGGTAGTCCTGCAGCGCGGTGATCGGCTGGCGCTTGAGTGACGGGCGCAAAGGCAGGAAGCGGTAGCTCATTTCCAGGGCGTCATACACCGCAAGGCGCCCCAGCAGCGGCGTGCCGATGCCGGTGATCAGCTTGATGGCCTCGGTGGCCATGATTGCCCCGATGGAGGCGCAGAGCACTCCGAGCACACCGCCTTCGGAACAGGATGGCGCCAGGTGCATGGGCGGCGGCTCGGGGTACAGGTCGCGGTAGTTGATCCCGCCGCCGGGTGCCTGTTCCCAGAACACCGAGGCCTGGCCTTCGAAGCGGTAGATCGAGCCCCAGACATAGGGCTTGCCCGCCAGCACGCAAGCATCGTTGACCAGGTAGCGGGTGGCGAAGTTATCGGTGCCGTCGAGCATCAGGTCATAGTTGGAAAACAGCGCCACGGCGTTGTCGTTGTCCAGGCGTTGCTGGTGCAGGTTGATCTGGATATGGGGGTTCAGCGCCTGCAAGGTGCGCTTGGCACTTTCAGTCTTGAGTTGGCCCACTTCCGCGAGGCGATGAATCACTTGTCGCTGCAGGTTGGACTCGTCCACCACATCAAAGTCGATGATGCCCAGGGTGCCGACGCCGGCCGCCGCCAGGTACAACAGCGTGGGCGAACCCAGCCCGCCGGCACCAATCACCAGGACCCGGCTGTGCTTCAAGCGTTGTTGCCCTTGCAGGCCGATTTCGGGCAATAACAGATGCCGGCTATAACGGCTTATTTCACTGGCGCTCAATGTGGCGTCAGCCTCTACCAGGGGGGGAAGTTGCATGGCTGTTCCTGTCTTGAATGAAATTCTGGGTGAGCGAAGCCCGCACCTCGATCAGCAGGTGATGCAGGCGTTGAAGGTTGTAGTGCTGTTGACGGTTGTAGCGCCGTTGCAGTCTTTTATTGACCAGGCCCGGGGTCAGCCCATCAAGGCGCCCATGCCCGCCGGTTGTTTAAATCGGATAGAAGAAGCCGTGGAAGTTGGCGCAAACCGTTTGGCTCATGACGGACTTGAAGACGTCCATTTCATCCCGGGTGCCTACCGTGACGCGCACCCACTCCGGGGCTTCGGGCCAGGCACGGCCGATGTGCACGCCGTGTTCCGCGAGGACCTGAATGACCTGGGGGGCCCGGTCCCCGACCTTCATCATGAAACAGCTCGATTGTGAGGCCGTGCACGGGATGTCCCGGGATTGCAGCCAGTCGATGGTTTCCTGCCGGGCCCGGGCGATTTCGAGCTTGCGTTGTGCCACCTGAGCGCTCTGGCCGAGGCTGGCCAGGGCGGCCTGGGCGGCGGTGATCGAAACGTCGTCGGCGGGCAGGGTGGTGATGCGCTGCAAGGTCTGGGGCTGGGCCATCGCCATGCCGACCCGCAGGCCGGCCAGGCCATAGATCTTGGAAAAGGTGCGGAGCACGATCAGGTCGGGGCGCTGTTCGACCCAGGGCAGCATCGAGCGTTCATCGCAAAATTGCAGGTACGCCTCGTCCACCAGCAACACCGCGTCCCGGGGCTTTTCCGCCAGGGCCTGGAGGATGGCCTTATGGGGCGTGATGGTGCCGGTGGGGTTGTTCGGGTTGCACAGGTAGATCAGGCCGGCGTCTTCGATCGCGCACATGCGCTCCAGGTCGTGGGCGCCATTTTTACCCAGGGCCACCTTGTGCACCTCGGCCCCGGCGCGCCGGGCGGCCAGCTCGCAGATCGGGTAGCCCGGGGAGGCCATGACCAGGGATTTGCCCGGCCCGGTAAAGGTCGCCGCGGCATAGTGCAGGGCCCGGTTGGAGCCCGGGTGCAGGGTCAGGTGGTCCCGGGGCACTGCCAGTTCCTGCGCCAGGGCCTGGTGCAGTTGATCGATCGCAGCGAAGCCGTAGCGCCCGCAATCCGGCAGGCTGTCGCGGGCCGCCTCCAGGGCCGGGGGCAGGGGGCCGAAAGGTGATTCGTTGAAGTTCAGGTACACCGCACGGCGATTCTGCTCGCTCACCGCCTGGCCGCCACTGCTGGCACTGGCACCTGGCGTCTGGGGTGTGAAGAGGTTGCTGTTTCTGAAGAAGTTGGAGAATTTCATCTCGGTTAAAAGTCCTGGAGAAAAGGGGACGTGCGCAAGCTCGGAGAGCCGACAGCGAGGTTGGCGTGGGCGCCGGTTGCGGCCTCAAGTGGCCGTAGGGCGAGCAGCCGGCCGCGACGGTTTGCCGGGCGTCTTCCGGCATCTGCCAGGTATTGATAGGGGGAGCGCCTGCAGCGGGTGCAGGCATGCCAGGTCAATGGCTTGGGGCTGCAGCAGGGGCGGTGGGCTGGGGCCATCGCTCGGTGCGAATTCCTTTCTAGCATCACTGTGATCTCGAGTTGTCTCGTCGGGATTGGCCACACGTTAGAACCATTCTCAGGGGGGTGGAATAGTCCGCGCCGGAACCCATAGGAAATTCGTCGGACGGCATATTAATAAGAATGATTATCATTTTTTGCCGCTGTTACCATTTTTGCCATTGACCCAATGAGCACATTTTGGAGCGCATCAAATGAATGTCAGTCAGCCCGGGATCGGTCGTTGTGCCTGGGGAAAAAGCACGCCGTTGTGGGTCGCCCTGATGGTCGCGGCCGCGGCTCCAGCCCAAGCGCTGGAAGAGTTGCCGGCGATCACCGTGACCGCCAACGCCTTGTCCCAGAGCGCCGAGTCGGTGCCGGCGGCGATGAGTGTGTTCGACGGCCAGACCTTGGAACGCGAGCATGTGCAGGACCTGTCGGCGTTGTTGCGGCGGGTGCCGGGTTTTGGCTTCCAGCCCTTCGGCCAGTCGGCGATCCAGCCGCCGGTGGTGCGTGGCATCAGCTCCAACTTCGCCTCTTATTCATCTTCGGCGCTGATGATGGTGGACGGCGTGCCGACCTTCATGGCCCAGGGTTTCGACCACGACATGCTGGGGATCGAACGGGTCGAGGTGCTGCGTGGGCCACAGTCGGCGCTGTATGGGCGCAATGCTGAAGCCGGGGTGGTGAACATCTATACCCGCGCTCCGGACAACACCCCGCACGCCCGGCTTTCCACCGAGCTGGGCAGCCGCGACAAGCGCGTGGCGCGGGCCGACCTCAGCGGGCCGCTGGTGGAGGACCGCTTGTACCTCGGGGTCACCGGCAACTGGAGCGAGCAGGACGGCTATATCGATGACCGCTACCACGGCGGCGAGGCCGACGACCGCAGGAAGCACGGTGGCCGCATGGCCCTGCGCTGGACCCCGGACGACAGCTCCGAAGCCATCCTGCGCTACTCGCGCCAGGACTATGACGACGGCGCGGCCCAGTGGGGCGCCTCCGGCACTCCTCGGGCCCGGGTCAGCTCCGGCGTGCGCGGCTGGGATCACTCCAGTGCCCGCAGTGTCTCCCTGGACCTGAGCACCGAACTGGCCTCGGGCCTGAAGCTGCGCTCGGTGACCGGCAACAGCGACTTCTACGACCGGGTCTTGCAGGACACCGACTTCCGGCCCGCCGACTCCCTGCACATCGGCCGCGACAACCACTTCAATACCCTGTCCCAGCAGTTCACCGTGGAAGGCTCCCTGGGCGACAGCCAATGGGTCACGGGCATGTATTTCGATCGCGACCGGCACGACCTGGGCGGGGAGCAGAAGACCCCGATGCGCCTGTTGCCCTACAGCTCGAAACTGGGAGGGCACAGCGCCGCGCTGTTCAGCCACTGGATGATTCCGGTGGCCGAGCGCTGGACCCTGACCCTGGGCGGCCGCGCCGAGCGCGACTTTGTGCGCTTCACCCCGGAGGGCGGCGATTCCCGCGACGCCAGCTGGAAGCGCTTCTCGCCCAAGGTCGCCCTGCAATACGAATGGATGGATGACGCATTCGTCTATGCCAGCGTCGCCGACGGTTTCCGCGCCGGCGGTTTCAACACCTTCAGCCCGGCCGCCAACTACCCGCCCTACGCCCCGGAAAAGGTCCGCTCCTGGGAGGTCGGCCTCAAGGGCGGGGCCCTCGACCGCCGCCTGCAGTACTCGGTGGCCCTGTACACCATGAGCATCGACGATATGCAGGTGCAGCAGATGCTCACTCCGGGCGTGGTGTACATCGCCAACGCCGCGTCGGCGCGCTCCAGTGGCCTGGAATTGCAGGCCGACTACCTGCTGGGCAGCGGCTGGAAAGTCCTGGGCGCACTGGCTATCAACCGCACCCGCTTCGACAGTTTCACCGACGGTGCCAGTGACTATTCCGGCAATCACAACCCCTTCGCCCCGGACCTGACCGGCAACCTCGGGCTGCGCTACGACGCCGAGAGCCGCTGGTACACCCAGCTCAACCTGAGCGCCGTGAGCCGTACCTACCTGGACGCGGCCAACAGCAACCGCCGGGCCGGCTACGGCCTGATCGACCTGGACCTGGGGCGCAGCTTCGAGCGCTTCGAGGTCAGCGCCTACGTCAACAACCTGGCCAACAAACGCTACGACGCCGTGGGCTACCAGAACGGTTTCGTGGACGTCTACAGCCCACCTCGGGAGTTGGGACTGCGCCTGACATTCGACTTGTAAATAAGGGGATCCAGACCGTGAACATTATTGATTTCAACCACAGCCACCCGCTGCAGGCCTATTGGCAACTGGCCGGCGCTGCGGTCCAGGCCGACGCCCTGACCCTGGCCCTGGAACTGGACCTGTTCAGTACCCTGGAGCAGCCCCTCGACGTGCCGACCCTGGCTGCGCGCCTGCAGCTGGCGCCGGACATCACCGGGCACTGGCTCGAGCTGCTCTGGAGCATGGCGCTGTTGCAGCGCATCGACGGGCCGGACGGCAGCCGCTATGGCCTGAGCGACACCACTCGCCGCTACTGGCTGCCGGGGCCCCAGGGCTGTGTCGACGCCTGGCATTACCGGCTCAAGGCCTTGCGCCAGACCGGTGCCAGCCTGCGCCAGCGACTCAGCGGCGAGCCGATCCAGGCGCCGGCCAAGCCTCAGGGCGGCGGGCAGGACTGGGCGGCTGCGGCGGCTAGCCATATCGCCCAGGAGCAACAGGCGATCAGCGTGCCGGCGGTGCTCTCGTTATTGCAGATGCTGCCCGAAGTGCAACGGGCCGAGCGGGTGCTCGACCTCGGTGGCGGGCCGGGGCTGGTGGCCCAGGCCCTGGCCCGGGAATACCCCGGCCTGCACGCGACGGTCTTCGACTGGCCGCCGACCGCTGCCGTGGCCCGACAGTTGGTGGCCGAGGCCGGCTTGCAGGAGCGGGTGGCAACAATGGGCGGCGACCTGTCTCGGGACTCGTTCGGCGAAGGCTATGACGTGATCTGGTGTTCCTCGGTGGTGCATTTCGTGCCCGATTGCCTCGACCTGCTGCGCCGCGTGCTGGGTGCATTGCGCCCGGGCGGGCTGTTTATCAGCGCTCATGCCGAACGTTCCGCGCAGCCCGGGATGAATGCCCGGGTCATGCCGTACTACTTGCCGATGCTGATGGCCGGGCGCTTTGTCCCGCGTGCCGGGGAAATGGCCGGGCTGCTGGCCGAGGCCGGCTTCGCCAGCGTGGAGCACGCCGGTGAATGTGATTTCCCCATGGCGCCGCTGACCGTGCTGCTGGCCCGCAAGGGCGTGCGATGAGCGCCCGGATTCGCGGGCCATTGGACCTTGCAGGAGGCGCAGCCATGACGCTTTATTCCTCTGCCCGGGCGCTCGACCAGAGTCCGAGCGTCTCACTGACAGTCCCTGGGCAACCCTTGCTCCAGCACCTGACCTTGCAGCTGCCGGCAACGGCCTGGCCACCTTCGCTGGCTCCGGTCGCCCGGGCCCTGGGGCGGCGCCTCAAGGCCTTGGGCGGGCAGGTGCTGGAGGCCGACGCCACAGCCCCTGGGCCGGGTTTGAATCGATCGGCCCCCGGCTTGCTGGACGACGCCGGACGCCAGGTGGAACTGCACCTGCGGCCCTGGCCGGGGGCCTCGACCCTGGACGCCAGCGCCGCCCTGGTGGAGGCGGTGGTCGGCATCACGGCCCTGCACCAGCGCTCCACCGGCCAGCCATTACCCCTGGGCGTGGACTACTGCGCCACCTTCAGTGCCTCGCTGCTGCTGACCACGGCCCTGGCCAGCCTGGTGGGGCAGGCGCGGGGTTTGCCCCGGGCGCGGGTCGCCATGAGCCATGGCGGGGCGGCGCTGCTGGCCCTCGGTCAGTACCTGGCCATGGACAGTGCCGACGGCGGCTACCCGCCCGAGCCCGCGCCCCCGGCGGATGCGGCACGGCCGCCCTTTACCAGCGCCGATGGCGTGGTGTTTGAACTGGAGGCGCTGAACCCGGACGCCTGGCTGCGTTTCTGGAACCTGGCCGGTGTTGCCACTCCCGTGGCCGGCAAAGGCTGGCGACCGTTCATGCAGCGCTACACCCGGGCCACGGCCTGGTTGCCGGCAGCGCTGTTCAGCGCGGTCGGCGGCCATGGGTTTGCCGCGTTGCAGGCCATGGCCAAAGAGGCCGGCACCGAGCTGTGCGCCCTGCGTCGTTGGCAGGATTGCCGCCATGAGCCATCGTTCCAGCGCTGGATCCAGGGCGGCGGCTGGCGCTGCTTCGACCTGGCCCAGGAGCCTGTCGCCAGCCTGCCCGGCGACCGCCTGCCACCGCAGCAGGCCGGCCTGCCCTTGCAAGGGATCACCGTGGTGGAATGCTGCCGCTTGATCCAGGGCCCGTTGGCCGGGCATCTGCTGCGCCTGCTTGGGGCCACGGTGATCAAGGTCGAACCGCCGGGAGGCGATCCGATGCGCGGCATGCCGCCGATGACCGGGGACATCTCGGCGCATTTCGACGCGATCAATCAGGGCAAGCAGTGTGTGCAAATCGATTTGAAAGCGGCCAGCGGGCGCGCCGAGCTGCTGGCGTTGCTGGCCGACGCCGACGTGTTCCTGCACAACTGGGCCCCCGGTCGGGATGAGCAACTGGACCTGCAGCCGCAGACCCTCGCTCGGCTGATGCCGCAGTTGATCTACGTCTCGGCCTCGGGCTCCGGCCCCGCGCCGACGCCGGAGCACCCTCCGGGTACCGACTTCATGATCCAGGCCTACAGCGGCCTGGCCGCGCGCATCCGCCAGCCCGAAGGGGCCGCTGGCGGGGCGCTGCTCACCCTGATCGACGTCCTCGGCGGGGTGGCTGCGGCCGAGGGCACGGTCGCGGCGCTCTACGCCCGGCAACGCGATGGCCGGGGCCGCTACCTCGATTCGTGCATGGCCGGCGCCGCTGCGCTGTTGCTGGCCGAAGAACCCGCTGAGCCGGTGGCCGGGCAGGCCGGCGCTGTCGCCTGTCGCGACGGCTGGCTGATGCTCGACCTCGCGCAGACCGCAGAAGGCCGCGACTACCTGGGCCGTCTCGAGGCCGGGCCCGGCCTGGCGCGCTGCTGCGCCGAACAGGAGACCCAGGCCTGCTGCGCCGCGTTGCAGGCCCGGGGCCTGATGGCCGTGGCCGTCACTGCCGACCTGCGCCAGTTGCCCGAGCAGCCGCTGCTGGCGGGCGCCTTGCGCCAGTCGGCCTACCTACACGTGAACAACCCCTGGGAGATTTCCAGTTTATGAATGGCGCCTCACTGGCTGATACCCGGATGGCTGTCGCCAGCCATCCGGACCACCCCGATTTTATCGATCTGGTGCCCGGCTCCCTGCGTCGACAGTGGCGTGAGCAAGGGCTGTACAGCGGGCTCGACCTGTTCTCCTCGTTTTACCGCCTGGCCTTGCAGCAACCCCGGGCGCTGGCGGTGGCGGATGCCGAGCACAGCCTGGATTACCAGCAGTTGCTGGAGCGCGCCCTGAGCCTGGCCCATGCCCTGGGGCAACAGGGTGTGGTCGCCGGCGATGTGGTGGCGGTGAACCTGGCCAATGGCTGGCAGGCCTGCGCCCTGGATTTGGCCGTGGCAGCGCTGGGGGCGGTGGTCCTGCCGTTTCCCATCGGCCGCAAGAAGCGTGAAAGCCGATCGCTGTTGCAGCGCTCCCGGGCCAAGGCCCTGGTCTGCTCGCGCTGGGTCGGCGAGACCGACTACGGGGCACTGATCGATGAGCTGGCCGAGCAATTGCCGGCCTTGCGCATCCGCATTCTGCAAGGCCAGGCCCGGGAGGGCTGGCTGGATCTGGATCGACTCTGGGACGGGCCGAGGCTGGCCTTCGAACCGGGGCGGATCGACGCCGACGGCCCGGCGCGGCTGATCGCGTCCTCGGGGTCTGAGTCGGAGCCCAAGCTGGTGGCCTATTCCCACAACGGCCTGCTCGGTGGCCAGGCGGCCTACCTCGACAGCCTGAGCCGCAGCGACGCTCCGGTGCGGGCCCTGTTTTGCGTGCCCCTGGCGTCGCCGTTCGGCTCCCTGGCCACCTCCTGTGTGATGGCCGCCCAGGGCGGGGCCCTGGTCACCTTGCCGCGTTTCGATCCGGACGAGGTGTTGCGGGCGGTGGTCCGGCATCAGGTCACCCACCTGTACGCCGGGCCGAACATGGTCGACCTGTTGCTGGCCAGCCCGCTGTTGCAGCAAGCGCCCTGGTCCGGGAGCAGCCTGGCGCTGGAAGCGATCATCAGCGGCGGTTCGGCCCTCAGCGCCGAGACCGCCCGTGGCGTGCAGCGCCTGCTGGGGTGCCGCTTGATCCAGTCCTATGGGTCCGCCGATGGCGTGGCCTGCCACACGGCCCTCGACGACCCGGCCTCGGTGCTGGTGGCCAGCGTGGGCAAGCCGGACCCGCGAGTGGTCGGCATCCGCATCGTGGATGAACAGCAACAGGCGCTGCCGATGGGTGAAGTGGGCGAGATCTGGGCCCTCGGGCCCATGACCCCGCTGTGCTACTACGGCGCCCCGGAGCTGAACCAGAGCGCCCGGGCCCCGGGTGGCTGGGTCAAGACTGGTGACAAGGGCCGGCTCGACGCGCAGGGGCGGCTGCAGGTGGTGGGCCGCAAATCCGACGTGATCCTGCGCAAGGGGATCAAGGTCAATGCCGGGGAGCTGGAAATGCTCCTCCACGAACACCCCCAGGTGCTGGACGTGGCGGTGGTCGCCGTGCCTCGCGCCGGCGGCGAAAGCTGGGTCCAGGCCTGCGTGGTCCTGCGCGATCCCGGGCAGGGCTTGAGCCTGGAGGTGGTCAATCACTTCCTGCAGCACCAGATCGGCCTTGAACGCTTCAAGTGGCCGGACGCCGTCAGCCTGCACCCGGCCTTTCCCCTGGCCCCTTCGGGCAAGGTCGACAAAGCAACTTTACGTGACGAACTATCGAGGAACAGCATGAACCAATCCGTTTCCCCCGTGACCCTGAGCGCCGCCCCGATCCTCGACATCCTGACCGGTGTCGAACGCGCCGGGGTCCTGCGCGCCGCCATCGAACTCAAGGTCTTCGACGGCCTGGCCGAGCAGGCTGCCAGCGCCGCGACCCTGGCCCGGGAACTGGGCACCAGCGAGCGCGGCATGCGCATCCTGCTGTCGGCCCTGGCCGGCCTCGGCCTGCTGCAAGTCGGTGGCGACGGGCGCTATGCCCTCAACGACCTGTCGCGGCGCTACCTGCTGAGCGAGAGCCTGCAATACGTGGGCGGCCTGGCCCAGGTCTACAGCGCCGACCTGATGTGGGAAACCTTCCGCGATTTCAAAAGCGCGGTGATCGCCGGCAAAAGCACCCTGGCGCAGAACATCGAGGCCGATGACCACCCGTACTGGCAGGAGTTTTCTGCGGGGATCGAAAGCACCAGCCGCACCACGGCGCGCCGGGTGGTGGCGCTGTTGGATGAGTGGACGGCGCGGCAAGCGCGGCTGCGGATTCTCGACGTAGCCTGCGGCAACGGTATCTACGGCTTCACCTTTGCCCAGAAGTACCCCCAGGCCCAGGTCACCGGCCTCGACTGGCCGTCGGTGGCCAGCGTTACTGAAGGCTTTGCCCGGCAGTTCGGGGTGGCCGAGCGGGCGCGGGTGATTGGTGGCGATATCTTCTCGGTGGAGATCCCCGGCCAGTACGAACTGGTGATCATGAGCCAGATCCTCCACCACTTCGATCCCGAGCGATGCCGGCAGTTGATCGCCCGCGCCCGTGCGGTGCTGGCCCCCGGCGGCAAGCTGCTGATCAGCGACTTCATGACCACCGCGATCGACCCGGCCCTGGACCCGCTGCCACGCCTGTTCGCCGCGCAGATGCTCGGCCTGACCGACTGCGGCGACACCTACGCGGTGAGCTTTATCCAGTCGCTGCTGCTGGAACAGGGCTTTACCGAGGTCAAGGCCCAGCCGCTCAAGGGCCTGCCGATCCACTGCCTGGTGGCCAGCGCCCCGGCCTGATCCGCGCTACCCGCTGTCAACCGGCGCATGGGCCTGCCATGCGCACGGCTTCCCATTGTCTGGAGGTTTGCATGAACGTTGAACAATCCGCCGTCACCGGGCTTCGCCCGCGTGCTTCGGCGCGCGGCGAGCTGTGGCTGCTGCTGGGTTTTATTGTGGTGACGCTGAACCTGCGGATCGCCTTCGCCGGGGTTGGGCCGATCCTCGGCGAACTGCGCCTGAGCGCGACCCAGGCGACCCTGATCGCCTCGCTGCCACCGATCTGCCTGAGCCTGTTCGCCCTGGTCGGTGTGCGCCTGCGCCAGCGTTTCGGTGAGGAGCGCACGCTGTTCGCCGCGTTGCTGGTGCTGGCGCTCGGTTGCGGGGTCCGGGCCCTGGGCGTGCACGGCTTGTTTGTCGGCACTTTGCTCGCCGGGGTCGGCATCGCGGTGATGAACGTGGTGGTGCCGGCCCTGGTGCGCAAGCGGTTCCAGCCGACCCAGATCGGTCACATGATGGGCCTGTTTTCCCTGATGCTCGGCGGTGGCGCGGTGTTGACCGCCGGCTTGACCGTGCCGATCTACCAGGGCTTGGGGGCGACGGTCGACGCCGCTTACCTGACCCTGGGCGCCTGGGCCATCCCGGCCTTGATCGCCCTGGTGTTCTGGGCGCCCCAGTTGGGTCATGGGCAGCCGCTTGCGGCGACGGGCGCAGTGGCCAGCGGGGGCAGGATTCAGGTCCTGAAGAATCGCACCGCCTGGTCGATCACTCTGTTCTTCGGTTTCCAGGCCCTGAACCTCTACGCCTTGCTGGCCTGGTTGCCGAGCATCTATGTCGAGCGCGGTGCCACGGTCGCCGAGGCGGCGCTGTACCTGGCGGTGTCCCAGGTGGGCCTGGTGCTGGGGGGCTATTTTGCGCCGGTGCTGGCGGCCCGGGTCAGGGACCAGCGTGGGTACATTGCCGCTACCGTGGGCTTGTGCCTCGCGGGGTGCCTGGGCCTGCTGTACGCGCCCTTGCCGTTGGCCTGGCTGGCGGTCTTGGTGCTGGGCATCGGCCAGGGCGCAGGGCCGGCCCTGAGTGCCCTGCTGTTTGTGCTGCGCAGCCCCGATCAGCAGGTCACCACCCAGTTGTCGGCCATGGCCCAGGGTTTCGGTTTCATGATCGCCGTGCTCGGCCCGCTGGGCATGGGCCTGCTGCATCAGTATTCCGGGGGCTGGATTCTGCCGTTGCAGGCCTTGATCGGCATCCTGTTGTTCGAACTCTGTGTCTCCCTGCGTGCCGGCAAGCCCGGCACCCTGGCTGATTGAGCGGGGGAGAGGCGCCATGACCCACGCCCGGGAGACCCTGGAGCACCTGTCATTGAGTACCCAGATCAACGCCCGCATCGAGGGCCTGCCGGTGGTCGGCTGGCAGGCCCGGGTGCGCCTGTTGCTGGGGGTGATCACCTTTTTCGAAGCCTTCGACCTGCTGCTGATTTCCTTCACCCTGCCGCTGCTCAAGCAGCAGTGGCAGCTGGACCCGACCCAGGTCACCCTGATTATCGGCAGCGGCACCCTGGGCATGCTCCTTGGTGCGCTGTTCGCCGGGGCCTTGGCCGACCGGGTGGGGCGCAAGCCGGTGTTGCTGGCGGCGATGCTCCTGACCGGGCTGTTCAGTGCGCTGATCGCCTGTTCCAGCGATTGGCAAGGGCTGCTGCTGGGGCGCCTGCTGCAAGGGATCGGGATTGGCGCCGAGGTGCCGATCGCCGCGCTGTACCTTAGTGAAATCGTCAGCGCCAGGGTCCGCGGGCGTTTTGTGCTGGTGTATGAGCTGTCCTTTCCCTGCGGCCTGATGTTCGCCGGGATGGCCTGCACCTGGGCCTTGCCGCTGATGGGCTGGCGTCCGCTGTACTGGCTGGGCAGCGTGCCCCTGCTTCTGGCGGTGCTGGTCTACGCCTATGTACCCGAGTCGGCGCGCTGGCTGGCGGCGCGAGGCCAGTTCCGGCGGGCACAGGCGTGCATGGCGCACATGGAGCGGGCCACCGGTTGCGCGGTGCCCGAACCGATGCCGGTCGAGGACCTGACAACCGCGGGCCGCCGGGCCAGCGTGGGCTGGCGGCAACTGTTCAACCCTGGGCTGCGGCATGCCTCGGCCAGCGTCGCGGCCTTGTGGTTCCTCGGTTACCTGGTGAATTTCGCCTTGTTGATCTGGCTGCCGAGCCTGTATGTCGAGGTGTTTTCCACATCCCTGGCGCAGGCCCTGAACTTCGCCTTGTTGAGCAACGTCGCCGGCCTTGCCGGGTGCATGGCCGGCGCTGGGTGCGTCGATCGGATCGGCCGCGTGCCGCTGCTGTTCGGCGGCTACCTGGGGGCCGGTCTGAGCCTGGTCTTGATTGCGCTGACGGTGGCCGCGCAGCAGGTGTTGCTGGTGGCGCTGCTGGCGGCCAGTTGTTCGTTTTTTCTGTACGCGGCGAACATGAGCCTGCACCTCTACACGCCCGAGCTGTACCCCACGTTACTGCGGGGCAAGGGCGCGGCGTGGGGCGCATTGTGCAACCGCAGCGGGGCCCTGCTGGGCTCCATCGGCATGGGCTGGCTGCTGGCCTGGGACTGGGGGGCGATGGCGATTTTCATCCTGCTGGGCGGGCTGTTGCTGCTGGCCAGCGCCATCGCCCTGCAGGCCCGGGAAACCAAAGGCCGGGCGCTGGGTTGAGGCAGTGTCGGATAGTGGCTTATGAGCCCTGCAGTTGCCCGGGCTGATGGGAAGGGCGGTCAAGGCTGAAGATCCGCTTGCGGCTGTGCCAGGCCAGGAGGAATACCACGGTCAGGCCCACCAGCAGGCAGCTCAACATGCCGGAGTAGCCGAGACGGTCGAGCAGCACCCCGGCAAGGATCGGCACCAGGGTGCGGGTGGCGACGAACAGGCTCGACTGGATGCCGTAATCCAGGGCCGCCAGCCCGGGGCGGGTGTGGTACATCATCAAGCCGAACATCAGGCCGGCCGAGGCGCCCATCGCCAGGGCCACCAGCATGGCGGCGGCGATCAAGGCGGTGTGACCCAGGCCGGCCACCACCACCAGGGTCAGGAAACCGATGGCCAACAGATTGCCCAGGGCCAGCAGCGGCAGGCTGATGCTGGCGCCGATCAGGCGGGTCAGGCGTCCGGCGAGCATGCTGGAGAGGGCGCCGACCAGGCCGCCGACAATCCCGACGATAAGGGCGATACGGTCTGCAGCGAACCCCTGGTCGAGCATCAGCGGCTTGAGGTACAGCCACACCGCACCGAGGAACGGGTAGTACAGCAGCACCAGCAAACCCCAGACGCGATGTTCGGCCACCGCGAAGTAGCCCGGCCATTGGCGCCAGCCGGCCTGCACCGGCAGCGGCTCGGGCCGAGCCAGGGGCGGCGCCTCGGGTTGCCCGGCCCCGGGCTTGAGCCAGGGCAGCAGTGCAGCCCCCGACAGCAGGCCCAGGCCCAGTACGTAGAAAGGCCAGGCCCAGCCGGCGCGGGTGTGCAGCAGCAACATGACGCCACCGCCGACTATCGCCCCCAGGGACATGGCTGCGGAGCGAATGGCACCGGCGCGGACCCGTTCCGACTCCGGGAGGATCTGGATCGCCAGGGCGTTCAGCGGCACATCGGCCCAGGTGCCGAGCACGCTGACCAGCATCGCCAGGAGGAACATCAGGCGCGGCTCGGTGTTGCCCAGGTCATGGGCCGCGAGCAGCCACAAGGCGCCGGCGTAGCCGAGCACCAGCACCAGGCTCCAGTTGCGGTAGCTGGCCCGGCCCAGCCGATAGCGATCGACCGGGGTGGCCAGGAGGAATTTGAACATGGCGGGCAGGCCGGCCAGTTGCATCAGACCGATCTGGGTACCGCTCCAGCCGTTCTGGCGCATGACCAAAGGCAGGCCGATGTACAAGTAGATCAGGGGCGCGGTGAGCGCCAGGTTGAGCCAGCCCAGCAACAGCTGTTGGGGCCACCATGAGGTGCGGGGAGCGGGGATCGGCATCGAACAATTCCTTATGGGCGTCGGATCAGGCGCAGGCCCGCCTCCCGGGGCGGGCGGCAGGCGATGACAGGGTCGCCCTGGTCATCCGCGGCGGGGTGGCGCAGGCGGATAGGGCTGGTCAGGACGGTATGTTAGTGCAATCCGAGATGAGAATGATTAGCATTGCGTGTGCGTGGCGGTGAATAACCTATGGGAAACGGCTGGCGGCCTTGGGTCTGCCGGGCGCTGTAGTCGGATCCGCTGCCATCAGATCGGTGCCGGCTTCGCCGTGGCACCGCAAGGAAGCCAGGCAAGCGCGGCCGTTCGAGTCAGGCACGCGCGTTGAGGGAATGGAAATGCGAGAGTTATCGAGCCCGGCCCGGGCCAGTCAGGATTCATCGGCGTCTTCCTCCTGGACGCAGTTCGAGGGCGCTGCGGGAACGGGCAACTATCAGGTCGAGCGGCTGGACTGTGAAGCGGGGTTCACGGTGATCAAGTCCCAGATGACCGCCCACAAGATCTGCGCCGAGCTGTGCCAGCACCAGGGGGCGGAGCGCATGCTGGTGATTGCCTTCGCGTTGTCCGGGCAGTCGGAGTTCCGTTGCCCGAACGGCCGGGAAATGAAGTTTCAGCCCAACCAGGCGACGGTCTCGGTTTTTCGCGAGGGCCAGGGCCAGCGGGTGTACGCCGCCGACACGCCGATCCAGCAATTGCGCCTGGTGGTGACCGAGTCGGCCCTGGCCCGATTCGTTGGCCCGGAGCGCTGCCAGGGCCTGCTCGGCAGCGCCCTGGGCCAGCATGAAAGCTTTCGCCAGGTGGCCTGCTGCGACATCAACCCCAGCGAGCACCTGCGGCGCCTGAAAAGCCCGAGCATCCACCACCAGGACGGCCTGACCCAGCGCATTCATGCCTTGAGCCTGCTGTCGGAGCAGCTCCAGGCCCTCGAAGTGGCCCCGAGCCGCCAGGCCAAGTTGACCGCCCGGGACCTGGACACCCTGGATCGCATTGACCTGTACATGCAGTCCAATCTGGACCAGCCGCTGAACAACGCCTACCTGTGCGCGGCCATGGGGGTCAGCGAGTACCGGCTCAAGGAATACTTTCGCCAGGTCCACGGCATCAGCCCGGGACGTTACCTGCTGGAGCTGCGGATGAACCGCGCGCGGGAACTGCTGGGCGCCGGCTATCGGGTGTCCGAGGTGGCGTACAAGGTCGGTTACCAGCACCCGAACAACCTGACGGCGGCGTTTACCCGGCACTTTGGCCATACGCCCAAATCGGTGTGTGGCAACCGCGCCACCTGAGTCTGGGCAGGCGCTGCGCTGCCTGGGCGATTGACCGCTGTGGCAATCATCCGGAACGCCGGCCGCCGTTCGCTTGTCAAACCCCCTTCAGCAGCCTGGTGATCAACCCCGTCATGGTCCCTTCGGGTCCGGGCGCCTGGCACGACACTGCGACAATGAGGAATATGCGATGAAAGTTCTGATGGTTCTCACGTCTCACGATCAGTTGGGCAACACCGGTTTGAAAACCGGGTTCTGGCTTGAAGAGTTCGCCGCCCCTTATTACGTGTTCAAGGATGCCGGCGCCGAAGTGGTGCTGGCGTCGCCGGCGGGCGGCCAGCCGCCGTTGGACCCGAAGAGCGAACAGCCCGATTTCCAGACTGCAATGACCCGGCGCTTCAACGCTGACCCGGCGGCGCAGAAGGCCCTGGCCAGCACTGTCAAGCTGGAGACGGTCAACCAGCAGGACTTCGACACGGTGTTCTACCCGGGTGGGCATGGCCCGCTGTGGGACCTGGCCGAGTCCAGGACCTCTATCAGCCTGATCGAGTCGTTCGAGCGTGCCGGCAAGCCCATCGGCTTTGTCTGTCACGCGCCTGGGGTACTGCGGCATGTGCAGGCCGCGGATGGCAAGCCGTTGATCAAGGGCCGTCGTGTGACCGGCTTCACCAACGGCGAGGAGGCGGCGGTGCAACTGACCGATGTCGTGCCGTTCCTGATCGAAGATGAGTTCCAGCGCCTGGGCGGGCTGTATGAGAAAGGACCGGATTGGGCACCGTTCGTGGTCGAGGACGACAAACTGATCACCGGCCAGAACCCGGCCAGTTCCGAGGCTGTGGCCAAGGCCCTGCTGGCGCGCTTGAGCTAAAGGCTGCTGGCTTCACCGATAAGGCCAGACAAGCACGTGTGGCGAGGGAGCTTGCTCCCGCTGGGCCGCGCAACGGCTCCGAAAAAGCGCTGGAGCACCTACAGCTTCAGCGCCAGCAAACGCCCTCGCCCTGGGTGACCTGTGCCTTGCCCGCGCCTTAGCTCGCCTCGCGATGCTGATACACCGTGGCACTCCAGTAGCGGCTGCCGTTGCGGGTCTGGCGAGTCCAGCCATCGGCCAGCAGTTGCCTGGCGATCAGGCGATTTATCACCCCATGCCCGAGCAGCAGCACCGGTCCTTCGCTGGCCAGCGACTGCAGGCGTTGCGCTGCGCGGCTGGCACGGGCCCGGGCATTGGCGGCGGATTCGACGTTGGGCGAGTAACCGCACAGCCATAAGACCCGCAGGATAACGGCCCAGGTAAACGGCGAGAGCCGTGGTCGTTTCCAGCGGGCATAAGGCAGCTGCGCTTCGCAGAACATCCCATCGACCAGGACCGGCTCCAGGCCCAGCGCCTGGGCCGAGGAGAGTGCACGAGGCGCGGTGCTGGAAACGATCACCCTGGCCCTGGCCGCGAGTTGCCTGCTGGTATCGGGGGCAGGTTGCCGGGTGATGACGGACTGGTCGTAATCTTCGATCCACGCTTTCATGCCGAGCGCCGACACGTTGCCGGTGGCCGCCAGCTGCGGCTGGCCGTGGCGCATCAGGATTATCTCTCTGCTCACAGTTGCTTTACGTCCTTGTAGTCGGGGGCGCGAGATTAACGGTTTTGGCACTGACGGATGGGAATTTATCGCGCACGGTAAGGGGACTAGGGTTTGAACCCGCCATGCTCCCGATACCAGGCCAGCGTGTCGCCAATGGTCTGCTCCAGCACCCGGAAACTCAGGCCCAGTTCCTGTTCACTCTTGCGGTGGTTGAAGCAGGTGCGGTGCTCCTCCCGGATCAACAGGCGCAAGGTCGCCATGCTCAGCAAAATGGGTTTGCCGCTCAGGCGTGCGTAGGCTTCCTGCACCGTTGCCAGGGCGTAGAGGAAGGGCAGTGGTAGCCGTCGAACCGGGGTCTTGACCCCCGCAATACGCCCCAGCACAGGCACCAGTTGGGCCATGGTCAGGTTCCGACCTGCGGCAAGATAACGCTCGCCGCGCCGTCCGTGCTTGGCGGCAGCAATCAGCGCCCAGGCTACATCTCGGGCATCGACCACAGAGAAGGTGCCGGGGATCAGCCCGGGCAGCTTGCCATTGACCACATCCTTGACCAATTGCCCCGAAGAGGTCGGGCCCCTATCGCCCGGTCCCCACATCCAGCCGGGCAGCACCATGCAGGCGTGCAGGTCGGGATGGGTTTCAAGAAACCCCAGGAGCACCCGCTCAGCCCGTATCTTGCTGCGGTAGTAGTCATCGGCGTCGGCCTCGGCCCGCAGGCAGGTCTCATCGATGGCGCTGTCCGGTGCGCCGTCGAGCACGGCAATCGAAGAGGTATGGACAAAGCGCCGAATGCCCGCGCCATAAGCCTGGTGCAGCAGCGCTTGCGTGCCGGCGACATTGACCTTTTCCAACTGCTCGCGGTGACTGCCACCCTTGTAGTTATCGCGAAAGAAGGCCGCCGTATGAAACACCGTATCGCAGCCGTGCAGTGCCGCTGCGAACGCCTCGACATCGGCCATGTCTCCCACTACCAACTCCACGCTCGGCAGGTCGTAGAACTGTTGTTCGCCTTTGCTTCGTGAGCGGACCAGAGCCTTGACTGCGTAGCCCCGGGCCACCAACTCACGCACCAGGTTGTTGCCCAGCAGGCCGGTTGCGCCGGTCACGAAGGTGCTGCGCATGGCCGCCTGCGCAGCCTGCGGAGGGAAGGCGGTTGCGGTGGGGTGTACAGGGTTGTTGTGGCCGGTGGTCATACAGTCCATTCCAGTAGTTTCCAGGGCCGGTAGATATACCTTCGCGACCCCTCATGAAAAACAGCGACTGCTGCATAATGGCTTTGCATAAATGCAAAGCATCGAGGATGGGACGTATGGCTGTGCAAGCAAATTGGGACGATCTTCGTCTGCTGTTGGCCGTCTCGCGCCGTGGCAGTTTTCTGCAGGCCGGCCAGCTGCTGGGTGTCGCGGCGTCGACCGTATCCCGCCGCCTGACCCAGCTCGAAGCCGCCCTGGGCGAACCCCTGATCGAACGAGGCGTTGAAGGATGCTGGTTGACCGCGCGCGGCCAATCCCTGGTAGAGGTCGCCCAGGCGGCGGAAGCGGGGTTGCGGCGTCAGACGGCGACGGACCTGCCCGGGCTGCACCCGGAGCTGCATGGCAGTGTGCTGGTCAGCGCGGGGGAGGGGTTCTCGTCGAGCGTGCTGGAGGCCGCGAGTCGTTTCACTACCCTGCACCCGGGGTGTTCCGTGGAGCTGCTGGTCACTGCCGACTTGCAGAAAATCGCCCGCGGTGTGGCGGATATCGCGGTCCGCACCACGCACCTGGGTGAGCCCTCGCTGATTTATCGAGCCTTGGGCCAGCTCTCCTACGGGGTCTTCGCCGACGCCGGGTATCTCAAGCGCTGTCCCGAGGTGACCCCGGCCACTGTGCTCAATATCGCCCTGCTGCCGCCGCTGGACATGCTGCCGCAGATGCGTGCCGCCAAAGCGGCGGGCCTGGATCGGGCGCAACTCAGCGTCAACTCGTTCGCTGCCCAACTGGAGTCGGTGAAGCGCGGCATGGGGGTGGCTGTCCTGCCCCGTATCCTGGCGCAGGACCTGGTCGAGCTGTTCCCGGAGCTGGAGCTTCCAGCCATGGAGGTCTACCTGGTGACCCGGCCCCAGGCGCTGAAGCAGCCCCATATAAAGTGTTTCTTCGCCATCCTTGAGCAGGTGCTGCATGAAGCCCTGGGCGTGGAGCCTGTTGAGGGTTGTGCCCAGGGCTGAGCGCCGCTCCAGGCGGCTTGACCTCCAGTTAATTTGAGGTATTAGAGTGCAGCCTCGCTGCGTCGGTGAATCCTGCTTGCAGGGTGTTCGGCCGACGTGGGCTGCTCTGGACCCCGGGCGCGTTCTTCCTGTTCAACGGGCAATGGGCATAACGCGCAGCCTTGCGCACCCGCAAGCCTGATCGCGCCGGCCTCTCAAGCCCGATCTATACGCCATCTTAATATCCACCCGGGCAATCAGTGCCCGTCCTTGATACCGCCTCTCTTATGCTTTTGCGCAGGGGAGGTCAGGTCAATCTGTGCCTTGATCATCCCCTTATGGCACCCGGTTTCGGGGGCCATCTTCGAATAATGGCTGCGGGTCTTAGGCTGCGAATTCACATCGCCGACGACTCTTTTCGCCTTCATCAAGGGGAGCTGTCTTGTTAACACTGGAATTCATCTACGGCGCCAGCGGCGTGTGCGCTGTCGCTCTGTTCGCCTACCTGGGGTACGCCCTGATCCGTGCAGAAAAATTCTGATGGCCCGGCCATAGCGTTTTTCATTCGCCCTGCGGGGCTATCCCAAACAAGGAAACCGGCAATGTACGACCTGACGTTCGTGGGGTTGACCCTGTTGTTTTTTGGCGTGACAGCCTGGGCCATTGGCGCCTTGGGCAAGATTTGAACGGAGCATCGACATGTTGAGCACTCTGCTGGAATTTGCGGTGATTCTCGGTCTGATGACCGGGCTTGCCGTGCTGATGGGGAAATGGCTGGCCCGGGTGTTCACTGCACCGGGGCATGCCTTGCTGGAGCGCGGGACCTACCGCCTGCTGGGGGTTGATCCGCAGGAGTCCATGGGCTGGGCGCGTTATGGCTCGGCGCTGCTGCTGTCGAATATGGCGATGATGCTGCTGGGCTACATCCTGCTGCGGGTACAGGGCAGCATGCCCCTCAATCCGCTGGAGCTGGTGGCGCAGACGCCGGACCTGGCGTTCAACACTGCGGCCTCCTTTATCACCAATACCAACTGGCAGGCCTACTCGGGCGAAACCAGCCTGTCGAACTTCAGCCAGATGGCGGTGATTACCTTCCTGATGTTTGTCGGGGCGACCTCCGGGGTGGTGGCGGCAGCGGGTTTCATTCGCGGCCTGAGCCGTTCCAACGCCACCGGTATCGGCAACTTCTGGGTCGACTTCACCCGCATCCTGTACCGGGTGATGCTGCCGCTGTGCTTTGCCATGGCGCTGGTCTATGTCTGGCAGGGCATGCCGCAAACCCTGTATTCCCAGGCGCTGGCCACGACGCTTGAGGGCGCGCAACAGCAGTTGATTGTGGGCGCGGTGGCGAGCTTCGAATCGATCAAGCACATCGGCACCAACGGCGGCGGTTTCTTCAGCATGAACGCCGCGCACCCCTTCGAAAACCCCACGCCGCTGACCAATGCCTTGCACATACTGAGCATGTTGCTGATTCCTTCGGCACTGACCTACACCTTCGGCAGCATGCTGTTGCGCCGGCGCCAGGGCTGGGTGTTCTTCGGTACGTTCCTGGTGATGTTCATCGGCTTCCTGAGCATCGTCTACGTCGCCGAGCAGGGCGGTAATCCGTTGCTGACCCAGGCCGGCGCCGACCAGATGCTGTCGTCGACCCAGAGCGGCGGCAACATGGAGGGCAAGGAACTGCGCTTCGGCATTGCCGACACCAGTCTGTTTGTCACCACCACCACCGGCGCGACGACCGGCTCGGTGAACGCGATGCACGATTCGCTGACCCCGATGGGCGGCTTCGTGCCCCTGGCGCAGATGATGCTCAACTGCGTGTTTGGCGGCGACGGCGTGGGCTTTATCAACCTGATCCAGTACGCACTGCTGACGGTGTTTCTGGTGGGCATGATGATCGGTCGCAGCCCCGAGTTCCTGGGCAAGAAGATCGAGGCCAGGGAAATCAAGCTGGTCATGCTGTCGGTCCTCGCGCACCCCATCAGCATCCTCGGCTTCACCGCCCTGGCGGCGCTGTGGCCGGACACCCTGAAAAGCCTCAACAACATTGGCCCCCATGGCTTCAGCGAGGTGCTGTACGCCTACACCTCGGGCACGGCCAACAACGGTTCGGCCTTCGCCGGGCTCAATGCCAACACGCCATTCTTCAACACCACCATTGGCCTGGCGATGCTGATCGGACGCTTCTTCACCATGCTGCCGATGCTGGCCGTGGCCGGTTCCCTGGCCCTGAAGAAAAACATCCCGGCCGGTGCCGGCACCATACCGACCGCGACGCCGCTGTTCATGGTGCTGGTGGTGTTCGTGGTGTTGGTGGTGGGCGGCCTGACTTTCCTGCCGGCGCTTGCGCTGGGCCCGCTGGTGGAGCAATTGCAATTGCTGTTCGGCCAGACGTATCCATAAGGGGCTGTGTGATGACGACTCAAACTCAAATCAAGACCCAACCTCTGCTCAAAGGGCTGCTGCGCCCGGTGCTGGTGTCGGCGGGGTTTTTCATGCTGTTGACCGGCCTCGGCTACCCGCTGGCGACCACCCTGGTGGCCAACGTGATGTTTCCCCACCAGGCCCAGGGCAGCCTGATCGAGCGCGACGGGCTGGTGATCGGCTCGGCGCTGATCGGTCAGCAGTTTTCCCGGCCCGAGTACTTCCAGGGTCGCCCGAGCATGACCGCCGACCAGCCCTATAACGCCGGCTCCAGCGGCGCGAGCAACCTCGGGCCGACCAGCCAGAAGCTGATGGACCAGGTGGCGCAGCGGGTTCAGGCCTATCGCCAACTCAATGGCCTGGCGGCGGACAGTCAGGTGCCGGTGGACGCGGTGACGGCGTCGGCCTCGGGCCTGGACCCGCACATCTCCCAGGCCAATGCCCAGCTTCAGGCGATGCGGGTGGCGCGCCTGCGCCAGCTGCCCGAGGCCGAACTGCTGAAGGTGGTTCAGGCCCATACCGAGCAACGCACCCTGGGCCTGTTGGGCGAGCCCCGGGTCAATGTGCTGCAACTCAACCTCGCGCTCGATGCCCTGCATCAGCAACCCCTCGCGGCCAGTGAGTAAGAGAAACAACCATGCGTAACAAGAAACCGTTGTTCGATCGCACCATCGTGCTGACTGCCTGCCTGGAGGCGCTGAAGAAACTGGCGCCCCAGGCCCAGTGGAAAAACCCGGTGATGTTTGTGGTCTACCTGGGCAGCATTCTCACCACCCTGTTGTGGGTGCAGTCCCTGGGCGGTGCTGGCGAAGCCCCCAGCGGCTTTATCCTGAGCATCACCCTGTGGCTGTGGTTCACCGTGCTGTTCGCCAACTTTGCCGAAGCCCTGGCTGAGGGCCGCAGCCGCGCCCAGGCCGCGAGCCTGCGCAGCATGAAACGCCAGACCCTGGCCAAGCTGCTCAAGCAGCCCAAACATGGCGCCCCCTGGGCGCCGACCGAGGCCAGTCTGTTGCGCAAGGGCGCGGTGGTCTTGATCGAGGCCGGCGACCTGGTGCCCCTGGACGGGGAGGTGATCGAAGGGGTGGCGTCGGTGGATGAAAGCGCGATCACCGGCGAATCGGCGCCGGTGATTCGCGAGGCCGGCGGCGACTTTTCCTCGGTCACCGGCGGCACCCGGGTGCTGTCGGACTGGCTGGTGGTGCGCATCAGCGTCAACCCCGGCGAATCGTTCCTGGACCGCATGATCTCCATGGTCGAGTCGGCCAAGCGGCAGAAAACCCCCAACGAGGTGGCCCTGACCATCCTGCTGGTGGGCCTGACGTTCCTGTTCCTGCTGGTGATTGTCACCCTCAGCCCGTACTCGATCTTTGCCGTGGCCATGGGCGGCAGCGGCAGCGTGGTCAGCGCCACGGTGCTGGTGGCGTTGCTGGTGTGCCTGATTCCCACCACCATCGGCGGCCTGTTGTCAGCCATCGGCGTGGCGGGCATGAGCCGGATGATGGCGGCCAATGTCATTGCCACCTCGGGCCGTGCGGTGGAAGCGGCCGGTGACGTCGACGTGCTGTTGCTGGACAAGACCGGCACCATCACCCTGGGCAACCGCCAGGCCTGCGCCTTCCTGCCCGCACCCGGGATCCAGGAAGCGGAGCTGGCCGATGCGGCGCAATTGGCGTCCCTGGCCGATGAAACCCCGGAAGGGCGCAGCATCGTGGTGCTGGCCAAGCAGAAGTTCGACCTGCGTGCCCGCGACCTGCAACAACTGCAGGCCAGTTTCGTGCACTTCACCGCACAGACCCGCATGAGTGGGGTCGACTTGCCCGCTGGCCGACAGTTGCGCAAGGGCGCGGCGGATGCGATCCGGGCCCATGTCGAAGCCCTGGGGGGCAGCTTTCCCCAGGCGTTGCAGGCCCGGGTGGACGAAGTGGCGCGCCGTGGCAGCACGCCGCTGGTGGTGGCTGACGGGCCGCAGGTGCTGGGGGTGATCGAGCTCAAGGACGTGGTCAAGGGCGGGATGAAGGAGCGGTTTGCCGAGTTACGGCGCATGGGCATCAAGACCGTGATGATCACCGGCGATAACCGCCTCACCGCTGCCGCCATTGCGGTGGAGGCGGGGGTCGATGACTTCCTGGCCGAGGCGCGTCCCGAGGACAAGCTGCAACTGATCCGTGACTACCAGGCCCAGGGCAAGCTGGTGGCGATGACCGGCGACGGCACCAATGACGCCCCGGCGCTGGCCCAGGCCGATGTGGCCGTGGCGATGAACAGCGGGACCCAGGCGGCCAAGGAAGCCGGCAACATGGTCGACCTCGACAGCAACCCGACCAAGCTGATCGAGGTGGTGGAAGTCGGCAAGCAGATGCTGATGACTCGGGGCGCGTTGACCACGTTCAGCGTGGCCAACGATGTGGCCAAGTATTTTGCTATCGTACCGGCCGCTTTCGTCGCGACTTACCCGCAACTGGGGGCATTGAACGTGATGCAACTGAGCAGCCCGAACTCGGCGATCCTCAGTGCGGTGATCTTCAATGCGCTGATCATCGTGTTCCTGATCCCCCTGGCGCTCAAGGGCGTGACCTACCGAGCGATCGGCGCGGCGGCGTTGCTCAACCGCAACCTGCTGATCTACGGGGTGGGCGGGGTGCTGGTGCCGTTTGCCGGGATCAAGATCATCGACCTGCTGTTGACCGGGCTCGGCCTGGTCTGAAAGGACTGACTGCACGGCGCCGCCCCTGGCGCCGCGCAGTTCACAAGGAATGCCATGGCTGTCATCGACACCTTTACTGCTGCATCGGATGGACGCCCCGACCCGGACGCGCTGCTGGAAAAACTGCAACAGCAGGAGCAGGCCGCGCAACAGGGCAAACTGCGTATCTACTTCGGCTCCAATGCCGGGGTCGGCAAGACCTGCGCCATGCTCAGCGCCGCGCGCCACGAACAGAGC
This sequence comes from Pseudomonas sp. MF4836, assembly GCF_002018875.1. Classification (GTDB taxonomy): domain Bacteria; phylum Pseudomonadota; class Gammaproteobacteria; order Pseudomonadales; family Pseudomonadaceae; genus Aquipseudomonas. The sequence goes on from NZ_MVOL01000001.1 coordinate 430,997, forward strand.
CAGGGCCGGGACGTGGTGGCCGGCGTCGTCGAAACCCACGGCCGGCGCGACACCGCCGAGGGCCTCAAGGGCCTTGAGGTCCTGCCCCGCAGCAGCCTGCTGCATCGCGACACCACCCTGAGCGAGTTCGACCTGGATGCCGCCCTCGAGCGTCATCCTTCGGTATTGCTGGTGGACGAGCTGGCCCACAGCAACATCCCCGGCTCCCGCCACCCCAAGCGCTGGCAGGATGTGGAAGAACTGCTGCGTGCCGGGATCGACGTGTGGACCACGCTTAACGTCCAGCACCTGGAGAGCCTCAACGACATCATCAGCGGGATCATCGGCATTCGCGTGCGCGAGACGGTGCCCGACCATGTGTTCGACAACGCCCATGAGGTGCTGGTGATCGACCTGCCGCCTGACGACCTGCTGCGTCGGCTCAAGGACGGCAAGGTCTACCAGGCGCCCCAGGCTGAGCGCGCTTCGCGCAATTTTTTTCGCAAGGGCAACCTGTTGGCCCTGCGCGAACTGACCCTGCGCCGCACCGCCGACCGGGTCGATGCGCAAATGCGCGACTACCGCCGTGAGCGCTCGATCATCACCCTGTGGCCGGCGCGCGAGCGCTTGCTGGTGGGCGTGGCCGGGCACCCGTCCGACGAGCGCCTGGTGCGCGAGGCGGCGCGCCTGGCGCAAAAGCTCGAGGCGGACTGGCTCGTGGTGCATGTCAGCGGTCCGCAGCGCCGGGGCCAGGCGGCCAACCGCTACGCCAGCGCCATGAAGAGCCTGGCCCTGGCCGCCGAATTTGGCGGCGATACCCTGACCCTGAGCGGCATGGACGTCGCCGAAACCCTAGTGGCCTGCGCCCGCGAGCACAATGCCAACCGCCTGGTGCTGGGCCATTGCCCGCGCAAGGTCTGGCAGTTCTGGCAGCCGTCGGTCAGCGATCACATCAGCCGCCACCACCCGCACATCGATCAGATGGTCATGGCCCACGGCCCGATGCCGCGGACGGCGGCGCCGGTGGCCAAGGCCGAGGGCGGATTGCCGCCGAGCCGGCTCCCGGCCTATCTGTGGGCCAGCCTCGCCTGTTTTGGCGCGACCGCCCTGGCGGCGCTGCTGCTGCAAGTGTTCGACCTGGCCAACGTGGTGATGCTGTTCCTGCTCACCGTGGTCCTGGTTGCCCTGCGCTACGGACGTGGCCCCGGGGTATGGGCGGCGATGCTGGCTGTGCTGTGTTTCGACTTTTTTTTCGTCCAGCCCCGCTGGTCATTCACCGTCAACGACACCCAGTACTTTTTCACCTTCGCCCTGATGCTGGGCATCGCCCTGATCACCGGGCAGCTCACCGCACGCCTGCGCTTCGAGGCCCGCAGCGCCGCCGCCCGGGAACGCCGGGCAACGTCCCTGGCGCGGCTGGCGCGGGACTTGTCGGCGGCGCTGACGGTGGAGCAGATCAGCGAGGTGGCCTTGCGCACCTTCAGTGGCGTGTTCGACGCACGGGTCGGCCTGGCCCTGCCGGACCTGGCGGGCAGCGTGCACGGCGTCGGCAGCGGGGCCTTTGCCCTGGATGAAAGCATTGCGCAATGGGCCTATGACCATGACCAGCCTGCGGGCCAGGGCACCGACACCCTGGCCGCCGCCAAGGGCCGCTACCTGCCGCTCAAGGCACCGATGCGGGTGCGCGGCGTGCTGGTCCTGGAGCTGGCTGAAGCCGAGCGCCTGGCTGATCCCCAGGAGCAGGGCTTGCTGGAGGCCTGCATGAGCCAGTTGGCAATCGCCCTGGAGCGGGTGCATTACGTCGAGGTGGCGCAGAGCACCCTGGTGCAGATGGAGGGCGAACGCATGCGCAACACCTTGCTCGCCGCCATCTCCCACGACCTGCGCACCCCGCTGACCACCATCATCGGCGCGGCGGACGCCGCTGGCCCCCATGCGCCACCGGGTCCGTTGCAGGACCTGCTGGGCGGCATCCACGAGCAGGCCAGCTCCATGCAGCGCCTGATCGAAAACCTGCTGGACATGGCGCGCATGCAAGAGGGCGGGGTGCGCCTGAATCGGCAGTGGCATTCCCTGGAGGAAATCGTCGGCAGCGCCCTGCGCCAACTGCGCGAGCCCCTGGCCCGGCACGTGGTGCGCACAGCCATGGCGCCCGAGTTGCCGTTGGTGGAGGTCGACGCCCTGTTGCTCGAACGGGTGCTGGTCAACTTGCTGGATAACGCCGCCAAGTACACGCCCGCCGGCACCTTGATTCAGGTCAAGGCCCGGGAGGAGCAGCACAGTATCGTCCTGCAGGTCAGCGATGCCGGGCCGGGCTGCCCCGATGGCAGCTCGCTGCACAGCCTGTTCGAACCCTTCACCCGCGGCCGGCAGGAATCTTCGGTGGCCGGTATCGGCCTGGGGCTGGCCTTGAGCCGGCGCATTATCGAAGCCCACGGCGGCCGCATCGAGGCCCAGCCTCACGCGGGCCCGGGCATCAGCTTCATCATCACCTTACCCGCGGGGCAGCCGCCCTCCATGGAATCCCTATGACCAGTGCGCGCATCCTTATCGTCGAAGACGAGGCCAATATTCGCCGTTTTGTCGGCATCGCCTTGCAGGATGAGGGCTTTCAAGTGTTCGAGGCCGACAGCGTGAAACGCGCGCTGATCCACGCTGCCAGCCGCCAGCCGGACCTGGTGATCGTCGACCTGGGCCTGCCGGACGGTGATGGCAAACAGCTGATCACCGAACTGCGGGGCTGGCTGGCAGTGCCGATCCTGGTGCTGTCGGCCCGAGACCGCGAGGACGAGAAAGTGGCGGCGCTGGATGCCGGCGCCGACGACTACCTGGTCAAGCCCTTCGGTGTGCCGGAACTCCTGGCGCGGATCCGCGCCCAACTGCGACGCCATGTGCAAGCCAGTACCACGGCCGCCACCAGCAAGGTGGCCTTCGGCAGCATCGAGGTCGACCTGGCCACCCACGAGGTGCGCCGCGAGGGCGCGCCGGTGCATTTGACGCCCATTGAATACCGCCTGCTCTGCGCCCTGATTCGCGGCCAGAGCCGAGTCCTGACCCATCGCCAATTGCTCCTGGAAGTGTGGGGCCTGGACTATGTGGAGCGCTTTCACTACCTGCGCGTGCACATGGCCCACCTGCGCCAGAAACTCGAAGCCGACCCGGCCCAGCCGGCGCACTTCATTACCGAGTTGCAGGTGGGGTATCGGCTGATGGGGCTGTAGCGGTCAATCGCAGCCCCTGTGCGCAAGGTGCAGGGGGCCGAGTGCCAGGGGCGGTCAGCCAATACCGTTGCTGCCTGGGGTTGATCAAGGGTCTGGAGACTGAAAACGTTTCACCTGAATGGGGGACGGGTTTCATTGGACCTCTCCACTGAGAACTCCCAGGGTGGGCACGCCTGTTGGGTGGCGCAGCGAGCTATATAACCCTCGGGTGAAAGCGATAAGTTACTGCTGTATCACTGGCCCATGACTTGAACTGCAACATGACTCGGCAGGCACTTATAGCGGGAAGGATAGAAATAAGAATTTTCTTATTTTCTTGGGAGGGTGCTGCGCGTAGGATCAAAAAAGTTTCGCAAGATGACCTCATGTAACGTGAAAACGCTAACAGTAATACTCTTTTGTTCGAGTACCTCAAGATCCAGTTCGTTAGTTTGTAAGTTAGAGGCCGCTGGCGTCGAACACATCCATGTTGTCGGTGGTGTCGAGGCCGCAGCGCTGCCTCCGGCGGAAGAGAAAATAGATTTGGTGGTGTGCGATTCTTTTAAAACCCTAAGCGAGTTTGGGGTATTCAAGGCGTTGTGCGAACGGCTTTCTTTTTTTTCGATTGTCATGTCTGAGAGTCTGGGGGGAGGGCTGAAGTGGGGCGTTCAAAGTTTGCAGGTCAAGTCAAAAAAGTACAATGCCTGCTTTTATGAGTTGACGGAAGGTGGGGCAGGGTTCGACAGCCTGGTTAGAAAGGCCCTGGCGGTAAAGAAAATAGTCATTGATCATTGTGGCTCCAACAGGCGTTTGGCGGGGCAGGGTGATGGGCTTCATGAGTCGCAGTTGTCCGAAGATATAACTAACCAGGCGCTCAAGGCCAAGCAGATACAGCCTTACTTTCAACCGCGGCTATGTATGGGGACAGGGTCTATAGTCGGCATGCAAGTAGTGGCGCAGTGGCTGCACCCTGAATATGGCGCGGGGGTGTTGGAAAAGTTTGGTGGAATGGTTACTTGTCCTGTTCTGCAGAGAGAAATTTTTTACTGCGTGTTGAACCCTGCTCTCAGGCTGCACAGGTATCTGGGCAGTATTGGCGAGTCGTTAACATTCTCCTATAGCCTTGATTGGGGGCTGTTGGGCGACAAGCAGTTTGGCGAAGAACTGGTTAAAGTCATCAAGGCCGCGGGTGTGCCGCTTAAACATGTATTTCTTGATGTGGCTTGGGCAGAAACCAATCTTATGAGCCTGGACTGCATTGAAAATATCACCGTGTTGGTGAGTGCTGGAATATGCCTGTGCCTGTGTCGATATGATGTCCGGTGTTCGCTGATCAAGATCCTGGCTGACATTCCGTTCACGCAGATAAAGATCTGCTCAAGTTTGTTGAAACCTTCGTTCTCTATTAACAACGATCAGATTATTAAAAGCGTGTCATTGCTGGCCAAGTCTGTCAGCGCCAAGGTGGTCATCGACGGAGTCGAGACGCAGAACGCGCTCCCGTACTTGAAAGACTTGGGCGTCGATTTGGCTCAAGGAGATTTTTTCTATTCGCCCAAGCCTGCTGCTGAACTCCTTGCGCTCATGCTGGAGCGCAAATCCATAAAAACCCTTAAGCCAAGTGTATAAGCGCTTCTGGCTGTCTTTAGTGTGGTTGTCTTTACGGCCTGCGACTGCCTTGTCACACAAGGAATGAACATTCACTCCTATTAAATAAGCGCCAGCCTTGATGGCGGAAATGCGCTGTCGCGAGCAAAAACCAGCGACCCTGGAAAGCGCCGATTGTTTGGTAATTGTTTATCTTTTCATCCGTTCCAATGAGATGTTTATGAAATATAACCTCCAGCACTTTCAACGCAACCGCACCGGTTCTGCGATACGCCTGACTTTTTTCTTCGTGGCATCTGTAGGTTCCACATTCACCCCTCTAATGTCCGCTTCTGCTGCGGACATCATTTATACCGGAAGCCCTTCTGATCTGAAGGCCGATCCAACGGGAGATACATCAACCCCGAAAAACAGCCTGTTGCCGAGTGATGTGTCGAATAACACCGTTATTGTCGGCGATCCTGATGCTGCCACTCGGGAAGTTTGGGGTTCGAGTGGCAGTACCCTTGTCGCTCCCTATGTCATTTATGGTGGTGTGGATGTCGGCGCGGATGGCGGCGCTCACGCAGTCGATATACATGGCAATAACGTGACGGTGAGTAACGTCCAGTACAGCTGGGACGGGCAAACAGCATTCAATGGCAAGGATTTGCAAACCGGGAGCGGTGGCGGTGTTGGCGGTATGGGCGGCGGCAGTGTTTATGGTGGATTGAGTGTCGGTGGCACCGGCGGTTCGGGTGCGGTTCGTGTCGGTGGGAACGGTGGTTCGGTTTACAACAATTCCATAACCCTGAGGCAGGTGCTGTTAGAGGGGGCCGCCGGTGGTACTGGCGGTTCCAGCGGCAGCGGAAACGGCGCTGGCGGCGTTGGCGGCATGGGTGGCGGTAGTATTTATGGTGGGTTGAGTATCGGTGGCGCCGGCGGAGGCATGAAGGGTGATGGCGGTAGTGGGGGCGATGTTTACAACAACTCGGTGACCTTGACCGATGTCGTGCTGACAGGTTCAAAAGGTGGCGACGGTGGTACAGCCGTTCAAAGCTCTACCTCGGGCGGTGTTGGCGGCATGGGCGGCGGCAGTGTGTATGGCGGCCTGAGCATTGGTGGCGCTGCGGGTTTGTTCGATTTCCTGGACCTGTCCGGCGGCAGTGGCGGTGCGGCAGGAAAGGTCACCAACAACCATTTGCTCCTCACGAATGTGACGCTGACGGGGGCAGCAGGCGGCAGTGGCGGCAGTGGTAGCAGTGCTGACGGCATGGCGGGCATGAACGGCGGCAGTGTCTATGGCGGCTTGAGTGCCGGCGGCGCCGGTGCGGATGCTGGCGGCAACGGTGGTCAAGTCACTGACAACAGCATCGTCCTCTCAGGCACGTCATCCCTCTCTGGTGATATCTACGGCGGCTACAGCAGTGGCGGCGCTGCGGATACCGATAGCGGTGGCCTCGCCGGTCTGGGCGGGAACGCCAATAACAATACGGTGACGCTGCAAGGCCCTGACTTGACGATCGCCGGCTCGGTTTATGGCGGCTATAGCGTTGATGGCGATGGCACGGTGCAAAACAGCAGGGCCTTTACCGGCAACACCCTCAACCTCAATGGCTACAGGGGCTCGCTGGCCGGCATCTACAACTTTGAAACCTATAACTGGGTCTTGCCCAAGGACGTGGTCAACCAGGACACCTTGATCAGGATCACCGGTACCGACAAGGTCCAGCTTGATAACACCCGGCACACGATAGCCATGGAAAACGATGGCAATCGCCTTAATGCGGGTGACATCGTGACCCTTATCGATAAGGCCGAGGGCACTCCAACGCTTACGACCCAGCAGGTCAAGCAGGGGCATTTCATCATTTACGATGCAAGCCTGAAGACCCGCAATGACGGCCTCGTCTTGAGCATTGACGGCAAGCAGGACGCTACGCCTGCCGGTCGAATCAACCCGACTTCAAAAGCCTTCCTGGAAGGCCGAGCAGCGTCTCTTGCTTTCACCAATCAAGGGGCTGATTTGATCAGTGATTACGCAATCGGTGCCGCTGATTCAAGTGTCAAACGAGCCCGGCAGGACGGGATCAACCTGACGCCATTCGTGCTGCTCAATGGTGGTTCCAGCCGTTACAACACGGGCTCTCATGTTGATGTACGGGGTTTCAACATGCTCTTCGGCGTGGCCACCGGCCTGGAACTCAAAGACCAGAGCGCGGTGACCCTGGGTGTCTTTGCTGAGCGGGGTGATGGTGATTACGACAGCTACAACCGCTTCTCTGACTACGGCTCTGTCCATGGCACCGGCAATGTGCGTTACACCGGGGGTGGTGCGTTGTTCCATATGGACGTCGCCGGCACTGCGCTGAACAAAACGCCCTCATCGAGTACCCGTGGGCATGCGGGGCTGTACCTCGATGGATCGGTACGTACGGGTAATGCTGACCTGAGCTTTGACAGCCATGACCTGACGGATGCCGAAGGGGTTCGTGGCACCTACAACAAAAAGTCCAAGTACTACGGTGCTCATGGTGCAGTGGGGTATGTGCTGAATCTGGATCAACAGCAGTCGCTTGATGTGTACAGCCGCTACACCTGGACCCGGCTGGAGGCGGACAAGGTCAGCATCGGTAAAGACACGTTGAGTTTTAATACCTCGGACAGCTCCCGTCTGCGCCTGGGTAGCCGTTACAGCTACGCCTACACACAGAGAATCAAACCTTATGTGGGAGCAGCCTATGAGCATGAGTTCAAAGGTGATGTGTCAGGCAGCGCCTACGACCTTTCAATCGAGAAACCCGTGCTCGGTGGTAGCACAGGGATCTTTGAGGTGGGTGTGACCATGAACCCACTGGCGTCTGCCGAGGCCCTGAGTATCGATGTGGGTGTGCAAGGGTATGTCGGTGAACGTGAGGGCGGCGCGGGCACCCTTAAAGCCAGTTACGCGTTCTGATCCGGCTGAAGGTCGTGCGCCCCGCAGGCGGGATGTTTTAGTTTCATCATCACCTTACCCGAGGGGCAGTCGCCCTCCATGGAATCCCTATGACCCGTGCGCGGTGTGGAAGAGGGCTGAGTGGCTAAGGACAGTCAGCCAACACTGTCCTTTGCAGCGGGTATCAAACGTCTAGAAACTGAAAAAACTGATCTCTGCCCCGTTGTTTAGCCCTATAAAGCGCTTTGTCGGCTTGTGCCACTAAGGCACTGGACGGTTGCAGCGGGCCGAAGGTCTGAACCGAAAAGCCGATGCTGATGGTCAAATAGCCCGAGGTGGACGCGCAGTGCGGTATTTTCAGATCCCGTACACGCTGGCACAGCGATTCGACATACAACTTGGCCTGGTCGTGCGTCATGCCGTTGGAGAGGATGACAAACTCTTCGCCGCCATAGCGGGCTGCAAAGTCAGAGCCGCGCTGGAAGGTATGACTCAAACTGTCCGCGATACGTATCAACGCCTTATCGCCCGCTGGATGCCCATAAAGATCGTTGAAGGATTTGAAGTGATCGACATCGATCATGGCCAGTGTCAACGAGTCGCCGTTGCGGCAGGCAATTTTGCATTGGATTTCCAACTGCGTATCAAAGAAGCGGCGGTTGTAAATGCCGGTCAGCCCGTCTTTTATAGACAGCTGTTCGAAGTGCATTTTCATTTGTTCGAGTGACTGATGTTCATCGCGTAACTGTTGCTGGATCAGGACTCGAGAGGTGACGTCTTTTTGAATGCCAATAAAGTTAGTGACCGCTCCAGTCTCATCGTGGATGGGCGAGATGCTTAGTTCATTCCAGAACATGGCGCCGTCTTTACGGTAGTTGCGCAAGGTCACCAGGCAGTATTCACCCTGGCTGATGGCATTGTGAACAATGTCCAGTTCTGGTTGTTCTCGGTCGTTGCCTTGCAGGTAGCGACAGTTAATGTTGGTTATTTCTTCGGCCGAGTAGCCGGTCATACGCTCAAAGGCCGGGTTTACAAAGATTAATGGGTTGTCATCCAGGCTGTTGTCGGAAATGGTAATGCCATCTCTTGAGTCCATGACAGCCTGTTTGAGAATTTCAATATTCATGCGAAATTCGCTGTTTTCAAGGGGGATCGAATCCGTTTGCAACCAATGGAACTGCGTTTTTTGCAGTGTAGTTGCTGCCGGAGCGCACGGTTTTTTTTGCCGCTGTCAGCGCAGCAGATGCACCGCCAATCCGACGAGTGCGCACGCCATCAGCACCTGAATGATTCCCCGCTTGAACCGGAACAAGGCAATGGCCGCTGCAATCGCGATCAGCACTGACGGCCAATCGAGGCTGCCGCCCACTCCCTGTGGCCAAAGCACGTGATAACCGAAGAAGCACGCCAGATTGAGAATCACCCCGACCACGGCTGCGGTAATGGCGGTGAGGGGGGCGGTGAACGTGAGTTCGTTGTGGGTCGACTCCACCAACGGTCCGCCGGCGAGGATAAACAGAAACGAGGGCAGGAAGGTGAACCAGGTCACCAGGGTGGCGGCGACGGCTCCAGCCAGAAACACATGCTCACTGCCGAACACTTGTGTGACATAGGCCCCGATGAAGCCGACGAAGGCCACGACCATGATCAGTGGCCCGGGTGTCGTCTCGCCCAATGCCAGGCCATCGATCATGTGTGCCGGTGTCAGCCAGCCGTAGTGAACGACCGCGCCCTGGTAGACATACGGAAGCACCGCGTAAGCCCCGCCAAACGTCAGCAAGGCCGCTTTGGTGAAGAACCAGCCCATTTGGGTCAAGGTGCCTTCCCAGCCAAAGAGCGCGGTCAGAATGCCCATGGGCACGGCCCAGAGGGTGGCGCCGATCAGCACCAGCGATGCCAGTTTCATCCAGCTGAACCGGGCATGCTCCGGGGGCTGGGTGTCGTCATCGATCAAGGCTGGCCCGAAGGATCTTTTGTTCGTGGCATGGCCACCTGCTCTGAACTTCTCGGGCGCCAGGCGTCCGCCGACATAGCCGAGCAGTGCCGCGCCGGCAACGATCAGCGGGAATGGAATATTGAACGCGAAGATGGCGGTGAATGAGGCCGCGGCTATTGCCCAGAGCCAGGTGTTTTTCAAGGCCCGAGAGCCGATCCGCTGGGCGGCCTGGGCAACGATCGCGGTCACGGCAGGCTTGATGCCATAGAACAACCCGGCCATCACAGGCACTTCACCGAAGGCGATGTACATCCACGACAACGCGATCAGGATGAACAATGAGGGCAGCACGAACAGCACGCCCGCGATGACCCCGCCCCAGGTTCGATGCATCAGCCAGCCGATGTAGGTTGCCAACTGCTGCGCCTCCGGCCCGGGCAGCAACATGCAGTAGTTGAGGGCATGCAGAAAACGTCGATCGGAGATCCAGCGTCGCCGCTCCACCAACTCCTCGTACAGGGTGGAAATCTGCCCCGCAGGCCCGCCGAAACTGATGAACCCGAGCCGCAACCAAAACCAGAATGCCTCGCGAAGGCTGACGGCTCCCGGCCTCGACGGTGGGTGCTCAGCGGTGGGTGCCAAAACCTTGCTCATCGGCTTGCTCCTGTTCTGCACACACATATTCGGTGAGCACACCGTCGAACATGGCGCCGGCGGCCACTACGGGGTGGTCGTCGAAGCCTGGATTAAGTCAGTGACATTTCGAGGGTTGCGCGCAGCCCCGCGGGTTGGATGTTTTCCAGCCGGATCTGTCCGCCGAGGCGAAAGGCAATCGCTTGCACAATGGTCAGCCCCAGCCCTGCGCCCTGGTCATTGCCCCCGGCTGTAGAACCAGAGATTCGCTTGGCATTTGATCAGCCCGGAAAATTTCGTCCAACGCCGCCTACTAATCCGTTTTAACCGCGTTACCCGCCAAGTCTATCTGCATCGCCCACGCTACGCTGGCGGCATTACTACCCTGGCCTTGGATCAGATTTGCGGTAGGCGAGGACGAAGCGGCCAATATCGGCAGGCAACTGGTACTGGCCTGGGACCCCGCCGTCACCGGCCTCCCGCACCTCCATCTGATGTTTGTTGGCAAGGTGGCCGATGGCACCAGCGATATCGTCAATCTGAGGGAGTTTATCCGCCGTTATATGGAGGAAGGCCCACAGTCCGTGCCCCAGCCGAAGAAACTGCTGGGCAAGATTCCCTGGCTCTGGTTGTCATTGCTGGCGCCGTGGAGTTTTTTCAAGCCACTGTGGCAGGCCGGAATGCGGCGCCAGGTCATCTTGTGGGTCACGTTGGTATCGCCAGTCCTGTTGCTGCATGCCGCAGGTCACTGGATTTCGCTGCTTCTGTGCTGGGAGCCGCGCTGGCCGAAAATCATTCGCGAAGCGGGATTACCTGGCAAGCCGGTGCCTGCGCTGTCCACCGCCAGCGACTGGCCGCCACTACCGACGGTGAAAACGTCCCCGGCCAAACCGCGACGATCGCGAAAACAACCTGGCGCCCCGATCCCGACACCCGAGTCAAAGAAAAGGTCTGCCCTGGACAAGTCGTTACACCCGCGCAAGATCCACAACACGAGGACCGAGCATGACTCACCCATGGGTTGTCCTTGGTGATTCCAGTAGCCATGGTGGCGCCGTACACACGGCAACGACTGGTTTCACCGCCAACGGCATTCCGGTAGCCGGCCAAGGAGATACGCTGGCATGCCCCACACACGGCATGGTGGCAATCCAGGCAGCAGGCAATGGCGTGCACGGCAACGGCAGGGCACCTGCGCGCGAGGGTGATGTTGCAAGCTGTGGCGCCCGGTTGATTGCCTGCCAACACAGGTTGACTTGGGCTGGGTAGAGTCGCCGCTCAAAATGCCTTTTAGCTCACACCGCCACCGCAACACCCTGCATGACGCAGCCTTCGGGCTGCGTTTTTGTTTCTGCCGGCGGCGCGAAATTTTCGCGCAGCAACAAGAAAAAGGTTGAATAGTCACATCAAATGTTATTTAAATAACAAAAATAATAACGCTGTGGTGCTTGCCACGACGTGCACAAGGTAAAGATATCCATGAATAAGATCGCGGTCATCGGCAGCAACATGGTGGATTTGATTACCTATATCGACCGGATGCCGCAGCAGGGCGAGACCCTCGAGGCCCCGGGGTTCGCCATGGGCTGTGGCGGCAAGGGCGCGAATCAGGCGGTGGCGGCGGCCAAGCTTGGCAGCGGGGTGTTGATGGTGACCAAGCTGGGGGATGACATGTTCGCCGATAACACCCTGGCCAACTTTCAGCGCCATGCCATCGACTCGCGCTATGTCACGCGGGTGCCGGGCGTCTCCAGCGGCGTGGCGCCGATCTTTGTGCAGAGCGATTCCCATAACAGCATTCTGATCGTCAAAGGCGCCAACGCGCATTTGAAGCCGGCTGATATCGACGCCGCAGAAGCGGCGTTGCGTGAATGCAGGCTGATGGTGCTGCAACTGGAAATCGACCTGGCGACCGTCTACTACGCCATCGAATTTGCCAAGCGCCACGGCATTCCGGTGTTGCTCAACCCGGCCCCCGCCGTCGCCGGGCTAAGCCGCGAGCATCTGGCGCAGCTGGACTTTTTCATCCCCAACGAAAGCGAACTGGCATTGATCACCGGCAAGGCGGTCGATGGCCCCGAGAGCGCGCTGCTTGCCGCCCGGGAGTTGGCCGCCCAGGGCATTCGCCACGTCATCGTCACCCTGGGCGAACAGGGCGCGTTGTATGTGGGCGAGGAGGGTGAGTTTCACGTGCCGGGGCGCAAGGTCGTGGCCCGGGATACCACCGGTGCCGGTGACGCCTTTATCGGCTGCTTTGCGCACTACTGGACTCAGCAGGGCGACATGCGTGCAGCCATGACCCGGGCCGTGGCGTACTCCGCCTGCTCGGTCACCGCCCTCGGCACCCAGAGTTCCTACCCCGACGCGGCCAGGTTCGCCGAGTTTTTTGAAGAGCGTTGATCCCACGCTCACCGCAGTTGGCCACACCCGCGTGGCGCTGATGCGCCCTGAATCCCACGGAGAATAACAATGACAAAAGTCCCGCTCCAACAGACCCCCGATGGTTTCTACCTCAACCGCACGCCCTGGTTCGCGTTCTTGCTGCTGTGCAGCATTTTCGCGCTGTGGGCGGCCGCGGCCAGCATGAATGACGTGTTGATCGCCCATTTCAAGAAAGCCTTCCTGCTCAGCGATTTCCAGACCGCCTTCGTGCAATCGGCGTTTTACCTGGGCTACTTTTTCGTGGCGATTCCGGCGGCCATGGTGGTGCGCCGCTTCGGCTACAAAAGCACGATTCTGGTCGGCCTGATGTTCTACATGGCGGGCTGTGCGCTGTTCTTTCCTGCGGCATCCACCGCGACCTACGGCATGTTCCTGATGGCGCTGTTTGTGATCGCGTGCGGGCTGTCGTTTCTCGAAACCGCCTGCAACACCTACTCGACCCTGATGGGCCCGCGTGAAACCGGCACCCGACGCCTGAACATCTCGCAAACCTTCCACCCGTTCGGGGCTATGGCCGGGGTGTATGTCGGCAGCTTTGTGATGTTCAAGGACACCGACGCCACCCATGAACAGCTGACCCAGATGAGCGCCTCGGAGGCGGCCATCCAGCAGTTGGAAATGATCCAGTCGACCTTGCTGCCGTACAAATGGATGATCGCCGTGCTGGTGCTGATGTTCATCCTGATTGCCATTACCCGTTTCCCCGCGTGCCGTGGCAATGCCAAGTCAGACGTGAAAAAGCCCAGCCTCGGCCAGAGCCTGGTGCGCCTGTCGCGCAACCCGCGCTTTACCTTCGGGGTGCTGGCGCAGTTTCTGTATGTGGGGGCCCAGGTCGGGGTGTGGAGCTTCACCATTCGCCTGGCGATGCAGATGGGCGGAATGAACGAGCGCAGCGCGTCATGGTTCCTGCTGACGACCTTTGCCGCTTATTTCGTGGGCAAGATGATCGCCAACCTGCTGATGCGCAAGCTGCACCCGGCCAAGGTCCTGGCGATCTACGGCGTGCTGACCATTGTCCTGCTGGCCTACACCATCCTGGTGCCGAACATCAGCGCGGTGTACGCGGCGGTGGCGGTGAGCATTTTCCTCGGGCCGTGCTGGCCGACCATCTACGGCCTGACGATTGAAGGGCTGGGTGAAGACACCAGCGTCGGCGGTTCGCTGCTGGTGATGAGCATCGTCGGCGGCGGGGTGATTCCGGTGTTCCAGGGTCTGCTGTCAGATGCCACCCACGGCAATATGCAACTGGCCTACAGCGTGCCCCTGCTGTGCTTCGTGGTGATTGTCGCCTACGCCTATTCCTGCATGCGCCACAGTCGCGCCACGCAGCCTCGGGCCGGTGCGGTGGTGGCCTCATGAATGCCTTCACCCTGGCCTTGTCTCCCGAGCAGTTCAGCGGGGTGGAAAAGACCCTGCTGCAATCCGCCGACTTCCGCGTGCTGGCCTGGACCTACCCCAGTGGGGTCAAGGCCCTGGCGCTGGAAAACGCCCGTGGCCGAGTGGTGGCCCTGCCTTATCAGGGGCAGATGATTTGGTCCGCGACCTTCGATGGCTGCGACCTGACCATGCGCAATATGTTCAGCCAGCCCAGGCCCAGCCCTACGGTAATCGGCACCTACGGCTGCTTTATGTTCCACGCTGGTCTGCTGCGCAACGGTTGCCCGGCCCCCGAGGATACCCACCCGCTGCATGGCGAAATGCCTTGCGCGCCCATGGACGCGGCCTGGCTCGAAGTCGGCGAGGACGCTGCGGGCCTGTACCTGCGTCTGAGTGGCGACTACGAGTATGTGCAGGGCTTTGGCGACCATTACCGGGCCACCCCGACCCTGACCCTGCGTGCCGGTTCGGGGCTATTTGATATCGGCATGGCGGTCACCAACCTTGCGGGCAAGGCCATGGAGTTGATGTACATGGCCCACATGAACTACGCCTACATTGCCGGTGGCAGCCTGGTCGAGCCCCTGGCCGGAGCCCGGGCGCGGGTGCGCAGCAGCGTGCCGGCCCACGTCAAGCCGACCCCCGAGTGGTCGGCCTACATGGCGCAGTTGAGCCAGGATCCCTCGCGCCTGAGCACCCTGGACACCCCCGCGCTGCATGATCCGGAAATCGTCTGTTTCTTCGACGCAGTCCCGGCCGACACCGCGGGCAACGCGCATTTTCTGCTGGACCACCCAGCAGGCCCGGCGTTTTACACCCGCTACCGACCCGATCAGTTCTCCCATGCCACCCGCTGGATCCTGCACAACGCCGACCAGGGCGTGGCCGCCTTCGTCTTGCCGGCCACCTGCGAACCCGAGGGCTACCTGGCGGAAAAAGCCAAAGGCCATGTGCGCTCATTGGCGGGCGGGCAACGCGCAGTGTTCAACGTGACCACCGGCTACCTGTCGGCTGAAGAACGGCGCCGCCTGCGGGATGAACTGGGCGGCTGATATGCGGCGGCGAGGGTGGTTCAGACCACCCACTGCGCGCCGTATTGGGTGATCAGTTCGCGGTAAGGCTTGGGCAGTTTCTTGTCGGAGACCACCACGTTGAATTGGTCCAGGGTGGCGAAATGGGCGGTGCGCACGACGTCGAACTTGCTGTGATCGGCCAGCAGCATGCAGTGCTGGGCCTGGCGCAAGACCTTCTGCTTGACCGCGACTTCATTGAAGTTGAAGCAGGTCACGCCGAAGGTTTCGCTGACGCCTGCGGCCGAGATAAAGGCCCAGGTCAAGCGCACGCTGTCGAGGATGCTGCTCTCGTCGGCATGCTCGAACACCTGGTTCTTGCGATGGAAGGTGCCGCCACACAGGACGATAGTGCAGTTGGGCTTCTGTTGCAGCTTGAGCAGCACGTTGAGCGAGTTGCAGACCGCGGTGAACTCCAGTTCATCGGCAATGAAATCAATCACGAAAGGTACCGTGGTGCCGCAGTCGAAGAACACCGTGTCGCCGCTCTTGATAAATGCAGCCGCGAGCTTGCCGATGCGGCGTTTCTCTTCCACGTGGCGGGTGCCCTGTTCCGTGACCTTGTAGTCGGGCGCGTCGGCCGGGTCGAAGGCCAGGGTGATATGTCCGCCGAGCAGATGAAACTTGTCCGGGTAGCGGTTGAGATCCCGGCGCAGGGTCATTTCCGAGACTTCCAGCAACGCGGCCATTTCCCGCAGGTGGATCGCTTTTTGGTCCTGCAGGGCTTGTTGGATCAGTTTGATGCGTTCTGATTGTTTGCTTTCCACAGGCATTCCGATCGGCTAGTAATGTTGTAATTACATCATTTGTTGGTATTATATTAACATCTGTTGGGCGAGCTTTCTAACGTATTACGCCCATCGTGCTCCTTCACCAGGAACGGATTTCATGACCTCAATCACACCCGCAGCACTTGCACAGTTTATCGACCACACCTTGCTGGCGCCTGACGCGACGCGGCAGCAGATCGCCGTGTTATGCAAAGAAGCGCAGGAGTACGGGTTCTATTCCGTGTGCGTGAACTCGGGCCAGGTGCCTTATGCCGCTCAATTGCTCAGCGGGCAGAAGGTCAAGGTCTGCGCTGTGGTCGGGTTCCCGCTGGGCGCCGGGCTGAGCGAGAGTAAAGCCTTCGAAGCCCAACAGGCAATTGCCGCAGGTGCGGGCGAGATCGACATGGTGCTCAATATCGGCGCGTTGCGAGAGGGGCTGCTGGACACGGTGCGCGACGACATCGCCACGGTGCATCAAGCCTGCGGCTCGGTGCCGCTGAAAGTGATCCTCGAAACGTGCCTGTTGGACGAGGAGCAGAAGATCCGCGCCTGTGAAATCTGCCGTGAACTGGGGGTGGCCTTCGTCAAGACCTCGACCGGCTTCAGCCGCAGTGGCGCCACCGCCGAAGACATCGCCCTGATGCGCCGCGTTGTCGGCCCGCAGATGGGGGTCAAGGCGTCGGGCGGGGTGCGTGATTACGCGGCTGCAGTGGCCATGATCGAGGCCGGCGCCACTCGCCTGGGCACCAGTTCGGGAGTGAGCATTGTCAGTGGCAAATCGGAGGGCGGGGCGGGTTACTGATTTCGCCAGCACCTTCGACGTCTGTCGATGTTTGAAAAAAGGAGCCTCGGCTCCTTTTTTCGTTGCCGAGCCTGTTACCGTGATCCCCACGCCAATCAACGACCGTCAGGAACATGATGAAACCGCTAATGGATCAGTTCGATCGGCTGTGCCAGCAGGCGCAGTCTGCCTTTGGCGAGGAAGGGGAGCGGTCTTATGAGGCAACGCTCATCGATATCTTGAATTTCGTAAAACGGCACCCGCAGTGTCGGGCGGGATTTGTGGAGCGCTTCAAGCTGATATTGAACGTCGGCAACGCGCCGTTCGAAGCCGTTGCGTTCTGCATGCGCGAGCTGCAGTGGTTCGAGCTCAGGGACTACGTGAGTGCGGTGCTTCAGTCTTCCGTGGATCCGCGCAGTCAAGCGCTGACCAGCGTGTTGAGCGCCTATGACGAGGTTTGGCCCGATGCCGATTTGTATCGTTATTATGGCGGCCCGGCATGAGTGGCGATCTGTGACTCGTGGCTCGGTAAACAGGGCGCGCTCCAGTGTGCGAAGCCGATCCACGCAAATAAAAAAGCCACAATCGAAATTGTGGCCTTTGTTGCTGCGGCTTGCCCTGGCGCTTAGAACGCCCAGCGCAATTTCACCGACGCACCCTGGTTCAGGTAATCGCTGCGCGATTCGGCGTCGTAGTTCACGCTGACTTCGGTGCCGTTATCCAGGGTGTGGGTCAAACCCAGGCCGGCGCGGCCCAGCCATGGGCTGGGGTCCACGCCACGGGTGGTGAAGGCGGCGGTGGGTGAGCCGGCGTAGGTCGAGGAGATCGACGTCGATTCGTTAAGCACGTCGTAACCCACGCCCAGGTTGGCGCTGAGCACGGTGTTGCTGCCCAGGTTGTAATTGAGCTTGCCGTCCAGGCTCAGCACCAGTTCATGCGCGTCACGGCTGTCGACGTCGAGGTTCAGCGCCCCGGCGCCTTTCTCGTGATAGGACTCATCACCGATCCAGGTGTAGTCGGCACGTACCGACGGCACGAAGGTCATGGTGTCGGTGAACCGCAGTGTGTGACCCAGGCCAACCCCGGCGTGGGCGCTGTAGCTGTCGTAATCGGCCTTGGCGGTGGCGTCGGCGAACGGCATGTGGCGCTTGCCCTGGTTACGGTTCTTGCCGGCGTCGACCTGGAAGTTCAGTTCGGTGTCCGGGGCCAGTGCGTAGCTGCCGTAGCCGATCAGCTGGAAGGTGTCGATCTGCGCGTCTTGCGGGGCGACATGGGAGTCGCTGTCGATGTCGGTCTTGGCGTAGGCGAAGGCCACACCCAGGCGCGCCTGCTCGGAGAAGGCACCATCGATACCAATGGCCAGGCCCTGGGTGTTGGCGTCGAATCCGGAGATCCCGCTGCGCTCGCTTTGATCGGCCCACGAACCGAAGGTCTTGATCCACAGGTTCTGTTCAGCCGCCGGAGCGTCACCGGAGGACAAGCCGCTGTTGCTGGCCTGCCGCGCCTGGATCACCCGGTTGATGCCGGAAAGGGTGCTGCTGGTGGCCGCATTGGTACCGCCGGTCAGCAGGGGCAAGGTCTGGGTCACGGCGTCGGACACTTGCTGCCCGGTGGTCAGGCCGACGAAGTGGCTGGCCAGTTCACCGTTGGGGTTTTGCGCAAAGGTCCGGTCAAGTGCACGGGCAGCCGGGCCGGCTGGAGAGTTGCCCATCTGGTTGACCACATGTTCGACGCTGGGGCCCGGGCCGTCCGTTGGGTTGGTCGGATCGACCGGATCGACCGGTGTGGTGGCCGCCGCCTTCAGGGTCAGGTCGATGGCATTGCCGTTCTTGATCGCGCCGAAATCGAACAGCAGTGAGTTGTCGCTGACGGCAAAGGTCCCGTCGCTGACCAGGGTGCCGGCACTGAACACCTTGTCCATGTGCGACACGTTGAACTTGGTGCTGGCATTGCTGACGTCCACCACAATGTTCGCGTTGCTTTGCAAGGTCGCGGTGCCGCTTACAGCCAACTTGCCAAAGTGGTTATCGTCGGCCACGCCGATCTTCAGGGTGCCGTTGCCGGTTTGCGAGTAGTCACCGTTGAAGTTGGCCGTGACCCCGGCGCTGGAGGCGACCCGCAGCGTGCCGTCGTTGGAGAAGCTCTTGATGGTGAAGGCTTCGCCGCCGGTGAGGGTATAGGTCGCATCTTTGCGCAACAGCACATCGGTGTCTTTGGCGTCGACGGCGCCCATGAAGCGAGCGGTGTCATTGCCGTCGATAACCAGCTTGGCCAGGCTGCCTGAAGTGACGGAGTCGACCTTGATGGAGTTCAGGGCGCCGCCGATGATGCCGCTGTTGGTGATCGTATCGATCGTGGCACCGTTGGTGAGGATGATGCCGTAGGCCTGGCCGGCGATTCTGCCGCCGGTGTTGTTGTCGATTGCCTTGACTGAACCACCGTCGACGCTGATACCCACCGCCGTGCCCTGGATGACTCCTTTATTGAGGATCGGGCCGTTGATCTTGGTGCCTTGCGAGGCTATGCCGATGGCGCCGGTGATGATGCCGCTTGCATCGTTGGAGATGCCTCCGGTGATCTCGCCCTTATCCACCTGGACGGCTATTCCGGTATCGCTCTTGATGGTGCCGGAGTTGATCAGCCAGCCAACGGAGCCGGTGCCCGAGCCTCCGTCGTCATCGAGGGCCAGATTGATGCCGGCTGTTTTGCCGCCAATCAACCCGGTATTTTCGATCACCCCTTCCACCTTGCTGCCATTGGTCACCTGAAGGCCGAATCGGTCGCCGGTGATGGCGCCGCTGTTATAGAGGTCGGTGCGGATGGTGCCGCCGTTCAGGTTCACCCCGGTGCCGCCGGAGATGGTGCCGCGGTTGAGCATGGAGTAGAGCGCGGCGCCCTTGAGTATGTTCACGGCCGAGCCGGTGCTGGTTACAGCGGTGATTCTTCCGAAGTTGGCGATGGCCCCCAGATTCAGGCTGGAGGCTCCTCCGCTCAAGACAATCGCGTTGTCATAGCCGCTGATTTTGCCGCCGGTCTGGTTGGTGATGGAGGTGCCGCTGCCGGCGCCGATCGCAATCGCGGTGCCATTCTCCGAGGTCATGGAGCCGCCATTGCTGATGGTGCTCCAGTAGCCGGGAGTCGTTGCCGTGTTGATGGCGTTGGTGCCGGCGGTGGTGATCGAGCTGTCCCCGTTCACGGTGAGGCTTGCACCGCCTTCGATGGAGCAGGTCGACGTCAAGGCGACCCCGGACAGGGTTGGTGTGGTCCCTGAGCAGGCGGGCGCAGCCATGGCCGGGCCGGCGACGGCCAGCAGTCCGGCCCCCGCGCCGGCCAGCAGCAGACGGCTGGCGCTGCGTTTCCCGCGGGCGCTGGTGAGTTCGTCGACCACGACGAAAGCCTGGCGCGTGTGGCTCCAGATAATGCGAAATGCAGTGTTCATTCGATTCCTCGAAGAAGCCTCTTTGGGCTTTAGGTGACAGACCGAGGCAATCTAACGGAAGCGTTGGCCGGCAAACTGAGCAAATCTGAGCGCCTTGTAGCCGCTGCTGCCAGGCCGCGCTGGCCCGTCCAAGCAACCCATCTGCACCTGACACCCCACGACGACCACGCCGGCCAGCGCAGGCTCGTGCCTCGGCAGCGGCTAGAGGTTGCATCGGGGGGGATGTTGAACAGGTTTCGTGGGGCTAGGGCCGGATGCTGGCCGGCGCGTAGAAGCAATACCCGGCGTTGCGCAGGGTATTGATCGGCACTATCTGCCCGGAGGTTTCCTCGATGTTGCGCCGCAGGCGTCGCATCTGCGAGTCGAGTCGCCGCTGGTCATAGTCCAGATAGTCCTGGCCCAGGGCTTGGACGATGCTTTGCCGGCTGACGTTGCTGCCGGCCTGGCGCATCAGGCAGTGCAATACCAGCAGATCCTGTTGTGACAGGCGCACCGGGCCGGCGCCCGGGACCAACAGGCGTCGGGGCCCAAGTTCGAGCAGCCAGGGCTGTTCGCTGCGGTCCAGGTTCAGACGCCATTTCAGGGCATCGAGCACCGCTGCCAATTCGTCCAGGTCGCAGTTCTTGCTCAGGTAATGATCGGCCCCCTCGCCAAGTCCGGCGATCTTGCTGGGCACACTGCCGCGCGCGGTAAACACGACGATGCCGAGCCGATGCCCGGCTTGGCGCAAGCGCCGGATCAACTGCAGCCCGTCACCGTCAGGCAGGCCCAGGTCAATGATCGCCAGGTGATGAACCTGGGCATCGAAACACTGCTCGAACTGCGCCAGGCTGCCCACCGTGGTCGTGACGTAGCCATGCTCCGCAAGGAACTCGTCGAGTTCCACGGCCAGTACGGGTTCATCTTCAAGGAGAATTAGCGGGGTCATGGCATAATTGTATCAAAGCGCCATCATTTTTGAGGCGGGTCTTTCTGAGTGAAACTGAGTGAATCCAAGTGCTGATCGATTGGGCCTGAGGGCTGTGGCAAAGCGCGCCATCCTGCAAAACCTGCTGGGTTGGCTGTCAGTGCTCCTGCTCTGCGCAGTCACCGCCCAGGCTCAGGCCCAGGTTCTGCTGCTGGGCGCGGCCACGGCCCCGGCCAATGCCAAGGGCTATTTGCAGCGTCTGGACGACCCCTCGGGGGGGCTGACGCCGACCGAGGCCGAGCAATCCCCGGCCTGGCGCGCGCTGCCGCAAAGCTTGAGCGCGGGCTACACCACCAACACGGTCTGGCTGCAAGTGCAGGTCGAGGCCCAGGACCCGGGCGAACACCGTTGGGTGATGCGCCTGAGCAATACCCTGCTCGACGATGTGCGTCTGTACCAGCGCGACAAACAGGGGGCCTGGCAGGAGCAGAAAGCCGGTGAGGATCTGGCGCGCAGCCAGTGGCCCATCGACTACCGCTCGGCGGTGTTTCCTCTGAAGTTGCGCCAGGGCGAGGTCAAAGTGCTATTGGTGCGCCTGCAGACCAAGAACGCCATGTCGGTCAGCCTGGAATTTGCACCGCGCCAGCTGTTTTCCGATATGAGTCGCCACGAGTACCTGGGTTTCGGTCTGTATTTCGGCGTTTACCTGATGCTGATCGGTTTCCATAGTGTGTTCTGGCGCATGACCCAGGCACCGGAAAGTGGCTGGTACCTGAGTTACGTCAGTTGCTGCGTGGCGGTCGAGGCCTTGACCGCCGGTTTGCCTCAGCAGCTTTTCAGGTTGCCAGTGAGCCTGAGCGATCCATTACTGGGGGTAGCGCTGGCGGTGGGAGTGCCGATTGGCGTGGTGTTCGCCGGGCGTCAATTGGGCTTGCCTCAGGTCTACCCCAGGTTGCACCGAGGCTTTGCCACCCTGGCTTGGTTGCTCTGCGGGCCTGCGGCACTGATCGTCATGGCCGGGCACTACCGCGATGCCATGCCGATCGTTCAGCTCACCGCGCTGTCGCTGGTGCCGTTGTATATCGGGATGGCCCTGTGGCTGCTGGTGCGCGGCCATCGCCCGGCACGTTTTTACCTGCTGGCGTTCGGCATCTATTACGCCGGGGTGGTGATCAGTTTCCTGCGCAACCTGGGCTACGTGCCGGCGACCTTCTGGACCGACAATGCCGCCGCGGCGGGCACCCTGATTCATATGGCGCTGATGAGCCTGCGCATCATCAGCCACTACAACCGCCTCAAGCAGGACAAGCTGCAGGCGCAAGCCGAGTCGGCCAGGCAGACCTTGCAGCAGAACGCGAGGCTTGAATCCCTGGTGGCTGTGCGGGTCAGCCAGCTGAGTGAGGAAATCGGCCGACGCGTGCTGCTCGAGCAGGACCTGCGCGTGGCCCTGGAGCAGGAACAGCATATCCGCGCCCAGCAGAATGACTTTGTGGCGATGGTGTCCCATGAGTTCCGCACGCCGCTGGCCATCATCAATACCTCGGCGCAGCAATTGGCCAAACACTTGGATGCGCCCGTGGACAAGAGCCAGCGCCGTTGCCAGAACATCCGCGAGGCCGGTTCGCGCCTGCTGGCGCTGGTGGATGACTACCTGACCCACGACCGAATGGCCGACGTGCAGCCGATGTCGCAGTTCAAGGGCTGCGACCTCAGAGCCCTGTTCGAGGATGTGCTGGCCGGGTTCGAGCCGGGGCGGATCCGCTTCAACTGCACGCTGCCCGAGCGGCCCTTTATCTGTGACAGCGGGTTATTGCACGTGGCCGTGCGCAACCTGCTGGCCAACGCCGACCGCCATGCCCCGGCCGGGGCACAGATCGAGTTCGAGCTTTCCGAGCAGGATTCGGCCATCTGCCTGAGCATTCGGCACCCCGGCGAGGCCATCCCCGAGCAGGAGTGCGGACGCCTGTTCGACAAGTACTACCGTGGCCAGCAGGCCCAGCGCAGTTCGGGCGCGGGCCTGGGGTTATACATGGTGCAACGGATCGCGCAGTTGCATGACGGGGATGTGCAACTGCTGGAGGCAGGCGGGCAGGGGAGCATCTGCTTTCGGATGCGTTTGCAATTGCGTCAGGGGCCCGCTCAAACAGCGATCACCGCCGTTGCCAGCGATGTGTATGGGTAGCCCCCGGCTGCGTTCATGACCCATTGCCGAGCGCCCGGCAGTCGTATGCGGGCGGTCAGGGGCGGGCCGAATCAGGGGGCGAGGCACCCACCTCCAGCAACCCGCTTCAACGCCGCCCTTCAAACGCCATACGCACCGCCAGGCCCGCCAGCACCGTGCCCATCAGCCAGCGCTGCACCAACTGCCACACCGGCTTACTGGCGAGGAAGGCGGCAATGGAGCCGGCCATAAGCGCGATCAACGCATTGACGCTCACGCTGATGGCGATCTGGGTCGAGCCCAGCACCAGGGACTGGGCCAGTACCGAGCCGTGGCCGGTAGGGTCGATGAACTGCGGCATCAGCGACAGGTACATGACCGCGACCTTGGGATTCAGCAGGTTGGTGACAAACCCCATCGTGAACAGCTTGCGCGGGCTGTCCTGAGGCAGGTCCCGGACCTGAAACGCGGAGCGTCCGCCGGGCTTGACTGCCTGCCAGGCCAGGTACAGCAAGTACAGCGCGCCGCCCAGGCGCAGGGCGTCATACGCATAGGGCACCGCCAGCAGCAAGGCGGTGATACCCAGGGCCGCGCACAGCATATAGACCAGGAAACCCAGCGCCACGCCGCCCAGGGAAATCAGCCCGGCCATTCGTCCCTGGCAGATCGAGCGTGAGATCAGGTAAATCATGTTCGGCCCCGGGGTCAGCACCATGCCGAGGGAGATCAGGCCGTAGGCGATGAGGTTGGACAGTTCGGGCATGGCGTGACTCCTGAAGGCATTGAAGGGAATCGGTGCTGCGCCGAACCTTTACCTGGCGGTATTGGCCAGCGCCGAAGCAGTCGACTCGATGGCGCGCCGATAGTAGGGCGCCTGACAGCCGTGCGTTAGATACAGATTCATCAACAAAACGACATACAGCGCGGCGATCAGCTTTGGCCGGCCGCGCCAAGCCCATCGGCAGCGCGGCTTTGTGGGTATCTGGCCATCAGCCACCGGCGGGTCTCGCCACTGAAAAGCCGGCCCTATAGACTCGCCGGTTCGGGCGCGAGGACGGCGCCTTTATCGAGGACTTCATCCATGGCAAAGCAGATGCCGGCACCTGGCGACGTGCTGGGTTTTCCCATCGAACGCATTGGCCGCTTTGGCGCGTGCCAGATCCTGGCGCTCGACAGCGACAAGCAGCAGGTCACGGTGGCATTGCTGGACTGGACCGGCGAGCAGATGCCGACGTTGGATGACGTGGCGGATGCCCCGCGCTTCGTGAAGAACTTCATGTTCTGGAACGATCAGGAAATCGTCATGCACCTGGCCCTGCCCGTGCCCGTGGCGTATTGCAGTATCGGCAACCTGCCGCTGCGAGGCAGCAGCGAATCCAACAGCTATGGCGGCTGGGGCTTCGGCGATCTCATCGCCCGCCAGTATGTCTGGAATGCGCTGCCCGGCGAGCTGACCCAGGCGTTCAAGGCCAGCCTGGACAGCGACGCTCTGGTCACTGCTCCGGGGCTCCTCTGTGCCGACAACGACCAGCCGATGCAGATGCGCGTCAGGTCTGCGTCGCGCTTCAGCGATGACGCGGCCTACCGCATCAGCGGCGATTTCAACATGGCCTCACTGCGTGCCTGGCCGCTGCTGCACCAGGTGTTTCTGCACGCCTGGCGCGACGACCTGATCCCTTTTCTGTGCAGCGCGCCCCTGGTCACCGAGCTGTCGCTGCTCAAGCACGATCAGCGCGAGCTCGACTTCTCGGCCACCTCCCTTGAACGGCTGGTGATCGACATCGAAGGTCTTGAGCGACTGGTCCTGCCCAAGAGCCTGACCACCCTGATCGTCCACGGCCAGGGCGCGGTCAAGCGCTTCGGCGCCATCGACGACCGGGTGGATGCGCTCAGCCAGCCGGCACCTGATGTGCGCCCCATGCTGACCGTGGTGGCCACACAGAACGGGCGCTGGATCTCGTTGCAGGCCACCGGCACGGTGCCGGCAGTGCACGGGCTCGACCAGTTGCGCGGGCTGCTTGTGGCCAAGGTGAGCGAACTTGACCTGGCCGAAGTCATCGACACCTTCCCCCACATCGAATACCTGCACTTGTTCGGCGCCCCCGGGACTCTGAGCGGGCTAGGATCATTGAGCGAGCTGCCGAAGCTCGAAGCGCTGTGGTTCTGTGACCTGTTCGGCTACAGCCCGGATGATTTCCCCGCACCCGCTGCGCTGCCAAGCCTGACCAGCCTGAGCCTGGACAGCCTGCCGGCAGACGTCGCGGCGGCGGTGCGCAAGGCGTACAAGAAGGCGCCGCAGGTGGACCTGACACTGAGCAAGCCGCGCAAGCCCGAATGGCTGGCGGAGAACCTCGACAACCCGCTGCGGCACTGGGACGGTCGCGAAGGATTTGCCCCGGCCCTGGTCAAGAAGGTGCACGCGGCCTACATCGCGGCGTTGCGCCAGGTGCGCGAGGCTGAAACCGTCCGGGTCGACGAGGGGGCCTACAGCCAGCGGGTCACCGCGGCCATCGCCGCGTTCCTCGAGGTGATCGCTGGGCTCAATCGCAAGCATGGCTTCCTCTACACCCTGGAACGCGACGAAGTGATCGACGCGGTCAACCTCCTCGCCGCACCCCTCACTGCCGAGGCGCGTGTCGCACTGGACCCCTTGATCGAGGAAGCCCTGGACGATTGAGCCAGGCCCTCGAATGACTCAACTGCCAGAACGCCTGATGCACACAAGGCCCGACCCCAACCTGATCTCCTGGAGCAAATCATGAGTGCAATCACCCCTGCGGTTCTTCAAGACCTGGCCCCTGGCGGCGTGCTGCGCGCGGCCATCAATCTCGGCAATCCGGTACTGGCGCAGCAGGACCCGGATGGCTCGCTACACGGGGTCTCCGTGGCCCTGGCCAAGGCGTTGGCCGAGGAGCTGGGGGTGCGTCTGGAGATGCTGACATTCGACGCCGCCGGCAAAGTGTTTGCCGCGCTGGAGGAGGGCAGCTGGACCCTGGCCTTCCTGGCCATCGAGCCGGTGCGCGAGCAGCAGATCGCGTTCAGCGAACCCTACGTGATGATCGAAGGCACCTACCTGGTTGCGACCGACTCGGCGTACCTCAAGGTCGAAGATCTGGATCAGCCCGGGCTGCGCCTCGCGGTCGGCCGGGGCGCGGCGTACGACCTGTTCCTCAGTCGGACCTTGCAGTACGCACAACTGGAGCGGGCCGAGACCTCCGCGGCGGCCGTGGAGCTGTTCTTCGAGCAGGGCCTGGATGCCGCCGCCGGCGTGCGCCAGCCCCTGCAAAAGGTTGCCACTGCCGATGGGCGTTACCGGGTGCTGGAAGGCGCGTTCACCGCGATCCGCCAGGCGCTGGCCGTGCCTCGCCAGCGAGCGGCAGGGGCGGCGTATGTGAGGGCCTTCGTCGAGCGCAAAAAGGCCGAAGGATTTGTCCACGCCGCACTGGCGGCGAGTGGGCAAGCCGAGGTCACGGTGCCCTAGGGCCGACGCTCCGGCTTGACACCCAGCCACGCCAACGGCGGGTTGTCAGGCCGGGGTCATTGCCCCTCAGCGTGAGCGAAACCCCCAGACCATCTCCACGATGCGCTCCGCAACCACCAGGTAGATCACGATAAGGCCCAGTTGCAGCGCCAGGTGATATTCCAGCTTGGCCAGCCGTCGAACCCCATCACTGACATTGAGCAGCCACAACAGGGCCGATAAGCCGATCAGGCCCCAGCCTGCCATGTTGGAAACCAGCAGGCCCAGGAACAGGTCATGGGTGCCCCTGAGCGCATCGGTCCCCGCGGCAAACAGCAGGGCGCAGACGATCAGGTTTTTAACGTTGTCGAAGATCTGCGTACTGAGATCGTTTTCCAGCAGTTCCAGATAGCGATTCCAGAGTTTCTGCATAGTCGATAGGCCTCAAGTGTAGGCGTCGAACGCCGGCGCCAATCCCACTCAGGGGCCATCAGCAGCGCCCTGGGGCAGCGCCAGCCCCGGTGAGAATGTCAGCGTAGCAGCCCGGGCGCAGGGTGATGGGCGTCTCAGGCGCCCACCCCAAGGCATCGTCGCGACGATTCGCCTTTGTCGGCGCAGCAACACTCACCGGGCTTTGTGCCGCCGACAGCGCTCCGAGCAATAGCGCACCTGATCCCAGCACCGCGCCCATTTCTTGCGCCAGGCAAAGGGCAGCCCGCAGGTCGCGCAGGTCTTGACCGGCAGTTCGCTCTTTTTCACAGCGGGTCCCCGGCGTCCAGGGCCGCGAGCAAATGCTGGCCGCGTTGCCAGAGCGCTTGCTGCTTGGCCTCCGGCATGCGGTCGAGGTTTTTATAGAGCATGGCCATGCGTTGGTTGCCCCGCAGCAGGTCGCCGTGGCGCATCAGGAAATGCCAGTACAGCGCATTGAAGGGGCAGGCGGTATCTTGCGTGCTTTGCGTGACGTTGTACGCGCAGTCGCGGCAGTAATCCGACATGCGCTTGATGTACTGGCCACTGGCGCAATAGGGTTTGGACCCCAGGTAACCGCCATCGGCATGCATGACCATGCCCAGGGTATTGGGCAGTTCGACCCAGTCGAAGGCGTCCATGTAGATGGCCAGGTACCACTCGCAGATCTGGCTCGGCACGATCCCGGCCAGCATGGCAAAGTTGCCGGTGACCATCAGCCGCTGGATGTGATGGGCGTAGGCATGCTCCAGGCTCTGGCCGATGGCCTGGCGCATGCAGTTCATCCGGGTGGCGCCGGTCCAGTAGAACTCGGGCAGCGGCCGCTGGTTGCCGAAGGCATTGCCTTGGGCGTAGTCGGGCATCTTCAGCCAGTACACGCCGCGCACGTACTCGCGCCAGCCGATCAGTTGTCGGATAAAGCCTTCGGCGGCATTCAGGGCAATCCTGCCCGACCAGTACGCCGCCTCCACATCGCTGCACACCTGGCGGACATCCAGCAGGCCGATATTCAGCGCGGCACTGATGCGTGCGTGAAACAGAAACGGTTCGTTGCTGGCCATGGCGTCCTGGTAGTCGCCAAACCCGGCCAGGCCGAAATCCAGAAAGTACTCCCACAGCGCCAGGGCCTCGGCGTGGGTCACCGGGTAGTCGAAGCGCTCCAGGGAGCCGTAGTGACTGGAGAAGCGTGCGGCCACCAACTCCAGCACCTCGCGGGTCATCGAGTCCGTGCCAAACCGCGCCGGGTAGGGCGCCTTCGTTCCCTTGGGCAGGGCCTTGCGGTTGTCCGCATCAAAGTTCCAGGCACCGCCCACCGGGCTGCCGTCGCCATTGAGCAATAGCCCGCATTTGCGCCGCATCTCACGGTAAAAGAACTCCATGCGCAGCTGTTTCTTGCCCTGGGCCCAGGCCGCGAACTCGCTGCGGGAACAGATAAAACGCGTATCGGCGTGCCACTCGACGCTAAACCCGCAGTCCTTGATCGACTGTTCGAGGCGCCAGTCGCCGCACTCCGTCAGGCACAGGACCTGAGCCTGCAACAGCGCTTGCCAGCGGCGCAATTCGCCCGGCACCGAGCCGGTGTTGTGCGGATCATCCAGGGTCACGTACTGCACCCGCAAACCCCGCTCGCGCAACGCCTGGGCAAAATGGCGCATGGCACTGAAAATCAGCACGATCTTCTGCGGGTGATGGGGTACATGGCTGGCTTCCTCCATCACCTCCACCAGCAACACCGTGTCGCGCTGCGCATCCAGCCCCTGCAGCGAGGCCAGGTCAAAGGACAACTGGTCGCCCAGCACCAGGCACAGTCGGCGAGTCGTATTCATGGGTGGATCCAGCCAGTGTCGGGTGAGCGGAAGGTCATCCGGGCGGGAAGAGGGGGCGCAACACCGGATACGCTGTGGTTCTATCGTCTAAAATCTATACAAATATATATTTATGTATAGGTTATTCATAGAGCTTTGCGCAGGAAACGGGATTGTTCCGCGGTGCCTGAGGAACCACCCTCAGCCAGGTCTGTAGCTCGTAACAGCGGTCGATGGCCTGGCAAGGCCTGCCTTGCAAACTGAAAAGCCCCGGCTACGCTGATGGCAGAATGCCCTACCTGAAAAAAAGAGCATCCCTATAACAGCTTGTATGGCCCCCTCATTCATTCGAAATGTTGAAGGCTTGGAATGCACTTAATGCTCAGGTGGCTACTTATACTTTCCATCTCGCTGACGTGCTCTTGCACGGTGGTTCATATTATCGGCGAGAGCGGCAATGTCGAAACCCGCTGGATGCCGGGCATCTCCTATATCCACATTGACGCCACTGAGCGTCCCTTGTACGTGCAAAGTGAGACCCTGGGCCTTGGCTTTTCCAATCAATCACTGACGCTGGGTTACGGGGTGTTTGAACAAGTAGTGGTAGAGGATATCAGCGGCGGCACCTGCCTCCTGATATCTATTGCTGGCGGCCCCGCCAATCGAGACTTCTCATTTCAGAAAAAGGATCCTGAATATGTTTGTACAAACAAGGAAGTCAGCGTTCGTTAATACCAGGGCCATGCTCTTGGTGGTGGCAGGGGCAGGAGCGGGGTGTGCCCCCTTGCAGCAAGCGCCCTTGGTCTATACATCTTCCCACGTGATTGGCGTGAAGCTTGGGGTCGCCCCTACGCAGCCGGAATCCATGGAAGCCGTGATCGGCTATAAGGACCTGGACGCCGCCTATGCGCCTGTCGCGGTCTCTAATCCGCATTTGGACAAGGCCATGCAACCTGGAAATAAATACGATAAGGATCTCTATGAAATCAAGGAAATCTACGGGATCTATGGAACTCAGGCGAGCGCGGCGGGTGCCACTCAGTTGTTGACGCCGGAAGAGTCGGTGGATATGAAAACGTATTTCGAAGCGTTCTCACTGAAGGAAGACGGTATCAAGACGACCAGTAAGGCCAAAGCCGACTGGACAGAAATACAAAGTTTGCAGGCGATGATTGAGCAATTTAAAGCAGAGTTGGGTACAGGCGTCTGTAAAAAGTTCTACCCAAATGAGCCTATGAAAAATAACTATAAAAACCTCATCGACTGTACTCCGCCAGATACGCAAAGCGAAGTGGAGAGAAAGTACGTTACGTTGAGCAATAATGACAAAAGTTATAATCAGATAATTGGAGGCGGAAATGATGCCAAAGCGCTATATGACAAGGCAAACGCTGCGTCCCAAATTGCCCTGACGAATTTCGCCCGCATCACTGACAAAGTTAAGGGCGCCCTTGAGAAATTGGCCAGTATCCAGAAACGAGACGCCATTTCGGTCTATGGCTCGTTCGACGCCGATACCGGTGCAGAGACTGCCAAGGTCCAGGGCACCGACACCAATGGAAATAATGGTGTGAAGGTTAAAGTCGGCAAGGTTTTTTCAACCGGCGTGGCTGCGCAGAACGTGTCCGAGGCACAAAAAACTGTCGCTTCAGCGGTGGTTGTCAGTGCCTGTATCAATGCCCTGGGTGATCAGGCGCAGAAGGTGCACACAGGCGATGGTGCAGGTGCCGCCAGACAAGCATTTATTCAAGCCTTGTTACCCGAGTGCTTCAAAGTGAAGCAGGAGAAATAATCCCCCTTCAGCCGGTCAGGGGTTTGGTTTTTGCGGCTGGATAAGCTGTCTTGGGGTGAGTCGGAGCGGGTGCACTGCATCCGCTGCCACTCCTCAAAAACCAAACGCCGGATGCCGCCCCTCGCTGTAGCGCCACTTCTTCCCGGCCATAAATGCGTCTTCGCCAAAGTGCCTGCGGATCGCCAGCCGGACTTCATCCGGCACCGGGTCGGTGATCTGCGCGGTGGCCTCCAGCCAATAGAGATCGTCGCCAAGCTGCTCCACGCGCTGGAATGGCGCACTTTCTATGGCTTGCCTGCCGAACAGCTCGATATAGGGCTTGCCGTAGAGCGAGATGTTGGGAATTTCCGGCAGGCGCAGGTGAAGGTTGAATGGGGTGTCCCAGCCGGCGAATTCCATGCTGCGGATGTCGCCATACAGGGTGTTGCTACAGGCTGCCAACCGTTTGATCAAAGCCAGGAAGTCGTCAAGCATTGCGGGCTTTTTGCTGAAGGCTTTGCGCATCAGGAAACCACTGACGAAGGGAAACGATGGCGGGGTCGAGCGGTTCCACTGCACTTGGTACCCAAGGTGGCTGCCTGCCTCCAGCACCAGGCTGCCCGCCGTCGCCGAGGTGCCCGGCTGCGCCAGAAAGCGCAGCGGTTCTTCCACATCGACCAATGGCTGGCGCCCTTCGAAGGCGCCGAAGCGGGTGGGCCGGATACTGGCGACGGCGCTGTCAAGGCAATGGATGATTGCCCGGGCCTGGGACGGTATGGAGAAGTCACCCGTTGAGCTCAATGAAAAAGTGACGCCCGGAACTGGATTACTCATGAAGCTTCCCTTGATTTGCTGTGGACAGTCTGCGGCGCGCAGTCTAGCAAGGTCGGACGGCTCGGCGGGGGCCGAACCCTAGGGTGCTTCGGGTGTCAGGCGCCAGCCGCCGGCGCGTTGCCGGTCGTGCCAGAAGCCGGCGTAGCGCCCGTGGTTGGCCAGCAGTTGGCGGTGGGTGCCGGACTCCACCAGGCGTCCCTGGTCCAGCACCAGGATCTGGTCGGCGGCCATGATGGTCGGCAGGCGATGGGCGATCACCAGCACCGTGGCGCTGTGCATCAGGCTGCGGATGGCGGCTTGCACAAAGGCTTCGTTCTGCGGGTCGAGGGCTGCCGTGGCTTCATCCAGCAGCACGATCGGCGCACGTTTGAGCAAGGCCCGGGCCAGGGACACGCGCTGGCGCTCGCCACCGGACAGGCTGGCGCCGCCTTCACCCACTGGTGTATCCCAGCCCTGGGGCAGGCGCGCGACGATCTCATCAACCCCCGCCAGGCGCGCCGCCTCGGCCACCTGCCCAGGGCTGGCGTCGGGGCTGCCCACGCGGATATTAGCCGCCAGGCTGTCATCGAACAGGTAGACGTCCTGCATCACCAGGGACAGTTGGGCCATCAGGGCTTCGTTGGACAGCTCGCGCACATCCACCCCGCCGACCATGACCCGGCCCTGGCTGGCGTCGAAGAAACGCATCAGCAAGCGGGTGACGGTGGTTTTACCGGAGCCCGAGGCGCCGACGATGGCGGTCATCGAATGGGCAGGGGCGCTGAAGCTCAGGTCCTGGAGCACCGATGGGCCGCTGGGATAGGCGAAGCTCACCTGTTCGAAGGCGATGCTGCCGGGGGCGGTCAGTGGCCGGCTTAGAGCCGGTTCTGGCAGCGGTGGTTCGCGCAGGATGCTCACCAGTTGCTCCAGGTCGTTGCCGGCCATGCGCAGCAAGCCGCTGCGAGCGGCGGCTTCAGCCAAGGGCCCGACAAAGCGCGCCACCAGGGCCAGCAGCGCCACCAACTGGATAGCATCGATCTCGCCGGCCATGGCCAGCGCCAGCCCCACGCCCACCAGCAAGGCGAACGCCAATTGCACGGTCAGGCCGCCAGCCAGCAACTTGGGAAAGGTCTGCGCCAGCATCGAGCCGCCGGCCTGCTGTTGCGC
Organism: Pseudomonas sp. MF4836; assembly: GCF_002018875.1. GTDB lineage: Bacteria > Pseudomonadota > Gammaproteobacteria > Pseudomonadales > Pseudomonadaceae > Aquipseudomonas. The sequence continues at coordinate 463,698 of NZ_MVOL01000001.1, forward strand.
CCGATTGGCGGCCTGCAAGGGTGGGTAGCCGTCCTGGGTCTGGCCAAAGGCCCGCAGCACCTGTTGAAACCGTGCGAATTCCACCACGCGGTTGCCTGCCAGGGTAGCGGCGGCCTCCACCCTTTGGTCATTGCGGGCGATGGCGTTGGCCGACCAGTGATGGGTGAAGTAGATCAGCGGTGCGCACAGCACTGCCGTCAGTCCCAGGCGCCAATCAAACACAAACAGGCTCAGGGCCACGGTGGCAGGTACTACTACGCCGGACACCACCGGCCCCAGGTAATGGGCAAATAGGCCGGTGACCATCAGCGTGCCGCTGGTAGCACTGCGGGACAGGCGCCCGATCTGCTCCGAATTGAACCAGCCCAGGGGCAGGCGCATCAGGTGCTGGCCGAGGCGGTCGTGCAGAGTGATGAGCACCAGCAGGGCCAGGGTGAAGCCCTGCATCGCCTGGTGGTAATGGGCGATACAGCTCAGCAGCACCATGGCCCCGAGCACGCCGAGCCAGGCCATGGCCCCGTGCAGATCACCACTGAACAAGCCGTGCAGGATCGGCACCAGCAAGGCCACGGCCAGCCCCTGGAGCACGGCGCTGATCACCAGCCAGGCCAGGTAGCGGTAAAGGCGTGGGGCGTGGTCGGGGCCCAATAGGGTGAGCAGGCTGCGGATCACAGGGACATCTCCAGGTTGGGGGCGGTGGTTTCAGTGCTGGCGCGCCACAGTCGGGCATAGGCACCGTTGGCCTGCAGCAGTGCGCAGTGGCTGCCGCGCTCCAGCACCCGGCCCTGGTCGAGGACCACGATCTGGTCGACGCCGCTGATGCTCGCCAGGCGATGGGCTATCACCAGTACCGTGCGCCCTCGGGCCAGGGCCGACAGGGCGTCCTGGATCAGTGCCTCGGATTCCGGGTCGGCGTGGGAGGTGGCTTCATCGAGGATCAGCACCGGGGTGTCGGCCAGCAGCGTGCGGGCGATGGACAGGCGCTGGGCTTCGCCGCCGGACAGGATCGCGTCCTCGCCGATCAGCGATTGGTAGCCACGGGGCAGAGCCTGGATGCGCTCATGGATCTGCGCCGAGCGCGCGGCGGCCTCCAGTTCGGCGTCGCTGGCCTGGGGGCGCCCGAGGCGCAGATTGGCGGCCACGCTGCCGTGCACCAGTTGCGCGTCCTGCAAGACAAAACCCACCTGGCGGTACAACAGGCCTGGCTCGATGTCGCGCACGTCGACGCCGCCCACCCGCACCCGCCCGGCGCTGACATCGTGAAAGCGCGGCACCAGCTTGGCCAGGGTCGACTTGCCGGCGCCGGAGGCACCCACCAGCGCGGTCACGCTGCCCGCCGGGCAATGCAGGTCGATGCCCCTGAGAATCAGATGCGCCGGGTCGTAGCCAAATTCGACCTGGTCGAAGGTGATGTCGCGGCCCTCTGGGGCTTTGCCCGGCGTCGGGCTAGGCAGCTCCTCGACCTGCAGCAGGGCTTCGATGCGCCCGGCGGCGGCCAGGGCGGTGCGCTGGGCGCCAAGGCTCTGGGTGATCACCAGCAACGACTGGGGGATGACCACCGCCACCAGGGTTTCGGCGAACAGCTCCAGGGGCGTGACCCAGCCCCGGGCCAGCAGCAGGCTGCCGACCCCCAGGCTCACCAACAGAATCAGCGGCACGCTCAAGGCCATGGAGGAAAAGGTCTCCAGGCGCAGCAATGGCCGCACCCAACCGGCGTACTGCGTGCTGAAACGGTCGACCGCCTGCTGATAGCTGCGATGGGCCTGGCCCGCCCGGCCGAACGCCTTGACCACGGCAATGCCATGGACGAACTCGACGATGGCCGCGCTGACCCGGGTCATGCTGACGTCCAGCTGCTGCATCTTGTCGCCGAAGCCACGCATCATCAGGCGGTAGGCCAGCCCATAGATCGGCAGGGTCAGCACCGCCAGCAGCGCCAGGCGCCAGTTCAGGCTGGCCAGCCAGAGCAGCCCGGCCAGGGGAGTGACAATGGCCGAGGTCTGCTCCACCGCATGGTGGGCAATCAGGTGATGCAGGTCTTCAAGATCGTCTTGCACCACCTTGCGCACCGCACCGGAGGTGGTGTCGCTGTACCAGCCCAGGGGCACGCGGCCGAGCTTGCGCACCATGGCTTCGCGCAAGCTCGCTTGCAGCCGGTGGTCCGCCAGGTGCGTCAGCCACAGGGCAAGGCCGCTGGCCATCCAGCCCAGGCTCAGGGCGCCCACCACCAGCGCCGCCCAGCGCCACAGCAATTGGGGTTCGGCATGGCCGTCGAGCAACAGACGGCCCAGCTCGGTCAGGCCGATAAAGGGCACCAGGTTGACCAGCGCGCCCACGGCGGCAAACGCCACGCCGAGGCGAACAAGGCGATTGACTGGGCGTTTCAGGGTGTCCAGGGCGCTAGTCATGGGTTTTTCCGTGGTGACTCAGCCGCTGCACCGATAGTGCCTGGGCGCGGCTGATGTGAATGGCTGGAAAGTCGAGCAGGTTCAAGGAGCAACGATGCTAGTCGTTCCCATTGTCGGCACTACCCGCATCCAGTCGATTTCGCCCCGCATCCATTGGCCGGCCGGGGACTTGGGCGCTGCCGCTGCAGGGGGCGGTCCGAGGAGGCTGCGGGATACGGTTGGAAAATGACTTGAATCGGGTAGAGGCCGACCCGCGGCCTTGTCTACCGTCCCTGGCTGCCCCCTTCGCGGGCAGGTGTTCCCGCCCATCAGTGCCCGCCGCCCATCAGGGTCTCGTTCGACCCGAGGCCGGCGGCGGCACCTTGTCCATGGAGTTGCAGATGTCAGTCGATTCGGGGTTGCAGGTGCGCGGCCTGCACAAGCGCTACAACAACGGTGTCCAAGCGTTGCGCGGTGTGGACCTGAGTGTGGGCCCGGGCATGTACGGCCTGCTGGGCCCCAACGGTGCCGGCAAAAGCAGCCTGATGCGGACCCTGGCCACCCTGCAGCAAGCAGATGCCGGCAGCATTCGCCTGGACGGGGTGGATGTACTGGCCGACTCCGATCACCTGCGCCGGCGCCTGGGTTATCTGCCGCAGCAATTGGGGGCCTATCCGGGCGTCAGTGGCCGTGACCTGCTGGACCGTTTCGCCTGGCTCAAGGGCCGGACCGATGGCCGCCAGCGCCGCGAAGAAATCGAAGGGCTGCTGGCCAAGGTCAATTTGCAGGACGCCGCGCACCGCGCGCTGGCCACCTATTCGGGCGGTATGCTGCGCCGCTTCGGTATCGCCATGGCGTTGGTGGGGGCACCGCGCCTGTTGATTGTCGATGAGCCGACGGCGGGCCTCGACCCGGCGGAACGCAACCGCTTTCACCGGGTGCTGGCAGATGTAGCCGCCGAGTCCATCGTGCTGCTGTCGACCCATATCGTCGAAGACGTCGAGAACCTGTGCAGCCGCCTCGCGGTATTGGCCGGCGGGCAAATTATTGTCGAAGGCAGCCCGGCGCAACTGCTGCAGGCTGAACAGGGGCGGCTGTGGCAAGCCTCGTTCGCCCGGGGTGAAGCCTTGCCGACGGCATTGCACGTCGCGGCCAGCCCCGAGGGCAGCCGGGTGATCGTGCACGGGGAGCGTCCGGCCGACCCACGTTTCATCCCCCACACGCCACGCCTGGAAGATATCTACTACCTGGCACTGGCCCAGGCCGGCGAGGTGGTCGAGGCATGAATACCTTCGCCCTGATGATGCGCGAGGCCTGGGTGGAAATACGGGCCGGGCTGCGCAGCGGCATTCCGTTGCTGGTGTTCCTGGGCCTGGCCGGCTACTTGCTGATGTCCCTGACCAATGCCGACTACGTGCAGAAAATGGGCGCCAGCGATATTCCGCGCAATGCCCCCAGCCTGATTTACCTGATGGCGTGCGGCTGCATGTTCTTCCTGTTTTTTGCCTGGGCCTGGGTCTTTGCCCAGCCGGCCCTGAGGGAGCGCAAGGCGCAGTTGGAGGAGGTCTGGCTGGCCTTGCCGGTGTCGTTGCCGGCACTGTTGTGGGGGCGCTTTATCGGCGCGGCGGTGGTGGGCGGCCTGCTCGCCAGCTCGTTGCTGGTCGGTTTTTTGTTGAGCCCGGTCCTGGCCTGGCTGGGTTGGGTGCCGGCGGGCAGCATCGCGGCGCCGGCGTGGGCGGCGCTGGGGTTTACCTGGGTGGCCCTGCTGCTGCCGGTGAGTACCGGCGTCGGGGCCCTGTATTACCTGCTGGCGCTGCGCAGCCGCGGGCTGGCGGCACCCTTTGCCCTGGCCACGCTGCTGATGCTGCTATGGATGTTCGCCGTGGTGGTGCTCAAGGGCGGGCATATCAATCCGCTGTTGGCGGCCAGCCTCGACCCGTCGCTGTTTACCTTCGCCCAGGCCCAGGTCGAAACCTGGAGCCCGGGGCAGAAGTCCCAGGCCTTGCTGGCCTTGACCCCGGGCTTCTGGCTCAACCGTGGCCTGTGGTGTGGCGTGCCTCTGTTGCTGTTGGCCTGGGTCCTGGCCCGCAGTACGCGGGAGGGCTTGATGGGGCGGCGCTCCGGCACGCTGCTGGCCGAGCCAGCGCTGCACCGGGCGTCGGATGCACCTGTGCCGGGCCCGTTGCTGCCCAGTCGCTGGGCACTGGCCCTGCGCTGCGAAACCCATTGGCAGTTACGTCAGATCCTGGCCCGCAAGCTGGCCTGGCTGGCCCTGGGGTTGTTGCTGGTGATGGGGGTGCTCAGCGGCTTTGTGCATGGGGTGTGGCATGCCAGCGGGCCAATGGTACCCCGGGCGGACCTGACCCTGCCGCTGCTGTCCAGTGCGCTGTTTCTGGTGATCGCCTTCGTGCTGGCGGCGCTGGTGGGCCTGGTCTGTCGTCGCGATGCGGTGGAGGGGCTGGGGGAGATGCTGCACGCCACGCCGGCCCCGGTCTGGTTGCGCCTGCTCGGCCAGGTGCTGTGCGTGGTGCTGGCGACCCTGCTGCTGGCCCTGGTGCCCGGCGTCGCCAGCCTGTTGATCAGCGCCATCGCCGCACCGCACAGCCTGGCCCCGGGCCTGGGGCTGACCTACTCACTGCTGGTGTTCGCTCCGCCCTTGCTGGAGCTGGCCCTGCTGACGGTGCTGGTGCATGCGTTGATCCGCCGTTCCGGGCTGGCCTACGCCACTTCGATGCTGCTGACATTTTTTCTGGTGCTCAATCACGAACTGGGGCTTGTGAGTTACCCACCCTATGCCATGGCGATCCCGGCCCATGTGGCGTTGTCGGCGTTGACCGGATGGGCGCCCTGGTGGCCGTACCTGGCGACCCTGGCCAGCTGGAAACTGGCGCTGTGCCTGGTGTTGCTGGCGTTGGCGGCCCTGGCCTTGCCCCGCGGGCCCGAGCCGCGGCGAATGGCCGATTTGCGTCGGCGCCTGTTCGGCCTGCCGGGTGCACTGCTGGCGTCGGGGCTGGTGCTGATGGGCAGCAGCGGTGCGCTGTTGCATCGGCATCTTGTGGAGCAGGGCACTTACCAGTCGGCTGCTGCCGAGCGGGCCGAACGCGCGGCCTGGGAGCGGCGCTGGCTGGCCGGTGCAGGTCCCTGGCAGGTTGCTGGTGGCCACCTGCGCTTGCAGGTGGATGGCGCGGCGCGGCAGGTGCTGGGGCAGTGGACCCTGGAGGGCGTGATCGCCGCTAACGGGCAGCTGGATGCCGAGTTGCCAGTGGGCATGAAGGTCACTGAGGTCCGGGTGATGGGCCAGCCGCTGGCAGTGGAACAAGACACGGACCACCTGCGCATTGCCCTGGGTATGTGCGCGGCGACGGGGTGCAAGGTGGATGTGCGCTGGACCTTGAGCGCCAGCGGTTGGCCGAGCGCGGGCGAGGGCTTCTGGCTAGGCCCTCGGGCGGTGTGGCTGGAAGCGCGGCGGGTGATGCCGCGCCTCGGCTTCGACCCCGAGCGATGGTTGCGGGCGCCGTTGCAGCGCACACAGGTCGGGTTGCCGGTGCAGTTGCCCATGCTGCCGGCGGGGGCTGCGGTGGCGGCCCAGGCGGTGGCCCCGGCGGGTGCCTGGCAATGGCTGATCGAGCTCAACGGCCAATCCATCAGCGGCAGCAGTCAGCAGCCGTTGGACTTTGCTTACGCCATCGCTCCTGGAGCCTTGGTCCAGAACCTGGACGGCGTGCAGGTCGTGGCCGATGCCAGTCGTCAGCAGACCGCCCGTGAGGTGCGCGAGGACCTGGACGCCATGGCCGCCTGCGTGGCGCAGCGCCTGGGCAGCAGCCCGACGGTCAATGAACTGAGCCAGTGGCCCAGCGGCATGGGCCGCAGCCGCTTGAGCCATGGTCATCTGTTGCTGGGTCAGACGCCGAGCTGGGATGTGGCGGCGGCCGGCGTCGGACGCTGGGCGCGGCGCGGGCATATCGCCGAACTGCTGGCTCGTCAGCGCCTGATCAGCACCGGCGACCTGCGTGAAGCCCCCGGGCATGTCTGGCTCAGCCACGGCGTGGCCGGGGCCATCGGCTTGCTGTGTGTGGGCGATGTGGACGGCCCCGAAGCCCGGGCCGCACTGGTTCGGCTACAGGCCGATGACCTGGCCCGGGCCCTGGGCAGCGACGGCGAACCCATCGGCACCCTGGCCCAAGCCCGGGAGCAGGGCTGGGCGACGTTATATGCCCCTTTGGCCAGCCTGGACTGGGTCGCCAGCCAGAGCCCCGAACAACTGACGGCCATGACGGCCGCACTGCGCAACGGCCAGGGATGGCCCGCTTCGATCCAGGGCCTGCTTGGCGCGCCCTCGGAGCCTGTGGTGGCCGAGGCGCTGCGGCGCTGGGGCCCGCCGCAATAAATGGTCCTTGCTCTTTCATATCCCTGGAGTTTTTCCATGCCTGCACATTGGTCACTCACACCGCTGCGCCGTCCCGAGGGCTGGCGCGCCAACGTCCTTACCCAAACCCTGGCCCTGGCCTTGTCCAGCCAGATGTGCCCGGCCTTTGCCGTGGACTACCAGCCGCGCCCCGGCGCCATCGAGTTGACCCCACTGACAGTCAGTGCCCGGTTGAACCAGGAAAGCGCCCAGGACATCCCGTTCGGCCTGTCGGTGATCGACGGGGCCACCCTGGATGCCCGGCGCCTGCGCACCCTCGAAGAAGCCTTGCGCGGCACCCCCGGAGTCGACGTCAATTCCTGGGGCGGCGCCAATGACGCCAATGTGCGCATTCGCGGCGTCGGCTCGCTGAACCAGATGAGCATGGACGACGGCTCGGTGCTGCTGAATGTGGACGGGGTGCCGATGTCGATGCGCAATGCGGCCATGGCCACCCTCGATGTGCAGCAGGTGGAGGTGCTCAAGGGGCCCCAGGGCACCCTGCTTGGACGCAACAGCGAGGCCGGGGCGATCAACGTCACCACCCGCAAGCCGACCCGCGAGGTGCAGGGTTATGTGCGTGCCGAAGGCGGCCAGCAAGGCCAGTTCATGACCGAAGGTGCCCTGGGCGGTCCGTTGACCGAGACCCTGGCCGGGCGCCTTGCACTGCGCCGCAGCGGTTTCGACAACTGGGTCGACGACCAGCAGGATGGCCAGCCACTGACCAGCCCCCGGGACCTGGCCCTGCGCGGCAGCCTGCTGTGGGACAACGATGCGGGCAGCACCGGGCTGCTGGTTGCCGAACGCCAGCGGGCCGAACAGCATGCCGGCCTGGAGATGCTGCGGCCCTTCGCCAGCCAACCGAGCCTGGACTACACCCCCGGCGTCTTTGACGGTAACCGCAAGACCAATGAACGCTATTCCCTTGAGCTGAACCGGGACCTGGCGCAGTCGCGACTGACCTCGATCAGTGCCTATACCCGCACCGACTTCAACGCGGTCAAGGGTTACGATCGCAACATCACCCGTGCGCTGTACGGCTCGCCCTTCGAATACCTGATCGAGGATGCGGCCCGTGAGCAAGTCTGGAGCCAGGACCTGCGGCTGGGCTCGCTGGCGGGGGCCGAGGTGTTTTGGGTCGGCGGGTTCAACCTCTCGCGTTCCGAACGCAGTTTCGACTCCGACAACTTCACCAACGGCGCCCGGCAACGGCGTGACTTCAGCAGCAACAGCCATGCGGCCTATGGCGAAGTAACCTATCCGCTTGCCGAGGACTGGAAGCTCACCACCGGCCTGCGTCATACCTGGGATCGCAAGACCTACGACGCCGACTACTCCAGCACCGGCAGCGTGGCCCATGACAGCCGGCAGTTGCAGGACCACTACAGCACCGGGCGGGTGGCGCTGGCCTACGCGTTGACGCCCCAGAGCAACCTCTACGCGGTGCTGGCGCGCGGCTACAAGTCAGCCGGTTTCAACGACTACGCCACCTCGGCCAAGGACAGCGAGCCCTACAAGGCGGCCAAGGTGAACTCAGCCGAACTGGGCTTCAAGCACGCCAGCGAGGACGGGGCGTTGAGCCTCGAAGGCGCGCTGTTTATCACCCGGGTCCGGGATGACCACCTGCTGGGTTATGACTTCAACACCCTGGCGGTCAGCGCGGTGAATGCTGACACCCGCAGCCAGGGCGCCGAGCTGTCGAGCACCTGGCATGTCAACGATCAACTGACCCTGGGCAGCGCCATGAGCTACACCCATGCACGGGTGACCTCGGCTGCGCCAGGGGTGTCTGGCGGTGATGTGGCCGCGGGCAGCCGGGTGCCGGATGTGCCGTTGTGGAGTGGCAATTTCAGCCTGGCCTGGACCCGGGACCTGCCTGATTGGCTGGGGTTGCCGGCACCAAGGCTGAATACCCTGTTCAATTACCGGTTGCAGAAAAACCGCCCGGCGGACGCGCAGAATCACTACGACCTCAAGGGTTACGCCAAGTTGGATGCGCACCTGGGGCTGGAAAGTGCCGGCTCGGAAGTCTACCTCTGGGGCGACAACCTGCTGGATGCGCGTTATGACCTGTATGGCTCGTACTCCACCGATCAGGTGCTGACCGGCCTGCCCGGCAGGGGGCGCTCGGTGGGGCTGGGGTACTGCTATTCGTTCTGACTCGCGGGCAGTGGGAGCAGGCACGCCTGCTCCCCGGATCCGTCAGAACTGATAGGTGTAGCCGACGCCAAGGGTGCGGCGCTGCGCGGGGGCGCCATAGGCCACCGGGTCGCTGTAGAAACCATAGGTGTCATAGGTCTGGTTCAGCAGGTTGTCGGCGTAGGCATAGACCTCGCCGAATCGGCTTTCCAGGCCGGCACGCAGGTCCAGTTTTTCGTAGTTGTCCAGGTTGAAATGGTTCTGCGGGTCCGCCGCCCGTTCGCCCACCAGGTGGTAGTTGAGGCTGGTGTTGAGGGTGGTTTCTCCGAGGCTGGCAAGGGTGCCCAGGGGGTGCTTCCAACTGGCGTTGAAATTGCCGCTCCAGCGCGGCACATCCGGTGTGCGGTTGCCGGCGTCGACGTCACCGGCCTGGATCCCCTGCACACCGCTGGTGATCCTGGCGTCGAGGTAGGTGGCGCTGGCGGCCAGGGTCAAGCCATGGTCGAAGCGCCAGCTGCCTTCGAACTCGGCACCTCGGGTCCGGGTGTCGGCGTTGAAGGCGTTGGTGGCGAAGGTCGCGGCGTCGTAGCCCAGCAGGTGGTCATCCTTGACCCGGGTGTAGAACACGGCGCCACTGAGGCTGCCACGGCGGTCGGCGGTTTCACTCTTGATCCCCAGTTCAACGGCGTTGCTGACGGCGGCCCGGTACGGCTCGCTGTCGCTGACCTGGGAGGCATAGTCATTGAAACCACCGGATTTATAGCCCCGTGCCCCTTGCACGTAGACGTTGGTCTGCGGGGTGAGGGCGTAGCTCAGGGCGACGCGGCCGGTGCCGTAGTGATCGGTCAATCGGCGCGAGTCGTCGACCGCGTCGCTGCCCGCGAAATACTGGCCGTTGTAGGTCTTGCGATCCCAGGAGTGACGGTAGCCGGTGGTCAGCTTCAGGCGCTCGCTCAAGGGTAAGGTCACCTCGCCGTAGCCGGCATAGGTGGTGGTGCTGAAGTCGCGGAACTTGGCGCCCGAGGTGCCGTAGGTGTTGCGCGGGGTGTCATAACTGCGCTCGTTGCGCGTGGCGGCAAGGCCGGTGACCCAGAACACCTCGGAATCGGGCAGGGAGCTCAAGTGCAGATCCTGGCTCCAGCTGCGCTCGAAGGATTTGTCCACCACCCAGAACTCATTGGGCGTGCCGTACAGGGCGCCCATGAGTTTGCTGTCGTAGGCGATCAGGCCTTCGAAGTTCGCGGTGGAAGTGGCGGTGGTGGAGGTCAGGCGGCTGTTGGCGAAGTCATGGTCGAGTTTTATCGCGTAGCGTTCGGTGGTCTTGAAGTTGTCGTCGAACAGGCCCGGGGTCAGGTCCAGGCTCGGGTCGCTGCCGTAGGGGCGCAGCACCAGAGAGTTGGTGGCGCGCCTGGTTTTCTGCCGTTCGGCGCTGAACAGTACGTGGGTGTCAGGGTCGAGGTCCCACAGCAGGCTGCCCCGGTAGGCCTCGTTGCGTGGCTTGGTCAGGGGGTGGTTGGTCTGGTCGTTGTCGATCCAGCTGTCGTAGCCTGCGCGGCGTACCGCCAGCCGTCCACTGAGGCTGTCACTGAGGGCCCCGCCCACCGCGCCCTCGGTGAGGAACTGGCCTTCCTGGCCCACTTCACCGCGCACATAACCTTGCAGCTCGCGGCTGGGCTGGCGGGTGGTGATATTCACCGCGCCCGCCTGGCCAAGGGCGCCAGACAAGGTGCCCTGCGGACCCTTGAGCACTTCGATGCGCTCGACATCCAGAGTCTCGAAACCCAGGCTGCGGGACGATACCGGCACCCCATCGATGTTGAAGGCTACCGAACTGTCATCCATGGACATCTGGTACAGCGAGCCGACACCGCGAATCAGCACGTTGAAATCATTCGGCCCGCCGGACGAGTTGACGCTGACCCCGGAGGTGTTGCGCAGGGCGCTCTCCAGGGTGTCGAGGCGCTGGGTGCGCAGCTGTTCGCCGCTGATCACGCTGAGGCTGATGGGCACGTCCTTGGGGTCCTCCTGCTCCATGCGCGCGGTCACGGTCGAGGCCGGCAACTGCAGGGTGTCCCGGGCCGTCTCGGCCAGGGCGCCATGACTCAAGGTGCAACTGATGGCTATTGTTATAGTGTAACGTGTGTAGGGTGGTCGACGGCTGGCGGTCGAGGGGCGTGGTGCAGACATGATGGGGCCTTGGCTGGGTTTTTGGGCGATGCGCATCGCGGCGTGCGACGGCGGCTAAGGGAGCAACTGCAACGCCGTGAATGCTAGTGATTATCAATTGCGCCTCTCTACCCCAATGTGATCTGATTCGAGCCGTATCCGGTCAGCAAGGAGATTTATCGATGTCAGCTGTTCAGGAGGAGGGGCTTGAGTCCCTGCCCATCTCGCGGATTATTGCCAATGGCTATGGCGGGGAATTCGGCCCGGGCACCCAGTGCCGGGTCACCCGTGTGACCTTGCAGGGAGGGCTGGACATCGTGCGCTGGCAAAGCACCTTCGAGCAGCCGGTCGAACTGCCGCTGCATGACGACAGCGAGCGCATCCACTTCAGCTTCACCAACCTGCTCAGGGGCAAGGCCTCCTGCAGCTTCCTCGAAGGCAGGCGCCAGCGTCGATTCGCGATTGACGAGGGAGCGGGCAGCATCAGTTTCGGGCGCAGCCGCCAGGGCCTCTACCACCAGCACGGCGAGATCGACAACATCACGGTGATGATCCATCCCGAATTGCTGGCCCAGTGGGAAACCCAGATCGATCCGACCCTGCACAGCGCACTGGCGTGCGATCACTGTTTCCTGGACGGCCACCGCAGCGGCGAAATGAGCGCCACCGCGCAACTGCTCTGCGACGCCATGGACCCCGGTGCTGGCCTGGCCCCGGGCCCGCCGCGCAGCAGCCTGTGGCTGTATGGCCAGAGCGTAACCCTGGTCAGCCTGTTCCTGGAGGCACGGCGCAACCCGGGCTGTATCTGCCGCATCAGCCACATCGACCGGCAACGACTGCTGCGCGCCCGGGAGCGGCTGCTCCAGGACCTGGGCAAGGCGCCCAGCCTGTCCGAGCTGGCGCGGGAGTCGGGAATGAGCCAGCCCAAGCTGACCCGAGGCTTTCGCCAACTGTTCTGCAACAGCGTGTACGGCGTGTTCCAGCAAGCGCGGATGATTCAGGCCCGCAGTCGGCTACTGGAGGGTGATGAGTCGGTGATGCGGGTTGCCTCGGACCTGGGCTACGCCAACGCCAGCCATTTCGCCACGGCGTTTCGCAAACAGTTCGGCATCAATCCATCGCTGCTCAAGCACGGCGGCAAAAGCCGGCTCATCGGTGCCGATCCGCTGAGCCAGGACCTTCAGTGCCAGATCTTCAGTGAGGGTTCAGGCTCAGCGTAGCCGAGGGCCCAGCATGCTCTGCGCAGCCCCTGAGCGACGCCATCACTTCGCCAACAGATTGGCCAGCAGGCGGGCCGCGCCCGGCACGCCTGCCGGCAGTTGGCGGAAGAACGACAGCGGCGCGTAGATGAAGCGGCCCCGGCCCACCTGCGCGCTGATCAGTGCGCCACTCAGTTCCTGTTCGCCACGGTCGTGCATGCCCAGCAGACGTTGATAGCGCGGGTCGATGTCGCTGGCGAAGTACAGCCCGCGTTCCTGCACCCAGCCATCGAAGTCGTGCTCGGTGATGGGGTTGGGGTGGTTCAGCAACGGATGCTCCGGCAGCAGCAGGCGTACCGCGGCGTCCTCTTCGGTGACCCGGTCGCGGGTGATCGTGAAGGGGTAGGGCCCCAGCGGTTCGGCAGGCAGGGGCGCCAGCGTGTTGTATTGCACCAGCAGCACGCCGCCTTGTTCGACGTACTGCAGCAGTTGGGTGCGCGCCGCGGCGAGCGCCGGGTTGACGTTGTAGGCCCGGACCCCGGTGACGATGGCGTCGTACTCGGCAAGGGATTGCCGGGTGAGGGTCTCGGCCTTCAGTTCATCGACCTGATAGCCCAGTTGCCGCAACATCTGCGGCAGGCGGTCGCCGGCACCGGCCAGGTAGCCGATGCGTTCACCGCCGCGCTTGAGGTCGAATTTGACCAGGGTCGCGGTGGCTGGGGGGAACCAGTCAAACGCCGGGATATGCCCGTAGTCGATGGTTGCCAGGGCCTTGTCCAGCACCTGGCCGTCGACCCTGGCCTGAAAGCGCAGCTCGCCGTTCTGCGGGTGAGCCTCGGGTTCGAGGTCGAAGCCCAGGGTCAGTTCGTCGTCCTTGCGCCGCAGGCTGAACGGCTGCTGCTCGGGGGTGATGCGCCAGCCGGCCGGGGCCTGCGGTTGCAGCACGCCATTGAGTCCGTCGGCGAAAGCGTGCACCCGGACTTCGATCCGCCGGCTGTGATCATCACCAAACAGGTAGGCCGTGCTCGACGGGGTCAGTGTCAGCGGCGGTGTGAACTGCACTGGGCGATAGACCTCGCCACGGATCGGATCGACGTGCTTGAACTGGATCTCGCGCTGCACCTCAAGCACCTGCCCGGCGATGGCCAGCTGGGTGCCGACCTGCAGGCTGTGGGCCGAGCCGCTCAGCCGCAGCGGCTGGTCAATCTGCAATGGACGGTGCTCGCCAGCACTGAGCACTGACACCTCGACCGCGCTGCGCAGGAGGATTTCGGTGCGCACAGGAATGGCGCTGCCGGCCGGGAAGCGTGGCGCATCGGCCGTGGTTTCCAGCCACACGCCCGCCGCTGCCAGCAGCAGCGTCTGCACGTCTTGCAGCTTGCGCTCGCGCCACACGCCGGCGGGTAACCCCAGCAGTTGCCTGTGCAGTTGGGCCAGCCCCGGCACGGACCTGGCCGGTGCGGCACTGTCGTATTCGCGTTGCAGACGCTCGACCTGCCGGGCGATGGCCTGGGTCTGGGGCAGGCGGCTCCAGGTGCTGTCCACGCCGTCGAACAGGTCCTGTCGCGCGGCTTGGCCGTCGAGCAGGGCAAAGGATTCCATCAGTCGACCACGCTGTGCGGCGCTGCCGAAGCCCTGGCTCTTGTGGTGGTTGCGACTCAGGGCGGCTATTTCGCCATAGCTCAGGCCGAGCCTGGGGTTGAAGCCGCCGATGTCGACCTGCAATTGGCCGGGTTCGGTGGTGTCGCCGCTGCCCAGAAATGACTTCCAGGTGTTCCACAGCAGGCGCTTGGCTTGCCAGGGCTGAACCTCGCTCAACTGCTGGGGAAAACGGCGTGGGTCGGCCGCCGCGCGAAAGGCCTCCTGGGCCAGCAGCGAAGACGCCTGGTGATGACCGTGGCCGGCGCGGCTGTCACCGGGGAAGCGGGTGATGATGACGTCGGGCTGGAATTTGCGAATGGCCCAGACCAGATCGCCCAGGGTCTGTTCCTGGCCCCAGGCGCGCAGGGTTTCTGCCGAAGTCTTGCTGAAGCCGAAGTCCCTGGCCTGGCCGAACAGTTGCTCGGCGCCATCTTCCTGGCGAGCTTCGAGCAACTCCCGGGAGCGGATCAGGCCCAGGCCATTGCCCTGCTCGTTACCCAGCAGGTTTTGCCCGCCATCGCCACGGGTCAGCGACAGGTAGGCGGTGCGGTAGTGCCGCTGCTGAGCCAGCCAGGCGAGCAGTTGGGTGTTCTCATCATCGGGGTGAGCGGCGATGTACAGTACGCTGCCCAGGACCGCCAGGCGATCCAGGCCCTGGCCGATCCGACCGGCATCCAGTACCTGGGGTTGGGCCTGGGCCAGGCTGCTGGCGAGCAGCCCGGCGCAGAGCAGGGCGCCTATCCGTGTCACCCGGGGCCAAGGCTTGATCGGGGCGCGCATCAGAACGCGTAGCTCAGGTTGGTGTAGTAGAACGCGCCCTGATGACCTTCCGGCGACACCGTGGAGTACTTGGCAATGCCGTAGGGGCCGCTGCCGGTGGCGTCCAGTTTGTCGGGGTGGCTGTCGAACAGGTTCTGCGCACCGACCGCCACCCGCAGCCCTGCGGCAAAGCGATAGCTCAGGTCGAGGTCGCTGATCCATTGCGCGGAGAAGGTCTGGTCGGTGCTGGCGGTGGTGCCACGGGTGGTGTACTCGCCGTAGCGGCGCTGGTTGAAGTTGGCTTCGAAGCCGTTGAAGGCGTAGTGCAGGCCCCAGATCAACTTGTTCTCCGGCACGTTGTCTTCCAGCACGCCGATGGCGGTGCGGCCCATGATCCGGCTCGAGGCGAAGCGCCCCACATCCCGTGCGTTGGTGACTTCGGTCTCGGTATGGGCAAAGCCCGCGCTCAGGTCCAGGGTGCCTCGGGGCAGGGTGAGGCGGTACTTGCCCCCCAGCTCCAGGCCCTTGGTGCGGGTGTCGAGGACGTTGGTGAAGAAGGTCGCGCTGTTGACGCCGGTGATGCCTGCCGCCGCCAGGGCCGCCACCACGTCCGCGCCGGTCAGGTTTTCGGAAGGGGTGATGCGGTCGTTGATATCGATGCGATAGGCATCCAGGGTGATGCTGGCCTCGGGCAGCGGGCGCAGCACCAGGCCGACGGAGATGTTCTTCGACTGTTCCGGCTTCAGCGCCTTGCCGCCCAGGGCCGCGGCGATCGGGCCGTCGGCCCGCAGCGTGCGCTGCAACACCGAGTCGTACACCGCGCCGGTCTGCACGATCTGGATGCCGGAGGCCTGATACCCGGCCTGCACCAGGGAGGGCGCGCGGTAGCCGGTGCTCAGGCTGCCGCGTAGCGCGACCTTGGGCGTGAAGTCATAACGCAGGGACAGCTTGCCGTTGGTGGTGTCGCCGAAGTCCGAATAGTGCTCGGAGCGCAGGGCCACCCCGGCGTTGAATTTCTCGGTGACCTGGGCCTCGACATCGACATAGCCGCCGAACACATTGCGCGACAGGCGGCCGGCGTCCACCGGGGTGATCCCGGAGCTGGCGGGGGTGTAGAAGCCGCCCGCCGGGTGCGGGTACCAGCGGTTTTCCGAGGCGGCGGCTTCACCGGCCTGCAACTCGTATTGTTCCCAGCGATAGGCCAGGCCGCTGGATAGGGTCAGCGGGCCGTGCAGGCCATCGACCTCGAAGTCCTTGACCCAGTCCAGCCCCAGATTGGCCTGGGAGTTGATGCGGCTGCCGGTGTCGAAACGGGTCGGCGAGGTGGGGCCCCAACTGGCATTCAGGGTGTCGTAGTAGGTGGAGTCGACTTCGTTGCGCCCGTAGTTGGCCGAGAGGTCGAACTTGCCCAGGCCCGGGTCCTCGAAGCGCAGGCCGGTGGTGGCGGCGTAGTCTTCGAGGCGATAGCGGGTCACCGGCCAGTAGCCGTTGGGGTAGACCGCGGCAATGTTGCGCCGATCTCCCGGCAGCACCAGCGAGGCTTCGGCGTCGCTGTTCTTGTGCGACCAGGTGGCGAAGCCGTAGGCACTCAGGCGCTCACTCAGGGAGGCCTCGCTGTTGAGCAGCAGGTTGTACTGGTCGGACACCTTGCCGACGCCGAAGCGCCAGTCACGCAAGGGGTTGCTGGCCGGCACCCGATTGTCCGGGTTGGTGTCGTTGGCCGGGTCCGACTCACCGGCATCGAAACTCACCGTCAGGAAGCCATCCCCCGGCAGCGCGAAACCCTTCCAGCCACTGAGCTTGCGCGACAGCCCATCGCCCTTTTTGTATTCACCCAGGCGATAGCCCAGCTTGCCGCCCTGGTCCGCGCCCTTGAGCACGATATTGATCACCCCGGCGATGGCGTCCGAGCCGTACTGAGCCGAGGCGCCGTCACGCAGCACTTCCACCCGCTCGATGGCATCCAGCGGGAACAGGCTGATGTCCACCGGCACGCCGCCCTTGGCCGCGTAGTTCTGCCGGGTCACCGTCGAACCCGTGTGCCGGCGCTTGCCGTTGACCAGCACCAGCACCTGGTCGGAACCCAGGCCCCGCAGTGACACCCCCGGCGGCACCTCCTGGGCGAAGGCGCCGTTGACGTTCTGCGGGAAGCTGAACGAGGGCAACAGGCTGGCCAGCGCCTGGCCCAGGTTGGCGGCACCGGAGTCTTGCAACTGGGCAGCGGAAATCACATCCACCGGTGCCGAACTCTGCAGCGCCGTCACATCGCTGCGGCGGGTGCCGATCACCACCACGCTGTCGAGCTGCTCGTCTTCGACGCGGGGTTCACGGCTGTCCTGGGCGAAAGCCAGCGAGGACGGGTTAAGGGCGGCGAGTGCAACGGCACCGGCTAAAACATTGGACTTGAACAAGGCGCTGATCCTGCATGAAGAAGGGAAGGTATCGGCGCTAGAGCAAGGGCGGTGCCAAGGCATTCGGAGGGCGGCGGCGAGGCGCGGAATGCGCGCCAGGAAAGCCTTGTGAAACAACCCACTACGGACGCTTTTTTTTCACGCACCAGGGCGAGAAAAACAACCAAGGCCCCCGTCGCAGAGGGCTCGCTGCTGCGTGGCAGGCACTATGCCAGCAACGCATCTGCAGCCGGGACGCTGACGTTCCGGGCCGTGAGCTTGGACAGGTCGGGGGTGATGTTCTGGGGGTGTGGTTGGGCGCTGCCCAGCAGGCCGGTGAGCACCAGCAGCAGGGCGAACAGCAATGAGACCAGCCAAGGGGTGAAGCGCAGTGCGTATGCCATGGGGGAGATCCTGACCGTTACCAGAGAGAGGGTTTGCCTCCACCTGGCAGGGGTCGGTCAGGAGCGAACTTAAGCGGCTGGCCAAGCCGTGTGAAATCATTTTTTGATCTAAGTCGCGTAGTAAACAACCTAGCCCGCCCGGAGCAGCGCGCCGGTCAGGCCCACGCCTCAGGGTGTCGGCGACACCAGGGTGCGCTCACCCGACATCGACAGCTCGTAGATGCTCAGGGTGTAGCCGTCGGCGAGCACGGTTTCGATGAGGTAGGTCTGCAACGGCTTGGGCGTGAAGATCTGAACCGGCGGCTGCTTGCTGGCGCCCAGGGGGATCGGGATGCCGTTGAAGACGAAGGTGGATTCCTTGACCTTGGCCCGGACCTTGATCGGCTGGCCGGCGCTGACCAACTGGTCGATCACATCGGTCCCGGGGGCCATGCGCCGCAGGTAGGCGGGGATTTTCTTGAGGTAGGTGGCATCGAACACCGGCTCGCCGGCCACGATCATGAGGTCGTTCGGCACTTGCGGACTGCTGAAGTAGAACGTGACCGGGTTGTTGCCTCCGCCGCCGACATGGCGGTACGTCAGGCTGGCGTGCTGGTCGTCCGGGACCAGGGTCACATGGGGCGCGGGGGGCGGCTTGACCGCCTTGGCCGTCGGAGCGCGGTGGGAGCAGGCGCTGATCAGCAGGGCGGCGGCGATGGCGGTGGACAGCGTCAGTGCTTTGTTCACGGGTATTCCTTAATAAAACTCACCGCCCTACGACTGCCAGTCCGTCTTTAGGTTCAAGGGACCGTGGCCTGCTGGGCAGATGAGGCCGTTGGCGCCCAAGCGACGATGCACGGCCGAAGGTGTCGTCCTGTGCCAGGCCTGACGCAGGTGTAGCGGCCGATGCGACACCTGTCGCACCCGGACGCAAGCCCTGGTCCGGGCTGCACGCCTTGCCCCGTGGGGCTTGCAGGGGATTGTCCGAAGGCTGGCATGGCGGTTGCTCTTCTCTAGTCGCGCAGCGCAATGGCTTCGCTACTAATAAGAATCAGGAGTCTCCCCCCATGACACAGATTGGCCTCGCCGTGCCTCCCTCTTTGCCGACCGCGCCCCTTGGCGTTCCATTCAAGACCCTGTTTATCGCCCTGGCCCTGGCCTTGGGTGGTGCGCCGGCCTGGGCCCAGGACCTGCCGGCCAATGTCGATGGCCCGCGGATTATCGCCGCCGACAAGGAGCCCGGTAACTGGATGAGCACCGGGCGCACCTACGACGAACAGCGCTACAGCCCGCTGAATAAGATCAGCGACCAGAACGTCGGCAAGCTGGGCCTGGCCTGGAGCTACAAGCTCGACCTGGATCGCGGGGTCGAGGCCACGCCCATTGTGGTTGACGGCGTGATGTACACCACCGGGCCGTTTTCGGTGGTCTATGCCCTGGACGCGCGCGACGGCAAGCTGCTGTGGAAGTACGACCCCAAGTCCGACCGCAACCGCGCGGGCGAGGCTTGCTGCGATGCGGTCAACCGCGGCGTGGCGGTGTGGAAGGGCAAGGTCTATGTCGGGGTGCTCGACGGTCGCCTGGAGGCCATCGACGCCAAGACCGGGCAGCGCGCCTGGTCGGTGGACACCCGCGCCGACCACAAGCGCAGCTACACCATCACCGGCGCGCCACGGGTGGTCAACGGCAAGGTGGTGATCGGCAACGGCGGCGCCGAGTTCGGCGTGCGCGGCTATGTCACTGCCTACGACGCCGAAACCGGCAAGCAGGCCTGGCGCTTCTTCACCGTGCCGGGGGACCCCAAGCTGCCACCGGAAGACAAGGCCATGGAAATTGCCGCCAAGACCTGGCACGGCGATGCTTTCGTCGAGCAGGGCGGGGGCGGCACCGCCTGGGATTCCTTCGCCTTCGACCCCGAGTTGAACCTGCTGTACATCGGCGTGGGCAACGGCTCGATGTGGGACCCGAAATGGCGCAGCCAGGCCAAGGGCGACAACCTGTTCCTGTCCTCCATCGTCGCGGTCAACGCCGACACCGGCGAGTACGCCTGGCACTACCAGACCACCCCGGGCGACGCCTGGGACTACACCGCGACCCAGCACATGATCCTCGCCGAGCTGCCGATTGATGGCAAACCGCGCAAGGTGCTGATGCAGGCGCCGAAGAACGGCTTCTTCTACGTGATCGACCGCGCCACTGGCGAGCTGCTGTCGGCCAAGGGCATCGTGCCCCAGAGCTGGACCAAGGGCATGGACATGAAGACCGGCCGGCCGATCCTCGATGAGGAGAACGCCGCCTACTGGAAGAACGGCAAGCGCAACCTGGTGACCCCGGCGTTTTGGGGCGCCCACGACTGGCAGCCGATGTCCTACAACCCCAACACCGGGCTGGTGTACATCCCGGCGCACATCATGTCCGCCTACTACGAGCACATCCCCGAGGCGCCCAAGCGCAACCCGTTCAAGAGCATGTACCAACTGGGCCTGCGCACCGGGATGATGCCGGAGAGCGCCGAAGGCCTGCTGGAAATGGCCAAGGGCTGGTCCGGCAAGCTGATCGCCTGGGACCCGGTGAAGCAGAAGGCGGCCTGGGAAGTGCCCTACGTCACCATCTTCAACGGCGGCACCCTGAGCACTGCCGGCAACCTGGTGTTCGAGGGCAGCGCCGATGGCCGGGTGATCGCCTACGCGGCCGACAGCGGCAACAAGCTCTGGGAGCAGCCGGCCGCCAGCGGAGTGATGGCGGCGCCCATTACCTACAGCGTCGACGGTGAGCAATACGTGACCTTCATGGCTGGCTGGGGTGGCGCCTTCTCGACCTTTGCCGGGGCCTTGTCGCTGCGGGCCGGGGTCCAGCCGTTTTCCCAGGTGCTGACCTACAAGCTGGGGGGCACCGCCACGCTCAACGAACCGGCACCGCCCGCCGACACGCCGAAACCACCGCCCTTGAGCCGTGACACCGCCGCCATCGACGCCGGCGCCAAGCTGTATGACGGCTACTGCTCGCAGTGCCACGGCATCCATGCGGTCAGCGGCGGCGTGTTGCCGGACCTGCGCAAGCTGACGCCGGAAAAACACCAGATGTTCCTCGGCATCCTTTTCGGCGGCCGGGTCCCCGATGGCATGCCGT
Organism: Pseudomonas sp. MF4836; assembly: GCF_002018875.1. Classification (GTDB taxonomy): domain Bacteria; phylum Pseudomonadota; class Gammaproteobacteria; order Pseudomonadales; family Pseudomonadaceae; genus Aquipseudomonas. The sequence goes on from NZ_MVOL01000001.1 coordinate 484,296, forward strand.
CCTTTGCCGACGCCTTTACCCCGCAACAGGTGGACCAGATCCATCAGTACCTGATCAAGCGCAGCCACGACCTGCAACAGGAAGGCGGCATCTGGAAAACCTTCAGCACTCAGTAACGACCCGCGACGCAGGTGCCCCGGTGGCGCCTGCAGCCTTTTTTTGACCCTGTCTGCGAGAGAACCACCATGACCGAGCTGATTCATTACCAGAACTTCATTGGCAACGCCTTTGTCCCCAGCGACCAGCACATCGAGGTGCACAACCCGGCCAATGCCCGCTTGCTGGCACGGGTGCCTCAGGCCAGCAGCGACCAGGTCGAGGCCGCCATCGCCGCCGCGCGCCAGGCGCAAAAGGGCTGGGCCGCGCGTCCGGCCATCGAGCGCGCCGGCTACCTGCGCCAGATCGCGAGCAAGGTCCGCGACAACGCCGAACGCCTGGCCCACATCATCACCGCCGAGCAGGGCAAGGTCCTGGGGCTGGCCCGGGTCGAGGTCAACTTCACCGCCGACTACCTGGACTACATGGCTGAATGGGCACGGCGCCTGGAAGGCGAAGTGCTGACCAGTGACCGGGTCGGCGAAAGCATCTTTCTGCTGCGCAAACCCCTGGGGGTGGTGGCCGGGGTCCTGCCGTGGAATTTCCCGTTCTTCCTCATCGCCCGCAAAATGGCGCCGGCGCTGATCACCGGCAACACCATCGTCATCAAGCCCAGCGAAGAAACCCCGATCAACTGCTTCGAATTCGCCCGCCTGGTGGCTGAAACCGACCTGCCGCCCGGGGTGTTCAACGTGGTCAGCGGCACCGGGGCCACGGTCGGCCACAGCTTGACCAGCCACGCCGGCATCGACCTGATCAGCTTTACCGGCAGCGTCGGCACCGGCTCGCGGATCATGGCCGCCGCCGCGCCGAACATCACCAAACTCAATCTGGAACTGGGAGGCAAGGCCCCGGCCATCGTCCTCGCGGACGCCGACCTGGCGCTGGCGGTCAAGGCCATCACCGCGTCGCGGGTGATCAACACCGGGCAGGTGTGCAACTGCGCCGAGCGGGTGTATGTCGAGCGCAAGGTGGCCGAGCCCTTTATCGAGCAGATTGCCGCATCGATGGCGGCCACCCGCTATGGCGACCCCCTGGCCGAGGATGACCTGGACATGGGCCCGCTGATCAACCAGGCGGCCCTGGACAAGGTAGCGAAGATGGTCGAGACCGCTCGCGGCCAGGGGGCTGAAGTGATGACCGGTGGCGCGGTGGCCGACAAAGGCCAGGGCTTCCATTACCAGCCCACGGTGTTGGCCGGCTGTGGCAGCGAAATGCCGATCATGCGCCAGGAGATTTTCGGCCCGGTACTGCCGATCCAGATCGTCGATGACCTGGAAGAAGCCATTGCCCTGGCCAACGACAGCGAGTACGGCCTGACCTCATCCATCTACACCCGCAGCCTGAGCGCGGCCATGCGCGCCAGCAACGGCCTGGATTTTGGTGAGACCTACATCAACCGCGAGAACTTCGAGGCGATGCAGGGCTTCCATGCCGGGACGCGCAAGTCCGGGATTGGCGGCGCCGACGGCAAGCACGGTTTGTACGAGTACACCCACACTCACGTGGTGTATATCCAGATCTGAGGCCGGGCCCGAGGTAAAAAAATGCCGGCTCCCATCAAGGGACCGGCATTTTTCATGGGGGCGACGGCGTCTTACAGCCGGTCGTTGGGCGCGATCAGCCCGTGCTTTTTCATCTTGCGGTACAAGGTCGAGCGCGAGATGCCCAGCTCACTGGCAGCGGCGCTGATGTTCCAGCGCTGGCGGCGCAGGCAGTCGTGCAGGCGCCGGGATTCATCGTCGCCCAGTTGCTCGGCGAGGTGCGCGGTCGGCGGCGGGTCGCGGCTGATCAGGGGCAAGGGCAGGGGCGCCAGCAGTTCGCCGGGCAGGCAGTCGAGGTCGATGACCCCGTCTTCGGCCAGGGCCACGGCGTAACGCAGGCTGTTGAGCAGTTGGCGGATATTGCCCGGCCAGGGGTAGTCGAACAGGCACTGTCGGGCCGGGGCGTCCAGGCGCAGCCCGTGGGCGTCGGTCTGCGCCCGCAGCAGGCTGTCGATCAGCTCGGCGCGGTCGCTGCGCTCGCGCAAGGCCGGAAGCGCCAGGTTCATGCCGGCCAGGCGGTAGAACAGGTCCTGGCGAAAGGCTTTGGCGGCGATCATCCCGTGCAGGTCCTGGTGGGTGGCGGAGATCACCTGCACATCCAGCACCACCGGCACTTCGGCCCCCAGGGGCGAGATTTCCCGCTCCGCCAGGACCCGCAACAGGCGGGTTTGCAGGTGCGCCGGCATGTCGCCGATCTCGTCGAGAAACAGCGTGCCGCCGTTGGCCAGTTCCAGCTTGCCCTTCATGCCTTTCTTGTTGGCGCCGGTGAAGCTGCCGGCGCGGTAGCCGAACAGCTCGCTTTCGATCAGGGTTTCCGGAATCGCCGCGCAGTTCAGGGCGATAAACGGCCCGGCGCGACGGCTGCTGGCCTGGTGGATGGCGCGAGCGAAGGCCTCCTTGCCGGTGCCGGTCTCGCCGGTGATCAGGATCGGGATGCCCTTGTCGATCACCTTGCGTACCCGGCGTACGTTCTGTTGCAGGCGCGGATCGTTCCCGGCCAGTTGTTGCAGGTCCGGATGCGGTTGGCTCGCCGGGCGCACCACGGCGGGCGGCCGGTGCTGCTCCGAGGGGATGCGCAGGCCGATATCGAGCAGGGCTTCATCCTGCAGGCCACGCAGGCGCACACCGCGCGCGCCGCCATTGGTGAACTGCAACAGTTCCTCCACCGTGGCCGGCAGCAGGCTGTGGATCGGCGCCCCCAGCAGCGGCGCCCCGGTGCCCCGCTCCAGGGCCACAAAGGCCGCGCGGTTGGCGCCCATCACCCGGCCGTTTTCATCCAGGGCCAGCAACTGTTCGTTGGCCAGGTCGGCGATTTCATCGATGGGTTTGAGGGACAGGGTCAGGCGATCGCGGTGGCTCTGGCGAAAGTGCGCGTTCTCGATCAGGCGCGCGTACATGATCACCAGTTGCAGGGTCAGGTACTGGCTTTCCCGCGGGCCGTCGCTGTTCAGACAGGTGGCGTTGAGGCAGCCGCGCAGCAGGCCCTGGGCGTCGAAGATCGGCGCCACCGAGCAACTGAGGCGGAAGTTGGAGGCCAGGAAGTGTTCTTCGCGGTGGATGATCAAGGGCTGGGCGGCTGCCAGGGTGGTGCCGATGCCGTTGGTACCGACCATCGATTCGTCCCAGCGCGCGCCGACCACCAGCCCCGACTGGGTGTAGGCGTCGTCGTGGCTCGGCAGCCGTGAGTCGAGGGTGATGCCGTTTTCGTCGCTGAGCAGCACCGCGAACCCGGCCGGAACCACGCGCTTGGCCAGGCCGCTGACACCCTGGCTGGCAATCGACAGGTACTGTTGATGTTGCTGCTGATGGCGGCGGATGTCCTCGGCGCACAGGATGTTCTTGCGGCTGGCGGCGCCCGGGTCGAGGCGGTGCTCGACCACGCTGCGGTACCAGGACTGGGCGATCAGTCCGTCGGGGCGGATGCCGCGTGCGGAAAAGTGATCGTTGACGAAGGCCGCGAGTTCGCTGGGGCTGGTCTGCGCGCTGTGCCGAGTCATGGAGTGCTCCCATCAGGCGTGACACCGGGGGGTGGTGTGCACGGCGATCTTATTGTTGTTGACGGTTAGCCGGGGCTGGCCGCTGTCTACCTTAGTCGCTGGCGCATTATTTTTCAGCCCCTGATGGTGTCGGCGGCGTTATCGGGGGCTGCCGCGATCAGGCCAGGTGGGGCAGCCAGAGCGCGATCTGCGGAAACAGGATCAACAGCGCGATCAGGATCAGCAGCACTGTGCAGAACGGCAGGGCGCCGTACACCACATCCAGGAAGCGGCCCTTGTTGCGGATGCTTTGCACCACGAACAGGTTCATGCCAAATGGCGGGGTGATCTGCCCCATCTCGCAGAGGATGATCAGGATCACCCCGAACCACAGCGGGTCGAAGCCCAGCGCGACAATGATCGGCACCACCAGCGGTGCGGTGGTGATCAACATCGCCAGGGTGTCCATAAAGCAGCCGAGGACGATGTAGAACAGGATGATCGCCAGCAGGGTGCCCATCGGCGACATGTCGAGGTCGGTGACGAAACTGACCAGAGTCGAGGTCAGCCCGATGGAGGCCAGCACGAAATTGAGAAAGAACGCCGACAGGGTGATGAACAGGATCATGCCGGTGGTGCGCATGGTGGATTCAAAGGCCTGGCCCAGGTTGGTCCAGGTGAATGCACGGCGCCACAGGCCCAGGGCAAATGCGGCGATCACCCCCAGGGCGGCCGACTCGCTGGCGGTGGCGAAGCCGCTGTAGATGGCGCCCACCACCAGGGCGAAGATCGCCAGGGGTGGCAACAGGTCGGGGATGCTGGCCAGGCGTTCGGCCCAGGTCGCGTGTTGCTTGTGGCCGCCCAGCTCGGGGCGGATCAGGCAGGCGATGACGATCATCGCCACGAACATGAAACTGAGCAGGATCCCCGGCAGGGTCGCCGCCAAGTACAGCTTGGGCACCGAGAGGTTGGCGATCAGGGCGAACAGAATCATGTTGATCGACGGCGGAATCAGGATGCCCAGGGTGCCACCGGCCGCGATCGACCCCAGGAACAGCGGGGCCGGGTAGCCTTTGCGCTCCTGCTCCGGCAGGGCAATGGTCGAAATGGTGGCGGCGGTGGCCACGCTGGAGCCGCTGGTGGCCGAAAACAGCGCCGAGGCGCCGATGTTGGAGTTCATCAAGCCACCCGGCAGCCACGACAACCACTTGTCGACGGCGCCGTACATGCGCCCGGCGACCCCCGAACACACCAGCAGCTCACCCATCAGGATGTACAGCGGAATGGCCACCAGCAGGAATTCGGCGCTGGTGCTCCAGGCGATTTCGCCCATGGCGTTGCTCAGGGGCAGGCTGGAAAACAGCTCGGACAACGACATGCCCAACAGGCCGACGCTGACCGCCGCCGCCACGCTCAGGCCAAGCAGGGCCAGCAGGGTAAAGAGGGTAAAGGCCAGCATCTAGTGCGCTCCATGGGATGGCGCGCCGGCGCCACCGTGGGTTTCTTGTTGAATGTCTTCTTCGACCGAGTTGATCCCGATCAGTCCGTTGATTGCTGCCCAGCGTCGTTGGCGCAGCCGGGACAGGCTGGTGCAGGCCAGCACCGCCAGGGTCAGGGCAAAGAACGCGTAGCCGGCGAACCAGATCGACTGCGGCGCCCACAGCGGGATCTGCAGCGGCGTGGTGGAAATCGAGCGGTAGTGGATCGAGTCCCAAAGCACGCCCCAGGCGTGGTACAGCAGGGTTCCGGCAAACAGCGCCATGCCGCTCAAGGCCAGCAGGTCCAGCAGGCTCCGGGCCTTGAGCGACAGCCGTGAATAGAGGATGTCGACCCGGATATGGGAGCGTTTCAACAGGGCGATGGGAAACGCCCAGGTGCTGACAATCGCCAGTACATAGCCGGCTATCTCATCGGCCCCGCCCAGGGACAGGCCCAGGGTCTTGCGCAGGATCAGGTCGATCCCGATCATCAGCGCGGTGCCCATCAGGGCGATGCCGCCCACCCAGGCGCTGAGCCGGGCAATGCCGTTCACCAGCCGGGTCGCGCGGGATTCAGTGGGGTTCATGGATGCTTCTCCGCAAACGGTGTGGGTTCAGGACGCTGGGCACGTTGCACGGCTCAGGGCTGTTGCAGGTGCACGCCGATGGCGGCGCCTGCGGTGGCATTCCAGCGTTCGACGCAGGGCGCGCCACAGCGTTGGCCCCAATCGTTGGCGATGGTCAGCACGGCGTTCTGCAGGACTTGGCGCTCGGCGTCCGTCGGGGTGCTGACCTGCATCCTGGCCGGTCGATGGATCTTGCAGTCCGGGGCGCCGATGTTGCAGGCCAGCGCCGACTGGTTCTCGTTGGCGGTGGCTTCCCACCAGCGGTCTTCCAGGGCCTGGGCCTGTCCCTGGAGCAGGCGTTGCACCGGTTCGGGCAACGCCTGCCAGCGCTTGAGACCGATGGCATAGAAGCCGATGGACCAGTCCACCGGCAGGTTGTAGAGGTGGTTGGCGACGTCATACCAGCGGGCGGCATTGCCGGAGCCGATGCCGGTCACCGCACAATCGATGACACCGGTCTGCATCGCCGTCACCACCTCGGCGAACGGCAGGGTCATGGGCGCACCGCCGAGGGCGCTGATCATGTCCGACATATTGCGCCCACGAACCCGGACCTTGCGGCCCTTGAGGTCGGCGAGCGAGGACAGCGGGTCGCGACAGAAAAACACCTGTGCGGTGTAGGGCACGGTCGCCAGCAGCTTGACCCCGTGATGCTCGGCCATACGCTCGGCCAGTACCGGCTTGAAGGCACTGGAAATCTGCCGGGAGGTCTGGATGTCGGGGGCCATGCCCGGCAGGTCGATGCCTTCGAAAAACGGGTCGTCACCGGCGACGAAGGCAAACACCCCCATGCCGATTTCCACCGCGCCGCTGCGCAGCAGGCGCACCATCTCCGGGCCCTTGAGCCCGCTTTCCGACAGCCCGCGCAGGCTCGCCGTGAGGCTGCCGCCGGAGCGGGCGGGCAGGGTCTGGTTCCAGAACGGTTTTTCCACCGCACCAAAGGTGTAGTTGTGGCTGCCGCCGCCAATCACATTGAAGTGAATCGGCGGTGGGGTATCGGCCTGGACTGGGCCGGCCAGGGCGAGGGTCAGGGACGCTATGAGGTACGGTTTCATGGTAGTCCTGTTGTTTTTCTAGAGGGAGCTACTAAGGCAGAAACGGCGTGGCAAAGGGGCTGCGGGTGGTGCTTGCTCCGGGTCAGGAACGGCGCTGGATGGCCGCCTCGATAATGGCTCGGGAGCCGACGATATCAGGGAATTTCTCGCCCTTGGCCAACCTGGCCAGGGTGGTTTTTTCATTGTTCTGGAATTCGATGGCCCGGCGCGCCAGGGGCATGGCCTGATCAGGGGCCATGACCACGATGCCGTTTTCATCGGCCAGCACCGCATCCCCGGGTCGGACCACCGCGCCGCCACACTGAATCGTGGTGCAGAATTCGCCTTCTTCGCCCTTGAGCCGGGTGGTGATGGCGCTGGCGCCCCAGGACCAGATCGGCACCCCGTGCTGGCGCAATTCGCCGAGGTCGGTGACAAAGCCGTCAATCACGATCCCGGCGATGCCCGCCTGTTTGGCCGCATAAGCCATGGCCCCTCCGAGGGCGGCGGTGACCCGTTCGCCACAGCGATCCACGATCAAAAAATCTCCGGGACGCACACACCCCATGGCGTAATGCAGGATGCCGCCATCAGCCCCGGGCATCCTCACCGTGACCGCCGTCCCGGCGGCGCGCACATCCTGGAAGTGAGCCTTTATATCGCTGTTTAAAATACCCCGGGTGATGAAGTGACCCAGGGTGGCCGGTTCTGCCGCAAGAAGTATCGAACGTTCTTCTTCGGTCATTTGCTGCGGTAGTTCTCGAATAATATACATGCTTGGCTTGACTTGTTTTTTGGTGAATGTCTGGTGCATTTAGTTCATCCTAGCAAGCAGGATTTTAAGGCGATAATAAAAATCAGCGCGTCAACTTCGGGACTATTTTTATCATGCGAATTACCCTGATGCAGATCGAGGCCTTCTATTGGACGGCCCGATTAGGGGGCGTGCATGCCGCCTCGCGCCACCTTCACCTGACCCAGCCGGCCATCTCCTCGCGCATTCGGGAGATGGAGTCATTGTTGAGCGTGAAACTCTTCGATCGCAGCAAACAGCGGATGATAATCACCGCTGACGGCTTGATCGCCCTGCAACATGCCGAACTGGCGCTGAACAACAGCGTGAAACTGGAACAGTTCGCAGCCAAGCAGAAGCAGAACCGCCGGCTGCGGGTGGGCGCCGACGAGTGTTCGGCCATGGTCGGGCTGACGGCAGTGATTGCCGAGATCAAGGCGCATTTCCCGGAGATCACCCTGGAAATCACCATCGATGTGGGGGCGGTGCTCAATCGCAAGCTCAATGATCACGAGCTGGACCTGGCGCTTTTGACCAACCCCATGACCCGCGATGACGTGACCGATATCTTCCTGGGCTGGATGACCTTCCAGTGGGTGGCCGCCGCCCACCTGGAAATCGACGGCGATTCTTTTCAGCCGCAGCACGCCGGGGCTTACCCGATCGTCACCCATTCCGCGCCTTCGACCCTGTATTCAGTGGTCGAGCGCTGGTTGAAAGAGGGCGGCAATGTCTCCGAGGCATTTCATTCCAGTAACTCCCTGGCCTTTATCGCGAAGATGATATCGGCCGGGCACGCTATTGGAATTCTGCCAGTACCGTTGATTCGAGATATGTTGGCGGTGGACATGCTCAAGGTATTACCTTGCACTCCACCTATTGCACCCGCCAAGTTCTGTTTGTCGTATGTGACGGAAAAGCCGGACGTACAACTTGATGAGTTAGTTGCATTGACGCGGGCCACTTTATTGCGACAAAACTTCCTGGTTAATTGATCTTTTAATGCATGGCTTGAAAGGCCGAATCAAGTTACTAAGTTCGGCCACAAGCCTGTGGGTTATTCCGACAAGAGTGGATTGAGCTGATAATGTCCCCGGCAAACCGGGAGCTTATCCCGACCCCTCGAGTGCTTCACGGGTGGCGGCGATCTGTTGCCCGGCCTGATTCAGCCAAGACAGGTCACTGCCCATCAGCAGCATGTCGCAGCCCATTTCCCGCAGGCGCCGGGCGGTTTCAGTGTCGGCCGGGAAGCACGGCACCATCACCTGGATCGCACGCTGATGGCATTTCTTGATCAGCCATTGCAGGCGCGCCAGGACCTCGGGGTTGCCCAGGCGATAGTCCACCGGCAACTGGCGGGACAGCGAGTAATCGGCCGGGCCGAAATGCACGGCGTCTATGCCCTCGACGTCGAGGATCTCATCGATGTTGTCGAAGAATTCATAGCTCTCGGCCATGGGCACGATCACGCTGCGCTGGTTTTCCGCCTCGGTGTAGCGCGCCCATTCGAAGCCGGGACCGGCGTAGCGGGCCGAGCGCACCGAACTGTCGCCGCCGCGCCGGCCCACGGGCGGAAATTTGCTGCAGCGGATGATCTCGCGCATCTGCGCGGCGTTGTGCACCTGGGGAATGATCACCCCCGAGGCGCCCATTTCCAGGGCTTTGCGAATGTCCCATTCGAGGGTACCGCGTACCCGGACCAGGCTGTGGATCGCCGCGCGGTGCGCCGCCAGCAGCAGTTTTTCCATGTCCCGGTCGACCCCCAGAGCCGTGTGCTCGGCGTCGATAAAAACAAAGTCCAGCCCCCAGTTGCCGGCCACTTCGATGGGCAGGCAGGCGGTGCTGTAAATATTCATCCCGAACGTCACGCCAGCGGTCATTCGGTCCTTGAGCGAGCGGATCGTGTTGTGCATTGCGATTACCTGAAAAGTGAGGGGCGATGGCCGGGTGCCGATTCGCCATCCGAGGCCCGATCAAAGGCGTGGCGCCTCGGCACCCGGGTTTTCAGAGGCGATAGGTCGCTGGCAGGCGGTCGCGGAACGGGTGGATCTCGAACACCCCCGGGTCGCGGATCAGCGACTTGTTGCGCGCCTTGGCCAGGTCGATCTCGACGCTGAACACCCCGTCTTCCAGGCCGGCGCGGGTCAGGGTGGTGCCGGACGGCTCGATGATGTGGCTCATGCCGATAAACTGCATGCCGCCGTCCAGGTCATTGCGGTTGGGGGCCACGAAATACACGATGTTTTCCGCGGCGCGCACGGTGCTGAACAGGTCCGGCAGCAACCGCGCCTGCTCCGGCCAGGCGGCCGGCAGAACCACGATATCGGCGCCTTCCAGGGCCAGGGTGCGGATGACTTCCGGGAAGCGGATTTCATAGCAGATCGCCAGGCCGATGCGGCCGATGTCGGTGTTGAACACCGGCGGCGTCCACTCGGCGGGGCGATCGGTGAAACGGTCGCCGATCATGAACGGCAGATGACGTTTGCGATGCAGGCCGATGACGCCCTGGGGGCCGATCAGGGCGGCGGTATTGAAAATCGACTCGGCGTGTTTTTCATAGAAGCCGACCACGATGTGGATCCCGCTTTCAGCGCTGACCGCCAGCAACGGGGCCAGGGCGTCGAGGCTGATGGCGCCTTGTTCCAGTTCTTCACGGCTGTCGAACGAGCCGCCGGTCAACAGGCATTCGGCAAAGGCGATCAGGCGCGAGCCGTCTGCCGCGGCCTGGCGTGACAACTGCGCGACCTTGTCGATGGTCTGCGCGGGATTGCCGATGACCGGGTGGATCTGGGCGACCGAAATTTTCATTTTGCTGCTTCCTCTTGGCTGATACGGCAGTGCCCGCCGGGCGGGCGTATAAGGCGGAGACCGGGGTGACTTGTGGCGAGGGCGAGGGCCCTCGCCGGACTGCGCCGCAGTCCTTTACTGCGCCTGGTAACCCACGGCCTGGTAGACCTTCTTCACCAGTTCGGGGTTGATCTGCGCCGCGTACTTTTCGATCACCGGGCGGATCTTCTGCTGGATGCGCACCACCTCTTCGGCGGGCAATTCGTTGACCTTCATCCCGGAACTGGCGAGCTCGGCAATCGCCTTGCTGTCGGCCGCGCGGGAGATCTGGCGCTGCTCGAGGCGCACCTCCATGGCCACCTCCGTCAGCAGCGCCTGCTCGTCCGGGTTCAGGGTGTCCCAGAAGGGTTTGCTGATCAGCACGATCTGCGGGTTGTAGTTGTGATGGGTCAGGCTCAGGTACTTCTGCACTTCATTGAATTTTGAGGCCAGGATCAGCGCCGCCGGGTTTTCCTGGCCGTCCACGGTGCCGGTCTCGAGGGCGGTGTGCACCTCGGTGAAGGGCAGGGGCGTGGGGTTGGCCCCGAGGGTCGACCACACGTCGAGGAACAGCGGCGATTGCTGGGCGCGAATCTTCAGGCCGGTGATGTCTTCCATCTTCTGCACCGGGCGCACGTTGTTGGTCAGGTTGCGCACCCCCAGCTCCCAGAACGCCAGGCCCACCAGTTTTTTCTCCGGCAACTGATCGATCAGCATCTTGCCGACCTCGCCATCGAGCATGGCGTCGACCTTGGCGGTGTCGGTGTAGAGAAACGGGAAATCGAGGATGCCGAAGTCGGTCACGTGGTTGAGCATCAGGCCGGCGTTCCAGGTCATCATTTCCACTACGCCGCCCTGCAGCGACGACAGCACCTGCACGTCGCCCCCGAGCACGCCGTTGGGGAAGGTGCGGACCTTGATCTTGCCGCCGCTGCGTTCGTTGATCTTCTTCGCGAACAGTTCCATGCCAATCGCCGGTGGCGTGCCCTTGGGGCTGGTGGCAGCGAACTTGAGGGTGCGTGAGTTGTACTCGGCGGCAAAGCTCAGGCTGCTGGCCAGCAGCAGCGCGGCGAGCACGGTGAGGTGTCGGGTCATGGTCATTCCTTATTGTTGTTCGGGGTGTCAGTGGGCGAACCATTGCGCCGGAACCGTCACCAGTTCAGGGAAGATCACCAGCAGGAAGAGCACGATGATTTCGGCGATAAGGAACGGGAAGGTGCCCTTGAGCAGGGCCTCGTAGCGCATCTTGCCGATCCCGCACACCACGTTGAGCACCGTGCCCACGGGCGGCGTGATCAGGCCGATGGAGCAATTGATCATGAACAGCACGCCGAAGTAGATCGGGTCGATATTGGCCGCGGTCACCACCGGCACCAGGATCGGCGCCAGGAGCAGGATGGTCGGCGTCAGGTCCATGACCATGGAGATCAGCAGGATCAGCAGCATCAACACCACGATCAGCAGTTTCGGGTTGTCCATGACCGGCTGGATCAGGTCGATGATCTGCCCAGGGATGTCGGCGATGGTGATCATCCAGGCCGGGATCGACGCTGCGGCCACCAGGAACATCACTGCGGCGGTGGTCTTGCCGGCGCGCAACAAAAGCTCGCCGAGGGATTTCAGGCTCAGCTCGCGGTAGATCAGCGACGACACCAGCAGCGCATAGACGCTGGCCACGGCCCCGGCTTCGGTCGGCGTCACCACACCGAAGCGCAGGCCGGCGACGATGATCACCGGCAGCATCAGCGCCCAGGTGCTGTCGACGAAGGCCTTGAGGCGTTCCTTGCCGGAAGCCTTGGGGCTCAGCTCGACATCGTTGTCCCGGCGCGACACCAACCACCAGGCGATCACCAGGGCCACGGCAATCATCAACCCAGGAGCGATCCCCGCGAGGAACAGTTTGGTGATCGACAAGCCGGAAGCCACCCCGAGCACCACGAAGCCGATACTCGGGGGAATGATCGAGCCCAGCACCGAAACCGAGGCGATCAGGCCACCGGAGCGATTGCGGTTGTAGCCCGCGATCACCATCATCGGCAGCAGCAGGGCGGTCAGCGACGCGGCGTCGGCCAGGGCCGAGCCCGAGAGGCTGGACAGCAGCACCCCGGCAAAGATCGTCACGTAGCCCAGGCCGCCGCGCATATGGCCGACCAGGGAAATCGCCAGGTTGATGATGCGCTTGGACAGGCCGCCGCTGTTCATCACTTCGCCGGCGATGATGAACAACGGAATCGCCAGCAACGGAAAGCTGCCCGCCGAGTTGATAATGTTTTGCGCGATGATCTGGCCATCGAACAGCCCCAGCAGCCACATCAGGGCCACGCCGCAGAGAATCAGGGCATAGGCGATGGGCACGCCGATAAGAATGGCGGCCATCAGCACGCCGACAAATACACCGAGGGCCATTACTTGAGCACCCCTTGCATGGTGGTGGAAGGCTGGCGCTCGCCGGCCGGGGTGGCCAGGTGCTTGACCAGTTGGGCTCCGAGCAGAACGCTGCTCAATACCGAAAACACCAGGCCGGCGCCGTAGAACAGGCCCATAGAGATGCCGGTGGAGGGCGCGCCCACATTCAGGTTGATCAGGGTCTGTTTCCAGCTGCCCTGGAGAAACAGCCAGGTGGCGAACAGCATCAGCAGGTAGGTCAGGGTCAGCAGGTGTTTGGCGACCCTGGGCGAGGCGCGGCTGGTCAGGATATCGACCCCGATATGGCCGTTCTCGTGCAGCATCAGCTGGGAGCCGGCGAACACCAGCCAGACGAACGCCAGCCGGGAAATTTCCTCACTGAAGAACAAGCCGGAATTGAAGCCGTAGCGCAGCACTACATTGGTGAAAATCAGCGCCGTGATACACACCAGGCAACCGACGATCAGTGCCTTCAGGGCCAGGAAATAAAGTCTTGTAAGTTCTTTCATGAACCGTGCTCCCCGCTGAGTGGGGAGCGGTTGTGCAACTCGCTGCGGGCCGCTGAAGAACGGTTTTGGCGAATGGGTCGCGCTGCATGAAACTGCAAACAGAGCATAAGTAAGACCACCTTTTATTATTAGTTATACGTCGTCGTATGACCTGGGTAGAGTCTTTATTTATGCGGGGTTCGTGTCAATGAAACTCCCTGTGTTTGCTGAGTCAATGTTCTTATTAGGGCGATAAGGGATGGTAATCAGTGAGCCGGCTTATTGATTTTAAAAAGCGCGAGCGCGGGTTCTAAATACTAAGTTGTGGGACGACATATCAGATTGTTGATAAGGGTTGGCTTTTGTTCTTGGGGCCAGTTTGTGCCGCCGTTTGCCTGCCTCTGGTGCTGCGCCGGGCAAACACCGCAAACTGTGCCCCCGTTAACGCAACAGAGTGCGAGCCTTGATCGAACGACGGCAATTCAGCACAGGCATGAAGGGCAAAAACCTGCGCTACCTGAATGAGCAATCCAGCCAGGGTCAGCGGCCACTGCAGGCGGGGTTTGTGCTGCTCGAGCATTTTTCCCTGCCGGCGTTCACCCAGGCGCTGGACACCATCGTCACCGCCAACCTGCTGCGGCCTAACCTGTTCTGTTCCCGAACCTTTGGTTTGCACGAAGGGGAGGTGGTGAGCGACCTTGGCCTGGTGATCCGGCCGGACGCCCGTCTCGATGGCTCTCAGCTCAAGGACCTCGACCTGCTGGTGGTGTGCGGTGGCTACCGCACCGAACTCAAGGCATCGGACGCGTTCATTCAACTGCTCAAGGCCGCTGCCGAGCAGGGCGTGACCCTGGCCGGGCTGTGGAATGGGGCGTGGTTTCTCGGCCGGGCCGGGCTCCTGGCGGGCTACCGCTGCGCGATCCATCCCGAACATAGGCCGGCATTGGCGGAGTTCTGCAAGGCGACCCAGGTCAGCAGCGAACCCTACGTGATCGACCGCGACCGGCTCACCGCGGCGAGTCCTTCGGGGGCGTTCCATATGGCCCTGGACTGGATCAAGGGCCTGCACGACAAGGCCCTGGTCGAGGGCATCGAAGACATCCTGGCCTTTGAGGAGTCGCGCTACCGACGTATCAAACCGACCGAAAATATCTGCCTCAGCGCGCCCCTGCGCGAGGTGGTCAAGCTGATGGCCGCCAACCTCGAAGAACCCCTGGAACTGGAGCAACTGGCGGTCTACGCCGGCCGCTCACGGCGTCAGCTCGAACGCTTGTTCAAGGAGCAGCTGGGCACCACGCCGCAACGTTATTACCTGGAGTTGCGCATCACCGAAGCTCGCCGCCTGCTGCAACACACCGAACTGTCACAGGTCGATGTGCTGGTGGCCTGCGGCTTTGTCTCGCCCAGCCATTTCAGCAAGTGCTACAGCGCCTACTTCGGCTACCGGCCGTCAAAGGAAGTGCGCCTGGTGAAGTAGGCGTGGCTGAAACCCCGTAGCCGCTGCCGAGTCCGCGAGGCTGCGCTGGCCCAAGCGCCCCCTCTGAAGCCTCAGATAAACCGTGGTTGCGGATAAAACCCCACCCCGCCCGCAGCAGCCTCTACGGCTGGCGGCAATTTTGCGCGGGTGACAACTGCGGCGCCGGCTCGTAGCTGGTCTGCTGCAAGCCATCGGCACCGAGGAAGATGAAGTACTTGGTGCGACAGTCCTTGAACATTGCCGAGTAACCCTCGGCCCTGATGCCCTGGTCCTTGACGGTCTTGGTCACGGTGTTGCTGCGGCTGATCACGGCCAGCACCTGGTCATAACTGTCGCCCATCTTTACCCCCGGCTCGCCGGTGACGGTCATCGACGACGCGCAGCCGCCCAGGCCCAGCATCGCCAGCATCAGCGCCGCCATCCGGCCGCCATGGGCCAGCGTGTTGCAGGTGGGGTGTGTGCCGTTCATTCCCTGTACTCCATCCATCAATCGTTGTCGGCAGCCGTCACACGGCGCGGGTCCGCCCAAGAGGCTCGCAGGCCATCCGACTGACCATTGCCGGGGATGGTTCCGTCGGCCGGGGAGTGGCGCGCGGACGCCAGGTTGGACCCGCCAGGACGGCGGGTCCGGCAGGTGCATCAGAGTTTTGGCAGCTGGCCGATACGGCCCATCATTTCGGTCACGATCTGCAGGTCCAGCAGGAACTGTTCAACCGTCTTGAACTCGTTGTCGTTATGACCGGTGTACTTGACCTCCGGCCGGGCCAGGCCGAATTGCACGCCGTTGGGCAGTTCATGCACCGAGGTAGCGCCGGCGGAAGTGCCGAATTTGTGCTCCATGCCCAGGTTCTCGGTGGCCACGGCCAACAGCGCCTTGACCCATTCACCCTCGGGGTTGCGGTACATCGGCTCGGCGATCGAGTAGTCGAAGGCCACCGCGACCTTGGCCTTCTTGCTCCAGGCGTCGAGTTTGTCGGCGATTTCGCTTTTCAGCACTTGCGGCGACTTGCCTTTTGGCACCCGCAGGTTGACCGCCAGCTGGAAGGCGTTGTCCTTGACCCCGACGTAGGTCAGGGAGGTGGTCAACGGGCCCATGAAGTCGTCGGAGAAACCGACGCCGAGCTTGCCACCCAGGTAATCCAGGCCCCAGTTATCGGCGGCGTAGCGCGCGGCATCGGTGATCTGGTTGTGCTTGAGCGCGACCTTTCCGTCGAGGCTGTTGAGGAAGTCGAGCATCCGCGCCACCGGGTTGACCCCGGATTCGGGTTCGGAGGAGTGGGCGGACACACCGGTGACCGTGAGCTTGACGTTCTTGCCGTCGACCTTGGCGCTGACCTCGAACTTGCCGCCGTTGCCGGCATGGCGCTGGGCGTACTCGCTGCCGGCCTTTTGCAGGCTCGCTGCCAGTTCGGCCGGCTTGTCGGTGACCAGGGTGGCGACCGAGGTCGAAGGGATCTGGTTGGTGGCCAGGCCCCCGGTCAGCGTGGTGATTTCCGCGCCTTTGCCCTGGGCTTTACGCTGCGGGAAATTGGCCATCACCGTGCCGTAGCCTTTCTCGGCGATCACCACCGGGTAGCCGCCGTCCAGCGCCAGGTTGTAGTTGGGCGTGGGATTACGCTCGAAATAGTAGGGGATCGCGTCGCCGGTGGTTTCCTCGGTGGTGTCCACCAGCAGCTTGAAGTTGCGCGCCAGGGGCAGCTTCTCTTCCTTGATCACCTTCATCGCGTAGAGGGTGACGACGATGCCGTTCTTGTCATCCTCGGTGCCGCGGCCATACATGCGGTCGCCCACCAGGGTGACCTTGAACGGGTCGAGGCGGGTGCCGTCCTGCAACACCCAGTTTTCCGGGGTGACCGGCACGACGTCGGCGTGGGCGTGGATACCGACCACTTCATCGCCGCTGCCCTCCAGGGTGATTTCATAGACCCGGCCGTCGACGTTGCGATAGGCAAGGTTGAAGGCCTGGGCCAGGCTTTTGATCTTGTCGGCAATCTTGATGAACTCGGGGTTCTCATGGGCCGGCACGCCGTCGACGCTGAAGGTGGGGATCGCCACCAGTTCGCGCAGGGTGTCGGTGGCGGCCTTGCCGTACTTGATCCGTGTGTACAGGCCCAGCAGGCGATGGATCTCGTTCTGCTGCTCGGCGGACAGCGGCTTGTTATCGAGGAAGGCGCCGATGGTCGAGTCCAGGTGGTCGGTTTTGCCCAGCTCGCTCTTGGCCAGGGCGCCCAGGAACTGCCTGAAATCCGTGGCCGAGGCCTCGTTGAAGTTTTTCAGGATGGCTGCGTTCTGTTGCGGGGTGAGGTTGGCCTGGGCCGAACTGGTGAACAATGACAGGCCCGCCGCCATCAGGGTCGCAGCGGCCAGGTGCTTCAGGGAA
Source organism: Pseudomonas sp. MF4836 (assembly GCF_002018875.1). Taxonomy (GTDB): domain Bacteria; phylum Pseudomonadota; class Gammaproteobacteria; order Pseudomonadales; family Pseudomonadaceae; genus Aquipseudomonas. Next base: position 501,420 of record NZ_MVOL01000001.1, read on the forward strand.
AAATCCATGGTGTGAGGCATTCCTTTGCAGAGTGAGGGAAGTATCTGAACTGAAAGTCAGAAAGGTCCACAACCTAACACCACCTGGCAGCGGAACGGGAGTCCCATAAGTGGGATCTGTCGCACATAAATGCAAAAACGGCGCACAGGCGACAAAGCCCGGGGCATTCTCCAGGCGAGGCCTCAGCGCTCGACAACCCTTACTCGACGCTACTGATACTGCTGCTCCTGCCGGATCGGCAGCTCGACGCGAAAGGTGGTGCCGATCCCCAGTTCGCTGCGCACGCTGATCTCGCCACGGTGCTTCTTGATGATGCCGTAGGACAGGGACAAACCCAGGCCCGTACCCTGGCCCACCGGTTTGGTGGTGTAGAAGGGGTCGAAGATTTTCTGCAGGCTGTCCGGCGCTATCCCCGAGCCGGTGTCGCTGACTTCGATCCAGACCCGTTCTCCTTCCACGCCGTTGCTCAGGGTGATGGTGCCCCGTTCCGGGCCCATGGCCTGGGCGGCGTTGACGATCAGGTTCATCAGCACTTGGTTGATCTGCGACGGCAGGCACTCGACCTCCGGCAGCGGTGTGTAGCACTTGACCACGTCGGCCTTGTACTTGATCTCGGTGGCGACGATGTTCAAGGTCGAGTCCAGGCCCTGTTGCAGGTCTGCCCATTGCCATTCCTGGCTGGAGTCCACCCGGGAGAAGTCCTTGAGGTCCTTGACGATCTGGCTGACCCGGCCAATGCCCTCCTTGGACTCCTTGATCAGCAATGGAATGTCCTCCAGGAGAAAGTCCAGCTCGATCGCCGTGCGCAGTTGCACCAGGGACTCCAGCGCCGCCGCCTGGGCGATGGCCTGCTCCCCGTGGCGATAGGCATCGAGCATCTCCTGCAGGCGCCTGAAGTAGTTGTCCAGGGTGCCCAGATTGGAAGAAATGAAGCCGATGGGGTTGTTGATTTCATGGGCCACCCCGGCAGCCAGTTGCCCCAGGGACGCGAGTTTTTCGGATTGCACCAGCTGGCTTTCCAGCAACTTGCGTTCGTCGATCTCCCGTTGCAGTTCGGCGCTGGTCTGTTTGAAGGCCAGGGTGCGTTGCTCCACCCGCTCTTCCAGCTGGCTCATCTGCAGATTGGCGCGGGTGGTCATGTCCCACTTGGTGGTGAGGGTGTTGGCCATTTGCTGGACTTCGATGTTGTCGAAAGGCTTTTTCAGGATCAGCAGGCGGTCGTGGCCGTCCAGGCGATCGAGCAACTCGTCCCAGGAGTAATCGGAGTAGGCGGTGCACACCACCACTTGCAGCAACGGGTCGTGTTTCCACAGTTCCTCGATGGTCTGCGCGCCATCCCAGCCATCGGGCATGCGCATGTCGACAAAGGCCAGGGCGTAGGGCCGCCCGCGGCTCGCGGCATCCAGCAGCTTGGCCAGGCCTTCCTGGCCGCCGTAGGCCGAATCCAGTTCGAACAGGGTGGCGGCGGTCTTCGGCGCGCTGCCGAACAGTGCGCTTTCCATGGCGTCCAGTTCGGCACTGTCACCGGTCTGGGGCGTGAGGATCTTGCGGAAGTCGACGTGGATCGCCGGGGTATCGTCGATCAGCAGGATGCGCCGGTTGATGGGGTTGCTCATGACTCACCTTCGGCGATTTTCAGGGGGATTTGCAGGACGAACAGCGCTCCGGTGCCCGGACCGTCGCTGTAGGCATTCAAGCGGCCGCTCATCTCGATGGCGGCCAGCGCGCAGCTGTGCAGGCCAAAGCCGTGGCCTTCCTTGCGCGTGGTGAAGCCGTGGACAAAGATGCGCGCCATGTTTTCCGGGGTGATGCCTTCGCCTTCATCGCGGACGCTGATCTGCAGGGTCTCGCCGTCGACGATGCCGGTGGCCAGGGTCATGTTGCGCTCGTGGTTGGAGACGTCGGACATGGCGTACTTGGCGTTGCTGATCAGGTTGATCAGGATCAGCAGCAGCCGGTGCTTGTCGCCCATGATGCGCGGGATATCGGCGTACTCCTTGAGCACCGTCACATGGTGCCGGGTGAGGGCGCCGGAATTCATGCGTAGCGCATCTTCCAGCAGCTCGCCGATCGACAGCGGCTCCAGCACGCTGCTGGCCCCGGCGTAGGATTGCTGGGTGGAGACGATGTCCTTGATGTGATCGACGCTCTTGCTCAACTGGGCCAGTTCCTCGGCCATGCCTTGCTGCTCAAGGTCAATGGCCTCCACCAGCTGGTTCAGGTAGCCGGGGAGCAATTTGCCTTTCTCGTCCTCGCTGAGAAAATGCCCCAGGTCCTGGGGGTGCTGGTTGATCAACTGCATCGCCTTGCCCAGGCCCTGGGCCTTGCTGTTACGCAGTTTGCGGGTCACCAGGTCGGCGGAGATGTTCACGCTGTTGAGCACGTTGCCGACATTGTGCAAGACGTTGGTGGCGATCTCCGCCATGCCGGCCTGGCGGGCGCTGTCCAGCAGCTCGCTCTGGGTATCCTTGAGCTCGCGCGTGCGCTCCTCGACCCGCTGTTCGAGTTCGTCGTTGGCCGCCACCAGCGCCCGGTTCATCTGGTTGATCTGGGCAAAGCTGCGCATCAGGCGGACCGCCAGCCAGACCAGGAGCATGACCAGCAGCGCGGAAAACACCAGCAAGTAGAAATGGTAGCGCTGGTCAATGATTTCAGCCTCCTGCTGGTCACGGTTGAGCAGGTTGGTGATGTCGTCCAGGCGCTCGGCGACCGGAACCAATTCGATCTGTTCAAGCAGGCCGTTGACCAGGGGCTGCTCGCGCAGGATCAGGGAAATATGGTTGCTGAGCACATCGATGGAGTCATAAAACTCCGGGGGCAACCGCTCCTTGTTCACTTGCAGTTTGTTCAGCCCCACCAGGATGTCGGCGGCATGCTCGGCAGAGGTGACCTGGGCGAACTCCAGGCTGCTGAGCAACAGGTCGTAGGTGTCGGTGGCGATATTCTGCAGCTGCTCTTTGTCGGTATCGGTGAGTCTTGCCAGTTGGGCCTGGATGTCATCCTCTGCGGTCGGCAGGAAGGCCAGGGAGTTGCGCAGCACGGCATTGTGCGACTTGAACTGCTCCACCAGCCGGGTCTTCTCCTTCATCGCGTCGAGGTACGCATCCTGGGTGGTGCGCCAGGCTGGCGAGGCGTTGCGCCGTTCATGGGAGGCCATGGCGTCGAAGCTTTGCCACAGCTGGGTCATTTTGCTCAAGGGTGAGACCAGCGGGTCGTAGTTGTGACTGATGGCGACCCGGGCCTTGAGGATCTCGTTTTCCCATTGGGCGTTCTGCTGCATGAGCTGGCGGATCAGGTCCCGGGACTCGGTGTAGGAGGCGGTCTGGTCCGATCGCGAATTGACGTACAGAAACAGCAGGATCGACGCCAGCACGGCGGCGACTCCGGCCAGCAGGAAGAGGCTGGTGCGACGGGATACTTTCATAGGGGCTTGCCTTCCCATTCGCCGGTCAGGGTCTTGAGGAACAGGACGATCAGGGCCGTGTCTTCCGCGGAGGGAATACGCCCCAGTTGGTACTTGAACATGATCGCCACGGCGCCCTCGAGGGTCGGTTCCGAACCGTCATGGAAGTAGGGCGCGGTGACCGCGACGTTGCGCAGACTCGGCACCTTGAACACATTGCGGTCATCTTCATCGCCGGTGATGTTGAACCGCCCCAGGTCAGCCACGGTCGGGTTGTCCCGGGCCTTGAAGTAATCGCCGAGCACGCCGAATTTCTGGAACATGTTGCCGCCGATATTCACCCCCTGGTGGCAGGCGATGCAGCCGTAGTCCTGGAAGCGCTGGTAGCCGTACTTTTCCTCCAGGGTCAGGATCGCGGTGTTACCCGCCAGGTACTGGTCGAAGCGCGAGTTGCTGCTCAGCAGGGTCCGTTCATAGTCGGCCAGGGCGTTGCGAATATTGGCCTGGGTCACGGCGTCCGGGTAAGCCTCGGCGAATGCGCGGCCATAGGCCGGGTCGGCGCCGATGCGCTGGACCACGGTGGCCCAGTCACTGCCCATCTCGGAGGGGCTCTGGACCACGACGTGCACCTGTTCTTCCAGGGTTTCGGCGCGGCCGTCCCAGAACTGGCGGAAGTTCAAGCTGGCGTTGAACACGCTCGGCGTGTTGACCGCCACGGGTTTGCCGTCAAACCCCAGGGACAGGGGCTTGTCATCGGCGCCACCATGCTCCAGGCGATGGCAACTGGCGCAGGACAGGCTGTTGTTGACTGAAAGGCGTGGGTCGTTGAACAGCTGGCGTCCCAGTTCGACGTGCTGGCCATTCAGGGCTGGCACCGGCGGCAAGGCCTTGAGGGGGCCCTCGAGCGGCGCTGCCTCGGCTCCGGCCGCGAGCAGCACGCTGGCGCAGAGCAGTGATGGGAGTGACGGCATGGTCGGTATCCTTACCCGGCGGACGTTCATGAACGGCTTGGTTGGGGCTGGCGCGAGGCGTTCAGGAACAGCACGAACGCCTCGGGCTCCACGGCCTTGCTGAAGTAGAAGCCCTGGCCTTCCTCGCACCGGTGGCGCCTGAGAAAGTCCAGTTGCTCGGCCGTCTCGATACCTTCGGCGATGATACGCAGGTTGAGGCTTTTTCCCAGGTCGATGATGCTGCTGACCAACTTGGCGTCGTTGCTGTCGATACTCAGGTCGCGCACGAACGATTGGTCGATCTTCAGCACATCGACCGGAAATTTCTGCAAATAGCTCAGGCTCGAATAGCCGGTTCCGAAGTCATCCACCGCCAGGCGTACCCCGAGCCGCTTGATCGCATGCAGGGTGGTGATGGTGGTGGCGACGTTCTGCATCAGCACGCTTTCGGTGATCTCCAGCTCCAGCTGCGACGGGGCGAGCCCGGTCTCGGCCAGTGTCCGGGTCAGGCGTTCGACGAAGTCGGCCTGGCGGAAATCGATGGCTGAGACATTCACCGACATGCAGATGGGCGGCAGGCCCTGGGCCTGCCAGGCCCGCGACTGGAGGCAGGCGCTGCGCAGCACCCACTGGCTGAGGGCGACGATCAGCCCGCAGTCCTCGGCCACCGGAATGAACACCGCGGGACTGACCAGGCCATGGCCGGGCCGGGCCCAGCGCACCAGGGCTTCGGCGCCGACCACGGCGCCGCTGGCCAGGTCCAGTTTGGGCTGGTAGTGCAGGACCAGCTCCTGGCGTTGCAAGGCCAGGCGCAGCCCGCTTTCCAGGGTTTGCCGGTGCCGGGCGTGGAGGTTCATGTCTTCGATGAAAAAACTGAAGCCGTTGGGGCCGCAGTCCTTGACGTTGCGCATGGCGGTCTCGGCTTTTTTGATCAGGGTCACCGCATCGCAACCATCATCGGGGTAAATGCTGATGCCCAGGCTGGCGGTTACCGTCAGGTCGTGGCCGGCTACCCAGTGCGGGGTGTTGATCGCCGCCAGCAGTTTTTCCGCGACCCCGCGGGTCTGCTGCGGATGGACGATGTCGCTCAGGATCACCACGAACTCGTCCGAACCGTAGCGGAACACCGAGTCGGACTCGCGCAGCGCCTGCGCGAGGCTCTGGGCGACGAGCTTGAGCATTTCATCCCCGGCGGGATGGCCGAGGGCATTGTTGATCCGCTTGAAGCGGTCCAGGCCGATGAACATCACGGCAATCTGCCGGTCATGGCGCCGGGACTGGGACAAGTACTGGGTCAGGCGATCACCCAGCAAGGTACTGTTGGGCAATTCGGTGAGCAGGTCGTAGTGCAGCAGGCGGGACACGCTCAGCAGTTCCTGGACCCGTTGCTCGATGGTGTGCTCCAGGTCGCGCATCTTGATCGCGGCATCTTGTGCCAGTTGCCATTTCCAGGTGAGGGCACTGGCCATCTGGCGGATTTCCAGGCTGTCGAAAGGCTTTTTCAGGATCAGCAATTGATCGCCGAATTCAATGCGCTCGGCCATGGCCTCCCAGGAGTAGTCGGAGAACGCGGTGCACAAGGCAATCTGCAGGTGAGGGTCGGTTTTCCAGAGCTGCTCGATCGTTTGCAGGCCGTCCCAACCGTGCGGCATGCGCATGTCGATAAAGGCCAGGGCGTAGGGCCGACCTTCGGCCAGGGCCTGCTTGACCCGTTCCACGCCTTCTTCGCCCTGATAGGCGGAATCGAGCTGGAAGTGTGATTGGGGAATGCGCGTGGTGCCGAACAGCAGCGCCTCGGTACTGCTCAGCGGACCTTCATCGTCGGGGCAGAGGATCTTGCGAAAGTCCAGGTGGATGGCCGGCGTGTCGTCGATGATCAGGATCCGTCGGTTGGCGGTTGCATAAGCAGGGTTCATTTGAGCGTCTCCGACGTTGGGTCCGCAGCCTCGACGGCGGACGTGGCCTTGAGCAGTTCACCTGCCTGTTCGCTGTCCACCGCCCGTGCCGGGACGTGCCCCAGTGGCACACCGCTGGACAGCAGGGTGATGCGCTGCTCCTGGGTTTCCACCCCTTCGGCGGTGACGCCGATCCCGGCCTCGCTGGCAAAGTTGAGGATTGCGCGCAGGGTCATGGCGTTGTCCGGGTCGCTGCTGGCACTGTCGAGCAGGCGCTGGGCGAGCTTGAGGTGGCTGACCCGGTAGGTTTTCAGGTAGTCGAACGATGAATACTCGGTGCCGAAGTCGTCGATGGCGATCTTCACGCCCAGTTCGCACAGCCGGGGCAGTATGTCGTTGTGGGTCCACTTGGTCTGGGCCAGCGTGCCCTCGGTGACGTCGAATCGCAGGTCCCAGGGGCACAGGTTCCAGCGCGCGGTAGTCCGCAGTACCTGGTAAATCAGCTCCGAACCGGTCTTGAGCTGGACCAGGGACAGGTGGATCGCAATCAGCGGCGGCGCCAGGTCCTGGTCGCGCCATGCCCGCATCTGCCGACAGGCCTGGTCCAGTATCCAGTGGCCCAGGGGGATGATGATCCCGGTCTTTTCCGCCACCGCCATGAACTCCGAGGCTTCGAGCCAGCCGCGCTGGGGGTGGAGCCAGCGTACCTGGGCGGCCATGCTGAGGATTTTGCCGGTGCCGAGATCGACTTCGGGCAGGTACTGCAAATGCAGTTCGTCGCGCTCCAGGGCCAGTTTCAACTGATTGGCCAGGGCCACGCGTTGGGTGACTTCCTGGTTGATGTCCTCGCTGTGGAAGTGGAACTGGTTGCGGCCCTTGTCCTTGGAGCGATACAGCGCCATGTCCGACTGTGCCATGAGCCCGTCGGCGCTGAGGGTATGGGGGCTGTAGAGGCTGATGCCGATGCTGGCCGAGATACGCGCCTCGTTGCCGTCCAGGAAATAGGGGAGCGCCAGGCTATCGAGGATCTTCGCCGCCAGGCTCGCGCATTGGGTGGCTTCCTCGACCTCCAGCTGCAGGATCGCGAATTCATCGCCGCCCAGGCGCGCCACCACGTCGTTTTCCCGGGTGCAGGACTTCAGGCGCCGGGCCACCTCCTGCAACAACAGGTCGCCCGCGGGATGACCCAGGGTGTCGTTGATGCGCTTGAAGTGGTCCAGGTCCAGGTAAAACATCGCGAAGGGCGCCGCGCCGCGTCGGGCCGCGGCAAACGCCTGGTGCAGGCGTTCGACCAGGGTCGGCCGGTTGGCCAGCCCGGTCAGGCCGTCCGTGTGGGCCAGCAGGGCGATTTTATCTTCGGCCAGGCGGCGCTCGGTGATGTCGAGGATGATGCCTTCCACCTCGAGCAACTGGCCCAGATTGTTGCGCACCGGGATGTAGCGGTTTTCCACCCAGCGAAAGCTACCGTCACCGGTGAGCATGCGAAATTCGATGGAGGCGCCGCAGACGTCCCGGTCCAGGGCGCGGAGCATGGCCAGCTCGACCTTGGCCCGGTCGTCGGCGTGGATCAGCGCCTGGGCCCAGTCGGGGGACGCCACCAGCTGCGCCGCCACATGCCCGAACTTGGTGATGTTGTGGGAGATGTACATCAGTGTGAATGAAGGCTCGCCCCGCAGCCGATAGAGAATCGTGGGGCTGTTCTGGACGATGATGTTGGCGTCGGCCAGCTCTCGGGTACGCTCCTCGACCGCTTGTTGCAACTGGTCCAGTTTCAACTCTGCGGCTTCGGTCATCTGCCATTTGACGGTCAGGGTACTGGCCATCTGCCGGATTTCGATGGCATCGAAGGGTTTTTTCAGGATCAGCAGGCGGTCGCCCAGCTCCAGGCGCTCGGCAATGTCTTCCCAGGAATAGTCGGAATACGCCGTGCACAGGGCAATTTGCAGCTTGGGGTCGGCCTGCCACAGCCGCGAGATGGTTTCCAGCCCGTCCCAGCCGGGTGGCATGCGCATGTCGATAAAGGCCATGGCATAAGGCTGGTCGCAGTCCAGCGCCGCCTGCACTTTTTCCAACGCCTCCTGGCCCTGGAAGGCCGAGTCGAGGGTAAAGGCTTCTGCCGCAACGCTGAGGGGGGAGCCGAACAGCGCGGCTTCGGCGCTGCCCAGGGGGTCTTCGGCGGGGGTGCCGGGGGCCAGGATCTTGCGAAAGTCCTGATGGATCGCGGCGGTGTCGTCGACGATCAGGATTCGCCGGTTGCGGCGATCCGTCAGCGCCGTCATTGCCAGGTTCCAGCCCAATGCAGCGACCTTGGGTTTAGGCTCATCGGGCTTCCTTTCGTGTCTGTCGCGGGCGATCCATCCGGGGCCTGAGCATAGTCCTGTGCGGGTTCAAGTGCGAACCTTGCGGCATTCAGTTCGTACATCGCGAGCGCAATTCATCTAGTCTGATGCCCACGGCGGGCCTGATAGACGTCAAACGGAAGGGGGAAGCATGGACGAGCATGAAAACGACGTGACTCAGAACCGGCCGACGATTCTGTTGGTCGATGACGAAGAACCGATTCTCAACAGCCTGCGCCGCCTGTTGCGCAGCCAGCCTTACGAGATCCTGCTGGCCGACAGCGGCGCCAAGGCCCTGGAAATCCTTGAGCAGCGGCCGGTGGATGTGGTCATGAGCGATGCACGCATGCCGGGCATGGACGGCGCGACCCTGCTGGCGCATATCCATCGGCTTTATCCCTCGACGCTGCGTATCCTGCTCACCGGGTACGCCGACATGACGATGATCGCCAAGGCCATCAATGAAGGGCAGATTCATCGCTATATCAGCAAACCCTGGAACGACGATGAAATGCTGGTGACCTTGCGCCAGGCCCTGGTCTATCAGCATTCGGAAAGCGAACGCCAGCGCCTGGAAGCCTTGACCCAGCAGCAGAACGAACAGCTGCGCAGCCTCAATGTGACCCTGGAAAAACACGTGGCGGCCCGCACCGCCGAGCTGCAGCAGACCGCCGATATGCTCGACCTGGCCTATGAAGAGCTCAAGCGCAGCTACGTGACCGGAACCGAGGTCTTTTCGCTGCTGGCCAACCTGCGCTTGCCCAAGGCCAAGCAGACCAACCGTCAGATCATCGAATTGATTCGCGTCTACTGCGCCAGCCATGGCCTGGACGAAGCCGCAAGCCGCGACATGACCATGGCCGCCGCGCTCTACAACATCGGCAAGCTGAGCTGGACCGACAGCATGATGACGGCTCCGGCCGACCTGCTCTATCACACCGAGCGCGAGCTGTACCGGGCCTATCCGAAGCAGAGCGAGTCGTTGTTGATGACCCTGGAGCCGATGAAGGACGCGGCGCGGATCATCCTGCATCACCAGGAGCGCTGGGATGGCACCGGTTTTCCCGATCACCTCAAGGGCTCGGCGATTCCCCTGGGCTCGCGCTGGCTGAAGCTGGCGGTGGACTTTATCGAGTTGCAGCGCGGGTTGGTCCTCGAACGGCAGATGAACAGCGATGAGGCGCTGCTGTTCATTCGCAAATACGCCGGCAAATTGTATGACCCGGACCTGGTGGAAGACTTCGTCAACGTCTGCGCCACCTTCCTCAGCGACGTGACCCTGGCCGATCCGAGCGTCAAGGACCTGGGCACCCGGGAACTGGCCGCCGGGATGATCCTGGCGCGCAACCTGAATGCCGACAACGGCATGCTGCTGCTCAATGCGGGCAAGGTCTTGAGCATGGCCCTGGTGGATAAGCTGATCGCCTTCGAGGCCATGGAGGGCGGCAAGTACACGGTATTTGTGAAAATCCCGGAAGAGCCGGTCGAGACCGCGATCCTGGCCTCCTGAGCAGCCCTTGAGCGCCTGAGGGCGTCGAACATGTCCCTCAGCGCTGTAACACCGCCTTGAGCCGCGGGTCATTGAGGTAAGCGACGTTGAGCCGGGTCCAGGGGTTGATCCGCGATTGCTCCGGGGAAAAGATGTGCCCGGGGGCGATCATGAACCCTTTGGGCAGCAGTTGCCGGGTCAGCTCCCGGGCATCGTCGATATGGGCAAAGCGGGCCCACAGGTACAGGCTCTGCTCGGGGCGCACAAACACCTCGGCGCCGATTTCGTCCAGCAACTGCAAGCCGCTGTCGGTGGCGCTGCGCAGGCGTTCCTGGAGGCGGATCAGGTGGCGCAGGAAATGGCCTTCGGTGAGGATCACGTCCACCGTGCGCTCGCAGAACTCCGATGAGCTGGTGTGCAGCAGCATCTTCAGGTCGCCCAGTTCATCGATCAGCTCCTTGCTGCCGGCGATAAAGCCGACCCGCAGCGCGGCCGACACCGACTTGGAAAAACTCCCGACATACAGCGAGCGCTGCAACTGATCCAGGGCCGAGACCCTGATGCCCGAGGCCGGCTTGAAATCGGCCAGGGCGTCGTCGTCCACCAGGATGAGGTTGTAGGCCTGGGCCAGTTGCACCAGGCGAAACGCCTTGCTCGGCGAGAGGTCGGAGCCGGTGGGGTTATGGCCGATCGACTGGATGAAAAACAGCTTGGGCTTGTGTTCGCGCAGGTGCTGTTCGAGCACGTCCAGGTCCGGCCCGTCCGGCAGGCGCGGCACCGGCAGCATGCGCGCGCCCTGCAATTGCAACTTGCCGAACAGCGGGTAGTAGCCCGGGTCTTCCACCAGCACCGTATCGCCGTAGCCGACAAAGCGCCGGATGATCAGGTCCAGGGCGTGGTTGGCACCGTGGGTGGTGACGATCTGGCGCGGGGTGGCGCTGATCGAGTATGCCGCCAGTTTCTGCACCAGGTGCTGGCGCAGGCTGGCGTTGCCCAGGCGGTTGCCGTAGCGGAACAGGGTGCTGACCCCGGTGCGCATGATCTGCCGGGTGAACTTGTCGAGGCGCATGTCCATCAGCCACTCCACCGGCGCAAAGCCCTCTCCGAGGGGGGACTGCCCGGGCTCGCGCACGAACTGCTGGCGCATCAGCCAGATGGTGTCCATGGCCCGGGCATAGGGCGGCGGCTCCTCGGGTTCGCTGCCATTGGGCGCTCCCTGCTTGACGAAAAACCCCCGGCCATGGCGCGCCTCCACCAGGCCCTGGGAGGCCAGCGCCTCGTAGGCGTTGATCACGGTGTTTTTCGAATGGCCGAACAGGCGCATGCATTCGCGCAGGGACGGCAGGCGGTCGCCGACGCGGTAGGTGCCGTTGCCGATTTGCTCGGCAAGCGACGCCGCCAGTTGCTGGGCCAGGGTCAGGTGCGCCATGGGGGAAGTCCTGGGGGGAATTATGCGCAGGGTACAGCGTGGGTACTGTCTGTCCAAACTGTACCTTCTTTGCCGGGACGCAGCGGATTAGGGTGGCGCTCACTGAACAACAATAACTGCGACAGGATTTTTATGAGCCTCGATTCCCGCCTCCCCATGTTCCGTAGCATGACCCCGGCCGAACGCCTGAATCACTTGCAGGAGTTGCTGCAACTGCCCGGTGCCGATGTGGCGCTGCTGCGCGATGCCGGAGCACTGCCGCTGGAAATCGCCGATGGCATGATCGAAAACGTGATCGGAAAATTCGAATTGCCCTATGCGGTGGCCAGCAACTTCCAGATCAATGGCCGCGATGTGATCGTGCCCCTGGTGGTCGAGGAACCCTCGGTGGTGGCCGCGGCCTCGTTCATGGCCAAGCTGGCCCGCGAAGCCGGGGGGTTCCAGACCTCGAGCTCGCTGCCGCTGATGCGCGCCCAGGTGCAGATCGTCGAGGTCGAGGACCCGTTCAACGCCCGGCTGAGCCTGATGCGGCGCAAGGCGGAAATCATCGAGCTGGCTAACCGCAAGGATCAGTTGCTCAACCAGCTGGGCGGCGGCTGCCGGGATATCGAAGTCCATACCTTTGCCCAGAGCCCACGGGGGCCGATGCTGGTGGCGCACTTGATCGTCGATGTGCGCGACGCCATGGGCGCCAACACCGTGAACACCATGGCCGAAGCCGTGGCGCCGCTGATGGAGGAAATCACCGGCGGCAAGGTGCGGTTGCGCATCCTCTCCAACCTGGCCGACCTGCGCCTGGCCCGGGCCCAGGTGCGCATTGCCCCCGAGCTGCTGACTACCATCGCGTACAAGGGCGAAGAGGTGATCGAGGGCATCCTCGATGCCTATAACTTCGCGGTGATCGACCCGTACCGCGCCGCGACCCACAACAAAGGCATCATGAACGGCATCGATCCGCTGATCGTCGCCACCGGCAACGACTGGCGCGCGGTGGAGGCGGGGGCCCATGCCTACGCCTGCCGCAACGGCCACTACGGCTCCCTCACCACCTGGGAAAAAGACCGCCAGGGGCACCTGGTGGGCACCCTGGAAATGCCCATGCCGGTAGGCCTGGTCGGCGGCGCGACCAAGACCCACCCCCTGGCCCAGCTGTCGCTGCGCATTCTCGGGGTCAAGAGCGCCCAGGAGCTGGCGGAAATCGCCGTGGCCGTGGGCCTGGCGCAAAACCTCGGGGCCTTGCGCGCCCTGTCCACCGAAGGTATCCAGCGCGGGCACATGGCCCTGCATGCACGCAACATTGCCTTGTCCGCCGGGGCGCGCGGGCCCGAGGTGGATTGGCTGGTGAAACAGATGGTCGAAGCCCGTGACGTGCGGGCCGACAACGCGGCGGCGCTGCTGGCACACAAGCGCGCCGAGGGATGAGCCGCGCCGCGCAACAGGCGGTGCGCCTGGTGGAGGTCGGCGCCCGCGATGGCTTGCAGAACGAGGCGCAGGTCCTCACCCCCGAGGTCCGCCTGCAACTGCTGCAGCGGTTGGCGGATGCCGGCTTGCGCACCCTGGAGGCGGGGGCTTTTGTCTCGCCGCGCTGGGTGCCGCAAATGGCCGGTTCGGATCAGGTGTTCCAGGCCCTGCCCGAGCGTCCCGGGGTGACCTGGACCGCCCTGGTGCCCAATGTCCAGGGGCTGGAGGCGGCGCTGGCAGCCGGCTGCCGCGAGGTGGCGGTGTTTGCCGCAGCGTCCGAGGCGTTCTCGCAAAAAAACATCAACTGCTCGATTGCCCGCAGCCTGGAGCGTTTCGACACGGTGTTGCAGGGCGCGCGCGCGGCCGGGATCAAGGTCCGGGGTTATGTGTCGTGCGTCATGGAGTGCCCGTTCAGCGGACGGGTCGAGCCCGAGGCGGTGGCCACGGTCAGCGCCGCGCTGTACGCCATGGGCTGCTATGAAATCAGCTTGGGGGATACCCTGGGCAGCGGCACGCCGAGGGCCACTCGCGCCTTGATCAAGGCGTGCAGCCGGGTGGTGCCGGTGGCGGCCCTGGCCGGGCATTTTCATGACACCTACGGCATGGCCGTGGCCAACGTGCACAGCGCGCTGGAGGCCGGGGTCCGGGTGTTCGACAGCTCGGTCGCGGGTTTGGGGGGCTGTCCGTATTCCCCGGGCGCCACCGGTAATGTGGCCACCGAAGACCTGGTGTACCTGCTGGATGGCCTGGGGATGGAGCATGGCGTCGACCTGGATCGGCTGATGGCGGCCGGGGCCTTTATCAATGCCCGGCTGGGCCGGGAAACCGGGTCGAAGGTGGCGCAGGCGTTGCAGGCCAAGGGACGGCTCGCCATCGGCCATTGAGTGGTATCTCTTCACGTGCATAACAATAAAAGCCCGCAGGGGCGGTGGGAGAAGTGCTTTGAAACCCGAACTCTATGAAGTGTGGGGCGACACGGTTGACGGTCGTCACCTGATCTATTCGATCGGCATTGGTGCCTGCGTCAGCCTCGGCGCATTTTTCGGTGCCCAGCACCTGCTCAATGGCTGGGTCGAGTCGGCGCAGATGGCGCGGGCCTACGCCATGTTGCTGGGGATTGTCGGCTGCCTGATCGGCGGCGCCGTCAGTGCCCGTCTGTTCAAGCCCAAGCGCCACGTGGTGGAACACCAGGCGGATCTGGGGACGCGGACCCAGGTCCTGATTGAGCTGCAAAGCGAATTCGGCGACCTGGGGCGGCTCAGCGACCTGCCGCCGGAAACCATCGCCGAACTGCGGGAAATGGACCTCTATGAACTGTTCGCCCAGTACGAGCAGGCTCAGGTCGCGCCGGCAACCGGCAGTGACTTGCCGGCTGCCGTCGGCCCCGTACAAGGTGTCCGCCCATGATCGCGCCCTTGCTCGACACACTCCTGATGGCCCTGGGCATGGGCATCCTCGGTGCGGTGATCTTTGCCGGCATCGGCCTGATTTCCGGCAGCGATGAAACCACCACCCTGGCGCCCCTGACCCTGCTGGTGGTGCTGCTCGGCGTGCCGGCGCCCGGGGTGCTGACCTTCTTCCTGGCCGGCGCGGTGGCCAAGCACATGACCCACGCGGTGCCCACGGCGCTGCTGGGAATTCCCGGCGACACCATGGCCACGCCATTGATGCGCGAGGCCAACTTCCTGCGCAACCTGGGGGTGCCGCACATTGCCCTGCGCAAGATGATTTCCGGTGCGGTGATCGCGGCCTTGATCGCGGTGCCGATGGCGGTGTTGTTCGCGGTGATGCTGGCGCCGTTCGGCGACATGATCAAACACGCGGCGCCCTGGGTCTTTCTCGCAGCGGCGGTGGCCATTGCCTGGTTTTCCAAGGGGCGGCTGGCGGCGGTGCTGACCCTGATCCCATTCGTGATGGTGATCCTCGGCCTGCAAAGCTTCACCGGGCAGTACGGGGTCAAGCTCAGCGTCAGTTATTTCCTGGGGATCGCCATCGGGCCGTTGATCGCCGCGCTGTTTTCCATGCTGGCCCCGGCGGAGCGGGCGAAGATGCGCCGCGATCAGGTGCGGACCTTTTCGCTGTCGCCGGACGTCAAGAGCTGGGGCGGATTCTTCCCCAACCCGCTCAAGGTCCTGGACCGCAAGCAAAGCCTGTGGACCGGCATCACCGCGGTGATTTCCAGTGCCACCTTCGTCTTCAGCCCGGTGGCCATGACCGTGATCATGGGCGAGCTGGTGGGCTCCCGGGTGCGGCATGTCTACCACCGCCTGACCACGGTGATTACCGCGCGCAATGGCGTGACCGAGGCCACCTACATCGCCGAAGCGTTGATCCCGCTGATCGCCTTCGGCCTGCCCCTGAGCCCGGTGGCCGCGGGGCCGGCAGCGCCGCTGTTCAACGCGCCACCACGCTTCAGCGTCGACGCGGCCTCGGGCCAGGTCAATAACCTGCACTCGCTGCTCAGCACCTGGGAGTTCCTCGGCTACGGCCTGCTGGCGGTGGTGGTGGCGATCCTGATTGCCTACCCCTTCACCATGAATTACGCCCACCGCGCGGCGTCCTATGTGTCGCGCAAGATCAGCCATGAAGCGGTGATCGCGACTTTTGTCGGGCTGATCCTGGTGATCGGCATCTGGGAGGGCGGTTTGCTCGGCCTGTTGGTGATCGTCACCGTGGGCCTGCTGGGCGGTTTTCTCTCGCGTTTCCTGGGGTTCAACATCGGCGTGCAGTTCATGGGCTACTACACCGCCGTACTCACGGTGCCGGCCCTGGCCGCGCTGCTGGGTGCCTGACCTATGGCCTGCATAACAACACTATCGGGGTTTCATCATGCCTAAGCTGATTGCGCTCTCCCTGCTGTTTGCCCTTGTCGCTGCGGGCCCTGGAGTCCAGGCCGCCGAGCCGTTGCCGAGTCTGACCTACCCACCGGGTGGCGCCCGGTTGCAGGCGCTGCCGGTGGCCGAGCGCGACCTGCCGACGGTCACCGCCCAGCGCTGGCTCCAGGTCTCGGACCAGGGCTTGCAGCTCGAAGGGCCGTCGTTCGACCGCGCCGGCAACCTGCTGTTTGTCGAAGTCTTCGGCGGCCAGGTGCTCAAGGCCGATCCCCAGGGCCGGCTAAGTGTTGTGGTGCCAAAGAACGCCCTGGGCTCGGCCGGGCTGGCGATCCACAAGGATGGGCGGCTGTTCGTGGCCGGCCTGGGCAACTTCAAGGACAGCGGCAACCTCACGGTCTACAACGCCGACGGCTCGGACCCGCAGGTGCTCATCGCCGGCGACCGGCACTTTCTGGTGGATGACCTGGTGTTCGACCGCCAGGGCGGCTTCTACTTCACCGACTTCAAGGGCACCTCCACCGAACCCACCGGCGGCGTGTACTACGTGGCGCCAGGCAGCCAGCAGATCGTGCCGATCCTGCCCAGGCTGGCCATCGCCAACGGCATTGCCCTGTCGCCCGACGGCAAGACCCTGTGGGTCACCGAGTTCGCCACCGGGCTGCTGCACCGTATTGAGCTCAAGGATGCGCAGACCATCGCCCCGTTTGGCGAGGCGGTGGTGTACCGCTTCAACGGCCCGTCGCCGGACTCGATGCGGGTCGATCAGGACGGCAACCTGTATGTGGCCCAGTACAGCCAGGGGCGGGTGCTGGTGCTCAACCCCAACGGCCTGCCGATCGGCCAGATCCTGATCCCGGGGCGTGACGACGGGCACTTCCTGCGCTCCACCAGCCTGGCGCTCAAACCCGGCACCAACGAGGTGTACCTGGTGGCCAGCGACGGCGACCTGGGGCAGGGCAGCGCCATCTTCCGGGCCCGGGGGTTCGCCAAGGCGTTGCCGTTGTATTCCCATCAGTGACGGCGAGGCGGAGTCAGGCTCCGGGCGCGCCCAGGGGAATCGGATACAGGCCATGGGGGCTGTCATGCCAGGCGAACCCCAGGCCGAACGCCTGTTCCAGCCAGCCGGCCTGCCGGACTGCCTGGGGGCTGCCCGTGCCCAGCAGGCGGCCTTCGGCCAGGACCGCGATGCGGTCGGCGAAGCGCATCGCCAGTCCCAGGTCGTGCAGCACCAGCAGTTGCGCGCAATGGTCCAGGCGGCTGCGCAGGTAGTTCATCAGGCTCAGTTGGTGGGCGATGTCCAGGGCGGCGGTGGGTTCGTCGGCCAACAGCAGGGGCGAGTCGGCGGCCAGCGCCCAGCCGATCCCGGCTCGTGCCCGCTCGCCGCCGGACAGCTGGGACAGCCGCCGCTGCAGCAGGTGGCGGATGTCCAGGGAGTGGATCAGCGCCCGAGGCAACGGCTGGCCGTGCAGCGCCGGGTTGCGTCGGGCGCCCAGGCTCAGCAGCTCGGCCACTTGCAGGTCCCATTGGCTGCGAAAGTCCTGGGGCAGGTAGGCAAGCCGTTGCGCACGCTGCGCCGCGGGCCAGGCGGCAAGGGGCCGTTGCTGCAACTGCACCTGCCCGGCGCTGGTCGGCTGCACCCCGGCCAGGGCGCGCAGGGCGCTGCTTTTGCCCGAGCCGTTGGGGCCGACCAGCACCAGCAGCTCGCCGGGTTGCAGGTCCAGGTTGAAGTCATGCAGCACCGCTTGGCCGGCGTGTTCGACACACAGGCCCCGGGCCTGGAGGACGGGAGCGATGCTCATGGGGCAGGCCTCGTGCGGGTCAGCAAGACAATGAAAAACGGCGCGCCGAGCAGGGCGGTCAGCAACCCCAGGGGGATTTCCGCCGGTGGCAGCAGGCTGCGAGCCAGGCCATCGAGCAGCGCCAGCAGGGCGCCGCTGACCAGGGCACTGGCCACGATCAGGCGCTGGTGGGTCGGGCCCAGCAGCCAACGCACGGCATGGGGCGCGACCAGCCCGACAAACCCCACCAGCCCGCCCCAGGACACCGCCAGCGCGGTGATCGCCGCCGCCAGCAACAGCGCCAGGTTGATAAAGCGCCGGGGCCGCAGACCCATGCTGTAGGCCACCTGATCGCCGAACCCCAGCAGGTCCAGGCCATGGGCCAGGCGCCGGGCCGCCAGTAGCGCGAGGAGGGTGAGCAGGCCCAGCAGGCCGAGTGCGGCGAAGTCCGGGGTGTGGATGCCGCCCAGGGTCCAGCTCAGCACCACTTGCAGGTTGACCGTTTCATCCGACAGCGCCAGCAGCAGCAAGCTGCGCACGGCGCCGAGCAGGGCGGCAACGGCGATGCCGGCCAGCAGCAGGCCGCTGGTGTCGTTGATCCGCGTCAGTCGGGTGATCAGCAGCACCAGCAAGGTCGCGCCCCAGGCTCCGGCAAAAGCCAGCAGCGGCAGGCTCAGGGCCAATGCCAGCGGCAGCGGCACCAGCAGCGCAATGGCCGCCCCCACCGCCGCCCCCGGGGCGCTGCCAAGCAGGTAGGGCTCGGCCAGCGGATTGCGAAACACGCCCTGGAAAATCACCCCGGCCAGGCCCAGGCAGGCACCGACGCAAAAAGCCGCCAGCACCCGCGGCAGGCGCCAGGTCAGCAGCAGTTGGGCAAAGGGCGAATCGCTGCCGTGCCACAGCGCCACGGCGTCGCTCCAGTGGGCCAGTTCGGCGCCCAGCCACAGGGCAATCAGGATCGCCGGGATCGGCGTCAGGCACAGCAGGCGGTAGCGGCGGTCGACGCGGCGGGCGGCCCGGGTCATGGCGTGATCTCGCTCAGGGGCTTGGGAAACAGCTCAGGGTGCAGCAGCGCCGCCAGTTGCTCGACGCCTTCAACCACCCGCGGGCCGGGGATCAGCAGCAGGGCGCGGGGCAGGCTGTCGACCCGGCCCTCGGCCACTGCGGCAATGCTCTGCCAGCCGGGGCGCGATCCCAGGCTGGCGGCCTGTTGCGGGCTGCCGGCGACGATGATCCGGGTGGGGTTGGCGTGGTACACCGACTCGCCGCCGACCTGGCTCAGGCGGCTGTCGGCGAACAGGTTGCGCCCGCCTGCCAGGCGCAGGATGTCGCTGGTGTAGTTGTGCCCGCGCAGGGTCAGGTAGCTGCCGCGATCGTTACTGCCGGTTTCCAGGTACACCGCCACCGGCGGCTGCCCGGCCAGGCGCGCCTGGACCGCCGCGAGGCGTGCCTGCATGTGCTCGATCAGCTGTTCGGCGCCGCTTTCATGGCCGGTGGCCTGGCCCAGCAGGCGGATGTTGGCCTGCACCGCGACCAGGTCGCGGTGGTTGAGCACCAGGGCCGGAATGCCGATGCGCTGCAAGGGATCGACCAGGGTTGCGGCCTGCCGCGCCGGGGTCATGATCACCAGGTCGGCGCGCAGCCGGGCAATGGCTTCCACGGAAAACCCCAGGCGCCCACCGACCTTGGCCCGGGCGGCGATGTCGGCGGGGTAGCGGGTCCATGCCTCGACCCCGACGATGGCATCGCCGGCACCGATCGCCGCCAGCATCTCGACGTTGCTGGCGAAGATCGCGACGATGCGCTGCGGCTTGTGCCGGATCTCCACCGAGCGTCCCAGGGAGTCGACCAGGGTCCGGGGGAAGCCCTCATCCGCACGCACGCCAGGGCTTGCCAAAAGGCACAACAGCAGTAGCCAGCGCACCCGGCTTAAAACCGGTAGCGCGCGCCGAGGTACAGCTCGCGCCCCGGGTTGCTGTTGCCCAGGCCACCGTTGGAGGCGCGCGGATCGGCCAGCGGCGAGTCATTGCCGGTGGCGATAAACAGGCTGCTGCGGTCAATGTCGAACAGGTTGTTGACCCCGCCGAACAGGCTCAGCTGCTGGCTCAGGGTGTAGTTGCCGCGCAGGTTGAAGACCCAGAACGGCGCCTTGCGGTACACGTAGTTGGCATCCGGGTTCAGCAGCCGCTCTTCGGTGCGGTAGTACACCGGGCCGCGCAGGATCCCGTTCAGCCCCAGGTCCCAGTCACGCTCGCGGCCGTAGGTCAGGCCAAGGCTGGCCTGGTATTGGTACATGCGCTGGATCTGCTCGCGGTGCGGGCCGGTCAGGGTGCTGGCGGCGCCCTTGTCATCCATGTCGAAGTTCCAGTTGGCGTTGCTGTTGAGGCGCAGGATGCGCTCGTCACCCAGGGTGAGGGCGCGGGCCAGGTCGTATTGCCATTGCGCTTCAAGGCCACGGATCACCGCGTCGCCGTCGCCGTTCACGTACTGGCTGACATTGCCGCCCAGGGGGCGGCTGGTGATGCGGTCCTGGATCCGGTTCTGGAACAGCGCCAGGTCGAAGAACTGGTGGCGGCTGGTCAGGGTGATGCCGGTTTCGTATTGCAGGCTGGTCTCGGGCTTGAGGTCGGCATTGCCCAGGGTCTGGCTGCCGCTGGTGGTGGTGAAGTCGGCCGCCAGCTCGCCTGCCAGCGGTGCGCGGAAACCGGTGGAAACCCCGGCCCGCAGCTTGACCCCGGGCATGGCCTCGAAGGCTGCGCCGAGGCTGTAGGTGACCTCATCGAAGCTGCGGGTCTGTTCTTCGAGGGTCGGCATGTAGTCGGTCTTGACCGTGCTCGAGCGGCCATAGCTGTAGCGCGAACCGGCGCGCAGGGTCAGGCGGTCGTCCATCAGGCGCTGGATCAGCTCGGCGTACAGCGCGGCGCTGAGGTCATCGGAGTTGATGTCGTAGGGCGCCACCTGGCTGCTGGTGGAGCCGTTCATGGCCACGCGGAAACGATCATTGCGCAGTGTGCTTTTTTCCAGGTCCAGGCCCAGCAGCAGGTCGGTGCCGGGGCCCAGCAGGAACTGCGGCGTCAGCTTCAGGCCATAGGCGTCCAGGCGGCGCTCGATATGGTCCTTGCTGAACCCGGGGCTGCCGTTGCCCTGGCGCTCCGAACCCCAGTGCAGGTCGTCGACATCGCGCAGGGCGTAGACCTGGGCCGCCCAGTTCAGCCTGTCGGTCGGCTTGGCGGTCCAATTGGCTTCCAGGGACTGGTTATAGCGGTTGTCGTAGTTGTTGTAGTCCCATTGCGAACCGCGAAAGCCCGCGTCGTAGATACCGTCCGAGCGCAGAGTCAGGTCCAGGCGCTGGTCATCGGACAGGTCATAGCCCAGGGCCAACAACCCGCCCCGACGCTTCCACGAGGTGTTTTCCTGGGTGCCGTCCCGGCTCTGATAGTCACCGCGCCGGCCGCTGTCCAGACCCAGGTAGTAATCCAGTGGCCCGGACACGCCGCTCTGGAACAGGCTGCCCTGGGCCAGGCCCCAGGAGCCGCCCTGCAGGGTCGCGCCACCGCCTTCGGTGTTGCGGCCATTGCGGGTGATGATGTTGATCACGCCACCGATGGCCTGGCTGCCATAGATCACCGAGGCCGGGCCACGGATCACTTCAATGCGCGCGACCTGGGCCGGCGACAGCTTGGAAATATTCGCCGTGCCGGCCCGGCGCCCGTTGACCAGCACCGTTACCTGGCTGCGAAAGTCCCGGCCCTGGCCATCGGTATTACCGCCACGGATGTTGATCGAGGTCTGGCCCGGGGTCCATTCACTGAAAAAGCCCACCGCGTTTTCCGCCAGCAGGTCGGTCAGGTTGCGCGCCGAGGAGCGTTCGATCTGCTCGCTGTCGATCACCTGCACGGTGCTGGTGGCGTCCTTGAGCGATTCGCCGGCCCGGGGTGCGCTGACCAGGGTCGTGTCCATCTGCAGCACCGACGTTTTGTCGGCGGCCTGGGTGGCGAGGCTGGTGCTCAGCAGCAGGGGCAGGGCGAAGGTGTGGCGCAGGCTAGGCATGGGGGAGGTCCGCAGGCAGGTTCTTATGGGAGAGTTCACGCGTGCCAGAGCAAGCTGGCGGCGCGTTTCGGGGCGCTGGCCAGCCAGCCCCCCGGGGCCGGTTGCAGGTGATCCTGCAAATGCCGTTCAAGCAGCCCCAGCGCCGCGCCATCGAGGGCGCCGAGCTTCTCCCTGAAATGCATCAGGGCTGCTTCGGGGGTGGCGAACAACGTGCTGAACGCCCATTCGGTGAAGTGAATCTCGTCGGGCCGGGCGCTGGCCGGCAGCTCGGCCAGGGTCAGTTGATAGCCCGGGGTCATGTCGCTGCGGTGCAGTTGAGGCGGCAGGAACCCCGAGAGGCAATAGGTGCGCGGGCCCTCCTGGGCCGGCAGGTTCCACACCAGGGTGCCGCTGGCCAGGGGCCGCACCCGCTCGAGAAAGGCCTGGGCCTGGCCGTCGCTGACCGGGATGTTGGCGCAGAGCACGGTCTGTGTCGGCGCCAGGCCCAGGTCGCCGATGTCTTGCCAGAGGCCCGGGTGCAGGCTCAGGCTCACGGCCGGTTCACGGGCCGCCAGGCGCTCGATGCAGCGACCCATATAGGCGTTGGGCTCGACCACGGTCCACTGGCCACTTGGGGCCAGCAGATGCCGCCCAAGGATCCCCGAACCGGCGCCGATATCCAGCAGTTGCCGCTGCGGGCCGAGCAGTTGCAGCAGGCAGCCACCGACACGTTCGACATAGTTGGAGGCGGCCAGATGCTCGGCATAAAACGCCGCCTCGTGGTCGGGCCAGACAAAGGGAGCAGGGCGGGGCGAGGTGCAAAGCGTCATCGGAAAGCGCCGGGTTGAGCCAGGTCGGGCCACCCGCGGGAGCTGAAGCAGAAAGTGGCGGGCAGGGGACAGCATGCGCACGCCAAGGCCTGCACCCGCCCACCGCGGATTGCCATGTAGGGATCAGGCCGGTCTCCGGGCTCGCGAGGGGCATGAAACATTCGCCTTCCCATGCCCAGGCACAGTGGCTGTGTGAATGTTTCGCTCGCATACCGTTGCGGGGGCAGCGCCGGACTCGCCCAAAGGGCCTACCGGCTTCCCGTTTCACCCGCAGCACGACGGCTGCGGACACCTGAAACTGGCGCGCATCTGACCATTGAGGGACGGCAGCGTCAAGCGCCTAAGCCGCAAGCTTGCGGCTTGCAGCTTCAGAGCTTGATGACCACCTTGCCTTTGGCGCGCCCCTGTGCGACGTACTTCAGGGCCTCGGCGGTGGAGGCCAGCGGGTAGCTGCGATCGATCACCGGCTGGATCGCACCGGCCTCGATCAGTCGGCTCAGTTCACCCAGTTGTTCGCCGCTGGCGCGCATGAACACGAAGCGGTAGTGCACACCCGCCTGGCGTGCCTTGCGGCGGATGCCATGACTGAGCAGGCCCATGACCTGCTTCAGCCCCCAGGACAGACGCTGCTCCCGGGCAAAGTCGGCGGTGGGCGGGCCGGAAATCGACACCAGCAGGCCGCCGGGCTTGAGCACCTTGAGCGAACGCGCCAGGGTCGCGCTGTCCAGGCTGTTGAGCACCAGGTCGTAGCCGTGCAACAGGCTGTCGAAGGATTGGCGCGTGTAGTCGATGACCAGGTCCGCCCCCAGGGCCTTCACCCACTCGACATTGGCGCTGCTGGTGGTCGTCGCGACGAAGGCCCCCAGGTGCTTGGCGAGCTGGATGGCGAAGGTCCCCACACCGCCGGAGCCGGCGTGGATCAGTACCTTTTGCCCCGGCTTGAGCTGGGCGGTTTCCACCAGCACCTGCCATGCCGTCAGGCCGACCAGGGGAACGGATGCGGCGTGCTCCATGTCGAGGTTGGACGGCTTCAGCGCCAGGGCCGCCTCGGCCACGGCAATCCGCTCGGCGAAGGTGCCGATACGTGCCTGGGGAGGGCGCCCGTAGACCTCGTCCCCCGGCTTGAAGCGCCGGACCTCAGTGCCCACCCGCAGCACCACGCCGGCCAGGTCATTGCCCAAAACCAGGGGCAGGTGGTACGGCAGGATCAATTTGAATTCGCCTTTGGCGATCTTGGCATCAAGCAGATTGACGCTGCTGGCATGCACCTGGACCAGGACCTCGTGGGCTTGCACCTGCGGCTCGGGCACCTGGCCCAGCCGCCCGGTGTCCTGGCCGTAACGCTCGATAAAAAATGCTTGCATACACAGCCTCTCATGAGAGCGGTGCCCAACGCTGGCGCGCGGGTCGGCGTCAGCGGATGGTCGGGCATGCTCAGGTGGGCGCGGGCTCAGGACGCGCTGCGATAGCGCTCGGCGGCGCGGCTCTGGCGGATGTCGGTCAGCAGCACCTGGCGCGCGGCCTGCAGGTTGTCCCAGCGCGACACTTCATGCAGTGGCGGGATGGTCACCGGTTCGCGGCGATCGAAGCCGACCAGGGCCGCATCCACCAGTTCACCAACGTCCATGACCTCGGGCAGGGTGTTGATATCGATGCCGGAACGTTCCCAGATCTCGGTGCGCGTGGCGGCAGGCAACACGGCCTGGATATAGACCCCCTTGGGGGCCAGCTCCAGGGTCAGCCCCTGGGACAGGAACAGCACGAAGGCCTTGGTCGCGCCGTAGACCGTCATCCCCAGTTCCGGAGCCAGGCCGACCACCGAGCCGATATTGACGATGGCGCCGTCACCGGCCTCTGCCAGGCGCGGGGCGATCGCGCTGGCCAGCCGCACCAGGGCGGTGGTGTTCAGGGTCACGATCTGCGCCACCGCGTCCGGGGTCTGGTCGATAAAACTGCCGGACTGCGCGGCCCCGGCGTTGTTGATCAGAATGCCGATTTTGCGGTCATCGCGCAGGCGCGCCTCGACCTTGATCAGGTCGCTGGTCTGGGTCAGGTCGGCCGGCAACACATCGACGGCGATCCCGTGTTCGCGCCGCAGGCGGCTGGCGAGGGTGTCCAGGCGCGCCTGGTCGCGGGCCACCAGCACCAGGTCGTGGCCGCGACGGGCAAAACGCTCGGCGTAGGTGGCGCCGATGCCGGAGGACGCGCCAGTAATCAGAACAGTCGAAAGAGTGGTCATGGAAATGCTCTCTGGATCAAAAAGGGGGGCAAGCCGTAAGGCGCGAAATGCCGCGCCGGACTTTATGATGATGATCATAATCTTAATCGTCAATGGTTTTGATGATGATCGACATCAATGTATAGTGTGCGCCTGACGAGCAACGAGGCATCCAGCTATGAGGGTCACCAAGGCGCAGGCACAGGCTAACCGGGCGCACATCGTCGAGACGGCGTCGGTGCTGTTTCGGGAACGGGGGTATGACGGCGTGAGCGTGGCGGACCTGATGGCCGCCGCCGGCTTCACCCATGGCGGGTTCTACAAGCACTTCGCTTCCAAGGCCGACCTGATGGCCGAAGCGGCCGCGTGCGGGTTTTCCCAGAGCCTGGAAAACCGCGCCCAGGTCGATATCAGCGAGTTCATCACGCGTTACCTGTCCCGTGAGCATCGCGATGGCCGGGGCGTGGGCTGCACCATGGCGGCGCTGTGCGGTGACGCGGCGCGGCAGCCGGAAGAGATCAAGGCCACCTTCGCCAGCGGTATTGAAAACCTGCTGGCCGCCCTAGAGCCCGGGGAGGGGGCCAAGGATGAAACAGGCCAGCAGTTGCGCGCCGCCATCATCAGCCGGGTGGCCCATGCGGTCGGCGCCCTGGTGCTGTCCCGGGCGTGCCCGGATGACTCGCCACTGGCCGATGAGATCCTGGCAGTGTGCCGGACCCGGATCCTGGCATCGCTGCCGCCTTTATCGGTCGACTAGGCGACCCATGCCGGGCCTCGGCCGGCAGCCAGCAGGATGGCTGCTGCCGCGCGGCTAGTGATCGTCCTCGGGCCCGTCGTGCAGCAGGTGGAAGATGTTGCGCTTCATGCGGATAAAGTCCGGGTCCATGACCATGTCCAGGTTGCGCGGGCGGCCGATGGGCACGTCGAGCACCTCCTTGATCCGCCCCGGGCGTGCGCCCATGACGAAGATCCGGTCGCCGAGCAGGATCGCCTCGTCGATATCGTGGGTCACGAACAGCACGGTTTTCTTGCTGTGCTCCCAGACCTTGAGCAGCAGTTGCTGCATCTGCAACCGGGTCTGGCTGTCGAGGGCGCCGAAGGGTTCGTCCATCAGCAGGATCTGCGGGTCGTTGGCCAGGGCCCGGGCGATGGCCACGCGTTGCATCATCCCCCCCGAAAGTTGCTTGGAATAGTTATCGGCGAAGCGCAGCAGGCCGACTTCATTCAGGTAGTGCTCGACGATCTCCTTGCGCTCCGCCGCCGGCACGCCACGGCGCTTGAGGCCGAACTCGATGTTCTTGCGCACCGTCAGCCATGGAAACAGGGTGTAGCCCTGGAACACCATGCCGCGATCGGCACCGGGCCCATCCACCTGCTGGCCACCGACATAGATCTCGCCCGAAGTCGGCTCGGCCAGGCCCGCCGTCAGGTACAGCAGGCTCGACTTGCCGCAGCCCGAGGGGCCGACCAGGACCGCAAATTGCTGGTCCGGCACCTCGAACGACACCTGCTCCAGGGCGGTGAAGGTGCTGCCCGACGGGGTCTTGTATTGCAGGGTGACCTGATCCACCCGCAGTTGCGGCGCCGGCTGCGGGGCGATGCGGGCCTGGGTGAGTTGGGTGGGAGAAGTTGCGGTTACTGAGCCCATGCGGCCACCTTCAAACGGAGGAATCTGAATAGTTGATCGGTGATCAGGCCCAGCAGGCCGATCACGGCGATCGCCAGGAAAATCACGTCGACCTGGAACCCGCGCATGGCTTTGAGGCTGAGGTAGCCCAGGCCGCTGGAGGCGGCCACCAGTTCGGCCACCACCAGGTAGGTCCAGGCCCAGCCCATGGTCACGCGCAAAGTGTCGAGTACCCCCGGCAGCGAGGCCGGGGCGATCACGTGCAGCACCGCGTCGGCGCGGCTCGAGCCCAGGGTGTAGGAGGCGTTGATCAGGTCCTTGGAAATGCCCTTGGACACGTCGGCGATCATCACCAACTGCTGGAAGAACACGCCGAAAATAATGATCGACACCCGCTGCTCCAGGCCGATGCCGATCCACAGGATGAACAGCGGCACGAACGAGGTCACCGGCAGGTAGCGGATAAAGTTCACCAGCGGTTCGAGAAACGCCTGCACCACCCGGAAGCTGCCCATCAGCAGACCGATGGGCACTGCCACCAGGGATGAGATCACGAAGCCGATCATCACCACCTCGACGCTGGCCCAGACATGGGGCCCCAGGGTGCCGTCGCGGGCCAGGCGCAGGGCGGCGTCGAACACCGCCCCCGGGGTCGGCAGGAACATCGCCGGCACCACGCCGCCGTAGGACAGAAACGCCCACAAGCCGATCAGCAGGCCCCAGGCCAGGGCGCTGGCGCTCCAGACCACCTGGATCGGCAAGCCGGTCTTGGGCGTCAGGCAGCGGTTCAGCCACGAATTGCGCTTGGACATGGCGAGCTCCTATTTCGGGCTGATAAAGCGGTTGTCGATCAGGTCGCTGTAGCTGACGTTGAAGGCTTTACCCTGCAGCTCGCTGGCGGTTTCATTGGCCAGTTTGATCACCGTGGCCGCCTCGCCGGTGCTGCCATTGCTGCCCAGCAGCTTCTCGCTCATGGCCTGGTCGTAGAAGCGCACGCCCTTGGCCGCGGCTTCCAATTCGGCCGGGTCTGCCAGGTAGCCGCCGACGCCCTTGGCCATGATCGCGTAGGCCTCCTTCGGGTGCTCCTGGGTGTACTTCACGGCCTTGTACAGGCCGGCCACCAGGGCCTTGATGTCGTTCGGCTGCTTGTCGATAACATCGCAGCTCAGGGCTACCACATCGACGATCACCCCTGGGGTACTGCTGCTGTCCACCAGCACCTTGCCCTGTTGCTTGTTGCGCACGGTGGTCAGGTGCGGCTCCCAGGTCACGGCGGCCGGCACGCGCCCGGAAATAAAGGCGGTGGCGGCGTCGTCGGCGGTCATGTTCTGGATGTTCAGGTCGCTCATTTTCATGCCGGCGTTTTTCAGCAGGTAATTGAGCCAGAACTGCGACACCGAACCCTCGTTGACCGCCACCGACTGGCCCTTGAGGTCTTGCAGGCGGTTGACTTCCTTGCCCACCAGCACGCCATCGCCACCATGGCTTTCATCCAGGGCGGCCACCGCCTTGAAGCAGAACTGCGGTCGGTACTTGAGGATCTCATCCAGAGTCGAAGCCGAGCCGGACAACTTGCCAGAGGCCTGGGCCGCCATGTACATCGAGGCTTCCTCGATGGTCGGCAGGTCGACGGTGAGCCCGCCTTCCTTGAAGTAGCCCAGGTCCTTGGCCAGGTACAGGGTGCCGTAGCCGACCCAGGTGGTATGGCCGATGGACAGGGTGCCGGCCTGGGCACCGCTGGCGACGCCGGCGGCGATAGCGGTGAAGACCAGGGGACGCATGCAGCGCGAGACGAAAGACTTGATCATTGAGCACTCCCGGAACGATGGTTTTTAGTTCGTATATCTCGGGGCAGTGGGGCTAGACGCCAAAAACGGGAACATCCTGCGGGTCTCTGACGGACCTTTTGCCGCTGTGGGGCGAGGTTGATGTTGGCTGATGTCGAGGGGCAGGAAAATTAGTAAATATGTCGTCGCTGACGATGAAAAAGATGGGCTGTTTTTGTGGCGAGGGAGCTTGCTCCCGCTGGCCTGCGCAGCAGGCCCTACCCCTGGCACCTCGATACATCTGGCCCAGCGCGCGTTGCCATTTGCGGCCGCTGCGCAGCCGAGCGGGAGCAAGCTCCCTCGCCACATGGGAGGGGAGCCAGGTCGCAGGGGCGCCGCACTGCGCTGTTTTTGTGGTGAGGGAGCTTGCTCCCGCTGGCCTGCGCAGCAGGCCCAACCCCTGGCCCCTCAATACATCTGGCCCAGCGCGCGCTGCCATTTGCGGCCGCTGCACAGC
Organism: Pseudomonas sp. MF4836; assembly: GCF_002018875.1. Classification (GTDB taxonomy): domain Bacteria; phylum Pseudomonadota; class Gammaproteobacteria; order Pseudomonadales; family Pseudomonadaceae; genus Aquipseudomonas. The sequence continues at coordinate 529,985 of NZ_MVOL01000001.1, forward strand.
CGAGCGGGAGCAAGCTCCCTCGCCACATGGGCGGGGAGCCAGGTCGCAGGGGCGCCGCACTGCGCTCTTTTGTGGCGAGGGGAACCAGGTCGACCGAATCGTCAGCTGGTCACCGCCTGGTTCAGGCGGGTGGCACTGGCGGCCTGGGGCGTGCCGTGCAGGATCAGGTCGGCGGCTTTTTCGCCGATCATGATGCACGGCGCGTTGGTGTTGCCGCTGATCAGGCTCGGCATGATCGAGGCATCCACCACCCGCAGCCCCTGCACCCCATGCACCTTCAAGTCCGGGCCCACCACGCTCATGGGGTCGAGCCCCATCTTGCAGGTGCCCACCGGGTGGAACACCGTCGCCGCGTACTCGCGCACATAGGCCAGCAATTGCTCGTCGGTCTGCACCGCCTTGCCGGGCAGCATCTCCTCGCCGCGAATGGCGTCGAACTGGCTGTCGGCCAGAATTCGCCGGGCCAGTTTCAAGCCCTCGATCAGCACCTGGGCGTCGCTCGGGTCACTGAGGAAGTTGAAGTCGATCAGCAACTGGCCGTCTCGGTCCAGGCGCAGTTCGCCAATGCTTTTGGGCCGCAGCACGCAGGTGTGCACCGCATAGCCGTGGCCCCATTCGAACAGCCGTCCGCGATGGCTGCGATAGCCCGGTACAAAGTGGAACTGCACATCGGGCACGGCCCCGGCCAGGGGCGTGCGCGCAAAGCCGCCGGCCTCCACGTAGTTGGTGGTGAGCCAGCCCTTGCGCGCCAGCAGGTAGCGCAGGGGCGCGGCGAGAATGCTGGGCAGCGAGCCCAGGGAGAAGCCCAGCGTCAGTGGGCTTTTCGAGCGAATGGTGAGCAGCCCGTCGAGGTGATCCTGGAGGTTTTTGCCGACCCCGGGCAGGTCATGCCGGACCTCGACCCCGGCCTGTTGCACCTCGGCGGCCGGGCCGATACCGGACGCCAGCAGCAGCTGCGGGCTGCCCAGGGAACCCGCGCACAGCAGCACTTCACGGCGGGCAAGCAAGGCCTGGGGCTGGCCCTGGATGTCCACCTGCACGCCGCGGGCCACCCGCTGTTCGAGAATCAATGAGCGCACCGCACAGTTGGTGACGACGGTGAGGTTGGGTCGCTCCCGGACCGGCGCGACAAAGGCGCGGTAGCTCGACAGGCGCCGGGCATTTTTCTGCGTGAGGTTGTAAATCCCGCAGCCTTCGAGCCGCTCGCCGTTGAAGTCATCGTTGCGGGCCAGGCCCAGGCGTTGCGCGGCCCTGACAAACAGTGCCGACACCGGGTTGGGGTCGCGCGCCGCCTCGACATTGAGCTCGCCGCCCGTACCATGCAGACGCGGGTCCTGGCCCAGCTGGTTGTTCTCCGACTTCTTGAAATAGGGCAGCACGCTGTTCCAGTCCCAGCCCGGGCAGCCGGCCTCGGCCCAGCGATCGTAGTCGCTGGCATGGCCGCGAATGTAGATCATGCTGTTCATCGAACTGGAGCCGCCCAGGGCCTTGCCCCGTGGCGTGTGCAGGCGGCGCCCGTTGAGGTTTTTCTGTGGCGTGGAGAAGAAGTTCCAGCTGTAGGTCTTGCTCTTGTACAGGGTGATGGTGCCCGCCGGGGTCTGGATGCGCTGGCTGTTGTCGTGGCCGCCGGCTTCGATCAGGCACACGCTGACGCTCGGGTCGGCGCTCAGGCGGTTGGCCAGGACGCAGCCGGAGGAACCGGCGCCGACAATGATGTAGTCGTAGTCAGTGTTCATGCATTTCTCCCTGCGGGTTTGAGTGCTTGCTGGCGGCTGCGACGGCGGCTGGCCAGGTAGTAGACCGGCGAGATCACCAGCAGCCCGACGATCCAGGAAATATCGGCGCCGCCCATGGCCTGGGCGATGACCCCGGTGTACAGCTCGGTGGCCATGAACGGAATCTGCACCAGCACCCCGAGCACATAGCAGCCCACCGCCGTCCAGTTGAAGTAGCCGTAGATCCCGCCGTCGCGACGGAAGAACGAGTCGACGTCGTAGTTGCCATGGGCGATCAGGTAGTAGTCCACCAGGTTGATCGCAGTCCAGGGCACCAGCACATACAGCAGCAACAGGATGAAGTTGGTGTAGTTGGCCATGAAGTCATCCTGGCCCAGCAGCGCCAGGGCCAGGGCAATGGAGAACAGCAGCAGCGCGGTCACCGCCCGCGACAGGGCGCCGGCCGACCACGTGGGCACCAGGGTCTGGCCCACGGTGATGGCCGAGAGGGTGCCGCAATACAGGTTCATGGCGTTGGTGGCGGCGATGCCGATGGAAAACACCGCCACCACCAGGGTCGCGATGCTGCCGGTCATCTCGATCAGGCCGCTGATGATGTCGCCTTCCACACTCAGGCCAACCACCACCCCCAGGGTCATCGGCAGGATCGAGCCCAGGCAGCAGCCCCAGTAGCTGGACCAGAACGCGGCGCGGCCACCGGTGTCGGCCGGCATGTAGCGCGAGTAGTCCGAGACATAGGGCGCATACGCCAGTTGCCACAGGGCTGCGATCGATAGGGTGCCGAGAAAGCCCTGGAGGTTGGTCTGGTTGCGTTGCAGGAAGTCCGCCGGCAGCCCGTGCACGCCGATGATCCAGGCAAAGCACAGCAGCAGGATCGCCCCCGACACGTAGGACATGAGCCGGGTGTAGGCGTGGATCAGGCGATAGCCGAACACCGTCGCCACCACACTGATCAAGCCCACCAGGACGATGCCCTGGTTGGTGCTGAACAGCGGGTAGCGGCTGTGCAGCGATTGCCCGCCGAGCACCAGGTTGGAGGCGAAAAAGCCCAGGTACATGATCACCACCAGGGCCACCACCAGCAGCGAGCCGTAGGAGCCGAACTGGCCCCGGGTCTGCACCATCTGCGGCACACCCAGTTGCGGGCCCTGGGCCGAGTGCAGGGCCATGAAGATGCCGCCGATCAGGTTGCCGGCAATCAAGGCGGCCATGGCCGCCAGGAACGGCAACTTGAACACCGTGACCGCCAGCGCACCGGTGACCACCGTCAGCAACATGATGTTGGAGCCGAACCAGATGGTGAACAGGTCGCGGGCGCGACCGTGGCGCAGGTGCCGGGCAATGGGCTGGATGGTGCTCAGTTCAAGGGTTGCGGCTCTGTTGTCGTTATTATTCATCGGTCATTCACTCTGGTATCGCCCGGGCAAACACCCAGGCATGAGTTGCAGGCAAGGAGGATCAAGCCGGTAAACAGTGCCCGGCCGGTTTTGCGCAAACGGCCGGGTCGTGCGTCACAGTGGCCAAGCACGAACCGGGCCGCTGTTGCGATAGGGGCTCAGCGCAGCTGGAACCAGGTGGTTTTGAGCTGGGTGTATTTGTCGAACGAGTGCAGCGACAGGTCGCGGCCAAAGCCCGATTGCTTGCCGCCGCCAAAGGGCACGCAGACGTCCAGCGCATCCACGGTATTGACCGACACGGTCCCGGCATTCAGGCGGCTGGCGACGCGATGGGCCCGGTTCAGGTCATCGCTCCAGACCGAGGCGGCCAGGGCATAGATATGGTCGTTGGCCATCTGCACCGCCTGGTCTTCATCGTCGAAGGCGGTGATCGCCAGCACCGGCCCGAACACTTCCTCGCGGGACAGGCGCATCTGCGGCGTGACCTGGGTGAAGAGGGTGGGCTGGATAAAGTTGTTCGAACCGTTGAGCGTCACTTGCTCGCCGCCGGCCACCCGCTGTGCCCCGTCGCTGCCGGCCTGGGCGATGTAGTCCATGACCCGGGCGGTCTGCCGTGCATCGACCATCGCCCCCATCTTGCTCGCGGGGTCCAGTGGGTCGCCGGGCTGCCAGTGCCGGGTCTGTTCGACCAGGCGTTCGACGAACTCATCGTGGATCGAGCGCTGCACCAGCAGCCGCGAGTTGGCCGAGCACACTTCTCCCTGGTTGAAGAAAATCCCGAACGCGGCCTTTTGCGCGGCCAGGTCCAGATCCTGACAATCATCGAACACCAGGTTCGGGCTCTTGCCGCCGCATTCGAGCCACACCTGCTTGAGGTTGGATTGCGCCGAGTACTGCATGAAATGCTTGCCGACCTGGGTCGAGCCGGTGAACGCCAGCGCGTCGATATCCGGGTGCAGGCCCAGGGCGCGCCCGGCGTGCTGGCCGAGCCCGGTCACCACGTTGAACACGCCTTCCGGGACCCCGGCCTGCAGCGCCAGTTCGGCCAGGCGCAGGGCCGAGAACGGCGACTGCTCGGCGGGTTTGAGGATCACGCTGTTGCCGGCGGCCAGGGCCGGGGCGAGCTTCCAGGCGGCCATGTCCAGCGGGAAGTTCCACGGCACCACGGCGGCGATCACGCCCAGGGGCTCGCGGGTGATGGTGGCCAGGGCGCCGCGGCCGGTGGGGGCGACCTGGTCGTACAGCTTGTCGAGGCTTTCGGCGTACCAGGCAAAGACGTGGGCGGCGCCAGGCACATCGATGTTCCAGGCGTCCATCACCGGCTTGCCCATGCTCATGCTGTCGAGCAGGGCCAGCTCTTCGCGGTGGGCCAGGATCAGCTCCGCCAGGCGCAGCAGCACGGCCTTGCGATCCCGCGGCAACAGGCGGGCCCAGGGGCCGCTGGCAAAACTCTTGCGGGCAGCGCTGACGGCCAGGTCGATATCGGCATCGCCGCAGGCGGCGACGTTGGCCAGCAGGGCATTGGTCGCCGGGTTGCGCACGGCAAAGGTCTCGCCGCTCAACGCGGCGTGCGCACGTCCGGCGATCAGTGCGCTGTTGCTAAAGGGTTGCTTGGCCGCCAGCGTTTGCCAGGTATTGAGGTCAGTCACTGCATACTCCCAGTTGGCCCCTCGGGGCTACGTCCACGATCAGTGGGGCCGATAGTGGGCCAAGCGCCGGGGGTGGGAAATTAGTAAAAATGTGTTCCGTATCGATAAAAAAACTCGGCTGGCGTGCTTCATCGTGGCGCACACATCGCCCGTAGCCGCTGCCGAGGTACGCGGCTACAGGGGTTGGCCCTGCCTGGCCAGCTCGTACACAAGCGGCATCGGGTTGAGCAGCTTTTTTAAGTTCAGGCCCCAGGAAATTGCTGGTTTCACCCGGGGCGTGCTGGTTGCAGAATCGAGGTTGTGCGCGCGTAGGCGCAACGGCCCGATTCTTGATTGACCTGGCCCAGTACCGCGCATCATTGCACCGGGGGCTCGATTGCTCGTGCAGGCACGCAGCGGCGGCGTTCAACTAGGCTGCACGCTGTGCACGAGCGCCGTGATCGCGCCCCGTTTTGATGCGTTCGACCCATCTCTTTCGAGGTAGCCATGGCCGCTTACAACTTGCGACAACTCAAATACTTCGTCACCACCGTCGAATGCGGCAGCGTGGCCGAGGCGTCGCGCAAGCTCTACATCGCCCAACCTTCGGTCTCGACCGCAATCAAGCACCTGGAAGAAAGCTTTGGCGTGCAGTTGTTTATCCGCCACCACGCCCAGGGTGTGTCCCTGACTCCCAGCGGCGCACGCTTCTATCGCAAGGCTCAGGAGCTGCTGCGGGTGGCCCACGAGTTCGAGCAAAACGCCCTGGCCGATAACGACGTGGTGGCCGGGCAGATCGACATTGGCTGTTTTGAAACCGTCGCGCCGCTGTACCTGCCACGTTTGATTGCCGGCTTTCGCGATCGCTGGCCGGGGGTGGAAATTCGCATCCGGGACGGCGAGCAGCAAGAGCTGGTGCAGGCCCTGACCTCGGGCAGCATCGACCTGGCGATTCTCTATGAGCATGACTTGGACAGCACCATCGACACCGCGCCGTTGATGGCGCCGCAGCAGCCCTACGCGCTGTTGCCCGAAGGCCATCGCTTTGCCCATCAGGCCCGGGTGTCACTCAATGACCTGGTGCTCGAACCCATGGTGCTGCTGGATGTGCAGCCCAGCCGGACCTACTTCGTCAGCATCTTCGAGGAGCGCGGCCTGACCCCGCACATCCTGTTCAGCTCACCGTCGATCGAGATGGTGCGGGGCATGGTCGGGCGCGGTTTCGGCTTTTCGATCCTGGTGACCCGGCCCAAGTCCGACTACACCTACGACGGCCAGAAGCTGGTCTGCGTACCGCTGGTGGAAGAGGTCACCGGCTCCGGGTTGTCGGCGGCCTGGTTGCGCCGCTCGCAGTTGACCAAGCCGGCGCAATTGTTTGTCGATCACTGCCGCGAAGTCTTGGCGCCCAGGGATCAGGCCTGAGGTCAGCGCTGCAGGGCCGACGCCAGGCGTTCGAGCATGGCGTCGCAGCCCGCGAGCTGGGCGAGGCTGACAAACTCGTCGGGCTTGTGCCCCTGATCCATGCTGCCCGGCCCGCAAATCACCGTGGGGATGCCCACGGCGTCGAACAGACCGCCCTCGGTGCCAAACGCCACGGTGCCAAATTCGCTGGAACCGCAGAACTGGGCAATCCAGCGCGCCGCCTGGCTGTCGGCGTCGGTAGCCAGACCCGGATAGGCCGAAAGCTCGGAAAAACCAATGCCACTGGCACCATCCACGGCCTGCATCCTCGGCACCAACTGCTGTTGCGCGAAGTGCCGCAACTGCTCGGCGACCTGCCGCGGATCCTGGTTGGGCAGGGCGCGGACTTCGAAGTCGAAACGACAATCGGCCGGGACGATATTCAGTGCCTTGCCGCCACTGATCAGCCCGGTCTGCACGGTACTGTACGGCGGGTCGAAACGCGGGTCATGCAGCTCCGGGCGGCGCAGGCGGGCGCCGATGCGGCCCAGTTCGCCAATCAGCTCGGCGGCGTATTCGATGGCGTTCACCCCCTGGGGGGCGTAGGCCGAATGGCAGGCCGCGCCGTGCACGTCACAGCGCATCGCCAGCTTGCCCTTGTGCCCGAGCACCGGCTTGAGCTCGGTGGGTTCGCCAATGATGCATAGCAGCGGCTTGTGTGGCCGCCGCTCAAGCTCGGCGAGCAGCGAGCGCACCCCCAGGCAGCCGACTTCTTCGTCATAGGACAGGGCAATGTGCAGCGGCATGCGCAATGGCGCCGCAAGAAACCTGGGCACCGCCGCCAGCACACAGGCGATATAGCCCTTCATGTCGGCGGTGCCGCGCCCGTAGAGCTTGCCGTCGTGCTCGCTGAGCTCAAAGGGGGCGACGCTCCACGCCTGGCCGTCCACCGGCACCACATCGGTGTGGCCGGACAGGACAATGCCCGGCACCTGCGGCGGGCCCAGGGTAGCGAACAGATTGGCCTTGCTGCGCGGCTCATTGAAGATCAGTTCGCAGGGCACGCCGAACCCGGCCAGGTAGTCACGCACGAACTCGATCAGGTGCAGATTGGATTCGCGGCTGGTGGTGTCGAAGCCCACCAGTTTGGCCAGCAACTCGCGGCTGTTCATCTATTCATCCCCGGGCACGCCGTAGCTTGGGGCTTTGGTCGGGTCCAGCGCGCGCACGATGTAGTCCTGCATCTGCGGGCTGTAGGCCTGCCACAGCTGGGCCAGTTGGCCGATGGGGTCATGGTCGGCCCAGTCGACCCGCAGGTCGACGATGGGCCAGGTCAACTCGCCGACCACCACCATCGCCGCCGAATGCACCGGCCCGGCTTCGCCCCCGGCCGCGACTGCGGCCTGCATCGCGGCGATCAGCCGGTCAGCCAGTTGCCCGCCGCTGGTTTCGAAGGTCTGCACCAGGGTTTCGATCACCCTGGGGTCGGCCAGCATATTGCCGGCGCCGACGCACTGCTCGCCGGCCAGCGCATGGTGGGTGCCCAGGGTCTGGCTGCCGCTGAAGTGCGCGGTCTGGCCCAGGTGATCGATGGCGGTCAATTGCCGGTACTGGCTGTAGCCATTGCTGGTCAGGGCCTTGTCCAGCGCCTGGGCGGGGGACAGGCCGGCCTCCATCTGTTCCAGCACCTGGGGCCCGAGGGCGGGCAGGGTGATGTTTTGCGTGGCGACCGCCCCGACCCCCGGGCGCAGCCAGGGGCAACGCGCGCCCACGGCAATGCTCGAGGAACTGATGGCGATCCCCAGTTGACCGGTTTCGGCGCAGCGGCCGACGATGGAAAAAGTCATGGCGTGGTGCTCCTGTTTCGTCTGGCCAGCCATCCGCGCCCCAGGTGGTCCTGGGGCGTGGACTGGATATGAATCCATTCTGTCCAGGCGCTGCGGTTGGCGAAACGAGGTTTTTTGTGGTGCTTGCTTAAGTAAATACTTGTCAGGCCAGTGCCTGCCGTTACAAGCGCCCGTACTCGCGGGCCGTGCGATCGACGGCGATCCGCGTCTTGTCCACCAACTCATCGAGCTCGGCACGGGTCGCCACCAGGGCCGGGGCCATGATCATGCGGCCCAGGGTCGAGCGGATGATCAGGCCTTCTTCGAAGCCGATGGTGCGGCAGCGCCAGGCAATATCGTTCTCGTTGGCGAAGCGTTTGCGGGTGGCCTTGTCCTCGGCAAATTGCAGTGCCGCCACCAGGCCGATGCCCTGGACTTCACCCACCAGCGGGTGGTCGCTGAACACCTCCCGCAGGCAGCTCTGCAAGTACGGGCCGGTGTCGGTGCGGACCTGGGTCACCACCCCCTCGTCGCGCAATGCCTTGAGGTTGGCGATGGCCACGGCGGCGGCCACCGGGTGCCCGGAGTAGGTCAGGCCGTGGGCGAATACGCCGCCTTTTTCCACCAGGGCCTCGGCCATGCGCCGCGACAGAATCAGCCCGCCCATGGGGATGTAGCCCGAGGTCAGGCCCTTGGCGATGGACAGCGTGTCGGGCTCGAAGCCCATGGTCTGGTGGGCGAACCATTCGCCGGTGCGGCCAAAGCCGCCGATCACTTCGTCGGCGCACAACAGCACGTCGTACTGCCGACAGATGCGCTGGATTTCCGGCCAGTAGCTGGCCGGTGGGATGATCATCCCGCCCGCGCCCTGGAACGGCTCGGCAACGAAGGCGGCGACCTTGTCGGCCCCCAGTTCGAGGATCTTCTGCTCCAGTTGCCGCGCCATCTGCAGGCCGAACTCCTCGGGGCTCAGGTTGCCTTCGTGGGCGTACCAGTAGGGTTCGTCGATATGCGCCACATCGGGCACGGTGCCGCCCATTTCATGCATGAATTTCATGCCGCCCAGGGCCGTCGCCGCCAGGGTCGAGCCGTGGTAGCCGTTCCAGCGACCGATCATGATTTTCTTCTGCGGCTGGCCCATCACCTGCCAGAACTTGCGCACAGTGCGGATCAGCACCTCGTTGGCCTCGGAGCCGGAGTTGGTGTAGATCGCGTGGCTGTAGTGAGCCGGCAGCAGGCTGAACAGCAGCTCCGACAGCTCGATCACCGCCGGGTGGGTGGTGTGGAAGAACATGTTGTAGTACGGCAGTTGCTGCAATTGCGCATAGGCCGCGTCGGCCAGGTCCTTGCGGCCGTAGCCGAGGTTGGTGCACCACAGGCCGGACATGCCGTCCAGGTAGCGCTTGCCGTCGTTGTCCCACAGCGCCAGGCGCTCGCCGCCGACCATCACCCGCGGGCCTTCGGCGTTGAGGGCTTTCTGGTCGACGAAGGCGTGAATGTGGTGCGCGGCGTCGGCGTTTTGATAGTCCAGGGTGCTGCGGGTGGGGTCGAGGTCGGCGGTCATGGCGTGCTCCAGGTGTGAGGCGCAGTGGGCGATCGGGCTGCCTGCCGACGGGGGGCAGGGCAGGGCGGGGATAATATTTGGCACCTAAAAATATTTTTGTAAAGAAAATATTTGTCCTTGAAAAGTGATATCCGTAGGCTGGCCGACATCGTTAGCGCACCCCAGGGGAACCATGTCCGGACTACGAGAGAGGCAAAAGGAACAGCGCCGCCAGGTGATCGCCGAGGCCGCGTTGCAGCTGTTCAAGCGCAATGGGTTCGGCGCCACCACCCTGGAGCAGATCGCCCACCAGGCTGGGGTGTCGTCGCCGACCGTGGTCAATTATTTCGGCGGCAAACAGGAGATCCTTCTGGCCCTGCTTAAGGCCCCGGACGAGCAGGCCATGGGCGAAGCCCGCGCGCACCTGGACGAGCGCAGCGACCCGCTGGAGGCGCTGTGCGAGTTCGAAGGCCTGATGACCCGCTATCAGCTCCAGGCCATGCCGGCATCCCTGTGGCGCGAGCTGGCGCCGTTCCTGTTCACTGGTGAGCTGTCCCAGGCCCTGCAACCCTGGAACGCGGCGGTGATCGAGGAAACCCAGGCCCTGTTGATGCATTTCCAGCGCCTGGGCAAGGTGCGCGCGAGCGTCGATATCGAGGTCGCCGCCACTGTCTTCAACCAGTACGCCAACATGGCGTTCATCCGCCTGGCCACCGAGCCCACGCCGGACCGTGCCGCCCATGCCGCCCATGCCGCCCATATGCGCAGCTTCCTCGGCCTGCTGTGCCACGGCATGCTCGGCGCCGAGTAGTCCAGCCACAGGGTCGTGCAGGCGTCGCTGCCGGCCCTAGTTTTTTCCTGCCTTGCGACGACAAAAATCATAATTTCGCTATGCCCGGTATCTGCACAGAATGCGACCACACCCGCCTTCGAGAAGGACACAGGCATGACAGCTGGAAAAATACAGACAGATACGCTGGTTGTGGGCGCCGGTCAGGCAGGCGTGGCCATGAGCGAACACCTGAGCAAACTGGGGGTGCCGCACCTGGTGCTGGAGCGCAACCGGATCGCCGAGGCCTGGCGCACCGGGCGCTGGGATTCCCTGGTGGCCAATGGTCCGGCCTGGCACGATCGCTTTCCGGGGTTGGAGTTCGACGACCTGAGCCCGGACAGCTTTGCCTCCAAGGAGCGGGTGGCGGATTACTTCGAGGCCTACGCCCGCACCTTCAACGCGCCGATCCGCACCGGGGTCGAGGTGCACAAGGTGCGGCGCAATATCGGGCGTCCGGGCTTTACCGTGGAAACCTCCGAGGGCGTGATCGAAGCCAACCGCGTGGTGGCGGCGACCGGGCCGTTCCAGCAGCCGGTGATCCCGGCCATCGCGCCCCAGGATCCGCGCCTGACCCAATTGCATTCGGCGCACTACCGCAACCCCGGGCAACTGCCCGAAGGCGCGGTGCTGGTGGTGGGCGCCGGTTCATCGGGCACGCAGATTGCCGATGAACTGCAACGCGCCGGCAAGACCGTCTACCTCTCCATCGGCCAGCACGACCGGCCGCCACGGGCCTATCGCAACCGGGATTTCTGCTGGTGGCTGGGGGTGCTGGGGGAGTGGGACGCGGCCGCGATGAAGCCCGGGCGCGAGCACGTGACCATCGCCGTCAGCGGTGCCCACGGCGGGCGTACCGTGGACTTTCGCGAGCTGGCCCAGCGTGGCCTGAACCTGGTGGGCCTGACCCAGTCCTTCAAGGACGGGCTGGTGACCTTTCGCCCGGACCTGGTCGACAACCTGGCACGCGGCGACGAGAACTACCTGGCGCTGCTCAATGCCGCCGATGCCTATATCGAGCGCAACGGCCTGGACCTGCCCCTCGACCCTGAAGCCCGTCGGGTATTCCCCGATCCGCAGTGCGTGACCCAGCCGATCCTCGAACTCGATCTGGCGGCGGCAGGCATCAGCACCATCATCTGGGCCACCGGTTTTGTTGCGGATTACAGCTGGCTGGAAGTCGATGCCTTTGATGCCAGCGGCAAGCCGCAGCACCAGCGCGGGGTGTCCACGGAATCGGGGATCTACTTCCTGGGCCTGCCGTGGCAGTCACGGCGTGGTTCGTCGTTTATCTGGGGCGTTTGGCACGACGCCAAATACGTCGCCGACCATATCGCCACCCAGCGCCAGTACCTGACCTATCGCGATGCCAGCCAGCGCCAGGCGGACAGCGCCGTCGCGCCGCTCACCCTGCTGGAAAAGCCGGCGGTCAGTGCCTGACAACCATGGTCCGAACCGGCACCCGCAGTGCCGGCCCGGCGTTGTATTTCTCTACTCAGGAGCTCCCGATGTCGCAGCCCACCCACACCCGCATCCGCATGTTCAACACCAAGGAAACCTACCCCAACCAGGCCCTGGACAACGACCTGTGCCAGGCCGTGCGCGCCGGCAACACGGTGTATGTGCGCGGCCAGATCGGCACCGATTTCGACGGCAACCTGGTCGGCCTCGGCGACCCCCGGGCCCAGGCCGAGCAGGCGATGAAAAACGTCAAGCAATTGCTGGAAGAGGCGGGTTCGGACCTGTCCCATATCGTCAAGACCACCACCTACATCATCGACCCGCGCTACCGCGAGCCGGTGTATCAGGAGATCGGCAAGTGGCTCAAGGGCGTGTTCCCGATCTCTACCGGATTGGTGATCTCGGGCCTGGGCCAGCCGCAATGGCTGATGGAAATCGATGTGATTGCAGTGATCCCCGATGACTGGCAAACCGGCGCCGCAACCCTGTAGCCGCTGCCGAGCCTTACGACCGCGCGCAAAAACGCCATGGCCTCGGGGGAGGGCATGGCGTTTTTTTGGGGCTGGTCGGGGCTAGAAATCCCAGCGGGTGTTGAGCATCACGTTGCGCGGGTCGCCGTAGTAGGCGGTGTTGTAGAAGCCGATGTTGGTGTAGTAGCGCTTGTCGAAGGCGTTATTGAGGTTAAGGGTGGTGGACAGGTGTTCGGTGATTTGGTACTTCGCCATCAGGTCCACCAGCCAGTAGGCCTCCTGGGAGAAGTCCTGGTATTGGTTCTTCGGCCGAATGTACAGGTTCTGCCAGGCCTTGCTCTGCCAGCGCGCGCCGCCGCCGACGGTCAAGCGGTCGAGGGCACCCTGGAATGTGTACGAGGTGTCGAAGCTGACCTGGTCTTCCGGCTCCCAGGTCGAGAGTTTCTTGCTCTGGTGGTCGCGGATGATCTTATGGGTGTAGCCGGCCTGGAGCTGCCAGCCCGGGGCCAGTTCGCCGGAAATCTCCGCTTCATAGCCCCGTGTCTTGGCGTCGGTGCCGACCGAGGCGTAGCCCAGCGCCGGGTTGGTCGGCGCGGCGTTGTATTCGGCGTCGCCTTCGGCGCGGTTGCTTTCGTGGACCTCGAAGTACGCCAGGCTGGTGTTGAGCCGTCCGTCAAAGAATTCACCCTTGACCCCGACCTCGTAGTTCTTGCCTTCATCCGGCTCCAGCACCTTGTTGTTGCGGTCGCGGTTGTAAGTCTGGGGCATGAAGATTTCGGTGTAGCTGGCGTAGGCGGTGAAGTTGTCGTTGAGGTCGTAGGTGACGCCGACGTAGGGCACCAGCCGCCCGGTTTCCGTGGAGTGTTCGTCGCCGGTCAGTTTGTAGTTGGCGACGCGGGTGCCGAGGAACAGGTTCAGGTCATCGCTGAGATTGAAGCGGGCGCTGATGTAGCCCGCGCTCTGGCGGGTGGTCAGGTCGTTGTACTGGGTCGGTTCGCCCCAGTCCGGCTCGGCGCGATCGCCGTTGAAGCTCCAGAAGTCGAAGCTGTTGCCGTTGGCGTAGACGGGGGCGCCGTAGTCCTTGCCGGTCCAGTGGGAGTTGGACGCCGAGGCGCCCACCACCAGTTCATGCTCGCGACCCAGCAGGCTGAAGGGGCCGTTGACGTACAGGTCGGCCGAATCCGCGCGGGTTTTGCCGGTGAATTTGTTGGACCACAGCGACGACAGCCCGGTGGCCGGGAACGGGCCGCTCTGCACCGAACCCAGCGGCGCGTTGTAGCCGTTTTGCAGATGGGTCAGTTGCGCCTTGGCCACCCAGCCATTGGCGAAACTGTGTTCCAGGGTCGAGAACACGCTCTGGGTGTACTGTTCCCAGCGGCTCCACTTGGCGCCGTTGTTGTATGAGCGCTTGACGTCGATGCGGTCGCCATTGCGGTCGAACAGCGGCCGGCTGCCGGACCATCCCGAGCCCTGGGGGTCGTTTTCCTGGGCGTCGAAGCCCACCGTCAGCAGGGTGTCCTCGCCGAGGTCGGCTTCCAGGCTGCCGAAGTAGACGCTGGTCTTGCGCTGGTAGTGGTCCATGAACGAATGCTTGTCCTGGTACACCGCCACGGCCCGGCCGCGCAGGTTGCCGCTGTCGGTCAGGGGGCCGCTGACATCGATCTGCGAGCGGTAGTTGTCCCAGCTGCCGGCGCCCAACTCGATGTTGGCCTTGAAGTCGCGGGTCGGCTTTTTACGAATCAGGTTGATCGTCGCCCCGGGCGCTCCGGCGCCGTTCAGCAGGCCGGTGGCGCCTTTGAGCACTTCCACCCGGTCATAGATCGCCATGTCGCTCAGGGTCTGCCCCGACGAATAGGCCGAGTTGCGCAGGGTCGGGATGCCGTCGTATTGGAAGTTCTCGACCGAGAAACCCCGCGCGAAGTAGTTGGTGCGTTCGCTGTCATAGGTCGACACGGTGATGCCCGGGGTGTGGCGCATTACATCGTCGATGGAACTGAGGGCGAAATCGTCCATGTGCTGGCGGGTGATCACGGTGATCGACTGCGGCGTTTCCCGCGGGGTGAGCACCATGCGCGTGGAGGTGGCGAGGGTGCCCGGGGTATAGGAGCCGCTGCCTTCGGTGATGGTGCCCAACAGGTTGGCGTTGATCTGGGTCGCGCCCAGCGCCAGCGCACCTTGCACCGGGGCACTGTCGAGCTGGTAGCCATCGGCGCTGGCCCGGGCACTGAAGCCGCTGCCGCCGAGCACCTGGGCAAACCCGTCCGCCACGCTGTAGTTGCCGCGCACGCCGGGGCTGGTCAAGCCGGCCACCTGCTCGGACTGAAAGGAGATCGGCGTACCGGCGGCCTGGGCAAAACGGCTCAGCACATCACCCAGGGGACCGGGGGCAATGTCGAAGGCCTGGACCTGCTCCTGGGCATAGGACAGGGCCGGCAACGCCAGCGGCAGGCAGCCAAGCAACAGGTGGCCGGCCAGCAGCAGGCCGCCACGGGTGGACGGGATTGAAGACATGTTATCGGTGCTCCTTTGGATGTTGGCCAAGGGAAGGACGGAGCAAAACCGCAAACACGCAACGCCCGGGCACATTATTTTTCCGCGGGGGTCAGGGTCACCCGGGTCAGCCATGGGGTGTAGTGGCTGACTTCAATCGGCAAGGTGCGCTGCAGCAGGCGCAGCGCCTTGTCGCTGTCGTCGGTCGGCAACATCACCGTCACGCGCAGGCCTTGCAAGGCCTGGCGATCGAACAGCAGCAGGCCCGGTCGATGCCGCGCCAGACGCTCAAGCACGTCCGCCAGGGGCTGGTCGTTGGCCAGCAATTGATGGTGGGTCCAGGCTTGCTCGAGGGCGTCGGCATCGACCTGTTCCACCGTCCCCGGGCCCCGGGCGTCGAAACGCAGGCGCTGGCCGGGACCGAGCACCTGCTGTTGCCCGGCGCTGTCGATGCGGGTGGAGGACTCGAGCATGGTGACCTGGGTCGCATCGCCGCTGCGCTGGACGATAAACCGCGTGCCCAGGGCGCGGATGCTGCCTTGGGGGGTGTCGACATAAAACGGCCGCTGGGCATCCTTGGCCACGTTCACCAGGATTTCGCCACGCAGCAACTGCACCCGACGCTGGCGGGGGTCAAAGTGCAGGTCCACCGCCGAGCCGCCTTCGAGTTGCAGGTCGCTGCCATCGTCCAGGCGTTGCTGGCGCCACTGGCCGCTGCCGGTGCTGAGGTCGGCCAGCAGGTAACCCTGCTGCCCATACTCATAGGCCGGCACCGCAGCCAGGCCCAGCAGCACAGCCAGGCCCAGGCATTTGGCCGCCGTGGCCGCGGCTCGTGGTTGTCGGGCCCGGCGCAATGCGGCACGGGCCGGGGCCTGTTGCAGGGGCAGCAGGTGGCCTTGCAGGCGCGTGATGCTGTGGCGGTGTTGCGGGTCGGCGGCCAGCCAGGCCTGGAACGCCTG
This sequence comes from Pseudomonas sp. MF4836, assembly GCF_002018875.1. GTDB lineage: Bacteria > Pseudomonadota > Gammaproteobacteria > Pseudomonadales > Pseudomonadaceae > Aquipseudomonas. Next base: position 545,725 of record NZ_MVOL01000001.1, read on the forward strand.
TTCGGTGGCGGCATCGGTCTGGTGGTCGAGGCGCACCAGCCATTCGGCGGCCTGCCGCAATACCTCGGGTGGCAGCGATGACTTCATGCCTGGGCGCACCGGTCGCAGGCCAGCAGGGCCTCCACCAGATCGTGCTGCACGGTGCGCACCGAGACCCCCAGGCGCTGGGCGATCTGCGTCTGGTCCAGGCCTTCGAGGTGCCGCAGGATAAAACTCTCGCGCACCCGGGGCTTCATCTGGGCCAGGGCCCGGTCGATGGCCTCCAGCACTTGCACCGCTTGCAGGATCTGCTCCGGCGAAGGCGCGTGGTCCATGCAGGCGGCGCAGAGTTTGAGCTCTTCCAGGTAGGCCTGCTCCAGGCGCTGGCGCCGGCCCTTGTCCATCAACAGGCGACGCGCCACGGTCGCGAGGTAGGCCTGGGGTTCGCACGGGGCCACATAGGGGCCGGTGGCGAGCAGACGGATAAAGGTGTCCTGCGCCACGTCCGCCGCGTAGTGAGAACACTGCACGCGGCGGCGCAGCCAACTCAGCAACCAGCCGTGGTAGCCGCGATACAGGGCTTCGAGCGTTGCGGCCTCGGCGGGTGGAGTGGGCTTCATGAGAAAAAGTCGTAAGTGGGAATGAATCCTATTCTAGTGTGTGGCGGCTCGGGCCTGCAATGGGCGCAAGTTCGCAGGTTATTTGTCGGCGTCGAGAGGCGAGGGCGGGGCGGCCCTCAGCGCAGGCTCCACGACACACCGAAATACACCCCCAACCCCTCGCCCGGCGTCGAACGCGCCGCGTCCAGGCCTTTGTCGTCGTAGCCCGGTGTCACGGTGGCGGCGTAGTGCTGGTTGGTCAGGTTGCGCATGTCGACCCAGGCCTGCCAGTCGTCCTTGGGTGCGTTGTAGCCCAGGGTGGCGCCGAACAGTGCGTAAGGGTCGGCGTAATAGCTGTTGGCGTAATCCACCGCAGCCTTGGACACCAGTTGCGTATTGAGCGCCGCGAAGAAACCCAGGGGCCAGTCGTAGCGCAGCTCGCCCTGGTAATAGTGCATCGGCAAGCCCGGCAGGCGGTTGTCGTCAAAGCGCTGATCGTCGCGGTAGTGGAAGTCGCTCAAGGTGTAGGCCTGGCGCAGGCTCAGTCGGCCGACGCCGTCCCGCGACCACAAGGTGCTCTGCAGACTCGCTTCCAGCCCCTGGTGCACCGTGGGGCTGGCGTTGAGTTCATAGGGCGTGGTGGCGTTGGCGTCGGGCAGCACCGACAGCAGTTCATGACGCACCTGGGCGTAGTACCAGGCCAGGCTCCACTGGCCCAGGGCGCTGTCGCCACGCCCGCCGAGTTCCAGGGTAGTAGCGGTCTGATTGCGCAACTCGATCGGCTCGCGCTGGGCACCGGTGGCGACCCCGCTGTCGGGCCCGAACACCCGGTTGGAGCTGTAGATCAGCGACCAGGGGTGCGGCCCTTCCACTGAACGGCTGAGGTTGCCGAACAGTTGCACGTCCTTGTTCAACTGGTAGCGCAGGCCCAGGCGCGGCGCGTAATCCCAGTCGTGCAGGCTGGTCTTGCCGCCGCTGTCGGGGTAGGTCACCGCGCTTTCACGGCGGGTGTAGATGGCCGCCAGGCCCGTGGTCAGCCACAGGTCGTCGGCGATCTCCAGGTCGTTGCCCAGGTGCAGCACGCTGTCTGAACCCTGGTAGGTGAAATCGCGGATCCGCGTGCCCGGTGCATAGCCGGCGGTGTTGCCGGTGGGAATGCGCACAAACTCGCTGGCGCCGGCATTGGGCAGGTGCTTGGTTACGCGCAGGCCCAGGGTGCTGTGGCTTTCCAGGCCCCACAGGGTGTCGCGGCGCTTGTAGTCGAAGGTGCCGCTGACGTCGGTATAGGCCACCCGCAGGCGGTTGGGGCCTTCGCGCAGGTCCATGGGGTAGTCGTGGTAGACCAGCCCGGTCTGGAGGCTCGAATCGTCGTCGATGTAGTAGGTAGTCTTGTTGCCGATAAAGGTACTGCCCGGCTGGTCGCGGTTGTAGTCGCGGGCGACGTAGGTGGGGTTGGCCGCCCGTGGATCATGATCGATGGAGCGCTTGGTCACGCGCCCGGCCAGTTCGTTTTCGGTCTCGCGGTGGCGCAGGTAGAAGCGCGTCTCCAGGTTCGGGTTGAAGCGATAGCCGAAGTTGGCCACCACCCCCTGGCTGCTGCTGGAGGTGTGGTCCTGGTAACCGTCGGAGCGCGCATCGGTCAGGGACAGGTAGTAATCGAAGTCGCCCAGCACCTGGCCCGAACTGACCTGGCGCTGGCGGTAGCCGTGGCTGCCCATGCCATAGCGCACCTGCAACAGCGGCGCGTCGTAGCCGGTGTGGCTGACGTAATCGATGGCCCCGCCCAGGGCCAGGGCGCCACGGTCGAAGCCGTTGGCGCCGCGCAGCACTTCCACGTGATCGAGCCACAGCGGCTCCAACAATTCATAGGGCGTGCCACCGGGGCCGGTCAGGGGCAGGCCGTCGAGCATCGTGTACAGCCCCGACGCATGGGCGCCGGGGGCGCGGTTGATACCCGAGCCGCGAATCGAAATCTTCACCCCTTCATTGCCCGCCGACTGCGCGTACACCCCCGGCTGATACGCCAGCACATCCTGGTTGCTGGCCACCCGGCCCTGCAGCGGGCGCCGCATATCCACCACATTGGTCGCCCCCGGCACCTGGGACAGCCGGGTCTCGGCATCTTCCAGCGTCTGTTCCTCGCCGCCCTGTTCCTGGGCCCGGATCAGCACCTGACCCAGCTCCATCTCCTGGGCCTCGGCCAGGGCCGGGCAGGCAAGGGCCAGGCCCAACAGCGCAGTGGGCAGGGATTTGGGCGAGGGCATCGAGAAACTCCAGGCAGGGGGAAACGGGCAATGAAAGGTGCGACGTAGGAAAGGACGAAGGAAACACATGGCAATTTGGGTTTTTTGCCGGGTTAGCGGCACCCGGCGCCCCGGGCCTTATGGGCAACCACACGAAGCGGCAGGCGTAGGGGCTCGGTTCAACGAGCGGCCCAGGCCAGTGCGTCAGGCAGAACGCGGTATATCGGGCGTTGCCTGTCCGGCTTCCAGGCGCTGAAGTCGAACATTCGCCACCAGGTAGTCGAGAAAAACCCGCACCCGTAGCGGCATCTGCGGGCCCTGTCCGAGAAACACGGCGTGCAGGGGATCGACGTCGCCCGGGTTGAAACCTTGCAGGACCGGCACCAGCCTTCCCGCGGTAATGTCGTCGACCACCTGGAACTCATCGAGGCGCGCCAGGCCCATGCCGGCCAGTGTCAGTTGGCGCAGGGCCTCACCGTCGCTGGCCGTCAGATTGCCCTCGGGCGAGACGATCCATTGCGTGCCGTCCACCACAAAAGGCCAGCCTTTGAGGGTACGCGTGTAGCCGAAGTCCAGGCGGTTATGCCGGGTCAGGTCGTCGGGCACGCGCGGCAGGCCATGGAGCTCCAGGTAGGCGGGCGCGGCGACGACGATCATCCGTGATTCACCGAGCTTCCTGGCCACCAGGCGCGAGCTTTCCAGTGCGCCGTGGCGTATCGCGACGTCGGTTCGCTCTTCCAGCAGATTCACCACCTGATCGGTCAGTACGATGTCGAGTTCGATGCCCGGGTAGCGCGAGAGAAACCCTGGAACCAGCGCGAACAAGACCCCTTGGGCAAAGGGCACACTGGCGCTGACCCTGAGACGACCCCGGGGTTCGCCCTGGCCGGAGGTACTGCGTTCTGCGTCCTCCACCTCGGCAAGAATCCTCACGCATTGCTCGTAAAACGAGTGGCCTTCCGGCGTCGGCGTCAGGCGGCGCGTGGTGCGGTTCAACAGGCGTGCTTGGAGGCGGGTTTCCAGGCGTGAAATCAATTTGCTGACCGCCGAGGGGGTCATGCGGAAGTCCCGCGCGGCCAAGGAAAAATTGCCGAGCTCTATCACTTGGATGAACATTTCCATCTCTGCCAAACGGTTGATATCCCAGCGTGCCATTGTGAATTTATGTCATGGAAGTCAGTCGTGACGGCAGTCTATATCACAGATAGCGCGAGGGGCATCATGTGTCTCAAGCCGTGCATCCTGCATGGAAGGAGCAAGCAAATGATCGAATTTGGTAATGGGGAGGCGCTATGAGCCTCACTCCGGCAAACCGTAAAACCGCGCTGGTGGTCGGCGCCAACGGCATCATCGGGAATGCCGTGGCCCAGGAACTCAAGCGTGAAGGCTGGCGGGTCAGGGCGCTGGATCGGCGCCCCGTAGCCGGCACCGAGACCTTGCAGGCGGACCTGGTCGACGCGCAGGCGGTGGCCCTCGCGTTGCAGGCAGCCCGAGACACGACCCATGTGTTTTACGCCGCTTTCAGCCCGGACCCTGACTTGGCGCTGGAAGCCCAGCGCAATGCGCGGATGCTGGGCAATGTGCTGGACGGGCTGGAACAGGCTGATTCCGCCCTTGAACGGGTAGTCATCTATCAGGGCTTCAAGATCTACGGTTCGCACCTGGGCGCCAAGGTACCCACGCCGGCCCTGGAGAGCGACGCCGGGCATATGCCGCCGAACCTGTACAGGGCCCAGGAAGCCCAGCTCAGAACGCGCGCCGAACGCAGTCGCTGGGATTATGTGGCGCTGCGTCCTGATCTGGTTGTCGGTGATATCCACGGCAACCCGATGAATATTGCGCTGCTCATCGGCGTCTTTGCCGAATTGTCCCGTGCCCTTGATATCCCGATGCGATTCCCCGGAACCGACAAGGCCTATGGCCAACTGCTGCAGTTCACGGATGCCGGGTTACTGGCACGGGCCAGCGTCTGGGCAGCCCTTAGCGAGTCGGCGGGCGGCGAGGCGTTCAATGTGGCCAACGGCGATATTTTCCGCTGGGAACGCATGTGGCCGGACATCGCCCGGCACCTGGCAATGAACACCGCTTCGCCGGTGCCGCTGACACTGACCCGGCACATGCCGGACAAGGCCGGGTTATGGCGGGAGATCGCCAAGCGCCACAATCTGATTCAAGACGACCTGGAGAAACTGGTGGGCTGGGCCTTCGGGGATTTTATCTTCCACACCGAGAACGACATCATTTCCGATACCAACAAAATCTACCGCTATGGCTTCACTGAAAGGGTCGACTCAACCGCGTCGCTGCTCAATGCGCTGGACAGCCTCAAGCGCCAGCGCGTGCTGCCCTAGTCGGCGGCCCGGCCTGGGCATTGCCGTTGGCCTGGGTGTCGCCAACGGCGAGCGGGGCTAGGCGTCACTGTTCAAGGCCTTGGCCAACCGAGGATCCGCCTTCCACAGCGCATCGGTGACGGCGAAGGCTTCGGCTCCGCGACCGGAACTCATGGCCTCGTGCCGAGACAGCATCCGGCCCAGAATCGGCTTGCCGGCCCATGAGGTGTCGTCTGCATCGAGGACCCGGCAACCGGGTTCGCGGTCGGTGATTCTCCACTCCAGCGCCACGCATTCCTTGGCCGTTGTGTCCGAGCCCGCGCCCCAGCCCCGAAGGCTGACGGCCATCGACAGGCCCCGCTCGGGATGGGCGGCCGTATAGGTGCCCAGGTACACGGCATAAGCGCCGTCAGCATTGAATACAAAACCGCGAAACATCCTGGTTTCGTGCCCACAGGTTTCGCAATGTCCTACGACCGTCTCTTCGCCGGGTTCTATTTGCAACGCATTGTCCATACCCAGATTTCCTTGGCGGGGGTGGCGGCTGAGGTCCATCAGCGCATTCGATCCGGCGCGCATCTTACCTGAGCACCGGCTGTTGCAGCGCAAGCCGGGCAGGGTTTCGTCCATTGGGCCGGTCATGGAGTCGGAGCGCAGGTGCTGTAAGCTTGCGCTCGCTGTGACCGGGCCGCAAAAACCAGCCCGCCTTTTATTCAGCTGTGCTGGCCGCTCGCCCTTTATCTTTAGCGAGCAGGGCAGCCGAGGTGATGAATGAACACCTATAGAGTTCGCGAACTGAGAAGTACCGACGCCCAAGCCTTGCTGGCATTCGAAACCGACAACCGCCAGTGGTTCGAGTCCCATATCGATGCCCGTGACCCGGCTTTCTACTCCTTGCAGGGCGTCACCGAACATATTCAAGGTTACTTGTCCGACTTTGCCGATGGCCGCTGGCACCCGTTCGTGGTCGAAGAGACCAGGGGAAAAATAGTCGGTCGGGCCAACTTGAAAAGCATCGACCCGGTGCAGCGTTCTGCGCAGATCGGTTATCGCATCGCGCAAGACGCATGCGGGCAGGGGCTGGCGACCCTGGCCGTGCGGCACCTGATCCAGGAGGCGCGCAGTCGCTGGCAGCTTTCTCAGCTGGTGGCGTATGTCTACGAGGCCAATCTCGGTTCGAAGAAAGTCCTGATGCGCTGCGGGTTCCTGCTTGAACACCCCGCTACCGGCGCGCAGGCGGGGGGCGAGAGCCGTTTTGTGCTGGCGATCTAGATAAACCTGCTGACGGGTTTGAGTCGATGGTTTTTCAGCAATTGGGCCCATCGATTCGCGCCGTTATCCACTTTCGGCTGTAAGCCAGGACAGCAGCGCCCAGTGCGGTCGGAAAATGAATGAAGCCATGGGCCGCAGCGGGCACCACGTGCACCTCGACCGCCGCCGACTGCACCCAGCGCTCGGCGATCTGCAGGGTGTCGTCTATCAGCGGATCCAGCTCGGCGGCCAGCAGAAGGGCTGGCGGCAAGTCGGTGAAGTCGCCATACAGCGGTGACAACGGCGGCTGCCGGCGCTGCTCGTCGCTCAACCCCGGCGTCAGCACGCGCAGCGCCTGCACCATGCCGGGCCCGTCCAGCACCAGGGTTTGCGCGGGCGCGGCGTGCACGCTGGGGGTTCCGCCGAGGTCGTAGACGCCGTAGTACAGCAGCGCACCGCGCACCCGTTGCAGCAGGTCGGGCCACTGTTTCAGGGCCAGCAGAGTGGCCGCAGCCAGATGGCCTCCGGCCGATTCACCCACGACAATCACCGGCAGGCCGGCAAACTCCTCGCATTCGTCACTCAGCAGCCAGCGCGCGGCACTCAGGCAGTCCTGCAGCAGGCCTTCAACCGGGGTCGATACGGCGAGCCGGTAATCCACTGAAACCACCGCGACCTGGCACTCATTGACCATGGCCAGGTTGAGGGGGTCGTTCATCTGCGCATTGCCGATCACCCAGCCGCCGCCATGGAAATCCAGCACCACACCCTTGGCTTTCCCGGCGGGCGTGAGGATGCGCACGGGCACCGCAAGGCCGTCGACACCGATGACCCGTGTTTCAGCCTTGAGCCCGTGTTGCAGTAATTTGCCGGCGCCGCCGATCTGGCCGGCACGCAGCAGGGCCTGGATCACCCGGGGCGTGAGCCGATTGCGGATTCGAAAGCGTGGTAACCAGGCGAGCTTTTTATTGAAGTCGCGCATCTGCCGCAACTCCTCCTCGCTGGCAGGCCACAGCCGGCTTGTCCCGGGTTGGCGAGGGGTCATCAGCGGTTATTGCGCAGGATGGAAAAATTCAACGCCGCCGCCACACACAGCCACGCCAGGTACGGGAACAGGATCAGCCCGGTGATCAGGTCCAACTGCAATGCCAGGACCACCATGGCCGCCACCACCAGCCACAACAGGGTGATGATCAGCATGCCGGCCAGTATTCGGTGGGCGCCGAAGAACACCGGCGTCCACAACGTATTCAGCGCAATCTGCGCGGCCCATAACGCCAGCACCTGCTGGCTGCCGGGGATCAGGCTCAAGCGGTAGCCGGCCCAGGCGAGCAGCAGGTAGATCAGCGTCCAGGCAACCGGGAACAACCAATTGGGTGGGGTGAAGCCGGGTTTGACCAGGGCGTCGTACCACGGGCCCGGCTTGAACAGGAGGCCGGTGCTTGCCGCGGCCGCACAGGCCAGTAGAAAAATAAAGAAGGTCATCATCCGTCCTTAGCTGAAGTCAGCTGTCTGGGGCCACAAGAGGTGTCGGCAGCGTTAAATAAAGGACGTCCGGCGCGGCAAAAAGTTTGAATTGAACGCTGACAATTTTCTGCTCGTCCGAGGCAGCCGACCTGGCGCGGGCTGCATTCGAGCCACCGGGCGTTTAGGGAAAGTGCGGATCAGCCACTGCGCGGACCTGGCTGATCCGGCGGCTCAGTACTGATAACGCAAGGTCAGTGCAACGTGCGCGGGTCGCCATAGAACAATCCGCCGAAGTTGTTCGAGGTCGGCAGCGACCCCGCTCAGGCGCGTGCCGAGGATCAGGCTCAGGTCGTCGCTCAGGCTGAGACGCGTCGCGCCATACAGGCCTCGTTCCTTGCGGATGTAGTGGTAGTCGGACTGCGCGTTGCCTGACGCGGTGACGGCGGCTTGCGCGCCGGGGTGGTCGGGAGTGGCGCCTGCTGCGCGCCACTCCCTGGGTGGTCAGCCTTTGCCGCCCGCCAGGGCCGGAGTCCGCGGTGGGATCACCCGCTTGTCGGCGGTGGATTCAAAGGCCGAGGCCAGGCGCAGCAGGGCCGAGTCGTCGTAGGCGCGGCCGGCGAAGGTCAGGCCCACGGGCATGCCGATGTCGGCCATCAGGCCCATGGGCACGGTGACCGTGGGCACGCCCAGGTGGCGGATGGCGAGGTTGCCGTTGGCCACCCAGACCCCGTTGCTCCAGGCGATATCCGCCGCCGCCGGGTCGACATCGGCATTGGCCGGGGCCACGTCGGCCACGGTCGGGAACAGCACCGCATCCAGGCCCAGGCGATCCATCCACTCTTCGAGGTCGATGCGCCGGGTCTGCTCCAGGCCGCGCAGGCCGTCGGGCACGCTGTCGATCTGGTCCCAGGGGGTGATGCCGCGCTCGGCCATCTTCACGTATTCATCCATGCCGGCGGCGAGGTCGCCTTCGCGGTTGGGCAGGGTGCCCGGGTCGTGGGGGAAGATTTTCGGCCCGTCGACGTCCACCAGGCGCTTGAGCTTGGGGTCGCCGTTGGCTTGCAGGAAGTCATCGAACGCCCAGGCCGTCAGGTCCCACAATTCGTGGTGCAGGAACTCCTTGGACACCAGGCCGCGGTTGTACACGGTCGGCGCACCCGGGCGGTCGCCCTCGCAGTTGGAGACCAGCGGGAAGTCCACTTCCAGCACTTCGGCGCCGGCCGCTTCGAGGGCCTGGCGCGCCTGTTGCCAGAGTTCGATCACCGAGGGCCGGGTGTGGATGCGCTGGCCGGTCGGGCCACCGATCCCCGGCGCTTCGCTGGTGCCGGCCCCGGGGTCGGCGTTGATGTACATGCGCGGCACGCCCAGGCGCTTGCCCTTGAGGGCCTTGGCGTCGGCCGCCAGTTGCGGGTAGGACGCCGGGCGCACCGAGGCCACGCTGGGGATCGGCACCCAGGGTTGCAGGCGCCACAGGTCGCCGCGGGTGTCCGGGTCTTCGGCCACCACCACGTCCAGCACTTCCAGCAGGTCGGCCATGGTCCGGGCGAAGGGCACTACCACGTCCATGGTCGGGGTCAGCGGCCAGTTGCCACGCACCGAGATCACCCCGCGGGAAGGGGTGTAGGCGCACAGGCCGTTGTTCGAGGCCGGGCCGCGACCGCTGGACCAGGTTTCCTCGGCCAGGCCGAAGGCGGCGAAGCTGGCCGCCGTGGCCGTACCGGCGCCATTCGACGAGCCCGAAGCGAAGGGCGCCGTGAGGTAGTCGGCGTTGTACGGGCTCTCGGCGCGGCCATAGACCCCACGCTGCATGCCGCCGTTGGCCATGGGCGGCATATTGGTCTTGCCCAGGCAGATGGCCCCGGCGCCGCGCAGGCGTTCGATGGTGAAGGCGTCGCGATAGGCCACCAGTTCGGCAAAGGCCGGGCTGCCGGAGGCGGCGGTCAGGCCCTTGACCAGGTAGCTGTCCTTGGCGGTGTAGGGAATGCCATCCAGTGGCCCCAGGGCCTGGCCCCGGGCGCGACGGGCGTCGCTGGCCTCGGCTTCCGTCAAGGCTTCGGGGTTGCGCACCACCACCGCATTGAGGGCGGTCGGCGTGGCGGGGCCGTCATAGGCGTCGATCCGCGCCAGGTACGCCTGGACCAGCGCCACAGACGTGACCTGACCGGATTCGAGGGCGGCGCGCAGTTGGGCAATGGAGACCTCGGTGACGTCGAACGGGGTCTTGGGCTCAGGCACATCACGTTTCAAAATGGATTCTCCTCTCGATTCTTAGGGCACGGCGTGGCGCGGCAGGGGGCTGGGCTCACCCTTGAGGGGGGCTATTTTGCACCAAGTCGGCGTTCAAGAAATCGCTATAAGCGTCGTTCTCGGTTATCCGCCCGCGACACGTCCTTCGGCAGCCAGCAGGCCAGCAGCCCGAGCAAGGGCAAGGGCAAGCCGCTGGCGCCGCTGAAGGTGGCGACCACCCCCATCGATCCGCCAGCAGCCCCAGGCCAGCGGCGCCGTCGGCTGCATGGGGTCTCGCCGCCGGACTACTTGTACGCCTTGCAGGAGCCGGACCCCGGTGTCGGTCATCGATGAGCACTCCGGCACTTCCAGCGCGGTCAATCTTTCGACCAATGCCGTGGCGCAATGGGGCCTGACCGCCATTGCCCTTACGGGTTCTTGCTATTGCCCATGTAGCTCAGGGTCATTCGGCTCAGGGCGCGGATGCCCACCGCCAGGCTGGGGTCGTCGACCTGGAAGCCGGGAGAGTGGGTTGGCCACACCGGGCCGCCTTCCAGGCTCTTGGGGGTGACGCCCATGCGCATGAATAACCCGGGGATCTGCCGCGCGTATTCGGCGAAGTCGTCGGCGCCGTAGGTGCCGTTGTCGATCCGCACCGGGGTGGTTGACACCTGTTGCAGCACCGGCAGCATCCGGTCGACCAGGGCCGTGTCGTTGTAGCCGGCGCGATATCCCCCCGGCAGGTACTCGACCTGGGCCTTGGCCCCGGAGGCTTCGGCGATTTTTTCGGCGGTGCGGGTCATGCGCTGCAGCACGTCCTCGCGCTGTTCGTCGCTGACGGTGCGGATCGAACCCTCCAGGCGCACCTCGGCAGGGATGATGTTGTGCCGCTCGCCGCCTTCGATCCGCCCTACGGAAATCACCGGCGCCGGCAGCAGGCTGAGGTTCGACTGGCGGCTGGGAATGGTCTGCCAGGCGAGGATCACCTGGGCCGCCACCGGCACCGGGTCGATGCCGGTCCAGGGGAAGGCGGCATGGGTCTGGCGCCCGCTGATGCGCGCGACAAAGGTGTCGGCGGCCGCGGTGGTGCGCTGGCGGCTGAGGGTAAAGGTCCCGGCCGTGCCGGCGGTGACGTGGATACCGAAGATCACCTGCGGCGCCGGATTCTGCAGCACCCCTTGCTCGATCATCAGCCGCGCGCCGCCGGACTCGCCCAGGGGTGGGCCTTCCTCGGCCGGCTGGAAGATCAGCTTGAGGGTCCCCGGCAATTGCTCGCGATGGGCCGCCAGCACTTCGGCCACGCCCAGGGCCATGGCCATGTGCGCGTCGTGGCCACAGGCGTGCATCACGCCGATGTCCTTGCCTCGGCTGCGCAGGTCGTTGCCTTCATCCTTGCTGCGCACCGTTGAGGCATAGGGCAGGCCAGTCTGCTCGGTGAGGGGCAGGGCGTCGAGTTCGGCGCGGATCGCCACCACCGGTCCCGGCCGCCCACCCCGCAGAATGCCCACCACCCCGGTGTGGGCGATGCCGGTCTGCACTTCCAGGCCCAGCTCGCGCAGGCGCTGGGCGATGCGCTGGCTGGTGAGGACTTCGCGGTTACCCAGCTCCGGCTGCTGGTGAATGGCGTGGCGCAGGGCGATCACTCCGGGCAGGGCGCGCTGGATTTGCGCGTCCAGGTCATTCCAGGGTTCGGTCGCCGACAGCGAGCCGGACAGCAACAGGAGCAAGATCCCGCCGGTTTTGACATAGGGCATGGTCCGGTCTCAGTAGGTGAAGGCAATGGGCGGTGAATGGGCATTGAGCAGGTAGTCGCCGATCGCCTTGTACTTGTAGGCCAGGGCGTCATGGGTGGTGTGGGTGCGGGCGTTGCGCCAGTGGCGGTCGAAGTTGTAGCGCGATTGGGTGGTGGCCGCACCGCCCACTTCGTACAGGCGTTCGCAGACATGCAGGGCGGCGCGGGTCGAGGCGATCTTGGCCTCGGCCACGGCGATGGATGAACGCACCAGGATCGCTTCCAGTTCTTCACCCTCGGCCAGGCCCAGCAATTGACTGCGGGCCGCCAGTTCGACGGCGCCGGCGGCTTTTTCCACCAGGGCCTCGGCGCCATGGATGCGGGCCGCCAGGTCACCCACGGTGTGCAGGATGTAAGGGTCGTTGCGCGCCTGGTCGACGCCGCTTTCGCGCACCGGACGCGAGCCGGTCCGCGCCCACTGCACCGCATCGTCCAGGGCCGCGAGGCCAATGCCGATGTCGATCGCGCAATGGATCAACTGCGCGCTGGCGCCGATGTAATTGCGCCGCTGGTACCACTGCGCCAGGGGAATGACCTGCTCCGGGCGCACCACCACGTCCTCCAGCAGGGTGCTGCCGCTGGCGGTCACGCGCTGGCCCATGCCGTCCCAGTCGTCAAGCAGGGTGATGCCCGGAGTCGCCGCCGGCAGCATCACGTACAGCGCGTTGCCGGCTTCATCCACGGCCTGGATTTTCAGCAGGTCGGCGAACAGGCAACCGGTGCTGTAGAACTTGCTGCCATTGAGTACCAGGTGTTCGCCACGGCGCTCCAGGCGGGTGTGGATTTCTCCGCGGAAGGTGCCGCTGCGCTCGGCGATCGCCCCCGAAGACAGTTGGCGCTCGGCGAAGGCACCGAGGTACTGGCGTTGTTGCTCGGGGTTGGCGATCAGGCGCAGGTGCTCGACCGTGGCGAAGTGCGGAAACAGCGCCTGGGCCACGCTGGGGTCGGCCTTGGCCAGGGCGATAAAGATCTGCGCCACCTGCAACTGGCTGACGTCGCCGCCGCCCAGCTCCCGAGGGACCCGGGCGGCGCCGAGGCCGGAGTCGCGGATCAGGTCCAGTTGGGCATGGGGCAGGATCCGCCCGGCGTCGCGCTCGGCGGCGCCGGGTTGAATCTGGGTGGCCAACTGCTGGGCCAGGGCGAGGTAATCGGTCATGGAAGTGTCCATCAAAAAAAGTCAGGAAGCGTCGCGCAGGGCGTGTCGCGGCACGCCGAGCAAGAGGATCAGCGTGCCGCAGGCCACCAGGCCGGCGACGATGTACAGCGCCAGGCTGATGCTGCCGGTGGAGGTCTTGATCGCGCCGATCATGATCGGCGTCAGCAGGCTGCTGATTTGTCCGCAGCAATTGACCAGGGCCAGGCCGGCGGCCTTGGCGTGGTCCGACAGGTAGTAGGTGGGGATGGTCCAGAAAATCGCCGTGGCCACCAGGTAGCCGCTGGTCATCAGGGTCAGCACGGCAATCGCCGAATACGGGCTGAACAGGAAGTTGGGCAGAATCAGCATCGCCAGGGCCGCTGCCAGACCGCCGAGAGCGAAGTGCCAGCGCCGCTCCTGGTGCAGGTCCGAATGGCGGCAGGCCCAGAGCATCAGGCTGACGCCGACCACATAGGGCAGGGCCGAGAGCAGACCCAGTTGCCCGAGGTTGCTGACCCCGGAGTCGCGGATGATCGACGGCGCCCAGATATTGGTGACGTTGCCGGTGCACATGATGGTCAGGCAGTAGGCCAGGGTGATGAACCACACCTTGCGGTCTTTCAAGGCCTCGACAAAGCGCGTGTGGCCGCCGGGTTTGCGCTGTTGTCGCTCGCGGACCAGGGCCTGTTCGATGGCGTGCTTTTCAGCGGCGCTCAACCATTTGGCCGAAGCCGGCCTGTCGTCCAGCCAGTACCAGGCGAACAGCCCGGCGAGCACCGGCGGAATGCCGGTGATCACGAACAGCCATTGCCAGCCGGTGAACCCGGCGATGCCGGCGAAGTGGCTCATGATCGAGGTCGACAAGGGCCCGCCGATAATCCCGCACACGGCAATCGCCATGATAAAACGCGAGGTGATCCGCGCGCGGTGGCTGGCCGGGAACCAGTAGGTCAGGTACAGGATCACCCCGGGGAAGAACCCGGCTTCGGCCGCCCCCAGCAGCACCCGCAGCACGTAAAACTGCGCCGGGGTCTGGGCGAAGGCGGTGGCGATGGTCACCAGGCCCCAGAGGATCATGATCCGGGTCATGGTTTTCTTGGCGCCGATTTTTTCCAGCAACAGGTTGCTGGGGATCTCGAACAGCAGGTAACCGATGGAGAACACGCCGACGATGATGCCGAAGGTGGCGTCGCTGATGTTGAGGTCGGTCTTGAACTGCAAATGGGCGAAACCGATATTGACCCGGTCCAGCCAATTGAGCACGAAGCACAGGAACAGGAACGGCATGATGCGCCACGCCAGTTTGCGGTACAGGCGCTGGTCGAACTCGGGCACCGAGGTCCCGGCGCTGGGCCGGGCATCAACGGGCAGGGTGCTGGAAATGCTCATTTACCAGCTCACGTCGACTTTGGCGAAGTAGTACGCGCCTTCCAGGCCGTAGGGCGAGTACCAGCTGTAGGTCGGGTTGTCGGTGGGGAAGAAGTAGAAGCGCTTGGCCTCGTCATTCAACTGCTGCGGCCGACGGTCGAAGATGTTTTCGCCACCCACCGTGACCTTCACCGCATCGCTGAGCCAGTAGCCCAGGCTCAGGTCGGTGATCAGCGCCGGACGGATTTCCTCGTCACGGCTGGCGCTGATCTGGTTGCGCCCGGTGACTTTCGAGTAGCGGGTGCCCTTGAGCGTGACGTCGAAGTCGCCCAGCTGCCAGGCGGCGGTCAGCGAGGTCACGTTTTTCGGATAGGCCGAGGTCAGGTTGCCCTGGCGGTCGCGGCCCACCGCGCTGACCCCGGTGCCGGCGAGGGCCTCGGGCTCCTTGATTTTCTCGATGGTCTGCAGGCTCTGGTTGCTGAGCAGGGTCCACTTGGTCTTGCCGTAGCGGCCCAGGTCATAGCGGTAGTCGGCCACCAGGTCGATGCCCCGGGTGCGGGTGTCGGCCAGGTTGCCGAAGTAGGACACGATCTGGTTCGGGTCCAGACCGTTGCTCGCCAGCAGGTTGGACACGGCGGTGCCTTGCAGGTTGCTGGTCTGCAGCACGCGGTCCTTGATGTCGATCTGGTACAGGTCGAGGGTGACGTCGAGGTTCTCGGTCGGTGTGAGCACAAAACCCAGGCTGTAGTTGGTCGAGCGTTCCGGCTTCAAGGCCTTGGCGCCCAGGGCCTTGCCGGCGGCGTCGTCGACGGTCACGTAGCGGGTGGTGGCCTGCTCCAGCTGGCCGGTGAGCGGGCTGGTGCGCCAGGCGGTCAGCGACGAGGAGTAGTACTGCTGTTGCAGGGACGGCGCGCGAAAGCCGTTGCTGAGGGTGCCGCGCACCGCGAACTGTGGGTTGAAGGCATAGCGGGTCGAGAGCTTGCCGCTGCCGGTGTCGCCAAAATCGCTGTAGTGCTCGAAACGGCCAGCCAGGCTCATGTCCCACTGCTCGGTCAGGCTCTGGCTGAAGTCGATATAGGCGGCGGTATTGGTCCGCGAATAGTTATGCGCATCGGCAGGGGTAAAACCCACCAGCCCTGGCGCGCCGGGGTTCGGGCGCTGGCCGGCGAGGGGGCTGCCGGCGGGGAACACATAACCGCCGTCGGCATAGGACGCGTATTCGCCGGCCTGGATCTCGAAGCCGTCGCGGCGGAACTCAAGGCCGGTGGAGACGTTCAGCGGCTTGGCGAACAGCCCGGTGTCGAAGGCCCGGGTCAGGTCCAGGTTGTTGGTCCACTGGCTGGCGATCAGGTTGCCGCCGTCCATGTCACGCGGGCTGTCCGGTCCCAGGGACGGGTTCAGCGAGCGCTCGTTGCGGGTGTTGGCATTGTTGTAGCCATAGCTGGTGCTCAGGTCCCAGTGCCAGCCCAGCAGGTCGTCGTTGCGCACGCCGAACACGCTCTGGAAGTCGTCTTCCTCGACCACGAAGCGCGGCGAAAACCCGTCCGGGTATACCGAAACGATGTTCTGCGGCGAGTTGGCGGTGCGGTAGGTGCCCCAACTGGTGGAATTGCGGTGGCTCAGGGTCGAGAACGAATACAGGGTGTAGGCCTCGTTCAGCGGCAGTTCGGCGTTGTAGCCGAAGTTGTAGGTCTGGGAGCGCGGCTGGCCCAGTTGCTGGCGGTAGCGGCTTTCGCTGGTTTCCCGTGGGTCGGGCTGGCCGTTCTGGCGGAAATAGATACTGGTGCGATCCGGTACCGCGCCGGCGACGTTGGAGCTTTCCTGCACGCCGATGTCGGCGCTGAGGCTGAAGAAGCCCTCATTGGGCAGCTCGAAGCCCTGGTTGATCTGACCCTGGCCCCGGGCGCCGAAATTGCCCTTGCCGCCAACCCGATTCGCGTACTGCCCGTACAGGGCGCTGGCGCTGCCGCCGGAGTGGTTGCTCTTGAGGATGATGTTGATCACCCCGGCAATTGCGTCCGAACCGTATTGTGCGGCGGCGCCGTCGCGCAGGACTTCGATGTGGTCCACGGCGCTGACCGGGATCAGGTCGAGGTCGGCCGGCGACTGGCCACTGGCGGTGGCGGCGGTCTGGACGAAGATCAGCGACGTGTTGTGCCGGCGCTTGCCATTGACCAGCACCAGCACGTGATTGCCGCCCAGGCCGCGCAGGGTCGCGGACTTGACCGACAGGCCGGTGCCACCGGTGAAGCCGGCGGCATTGGTGTAGGACGGCACGGCGGCGGCCAGGGCGTCGCGCAGGTTCTGCTTGCCGGAACGGGCCAGGTCGTCGGCGCTGATCACATCGATCGGCGCCAGGCTCTTGGCCACGGTGCGGCCGCTGTCCCGGGCGCCGGTGACGATGACCGTCTGCAACGCAGTGTCGCCAGTGGCCGAAGTGCGGGCGCCACTCTCGTCGGCCAGGGCCGCCGGGCTGGCGCACAGGCCGAGGATGCCGGCGGTCAGCAGGCTGAGCCTGGGGTGAAAGCGGGTGTACGGGCGAGACATGGTGAGGCTCCAATGTTTAGGTGCCGCTTTCCATTCCTGGTGGTGGGAGTTCCTGACAGTACTGGCGAGGCTGAAGTGTGGGTGTTTCTCGTTATGGGCAGAGGGTGCGGGCGGCCTTCGTGGGCCGCGCTCAACGGTCGAGCATGACGTCCTTTCGGGCCTGGTCGACCAGTGCCAGATGCCGCTGCAGGCGGCTGTTGCGCTCGGCCAGCAGCAGGCGCTTGGTCCATTCCACGGCCTTGGCGGAATGGGCCGCGAGCTGCGCCGCCAGTTCCAGGGCGCGGGCATAGGCGTCGTCCACCACTTCATTCACCAGACCCATGGCCAGGGCCTCGCGGGCCTCGAACCGGCGGGCACTGAGCATGATGTCCAGGGCCGCAGTTTCGCCAATCAGGCTCGGCAAGGTGATGGCGCTGAAGCCGGACAACATGCCGTGCTGCACTTCCGGGAAATGGAAGCGGGTGTCGTGGCGGGCGATGCGGAAATCGCAATGAATGGCCAGGCTGATGCCCAGGCCCAGGGTGTGGCCGTGCAACGCGGCGATCACCGGTTTGCTCAGCTCATGGCCGACGCCGGGCAGGGCGCGGGCCAGCACCTGGCTGCTGACGGTCTCGCCGGTTTCGCGGATTTCCTTGAGGTCGGAGCCGGCGCAGAACGCCCGCTCGCCGGTGCCACGCAGCACGATGGCGCGCACGGCGCGGTCATCCTGGGCGCGCTGCCAGGCGTCGGCCAGTTCGTGCTTGGCCTGGCTGTCCAGGGCGTTGAGGCGCTCGGGGCGGTTGAGGCTGACCACCAGGATCCCTTCGCCAACGTGTTGGTACTCGACTGTCATGGTTTGGATTTCATCGATTGTGAAAGAAAGACGCTTTGCCCCTTGAGGTCGGCGTCAAAGTGGGGAAAACTTAATTGATGTGCACAATGCAAACAGCATGTTTGTTATATGAACATATTCTTATCAGGTCACAAACGGTTATAAAAAATGAAAGCGATAGTTCTAAAAGCCTTCGGCGGGCCGGAGCAACTGCAGGTCGAGGAGGTGCCGACACCGCAACCCGGGGCCGGTGAAGTGCTGGTCAAAGTGCATGCGGCAGGGGTTTGCCACCACGATCTGCTGCACCGCGCCGGGCAGCTGCCAGGGGCCCACACCGGGGTGGTACTGGGCCATGAAGTGGCGGGCGAGGTGGTGCAAGTCGGCGCCGGAGTCCTGCAACTGCGGGTGGGAGCCCGGGTGGTGATCTACCAGCGACGCTTCTGCGGGCAATGCCGCGACTGCCTGCGCGGCCGCCAGGACCTGTGCCGCGCCCTGGGCCTGCCATCGGTGGACACCGAGGGCGCCTACGCCGAGTACCTGCGGGTGCCGGCGATCTCCGCCGTGGAGTTGCCCGACGGCCTGGACTACACCCTGGCCGCCCTGGCCTCATGCCCGATCGCCACCAGCGTGCGCGCGCTGTACGGCGAGGCGGCGCTCAAGCCCGGGGAAACAGTATTGATCAACGGCGCCAGCGGCGGCCTGGGCGCGCACCAGATCCAGCTGGCCCGGGCACTGGGCGCGCGGGTGATCGCGGTCACCGGCAGTGCGCAAAAGAGTGAATTCCTCAAGAGCCTTGGAGCCCATGAAGTGATTGTCAGCCACCAGGGCTACAGCGCCGAGGTCTGGCGCCTGACGGGCAAGCGCGGGGTCGACGTGGCCATGGACAACCTCGGCCACACCCTGGAAGACACCCTGCGCAGCATGACCCTCGGCGGACGAGTGGTGGTGCTGGGCAATGTGCAGCCGGGCAATGTGGCAGTGTCTCCCGGCTTGCTGATCGGTCGCCGGCTCAAGGTCCAGGGCTCGGGCAGCGCCACCTTGGAAGAACTGCGGGTGGCCCTGGCGTTGATCCACAGTGGCCAGGTGCGGCCGCTGATCGACCGTATCCTGCCGTTCCCGCAGGTGGCCGAGGCCCACGCGCTACTGGAGTCGCGCCAGGTCAGCGGGCGCATCGTCCTGAGTGGGTGGTGAGCATGGATATCAGTACGCTGCTGGCCCAGGCGGCCGGCAAATGGCCCGAGCAACCGGCACTGAGCGAGCCTGCCAGCGCCCGCAGCCTGACCTTCGCCGAGCTGGACCGGGCGCTCAGCGGGTTCGGCCAGGCCCTGGAGCGGCTGCACGTGGCGCCCGGGGCGCGGGTGGCCCTGCTGGCCGAGGCCAGCCTCGACTATTTGATTGCCGACTACGGCTGCATGGCCAACGGTCGGGTGCGGGTGCCGCTGGACCCGGCCCTGGCTGCCGATGAACTGCTGGCCCAGGTACGTGATGCCGGGGCTGTCCTGCTGCTGTTCTCCCCCCAGCACCTGGCCCTGGTTGAACGTCTGCGCCAGGCGGGCATTGACTGCCGGCCCCTGGAGACCCTGACCACCCCGGCCGCTGGCGACCTCAGGCCACGCCCGGCCCAGTCGCCCCAGGCCCTGGCTTCGCTGAACTACACCGGCGGCACCACTGGCACCCCCAAGGCGGTGATGCATCGCCATGCCAGCCTGTGCGCGGTGTTGCAGAACATCGTCATGGCTCGCGGCGCGGTGGTCGGCGATGTGCTGCTTAATGTGCGGCCGCTATGGCCGATTGCCGCGGTGGCGGTGTTGGCGCACCTGCTCAGTGGCGGCCAGGTGGTACTCGGCGGGCGCTTTGATGGCAAGACCTTTGTCGCCCAACTGCTTGAGTATCGGGTGGCCTTCAGCTCCCTGGTGCCGACCCAGCTGCTGCGCCTGTTGCGTGAAGCCGGCACCGCGCCGCTGCCGTTGCCAGCGTTCAAGAGCCTCGATGTGGGCGCCGCCGCGTTGAGCGGGGAGGTGCTGGAAGGCTCGTGCAGCCTGTTCAGCGAGCGCATCAGCGTGCTCTACGGCATGACCGAGGCGCCCTGGAGTTGCTACTTGTCGGCGCCGCAGATGGCGGCTGCCCGGCGTAGTGCAAACGGGGCCGAGGGCCTGGTGGGGCGCCCGGTGTTCGCGGCGGCGGTGCGCATCGACCAGCCCGATGCCCAGGGCGTGGGCGAGATTCTGCTGGGCGGCCCGCAATTGATGAGCGGTTACTGGCAACAGGACGCCCTCAGCGCGCGGGTCCTGGAGCACGGCTGGCTGCGCAGCGGTGATCTCGGGCGGCTCGATGCCGATGGCCAGTTGCGGGTACTCGGGCGCTGCAAGGACATCATTCGCAGCGGCGGCAAGTCAGTGCAGCCGGGGGAAGTCGAGCAGAGCCTGCTGAGCCATCCCGGGGTGCAGGATGCCCATGTCTTCGGCCTGGCGGAGGTCGAATGGGGAGAGCAGGTGTGCGCCGCTGTGGTGCTCAATGGCGCCGGCAAGCCCAGTGCGCAGGAGCTGATGGAACACTGCCGCGCCTTGCTGTCGCGTTACAAGGTGCCGCGCCGGGTGTTCGTGGTCGATGAACTGCCACGCTCCCACTACGGCAAGGTGCAAAAGAACCGGCTGCTCGCCGTGCTGGGGCCGGAACTGGCGTCCTGACTCTGCGGGCTAGAGGTTGCCCAACTGCGCCGCGATGCCTTCACAGGCGCGGCGTACATGGCTGGCCAGGGAGGAGGCGGGGTGGGTTTCCTGCTCCATCTCCAGCCCGGCCACCACCACGGCACCGATCGCCGGCCCGGCCTCCAGGCGAATGGGGAAGGCCACCGACGAAAGCCCCGGCTTGAACTCGCCATGGCCGAAGGCAAAGTCCTGCTGGCCACGGATCTGCTCCAGGGCCGGCAAGGCCTTGGCATAACGCGCCTCGCCGAGAATCCCCAGGGCCGTGGCCGCGTCATAAGTGGCCAGCACCGCGCGGCCACTGGGGCTGCCGTCGATGGGGAACTGGTCGGCCAGGTCGACAATCACGTTGAGCGGGGTGGTCGGGGTCCACATGCGCTCGATCAACACCACCTGATCGCCCACCGGCACCGACAGCGACACAATGGCCTGGCGCTCGCCGATCACCCGCTGCAACTCGATGGCGTAGGGCAGGGCGATCTTGCGCAGGTTGAGGCGGTTCAGATACGCCGCCGAATAAATCAGGCACTCCGGCCCGATGCGATAGGTGCCGCCCTGGGATTCGATCAGGCTCCAGTAGGTCAGGGTCTTGAGCAGGCGATGGATAGTGGTGCGGTCGATCCCGGTCAGCCGCGCCAGGTCCAGCGCACTGGCCCCGTGCTTGAGGCCCGACAGCGTGCGCAACAGCACAATCGACCGGTCGATGACCTGAACGCGCCCGCCCGCACTGTCCTTGCTGCTGGTGAGGGGGGGATGAATCGAAGAAATATCCATTGTGGCAGCGGCTTCCGAAATCATTTTGGTCGGCCAGCGCAGATCGCAGGCTTGGCCGGTGGCCAAGGTTAGCCGTGATCGGGTGCGGGGTGAAGAGCAATCTGAATTCGCTGAGCGACTGCCCGGGTGAGGCAGTACCGCTGTCGGTGACTGCGGCACGCCGTTCATGGGGACTGCCGACACGCGGCATCCCTGGTCACTAGGCGTTTCGGCGTCTTATGGCCCGCGCGATGGCTATCACGACGATCAGCAACAGCGGCGAGTATCGGAGGAGGTACGTCTTGACCGTGTCCCACGAGCGTTGTCGCTGCAATTCTGCGCCGTAGTCGAAATAGCGCAGGTGCGGTCCGCCGATGACGTCGGTCATGGATGACCAGCTACCTGGGGTGCCAACGCCCGCATCCCCGTAGTCTTCACCTGGCTCGAACTCGATGGCGGCGGCGAGCTTGCGTACGGCCTCGATAGGCGTTTCGCACTGGGAAATACTTGGGGCAAGTACTTGCAGCTCCACGGCCCAGGGCTTGCCGAGGCGCACCGCGGCCATATTCATCGAGATAGGCTTGCTCCACCGCATGCTGCTTTCGCCACACCTCCAACCGCTCGGCGACCGCCTCCGGCAGCTTTCCGGCCTTGCCTGCACGCTGAGTACGGTCTATCACCTCGAGAAATTTCCCGTCACCGATGCTCCCTCCGTTGTCGAGCATCCTCCTGGTCATGGGGTTGCGCAGGATCTCCTCTTAGGCACTCAGCGTCTGCTTGTAGGTCAGCGGCTTCGCTGCCTTGGTTTTTGCCGAATCGCCCGGCGGGGCTGCAGAAGAAATTGAACTGCTGCGAGCCTTTACGATGGCAAGGCCGACGCTATGTTCGCGGTCACTCGACCAACCAACCGCTTTCACCTTCGACCAGCGTGCCGCCATGGCTCGTGGTATCCCCCTGACGAGCAGCGGCCTGGCCCTCGATGATGGTTCCGGGTGAACCGCTCTGGATAACCGCGCCACAACTGGTCTGGTCACCTACCCGGGCCACCGCTTTGCCATTGACGGTGGCAGAGCTCGCGCCACTGACCACGGTTCCACCTCCATGAATAGGGCAACTGTGCGCGTGGCCGACGAGAACGATGGGTTTCATGTTTGGTTTCCTTTGCTTAAACGTAGGAGGGCGCCACCAGCAACTGGCTGCGCCATTGGTTCTGAGTGGCAAGCGCAGTGCCAGGCTGTACGTGGGCATGTTGTTGTCGGGATTGGCCCATTCCAGTGTTTAACTTCTCCAGTAATGCCTGCGTACGGCGGTAGTGTTTTTGTGCATCAAAATTCAATTCAACGAATTTTCATTATTCCTCTCCATGCCAGACACCGTCACAAGCATCAATTAGTTCCTGAGGCCACTTCTTACATGGGAGTATACGATCAAGCCCCATGTAGATCAGATCCCCCAAGGTTATTAACCAAAGAATAGGTGCTGCGATTGGAAATAAGAGCGGTGCCAGTAAGCGTTTCCACCAAGTGCGACTGAGGAACATCCTGAATGGATTCCAAGAAGTTATGCATTCTTGAATGCTAGTTGCTCGATAACTGTTTAATGCAGAAGAATGTGGAAGGGCATCCTTCCCCTCGCACATGTATAAACGAATGTATTCCCACAGCATTGCGGCTCCATAGATGCCCCTATTAAAAAATGCTTCGTCAGCGTCCTGCGTACCTGAGATGCCAATGCGAAGTCGACTATTGTTATTTGGGTAGCCAGGCCCAGCATAAGGAAAACTCAGAGTCAATACGCCGTCGTTGGTCGGAACGCCACCTACTGCAAAGGTGGTGATGTCTTTGATATAAGCCTCCAACTGGTCCCATGACTGGTTGACATATTGTCCTTCGATAATGCAGCTAACTTTGAGTGTTTTGCGATTGAAAATAATAGGGAGTTGTGTTCGCCAAGGAATAAATATCCACGAAAAACCAACGATAAAGAATGCCAAGGTTCCGAGCGGGAAATCCCAATTTTCAATGTAGTGAGCTAACGCTCCGGCGCTGTAGTTGTTGTACTTGGCATCGTGCAAATAACCTATGTATTCAAGTGCGGATAGGAAAACTAGCAAAAATACGAGGGCTATGGTTGCCCACCAACTCATGCTGCGGCGCCCTCCATAAATAGTGCCGAAGGCTGGGCGTATGAAAAGACAATCTTTGGTTACCTTCATAATGTTATTGTCTGCGGCAGGTGCTACCCCTAATGGAGGGGCGTTCGGTCGTAGCGCATCAACACGAGTGTAGAAAATACTTTTCTCATCGTTTGGGATTTTATTTTTTTTCATCATCGCTGCCCTAGTAATACCAAGGAGTATCTCGGTCGCTGAAAACCAAGGTCGATTTAAGTTCCTCTCCAAGAAGGGTTGGGATGTAGCTAGGTATCAGACTGTAATTAAAATTTTTTCCCCTTGTGAGTCCTAATACTCGGTAGGTAAGCACAACTCCCCCACTGGGCAACTTTTCCTCTCCGGATGAGTTGTGGAGTTGTGGTTCGGATTCTCCTGTTTCGATTGCTGTAACTTTCTGGATTGTGCCAACAAGGGGGTATATTATTTTTATAGTTAAAGTATTGCTCGTCATGTGCCAGTCTGCTTCAACCTGCCGCGGTGCATAGCTAGCATGGACGTAACCTTTATTCTCGTCATCTAAAGTGGGATAAAGCGTAACGGCAGTTCTCCCAAGTAGCTCGTTATTGCCAAAGCTACAATCGTTGAGCCAGTAGCTGAGTGGGGTAAATTGGGCCTTTTCACCCTTGATACCCCACCACAGCCCGACTCCTAGCAGAATTACGCCTGCGGCAATCCAGCCCCAGACAGGTACGGTAGCTACCACTCCAGCCATCCCTAGGCCGTATGTAAGTGCCGCACCACCTGTGGTTACAGCAGCTCCTCCCAACCCTAGCGCCATTCCTGCCAATGCATATGCAGTTGCAGCATCGTCGTTTCCTATTTTTCTCTGATCCGATGCTCTAGACCAGTTGGTGGCAGACTCTGCTAGTGCACCACCATATCCAAACACGCGTAAAGCAGCTGTACTTGTCATCGCCCTAATCACGATGCCTGACCAAGAGACTTGCAAATAAATTGTCGGCATTATTGCTCTTGTACTAAGAAGTAAACCATTCAATGCGCTCCCGGCTCCCATAACGGCCGCGACGAGATTCAGGCCGGTAGTTCTGACATTCGCAGAGTCAAATGCAAGTACAGCAGCTTTCAAGTTTAGGAAACTAAAAAAAGCCACTCCTCCTGCAACCCCATGTTCAAACACCTGTAGGAACGGATTGGCGTAGCGCGTCATGGGTGTTAATCGTTGCCATACGATAACTTCCATGGTGTCACCAGCGCCCATGCCGAGCGAACCAACGGTCACAGCGCCGCGCGGAAATCCAGCTGCGTCCTCTAATGCATGGATAGCTTCTTGGCGAGTAAGTTGGCGTGTCGTCAGACGGTCCTGGTAGCGACTTTCTAACATTTGTACGAGTCGGTTGGCGTCTTCTGGAGTGCCCATGCCCGCCAATTGATGAATTCGATTTGCCACCGCGTCACGTGCGGCTCCGTGCCAGACTTGACCAGTACTCTCCGGTCCTGGGAAGCGGCTGAGTGTATATACGCCGACCTGTTCCATCAGGTAATGCAGGGCTCCGAAGCGAAGTAACTGCCCCAAGACTTTACTCAACGCAGTGTCCGCAGCGACATCCATCTTGTTTTCCCACACCGCATCGATCAGTCCCTTGTCATGTTCGATGTTGACCAGAATGGGGTTTGTATTCCAAGGAAGTTTCCACCATCGGTTGAAGAGTTCGCGCTCGCTATCTTTCTTGCCCGATGGCATTGTTTCAGTTCCCCAGACCATGCCTTCGATGCAGGCAGAGAACGCAATTGCATGGCTGGTCGAAGACATGGGTTCTTTTGTGTCATAGCGCAAGAAGGTGGCACCCATGTCTATGGGAGACGCTGTAGATAAGTAACTTTCCAACCACTTGTATCGGTCATTTTTCCTGTCCACTACAACGCAATGGCGCTTTACAAGTTCTTTTGTAAAGTCCCGCATGAAACTCACTCGATCTGCCTCCCTGACGTGGCGGGAGTAAAGCGGCGCGGCCTCTGAAAGAGCGGCAGCGCGCTGGCCAATCGGGTCGGATGGTAGGGCGTCGAGCTGCTTGCGGGCACTGGGGTATGAGGAGGGGCGGTATTTGGCAGGTTCGCGTTCGATAACTGCTAGGTTGTCGGCAAAGCGCTTGCGCTTCCATTCTCGTTCGTCCATATCTCGTTTTAGAGCGCGCTCGAACGCCTCCTCACCCTTGTCTGCCACGCCAGCTTTGCTTGCGTAGACAGATGCATAGATATTACCGACTAACTTTGCAATGAGCATCTTGCGGCAGCGTTGAATGTCAGGTTTATTATTGCTCGTCTTGTCGGGTGCCGAGTTATAAGCCTCCATAACATGACGTGACTTATTAAATATGCCGCCGAGATCTTGAACGAGTGCAATATTGTCATACATGACCACAGCAATTTGCTTAGCCGGTGCCACGGCTTTCATCCCGGTCACCAGTGCTTGAAAGTTAAAAACCGCCAGCTTTCCCCTCCAGGGTGAGAAAGCTAGATCGGTACCCTTAAACTCCTCCACAACTTTGCCTAGAGATTCGGCGGCAAAGGTATGGTTCGAAGGAGTATTGGTCTGCCAAGTCTTTATATCTATCGTCGTCGCCAGTTTTGTTCGCACCCCATCCCGGTCGGACTCGATGTCACGGATCTTGCGCTCGGTCAGCAACGTGTCGGTCAGCAGGATATGCACAACGGAACACTCTTTTGCCCAAATGTGGGGAACTGATTTTCCGGGTCTGTAACCTTCAATCGCCGCTTCCAGGGAGCGGTGCTTTGACAGCAGTTCGATGAACTGCCCGTTCTCTTCATTGACTCGCCAGACGTAAACTTTGCCCTCTGTTTCGTCGAACAGGTAGATAAAGCCACCGCCCACACAACGCAGGCCATATTGAGCATGGTCGAGCTTCTTGAAGCCCTTGGCTAACGTTGGTTCGTCATAGGCATAATCCGCCCCACCCTTCGGACGCGGATGCGCGGAATAACGCAAGGGAAACAACGGAATTCGGGCTTGGCAGCTTTCGTTGGTGCTGCTGTATTGGGTGCTTCCTGCCATGGTCAGTGTCCTTCTGTCATCAGGTGGTTCAGTGCCTGGGTAGCGCGGGCGCCGGGCGTCAGGCTGGGGTCTTGCAGCAGGGTGATCACCACGTCTGCGCGCTTGGAGTAGGCCGGGTGTCGGAAGACTTCCAGGGCGCTATCCAGGTGCTGGATCTCCTCGAAGCCCCAGCGTTTGAGCTGGTCCAGCCAGATCAGGGTTTGCCGGCGTGCGCTGTCGTAAAAGCTGTGTGGGGCTTGCTGGGTGAGCGCGATGTTTTTGCGCAGGTGATGCTCGCCAAGCCCGGTATCGATAGCCGTCATTTCTCCATGACTGAATTGGAAGCCCCCCTGGACCGGGAGCGGGCCGTGGGCGTGTTGATAGCGCCACCACTGGTGCTCCGGGCCGAAGTTTTCACGCCATATCAGTTCTTGCACAGGGCCGAGCAGGGCTGCGGCGCGGTGGGGTTCGAGCGTGCCGAGAATGCTCGCGAGCGCCGCAGTCTCCTGGAGTCGCCAGCGTGCCTTAATGCCATTGGGCATCAGTACGAACAGGACTTCCCGTAGCTGGGCAAGCACATCGTCGATTGGTCGGGCTGATGCCATTAACACTGCACCGCCGATGGCTGCCCATTGGTCGAGAAAGAGTGCGGGCAAATCAGAGCCTGGGTGGTACTGCACCAGCAGCGGCCCGTCGCTGCGGTATTGGTCATACTCGGTTTCGCTCCAGACCCAGTGTTGCGAGGTGGCGTAGTCGACCGTGCGCACGAAATCGGCAATGGATGGTTGTTCCGGCGCGTCCGGTTGTTGCATCAGCCACTCTTCCAGTACTTCGCTTTCGAGTAGCAGATAGGTAGTGAGCGATGACGATTGCACGTCGGGCAGATGGGGCTGTTTCAAGGCCTGTAGCATGCTCAGCTTCCTTGAAAGTTGCCGCAAGGGCAGTCTGGGCGTGGGCAACTGCCATCGCTGCGTTTCATGCACAACACATCGAACGGCACGCCAGGGGCAGGCACTCCCAGGGGGGCGGGGATAGGACTCGCTCCACCCCCCTGCTTGTTCATCGGTCCCTTCAACACGATGTTGATGCCATTGAGCGTGATGCCGGAGCCGTCGATACGGATGCTCCCACCGGGCCCCTTGAGGGTCAGGTGGGTGGTTGCCTGGATCTCGTAGACCTTGGTTCGATGGCGAATCGACTGGCCGGCCTGTAGCTCGGCGTGGCCTTCGACGCTGTGTTCCTGATGCCCGCCGCTGCTGACCCAGTGGTTGGCCGTGGTCTTGTCGCGGCGGTGATTGCCGACTTCTTCGGTGCGGTCTTTGCCGGTGCGGATTGTGTGGTTGCGGCCGATGGTCAGGTAGTCGTCCTGGCCGATGTCGTGGCGGCGGTCTTGGCCAATATTGACCTGCTCGTTGTTGCCTACGGTTTCCTTGCGGTCGTGGCCGATGCTGATGGTTTCATCGTGCTCGACCTGCTCGCTGCGGTCGTGACCGACGAAGGTGGTTTCGTCGTGCTTGATATGGATGTTCTGGTCTTTCTGTGCGTGGATGTAGATTTCCTCCTGATCCTTTTCGTCCTCGAAGCGCAGTTCGTTGAAGCCTTCGCCTTTGTGGGTCTTGCTCTTGATCGTCATCCGGGTCTTATGACGGGGTAGTTCGTAGGGCGGCAGTTGCAGGCGGTTGTAGGTGCGGCCGGTGATGATCGGTTGGTCCGGATCACCGTCGAAATGGTCCACGATGACTTCCTGACCGATACGCGGGATGGCCATATGGCCCCAGGTCGCGCCGGAGATGTTTTGCGAAACGCGGATCCAGCAGGAGCTGTATTCGTCCTCTTTTCCTTCGCGATCCCAGGGGAATTGCACCTTCACGCGGCCGTATTCGTCGGTAAATATTTCCTCATTTTTTGGGCCGACCACGGTGGCGTTTTGCGGACCGTCGATCAGTGGTTTGCGCAGCGGCTCAGCGCGCCACTCGGCATCGTCCGGCACCAGTTCGGCCTGGTAGCTGTAGTGGGTGCCGAGTTGCGCCTCGGCGCTTTCTTCAGCCTGACTGGTGTACTGCTTGCCGTGGTGGACGATGCTCACCGGACGCCAGCCACGGTTCATGTCTTCCCGTGGGTGGCCCGCGAGAGTGAAGGAGATACCCGGTTGCAGGCGCGGATCATCGCCGTCGACCAGGGCCATGCGTGCATCGCGCCGATGACCACGTAGACGGTTCTCGGCGAAGGGTTTACCAGCCTCGTCGAACTTGGCGCGGGCCGGGTAATCGTAACGTTCGTATTGGCGGCCCTGATGGTCGAGATCGACGCCATCACGACTGTGCTGATGGCCATAGCGCGGATGGTGGAAGGTGTAGTCGCGCTGGGTCTGGCGCGCGGTACGCACGTTTTCGCTGTAGGCGAAGCGGCGCAACGCAGGTTGCGGCTGGTCGCCGCCGGGCGTGGGGTTGTATTGCACCGGTTCATCGCCCACCCGACCGTGGATAAAAAGGCGATCGCTGTGGACCAGTTGATGGCCTTCGGCACTATGTCGAAAGGAATAAAAGAACCCTTCCTCGCGCATGATGCGCTCGACAAAGTGGTAGTCGGTGTCACCGGCCTGCACGCAGTATTCGCGGGCTTGGTGTTCGGTAGTGAGACGTTGTTCGTAGTCCTGGGTAAGGCCGTGAGCATTGAGCACTGCCTCGGTAATCTGCGGCACGGTAAGGGTCTGGAAAATGCGCCAGTCGGAACTGAGCTTCAGCCGTGCCAAACGCGGCTCGACCACCGCTGAATAGCGTGTACGCCTGAAGCCGCTGTCGTGTTGCACGAAAGAGGACACGGCGCCATGCACATAGCGCGTCGGCGTTTCACCGTGCCAGAGCGTCAGCAACGCCGGTCGGTCCAGCACCTGCCCAAAGTCGATGGCCGGGTTGGCGCTGGTGAGTTCCACCGCGAGGTGGAAGGTCTCGGACAAGCCTTCGTGCAAGATGAACTCAACAACGTCAAAAGACTCATTGCCAATGCTGAAGGTGAAGCGCAGGTCGGATTGGGTGGCCATAGGGTTGTTCCTTACCTCCATTGAGCCGTGGCGGGGGCTGTCATAGCTTGAGGATGCTCTCGAGTGAATCCAGCACCATCTGGGTCGCGGAACCGAGCCTCATGGAGAAATACAGGTAGGCACCCGCGACGACGACGGCGGCGATGGCCCAGGGCGTCCACAGTGGCCATTGGCGCCCCAGGCGGTAACGCAGCGTGGCGACGTTGCTCAGCACATCCATCAGTCGCTCGGGTGAGTCGCCGCGCAGATGGCGCAGCTGCTGGTGCAGCTTGCCGATGGTGGCGTTGAGGGTGTCTTTGTTGTTGTGCTGTTGGCCGTATTTACCCTGGTAGCCCAGGCACAGGCAGAGGTACTTGAACTCCAGCACGTCGTGGTACTTGGCAACGTCCATTTGCATGCGCGACAGCACGGTGAAGAACTTCTCGCCGCCCCAGGTTTCGTTGTGGTGGTAGCTCAGCAGGGAGCGTCCTTTCCAGCGTGAACCCACGCCCCAGGGCGTGCCCATCACGGCTTCGTCGATAAAGGCGCACAGCGCATAGCGGAACGACAGCTGGGTCGCACCGTCGTAGCCAAGTTGCCTGACCTCTTCCGACAGCGCGGTGATGTGGTCGCGGACGCTCTCGTAGAGCCGATTGATGTCGGTCTCCGCCAGTTGATTCATGCGCCGCAGGCGCATCACCAGGCCGAACATCGGCTGGGCGATATCCACCAGCGGGTTGATGCTGTGCCCGCGCAGCTGGAATTGCAGGTCCTCGTCGGCGTTGATGCCGTGGACCCCCTGATACAGGACGCTTTCGCGGTCCTGGATGCCGGTTTCCCTGGGTGTTCGCATAAAATCGTCCGGCACATCGAGTGCGGCGGATTGCGGGCGGTTGCTGTCGTTACGATCGTTACCGACCACCACGGTTGTGTTCATCTTATTGACTCCGAATGGCCCAGAACTGCAACTCCAGTTCCGGGAAGTCGCCGGTGATATGGAAACCAAAGCCGGTGGCCCCGCGCTGCATCAGCCGTTGCCAATTGGGATGCGAGCGGTCGAGTTGGAAGTAGGTAAAACCGGCATGGAATGGCAGGTGCCTGGGCGCTACCGGCAGCGTCATCAGGGGGATGCCCGGCAATTGCAGGCGTATCAGTTCATGCAGCGATTGCTGCGAGGCGACCTTGGCCTGACGGACGAACAGCTGGCGCATTTGCTCCAGCGGCATGCGCGCGCGTACGGCCAGAATGAAATCGGCACTTTGCAGCAGGCTCGGGTCGCCGACATGCGCGGTGAGTTCGCCGTGGCCCTGTTTTTCCAGCAGCAGGGAAACGGCCCGTGGTTGCAGCACGGTGCTGAGCACTCGGCGCAGGGTTTCTTCGAGCATGCGAAACGAAGCATGGGGGTTGTCGTGCTGGTAGGCGGGGTAGTCCTGGGGCGTGCGCCCTTCATCGGTGAAGGTTGTCAGTTCGCCACAGGCTTGCCCGCACGCCAGGTAGGCATCCACTGGCCGAACATCGGCGTCGCGCGCCAGGTGCCGGAACAGGTGCTGCCAGCGGTTAAGCGCCTGCAGCAGGTTGAAGTCAGTCACGTCGGCCACGCCTGATTGGCCTGGAGAGCCGATACGTTGCGCGATGCTCTTGGCGCGCTCGTGGATCAGCGCAGCAATTTCTTCCATGAAGTGCGCCAGTGGCCGGATCGCCTGCAGGTACATGCCGGTGAGGTGGAAATCGCTGTCAAGCAGCAGGCTGCCATCGGGGCGCCGATCCAGAATGCGTCCGAGGGCGAGGCTGGTGAAGGCGCTGCGGTCGTCGCGCTCCAGTGCCAACTGGAGGTTGGGCACGGCCAGGGCGATGGGGGTGTGGTTGCCCTGGTGGCTATGGGTATCGCGGATATCTTCCGCTCGGTGAACGTAGCGGGTATTGCCAAAGGTATCCGGCCAGCGCACCTCGGATACTCCGTCCGAGCGCAGCGGCAGGGTCAGATAGATCGTCTGGTTGGCGGCGGCCGCGTTGGAAATCGCCAGCGGTTCCGGTGGCGGCTGGTCATGGGGAATATTGAAGGCGGTACCGTCCGGCATGATCCCCCGGGCGCGTACGATCGCGATCTTGCCGAACGACAGAAACTCCTGGTTGAGCTCAAGGTCGGCGAAGCCATAGGCGTACTTGCTGCCCAGGCGAACATTGACGTAGTGCTCAAGGTAGCGATCGGACTGCTGGAAGTGCTGCGGCTTTACGAATTGCCCCTCGCTCCAGACGATGGGGTTGCGGGTGGTCATGGGTACTTTCTCGCTTGTGTGGGGGCGTGCGGGGCAGCGTGCTCGGGACGGTAGCTTTCGTCGGTGATGGCGACACGGGTCTCCTGCAGGGTCACCAGCAAGGCGTATTTGCGCCCGCGAGGCTCTACACGGAACACGTCGTACCAGCGCTGGGCGTCAGGCGCGTGGAACGCGGCCACCACGGCGATGTAGCGGGTCTTTTCGTCCAGGGCACTGAAATTGACGAACTTGAACTGGCCGGGCACCAGCAGGTAATCGTCCGCAGTGATGTAGGTGCTGCCCAGGGCTTTCTTGGGTTTACTGTGAATCAGGTTGGGGTCGGCGTTCTCCAGCAGCGAATCATCCTTGAGCTGAATCACGCGAAAGGCCACGGGCGTGGCGCTGGTGGACGCTTGCACCTGGGGAGCAGGCGCGGGCGCCAGAGTCAGTTGCCTGCGGTATTGGCCCAAGGCCACGTCCTCGGGCTCTGCGCCAAGGGCCAGCACGTCGTCGGCGTCCTCTGGGGCAGTGCCTTGACGCAATCCCCAATGCGCTGGGGAGGGCAGCGGGCTCATTGCGGAGCTGACGTCGACCCAGGGGTCGAAAACGAACGAAGGCTGCGTAGCGTCCACGTTAAGTTCGAAGGTGGGGGGCTGCTTGACGCCCGCTATGGTGGTCGGCGCGGCGCGCAACTCCTCCTGCAGGTGGGTGAGCAAGGCGCGCAGGCTCAGCACCAGTTCCTCTCGGGTGTTGCTGTGCAGGTTGACGGCGAAGGGACCCTCATCGAGTGGCTCGCTGATCTCGAGTTCGATATCCGGCTCGGCAATCGGATTCGGGTTGACGCCACTGCTGGCATACAGGCTCAAGGCGATCTGCGTGGGCTGATCCTCTATCGCCCCCACCTGGATCTCGGGATCCATCAGGACCTGGCCGGTTTTGCTGAACACGTTGCCCACCGTGCTACAACCGGACAGCAACGCGCCGCCCAACAGCAGTGCGATGGCTTGTCTCATGGCGCCTCCGCGCGCAGTGCCTGGTCGTAGGCCTGGTCGAACACTTCCCAGAACAGTTTGTCGAAGCCTTGCTGGCGGCTGGAGCTCAGTTCGTCGTAATAGTGCCGGTACATTTGCCAGGCTCGGTCGCCAGGGAGTGCCTGGCCGTCCTGGCCGGATCGATAGCGGGCGAATCTGCGTTCCAGTTGTTCGGGGGCGAACGCCTTGAGCAGCGCACTCAAACCGGCGGCAACCGCCTTGAGCATCGCGCCCTGCTGCCGAAGAATCTGTTCCAGGGATTCCTCGACCGCTGCGGCAGGTGACAGGTGAACCAGGCTGCGCTCACTGGAAAAGAGTGCACGCACCGTCTCCGGGTAGCTTTGGCCAAGGCGCAGGGGGTTGTCTTCGATGGGCTGCAAGGTCCGATTCGCCAGCCCCAGGCGTTGACCTGATGGGGCCTGACTCAAGCTGCCGAGACCACGGATGAGTGCGGCGAGGGTGTTGCCGGCTTCGAACAGCAGGTCATGCACCGCATGCGGGTCCAGTGCGCCCACGGGCGCGCCCAGGCCCTCGACAAAAGGGGCCACGAGCCCGGCCGGGTCCCCACCCTGGGTGTAGTGGTCATCCAGCCAGGGGTTGGCCGAGGTAGAAGGGCTGTTTTGTCCCGACATGGGGAAATCTCCAGAGGCGTGCTTGGGGGCGCCGGAAACGGCTTCGAAGCGGGTGGTGGAAAGATCGACCTGGGCGGCCAGAACCGAGGATCCATAGTGCCGAGCGTCCAGGGCGGAGCCATCCTGTGTGGTACTGCGCTGACCCGCAGCGGCTTCCAGGGCCTGCAGCGGATCGAGCTGGCCATGGAGCGCTGCCGGCTCGGACAGTGACTCGAAGTCGGACCAGCCAGGCTCTTGTCGTGGCTGGAAGCCTGCCGCTGGCGAGTCGTCGCCGGCGGCGGGCAGGCTGTCCAGAGAGTCGATCGATGAACCCAGCAGTTCACCGACCTCATGTTCCGCAAGATGTCGGGAAGGGTCGGGTAGCGCGTGAGCCTCCTCATCCACATTGACAGTGAGGCGATACGGGCCGACATGGAGCTTGTCGGCGCTGCGCAGCTGGACGCTCATCAGTTCGCCGAGAGGATCTGCCTGGTCGTTGACGCGGGTTTGGCCGCTGCGGTCGATGACGAAGAAGTGCCCATCCTCGTGGCGGATTTCGCAATGGATGGACCGAACCCGGCCCGCGCGATCATGCAGGATCCAGTCGGCACCACGGGCACCGATGGTGCCCCCGGCTTTATCGAAGACGTGCCTTGGCTGACTGCCTTTGTGCAGAACCTGAGGGTTGTCGACCACCAGGGCCAGGTGTTGGGCGGAGAGTGTGCTGTTCATGTACGCAAGGAAACTCTGACAGGTGGCGGCCTGCTCAAGGCTGGCTGTTCCAGGAAGCTGGTCCACCCCAGTTGGGTGCCCTCGGCCTGCCGCAGGTTGAAGGGAGGCACTTCGTCTAGGCGCAAGCCCAGCTCGAGGTCGCAAGGCACCGGGTCACGCAACAGGAACACCATCAGTTGCTGCAACCGTTCGAAGTTCTCGCCGTGCGGCAGAAACTCGCGAAAGCGCTTCTGGCTCAAGTTCGAAATGACGAGGGTGAATTTGCAGTGCCGGGTGCGGACGCTGTCGCCGATCTGGAAACTCTCGCTCAGTTGGCCGTTGCTTTGGCCAAGGCGAATCCGGTCGTTCTCGGTGATCATCGTGTAGCGCAACTCGAAGTCGCGGATCTGCACGTCCTCCAGGTCGAAGCAATGGGCGATGAGGCCTGTCAGCATCCCGGGTGAGCGGCTGCGCAACACGACAGCGCCGGGAAAACTCAGCAGGCGGCTCCAGGCGATCGGTGTGTCGCCACGGGTGGCGTCATGTTTCAGGCCAATAAGTGCGAAAATTCGCCGGGAAAACTGGTCGTCGGCCCCAGGACGAAACCGAATGTAGTAGCGGTATTTGCGCCAGGCCTGGTGCAGCAGCGTCAGCAGTCGGTGATTGAAAAAGTCGAAAAAAGCGGGGCGGACGCCGACACCCTGTCCGGCCTCGTAGGCCAGGCGGTCCAGGTAATAACCGGGCAAGGGCGAGTCGGTGCCGTGCATGCCGAAGAAGGTCGCCTGCACGCGATACTGGTGCGGGATTGTGTCTTCGAGGTGCTCCGCAAATGCGACATCCGAGGCGGGGAAACCCAGGCCGGCATGGTTGCTCAGATGGATTCGCTGGTGCTCGGCTTCATAGCTGTCCGGCGATTCGAGGTCGTCTTCATGCAGCGCGTGCAGGCGCTCCAACAGGCGGAAGAAGTCATGCCCCTTGGCGTCGTGCAACAATTTTTCGCTCAGATCAGGGGTTGCGTACCGCTGCGCATCGGCCATGCGTAGTGCTCCTGATTGGAGGTGTTGATCGCTTCCAGAACATGGAACGACGAGATGCTGGCGTACAGCGCGAGGAAACGACTGAGCACGGTGCCAAACAGATAGAGGTCGCCCTCGCAGGAGAACCCCTCCTGATCCAGCTTCATCACGGTCCGGGTGCCGCGAATCGGCAGCCCCTTGTACATCTGCTCCAGTGGGGTACTGACCACTTCCTGAAGGCTGTCCAGGCGCTTTTGCGTCGCCCGGGCGCGCTGGATGTCGTGGTGCGCCGAGAAGTCATAGTTGCCGATGATGGCTTTCAGAGGCTCGACCGACAGCAGGGACAGGTAGGTCGGTGACAGGTTGGAGATCAGGCTCCAATGCAGGTCGCCGTCGAGGATCGGGCGGTAGGAAGGGGTTGGCGCGGTGAGGTTCCGATATCGAACAAAGGCCGGCGTATTGCGGGTGCCTTCGCAGATATCGCCAATGCCCAGGGCCAGAGGGAGGTCGCGATTGGTACAGGTCAGCGAGAGTGAAACCGTTTCTTCCCGCCCGATGTAGTGGTGGTCATCACCCCTGACGAAGGCGATGCGGTGCTCAACTCCCGACTCGACCAGGGACGGGGATAGCCGTGCGCGATAGTACAGGGTGGTCCGGCCATGCTCGTGTTCAATCTGATGGCGCAGCGACTCGAATGGCTGGTAGGTGCGCAGCCATTCTCCGGGCTGGCCGCTGTCCTCATTCTTCCAGCCGTCGACCTTGTCGATGCTGAAGACCTCGTAGGCATCCGGACGCTGTCCGCCGGGTTGCAGGCGATGCTCCGCGGCCTTGCCGGTCAGGCGAACGGGTTCGGCATCATGCTCGAACAGATTGACCGCCGGCGTGCAATACAGGGCCAGGTCGTCCTTGCGCACTCGGACATCCACCGGCATCGGGCGGCTGAAGTGGAATTCGATGCGAATGCCTGTGGTCGACTGATCCGGCCAGAAGGCGCGCAGATTGTTCAGCCCGAAAAAGTAGAAACGCCGGGCAAAGAGGAAGTACTCCTGGAGGATGCGATAGCCGTCCATGGCGTTCTTCGGATAGGGCAGCAACGCGGCGTCGGCGTCAAAGCCGGGGAAATCGATCTGGTTGAGCGGAATGTGCCGAACCACACCGTCCACCTCCATGCGGATCTCACTCAGATACTTGGCCAGCCAGAGGTACAGCGTCTGTGCGTTGTAGTCGCTGCCGCTGAGGTAGAAGTCGAGTCTGTCGCAGTCGTAGGTGTTGGGCGGGCTCTGGCTCAAGGTGGACAAGTCGACGCGTACGATCGATTTTTCCAGGGAATGGCCATCGCTGATGTCAGCGATATTGAATGGGTACACGCACACGTCCTGACAAGTCCGGAACTGGCAGTGGATGCCAGCCACGGGCCGCGATTGGATATAGGTGCCTTGGGGGACGGTTTGACGCCCGGTGATGGAGTGGTCCGCCGGCTCGAACTGGATGATGGTGGCGCTAGGCAAG
This sequence comes from Pseudomonas sp. MF4836, assembly GCF_002018875.1. Lineage (GTDB taxonomy): Bacteria > Pseudomonadota > Gammaproteobacteria > Pseudomonadales > Pseudomonadaceae > Aquipseudomonas. The sequence goes on from NZ_MVOL01000001.1 coordinate 582,266, forward strand.
GGGCGCAGGTAGTTCGGCCAGAGCATTTGCAGTAACGAGTGGGTCAGCTCCGGAAAGTCATCTTCGATCTTCAGACGCAGTTTGGCGGTCAGAAAGGCGAAGCCTTCCAGTAGCCGCTCGACATCAGGGTCCGTGGCTTCCTCACCCAGAAACGGGGCCAATTGCGGGTTGTTACGAGCAAACACGCGGCGCAAGCGACGCAGATAATCCAGTTCCTCGCGGAATTTTCCCTTCAATGGCATCCAGCTAGCCTCCCGGGCTATTTGCTACGTGACGTTGACCTGTCGGCCCTGATGGTGAAGAAACAGGTCGATCTCCACTTTCTGGTCGCTGTGGTTCAGAGGAACCAGGCAGACCAGCCGAAAGCCCAGATCGAGCGGTGAGGCCGTGCTACCCAGGGGCTTGACCTCGATGATGCGAGCCCGAGGTTCGTATTGGGCAACGGCGTGACGAATATCCAGGCACACCTGCTGGCGCAGATCCACTGTGCCGATTGCCGCGTCATTCAAGTCCCTGAGCCCCAGTCCGGGGCTGCTCAGGGAGCTGCCGTGGCGAGAGTTGAGGATCCATTCCAACTGGCGCTTGATGGCGCGGATACGCTCGGTCGCCACGTCTTGACGCGTGCGGCTGCGTCGTAGCGGCAGGTCCGGGTCCAGACGTTCGAACAGGCTTCCCTGTCCCGGCGACCGAGGCATGGTTCAGGCTCCCTGTCAGTCCTTGTCCAAGCGGCCGACCAGCGACAGCTCGAAGTTGGCACCCATGTATTTGAAGTGCGGACGTACCGACAGCGCGACCTGGTACCAACCGGGGTTGCCGGCGACATCCTGGACGACGACATGGGCGGCCCTCAGGGGGCGGCGGCTGCGGACATCGCTGGAAGGGCTTTCCTGGTCCGCGACGTACTGGCGAAGCCAGTTGTTGAGCTCGCGCTCCAGATCCTGGCGTTCCTTCCAACTGCCGATCTGCTCGCGCTGGAGCACTTTAATGTAGTGCGCGAGGCGGTTGATGATGAACATGTAGGGCAACTGCGTACCCAGCATGTAGTTGGTCTGTGCCGCCTGGCCCTCAGGTGTTTTCTGGAACAGCTTGGGCTTTTGCACCGAGTTGGCGGAGAAGAACGCCGCGTTGTCGCTGTCCTTGCGCATCGTCAGCGGAATGAAGCCCTCGCTGGAGAGTTCGAATTCCTTGCGGTCGGAGACCAGCACTTCCGTGGGGATCTTGGCCTGCAACTGGCCCAGGGATTCGTAAAGGTGCATCGGCAGGTCTTCTACTGCGCCACCGGACTGCGGGCCGATGATGTTTGGGCACCAGCGGAATTTGGCGAAGCTGTCGGTAACGCGACTGCCCATCAGGAAGGCGGTGTTGCCCCACAGGTAGTTGTGATGGTTGCCGTCGATGGTCTCCTCGTAGGTGAAACTGCGAACCGGATTCTCCAGTGGATCGTAAGGCTGGCGCAGGAGGTAGCGGGGCATGGTCAGCCCGAGGTAGCGCGCGTCTTCGGACTCACGCAGGCTGCGCCATTTTGCAAAGCGCGGGCCTTCGAAAATGTCCTTGACCTCCTTGAGGTTGGGCAGCTCCTCGAAGGACTCCAGGTTGAGCATTTCCGGCCCGGCAGCACCGAGAAACGGCGCATGGGACATCGCACCGACGGAGGCGAGATAACCCAGTAGCTTGATGTCCGGGGCGGAGGGGCCAAAGGTGTAGTTACCGATCATGCAGCCAATCGGCTGGCCGCCAAACTGGCCGTAGCCTGCGGTGTAGACATGTTTGTAGAGTCCGCTTCGGGTGATGTCGGCGGCGCTTTCCAGGTCCTCCAGCAACTCGTCTTTGGTGACGGGGATGAAGACAACCTGAATGTTTTCTCTGAAGTCGGTTCGCTGCACGAAATCGTATAGCGAGCGCCAGATCGATTCGAGTTCCTGAAACTCCGGCTGGTGGAGGACGGCGTCCATCTGTTTGCTGAGCTTGCGATCAATTTCAGTGAGCATCTGGTCGACCAGTTGCTTATTGATCGGCTGCTCGCGCGCATCGGACTTGAGCATTTCTGAAATGAACGCGGCGACTCCGCGTTCGGCGATCGCATAGCCTTCCTGGCTGGGTTCAAGACGGGTCTGGGCCATGATTTGGGCCAACAGGCCGCCCTCTGGCTGGCCGTCAGCGTGTTTCTGGGCTTCGGCGTTTTGAGCTTGCGTCATCTTTGCGTCCCTATTGAAACCTGGAGAAATGAGGATGGGCAGGAAGCGAGGCTTCAGGCCTCGGAGGCAGCCAGCAACTGATCAAGTTCCTGGGCTAATTTGCCGCGTGTGCTGTCATCACCCAGCAGCGCCTGGATCTGCTTGCGGAACGCCGGGATGTTGCCCATCGGCCCCTTGAGTGCCACCAAGGCTTCGCGCAGTTCCAGCAACCTGCTTAATTCAGGGACCTGCCGGGCGATGGAGTCGGGAGAGAAATCCTTTATGTTCTTGAACTTCAGACTGACGTTGAGGGTGTCACTGTCGTTGCCGTCTTCCAGGACTGCCGGCACCTCAACTTTCAAACTAAGTCCGGCTTCTGCCATCACGTCGTTGAAAGTGTCTTTGTTGATCTGGACGGCTGGGCGATCTTCCAGCGGAGTTTCATCGCTATGCCCTTTGAAGTCGCCGAGTACCAACATCTTCAGAGGGATTTCTATTTCTTCTTGCTCATTGCCTGTCGCCGGGACGTAGCGAATATTGATGCGTTCCTTGGGGGCAACTGAGCCAGTCTTTGAAGCCATGGGCTACTCCTTGTAATTAACTTTCTAGTTGATGCCTGCTAATGCCGATCAGGGCCGAGAGTCCGCAATAGATCCCATGCAGAGAGTGGAAAAATGCACTGCTGCAAGGGGTGGAGCTTGAGCTTTCCACTTTTGGAGAGCGACGAAACTCGACAGGCTGGACGTTGGAGGGTGAGGCTACGGTCAATACTTTAGGTCCGTATATAGGAAGTTTCTTAAAGGTGGTGGCGAATAATCTAATTCGCGGTTAAGGGTAATTCTGCAAATAAAGAAAATGCCTTGGCGATATAAGAAATATCTTATGGATATAGGCTGGTTGCCTGTGTTCTTTTCAACGGCTTGTGTTGTTTGGCAGTAAATCGCCCTGTGTTTATACGAGTGCTCGGTTGCCTTTGATCTTCGTATTGTTACTTCTAAAGCAACTCCCCGCTAATTACGTAATGCGCTTCGGTTTGTCTTTGCCAATCAAACAATATGTAAGTTTCATCGATGATGAGAGAGTCCAAGTATGATCACGATTGATCTGGCGGCGCTTCTAGAGCGTTTACACCCCGTTTGCCGACACGCATTGGAGGAGGCGGGTAGCCTCTGCATCAGCCAGCGTGGTGCGGAGGTGACGGTGGGGCACCTGTTCTACAAACTGCTTGAGCAACCGCTGTGTGATGTTCGCCTGGTGCTGGCTGATGCCGGCCTGGATCTCGACGAGATACGCCATTCATTCGCCACCGCGTTCGCCGAGCGCGATGGTGGGTATGGCCATGCGTATCCATCATTTTCCCCGTTGTTGGTGGAGTCGTTGCAGGATGCGTGGCTGCTGAGCAGCGTAGAGCTGGCTCAGGCCGAGATTCGAAGTGGCGCCCTGTTGCTGGCGACCTTGCTGAACCCGGCGCGCTACCTCCCTCTGGCGGTGATTAAACGTCTCGAATGCGTCAATCGTGAAACCTTGCGCAAGCGATTCTCCGAACTGCTCGCCCGATCATCCGAGGCGCCCGTCTTGACGTCGGCTGAGACAGTCGGTGCTGAACCCAATACCGGCGACAGTACGCTGCAGAAATACGGACATGACTTTACGGCACAGGCACGCGCCGGCGGCGTTGACCCTGTCCTGTGCCGGGATGCTGAAATCGATCTGATGATCGACATTCTCTCGCGTCGCCGTAAGAACAATCCCATCGTGGTCGGCGACGCCGGTGTCGGCAAAAGCGCTGTGGTGGAAGGGCTTGCACAGCGCATCGTCGACAAGCGGGTGCCCGAGCCGTTGCAGGCGGTGCACCTTTGGGGCCTGGACCTCGGGGCGCTGCAGGCTGGGGCGTCAGTCAAGGGCGAGTTTGAAAAGCGCCTGAAGGCAGTCATCGACGAGGTCAAGCACTCCCCACACCCCATCATTCTCTTTATTGACGAGGCGCATACGCTGATCGGGGCCGGCAATGCCGCTGGGGGCAGTGATGCGGCCAACCTGCTGAAACCGGCGCTGGCTCGAGGAGAATTGCGGACGATTGCGGCCACCACCTGGTCCGAGTACAAAAAATACTTCGAGAAGGACCCAGCCCTGACACGCCGCTTCCAACTGGTGCAGTTGGATGAGCCGAGCGTCGAGCAGGCGGTTCATATCCTGCGGGGGCTGCGGGCGGTCTATGAACAGGCGCATCAGGTCTACATTGGCGACGATGCCCTGAAAACCGCTGCGGCGCTTTCGGCGCGCTATCTCTCGGGACGCCAGCTGCCGGACAAGGCCATCGATGTGCTGGACACCGCATGTGCGCGAGTCGCCACGGCCTTGGCTGAGCCTCCGCGACGCCTTTGCGCACTGGAAAATGAACGGCGGCAGGTCGACGCCGAGTCAGAGCAGCTGTGGCGCGATGCCCGCGCCGGACGCAAGCCCGAACTGGCCAGGCTGGAAGCACTGGATGTCACCCGGCAGCAAGTCCAACGAGACATTGAGCAACTGCAGCTTGCCTGGGAACAACAGAAGGTATTGATCGACGAAATCGTTGCCCTGCGTGCCAGTGAACATCAGGACGACACGGCACGACTCCTGGAAGACAAGGTCGCGCTGTTGGCCGAGCTGCAACGCAATGGTGCCTTGCTCCATGCGGATGTGGGGGCCGAGCAGATTGCCCAGGTCATTGCCGATTGGACCGGGATTCCCGCAGCGACCATCAATAGCGATCAGTTTCAACGTCTGGATCAATTGCCCGTTACCTTGCGCGAGCGGGTCAAGGGGCAGGACGCCGCAATCGAGGCCGTTCACCGGCGTCTGTTGACGGCCATGGCCGATCTGCGCCGCCCGGGTACGCCCATGGGCGCCTTTTTGCTGGTGGGGCCGAGCGGAGTGGGCAAGACCGAAACCGCGCTGGCGGTGGCGGATGCACTGTTCGGTGGCGAGCAATTCCTGACTGTCATCAACATGTCGGAATACCAGGAAAAACACACGGTCTCGCGCCTGCTTGGTGCGCCACCGGGTTACGTCGGCTACGGCGAGGGAGGCGTACTCACCGAAGCCATCCGCAAAAAGCCTTATTCGGTGGTACTGCTGGATGAAGTCGAGAAGGCCCACCCGGAAGTCCTGAATATCTTCTACCAGGCTTTCGACAAGGGCGAGCTCGCCGATGGCGAGGGGCGGCGGATCGACTGCCAGAATATTCTGTTTTTCCTCACCTCAAACCTGGGCTTCGATCAGGATGAAGGGCCGTTGTCAGACCTCGACAGCGAGGCGTTGCGGGGTCGTCTTACACAGTTCTTCAAGCCGGCCCTGCTGGCACGGATGCAGATCGTGCCGTTCCGCTACCTGGACGAGGCGACGCTGGAGCAGATTGTCGACAGCCGATTGCAGCGCCTCCAGCAGCAGTTCAAGCAACGTTATGCCGCCCAACTGACCTTCGAACCTTGCGCCAGGACCGAGCTGCGCACGCGCTGCACACGGCATCAGAACGGCGCACGCCTGCTGGATGCCAGCATTGAAGGGGATATGTTGCCGCCGTTGTCGCTGGCGGTATTGAAGCACCTCGCCGGCGCCCAGCCTTTCCAGCGTTCGCGGGTCAGCTGGAGCGGCAGCGCTTTCGCCGCTCACCTGGAGTGATCGCAATGCCCTTGAGCTCCAGGGACGCTGCGGCGCTCGCGCGCATGCTGGTTCAGGCCGAGGGCATTGCGCCCCTCGCGGCGCGCTTCCTGAAAGCAGCCTGCACCATGTCCGGAATACGCTATGGCGTCTGCTATTGGCGAGAGGCGGCTGATGACGGCATGCGGCCCATCGCGAGCCAGGCTACAGCTCTGGAACAGCTTCCGCTGCTATCGCTGCAAGAGTTGGACAACCCGCTGGTCTACTGCCTGAGGAGCGGTAAGGCTCGTCATATCAGCCAACTCGACACGCTGATCGGTGTAGGGCGAGGGTACGAGGAACTCGGTGAGCGGCTGGCGGGCAGCGACGCCTGGCAGGTGTTGCCGCTGTTCGACGCGCAGCGCAAACCTGCTGCGGTGGTGCTGCTGGCGGGGACAGGGGAGGCTCTTCAGGCGTGGCTGGATGACCCAGCCTGGCAGGAGTTGTGGAAACTCTACGACGCTGTGCTGAGCGGGCTCCTGAACAGGAGTGGCGCGGACGAGTTGGCGTTGACCCAGCAGGCCGTTCTGCAGCAGCAGGATGAAGAGCGCGGGCGCCGGCGGCTGCTGTCCGCCGGCTTCATCGGAGCAGGGGCAGCAGCGCGGCGAGTGCGCGAAGAAATGCTGCGCCAGGCAGGCTCTTCGCTGTCGCTGCTGGTCACTGGCGAAACCGGAGCCGGCAAGGACCATGCGGCCTGGCTTATTCATCAGGCGTCATCGCGCAAGGGCAAGTTTGTGCCGGTGAACTGTGCGGCGATCCCCAGGGAACTCATCGAGGCTGAGCTGTTCGGTGCCACCCGCGGAGCCTACACCGGTGCCACCCAGGCCCGCACAGGCCTGGTCGCGGAAGCCGATAAGGGCACGCTGTTCCTCGACGAAATTGGCGACATGCCGCTGCCTCTACAGGGCACGCTGCTGCGTCTGCTCAATGAAAAGAAATTTCGCCCCGTGGGCGCCACCCGTGAACAGTCCTCGGACTTTCGCCTGATCTGCGCCACCCACCGGCCCTTGCCGGAACGGGTGCGCGATGGCTTGTTTCGTGAAGACCTGTATTTCCGCATCCGCCAGTTGGTGTTGCACATCCCGCCGTTGCGCGAGCGCATTGAAGACGTGCCGGCGCTGGTGTCGCACATCCTGCTGGAGCACAACCGGGAGCAGCCCGGCCGGGTAGCGGGCATCTCCGACAATGCCCTCGCGAGCCTGCAGCGCTACGGCTTCCCGGGGAACGTCCGGGAGTTGCGCAGCCTGGTGCTCGCGGCTGCAGAGCGCACTCCCCGAGGCAAGCGCATCCAGACCAATCAATTGGTCGAGCTCGAGAGCAACGGACAACGGCCCGCAGCGGAGCGCGATGCACAGGCGGTGCTGCAGCATTTATGGCAGACCGACAATCTGCCCGCCGCCCTGGCAACGTTCGAACGTCTGCTGCTGGACGACCGTCTGCGCCAGGCTGCCGGATCGCGCCGGCTGGCGGCGATCAGCCTGGGCATTCCCAAACGCACCCTGGCGCGCAAATGCCTGGATCTGAATCTGAATGGAGAAGAGTCACGATGAGAACTTGTGGGGCATTGCTCCTGGTAGTCACGGCCTTGGTGGGATGCGGTGCGGGAAAGGAGGTAGTGGCTGCGGCCCGCGATTGCACCACCATCGTTTCGGCGCTCGAGCGTCTCGGGTGTTTCGATGCCGCAGCGGGAACACCGCCGACTTCTGTAGCGGCTGCAGCGACCCCGATCCCGGCCGTCGAGCAACCTGCATCGGTGGTTGTGCCGGACGTCGTTTCTCTGGTGCAACGCAACGAGTCTCGGCGCAAGGCCGAGCAAACCGGGTTGTTGCTGCTGCGCGTCGAAGATGCGCTGCCGGGGCAAACCAAGGTCGTGATTTCAGCCCCCGCGCTGGGTGGCACCGAGCCTCGGCTGAAGCTGGCGATAAGCTGCCTGCAGAACATCTCCCGCTTGCAGTTGCTCAGCGCGCAACCGCTTGACGTCAACCGGGTCAGCATTCGAATGCTGCTGGACGGACGGCCGATTTCTGCGAGCCGCCCGTGGCAGGTGGTGGAGGATGGCACGGTCACGGATGCCGGTCGCGGTCTGGTGGCCATCGAACAGCTCCGCCATTTGACCCGTCCCGCCCAGGAGCTACGCCTGGAAAGTGACCATGGGCCCTTCGATGGGTTGGCGTTCGACGTCTCTGCGCTGCACGAGATGATCGGGAAACAACGTGAGGCCTGCCGTTGGTGAACAATCAGCCTGCGCTGGACCTCGACACCGTTCTGGCCCCGATAACCGCCCTGCGGCCGGCCGGCGACTTCGATGAGGAAGACAACGCCTACCAGGGCATCGATACCGAGATGATGAAGCTCGGCGGGTTGCAGGAAGCGAGCATCAGCTGGCGCTATGTGGATGACGCTTCACGTCAGTATCTCCAGGCCCATTGCAAGCATTTGCGCATCGCCGCGCACCTGGCGACAGCGCGCATGCGCATCGGTGGCTGGCGCGGCTGGGCTGAGGCTGCGGCACTGCTGGCCGGCATGCTCAGCCAGTACTGGGACAGCAGCTACCCCAAGCCCGGTGCCTCGGGCCTGACCGCCAAGCGACGCTTGATGGCGCAACAGCTTGAGCGCCTGGGCGAAGCCTTGGCAAAACTCGATGAAAAGGGCTTTGCCGAGGAGTACTACAAGGCGGGTCAGCAGGCGTTGGACACACTGCAAGCCAGCGTTGGTCAAACCCGGCTCGATTCGTCTGTCCTGACCCGGCTGGAAGGCCTGCTCCGGCAGAGGGCGGAGACCACGCGGGCGCCCGAGTTGGCGCAGGCGCAACTGGAATTGTCCCCACGCACGACGGCGGTCACCGAGGCCTTCTTCACGCCCTTTGCCCCGGACCCGGGCAACGAACGTGAAACGCGGCGTTCGCTGCTCAGCCTGGCCGATCTCATCAACCAACAGGATGCCTACGATCCGACGGGCTATCTGCTGCGCCGTTTTGCCCTGTGGGCGCACTTGAGCGCGACGCCAACGACTCGCAAGGACACCCTGCGTACGGAGCTGATGGCCGTGCCTGCTGAGACTGCCGACGGCTACTGGGAGGCGCTCAAGGCCAATATGGTTGACCCCGTGATGCTGCTGCGCCTCGAAAAAAGCGTCACCTCTTCTCCCTACTGGTTGCGCGGCAGCTACCTGGCGGCCGGTATGGCCCGTCGCCTTGAGATGCAGAACGTGGCCGAAGCCATCAGGCAGGCCACCGAGCGTTTTTTGGCGAAGTTACCGGCCCTGACCCAGTTGCAGTTTGCCGACGGCCGTCCGTTCGTGGATGGCGAGACGCAGGCCTGGGTCAGTGGGGCCGACGCCCCAGCTGCGAAGCCTGGCGCCGGGCAGCAATACCCCGCGCTGCGCGATGAACTGCGCCATGCGCTGGAGACCTCTGGGGTGGAATCCATGCTTCAGCGGCTTGAGGCGATCCAGCACACGTCGACAGACCCTCGCCATGGCTGCCATGTCATGACCATTACCGCCGAACTGCTGGGCGAGCGCGGGCTGGCCTGGCTCGCGGACGGCCTGTATGCGCGTGCGCATCAGCTGATGCAGGGCGTGTCGGCATCGGAGTGGGAACCGGATCTTTTTCAGCAGCTTCAACAGCATCTGCACTTAGCAACGGAACGCAAGAATTAGGAGCAATCTCATGTTTAATATCTGGTCGAACCTGAAGCGCTATGGCCGGCCTCTCCTGGGCATGGCCAAGCAGGGCATGCCGCTGGCATTGCTGCTGATTCTGGTACTGGCCCTGGCGGGCATCTGGTGGCTGGGGCCGCAATGGACCTGGGGCGAGCATCAGCCCCTGGCCGGTCTCGCCGCGCGCGTCCTCGCGACCCTGGTGCTGCTGGTTCTTCCCTTGTTGGTCTGGGTGAGCCGCCTGCGTCAACGCAATCGGACGCTGGAGGCCGACAGCCACCAGGAACAGGCGCTGCAATTGGACCCCTGTCTACGCTATGTGCAGGCCCAGGAACGCGACCTGGACAACAGCTTGAGCATCCTCCAGGCCAATCTAAAGGGGCGCAACGCCCTCTACCAACTGCCCTGGTATCTGGTGCTGGGCCAGGAAAACGCCGGCAAGACCAGTTTCGTCAACCGCTCCAGCCAGAGCTTTTCATTGACGGGAGAGGTCAAGGCGAGCAGCCGGCGGATGCAGGAAGACCCCGACAGGATCTACCGCATTGATTGGTGGATCGGCGACCAGGGCGTACTTATCGATCCGCCCGGCGAACTGATCAGCCAGCCGCGTATGGCGGCGCCAGCGGATTCGGATCAACCCGGCGAGGAGGGCGATCACCAAGCCGCTGCGCAACCAGCTGCTGCGTCGGTGCTGCCGGAAGATATCCATCCGCGGCTGTGGGACGGCTTTGTCGCCTGGCTGGGGCGCAACCGCAGCCGGCGCCCGCTTAATGGTGTGGTCCTGATCGTCAGTCTGGTGACCTTGCTCAACCAGCAGCCCAGCGACCGCAAGGCGCTGGCCTCGTTGCTGCGTGCACGGCTGGTGGAGCTCAGTCGACAACTGGGGACTCGTCCGCCGTTGTATGTGGTGCTGAGCAAGTTCGACTTGCTCGAAGGTTTCGAGCCGCTCTTCGCGCGGCTGCCGAAATCCGTTCGCGAAGACATCTTCGGCTTCACGTTCACCCTCGATTCGCTGCAGAACTATGACGCCTGGCTCGATGAGCTCGGCGCGCGCTACGACGAGTTCCTCAAGCGCCTGAACGAGCAGGTCTTCGATGCCCTGGCCGACGTCAGCGAACTCGCGCAACGGGAGGCGCTCTATTCCCTGGTCCGGCAACTGACGGGCATGCGCCCATTGTTGCTGGAGTTCTTGAGCGACATCCTGGGCAGCGATCGCTACATGACCCCGGCGTTGCCGCGCGGGGTCTTCCTGTCCTCGGTCTATCAGCAGGGTGTGTTGACCAACGCCTTTGTCGCGTCTGCCTCGCAGAACTACGACATCCGCGAGCCGGTGCCGAACATGCACCCCAGCGGGCGAGCCATGGTCTACTTCGCCCAGCAGTTGTTCCAGCGTGTCATCTACCCCGAATCAGGCCTTGCGGGAGACAACCCGCGGGTCCTCGCCGACAAAAAACGCGCCCTGGCCGTGCGCTTCGGTGTTGCCTCCCTGGGCTGCAGTGTCCTGATTGGCGCTTGGTACCACTACTATTCGGTGAACCGCGACAAGGCGATGAATGTGCTTGAGCGCAGTCGTGCCTACAGCACCCACACCATCGACGGCAAACTGGATCCCACCGGACGCAACCTGTTGCAACCGTTGGATCAGATCAGCAATGCGGTGGCCGTCTATGGCGACTACCGCGATGCCTGGCCGGTGCTCGCAGACCTGGGCCTGTACCAGGGCCGGAAAATCGGTCCCAAGGTGGACCAGGCCTACCTCACGTTGCTGTCGCAACGTTTCCTGCCCGCATTGGCCAGTGGTGTCATGGAGCAACTCGACGGCCCGGCCGTGGACGGTGATGGGCAACTGGCTGCCCTGCGGGTTTACCGGATGATCGAGGATCGAGCCAATCGGCGCTCGCCCGTAGTCGAGCGCTGGATGGACGAGCATTGGGTGCGGGCATTTCCAGGTGAGGACCAAGTGCAGCGCGCGCTGATGCGTCACTTGGACTATGCGATGAAATACGCCGATACCCAGCTGCCCCAGTATCAGGAACGGGTCTCCGTGGTGCAGCGCGAGCTGCGGCAGATCCCGCTGCCGCAGCGGGTGTACATGACCATGCGCCGCCAGGCCGGGGAAACCCTGCGCGCGCCGCTGGATTTGCGCAACGAAATCGGCCCGGCATTCGATGTGGTCTACAAACCCGATACAGTCGGCAGGGGCAAGGAAGGACAAGCCACCGCTGATGGCCGTATCGACGCGTTGCTCACGGCCAAGGGCTACCGCAGCTACTTCGCCCCCCACAGCGAGGACCTCACCGAGCTGGCAATGATCGATCAATGGGCCCTGGGCGAGCGTCGCAATATCGATTATTCCGACGCCGACAAGCGTGCGCTGGCCGATCGAATCCGGGCCATCTACAGCCGTGACTACATCGACACCTGGCAACAGAATCTGAATCAACTGGAGGTGCGCGATTTTCAGGACATTGCCGAGGCGGTCAACGTACTGGCCAGCGTCACCAGCCCGGCCGCGCCCCTGCGCCGCCTAGTGGAAACCGTGCGTGACAACAGCGAACTGGGTACCCGCGTCTTGAGCGCAGTGACGTCCGACGAAGAGGCTGCCTCCGGCCAAGCCATGGCGGTGGCAGACAAGCTCGCGGGCGACACAACGCAGGCGCAAGCCACGCCCATCATCGGCATTGCCCGGGCATTCGCGCCCATGAGCCAATTATTGGATGCCAAGGGCGAGCGTCCGTCCTACCTCGACGAGACCATGCAAGCCATCGGCAGCGTGCAAGACAAGGTGCGAACCGTCCACGACGGCCCAGACCGCGGCAAGGCGGCGCTGGCGGTGGTGCTGGAGCGCTTCGGCCTGAAAGGCCCCGACCCCATCAGCAACCTGCAGCGCATCGCTGCCGGCCTGCCCGAACCGCTGAACCGCCAGGTAGGCAAACTGGCTGATGAATCATCGCGGGTCATCCTGGTGGAGGCGCTGCGGGAACTGGAGCGCCGTTGGGAGACGGACGTCTATCGCTTCTACCGTGAACGCCTGGCCAGCCGTTACCCCTTTAGCCCGGCCAGCCGCGAGGAAGTGGCGCTGGATGACTTCACTGCGTTCTTCGGTCCGCAGGGACGCCTGCAGCAATTTCGCGAGAAGTACCTCAACCTGTTTATCGAGGACAATCTGGAGGCCCTGTATTCCGAGCGCCTGGGTGGCTACCTGGTGCGCACCGACGTACTGACCCAACTGGAAGCAGCCGAAAAAATCCGCGATGCCTTCTTCAACAGCCGTGGCACCTTGGGTGTGCAGTTCTACGTCGAACCACTGGGCATGGCGCCGAACAAACGCAGCAGTTCCTTCAGCGTGGAAGGGCAGTTGGTCTCCTACAACCACGGCCCCACCACCAGCACGGCGCTGATCTGGCCAAACACCCTGGCCCCCAGCAACGAGAGCCGCATGACGCTGGTCAACGCCGGCGGCAGCAGCAGCGGCCTGGTTTACCGTGGTCCCTGGTCGCTCTATCGCCTGCTGAGCCAGGCCCGCCTGCACGGCGCCACCAGCACCAGCGTCGACATCAGCTTCGCCGCACCGGATGGCGGCATGCGCTACCGCATCAGCACGGAGAAGGCGAACAACCCGTTTACCCAGCCACTATTCAAAGGCTTCTCCCTGCCGCAAACGCTGCTGCAGGATGGGCTGCGCAAGAGTGCGGAGAGCGGGCTACCGCCAGAGCCGCTCTCAGGTAAAGGCGGCGAAGCAGGCGCCGCATAAAAGCGACAGGCAGCAGGGTAGAAATAACCAGGTGCGTACGACCCAACAGGCGCACCTGGGACGAGAGATTCGAGTCAGATAGCACGAGTATGGCGTCCGGTTACTACACCGGTCGCCATCACCTTTAACCAAGCTATTGCCATGACGAGTTTTGGTACTTTCACGTGCTGTCGGATGCGCGTCGCAACGCCTAATGCATGGGTGTGGGAAGTGGCTCTATCTATCGGAAATCTCACTTTTATTTCATCCGGCTGAGCCAACTATTTCGGGCGCCAACTTTTATTTTCAGAAAGTCATGTGTTGCGGAGGAGTTTCAATAGCGTCTGTAGTCCAATATTTTTTTGTGCTTCCTGTTTTAATTGTCTGAGCATTCTAGTGGCTTCGTGATTGGCTTGATGAACTTCCCGTCGTCAGATAGTACGAAGTAGCGAGCCAAACAATGAGGCAACTGTCGGTCTGTGGTTTCGCTGTAGGAACGTGCTAGAACTAGAAAGCTCTCTGGGTGAGTGATTAGATCTACTATTGTGACATGTCCGATTTTAGAGCTTTTCGAGCTGGCATGTTGACTTGAAAATAACCTAAGCGCTTGGGATGGTCGTCCGTTGGACAGGTCGGTAAGCGTGTAGTATCTGCATGAAGTTCCGCAGCTGTGTGCTGCTATGTAAAACTTTCCTGCTGTATTTATAGAGGGCGGAGGTACCATTTTCCCCATATTATCTCGCCACATATCACCATCCTGTTTTATAGATGAAGGAATCATCCACTCTCCCGAGTAAATTTCCGCAGGATAGTCGGTGAACTTTGGTATCGGGGGGTTGGCAGCGCATGCATGTTCGGGCAGAAGGACTGCTAGATAATATAGTGCAGCTATCATTCTTGAGTTCACTCGATTTATTGACTTGGTCAGTGAGTGCATTTGTCTCTCCTGATGGAATCCCTAGGCTGGCCTTTTTTGTTATTTAGCGAGTGTTTCGTGGTCCGCTCTGAAATATTCATTAGGTCAAGGTTTGGAGCGGGTTAATAAAGGGGTAATGCTTTTCTGAACAGGGTTGTTAGTCGAGCGGCATGTCCATTTCGTTAACTCGTTGCTCCATTGATTTTGACAAGCATGACGTATCGGCGCCGCATGAGTTTCTCACTTTCAGCCATTCATTTTGTTCGTGTCGTACACGGCTCACATCATTGGGAGTTTCGTTCTTCGTGAAACTCAGAAGCGTGTTGTAGGCTGCTGCCACGCCCTTATCTAGGCCTGCAAGCTCGTGAGACTTGCATATTGCTATTTCGGCATTCAATCTTGCTTTCTCACAAGGAAATGAAGGCGTTGGTTTAGTATTTGGATGTATTTTTTTGAGAATCAATAGTGTTTGATCATACCAGCGCAGCGCAATTTCATCCTCTTTAAGAAAGAATAGCCAAGCCCCATTCGAAAAGTGTTCGTTAGTATTTTTTGCGGAAAAAATCGCTCCGTTCCACGCACCGTCTGAACAGTTGATTTTAATAAACTTTGCATTGAGGTGTTCAGGGATTTCTAGCTTGTAATGTTCAGCTGCTGATTGGTCGACATGTTCGTCATAACCCAAAAGGGAATTCAGCATTTTGCTAACATTTTTGAACTCGACATCCGCTATGGGGGCATTACAAGGTATCGATTTTTCTGGTGTGTTGTTTGAAATGTGTGATTTTTCAAAGCTGAATATTCTCCACCGAAGTGACGGGGAGTTCCAGCCGTAATGAAAGGTGCGCCCTGAAGTTGTGTTGAGGTGAACTTCGCGGACTTCCCATTGGCCTAGCAGTTCTTCAGGGATTGCTGAAGGTGCCGCAGATGCGGTGCCTGTAACAAGCAATAAAATATAGAGAGCTGTTTTTTGTAGTTGAGATTTTATTTTAGTAAATGACCGGTTTATAACGTGCTTGAGGCTGCTCGGTAGGTTTTTCATGAGGCTCATAGCGTCCTCTATAATTGAATTGGTTTCGTTTGAGTGAATATCATATGTCCGAAAAATATCTATGTGTTTCTTGCTTTTAAAAAGAAAGTGATATAGGTAAGTTTTGAATGGCAGCAAAGAGCATTGTGCAGAATTACTCTCAATCGTCGATTTTTACTGGTTGTTGCTTCTAGTCGAATACTGAAAGTTGCTCCAGTCTCATCGTCATTACCTTTGCGAGGCATGATTGATTCTCGCCGCATGCGTTACGCTGGCGCAGCCAGGCTTTTTGTTGTTGCCGCATCTCCAACACATCAATTGATTCACGTAGTGTCTCGTTCAAAAGCAAATCAAAAGCCGAGGCAATGCTTTTGTCTAGGCCGGACAGTTCAAATGATTTGCAGATTGTAATTTCAGTGATGTGTTTCGATTTCTCACATGAAAAAGAAGGCGACGGTTTAGAGGGTGGAGGAATTTTGGAAAGTCGCAAAAGAGTTTCGTCATGCCAGCGTAGTATCATGTATTTTTTATTTAAAAGTAGCAGCCATGAACCATCGGAGTCCTCTTTTTTTGAAGGAAGATACGAGGCGCCAAGCAATTCATTCCATATTTGATTTTCGCACTTTACTATGATGATGTCAGCTTGATAGTTTTTCGGAAGGTTTAATTTGTAATCGTCAATTGGCGAGTTGCGAGATTTTTCTCCATATCCGCCAAGATTGCTTTTCAAGTAGTCATCTAGATAAACACGCTTTTGGGTGGTGCTAGGGTTGTTGCACGTTGTGGTTGTGTTCAATTCGGCGGCTGTTATTTCTTTTTCAGAGAGCGTGAATATCCTCCATCTAAGTAATGGGCTGTCCCAGTGGTAATAGGACTTTCTACCTGACTCTAAATTTGTATGCACCTGAGAAACCTCCCACGTTCCAAGTAGATCTGTTGCAAAGAGTTCGGCCACCGCAGTGGACGGGAAAAGTAAAGGCAAGAACGATATGTAGAATATCTTGATGGCGCTCTTAAGTTCTATGAAAGGGTCCCGGAGATGGTGGCGTTTACTAGTCATATAATATCTTCTTAGGTTTGTAGTCGTACAGCTCTCAAGGAACGTGTCTATGTTCTTACGTGCTTTTGTTGAGATCTCATGTTTGGTATTAAATCCATCGCCTTACTCATCGGGTCCTACTTCTTTCATTCGAGAGGTGTTTGGGTAATTATGGTTCGGCTGTTTTCTTGTTATAACTAAACTGTCTATATTGCCGTGTGTAGGAAGTTTCTATGGTGCAGGTCTGCCACATGGTGTTTAAGGAGGTGTCAGACGGTAATAACGGCCATCATAATAAAATTTATTCATTTGATATGTGGCTGCGGTACCACTTCTTATTTCAATTTCAGGCATACCGTTAGAATAAGAAGGTCGTGCCTCTAAAGAGTATCCGCCATAATTTAAAATTACCATGGCGTTTCCGTTAGCCTTGGACTCTACGATCCACATTGGTCCTAAGGCGGCTCCCCACCCGCAGGCGTTTTCGGTGGTAACGAAGAAAGTCATAATGCTTTTGGATAGCGATATCTTCCTGCCTATTAAGGAACAGCGGAAATTAGAGTAGTCGCTAAATGATGGGTTTGAGATAACGGCATTGCTTATTACGGGCTGTAGTTTTTTCAGGTCTCTATCTTCAATGGTTACAGATGTTTCTTGCGCGATAGCAGGCCATGCAGCAAAGCTTAATAGTGGAACAACTACTAATGCATAGGCTGTTCTCATAATTAGCTCATTATATCCTTGCATATATGCTCCAGATAGAGATCAAATTTTGGCATAACTTCATCCTCGGATATCTTGCGTCCGCCGTAGCTCAGTGAAGGCCCATCGTGGTGGTAAGCATAGGTCATTAAATATACCTCTCTTCCAGAGTAGCGCAGTGCTGCCATTTTTTTGTTATCAATGTAATGTTTTACTAATCCCTCCGAACTCATTTTTGCATCAAATCGTTGCTCATTATCATAGATGCCGTAGGCACGCGCTGTACCATCTACAAACTGGCCTAGACCTGATGCCGATGTTGTGCCTGCGGCAGCGTCAGGATTAAAGCCGGACTCTACTCGAGCTATCGCCAGTATCATTGCGAGGTCGTCTCTAGTGAGTTCGTAGTCCTGTGCGAGCTCAACTAAAATATCAATTACCTGTCGCTGGACCTCTTGGCTCGCATCACCATGGACCCTACTATTTCCTGCTAAACGGTTTGGTCTGTGATCTACAGGTAGCCTGTAATTGCTGTTGGCCGCGATTTGATCTGCCTTGTATGACGGTCCTTTCGCAGCGTACATAACCTTGTAATTAATGCACCTTGTGTTTTTAGGGAAGTTTCCAATTATGGCTACCGAATGAATATGAAAAATAGAATCTTCTTTTGCAAACCCGTCTATCTTCCCCGCTACCTCATCCCACCAAACCAACTCCCCCATGCGCTGCTTTTCACTTTCCCAGGCCGCCCTATTTGACGGAGGAATTTCGGCATCATAGTGCGCCCAAGCCTGAGGGTCGGCTTTCCACTCGGTGGGGTAGCGCAGGATGATTCGGGACAATCGTTGCAGCGTGCTGCGGCTGCGTTGTGCGGCTTGTAGTTCGCCCAAGGTCAGGGCGCCGTCGGGGTGGCTGTCGAGGGTGTCAAAAACTTCCTGCAAGGGGGTATCCAGCTGGTTTTTCTGCAGCGCTTTTTCACCACGTTGGAAGGCTGCCATCTCTGCCAGGGTCAGAAAGTAGCTGCCGTAGGCTAGCGTCTGGGACTCGGCTTCGATGACGCTGAAGTCCACCCATTCGTGAGGCGAATGCACGCTGATGCCTGGGTGGTTTTCTTCTCCGAGCCAGCCGATGGCTGAGGTTATGCCGTCCTTCAGTTGCACTTGCCACCAGCGTTTTCCCGCTTCATCCAGAGCAAAGCCGATGGGCTCGCTGGCAGGGTCTGGCGTGGCGGGGCGTGCCTGTTCCAGGGTTGAAATGGCGAAGTGCTGGGGGAAGGCCCCGTTTTTGTGGCCGTTTGCGGCAAAGGTCAGGGGGTAGCTGTCCCAGCCCTGTGCCACGTCCAACAGCAGCAGTTTCTGTTTGCCCAGGGGGTACAGGCCGCGGTAGGTGTTCTTGGCGATCCAGATCGGTGTCTGGTCGCTGACATCGACAAAGATGCCGCGATAGCCTGTGGCACCGGCTTGGCCAGCGGTTCCACGCCTTGCCTCGGCAATGATGTCGGCAGCGGTATAGGCGCCGGTGTTGCTGTGGCGGTACAGCCTGGCTTCCCGTGCCCCGGCGGGCAGCTTCGCCGTGCGATCGATCCATTGCAGGGTGGCTGCGGGTTTGACGTTGACATAGACCGCATCGTCCGGTGGGGCGCTCTCCAGCTCGATGACCGTGCCTGCACTGAGGAGGCCGGATTGGGCGGGTGCCAGTACGGCGTTGTATAGCTGGGCGCTGGGTGCCATCCGCAGTAGGGTCTTGTGTTCCGGTTTGGCCGATTTCGCGGCGGCTCTGCTCTTGTGCAGATAGGCCGGCAGGTCGGGGCCGACGATGATTTCGTGGTGCAGCATGGGTCGGGAAGAGCCGGGGTCAGCTATTCGTTGATATTCACCGAGGTGCCCAAGCAGTGCTCCCGCTTTGACTTTAAGTGGGGGAGTGGGGAAGACAACTTCGTCAAAGGCATCCGGCACCTGAGACTGTTCTGTCAGGCTTTTGAGAAACACCCAACCGTCAATGGCTGCGCTGGTTTCCGGTGCGGCATCGCCTGTGTTCAATGGAGCCATGTCGCCTTCGATCAGCGCCTGGATGCGCACCCACTTCCTGTCATGGATCTCTCTGCCAATGATTCTGGCCCCGTGCGGGAGAATGCCGAGGATAGGTGTAGTACCGGCTAACGGTTCGGCGCGCACCCGCAGTCCGGTCATTCTGGTTGCTGCAGAACCCGCAGTTGCGTCTTGCTTGTCATCGGCCTGTTCCGAGACGCGGTAGACCTTGGCCGTCCAGTAAGGTGGGCGCTTGGCCCGGGCGCCCAGGCGCTCATATTCCTCAAAGGACCGCAGGTGCATGGCCAGGCAGAAGTAGGTCAGCTTGTTGCCAGCGGGGTACTCGAGTGAGTGTCGGGTCAGTACGAAGCCCGAACTGTAGAGCACCTTGTCCGACATGGGCGGTGTCGCCCGGCCACGCACGCCGAGGTAACGGCGGTTGACTCTGTAAGCCACCACTTCGCCTTTGGCAATGGCGCCTATTCCGTCGACGAGGGCCAGGGTGTTGGCCATGGCGGACTCGTAGTGAATACCGCAATGCACGCCCGACGGGCCCAGCGGGTAGTAGCCGCTCGAGGCCATGGTGAGGGCGTCGTAGTAGAGGTCGGCGTTGCGTACCTCTTTGCCTGCCTGGTCCTTGAACGGAAACTTGAATGTGGCCATGGCTGCTGCGTTTCCTTAGGCATCGCCGGAGAAGGAGGGGAGGAAAGAAGCGTCCGCTTCTTCACCTGTTGCCACGTCGCTCAACAACGACATCGAGTTGCCCTTGCCACCCCCCTGTTGAGTCATCGGGCCTTTGATGTTGATGGCGACGCCGTCCAGGGTGATGCCGCCATCGTGCAAGGTGATGGTGCCGCCGGGGCCGCGCAGGCGGACGATTTCCCCGGCCTGCAGGTCGATCACCTGCGAGCGATGACGAATCGCCTGACCTGCCTGCAGTTCGGATCGACCTTCCACGCTGTGTTCCTGATGCCCGCCGATGCTAACCCAGTGATTGGCGGTGGTCTTGTCGCGGCGGTGATTGCCGACCTCTTCGTTGCGGTCTTTGCCGGTGCGGATGCTGTGATTGCGGCCGATGCTCAGGGTGTCGTCCTGGTCGATATCGTGGCGGCGGTCTTGGCCGATATTGACTTGTTCATCGTTGCCGACCGTCTCTTTGCGGTCGTGGCCGATGCTGATGCTTTCGTCGTGTTCGACTTGTTCGCTGCGATCATTGCCAATGAAGGTGGTCTCGTCGTGATTGATATGGATGTTCTGGTCTTTCTGCGCGTGGACGTAGATTTCCTCCTGGTCCTTTTCGTCCTCGAAGCGCAGTTCGTTGAAGCCTTCGACCTTGTGGGTCTTGCTCTTGATGGTCATCCGGGTCTTGTGCCAGGGCAGTTCGTAGGGCGGCAGTTGCAGGCGGTTATAAGTGCGGCCGGTGATGATCGGTTGGTCCGGGTCGCCGTCGAAGTGGTCGACGATAACCTCCTGGCCGATTCGCGGGATCGCCATATGGCCCCAGGTGGCGCCGGAGATGTTCTGTGAAACGCGGATCCAGCAGGAGCTGTATTCGTCCTGCTTGCCCTCGCGGTCCCAGGGGAACTGCACCTTCACGCGGCCGTATTCGTCGGTATAGATTTCTTCCCCCGGTGGCCCAACCACCAGCGCATTTTGCGGCCCGTCGATCAGTGGCTTAGGCAGCGGTTCGGCGCGCCATTCGGCATCATCGGGGACCAGTTCGGCCTGGTAGCTGTATTGCGTACCCAGCTGCGCCTCGGCGCTTTCTTCAGCCTGGCTGGTGTGCTGCTTGCCATGGTGAACGATGTTCACCGGACGCCAGCCACGGTTCATATCTTCCCGTGGGTGGCCGGCCAGAGTGAAGGAAATGCCCGGTTGCAGGCGCGGATCATCACCCTCCACCAGGGCCATGCGCGCATCACGGCGGTGACCACGCAGGCGGTTTTCAGCGAAGGGCTTGCCGGCCTCATCAAACTTGGCGCGGGCCGGGTAATCGTAGCGTTCGTATTGGCGACCTTGATGGTTGAGATCGACGCCATCACGGCTGTGCTGATGGCCATAGCGCGGATGGAGGAAGGTGTAATCGCGCTGAGTCTGGCGTGCCGTACGCACGTTTTCGCTATAGGCGAATCGGCGAAGTGCAGGCTGAGGCTGATCACCGCCGGGCGTGGGATTGTATTGCACCGGCTCATCGCCCACCCGACCGTGGATAAACAGGCGGTCGCTGTGAACCAGTTGGTGACCTTCGGCACTGTGTCGAAAGGAATAAAAGAACCCTTCCTCGCGCATGATGCGTTCGACAAAGTGGTAGTCCGTATCGCCCGCCTGCACGCAGTACTCACGTGACAGATGCTCGTTGGTGACCCGTTGTTCGTAGTCTTGAGTCAGCCCGTGAGCCTTGAGCACCGCCTCGGTAATCTGCGGCACGGTAAGGGTCTGAAAAATTCGCCAGTCCGAGCTGAGCTTCAACCGCGCCAAGCGTGGCTCGACCACCGCCGAATAGCGCGTACGCCTGAAGCCGCTGTCGTGCTGCACGAAGGAGGACACGGCGCCATGCACGTAACGCATTGGTGCATCGCCGTGCCAGAGGGTCAGCAACGCCGGTCGATCCAGCACCTGCCCAAAGTCGATGGCCGGATTGGCGCTGCTCAGTTCGACGCAAAGATGAAAGGTCTCGGACAGCGCTTCATGCAGCGTGAACTCAACAACCTCAAAAGACTCGTTACCAATACTGAAGGTAAAGCGCAGGTCGGATTGGGTAGGCATGACAGGCTCCGTTGCAACCGGGGTCAATGCCCGGATCATCGATCAGCGCAGAGTCGGCACGGCCGGCGCACTGGGCGTCGGTCGTGCCTTTGGCTGGGGTCAGGATTCCTGCGGTTTGCGCCAGTCGTCCGAGGCTTCGGTGCCGGCGATGGCGTGGGTCCAGGTGATCTTGCGGTAGGCCATGGCGACCTTGATCAACTGGGTGTAGCCGGCCTTGCTCGGGTCCTGGGCGTGGGGCAGGGCGGCGTTGATGTTGACGATGGTGGCGTCTTCCAGCTTGGTGGTGAAGAAGTGCTCCTGCTTGCCTTCGGTGGAGGTGCGGTACCACTTCACTTCCACTTCCGGGAGCATCTCGCCGGAGGCCAGAGCCTGGTACAGCAGCGGGGTGGCCTTGTTCAGCGGCGCGGTGAAGATAAACGGCTTGTGTACACGCTGGCCGGAGGGCTGGCCGCTTTGGGGGTCGGTCGGAGTGGCGATCAGGTGTTCGATTTCCTGGACCAGGATCTGGTCTTCGTGGCCTTCCTGGTAAACGTTGCCGACGGAGTCGGCGGTGAAGGCGCCCTGGGTGATGTTGCCCTGGGTCTTGCCCTGGATACTGATATAGGCGGGAGTAGACATTGGCTGCTTCCTTGTAGGTTTGACGAATAAGGCTTGATGGGCCGTGATGCCATCGGTGATGACCCGGGCCTTATCGCAAACCCTGTGCCAGTCTTTCTTTTTTCTTGTATTTATCATTTAAAAACAACGGCTTATGAGTTTTATTCGGCGGCTGTCGACGGTCTTTAAACTCGTCCAATTGCGCCAGGTGTTTTTATCGCCGGCTTTTCGGGCCTGTTCTGGCTCGAATATCGATAACCTGTTGAAAATGAAGGAATAAAAATCAGGCCAAGAGTGGCCTTGCGGGCCAGATGTGGCCCGCAGCCAGGTTTATGCTCAGTGGACCAGGGCTATGGCCGCTGGCTCATGGAGAAATACCGGCGCCAGCTTTCCCATTGTTTGCGATGGCATTGGCGGCGGGTTTTGTAAACAATGGCGGCCCATTCAAGGGGCAGCCCGCCAGCGCCTCTGTCATTTGTCCAGTTACCGAGATATGCATGCCGTCGATTGCCGATACCTGTTTGCCTCGTCCATGCACACGCGAGGCCACGCAATGAGCGATACCACTGTCGAGTTGATCCAGACCGGCCCTGAGAACGCCGAGCTGATTCGCAACCTCTATCAGTTCTATGCCTACGAGTCTTCGGACTGGGAACAGGAAGACGTTGAGCCGGACGGGCGTTTTTACATCCACGAGGAGCACTTGGCCCGCTACTGGCAAGAGCCGCAGTGGAGCGCCAACCTGTTGCTGGTCGACGGCTATATCGCCGGCTTCCTGCTGATCGAGGGCAGTGAGCTGCCGGGATTGAACGCCCTGGAGCTGGCAGACCTGTTCATTCTCAAACGCTACCGGCGCAAGGGCATCGGCCGCGCCTTGGCGACTCAGGTGCTGACCAGCGGCGAGAGTAATTGGCTGGTGCGTTTCTATGACCAGGACGAAGCCTCCCAGGCGTTCTGGCGAGCAGTGCTCGACGACCTGCCGCGTCCGGTGCAAGCCATCGAGCTGGATGACGACCCGCAGTTGCTGAGTTTTCTGGTGACGCGGGCGGTGCATTGAGTGGCCAGCACAGCACCCCAGGCGCACGCCTGCCCATGAGCTCGTTGCTGGATGACTGGCTCGCCTACCGTCAGGGCCGGGCTGACTTCGACAAGTCGCATTTTCTCGGGCTGTTCAAGGCGTACCCGGGGGATTCGCAACTGAGCCGGATCCTGTCCGGCTTTCCCCAGGCCCTGGCCATCCAGGAGCGGGCGCGCCAGGTGCTGGCGTCCGGATCCCTGGAGCACAGTCTGTATCTGCTGCCGACCCCGGGCACCGATCAGGCACGGCTCAAGAGTGCGGCGCTGGAGTGGTGGCACGAGCAGGCACGTTTCTGCGTGGCCACTGGCGGCCCCTGGCCGGAGCAGCCCGACTGGCAGCCACAGGTGCAGTGCGTCAGTCGTGATGAGCTGTACCCGTTATTGCAGCGCGATGTGCCCAATGCCTGGGTGTTCGAGCATATCGCCGATGCGCTGATCGACGACCTGAAGGACGCGGACGCCCAGGTGCACGCCTTGCTCGAAGCGCTGTATGGCATCGCGGCCGACTATTACCTGGCCTGGTACATCGCCACGCCGCTGATTGCCCTGGACATCGATTTTTCCCGCTACTTCGAGTTTTGGCGCCAGGGCGGCATCAGCGTGGTCCTCGAGGACCGGCTGCTGGTGGCCGGCTGACCGGCACCCGCACCGGCGACCCCTCAAGCCACCTGCAACACAATCTTGCCGATATGCTCGCCGCCCTCCATGCGTTCGTGGGCCTGGGCAGCCTCGGTGTAGGGGTAGACCTTGTCGATCATCGGCAGGCAGCGGCCGGCCGCCAGCGCCGGCCATACGTGCTGCTGCAGGTGCGCGGCGATGGCGGCTTTTTCGGCGCCGGTGCGCGAGCGCAGCAGCGAGCCGGTGACCACCGCGCGCTTGCCCATGATCGCCATCAGGTCGATGTCCTTGGCCCGGGCGCCGCCGAGAAAGCCCAGCATCACCAGGCGCCCTTCGAGGGCCAGGGCCGAGACGTTACTGTTGAGGTAGGAGCCGCCCATGATGTCGAGAATAACATTCACCCCCTGGCCGGCGGTTTTTTCCGCGATGACCTGGGCAAAATCCTGCTCGCGGTAGTTGATCGGCTCGGCGCCCAACTGGCGGATCACCGTGCATTTGTCGGCGCTGCCGGCGGTAGCGAAGGCCTCGATGCCCAGCTCCCGGCACAGCATCAGGGCGGTGGTGCCGATGCCGCTGGTACCGCCGTGGATCAGCACCCGCTGGCCCTTGTGGGCGCCGCCGATACTGAACAGATTGGCCCACACGGTAAAGAAGGTCTCCGGGATCGCGGCCGCCTGGATCCACGACAGGTCACCCGGGATCGGCAAGGTCTGTCCGGCCGGCACCGCGCAATACTGGGCGTAGCCGCCGCCGTTGGTCAGGGCGCAGACCCGGTCACCGAGGGCGAACTGGCTGACGTCGGTGCCCAGGGCCACCACTTCACCCGCCACCTCGAGTCCGGGGTTCGGATTCATTCCGGGCCTCATCGGGTAATGGCCGCTGCGCTGGAGCACATCCGGGCGGTTGACCCCGGCGGCGTGCACGCGAATCAGCACGTCACCCGGGCCCGGCGCCGGCAGCGGGACCTCGCGCGGTTGCAGCACGTCGGGGCCGCCGGGTTCGGTGATTTCAATCAGGGTCATGGTCTGGGGCAGGTGCATGTCGATGTCCTGTGGCAAAGGGTTCATGGGTGGGACCGCAGCCGGGGGCCGGTGATTCAGTTCAATACCGGCTCAAGCCGCTCGCGGCGTTGCACCAGGCGCAGCGCCGGTTCCAACAACAGAGCGATGACCAGGGCGCCGGCGGCGATGAGAAACAGCAGGGCGTGCTGGCCGCCGCTGGCGTTGAAGAGGCTCGAGTAGGCGAAACCGGCGATGGCCTGGAAGGTGGCGAACGACACCGTGGCGCGGCTCCAGGCGATCTGTTGCAGGTGATGCCGGGGGATCAGCTCATGCACCCGGGCCAGGGCCAACGGCACGATGCCCGGCGGGAACGAGCCGAGAATCACCGCCAGCACCGCCAGCAGGGTGAAGGAGCTGGACACCGCCAGCAGGCCCATGGCAATCGCCTGCACCACCAGCACCAGGCGCATGCTCAGCCGGGCGCCCAGATGGTCGGCCAGAAAGCCATAACTCACCGGGCCGATGATCGCGCCCAGGCCGTACAGGACCCAGATCAGCGCGCCAATGTGCGACCCGGCACCCAGGCCGCGCGCCACGTAATCCACCAGGAACACCATGGCCGGCACCAGCCCGGCAGCCATAAAGGCGTATTGAGCGAACAGCAGGTAGACGCTCGGGTCGTGGGTGGCCGCGGGCGCCGGGGTTGCGACAGGCGCTGCATGCAGCGGGTCGGTTGTCGGCCAGGCGAACCAGGTGGCCGCGCTCAATAGCAGCGACAGCAGGCCCAGGCCCCACCAGGTTTGTTGCAGGCCCAGGCTCAGCAGCGGTGGCACCAGGGTCCCGGAGCCGGCAATGCCGAGGCCGATGCCGAGGAAAATCGCGCCGCTGGCCAGGCCCCGACGCGCCGCCGGCACATGGGGCAGTACGGTCGAGGCCACCAGCACCATGATCGCGCCACCGGCAATCCCCGACAGCAGGCGCCAGCCGAAGAACCAGGCCACCGACAGCGGAAAACCACAGGCAAAAAACGCCAGGGTCACCGCCAGCATCATCAGGCGCAGGGCGTGGGTGTTGGAGGTGCGCCGGGCCAGGGGCCGCCCGAGCAAGGCGCCGAGCAGGTAGCCCACCAGGTTGGCGGCACCCAGGTACACCACATCGCCTGCGCAAAACCATTGGGCCTGGATCAATGCCGGAATCAGCGGGGTGTAGGCGAACCGCGCCAGGCCGATGCCGACCAGGCTGGCGCAGAGGCCGGCGAAGATCGGCAGCCAGATGGCCTGGCGCCGGGCGTCCGGGGCAACAGAGGGGCTGAGCATGACAAAGGTCCTGTGGGTTGATTCAGGCGCCCAGCATAACGACCCTGATCGATGCAATAATGCTGCGATTTCGCGCCTTCGTGATGCGTATATGCATCACAATCGAGTGCGCATAGGAGCAAATCAATGAATTGGGATGACGCTCGGGTGTTTCTGGCGGTGTGCCGCGAGTCGACGCTGCGCGGTGCGGCAAGGGTGCTGGGAGTGGATCAGGCCACGGTCGGACGGCGGGTCACGGCCCTGGAAAAGTCCCTGAGCGCGACCCTGTTTCTGCGCACCTCCGACGGCTACGCACTGACCGCGGTGGGGGAAGCAGCGTTACAGGCGGTGGAGAAAATGGAGCATTCGGCCCTGGAGCTGGAGCGGCAGATCCAGGGGCTGGACGATCGCCTGACCGGCAGTGTGCGGGTCAGCACCACCGACTCCTTGGCCATCGATTTCCTGATCCCGGCAATTGCCCGCCTGCATCAGCGGCACCCCGATGTGCGGGTGCAACTGGACGCCTCGACGCAGATCCTCAGCCTGGCCAAGCGCGAAGCCGACATCGCGGTGCGAAACACCCGGCCGGATAACCCGGACCTGATCGCTCGGCGCATCGCGCGCTGGCCGGTGGGGCTGTTTGCCTCCCAGGCTTATGTCGAGGCCCACGGCGTGCCGGAGCCGGGTTCGGCGTTCGCTGGGCATGACCTGGTGGTGTATCAACCCTATCTGCAGGGCAACAAGGACCTGACCCTGGTCGCGGAGCCCATGACCGGTGGGCGCATTGTCGCCAGCCTCAGCTCCAGCCTGCTGGTGCGGCGCTCGATTGGTGCCGGGATCGGCCTGGGGGAGATCCCGGTGCCCATGGGCCAGCGCGACGGCCTGGTGCGGCTGTGGCCCGAGCGCAACCGCGCCACGCCCTATGACGTATGGCTGGTGACCCACGCCGACTTGCGCCACACCGCACGGGTGCGAGCAGTGATCGAGGAGATCGTCGCGGTGTTTGGCGACGCCGGCGGGTAGGGCGGCAACAAGTCAGCACATAGCTGCAATTAACCCATTGCCCCAGGGCGCAAGATCGAGGCATGGGGCGGTCCGATGGCGGGCTGCCTGTTTCCACTCGATCAAGGGTAACGGCATGAAAAAATCTCTGGTGGGCACGCTCGGCCTGACGCTGGCATTGGCGTCCGGTATCTCCCTGGCCGAGGCCCCGGCCCAGGTCGGCACCCAAGTGCCGGGTTACTTTCGCCTGGCGGTGGGGGATTACGAGGTGACTGCGCTGTTCGACGGCTATAACGACCTGTCGCCGACCTTGCTCAAGGGTCTGAGCCAGAGCAAGATCCGCGCGCTGCTGGCCCGGCGCTCGATAGAAACCCCGGGGGTGCAGACCGCGTTCAATGCGTTCCTGATCAACACCGGCAAGCAGTTGATCCTGGTGGACACCGGCGCCGGCCAGTGCATCGGCGCCACCGCCGGCATGCTCTCGGCCAATATCAAGGCCGCCGGCTACGACCCATCCCAGGTCGACACCATCCTGCTGACCCACCTGCACCTGGACCACGTGTGCGGCCTGGTCGACGCCGGGCAGCAGCCGGTATTCGCCCATGCAACGGTGTTCGCGGCCCAGGCCGAGGCCGCCTACTGGCTCGATCCCAAGGCCCTGGCCAAGGCCCCCGAAGGCGCCAAGGCCTACTTCAAGATCGCCCAGGACTCCACCGCGCCCTATGTGGCCGCCGGCCGCTTCAAGACCTTCGCCCCCGGCCAGTCGCCGGTGCCCGGTGTCGAAGCCGTGCTGGAACCCGGGCACACCCCGGGCAGCACCACTTACCGCTTCACTTCCCAGGGCCAGAGCATCCTGTTCATGGGCGACCTGGTGCATAACCTGGCGGTGCAGTTCGAGCATCCCGAGGTTTCCATCGGCTTCGACGTCGACGGCCAGCAGGCGATCAAGAGCCGGGCCAAGGTGTTCAGCGCCGCCGCCGCCAGCAAGACCTGGGTCACCGCGGCGCACCTGCCGTTCCCCGGCATCGGCCACATCACCACCCAGGGCAAGCAGTTCCAGTGGGTGCCGGTGGAGTACGGTCCTTACCGGCGTGCAGCCAAGGTGCCTTTGATCGAGTAGGGCGCGCAGTTCCCCAGGGCAACTGTTGGCCTGGCAACAGCGATTCGGCAATTTGCCCATCCACGCCCCGTGCCCGCCGCCACGGGGTGTTGATCATCGGTAGCGGGAGCCCGGCGCAGAGCGGCGGCTGCCGTGGCTTGGGGGCGCAGCAACAACGACTGCCAGGGTTTGGGCATGGCCTGTGCAATGGCTTGCCGAGGACCATTCCCACGCAATCATTGGAGCTACCTGGATGCCTGATGCCGTTTCTGTTTTTTCGCGGTCGCGCCTGACTGCCTCATGGCGCCTGCTGGCGTGTGCCCTGGTGGCCGCCAGCCTGGCCACGACCGCCCATGCCGATGACAGCGATGTCCCTTCGCTGGCGGGCAAGCGCATCGCGATCAGCATGACCGGCACCAGTCACTACTTCGACATCAAGGCCTTCCAGGCCCAGGTTGACGAGGTCAAGCGCCTGGGCGGAACGCCGATCACCCTGGACGCCGGGCGCAACGATAAAAACCTGGTCAATCAGTTGCAGACCGTGGTCACGCAAAAGCCCGATGCGGTGATCCAGACCCTCGGCACCCTGAGCGTGATCGACCCCTGGCTCAAGCGCATCAGCAAGGCCGGTATCCCGCTGTTCACCATTGACGCACCCTCGCAATACAGCCTGAACAACACCACGTCCGACAACGTCGCCACGGGCAAGGCCCTGGCCGAGCAGTTGATCAAGGACGCCTCGGGCCAGGGCAATATTCTGGTGTTCAACGGCTTCTACGGGGTGCCGGTGTGCGCCATCCGCTACGACCAGTTGAAGCTGGCACTCAAGGATCAGCCGAACCTGAAAATCATCGAGCCCGAGCTGCGGGACGTGATCCCCAACACCGTGCAGGACGCCTACTCGCAAGTCTCGGCGCTGCTCAACAAGTACCCCAAGGGCAGCGTGACCGCGATCTGGTCGGCCTGGGATATTCCGCAGCTGGGCGCGAGCAAGGCCCTGGTGGATGCCGGCCGCACCGAGATCAAGACCTACGGTGTGGACGGCACGCCGGAGGTGCTCGACCTGCTCAAGCGCGAGCATT
This sequence comes from Pseudomonas sp. MF4836, assembly GCF_002018875.1. Classification (GTDB taxonomy): domain Bacteria; phylum Pseudomonadota; class Gammaproteobacteria; order Pseudomonadales; family Pseudomonadaceae; genus Aquipseudomonas. Next base: position 611,762 of record NZ_MVOL01000001.1, read on the forward strand.
CGCCGATCGGCGCGGTGGTCGCGCAACAGCCGGCGCTGATCGGCAAGACGGCGGTGCAAAACGTGGCCCGCTACCTGGCCGGGCAGCGCGACCTGCCGAAGGAAACCCAGGTCGCGACCTTGCTCACCACTGCCGCCAACCTGCCTGAGGTGCTGCAACTGAGGGGCGATCAGTGACCCCAGCCCTGCACCTGAAGGACCTGTACAAGCGCTTCGGGGCCACTCAGGCCCTGGACGGCGCGAGCCTGCGCGTGGAGCGCGGCACGGTGCATGGGCTGGTAGGGGAAAACGGAGCCGGCAAGTCGACCCTGATCAAGGTCCTGGCCGGCATCCACCGCGCGGACGCCGGCAGCCTGAGCATCGACGGCCACCGGTTGCAGGCACCGACGCCGCGCCAGGTCGAGGCCCTGGGCGTGCACTTTATTCATCAGGAGCGGCTGCTGCCCGCCAGCTTCAGCGTCGGCGAAGCGCTGTTTTTCGGGCATGAAATCCGCCGTGGACCCTTTGTCGATCGCCGCGCCCAGGAGCGCGAGGCGGCGCGTTTGCTGCGCGATTATTTTGATCTGCAGTTCCCGGTCGGGGCCCTGGTCCGCGACCTCGACAGCGCCCAGCGCCAGGTGCTGCAAATCACCCGGGCCTTGCTCGCCAAGCCGAAAATACTGGTGTTCGACGAGCCCAGCGTGTCCCTGGTCAAGCGTGAGGTGGACCAGTTGCTGGGCATCATTCGTCGCCTGCGCAGCCAGGGCCTGTCGATCCTCTACATCTCCCATTACTTGCAGGAAATCGAGGCGCTGTGCGATCAGGTCACGGTGCTGCGCAACGGCCGCGATGTGGCCGTGGTGGACCCTGCCAGCACCAGCACCGCACAAATCGCGCGGCTGATGGTCAACCGCGACGTCGCAGACATGTACCCGCGCACCCGGGCCGTGCCGGGCGCGCCGGTGTTGCAGCTCAACCAGCTCGGGGCAGGGCACGCCTATGACGCCATCGACCTCAGCGTGCACCGGGGCGAAGTGCTGGGCTTGACCGGCCTGGTGGGCCCCGGGGCCAAGGAGCTGTTGAAAAGCCTGTTCGGCCTGGGCGTCCCCGAGCGCGGCGAAATGCACCTGCACGGCCAGCCCCTGCGCTTGAAGTCGCCGGCAGATGCGGTGCGCCACGGTATCGCCCTGGTGCCCGAAGAACGCCGCAGCCATGGGGTGGCGCCGCTGTTGTCGGTGCTGGAAAACATCACCCTGGCCAGCCTCGGCACCTTCAGCCGCTGGGGTCTGCTGGACCGAGGGGCGCAGGCCCGGGAAAGCCGGCGCCTGATCGATGAGTTGGCAATCAAGACCACCGGCCCCGATGCGCCGGTGCAGCAACTCAGCGGTGGCAATCAGCAGAAGGTCGCGCTGGCCAAGTGGCTTAGCCGGCACTCGTCGTTGTACCTGCTGGACGAGCCGAGCGTGGGCATCGATATCGGGGCCAAGGTGGAAATCTACCGCCTGATCGCGCGCCTGGCCGACAGCGGTGCGGCGGTGCTGGTGCTGTCATCGGACTTGCCGGAGTTGATTGGCATCAGTCACCGGATCCTGGTGATGCACCGTGGCCGCATCGCCGGCGAATTCGATGCGCGCGCCACCGACAGCGAGCAATTGCTCAGATGTGCCACCGGTTCCGGCGAGCGGCCGACCTCGGCCCCGGCGCACCTGCCTCTGGCGAAAAAGGAAACTGCCGATGTCCAGTCTTGAAGCCTTAGCCCGACCTGCTGCGGAACCTGCGAACCACCTGTTGCCACGGCTGGCGCAGCGCGGTTCGTTGCTGGTGTTCGCCCTGATCCTGCTGGTGTTTGCCTTGACCGCGCCGAACTTTATCAGCGCCGGCAACATCGCCAATGTCTTTGCCCAGTCGGCGATCCTCGGAATTCTCGCCTTTGGCCTGACCTGCGTAGTGATCGGCGGCGGCAACCATGTGGTCTCCGGTGGCCTCGACCTGTCGCTGGCAGCCAATCTGGGGCTGTGTGCGGCGGTCTACAGCAGCCTGAACAATCAAGGCTGCGAGGCCTGGCAGGCGCTGTCCCTGACCCTGGCCTGCGGGGTAGTGGTGGGGGCCTTCAATGGCCTGGCGGTATTGCTGTTCGGCCTGCCGCCGCTGCTCGCGACCCTGGCCAGCATGAACCTGGTGGCCGGCCTGGAGCTGGTGCTGACCCAGAACAGCGTGCTGCCCACCGAGTCCGCGTTGCTGGAGTGGCTGGCCTTTGGTGACTGGCTGGGGGTGCCAGCCCTGGCCTGGGTGCTGTTGGCGGTGGCGGCGCTGCTGACCCTGTTGATTCAGCACAGCACCTACGGCCTGCGCCTGTACGCGGTCGGCGAATACCCCGAGGCGGCGCGGGCGGCGGGCCTGGGGCTCAAGCGCTATGTGTTTTCCAGCTACCTGATCGCCGGCGCCTGCGCGGCGGTCGCGGCCCTGTGCTCGGCGGCGTTTTTCAGCGGCAGCACCACCGGCTCGGGAGAGATGCTGCTGTCAGTGGTGGCCATCACCTTTTTGGGCGTGGTGTTCTCCCGGCGCCTGACGGCGAATATTCCCGGGACCCTGCTCGCAACTTTGCTCCTGGGCTTTTTGATCAATGGCTTTCAGCTGCTGAACATCTCCAGCTTCTGGGTCAATGGTGTGCAGGGGGTGCTGATTTTGCTGGTGGTGGCGTTTTCCGCCGCCGTGGCCAAGCAGGAGGGCCACCCATGAGCGGCCTGACCCTGAACCCGCGCGCGCGCGCCGTGGCCCTGCTCGAGCGCCTGCTGCCGGCGATCCTGCCGTTGCTGGTGTTGGGCATTGTGCTGTTTTTCTCGTTGAGCGCCCCGGGCTTTCTCAGCGTGGGCAATCTGTCGAGCCTGGTGCTCAACAACTTTGTGCTGCTGGCGGTGGTCGCCATCGGCATGACCTGGGCCGTGGCCGCCGGCGGCATCGACCTGTCGGTGGGCACCGCCCTGGACTTCGCCAGCCTGGGTTTTGTCGTCAGCCTGAATGCCGGGCTTGGCCTGGGACTGGCGATTCTGGTGGCCCTGGCGGCAGGAGCCGGCGCCGGGCTGTTCAATGCGCTGCTGATTGCCGGGCTGCGGATCACGCCGTTCCTGGCGACCCTGGGCACGCTGTTTATCGGCACCAGCGTCCAGCAGTTGCTGTCGGACGGCGGCCAGCCGATCTACATCGCCAAGGACGTGTTGCCCGGCATCAGCAGCCTGTTGCTGCTGGGCATCCCGTTGCCGCTGTACCTGGTGGCGGTGCTGGCCGGTGGTTATGGGCTGGTGCTGGCACGGGGCAGGCTGGGTCGCGAGATCCAGGCGGTGGGCGCGCAGCCGCAGCTGGCGTATTACTCGGGCCTGTCGCCACGGCGGATCCTGGCCCGGGTGTTTGTCGGCAGCGCGCTGGCCTGCGCAGTGGCGGGGATTCTGCTCAGTTCCACGGTCAATGCTTACGTGCCGATGTCGGGCAATGCCTTTTTGATCAACGCCATCGGTGCGGTATTCATGGGCACCACCCTCAGTCGCCAGGGCCGGCCAAATGTACTGGGCACCTTGTTGGGCGTGCTGTTTATCAATGTGATTGCCAATGGCTTGCTGCTGATCGGCTGGAACTTCTACTGGCAGCAGGTCGCCACCGGCAGCCTGATATTCCTGGTATTGGCCGCCAGCTTCTACCGCCGCCGCAGCCCGTGATGACCCGCGCAGGCTGCGACAACCTCGCGTATCTACCTGACCCAACACGGCGTCGATGACGGCCAGTGCAACCTCGTGCCTCGGCAGCGACTACAGGCGGGATCAGGTGAGATAGCGCTTGAACCAGGCCAGGGTGCGTTCCCATGCCAGGTTGGCGGCGGCTTCGTCGTAGCGCGGCGTGGAGTCGTTGTGAAAACCATGGTTGACCCCCGGGTAGACGAAGGCCTCGTAGGTCTTGCCGCCGGCTTTCAGGGCTTTTTCGTAGGCGGGCCAGCCTTCGTTGATCCCGCTGTCGAGTTCGGCGTAGTGGAGCAATAGCGGTGCCTTGATCCGTGCCACGTCTTCGGTCTTGGGCTGGCGTCCGTAAAACGGCACGGCGGCCGCCAGCTCGGGGTAGGCCACCGCTGCGGCATTGGCCACGCCACCGCCATAGCAGAAGCCGGTGATCCCGACCTTGCCGGTGCCGGCCGGGTCCTTCATCAGCCACTCGACGGCGGCGAAAAAATCATTCATCAGCTTTTGCGGGTCGATCTTGGCTTGCAGCTCGCGGCCCTGATCGTCATTGCCCGGGTAACCGCCGACCGAACTCAGGCCGTCCGGGGCCAGGGCGATGTAACCGGCCTTGGCCAGCCGTCGTGCCACATCCTCGATGTAAGGGTTGAGGCCACGGTTTTCGTGTACCACCACCACCGTCGGCACCTTGCCGCTGGCCTTGGCCGGGTGCACCCGGTAGGCCCGCACCTGGCCATGGCCCTTAGGCGAGGGGTAGGTGATGTAGTGGGCAACGATGTCCGGGTCGGTAAAGGCCACTTGCTCGGCCAGCGCATAATTGGGGCTCAAGGCGGCCAGGGTCGCGCTGGCAGTCATGCCCATCAGGGTAAAGGCCGCGGCCCGGTCGAGAAACTGGCGGCGATTGATCCGGCCGTGGGCGTAGTAGTCGTAGAGTTCCAGCAGTTCGGGGCTGAAGTCTTGCGCAGTCAGGCGTTCCATTGGGGCTTCCTCATGAATCGCCCGCCGGCCCCTGGCAGCATTCACGCATCAGGGACGACGGGCACAGCGTCGGGTTGACTGAGTAAAGCAGCCTTTGCGCAGACGGCAACGCGACCGCACCCGCCGCGGCTGGCGCGGTGCTGCCGGCATCACCCATGGCGTTTGGTCCAAGGCCCTACCAGTTGTAACTGATGGCCCCCACCAGGTTGCGCTCGTCGCCGTAACGGCAGGCGTTGGCGCAATACAGGTAGCGCTCGTTGCTGAGGTTTTGCGGGCCCCGTGGTGCAAGGTCGCAGGTTGGTTCCCGGGGGCTTAGCGGCGGCGCAGCAAGTCGATGCGGTCCGCCGGCACCAGGGTGCGCAGGGTGTTGTAGAGGGCGCGGGTTTCCAGCAGGTTCCAGACCCGAAGCATGGTTTCCAGGGCATCCAGGGGCTTGCTGATGAAATCATTGGCACCTAGCGCCAGGGCGCGCAGGCGGGTGTCGCGGGTAGCGTCGGCGGTCAGCACCAGGATTGGCAGGTACTCGCCCTGGGGGATGCGCCGGCTGAGCTGTTCGAGCACGGCAAAGCCGTCGAACTCCGGCATGTGCAGGTCGAGGATCACCAGGTCCGGCTCGAAGCTGTTGAACAGGTCCAGGGTGCGCAGCGGCTCGGTGCTGCTGAGCACATTGCTCAGGCCTTCGCGGGCCAGCAGTTGCTCCATCAGCTCCAGGTTGGGCCGCTGGTCGTCGATGATCAGGATGCGCAGGTCAGTGGTCACAGGGGCTCCGGCAGGTGTCGGTCGAGGTGGGACAGGAACGCCGGAATATGCAGTGGCTTGGTCAGCACTGCCGTGGCCCCGGCATCGAGCAGCGCCTGCTGGGTGCGCTCGCTGGCATCGGCGGTAATCATCAGCACCGGCGTGGCGCAGGTGATGGGCGAGCGACGCAAGCGTTGCAGCAGGGTCAGGCCGTCCATGTCCGGCAGGGCCACGTCCAGCAGGATCAACTGCGGCGCGTGCTGGTCGGCCAGGTCCAGGCCCATCTGGCCCTGCATGCTCGACAGCAGTTTGAGGCCGGGACGGCGTTGCAGCAGGGTTTCGATCAGGGCCAGGCTCGACAGGTTGTCCTCGATGCACAGCACCTTGGCGCGGTAGCCGACCACGCTGGCCGGGACTGGAGTCGGCGCGATCGCCCGGGGTGGCGGCGGGTGGTGGGGCAGGCGAGCGAAGGGCAGCTCCAGGGTGAAGCTCGAGCCCACGCCGGGTTGGCTGAGCACGCTGAGGTTGCCGTCCATCATCTCCAGCAGGCTTTTGCTCAGGGCCAGGCCCAGGCCGGTGCCTTCGACGTTGGGGTCGGTTTCCAGGCGCTCGAAGGGCTTGAACAACTGCGGCATGCGTTCGGCGGCGATGCCCTTGCCACTGTCGACCACGGCCACGGCGATGCGCGGTGGCTCGACCCTGACCTCAATCTGCACCCGGCCGCCGGCGCGGTTGTATTTGATGGCATTGGACAGCAGGTTCAGCAGCACCTGCACCAGCCGTTGGCGGTCGGCGACGATGCCGCTGTCGTCGGCCAGCGCCGGCAACTCCAGGACCTGGATCCCGGCCGCTGCGGCCATCGGCGAAACCAGCGCCAGGGCCTCTTGCAGCACCTGGGCCAGGGGCACGGCTTCGATATTCAGGGGCAGGCGCCCGGCCTCGATCTTGGCGATGTCCAGCACTTCGTTGATCAGGGTCAGCAGGTGTTGGCCGGCCCGCAGTATGTGCCCGACCTGGGCTTTCTGCGCGTGGGAGGCGTCCATGTCGAGCAGTTGGGCGAAGCCCAGGATCGAGTTCAGCGGGGTGCGCAGTTCATGGCTCATGCGCGACAGGAATTCGCTTTTGGCGCGGCTCGCGCGCTCGGCTTCTTCACGGGCGGTGCGCAGGGCAATTTCCGCCAGCCGCCGGTCGCTGATGTCGCGGGTGATCTTGGAAAACCCGCGCAAGGCGCCGCTGGCGTCGTACTGCGCGGTAATCACCACACTGGCCCAGAACCGGCTGCCGTCCTTGCGGCAGCGCCAGGCCTCTTCCATGAAATCACCGTCGCGGGTGGCTTCGCGCAGTGCCAGTTCGGGATGCTGCGGGCACTCCTCGGGCAGGTAGAACAGGGAGAAATGCCGGCCGATGATTTCCTGTTCGGTGTAGCCCTTGATCCGTTCGGCCCCGGCGTTCCAACTGGTGACGTAGCCGTCGGTATCGAGGGCGAAAATACCGTAGTCCTTGACCCCGTCGATGATCAGCCGCAGGCGCTCCTCGTTGTCGCGCAGGGCGCGTTCACGCTCGGCCAGCAGGTGCCCGGCTTCCACCAGGCGGGTGCCCAACTGGCCTATTTCATCCTGCTCCGGCGGTTGCGGCCACAAGGGTTGGCCCAGGGCCAGGCGCTGGGCATTGCGTTGCACCTGCTGCACCCGGGCGACAATGCCCTTGGACAGAAACAGCACCGCGACAATCGCCCCGAACAGCCCGCACACCGCCGCCAGCCAGGTCGACAGCAGCAGGCGTTCGCGGGTGGCGGCGGCCGCGATGGTGCGCTCGGCCAGCAGCCGGTCTTCCAGGGTGCGCATGGTGGCGATGCGTTCGCGCAGCTCGTCGAGGATGTGCTTGTTGCTGATCAGGATGCTGGTGATCAGCTCCGGGGTGGCCCGGCGGTCTTCAAGCATCTCCGCCAGGCCATCGACTTTGCTGTCGATCAGCGGCGCGATGGCGTCCAGCTGTTCACGCACCCGGGGGTCGCGCACGTTGCTGTCCAGGCGTTGCAGCGCGGCGTCGATCAGCGGCCTGGCCTGGCGATAGGCCGGCAGGAAGTCTTCGCGTCGGGTCAGCAGGTAGCCACGCACGCTGGCCGCCGCTTCGGCGAGCAGGGTGTGCACGGCCTGGATATCGCCCTGCACCAGCAGCACCCGGCGCACGTCCTCTTCAGCGCGGGCGGTCTGGCGCTCGGTGGTGTAGATCAGCACCAGGGACAGCAGCAGAATCACCAGCGGCAGGGAAATCACCACCAGCGCCTTGCCCCGCAGCGGCAGGTCAGCCCAGTAGCGGGCGCGCCACAGCCTCACGGTTGCGCCACCAGGCCCAGGGCAATGCCGCGCACGGCGGCCTGGGTCCGGTCGGCGGCGCCGAGTTTGCCGATCACCCTTTCAACATGGGCCTTGGCGGTGCCGGTGGTGATGCCGAGCTGCTCGCCGATCTGGCGATTGCTCCTGCCATCGGCCACCAGCCCCAGGACTTGCCGTTCGCGCGGGGTCAGTTGCTCGCTGGCAGCACCGTTGCCGCCGCGCTCGGTCAGGCGCCGCAGCAGGCGCGCACTGACGGCGCTGTTCAGCGCGGCTTCGCCAGCGGCAACCCGTTGCAGGGCGTCGATCACTTCGTCGCGGCTGGCGTCCTTGAGCAGGTAGCCCACGGCCCCGGCGTTCATGGCCGCCTCCAGGTGGTCCGGGCTGTCGTCCATGGTGAAGATCACCACTTTCAACTCCGGCAAGCGTTGTTGCAGGAGCCGCGCCGCGCCCAGGCCGTTGAGCAGCGGCATGCGGATATCGAGGATCACGATGTCCGGCAGCAGGCGCTCGCACAGCGCCACGGCCTCCTGGCCATCGCGGGCCTGGCCGACCACCTCGAACTGGGGATGACCGGCCAGCAGAGCGACAAAGCCGGTGCGGGTCACTTCGTGGTCGTCGGCCAGGACTAGGCGCAGCACGGGGTTGCTGGCAGTGCTCATCCCAGGGCTCCTTGCGCGGTACAGGGCACGCAGGCCAGCAGTCGGGTGCCGGCAGTGGGGCGGCTGGTGCAGGTCAGGCGCCCGCCCAGCAGGCTGGCCCGCTCCTGCATTGCCGCCAGCCCCAGGTGCTGGGTGTCGGCATGGTCCAGGGTCTGCCCGCGGGCAAAGCCCAGGCCGTTGTCCTCGACCCGCAGCCAGGCCTGGCCGGCGTGCAGCTCCAGGGCCAGTTGCACCTGGCTGGCCTGGGCGTGCTTGAGGATGTTGTTGATGGCTTCCTGGGCGATGCGAAACAGGCCGATCTCGGTCTGGCTCGGCAGGCGCGCCGCGCAACGCTCGTGCCACAGCACCTGGATCCCGGCGTCGCGCAGGCGATCGGCCTCTTTGTCGACCGCCTTGAGCAGGCCGAAATCATCCAGCACCGTCGGCCGCAGCCCGCCGATCAATTGCCGGCCTTCGCCCACGCAATGCTGGGCCAGGGCCAGGATGTCCTGCAGGTCGCCGTCCAGTGCCCCGGGCAGGGGCGGGCAGCGACCGGCAAAACCTTGCAGGCGCTGGTGCAGGCCGGCGAGGGTTTGTGCCAGGCCGTCATGCAGGTCGTAGGCCACGCGTTTGCGTTCGTCTTCCTGGGCGCGGAACAGGCGGTCCACCAGCTCGGACAAGGTGCGATCGCGTGCCACCAGGGTATCGAGCAACTGTTGGTTCTCCAGGTGTGCGGCGAGCAGGGTGGCCAGCAGTTGCAGGGATTCGAGGTCTTCGTTGTCCGGCGCGCTGATGCTGACGCTGTTGGCCAGGACCAGGGCGCCAAAGCTGGTGCCATCGCCGCCACGCAAAGGCACCCGCAGCTCGCTGGGCAACGGCGCCCCGGGGTTTTCCTGCCAGTGCGGCGCACGCAAAGCGCGGTCGGCGCTGCGGGCCAGGCTCTGCAGGCGTTCGCTGTTGCCCAGGCTGGCGCGGCTGTGGACCTCACCGGCGGCGTCCCATTCCAGCAGCACGGCGTGGTCCATCGCCAGGAACCCACAGGCGCGAGTCAGCACCCGCTGGCGCTTGGCGTGGGGGCTGAGCTGAGTCAGTTCCTGGCCGGTGTCCACCAGCAGGCGCAGGCGTGCGGCGCGGCTTTGCGCCTGGCGATACTGGGTGCGAATCGCCAGGGCGCTGGCGGGATCATGGGGCGGGGTGGGCAAGGGGCGGCTCCGGCGCTCAGGCACGCTCGTTCGGGCAGGGGCGCTATTAAACCGTGTTAAAGGGGGCGGCGACCATCTGCCAAATGGCATAGGCAAATGCCTCCGGTTGGCCGATGGCGGCGCGTGCGCCGGACCACAGACTGTGGCCATTGCCCCCCACTGGAGAATCGCCATGAAATTGAAAACCTCGGCCCTGATCATGTTGCTGGCCCTGGGCGCGCCCCTGGCCCATGCCCTGGAGAGCGTGCCCTACGTCTACAGCAGCGTGGCGCAACAGCCGAGCAGCCAGCAGGATCGTGAAATCGCCGGCCTGTTCGACCGCTGGAACGGCGCCTTGCAGACCGGCGACGCCCAGGCGGTGGTCGACCTCTATGCCTCGGATGCGGTGTTGCAGCCCACAGTGTCGAACCAGGTGCGCACCACCCCGGCGCAGATCAAGGACTACTTCGTGCACTTCCTGGCACTCAAGCCCGTGGGCCAGATCAACTACCGGGAAATCCGCCAGCTGGGCAGCAATGTGGCCATGGACAGCGGCGTCTACACCTTCACCCTGACCGGCACCGACGGCCGCAGCCGCCAGGTCCAGGCGCGCTACACCTTTGTCTACGAGCAGGAAGGCGGGCAGTGGAAAATCCTCAACCACCATTCCTCGGCCATGCCGGAACCGCAGGTGCTGCACGCCGGCAAGTAAAGGCAGGACGTTGACGACCCTGCGCCACGGGATGGGCGGATGGCGCCGGGGCCGGCGTCATCCGTTGCTGCGGGCTAGAACTTGCCGTTGACGCCGATGCGGAATGTGTCGCTACGCTCGTCGCTGCCCAGGGCGGTCTTGTAGGAGAAGCCCATCTGCCAGGCCCGACCCAGGTTGAAGTCCAGACCCAGGTCGAGGTTGGCAAAATCGCTGTCCAGCGGGTCGGGCTTGAAGCGGTAGAGAATGCTGTCGTCACCCTGGTCGGTGTAGCGCATCTTGTAATCGCTGCTGCCGCTGAAGTTGTGGCCCCAGGCCAGCCCGACTTTGGGCGTCATCACCCCGAGTCGGGTCGGCACGTCATACCCTGTGCGCAGGCCGATAAACGAGGTGAAGTTCTGTTGCCGCTGCTCGTCATAGGACAGCCCGTAGATGCCGCCGCCGCTCTCACGGAAGGCGTCCATGCGTGTGGTGCTGGCGTTCAAGCGCCCGTAAGGGGTGAGCGACAGCGGGCCCTGGCGGTACTCGTAGCTGGTGGTCAGCGAGGCGAACAACTGGTCGGCATCACGGGAGCCCTTGGCGTAGTCATCGTTGCTGCCGGTGATGTAGCGCCGCGAATCGAAGCTGATGCGGTTGTAGCCCAGCAGGCCGTCGACGAACACCTGGGGTGCCACGTTCAGGCTCAGGTAAGTGGCGATACCGATGGCGTCGGCGTCACTGCGGGTCTTGTTGTCCCCGATGTCACTGCGGTCGTTGCCGTAGCCGATACCGACACCGGCAATCGCGGTCGGCGACAGGCGATAGTCGATGCCGGCACTCAGGCCCAGGGTGGTGAAGCTGTTGTCCCGCGCCCCACGAGTGTGGGTCGAACCGTTGTTGATGAAGCCGTCGCTCCAGTAGGCGATGGCGTCTTGCTTGCAGCCGTCTTCGACTTCGGCTGCGGTCTTTCTCTTCTCTTCGTCGGTGGTGTTGGCCGAGCCGCCCAGTTGTTTCTGCACGGCGCTGGATATTTCCTGCATGGGCACCTCGTGCCCGTCTTTTCTCACGCTGGCATTGAACGAGTTGCGGTTGCAGGACACTTGATGCAACTGCTCCAGGCGGCGGTTGAAGTTGTCCATCTGGGTGCTGGCAAAGCGTTCTGCGGCCCGGGTCTGGGCGTTGAGCAGACCGATCACCTCGGCATCCCTGCTCGGGTCCGGGCGCGCCTCGATGATAAAGCTCACGGAACTGGCGGCACTGGAGCCGCTGCCGTTCTGCAGGCTGAAGGTGACGATCGCGGTGCCGACAAAGGCCGCCGACGGCACGAAGCGCATCGAGAACGGGCCCATCATCATCGCCCGGCCGGCGGAGGCGGGGGTCACGGTGCCCAGCGTCGCCAGGGTAAAGGGGCCGCCGGTGGCGCCCTGGGTCAGGTCGACGGTGGCGGTCTGCCCTGAGGCCAGGATCTGGCTCGACGCCGGCACGGTGATGGGCACGGCGGCGATGGTCAAGGTGTAGGCCTTGGAGGTGTTGGCAGCGTTGGCGTCGGTAGCGGTGATGGTCAGGTTGTAGCTGCCGCTGGCCGTCGGTGTGCCGCTGAGCACGCCGCTGCTGGTGTTCAGGGTCATGCCGGCCGGCAGGCTGCCGGTGACGCTGTACGTATAAGGCGCGGTGCCGCCGGACGTGCTGAAGGTGGCGCTATAGGGACTGCCTGTGGTGCCGGCGCCCAGGGAGGCCGGGGTCAGCACCAGGGTGGGCGCGCTGATGGTCAGGCTGACGGTGGCCGGGCTGGACGTACCACTGCTATTGGTGGCGGTGTAGGTGAAGCTGTCCACACCGGAGTAACCGGCGGTCGGGGTGTAAGTGATGCTGGTGCCGCTGGCGGTGGCGCTGCCATGGCTGGGGGCGCTGGCCACGGCGACGCTGGTGGCGGTGCCGCCGCCGAGGTTGAGGGCGATCGGGTTGGCGCTGCTGTTGGCGGCGACGGTGGCGCTGACGGCACCGGTCATGGGCAGTGCATCGGCAATCACCAGGGTGTAGGTCTGCGATCCGATGGCGCCGAAGGCATCGGTGGAGCGCAGGGTCAGGGTGTAGCTGCCGGCGGCGCTCGGGACGCCGCTGAAGATCCCGGTGGAGCTCAGCGCCATGCCGGGCGGGAGGGCGCCGCTGAAAAGGCTGTAGCTGTAGGGCGCAGTACCGCCAGAGGTGCTGAAGATGAGGCTATAGGCACCTCCTGCCGTGGCGCCAGGGGCTGTTGCTGGGCTGACGATCAGGGTCGGAGCACTGACAGTGAGAGTCACGGTAGCCGGGCTTGAGGTGCCACCGCTGTTGGTGGCGGTGTAGGTGAAGCTGTCGGAACCGGAGTAGCCGGCGGTCGGGGTGTAAGTGATGCTGGTGCCGCTGGCAGTGGCGGTGCCACCGCTGAGGTTCAGGGTGATCGGGTTGTTGCTGCTGTTGGCGGCGAGTATGACGCTGGTGGCGCCTGCCACGGGCGGCGCCAGGCCGTTGATCAGCAAGCTGTAGGCGCGGGAACCGGTGGCGCTGTTGGCGTCGGTGGCGGTGAGGGTCAGGTTGAAGCTGCCACTGGCGCTCGGTGTGCCACTGATCACGCCGGTGCCGGTGTTCAGGCTGAGACCGGCCGGCAGGCTGCCGGCGATGATGGCATAGGTGTAGGGCGCGGTACCGCCGGAGGCGCTGACGGTCTGGCTATAGGCCGTGCCCTGAGTGCCGTTGGGCAGAGTGGTCGGCGTTATCGCCACGGCGGGCGGGCTGACGGTGATAGTCACCGTGGCTGGGCTGGAGGTGCCGCCGGCGTTGGTGGCGGTATAGGTGAAGCTGTCCGCACCGGAGTAACCGGCGGTTGGGGTGTAAGTGATGCTGGTGCCGCTGGCAGTGGCGGTGCCATGGCTGGCCGCGCTGGCCACGGCGACGCTGGTGGCGGTGCCGCCGCTGAGGTTCAGGGTGATCGGGTTGTTGCTGCTGCTGGCGGCGACGATGGCGCTGACGGCGCCTGTCACGGGCGGCGCCAGAGCGTTGATCAGCAAGCTGTAGGCGCGGGAACCGGTGGCGCTGTTGGCGTCCGTGGCGGTAACGGTCAGGTTGAAGGTGCCACTGGCGCTCGGTGTGCCACTGAGCACGCCGGTGCCGGTGTTCAGGCTGAGACCGGCCGGCAGGCTGCCGGCGCTGATGGCATAGGTGTAGGGCGCAGTACCGCCGGAGGCGCTGACGGTCTGGCTATAGGCCGTGCCCTGAGTGCCGTTGGGCAGAGTGGTTGGCGTTATCGTCACGGTGGGCGGGCTGACGGTGATGGTCACCGTGGCTGGGCTGGAAGTGCCGCCGGCGTTGGTGGCGGTGTAGGTGAAGCTGTCGGAACCGGAGTAGCCGGCGGTCGGGGTGTAAGTGATGCTGGTGCCGCTGGCAGTGGCGGTGCCATGGCTGGCCGCGCTGGCCACGGCGACGCTGGTGGCGGTGCCGCCGCTGAGGTTCAGGGTGATCGGGTTGTTGCTGCTATTGGCGGCGACGATGGCGCTGACGGCGCCTGCCACGGGCGGCGCCAGAGCGTTGATCAGCAAGCTGTAGGCGCGGGAACCGGTGGCGCTGTTGGCGTCCGTGGCGGTAACGGTCAGGTTGAAGGTGCCACTGGCGCTCGGTGTGCCACTGAGTACGCCGGTGCCGGTGTTCAGGCTGAGACCGGCCGGCAGGCTGCCGGCGCTGATGGCATAGGTGTAGGGCGCAGTACCGCCGGAGGCGCTGACGGTCTGGCTATAGGCCGAGCCCTGAGTGCCGTTGGGCAGAGTGGTCGGCGTTATCGTCAGGGTGGGCGGGCTCACGGTGATGGTCACCGTGGCCGCTGTAGAGGTGCCGCTGGCGTTGGTGGCGGTGTAGGTAAAGCTGTCGGAACCAGAGAATCCGGCGGTCGGGGTGTAAGTGATGCTGGTGCCGCTGGCGGTGGCGGTGCCATGGCTGGCCGCGCTGGCCACGGCGACGCTGGTGGCGGTGCCGCCGCTGAGGCTCAGGGTGATCGGGTTGGCGCTGCTGTTGGCGGCGACCGTGGCACTGACCGGGCCGACGGTGGGGGCCGGTACGTAGGTATAGCCATTGGTCAGGGTCGCGCTGCCGCTTGCGGTGGTGACCGTCACACTCACTGCGCCTGCGGCGTGGGCCGGGGTGGTGGCGGTGATGGTGGTGGCGTTGTTGACGGTGAAACCAGTGGCCGCTGCTCCGCCAAAGGTCACCGCCGTGGCGCCGGTAAAGTTGGTGCCGGTAAGGGTGACGGAGGTGGCGCCGGCGGTGCTGCCGCTGCTTGGGGCGACCGAGGTCAGGGTCGGGGTCGCGGAACTGGTGACCACCAGGGTATAGGTGGCGACCCCGGCCTGGTTCAGGCCGTCATTGAGGGAAATAGCGAAGGTGTAGGTGCCGGCTGCGGTCGGTGAGCCGGACAGAGTCGTGGTGGCGCTGTGGGGCGAAGGGCTGAGGGTCAACCCCGGCGGCAGGCAGGTCTGCGTACCGTCATAGCTTGGGTCGTCGATGTCGCATTCGTACCAACCGTCCAGAGGCAGCGCGCCCCCTGTGGCGGTGATGGTGACACTCATGAACTGGTTCACCGCCACCGGGGTCAGGGTGGTGCCCGAGGCTGGAGAGGTGATGACCGGGCGTGCTGCCATCGCCTGGCCGGCCAGGGTCATCGCACAAAACAGCAGGAACAGCGAGACCAGTCTTTTTGCCAGCCAGCTACCGGAGGGGGTGAACGGTGTGCTCATGGGGGGCTTCCTGCCATACGGCAACAATTGTGGGCGTGCCTTGCTCCGTTGCAGGGCTGCGCACCATGGAACCAAAGGGGCGACGCCAGTAGCGCCTGCGTTTGAATGTCATGTCGCGGGTGATGGGCGAAGCAGCGTCAGGGGTCCGCTGGCAGGTCATCCGGGCGCTCGCAGCCCATGGCGTCCTTGAGCAGCGGGTAGTGCGTGCTGGCAGGTCGCTGCATCGGGGTATACAGACCTGCTTCGCCGCAGGCCTGGAAGCCCAGGCGCTCATACAGGCCACGAGCGCGGCTGCCCTGCTCGACGCTCAGGTTGCAGGCCAGGCCCTGGCTGTCGGCCAGTTGCATGACCGCGTGCAGCAAGCGGCTGCCGATTCCCCGGTCTTGCCACTGCGCCAGCAGGGCGATGTCGACGATGCGCAAGGCGCTAGCGCCCTGATCCACGCACAGGCGACCTATTGCGGTCCCTGCGTAGTCGACGATAAGAAAGTCGGCCTCGGGGTAATGCGTGTGGTAATGGCTGCGCTGCAACTGTTCCTGGGACAGCAGGAACGCCCGGCGCTGTGCATCGCTCCAGCCCGGTATGGCACTGACTTCGGCCCAGCGTCGCGACAAGTACACGTCGCCGAGCAGGGCCAGGTCATTCCCGGTCTGCACTCGCAGGCCGGGGGCGCCACCCGCAGGCAGCATGGATAAAAGACCGCTTGAGGCGTGCGTCATCAGGGCTTTATCGGGTACTCGCCATCGAGGCAGATGCAGTAGGCCAAGGTCTGGAACGGTTGCAAGGTGTTGCGTGGCGTGCCGCCCGCTGCGGCGGATGTGCCCACCGGGGGCAGGGTGTAGGGGTCCAGCGACGGGCTGCTGGCAGTCGGTGCAATGGCGTTGTACAGGCGCACGTTACGCGGCTGCGCCAGGTAGGCCGAACCGCTGGGCTCATCCTGCGCCGTGGCGTTGTCCGAGCCGTCTCTGGCCTGCACGGCGTGGGAGTGTCCGGCGAAGTTGGCCGGCAGTATCGTCACCTGGTCGGCGCCGGTCGCATTGCCCACTGTCCTGTTCGTCAGGCCGACGCCGTTCCCGGCGCCCATGGCCACACGGCCATTGAGGTTGGGCAGGTTGAAGTCCCTCGCCGGGTTGCCGCCATAGAGGTTGCCGATGATGGAAAAGAGTGCGGGGTACTGTTGCGTCAGGAGCAACGAGCCGTCGCAGTAGGCCCAGTTCTGCGGTGCGAAGTTGTAGGGGAACAGCCTGATCTCGCCGGTGAATGCATCCATGATCGCTCAGTCCATAGTGAAGGGATTGGGAAAGACTAAGGCCGTGTCGGGAAGATGCCCGACAGGCAAATGATGTAGTTGATGGCCAGCGATCCCATCATGTTGCTATGGGGCTTTACGGTTCCTTGGGCAGGTACCAGGGCCTGGGAGAGAAACATCGGGCTCAGATTGACCGAGTTGGTGGCCTGAGTGCTGTACAGCCCCTTGATCACGCCGACGCCGAGGAACTCACCAAAGGTCTGGCTCTTGGGCGCGCCGGGCGGGTTGGGGCTGGCCGAGGTCGCTGGGTGCTGGCTGACCATGAATGCATGGTTATGCGCAGGGGTGTTGGCGGTCGTCATGGTCACGGTTTCGCTGCCCATGGTCAGCCCCAGCGTCCTGGCCGTGAGTCCGGTGCCGCGCCCTTGCCCCACAGGGACCCGCCCGCGATAGTCCGGCAGGCCGAAGGTGGTGACACCGTTGCCACCGTAGGTAGTGCCCAGCACGACGAACAAGGCCTCGAAATTTTGCACTGGCAGCACGCTTCCATCACAGATGGCCCAATCTCGCGGCGCAAAATTACCGGCGAACATGCGGATCTCGCCCAGGAATGCTTCAGACATATCAGTTTCCTTGCTTGAGGGTCTGTAGGGGATGGCTACGGGCGCGGCGGATAGATACCGGACGTGGCAATGCAGAAAAAGCCGACGATGGAAGGCTGCATGTTTTCCAGGGGCAAGCCCTGAGTGAACCCCACCGTGGCGCTGTTCAGGGCCACGAGGGCGGAGGGCGGGGTCGTGGTGTTGGCGGTCACGTAGGTGGGCTTGAACACGGCGCCAGCGGAGTTCGAACTGACCGCCGGAATGCCGCCTGCCGGGCCCATGGTGCCCGGAGCGTCCGAGGCATAGGCGGTATGGCTATGAACTGGCAGCGCGCTGCTGCTCAGTGCCACGGTCTCGGTGCCGCCGATGCTGGCCAGGGCGTGTACGCCGATGATCGGATCGACGGTCGAGGCCACCAGATTCACCCCCATGGCTACTCGTCCGCGCAGGTCGGGCAGGCCGAAGGTGGTGCGGCCATCGCCGCCATAGCGGTTGCCCAGCAGGGAGGCCAGGGCGACATAGGTTTGGAAGTTTAGAATCTGGCCCTCGCAAGCCAGCCAGCCATTCGGTGCCCAGCCCCACGGGAACAGGCGAATCTCACCAAGAAAGGGATCCATGCTCTTTTCCTCCATGAAAAAAGACGACACTTTAAATTCGTCTTCCTGATTATTTTTAGTGTTGTGTTTTGCACAATAAACAAAAGTTAATTTACTAGGCAAATTTTATTTTTGAATTTTTTAGAGTTAATGCTGTCGTGTCCATGTGACAGCCATTGGCAACGTATTTGGTAAGGTTTCTCAGTGGCGCTTACAAGTAGGCTGGGCACAGGATAGTTGTGCCTTTGGGCTATTTGAAGGGGGGTGTCGGCGTTTGTTATCAGTTTGAAGTCCGACACTTACAGTAGGAGATTGCTGCGCCGTGTATCTCAAGTTGAAACAGACACTGCGTACAAGTTGCTGACGACTTATTGGCGCCAATAAAAAGCTTGGAGAAACTCTGCGGTCTCCAGCAAGGCAGCGTGGGCTGGCCCTTTACGTGATCGAAGAGACGGGTAGGCCGCGCTCGCCGAACGCGGGTCGGGAGCTGTTTTAAGTGGGTTTAAATGGAAGAATTATTCCAGGGGTAACAGACCAAGGTGTAGGTTGCATAATCGTCGTGCAATACTAAGTTCTTATTATTTAAGCTTTTTTAAATGTTCAGGTAGTTGTTTTGGTGTGATGTGTCATGCGGCTATGGTGATTATATCCGAGTGCCGCTCTAGGTTATTTCTGCACTAATGTTGCGTGTTCTAACTGGGTAAAAATGCTGCTGGTCTTGCCTGTTACATACCCTGCGGCGTGTTTGAAGAAGGTGCTGTACTGTTGCAGTACAGCACCCCGCAATGCTCTAGCTTAGAGCCCAGCGCTTTCCTGCGCCGCAGTCTTCGGCTTGCCGTAGTGCCATTCGTAGACCACGAATTTGAAGTCCTTGAGGTCGCCTTTCTCGTCGAAGCTCAGGTCACCGGTCGGGGTCTTGAAGGTGCCCTTGTGGATCGCCTCGGCGACTTTCTCCGGGTCTTCGCTCTTGGCCGCGGCGATGCCCCCGGCAATCACTTCCACGGCCGAGTAGGAAGGCAGCACGAACGGACCGCTGGGGTTTTCCTTCTTGGCTTCGAAGGCCTCCACCAGGGCCTTGTTGGCCGGGTCCTGGTCGAAGGACTTGGGCAGGGTCACCAGCATGCCTTCGGAGGCGTCCTTGGCGATCTGCGAGATCGAGTCGTTGCCCACGCCTTCAGGACCCATGAAGCGCGCGGTCAGGCCCTTCTCCTTGGCCTGACGCAGCAGCAGGCCCATTTCCGGGTGGTAGCCGCCGAAGTACACGAAGTCGACATTGGCTTGCTTGAGCTTGGCCAGGATCGATGAATAGTCGCGCTCGCCGACGTTGATGCCTTCGAACATCGCGACCTTGATCCCTTCCTTGCCGAGGATCTCCTTGACCGAGCTGGCAATGCCTTCGCCGTACTGCTGCTTGTCGTGCAGCACCGCGACATTGGTCGGTTTGAGCTGGGCGATGTAGCGTGCCGCCGCCGGGCCCTGGGCGTTGTCCAGGCCGATGGTGCGGAACACCATCTTGTAGCCCCGGGAGGTCAGCTCAGGGCTGGTGGCGGCCGGGGTGATCATCACAATGCCTTCGTCTTCGTAGATGTCCGAAGCCGGTTGGGTGGAGCTGGAGCACAGGTGGCCGACCACGAACTTGACGCCGTCGTTGACCACTTTGTTGGCCACGGCCACCGCTTGTTTCGGGTCGCAGGCGTCGTCGTACTCGACCGCCACCAGTTGCTTGCCGTTGACGCCGCCCTTGGCGTTGATCTGCTCGATGGCCATGCGTGCGCCGCTGAATTGCATGTCACCGTATTGCGCCACCGGGCCGGTCTTGGCCCCGGCGATGCCGATCCGAATGCTGTCGGCGGCCATCGAATGGCAGGCCAGGCCAGCGAGGATCATGGCGCTGAGCAGTTGGGTGGCTTTCTTATTGATGCGACTCATTGGGGATTCCACTCCTGTGGGTTAACGATTCAAAAGGTGTTGCAGGTCCTTCAACGATCCCAGGGCGCGGCGCGCACCGGGTCGGGGGTGTAGCGCTCGATTGCGGCGGCCAGTATGCCCGGGTCAAGCCCGTCATGCTCCACCAGGGTTTTTAAACCGGCAATGACAATGCTGTGCTGATCCACCTCAAAGAATGCCCTGAGGTTGTGCCGATTATCGCTGCGACCAAAGCCGTCGGTGCCCAGGGTGGTGTAGGGCGCCTTCAGGTATTGGGCAATCAATTGCGGCCAGGCCCGGATGTAGTCGCTGGCGGCAATGATCGGCCGGGTGCCGCCCAGCCACCTGTCGAGGTGGCTGTGACGGGTGGCCTCGGTCAGTCGATTGTCGCGCTCGACCTCTCGGGCCTCGCGGGCCAATTCGCTGAAGCTGGTGGCGCTGAACACCTCACTGTGGATGCCCCAGTCCCGCGCCAGAAGGGCGCTGGCGGCGATCACTTCACGCAGGATCGCGCCACTGCCCACCAGCCGCAGGCGCACCTGGGACGGCTGTTCACAGCTGGACGAATAGCGATAGAGGCCGCGTAACACATCGGCGTGCAATTCAGCATCGAGGGACGGTTGCGGGTAGTTTTCGTTCATCACTGCCACGTAATGAAACTCGTCGCACTGCTGCTCCAGCAAGCGCCGCGCGGCGTGGTCGAGGATCACCGCCAGCTCCCCGGCAAAGCACGGGTCCCAGGCCCGGCAGTTGGGCACCATCGAGGCCATCACCAGGCTCGAACCGTCCTGGTGTTGCAGGCCTTCGCCGCCCAAGGTGGTGCGGCCTGCGGTGGCCCCCAGCAGGATGCCCCGGGAGCGTTGGTCGGCGGCGGCCCAGATCAGGTCGCCGACCCGCTGGAAGCCGAACATCGAGTAGTAGATGTACACCGGCAGCATCGGCTCGCCGTGCACCGAATACGAGGTGGCCGCCGCGACCCAGGACGACAGGGCGCC
This sequence comes from Pseudomonas sp. MF4836, assembly GCF_002018875.1. Taxonomy (GTDB): domain Bacteria; phylum Pseudomonadota; class Gammaproteobacteria; order Pseudomonadales; family Pseudomonadaceae; genus Aquipseudomonas. The sequence continues at coordinate 632,149 of NZ_MVOL01000001.1, forward strand.
GGCCTCGGTGATGCCTTCTTCGAGCAGTTGGCCGTCCCGGGATTCACGGTAGGAAAGGATCGATCCGCAGTCTTCGGGCTCGTACAGCTGGCCGTGGGGCGAGTAGATCCCGATCTGCCGAAACAGGCTGGCCATGCCGAAGGTGCGCGCCTCATCGGCCACGATCGGCACCACGCGCGGCCCCAACTGCGGGGCCTTGAGCCAGGCGGTGAGCATGCGCACCGCGGCCATGGTGGTGGACATTTCCTTGCCGTCGGCCTGTAAGGCAAACCCGCCTGCCGTGGCCAGGGCCGGCACCGGGATCTGCGGCGCCTGGCTCTTGCGTGCCGGCAACGGCCCGCCCAGGGCCTGGCGCCGGGCGTGCAGGTAGCGCATTTCCGGGCTGTCGGCAGGTGGGCGATAGAAGCGCAACTGCTCGACATCGGTGTCCGACAGCGGCAGGTGGAAGCGATCACGGAACGCCAGCAGGGCGGCGACATCGAGTTTTTTCGCCTGGTGCGCGGTCATCCGCGACTCGCCGGCGGCGCCGATGCCGAAGCCTTTTTTGGTCTTGGCCAGGATCACCGTCGGCCGGCCCTTGCAGGCCTTGGCGGCGGCGAAGGCGGCGTAGAGTTTGCGCAAGTCATGGCCGCCACGCTTGAGGCCGTTGATCTCCTCGGCGCTCATGTGTGCCACCAGGCGCCGCACTTGCGGGTCCTTCTCGAAGAAGTGTTCCAGGTTGTAGGCGCCGTCATGGGCACCGAGGGTCTGGAACTCGCCATCCGGGGTGGCCGCCAGGCGCTTGAGCAGCAGGTTGTCGCTGTCGCGGGCGAACAGTGCATCCCACTCCGAACCCCAGAGCACCTTGATCACGTTCCAGCCGGCGCCGGCAAACAGCGCTTCCAGCTCCTGGATGATCTGGCCGTTGCCGCGCACCGGTCCGTCGAGGCGCTGCAGGTTGCAGTTGACGATAAAGGTCAGGTTGTCCAACTGCTCGCGGGCCGCCAGGGACAGGCCGGCGATGGATTCCGGCTCGTCCATCTCGCCGTCGCCGAACACCCCCCACACATGGCGGCCCTCGGTCTGGGCGATGCCCCGGTGCTGCAAGTAGCGCATGAAGCGCGCCTGATACACCGCGCTGATGGGGCCGATGCCCATGGAGCCGGTGGGGAACTGCCAGAAGTCCGGCATCAGCCAGGGGTGAGGGTAGGAACACAGGCCCTGGCCGTTGATTTCCTGACGGTAGTTGGCCAGTTGTTCCTCGCTCAGGCGCCCTTCGAGAAAGGCCCGGGCATAGACTCCCGGCGCTGAGTGCGGCTGGAAAAACACCAGGTCGGCGTTACGCTGCCCGGCCTCGCCGTCGCCACGGAAAAAGTGCTGGAAGCCGACCTCGAAAATCTCCGCCGCCGAGGCGTAACTGGCGATATGTCCGCCCAGTTCGCCATAGGCGTGGTTGGCCCGCACCACCATGGCCAGGGCGTTCCAGCGCAGCAGGCCGGTGATGCGCTCTTCCAGCGCCAGGTCGCCGGGGTAGCTGCCCTGTTGCGCCAGGGACAGGGTGTTGCGGTAGGCGGAAAAGGCCTGGGCCTCGCGGTTGATGCCGTGTTCGCCGGCGAATTCCTCCAGGCGCTTGAGCAGGTAGCGCGCCCGCTCCGGGCCGCAGACTTCCAGGGTTGAAGCCAGGGCATCGAGCCATTCCCGGGTTTCCTGCGGGTCCAGGTCTTCGGCGCTGTGCTCGCCAGGGGGCATGGTAATAGGCGTGGCCATGGCAACCTCCCTCACGCGCAGGCATCCAGGGCCTGGGTCACGTCGGCCAGCAGGTCGGCGATGTCCTCCAGACCCACCGACAGGCGCACCAGCCCTTCGGAGATCCCGTGGTGCGCGCGCTCTTCAGGGGTGTAGGTGGAGTGGGTCATGCTCGCCGGGTGCTGGGCCAGGGATTCGGCATCCCCCAGGCTCACGGCGCGGCTGAACAGCTCCAGGGCATTCATGAAGCGCTTGCCGGTGGCCAGCCCGCCCTTGAGTTCAAAGGCGATCATGCCCCCTGGCAGTTTCATCTGGCGCTGGGCCAATTCGTATTGCGGGAACGATGGCAGGCCGGGGTAGGTGACCCACTCGACCGCCGGGTGATTCTGCAGGTACTGCGCGACCTGCAGCGCGTTGCTGCAATGGCGCTCCATGCGCAGGGACAGGGTCTTGAGGCCGCGCATCAGGAGGAAGGCGTCCTGGGGCGAAAGCACCGCGCCGGTCAGGTCCTTCAGCCCTTGCAGGCGAATGCGGTCGGCCAGGGCCTGGCGGGTGACCACCATGCCGGCGGTGATGTCGCCATGGCCGCTGAGGTACTTGGTGGCGGAGTGCACCACCACGTCCGCACCCAGTTCCAGGGGGCGTTGCAGGTAAGGGGTGCAGTAGGTGTTGTCCACCACCAGGGTCAGGTTGCGGTGGCGCGCGGTGATTTCGGCCACGGCCTGGATGTCCACCAACTGCATGTTGGGGTTGGCCGGGGTCTCGAAATACACCATGCGCGTGTTCGGGCCGATGGCGTCCCGCAGTTCGGCGAGGTTGGACATGTCGACATGCCGCACCTTGACCCCGAACTCGCCGATGCCGTGGTGCAGCAGGGCGAAGGTGCAGCCGTACAGGGTGCGATTGACGATGATCTCGTCACCCGGTCGCAGCAACGTCCAGAAGGTCGCGGCAATCGCGCCCATGCCGGAGCTGAAGGCCACGCCGGCTTCGCCGTTTTCCAGGGCGGCCATGCGGGTTTCCAGCAGGGCCAGGGTCGGGTTGGAAATGCGCGTGTAGAAGTGCCCGCTTTCTTCGCCGGCAAAGCAGCCGGCGCCGTATTCGGCGGTGGCAAAGGCAAAGGTCGAGGTCAGGTAGATCGGCGGGATCAGCGCGCCGTTGTTGTCCAGCGGGTTGTAGCCGTGATGGATCGCACGGGTGGAAAAGCCCAGTTCATTGTTTTTATTGTGCATGGTGAATGCTCCCGGTTTTGTTGTAATGCTATGCTCAATTTCGCTGCGATAAATTCCAAATTTGCCCGCTAATTCACGGCGAAATGGAACAAAACCAAATAAAAACAAGATAAAGAGGCAAGACATGCCTATTGGCCTGGACCGTACCGACAAAGCCCTGCTCAGCGCCCTGCAAGGCAACGCCCGACTCACCGTCGCCGAGTTGGCCGACAGTGTTTCCCTCACTACCTCGCCGTGCTGGCGGCGGGTGAAAATCCTCGAAGAAAACGCAGTCATCGTCGGCTACCAGGCGATCCTCTCACCCAAGGCCCTGGGCTTTGGAGTCACGGCGTTTGTCAGCGTGATGATGGAGTCCCACTCCCAGGACACCGCCCGCGCCTTTGAACAGCGGCTGCTGGAAATCCCGGAAATCGTCGCCTGCCACAACGTCTCCGGGCGCTATGACTTCCTGCTGGAAGTGGTGGCCAAGGACCTGGAATCCTTCGGCGAATTTGCCCGTGAAGTCCTGCAAACCCTGCCGGCGGTGAAAGAGATCTACTCGAGTTTTTCCTTCAAATCGGTGAAGCCGACACGGGTGATTCCGGTGCTGGGGTGAGCGTTGCGGGTGCTGCCGGGCTTGCGACGGCCGCGCTAACGCGGTAGTCGTGGCGGGGCAATTACCTGCAACTACCCCTTAAGGATGAGCACCATGACCGATGATTTGAAGCAATCGGGTTCCACCACCACGACCCAGACCACCACCTCCCTGGAACAGGTCAAGACCGGGCGGGTCCTGGACTTCAGCTGGGCGCCCAACAGCAACACGACCACCACCACGGTTTCTGCGGATTTTGTCGATTATCGGGTCGATACCGCCCAGGGCAGCCCTACCGGCGACAGCCATTCGATTGCGCGCTTTACCTACGTGCAGGGCAAGGGCGGCGGGCAGATCAGCCAGTTGTTCCTTGAAGAGCTGCGGGCCGGGGTGCGGGCCAATACCCAGCTCGGCCTGCTGGTGGGACGCAAGTGGGTTCTGGACCCGGACGCCGAGACCTCGGGCAGCGTTGGCACCTATGTGATCGAGCAGTTCGATGACATGCGCGCCAGCGTCAACTACGTCGCGCGCTTTGCCAGGGTATTCGCCGACCCGCGCATGGTCACCTACCATGCTGGCGGCCATGTCCACCCCAACGTGTCGATCAGCGCCAGCCAGTCCCTGGGCATGGCCGACTCCGGCAAATCGTTCCTGGTGATCAGCGACAGCGATGTCACCCTGACCCTTGGCGCAGACGTGACCGAAGGCTTCAAGTCCACCTTCATCCAGGCCGGTGCCGGCAAGATCAACATCGCGGTATCGCCCAGCCATACCCTGTACAGCAACGCCGGGACCCGGACCCACACCCTCAACCCGCTGGATGAAATGGAGGTCAGTACCTTCCCGTTCGGGCCGGTATACCTGGCGTTCCGCGTGCGGCCGACGGCCTGATGAGTGCGCGTGCCGCCCAGGGGCCGGGCGGCACGCCAACGCCGCGCTAGCCCACGCTCGATAGCAGCGCGGTTTGATGCCGCGCTGACTACGTGAGCTACGCGGCTACCCGTTGGCGATGGCAAAAGCACTGGCGGCAACCCAGGCAAATCATGAGCTTTGCGTGGCTGGGGTGATGGTGCAAAAGGGCTCGAGGCGCGGCATCGCTTATAACCAGAAAATATTTTCTATGCGATAGAACTATTGGAATGTTTATAAGGGAATGCTTTTAATCCCCGCCTCAACCTTTTGTGTTCGCTGGATTTTTTAGCGGCCATCCTGTTCCGGGATTTTTTATGAGTGCGCCTGTCGCCGTGGCACCCGAGCCGCTGATTCGTGTGCGTGAACTAAGCAAGACCTTCGGCGCCAACCGGGCATTGGACCGGGTCAGCCTGGATATTTTCCCCGGTGAAGTGGTGGCCTTGCTGGGCGCCAACGGCGCCGGCAAATCGACCCTGGTCAAGATTCTCGCCGGCAGCCAGGCCGCAGATGCCGGCGAACTGTGGCTCGACGGCCAGCCCCGGCGCTTCAGCTCGCCCTTGTCGGCGCGGCGGCTGGGCATTGTCGCCGTGCACCAGCAGGTCAACGATGGCATTGCCCCGGGCTTGAGCGTGGCGGAAAACCTGCTGCTGGATGAACTGTGCCAGCCAGGCGCGGACTTCTGGCTCAACCGCCGGCGCCTGCTGGAACGTGCCGCCAGCATCGCCGCCGGCCTGGGCCTGGAATTGCCCCTGGAGCACCCGATCGAACACCTGGGCCAGGCCGAGCGGCAGCTGGTGGTGCTGGCCCGGGCCCTGGCCTTGCAGCCACGGCTGCTGATTCTGGATGAGCCCACTGCCGCCTTGTCCGATGTCGAGGCCCAACGCCTGTTCGGCTTGATCGATACCTTGCGCGGGCGGGGGGTGGCGATCCTGTACATCTCCCATCGCCTGTCCGATCTGCAACGCCTGGCCGACCGCGCGCTGGTGCTGCGCGACGGGCAACTGGCCGGCGAGTTCGGTGCCGGGCAGTTGTCGGCGGCGGTAGAGGCCATGCTCGGCCAGGCCCTGGACACCCATGTCTACCAGCCGCGTGCGGCCGGAAGGGAAGTCCTGGCCCTGCGTGCGGCGCAAGTCTGGCCCCATAGCCAGGCCTTTGACCTGCGTCTGCATGAGGGCGAAGTGGTGGTGCTGTGCGGGCTGCTGGGGGCCGGTAAAACCGAGATCGCCGAGTTGCTGTTCGGCCTGCGCGAAGCGGCGGCCGGCACGTTGCAGCTGGATGCTGTCGACTGGCAGCCGGGCTCGCCGCGACAGGCGATTGCCAGCGGGGTGTATTACGCCGCCGAGGATCGCGCCAGCCAGTCGCTGATCGCCGACTTTTCCCTGCGCCGGACCCTGACCCTGCCGTTTCTGGAGCGCTTCACCCGGGCCGGTTTCATCCGCAACCGCGCCGAGGCGGCGGCGGTCCAGGCCCAGGTTGGGGCCCTGGGGATCAAGACCGCCGGTATCGACCTGCCGATGAGCGCGTTGTCCGGTGGCAACCAGCAAAAAGTGGTGCTCGGGCGCTGGTTGCTGGGGCAGGGCCGGGTGCTGATTCTCGATGAGCCGTTCCAGGGCGTCGATGTACGAGCCCGGCGCGAGATTGGCCAGTTGCTGCGCGACAGCGCCGATGGCCGCGCGACCCTGGTGATCTGTGCCGACGTCGACGAAGCCCTGGAAATTGCCGACCGCATTCTGCTGGTCCGCGACCACGCCGTGGTTGCCCAATACCCCCGCGCCAACCTGGCCCGCGCGACCCTGGTCGCCGCGCTGGCCGGTGCCGGCGCGCCATCGACGATTGCGCCGATTGCCGCCACATCAAGGAGTAGAGCCAGTGCCTGATTCACGTTCGCGGGTGCTCAGCGCCCCCCCTGTCACCGAGCGTCTGCTGCAGGCCGCGATCCGTTATGGGTTGTTGTGGCTGCTGGCGCTGATCCTGGTGTTTTTCAGCGTCGCGGAGCCGGCGTTCCTGCGGGTCGGCAACCTGTTCAGCATCTTGCAGTCGGTGTCGATCGTCGCGCTGCTGGCCCTGGGTGTGACCCTGACCATGGCCGTCGGCGGCCTCGACCTGTCGATCGGCGCGGTGGCGGCCATGAGCCTGATGATCGCCAGTTACGTGATGGTGGTGCTGGGCTGGGGCGCGCTGCCGGCGGTGTTGATCAGCCTGGCGGGCGGGGCGCTGGTGGGCCTGCTCAATGGCTGGCTGATCGTCAAGCTGCGGGTGCCGGACATTCTCGCGACCCTGGGCAGCATGTTTCTGGTGATCGGTGTGCAGTTGATCCCCACGGGCGGGCGTTCGATTGCGGTGGGCATGACCCTGCCCAATGGCGACGAGGCCGAGGGCAGCTTCAGTGCGCTGTTCCTGGCCCTGGGCCGTGGGCGGCTATGGGACACGGTGCCGGTGCCGGTGCTGATCACCGCCCTGGTGGCGCTGGTGGTCTGGCTGTTCCTGGAGCGCACGCGCATCGGTCGGCTGTTCTACGCCATTGGTGGCAACGAGCAGGCCGCGCGCCTGGCCGGTGCGCCGGTGCAGCGCTTCAAGTTGCTGGCGTATGTGCTCTCGGCGTTGCTCGCTTCCCTGGGGGGCTTGCTGTTGGCGGCGCGCCTGGGGCGGGGTGATGTCAGCTCCGGCAACGGCCTGGTGCTGGATGCGCTGGGCGCGGCGCTGATCGGCTTTGCCGTGCTCGGTGCGCGCAAGCCCAACGCCTTCGGGACCCTGGTCGGGGCCTTGCTGGTGGCGACGCTGCTCAACGGCCTGACCATGCTCAACGCGCCGTATTACGCCCAGGACTTCGTCAAGGGCCTGGTGCTGGTACTGGCCCTGATGTTCACCTTCGGCCTCGCGCATCGGGCGCGCTGAGCCGGTTTTGTTGGTTGCCTAGGAAGTCTCATGCACGGATCAATCAAGCTGTTCGTTCGCCACTGCCTGGCCGGGGCGGTGCTCTCGGCCCTGGCCCTCAACGCCCAGGCCAAGCCGCTGCCCGGCGCCCCGGCGCCGTTCGACAAGGGCCAGGTGCAGATCGCCCTGGTGGGTTACCTGTTCTCCGGCGATTTCACCGAAGCCTACCTGCGCGGGGTGGAGAAACAGACCGAGGCCCTGGGGGCGACCCTGCGGGTATTCGATGCTCGGCAACAGGCTGCCAGCCAGCGGGAAATGATCGATCAGGCGATTGATCTGGGGGTGGACGGCATCATTGTCCAGCTGGGCCTGGCGGAAACCCTCAAGGGCCCGATCGACCGCGCGATTGCCAAGGGCATCAAGGTCGTGGCCTTCGATGTCGACCTTGGCAGCCCCGAGGTGACCCAGGTCGAACAGGACCACCACGCCCTGGCGCAGTTGGCCCTGGACCAGGCGCTGAAGGATAACGGCCCGCGCTTCGATGCCGGTTATGTCTACATCAGCGGCTTTACCCCGATGGAGCGCCGCGACGAGATCTGGCGCCAGGTCAAGGCCGCGAACCCGGGGATTGTCGAGAAGGCCCGCTTCGGCACCCTAAACCCGCCGATCGCCAACTCGGTGGCCGACCAGGCCAGTGCCGTGCTGCGGGCCAACCCCAGCATCAGCGTGATCTTCGCCCCGTTCGACGAGTTCGCCAAAGGCGCGAAAATTGCGGTGGATGAAGCCGGTCGCGGGCAGCAGGTGAAAATCTACAGCGCCGACATTTCCACCGCCGATATTCAGATCATGAAAGAGCCCGGCAGTGCCTGGGCCGCCACCGCCGCGGTCAACCCGCAGGTGGCCGGGGCCATCAGTGTGCGCAGCCTGGCCATGTTGATCGCCGGCGACAACCCGGGGCACAAGGTGCTGGTGCCGCCGACCCTGATCACCCGTCAGCAACTGCTGGACCTGGACGTGAAAAACGTCCGCGACCTGGCGCAGAAGCTGCCGGCCTTTGGCGACAGTGCCCAGGTGGCGCGCGCGCCGTGGATCCCCGTGGCCGACTGAGGACTTGCCATGCATGACAAGGCTGCCCGGGTGCGCAAAAGCCGCGCGCCTAAGGCCGATCCGGCCCATGGCGGGCGACTGCCGCCGGGCCAGGTGCTGACCGAGCGTTTCCCGATCCTGCACGAGGGCGCGGTGCCCGAGTACGACCTCGACACCTGGTCCCTGAGGCTGTCCGGCGCCGTCGACCGGCCGCGGCAACTGAGCTACGCCGATCTGCTGGCCTTGCCCCAGCGGCAGTTGCGGTGCGATATCCATTGCGTGACGCGCTGGTCCAAGTTCGACACCCAGTGGAGCGGGGTGCACCTGAGCGACCTGTTGCAGGCCCTGGATATCCAGCCGCGCAGCGGGTTCGTCATGGCCCATGCCGACCCCGATTACCAGACCAACCTGCTGCTGGACGACCTGCTGCACCCCGACAGCCTGCTGGCCCTGACCTATGACGGCCAGCCCCTGGCGCCGCAGCATGGTTGGCCGTTGCGCCTGGTGGTGGCCGGGCGGTACTTCTGGAAAAGCGCCAAATGGCTGCGCGGCCTGGAGTTTGTCGAGTACGAACAACCGGGGTTCTGGGAGCGCAATGGCTTTCATCTGCACGCCGATCCGTTTCGCGAACAGCGCTTCAGTGGCGAGGCCCTGGACATTGCCGAGGATGAATGGCTGAACAAGGACTTCGATTAGCCACTGCTGCAACTAAGCATTGACTCGTGACTATTAAAGCCTGGGAACTTGTTGATCATCGACAAGGGTTTTTCTATGGCCGGATTAGTTGCATGAAAGTTAAGCCGCCTGTTGTTGCAGCAGCACTTTTGCTGCCTGGGCAGCCGTTGGTTCGGCTGATCTAACCTAAGTGTTATTAGTTCTTTTGCAATGTGCGGCGTCTCGCCTAGCATCGGTGCCATGGGGCGTTTTACTGACATTGGGGTGTGCACTAAACCCTTCTTTCCAGGCGTTGATTAATCGCACTTGCTGGGATTAAGCGCGTTCTGCCTTTCGGATTACTTAAAACTAAAGCAGAGATAAACCAGCCTTGATGGTCGACTACTTTTGTCGGCCAGGGCCGGTATCAGCTGCGATTCAAGGAGCTGTTCCATGTATCACCGATCTCGTTCTTTACTGGCGGCGGCTGTCGTCACTGCGATTGCCCAGTTCCCGGCCCAGGCCGAAGAAGCCACCCAGGCAAACGGCGATGCACGCCTGGGCACGGTGCTGGTCACCGGCACCCGCGGCACCGCGCGCACCGTGCTCGATTCACCGGTGCCGGTGGACGTGCTGACCGCTGCCGACCTGAAGTCGACCGGCGCCAGCAACGGTGAACTGGGCCAGGCCTTGCAGACCCTGCTGCCCTCGTTCAGCTTCCCGCGCCAGTCCAACTCCGGTGGCGCCGACCATGTGCGGGCCGCGCAACTGCGGGGCATGAGCCCGGACCAGGTGCTGGTGCTGGTCAACGGCAAGCGCCGTCACACCTCGGCACTGGTCAACGACTCGTCGAAGATCGGCCGGGGCACCGCGCCGGTGGACTTCAACTCGATCCCCATCAGCGCGATCAAGCGCATTGAAGTGCTGCGCGACGGCGCGGGTGCGCAGTACGGCTCCGACGCAATTGCCGGGGTGATCAACATCGTCCTCGACGACGCCCCGGAAGGCGGCGAAGTCTCCACCACCTACGGTGCCTATCACACCCACCAGGACGCGATCGGCAAGACCACCACCGACGGCCAGAACAGCCTGACCACGGCCAAGATCGGCACGCGCCTGGGGGAGGACGGCGGTTTTGTCCGCGGCGGCACCGAGTACAAGGATCGCAACCCGACCAACCGCGCCGGCTTCGACGGTTTTGCCGATACCCCGGGCCAGCGCAACTACGTGATGGGCGATGGGGTGGCGCGTGACGTCAACGCCTGGTTCAACTCCGAGTTGCCCCTGGCCGGCGGCAAGGCCTATTCCTTCGGCACCTACAACCAGCGCCACACCACCGGCGCCGAGTTCTACCGCTACCCCTCGGAGCAGCCGCAGTTCTATCCCAACGGTTATCTGCCGCAGTCCCTGGGGGACAACCTCGACCTGTCGGCCACCGCCGGCTTCAAGGGCCTGATCGGCGAGGACTGGGATTTCGACAGCAGCCTGACCCATGGTCGCAACCGTTTCGAATCCGCCACCCGGCGCACCCTCAACGTGACCCTGGGGCCGGACTCGCCGACCCGTTTCGACACCGGCGACTACGAACTGCGCCAGACCACCGCCAACCTCGACTTCAACCGCGAACTGCGCCTGGGTGGGCGCTCATTCGTACTGGCCCTGGGCGGTGAATACCGCTACGAGCACTACCTGACCACCGCCGGCGACGAAGCCTCGTACACCGGCAGCGGTGCCGATGGCGCAAACGGCTTGCGCCCCAGCGAAGAGGCCGACCTGGATCGCAATGTGTTCGGCAGCTATGCCGAGCTGTCCGGGGACGTGACCGATCGCCTGTTCGTCGACGCCGCCACCCGCTGGGAGCATTACGACGATGCCGGCAGCAAGCTCACCGGCAAGCTCAGCGCGCGTTATCGCCTGACCGATCAATGGGCGTTGCGCGGCGCGGTGTCGAACAACTTCCGCGCGCCGTCCCTGGCGCAAACCGGCTTCCAGCACACCACCAGCAACTTCGGCACCGGCGGTACCCTGACCGATGTCCGCGTGCTGTCGGTCAACGACCCGATCGCCCGCGCCCTGGGCGCCGAGAAGCTGGACCCGGAGACCTCGAAAAACTTCAGCCTGGGCCTGACCGCGCAATTGAGCGAACGCTTCGACGCGTCCCTGGACGTGTTCCGCATCGATGTCAAAGACCGCATCACCCTGTCCCAGCGCATTGGCAGCGACGCCCTGGAGCAGTACATCAATGACAACTTCGGCGTGGCCGGGGTGCATGACGTCAACTTCTTCACCAACGCCGCCGACACCCGCACCGATGGCGCCGAGCTGGTGCTCAACTACCACCAGCCGTTCTTCGAAGGGCAATTGGGCCTGACCAGCGCCTACACCTACAACCACACCAAGGTCACCAAGACCAAGGGCACGCCGTCCCAGCTCAGTGCCCTGGGCATTGGCGCCGACGCCCTGGTGGGCGTCGAGGAACGCAACACCCTGACCGACGCCGCCCCCAAGGATCGCCTGGTGTTCTCGGCCAACTGGGCCAGCCAGCACTGGGGCCTGCTCGGGCGCCTGACGCGCCAGGGCGAGACCACCCGGGTCTTCGACTTCGGCGACTCGCAGCCGGAGCAGACCTACGGCGCGGTGTGGCAGCTGGATGCCGAGGTGCAGTACAAATTCACCCCGACCTTCGACATCGCCCTGGGCGGCAACAACCTGACCGACAACTACCCGGACCGCTCCAACTCGCAGATCAACTACGGCGGCAACCTGCCGTATGACGTGCTGTCGCCAATCGGCACCAATGGCGCCTATTACTACGCGCGCGCCACCTACGGCTTTTGAGCCAGGGCGCCACCGTTCGCGGTGGCGCCTACCTGACGAGTATTGCCATGAGTGAACACGCCAACGCCGGCCCCGGGCGCCATCTGCCGGTGTTCCAGGCGCTGCTGGTGACCCTGGGCATGGTCATCACCACCGATATCCTCAAGACCGCGCCGACCGTGGCGCTGAATGTGGGCCTGGAGCATTTCTACTGGGTCTGGATCCTCGGCGGGCTGGCGTCCATGGTCGGCGCCTTGTGTTTTGCCGAGATGGCCACGGCCTTTCCCCATCCCGGCGGGGACTACCACTTCCTGCGCACCGCCTACGGCGAACGCCTGGGTTTTGTCTTCGCCTGGTCGCGGTTTTCGGTGATGCACACCGGCTGGATCGCGCTGTCGGCGTTTATGTTCGCCGACTACTTCAACGCCGTGTTTCCCCTGGGTCCGTATGGCAGCGGGCTGTTTGCCGCCGGGCTGATCGTGGCCCCGGTGCTGCTCAATCTCAGCGGCAAGCACATTGGCTTTATCACCCAGACCTGGCTGGTGGCCTTGCTCGCCCTGGGCTTTTTAAGCATTGCCGGGGCAGGGGTGTGGCTGGCCTGGCAGGGGATTGAGCCGCCACTGCCTACGGCCCCGGTGCTGGCGGAAAACAGCGGCCTGGGCGGATTTTCGGCGGCGCTTATTTTTGTGTTCCTGGCCTTTGGTGGCTGGAGCGATGCGGCGACGCTGTCGGCCGAAGTGCGGGACGGGCGGCGCGGGATCTTTATTGCCATGCTCGGCGCCCTGACGGTACTGCTGGTGATTTACCTGGCGCTGAACTGGGCGTTCGTCCGCGGCCTGGGGTTTGCCGGGCTGGCCGCGAGCAATGCGCCGGCGGTGGAGTTGCTGGAGCGTGCGTTCGGCGCCCCGGGCGCACTCCTGATTCTGCTGGTGGTCGGGGTTTCGGCCATCGCCAGCATCAACTCGACCTTGCTGGTGGGCGCCCGCACCACCTACGCTGCCGCGCGCGATGTACCGCAGTTGCGGGGCCTGGGCAGTTGGGAGGAGCACGATGGTGTACCGCGTCGGGCGTTGCTCGCCGAAGGAGCGGTGGCGTTGTTGCTGGTGCTGTTTGGCAGCCTGACCCACAGCGGCTTCAACAGCATGGTCGAGTACATTACTCCGGTGTATTGGCTGTTCCTGAGCCTGAGCAGCCTGGCGCTGCTGATCTTGCGCCGGCGCTTTCCCCAGGTGCCGCGCCCGGTCAAGGTACCGTTGTACCCGGTGCTGCCGCTGCTGTTTTGCGGACTGTGCCTGTACATGCTGTATTCCAGCGTGGCCTTTGTCGGCTACGGCGCCTTGTTCGGGCTTGGGGTGTTGCTGGCAGGGGCGCTGGTGCTGGGGCTGTTGGGCCGGGGCGGGCGCCGGGTGGCGCTTGAATCGGCCGCACCCGGCGTCAGCCCCGAGTAGCCGAACCTAGAACGAGACTTGCGCCGGCTGCGACAGGCGCAACACCGACAGGTCGCCGGTAATGCGCTTCCAGGCCAGGCGAATGGCTTCGATGTCGGCTTCATGCCGGGCGTTGTTCTCATGCAGCACCACAATCACCTTGGTGCCCAGGCGCTCCGGTTCCTTGGCGCCCCGATCGCGCCATTGGCCGTAGGCATCGAGCACGCTGAAGCCATCCGGAAAGCGCGGGGTCACTTCCTGGTCGAGAAACACCCGCCAGCGCTCCGGGCTGATCACGCCTTCCGTGCCTTGCAGCGGCCCCACCGAAAAATACAGCTCGGTGCGCACCCACTGCGCCTGCGCCGGGCGCCCGGCATCACCGATCAGGGTTGAACTGGCGGGGTCCTTGGTGTGCACAGAGGCGGGCGGCTGGCTGACACAACCGGCGACCGCCAGGCACAGCGCGGCCAATAAAAAGCGTCGAGGCATGGAACGTCCTTAGTTGAATAGTTGAACAGTTGAACTAAGTGGCCAGTATAGGGGCGGCGCCTAATAGCGATAAAAGATTAAAAAGTATTCGGATTGCAGTTGAGTGGAATAAGCGGCGCCACTGAAAAAACTTTCAGTTGTTTAGAACGAATATTTCTTTCGGTTATTTATATAGTTTCTATTCGCATATCTAAAACCGACTAAACACTGTGATGGCCTGCACTTTATCTGTCGTGACGATGTTTAGGCTGCTGTAGCAGCATGTACTGTTCCGGCGCACGCACTAAGGACGTTTGAGCAGCGGTTATTGCTGTTCGATAGCCACCTTGTCGCCTGCCGGGGAGTCCTTAGAATCGCCTCCATCCGCTTCGTCCAACTATCGAAACCTTCAGGGAGCAACACCATGATGAACGCCATGCAGATGCAAATGCCGATGAACGCCAACATGCCGATGATGCCGATGATGGGCATGCCGATGATGATGGCGACCATGAGCTGCGAAATGATGGACGACGGCATGCAGTGCAAGATGATGCCGGCCGCTGGCATGGACATGGCCATGTTCAAGAACAGCGCTGAAATGATGCAGATGATGATGAACTGCGGCATGCCGATGATGATGCACTGCGGCAACATGAGCATGATGTGCATGTCCCAGTCGGCCATGGCCATGCCGATGATGAACATGATGATGCCAATGCCGATGATGGGCATGCCCATGCCTTCGATGAAGTGCGTGATGGAATGCACCATGATGGCCGACGGCATGCTGTGCAAAATCATGCCGATGGCCGGTATGAACATGGACATGATGAAAAACTGCTGCGCCCTGATGATGAAAATGATGAACGACTGCAGCATGCCGATGATGATGAGCTGCAACGGCATGCCGCTGATGTGCTGCACCTGCTGAAGCAACCGCCATTGAAAAAGCCCGGCAGGGGTGACCCTGCCGGGCTTTTTCGTGGCTGCGATCTGGCTGGGTCAATCAGTCCAGGCGTTCCGGGTAGGTCACCACCAGGTAGGCCACGGCCTCGCTGTCCGCCGGATTGCGGTAGCGGTGCGGCTGGTCGGCATAAAACAGAATCGAGTCGCCGGTGGACAGCAGGTAGCGCTCGTCGTTGACGCTGATTTCAATCACGCCTTGGGCCACCACCAGGTTCTCCTGCACCCCCGGGCCATGGCCTTCGGATTGATCCTCGCCCAGTGGCCGCAGGCGCAGTTCGTAGAATTCCGATTGGCGTGCCACATCGAACGGGAACAGCGCGCGGCTGACAAAGTCACCGCTGGCGCTGACCAGGCGCTTGCTCTGGTTCACCGACAACACCGCCACGCCTTCAAAGGCCCGGTGTTCGAGAAACGCCGCCACCGACACCTTCAAGCCCTTGGCGATTTTGCACAGCACCTTGATCGACGGCACGCTGCGCCCGGACTCGATCTGCGCCAGCATCGCCCGGCTGACCCCGCACTGGCGGGCCAGGGCGTCCAGGGACAGGTGGCGCTTGCCGCGCAGGCGCTGCAGGTTCTGCCCGACCCGTTCACTGGTCGGGTCTTCCTCCTGGGTATCGAGGGCATTGAGCTCCAGCACGGGATCGTCGGCGCTCGCCAGAAAGCGCGAGGGTTGCTGCGCACTCACCCGTGACGGGTCTCGGCCGACTGGGCTGCCTGGACCCATTGCAAGGCCTGGTAGCCGGCGTTGCGTGCGTACATTTCCCACATGGCCCGTGCCCGTTGCTGAGCGTGTTTGCGTTTGCGGTAGCTGACGAAGTCGATGAGGTTGGCAGTCGGATTCATGGGGCACTTCACTGTGGTCATCAATGACGGGATGAGGCGAGAGTACGCCCCTATTTTTATAACTATAAATATCGATTATTTATTTATTAATTCCTTTGTGTTCTATGTGCTGGTGCCGCCTGCCGGTACTGATTCCAGGTGTTGGTGGAGCAACAGAGATTAAGCAGGCTGCGCTGGGGTGATACAGATCAGGGCCCTCGGGCTGTTTTATAACTGATTGATAAATATAGGTTTAGTGGCTGGCACGGAGGCTGCAATGGCGTTTGCCTGAGCATTTCCCAAGGAACCCTCCATGACCCAGACCTTGCCCCTGGCCCTGTTGCAGCAAGCCGCCACCCGAGGCGCAGCCACGGCCCTGCGCTATAAACGCCTGGGCATCTGGCATCCGCGCAGCTGGCGGCAACTGGCTGACGAGGTCGGCCGGCTGGCGGCAGCGCTGCAACAGAGCGGGTTTGCCCGCGAGGATGATCTGCTGATCATCAGCCAGGCCCGGGCCGAAGCCTTGCTGTTGGCTCTGGCTGCGCAATGGCTGGGGGGCAGCGTGACGTTGCTCGACCCGGACCTCGACCTCCGCCCGCTGTTGCGCCGTCTGCAACCGGCCTTTGTCCTGGCCGAAGCCGAGGCGGGGGTGCAGCAGGTGCGCGAGGCGCAGAGCCCGGCCCGGCTGCTGCTGTTCCTGGATGGACGCGGGCTGGATGCCGGCGCCGACCCGACGCTGACGGCCTATGAAACGTGGCTCGCCGGCACGCTGGCTGCGGCCCCGGCGCACGTGGCCGAATCCACCAGCACGGCTTTTGTCTTCCACGACACTGACGACCAACCGCCCCGGCGCCTGAGCCATGGGCAGTTGCTGGAGGGTGCGCGCAAGTTGCTGGCGCGCGAACGCCTGGGGCCGGATGAAGAGGCCCTGGCGGCCCGGGTTTTCGCCGCCAGCGGCCAGGCGCGCTACCTGCTGACGCCCTGGCTCAGCGCCGGGTTCTGCCTGAACTTCCCCGAGGCCCTGGCCACCCGCGACACCGACCGCCGCGAGCTGGGGCCGACCCTGGTGCTGGGCACCCGCGAATCCTATGCCCGCCTGGAGTTCTGGGCCCGGGAGCGGCTGCCGCTGCCCGGCACCTTGAGCCATCGCCTGTACCACTGGGCAATGGCCCCGGGCGGCAACCGCGTAAGGCGCTGGCTCGGCCATTGGCTGATCCGCCGGCCGCTGCTGGATGTGCTGGGCATGAGCCGGCTGCGGGTGCCGTTGCTGGTAGGCCCGGCGCTGACCCCGCAGAGCGCCGAGTTCTTTGCCTCCCTGGGCGTACGCCCGGGCAACTGGCAGGAGCCCGGCAGCCAGCACGCCAGCGCCGGTGCGCCGACCCGACTGCTTCCTCAATCCGTGTAGCGAGCCCCCATGAGCGCAACCCCAGAATCCATACTGCTGCGCCTGGATGACATCTCCCTGTCGTTCAAGGGCGTCAAGGCCATCACTTCCATCAGCTTTGCGGTGCAGGCCGGGGAGATCTGCGCCCTGATCGGCCCCAACGGCGCCGGCAAGAGTTCGCTGCTGAACATCATCAACGGTGTCTACCAGGCCCAGAGCGGCAGCATCCACTATGCCGGGCAAACCCGGCGCCGCATGCGCCCGCACCAGGCCGCCGAGCGCGGCATCGCCCGCACCTTCCAGAACATCGCCTTGTTCAAGGGCATGAGCGTGCTCGACAACGTGCTCACCGGGCGCAACCTCAAGCGCCGCAGCAGTTGGCTGGAACAGATGCTGCGGCTGGGCAGGGCGCCACGGGAGGACGACGCCCAGCGCCTGCACGCCGAGCGGGTGATCGAGTTTCTGCGCATCCATCCCTGGCGCGATGTGCTGGTGGGCAAGTTGCCCTATGGCCTGCAAAAGCGCGTGGAGCTGGCCCGAGCCCTGGCGGCCGAGCCGCGCCTGTTGCTGCTGGACGAACCCATGGCCGGCATGAATGCCCAGGAGAAAGGCGAAATGAGCCAGTTTATCCGCGACATCAACCGTGAATTCGGCACCACGGTGGTGTTGATCGAGCACGACATCGGCGTGGTCATGGGCTTGTGCGACCACGTGGTGGTGCTCGACTACGGACGCAAGATCGGCGATGGCAGCCCGCAACAGGTGCGCGCCAACCCGGAGGTGATTGCCGCCTACCTCGGCTCGCGCCGCCCACGCAGCGAGGGGCGCTGAGCATGGAATTCTTCTTCGAAGTGCTGATCGGCGGGCTGCTGGCCGGGGTCATGTACGCCCTGGTGGCCATCGGTTTTGTGCTGATCTACAAGGCCAGCGGGGTGTTCAACTTTGCCCAGGGCGCCATGGTGCTGTTTGCCGCGCTGACCTTTGTCAGCCTGCTGGAGCGCGGCCTGCCGTTCTTCTGGGCGTTTGTCGCGACCCTGGCGAGCATGGTGCTGTTGGCGCTGCTGATCGAGAAAGCGGTGCTGCGGCCCTTGGTCAACCGGCCGCCGATCATCCTGTTCATGGCCACCCTGGGCCTGTCCTACCTGATTGAAGGCTTGGCCCAGTTGCTCTGGGGCGCCCAGGTGCACGGCCTGGAACTGGGCATCGCCGATGAGCCGCTGGAGATCCGCGGCATGCTGCTCTCGCAGTTCGATCTGTTCGCCGCAGGTACCGCCGCGCTGCTGGTGATTGCCTTGTCGCTGCTGTTCAACCGGACCCGGGTCGGCCTGTCGTTGCGCGCGGTGGCCGACGACCCCCTGGCCTCCCTGGCGGTGGGCATTCGCCTGCCACGGATCTGGGCCCTGGTGTGGGCGGTGGCGGGTTTTGTCGGGCTGGTGGCCGGGCTGCTCTGGGGCGCGCGGCTGGGGGTGCAGTTCTCGCTGTCGCTGGTGGTGCTCAAGGCGTTGCCGGTGCTGATCATCGGCGGCTTCTCGTCGATCGGCGGGGCGATTGTCGGCGGGCTGATCATTGGCGCCGCGGAAAAACTCGCCGAGATCTACCTCGGGCCGATCATCGGCAGCGGCATCGAAAACTGGGTGCCCTATGTCCTGGCCTTGCTGTTTCTGCTGGTGCGTCCGGCCGGGTTGTTTGGCGAACGGGCCATCGAGCGGGTCTGAATTTATTCAAGGAATGCCTTCATGCTGTATCAAGAAGCCGGTCAACTGAGCACCACCTACGCCGCCCAACGCCGTACCTTTCGCCTGCGCCAGGACCGCCTGGGGCTGTGGCTGCTGCTGGCGTTCGCGTTTGTCGCGGTGCCCTGGCTGGGCAATGACTACTGGTTCAGCGCGATCCTGGTGCCGCTGCTGGTGCTGTCCTTGGCCGGCTTGGGGCTGAACCTGCTGACCGGTTATGCCGGGCAACTGTCCCTGGGCTCGGCGGCGTTCATGGCGGTGGGCGCGTTTGCCGCCTACAACCTGCAACTGCGGGTGCCCGGCCTGCCGTTGCTCGCAAGCTTCGCCCTGGGCGGGGTGATCGCGGCGCTGGTGGCGGTGCTGTTCGGCTTGCCGAGCCTGCGCATCAAAGGCTTTTACCTGCTGGTGGCGACCCTGGCTGCACAGTTCGTGGTGGAGTGGGTGCTGACCCGCTTCAGCTGGTTTACCAACGACAACGCTTCCGGGGTCATCACCTCACCGCCGTTGCTGATTGCCGGGCTGGATTTCAGCTCGCCCCGGGGCCGTTACCTGCTGACCCTGAGCCTGGTGGCCGGGCTGTTCTGGCTCGGCAAGAACCTGGTGCGCAGCGAGCTGGGGCGCAACTGGATGGCGGTGCGCGACATGGACACCGCCGCGGCGGTGATCGGCATCCGTCTGTTCAAGGCCAAGCTGCTGGCGTTCGCCATCAGCGGTTTCTACCTGGGGGTGGCCGGCTCGCTGTGGGCGTTCGCCTACCTTGGCACCGTGGAACCCCACGGCTTTGACCTCAGCCGGTCCTTCCAGGTGTTGTTCATCATCATTATCGGCGGCCTGGGCAGCATCCTCGGCAACTTCCTGGGGGCGGCCTTTATCGTGCTGTTCCCGATTCTGCTGGGCAACCTCTGCGCCTTGCTGCCGACCGGGCTGATCGACTCCGGGCAACTGGAAAACCTGCAGAAAATGCTGTTTGGCGCCTTGATCATCGCGTTCCTGATCAAGGAACCCGAAGGCCTGGCCCGGCTCTGGCAGCGCTTGCGCCAGCGGGCCCGGGTCTGGCCGCTGCGTTACTGAACCGCCCTTGAATTCAACCACCCCCCGCTACTGTCCCCACGAGGAACTGCCTACATGACTCACCGCACATCGCTGCGCCGCCTGGCGCTGGGCCTGGCTTTGCTCACCGCCGGGCTCAGCGCCGGCGCCCAGGCCGCCAACGAACAGTACTTCCCCCTGCAAAGCTATCGGGTCGGACCCTACGCCGCCGGCGGCACTGGGTTCTTCGGCGGGTTTATCGACTACCTGCAATACATCAACGCCAAGGGCGGGGTGAACGGGGTCAAGCTGACTTGGAGCGAGTGCGAAACCGAGTACGTGGTGGAGAAGGGCGTCGAATGCTACGAGCGCCTCAAAGGGGGCCTCAACGGTGCGCCGGCCGCAGCCACCAACCCGTTGTCGGTGGGCATTGCCTACGCCACCCTGGAGCGCTCCACCGCCGACAAATTGCCGCTGATCACCATCAACCACGGGCGCACCGATTCCACCGACGGCAGCGTGTTCCCCTATGTGTTCCCGTTGCAGCTCAACCCCTATTCGGAGGTCTCGGCCATCATCAATTACATCGGCCAGCGCGAAGGCGGGGCCGACAAGCTCAAGGGCAAGAAAATCGCCGTGCTCTACCACGGCTCGCCCTATGGCAAGGAAACCAACGGCGTGCTGCAGACCCTGGCCAGCAACGCCGGATTTGAACTGACCCTGCTGGAAGTGCCGCATCCGGGCAACGAGCAGCAATCGCAATGGCTCAACATCCGGCGCCTGAAACCGGACTGGGTGATTCTGCGGGGCTGGGGGGTAATGAACCCGGTGGCGCTGAAGTCGGCGCAGAAGGTCGGTTACCCGGCCGATCACATCATCGGCAATATCTGGAGCAACTCCGAAGAAGACGTGGTGCCGGCCGGTGCCGCTGCCAAGGGCTTCATCGCCATCACCACCCACCCCTCGGGCACCGATTTCCCGGTGCTGCAAGGCATCAAGCAAAGCGTGGTCGACGCCGGCAAGGGCAACCTGGCCGACCCCAAGCGCTTTGGCACCGTGTATTACAACCTGGGCGTGGTCAACGGCATCCTCAACGTCGAGGCCCTGCGCCTGGCCCAGGAAAAATACGGCAAGCAACCGCTGACCGGGGAACAGGTGCGCTGGGGCTTCGAGCACCTGAACCTGGACGATGCGCGCTTGCAGGCCCTGGGCGCCAAGGGCCTGGTGCAACCGTTGCAGTTGTCCTGCGCCGACCACGAAGGCGGCGGTGCGGTGCGCTTCCAGCAATGGGATGGCCAGCGCTGGAACCTGATCAGCGACTGGGTCCAGGCCGACCGCGCCTTGCTGCGTCCGATCATCGAAGCCTCTGCGGCGCAGTACGCCAAGGAAAAAGGCATCACCCCGCGCAACTGCAGCCAGGAGCAATAAGGTCCGATGAGCCAGAGCCCGGAGATCGCCGCGCCATTGCTGCGCGTGGAGCAGGTCGAAGTTTTCTACGAGCAGTCGATTCTGGCCTTGCGCGGGGTCTCGCTGCAGGTCGGGCAGGGGCAGATGGTGGCGTTGCTTGGGGCCAATGGCGCCGGCACGAGCACCACCCTCCAGGCGACTTCCAGCCTGGTGCGGGCTGAGCGGGGGGAGGTGACCCAGGGCCGGATTGTCTACCAGGGCCGGGAAATTACCGGCGCCGACCCGGCCAATCTGGTGCTGGCGGGGCTGGCCCAGGTGCTGGAGGGGCGGCACTGCTTCAGCCACCTGAGCGTGGAGCAGAACCTGCTGATCGGCGGCTTTGCCGGGCGCCCGTCACGCAAGGTGCTGAACCAGCGGCTGGAGCGGATCTACGGCTACTTCCCGCGCTTGCGCCTGTTGCGCAAACGCCTCACCGGCTACACCTCCGGCGGCGAGCAGCAGATGGTCGCCATCGGCCGCGCGCTGATGTCCGAGCCGCAACTGCTGCTGCTCGACGAGCCATCCATGGGCCTGGCGCCCCAGGTGGTGGAGGAGATTTTCGAGACCCTGGCCCGGCTCAATCGCGAGCAAGGCTTGAGCCTGCTGGTGGCCGAACAGAACATCAACATCGCCCTGGATTACGCCCAATACGCCTATGTGCTGGAAAACGGTCAGGTGGCGCAAGCGGGCCCGGCGGCGGAACTGGCCGGGCGCGAACAGTTGCAGAACTACTACCTGGGCGCGGCGGGCTAGGGCGGCGCGGACAGGCTCAACGCCGGCGCGACAGTTCGGCCACGGCCCTGGCCAACCCGGCGACCGGGCTGCTCAGCGGTGGCGGCCCATTGCTCACCCGCTCGCTGGCACCGGCCATGGAGGCCTGGGCCAGGACCACCAGGCTGAAGCCTTCGGCATAAGCGGCACTCGCCGCGTCGGCAATGGCCTCCAGATAACCTTCGCCATCGCCGGCCTTGAACAGCGCCCAGGCGCCAGGCACCAGGCGCACCTCGACCCGGGCTCCACTGCCACTGGCCGCTGCGCTGAACAGCGCCAGGGTCGGCTGCAGGGTGGTTTCCACGGCGCACAGCGCCAGCACCCGGCCGCCATGCTCGACGGCCTGTGCGGCGAGTGCCGCGTCGACCCGCAACAGCGGCACCGCAGATGCCTGCGCCGCCCCCGGCACTGCCGGGCCCAGGGTGGAACAGGTGAGCATCACCGCATCGGCCTGCTGCGCCAGTTGCAGCAGCGCCATGCGTACCCCGTATTCGATATCGGCCGTCAGGCCGCCGGCCTGTTCCGCCAAGGCCAGCCACTGCGGCTGCACCTCATGCAACAGTGTGCCGTCGGCCAGCCCCAGCTGGCGTGCGGCGGTTTCAAACACGGCGATGTTGCTGTGGGCGCTGTGCAGGCAGGCAATTTTCATGGGCGCTCGGACACCCGTTCGGCGCCGCGCAGCAGCGGGCTATGGTGGGTGCAGAGTTCCATCAGGTAGTCCCAGACAATCCGCAGCCGCACCGAGTGGTGCAGGTCGCGCCGGGTGCACATCCAGTAGTGGCGCTCGATGCTCAGCTCCGGCAGCACCGGGCGCAGCAAAGGGTCCTGGTCGCCCATGTAGCGCGGCAGCACCGCCAGGCCCAGGCCGCTTTGCGCCGCCTGCTGCTGGGCGATCACGCTGGTGCTGGTGAACACCACCCGCGGGTGGCGGCAGAAGTGAGTCAGCAGCGACAGTTCCTGGGTGAACAGCAGGTCGTCGACATAACCGATCCACTGCTGGGCATTGAGGCTCTCGCGCTGCTCGATCGGCGGCATGCGCGCCAGGTAGTCGGGGCTGGCGTAGAGCGCGAGGGTGTAGGGCGTCAGCTCACGCACGATCAACTGATCGATGCTGGGTTTTTCCAGGAGGATGCTGATGTCCGCCTCGTGGTTGATGATGCTGACAAAACGCGGCACCGCCACCAGTTCCACCTCCAGCCCCGGGAAGCGTTCGAACAGCGGCCCCAGGCGCGCGGCCAGAAACATCACCCCCAAGCCTTCGGTGACCCCGATCCGCACTTTGCCCAGGGGCGAGACGGTCTGGGTCAGTTCTTCCTGGGCCAGCAAGGCCACGTTTTCCATGGCTTCGGCATGCTTGAGCAGGGCCTGGCCGGCGGGGGTCAGGGTGTAGCCCTGGGCCTGCTGCACGAACAGTTGACTGCCCATGGCCTTCTCGATGGCATCGATATGCCGGGCCACGGTGGCATGGGTGGTCTTGAGGCGGCGGGCCGCCAGCAGCAGGCGCCCGCTGCGGTGCAGCTCAAGGAAAAAGCGCAGGTCGTTCCAGTCGAACATGGTGGGATTTCCATCGGCAGGGCGCGAGGGGCACTGTTTAAAAACGCACAGGGGGTGTTCTTAAATGGATAGTTTTTTTTGAAAAACAAACTTATAGCATGGGCCCCGGATAACAACAAAAGTCCCGCGAGGATCCCATGCAAGCTGCTGATGTGCTCTATGACTACGTGATTGTCGGTGCCGGTCCAGCCGGTTGCCTGTTGGCCAATCGACTGTCGCAAAACCCCCAGCATCGGGTGCTGCTGCTCGAAGCGGGCGGGCAAGACAACTATCCCTGGATCCACATCCCCGTGGGTTATCTGTACTGCATCGGCAACCCGCGCACCGACTGGTGCTTCAAGACCGAACCGGAACCGGGCCTCAACGGCCGCTCCCTGAGTTATCCCCGGGGCAAGGTGCTGGGCGGCTGTTCTTCGATCAACGGCATGATCTACATGCGTGGCCAGGCCCGGGACTACGACCTGTGGGCCGAGCAGGGCAATGCCGGCTGGGCCTGGAAAGACGTGCTGCCACTGTTCAAGCGCTCGGAGAGCCACTACGCCGGCGACAGCGCCGAACATGGCGCCGGCGGCGAGTGGCGGGTCGAGGAGCAACGCCTGTCCTGGGGCATTCTGGATGCCTTTCGCGAGGCGGCGGCGCAGACCGGCATCGAGTCCATCGCCGACTTCAATGGCGGCGACAACGAAGGCTGCAGTTACTTCCAGGTCAACCAGAAACGCGGTGTGCGCTGGAATGCCTCCAAGGCCTTTCTGCGGCCCGTGGCCCAGCGCAAGAACCTGACCGTGCTGACCGGCGTCGAAGCCTCGCGCATCGAGCTGGACAACGGCCGTGCCAGCGCCGTGCTGGCCCAGTACCAGGGCCGGGAACAGCGCTTTCGGGCGCGCCGGGAAATCATCCTGTGCTGTGGCGCCATCGGTTCGCCGACCTTGCTCCAGCGCTCGGGGATCGGCCCGCGACCGTTGCTGAAGAAGTTGGGAATCGGCGTGCGCCACGAGCTGCCCGGCGTCGGCAACAACCTGCAGGACCACCTGCAACTGCGGCTGATTTACCGCATCGGCAATGGCCGCACCCTGAACCAGATGGTCTCCAGCCTGTGGGGCAAGATGAACATGGGCCTGCAATATATGGTCAGCCGCAGCGGCCCGCTGGCCATGGCGCCGAGCCAGTTGGGCGCCTTCGCCCGCTCTGGCCCGGAGCAGACGAGCGCTAACCTCGAATACCACGTGCAGCCGCTGTCTCTTGAACGCTTTGGCGAGCCGCTGCATGAGTTCCCGGCCTTTACCGCCTCGGTCTGCGACCTGCGTCCGCAAAGCCGCGGCAGCGTGGCGATTCGCGATGCCCAGTTGGGCTCGGCACCACTGATCCGGCCCAATTACCTGAGTCATGAAACCGACCTGCAAGTCGCCGCCGATGCCATTCGCCTGACCCGGCGCATTGTCGCTGCCCCGGCCTTGGCCAGCTTTGAGCCGGTGGAGTACCTGCCCGGCGCCAGCTTGCACAGCGAGGCTCAACTGCGCGAAGCGGCCAGCGCCATCGGCACCACGATTTTTCACCCGGTGGGTACCTGCAAGATGGGCCAGGACCGGGAGGCGGTGGTCGATGAGCGCCTGCGGGTGCACGGCATTGCCGGCCTGCGGATTGCCGATGCGTCGATCATGCCGACGATCGTCTCCGGCAATACCTGTTCGCCGACCCTGATGATCGGCGAGAAGGCCGCTGAAATGATCCTGGCAGATGCCGCTGCGGCCCAGCGCGCAGCGTCCGCCGTCGAGCCGGCCCTGGCCTGATCGTCCCCCACAAGAATCTATAAAAAAGGAGCTGAGCGTGAACGCCCCAACTGAAATCCTGACCCTGAAAAACTACATCAACGGCCAATGGCAGGCCTCGCGGACCGAGCACTTCGACACCGTGCGCAACCCGGCCACCGGCGAAGTGCTGGCGCGGGTGCCGCTGTCCACCGCCGCCGAACTGGATGACGCGGTGGCGGTGGCGGCCGAGGCGTTCGACAGCTGGCGCCAGGTGGCCGTGCCCCGGCGTTCGCGGGTGTTGTTCCGCTATCAGCAGTTGTTGATGGAGCGCCAGGAAGAACTGGCAAGGCTGATCACCCAGGAAAACGGCAAGAGCTACGAAGAAGCCTACGGCGAAGTGCAGCGCGGCATCGAGTGCGTGGAGTTCGCGGCGGGGGCGCCGACCTTGATGATGGGCAGCCAGCTGCCGGATATCGCCACCGGTATCGAGTCGGGCATGTACCGTTACCCGCTGGGGGTGATCGCCGGCATCACGCCGTTCAATTTTCCGATGATGGTGCCGTGCTGGATGTTCCCGTTGGCCATCGCCTGCGGCAACAGTTTCGTGCTCAAGGCCTCCGAGCGTACGCCGCTGCTGGCCCAGCGCCTGGTGGAACTGTTCACTGAGGCCGGCCTGCCCAAGGGCGTGCTCAACCTGGTGCACGGTGCCCACGACGTGGTCAACGGCATGCTGCGCCATCCCGAGGTCAAGGCCGTGTCCTTTGTCGGCTCGCAGCCGGTGGCCGAGTATGTCTACCGCGAGGCCGCCAGCCACGGCAAGCGGGTCCAGGCCCTGGCCGGGGCCAAGAACCATTCGATCGTGCTGGCCGATGCCGACCTCGACATCACGGTGAAGAACATCATCGCCGCGGCCTTCGGTTCGGCCGGTGAGCGCTGCATGGCCTGTGCGGTGGTCGTGGTGGTCGAGGAGATTGCCGATGCCCTGGTGGCGCGCCTGAAACAGGAAGCCGACGGCCTGAGCATCGGCAACGGCATGGACAAAGGGGTGTTCCTCGGGCCGGTGATTCGTGACGAACACCGCCAGCGCACCTTGGGCTATATCGAAAGCGGCGAGCGCGAAGGCGCCACCTTGCTTCGCGACGGCCGCCAGGACGCGGCCTGTGCCGGCCCCGGCTATTTTGTCGGGCCGACGCTGTTCGACCACGTGACGCCGCAGATGAAAATCTGGCAGGAGGAAATCTTCGCCCCGGTGCTGTCGATTGTTCGGGTCAAGGACCTTGCCGAAGCCATCCGCCTGACCAACCGCTCGGAGTTCGCCAACGGCGCCTGCCTGTACACCGACAGCGCCAAGGCCGTGCGCCAGTTCCGCGATGACATCGACGCCGGGATGCTCGGGGTCAATGTCGGGGTGCCGGCACCGATGGCCTTCTTCCCGTTCTCTGGCTACAAGAAATCCTTCTACGGCGACCTGCACGCCAATGGCCGCGACGGCGTGGAGTTCTTCACCCGCAAGAAAATGCTCACCGCTCGCTACTGAGCCGCCGCAAGGCAATAGCGCAATACCCATAACAAGAAAAAGGCCGTGCTCAGCGCGGCCGCAACACCTTTTCTAACTGTCGAGCACCGTCAATTTTTCTGGCTGAGCCAGCCGCTTCGGACATTTAGGGAGATACCCATGACTTGGTTCATTTCGCGCATAAAACAACAAGGAAACGCAGATGAGTAAGTTCAAAGAGTGGTTTCAGGGGCCTCAGGACATCACTGAGGCCGAGGCAGTGGAAGACTACGCCGTCGGCCGGGTGCCGAGCCGCTATCGCTGGCCGATCCCGGCGATCATCCTGGTGTTGCTGGGCAACTCCACGGCCATGTTCTGGTTCAGCCTGGGGGCTGACATGAGTTACAAGGTGGGCTGGCCGACGCTGTTGCTGCCCATCGGCTACATGGTGGTGCTGGCGACCATCATCGGCGCCTGCATCATGAAACTGGCGAGCAAGGAAGGGCTATCGCTCAACCTGCTGACCCGGGGGCTGGGTTTCGGTTACCTGGGCTCGGCGTTCACCTCGTTGATCTACGCGGTGAACTTCATCTTCTACTTCCTGTTCGAGGGCACCATCGTTTCCCATGCGATCGCGCACTATGCCGGGGTCGAGGTGGATTCGTTCAAGGGCGTGCTGATTTTTGCCAGCATCGGCCTGGTGACCATCTGGTTCGTGTGGAAGGGCATGTCGTCGATGCAGTTCCTGCAGACCTGGGGCGTGCCGATCTTCATCCTGCTGTTCGGCTTCTGCCTCTATCAACTGACCCACAACTACGACGCGGTCGGCCCCAGCGGCTGGTTCGCCCGGGGCGAGGTCGACGGCACCGCGCTGTGGGTGGTGATGAACATGGCCAACGGGCAGATTGTGTTCCAGGGCCTGCTGGCCACCGACTACGGGCGCTTCGCCAAACCCGGGATCAGCCACAAGGGCACCGCCACCATCATGCTCGGGATGCTGATCCCGATTGTCGCGGTGATGCTCTGTGGCGCATTCCTGGCCTACACCCTGATGCCCCATATCCAGAGCGGCGATCCCTTTGCCCTGGCCCTGGATCCGGGCTTCGTGTTTCCGTTCGTGATTGCCCTGGTGGGGGTGATCTTCACCATCATCACCCAGATCCGGATCAACGTGATGAACCTCTATTCGGGGTCGATCGCGCTGTCCAACACCATGGACATGGCCTTCAACTACCGCCCGGGCCGGCAGTGGTGGATGGTGCTGGTGTGGGGACTGGGGGTGGTGTTCTACATCTTCAATATCCTGCAATACACCGGGACCTTCCTTGCGATCACCGGGATCCTGACCAACACCTGGGTGTTCATCATCCTCGCCGACTATTTCGTCTGCCGAAAAATGCTCAACCTGGCGCCCAGTGACTTTGTCGAATTCCGCCGCGAATACCTGCGTTCCTGGAACCCCTGCGGCGTGATTTCGCTGCTGGTCGCGGTGGCCATCGGCGCGGCGGGCATCCTCGGCGCCTATCCGCTGTATTACGCCTCGTTCATCGCCATGCTGGTGGGCCCGCTGCTTCACGTGGCCTTCACCGTGGCGACCCGTGGCCGTTACTATTTCAAGACCTTCCCCCAGGACATGCCCACCACCTGGCGCCCGGAGCAGGACTACCAGGGGCCGCGCCCGGACGGGCTGGCGGCGCAAGCCTGAATCACGGAGAAACGACCCATGAGCACAGCATCGATCAACGTCGCGGCGGTTCAGTTCGAGCCGACCCTGTTCGACAAGCAAGGCAATATCGAGCGCCTGTACGCGCTGGTGGAAGAGGCGGCCGAGGCCGGGGCACAGCTGATAGTCGCCCCGGAAATGGCCACCACCGGCTACTGCTGGCAAAGCCGCGAAGAGGTCGCGCCCTATGTGGAGCCAATCCCCGGGCCGACCAGCGCGCGCTTCGCCGAATTGGCCAGGCGCCATGGCTGCCACATCGTCGTCGGCATGCCGGAGGTCGACCCGGTCGACGACCTGTACTACAACTCGGCCTTTCTGGTCGGCCCCGAAGGGCTGGTGGGGGTGCACCGCAAGACGCACCCCTATATCTCCGAACCCAAGTGGGCGGTGTGCGGCGACCTTGAGCACCAGGTGTTCGAGACCCCCATCGGCAGGATCGCGCTGCTGATCTGCATGGACATCCACTTCCTGGAAACCGCGCGGGTCACGGCGCTGGCCGGCGCCGATGTGATCTGCCACCTGAGCAACTGGCTGGCCGAGCGCACCCCGGCGCCGTACTGGATCAACCGCGCTTATGAAAACGGCTGCTACCTGATCGAGGGCAACCGCTGGGGCCTGGAGCGCGGGGTGCAGTTCAGTGGCGGCAGTTGCATCATCGAGCCCGACGGCTCGGTACAGGCCGCACGCGACACCGGCGACGGCGTGGTGCTGGGCCAGATCGACCTGGCGCGGGTGCGCGCCGAGCGTCAGGCACGCCAGGGCCTGCGGCGCCCGGCGCTGTACAAGGAACTGCTGAACAATTCCTACACCTGGAACCCGCTGGACTTTTTCCGCCTGTACGGCCTTGAGCCGCTGCCGGCCGGTGGCGTGGCCCAGGTCGGCGTCGGCCAGTTCAACCCCGGCCCGGACAAAGCCGAGAACCTGGGGTGCATCCGCGAACTGGCCCATGAGGGGCAACGTGCCGGAGCGCGCCTGCTGGTGCTGCCGGAACTGTCGCTGAGCGGGCCCTTTGCTGGCGCGCAGATGGCCGAACCCCTGGACGGACCGAGTGTGGCCGGGTTGATTGAGCTGGCGGGCAGCCTCGACCTGTACCTGGTCGCCGGCCTGGTGGAAGCGCACCAGGGGCAGCTCTACAACACGGCAGTGCTGGTAGGGCCCGAGGGCCTGCTGTGCAGCTATCGCAAGATCCACCTCAGCGCGCAGGATCGGCGCTGGGCCGAGGCAGGCGGGCGGTGGTGCACCTACGATCTGCCCTTCGCCCGGGTCGGCCTGTTGCTGGGCGACGATGCCCTGGTGCCGGAAGCCGGCAGGATCCTGGCGCTCAAGGGCTGCGACCTGATTGCCTGCCCGGCGGCGCTGAGCGGGCCGGTGCCGGGAGCCCATGCCGGCAGCCAGATACCGCAGCAGGCACCGATCCCCATGGGGGCCGACGCGTATCACTGGCACCTGGGGCGGGTACGCGGCGGCGAGAACAATCTGTATTTCGCCGTTGCCAACAGCCAGGACGCGGCCAGCGGCAGCTTCGGCGCCAGCGGCGTATTCGGCCCGGACACTTTCGCCTTTCCCCGGCGTGAAGCGCTGTTGGAGACGAGCCGAGGGGTGGCGGTGGCGAGTATCGATACCGGCAACCTGGCCAGCGGCTATGCCACCAACGTGGTGCGGCGCAAGGACCTGGTGCTGATGCGCAAGCCTCACCAGTACCGGTCGTTGATCAAACCCTCGGCGCTCTGAAAGGCCGCGCCGGCACCTGGCGTCGGGCGCAATGCCCACGCCAGGTTCGGTTATTCAGGGAGGGCCGCAGGGCTGCGGCCTTTGCCCGGCCGGCAGCAGCGTGGGCGCCGCTGCCGGATCTTGCCCGGCAACCTAGTGCTTGAACATCACGTGGCGGATGGTGGTGTAGTCCTCCAGGCCATACATCGACATGTCCTTGCCATAACCCGAGAGCTTGGCGCCGCCGTGGGGCATTTCGCTGACCAGCATAAAGTGCGTGTTGACCCAGGTGCAGCCGTATTGCAGGCGTGCGGCCAGGCGGTGGGCGCGGCCGACATCGGCGGTCCACACCGAGGAGGCCAGGCCGTAGTCGGAGTCGTTGGCCCAGGCCAGGGCTTGGGCTTCGTCGTCGAACTCGGTCACGGAAACCACCGGGCCGAAGATTTCATGGCGCACCACTTCGTCGTCCTGGCGGGCTCCGGCGAGCACCGTCGGCTCAAAGAAGAAACCCGGGCCGTCAACGCGCTGGCCACCGGTCACCACCTCGATATGGGACAGCTCGCGGGCACGTTGCACAAAGCCCTCGACCCGCTCCAGGTGCTGGCGGGTGATCAAGGGCCCAAGCTCGGTGTTCGGGTCGTCCTGCAGGCCGTACTGGAGGCTGGCCACGGCGGCGCCGAGCTTTTGCACGAACTGCTGATAGATGCCTTTTTGCACGTAGATGCGGCAGGCGGCGGTGCAGTCCTGGCCGGCATTGTAGAAACCGAAGTTGCGCACGCCTTCGACGGCGGCGTCGATGTCGGCATCGTCGAACACGATCACCGGCGCCTTGCCCCCCAGTTCCATGTGCATGCGCTTCACGCTGTCGGCGGTGCCGGCGATGATCCGACTGCCGGTGGCCACCGAGCCGGTCAACGACACCATGCGCACCTTGGGATGGCTGGTCAGGGGCGCGCCGACACTCGGGCCACGGCCGAAGACCACGTTGACCACGCCGGCCGGGAAGATCCCGGCCATCAATTCGGCCAGCTTCAGCGCGGTCAATGGCGTCTGCTCGGACGGCTTGAGGACCACGGTATTACCGGCCGCCAGGGCCGGGCCGAGTTTCCAGGCGACCATCATCAGCGGGTAGTTCCAGGGCGCGATGGAGGCCACCACGCCCACCGGGTCGCGGCGGATCATCGAGGTATGGCCCGCCAGGTACTCGCCGGCGGCACTGCCTTGCAGGCAGCGGCTGGCGCCGGCGAAGAAGCGGAACACGTCAGCGACCCCCGGCAGCTCATCGTTCAGCGCGGCGGCGTAGGGCTTGCCGCAGTTGTCGGATTCCAGGCGCGCCAGGTCCTGGGCGTGGGCGTCGATGGCGTCGGCCAGTTTCAGCAGCAGCAGCGAACGGTCCTTGGGCGTGGTCTGGGACCAGGCGTCGAAGGCGGCGTCGGCGGCGCAGACCGCGGCGTCGACCTGGGCCAGGCTGGCCTCGGGGATTTCCACCAGGGTGGTGCCCAGGGACGGGTTGAGCACCGACAGTTTTTCGCCTTCACCGGCGATGAGTTGGCCATTGATCAGCAGGCAGGTTTGCATGGATTCTCCTGTGGGGCGGGGGAGGCCGCCGCCTTGAAAAAGTCGCAACTGCCCCGGCAGGCGCATGGAGCATGCGCATGAAGGGGCCGTTACAGGGGGGGCTTGGAAGAAGGGGGTCAGAGCGCCGGTTCCGGCACCGCAACACTGAACAGGCGGGTGCGGCAGGCCAGGTACACCAGGCCCAGCAGGACCCAGCAGCAGCCGAGAATCAGCGCGTCCTGGTCCAGGCTGATCAGCATCCAGCCGGAGGTGAAGGCGCCGGCCAGGGGGAACAGCACCCCGCGCAGCATGCCGGCCTTGTCGCCGACCTTGCGGTCGAAGGTCAGTTTCAGCGCGCACAGGTTGACGGCGGTGAAGGCCAGGAAGGCGCCGAAGTTCACCAGCGAGGTGGCGGTGGCGATGGTCAGGCCGAACCCGACCAGGCCAAAGGCACCGGACAGCATGATGTTGAACACCGGGGTCTTGTAGCGCGGGTGGAGCACGCCGAACAGCTTTTGCGGCAGCTGGTTGTCGCGGCCCAGGGCATACAGCAGGCGCCCGACACTGGCCTGGAACGACAGGCCGGCAGCGAAGTGGGCAATGATGATGCCGGTCAGGACCACGCCGAAGAACAGGTCGCCACCGATGGTCTTGGCGATTTCGAAGGCCGCGCCGTCGATGTTCTCGAACACGCCCGCCGGGTGTGCCAGGTACATGAAGTACGAGGAACCGATGTACAGGCTGCCGCCAATCAGGGCCACCAGCAGGATCGCCCGGGGAATGGTGCGTTCCGGCTCGACGGTTTCTTCACTCAGGGTCGACAGCGCATCGAAACCGAGGAACGAATAGGCCGCGATGGCCGCGCCCGCCATGGTCGCCGAGAACGGCACGTCGACGTTGAAGAACGGCTTGACCGAGAGCAGTCCGCCCGGGCCGTTGATTGCCGCCACGTAGTGCCAGCACAGGCCGATGAAGACCGCGATGATCGTCAGCTGGATCAGCATCAGGATGATGTTGAAACGGTTGGCGACCTGGATCCCGAGGATATTGAGCAGGGTGGTGGAGACAATGAAACCGGTGATCCAGCACCACTGCGGCACATCGGGAAAGGCCAGGCTCAGGTAGCTCGCACCCAGCAGCCAGATCAGCATCGGGATAAAGAAGTAATCGAGCAGGGCGGCCCAACCGACCATGAAGCCGATGTTGGGGTTGAGCATCTTGCGGGTGTAGGTGTAGGCCGAGCCGGCTGCGGGGAACACCCGCACCAGGCGACCGTAGCTCAATGCGGTGAAGATCACGCCGATGGACGCCACCACGTAGGACAGCGCCACGGTGTTCTGGCTGGCCTGGGCGATCACGCCGTAGGTGCCGAATACGATCAGCGGGGCGATGAAGGCCAGGCCGAACAGCAGCACTGAGACCGGCCCGAGGGTCCGGCGCAGATGAGGAGAGGAAGTCGATGCGCTCATGGGTCTGGCCTCAAGCTGAGTAGTTGTAGGCGGCGCGGATCACATCGAGGTAGCTCTCGACGGACATGTCTTTGATGTTGCTCGCATCGGAAATATTGCTTTTGGACTTCTGCGCGATGGCCAGGAAGTCTTCTTCGCGCACCCCGGCCACATCGGCGAAACGCGGGATGCCCAGCTCCCGGTTCATGCGGAACAATTGCTCCACGGCCGCTTCGGCTGCAGCCACCGCACTCAGGTTGGGGTCGATGCCCAGGGCGTAGGCGACATCGGCGTGGCGGCGCAGGTCGGCGTCGCGGTTATGGCTGAACACAAACGGCAGGAAGATCGCATTGCCAACCCCGTGCGGGGTGTCGTACATGCCGCCGATGGCTTCGGAAATGCAGTGCACGCTGGCGATGTCGGCGTTGCCGAAGGCCATGCCGGCAATCAGGCTGGCGATCAGCATCTGTTCCCGGGCCTCGCGGTTGTCCGGCTCTTGCACGGCGGGCTTGAGGTGCTGCGCGATCAGGCGGATGGCATGCAGGGCCAGGCCGTCGCTGATGGGGTTGGCCGGCTTGCCGGTGTAGGCTTCGATGGCGTGGGTCAGGGCGTCCATCCCGGTGGCGGCGGCAATGTGCGGCGGCAGGGTGGCGGTGATGTCCGAGTCGAGCAGCGCCAGGACCGGGCCGATGCGGTAGTCGAGCAGGCTCATCTTGAACTGGCGGCGGGTGTCGGTGATCACCGAGAAGAAGGTCACTTCGCTGCCGGTGCCGGCAGTGGTCGGAATCGCCACGATCGGCAGCACCGGGCCCTTGAGGGTAAAGGCGCCTTCATAGTCTTCGACCCGGCCTTCATGGGTCAGCAGCACGCTGATGGCCTTGGCTGCGTCCATCGCGCTGCCGCCACCGACGGCCAGCACGCCGTCGATGCCCTTGCCGCGGTACAGCTCGGCGGCACGGTTGACGTCTTCGCTGCGCGGGTTGGGCTTGACGTCGGCGATCTCGTCATAGCGGATCCCGGCCTGCTCCAGGCTGGCGTAGATGCTGTCGAGCAGGCCGGCGTTCTTGACCCCCGGGTCGGTGACCAGCAGCACGTGGCGCAAGCCGAGGCCGGTCAGGTATTCGCCGGTGCGCTGGCGCAGGCCGGGCTCCATGACGATTTTGGTGGGTAACAGAAACTGGAATTGCATGGGTAGGTTCCTCTCGCTCTCTGGCGCTCTTGCAATGTTGTAGTTATGGCAGACGAGTCAGGGCGCCGCGTGTGCGGCCAATGCTGGTTTTTTATTGTTCCGGATGCCGATCGGTCGAGCCCGTGGGGCTGGCATCTCCAAGGCTGCGCGGCGAGCGCAGACCGGTATGGATCGAGAGACTAAGACCCGGGGGAGCAATCGACAAATACTAAAAACTCAAGGGAGCATTCGATTTAATCGAATGCTCGGGGAGCGCCTCGTTTGGCAGCGGTGCCCAGCGCTGCAGCTCGGGCAGATTGCAGCGCAATTGCAATTGCGTACTGCCATCAGGCAATATACGAAACATATACACTTCGTATCAGGTGATGTTTGTGGGAATCGTCAAAATTTCAGACGCCATGCATGAGAATCTGCGGGTCGCCAGCCATGCCCTCAGCCGTTCGATCAATGCCCAGGCCGAGCACTGGATGCGCATCGGCATGCTCGCCGAGCTGTACCCGGACCTGGACCACAGCGGTATCTGCCGCTTGCTGATCCGCGCCGAACAGGCCGGTGGCCTCGACCTCAAGCAACTGAGCGAGCTGGCGGAGACGTCTCGCGGCGCCACCATGCGTGCCGTCGGGGGGGCCCGCCCATGAATGGCAAAGTCGTGTTGAAGACGCGCGAGGAAGTGGCCCAGTCCAAAGTGGCCGGCACCTTGGCCGCCGAAGTCCTGGCCATGATCACGCCCCACGTCAAGGCCGGGGTCAGCACCGATCAACTGGACCAGATCTGCCATGACTACATCGTCAACGTGCAGCGGGCGATTGCCGGGAATATCGGTTATCACGGCTTCCCCAAGACCGTGTGCATCTCGGTCAATGAGGTGGTGTGCCACGGCATTCCTTCGGGCCGGGTGCTCAAGGACGGCGATATCGTCAATATCGACATCGCCGTGGTCAAGGACGGCTGGTACGGCGACACCAGCCGCATGTACTTCGTCGGCGAGCCCAGCCCCGAGGCGCGGCGCCTGGTCGCCACCACCTATGAGGCGATGTGCGCCGGCATCCGCACCGTGCGCCCGGGCGCGACCCTGGGCGATATCGGCCATGCGATCCAGAGCGTGGCTGAGCGCGACGGCTTCAGTGTGGTGCGCGAATACTGCGGCCACGGCATCGGCAAGATCTACCACGACGAGCCCCAGGTGCTGCACTACGGCTACCCGGGCCAGGGCCTGAAGCTGAAAGCCGGGATGATCTTTACCATCGAACCCATGCTCAATGCCGGCAAACGCCACGTGAAGACCCTGGCCGATGCCTGGACCGTGGTGACCAAGGACCACTCGCTCTCGGCCCAGTGGGAGCACATGGTGGCGGTGACCGACCAGGGTTTCGAAATCCTGACCCCGTGGCCGGACAGCGTCGAGGGCTTTCCCGCGATCGTCTAGCGCGGCGAGGCGCTCCACCCCGGCTGCGCCAACGCCCCCATCGGCCAGCACCGGTGGGGGCGTTTTGCCAGGTCGGAGGCTGGCTGCACGGTGGGGCCGGCCGCCGATTGGACAACAGCCCGGCGCGGGGCGGTAAACTGCCGCGCAGATTTTTCCTTACTCACTCCTTGAACAAGAGCAGCCCATGGCCCACCACGACATCACCTTTATTCCCGATCCTGACGCGGACTCCATTTCCTCCGACGTTGCCGGTTTTGGCGGCCTGCTGGTCTCGACCCAGATCCCGACCCATGCCGATGGCAGCCTGGAGCTGGGGGACATCACCCGGCAAAGCGAATGCACCCTGCAAGCGTTGAAAGTCGCACTGGAGAAGGCCGGCAGCTCCATGGACCGGGTCCTGCACCTGACCATCTACCTCACCGACATGGCCGACCGCGGCGCATTCAACGAGGTTTACCAGCGTTTCTTCGCCAAGCCCTGGCCGGTGCGCGCCGCCGTTGGCGTGGCGGCATTGGCGGTCGAAGGCATGCGGGTGGAAGTCACCGCCATGGCCGCCAAGGCCTGATCCACCGAGGGTTTCGGCGGTTGCGCGCAAGGCGTGGCCGCCACCTGGCAGCACACGGGTGCCGGTCGCGCATTTGGCCGCTACAATGCACGCCTCGACCGTGACCAGCCTGACTAAAAAAATTATGTCCCTGCCTAAACATCACCTGGAATTGCTCAGCCCCGCCCGTGACGTGGCCATTGCTCGCGAGGCCATCCTGCATGGCGCCGACGCCGTGTACATCGGTGGCCCCAGCTTCGGCGCACGGCACAACGCCTGCAACGAAGTGAGCGATATCGCCCAGTTGGTGGAGTTCGCCCGGCGCTACCATGCCCGGGTGTTCACCACCATCAACACCATCCTCCACGACAACGAGCTGGAGCCGGCGCGCAAGCTGATCCACCAACTGTACGATGCCGGCGTCGATGCGCTGATCGTCCAGGACCTGGGGGTGATGGAGCTGGACATTCCGCCGATCGAGCTGCACGCCAGCACCCAGACCGATATCCGCACCCTGGCCCGGGCCAAGTTCCTCGACCAGGCCGGCTTCTCGCAACTGGTGCTGGCCCGCGAACTGAACCTGCAAGAGATCCGCGCCATCGCCGACGAGACCGACGCGGCCATCGAGTTCTTCATTCACGGTGCCTTGTGCGTGGCCTTTTCCGGGCAGTGCAACATCTCCCACGCGCAGAACGGCCGCAGCGCCAACCGTGGCGACTGCTCCCAGGCCTGCCGCCTGCCGTACACCCTCAAGGATGAGCAGGGCGGGGTCATCGCCTACGAGAAACACCTGCTGTCGATGAAGGACAACAACCAGAGCGCCAACATCCGCGCCCTGGTGGAGGCCGGCGTGCGTTCGTTCAAGATCGAAGGCCGCTACAAGGACATGGGCTACGTGAAGAACATCACCGCCTATTACCGCCAGCGCCTGGACGCCGTGCTCGAAGACCGCCCGGACCTGGCCCGGGCCTCCAGCGGGCGCACCGCGCACTTCTTCGTGCCCGACCCGGACAAGACCTTCCACCGTGGCAGCACCGACTACTTCGTCAGCGAGCGCAAGATCGACATCGGCGCCTTCGACTCGCCGACCTTCACCGGCCTGCTGGTGGGCGTGGTGGAAAAAGTCGGCAAGCGTGACTTGCAGGTGGTGACCCGCGAGCCACTGTCCAACGGCGACGGCCTCAATGTGCAGGTCAAGCGCGAGGTGGTGGGCTTTCGCGCCAACATCGCCGAAGCCAAGGGCGAATTCGAGGAAGACGGCGAGAAACGCTACCGCTATCGCGTCGAACCCAATGAGATGCCCGAAGGCCTGCACCGCCTGCGGCCCTTGCATCCCCTGAGCCGCAACCTGGACCACAACTGGCAGCAGGCGTTGGTCAAGACTTCCGCCGAGCGTCGGGTAGGCCTGGCCTGGACGGTGCAGTTGCGCGAAGAGCGCCTGGAACTGAGCGCCACCAGCGAGGAAGGTGTCAGCGCCAGCGTGGTGCTGGATGGCCCGTTCGGCGTGGCCAACAAGCCGGAGCAGGCCCTGGAACAACTGCAGGACCTGCTGGGCCAACTGGGTACCACCCAATATCACGCCACCGGGATCAAGCTGGATGCGCCCCAGGCGTTCTTCATTCCCAACTCCCAGCTCAAGGCCCTGCGCCGGGAAGTCATCGAAGCCCTGACCGCCGCGCGGATCGAGGCTCACCCACGGGGTAGCCGCAAAGCCGAGACCAGCCCGCCACCGGTGTATCCGGAAGCGCATCTGTCGTTCCTGGCCAACGTCTACAACCAGAAGGCCCGCGACTTCTACCACCGTCACGGGGTGAAGTTGATCGACGCCGCCTTCGAGGCCCACCAGGAAACTGGCGAAGTGCCGGTGATGATCACCAAGCACTGCCTGCGTTTCTCCTTCAACCTGTGCCCGAAACAGGCCAAGGGTGTGACCGGGGTGCGGACCAAGGTCGCGCCGATGCAATTGGTGCACGGCGATGAAGTGCTGACCCTGAAGTTCGATTGCAAGCCGTGTGAAATGCACGTGATCGGCAAGATCAAGGGCCACATCCTCGGCCTGCCGTTGCCGGGCAGCGTCAACGAGCAAGTGGTCGGCCATATCAGCCCCCAGGACCTGCTCAAGACCATCCCCCGCGCACCGCACTGAGTGCCTGCCGGGCGCGCCGCAATGGCGCGTCCGGCGGCCGAAAAAAAACGCCGTTTGCTCACTCGGGGCAAACGGCGTTTTGCGTTGGGGGGAGGGTGGTGTTCAGGCGATTTTCAACACCGTGCGCCCCACCAGTTGCCCTTTGCGCATGCGCTCGAATATCTGGTTGATTGCCTCCAGCGGCTCGGTGACGATCTGCGCCGTGACCTGGCCCCGGGCGGCGAAGGCCACCGCTTCGTTGAGGTCCTGGCGGGTACCGATGTTGGAGCCGGTGATGGTCAGTTCCCAGCCGCTGATGGCCGAGATCGAGGCGCGCACGGTGTCGGCGTCGCCGCCGGGCAAGCCGATGAAGACGGCGGTGCCGCCCGGGCGCAGCATGCCCACGGCCTGTTCGAAGGCGGCGTTGGCCACTGCCGTGACCAGGGCCGCGTGGACCCCGCCGAGTTGCTCCTTGATCGCCTGCACCGGCTCTTCCCGGGCGTTGATCAGGCGGTCGGCGCCCAGGCTGCGGGCCAGCTCCAGTTTGTCGGCCGAGACGTCCACCGCCACCACGCGAAAGCCCATGGCCTTGGCGTATTGCACTGCCACGTGCCCCAGGCCGCCAATGCCGAGCACCGCCACCCATTGCCCGGGACGGGCTCTGGAGCGCATCAGCCCGCGATACGTGGTGACCCCGGCGCACAGAATCGGCGCCATGGCATACAGGTCCACGCCGTCAGGAATCCGCGCGACAAACGCCGCTGGCGCCAGCATGTATTCGGCGTAGCCGCCGGGTTGGCTGTAGCCGGTGGATTCGCGGTGGGCGCAGATGGTTTCCATGCCCGCCAGGCAGTACTCGCAGGTGCCGCAGGCGCTGTACATCCACGGTACGCCCACCGCTTCGCCAATCGCCGGTTGCTGCACGCCTTCGCCCTGAGCCACCACGTGCCCGGTGATCTCGTGGCCGGGTATCAACGGCAGCAGGGGCAGCTCAGACCAGTCGCCGTCGATGGCGTGCAGGTCGCTGTGGCACACGCCGCAGGCGACCACCTTGATCAGCACTTCACCGCGCCCGGGTACTGGAATCGGCACCTGCTCGATGCTCAACGCTTCGCCGACACGGTGCAGTACGGCGGCCTTCATGGTGTTGCTCATGGTGTTCCCCTGTGTTTCAAGGGCAGCCCGCCTGGGCTGCCGGATCGTTCGAGAGTGGAGGGCGGGCTTACTGGGCGACGAACAGGGCAAAACGCTTCTGCATGGCGTCCTGGTTATCGACCCACCAGTCGGGGTTGACCATCACCACGCGCGAGGCGTTCTGCGGCGAGGTCGGCAGGCGCTTGGACAGCTCTTCGCTGATCAGCCCCGTCTGGTAGGCATGGCTGTTGACCGGCGCGTAAGGAATAAAGGTCGCGAGCATGGCCTGGCTTTTCGCG
The DNA here is from genome assembly GCF_002018875.1 of Pseudomonas sp. MF4836. Classification (GTDB taxonomy): domain Bacteria; phylum Pseudomonadota; class Gammaproteobacteria; order Pseudomonadales; family Pseudomonadaceae; genus Aquipseudomonas. Next base: position 672,027 of record NZ_MVOL01000001.1, read on the forward strand.
CTCATGATCTGGTTGATCACCTGCATCGCCAGGGCCTTGTTCGGCGCGCCCTTGGGCACGATCAGGCAGTCGTGGCTGAGCAGGGCGCCGTCGAAGCTGTAGTCGACATTGGCGTCGTCATGCTTGACGTCGTTGACCCGGCCATTCCAGATCGCCAGGAAATCCACCTCGCGGCTGCGCAGCAATTGCGCGGAATCGGCGCCCGCGCTCCACCAGTTGGCGACTTGCGGCTTGATCCGCTCCAGGGCGCGGAACGCCCGCTCCACATCCAGCGGGTAGAGCTTGTCCGGGGCCACGCCATCGCCCAGCAGTGCGGCTTCCATGGTCAGCCAGGGTTGCCGGTACAGGGCGCGGGCGCCTTTTACCGAAGGGTCGAAGAATTGGTTCCAGGTTTTCGCCACCGGCTTGCCAGTGTCATTGGCCCAGGCCACCACCGTGGCGTAGGCGTGGGTGCCGATCCAGTTCTGGCCGACCACGTTTTTATCCACGCCATCGGTGCCGATCACGCTGTAGTCCAGGGGTTCGGACAGGCCTTCGCGCTGGGCCTGGGCGCATTCCATGCTGCCCAGTTCGACGATGTCCCACTTGGGTTTGCCCGACAGCACCTGGGCGCGCACGGCGGCCAGGCCATCCATGCTGTCTTCCTTGATGGTGATGCCCAGGGCCTCGGCGGCCGGTTGCAGGTAGGCCTTGCGCTCGGCGTCCTGCAGGGCACCGCCCCAACCGGAGAAGGTCAGGGTGGCGGCGCCGGCGCTCAGGTGCGCGCTCAACAGCAGGCAACCGGCGATGCAGCGGGGAAGGGAAAGAGGGGACCGTTTCATATCGATTTTCCTATGAGGTGCGTTTCGGGCAGCCGTCAGCCCAGATACAGGGGTGGTTGGCAGGCTGGCACAAGGTGGCGAAACGTAAATTTATTATTGTTCAGGCGTCATCGAGGTCGCTGATTCGCTGTTAAATATCGCATTGCGATAATTAAAAATCGAATAAAGTCAAGTCTTATGGTTATTTGATTGTCTGTCAATGCGATTTTCGAAATCGACAGCGGGGAAAATTGTTAAAAATAATCGTTGACCGATATCGACATTCGCTTCTAGTCTGTTAAAAACCGATTAGTTGATATCGCACAGCGATAATGCGAGGCCAGATGTACGATCCATTGGTGCATTCCCATCCCGGCACGGGCGAAGCTCACTCCGCTTCCTATTGGGTCGATACCGCCGGCCAGGCGCCGGCGGATGACGGCCCGGTCACCGGGCCGCTGGACGTCGACGTGGCGGTGATCGGCGCCGGCTATACCGGCCTCAGCTGTGCCCTGCACCTGGCCCGGGATCACGGCGCCCAGGTGCTGGTGCTGGAGGCCAATACCACGGCCTGGGGCTGCAGCGGGCGCAATGGCAGTTTTGCGCGGATATCCGGCGGCCGTGTGCCCCTGGCGGAATTGATCGGCCGCTACGGCAAGGACACCGCCCGGGCCTACTTCGGCGAAATGCAGGCGGGCCTGGCCACGGTCAAGCGCCTGATCGCCGAGGGCGGGATCGAGTGCGACGTGCAGCCCGACGGGGTGTACAAAGTGGCGACCAAGGCCGCCCACACCGAAAGCCTCAAGCGCGAGGCCGGGCTGTACAACGAGGTGCTGGGTTACCCCGCGTATTTTGTCGGGGCCGAGCAATTGCAGGGCGCCCATGCCGGGGCCGAATCCTTTGGTGCGCTGCGCATGCCCGACGGCTTTGCCATGCATCCGTTGAAACTGGCCTGGGGCGTGCAACGCATGGCCCGCGCCGCCGGGGCCAGGGTTCACGTGGCGTCGCCGGTGACCGGCTGGAGCAGTGACGCCAAGGGCCACCTGCTGGTGACCCCGGGCGGTGTGGTGCGGGCCCGCAAAGTAGTGGTGGCCACCAACGGCTACACCTCGCCGGACCTGCATCCGCAACTGGCCGGCCGGGTACTGCCGGTGCATTCGCAGATCATCGTCACCGCGCCGTTATCCGCCGAGCAGGTGCGCAACAGTCTGCCGTCCACTGACTGCATGTTCGATACGCGCAACCTGTTGTTCTACTACCGCCGCCTGCCGGACAACCGCCTGCTGTTTGGCGGGCGCAGCGCCGTGACCGGGCGCGAGGCCGAGAACCCGGTGCACCGTCAGTTCCTCCTCGACTCCCTGCGGCGCAAGTTCCCGGTGCTCGGCCAGGTGCCAGTGGACTACGGCTGGGGCGGCTGGGTCGCGGTGAGCCAGAACTCGCTGCCCTACATCTATCAGGTGCCGGGCCTGGACCAGGTGTTCAGCGCCGGTGGTTATGCCGGTAGCGGCGTGTCGTTTTCGCTGCACGCCGGCCAGCGCCTGGCGGACATGGTGATGGGCACTGGCCTGCCGAGTGCCGCGAGTTTCCTGCACCAGGTGCCACAACGCTTTCCCTTCCAGCCGTTCCTGCGCCTGGGCCAACGCCTTGCCTACAGCTGGTATCGCTTTCAAGACGCCCGCTGAGGCGGGTCATTTTTCTGGAGCTTGTCATGATCTACCGTGAGTTTTTGATTGATGGTCAGTTGGTCCCGGGCCTGGGTGCCGAAGAGCGGGTAATCGCCCCGGCCGATGAGCGCCAACTGGCCGTCATTGCCGAAGCCACTCCGGCACAGCTGGACCAGGCCGTGGACGCCGCCGAACGGGCCTTTCCGGCCTGGGCCGCGACCCCGCCGCGCCAGCGTGCCGCGCTGCTGCTCAAGCTGGCCGATGCCATCGAGCGCCACGCCGAGGCCCTGGGCACCCTGGAAAGCCAGAACTGCGGCAAGCCGTTGCAAAAAGCCATAGGCCATGAAATGCCGGCGGTGGCCGATGTGTTCCGTTTCTTTGCCGGGGCCAGCCGCTGCCTGTCGGGCAGTGCCGCCGGGGAGTATGTGGCGGGGCGCACCAGCATGATCCGTCGCGATCCGTTGGGGGTGGTCGGGCTGATCGCACCCTGGAACTACCCGCTGCTGATGGCCGCCTGGAAACTCGCGCCGGCCCTGGCCGCCGGCAATACCCTGGTGTTCAAGCCATCGGAACTGACGCCCCTGAGTGCCCTGTACCTGGCCCGGTTGTGCGCCGAGATCTTCCCGCGCGGGGTGGTCAATATCCTTTCCGGGCGCGGCGCCAGCCTGGGCGAGCAGCTGTCGAGCCACCCGAAGATCCGCATGGTCTCGGTCACCGGCGATATCGCCACCGGGCAGGCGGTGGTGCGGGCGGCGGCGAGCAACTTGAAACGCACCCACCTGGAACTGGGGGGCAAGGCGCCGGTGCTGGTGTTTGCCGATGCCGACATCGACGCTGCGGTGAACATGTTGCGCACCGGCGGCTATTACAACGCCGGCCAGGACTGCACGGCTGCCTGCCGGGTGTATGTGGACGATGCAATCCATGACCGCTTTGTCGAAGCCCTGAGCGCGAACATTGCCACGCTCAAGACCGGTGCCCCCACCGACCCGAGCAGCGATTTCGGGCCCTTGATCAGCCGCCGCCAGCAACAGCGGGTAGCCGGCTTCGTCGAGCGTGCCCGTGGCCTGGCCCATGCCGAAGTGCTGGTGGGCGGCGCGGTGGTGGATGGCCCCGGATTCTTCTACGCCCCCACCCTGATTGCCGGAGTGCGCCACGAAGATGAAATCGTGCAGAAGGAAGTCTTCGGCCCGGTGGTCAGCGTCACCCGCTTCGACGACGAACAGCAAGTCATGGCCTGGGCCAATCAGAGCGAGTACGGTCTCTCGGCCTCGGTCTGGACCCGCGACGTGAAGCGTGCGCTGCGCACCTCCAGCCAATTGCAGTACGGTTGCGTGTGGGTAAACGATCACATGACCCTGGCCACGGAAATGCCCCACGGCGGCCAGCGCCAATCCGGCTACGGCAAGGACCTCAGCGTCTATGGCCTGGAGGACTACACCTGCGTGCGGCATGTGATGCTGAATTTCAACGATTGAATACCCGCGACACCGGCGATACCCAGAATAAAAATCAGGATCGAGTTCGATTGGAGGGCAGGACGCCCGCGTTTCAGCTGTTGCCTGTCCTTTGACAACGACCCAGGGAATACACCCAATGCAGATCACCGCCAGCACCAGAACCATCAGCGCCTTGACCCTTTCACTGCTGTGCATCGGCGCCGCCCAGGCCGCCCCGAGCATCACCTTCGCGGGCTGGGGAGGGGCCCTGCAGGATGCCGAGCGCAAGGCGTACCTGGAGCCCGCGGCCAAGGCCCTGGGCGTGACCATCAAGGAGGACAACATGGATGGCCTGGCCGCCGTGCGTGCCCAGGTGCTGTCCGGCAAGCCGCAGTGGGATGTGGTGGAACTGGCCTCCAACGATTGCGTGCTGGCCGAGCGCCAGGGCCTGACCGAACCCCTGGATTTCTCGGTGATCGACACCTCGGGCGTGGCCAAGGGGCTGTACGGCAAGAACTGGATCGCCAGCAATGCCTATTCCACGGTCATGGCCTGGGCCACCGACACCGGCAAGGCGGTGCCCAAGAACTGGAAAGAGTTCTTCGACCCCAATTTCAAGGGCGCGCGCTCGCTGTACCGCCAACCGTTCACCACCCTGGAACTGGCGCTGATGGCCGATGGCGTGGCGCCGAAAAACCTCTACCCGCTGGACGTCGAGCGGGCGTTCAAGGTGCTGGAGAAGATCAAGCCGCAAGTGGTGAACTGGTGGCGCAGCGGCAGCGATTCGGCACAGTTGCTGCGCAGCCGTGAAGTGGACTTCCTGTCGATCTGGGCTTCGCGGGTCAATGAGCTGAAACAGGGCGGCGAAGCGGTCGACTACACCTACGACCAGGCGCTGCTGGACTACGATTGCGTGGTGGTGCCCAAGGGCGCGCCAAACAAGGAACTGGCGATGAAGCTGATCGGCCAGATCATGTCCGCAGAGAGCCAGGCACGGCTGGTGATGCTGATCCCCAACCCGCCGATCAACAGCAAGGCCTACGACACCGGAATCATCCCTGCGCAGATGGCGGCCACGCTGCCCACCGCGCCGGCCAACATCGACAAGGTGGCGATGTTCGACCCGGTCTGGTGGGTGGACAACCAGGCCGAGCTGCAACGCCGCTTCGACCTGTTTATCCAAAACTGATTCATGCTCGACTCCCCGCTGGTCCAGGCCGCCGGGGAGGTTGCGGGCCGCGTGGTTGGCGGCCCTGAAGTTGAGCCTTTACCTTGCGCTGAGTTGACTATGTCCCAAGAAAAAAGCCAGTCGATCGCCATCGACATCGAGCGATTGACCAAGACCTACGGTGCCTTCGCCGCCCTGGACGATGTGTCGTTGAACATCCGCAGTGGCGAGTTCATCTCCCTGCTGGGTTCGTCCGGTTCGGGCAAGACCACCTTGCTCATGGCCCTGGCCGGGTTCGTCCAGCCCGACAGCGGCAGCATTCGCTTCGGTGGCCGCGAGATGGTCTTCGAGCCGCCGCACAAGCGCGACGTGGGGATGATGTTCCAGAACTACGCGCTGTTTCCCCATATGAACGTGTTCCAGAACGTGGCCTATCCGCTCAAGCTGCGGGGCTACAAGCGCGAGGACATCCGCCGTCGGGTGCATGAAGCCCTGGCCACGGTGGAGCTCGATCACCTGGTGGAGCGGCGCATCGATGAAATGTCGGGTGGCCAGCGCCAGCGCATCGCCCTGGCGCGGGCGATTGTCTTTGAACCGAAGATCCTGCTGATGGACGAACCGCTGTCGGCCCTGGACAAACGCCTGCGGGAAACCATGCAACTGGAGATCCGCCGTCTGCACGAGCGCCTGGGCATGACCGTGGTCTATGTGACTCACGACCAGCGCGAAGCCCTGACCCTGTCCGATCGCATCGCGGTGATGACCAAGGGCCGCATCCAGCAGATCGACACCCCGCAAAACCTCTACGAGCGCCCGGCCAACCGCTTTATCGCCGAGTTTGTCGGCGAGTCCTCATGCCTGCCGGTGCAGGTCCGCGATGGCGCGGTGTGGCTTGGCGAATCGCAGTTGCAATGCACGCCGCCCGCTGGCCCGCTGCTTAACCCGAACCTGGTGGTGCGCCCGGAAAAACTGCAATTTATCGGCGCCGACACGCCGGGTTTCAACGGCTTGCAAGGCCAGGTCCGCGATGTGATCTACCAGGGCGACAGCCAACTGATCCAGATCACCCTGGAGCAGGGCGCCGAAGTCTCGATCCGCCGCCCGGCCCGCAGCTCCGAGGTCGAGCGCTTGCCGCAGCGTGGTGAACAGGTACGCCTGGGCCTGCACCCGATGGACACCCTGGTGGTGGGGGACGCGCCATGAACCTGGCCCTCAACCCTGGCGAGGCCCCCCATCGCCAGCAATTGCAACGCGCCGGCCGCCGCCATGGCTGGTGGCTGCTGAGCCCGGGGCTACCGGCCTTGCTGTTGGTGCTGGTGACCTTTGTGCTGCCGATCGGCTGGCTGTTCGGCCTGTCGCTGTTCGACGCCGAGGGTCAGTGGACCACCGAGAACTACAGCCGCCTGCTGCAGCCGATCTACACCCTGGCCTTCAGCCAGACATTCAGCGTGAGTTTTATCGTCACCGCGATTTGCGTGGTGATCGGCTACCCCTACGCCTATTGCATGGTCCACGGCCCGCGCCTGCTGGCCAACCTGGCCATGGCCTTGCTCCTGGTGTCGCTGTGGACCTCCTTGCTGGTGCGCACCTACGCCTGGCTGGTGATCTTGCAACGCCGTGGCCTGGTCAACGAAATGCTGCTCGGCCTGGGCCTGGTGGACACGCCCCTGGCCCTGGTGCACAACCTCACCGGCACGGTGATCGGCATGACCCACATCATGCTGCCGTACATGATCCTGCCGCTGTATGCGGCGATGAAGAGCATCAACCCGATCTACCAGCAGGCCGCCGCCACCTTCGGCGCTTCGCCGGCGCGGGCCTTTCGTGATGTGTTCCTGCCGTTGTCGCTGCCGGGGCTGACCGCTGGCGCGACCCTGGTGTTCGTCCTCAGCCTGGGCTTCTACGTGACCCCGGCACTGCTCGGCGGCGGCAAGGTGCAGATGCTGTCGATGCGCATCGAAAGCGACGTGTCGATGTACGCCAACTGGGGCGCGGCATCGTCCCTGGGGGTGATTCTGTTGTTGGCGACCCTGGCCCTGATGTACCTGGTCAAGAAGGTCGCCGGCCTTCGTCAGCGGAGTGAGTGAAGCCATGTCCCGTCTATCCCGAAACCTGGTCCGCGAGGCCAAGCGCAGCTGGCTCTACCTGTTCATGCTGCTGGCGATGGTGTTTTTGATTGCGCCGACCTTGATCGTGCTGCCGATGTCGCTGTCGGATGCGCGCTACCTGAGCTTCCCGCCCAAGTCCCTGGGCTGGCAGTCGTACCTCAATTACTTCGGCTCCCTTGAGTGGCAGAGTGCGACGCGTATCTCGCTGTTCACCGCGACCCTGACCATGCTCATCGCCACCAGCCTCGGCACGGCGGCGGCCTATGCCCTGCATGTCAGTGGCAAGCGCTTCACCGCGCTGCTGCGCGGGCTGATGCTGGCACCGATGATCGTGCCGGTGATCTTCACCGCCATCGGCCTGTTCTTCGTCTATGCGCGGCTGGAGCTGAACAACACCCTGTTCGGCCTGGTGCTGGCCCATACCCTGGTGGCCTTGCCCTACGTGATCATCAACGTCGAGGCCGGGCTGCGTTCCTATGACATGACCCAGGAACACGCGGCGTGCATCCTCGGCGCCACCAGGCTGCGGGCGTTCTTTGACGTGACCCTGCCGCAGATCCGTTTTTCGGTGATCGGCGCGGCGATGTTCGCCTTTGCCGTGTCCCTGGATGAGGCGGTGATTTCGCTGTTTATCAGCGGCGGCGACACCTCGACCCTGACCCGCAAGATGTTCAGTTCGCTGCGTTCGGAAATCGACCCGGTGATCGCGGTGGTGGCGACGCTGATGACCCTGCTCTCGATCATAATGCTGGCCATCAGCCTCACGGCCCAGAGCCGGGCCAAGAAGAGGGCGCAGCCATGAGCCGGCCGTGTCCGCGCCTGGCCCACGGTGCGCAGCAGGCGGTGGAGTTTTTCTGGAACGGTCACGCTCTGCAGGGCCGGCCGGGTGAGCACCTGGCCGCGGCCTTGCTGGCCAACGGTGTTCGCACCCTGGCCTGGACCCGCAAGTCGCACCGGCCCATGGGCCTGTCGGGCAGTTACGTGAATGGCGTGCTGGCGCGGGTCGATGGCGTGCCCAATGTGCGCCTGGATCAGGTCCGGGTGCGCGCCGGGCTGCGGGCCGGGATGCAGAATTGCTGGCCCAGCCCCGGCTTCGACCTGTTGCGCCTGGCGCGCTGGATCCCGTCGGGCTGGATCCAGGGCGGCTTCGAGCACAGCAACCTGATTCCCAGTGGCAACCGGCTGTTTCAGGTGTGGGAAGCCCTGCTCGCGTTCCTGGCCGGCGTAGCCCGGCCGGCAGACCGTGCGCGCCTGGCGGGCCAGACATTGCCCCAGGGGCGGGCCCTGAGCTGCGAGGTACTGGTGATTGGCGCCGGCCCTGCCGGGTGCGCGGCGGCCAATGCGGCGGCCGAGCAGGGTCGGGATGTGTTGCTGGTGTCCCGTGGCCCTGGTCCTGGGCGCGGGTTGCAGGCGGCCGGGCAGCGGGTGCCCGAGGTGGCGGCGGCGGTGCGCACCCTGTACGGGGTCGAGGTGTTTGGCGCCTATCGCGACGGCGACTTGTTGTTGGCCGCGCCCCAGGACCCGAGTCAGGGTGCCGTGGCCCTGAGTGCCGGCGAGGTGCTGCTGGCCACCGGCAGCCGCAGTTGTCCGCCGTTGGTGCCGGGGGCCTGGCTACCGGGGGTGATGGACGCCCGCTGCGCCCTGGCCCTGGCCCATGAGTGTGCAGTGGCACCAGGGCGCGCGGTAGTGGTGGCCGGCACCGGCCAGGAAACCCAGGTCGCCGAACGCCTGCGTCAGCTCGGGGTGACGGTGGTGGCGGTCAAGAGCCTGGAGGGCTTGCGTTGCATCAAGGGCCGGCATGCCGTGGAGAGCGTCATGTTCGACCAGCCGATTGTCTGTGATGCCCTGGTGCACGTCGGCCCCTGGTTGCAGGAGGCCAGCCTGGAATTTCAGAGCGCGGCCCACGGCCTGGGCCAGTTGCGCAGCGGCAACAGTCGCTTCCAGCGCATCGGCCGCGCGGCGCGGGCCGACCCGGTATTGCCGGTCAGTGATCTTGAGCCGCTGCTGCTGTGCCCCTGCATGGACGTGTCAGGCAAGGAGGTCGCGGCGCTGATCGATGAGGGCATCGTCGACCTGGAAGTGATCAAGCGCCTGACCTCCTGCGGCATGGGCCCGTGCCAGGGACAGCCGTGCTGGGATGCCTTGCGCGCCTTTGTCAGCGCCCGCAGCGGTCTGCCGTTGCAGGCCCTGGCCCGACCGACCCTGCGCCCACCCAGGCGCAGCCTGACCGTGGCCCAGGCGGCGGGGCTGGTGGATGTGGTGGAGCCTTTGCAATGACGGAATCAAGCAAGCTGCCGCGCCAGGCGTCGGTGGTGATTGTCGGCGGCGGCATCCAGGGCCTGGCCCTGGCGTTCAACCTGGCCGAACTCAAGGTGCGCGACATCCTGGTGCTCGACGCCGGCTACTGGCAGGGCGGGGCTTCCGGGCGCAACGGCACGCTGATCCGCGGTGCCTTCAGTTCGCCGGAATGGACGCGCTTTTTCGCCCATTCCAACCGCCTGTGGCTGGGGCTGTCCAAGCGCCTGGGGCAGAACGTGATGTTCTCCCGCCGCGGCTACACCATGGTCGGCGAGCGCGAGGCCACTGCCCAGTTGCTGCAGCGCACGCTGCAGGTCCACCGTGACTGCGGCATCGACTCGGAAATGCTCAGCCCCGGGCGCCTGCGCAAGGTTCTGCCGGCCCTGGCCCATGAACGGGTCAGCGCCGCGTTGCACCTGCCCGACAGCGGGGTGGCGCCGCATCATGCGGCGATGCACGGCTACCTCAAGGCCTGTCAGGCCCGGGGAGTGGATGTGCGCTATCGCACCGAAGTCAGCGCCATCGACCGTCGCGACGGCCAGGTGGAAGGGGTGTGGGTCGGCCAGCAGCGGATTGCCTGCGACACCCTGGTCCTGGCCGGCGGCGCCCAGAGCAATGCCTTGGCGGATATGGCCGGGGTGCCGCTGGAAGGCTACCCGATGCGCCTGGAGGCCATTGCCCTGGAGCCGACCCGGGCCCTGATCGGCCCGGCGGTGGCCTTGCTCGACCGCCTTTGCTACATGCACCAGACCGCCCGTGGCGAAGTGGTGGGCGGCGCCGAAGTGGCCGAGCGCCCGCAAGTCAGCCTCGGCGCCGACGTGCCGGTGATGGCCGCCACGGCCAAGGCCTACGCCGAAATGTTCCCGCAACTGGGGGCGGCGCGGATCCTGCGCCAATGGGCCGGGCTGGTGCATATCTCCAAGGACTTCGGGCCGCTGCTTGGCGCCCACCCCCACCTGGGCGGGCTGCACCTGAGCGCCGGCTGGTGTTATGGCCATGCCGGCGCGCCGGCCGCTGGCGAGTTGCTGGCCAGGGCCCTGGTCACCGGGGTGGTGGACGAGCGCATGCAGCCGTTCGCGGTCGACCGTTTTCAACGCAATTGCCCGGTGCACGAACCGGGAATTGTCCTGAGCCACTTCGAATGAACGCGGGCAGCCAGTATCCTGCACACTGTCCGGCTTTTAGCCGCGCCCCAGACGCGGCAGTCACACTCAATCAAGGATTTGTTGCCTGATGACCACACCTGAAGAATCCCCGCTGTTTGTCACTGCGCTGTCCAAGGGGCTGGCCATTATCGCGATCTTCCGCGCCGGGCAGCCGAGCATGAGCCCGGCGGAAATCGCCGAGGCCACCGGGCTCAACAAGAGCACTGTGCAACGCTCACTGTTCACCCTCGAGGCCCTGGGCTACCTGTGCAAGGAGCCGGACACCAAGCGCTACCGGCTGACCCCCATGTCCCTGGACCTGGGCACCGGCTACTTGCAGACCAGCGACCTGATCGAGCGCGCCAACCCGTACCTGCATGAACTCAACCGCGATATCGAAGAGAGCTGCAACCTGCTGGAGCCCTGCGGCCTGGACATGCTCTACGTGGCGCGCTTCCCCAGCCACAAGCAGATCTCGCTGCATATTCCCCTGGGCCGGCGCCTGCCGATGTACTGCACGGCGGCGGGGCGCGCCTACCTGTCGGCGCTGCCGGCGGCGGAGTCCGGTGCGATCCTCGAACAGTCCAACCGCCAGGCCTACACCGCCAACACCGTGACCGACCTCGGGCAACTGCAGGCGGTGATCGAGCAGGCACGCACTGAGGGTTATGCCTACGCCAACGAGGAGTACTACGCCGGTGATATCAGCGTCGCGGCAGCGGTGGTGAATGCCGCCGGCTACCCCCTGGGGTCGGTCAACGTGGCGGTGCCGTTCAGCCGCTGGAACCTCGAGGACGCCCGGCGCGAACTCGCACCCAAGGTGATCAATGCCGCCCGCGCCATTTCCAGTGCGGCCCGCAGCCTGCGGCGCATGCCTGGCTGATTGACGGCCGCCCGCCGGGGTGGCCGCTGCCTGAACCTGTGAACTGAACCTGCCCGACGGCGATTGATCGCCGTCACGGGTTTCGTTCGCCCGCGATTTCTTGAAACCGGCCGAATACCTCGGCCGCACCGACCCCTGAAGAGAGGCCAGCATGACCATCAAACGCTACCAGCCCAACGGCAAACGCCTGAGCCACGCCGTGGAATACAACGGCATCGTCTACGTCACCGGCCAGGTCGCCGCCGACCGCAGCCAGGATGTCCAGGGCCAGACCCGCCAGGTATTGGCCCGCATCGACGAACTGCTGGCCGAAGCCGGCAGCGACAAGAGCCGCATCCTGTTCGCCCAGGTCTGGCTCAAACACGCGGTGCAGGACTTCGCCCAGATGAACGCCGCCTGGGATGCCTGGGTACCGGAAGACGCACTGCCGGCCAGGGCCACCGTGGAATCGAGCCTGGCGGCCGAGAACATCCTGGTCGAGATCGCCGTCCAGGCGGCCCTCAGCCATTAATTTTCCGGGCGCCACGGCGCCCGCTTCAGCGAGGTTGTACCGAGCATGAGCATCGAACATTTGATCAATGGCCAACTCCTGGCCGGGGGCACGCGCCAGGTCGCGGTCTTCAACCCGTCCACCGGCGCCAGCATCGCCCAACTGACCCTGGCCGACAGCGCCACCGTGCAGTTGGCGGTAGAGGCGGCCGTGGCGGCTTTCCCGGGGTGGCGCGACACACCGCCGGCCAAGCGCGCCCAGGTCCTGTTCCGTTTCAAGCAGTTGCTCGAAGAGCATCAGCAAGCCATCGCGCAACTGATCAGCCTGGAGCACGGCAAGACCCTGGAAGACGCCCTGGGCGAGCTCAAGCGCGGCATTGAAAACGTCGAGTACGCCTGTGGCGCCCCGGAGCTGCTCAAGGGCGAATACAGCCGCAACGCCGGGCCGGCCATCGATTGCTGGTCAGACTTCCAGCCCCTGGGTGTGGTGGCCGGGATCACCCCGTTCAACTTCCCGGCCATGGTCCCGTTGTGGATGTACCCCCTGGCCATCGCCTGTGGCAACTGCTTCATCCTCAAGCCTTCGGAGCGCGATCCCAGCTCAACCCTGCTGATCGCCCAACTGTTGAACCAGGCCGGCCTGCCCAAGGGCGTGCTCAACGTGGTGCACGGCGACAAGGAAGCGGTGGATGCGCTGCTGCAAGCGCCACAGGTCAAGGCCCTGAGCTTTGTCGGCTCGACCCCGGTCGCCGAGTACATCTACGCCGAGGGCACCCGGCGCGGCAAGCGCGTCCAGGCCCTGGGCGGGGCGAAAAACCACGCGCTGCTGATGCCCGATGCTGACCTGGGCAGTGCGGTCGGGGCGTTGATGGGCGCGGCCTACGGTTCCTGCGGTGAGCGCTGCATGGCGATCTCGGTGGCAGTGTGCGTCGGCGACCAGGTGGCGGATGCCTTGATCCAGCGCCTGCTGCCACAGATTGCGGCGTTGAAAATCGGCCCGGGCACATCCCCAGGGTTGGACATGGGGCCGTTGGTGACGGCTGCGCACCTGGCCAAGGTCAGTGCCTATGTGGACGCCGGGGTCGAGGAGGGTGCCGAGCTGCTGGCTGACGGTCGCGGGCTGCAAGTGCCGGGGCATGAACAGGGCTTTTTTATCGGCGGTTGCCTGTTCGATCGGGTCACGCCGCAGATGAGCATCTACCGCGACGAAATCTTCGGCCCGGTGTTGTGCGTGATGCGAGTGGCGAGCCTGGAGCAGGGCATCGCCCTGATCAATGGTCACGAATACGGCAATGGCACCTGCATCTTCACCCGGGATGGCGAAGCGGCGCGGCTGTTTGCCGATCAGATCGAAGTCGGCATGGTCGGGATCAACGTGGCCTTGCCGGTGCCGGTGGCCTACCACAGCTTTGGCGGCTGGAAACGCTCGCTGTTCGGCGACCTGCATGCCTATGGCCCCGATGGCGTGCGTTTCTACACCCGACGCAAGGCCATTACCCAGCGCTGGCCGAAGGCGGCCACTCAGGAATCCACGCAGTTCGCGTTTCCCAGCCTGTAAGCGTCGAGGCCGATGACCAGGGCCGCGCCCCTGGTCATCGGCCTGGGCCCGGGTTTACACGCCGAGGCTTTCCAGGTCCCGGGCCAGCATCACCAGTTGGTGGGCCAGGGAGTTTTCGAGTTTCTCGCTCGACAGCTGGAAGCTCGGGGCACCGCAGGTCAGGGCCATGATGCTGCCGTCTGCCAGGTGCAGCGGCACGCCGGCGCCATTGACGTTGCGGTCCCACTCGCCCAGGGACAGGCAAAAACCCAGGGACTCGTATTCGCGGAACGAGGCTTCCAGGGATTTTTCCAGGGCCGGCCATTCGTCGCCGGCCTTTTTCGCCACTTCCCCCAACAGATGGTCGCGCTCGTTTTTCGGCGTGGCGGCCAGGTAGGCACGCCCGGCGGCGCTGGTGGCCAGGGGCAGGCGTACGCCGGGCTCCATGCGCAGGCTGGCGACTTCCGGCGGGCGGCTGCTGTCGACGTGAATCATCGACAGCCGATCGCGGCAGGTCAGGCTGACGGTGGTGTTGGTCCGGCGCGAGAACTCATCCATATACGGCTTGCCGAGCTGGCGCACCCGCAGGCTGGCGGAGTAGGCGTACCCGAGGGCCAGCACGGCGGAGTCGAGCTGGTACTTCTCCAGGTCCTGGTTGTACTTGAGGTAGCCCAGTTGCGTCAGGGTGTAGGTCAGGCGCGAAACCGTCGGTTTCGGCAGCCCGGTAATGCGTGCGATGTCCTGGTTGCCGCGCACCGCATGGCCATGGGTAAAGGCCCGCAGGACTTCCAGGCCACGGGCCAGGGCCTCGACGAACTTGCGGTCCTTGGGGTCTTTTTCCGGGGAATCGTTCTGGTCGTGCATAGGCGTATCCGATGGGGGCTGGTGCCGGTCCAGTGCCTAGGGTCTGCACGAAAACTACCTGCGCTTCGATCATGCTGCGTTAAAAACACGCTCAGAATGCTCATGTAGGCCTCTACACTGCGCTTCCTCGCCTGTTTTTGCCTTGCCTGATCTTTGCTCGGCAAGTTTTCCTACAGACCCGAGTGACCACACAGCAGGTTCGTGAAATTCAACTGAAAAATGGTAGCGCGGAACCGCTTGAATTGACATCGCCGATTCCCTGTCGAAACCCGGTTTCGCAGGTGCGTGGCAGGCGCGTGTATTGGGCTTGTCTGCACGCGCGCCGCGCAACCGCCTCAGTCGCCATCCGGCGCGAGGCGCCCGCGCTTGAAAACCCCTTCTGCGCTCGCGAGTAATTGCCCCTCGACGTCGAGCAGGTCGCAGGTTGCCATAAAGATCTTGGCGCCACCGCCCCGGGGCCGTGCCACGGCTCGGACCTCGGTCCCGGGGGCGGCTGCAGCCATGTAGATGATGTTCAGCGACAGGGTCAGGGCCAGTCGCCGCTGGGCGGGGACGGCGTGCCAGGTTCCGCTCATGCCCATGGCCGAGTCCGCCAGTGAGGCGATCACTCCGCCGTGCAGGTTGCCGGCCCGGTTCAGGTGATGGGCCTGCACGGTGAAGCCGATGATGGTTTGCGCCTGGCTGTACTCGTGCAGGACCAGGCCGATATGGGCGGAAAAACCGTTGAAGGGGTCTTGCTGAGGTGGTTGCGGATGAACGGCGGTCATGGGCGATAGCTCGTGTGGGTCAGTCAGTGAGACAGGAATCAAGGGTTGCTTCCCGTGCCAGCGATGGCTGTACGGTGTTTCGCAAAGGTCTATTTAAGTCCAGTTAAGCGGATGAATCTAATTATTTCATGAGATATATGGAACCATATTCCGCAGTGCGAAATAAAAAAGATTGAAATAGGATTGCGTCATGGGGCAGGATCGGCCCTGATGTGACGGCCACTGCGACCTGTGCCTGCCTTATCGCGTTCAGCGCCGGCAAGCCGCGAACAGGGCCCAGGCGCCAGGTCGCGCAAGCGTTGCCGGCCCTGATCCAGGCCGCTCGGGGGACCTCCGCAAGAGCCCCTGCCAGCGCAACTCGTGCTTGATCACCTTCGGAGTCAAGGAGTCTCGATGCCCACTATCAGCAGCGTGCGCCCCCACCAACGCGTCTGGCCTAAACGCCTGCCACACGCGTTATCGGTCCCGGCCACTTCCCTGTGGTTCAACCTGGAGGTGTCTGCGCGGCGCTACCCGGACAAGACCGCCTACCTGTTTTTTGGCCAGCCCCTGAGTTTCAGCGCCTTGCAGGCCCAGGCGCAGGCCGTGGCCGGCTGGCTGCAAAGCGTGGGGGTCAAGGCTGGTGATCGGGTGGCGCTGTACCTGCAGAACTGCCCGCAATTCGTCGTTGCCTATTACGCCATCCTGCGGGCGAATGCGGTGGTGGTGCCGGTCAACCCGATGAACAAGATGGAGGAGTTGACCTACCAATTGCAGGACGCCCAGGCACAGGTGGTGATCTGCGCCGCCGACCTGGCGGCGACCGTGCAGGCCGCCCAATCAACCCTTGAACCTCACGAACGCCTGCGGCAGGTGCTGGTGACCCATTACAGCGACGCGATGCCGCCTGTCTCCGCCATGGACCCGGCCGAGCTTGCTGCCGAGGCCACCGATGCCTGGCTGCGCGCTGAGCCGGCATTGCCCGCAGCCTGCCTGCGCTGGAGCGAGATCCTCGGCCAGGCCTGGCTCCTCGGTCCGCACACCGCCGAGGCGGACGATCTGGCGATGCTGCAATACACCTCGGGCACCACTGGCCATCCCAAAGGCTGCATGCACAGCCACCGCAGCTTGATGAGCAATGCGGTCACCGGCTGCTGGACCCAGTCCACGGTGGCCTCGGTGGGGTTGGGCGTGGTGCCGTTTTTCCATATCACCGGCCTGGTGTGTTTTGTCCTGCGCGCGGTGTTCGATGCCACCAGCACGGTGATCCTGCCGCGCTGGGACCGGGAGCTCGCCGGGCGCCTGATTTCGCGACACAAGGTCACCCACTGGACCTGCATTCCAACCATGGTCATCGACCTGTTCGGCAGCCCCAACTACAAGGATTTCGGCCTGGGCGGGCTGGTTCATATCAACGGTGGCGGGGCGGCGATGCCTCAGGCCGTGGCCGAGCGCCTGCAACAGGAGTTCGGGCTGACCTTCCTCGAAGGCTACGGGCTCACCGAAACCGCAGCGGCCACCCATGGCAACCCACCCGAACGGGCCAAGCTGCAGTGCCTGGGCATGCCGTTCTTCGGCGTCGATTCGCGGGTGGTCGACCCCAATACCCTGCGCGAGCTCGAACCCGGCGAGGTCGGGGAAATCGTCAGCCGTGGGCCGATGCTGTTCCAGGGCTACTGGCGCAACCCCGAGGCTACGGCGGCGGCCTTTATCGAGTTGGAGGGGCAGCGGTTTTTCCGCACCGGCGACCTGGGGCATATGGATGAAGAGGGCTACTTTTTTCTCACCGACCGACTCAAGCGGATGATCAATTCCAGCGGCTTCAAGGTCTGGCCGGCCGAGGTGGAAGCCCTGCTGTTCAAGCATCCGGCGGTGCACGAGGCCTGCATCATCTCCAGCCAGGACGCCTACCGGGGCGAGAGCGTCAAGGCGCTGGTGGTCCTGCGCAGCGAAGCCCGGGGCCAGACCACCGAGCAGCAGATCATCGACTGGTCCCGTGAACACATGGCGGCCTACAAGGTGCCGCGCCAGGTGCAATTCGTCGAAAGCCTGCCCAAGTCCGGCTCGGGCAAAGTCATGTGGCGCCTGTTGCAGGAGCGTGAAACCGCGGGCACCTGAGCACCGATCCCCCGTCCCAGCAATTACCCACTCTGCCGGAGATGACCATGACAACAAAAATAATAAACGTCCAAGGTCCGCAATCCCTGCCGACCCATGCTGCTCGGCTCGACTCGCTGTATTCCAGGATCCGCTGGCGCCTGCTGCCGTTGTTGATGCTGTGCTACATGGTTGCCTTCCTTGATCGGGTCAACATCGGCTACGCACAATTGCAGATGAAGCAGACCCTGCCGTTCAGCGACGCGGTGTACGGCTTGGGCGCGGGCATTTTCTTCGTCGGCTATTTCCTGTTCGAAGTGCCCAGCAACCTGATGTTGCAGCGCAGCGGGGTGCGCAAGACCCTACTGCGGATCATGGTCTGCTGGGGCCTGGTGGCATCGGCGATGATGTTCGTGCGCACCCCGCTGCAGTTCTACGTGCTGCGGTTTTTGCTTGGGGCGTTTGAAGCCGGGTTTTTCCCTGGGGTCATCCTGTATTTCACCTTCTGGTTCCCGGCGGCCCGGCGTGGCCAGGTGATTGCTTTGTTCATGACGGCTGCGGCGTGCGCCGGCCTGATCGCCGGGCCATTGTCCGGCAGCATCTTGAAGTACCTCAACGGCGTGGCCGGTTTTAATGGCTGGCAATGGCTGTTCGTGCTCCAGGGGCTACCGGCCAGTGTGCTGGGGGTGGTGGCGTTCCTTTACCTGCAGGATGGCCCGGATCAGGCAAAGTGGCTGAGCACCGCTGAGAAACGCCTGCTGAGCGACGACCTGGCGCAGGAATTGAAGAACCGCAAGGACCGCTCCCTGCACACCGTGGGCCAGATGTTTCGCGACCCCAAGGTGTACCTGCTTTCCACGGCGTACTTCATGTTCCTGGGGGCCACCTACATGCTGGTGTTCTGGATGCCGAGCCTGATCCAGGGCTGGGGTGTGGCGGACCTGTTGCTGGTGGGATTGATCACCACCATCCCCAACATCGTCGGCATCGTCGGCACCATCGTCATTGGTCTGCACTCGGACAAACGCCGTGAGCGGCGCTGGCACTTTGTCTGCTGCATGGGGTTGGCAGTGTTCGGCCTGGGCATCACCACGCTGTTGAACGGTCATCTGGTGATGTCGGTGGCGGCGCTGTCCTTGGCGTACCTGGGAATCAAGGCGGCGACACCGTTGTTTTTCGCCCTGGTCAGCGAATACCTGTCTGTGGCCTCCGCGGCGGCCGGCATTGCCCTGATCAGCAGCCTGGGCAACCTCGGGCCGGCGGTGACGCCGTGGCTCAACGGGGTCATCAACAGCCATACCGGTGGCCACGTATCGAGCATGTACCTGGGCATCGGCATGTACCTGCTGGCCGGGTTGCTGGTGTTGCTCTCTGCCGGAACCGCCGGGGCGGCGAGGGTCAGTCCGGGGATCGCCCTGGCCACCAAGTGAACAAACGCCTTGTGCCGTCGGCCCTGGAGCGGCAGGCGCATGGGACCTGGCTCAGTTGCCGAATTTCGTCGGTGACGGGCATGTTGATCGATCTGAAAGGAGGTGTTCCATGAGCTTGCCCGAGGTGTTGTCCCGGCGTCTGCGCCTGCCGTTGGTGGCCGCTCCGCTGTTTATCATTTCCACCCCGGAGCTGGTGATCGCCCAGTGCAAGGCCGGGATCGTCGGTTCGTTTCCGGCACTCAATGCCCGCCCTGCGGCACAGCTGGAGCAGTGGATCGAACGCATTACCCGGGAGTTGGCCGAGCATGATCGGCTGCACCCCGAACGGCCCTCGGCCCCCTTTGCCGTGAACCAGATTGTCCATCGCTCCAACGAACGCCTGGAGCAGGACATGGCGGTCTGTGTGCGGCACAAAGTGCCGATCATCATCACGTCCCTGGGTGCGCGCCCCGAGATCAACCAGGCGGTGCACAGTTACGGCGGCATCGTGCTGCACGATGTGATCAACAATAAATTCGCGCACAAGGCCATCGACAAGGGGGCTGACGGCTTGATCGCAGTCGCGGCGGGGGCGGGCGGGCATGCCGGGACGCTGTCGCCCTTTGCCCTGGTGCAGGAAATCCGCCAATGGTTCGACGGGCCCCTGTTGCTTTCGGGTTCGATTGCTTCTGGGAGCTCGATCCTCGCGGCCCAGGCAATGGGGGCTGACCTGGCCTATATCGGTTCGGCCTTTATCGCCACCCGCGAGGCCAATGCGGTGGATGGCTACAAGCAGATGGTCAGCCAGGCGAGTGCCGACGACATCGTCTACACCAACCTGATCACCGGGGTGCATGGCAATTACCTCAAACCGTCATTGCAGGCGGCAGGGCTCGATCCGGAGAACCTGCCCAGTAGCGACCCCTCACAGATGAATTTCGGCAGCGACCGCCAGCGGCCCAGGGCCTGGAAGGAAATCTGGGGCTGTGGCCAGGGTATTGGCGTGCTTGACCATGTACCGACAGCCGAGGCTCTGGTGGCACGTTTTGCCAGGGAGTACCGCGAAGCGCGCCTGCGTCTGGACAAGGTTTCGGGCGAGTTCCGGGGGCCCACGGCGGCAGTCAGCCTGGAGTAGGCAACTGCCGGCCAGTGCCGGCAGTTGGGGGCGGGGTTACCAGACTTTCAGGTTGTATTCGACGATCAACCGGTTCTCATCGACGTTGGCCGCATAGTTGGCGCGATACACCACGTTGCGCCAGCGCAGGCCGAGGTTTTTCAGCGGACCTTGCTGGATCACATAAGCCAGGTCGGTATCGAGTTCTCGTTCTCGGCCATTGCGTTGTCCGATCTTGAAGTGGTTGCCCTGCACGTAGCGGCTCATCCACGTCAGACCGGGCAGGCCTGCTGCGGCGAAATCGTAGCGGTAGCGCAACTGCCAGGCGTCCTCCCCGGCGTTGATGAAGGATTTGTAGGTCGAGGTGTTGAATCCGTAAGGGTCGGTACCATTGATAAAGGGCAGGCCGCTGCGCCCGCTCTGGTTGTGATAGATGAAGCCCAGGGCATGGCCCTTGTAGCTGAAGGTTTCCATGATCCCCAGGTAACGGTTGTCCACCTCAGCCCGGCCCTGGCTGCCGCTGTTGAAGTAACGCACTTCGGATTTCAGCGAGAGGCTGTCGGTCAGCCGCGCATCATGGGTCAGGTTGCCGTAGTGCTGGTCATAGTTGTCCTTGAGCTCGGCGTAGAAGTAGCTGGCCTTGAGCGCGGGCGTTACGGCGTAGCTGGCCCCGGCATAGCTGAAACGATCGCTGCTGACCCGGCCTGCGACCTGGCGGCCGTTTCTGGCGAGGGCCGACATGCTCATGTCCTCGTAGTCCGTGGAGTTGCGCAGGCGTACCGCCGTGAACTGGCCGAGGGTCAGGGTAAGATCCTTCAGGTCACTGGAGACCAGTTGCGTCCCCCTGAAGGTCTGCGGCAGCAGGCGGGTATCGTTTCTGAAGGCGACTGGAAGCAGCGGCTCGTGGGTGCCGATGCTCAATACGCTGCTGGCGGCCCGGGCTTTGGCGGTCAGGCCGAACGAGCCGTATTGATCGGCGACATCGCCACTGCGGTCGGCCAGCAGTGCCCCGGTATGGGCCGTGCCACCACCGGAATCGAGCTTGAGGCCGAGTGTACCCAGTGCGTCAACGCCAAAACCTACGGTGCCTTCGGTGTAGCCAGACTGGTAACGCAGGGTAAAACCCTGGGCCCATTCTTCCGCCTTGCTTTGTGGCGGTGCCTCACCGTGGAAGTCGCGGTTCATGTAGAAATTGCGGGCGCCCAGGGTCAACTGGCTGTCTTCAATCAGTTGTGCCTGGCACACCAGCGGCAGCATGCAACCACCCAATAGGGTGGAAAGGGGCAGTAAAGGTTTGGATGCCGAATGCATGGATCTTACCTATGTTGTTGTTTTTATTTTTAGGAGCGCCCACGTCGTATTCGTCCATGCCGGGGTTAGCCTGCTCGCAGCACCTGGAGGCTGCTGAGGAGGCAGCAGGCAATGCCAGGCTTCGTCGCGAGCGTAGCAACCCCTGACCCAGCCGAAGGCGAGGGTCATGCAAGCGGGCGCGAAAGACGAGAGGGCTGAGTGGGGGGCTCAACTACGCTTGCCGGGGTATCTCAGCCCTGGATAGCGCAGTTGCGGACCCGCCCGGTGGAGGCTTTCAGCGCAGCGTGAAGTAGCCCGCTGCGCGCCAGTCGAGGAAGGCGGCGACACCTGCGATGGTTGCGGCGGCGCGATGCCGGGTCATCGACATGGAGTTCATGCGGCGAGTTCTTTGCCGAGGGCAATAAAGCGCTGCAAGTGGTGATCTTCATCGCCCAATTGATGGTCGATCATCACCAGGCGCTTGGCGTAATGGGCCAGCGGCAGTTCCCAGGTCATGCCGATGCCGCCGTGCAACTGGATGCTTTCCTCGGCCACCAGGGTACCGATGCGCCCGATGCTGACCTTGGCCGCCGACAGTGCCCGCTCGCGAGTCAGCCGGTCGGCGTCCAGGGCGGCAGCAGCGTTGATCACCGCCGAGCGGGCTTGCTCGATCTCCAGCAGCAGCACTGCCATGCGATGTTGCAGGGCCTGGAAGCTGCCGATCAGGCTGCCGAATTGCTTGCGGGTACGCAGATAATCCAGGGTGGCTTGCTTGGCCACCTCCATCGCCCCCAGCGCTTCTGCGCACAGGGCCAGCACCCCCCGGCCAATGGCACGCTCCAGGGTGGCGTAGCCCTGGTGTTCGGCCCCCAGCAGGGCGTCGGCCGAGAGCTTCACGTTGTCCAACTGCACCTGGGCGACGCGGCCGCCATCGATGGTGGCGCAACCCTGTATCTGCAGACCCGCAGTGTTGCTCGGCACCAGGAACAGGGAGATTCCTGCTTCGTCGTCAATGGCACCCGCGGTGCGTGCCGAGACCAGCAACAGGTCGGCGTGCTCGCCTTGCAGCACCATGGCCTTGCTGCCATTTAGCAGCCAGCCTTGGCCGTCATGCTCGGCGCGGGTGGCGACCCGACTGGTTTCATAGTGAGTGCCAGGTTCTTCATGGGCGAAGGCGGCGAGCAGACTGGCGTCGACAATGCCCTGCAGCAGGGCCTTCTGCTCAGGGGAACCGGCCGTGGCGATGGCGTCGCCGACCAGTATCGCGCTGCCCAGCAACGGCTCGACCAGCAGCCCGCGACCGATGGCTTCGAACACCACGGCAATGTCGAAACCGCCGCCGCCAAAGCCGCCGTGCTCTTCGCTGAGCAGTGCGCCGATCACACCGAGCTCGGCCAGTTGCTGCCAGATCTCGCGGCTGAAGCCGTGGGTTGCCTGGAGAATGTGTTCGCGTTTGTCAAAGCTGTATTGCTCCGCGATAAAGCGGTTCAGGCTGTCGGCGAGCATGCGCCGCTCTTCGCTGTGTTCGAAGTTCATGTGCGTGCCCTCATAGCCCGAGAATCGTTTTCGAAATGATGTTTTTCTGGATTTCGTTGGACCCGCCGAAAATCGACAGCTTGCGGTTATTGAAGTACTGGGCGCTGGCATTGGCGGCAAACGCCGGGCC
This sequence comes from Pseudomonas sp. MF4836, assembly GCF_002018875.1. Taxonomy (GTDB): domain Bacteria; phylum Pseudomonadota; class Gammaproteobacteria; order Pseudomonadales; family Pseudomonadaceae; genus Aquipseudomonas. The sequence goes on from NZ_MVOL01000001.1 coordinate 694,744, forward strand.
CAGGTCCAGGGCACTGAAGTCGTCTGCCTCGGCTTCAGGCACCAGGGCCCGGGCACTGGAACCCATGGCCCGGCGCATCAATGAGGTCAGCTCCTGGCGGATTTCCGTGCCGCAAATCTTCAGCATCGAGCTTTCTGCGCCAGGGACGCCGCCTCCGGCCACTGCGGCGATGACCCGCAGGTTGGTGGTCTTCATGTTTTCCAGGTCGATCTCGACCCGTGCCAGTCGCGCGGCGAAGGCCGGGTCTTCGGCCAGTGGCCGGCCGTTGCGGCTCTGCAGGGCGGCCAGGCGCTTGACCCGTTCAAGGGCTGCCATCGACAGGCCGACCCCGGCGATGTTGGTGCGTTCGTAAGTCAGCAGGTATTTGGCACAGGTCCAGCCCTTGTGTTCCTCGCCCACCAGGTTGTCTACCGGCACCCGCACATCGGTGAAAAAAACTTCGTTGATTTCGTGGGCGCCTTCCAGGGTAATGATTGGCCGCACCTCGACCCCAGGCGAGTTCATGTCGATCAGCAGGAAACTGATGCCTTCCTGCTTCTTCGCTTCGCGGTCCGTGCGCACCAGGCAGAAAATCATGTTGGCGTGCTGGCCGAGGGTGGTCCAGGTCTTCTGGCCGTTGACCACATAGTGGTCACCGTCGCGCACGGCGCTGGTTTTCACCGCTGCCAGGTCCGAGCCCGCGCCGGGTTCCGAATAGCCCTGGCACCACCAGTGCGTGCCATCGAGAATGCGCGGCAGCCAGTAGCGTTGCTGCTCCGGGGTGCCGTATTTGATCAGCACCGGGCCGAGCATATTGACGCCGAAGGGCACGATGCGCGGCGTATTGGCCAGGCTGCATTCGTGCTCGAAGATAAACTTCTCGAACGCACTCCACCCCGGGCCACCGTGTTCGACCGGCCAATGATTGGCCAGCCAGCCACGGGCATTGAGGATCGAGTGCCACTGCTCCATGTCGGCCTTGGACAGGTGCCTGCCGTTGGCCACTTTTTCGCTGAGGTCCGCAGGCAACTGTTCGGCGAGAAAGGCCTGTACTTCGCTGCGAAAAGCTTCTTCTTGCTCGGTAAAACGCAAATCCATGTTGGCTTCCCCCGGTTAGTGCGGCTGGTTGAGGCTGTCGAAGCTGGCACCGCGTTCCACCAACTGCACCAGTAACGGTGAGGGCTTCCAGAACTGCGGGTCGGTTTTGGCGAACTCGTGGATATCGGCGAGCACCTGGGGCAGGCCGATCCCGTCGGCGTACTTCATCGGGCCACCCAGGTGCCGGGCGAAGCCGTAGCCATGGATAAAGGTCACATCGACATCCAGGGGGCGCAGGGCGATGCCTTCATGCACCACATTGGCCCCCTCGTTGATCATGGCGGCCATGTAGCGGCGGACGATTTCCGAGTCGCTGAAGCTGCGAGGGGTGATGCCGGCCCGAGCGCGTTCGGCGTCGATGATCGCCAGCACTTCGGGATCGGGCGTGGCGCTGCGCGCGCCGGCGGGGTAGAGGTAATAGCCACGGCCGGTCTTCTGCCCGAACCAGCCGCGTTCGCAGAGGCGGTCGGCAATCTGCACATAACGGGCTTCGGCGGGGCGGGTGGCGGCCTTGCGTTTGCGGGTGGCCCAACCGATGTCGCCTCCGGCCAGGTCTGACACCTGGAACGGGCCCATGGGGTAGCCGAAGTCGCGCAGGGCCTGGTCGATCTGATAGGGCGAGGCGCCCTCTTCCATCATGCAGTCAACTGCCTGGCGATACACCGCGAGGATCCGGTTGCCGATAAAACCATCGCAGACCCCGGCCCGGACCGGAACCTTGTTCAGTTGCCTGGCGAAGGCGAAGGCACTGGCCACCACCTCGGCCGAGGTTTTGGCCGGGACCACGATTTCCAGCAGTTTCATGATGTTGGCGGGAGAGAAGAAGTGCAGCCCGAGCACATCGGCAGGGCGCGAGGTGCTGTCGGCAATGGCATTGATATCCAGGTAGGAGGTGTTGCTGGCGAGGATGGCGCCGGGCTTGCAGACCTGATCCAGCTGGCTGAATACCGCCTGCTTGACGGCGAGGTCTTCGAATACGGCCTCGATCACCAGGTCGGCCTGGGCCAGGCTGGCGTAGTCGAGGCTGGTGTTGAAGCGTGTCAGGGTTGCGACTTTGTCGGTGGCCTTCAGGCGACCCTTGGCGATCAAGGCGTCGTAGACCTGCTCGACATGGGCCTGGCCGCGCGCAAGTGCACCTGGGTCGCGCTCGATCAGGGTTACGTGCAGGCCGGCATCAAGTGCAGCCACGGCAATGCCGGCGCCCATGGTGCCACCGCCGATCACGCCCACCCGTTCGATTCGGCGGGGTGTGGCGTCGCGGGTTTCGGGTGCCTTGAGCACTTCGCGCTCGGCGAAGAAGGCATGCACCAGGCCTTTGTGCTGCGGGCTGGCGAGGCATTGCAGGAACAGCTCGCGCTCCAGGCGCAGGCCGTCATCGAAGGGCTGCTCCAGGGCTGCCTCGACCGCCAGGATAATGTTCAGGGGGGACAGCAGGCCCCGGGCTTTGCTGATGGTTCCAACGCGTGCGGCATCGATTGCGGCGTAGTGGCTGGCCGGCTCGGCCAGGGCCTGGGCGTCCCTCGTGCGGCGGACTCCGGCGTTTGCCGCGAGAAGTTGACGGGTATAGGCCAGACCCTCGGCGAGCACATCGGCGCTGCCGGACAATTGATCGACCAGACCCAGGGCCTGGGCTTCTTCGGCCCCCAGATGACGGCCGCTCAGCATCAGGTCCAGGGCCGGGCCGGCGCCGATCAGGCGTGGTAAGCGCTGGGTACCGCCGGCCCCCGGGAGCAGACCGAGCAAGACCTCGGGCAAGCCGAGCCGCGAGCCGCTGACGGCCAGCCGGTAATGCGCGGCAAGCGCCACCTCCAGCCCACCTCCCAGGGCCACGCCCTGGATCGCTGCCACCACCGGTTTGTGGCAGCTCTCGATGCGGTTGACCACCTCGGGCAATGAAGGCGGCTGGGGCGGCTTGCCGAATTCGCGGATATCGGCGCCCCCGGCGAAGTGGCGACCGGCCCCGACCAGAAGCACGCCTTTCACCTCGGGGTCATTGTCGGCCTGTTCGATCGCGGCCAGCAGTCCGCGTCGTACCTCGACCCCCAGCGCGTTGACGGGAGGGTTGTCGAGGGTCACCACCAGGATATTTCCGTGCAGGACAGACTCCACGGCTGGGCGGGGGGTATCGGGGCTCATCGCAAAAATCTCCAAAGTGGGGGGAGGTTTGAGGTCGTTTGCGTCGACAGCGTGTTGTTCGAGACGCCTGTCCAGCGACAAAAGCTGTTTCGCTGGGCGTTTATTTATTCGAAATTGATCCTGTCATCAATAAATTGTGTGGTCAATATGGAATCTACTTTCGCACAGCGGAATAAGAAATTTCATTTAAGCACTGAAGACTTGTGCTGATTCATGCAGAAACAGCCCTGTGTACAGGGGGCGTGACTGAGGGGCGGGATGCGGGAGGCTGGTGCGGTTTGAAACCTGGCCTGTGGCGAGGGCGCTTGTTCCTGTTCGGCCGTGGGTGGGCGCAGGGGCTGCTATCGCGATCTATCTGTTACACCGCGAATGCTCGGGTTAGGGGCGCTGCGCACCCCAGCGGGAGCAAGCTCCCTCGCCACGCTGTGGGGGCTGTATTCGAGGTGCTTTGAGGGCAGGGGAGCTTTCTGTGGCGAGGGAGCTTGCTTCCGCTCGGCCGCGTGGCGGCCGCCGCGATCTGTCTCTCAGACCGCAACGGCCGCTTTTGCAGGCGCCGCTTACCAGCGATAGGTGATGGAGCTGACCAGTTGCCGCTCGTCGCCATAGCGGCAGATGGCGGCTTCGCAGTAGGTGTAGCGTTTGTTGGTGACGTTGTTGGCGTTGACCGCGACTTCCCAGTTGGGGTCGATTTCGTAGCTGGCCCGGGCGTCGAACAGGGTGTAGGCCGGCATTTGCGACGGCACTGCCGAGGCCTGGGTGGTGCCTTTGTAGCGGGCGCCGCCGCCGATCCTGGCCTTGGGCAGTCCCAGTTCGGCCAGGCGGTAGTCGGCCCAGAGTGCGGCCTGGTGGTAGGGCGTGTCTTCGCTGCGCTGGCCGACTTGGCCGACGACGTTGCTCTTGGTGATGCGCGCGTCGATATAGGCGTAGGAGCCGATCAGGCTCAGGTTGGGAGTGGCCTCGGTCTTGGCTTCCAGTTCCAGGCCCCGGGAGCGCATTTCGCCGGTCTGGACAAAGTAGGTGGAGGTGGTGTCGGTGGGGTCCGGGGTCAGCACGTTTTTCTGCACCAGTTCGTACACCGCCGCGCTCAGCAGGGTGGCGCTGCCTTCGGGCTGGTAGCGAATACCGATTTCATACTGCTTGCCTTCGGTGGGTACGAAGGCCTGGTTCTGCTTGTTCAGGCCCGCCACCGGGAAGAACGACTCGCTGTAGCTCAGATAGGGCGCCAGGCCGTTGTCGGCCTTGTACACGAGGCCGGCGCGCCAGGTGGTGGACTCATCACTCTGGCTGGTCTTGGCCGAGGTGCGAAACAGCTCGGTGCTCTGGTCGGCCCAGTAATGGCGTCCGCCCAGCAGCGCAATCCAGTGTTCGTCGAATTTGATCTGGTCCTGGAAATAGATGCCTTTTTGCAGGGTGTCGACCTGGGAGCCCCGGTCCTGGGCCAGGGATTTATTGACCACCACCGGCTGCCCGTAGTTGTAGGTGCTCAGGTTCAGGGCCGGCGCATTGCCCCGGAAGTTGTGCGAGTCGTAGCTGGTGTCGTAACCGTCGAAACCCACCAGGAAGGTGTGGTCCCATTGGCCGAACTGCCATTTGCTTTCGACGCTGGTGTCGCTGGCCAGGCCCCGGGAGCGCTCTTCACGGTCGCTGTATTGGCGGCTCAATATGCCGGTGCGTAGCGAATTGTCGAGAGTGGTCTTGGTGGCATTCACTTGCAGGTAACGCCAGGTCACGTCCGATTGGTAGTAGCGCAACTTGTGGCTGATGCGGGTGTGCTCGTCGAAGCGGTGCTCGAATTCATACCCCAGGGCGGACATCTCGCCGTTCATTTCGTCGTAGTCCGGCTCGCCGATAAAGTCATGGCGACCGATCTGGTAGCGGTTGTCACCCACACCCTTGACCAACTGATAAGGCAGCGGCGCGGAGAAGCGGGTTTCGGTCTTCTGGTAGAACGACAGCAGGGTCAGCGAGGTGTCATCGTCCGGACGCCAGGTCAGGGCCGGGGCGACGTAGATCTTGTCGTTGCCGATGTGGTCGCTGCTGGTGTCGCTCTTGCGATCGAGCAGGGTCAGGCGATAGCTGAGGGTCTCGCTGTCGCCCAGGGGGCCGGTGAAGTCGGCGGACAGTTGCTTGCGGTTGTTCTGCCCGGCCTGCACGTTGACTTCATGGTAGGGCGTCTGGCTCGGGCGCTTGCTGACGGTGTTGATCAGGCCGCCGGGTGACAGTTGGCCGTAGAGCACAGAGGCCGCGCCGCGGATCACTTCGGCGCGTTCCAGGCCGTAGGGCTCCTGCACCCCGTCATAGGAGTTGTTCTGCAGGCGCAGGCCATCGCGCAGGGAGCCGCCAGTGGCCGACTCGACATCGAAACCACGGATGCGGAAACGGTCCGAGGTGCGGTTGAAACTGGTTGGCTGGCTGGTAAAGCCCGGCGTCATGTCCAGGCTCTGGGACAGGGTTTCCGATTGCCGGTCGCGGATCTCGTCGCTGGTCACCACCGACAGTGATTGCGGGGTTTCAATGATCGGGGTGTCGGTCTTGGTGGCGCTCATGTTGCGTTTGGCGACATAGCCTTTGATGTGGCCGGTGGTGCTTTCTTCGCTGTTCAGCCCGGTAATGGCGGTGGGGGCCAGCTCCAGGCTGCCGGTGGTGACGGCGGGGATCAGCACGAAGCCGTTGTCGCTTTGCCGGGCCTGGTAGCCGCTGCCCTGGAGAATCCGCGCAAAGCCCTGGTTGATTTCAAACTCGCCCTGCAGGCCCGGGCTGTTGAGGCCGGCGACGGTTTTGGCGTCGAACATCAGCGCAACTCGCGATTGCTGGGCAAACAGGTTCAGCGCCGGGCCCAGGGGGCCGGCGGGAATGTCATAGCGCTGTTGAGCCTGGGCCTGGGCTGCGAGGGGCATGCACAGCCCAAGCCCCAGCAGGGTGCAAGTCGCCAGATTGACGGCCAGGACCAGGGGAGCGAAGGGCACGCGGGGACGCTGGATGTGGGGCATTGGGGTGCAATCTGACGGCATGGAAGAAGTTCCTGTCATGGGGTTCTTTCTTCCTTGACGCGGCAGGTAAAAAAAGCGGAACCCTGCCTGCAGAAATTAGTGCGGGTGTGCCTCCAGGCGCTCAACCCTGAACCACCAGGGGCCGTACGAATGGACCCGGACCGGGAAGGCATCGGCAATCAATTGCAGGGCGCGGCGCGGGTCGTCTAGCGGCAACACTGCCGATACCCGCAGGTCGGCCAGTTGCTCACGGTCGAACTGCACATGGCCGCCATACTGCCGGGCCAGTTCATCAAGCACTTGCGGCAATGGCCGGTCCTGGACCACCCATTGATGGGCCTGCCAGGCGTCGTTGAACAACGCGCTGTCGACGCTCCCCAGCAGCTCGACCTGCTCCGAGGTGATGCGCGCCTGTTGCCCGCCCTGAACCTGGGTCTCGACGCTGCTGTGGGCGCCCTTGGCTGCCACTTTGGATTCCAGCATGGTCAGTAGGGTGCCCGGCGCTTCGCGTTTCACCGTGAAGCGGGTGCCCAGTGCCTGCATGCGTCCATCGTCGGTGACCACGGTGAATGGCCGGGCGGGGTCGTGGGCGACCTGCACCAGGATTTCCCCGCGCAACAATTCGACCTCGCGCTGCTGGCCGTTGAAGGTGATGTCCACTGCGCTGTTGCCGCCCAGGACCAACTGCGAGCCATCCTCCAGGCGCAGGCTGTGCCATTCGCCCGGCGCCGTGCGCTGGTCGGCCAGCAGGTAGCTCGGTGGGTAGCTGCGCAGCATCAGGGCCAGGGGCAGGGCGAGCAGCACCCCGAGCATGGCTGTGGCGCCCAGGTGGCGCCGACGATTGACCAGGGCTGCATCGAGGGCCGCCTGGACCGGCGCCTGCTGCGCGCTCAGGGCTTGCAGGTGGCCGACAAAACCTTGCAGGCGCGCCAAGCTGGCAGCATGGCGCGGGTCCTGGGTTTTCCAGTGCTCGAACGCCTGTTGCTCGTGGGCGTCGAGTTCGCCTTCACCGAGGCGGATCACCCAGTTGGCCGCTTGCTCTTCAATCGTCGGTTTCGGCTGGCCCATCAGCGGTTACACATCCAATGCATGGTGGCAATGCACCAGGGCATTCATCAGATGCTTGCGTACCATGCGCTCGGAAATCTGCAGGCGGCTGGCAATCTCGGCCTGGCGCAAGCCTTCGAGAAAGTGCATCAGGAACACTTGCCGCGCCTTCAGGCCAAGGCCATCGAGGACGAAGGCAATCTGCTCCAGGGCTTCGAGGGTGACCAGGATCTGCTCCGGCGACTGTTGGCAGCCTTCGAGCAGGTCAATGGTCAGCGCCAGTTCCCGCAGGTAGGCGTCTTCGATTTTGCGCCGGCGGGCACGGTCGATAATCAGGTGCCGCGCGGTGGTGGTGAGGAACGCCCGCGGCTCGCGCATGCCACCCAGGGCCTCGCGCGAAGAAAGGATGCGGACAAAGGTGTCATGGGACAGGTCGGCGGCATTCTGTGGGCAGCCGAGCTTTTTTCGCAGCCAGCCCAATAGCCAACCGTGGTGCTCGGTGTAGAGCACATTGACGGCATGTTGCATGGGCAGTTCGGCGGTCGACATGGAGGTGCATCTGCGGATAAGAACTATTCGCGATGTTAGCGGGCCCGCAGTCCCGAACGCAAGCGCCAGAAGTGCCGGTGCTGGCGATTTGCCTCAAGGCGCGTCGACGGCACCCGATTGAGTGAATGGCCCAGTATCCGGGCACTGTTCGCCAAGCAACAGCCGATCAATAGACTGTCATCCCGCGTACAGCGCCGACCTCCATATGTCGGGTTTAAGTCATTGATTTTGCGTGATTATATTGTTGGCATGGATTGTGGTTCAGGTCAGGCGCAACCGATGACTCGACCCGGCCACGGGAGGGCGACCCCTTACCCTTGATAAGAAGCCACCCCCATGCGCAAAACCTTGCATCGCACCCTGGCTGCCAGCCTCCTGGCCCTCGGTCTCTTTACCGGCTTGGCGCCGGCTGGCGCCCAGGCCGCCGATAACCAGCAGTTCATTCCCCTGGCCACTTACCGGGTCGGCGCCTATGCCTCCAGCGGGATTCCGTGGTGGGCCGGGGAGATCGACTATTTCCGCTACATCAACGAGGTCGAGGGCGGAGTCAACGGGGTCAAGCTGGTCTGGCAGGAGTGCGAGACCGAGTGGAACACCGACCGGGTCATCGAATGTTATGAGCGCTACAAGAAAGGTCTGGACGGTGCGCCGACGGCGTTTTTCTTCACCCACAGCACGCCGGCCTCCTACGCCTTGATGGACCGCGCGGCAGTCGACCATATCCCGCTGATCGACGGGGCCGGCGGCCGCACCGAGTCCACCGACGGCAGCGTATTCCCCTATGCCTTCCCGCTGCTGCTGAACTACTACGGCCAGGCGTCGGTGGGCATCAATTACATCGCCCAGCGCGAGGGCGGGTTCGACAAGCTCAAGGGCAAGAAGATCGTCACCGTCTACCACGATTCGGCCTACGGCCGCGAAACCCAGGCGCCGATGCAACTGCTGGCGCAGAAGTACGGTTTCGAGAATATCCAGATACCGGTGGCGGATCCGGGCAGCGAGCAATCGACCCAATGGCGCCAGGTGCGGCAGATCAACCCGGACTGGGTGTTTTTGCGCACCTGGGGCGTGTCGACTCCTGTAGGAATCAAGACCGCAGTGCGTTTTGGCATCCCGGTGGACCACATCATCGGTGACGTCTGGGCCGGTTCCGAGGCCGATGTGATTCCCGCCGGCACGGCCGCCAAGGGCTACCAGGCGCTGGCGCCGTTTCCGGGGGGCGATGGTTTCGAGATTCATCAGCGGCTCAAGCAACACCTCCTCGATGCCGGCAAGAGCAACCTCAAAGACCCGAGCTACTTCGGCAAGGTCTACTACAACATCGGCCTGATCAACGCCGCGATTGCGGTGGAAGCGCTGCGCACCGGCCAGGCCAAGTTTGGCCAGCGTCCACTGAACGGCGAGGAAACCCGCTGGGCGTTCGAGCACCTGGACATCGACGCCGCACGCCTCAAGGCCATGGGGTTCGAAGGGCTGCTGGCACCGTTGAAACTGTCCTGCGCCGACCACGAAGGCGGCGGCTCCGCCCGGGTGCAACAGTGGGACGGGCAGAAGTGGGTGCTGGTCAGCGACTGGCTGCAAGCGGACCGCGCCACCCTGCGTCCGCTGATCGAGGCCAAGTCTGCGGCCTATGCCAAGGAGAAGGGCATTACGCCGCGTGACTGCTCGGCGGAATAAACCGGTACTCGGCTGCGTATAGGGGCCAACCCTGGGTTAGTGGAGTTGGCCCGGGCATGAAGGAGGGCGCTGTGCACGGCTGCGCCAACCCGGCGCAACGGGAGCAGGCTGCCTCATTTCAGGGATTTTCCACGAGGATGTTTTCGCGAATAAGCACAATGTTATAAGATAACCATGAATCCGGTTCTGCGCTGCGTCCAAGGCAGAACCTTCACCCCCTGCGTTGCGAAAACTCCATGCCTGAAACTGTTGTTCGTCCTACCGTTGCCGGTCGCCTGCTCTCCATCGATGCGTTGCGGGGGCTGGTGATTGTGTTCATGTTGCTGGACCACGTGCGTGAAACCTTTTTCCTGCATCGCCAGGTCACGGATCCCATGGATGTCGCTGGCACCGAGCCGGCCTTGTTCTTCAGCCGGACCCTGGCCCATTTGTGCGCCCCGGTGTTTGTCCTGCTGACCGGCTTGTCGGCCTATCTGTTTGGCGAGAAGTACGCCGGCAAGGCTGACGTTTGTGCCTTCCTGTTCAAGCGCGGGCTGTTCCTGGTGCTGCTGGAAATGACCCTGGTGAACTTCGCCTGGACCTTCCAGGTGCCGCCGACGGTGATCTACCTGCAGGTGATCTGGGCCATCGGCCTGAGCATGCTTGCGTTGTCGGCCATGGTCTGGCTGCCACGGCCGCTGCTGTTGCTGCTGAGCCTGGCGATCATCGCCGGGCACAACCTGCTGGACGGCCTGCACTTTACGCCGGATTCGGCCTTGCACCTGCCGTGGGCGGTGTTGCATGACCGCGGCTGGATCGAGTTTTCCGAAACCCTGCGTCTGCGCACCTCCTACCCGGTGCTGCCGTGGATCGGCGTGATCGGCCTGGGTTACGCCCTCGGACCCTGGTTCGGCAGGGCGGCGGATGCTGCGCTGCGCCAGCGCAGCCTGCTGATGGCGGGGCTGGCCGGGCTGGTGGGGTTTGGGGCGCTGCGCCTGCTCAATGGTTATGGCGAAAAGCCGTGGGCGGTGGGGGAGACCTGGTTGCAGACCCTGATGAGTTTTTTCAACATCACCAAGTACCCGCCGTCGCTGCTGTTTATCAGCCTGACCCTGAGCCTCGGCCTGTTGCTGCTGTTGTGGCTTGAGCGCCGCCAGGGCAGTCGCTGGCTCCTGCCGCTGACGGTGTTCGGTTCGGCGCCGATGTTTTTCTACCTGCTGCACCTGTATGTGCTGAAGGTCCTGTACCTGGTGGCCGTGGCCTGTTTCGGCCTGAATCAGGGCCGCTACTTCGGCTTCGATTCGGTGTGGGCGGTATGGCTTGTGGCGGGGTTGCTGGCCCTGGCCTTGTACCCGCCGGTGCGCTGGTTTTCGGCGCTCAAGGCGCGGCGTCGGGACATTGCCTGGCTCAAGTATTTTTAAGCCTCGGGCGGACCTCGTCCGAATCTATTGAAGGTCAATGTCAATGCCGGGCCGCAGGCGGCCGTCTTGAAAATCCGTTCGATGAGTGCAAACAGGCATCGCACAAGCCTATAGAATGCATCCCCTGCGGGTGCCGTTCGCCAGGATGCGCCGCCTTGCCCGCAGCCTTGGGTCCAGCCTGGACCTGTTTGATCATCGATTGAGTACTACGACCTTTACATGAGCAATTCTGCGGCTACACCTCAGGCTACTTGGCAGCCGGTCATCGCTCTGGCGCTGGCGGCCTTTGTATTCAATACCACCGAGTTCGTGCCGGTGGGGCTGTTGAGTTCGATCGGCAGCAGCTTCGACCTGTCCACCGCACGGGTCGGGCTGATGCTGACGATTTATGCCTGGGTGGTGTCCCTGACGTCACTGCCGGTGATGCTGCTGACGCGCAACGTCGAGCGCCGCAAGCTGTTGCTGGTGCTGTTCGGGATGTTTATCGCCAGCCATATTGTGTCCAGCCTCGCCACCAGCTTCGGCATGTTGCTGGTCAGCCGGATCGGCGTGGCGCTGTCCCATGCCCTGTTCTGGTCCATTACCGCCTCCCTGGCCGTGCGCCTGGCGCCGGAGGGCAAGCAGGTGCAGGCCTTGGGGCTGCTGGCCACTGGCACGTCCCTGGCCATGGTGCTGGGCATTCCCCTGGGCCGGCTGCTGGGCGAGGCCATGGGCTGGCGCACCACCTTTCTGGTGATCGCCGGGTTTGCCGCGCTGCTGGTGTTGTGGCTGACCCGGGCCTTGCCGCTGTTGCCGAGCCAGAACTCGGGCTCCCTGCGCAGCCTGCCGCTGCTGTTCAAGCGCCCGGCGCTGGTGGCCGTGTATGTGCTGACGGCGCTGGTGGTGACCGCGCAGTTCACCGCCTACAGCTACATCGAACCCTTCGTGCAGGAAGTGGCCGGCCTCAGCGGTGAGGTGGTGACCCTGATCCTGCTGCTGTTCGGCGGTGCCGGGATCCTGGGGTCGCTGTGCTTCAGCTGGTTTCACCGCTACGGCCCGCAGCGCTTCCTGATGACCGCCGTGACCTTGCTCACCCTGTGCCTGCTGCTGTTGTGGCCGGCCAGCGCCGGGGTCGAGTACCTGGGGATCCTCAGTGTGGTTTGGGGTATGGCGATCATGGGGTTTGGCCTGGCCCTGCAATCCAAGGTGCTGGTGCTGGCGCCGGATGCCACCGATGTGGCGATGGCGATGTTTTCCGGCATCTACAACATCGGCATTGGCGGCGGCGCACTGCTGGGCAGTTGGGTCGGCGGTCAGCTCGGTTTCGCCTACATAGGGCTGGGCGGTGGATCTCTGGCGGCCCTGGCCCTGCTGTTTTACGGGGTGGCCATGCACCGCCTCGCTCGTTCGGCGGGCTGATTTGCCCGGGGCGTCAGGCCGGCGATTTCGCTGCCGGATAGCTGACGTCCCGCAAGACCCCGATGTAGCCGTTATAGAGATTGCGGCTCGGCACCAACTGTTGCGCGACCAATTGCCGATGCACCCGCTGCAGGTGGTAGAAGGGCAGCCGCACATAGAGGTGGTGCTCGATGTGGTAGTGGATGCCATGGGGGCCGAAGATAAAGGTCTGCCAGTTCGGCCGTACAATACTGCGCGCGTTCTGGCTCTGATCGTCGCAGGCGGGCAGGCCGGCATGTTCCATAATCGCCCGCACCCGGCCCATCAGCGGCAGCAGGGTAATGGCTGGCAGCAACCACAAGCCCAGGTAGAGCCAGGGGTGTCCCGCCCAGGCCAGCAGGCCGAACAACAGCCCATTGCCGAGCAGCATGGAACAGACTTCCGAGAGCACTTGCCGCGGAGACTTGTCGACCTTGGGCATGATCGCGCGGTAGTCGCCCCGGGCGAACTTGAAGGCGCTGATGACGTAACCCACCCCGCATAGATCCGCCAGCAGCCGCGTCGCCAGCTTGCCCCGTGGCAGTGGGTAGTCCCCCAGGCCAAACACCGCGACCACCGGGTCGTCATGCTGCATGGGGTCGAGGTGATGCTTGAGGTGCCCGGCGCGGTAGGTCTGCATCGAAATAAACAGCGGGCCGGCGGCGCACCATTGGCCGAGCAGGTCGTTGAGCTTCTGCCGCGGCAACAGCACGCCATGGGCGCTCTCATGCATGATCACCGCCAGCGCCAACTGGCTGCGGGCGATGAGCAGCGCCGCCAGCAGGTAGGTCACAGGGTGCGGCCAGAGGATGGCGCCGGCGAAGGCCGCAGCGATCAGGCCCCAGTCGGCCAGCAGCGCCAACAGGCTGATCCAGGGCTTGAGCGCAAACAGCTCGGCGGCCGGGGCAAAGGCATTAAGCGCCGGGTTGTTGCCGGCACGGGAGTTAGACGGGGACACGGGCGTTGCTTCCTTGTCGTTGGGTGGCCAGGGCACAGGCCAGGGCCAGCAGCACACCGCCGGCGACATCGACCAGCGTGTGTTGCTTGAGGGTCAGGGTTGACAGGCAGATCAGCAGCCCGACGCCTGCGGTGAGCCAGCGCCGGGGGTGATCCCAGAGCGCCCGGCAGGCGAGGCCGGTCACTGCCACGTGCAGGCTGGGGCAGCCATTGGACGCCAGGTCCAGCTGCCACATCCGGCTCAGGCGCTGTTGCAGAAAAGCATTGTCGAGTGCGCCGATATCGGGCCGTGGCACGAACTCGGGGAACAGCCAGAAGCACAGCAGGGCGACCACGAACGCCAGCCCGGTGGCGCTGCGCAAGCGCCTGAAGCCGTCGGCGCTGGTGCAGGCCGCCGCCAGCACCACAAACGGGAAAAACAGCACATACAGCCACCACGAATGAGGGATGAACGGGATCAGCTCATCCAGCGGCGTGACCCAGTTGTAGCGCGGGGTAATGCTGTGCTCCAGGGCAATGAAAACCCCCAGGCCCAGCAGCAGGCCGAGCAACGCCAGCAGCGCCTGGCGATAGTCCGGGACCGGGTGCGGCAAGGGGCGCTGGGGGGAGGGCTGGCGCATTGCAGAGGACTCAGAGGCTGAGCAGGCGGCTGACCCAGGCGTCGATCCGCGCCTGGGCGCGCTCCGGGCCTGCCGCGCTTGCCGGGCTCGGCGCCGCGGCGGCCAGTTGCGTCGCTGCCTGAGTCACCTGGCGCTGGAAGTCGGCCCCATCGCCGCGCCAGGTCACCACTCGGTGCAGCACCTGCAACTGGGCGGCGCGGGCCGCATTGGTGGCTTGTTCGGGCTGGTCGCTGAGGACCAGGATGATCGGCCGCTGGTAGACCAGGGCAATCGACAGTGCGGCCATGCCCGGTGCCGACACCATCAATTGCGCCTGCGCCGCACGGCTGGCCCAGTCCGGGTCCACCGCCAGCCAGCCGTCGCGCCCGGCATAACCCTCACCTACCCGGTGCGCATCGAGGCCCGCAGCCGCCAGGCCCGCGCTCAAGGCGTCGGCCAGGGCCGGCTCGCTGAAATGCGGGTTGAGGTACACCGCCGCACCGTCGCAGGGTTCGGCGGGCAATGGGTTGGCCAGGGCCACCGGGGTCGGCAGGCAATACAGGGCCGGGGCCTGGGTGTCGTCGATGTCGTAGGCGAAGTCATGTTCGATCGAGGCACGCGCCGCGTCGATCTGGCGCCCGACAATCCAGCCGAACAGGCGCCCGAACTGGCGTGGCCACATGCCCTCGAAATTGTTGATCAGGGCGACCTTGAGGCTCGCCCCGTACACATGCACCACCTTGCGCCGCCAGCCGGGCAGCATGCCCATGTACAGCAGCGCCGGGTGGAAGGAGTCGTTGATCACCAGGTCTGCGTGCTGCAGCCGCCGACGCAGGCGGCCGATATCGCGCAGCATGCGGGCGGGGCGGAACAGATAATGGGCGACATTGCGGTTGGTGGCCTTGCGCAGCATGTTCTGCTCGCTGTCGAACTGCACCGCGTAGTGCTCGGACAGGATCTCGGACTCGACGCCAAAGCGCTGCAGGAAGCGCTGCCCTTGTTCAGAGGTGGTCAGTACATCGACCTGGGCCCCGGCCTGGCGCAGGGCATGCACCAGCAGTTGCGCGCGCATCAGGTGGCCGCGGGCGTCGGCAGTCGCCAGGTACAGAATGCGTGAACTCATCGGGCATGGCCGCCTGTGCTGCGCAAGCCGCCAAACACCCAGCCGGCGATGTACATCGCCAGCGCGCCGGTCACGCCAAAACGGGCGTCGACGGCACGAATCTCTTTCAGCAAGCGCGCCAGATGCGGCAGCTCCCGGGGCGCGACGATGCGGCGCAGGGTGTTCTCGCACAGGCGCACATGGCCTTTTTCATCGGCGAGCACCCGAGACAACAGCGGGTACAGGCCGTGTTCGGCACCAATCACCCCACAGTGACGGCCCAGCACGCGCTCGGCCATCTGCTCGGCGCAGAGCCCGGTGGCATAGGCGGGCACCAGCAGGCCGTGTTCGAAATGCCCGGCGTACTCATGGGCCAGACGTTGCCAGCGCTGGATCTTGCGCCGGCTGAGCCAGTCCGGTTCGAGGCGTGTGGCGCCGTCGTCGCCGACCGCGCGCAAGGCCTCGGTGAACAGCGTCACGTGCCGGCGTTCATCGGCCAGGTGCTGTTCGACCTGGCGTTCGAGCCAGGGCGGCGATTGCGGCATCAATTCGTCGAGCAGCGCGCGTTCCGTGGCGTCTTCGCCGGCCAGGTACATGCGCAGCAGCAGGCGCTCGCCACGAGGGCTGCGGTGCAGGCGCGACAGGGCTGCGCGCTTGATGCGGTCCACCAGACGCGCTTGCAGCGCGCCCAGACCCTCGGGGCTGGGCGTGGCCAGGCAACTGAAGTCAGCGGCGTCGGCGCTGTGTTCGAGCACATTCATTGGGCGGGCTGCGGCGCGCCGCCGCTGGCCACCGAAGTCACAACCTGTGGGCTGCGGTGCCACGCCAGGATCAGGCCGATAAAGCTGTCGCGCATAAAGGCAGCACCTGAGGCGGCTGCCTCGGGAAAGCTTTCTTCAACACCGTTGTAACGCAGGTAACCCTTGCCGTTGATGGCGCCCAGTTCCAGGGTGTCGCGCTTGTTGAACCCGCGCTGGCGCACGTCCTTGAGCAGCGGGCTGTCTTCCAGGCCGAACACGAACAGTTGGCGCTGCACCACCCAGTCCGGGATCTGGCCGCTCAGGGCCTGCAACTTGAGGTTCCAGGTGCCGCTCGCCAGCAGTGGGTTCAATTCGGCGCTGTTCGGTTGGTCAGAGGTAAAGCTGGCGCGCATCAGAGACTTGGAGACGCGACCGACGCCGAGGGCGATGGTGATGTCATCGGCGGCCGGGTTCTTGGCGTCGCTGGGGCGTACGGCGACGAAGTAACTGGCGACACGAGCGGCCAGCGACGGCTGGGCCAGGACCTTGCGGGCCTGCTCGGCAGTGAACAGTACGCGTTCGCTGCTGCCCTCGCGGACGCTGATCTGGTACGGATCGAGTTCGATCGCGCTGAACTTGCCGCGCACCGGGGAGTGCACGTAGGTGTCGGACTTCCACACCTGGCCCGTGCGCCGCAGCAGCACATGCAGGCTCAGGGGCACGCGCTGGCCATCGGCGGCCAGGCCGCTGCCGTGCAGCAGCACATCGCCGATCACGGTCTTGCTGTCGTGCTTGGCGTCGGCGGCAATCACGATGGCGTGGGTCTGGGCGTCGACGCTGGCGCGGGCGTCGGCCACGTCCAGGGCGATGCGGTTGCAAGTGTTGTCAACGCTGCTGGCGGTGGCGCAGCCGGTACCGGAAGCGAAGTGGAACACCCCGCGCCCGCTGAACTCGGAGGGCGCGGCCTGGGCCTGGCCGCTCAGTGTCAGCAGTGCCAGGCACGCCAGGGAATAGCCGAGTGACGCAATCGAATGGGGTTTCATGCTGACTTCCTGTGGGCACTTGATGGGCGGCGACAAAGGGGGAGGGATGGGGATCAATCCAGGTTGCGGTGATAAGACAGCGCTTCACTGTGACGGGCACTGGCGCGACCCACCGAGACGCCGCAGCCACGGATCACCGCGCCGGCAGTGTCCAGCAGCGACATGCCGATCACGACGGCCATCGCCGCCAGGCGCCGTACGCCGTGCACGGGCGGCAGGTCCTGGTGATTCAGCGCTCGCAGGCTGTAGCCCAGGCGCCCGGCCATCACGCACAAGGGGCCGATCGGCCCGCTGCGTCCCAGCCATTGCAGCCAGCTCGGCATATAGGCGCGTACCAGGTAGGGGGTGAGGTCGACGCTGTCGCCGCCCCGTAGCCAGCGCAGCTTGATCACTTCGCCCTGGCTGTCGGGCAGGCGGTGTTCGGTGTGCGCCCGCGGCGCATAAGCCACCGCCACGCCTGCGGCCTGCATGCGCAAGCCCATGACCTGGCAGTGGGCGCGGTACACGCCATCGAGGGGCTCGTAGCGGTGCTGCTCGAAAGTGTCACAGCGAAAGGCCACGTTGTTGGCGTAGAAATTACGCGTGGCGCCGCTGCGCAGCGGGCTGGGGAAGTACATGAAGTCGATGGAGGTCAGTGCGCTGCCGGTGATGCTCGGCGCGTAACTGGTGCGCCCGGCCACCGCGACCGGTGCGTCGGGCTCGGTGAAGGGCAGAAGCAATTGTTGCAGCCAGTCGACGCAGGGCAGGCAATCGGCATCGGCGAACACCACGTACTGGCAGCGCGCCTGGTCGACACCGTCGAAGCCGACATTCTTCGCGTCGTAGTAGCCGGTGCGGGCATCGATCTCGACGAAGTCCAGGGGCCGTCCGGCCAGGACGCACAGCGCCTGGCGCGCCTGCGGGTCGAGGCCGTCGTGGGTGATGACCCACTGCGCCAGGGACAAGGGAGAGACACTCTGCTGGGCAAACCGGGCGAGCAGGCGCTTGAGGCTGTTCAGGGCCTCCACGGCATCTTTGCCACCGCGTAGGTTGTTGGTTTCCAGGACCAGCGCGGTCGTGGCGGCGATGTCGGCCAGGCGTTGCTGCATGCCGTCGCCGTGGGGCGGCGTCGACATCCCGGCTGTCGTTTCTTGGCTATCCATTTCGGGCGTATCTCTGAAAAAAGCGGGGCTGCCGGCCGGCCTGATATGCAGTCGTTCCAGCAACTCGGGGTGTCGCGGGCGCAATCACAGCATTATCCTTGAAAATATTCAAACACTGACTGTGACCGGACATTGCCCATGCCCCCGCCGATCGACCTTCCCGAGACCCTTCGCCCCTTGTTCGTGGCCGCGGGCTGGCCGGCCACCCACACTGAACCGCTGCCGGATTTCGTTCCGCCCTGGCACCCGGCCACAGCCCTGCTCCAACAGCTCGCCGGCCTGCAGGTGGGCACCTGTGACACAGGCGAAGAGTGCGCCACCAGCGATGTCGTCTTTGGCACCTTCGAGCACCTGCATGGGGACGAAGACTTTCTGGCCTGGCAACAACGCCTGGGCAGCACCCTGGTCAGCATCGCCGAAGTCCATCACGGCCACGGCGCGCTGTTGATGGACGAACAGGGCCGCTGCTACGTCTTGAGCATCATTCATGACGGGTTCTGGCTACAGGGCCGGACCTTTGCCCAGGCCGTTGAAACCCTGGTGTTCGGGCGCAAGGCCGGTGCGCAGGTGGCGCTGGCCACGCCCGGCGCCGTGCCCGCCATCCCTTGAACCCTGAGCACTAAGAGGCGACGGCCCATGGCACGGTGCAGGCCGTGGCATGGGCGTGCCGTTCCTGATGGCCGAGTCGGAGATGTTCGCCAGCGTGCCCATGGCGGTCGGCCGGAGGGTTTATCACGACCCGGCCAACCGCTGGCTGGAGGCCTTCATTCGCTTGCCGGGGGATTTTGCGCCCCTGGAGTGAAGGCCGCATTCCGGTGGAACCCCGGTGCGCGCGGCGGGTTCTGACCTAGTACCTGCCAGAACAAAAGGGATGCACCTATGGGCCGCGCGATCAGTGCCAGTGACCTGGGTATCGACTTGCAGCCGGGGGCTGAACCGGCGTTGTTCTGCTGGTTGATCGCCAGCTTCCTGATGGGCAAGCGCATCCAGGCCGATATCGCAGCCCGGGCCTACCGGGTGATCGTGCAGCAGCATGGGCGCGATACCCCGCGCAAACTGGCCGCGTGCAGCCATCGCGAGCTGGTGCGGATGCTCGGCGAGGCGCATTACGTGCGCTATGACGAAAGCACCGCGCAGCGCCTGTCGAGTCTGTGTCAGGCGTTGCTCGATGAGTATTCGGGCCAGGTCGGCGAGATCCGGGCCGCCAGCCTCGACCGCAAGGCCTTCGAGCAGCGGCTGCTGGCGTTTGCCGGGGTCGGACCGAAGACCGTCGAGATCTTTATGCGCGATGCCGCTGCGGTGCTCTTTTGAACGCCCCGATCGCCAGGCCGGCGCTGGCAATCGGCTGCGCCGGTTGGAGCCTGCCCCGTGAGCATTGGCCGCGCTTTCCCACCCAGGGCAGCCAGTTGCAGCGCTATGCCACGCAGCTTTCTGCGGTGGAGATCAACAGCTCGTTCTACCGCCCCCATCGTCCGCAAACCTACCTGCGCTGGGGGCAGTCAGTGACGCCGGGGTTTGCCTTCTCGGTCAAGCTGGCGAAGCAGATAACCCATGTGCAGCGCTTGCAGGCCTGTGACGGGCTGCTCGACGAATTCCTCGGCCAGTGCCTGCAATTGGGGGCCGCCATGGGCTGCCTGCTGGTGCAATTGCCGCCATCCCTGAGTTACGACGAGGCCACGGCCCGAGGGTTTTTCGAGGCCTTGCGCCAGCGCTATGCCGGGCCGGTGGCGCTGGAACCGCGCCATGCCAGCTGGCTTCACGCCCAGGCCTTGCTGGTTGAATTGCAGATCGCCCAGGTCGCGGCCGACCCGTCGCCGATTGCCGGCGGTGATCAGCCCCGGGGCTGGTCGGGCCTGCAGTATTGGCGCTGGCATGGCTCGCCGCGGATCTATCACAGTGCCTACTCCCACAGCCGCTTGCAGGCACTGGCGGATGAGGTGCGGCGCGCACGTGCGGCGCAGATCCCGACCTGGTGCATCTTCGACAACACGGCCAGCGGCCATGCCGTCGAGGATGCCTTGACCCTGCAACAGCTGTTGCAGGCCTAGGCAGTGAACAGCAACTCCTGCAGCAGGCTGAACACCGTGGTCTTGACTGCGCTGTCGAGGTCGACCCAGGCCAGGCCGGTGGTGGCGCGGTAGCTGCCCAGGTCCAGGGGTCTGGCAATGACATTGGCCGGCAGCGCACGCCCGGCGTTGGCTGGCAGCAGGCCGACCCCAAGCCCGGCCGACACCAGGGCCAGCATGGTGGTGAATTCGCCCAGCTCCGAGGCGATTTGCAACTGCGCGCCCTGGCGCTCCAGCGCCTGCAGCAGCCCATCGTAAAACCCTGGCGCGTAACGCCGGGCCAGGATCAGCAGCGGTAGCTGCACCAGGTCCGTGGGATGCAGGCTGCTGCTGGAGGCCAGGGGATGGTCACCGGGCAGAGCGACGATAAAACTTTCCTGCAGCACCTCACGGGTCTGGATCCCGGGGATGATCGCTGGCAAGCGCATCAGGCCGAAATCCAGTTGGGCATTTTTCAGCGCCGTGGCCTGGTCCGGGCCGGGCATGTCCTTGAGCTCCAGTTCGATCCGCGGGAAGCGCTCATGCAGAGTCCGGATCAGGTCAGGCAGCAGTTGGGGCAGCACCGAGGAAATAAACCCCAGGCGCACCCGGCCGATTTCCCCCCGCCCGGAGGCCCGGGCCACGTCGGCGGCATGGGCGGCCTGGTGCAGGGTGGCGCGCGCCTCGGGCAGGAAGATCGTCCCGACCTGAGTCAGCGCCACCGAGTGTCGGTTGCGCTCGAACAGACGCACCCCCAGCTCTTCCTCCAGCAGCTTGATCTGCATGCTCAGTGCCGGCTGCACGATGGACAGGCGCTGGGCCGCGCGACCGAAGTGCAGCTCCTGGGCCAGGGTCACGAAGGCGCGCAAATGTTTGATTTCCACGGGGTGGCTCCGGGGCTGGATAGGGTCTGGGGTGGTGATCATAAATTTTGATGACCAGATCAGCAATGACGATTGGACGTTGCCTGTGCCCTGGGGTGAACTGGCGCCCAAGGCCTGCAGCACAATAAACGGCCGCTTTACGGAGAACAGCATGTCATTCAGCACCAGCAGCTTCCTGCTTGAAGGCCGCACGGCCCTGATCACCGGTTCCGGCAAGGGCATCGGCCTGGAGCTGGCCCGGGGCCTGGGCGCCGCCGGCGCCAGGGTGGTGATCAACGATCGTAATAGAGACAAGGCTGAGTCTATTGCCAGTCTGTTGCGCGACGAAGGGCTTGAGGTCGAGATCGCGGTATTCGATGTCACCGACCGCGCGCAGTTGTTCGAGGCCATCGACGCTTTCGAGGCGCAGTACGGGGCCATCGATATCCTGGTCAACAACGCCGGGATCCAGCGCCGCGCGCCGCTGGAGGATTTCGCTGCCAATGACTGGCACGAGCTGATGCGGGTCAATCTCGACGGCGTGTTCCATGTCTCCCAGGCGGTGGCGCGGCATATGATCGGTCGCGGTCGCGGCAAGATCATCAATATCTGCTCCGTGCAAAGCGAACTGGCGCGCCCGACCATCGCCCCCTACGCCGCGTCCAAGGGCGCGGTGAAGATGCTGACCAAAGGCATGTGCGCCGAATGGGCACGCCACGGGATCCAGGCCAATGGCCTGGCGCCGGGCTACTTCGCGACCCAGATGAACCAGGCGCTGGTGGACAACCAGGCGTTTTCCCAATGGCTGTGCCAGCGCACGCCGTCCGGGCGCTGGGGGCGGGTCGAGGAGCTGTGCGGCACCGCGGTGTTCCTGGCCTCCGCGGCGTCCGACTTCATCAACGGACAAACCATTTTTGTCGACGGCGGCCTGACCAGCGTCGTGTGAAACCGAACTGCGTACCTGAAAAAAACAACAACAGGGGACACCCATGAGCACACTCAAATCCCGGTCACTGCCGCTGCCGGCCATTAGCGGCGAGGCGTCCACGGCCTTCGCGCCGAAACGCTGGCTGTACCTGATTCCACTGATTTTCATCACCTACAGCCTGGCCTACCTGGATCGGGCCAACTACGGCTTCGCCAGCGCCGTGGGCATCGAGCAGGACCTGGGCATCAGCAAGAGCACGTCGTCGCTGATCGGCGCGCTGTTTTTCCTCGGCTACTTTTTCTTCCAGGTGCCGGGGGCCATCTACGCGCAGAAATACAGCGTGCGCAAACTGGTGTTCTGCAGCCTGATCCTGTGGGGCGTCTGCGCCATGGCCACCGGGCTGGTGACCAATATCCCGATGCTGATGGTAATCCGCGTCTCCCTGGGTATCGTTGAAGCCGCGGTAATGCCGGCGATGCTGATCTTCATCAGCAACTGGTTCACCCGCAAGGAACGTTCCCGGGCCAATACCTTCCTGGTGCTGGGCAACCCGGTCACCGTGCTGTGGATGTCGGTGCTCTCGGGCTACCTGATCCAGGCCTGGGGCTGGCGTGAAATGTTCATCATCGAAGGTGCTCCGGCGGTGCTCTGGGCCTTTGTCTGGTGGCGCATGGCGCGGGACAAACCGGAGCAGGTCGACTGGCTGAGCCGCGAGGAAAAGACCCAACTGGCCGCGACCCTGGCCAGTGAGCAGCAAGGCCTGAAGGCCGTGCGCAACTATCGCCAGGCCTTTACCAGCCCGGTGGTGATCCAGCTGTGCTGTGTGCATGCACTGTGGAGCATCGGGGTCTACGGCTTCATCATGTGGCTGCCGACCATCATCAAGCAGGCGGCGGCCGCCGATATCGTCACCGTCGGCTGGCTGAGCGCGGTGCCCTATGTCGCGGCTGTGGCGGCGATGCTGGTGGTGTCCTGGGCCTCGGACAAATCCCAGCAACGCAAACATTTCATCTGGCCGCTGCTGGCGCTGGGGGCCTTGGCGTTTTTCTGCTCGTACCTGCTGGGCTCGACCCACTTCTGGCTGTCGTTCGCCCTGCTGAGCATTGCCGGCGCGGCGCTGTACGCACCCTACGGGCCCTTTTTCGCGCTGATCCCGGAGATCATCCCGGCCAACGTGTTCGGCGGTGCCATTGGCCTGATCAATGCCTGCGGTGCCCTGGGGGCCTTTATCGGTTCGTGGATCGTCGGCCACCTGATCGGCCTCACCGGCAACCCGGGGGCGGCCTACATCTTCATGACCGTTGGCGTGCTGTCCTCGGCGCTGCTGATGGCCTGGGTCAAGGTCCGGCGCTGACCCCACCACCGGGATAACGGGCGCGCAGCCCGGTATCCCGGTCGGCTTACTCGGCGTTGCCCAGGTCCACCACATGCTCAAGGATCACCGGTTGCTGGCGAATGATCTGCTTGCGCCAGTACCAGTCGGCAATGTGCTGGATCTGCTCCACCTGTTGCGCACCCACTGCCAGCAAGGGCGAGGTGTTGGTCGCGCCCAGTTGCCGAGCGACCTCTTCACCCTGGTTACCCATCTGCCTGGCCCAGATCCGACCCGCTTCCAGAGGGTGCTCGCGGGCCCAGCGGTTGCTGCGTTGCAGCACCTCCAGCACGGCTTTCACCACCTGGGGATGAGCCGCGAGGAAGTCCTGGCGGATAAAGTAGCCGGCGGCGTTCTCCGAACCCAGTTGCTGGCCGTTGATCAGCAGGCGCCCGCCGTAATTGTTTTGCGCCAGGGCCAGGTACGGGTCCCAGGTGGCCCAGGCGTCCACATGCCCGGAGGCAAACGCCGAGCTGCTGTCGGTGGGGCTCAGGTACTGCTTGTGCACGCTGCCTTCATCGATGCCGGCGGTTTCCAGGGCGCGGGACAACAGGTACTCGCCGGTGCCGCCCCGGTTGACCGCGACGGTTTTGCCCGGCAGGTCGGCCAGGCTGTGAATCGGTGCCTGGTCCTTGACCACAATCCCTTCACCATTGGCCGGCATCGGCTGGTAGCCGAACATGCTCATCGGCATGCCCCCGGCAATCGCCGTGACAAAGGCGGTGGAGCTGCCGCTGGTGAGGTCCAGGGAGCCGCCATTGAGGGCTTCATAGGCCGGCGCCGCCGCCGGGAACGGCCCCAGCCAGCGGACCTTGACCGCAAGCCCGGCCAACTCTTTTTCCAGCTCGCCGGTGTCGCGTACCAGGGACAGGTCCGAAGGGCCACGCAGGTAACCGATGCGCAGTTCCAGTGGCTCGGCCTGGGCGTTGGCGCACAGCAGCCAGGCGCTCAGGCCGAGGCTGGCGAACAGCGCGATGGCGCTAGGGCTCGATGCTTTCATGACAGCTCCGTGGACAGTGACAAGTCGCGGCCGAGGCTCGGTGGCAGGGCATTGTTCAGCAGCCCGGCACTGAACAGCAGGCGGGCCTGCTGGTCCTGCTCGTCAAGGATTGGCTGCCGGGCCGGCTCAATGCCCCAGGGGCGCTGACGCAGGCTGGCGGCCCAGGTGCTGGCGGCAACCTGTTGCGGGTGGCTGCCGGCCAGCAACTCGGCTGCCTGCTCGATATGCCCGGCGATCCAGCGGTCATTCTCGGCCAGGGCCTGGAACACCAACCGCGCCTGCTGCGGCTCGCGCTCGACCCAGGACCGGTTGGCCCAGAACAGCGAGCGATTGGGGATGAAGTCGCCGGCCTGGCCCAGGGCTCGCACCTGGCCGGTCTGCAACTGCTCGCTGAGCAGCGGGTCGAGGGCGGCCCAGGCCTGGACCCGACCTGCCTGCAGCGCGTGCTGGCCTTCGCGCCCGGGCAGGTCCAGCACCTCCACGGCCTGGTAGTCCAAGTGGTGGCTGTGCAGGGCCTGGGCCAGGAAGTGATCGGTGTAGGAACCCACGGTGCTGGCGATGCGGCTGCCCCGCAGCTGGTCGATGCGCTGCAGCGGGCTGTCGGCCAGCACCAGCAAGGCGCTGCTGGTCTGGCGCGAGGCCGAGGCGCCGACGTAGACCAGGTCGACCCCGGCGGCCCGGCTATAGAGCGGCGGTGTCGAGCCGGTGCCGACCCAGTCGACCTGGTCTTGTTGCAAGAGCCTGCCGCTGTCACGGCCTTCGGCGTAATCCAGCCAGTGCACGGCCCAGCCCCGGGCCTCGGCCAGTGCCTCCAGGTGCCGGCGCTGGCGCAGGATAAACAGCGACAGGTTCATCGGATGGCTGCCGATACGCAGGGTGTGGGCGCGGCTCATGAGGGTTGCTCCGCACTGGCGACCGGGCTGTCCCAGAGGTTGCCCCAGGTAAAGCGCTGCTCGGTATCGGCCTCGACTGCCTGGCTCGGCAGGCGCGTGACCGGGAGCCGTGGCAGCACCTGTTCGCCGAAGCGGTAGGCCTCTTCGAGCAGGGGGAAGCCGGAGAGGATAAACACCTCGATACCGGCATCGGCGTATTCCTTCATGACCCGCTCTACGGTGTCCGGGCTGCCGACAATCGCGGTGCCCGGGCCGGGCCGCACCAGGCCGATGCCGGCCCACAGGTTGGGGTAGATCTCCAGGTCGCGGGCGTTCTGTGGCCGGCGTTCGCCGTGCAGCGCGGTCATGCGTGCCTGGCCCACCGAATCGGAATTCTTCGCCAGGGCCTGGCGGTTGGCGATGGCTTGATCGTCCATCCCGGCGTACAGCTCATCCACTGCGGCCCAGGCTTTTTCATCGGTGTCGCGCAGGATCACATACAGCCGGATACCAAAGCGCAGGGTGCGCCCATGGGCCGCCGCACGCTGGCGTACCTGGGCAATTTTCTCGGCGGCCTGGGGCGGGGTTTCGCCCCAGCTCAGGTAGGTGTCGACGTGTTTTGCGGCAATTTCCTGGGCCACCTCGGACGAGCCGCCAAACCACAGCGGCGGCGCATATTGCGGGCCGCCGGGCAGGGCCAGGCGCGCTTCGCGGATATCGAAATACTCGCCCTTGAAGTTCACCGTCTCACCGGCCAGCAGCGGCTTGAGCACGCTCAGGAACTCGTCGCCCAGGGCATAGCGGCCGTCGTGGCTCATGTTCAGGCCGTAGGCGCCCAGGGTGTTGGCGTCACCGCTGACCACATTGAGCAGCAGCCGGCCCTTGGACAGGTGGCTGAAGGTCAGGGCCATCTTGGCCAGCAGGGTGGGCGAGATCAGCCCGGGCTGGATGGCGATCAGAAAGCGGAAATTTTCGGTAAAGGGAATCAGCGATGCCCCGAGAATCCAGGGGTCGTGGGCGCCCGTGGCCAGCAGGGCTCCGGTAAAGCCCAGGTGGTCGACGGCCCGCGCCACTTGTTGCAGGTAGGGGTAGGTCACCGCGCGCGAACCGCTGGCGGTCCAGGGCTGAGGGCCATCGGGGGCGGTCAGGTACCAATAGATTTCCATGTGTTGCTCCTCGATCAATGACGAATGAATTACCAGCGCGTGGTGACGGACAGCCCGAGGGTGCGTGGCTCGCCGTAGAAAATGGCGTTGCCGCCGTAGGAGACCGGCAACGAGTGATTGACGTATTTGCGGTCGGTGATGTTTTGCGAGTAGAGCGAGATTCGCAGTTTTTCGTCCTGTGACAGCCAGGCCAGGCTGGCATTGCCGAGGGCGAAGGCGTCTTCGCTCAGGGCCGGATCGGTCTGGTTGTTGGCGAAGTAGTACTGCTTGCTGCGGTAGCTCCAGTCGGTCTGCGGAATCAGGTAGCCGCCAATGCCCAGGGGGTAGCGATACTCCACACCAAAGGTGGCCGAGACGCTGGGGGCGCGGACAAAGCGATTGCCGGAAAAATCATCGCTGCCGGACTGGTAGTCGGTGAACTCGCTGTGCAGCAAGCCGATCCCGGCCTGCAGGTGCAGGCCGTCCACCGGCAGGGCTTCAATTTCCAGCTCGGCGCCGCGCAACTTGCCGCGGGCACCGTTGGTCAGGGTCGACAGCGCCCCGGTGCTGGTGCCGACCACGGCATTGAGCTGGATGTCCTTGTAGTCGTAGTAGAAGACGCTGCCGTTGAGGTTCAGGCGGCCATCGAACCACTCGGACTTGAGCCCCAGTTCATAGGCCGAGAGGTACTCCGGGTCGACCGTGGCGACGCTGCCCTGGCTGGTGGCGCCGGTATTGAAGC
The DNA here is from genome assembly GCF_002018875.1 of Pseudomonas sp. MF4836. Classification (GTDB taxonomy): domain Bacteria; phylum Pseudomonadota; class Gammaproteobacteria; order Pseudomonadales; family Pseudomonadaceae; genus Aquipseudomonas. The sequence continues at coordinate 721,586 of NZ_MVOL01000001.1, forward strand.
CGCCGGAACGAAACCCCTTGGCGTAGCGCAGGTAGACCCGGGCGTGATCGTTGAGCTGGTACTCGGGGGTCACGTCCCAGGTGAAGTCGTTCCAGGTCCGGCTTTCATCCTGGACCGCCGTGACCTGCAACGGGTTGCTGACACTGCTGCGCGACCACCAGCGGCTGGGGTCACTGAATTGCGCGCTGCCGACCGCCGCCACGCGGTTGAGGTCGATGTCTTTCTGTTCGCTGGTCCAGCGCAGCCCGGTGGTGATGCGCAATGGCTCGGTCACCTGCCAGGTGGTGCTGCCGAATACGGCGTAACTGGTGTTGCCTTGCTCGGTCTGGGTGTTGTTGAAGTAGGGCGTGAGGAAGCTGCCGTCGACGGCGGCGCGGGCTTCGGTGTAGTCGAGCTTTTCATGGAAGTAGTGCACCCCGGCGACCCAACTCAGGGTCTGTTCCTTGGGCGAGGCCAGGCGCAGCTCCTGGGACCACTGGCGGCTGTGCAGGTCGCGATAACCACGGGCCAGGTCGGCCGGGGTGTAGTCGCTGTCGCCGCGAATGGTGCGGGTGACATCCTCGAAGGCGCTGATCGAGGTCAGGGTCAGGTCCCCCAGTTGCCAGTTGAGGGTGGCCGAGCCGCCCTTGTGCTCCAGGTCATCCTTGCCGGCGAGGGTGTAGTCGACGTTGGTCCGCGACAGCCTGGGGCTATAGCCGAAGGCATTGGTGCCGTTCGCACCCCGGGCGAGGATCCCGGCGGTGCTGCCGTCGAGGCCATTGCCACGGCTCTTGAAGGTGCGGTAATGCAGGTTGAACACGCCGTCCAGGCTGTCGTTGAAGTTCACCGCCAGTTGCAGGCGCAGGGCGTCGTCCTGGGTATCGCCGCTGCGTCCGCCGCTGCTGTTGTCTTCCGCCAGGCCGTCGCGCTGGTTATGGCGGAACGACACCCGGCCGGCGATCTTGTCATCCACCAGCACGGTCCCGGCGGCGCCTTCCACCGTGCGGCTGGCATGGCTGCCGGCGTCGAGCTTGAGGTAGCCGGGGTTGTCCTTGAAGTCGGGTTTGCGCGACACGAAATTGATCGCGCCAGCGGTGGTGTTCTTGCCCCACAAGGTGCCCTGGGGGCCCTTGAGCACTTCCACCCGGTCCAGGTCGAACAGCGGAAAACTGGTGGCGTCGACGTTGTTCAGGTACACGTCGTCGAGGTAGATGCCCACCGGACTGACGGTATTGGCGCGCTGGTCACCGGTGCCGATCCCGCGGATCCACCAGCGCGGTCGCTGGTTGTCGATGGTGGCGGATGAAGTGTTGGGGATGAAGCGGGTGATCTGGGTGGCACTGGCGCCGGCATTGGTGTCTTCGATCTTGCGCCCGCTGACCACGCTCATCGGCACCGGCACCCGTTGCAGGGCTTCCTCGCGTTTCTGCGCGGTCACCAGCACGCTTTCCAGGCGTGGGGTGCTGGCTTCGCTGCGGGGCGCAGGGCTGACGGTCGCGTCCGCCGCCGCAGTCGGCTGGCCCTGGATGCTCAGGGCGCCCGAGGCCTCACGCTGCACGCGCAGGCCGGAACCCTTGAGGGCCCGTGAGAGTGCCTGTTGCAGGTCCAGGTCGCCGGTGATCGCCGGGCTGCTCAGGCCTTCCATCAGGTGCTGATCAAAGGCGATCAGTTGCCCGCTTTGCCGGGAGATCGCCAGCAGCACGCTGTTCAGCGGACCCGCCGCAATGGCGTAGTGCTGACGTTGCTCGGCGGCTTGCAGCGGCGCGGCCAGCATTGGCAGCAGCGGCGCTCCGGCCAGGGCAATGGCCAGGGTCAAGCGGTTCAGGGGGATGCGCACGCACGCGACATGGGGCATTTTTTTATCGATCCTGGTTGAGAGTGACTGCCGGGTTGACGGGGCAGCCCGGGTCATTTCCAGTCGCGGCTCAGATCGATTTGTTCCTAGCTTATGCCGGCTCGATATTCGCCCACAGGCGGCTGCGCCAAGTGACCCGGATCGGCGCGATGCTGGCGAGCATGTCCAGGGCCTGGTGGCTGTTATCCAGGGGGAACAGCCCGCTGACCCGCAGCCCGGCCACCGCCGGCGACAGGTGCAACAGGCCGGGGTGGTAAGGGCGCAAGGCGGCCACCACCTGCTCCAGGGGCAGGGCATCGGCTTCGAACAGCCCTTTGAGCCACAGGGTCTCGCTGTCGGGTGCGGGGCCGGTGTGCCAGGCGCCGTCGCGGCTCAAGCGAGCCCAGTGGCCGTGGGGCAGGGTGCGGCTGGCACTGGCGCCGTGCAGGCTCAGGTCGGCGTCCAGGGCGGCGACGTAACAGGCGCTGGCTTCCTGGCGCAACAACAGCCGCTGTTGCCGGGCCTCGACCCGCAGGTTGCCTGCCTGCAGGACAAACGCCCGTTGCGAGTGCTGGCGCACGTCCAGCAGCAATTGCCCGGCATGCAGGGTCAGGCCGCGCTCGGCGCCGTCGAAATGCGGGCTGATGCGGGAAGCGGCGTCGAGGGTCAGTTGGCTGCCATCGGGCAGCTGGAACTGGCTGCGCTCGCCGATCCCGGTGTACAGGTCACCCGGCCAGGCCAGGCCGGTACTGCCCAGGCGACTGAGCAATCCGGTGGTGACCGCCAGTCCCGCCAGGCCGAGGCTGGTGCGCAAGAACCGGCGGCGGCTGGAGGGTGCATCCAGGGCTTGCTGCAACTGCCGGGGGTTGAGATCGCGCAGCTTCGACGCCTGGATAAACCCCAGCTGCTGATTGATCCGCGCGATGCATTCGGCGTGCTGCGGGCTGCGCGCCTGCCAGTCGAGAAACGCCGCGTGGCGCGCCTCATCGGCTTCGCCGGAATGGAGGAAGGCCAACCAGCGGGCGGCTTCGATCCGGATCTGTTGCTGCGAATCCGTACTCATTGCGCCAGGGCCTCCAGGCAACACAGATACGCCTGCTCCATATGCTGATGGACGCGGCTTTTGGAAATCCCCAGCTGACGCCCGATCTGTTCGTAGGTCATGCCGTCGAACAGGCTATGGATAAACGCCTGCCGCGCCTGATGCCCAAGGCCCTTGAGCAGGCGGTCCAACTGCAACAGGGTTTCGATCAGCATCGCGTGTTCCTGGGGGGAGGGCAGCTCGCTGTGAGGTTGCTCCTCCAGGGTCGCCAGGTACGCCCGCTCCAGGTCGGCCCGGCGCCAGTGATCGATCATCAGCCGTTTGGCGATGGTGGTCAGCAGCGCCCGGGGCTCGCGCACCGCGGCCAGATCCTCGATCCCCAGCAAGCGCATGAAGGCCTCGGCGGCAATGTCCTCGGCGCTGTCCTGGCAGCCCAGCAAACGGCTGACCCGAGCGCGCAACCAACCGTAGTTTTTGCTGAACAGGCGGGTGAAATGATGATGGGATGTGCTGGGCATGGCAGGCAATCACGAGCAAGCGGACGGGCAATGTTGGCGAATGTGCTTGATTAAATAAAAGAATAAAAAGTGTGAGGGTTATTACTTTTTATCCATGCGGAGGCTGCGTACCGCCCTGCATCGGGCAGCACGCGGCCCGGCAGCCCGCTACTTGTAGCCGTTGTTGGCGAGATAGGTCAGGGTCACCCGCGACAACGCGCGCACGCCCACTGGCAGGGCCTGGTCGTCCACCAGGAATTTGGGTGAGTGGTTGGGCCAGGCCTTGGCCGGGTCGATACCGTCGGGGGTGACGCCAAGGCCGAAAAACAGCGCCGGAATGCGCCGCGAGTATTCGGCGAAGTCGTCGGCGGCGTAGACCCCGGAACCCAGGGTGACGGGCTTGCCCGACGAGGCTTCGAGCTGGGGCAGGAGTTTGTCCACCAGATCGGTGTTGTTGTAGCCGGCCGGGTAGCTGCCGGGGAGGATCTCGACCTTGGCGCTGGCTCCGGCGCTTTCGGCGATTTTGCTGGCGGTGCGTTGCAGGCGGCTGATCACATCGTCGCGCTGGGCGTCGGTGAGGGTGCGCAGGGTGCCTTCCATGCGCACTTCGGCGGGGATGATGTTGCTGCGCACGCCGGCGTCGATCTTGCCGATGGAGATCACCGGGGCGGGCAGGGCCACCAGGTTCACCTGGCGGCTGGGGATGGTCTGCCAGCCGAGGATGATCTGCGCCGCCAGGGGGAAGGGGTCGATCCCAGCCCAGGGGAAGGCGCCGTGGGTCTGTTCGCCGGTGATGGTGGCGACGAAGTTGTCCGAGGCGGCGGTGGTGCGTTGGCGACTGACCGAAAGGGTGCCGGACACCCCCGGCCCCACGTGCAGGCCGAAGATCGCTTGCGGCGCCGGGTTGGCCAGCACCCCTTGTTCGATCATCAGCCGGGCGCCGCCGGTTTCTCCCACCGGCACGCCTTCTTCGGCCGGCTGGAAAATGAACTTGATGGTGCCGGGCAGGCTGTCCTTGTGCGCCGCCAGGACCTGGGCCACCCCCAGCACAATGGCGATGTGCGCATCGTGGCCGCAGGCGTGCATGACCCCGACTTGCTTTCCGGCCTGGCTGAAGTCATTGCCGCTGTAGGCCTGGGTCACGGTCGAGGCGTAGGGCAGGCCGGTCTGCTCGGTGACCGGCAGCGCGTCCAGTTCGGAACGAATGGCCACCACCGGTCCCGGCTTGCCGCCGCGCAACAGCCCGACCACGCCGGTGTGGCCGATGTCGGTCTGCACTTCCAGGCCCAGCTCACGCAGGCGCGCGGCCACCAGCTTGGCAGTGCGCACTTCGCGGTTGCCCAGCTCCGGGTGTTGATGGATATCGTGGCGCAGCTCGATCAGTTGCGGGGTGGCCTGGCGGATATCCCGGTCGAGTGTCTGCAGGCGCTCGGCATCCACCACGGCGGCGCTGACGGTGTTGTGGAGCAGGGAGGAGAAAAGCAATCCGGCGCTGATGCCGAGTCGGGCGAAAGAGTGATTCATGCAAGGCCTCTGGGTTGGAACGGCAGAGCCCGAAGTCGGGCGCAATGGCGTTAACGCAGAAAGCATGCCAGCCCGCTTGCTGGCCGCCAGGCTGGCGTCGCGGGGAGATGAGGCGTGGGGATGCACCAGGCGCAACAGCCGGTTGCTGATGGTCTGCTGCTCTTCCAGCAGCCAGCGCCGGGAACCTGCGGGGTCCCCGGTGCCTGGCTCGGGCGGCGTTAAACGTGCCCGAGGGTTGCCCGCTACAGCGTGACAGGCACTTAGAAGCTGTAGTCGGCGGTGACGAAGAACGAGCGCGGCTCACCCATCAGCCATTGCTGGCCATTGTTCTGCTGGGCCACGGCGTAGCGCCGGTCGAGCAGGTTGTTGAGCTGCAGGCCCAGGCGCACATCCCGTTGCAGCTGCCAGCCGAGGTTGGCGTCGAGCACCGTGTAGCCCGGAACCTGGGTGGTGTTGGCCGTATTGGCATAACGCGCGTCGACATAACGCAGGCCCATTCCGGCTGTCAGGTCCTGGCTCAGGGCCTTGTTCAACCACAGGTTGGCGCTGCGGTGCGGCACGTTGCTCGGGCGATTGCCGGCGCGCGAGACCACCTGGCCCGACACCACTTCATCGAAGTCGTCGTATTCGGCCCGCACCAGCGCGGCATTGGCCGAGACCTGCCAGTCGTGAGCCAGGGCCAGCTCCAGGGATGCTTCCAGGCCGTCGGCGGACTGCTGGCCGACCTGTTGCGCCAGGCGCGTGACCGGGTCGCTGCTGAGCAGTTTTTTCTTGACGATATGGTAGGCCGCCAGGGTCCATTCACCGCGCCCGTCCCAGAACTGTTGCTTGAGGCCGAACTCGGTCTGCCGGGCCTCGGTCAGGTCCATCTGCTGCTGGCTCGGGTTCAGGCTGATGAGGTTGTTGACCCCGTCCTCGCTGGTCGAGTACTGGCCGTACAGCGACAGTTGGTCGGTGACCGCGAACACCAGCCCGGCGCGCCAGTTGCCGCCGGTGAGGCTGCGGTCGCTGCGGCTGCCGGCACGCTGGTCGTCGCGCTCGATGTGGTTCTGGTCGCGGCGCACGCCGGTCACCAGGGACCAGCGCTCGGACAGCTGCAAGCGGTTCTCGGCAAACAGGGCAAAGGTGTGGGTGCTGCTGGCGGTCTGGGGTGAAAATGCAGAGCGACTCTGGAAGTAACCCGCTGCCGGCTGCCAAGGGTCGATGTAGTCGCCGCCGACATCGGTATAGGGCGAGTTGTTGCCCACGGCGAACCTGATTTTGTTGTACTCGGTACCGACCACCGTGCGGCTGTCCAGGCCGAACAGCGAATGGTTGAAGGTGAAGCTCTGACGGTCGCCCATCTGCTCCTGGTCGTGCTTGATCTCCAGGTAGCTGTTGCGCAGCAGTTGCTGGCGGGGGCTGTCCCAGCTGTAGGTTTCGGCGTTGCGCCAATGGCGTCGGCTCTTGATGTAATACAGCTGGTTGCTGGCGCTGACGCTGTCGCTCAGGTTCCAGTCGGTATTGAGTCGGGTCCATTCGTCGTTGTAGCGCTGCACGGCGTTGCGCAGGTTGTAGTTCTTGTCGCGCAGGCTGTCGCGGTAGTGCCCGTCGAGCAGGGGCGTGCCGAAGTAACTGCTCGGTTCGCTGTCGCCACGCTCATGGGCGAAGGTGAAGCTCAGGTCATCGTTGGCCTGCCAGCGCAGGGCCGCACTGAGGGCCAGGCTGCGCGAGTCGCCGTGGTCGACCCAGCCGTTGCTTTGCTGCTGGTTCAGGGTCAGGCGATAGCTCAGGGTGTCGCTCAGGGAGCCGCCGCTGTCCAGGCCCAGCTGCTGGCGGTCGTTGGAGCCATAACCCAGGCGCAAGCGGTTGCGCACTTCACCTTCGAAGGGCTTCTTCGAGATCACATTGACCACCGCCCCGGTGGCGCCTTCGCCATAGAGCACCGAGGCCGGGCCACGGATCACGTCGATGCGTTCAACCATCCACGGGTCGACCGGAAACGTCAGGCTGCCGGCACCGGTGTACAGGCGGGCACCGTCGAACAGGGTCATGACCGAGCTGTGCCCGGTAAAGCCCCGCGCCGCCAACGCGGTGTTGCCGTTGCCCGGGGCGGCGATGCTGGTGATGCCCGGGGAGCGGGTCACCGCGTCCTGCACCGTGAGGTTATTGCGGTTGTCGATGGCGTCCTGGCCGATGCTGCTGGTGCTGGCGGGGTTTTCCAGGGCGCTCAGGTTGAGCCGTGAGCCGGCGGGCAGCGGTGTGCTGAGGGAAGTGTCATCGCCCTTGGCGACTTCGCTGACCAGGGTCGCCGGCAAGGCGAGCGCACGGTGGTCGGTTTCGGCAAAGGTCAGGGATGAAAAGGCCATGCAGGGGACAAAGGTGATCGGCAGGGATCGGCTTGCGAGGCTTTGGAGCAGGGGATTGCGGGACATGCTATTCCAACTGAGTCAGGAAAGAATGAAACCCGGAGGGAACAACGCATAAGGAATCGCAGGCGCACGCGCCCACGCAAACCGGACTGCGCCCGCCCACCGCGGGGTTGCCAAACGAAGTTGCAGGCCGGTCTCCGGGCTCGCGAGGGTCATGAAGCATTCACCTTCCCATGCCGGAGCACAGTGGTCTGTCGAATGCTTCGCTCGCTTACCGTTGCGGGGGCAGCGCCGGACTGATCACCGAAGTGACGCACCGGCTTCCCGTTTAATCCCATGCACGGCGGCATGGGACACCTGAAACTGGCGCGCATATGACCATTGATGAATTTCTTCGTCAATGCGCAAAGCTGCTACAGGGGAAAACAGTCTGTGCCGCCGCCGATCCTCGGCAGCGGCTACGCGATAGGTGGGGGATGCTTCAGGGGGTGGCCAGGGTCTGCTGCGGCTCGTATTCGGTTTCGGCGAAGTTGAAGTAGGTGGTGCCGGCATGCTGGGTGATCTGCGGTTCGCAGCGGCCAAAGGGTTCGGACAGATGCCCCTTGCCGTTGACCACTTTGAGCAGTATTTGCTCTTGGGCACTGCAGCCATTGCCGGCCCACGCGGCACTCACCAGAAACAGCCCATCCCCCAGGTGCTGCACAGCTTCGAACGACATGCCGTCGCTGAGCAGGGCCGACTTCCCGATCAGGGCACCGTTGACCAGCAATTGGCTGGGCGGGTTTTTATTGCCGTCATGCTGTTCGGCAATCACCTGCACCTTGTCGTTGCCGTTGACGGCCTGGGTCTGGGTGCCGATCTCCAGTGCCGGGTAACGACGGGCCTTGGCCGCTTCCGCGGCGTTGGCTTCGCGGGGCACCAGGCCCAGGCCGGCAGGGCCGCGCACGGTCATGAAGTCGGCGGGCTTGGCGGCTTCGAGGGCGCGCACGGCGTCGAAGTCCCAGTAATTGACCCGGGTCACCGCCATGCGCGAGGGCGCAGGCTCGATCACGCTCAGCTCGAACTGCTTGCCGGTCATATTCGGCGCATACAGGTAGGACAGGTGATCCAGCGATGCCTGGGCATGTACCGCGACCTTGTTGGTCTGGGTGAACGCCTGCAACGGGCCTGAATAACGGGCCAGGGCCTCGTCGGCGAGCTTTTTGCCGGCGGTGAGCGAGCCTTTTACCTCGGCTTCCAGGGCAATGACCCTGTGATCGGGGCCGAAGGTGTAGGTCGCCGATTCATAGGGCTTGTCGCGGTTGACCTCGGTGCGCCGGGTGTTGCCGAAGTAGATGGTCTGGTAGCGCAGGAACACCGTCAGCGAATGGATGCCCGCCGGGCCGGAGCCGGTGTAGGTCATGCAGCCCCGGGGGCAGGTTTCCTGAAGCAGCAGATTGACTTCGTCATAGGGCATGCCGAGTGCAACGTCATGCACGGTAAAGTCCGGGGCCGCCAGCAGCGTCGGCGAGACCAGCGCCGCCGCCAGCGCGAGCGCGTTGAATGTGTGCTTCAAGACCATCTCCTGGTTGTCCAATGGCGGGGCCGTCGTGCCCCACGCCGCAATCCTTGCCAGCGAATGGCATGGCCTGTGTGGCTATCGGCTGCTGGCGATTGGCCTTTAGCTGCAATGTGCTGAAAGCCGCGCGGGAGTGTCCCGGGCGCAGTAAAACCTCAGCAATCAGACGCAACATGGTGAAGAATATGGCGCTTGCCTGATGAGCCCCGACCGGGACCATCACCCTGAAATCGCTGCCGCCGGCGGCAGGTAACCAAGGAACAGAATGCTTTTTGTAGTGATGCTGGGGGGCAAACACCCCAGGGCCAAGATTGAGGTCCACGACGTGGTGTTCGCCATCGCCGACAGCCTGGAAGCGGCCTACCCGCAACTGCGCGAAGGCTGGTTTGGCAGCCCGGCGGGGCTGCATGTCGATTCGTGGATGCAGGTCGATGGTGTAGAAGGGTGGAAGGTGCAGTTGAGCCCGCTGGCGCCTCTGCCCGGGGCCCCGCGCCTGTATTTCATCAACCTCGGCGGCTATGAGGCCCAGGCCTTCGGCGAGGCCCACCACTACCTGCTGGTGGTGGCCCATGACAAGGCTGAAGCCAAGGCCAAGGGCAAGCGGCAGATGCTCAGCCACTGGAGCAAGGCCCATACCGACGCGCTGATGGACGTAGACGATTGCCTGCCGATCGATGCCGTGGACGGGCGCTATATCCACCTGGTGGAGGGCGAGCATCGCGGGGTGGTCCAGCGCAACGACTACATCGTGATTCCCCGCTGAGCCCCGGTGGCTGACGCTGGATCTCAGGCCGGAGCGTCGAGCTTTTGCGCCAGTTCCAGGTTCAGCCGGTAGTGTTCGTCCAGCGGCACGGCGCGCCGACTGCTGCTGTTGATGCTGCCTTCGGCGGTCCACAGGAACGGGTAGAAGCTCATGCACTGGTCTGCCCCAAGCTGCGGCAGTTCACGCTGCCAGCCGTCCCAGCGCAGGTCCTGGTAGAACTGCCCGAGGCGTTCGCTCAGGGCCCATTCGACGAAGTCCGAGTAGCCGATTTCCAGGGCTTCCCAGCGCAGGGTGTCCGGGGCCCAGTAGTACAGGGCCCCGGTATCGTCGCCGAGGCTGCCGCCGTTGATGGCGAAGAAGCCGCCCACGGCATCGTCGGCGACCAGCATCGCCCCCTGAATGCGGTCCTGGTTCCAGTCCCGCAGGTTGCGTGGCAGCTGTGGATGGCCCGACCCCAGCAGTCGCAGCCAGCCGTCATCGATCAACAGCCCACCGCTTTCGTAAGCCATGGCCCCGAGCACCGAGCGGGTGCTCACGCCGAGTGCCAGCAGGATGGCCTCGCGATCCGGCGCCGGCGCCAGCCATTCGCAGCGATGAGGGGAGCGGGCGATCCACGCCTCGATCAAGGGCAGTGCCGGGTCGGTGAGGTTGAGCAGTTGATCGAGGGTTGGCACGTCAAAATCCTTTTTTGCAGCAGGCACTCGCCAGGGGGCGCTGATCATATCAGGCGCGTAGCCGCTGCCGAAGGCTCTGGCCTGCGTTCGCAACACCGCGAAAGCTCGGCAGCGGCTACAGGGCTACAGGGCTACAGGGCTACAGGGCTACAGGGTGAATGTGGGGGATTGGATATTTTTGGAGGCTGATGAAAAGCGCCGCTCACTTAGTCACACTGTGCAGGCTTTTCCTGGGTGCTTTCGGGCAGCCACACAGAGTCGGGCACCAGGGCAGGATCCTCTTATTGTTTGATGGAGCACTCAGACGTCATGGTTAAATCAACGCAGAAAAACAGCCGTTTCAAAATGGCATCCATTGGCGTACTGACCGCGTTTCTGGCGGTCGGCGTGGCCAAGAGTTTCGCCGAGGACAAGGGAGTCCAGGGAATGCACAGTCTCCAGTTTCGCAAGGTCATCGACCTCAGCCACGTTATCAGCCCCTCCATACCGTTATGGCCCAACGACCCGCCAGTGACCTTCGATGTCGTGGCAACGCTGGACAAGGACGGCTATTACCTGCGGCGCTTCAGTATCGGTGAGCACAGCGCGACCCATATGAATGCGCCCAACAGTTTTCACGCCAAGGGCATGGGCATCGACGGCTATGCGCCCGAGTCCCTGATCCGGCCGGCGGTGGTGATTGATGTGCGCAGCCAATCCAAAGCCAACGCCGACTACGTGATCGGCGTGCAGGACATCGAAAAATGGGAACGCGAGCACGGCACGATCGCCAAGGGCTCGCTGGTGCTTTTCTACACCGGCTGGCAAGCCCTGTGGAACGACCCCAAGGCCTTTATCAATGCAGACGCCAAGGGCCCGCACTTCCCCGGTGTCGGTGCCGAGACCAGCAAATTCCTGCTTGAGAAGCGCCAGATCGCCGGCGTGGGCATCGACACCCATGGCGCCGATCCGGGCCAGGATGAGGTGTACGCCACCAACAGCCAGGTGCTGGAGAAAAACGGCATCATCCTCGAATGCCTGACCAACCTTGACCAGTTGCCGGCCAAGGGCGCGACGCTGGTCATCGGGGTACTGCGGCTGCAGGAAGGTTCGGGCTCGCCCGTGGCCGTTACCGCCCTGGTGCCTTGATGGGTCATTGACGGGAACGCGTGTCCACTGGCGGGGCGCTGGCCTGGATCTGTTGCCGGTAGTTGGATGCGCGTTGCAACACACTGGTCAAGGCCTGCAGGTTGGCCGGCTTGGTCAGGATGTCATTGGCGCCCGCCGCCCTGAAGCGCTCGACCTCGCTGGAAAACGCGCTCGCGGTAAAGGCCACGATGTAGCAGTTCTCGCTCAAGGGCAGGTCACGGATTTCCTCGATGGCTTCGAGTCCGGTCATCACCGGCATGTTGATGTCCATCAGAATCAGGTCCGGGATCGCGCCCACGCAGTACTTGATCGCCTCCAGCCCATTGTCTGCCAGCTGCGGTGCGTAACCGAGCCGTTGCAGCATCGCCATCGCTACTTTCTGGCTCACCGGGTGGTTCTCCACCAGGAGGATGTCGAGGGGGAAGCGCTCGGCGAACGACGAGTCGAAGTCCACCACCACATCCTGCTCCTCGCCCTTGGGGATCTCCGCCCCGGAGAACGGCTCCATGGGCAGGGAAAACGAGAATATCGAGCCGACGCCAAACTGGCTGCTGAAGGACAGGGTGCCATTTTGCGCTTCCACCAGGTTCTTGCAGATCGACAAGCCCAGGCCGCTGCCGGAAAAGCGTTGGTTGATCGGCCCCTCGAACTGGGCAAAGGGCTTGAACAGGCTGTCTTGCAGCTCGTTGGGGATGCCGACCCCGGTGTCGTAGATGGAAAACGCCAGGCGCGCGCGGGGGCCATAGCCGTTGGTGGTCACCACCAGCGACACCTTGCCGGTCTCGGTGAACTTGACCGCGTTGCCCAGCAGGTTGATGAGGATCTGGTGCAGGCAGTCGGCATCAGTCTTCACCAGCGCCGGGACCTGGGGCGAAATCTGCACCTCCAGCACCACCGGTTTGTCCTGCAGCCCCTGGCGGATCATCTCGACGCTGGAGGCAATCAGGGTGCGCAACTCGAAGACCCGGGGCTTGAGTTCAAGCTTGCCGGCTTCGATTTTCGCCAGGTCGAGAATATTGTCGATCAGCGACAGCAGGGTGCGTCCGCTGCTGTGGATGGTCTTCACCAGGCCGCGTTGTTCCGGGCTCAAGGGCGAGTCGGCGAGCAGCTCGGTCGCACCGATCACGCCATACATGGGGGTACGGATCTCATGGCTCATGGTGGCCAGGAATCGGGTTTTGGAGCGGTCGGCATCTTCAGCGGCATTCTTGGCCTGTTTCAGCACCTGCTCGTTGATCTGCAGTTGCTGCAGGTGAGAGCGCACGCGCAGCAGGTCCACGACAAACAGCAGGCTGAAGGCGAGAAACACCAGGATCGCCAGGATGATGTGGTGCAGGGAGTCCCGATGGAGCTGGTGGTAGTAATCGGCCAGGGTGATTTCCGCACCCGCAACGTAGACGGTCCCGTCCTTGGAGTGCAGGGGCACGAACACCGCTCGAAAGTCTCCCCAGTGATCGGTGTAGTCGATCCACACCGGCTTGGTGCTTTCGAAACTGTCGACCAATGCCTGGCTGGCGTCCGGGTAGGGGTCGAAAAAGCGCACGAAATTCTGGTTCTCGACCTCGGTCTTCGACGCGCTGGAACTGGCCAGGTAAGCCACGCCCTCGCGTTTGATCACGGTGTAGACGAACGCCGTGCCCAAGGCTTCGTTGAACCGCGACAGCCGATTGATGGCGTCCAGGTCTTCGGCTTCGGTCTTGGACTGCTTGTCGACCAGGTGGTCGTGGTAGTTGTCGCCGAGGATCGCTGCGGTGCCCAGCGCGGCATACAGCAGCTTGTTGTTGATGTTCTCAGTGAGGATTCCCTGGGTTTCAACGTAGAGGTAATAGATGTAGCCACTCACCCCGACGATATAAACCAGCAGCAAAGCCCATGTTTTCCTTCTGAGTTTGAACATTGATCCCAGCCTCCGTGCCAGTAGAACCGGACGATCAATGTGCGATCTCCGGGGGTTCCTTGCGCGGAGCATAATTTGGCAGGGGGTGGAAAACCATTGTTTTATTTTCAGCCTGCCGCCGCTGCCGGGCCTTTGGCCATGGGGCGCCGCGCGCGTACCGGACAAAAAATCAATATGGCACGCAGATGCAAATAACTGGCATACACAGACACGTTTTGCTGATCCAGCTTTGATCTAATCCCGTTCACCGGACAGGCGCCCTGCAAGTGCCTGCCACGCTGTCACCCAGAACGGGATAACAAGAATAATGAAACGCTTGATACCGCTTGCTGCTATTTGCCTCTCGACCCTGGCCCTGGCCGCGCCGCCGACCCCAGGCGCAGTCGACGAGAAACGCCTGCTCAACGCTGACCAGGAACCCCAGAACTGGATGGCCCACGGGCGCACCTACGATGAACAGCGCTTCAGCCCGCTGAACCAGGTCAACGACAAGAACGTCGCCGGCCTGGGCCTGGCCTGGACCCAGAAGCTCGACATCGACCGTGGCACCGAAGCCACGCCGATCGTGGTCGATGGGGTGATGTACACCACCGGCGCCTTCAGCATCGTCTATGCCTTCGATGCTGCCAGCGGCAAGCCGCTGTGGAAGTACGACCCGAAGATCCCCATGGAGAAACTCAGCCAGGGCTGCTGCGACGTGGTCAACCGTGGCGTCGCGGTGTGGCAGGGCAAGGTCTACCTGGGCAGTTTCGACGGACGTCTGATTGCCCTCGACGCCGCCACCGGCAAAGAGGTCTGGAGCGTCAACACCATCCTCGATCCGAACAAGAGCTACACCATCACCGGGGCACCGCGGGTGGTCAAAGGCAAGGTGCTGATCGGCAATGGCGGCGCCGAATTCGGCGTGCGCGGCTACATCACGGCTTATGACGCCGAGAGCGGCAAACAGGCCTGGCGCTTCTTCACCGTGCCGGGCGACCCGGCGCTGCCGCCGGAAAACCCGGCCATGGCCAAGGCCATGAAAACCTGGAAGGGCAATGGCTGGGTCAAGTGGGGCGGGGGCGGCACGGTGTGGGATTCGATGTCCTATGACCCGCAGCTGGACCTGCTGTATGTCGGCACTGGCAACGGCTCGCCCTGGAACTACGAGTTCCGCAGCCAGGGCGAGGGCGACAACCTGTACCTGTCGTCCATCGTCGCCCTGCGCCCGGATACCGGCGAATACGTCTGGCACTTCCAGGTGACCCCGGGGGATCGCTGGGACTTCACCGCCACCCAGCAGATCATTCTTGCCGATATCAAGATCGACGGCGCCGTGCGCAAGGTGCTGATGCAGGCGCCGAAGAACGGCTTCTTCTACGTCATCGACCGCACCAACGGCCAGTTCATTTCCGGGCGCAACTTCGTCCAGGTCAACTGGGCCAGCGGCCTCGACCCCAAGACCGGGCGCCCGATCCTCACCGCCCAGGCCGATTACTCCAAGGCGCCCAAGGTGGTGCAGCCAAGCTTTCTCGGCGGCCACAGCTGGCACCCGATGTCCTATAACCCGGCCACCGGCTACGTCTACATCCCGGCCCAGGACACCCTGGCCGAGCTCAAGGCGGCAGACAAACCGCTGTTTCTGCCGAGCAAGTCGGTGGTCAATTTCGGCCTCGACGTGCCGGACCTGCCGGAGGATCCCAAGGTCCTGAACCAGATCCGCAGCGCCTGGCGCGGGCACCTGATTGCCTGGGACCCGGTCAAGCAGCAGGCCGCCTGGACCCACGACTATGTCGAGTCGGGCAATGGCGGCACCTTGAGCACCGCCGGCAACCTGGTGTTCCAGGGCACTTCCGATGGCCGGGTCATGGCCTTCAGCGCCGACAAGGGCGAGCCACTCTGGGAGCACCGCGCCAACTCCGGGGTGCTGGGCGGGCCGGTCACCTACCAGATCAAGGGCGAGCAGTACGTGGCCTTCATGGCCGGCTGGGGCGGGATCATGCCGCTGATTGCCGGGCCGCTGACCGACAAGGGCAAGGTCCGGCCCGAGTCCCGGGTGCTGGTATTCAAGCTCGGGGCCAAGGAGCAGTTGCCGCCACCGCGCCAGGCGCCGGTGCTGCCACCGCAAGTGCCAGCACTGACCGCCTCGGCGGAGCAGATCAAGCAGGGGCGGACCTTGTTCAATGGCATGTGTGGTGCCTGCCACGGCCTGAACGCGGCCAGCGGCGGGGTGATTCCCGATCTGCGCTACCTGACGCCGGACAAGCACCTGGCCTTTGTCGGCATCGTCAGCGGGGCCTTCATGAACAAGGGCATGCCGAGTTTTGCCGGGGTCCTGGACATGCCGCAAATGGAGCTGATCCACCAGTACATCATCAAGCGCAGCCTGCATTTGCGTGCGCTGACCGACACCGCCGCAGCCCAGTAAAGCGTCACGGGGGCCCCCCGGCATCTGCCGGGCAGGCTCACGGGCGTGCCGTGCCTTAGCCATTCCAACAACAATATCCGCTAGACAGGTGAACTGATGAAAACGCTTTTTTCCAGCAAAAGTGCTGCCTTGCCGTGCTCGCTGTTATTGGCCTTGCTGGCCGGCCAGGCCCAGGCCGACGTCAAGCCCGACTCCGGCGACTACGCGGCGCTGCCGGCGGGCACCGACCTGCTGTTGCTGTACCAGCAGAACCCGCGAATCGACAAGTCGTACCAGGGCGGTAAAAAAGTCGCCGACAACCTCGACCTCGACCTGACCGTCGAAGTGCTGCGGCTGGTGCACTTCACCGAGTTTTTCAACACCGGCTATATCTGGGACCCGCAGATCGTCATCCCCTACGGCCATCAGGACCTAGGGGCCAGCGGGCAGAAGTACACCGGCTTGGGTGACATCACCTTTGGCGCCACGCTCTGGACCCTGGCCGACATGGAGCGTAACCGGCACCTGGGCTGGTCGATGTTCATCACCGCGCCCACCGGCGACCACAAGAACCAGGGGTTTGCCCTGAGCAACAACCGCTGGGCGGCGGATTTCCAGGTCGGTTATGTCCATGGCTTCAACGACAAGTGGACCTGGGACGTGATTGGCGAAACCGAGTTCTACCAGGAGCAGCGCGACACCGGCGCCCACCGCGACCCGCTGATCCAACTGCACAATCACTTGCGCTACAACTTCACCCCGCAGACCTCGGTGGCCCTGTCTTATCGGCATAACTGGGGCTCGCGCGAGACCCTCGACGGGCAGGCCCTGGACACCAGCCACAACAACGGCACCGTGGGGCTGTCTGCAACCACTATGCTCGGCAAACAGTGGCAGGTGATGGGCCAGTACTGGCGCGACGTGGCGGTGCGCTCCGGGCCGATGACCGACCATTCGCTGCAATTTCGCCTGGCTTATATCTACTGAAGATGGGGGCCTCGGGCATGGCAGGGCAGGTCGGGCGAACCCCGGGTGAAAGCGGTGGTCTGACTGGCGTCGAGCGCGTATGCTCGCCGACGCTTTTCAGGGGTCGACCCCGGCAAGCGCTTATCTTTTTTCGGAGGTCCATGACATGAAGTCCCTGTTTCGTCCCGGTTTGCTGCTGGTTCTGGCGCTGCCCCTGGTACTGGCCGCTTGTGGCGACAAAGAACCCGAGCAGCGCGCAGCGTTCAGCCAGTTTCTGCAGACCCGCATCCTCGACAAGCCTGGCGTACGCGTGCCGCAACTGACCGCCGATGAGAGCAAAGCGTTTGGCGACTACAGCCGTCACTACGCGGTGATCAGCGATTTCAATGCCGGCATGGACGCGTCGGTCAAACCTTTGGGCGAGCTGATGCAGAAGGGGTCGATGCGTTCCCTGGGCGATGTCATCGCCCGTCGTGACGATATCCAGGCGATCCAGGCCGGACTCAATAAGATGAGTACCCAACTGACCAGCGAACAGGCCAAGGCGGATGCGGCGCATGCCCAGCTCAAGCAGCCCGAGGACTTGAAGGTGGTGTATGACAAGGCCTACGACAAGACCGTCAGCGTGCCGGCCAACACCTTTCGCGAGGTGCTGCCGCAGATCAACGGCACCTTCGACAGCAGCCTGAAGATTGCCGATTACGTGAACGCTCACAAAGGCCAGATCGAGATTTCCGGGGCGGTGGTCAAGGTCCAGGACCCTGCAGTCCAGGCCGAGTTGAATGCCCTGCTGCAAGAACTGAACAGCCAGGCGAAAAACGTCCAGCAGGCCCAGGCCCGCTTGCAGAGCCTGATGACCGGCCGCTAAGCCGGCGCAAAAAAAACGCCACTCAATCGAGTGGCGTTTTTGTATGGGTCGCCGACGGTCAGTGGGAATGCCGCGGTTCGCCGCTGCGGGCGATGATGCGCAGGTGCAGGGTGGCGGGCTCCAGGCAGCCGCCAGTGGAGAGTTGGCCGACCAGTTGTCGGTAGAGTTCCTGCCACGGGGTTTGCGAGGCGGGGATGCTGGGTTTCCACAGCGCTCGGCGCCGCTCCAGCTCGGCCTCATCCACCAGCAGATTGACCTTGCGCGCGTTGAGGTCGACGCTCAGCCGGTCGTTGGTTTGCAGCAGTGCCAGGCCACCACCCACGGCCGCTTCCGGCGACATATTGAGAATCGACGGGCTGGCCGAGGTGCCGCTCTGGCGGCCGTCGCCCAGGCACGGCAGGGAGTCGATGCCGCGCTTGATCAGGGCTGCGGGCGGGGCCATGTTCACCACCTCGGCGCTGCCCGGGTAGCCAACGTTGCCCACGCCACGGATCACCAGGATGCAGCGTTCGTCGATATCCAGCGCCGGGTCGTTGATTCGTGCGTGGTAGTCCTCAGGGCCTTCAAACACGATGGCCCGCGCCTCGAAGCTGTTTTCCGCACCGGGCTCGGAGAGGTAGGTCTTGCGAAACGCCTCGCCCACCACCGACATTTTCATGATCGCGCTGTCGAAGAAATTGCCGCTGAGCACGATAAAGCCCGCACGGTGTTTGAGTGGCGCGTCAAAGGCGTGAATCACGTCGGCATTGCTGGTCAGGCTATTGCGCACGATCTCGCCGATGCTCAAGCCGCTGACCGACGCACAGTCCTCGTGCAGGCGCCCGGCCTTTTGCAACTCGTGCATCACCGCCGGTACGCCGCCAGCGCGGTGGAAGCCTTCGCCCAGGTACTTGCCGGCTGGCATGCAGTTCACCAGCAGCGGCACGTCTTCGCCGATGCGTTGCCAGTCATCCAGGCTCAGCTCGACTCCCATGTGCCGGGCGATGGCGATCAGGTGCGGCGGGCAGTTGCTCGAAGCGCCCAGGGCCGAGGCCACGGCAATCGCGTTTTCGAACGCCTCGCGGGTCATGATCTGTGACGGGCGTACATCCTGGCGCACCAGCTCGCAAATACGCTTGCCGGTGGCATAGGCCATCTGCCCGCGCTCACGGTAGGGCGCCGGAATGCTCGCGCAGCCTGGCAGCGACATGCCCAGGGCTTCGGCCAGGGCGTTCATCGACAGCGCGGTGCCCATGGTGTTGCAGTGACCGACCGAGGGCGAGGCCGCGGTGGTCATTTCCATAAAACCTTCGTAATCGATGTCGCCGGCGGCCAGCAGGTTGCGTGCATGCCACAGCACGGTGCCGGAGCCGATCAGCTCACCCTTGTGATGGCCGTCGAGCATCGGCCCGCCCGACAGCACGATGGCCGGCAGGTCGGTAGTGGCCGCCGCCATCAGGCAGGCGGGGGTGGTCTTGTCGCAGCCGGTGGTCAGCACCACGCCGTCCAGCGGGTAGCCGTGGAGGATCTCCACCAGCCCCAGATAGGCCAGGTTGCGGTCCAGCGAAGCGGTGGGCCGGCGAGTCTGCTCGGCGATGGGGTGCACCGGAAATTCCATGGGGATGCCGCCGGCATCGCGAATCCCGGCCTTGACCCGCTGTGCCAGCTCCAGGTGGTGGCGGTTGCACGGGGTGAGGTCGCTGCCGGTCTGGGCGATGCCGATGATCGGCCGCCCCGATTGCAGCTCTTCGCGGGTCATGCCGTAGTTCATGTAGCGCTCGACGTAGAGCGCGGTCATATCGGCGTGGGCAGGGTCGTTGAACCATTGTTCGCTGCGCAGCGGGCGTCTCGGGGTGTCGCTCATGGTGCGGTTCTCTCTTGTAATTGGGATGAATCGATACCGGCGGCGGCCTCAGCGGGCGAGCAGGCCGCGCGCGGCCAGGTTGCGCAGCAGGGCGCTCAGGCCAAAGGTCCAGGGCGCGGCCTCGCTGCTGTGGGTCACCTGATTGTGCAGGCTGCCCAGCAACGGGCTGCTGATGCTGACCTGGTCTCCCAGCTTGTGGGTGAAACCGCCGCCGACGTGATCACGGTCCTCGGTCGGGGCGAACAGGGTACCGAGAAACAGCAGGAAGCCGTCGGGGTATTGGTGATTGGCGTTCAGGGTCTGCTGCACCAGGTCCTGGGGATCGCGGCTGATCTGGTCCATGGAGCTGGAGCCCTGGATCCGGTAGCCATCTTCGCCCCGCACCTCAAGGTCGACCACGCAGCGGCGCACGTCATCCAGGCTGAAGCCTTCATCGAACAGACGAATGAACGGCCCGATCGCGCAGGACGCATTGTTGTCCTTGGCCTTGCTCAACAGCAGCGCACTGCGCCCCTCGAAGTCCCGCAGGTTGACGTCGTTGCCCAGGGTCGCGCCGTGGATCTGCCCTCGGCTGTTGACCGCCAGCACCACCTCCGGCTCGGGGTTGTTCCATTGCGAGCCGGGGTGGATACCGATCTGGCTGCCGCTGCCGACCGCGGCGAGCACCGGGGCCTTGGTGAAAATTTCCGCATCCGGGCCGATTCCGACTTCCAGGTATTGCGACCACATGCCTTGTTCGATCAGCAGCGCCTTGAGGCGCTGAGCCTGCTCGGAGCCGGGGACGATCGAGCGCAGGTTGTCGCCGATGACCCCGTGGACGATGGCCCGAACCGCTTCGGCCTTGCCCGCATCGCCGCCGGCCTGCTCCTCGATGACCCGCTCAATCATGCTGGCGGCGAAGGTCACGCCGGCGGCCTTGATCACTTGCAGGTCCAGGGGCGGCAACAGGAACGGCTTGCCCGGGTCGCTGCCGGCACCGCTATTGGCCAGCAGCTCGTCGAGGCTGCAGATAAAGGTGCCTGGGGTCTGGCGCAACGCCTCCAGCGGCGAATCCGACTCCAGCAGCTCGCTCAAGGTGGCAAAACGTGCCGACAGATCGAACACGCCGTCGGCACGCAGAGCAATGGCCGATGGGCCGGCGATGGCTCCCGGGACCCAGGCGCGGCCGATCAGGGTGCCGCTCACGCCATCGGCGGGCAGGGTGTTGTGTGGGGTAAGCAATATCGACATGACGACTATTCCAGGTCCGTAAAGCCTTCACGCTAGGGCTGGCGGTCGATAAACTCCAATGACATATTTTCAATTATCGATAACGTACGGTTATTGTTTTGCGGGGGAGTGTCATGTCGGACCTGTCATTTTCAAGCTTCTGCGGTTGGCTCAAATTCAGGCATTTGCTGCTGATCGACACCCTGGGACGCACGCGCAACATGCACCTCGCGGCGCAGCAGATGAACCTCAGCCAGCCGGCCATCAGCAAGATGCTCAAGGAAATCGAGAGTCTGCTGGGCTTCGCCCTGTTCGAACGCCAGCCGCGTAGCATGCCGCCCACTGCCCTGGGCGAGCACGTGGTGCGGTATGCGCAGATTGCCCTCAATGATGCCCGGGCCTTTGTCGGGCAGATCAGCAGCCTGCGCGAAGGCGGCCACGGCCATCTCAAGGTCGGCGGGATTTTTGCCGCGACCGCGATCGCGCTGCCCGAGGCCATATTGCAGATCAAGCAGCGCTGGCCGTTGCTGTCGATCGAAGTGGTGGAACAGACCAGTAACCACTTGATGGAGATGCTCGAAGAGAAAAAGCTCGACCTGGCGGTGGCGCGCTTCACCGAACAAAGCCAGCGCCGGCGCTATGACTTCCAGCCCCTGGCCCCGGAGCCGTTCTGCATCGTGGTCAACAGCCGTCACCCGCTGGCCGAGGCCGGGCCGATCTCGCTGCAGCAACTGGTGGACCTGCCCTGGATCCTGTACCCGGTCGGCACCCCGATTCGCGGGCGCATGGAGCTGGCGTTCGCCGACGCCGGGGTGGAGATGCCGCGCAATACCGTGGACACCATTTCCATGCAGACCTTTCTCCAGGTCCTGCAACGGGGGCCGATGATCGGCATGCTGCCCGATGCCATGGTCAAGCCGCTGCTCGACAGCGGCCAGCTCAGGACCCTGGACACGCCTCTGCACCTGGTGCCCCAGGACTACGGGATCCTGACGCGCAAGGGCGAGCCGCTGGTGGGCGCGGCCTTGGAGTTTGCCGAAATACTCCTGGAAAACGCCCGGCTGACCCGGGAACAGGGCGGTTGAAAGGGCACCGATGAAGCGGCGCTTCCGATAACGGGGCGTTATCGGTTAATCCAAAAATGCCATTGGGAAAGAATCGCGACCGGGCAGTAGAGTACGGACCAGATTTCAATCCGGGTCAGGAGACTGTCATGCCCCAATTGTCCGGTCACAACTTTATCGCCGGTGGCCGCAGCGCCGCTGGCTCGGTGCTGCTGCACAGCGTCGATGCCAGCACCGGCGAAGCGCTGCCGGGTGCTTTCGTCCAGGCCACCCTGGCCGAAGTCGACGCCGCGGCGAATGCCGCTGCCCAGGCCGACCAGCTCTATCGCCATTTGCCGGCCGCGCGCCGCGCCGAATTTCTTGATGCTATCGCCGCCGAGCTGGATGCCCTGGGGGACGATTTCGTGGCCCTGGTGAGCCGTGAAACTGCACTGCCGGCAGGCCGTATCCAAGGGGAAAGGGCGCGCACCAGCGGCCAGATGCGTCTGTTTGCTCAGACCCTGCGCCGGGGTGACTTTTACGCTGCGCGCATCGACCTGCCGCTGCCGGCACGCCAGCCGCTGCCCCGGGTCGACCTGCGGCAATGCCGCCTGGGTGTGGGCCCGGTGGCGGTGTTCGGTGCCAGCAACTTCCCCCTGGCGTTCTCCACCGCCGGCGGCGACACCGCTGCCGCCCTGGCCGCTGGCTGCCCGGTGGTGTTCAAGGCCCACAGCGGGCACATGGCGACCGCCGAGCGGGTGGCTGAAGCGATCGTGCGCGCCGCCGAGAAAACCGGCATGCCGGCCGGGGTGTTCAATATGATTTTCGGCTCCGGGGTCGGCGAAGTACTGGTCAAGCACCCGCTGATCCAGGCCGTGGGTTTTACCGGTTCACTCAAGGGCGGCCGCGCGCTGTGCGATATGGCTGCCGCCCGGCCGCAGCCGATCCCGGTGTTTGCCGAGATGAGCAGCATCAACCCGGTGCTGCTGCTACCCGAAGCGCTGGCGACCCGAGGCGAGCAGATTGCTGCCGAACTCGCCGCTTCGGTGGTGATGGGGGCCGGGCAGTTCTGTACCAACCCGGGGTTGGTGATCGGTATCCGTTCGCCGCAGTTCAGCGCCTTTATCCAGCGCCTGAGCACCCTGATCGGCGAGCAGCCGGGGCAAACCATGCTCAATGCCGGGGGCTTGCGCAGTTATGTGCAGGGCTGCGACGCCTTGCGGGCGCATCCGCAGATCCGCCATCTGGCGGGCGCGGCGCAACAGGGCCAGCAAGCCCGGGCGCAGGTGTTCCAGGCCGATGTCAGCCTGCTGCTGAGCGGCGCCGAACTGCTGCAGGAAGAAGTCTTCGGCCCGGCCACGGTGCTGGTGGAAGTGGCCGACCGCACCGAGTTGCTGGCGGCCTTGCACGGCCTGCACGGGCAACTGACCGCCACCCTGATCGGCGAGCCGACCGAGCTGGGGCACGCTGGCGAACTGGTGACGTTGCTGGAAAGAAAGGTCGGCCGGGTCCTGGTCAACGGCTACCCGACCGGGGTCGAAGTGTGTGACGCCATGGTCCACGGCGGTCCCTGGCCGGCCACCTCCGATGCCCGAGGCACCTCGGTCGGGACCCTGGCCATCGAGCGTTTCCTGCGCCCGGTGTGCTACCAGAACTTCCCGGACGCCTTGCTCCCCCAGGCTTTGCAGAACAGCAACCCGCTGCACCTGACGCGCTTGGTCAATGGGGAAAATACCAACCAGGCCGTGTAATCCGCTGCACCGCCGGCTGAACGACTCAGCCGGCGCGACCCATTCGATAAAAACAATCAGGCATGTCCACATGCCCAGGGGTTATCTCCATGCAAACCATCTCCGAGCACCTGCCGGCGCAGGCGCAAGCCCGCGAACTGGATTTTGAAGACCGCACCTACCGCAAAGTCATCTGGCGCATCCTGCCGGTGCTGTTGCTGTGCTACATGGCCGCCTACCTGGACCGGGTCAATATCGGCTTTGCCAAGCTGGACATGCTCAACGAGCTGCAATTCAGCAACACCATCTACGCCCTGGGCGCGAGCATGTTCTTCTGGGGCTACTTCCTGTTCGAGGTGCCGAGCAACCTGTTGCTGCATCGCTTCGGCGCGCGCTTCTGGATCGCCCGGATCATGCTCAGTTGGGCGGTGATCTCCATGGCGGTGGCCTACACCGTGCCGCTGGCGGGGCTGTTCGGCATCGAATCCCACACCATGTTCTACGTGCTGCGCTTTTTGCTGGGGATCTGCGAAGCCGGCTTTTTTCCCGGGGTGATCCTGTACCTCAACTACTGGTTTCCAACCCATCGCCAAAGCCGGGTGATGTCCGGGTTCCTGATGGCGATGCCCATCAGCCTGACCCTGGGCGGCATTCTTTCCGGCTGGCTGATGAACAGCATGCAAGGGGTGCAGGGCCTGTCCGGCTGGCAGTGGATGCTGATCATCGAGGGCATTCCGTCGATCATCATGGCGTTCGTGGTCATCGTTTGCCTGGCCGATAACATCGACAAGGCCAAGTGGCTGTCGGCGGCAGAGAAAGCCCTGCTCAAGGCCAATCTGCAAAGCGACAACCAGGGTAAGGCCACCCGCTTGAGCGAGGTGTTTTTCAACCCGCGGGTGTGGTTGCTGGTGCTGATCCTGCTGACCTTCAATACCGGCTTCTACGGCCTGGCGTTCTGGATGCCGTCGATCATCAAGAGCACCGGCATCACCAACAGCCTGCACATCGGCTTGCTCACGGCGATTCCCTATGCCGTGGCCACGGTGGCGATGCTGCTCAATGCACGGCATTCCAACCGTACCGGCGAGCGCCGGCTGCACGCGGCGATCCCGGCTTTTATCGGCGGTGTGGGGCTGATCCTCAGTGCGTTTTTTGCCGACAATCTGCTGCTCTCGGTGTTGTTCCTGAGTGTCGCCGCCTCCGGGATCCTGAGCCTGATGCCGCTTTTCTGGACCCTGCCGGGCACTGTGTTGTCCGGGGTCGCGGCGGCTGCCGGGATCGGCATGATTAATGCCATCGGCAACCTCTCGGGTTTTACCGGCTCGATGATCACGGCCGTGGCGGAAAACCTCACCGGCAATATCAACAACGGCACCTACGTCCTGGCCCTGTGCCTGTTTGTCAGCGGCGGGCTGATCCTGGCGATCCCCGCTGCCATGCTGGGGCGCAAGGCCAAGGCCGCTGATGCCACTGCGAAGGTGGAAGGCCGATGAACATGCGCGACAAACGGGTGCTGGTGACGGCGGCCGGGCAGGGCATAGGCCGGGCCAGCGCCTTGGCCTTTGCCGAGGCAGGCGCCGAAGTGTTTGCCAGCGACATCGATATCGACAGCCTGCACGGCATCGACGGCGTGACCCCGCTGCTGCTGGATGTGACCTCAAGCAGCGCCATCGCTGACGCCTGCCAGCGTATCGGTGGCCTGGACGTGCTGTTCAATTGCGCAGGTTATGTGCACAGCGGCAGCATCCTTGAGTGCGACGAAGCGGCCTGGGCGCGCTCGATGGAGATCAATGCCAGCGCCATGTACCGGGTGATTCGCGCCTTTTTGCCGGGCATGCTGGAGCGCGGCGGCGGTTCGATCATCAACATGGCGTCGGTGGTGTCCAGCGTCAAAGGCGTGCCCAACCGTTTTGCCTACACCGCGAGCAAGGCCGCGGTGATCGGCCTGACCAAGGCTGTGGCCGCCGACTTTATCGGCCAGGGCATCCGCTGCAACGCCATCTGCCCGGGCACCGTGGAGTCGCCATCGCTGCGTCAGCGGATTGCCGAACAGGCCGCGCAGCAGGGCGTCAGCGAGGCCCAGGTGTATCAGCAGTTCCTGGATCGCCAGCCCATGGGCCGGATCGGCTCTGCCGGCGAAATCGCCCAGTTGGCGCTGTACCTGGGCAGCGATGCATCGGCCTACACCACCGGTGGCGTGCACGTGATCGATGGCGGCATGAGCATCTGAGCCTGGGCTTACCCCTTTTAGAAAAAAGCAGGAGTAGCACATGAAATTATTGCGTTATGGCGAAAAGGGCTCGGAGAAACCGGGACTGCTGGATGCCAACAACCAGATCCGCGACCTCTCGGCCCATGTCACCGATATTGCAGGCGAGGCCTTGAGCCCGCAGCGCCTGGCCGCCCTGGCCGCGCTCGACCCCAACAGCCTGCCGCTGGTGGCCGGGCAGCCACGGATCGGCGCTTGCGTCGGCCAGGTCGGCAAGTTTATCTGCATCGGCCTGAACTACGCCGATCATGCTGCCGAGTCGAACATGGAGGTACCCAAGGAACCGGTGATCTTCAACAAGTGGACCAGCGCCATCTGCGGCCCCAACGACGATGTGCAGATCCCTCGGGGTTCGCGCAAGACCGACTGGGAAGTGGAAATGGGCGTGATCATCGGCACCGGTGGGCGCAACATCGACGAAGCCAACGCCATGCAGCACGTGGCCGGCTACTGCGTGATCAACGATGTGTCCGAGCGCGAATGGCAGCTCGAACGCGGTGGCACCTGGGACAAGGGCAAGGGCTTCGACACCTTCGGCCCCCTCGGCCCATGGCTGGTGACCCGTGATGAAATCCCCGACCCGCACGTCCTGGACCTGTGGCTGGAGGTCGATGGCCAGCGCTACCAGAGCGGCAATACCCGGACCCTGATCTTCAGCGTGCCGCAGTTGATCGCCTACCTCAGCCGCTGCATGAGCCTGCAACCCGGTGATGTGATTTCCACCGGCACCCCGCCCGGAGTCGGCCTGGGCATCAAGCCGCAACCGGTGTACCTGCGCCCGGGCCAGACCATGCGCCTGGGCATCAGCGGCCTGGGCGAACAGCGCCAGCTCACGGTACAGGCGGACTGATTGCGCGGCCTGTTTCAATAGGCCTGGCTCCGGCCTCGCAGCCCCGGTACATTGGCGCCCATTGTCGAACCGGGGGGAGAGGCTATGGCGCCTGACGGCGAGTTGCGGCTGTTTGCCGTGCCGATGTGCGGCGGGCTGGTGTATGCCGGCGCCAAGGCGTTGGTCCTGGGACCGAGCGCTGCGGCGCTGTTCTCGGGGTTTTTGTTTGGCAGCGTGATTGCCATTGTCCTGGGGCTCCCCTTGCTGCTGTGGGGGGATCGGCGCTGCCCAGGCTCCAGACTGCGGCACCTGCTCAGCGCGCTGCTCCAGAGCCTGGCGGCCAACCTGCTGCTGGGCCTGCCCTTGGGCACACTTTTGTGGTCGACGCTGGCGGGCGGCCTGGCCCTGGGGCTGTTGTCCAGCCTGGTGCTGTTGGGCATCGAACGCTTGCCCAGCCGAACCCCAGCGCATAGGCGCAGCCCCGGTTCAATCATCGCCGTGCCGCTGTCGGGCGGGCTGACACTGGGCCTGGCGGCGACCCTGTTCATGGAGCACAGCCTGGGGGCTTTCTGCCTGTTCTTCCTGATTGGCGGGCTGCTGGGCATGCTGGTGTGCTGGCCGGTCCTGTGGCTGGTGGAACGTTGCCTGAACACGTCCTGGCGTTACCTGGTCGGCGGGGTTATCAGCAGTGGCCTGATCTGGCTGATGTCCGCGCTGCCCCATTTTCTCGACTATGCCCGGGCCTCCGTGTCTGCCGACTATCCCTGGCCATCACGATTTGGCCAGGGGGCGTTGCTGTTCCTGGCCCTGGGTCTGGTGGCAGGCGGCCTGTGCACCGCGCTCAATGCGCTGTTCGCGCGGCTATGGCGGCGCAAGGACCTGGTGCGGCCCTAGTCCGGGGGCCGGCTTGAGTGGCTGCGACGGCTCACGCTCTGTATCCTGCCCGACCTTCATCGCCGTCCTGCAAGGAAGCCCCCCATGTCTGTTTTTCGCTGCCGTTACGCGCTGCTGGCGTGCGTCTTGCCCCAGGTGTGCCTGGCCGGCGCGGCGTCGATCGATCCCCGGGCAGAAAGCCTCTACCAACAAGCTGTGCCTTATCTGCAACAGGCCAACAGCAAGCTGGAAGTGGTGCCTGCCGACATGCCCACCGCGAGTGCCGAGGACAAGCAGCAAGGCATGCTGCTGATCGACCAGGCCGGCGCCTTGATGCGGCCGGCCATGGGTCTGCTGGAACAGGCCGCTGCGCTGCAACACCCGGTGGCCGAATATCGCCTGGCGCTGATCTACGTGATGCTTTATCCAAGCGAGGAGGTGAAGGCCAAGGCCTGCCCCTTGCTTGAGCACAGCCTGACCCAGGGGTTTGCGCCGGCGGCGCTGGAAATTTCATCCTGGTGCCTGCCATTCACCGACACCCCGCAGTACCAGGCAGCGTTGCATGCCGTGGAAGATGCCATGCCGAGTTACGCGCAGTACTTCCCACAGCCGGTGGTCAGGCTTGAGTGCCGCCGCGAGCAACCCCAGGGCCTGGCGATGCAGTGGGGCAGCAGCCGCGACTATCAGGCGGAAATCTACCGCCTGCTAGGGGACAGCAACCGCGCGCAACGCCAGGCGTTTTATCAGAAGGCGCTGGACATCAACGATTGCTACAAAGCCAAGCGGCGCATGGCCATTGCTCAATAGGCAGTTGCACCTATTCGGTCGCGGCAAATGCCGGGTGGTACTGCACACGCCCGACCGGCAGCGGGCCGCCGAAGGCCAGCGTCTGGAAGCATTCTGGCAGTACACCGGGCAGCTCGAGGCCCGGATGGGCCCGGAACCCGAAGCGCCCGTAGAACCCCGGGTCGCCCAGCACTACGCAGCCCGCAGCGCCGAGGCACTGCAACCGGGCCAGGGCCGCCTGCATCAAGCGTGAACCGATGCCTTGCTCCTGTCGATCGGGACGGACGGAGATCGGTCCCAGGCCATACCAGCCAGCGGCACCAGAGGAAAGGGTCACCGGTGAAACGGCCACGTGACCGATGATTCTGTCGTTGTCCAGGGCCACCAGGGAGACGCTCAGTTGCTCGGCGCGGCGCAGTGCCGCGACGATGAATGGCTCGCTGTGGCTTGAGTGTTCTTCGTTGCAAAAGGCCGCTTCGATCAGTTGGGTGATAGTTTCGATGTCCGCGGCCTGCTCATCGCGCAGGCTGATAGTCCTATGGATATGTGCGTTTGTGTCCTGGTCGATCAGTGTGCGCAACGTTTTGAACAATGGATCGGCGTCGGTGTAGCGCTTGCCGTAGGTCAGGTTGAACGGGTAGTCGAAATCCGCCGGGTTGAGCCCCTGATTGTGTTGCAGGAGCGTCTCCAGCTTGTCCAGCGCCTTGACGGCCTTGGCCTCGGGCGACAGGGCGTTTTCGTAGTCATCCCAGAGCGCGAGAATTTCCTCACTCAACCCCGGATCCAGGCTGCGGGTCAGGAGCATGAGGTCACTTCTTTCCTGCTGGCTCTTGTTGGGAAATGCATGCTGGCTGACGGCCGGGATGTCGCCGTTGATGGCTTCTCCGACATCATGAATGACGCACAGCTTGAGCAGTTTCAGCAGGTCGAGGCCGCTCAGTTCATCGGCGAAGGTGATCGCCATAAGGCATAGGCGCCAGCTATGTTCGGCCGTGCTTTCGGGGCGCCCGCACGAGGTATGGGCGCTTCTGAGCACGTCCTTGAGCTTTTCCGCCTCGCGCAGGAAGTCGAGTCGCCCTTTGAGTTTTTCAATATTCATCCATTCGCCCCAGTCGATCGACCCGCTGCATGCCTGGCGGCACCGTTTCAGGTCAGCGCCCAGACTAGGACCGGTGCCAACCAGTGTCCACGCATAAAGTATGCGCGCGCGGGAGGGGGCGGGCTTAGAGGGTCTCAACCAGGCGCGCGGCGCTGCCATCGGAAAGGGGGATGCGGGTCCAGCGACAGAGGCTGTGGCAGATGGGCACCAGCGTCGAGCCGTTGGCCCCGGTGATGAATTCCACGGACGGTGGCGCGTGGGTTTCACGCCAGCCGGTCTGATCCAGCGCGGACTCCGCGGCATGAATCTCCTGCGTGGCAAACCCCCACAGCGAATGCCCCAGAAGTTCGTTGAGCGGACGGGCGAACTGCTCCGCACGCGGGGCGGAGCAGGCCAGCAGCCGGTGGGTCAGGTCACAAATCAGATGAACCGGCCGTGGGCTTTCCCGCACCAGCCTGGCCAGGGCCTGGTCGGCGGCGGCATCCAGGCGCGCGGCCAGCAGTTGCTCAAGCAGTTGGCGGGCTGTGGGTTCCATGGCCTGCACGCCGCTCTCCCAGCGGGAAATGGTCGACTGAGTGACCTTGAACAACTCGGCGGCGTGGGCCTGTTTCACCCGGTGCAGCAGGCGCCATCGCCTCAGGGCAACGCCCGGCAAGACGGGTTTGAGCAATAGGTCGGACATTCGGGGTACCAGAAAAAAGGCGGGCGCCAGCGTGAGCGACGCGGCAGTTTGATCACGCCCGGGGCCAACTGCAAATTCGCAGGATCGGTGGCGATGCCGGAAAGTGGCCCCAGGGCGCCGCCGAGTCAGGGCACCCGACGACGTGACTGACATTGATCAACTGGTGGTGATCGCACTCCTGGGCACGGTAAAGCGAAACTCGGTCCCGGTCCCGACTTCACTTTCGGCCTCGATCCGCCCGCCATGGGCTTCGACTATGCCCTGGGTGATGTACAGCCCCAGCCCGGTGCCGGTGGGGTTGCCGTCCTTGATGGTCCAGTAGCGGTCGAAGACGTGGGGCAGTTGATCCTGGGGAATGCCTTCGCCGGTATCGCGCACGCTGAACACGATGTCCTCCCCGGAGGACATCGCCACCACGCCGATCTTGCCGCGCCGCGGGGTGAACTTGATGGCGTTGCCCACCAGATTCGAGAGTACCTGGAACAGACGCTCCGGGTCGGCGTGGATCGACAGCTGCGGCTCGGCCTGGAAAGAGATCTCGATGTCCTTATCCAGCGCCAACGGCGTGAGCAGGGCCTGAGCTTCTTCGAACATTTCCCCGACTTCCAGCGCTTGCGGCTTGATGGTGTAGCGCCCGGCATCGATTTTCGAGGTGTCGAGCAGGTCTTCGAGCAGGGTGTTCATCCGCCCGGCGGCCTGTTGCATGGTGTCGATGGCGGTCGAGATGCGTCGCGAGGTGTGCGGGCCGTCGGAGCTGAAGGCCTTTTGCATCATGCCGCACAGCATCGAGATCACGGTCATGGGGTTGCGCAGGTCGTGGGAAACCACCGCCACCAGGTCGTCCCGGGCCTGTACCGCGCGCTGTTCGCGCAGCACCTGGCGCGCCAGGTCGCTTTCCAGCGCCGAGCGCCGCAGGTCATTGGCGGCGAACAGGTCGCCATGGCTCCACTTGGTGGCGATGCCGGCCATTTCCACTTTCCAGATCTCGAACGAGGTCCGCGGACGCAAGCGCAGGCCCGATTCGGAGTCTTCCAGGTTGAGCGGCTTGTTCGGGTCGCCGCTCCAGTTGATGTTTTCCTTCACCTCGGGGCGAAACCACAGCACACCGTTGTCCACCGGCTTGGGGAGGCTCATTGCAAGCACGCCGCTGGCGACCTGGGTAAAGGCGGCGGCAGGCGGGTAGAGCAACGACAGCTGGTGGCTGGAAAACACCTTCTGCGACGACGCTTGCAGCCATTTGTGCAGGGCGCGGATGTCATCGGGCTCGGGGCAGTTGCCGTAGCGGTGCAACTGTTTGTCTTCGATGATCGCCACGCCGCCGGCATCGGCCAGGGCCAGCAGCAGCTCCGGTTGTTGGGCCAGGCCGTCGAACACGTTTTCCGTGGAGTCGATCATCGCCTGGTTGAGCTGGGCCAGGGTTTCGACCTTGGCCTCGCGCTGGCGGCTGACTTCCAGCGCTTCCATCGCGCTGATCTGCAACGACAGCACCTGGCCGATGGTCTGGCAGGCGCTGCGCAATTCGTGGGGCACATGCAGTGGCTGGCGATTGCCGCAGCTGATCAGGCCCCAGAGCTTGTCGCCCTTGAGCAGCGAGATGCTCATGGAGGACAGCACCCCCATGTTCTTCATGTACTGGCAGTGAATCGGCGACACGCTGCGCAGGTTGGCGAAGCTCAGGTCCAGCGGCTGACCGGTATCCGGGCGCAGCTTGGGCACCAGCGGCACCGGCTGGTAGTCGGCATCGGGGATGATGCGCAACCAGTTGGTGCGGTACAGCTCGCGCGCCTGCTCGGGGATGTCGGAGGCCGGGAAAAACAGGCCCTGGAACACTTCCATGGACGGCGACGAGGCTTCGGCGATCACCTGGCCGTGACCTTCTTCCTCGAAGCGATAGATCAGGACCCGGTCATAACCGGTGATGGCCTGGATTTCCTGCACGCTGATTTCATACAGCGCCTGCAGGCTTTTGGCCGCCTGCAGGCGTTGCAGCATTCGCCCCAGGTTGGTGGCCTGGCCCGCGACCTTGGCCGGCTCGGCCTGAACTTCCAACTCCAGCACCAGCACGCCCTGATGGCGGTGCACGAAACCTTCGAACACACCGCCATTCAGTGAAAAGAACAGCTCGGGGGCTTCCAGTTGGTTATCGTGCTGCGCTGCCAGCTCGACCTGCTGCGTGTACTCGGCGCCGATCAAATGCTCCAACGGCGCGCCCACGCTCTCGTCCGGTGTGCGGCCCAGCAGGGTCTGGACGTTGGCGCTGATCTGCAGTATGCGCAACTCGGGCTCGGCCAGGGTCAACAGCACGCCGTGGGGCTGAATCGCGCCGGGGGTGCGGATGGGTTCGTCATCACAGTTGGCCAGCAGCTCTTCGAAGGCTTTTTTGTCCAATGGGTTCATAGCAGCACCTCCGAGCGGTCAAGCCAGTGTTCAAAAGATGAAAACGTATCCTGGGCGGCGTTCACCGCCTCTTGCCGTGCGTCGGCCTCCAGGGGCCAGGCCCCCAGGTAGTCGGTGAACTCGCGCCAGCGGCGGCCGGTGGCGGCGCCATAGATGTCGAGAAACGCCGCGCCGTTGTCCGCGTCCAGTTGCAAGCGGGCGGCAATCTCGCGCCGCAGGATCTGCCCGCCCAGGGTGGCGCCCTCCAGCACATAGAGCACCCCCAGGCAGGCCTGGACCGAAGGCGTGCCAGGCAGCGACGGGCACTGGGGCAGGGCGTCGATGGCGGCGTCATCCAGGCCCAGGGCCAGCAGGTCGCGGCGCAGGGTCGGGGCCTTGAGGCGCTGGTCCAGGCCAAAGTCGGCCGGCACCGCGTCGCTCTGCAGCAGGCGTTGCTCCAGAGGCTGGTAGAAGCCGTAGTAGGCCTTGATCAGGCGTAAATAGTGGGAGTGGCTCAGCAGGGGGGAGAAAAACGGCAGGCGCTTTTCCAGAGCAATGTGTAACGGAGCTGTTCCTGAGCGCAGGTTTTGCAGCAACAACGGAACATCAACGCTACGGACGTTTGATTGCATGTAAGTCAGCTCTAGCGGTCGGGCCTCATCACGGCCATGGGGCGGAGTGGAAGTGGGCTGAATGAACAATATCGCCAGCCGCACAACGGTCCTGCCAAGTGGATACGTTGGTGTTCCACCTGACGATCTGAGTCGCAAGAGTAAAAAAAAATTCCGGGCGCCGTGCAAAAAAATGGCGATTCGCTATTGATGGCGTGGTGCCCTGTGGCGCCAATGGCAGGGGTCATTCACGGGGGACTTCTTCGATACGGCCGCCGCAGCCGGTAAAGGACAGCTTGTAACCCTGGCGGCAGCTTCGCGCCTGTTCGGTGCGAGGGTCGACCGGGGCCGGGCCGCACACTTGCCCTTGGGGCGCGTCTCTTGAGCTGTTGTGCAGGCAACTCTGATAGCTGGCCATCATCGCGTCGTAGATGCCTGTATCGGCCTCCAACTGCTTGCTGGCGCGCTGCTCGCACTGAGCGACATCGGCATCGAGCTTGGCTACGCATTGCCGACCTTCGGCGCTGTCGGGCTGGACATAGCGGTATTGGGTGCAGCCGGACAGGCTGAGCAGGGCGGCGGTGGCGGCGATAACCAGGGGCAGGCGAATAGGCACGGGGCAGGGTCCGTCTGAAAAAGGGCTCGATCTATGACCCTGGACCGGGCATTCGGTTCTGCGGGTCTGCCAGGGCCAGGCTCCTGCTGCGCCCTCGCCACCGGGCGCAGGCTTGGGTATGATCGTCGCCGGCCGCTGCTGCCCGCCGCTCGCTCCCGCACAAGGGAAAGGTGAAAGCATGTGTTGTTGTTCCCAATCCTATCGCCACTCTTGAGAGTCGAGGTTTGGCAATGCGAGCACCGAAATGCCTCGATCACAGGAGCAACGATGTTTTCGATCGATCAAGCCAAACAGATGGCCAAGCGGCTGCGTGCCTCGCTGGAGACGCGCGATCAAGTGGTGTCTCACTCCGCCGCGCTGGAACTGGTGGCGCAG
This sequence comes from Pseudomonas sp. MF4836, assembly GCF_002018875.1. Taxonomy (GTDB): domain Bacteria; phylum Pseudomonadota; class Gammaproteobacteria; order Pseudomonadales; family Pseudomonadaceae; genus Aquipseudomonas. The sequence continues at coordinate 755,394 of NZ_MVOL01000001.1, forward strand.
CAACTGGGCTACAAGGACTGGAACACCGCGGCAGCGCTGCTGCCCGAGCAAACCGCCCACGCCCAGCCAGCCACTGCGCCCGCCATAACGTTCGACAAACCCATCCCCATCCTGCGCATGTTCGATGAAGCCAAGGCCCGGGAGTTCTACCTGGATTTCCTGGGCTTCGGCGTCGAGTTCGAGCACCGCTTCGAAGCCGATCTGCCGCTGTACCTGGGCCTCAGCCGCGACGGCCTGCAACTGCACCTGTCCGAGCACCACGGCGATGCCAGCCCGGGTTCGACCGTATTTGTGCCAATGCACAATATCGAGCTGCTGCGTGACGAACTACTGGCCAAGCGTTACGGCTACGGGCGTCCACAGATTGTCCAGCAGGGCTGGGGCCAGGTGCTGGAAGTCTATGATCCGTTCGGTAACCGCATCCGCTTCTGTCAAAGCTGATGGGTTTGGCGGGCCGGGGTGACCCGGCCCAGCCCGGGGCCTGAGCATCGCGCTCGGGCCTCTCTACAACGGCAGTGGTCGGTCCTGGATCACTCGCTTCATCACCAGGGTCGAGGTCAGCCGCTGCACATTGGGCAGGGTCGACAGGCTCTCGTCGTACAGCCGCTGGAAAGCCGGCAGGTCCTGTGCGACGACGTGCAGCAGGTAGTCCGGCTCGCCGAACAGGCGCTGGGCATCCACCACCTGGGGGATTTCGATCAGCGCGCTTTCAAAGGCCTCCACGGCCTGCCTGTTGCCCTCGCGCAGGGTGGCAAAAACCATGGCGGAAAAGTTCAGACCCAAGGCGCCAGGGTCCAACTGTGCCCGATAACCCAGCAGCACCCCCGATTCTTCCAGGGCCCGTACCCGTCGATGGCAAGGTGAAAGGCTCAACCCCACCCGTTCGGCGAGCTCGGTGACCGACAACCGGCCGTCTTTTTGCAGTTCAGAAAGAATCTTCCGGTCAATTCTATCCATGTAGAAGAATCTCCCAATCTAAGGTGTTTTAGTGAGCATCTTTGAAAGTAAATTCTAGCAAGATTTGCTTATTCTTCCTCGCGTCATTAACCGCCGTACTGCGTCATGGATCAGGCAAGGGCGGCCTTGAATAGCGAGGCAGGACAATGCAAAGAGCGATGTGTCAATGGCGGTGGGCAGTCCCATGAGCTTGAGCGTTTTTGTGACGTTCTGGGCGGTGTCGGTATTGTTTGTGATCACCCCGGGTGCGGATTGGGCCTATGCGATTTCGGCGGGCCTCAAGGGCCGGGTGGTGCTCCCGGCAGTGGCCGGGCTGTTGTCCGGGCATGTGCTGGCCACGCTGATTGTGGCGGCGGGGGTCGGCACCCTGGTGGCCAACCATCCCCTGGCCTTGTCAGTGTTGACGGTGACCGGCGCGGGGTACTTGCTGTGGCTGGGCGTCGGCATGTTGCGCGACCCTGCCACGCCCCACACCGATCCGTCCGAAGCGCCAGGTTCGCCCAGGCGCTGGGCGCTCAAGGGTCTGTGTGTGAGCGGTCTGAACCCCAAGGTGTTCCTGTTATTCCTGGCGCTGCTGCCGCAGTTCACCAATGCCACGGCGCCCTGGCCGGTGCCGTTGCAGATGCTGGCCCTGGGGTTGGTGCATACCCTCAGTTGTAGCGTGATCTACCTGCTGGTGGGGTTCGGTTCCCAGGCGGTCCTGGGCGCTCGCCCAGCAGCCGCACGGCGGGTCAGTCGACTCTCCGGTGCGGCGATGATCATCATTGCCCTGGTGCTGCTCATTGAGCAGTGGCTGGGCTGATTTCTTATTCGAGAGCCTGATCATGAGCGAACAACCTTCACCCTATGCCGGCGCCGAGGTGCCCGTGCGGGTCCGGATTCCCCATCTGCAACAGATGAAACAGGCCGGGCACAAATGGACCATGCTCACCGCCTATGACATGTACAGCGCAGCGATCTTCGAAGAGGCCGGCATCCCGGTGCTGCTGGTGGGGGATTCGGCGTCGAACAATGTCTTTGGCAATACCTCGACCCTGGCGGTGACGGTGGATGAGTTGCTGCCGCTGGTGCGCGCCGTCAGCCGATCGATGCAGCGCGCGCTGGTGATCGCGGACTTGCCATTTGGCTCCTACCAGGCCTCGGCCGAACAGTGCCTTCACACCGCTGTGCGTTTCATGAAGGAGGCTGGTGCCCACGCGGTAAAACTGGAGGGCGGGATCGAGATGGTGCCCCAGGTGCAGAAACTGGCCGCCTCGGGCATACCGGTCATGGCCCATATAGGCTTTACGCCGCAGATGGAGCATCAGTTGGGGGGCTACCGGGTCCAGGGCCGGGGCGAGGACGCGCAACGCCTGATCGACAGTGCCTGGGCACTGGAGGCTGCCGGGGCCTTCGCCATCCTGATCGAGATGGTGCCGGCTGAGGTTGGCCGGGCGATCACCGAGGCGATCGCGATCCCGACCGTGGGCATTGGCGCCGGGCCGCACTGCGATGCCCAGGTGCTGGTCTGGCAGGATATGGCGGGGCTGCGCGACGGGCAGTTGCCGCGCTTCGTCAAGCAATACGCCGATCTGCGTTCAGTGTTGCGCGGCGCGGCCATGGCGTTTGCCCAGGAGGTGCAGGCAGGCGCCTTTCCCGGTCCCGAGCACAGTTTTTGAGCCCACAGGAGGCGTTATGAAGAGCCCAAGAGCCCTGGCCGCCGATGGCTTGCAAGTTGGCCAGGCATTCACCGTGGTTCGATGTTTTACCCGGGAGGACGTCCAGCAATTCGCCAGGCTTTCCCGGGATTACAACCCGGTGCATTGCGATGCCGCCTACGCCGAGCTACGCCGGTTCGAGGCGCCGATTGCCCATGGCCTGCTGACCGCCAGCCTGCTCACCGAAATCGGTGGGCAGATCGGCTGGCTGGCGACGACGATGAGTTTCGAATTCAAGCGCCCGGTATACCCGGGCGAGCAGTTGACCTGCCACTGGCTTATTTCCGCGATCGACCCCCGGGGGCACGCCAGGGCCGAGGTGCAGATCGTCAACGCCGAGGGCGTGAGCGTGCTGGAGGCAACCACGTGCGGGGTGCTGCCGGGGCCTGCCGAGCGTGAACGTCTCAAGCAAATGCTGGCCGAGGGCGACCCCAGCAACGGTGCAGCTCAAGCCGCAGGCTGAGCGCGGGCCAGGCTTGCTTCACCAGTGCCCGCTCGCAAGTCAAAGCGTGCGGGCGGGTTGCGGCCCTTAGTTGCGGTCCAGCCACACCGTCTGTGCATTGCAGAATTCGCGTACGCCGAAGTGCGACAGTTCGCGACCAAAACCGCTTCTTTTCACCCCGCCAAAGGTCACCCGTGGATCGCTGGCGCAGTAGCCATTGATAAACACGCCGCCGGTTTCCAGGTGCTGGGCGAAGTACTCGGCCACCTCCAGGTTGGCGGTGTAGACGGTGGAGGCCAGGCCGAACTCGCTGTCGTTGGCCAGGGCCAGGGCGTGCTCGGCATCGCGGGCGGTGATGATCGAGGCCACCGGGCCGAATAGCTCCTGCTTGAACGAGGTCATCTGGTCGGTGACATCGGCCAGCACCGTGGCCGGGTAGAAGTTGCCGGCACCTTCGGCCTTGGCGCCGCCGAGCAGCAGTGTCGCGCCTTCTTCCAGGGTGTCGCGCACTTGCTGGTCCAGTTCGTCCCGCAGGTCAAAACGCGCCATGGGGCCGATGTAGGTGTCGGCGGCCAGGGGATCGCCCACGGCCAGCAGGCGAGTGGCGTCGACGAACTTGCGGGTGAATTCCTCGACCACCCCTTGTTCGACGATCAGCCGCTTGGCCGCTGCGCAGACTTGCCCGGTGTTCTGGTAACGGCCGATCACCGCGGCTTTGACGGCAGCATCGAGGTCGGCGTCGTTGAGCACGATAAACGGATCGGAGCCGCCCAGTTCCAGCACGCATTTTTTCAGCGCGGCACCCGCCTGGGCGCCGATGGCGATGCCGGCGCGGACGCTGCCGGTGAGGGTCACGGCGGCGATGCGGCGGTCGGTGATGGCACTGGAGACGCCGTCCGGGGTGACGTTGAGCACTTCAAACACACCCTCGGCGAAGCCCGCGCGCTGGAAAGCATCGCGCAGCAAATAGGCGCTGCCCATGACATTCGGTGCGTGCTTGAGCACGTAAGTGTTGCCGGCGATCAGGGCCGGTACCGCGCCACGCAGCACTTGCCAGATCGGGAAGTTCCACGGCATCACCGCCAGAATCGGGCCCAGCGGGCGGTATTCGATCCGCGCCTTGCCGCCTTCGACCAGGGTCGGTTCGGCGTTGAGCATGCCCGGGCCCTGGGCCGCATACCACTCGCAGAGCTGGGCGCATTTTTCAATTTCGCCACGGGCCTGGGTGATCGGCTTGCCCATTTCCCGGGTGATCATGCTCGCCATCTGTTGCGCGTCGTTGCGCAGCTCAGCGGCCAGGGCCAGCAGCGCGGCGGCCCGTTGTGCCACCGGGGTGTTGCGCCACAGGCTGAACCCCGACGCGGCGCGCGCCAGTGTCGCTTCCTGGGCCTGGGTCGATTCAAAGGGGTAGTGGCCGATCTGTTCGCCGGTGGCGGGGTTGATCGAGATGGCGTGGGTGACGCTGGAAACCTGAGTCATGGCACCGTCCTGCTGGGTGGGGATGGGCGCAGGTTACGGTGGCGTTTGTTTTCTGGAAACTGAATAATACTGAGTCTTTCGTTCACGTTTGGAGAATGCCGTGGATCTGGTACAGCTGGAAATCTTCAAGGCCGTGGCCGAGCACGGCAGCATCAGCGCCGCTGCGGCGCAGATCCACCGGGTGCCGTCGAACCTGACCACGCGCATCAAGCAACTGGAGCAGGACCTGGGGGTCGACCTGTTTATCCGCGAGAAAAGCCGCCTGCGCCTGTCGCCGGCCGGCTGGAGTTTTCTCGACTACGCCCGGCGCATCCTCGACCTGGTGCAAGAGGCCCGGGCCACGGTGGCCGGCGAAGAGCCCCAGGGCTCGTTTTCCCTGGGCTCCCTGGAAAGCACGGCGGCGGTGCGGATCCCCGGGTTGCTGGCGGCCTACAACCAGCGTTACGCCAAAGTTGAACTGGACCTGTCCACCGGCCCCTCCGGGACCATGATCGACGGCGTACTGGCAGGGCGCCTGGCGGCGGCTTTTGTCGACGGCCCGGTGCTGCACCCGGCCCTGGAAGGCGTGCCGGCGTTCGAAGAGGAAATGGTGCTGATCGCGCCGCTGCACCACCGGCCGATCCAGCGCGCCCGAGAGGTGAACGGCGAAAACATCTACGCCTTTCGCGCCAACTGCTCGTACCGGCATCACTTCGAACGCTGGTTCACCCAGGACGCGGCGGTGCCGGGGAAGATTTTCGAAATGGAGTCCTACCATGGCATGCTCGCCTGCGTCAGCGCCGGTGCCGGCCTGGCGCTGATGCCGCGCAGCATGCTCGAAAGCATGCCCGGGTGCAGCACCGTGAGCATCTGGCCGCTGTCGGAAGCTTTTCGCTATTTGCGCACCTGGCTGGTGTGGCGCCGGGGCACAGTCTCGCAAAGCCTGACCATGTTCGTGCGCTTGCTGGAGGAACGCGGGGTGGTGCAGCCCCAGGCTTGATCGAAGGGTGTGTTCAGCCCGCGGGACTACAGGCTGTCCATGCCATTCTCGGTCCTTGACGTTGGAGGGTCAGGCCTGGGCCACGTCGACCCATTGCGCGCTGACCAGTTGCGCCATGCGCAGCGGGCAGATGCGTACCGCAGCGTTGGTCGCGCCGCCGGCGGGCAGCACTTCGTCGAATTGCTTGAGCGAGACATCGCAGTACACCGCGACGGTGTCCGGCACGCCGAACGGGCAGACGCCACCTACCGGGTGGCTGGTATGGGCCTGCACTTCGCTGGCGTCGAGCATCTTGGCCTTGACCCCGAAGTGGCTCTTGAATTTCTTGTTATCCAGGCGTGCGTCGCCACGGGTCACGATCAGGATGACCTGGTCGTTGACCCGCAGCGACAGGGTCTTGGCGATTTGCCCCGGTTCGACATTGTGCGCGCTGGCGGCGAGGGCGACGGTGGCGGTGCTTTCTTCGAGCTCGATGACCGAGAGGTCGGAAGCGTTTGCGGCGAGAAAGTGTTTAACGGTTTCCAGGCTCATGGCGGCTCCTTGAGCGGTCTGTCAGTGCGGTCCGGGGTGGCGGCAACGCGGCAGGGCGACCCGCGCGGGGCGCGGTCGAGGTCGGTCACCTTAACGGGTGCGGCGGCCATCATGCCAGTGTTTGTCGGGGACCAGGAGCGCGCGCCGACTCACTGCGCCTCACGCTCCAGCAGTTGGCGCTTGCGCTCCACGCCCCAGCGGTAGCCCGACAGTTGGCCATCGCTGCGCACCACCCGATGGCAGGGAATGGCCACCGCCAGGCTGTTGGCGCCGCAGGCCTGGGCCACGGCGCGGAAGGCTTTCGGCGCGCCAATGAGTTTGGCGATCTCGGCATAGCTGGCGGTGCTGCCCGGCGGGATGCTGCGCAGGGCCTGCCACACCCGCTCCTGAAACGCGGTGCCGCGCAGGTCCAGGGGCAGGTCGAGGCCGAGGGCCGGGGCCTCGATAAACCCCACGACCTTGGCCACCAATTGCTCGAACTGCCGGTCGCCACCGATCAAGCGCGCCTGGGCAAAGGTGTCTTGCAGTTCCGTGACCAGGGCTTGGGGGTCATCGCCCAGCAAAATGGCGCAGACCCCGCGGTTGCTTTGCGCCACCAGGATGGCCCCCAGCGAGCATTGACCGACGGCGAAGCGAATCTCGGTGTTGGCCCCACCGGCGCGGTACTCGCCAGGCTTCATGCCCAGTACGTCGTTGGAGGATTCATAGAAGCGGCTGTTGGAGTTGAAGCCGGCGTCATACAACGCCTCGGTCACCGAGCCGCCACGTGTCAACTGTTGGCGCATCTTCCTGGCCCGGTGCGCGCTGGCGTAGGCCTTGGGTGTCAACCCGGTGATGGCCTTGAACACCCGGTGGAAGTGATAAGGGCTCAAGCCCAGTTGCTGCGCCAGGGCATTCAGGCTGGGCGCAGCCTCGGCCTGCTCGATGAGCTGGCAGGCGCGGGTCACCAGGGCGGCATGCTGCTGCGCGGTGCTGGTCTGATCCGCCGCCGCGCGCCTACTGGGGCGATAACCTGCAGCTTCGGCCTGCTCGGCAGTATCGAAAAACTCGACGTTGTGCCGCCGTGGCAGGCGCGCTGAGCTGCTGGGGCGGCAGTAGACCCCGGTGGTTTTCACCCCGTAGACAAACTGCCCGTCGGCGCCTGGGTCGCGAGCCTCTATCGCCAGCCAGCGCCGATCGTCTTCAGACTCGGCGCCAGGGCTGTGGGGCAGGGTGGGTTGCTTCATGTCGGCTCTCTGGGGTAGGTCAGGTTGCAAGCAGCATAGGCCGATTTCCGGCGTCGAAAACTCCGAGTCTTGCGCTTGAATTGATGCTCAATCCGTGGTGTCCGCGCCCCGGGCCGGGTGTGCCTGAACCCGCCATAAATACCAGGCCGCCACGGTGCGGTAGGGGCTCCAGGCCTGGGCGGTATCGGCCATCTGCTTGCGGGTCAATTGTGCTTCCAGGCCTTGCAGGCGCCGGTAGCCCTCACGCACGCCGAAATCGTCGACGGGCAGGATATCCAGACGTTCCAGGGTGTAGATCAACAACATCTCAACGGTCCACTGGCCCACCCCGCGCAAGGCGACCAGGCGCTCGATCAAGGCTGCATCGGTCATCTGCAGCGCTTGTTCATAGCTGGGGATCACCCCGTTTTGCGCCGCTTCGGCCAGGCCCTGGATAGTTGCCAGCTTGCTCGCGGAAAAACCGCAGCCACGCAAGGTGTGTGGATCGGTGGCGATAATCTGTGCCGGGCTGGGGAATGCCTGGCCGGGGTACAACGCCAGCAGCCGCCCGAGGATCGCGTCGCCGGCCCGGGCATGCAATTGCTGATAGGCAATCGCCCGCACCAGCGCCTGGAAAGGGTCGCGGGTCGGTTTGGGCTGATGCAGGCAGCGGCCCACCCGCTGGATATGGGCGGCCCACTGTGGGTCCAGCGCCGCCAGAAACGCACTGGCGTCGGCATAAGGGTCATCAGTGGCGGCGACGGGCATGGCGGTACCTGAAAAGTCGTGGGTCCAAGGGCTCTTTGCCGGAGCATGGTAGGGGACGCCGGGGTGGGTTGCACTCGGCGTCTTGCGCTTGAACTCCGGGGTGTGGCTAGGGGGATTTTCGGATCAACAAAGGGAGCCAGGTTCCAGATCAGGTGATTTAAGCGATTTTTCTGTGGGTCTTTTCAGCAAGGTCTCATATCTGTGGGCCATGAAACACGTGCAGGCTTCTGCGGGCTACACCCAGGCATGCCCACTTTTGAGGGCCTGCAATCAGGTTGCCGGGAATAGAGCATGCCAAGCCAATCCGATATGCGTTTTACCTTCAGTATTGGTAACGAGTCTTTTGACGTTGTTGAGTTCGCGCTCCATGAAGCGCTGTCCGAGACCTTTCATCTTTGCGTCGAACTGAGCAGCGCCAATCCCGCCATCGACTTTGGGCAGGTGCTGGATCGTCCGGCGTTGCTGACGCTCTGGCATGGCGAAACGCCGACGCGCTATGTGCATGGCGCCGTGTCCTCCTTCGTCCAGCACGACAGCGGCTTCAGGCGTACGCGCTATTCGGCAGTGATTGAGCCGCGCTTGGCGCGATTGAAGCTCAGCTCCGACTGGCGCATCTTCCAGACCCTTACCGTGCCGCAGATTACCGAGGCGGTGCTCAAGGCTCACGGGCTGACTCGAGACTACGAACAACGGGTCACCAACGAGCATCTGTCACGTGAGTACTGCGTGCAGGCGGGCGATACGGACTACCACTTTGTCGAACGCATCATGCGCGAGGAAGGGTTCTTTTATTCCTTTCGACACAGTGCAGAAGGTCACCAACTGGTCCACAGCGACCGCCTGTTTATCCACGGTCGGGTGGGCGATGAGCCGGTGCAATACAATCCCACGCCCGGCGGTGATCAGCCTCAGCCTGCACTTCGCCGATTCGCCTACAGTGAAAACGTACGCACGGCGCGCCAGACCCAGCGCGACTACACCTTTCACCATCCGCGCTATGGCCATCAGCATAGTCGTGATGGCGCCGATCTCGACCATCAAGGCCGACAGTACGAACGCTACGATTATCCGGCACGCGCCAAGTTCGACGAGGCCGGCAAACCCTTCGCTGAAAACCGCCTACGTGGCCACCGCCGTGATGCGCGCATGGCCCTGGTGGAGGGTGATGATCCGCGCCTGCAACCGGGCATTTCCTTCACCCTTGCGGGCCACCCACGGGAAGACATGAACCGAGGCTGGCGCCCGATCAGCATCGTTCACCATGGCAAGCAGCACACCAGCCAGGCTGTAGTGGGTGCCGAGGCGCAACTCGGCACCCACTACAGCTACAAGGCCGAACTGGTGCCGGACGACGCCGAATGGCGCGCTGAGCCGCTGCGCAAACCATTGATCGACGGCCCGCAAAACGCCACGGTAGTCGGCCCAAAAAATGAGGAAATATTTACCGACGAATACGGCCGCGTGAAGGTGCAATTCCCCTGGGATCGCGAGGGCAAGCAGGACGAATACAGCTCCTGCTGGATCCGCGTTTCGCAAAACATCTCCGGCGCCACCTGGGGCCATATGGCCATTCCGCGTATCGGTCAGGAGGTTATCGTCGACCATTTCGACGGCGACCCGGACCAACCGATCATCACCGGCCGCACCTACAACCGCCTGCAACTGCCGCCCTACGAACTGCCCCGGCACAAGACCCGGATGACCCTCAAAAGCAAAACCCACAAGGGCGAAGGCTTCAACGAACTGCGTTTCGAGGACGAAAAGGATCAGGAGGAAATCTACGTCCATGCGCATAAAGACCAGAACATCCACATCAACCACGACGAGACGACTTTCGTCGGCAACGACCGCAGCGAACAGGTCGAGCACGACGAAACCGTTTCTATCGGTCACGACCGCAAGGAAACAGTCGGCAACGACGAACAAGTGAACATCGGCCAAGACCGCCGCCACGATATCGGCCAGGACGACTCCCTGAGCATCGGCCGTAACCACACAATCCGCACCGGCAAAGACCGCACCGAAGAGGTCGGTAACCACCGCCGCGACAAGACCACGGCCAACCACTGGGTCAGCATCGGCGGGCATCAGGAACTCACCATCGAAGGCCGATCCGAACTGCAGGCAGGCCAGGCGATTCGCCATCGCTCGCGGGTCATCGAACTACAAGCCGGCGAAGTGATGCGCATACGTGGCCCTGGCGGGACCATCACCTTGCACGATGGCGGCATCACCCTGGACGGCGTCGCCATCAACATCAAGGGGCCGCTGAAACAGCAGGCTGGTGGCAGCGGCTACGCGCTGTCCCTCGATGGCCAGCCAATGCCCGGTCTTCCCTTTGATCCGACCAGCCTGCCACTGTCCGAGTAGCGGCCCGGCCCCAGGAGCGCTTTAGATGCTTGTCAGCTTCCCCTTCCTGCGCAACGCCGATCTTCAAGAGACGGATACGATCGACGATGGCACCTTCAATCTGGGCGAGAAAAGCGGCAAGGGGGCCTTTCCTGTCAGCCACCAGTTCGGCTGGCATGGCGGCGTGCACCTGGTAGCCCCAGGCGCACCGAACGATCCCGAACCCGTCCGCGCCATCGCCGATGGTGAGGTCGTGTTTGCCCGTCACAGCGACCCGATGCCGCTCAACAGCCCCAGCGCCGAGGTCCAGGCCGCCCACCCACTGCTGTACTACACCGGCTGGACCAGCAATGGCGTCATGCTCATCAAGCACCAAACCGAGATCGGCGAAGGGGTGGGTGTGACCTTCTATTCCATCTAC
>NZ_MVOL01000002.1 GCF_002018875.1 Pseudomonas sp. MF4836
CTTGAGTTCCCTGAAGGGCCGTCGAAGACTACGACGTTGATAGGTTGGGTGTGTAAGCGCTGTGAGGCGTTGAGCTAACCAATACTAATTGCCCGTGAGGCTTGACCATATAACACCCAAGCAATCTCGTAACTTCGTAAGAAGAACCTGATTGCGGTGTGTGAAGACGAAACGAACCGAAAGTTCGAGAGAAACACACAAATCTATTACATACCCAATTTGCTGAAGCGAGACCATCTGGTCACGACTCAGTACCCGAATTTCTTGACGACCATAGAGCATTGGAACCACCTGATCCCATCCCGAACTCAGCAGTGAAACGATGCATCGCCGATGGTAGTGTGGGGTTTCCCCATGTGAGAGTAGGTCATCGTCAAGATTAAATTCCAGAACCCCTGATTGCTAACGCAATCAGGGGTTTTGTTTATGTAGAAGTCCATGATTTTCACCGGCACGTTGCTAGCGCAACGGACTGGTACACAGAATTTCTTGACGACCATAGAGCATTGGAACCACCTGATCCCATCCCGAACTCAGCAGTGAAACGATGCATCGCCGATGGTAGTGTGGGGTTTCCCCATGTGAGAGTAGGTCATCGTCAAGATTGAATTCCGAAACCCCTGATTGCTAACGCAATCAGGGGTTTTGTTTTTGTGCGAGATAAAGCCTGAGGCGCGATTGAGCAGGTGGCCCATGGCGAGCAAGGCCTTGCCTCAGGATCACTAGTAGCGTCTATCGAAGCCGCTTGTAGCCGGCTTCGACACAGGCTCAACCCGTATTGGACAGCTTGCTAGCTCAACCCCTACGAGCCCTGGCGCTTCTGCGCGCAAGCAACTTGCGCCACCAGATGTAGACACCCGTCAGCGACAGCCCGGCAATCAATACGCCCAATACGGCAATCAGGATCTGCCCGGTCAACCCGATGATTCGCCCGCCGTGAATCGGCAGTTGCAGCCGATAAAAGCGCTCGCCGAGGGTGCCTTGGCCGGCGATTTCCTGGCCCAGCAAGCGCCCGTTTGTACCGTGGAAGAACAGCCAGGATTTACCATGAGCCTCGGTATCGTGCTGACCGAAACCGGCCCCGTAGAAGTTGTACTCGAAGCTGTAATACAGCTCACCGATCGCGGCTTTCAAACCCAGGCGCCGGCCTTCTTCCAGGGCGCGCTCATAGGCTTGTTGATAGCTGATTTGGGTCACCCCCAGCTCTGTCGCCGGCAGCCGCCCACGGGCCTCATACACGCTGGGCTCAACCGTGGAAAACAGTGACACCGCAGGCTTGAACACCTGACTGGGCAGGTTCATGGCCACGCTGCTGATGGCGATCGGCACCAGCAGCAGCCACAACCATAGGCCCCCGGCGCGATGCAGGTCATAGTTGAGCCGATAGGCATGCCCGCCCTTGATCTTCCAGGCCGTCGACCACTTGCGCCAGAACGGCCGTCCGCGCGGCAAGGTCAGCAGCAGGGCCACCAGGCAATCGATGACCCAGGCGCAGGCCACCAGCCCCATCAGCCATAACCCCCAATTGCCCGGCAGGGCGAGGGTGTAGTGAAACTCCAGGAGGAACGGGATTAAGTTTTCCCGTTGCAGACAACACGCGCCCCATTCCCGCTGCCCTTGCTGCTCGCCGCTCACCGGGTCGAGGTAGAACACCTGATTGCTTTCGGCAAAGGGTTTGCCGGTGGCAGGATCGGTCCGGGGCACGGCGGCGAGCAATGCGGTATGCCCGCTTTCACTCGGGTACTCCATGTACCAGACCTGCAGCCGAGGATGTTGTGCCTGCAACCGGTCGACCAAGGCACCCGGTGGCAGCGCCTGACCTTGGCTCGGGGTGGTGTAGAAGGTCGGGTTGAGCCATTCATCAAGTTCATGATGAAACGCCAGAATGCTCCCCGTGAGCCCGGCCAGCAGCAGGAACAGGGCAGTGGCCAGGCCAATGTAGCGATGCAGTAGAACCAGAAGTGCGCGCATGGAATTTTCCCGTAGAGACGACAAAGCCAGCGCCCGGTTTCAGGCGCTGGCTTTGGGGGAACCGACAATGATTAGAACTGGTAGCTCAGGGTCGCCGCGACGTTGCGTTCTTCACCCATGTAGCAATAGCCCAGGCTGGCACAGGAGGCGATGTAGCTCTCGTTGGTCAGGTTGTTGGCATTCAGGCGCACGTCCAGGCCCTTGAGCCCGACCTTGCCCAGGTCGTAACCGACCGATGCGTCGAACAAGGTGTAGGCCGGCACCTTCATGGTGTTTTCCGCATCAGCCCAGCTGTAACCCACATAACGCACACCGCCGCCCAGGCGCAGGCCATCGAGGGCCCCCTGGCGGAAGTTGTAGTCGGCCCACAGCGACGCCATCTGGCGCGGGGCCTGAGTGGGCGAGTTGCCTTTGTTGTCGAGGGTGCTGCCTCTCAAGGCGCTCGGCATCGTCTTGGAATATTCGATATCGGTCAGGGTGTAACTGCCGAGCACTTTCAGGTTGTCGCTCAGTTGCATATGGGCTTCGAGTTCCAGGCCTTGGGAGCGAACTTGGCCAACAGGGCGGAAGAAGTCCTCCTGAGGCTGTTTCGACGCGAGATTTTCCTGCTCGATGCGAAACACCGATGCCGTGAACAGGTTCTCGGTGCCTGGCGGCTGGTACTTGATACCCGCTTCCCACTGGGTGCCCTCGGTCGGCGCCAGAGGTTTGCCAGTCTGGTCGGTCACCGAGTTCGGATTGAAGGACTCGGAGTAGCTGATGTAGGGCGCGATGCCGTTTTCAAACAGGTACAGCACACCCGCACGACTGGTGAGTTTGCTCGGCGTGTCGGTGGACTTCGGCCCTTCGTTGATGCGGTCTTCACTGGAGGTCTTGACCCAGTCCTGGCGCACCCCGAGGGAGAAGCGCCATTGATCCAGCTCGATCAGGTCCTGCATGTACAACCCGGTTTGCTGCAGGCGGCGCAGGTAGCTGGTGGGCGGGTCGTATTGCACGCTGGTGTTGCCGTACTGCGGGTTGAAGGCGTTGAGGCTCGAAGCACTGCCGGTACGCCAGTCGACCACGGTTTTGCGTCGTTGGTAGTCCACGCCCAGGAGCATTGTGTGCTTGGCCGCGCCGGTAAGGAATTCGGCCTGGAGCATGTTATCGACGATGAACGAATGCAGTTTTTCATCGGCGCCGGAATAGTAGCGGTTCAGCTCGTTTCCGCTGGGGCCGCCCCAGGTGCCCAGGGAATAGATCTGATCGGATTTGACCGTCGAATCCAGGTAACGGAAGTTCTGCCGCGCGGTCAGGACATCGTTGAACCGGTGTTCGAACTGGTAACCGAACGACTGCTGATCACGGCTGTAACGATCGAGCCCCGGCTCGCCGTCGAAGAAGTGTTCGGAGATCCGCTGCCCGTTGTGCGGGTGCAAGGCACCATCCGCCGGGACCCCCCCGTGATAACCGCCATCGGGGTCATGTTGCAGATAGGCTTGCAGGGTCAGCGAGGTGTCTTCGCTGAAGTCGATGCTCAGGGTCGGGGCCAGGGCGTAGCGTTTTTCTTTGACGTGGTCGAACTGGGTGTCGGATTTGTCCGCAAGGCCTGTCAGGCGATAGGCAATGCGCTTGTCGTCATCCACCGGGCCACTGAAGTCGAAACCCACGCCGCGCTGGCCCTGGGTGCCTACCGTGGCTTGTACCTGATGGTAGGACTCGTACAGCGGTCGCTTGCTGGTCAGCGCCACCAGGCCACCCGGCGAGCTGCGGCCGTAGAGCACCGAGGACGGGCCCTTGAGAATGTCCACTCGCTCAAGGAAGTACGGATCGACCTGCATGGTGCTGTAGGTCCCGCTGTCACCCATGGACTTGAGGCCATCGAGGTAGATGTTATCCACCGAACCGTCGTTGAAGCCGCGCATGGCCACGTAGTCGAAACGGTGTGTGGCGCCGTAGGGGTTGGTCAGTACGCCGGGGGTATAGCGCATGGTCTGGGCCACGGTTTGTGAGCCCTGGTCGTCCATCTGCTCGCGGGTCACTACCGAGACACTCTGCGAGGTCTCAAGCAGGGCGGTGCTGGTCTTGGTCGCGACCTGGCTGTGGGTGGCGTTGTAGCCTTCCATGCTGCCCAGGGCATTGCCCAGGGCGAAGCCCTTGATGTCGGTGGTCGGCAACGACAAGGCGCCGGTTTCAGGTGGCTCGCGCAGGATGTAGCTGCTGCCATCCTGGCTGACGGCCTCGAGCCCCGAGCCATTGAGCAACTGCTGCAGGCCTTGGTCCGCCGAGTACTGGCCCTGCAACCCCTGCGACTGCCGACCCTGGGTTTGCGCCGGGGTGGTGGACAAGGTGATGCCGGCCTGACGGGCGAACTGATTGAGTACGTCGCTCAAAGCGCCTGGGGCGATGTTGTAGCTTTGGCTGCTGAGGGCAGCATCAGTCGCGTGGCCCACGACCGGCAGCGCGCCCAGGCCCAGGGCCGAGCACAAGAGTGCGGCGCGGATGGCGTGGCGCAGTGCCTTGGGGGGAGTTGCAGTTCGCAAGTGTCCGAGATGGCGGTCAGGGGTGGCGCGGGCAGTCATGATGGTTTCCGTTGAAGTCGGTGAAGGCAGATTGAAGTGCTTACTGACTAAGCCGGACTTGCGGATAAAACCCGCCAAAAAAAATGCACGGTCTGATCGATCAGACCGCTCGCTCCAGGTTCACCCACCAGCGGGTGCGATAGCGCAGGCGCACCGGCAGGGTTTGCGGCAGGATCGCCAGCAACTTGTCGGTGTCTTGCAGGCGAAAGACCCCGGACAGGCGCAAGTCGGCAATCTCGCTCGAACAGCCCAGGTAGCCATGGCGATAACGTGCGACTTCCTGCAGGAAATCCCCGAGGCGCATATTGCGCGTCACGATCAGCCCCTCGGCCCAGGCCCCCACATCCATATCCAGCGCCGGTGCCTGTTGCGCCTGGGAATGGCTGATGAGGTAGCTCTGCCCGGCCTGGACCATGGCCGGCAGGCCGCCGGCGGTGGTCGGCGTATGGATGGCGACGTGGCCGGCGGTCACGCTCAACCGGGTGCAGTTGCCCTCCAGGCGGACGACGAAGCGCGCATCGATCCCTTCGAATTGCCCATGACGGCTTTGCACCATCAGCGGGCGCGGATTGGCCACCTGCGAATCGGCGCCACAGGTGACCATGATCTCGCCGCGGGCAAGGCTGATCAGGCGCCGCTGCGGGCTGAAGTCGAGGTCGGCCGCACTGTCGGTGTTGAGCTCCAGGCGCGTGCCGTCAGGCAGCTGGAAACTGCGTCGCTCGCCGGTGGCCGTGGCGAAGTCGGCCGTCCACTGTTGCCAGCCCACCAGGTCCTTGCCGAGCCAGGCCGCCGTGCCCATCAGCATGGCGCCACTGAGCAGCTTCAACGCCTGGCGTCGACCCAGGCGCTGGCTGCTGTTTTCCAGGGTCTGCAGCGCCACCTGGGCGCCGGGTACGGCTTGCAGGTTGGCGCTGAGCTCCTGCTGCAGCGACTGCACCCGCTGCCAGGCCTGCTCGTGTTCGTGATGCGCCGCCCGCCACACCTCGCACTGCTGTTGCAGCTTGGTGTTGCCGGCATTGTTGCGCAGCCGCAGCAGCCAATTGATGGCCTGCCTGACCACCAGTTGATCGGGGTGTTTGTTCAAGCGCGGGGTGATCGAGGCAGTGTCCATGGTGCTCAAGGCTCGTAGCGCAGCAGGTAGCAGTGATAGAGCGCATCGGCGACATAGCGTTCGACCGTGCGCACAGAAATATCCATCTGTTGCGCGATCTGTTTGTGGGTCAGGCCTTCACACTGGGCCAGCAGAAATGCCTTGCGCACTTTGGGCTTCAGCCCTTCAAGCATGCGCGCGATGCTTTCCAGCAGCTCCAGCACCAGCGCCCGCGATTCAGCGCTCGGGGTCTGGGCTTCAGGCAGGTGGGCAATGGTTTCTAAGTAGGCGCGTTCGATTTCTTCGCGACGCCAGTGATCGATCACCAGGCCACGGGCGATGGTGCGCAAAAAGGCCCGGGGTGCCTTGAGCTCCAGGCGTTCGCCGCGCTGCAACAGGCGCACGAAGGTGTCCTGGGCCAGGTCCGCGGCATCGGCGGCGTTGCCCAGGCGGCTGCGCAACCAGCTGTTGAGCCAGCCGTGGTGATGGCGGTAAAGCGTCTGTACGGCGAACGGCGATGATGACATTGAGGTACGGCCTGCATGTCACAAATGATAATCGGTCGCATTGTCTTTCATGGTCTGGCGATTTGGCAATATCGGCTCGACCAACCGGCATCGAAAAATACCGAGCAAAGGCTCTAAAGCGCCGTTCGGCGGGTTTCTGCTGGAACTAACGTGCATTTTCGATAAATCGCTAAGGGTTCTCGGATTGATGCCGACAGACTGGTGAGAAATGCGTGCACCAAAGTAGAGCGATCACAGAACATTGCCTGCGCTGTTAAATGGAATGTTGCATTCCGGACGCATCCCCCCTTTCGGCATAAGAAGTCCCATGACATGAATCTAAAGTTCAGCCATAAAATCCTTTTGGCCGCCTCTGGCGTAGTGGTTCTGGCTTTTGCGTTGTTCACTTTGTACAACGACTATCTGCAGCGAAATACCATCCGGCAAAACCTCGAGTCCTCGATCGAGCAAGCGGGCGAGTTGACCTCCAGCAGCGTGCAGAACTGGATGAGCGGGCGGATCCTGGTCCTGGAGAACCTGGCGCAGAACGTCGCTCACCAAGGCAGCAACGCAGACTTTCCGGGGCTGGTCGACCAGCCTGCCTTCACCTCCAACTTCCAGTTCACCTACGTTGGCCAGGCCAATGGCGTCTTCACTCAGCGTCCCGACGCGAAGATGCCCGATGGCTACGACCCGCGTCAGCGCCCCTGGTACAAACAGGCGGTCGCGGCGGATAAAACCATGTTGACCCCGCCTTACATGGCGGCAGTGGGCGGCCTGGTGGTGACCATCGCCATGCCGGTCAAGAAGCAGGGTGAGTTGCTCGGTGTGGTTGGTGGCGACCTGAGCCTGGAAACCCTGGTCAAGATCATCAACTCGGTAGACTTCGGTGGCCTGGGCCACGCGTTCCTGGTCAGCGCCGACGGTCAGGTGATCGTCAGCCCGGACAAAGACCAGGTGATGAAGAACCTCAAGGACATCTACCCGGGCTCCAACGTACGCATCGAAAAAGGCAACCAGGAAGTGGTGCTGAACAAGCAGGATCGGATCCTCTCGTTCACCCCGGTGACCGGGCTGCCTAATGCCGATTGGTACATCGGTCTGTCCCTCGACAAAGACAAAGCCTACGCACCCCTGAGCCAGTTCCGTACTTCGGCCTTGATCGCGATGTTTGTCGCGGTGGGCGCAATTGCCATTTTCCTGAGCCTGCTGATCCAGGTCCTGATGCGTCCGCTGACCACCATGGGCCGCGCCATGCAGGATATCGCCCAGGGCGAGGGCGACCTGACCCGGCGCCTGGTGTCGGTGACCAAGGATGAGTTCGGCGAATTGGCCGGGGCGTTCAACCAGTTCGTGGAGCGGATTCACGCGTCGATTTCCGAAGTGTCCTCGGCCACCCGCCAGGTGCATGACTTGTCCCAGCGCGTGATGGCGTCGTCCAACGCCTCGATCATCGGCTCCGACGAGCAGAGCGCCCGCACCAACAGCGTGGCGGCGGCGATCAACGAGTTGGGCGCGGCGACCCAGGAAATTGCGCGCAACGCGGCCGATGCCTCGCAACACGCCAGCGGTGCCAGCGAGCAGGCTGATGACGGGCGTCAGGTGGTGGAGAAAACCATCCTGGCCATGACCGAGCTGTCGCAGAAGATCAGCCTGTCCTGCACCCAGATCGAGACCCTGAATGCCAGCACCGACAACATCGGGCACATTCTGGATGTGATCAAGGGCATCTCCCAGCAGACCAACCTGTTGGCGCTCAACGCTGCCATCGAAGCGGCCCGTGCCGGTGAAGCCGGTCGCGGTTTTGCGGTGGTTGCCGATGAAGTGCGCAACCTGGCGCACCGGACCCAGGAATCGGCCGAGGAGATCCACAAGATGATCACCTCGCTGCAAGTGGGTTCGCGCGAGGCGGTCTCGACCATGAACGCCAGCCAGGTTTCCAGCGAAGAAAGCGTTGAAGTGGCGAACCAGGCGGGTGCCCGTCTGGTCAGCGTGACTCAGCGTATCGGTGAAATCGACGGCATGAACCAGTCGGTGGCCGCTGCGACCGAAGAGCAGACCGCCGTGGTTGAAACCCTCAACGTCGACATCAACCAGATCAACCTGCTGAACCAGCAGGGCGTGGCCAACCTCAACGAAACCCTGAAGGATTGCGATGCCCTGTCGCAGCAGGCCAGCCGTTTGAAACAGTTGGTGGACAGCTTCAAGATCTGATCGCGGCACCCCGGTGCCACGCCAAGGCCCGCTTTTGCAGTGATGCAGAGCGGGCTTTTTTCTGCCTGCAAACTAGTGCATCAGCGCCGAGCGCCGCAGAGGTTGTGCCGATTGCGGGCTCAGCAGCCCAAGGTGGGTGTTGATCACTTGCAGCAGGCGCTGGCGTTGCGACTTGATGAAGAAGTGATTGCCGGCCACTTCGATCAACTCGAATTCGCGGCGCGTGAATTCGCGCCAGTTCACCATGCGACTGGCCGGGGTCAGCAGGTCTTCGCTGCCGTACAGGGCCGTGAGGGGCACTTCGAGGCTGCCGCTGGAGGTGTCGAACCAGGTTTCGAAGAGTTTCAGGTCATTGCGCAGCAGGGCCTCATACAGCTGCTGGTCGGCTGCGTCGCGGGGTATTTCGATAGGGGTGGCGCCCAGGGTCAGCATCGCTTCGCGAAACGCCGGAGTCGGCAGCGAATGCAGCAATGGCCGGCCGGCGGGGCTGTCGGGGCTGCGGCAACCGGAGACGAACAGATGCTGGGTCTGGCCCGGGAAATGGGCCTGGGCATACTTGGCCGTTTCGTAGGCCAGCAGCCCGCCGAGGCCATGACCGAACAGTGCGTGAGGCTCGCTGAGCAGCGGTTGCAGCGCCGCCAGTACCTCCTCGAGCAGCGCCGGCCAGCTGGCGCAAGGTGCTTCGTCGCGGCGCACGCCGTGCCCGGCCAGGCGCACCACCACCAGTTCGATATGGTCGTCGAGTCCGGTGGACCAATTGCGCAGTTGTTCCGGTGCGGCGCCGGCCTGGGGAAAACAGATCAGGCGGATGCCGCTGGGTTGCCCGGAGTTGATCACCATCGTCCATTTCTTATTGTTGATATTCACAGCTCTTCCTTAAGCCTGAGTGACGGTTTTCCGTGAGTGCACCTGAGAAGTGCCGGGGTTCGCCCTGTCGATCCTGAAGGGCGCGCCGGGTGCGCGGTGTCGGGTGGGCTCATGCCTCCCGTTGTTGCAGGTAATTCCTGATCGTGGTGGCGCCGCTTTCCAGGTGCCGTTCGAGGATGCCCAGTGCGCGCTCGATGTCTTTATCGCTCGCGGCATCGACCAATGCCCGGTGGTCATCCTGGGTGAGGGTGCCAAGGCCCATGGAGGATAGGTGAAAGCGCAGGAAGCGCTCTTCTTCATTGAGTTCGAGTTCGATCAGGTTCAGCAGCTTGCGGTTGGGTGCCTTGTGATAGAGCGCCATGTGGAACAAGCGGTTGAGCCGGCCGAGTTCGGCGTGATCGGTCTGGGTTTCCAGGGCCTCGATGTAGCTGCGGGCCAGGGCAATGTCCTGGGGCTCCAGCAACGGGATCGACAGGCGCAGGGCTTCTTTTTCCAGCAGCAGGCGCAGGGCGTAGGTGTCGACGGCGTCATAGTCGATCAGCGCGGCCACCACCGCACCCTTGTGCGGCACCACCTTGAGCAGCGATTGCGCTTCAAGCTGGCGCAAGGCCTCGCGCACCGGCATGCGGCTGACCCCGAACAGGTCCGCCAGATCCTGCTGGCGCAACGCTGCACCGCTGGGCAGGCGTCCATCGAGGATCGCCGCGCGCAGGGTTTCTTCGATCACTGAGCGCGCCAGATGGGCAGGTATGGGCCCGCTGACTTCGATCTTGCTCAGGATGCCGGGTTTTTTCGTCACGTTTGGGTGTCTCTACTTCTATAAATTGGATCCAATGCACACTAGATAGTGCTGCAAGGCTTGTCAAAGCATCGGCGCCGCAAGGAGCGAGCGGCGCGCGGCGCGGGATTCTCCTTTGAAGCGGCGGTGATGCTCAAGCACCGGGGTGAAAACAGTCCGTGGATAGGCTCAAGTTTAGCGTTTGCTGCACACCATGCCGCGGGCAACGCTGCTGGCCTTGATCTTGCGCATTGTCGCTGCGGGCAAGGCTGCTAGGATTGCGCGGCAATCATTTCACCTCAGCCATGAGTGCTCAGCATGCAACTTCCGGATATGAACCTGCTGGTGGCCCTCGATGCCTTGCTCGACGAAGGCAGCGTGGTCGGTGCCGCACGCCGCATGAACCTCAGCCCGGCAGCGATGAGCCGGACCCTGACCCGGATCCGCGAGGCCCTCGGCGACCCGATCCTGGTCCGCGCCGGCCGCGGCCTGGTGCCCACGCCCAAGGCCCTGGAGTTGCGCGCTCAGGTGCGGGACCTGGTGGAGCAGGCCTCGCTGGTGTTTCGCTCCGGGGACCAGGTGGACCTCGGTACCTTGCAGCGGCGCTTCAATGTGCGCGCCAATGATTTTTTTGTCGGGGTGTATGGCGGTCGGTTGATCGACACCCTGGAGCGCCAGGCGCCCCTGTGCGAGCTGCGCTTTGTGCCGGAAGGCGATGGCGACGACGAAGCCCTGCGCGAGGGGCGGATCGATCTGCGCATCAGCAACACGCGGCCGCTGACCCCGGAAGTCAAGGTGCAGAACCTGTTCTCCACGACCTTTGTCGGGCTGGTGCGCGAGGGGCATCCCTTGTTCGACGAAGAGATCACCGCCGAGCGCTTCGCCGCCTTTCCCCATATCAGCATGTCCCGTCGCGGTTTTGCCCGGGGGCCGATCGACACGGCCCTCAGCGCCCTGGGCCTGGAACGCCGGGTGCCGCTGATTGCGCCGAGCTTTCATGCGGCGATGTTTGTCCTGCCCGATTCGGACCTGATCCTGCCGGTGCCCAAGGAAACCCTGCTCAGTGTGAAACGCCTGGGGTTGCGCCTGCGCTCGTTTGCGCTGCCGATTCCGTTGCCGACCCTGGTCCTGACCCAGGCCTGGCACCCGCGCTATGACAAGGACCCGGCCCATAAATGGTTCCGCGAAACCCTGAAGGCGTCCTGCAGCGACACCTGGCTGGCGGCGCAGCCGAGCTGACAGGGGCACGTCTGATGCCTGGATAGTTGCGTCTGGTGCACTTATAAGCTGTCGATAAGTCAGTTTTCGTCAGTAGTCGGGCTGCCTAAACTGCTCCGGTATTTCCTGTCCGGAGTTGTACCTTTCATGAGTTCCCTCGCTGTTGCCGCGCCTGCGGGCGTGCCAGCCACCAGCAAGCCGGCAGTTGTTGCTCCGCCCGTGTTCGGCCCGCGGATCATTATCGGCCTGGTGGGTGTGTTGCTGGCGGTGCTGGTCTCGGGCCTCAACGAGATGGTGACCAAGATCGCCCTGGCCGATATCCGTGGCGCGCTGTACATCGGCTACGACGAAGGCACCTGGCTGGTGGCCAGTTACACCGCGACTTCGGTGGCGGCCATGGCCTTCGCGCCCTGGTGTTCGGTGACGTTTTCCCTGCGGCGCTTCACCCTCGGCGCCATCGCGCTGTTCACGGTGCTGGGCGTGCTCTGCCCGTTCGCCCCCAACTACCCCAGCCTGTTGCTGCTGCGCACCGTGCAGGGTCTGGCCGGCGGCGCGCTGCCGCCGATGCTGATGACCGTTGCCCTGCGGTTCCTGCCGCCCAACGTCAAGCTGTACGGCCTGGCCGGCTATGCCCTGACCGCCACCTTCGGCCCGAGCCTGGGCACGCCGCTGGCAGCGCTGTGGACCGAGTATGTCGGCTGGCAGTGGGCGTTCTGGCAAGTGGTGCTGCCGTGTGTGGTGGCCATGGCGGCGGTGGCCTACGGACTGCCCCAGGACCCGCTGCGCCTGGAGCGCTGCAAGCAGTTCAACTGGCGTGGCCTGCTACTGGGGTTCCCGGCGATCTGCATGCTGGTGATCGGCATCCTGCAAGGCAACCGTCTGGACTGGTTCGCCTCGCCGCTGATCACTCTGTTGCTGGGGGGTGGCCTGCTGTTGCTGGTGCTGTTTCTGATCAACGAATGGTCGCAGCCAATCCCGTTCTTCAAGTTGCAGATGCTGGGCATCCGCAACCTGTCGTTTGCCCTGCTGACCCTGGCTGGGGTGCTGGTGGTGCTGACGGCGGTGATCATCATCCCCTCCAGCTACCTGGCCCAGGTCCAGGGTTACCGCCCGCTGCAAACCGCGCCGGTGATGCTGGTCATGGCCTTGCCGCAGTTGCTTGCCCTGCCGCTGGTGGCGGCCCTGTGCAACCTGCGCCGGGTCGATTGCCGCTGGGTGCTGGGGATTGGCCTGGGGATGCTGGTCCTGTCGTGCCTGGGCGGGACGCAGCTGACCTCGGTGTGGAACCGCGACAATTTCTACCTGCTGCAACTGCTGCAGATTTTCGGCCAGCCGATGGCGGTGCTGCCGTTGCTGATGCTGGCCACCGGCAGTATCCAGCCTGTCGAGGGGCCTTTTGCCTCGGCCTGGTTCAACACCGTGAAGGGCTTGTCGGCGGTGATCGCCACCGGCGTGCTGGACGTCCTGACCACCCACCGCCTGCATTTTCACTCGACCATGCTGGTGGACAGCCTGGGCAATTCACCCCTGGTCGACAGCGGCGTCGCCGGTCTGGCCCAGCGCCTGCACCAGCAGGCCGTGGTGCTGACCTCGATCGATCTTTATTACTGCATGGCAGGGCTGGCCGCGGCGCTGATCCTGCTGATTTTCTGGCTGCCGACGCGGGTCTACCCGCCGCGCGCGCCCACTTGAACGCTCAACGAGACAGAAGGTTTTTATGACGATTCATATCAAGCACAAAGTTGCCGTCAGCGTGACCGCGGTCGCGGTGCTCGGCGCATTGATCTACCTGGTCACCGGCAAGGCGACCGAGCAGACCACCAACGACGCCTACATCGCCGCCGACTACACCCTGGTGGCGCCCAGGGTCGCGGGGTTTATCAAAGAGGTGCTGGTGGAGGACAACCAGCAGGTCAAGGCCGGGCAGTTGCTGGCGCTGATCGATGACCGTGACCTGCGGGCCGCCGCCCAGGCCGCCGATGCCGACACCCTGATGGCCAAGGCGCAATTGCAAAACGCCCGGGCGACCCTGGAGCGCCAGAGTTCAGTGATCGCCCAGGCCCAGGCCACGCTGGTGGCGGCACGGGCGGAAATGGCCTTCGCCGAGCATGAACTGGCGCGCTACAACCACCTGGCCGGGGTCGGTGCCGGCACGGTGCAGAATGCCCAGCAAGCCAGGACCCGCATCGATCAGGCCAGTGCCCGGCAGGCCAATGCCGCGGCGGTGCTGGCGGCCGAGCGCAAGCAGGTGGAGATCCTCACGGCCCAGTGCGATGCGGCCGAAGGCGGCTTGAAACGGGCCCAGGCGGCGCTGGAAATGGCCAGCTACGAGCTGTCGTACACGCGCATCGTCGCCCCGGTGGACGGCATGGTCGGTGAGCGCGCGGTGCGGGTCGGGGCCTATGTCACCCCGGGCAGCAAGATCCTCGCCGTTGTGCCCCTGGAACGGGCCTATGTGCTGGGCAACTTCCAGGAGACTCAACTGACTGACGTCAAGCCCGGGCAAGAGGTGCAGGTACGCGTCGACAGCCTCGGCGGCGAAGCCCTGTATGGCCGGGTCGAGAGCATTGCCCCGGCGACCGGCGTGACCTTTGCCTCGGTCAAGCCGGACAACGCCACCGGCAACTTCACCAAGGTGGTGCAGCGCATCCCGGTCAAAATCGTCCTCGACCCGGGCCAGGCCCTGGCCGAGCGCCTGCGGGTGGGGATGTCGGTGGAAGCCAGCATCGACACCCTGGGCAATGGCACCCGGGTGCGCGAGGTGACGCAGCGATGATGGGCCATTCCCCAAACCGCGATTCAGGCCAGGGCCATCGCATCAAGGCCGGCGTTCGCTCGGTGTGGGCGCTGAGCCTGCTGTCGTTGGCCGCGTGCAGTGTCGGCCCGGACTTCCAGCCGCCCCAGGCGCAGCAGGTCAGTGCCTGGTCCGTGCCGGACAAAGCCGCCGCCAGCCAGGCGGTCAGCCGCGACATGGATGAGCGCTGGTGGGACGTGTTCCACGACCCGCAGCTCTCGGCCCTGAGCCATCGCGTGCTGAGCGACAACCTCGACCTGCAACTGGCCACCAGCCGCCTGGCGCAGAGCCGCGCAGCGCGCCAGGTGATCGGCGCCGATCACTATCCAACCACCACCGCGACCGGCAGCTACGGGCGCAAGCGCAACAGCGCCGAAGGCTTGAACGATCCGTCGGGGAACAGCGGCAAGTCCGCATTCAACCTGTGGGACGCCGGCTTCTCGGCGTCCTGGGAGCTGGACCTGTGGGGTCGCGTACGGCGCGAAACCGAAGCCGCCGACGCCACCCTGGAGGTCGCGGAAAACGATCGGCGCGGGGTATTGCTGTCGGTGCTGTCCGAGACCGCCCAGGACTACATCCAGCTGCGCGGGGTGCAGAGCACCCGGGCCGTGACCGAGCAGAACCTGGAGGTGGCGCGGCACAGCCTGCAACTCTCGCGACTGCGCCTGGCCGATGGCGTGGCCACCGACCTGGACGTTGCCGAAGCCGCGGCCCAGGTGGCAACCATCGAAGCCCGGCTGCCGGCCCTGGAGCAACAGCAGGCGCAGTTGATCAACGCCCTGAGCCTGCTGCTCGGTGAGCCGCCCCAGGCCCTGCACGCCGAACTGGCGGCCGACGCCCCGGTGCCGCAAACCCCGCGTCAGGTGGCGATCGGCTTGCCGTCGCAACTGGCGCAACGGCGCCCGGATATCCGCCAGGCCCAGGCCCGGCTGCATGCCGCCACCGCCAGCATTGGCGTGGCCGAGGGCGATTTTTACCCGCGCATCACGCTGTCGGGCAACCTCGGCTCGCAAGCCATGCAGCTTTCGGATTTCGGCTCCTGGGGTTCACGCCAGTTCGGCATCGGTCCGCAGTTCAGCCTGCCGCTGTTCGACGGCGGGCGCCTGCGCGGCATGCTCCATCTGCGTGAGGCGCAACAGCAGGAAGCTGCCCTGGCCTACCAGCAGACCGTGCTCCGTGCCTGGCATGAAATCGATGATCAACTGACCCGCTACAACGCCAGCCAGCTGCGCCGCGACAGCCTGGCCGAGGCCGTGCACCAGAACCAGATCGCCCTGCGCACCGCGCAGCAGCAATACGTTGAAGGGGTGGTGGATTTCGTCAACGTGCTGACTGTGCAAGGCGCGTTGTTGACCACGCAAGAACAGTGGGTCGAAAGCTCGGCCGGCGTGTCGCTGGCCATGGTTGGCCTGTACAAGGCCCTGGGCGGCGGCTGGGAATCGGTGTATCCGCTGACGGACGCGCAAGCCTCCCGCTGAAGACGGGCTTTGCCTGGAGATATAAAAAAGTGTAATGATAATTGCTCTCAATCACGTGTGCGGTTCCTTTCATGGAAGCAACGACTGACGGCAAAGAGCAGGTTCATCGCCTTTACCGCGATCATCACGGCTGGCTGCAAGGCTGGCTGCGCAAGCGCCTGGGGGATCGTGAGCACGCGGCGGACGTGGCGCAGGACACCTTTCTGCGGCTGCTGGTCTCGGGGCGGTTTCCCGGGCCACTGGAAAGCCGCAGTTACCTGGCGCAGATTGCCCGCAACCTGGTGATCGACCAGTGGCGCCGCTTGCGCATCGAGCGCGCTTACCTGGAAAGCATCGCCCACCTGCCCGAGCCGGAGTCGCCGTCGCTGGAGACCCGCGCGCTGATTCTCGAAACCCTGATGCAGATCGACGCCATGCTCGATCGCATGCCGGAAAAAGTCCGCCAGGCCTTTGTCCTCTCGCAGTTCGAAGGCCTGAGCTACGCCTGCATCGCCGAGCGCCTGGAGGTGTCGGTCAGTTCGGTGCAGAAGTACATGATCCGCGCCATCCAGGCCTGCTATCAGGTCATCTACGAAGAATGAAACGCCACGACGCGCCGATTGCCCCGTCCATCGTCGAGCAGGCCAGCGAATGGCTGATGCTGCATTGGGGCGGGGAGATGGATCCGGCCCAGCGCCAGGCTTTCGCCCGCTGGCAAACTGCCGATCCCGAGCACCAGCGTGCCTGGCAGCGCCTGCAGCAGTTGCAGCAGACCCTGGGCGCAGTGCCCGCCGAAAGCGCCCGCGCGGTGCTGCGCGATGTGCCGGATGCGCAACGACGTTCGGCGCTCAAGCTGCTGGGCCTGTTGCTGGTGGCCGGTGGCAGTGGCTACCTGGTGCAGGGCAGCCAGCCCTGGCGCAGCGCTTTCGCCGAGCAGCGCACCGCCACCGGCGAGATTCGCCACCTGACCCTCAGCGACGGCACGCGCCTGGACCTCAACAGCAACAGCGCCGTCGACTTGCGCTACAGCGCGCAGGAGCGGCGCATCCGCCTGATCAGCGGCGAGATCCAGCTGAGCAGCGGCCACGATGCCTCGCGGCCATTGATTGTCGAAACCGATGCCGGCGACATCCAGGCCCTGGGTACGCGCTTTACCGTGCGCGATGTCGACAACGGGACCCGGGTCGGGCTGTTCGAAGGCGCGCTGCGCATCAGCCCGCGCAACGCCCAGCCCGTGCACCTGGAGGCCGGCAACAGCCTGTGGTTCAGCGCCCGGCAGGTCGCGGCCAATCAGCCGTTGGACCTGAATGCCAGCAGCTGGAGCCAGGGCCGGCTGATTGCCGAGCGCCAGCCGTTGGGGCAGTTCATCGCCGAACTGTCGCGCTATCGCCCGGGCGTATTGCGCTGTGACGAGGAGGTGGCGCACCTGTTGCTGACCGGGGTATTTCCGCTCAATGACAGCGACGCGATCCTTGCCGCCCTGGAGCGCTCGCTGCCGGTGCGGGCCCAGGCCGTGACCCGTTACTGGGTCACGCTCAAGGCCCGGGTGTGACCCCCGCAAAAAAATAACTGCAGGCCCCTTGTCGATTTTGTCGTCTGGTCCGGGATAGCTGTTGAAAGCCGATCAAGACGCATTCTCATGGGGAGTTCCGGAATGCCTTACCAACCGTCACCGTCCACCCAAACCCTGAGCGCCGCCGTGCGCCATGGCCTGTTCGCCGGCCTGCTGGCGGTTGCGCCGCTGGTGCCCTGTGTGGCCCAGGCCGCCGAGGCCAGCCAGAGCGAATCGCGCCAGTACAACATCGCCGCCGGCAGCCTCGACCAGGCCCTCAATCAATTTGCCAGTGCGGCCGGGATCCTGTTGTCGGTGGATGCGCAAATGACCCAGGGCAAGCGCAGCGCCGGCCTGCAAGGGCGCTTTGACGTGGCCCAGGGCCTGCAACGCCTGCTGTTGGGCAGCGGCTTGCAGGCCCTGCAAGTGGGTGGCGGCTGGATGTTGCAACCGGCCCCGGCGGACGGTCCGCTGCAACTGGGCGCGACCCAGGTCAGCGCCCCTCAGGTCGAGGAAAGCGCCTGGGGCCCGGTGCAGGGCATCGTCGCCAAGCGCAGTGCCACCGGCAGCAAGACCGACTCGGCGCTGGTGGAGATCCCGCAGACGATCAACGTGGTCACCGCCACCGAGATCAAGGCCCGTGGCGCGCAAACGGTGACTGAAGCCTTGCGCTACACCCCGGGCATGACCGGCGGTGGCTTCGCCGACCGGGTGAAGATTTTCGATGAGCCGACCTCGCGCGGCTTCACGCCGACCCCGCTGTACCTGGACGGCCTGCACCTGCCCTATGGCGGCGGCAGTACCGGTGGCGCATTGCAGATCGAGCCCTATTCCCTGGAGCGCATCGAAGTGCTCAAGGGCCCGGCGTCGGTGCTGTACGGGCAGAACCAGCCCGGAGGCATCGTCAACATGGTCAGCAAGCGCCCCACGGCCACGCCCCTGCATCAGGTGGTGCTCGAAGGCGGCAGCGATGACCACAAAAGCCTGGCCCTGGACCTGGGCGGTCCCCTGGACGAACAGGGGCAGTTCCTCTATCGCCTGACCGCCCTGGCCAACGACAGCGGCTCGCCGATCGATTACGTCGAGCAGAAACGCCAGTTCATCGCGCCCAGCCTGACCTGGCGCCCCAACGAAGACACCAGCCTGACCCTGTTCGCCCAATACCAGAAAGACAACGACGTGCCCGAGGCCCAGGGTTTGCCGCGCATCGGCACCCTGGTGCCCACGGTCAACGGCAAGATCAGCCGCGACCTGTTCCTTGGCGAGCCGGGAGTCAACGCCTACGACCGTGATCAGTTCGTCCTCGGCTATGAACTGTCCCATCGCCTGAACGAGGTCTGGACCCTCAAGCAGAACGTGCGCTACGCCGATGTCGACGACCATTACCGCGCGCCGCTGCACGGCTACAGCTTTGTCGCCAACCCGCTGACCGGGGCCAATGACCAGCGCTACATGACCCGCTACGGCGTCGACTGGAAGCAGCACAACAAGGTGGTGGGTGTGGATAACATCGCCCAGGCCGAATTCGACACCGGCGAGCTCAAGCACACCTTGATCGTGGGCCTGGATTACTACCACTCCAACAGCCAGTTCGCCGGCAAGTACGACCGCACCAACCCGATCATCGATCTGTACAACCCGACCTACGGCACGCCGATCAATTTCAACGGGCTGTATCGCTGGGACAACACCGTGACCCAGACCGGCCTGTATGTGCAGGACCAGATCAAGCTCGACCAGTGGGTGCTGGTGCTCGGCGGCCGCTATGACTGGGCCGAGACCAACAACAAAGTGGTGCTGACCAAGCAGAACAGCGGCAGCAAGGACCAGGCGTTCTCCGGCCGTGCGGGGCTGGTCTACCTGTTCGATAACGGCCTGGCGCCGTTTGTCAGCTATTCCGAGTCGTTCATGCCGTTGAGCGGCACCGCCGAGGGCGGCAGCCCGTTCGAGCCGTCCACCGGCAAGCAGTATGAAGTGGGCCTCAAGTACCAGCCGCCGGGGCAGGAAAGTTTCGTCCAGCTCTCGGTCTACCACCTGGACCAGGAGAACGTGCTCAACGCCATTCCCAATAGCACGTTCAGTGACCAGAGCGGTGCAGTGCGCTCCCGTGGGATCGAGCTGGAGGCCAAGGCGGCCCTCAGCGAGTCCCTGGACGTGATTGCTTCGGTGTCGCGCAACGACATCAAGTACACCAAGGACGATTCCGGCCGCGAAGGTCGGCACCCGGCCGGCAGCCCGCCGCTGACCGCCTCGGCATGGGCCAACTACACCCTGCTCGGGGATACGCCGCTGGCCGGCCTGGGCGCCGGGTTGGGGGTGCGCTACGTGAAGGGCAATTACGGCGATGATTACGCCGGTGCGTTCCAGATTCCGTCCTACACCGTACTGGATGCGGCGCTGACCTATGACCTGAACCGCTCGCCGTTCAAGCTCAAGGGCGTGAAGCTGGCGCTGAATGTGAAGAACCTTGAAGACAAGACCTACGTCGACCTGTGCCGGACCGAGCTGGACTGCTACTACGGCGAAGGGCGCACGGTGGTCTCGAGCCTGACTTACGACTGGTAAAAAACAGCCCTAGTTCTGCAAAAACACCACATAGCCCCTGAACCAGGGGCTATCGCGCAGGTAAGCGGGTTCGGTCCAGGCACCGCCCTGGATCAGCCCGACCTTGTACGGCAGCCCCAAGCGGTCTAGGCGCGGCAGGTAGGCTGCGTAATTGGGAATGCTGTGGCGGCCCTGGTAGGTCTGCACCACCACCTCGTCGATCACCCCCTTGAGCTGGCCGATGGCTTGCGGGTCGGCGTTGCTGCCCCAATCCATCAGTCCGGTAATGCTCAGGCGGTATTGGCGTGGCAGGCGCTGGCGCAGGTCGCGCAGGAAGTCGGCGTATTCATCCAGGTAACGGGTGCCGGCGTCGAAGTCGATCTGGATCCCGACCACCGGGTTGCCCGCCTGTTGCCAGCGTTGCACCTGCCCCAGCAATTGGGCGTAGATCGGCTCCGGCCAGCGCAGGGTATGGGCGCGGTACACCACCCACACTTCACCTTGAGTCAGGCGCGGCACCGAGACGCCCTGGGCGATCAGGCGCACGCCGCGTTCCGGCTGGCGGCGCGAGGTGCTGATCTGGCCCTGGAGGATGTACAGGCTCTTGGCCTGGGCCAGCACCGGCTGCGGCTTGACCCCGCTCCATAACCAGAACGCGTCATAGTCGCCGGCGTCGACCGCGGCCCAGGCCTGGCTGCTGATCAATACGGCCAGCAGCCATCCAGCGCGCAACAGAGCGTTCATGGGTTACCAGTAATACGGCAGGGATTTGCTCCACTGGGTATCGGCGTAGGTGCCCTTGATCTGGCGGAACCAGGCCTTGCGCACCGCCGGCTCGACATCGGTGCCGCCGCAGCTGTTGTTGCCCGAGGGCGCGTAGCACTTGATGGCGCGGAACAGCGCGTAGGCGCGATCGTCCTTGGGCGCGTGCTGGTTGTCGATCACCTGGCGATAGCCGTCATGGCGGGAAAACACCGCCGGCTTGGCGTCGATACCGCTTGAGCCCAGCTCGCCCTTATACGGCGCGGCATCGAGCGGCGAATGGTCGAGGCCGTTGCGCAGAATGAACTCGCCCAGGCAGTTCAGGCCCTTGGGCTGCTGGTTGTTGGCCTGCAACACGGCGGCGATCTCGGCGATGCTCGGGCAGCCGTAGCCGGACTCTCCCGGCTCGCCTTGCCAGTTGAACATCGCCAGCGGCTTGCCGCTGTCGTAGAAGTAGCCGATGCCGACCCCGAGCTTGTCGGGCGAAGGGCTGGCGGGCATGCGCTTGAAGTCTTCGGCAAAGGCTGCGTACTGGCCGCGCAACAGCTCTTTGTAGAGCAGCACGAACAGGGCGCTGTCGCGTTCGCCGGCGTCCACGCCCTGGGTCACCTGCTGGCGCAGCAGCGGCAGGTCGGCGCTCAGGCGTTGCAGGCGATAGCGCAGTTGCGGGGTCTTGATCGGCGAGTCGGCGGCAAAGACTTTGTCCAGACGCTGGCTGAACTCGTAGTTCCAGGCCAGAGCCAGCTCCACGTAGTCACGCTGCAAGGGTTGTTTGACCTTGCCCAGCAGCTCCAGCCACAGGGCTTCGGCCGCCTTCCAGTCCTGGGTCTTGTGCAGCGCCAGGCCGCGCAGCACCTGCTGGCTGAAGGCGAAGTAATCGAGTTGCGCGGGCACGCTGCCTGGCAACAACGCCAGGGCCTGCTGCGGCTTGTCCTCAAGGTTCAGGTAGGCCGCCGCCTGCAGGTAGTCGAACAGGGCCGGCTGTTCGGCGAACACGGCCTTTTGCGCCTGGAGCTGCTTGAGGTTGAAGGTGCCCTGGTAGGCGCTGATGCGACTCAGGTCCTCGACCGCCAGCAACTGCGGGGTGCGGATATCCGGGGCCTCGGTGCCGAGCAGCTTGTTGTCGGTCTCCTGAATCAGCTCCGGCAGGCTGATATTGCGTTGCGCGGGCGTGGCGTGCAGCAGTTGCCAGCTGTAGTCCTCGGCCAGCTTGCGGTCATCGCCGGACAGCCAGTGCACCCGGCGCAGCAGGCCCTTGGCCGACGCACTGAAGTGCCCCTGGGGGTAGGCCGCCAGGTAGCGTTCCAGGTTCTGCTCGGCCAATTGCAGGTTGGGCCGATCGACCTTGTTCAGGTCCGGCAGGCCCATGTCATCAAACGTGTCGGCTTGCGCGGCGTTCAGTGGGATGCGCGCGCTCATGTACAGCGCGGTTTCCTTGAGCCAGGGCTGGGGGCTGTCGGTCAGGCTGGCGAAACGCTGGGTCGCCTTGTCGAAGCGGCCGCTGTAGAACTCGGCGGCGCCCCGCAGGTAATTGGCGAAGGCCTTGCCGGTTGCAGAGAAGTGCTGATCTTCGATCAGTACCTCGGCATTCCCGGCCTCCCACTCACAGACTTGCAGCATCTGCATGCGCTCGCCCGCCAGGTCGCTGCGTTCCTGCGTCGACAGTTCCGGGGTGTCGAGCAACTGGCCGATAAAGGCGCTGGCGCTTTCCAGGTTGTTACTGCGGCAGCGGTTGCCTTCGCCCTCGATAAAGTGCGGACGCTGATCCAGGGTGGCCACCGCCGGCAACTCCAGTTGCGCCAGTTGCTGGTCGAGGCGCGCGACCAGCGCATCCTGTGCGGCGGGCGTGGCGTTTTCCGGCTCCGGGTCCAGGCGCATCAGGTCGAACGGCACCGGGCCGTAGCCGGCTTGCAGGTCATTGTTGCTCAGGGCGACAGGGCTCAGGGGCAGGGTGCCCTGGTCGGACATCAGCAGGCGCAGGTTGGTCCGGCTGTCGTTGTTCGGGCTCAGGAACGGCACGCTGTTGCAGGCGCCGCTGCCTTGCGGGGTCCAGAGCACTTCGCATATGGATTCGTCGAAACTGGCATAGGCCGGGGTCGCGCAGACGGCGCCAAGCGCCAGTGACACAGATGACAGAAAACCGATACGCATGAATTGTCCCTAATCCCTAAAGCACGAAGTGCGGTGGTCCGATAGTGGCGCAAATCATACAGAAGCTCCCGGGACGTACCTACTGGCTGGCGTATTGATTCCAGCGAACCTTTTTCGGGTGAGCAGGTAACAGGCCCGGGCTAGAGCGGGCGGCGTGAAATGGCAGCGGAGGCTCGATAAAGATGATGGCGTTGTGCTTGACGCTCACCCTCGCTGTCGTAGACTCCGCCCATCCGACAGGGAGTAAAGGTTATGCGGCGTTTTCGTGGTTTGGGATTCGGATTGACCTGCCTGGCGTGCCTGGCGCAAGCGCAAACTCCCGTCGCCGACGATCCGCTGCTGGCCAG
This sequence comes from Pseudomonas sp. MF4836, assembly GCF_002018875.1. Taxonomy (GTDB): domain Bacteria; phylum Pseudomonadota; class Gammaproteobacteria; order Pseudomonadales; family Pseudomonadaceae; genus Aquipseudomonas. Next base: position 22,813 of record NZ_MVOL01000002.1, read on the forward strand.
CCCGGCCTCGGACGCCAGCTCGACCAGCACCCAAGCCCGTGGCGTACTGCGCGCCCGCGACCAGGCGATGATGGCCAGCGAGCTGTCCGGGCGGATTGTCGAACTGCCTTTCAGTGAAGGCGAATCCTTCAAAAAGGGCGATGTGCTCGCCCGTTTCGACTGCTCGGCCTATCAGGCCCAGCTCAATGCCGCGCAGGCCGCCAGCCGGGGTGCCAGTGAAGAGCTGGCCCACAACAAGCAACTGGCGGCGCTGAACTCGGTGGGGCGTTTCGAGGTGTCGCGGGCCGAGGCCAAGCTCACCGAAACCCAGGCCCAATCCCAGGTCTATCAGGTGCAGGTCAAGCGTTGCAGCGTGGTCGCGCCTTTCGACGGCCAAGTAGTGCAGCGCAAGGTGCAGCGCTTCGAGAGCGTGGCGGCCGGTTCGCCGCTGCTGGAAATCGTCGACAACCGCACCCTGGAAATCCACCTGCTGGTGCCGTCGCGCTGGATGGGCAAACTCAAGCCCGGGCAGACCTTCAGCTTTATCCCCGATGAAACCGGGCAGTCGCTCACGGCCACCGTCAAGCGCCTGGGCGCGCGAATCGACGAGGGCAGCCAGACCCTGCTGCTGGTGGCCACGGTGCCCAGTGCCGCCGGGCTGCTGGCGGGCATGAGCGGCACGGCGCGGTTTACGGAGTCCCCATGAACGCGCCGCTGTCGGGCTCGGCGGAACAGGTATTCGCCCGCTTTCTCGACCTCGAACGCCAGACCCGCGCCGCGTCGACCGTGGAGCAGCTGGCCTACAGCCTGGTCAATGACGGCCAGGCGCTGTTCGGTTTTCGCCATGCCGCACTGCTGATCGCCGGCAAGGTGCGCGCGGTGACCGGGGTCAGCAGCCTCGACCCGAATGCGCCGTTCGTGGCCTTCGTCGAACATGCCGTGGCGCAGCTATTCAAGCGTGAACAGCTGCAGCAGGCGCGGGTGGTGACGCCGGATATGGTCAGCGACTCGGTGCGCGCCGATTGGCAGGGCCTGTCGGCGGCCCAGGTGTTCTGGTTGCCGCTGCTCGATCGCAAGGGTGAAGTTTTCGGCGGCCTGTGGCTGGCCCGGGACACCGCGTGGAATCCCGCCGAACAAGTGCTGTTGTCGCAATTGGGCGACACCTACAGCCATGCCTGGCTGGCCCTGCAACCGCGCCAGCCATGGCGCCTGCGCTGGACCCGCAAGCGCCAGCTGTTGCTGGTGGGCGTGGTGCTGCTGGGGCTGTTGATCCCGGTGCGGCAATCGGTGCTGGCGCCGGCCGAAGTCGTGCCCCTGGGCGGGCGGGTGGTGGCGGCACCGCTGGATGGGGTGATTGCCGAGTTCCTGGTCAAACCCAACCAGAGCGTGAAGACCGGGGATCTGCTGCTGCGTTTTGAAAGCACCACCCTCACGGCCCAGGCGGATGTCGCGGCGCGGGCCCTGGGTGTGGCCGAGGCCGAGCTCAAGGCCAATGCCCAGCGTGCCTTTGCCGATGCGGAGTCGAATTCGAAAATCGACCTGCTGGCGGCGCGGGTCGAACAGAAACGTGCCGAGCGCGATTACGCCAGGGAGTTGCTCAAACGCAGCGAAGTGCGCGCCGAACGCGATGGCATTGCGGTATTCGCCGATGCCGAGCGCTGGACCGGCAAGCCGGTACAGACCGGCGAGCGGTTGATGGAAATTGCCGATCCGAACCAGGCCGAGCTGCGCATCGAGCTGGCGGTGGGGGATGCCATTGCCCTGGAGCCCCAGGCGGAAGTGGCGCTGTTTCTCGACAGCGACCCGTTGCAGCGGCACCTGGCGACCCTCGAACACGCCGCCTATGAAGCCCAGCCCACGGCGGGCGGGCAATTGGCCTACCGGCTCGATGCGAGTTTTCGCGAGGCACCGCCGCGGATCGGCTTGCGTGGCACGGCGAAGATCTTCGGCGAGCGGGCCCCGCTGGCCCTGTATCTGTTACGCCGTCCCCTGGCCGGTCTGCGCCAGAGCGTAGGTCTGTAATGAACCTGCCGGCCCTGCGCACCGACTTGCAGTTGTCGGCCGCCGCTGCGGCCCGGGATGGCTCGCCGCGCTGGACCCTGGCCGACCCGGTGCGCGGGCGTTATTTCAAGCTGGGGGCGGCGGCGATCCGCCTGTTGCGCCATTGGGCACTGGGCGACGCGCAGCAGGTGCTGCAAGCGGCCAACCGCGAGCCTGGGCTGGCATTGAGCGAAGGCGAGCTGGAGGAGTTGCTGGGATTCTTGCGGGCCCATGACCTGATCAGCGCGCTGGACCCGGAGCAACGCTCCAGTTACAGCCACAAGGCCGCGGCGCAGCGCCAGAGCCTGTGGCAGATCCTGTTGCATCAGTACCTGTTCTTTCGAATTCCGCTGTGGCGCCCGGACGCCTTTCTCAATCGCGCCTGGCCGTGGTTGCAGCGCTTCGGCCCCCACCTGTTGCGGTTTGGCCTGCCGATCACCCTGGGGCTTGGGGTGTTTCTGGTGTCGCGGGACTGGCAGCGGTTTCTCGCGACCTTTCCCCATCTGTTCAGCCTCGGCGGGGCCCTGGCGTTCGGCGCGGCGCTGTTTTTCGCCAAGCTGTGCCACGAATTCGGCCATGCCTTTATGGCCAAGCGCGCGGGGTGTCGGGTGCAGAGCATGGGGGTGGCGTTCATGGTGCTGTTGCCGATGTTCTACACCGATGTCAGCGATGCCTGGCGGGTCAACGACCGGCGCGCCCGGCTGCTGATCGGGGCCGGCGGCGTGCTGGCGGAATTGCTGCTGGCGTGCATCGCGTTACTTGCCTGGTCATTGCTGCCGGACGGCCCGGCGCGCACCGCCGCCTTTATGCTGGCCAGCGCCACCTGGATCACCACCCTGGTGATCAACCTCAACCCGTTCATGCGCTTTGACGGGTATTTCCTGCTCAGCGATCTGTGGGAGGTGGACAACCTGCAAGGCCGGGCCTTTGCCCTGTGCCGCTGGCACCTGCGCGAAGTGCTGTTCGGCTATGGCCAACCGGCGCCCGAGCCCTGGTCGCCACCCATGCAGCGGCGCCTGCTGTGGTGGGGCTACGGCTCGTGGCTGTGGCGTGCGGCGCTGTTCTTCGGGATCGCCCTGGCGGTGTATCACCTGTTCTTCAAGTTGCTGGGCATCTTCCTGATGCTGGTGGAGCTGGTGTGGTTCATCTTCCTGCCGATCTGCAAAGAGGGTTACCAGTGGTGGGCACGCCGCGAACAGGCCCACACCCCGCGCGTGCTGCTCAGTGGCCTGGGCCTGCTGGCGTTGTTGCTGCTGCTGGCGGTGCCCTGGCGCAGCAGCGTCGAAGTGCCGGCGATGCTCGAAGCCGGGCGCGTCACCGCGCTGCATGCGCCGGTGGCGGCGCGGGTCAAGCAGGTGCTGGTCGAAGACGGCCAGAGCGTGGCCCAGGGCGCGTTGCTGGTGGAGTTGGAGTCGCCGGATATCGACTCGCGGCTGGTGATCGTGCGGCGTGAAATCGACATCCTGCAATTGCAGATGCGGCGCCAGGCCGGTCGCAGCGAAACAGCGGCGGATGTCGGCGTGCTTGAACAACGCCTGGCCGAGGCGGTGGCCGAGTATCGCGGCTTGCAGGCCCGGCGCGAGCGCCTGCTGCTACGCGCACCCCAGGCCGGCCAGGTGCGGGACCTGATGCCGCAGCTGGTGGCCGGGCGCTGGGTGTCAACCCGCGAGCCCCTGGCGCGGATTGTCGAGGGCGGCACCCGGGTGCGCGGTTACCTGGCTGAAGCCGATTTGTGGCGGGTCACCCCGGGGGCAAGCGGGCGCTTTATCGCCGACGACCCGATGCGCCCGGCCTGGCCGCTGGAGCTGGTGGATGTGGACGTCAATGGCGTGGCCGCCATCGACCTGGAGGCCTTGACCTCCGACCACCACGGGCCGATTGCCGTGCGCCGTGATGAGAACAGCCGGCCCGAGCCGGTGCAGGCGCAGTACGGTGCCCGCCTCAGGTTGCTCGAAGAAGTGCCGACGCCGAGCCATCCGCTGCGCGGCGTGGCGGTGTTGCAGGGGCGCAGCGAGTCGTTGCTGGGCACGGCCTGGCGGCGCCTGGCGGCGCTAGGGGTGCGGGAAAGCGGGTTCTAGTGATCAGGTCTTGAGGGAGTACAGCCGATGTTGAACAGTTCGTCCGCCGCCGGGTTATCCATGCGCCCCTCGCGGCCCACGGATGGGCCCTTTATGCAGAGCCTTTACCAGTCGGCCCGGCCCGAGTTGCAGTTGATCGACGCCGAACCCGAGGTGGTGGCGCAGGTGGTGGCCCAGCAGTTTCTGGTGCAGGAACGGGGCATCGGCGACAACTTCCCCGACGCCCTTCACTACGTGGTGGAAAAGCTCGACACCCCGATCGGCGTGCTCAGTGCCGACTTCGGGCCCAATGAAATCCGTGTGCTGTACCTGGCGTTCATCCCCGGGGCGCGGGGCAAGGGCTATGGCCGCTCGGTGCTGCAAGGGGTGCAGAAGGCCGCCGAACAGGTGCGCTGCCCGGTGGCGACGGTGGTCTGGGCCAGCAACCCCCAGGCGCGCCAGCATTACCTGGCGCTGGGGTTTCGGGTCGAGGAAAGCACACCCGGCGCCGAGCGCCTGGTGTGGTACCCGGGGGTCAGTTGAAGATGATGTTGAAGTAGCCCTGGGCCGGGTCGCGACCCAGCGCTGGCTCGCGAGATACAAAAATCGCTTCTACGCGCCCCAACTGCGGCAGCTCCAGAGCGCATAGGCCATCGACAAAGTCGGTCGGTTGCAGGCTGCGCAACTGCACGTTGAACGGGATGCGGGTGTTTTCCGGCAGGCGCGATTGCGGGCGCGACACCACCGCTTCGACTTGCACCGGCAACGGGCTGCCGTCGGGCAGGTACAGCGGGCACGGCTGGTTCACCAGTGCCAGGAAGTGTTCGTTGCAAACCTGTTGCAGCATTGATGTTCTCCTGAAAAACCACTAACCGGAGCACTAGGCCCCGGCCAGCGGCTGGATCAATTGCGTGAAGGGAAGATCCCTTGCAAGGCAATGCTGAAGTTCACCGCCAGGAACGGATTGCTCACTTCCAGCGGCACGTTGCCACCGACGGTGCTCAGGGTGCCGCCGATGCTGCTGCTGGTGCCCTTGAGCGGGACCGGCGAGGCACCTTGCTGGTCCGAGAAAATCGCTGCCGAAGGTGGCCCGCCGGAGATGGAGGCGCCGATGTAGGAATTGGTCGGCGTGGGGGCGGTGAGCGGATTGCTGGGAACGTTTGCCAGGTTGACGGTGGTGGTGACGGTCAGCGAGTTAGTCGGAATCGCCTGGGCTGGCACGTTACTGGTCAATACATTCAAGCGCTCGACGCCGCCGATCTCGCCGATGGGCCGTGGCGACAAGCCAGGCCCTTGCCCCATCCCCATGGGCAGCCGGCTTTGCAGGTTGGGCAGGTTGAAGGTGGTCTGGCCATTGCCGCCGTAGTAGGTGCCGAGCAGGGCAAACAGCGCCGAATTCTGCGCGATGCCGATCACTTGCCCATTGCACAATGCCCAGCCATTGGGGGCAAAGTTGAAGCCGAGCATCTGGATACTGCCAAGATATACATCCATAGATCCTAGTCCTTGCGCTGTGTTGAGTGAGGTGCCCTGCCCGTTGGCAGCCGCGGTGCGGTCTGCCGGGTCTGCTTTGCACCGAGAGCAAGCGTAGACCTAACCTTGGGCGGCGTCTGGCATTAATTCGGTTGAGGTCGCGATTGGAACAACTGCGTGGATTGCGAGGCGTGTGGCCTACAATCAGCGCGTCATGCCCTGCCGGTGGCAGTGGACGATTTGTCGAGGATGGTGATGGGCGTTCCGAATAACGATGAAGTGGCCAACCTGCCTTACCGCCAGCCCGTCGCGGCTGAGCACTCTGTTCTGCACCTGCTGCGCGCGCCCTGGCTGATACCGCTGCTGGCCCTGGCCCTGGGCGCGCGCCTGTATCAATTGACGGCGGCGGCGATCTGGGGCGACGAGGGCTCCAGCCTGTTGCTGGCCCAGTTTCCCCTGGCGGGCATCTGGTTCCATGCGGCCCATGATGTGCATCCGCCGCTGTATTTCATGCTGCTGCGGGCCTGGATCGGCCTGTTCGGCGACTCCATCGAATCGATCCGCATGATGAGCGCGGTGCCCGGGGTGATTGGGGTGTTCCTCGGTACCTGGCTGGCGCACCTGATCGCCAGCCGCCGGGCCACGATGCTCACCTGTCTGTTGCTGGCCCTGTTGCCCACGGCCGTGCGCTACAGCCAGGAAATACGCATGTATTCGTTGATGGGCGTGTGGCTGCTGGGGGCGACCCTGGCGCTGGTGTACTGGGTTCGCGCACCGCAGCGCCGGCGTTACCTGGCGATCTACGCGCTGCTGATGGCGGCGGCGTTCTATACCCACTATTTTTCCGCACTCTGTGTGCTGGCCCATTGGGCGTATCTGCTGGTGCTGCGAGCCCCTTTCGCCGGTGCCCAGCGCTATATCGCCCGCCGCGACTGGTGGCTGGCCAATGGGGCGATCGTGCTGCTGTTCCTGCCCTGGCTGCCGGGGTTGATCGACCTGGTGCTGCACATGGATGCCCTGGAGGTGGGTGGGGATGTCGGCTGGGAGCCGGCGGTCACCCTGCGCTCAATGCCGTCGATGCTGTGGCAACTGATGGCCCAGGACGATGCTGAAGGCATGCCGCTGTGGCTGCTGCTGACCCTGCCCGGCGTGCTGGCCGCGATGATGGTCTATGTAGTCTGCACCGACCGCAGCCGCTATCGGTTTGCCACCCTGGTGGTGCTCTACAGCGCGCTGCCGTTGCTGGTGCTGTATGGGGTGTCGTTTGTCTCGCCGGTGTTTATCGAGCGCTACCTGACCGCGCCGGCCTTGGGCTTGGCGATCATCCTGGCCCTGGGTATCGACCGCCTGGCCCGGCGCTTCAAGGTCCTGGCCCTGGCCTTGCTGCTGGCGGTGCTGGCCGTTGAGGGCGTGGGGCTGAAAAACAACTACACGGTGGACGCCGACGACCAGTTCAATGACCTGGTCGCCTACATGAACCGCCATACCCAGGCGGGGGATCAGGTGGTCCTCGGCGATATGTTCTGGTACCTCACCTGGGGCTACTACGACCAAAGCGCGACCGCCCCCAGGCTGTATACGCCGCCCACCGCCGCCGGCGTGTCCACCCGACCCAACAGCTACGGTTTCGGCACGCTGATCGATGAAAACGCCGGGGTCTACCTCGACCACCTGCAAGACCTGCCCCAGGGCAACGGCCGGGTCTGGCTGGTGATGAGCCGGGAGGCACCGGACGAGTTTCCGTCCATTCCCAGTGGTTGGCGGAAAATTGACCAGCATGCGGGAGGCGATACCCAGGCGGTTTTATATGAGGCTTGTCATGTTCCCTGTGGCACCCGCTGAGGCTGGGAAGGCCGATGTAGAGCCGCCGACACGACTTTTGCCGGAAACCCCCGTGGTTATGGGGGTTTTCCGACTTAAAACCCCGGCCGTTGATATCAAAATACTACTAGTTAGAAACAATTCCTTACGCTACGCTTTGTCCTACAAAATGGACTGAATCGCAGGTGAAGGGATTGCCCAACTTCCACTTTATCTCTGGATTGCCGCGCTCAGGGTCAACCCTGCTCTCTGCCATTCTTCTGCAAAACCCGCGTTTTCATGCCGGCATGACCAGCCCGGTCGGGTCGCTGTTCGCCAGCGTCCTGGGTCAGTGCAGCGCCGGCAGCGAGTTCGGCTCGGTGATCGACACGGCCATGCGCCGGCGCCTGCTGGGCGGGCTGTTCGACTCCTACTACGCCGACAAGGCCGATAAACCGGTGATTTTCGACACCAATCGCCAATGGTGCTCGCGACTGCCGGCCCTGACCGACCTGTTTCCCCAGTGCAAAGTCATTGCCTGTGTGCGCAACGTGGCCTGGGTCATGGACAGCATCGAGCGCCTGTATCGGGCCAACCCTTTCGAAAACACCAAACTGTTCAACGACGATGTCGAGCGCAACACCGTCTACAGCCGAGTCGAAACCCTGGCCCAGCGCAACCGCCTGGTGGGGTTTGCCTGGGCGGCGCTGAAAGAGGCGTATTACGGCGAGCACGCCGACTCCCTGCTGATTGTCGATTACGACCTGCTGAGCCAGGCGCCGGAGCGGGTCATGCGCCTGGTCTACGAGTTCATCGGTGAGCCCTGGTTCGAGCATGACTTCGAACACCTGGCCTACGATGCGCCGGAGTTCGACCAGGCCCTGGGCGTGGCCGGGCTGCACAAGGTCAAGCCCCGGGTGGCCCTGCAATCGCGGCGCACCATCCTGCCGCCGGATCTGTTCGAGCAGTATTCCAAGCTGTCCTTCTGGCTCGACGGCTCGGCCAGCGCAGCCAATGTCATACGCATGAAGGCCGAAACCGCGATCAGTTGATCGCGGTTTTTTATTTCCCTTAAGTAAACGTTCGAGTTCGGGTGAGCAGCATGTGGTGGAGCAAAGGTAAGTCGCGGGTTACCCAAGGGGCCAGAGCCATGGCTTCGCCACTGATCATGTCCCTTGAACCGCGCATGCTGTTCGACGGCGCGGTGGCGGCTACCGTGGCCGATGCGGCGCAACCCGAGAGCCACCCCACGGCGGACCCTACCGCAGACGCAGCCAAGGCCCCGGCCTCGGCCGATCACCCGGCCACCGGCAGCAACGCCAATGCCACCACCGGCACCCGTGACAGCCATGACCAGGCCGATGCGCCCCTGGCCGCCACACCGAACGCGGTGCCCGGGCAGACCGTGGTGTTCGTCGACTCCCGGGTCAAGGATGCCGCCGACCTGTTGAAGGACGTGGCGCCCGGCACTCAAGTGGTGCAGCTGGACGCGACCCGCGACGGCCTGCAGCAGATCGCCGACTACCTGGACCAGCACCAGGGCGTCAGCTCGGTGCAGATCATCGCCCACGGCAATGCCGGCGACCTGTGGCTGGGCAACAGCTACCTGTCGGCGGACAACGTCGCCGAGCGCAGCGCGGTACTGGCCGAGATTGGCAAGGACATGAACGTCGGCGGCGATATCCTGATCTACGCCTGCAACACCGCCCAGGGCGAGCGCGGCATCAGCTTCGTCGACTCCCTGGCCGCACTCACCGGGCGCGACATTGCCGCCTCCACCAATCGCACCGGCATCGGCGGCGACTGGACCCTGGAAATCGCCACCGGCAGCATCGAGAGCGTCAACGCGCTGTCGAGCCAGGCCATGGCCGGGTACGACTGGGGACTGGCCACGATCACCGTGCAAAACCTCAATGACAGCGGCGGCGGTTCGTTGCGCGATGCACTGGCGAGCGCGCAGAACGGCGATATCGTGACCTTCAAAGACACCCTCAGCGGCAGCTCTGTAGCGCTGAATACTCGGCTGGAAGTGACCAAGAACATCACCCTCGACGGTGACCTGGACAACAACGGCACCGCCGACATCACCCTCGACGGCCAGTACAAGACCAGCGTGATCAAGGTCGATGCCGGGACCAAGGTGGTGTTCGACGGCCTGGTAATTACCCGTGGCCTGAGCGCCGGCAATGGCGGCAATGGCGGTTTTGCAGCGGCCGATGCCCTGGGCGCAGGGATCAGCAACTTCGGCGACCTGACCCTGAAAAACGTCAGCGTGACGGCCAACGCGGCCTCGGGCGGCGGCGGTGGCGGCGGTGTGCTTGCGCCAACGGTTGGTGGCGCTGGCGGCGGCGGCGGTGCGGTCGGTGGGGGGACCGGCGGCAATGGCGGCATCGCCGGCGATGGCACCGGGACCTACGCCGGTACTTCGGGCACGGCCAACCATGGCGGTCACGGTGGTTCCTACGGGGCGACGATGAATATGGGCGGCCAAGGTGGGTCAACCACCGGGGGCGCCGGCACGACCAATACGTACGGCTATTCCAATGGCTCTGCGGGCGGAACCGCATCCGCTGGCGGCTTGTCGATCGGCGGCGGTGGCGGCGGCTCCGGCTGGGACTTTACCGGGGGCAAGGGCGGCTCGGCGGCCGGGGGTATCTACAACGCCAGCAGCGGCAAATTGACCATCGTCGGTACGTCGGTGATTACCGGCAATATCGGTGCCGGCGGCGGCGGTGGTGGGGGCTCGATGGTGGGCAGTGGTACCGAACTTAACGGCGGCGAGGCTGGCCGGGGCGTGGGTGCCATCTGGAACAAAGGCTCGGTGCTGATCACCGTGGCCAACTTTGCCGCCCTGAACGCGGCCAACAACGCCGGGGGCAGTGGCGTAGGCGGCTTGACCACCGTTTCCACGGCCTCGCAAGGCGTCTCGCCGACGGCGATCCCCGGCTTGTTCAATGATGTCGGCGCCACCTCGAACACGGCCTACGATCCGTCGCCGACCGCGACCATTGTGGTCACGACCCCGGCCCAGCACATCGGCACCACCTCCCAGGTCACCATCACCTTCAGCGAAGCGGTCAGCGGTTTCACGCTGGCCGACCTGACGGCGCCCCACGGTGTCCTGAGCAACCTGGCCACCAGCGACGGCGGCAAGACCTGGACCGCGACCTTTACCCCTGATGCCGGTGTCATCGGCACTGGCCATATCACCCTGGACAACACCGGCGTCACCAGCGTGTCGCTGAACCTGGCCGGGGTCGGCAACACGCTGTCCGGCAACTACAGCGTCGACACCGTAAGGCCGACGGCGACCGTCACCTTTACCGGTCCGACCCTGAGCACCACCGCCACCGGCACGGTGAACATCACCTTCAGCGAGGCGGTGAGCAACTTTAGCCTGGCGGACATGACCGCGACCAACGGTGTCCTGAGCAACCTGAGCACCAGCGACAACATCCACTGGACCGCGACCCTGACGCCCGTGGCCGGCAACGCCAGCAGTGGCAACATCGTGACCCTGAACAACACCCTCTACACCGATACCGCCGGCAACGCCGGGATCGGCGATTCGACGTCCGGCAGCTACGTGGTCGACACCGTGTTGCCGACGGCGACCATCGTGGTGGCCAACCCTTCGTTGAGCATCAATGACACGTCTGTGGTGACCATCACCTTCAGCGAGGCGGTCACCGGGCTCACCACCGACGACCTGGCGGTGGCCAATGGCACCCTGAGCGCCTTGACCACCCTTAACGGTGGCCTGACCTGGACCGGGACCCTGACCGCGACCGCCGGCATTAAAAACACCGGCAATGTGATTACGCTGAACAACAGCGGTGTCAGTGACCTAGCGGGCAACGCCGGCAGCGGCAGCACCACCTCCGGTCAGTATTCGATCGACACCCAGCGTCCCACCGCGTCCATCGTGTTCGGCAATAACAACCTGGGTATCGGTCAGACCACCACCGTGACCATTACCTTCAACGAGGCCGTGAGCGATCTCGACCTGGGCGACTTGGCGGTGAGCAACGGCAGCCTGAGCAACCTGGCCACCAGCGACGGCGGCCTCACCTGGACCGCGACCTTCACCCCGACACCCGGCATCTTCAGCGCCACCAACCACATCACCCTGGACAACAGCGGCGTGCATGACGCGGCGGGCAACGCCGGCAGCGGCACCACCGACTCCGACAATGTACGGATCGATGGCGTACGCCCGACGGCCACCGTAGAGGTTGCCAGCAGCTCGATAAAGGCGGGTGAAACGTCGCTGGTGACCGTCACCTTCAGTGAGGCGGTCACCAACTTCAGCAACAGCGACCTGACCATTGCCAACGGCACCCTCAGCACCCTGAGCAGCAGTGACGGCGGCATTACCTGGACCGCGACCCTGACCCCGAGCAGCGCCGTTGAAGACGCCAGCAACCTGATTACCCTGAATAACACCACCTATCAGGACCTCAGCGGCAACGCCGGGGTCGGCACCACGGACTCCAACAATTACGCGATCGATACCCTGGTACCCACGGCGAGCATTGTGGTGGCCGACCCGCAGTTGACCGCGGGCGAGACCACCACGGTGACCATCACCTTCAGCGAGGCGGTGACCAGTTTCGACAACACCGACCTGAGCGTGCCAAACGGCACCCTGAGCGCAGTCATCAGCAGCGACGGCGGCATTACCTGGACCGCGACCTTCACGCCGACGGTCAACGTGCGTGACACCACCAACCTCATCAGCCTGAACAACGCCGGGGTGAAGGACCTGGCTGGCAATGACGGTATCGGTATCACCAACTCGACAAACTTCACCATCGATACCGTGCGTCCCAACGCCACCATCGTGATCTCGGACCCGGTCCTGGGCATCGGCGAAACCTCGCTGGTGACCATCACCTTCAACCAGGCGGTGACTGACTTCAGCAACGCCGACCTGACGATCAGCAACGGCACCTTGAGTGCTGTGACCAGCGGCGATGGCGGCATCACCTGGACCGCGACCTTTACCCCAAGCAGCAATGTCGCGGACGCCAGCAACCAGATCATCCTCGATAACAGTGGGGTCCAGGCGGCGGGTTCCGGCAATGTCGGCGTCGGTAGCAGTGTGTCCAACAACTATGCGGTCGATACCCAGCGTCCGACCGCCACTGTGGTGGTGGACACCGATCACCTTGGGGTCGGCGGTTCGTCCGTGGTGACCATCACCTTCAGCGAGGCTGTGAGCGGTCTGGACCTCGGCGACCTGACCACCGACAACGGCATCCTGAGCGGCCTGAGTACCAGCGACAACATTACTTACACCGCAACCCTGACCCCGGTCGGGGGCATCAACCAGGCCAACAACCACATTGTTCTGGACAGCAGTGGCGTGACCGATGGTGCTGGCAATGCGGGCGGCGGTAACGTGAGCTCGAACGCCTATGTGATTGATAGCCTGCGTCCGACCGCGACCATTGTGATGTCCGATTCCGCGCTGTTGGCGGGGCAAACCTCGCTGGTGATCATCACCTTCAGCGAGCCGGTGGTCGGCTTCGACAATAGCGATTTGACCGTGGTCAATGGCACCTTGAGCACAGTCAGCAGTAGCGATGGCGGCATTACCTGGACCGGGACTTTTACCCCGACCAGCGGCGTGAGCGACATCAGCAACCTCATCATCCTGAACAACGCCGGGATCGAGGACCTGGCCGGCAACGCCGGTATTGGTGTGACCACCTCCGCCAACTACAGCATCCAGACTGTGCAGCCAACCGCCAGCATCGTGGTGGCGAACCCGGCGTTGCTGGCCGGTGGCGATTCCCTGGTGACCATTACCTTCAGCGAGGCGGTCAGCGGTTTTGACAACTCGGACCTGAGCGTGGCCAACGGCACCCTGAGCAACGTCACCAGCAGCGATGGTGGCGTCACCTGGACCGCGACTTTCACCCCGAGCAGCAATGTCACTGACACCACTAACCTGATCACGCTCAATAACACTGGAGTGCTCAACGCCGTCGGCAATACTGGCAGCGGCAGCACCGACTCCAACAACTACAGCATCGACACCCAGCGCCCGACGGCGACCATTTCGGTGGCCAACGCGCACCTGGGCATCGGCCAGACCACCACCGTGACCATCACCTTCAGCGAAGCGGTCAACGGTTTTGACCTGTCGGACCTGGACGTGACCAACGGTGTGCTCTCCAACCTGGCCAGCGCCGATGGCGGCACGACCTGGACCGCGACTCTGACCCCGACGGTTGGCGTCACCGACGCTACCAACCTGGTGATACTCGATACCAGTCAGGTCACTGACCTGGCGGGTAACCAGGGCTCGGGTATCTCCATCTCCAACAACTATGGGGTCGATGCCGATCTGCCGAGCGCCACCATCGTGGTCGCCAACCCGAGCCTGACTGCCGGCCAGACCACCACCGTGACCATCACCTTCAGCGAAGCCGTCACCGGTTTCGATCTGTCGGACCTGAGCGTGGCTAACGGTTCCCTGTCCAACCTGGCCACCAGCGATGGTGGCAAGACCTGGACCGCGACCCTGACGCCGACGGCCAACCTGACCGACCCCAGCAACTTCATCACCCTGGACAACAGCAGTTACACCGACCTGGCGGGCAACGCCGGCAGCGGCTTTGCCAACTCCAACAATTATTCGGTGACCACGGTGTCCCTGGCCGGCGATCCGGAGTTCCGGGTCAGCGAGCCGGTGGCACCGCCCGCACTGCCCAACGTCCCGTTGCAACCGATCATCTTCGGCCCGCCGAGCGGTGACCTGGGCTCGCCGCTGGTGATGCCGCCGCTGTTCGAGCAACGCACCAGCGGCGGCGGCCTGCCGCCAATCGGCAGCATATTCATCAATAACGGTGCGCTGGCCCCAAGCTTTATCGCCCAGGTGTTCAGCACCGACAGCGGTGGCGACGGCAATGGCAGCGGCTTCCTCGGCTTTGGCGGTGGCGATGGCGGGGTGTTCGGCAGCAGCACCCTGTCGAGCCTGTTCAACCAGGACTCGGGCACCCAAAGCGACTCCCTGAACGCCTTCGGCAAGCATTCGATCAGCAGTGATGCAACCCAGGGGCTGCGCGGGGTATTTGGCGCGCCGACCCTGGGCCAGCAACTGCAGCAACTCAAAGACAATGAACAACGGCAGATCCAGGATCTGACCTATGCTTTCGAACAGGCCGGCATCAGCGAAATGCAGGCTTGAAACTCACTTAATCGATGCAGTTCCCAGGGGCAATTCAGGGATGAGAAACAGTCAGAAGTTGTTCGGCGTCAGCCTGCTGGCGCTGGTAGTGAGTGGTTGCGCGGTCACCAGCGACCCCATCGAACGCAGCGTCAGCGAGCAGCGCGCGAAAAGCGACCTGTCGAGCATGTACAAGGATCAGGAGCCGCTCAGCGGCCCGCTGACCTTGCACCAGGCCATGGCCCGCGCGGTGAAGTACAACCTCGAAGGCCGCCTGAAAATCATGGAGGAGGCCCTGGCCAAGCGGCAGCTGGACCTCGCCAGCTTCGACATGTTGCCGCGCATGGCGCTTTCCGCAGGCTACGCCGGGCGCAACAACGTCAGCGCCTCCAGCAGCGAAAGCGTGCGCACCGGCACCCAGTCCCTGGAACCCTCGACCTCCCAGGACCGCGACCGCAATGTGGCCGACCTGACCATGGTGTGGAACGTGCTCGATTTCGGGGTCAGCTACATCAGTGCCAAGCAGCAGGGTGACCAACGCCTGATCGTCCAGGAACGGCGGCGCAAGGTGATCAACACCATCGTCCAGGACGTGCGCTCGGCCTATTGGCGGGCGGTGGCCGCCGAGCGTCTGCTCGGCCAGATCGACAGCCTCATGGCACGGGTCGACAAAGCCCGGGGCAACAGCCAGAGCATGAGTGAACAGCGGATCGGTGACCCGGTGCAGGCCCTGGGTTACCAGCGCTCGCTGATCGAAGCCACACGCCAGCTCGAAGAGCAGCGTCGCGCCTTGTCCCTGGCCAAGACCGAGCTGGCGACCCTGATCAACCTGCCCTTGGGCACCCACCTGACCCTGGCGACCGTGGATGATTATTCAATCCCCGAGCTCAAGGTCGACATGGCCGTGCTGGAACAGGAAGCCCTGGCCAGCCGTCCGGAACTGCGCGAACAGGACTACCAGAGCCGCATCAGCTCGGCGGAAACCCGCAAGGCGATGCTGCGCCTGTTGCCGGGGCTGGAATTTTCCGCAGGCGGGCATTACGACAGCAACTCGTTTCTGGTCAACGACAAGTGGGCCGACTACGGGGTCAAGGTCACCTGGAACCTGTTCAACGTGATCTCCGCACCGGCGGCGATCAACGTCGCCAAGGCCGGTGAAGAAGTGGCCACCGCGCGGCGCCAGGCGATGTCGATCGCGGTGCTGGCCCAGCTCTACGTGGCCAACGCCAACTACCGTGAAGCCATGCGCCAGTTCAAGACCAACCAGCAGCTGGCGAATATCGACGGGCAGATCGTCGGTCAGTTGCGCAATCGTTATCAGGCCAACGGCCTGGGTGAGCTGGACCTGATCCAGGGCGAGCTCAATACCTTGCAGACCGACCTGCGACGTGACCTGTCCTACGCCGACCTGCGCAATGCCTACGGCCAGATCTTCGCCAGCGCCGGGCTCGACCCGCTGCCGGATGAGCTGCAATCGACCCAGGTCCAGTCCATCGCCACGGCCATGGCCGGTCGGGAAGCCGATTGGGCGGCGGGTAATATCGCGGCGCCGGTGGTCCATGCCCGGCAGCAGTGACCTGCAGGCACCCACGGCCAGCATCAGCCGCACCCGCCGCGAGGCCCGCAATGGCCATCGCGGTGCGGCGATCCTGCTCACCGGGTTGCCGGCTGCGGGCAAGTCGACCCTGGCTCAGGCCCTGCACGCCGAGCTGTTCGTCCTGGGCGCGCAAAGCCTGGTGCTGGACGGCGATGCCCTGCGGGGCGGGCTGAATCGCGACCTGGGTTTTACCGAAGCCGATCGCTGGGAAAACATTCGCCGGGCCAGTGAGTTGGCGGCGCTGTTGGTGGGCAATGGGCAGATCGTGATCATGGCGATGATTGCGCCCCTGATCGAGCTGCGCGAACTCTTCGCCCAGCGCCTGGGCGAGGACTACCACGAAGTCTGGTGCAGCGCCTCCCTGGCGGTGTGCGAACAACGTGACCCCAAGGGCCATTACGCCCGCGCGCGACGTGGCGAGATGGCGAGCTTTACCGGAGTCTCCGCGCCCTATGAAGTGCCGCTTGCCGCGGCGCTCGAACTGGACACCGGCCACGGTTCCGTCGAAACCTGCGTGGCCCGGCTGCTGGATTGGCTGGGCGAGTGCCGGGTACTGCCCCAGTCATGAGTCGAGTGGCGTATGCGCGGCTGCCGGTCAGCCTGGATCTGCCCCTTTTGCTGCAAGCCCTGGCCGAGGTCAGGCCGGAGCAATGGCAGCGCCATTTCAATGCCGAGTACTACCAGGGGGACTGGAGCGGCGTAGCGCTGATTGCGCCGCAGGACGCCCTCACTGAACTGGCGCCGGGGCAGGGCGCCTCAGTCGAGCGCCAGCCCTGGCAGCGTGATCCGCGCTGGCAGCAGGCCCTGCGCGACCTCGGGCTTGAGATCCGCTCGGCGCGCCTGCTGCGGGTGGGGCCGGGCAGCCGGATCTTCGAGCACCGCGACTACGATCTGCAAGGGCCCGAAGCTGATCTGCGCCTGCATATCCCCTTGCTCAGCCCGCCGCTGGTCGACTTTATGCTTGATGGCCAGCGCATGCCGCTGGCCGCGGGCGAATGCTGGTTTCTCGATCTTTCACGGCCCCACAGCGTGGACAACCGGGACCGCAGCGAGCGGATTCACCTGGTGCTCGACTGCCGCCCCGGCCCTTGGCTGAGCCAGACCATCGAAGCCGGTTCGGCCACGACTCCGGCCCCGGGAGAGGGGGCGGCCGCTGCCGCGTTCGCTCAGTTCCGCCAGCTGCTGGAGGACCATCCGCACCTGTGCCAGAGCCTGCAGGCGCTGACCGACAGCGAAGCCTTTATCGCTCGCACCCTGGCGCTGGCGGCGCAGCACGGGCTGGGCATCAGCGCCGACCAGGTGCGCGCGGCAATGCGCCAGGGCCGTCGCCAATGGAATGAACAATGGAGCCACTGAACCTGCACGGCTGGTTGCCGATTCGTATTTTTGCGCGCCAGGGTCAGTGGCGGGTCGACTGGTGCTGGTTTGGCGATACGCCCTTGCACCAGCCGTTTTTCCGCGAGGCGGTGGATGCGGCGCTGCGCTTGCCGTTCAACCAGGCGTTTCGGCGCGAGACGCCACTGGCGACCCTCAGCCAATGGCAGGCCGAGAGCCCGGGGTGTGAGCCCCAGGCCTTTATCTGCCACGCCTCGCGCTGCGGTTCGACCCTGATCAGCCAGATGCTGGCGGCGCTCGATCACTGCACCGTGATCAGCGAACCGCCGCCGCTCGATAGCCTGCTGCGCAGCGGGCTGCCGGCCGACACCCTGGTGCCGGCGCTGCGGGGCCTGATCAGTGCCTATGGCCAGGCCCGGGGCTTTGTGGAACAGCGCCTGGTGATCAAGCTCGATGCCTGGAACATCGGTGAGCTGCCCTTGCTACGCCGCTGCTTTGCCACGACCCCCTGGTTGTTCGTGTACCGCGAGCCTTTGGAAATTGCTGTCTCTCATCTGCGTCGCAGCGGCATGCACATGGTGCCGGGGTTGATCGGGCCCAGTGCTTTGGATGATGCCGAGAGCGGTTTCGAGCGCGAGGCGTTTATCGCCCGACGCCTGGGGCGGCTGTTGCAGTTGGGGCTGGAGCGCTGCGTCGAGTTCCAGGGGCTGGCGGTCAATTACAGCGAGCTGCCCCAGGCAATGGCCGGGCGTCTGGCGCTGTTTTTCGGGCTCGACGCCGAGCAGTGCGCGCGGGCTTTTTCCAGGGTTGAACAACATGCCAAGCAGCCCGACCAGGTGTTTGTGGCCGACGGCGCGAGCAAGCGCGATGAGGCCTCGCCCCTGCTGCGAGAACAGGTGGAGCGTTGGGCCCGAGGGCCTTACGCACGCCTGGAAAGCCTGCGCGCGGCGCAGGCTCGGGGCCGTGCTGCGGGTTCAGGGTTTTGAGGACAGGTCGGCCATGCCCTTGAGCAGTTCGATCGGCAGCGGGAAGACGATGGTCGAGGTCTTGTCACCGGCAATCGAACTCAGGGTCTGCATGTAGCGCAGCTGCATGGCGCCGGGTTGGCGGCCGAGCATTTCGGCGGCCTGCATGAGTTTTTCCGAGGCCTGCAACTCGCCCTCGGCGTGGATCACCTTGGCTCGGCGTTCGCGTTCGGCTTCGGCCTGTTTGGCGATGGCGCGGACCATGGATTCATTGAGGTCGACGTGTTTGATTTCGACGTTGGCCACCTTGATGCCCCAGGCGTCGGTCTGCGCGTCGAGCACCTGCTGAATATCCATGTTCAGGCGTTCGCGCTCGGCCAGCAGTTCGTCCAGCTCATGCTTGCCCAGCACCGCACGCAAGGTGGTCTGCGCCAGTTGGCTGGTGGCCATGAGGAAATCCTCGACCTGGATAATGGCTTTTTGCGGGTCCAGCACCCGGAAGTAGAGCACCGCGTTGACCTTGACCGAGACGTTGTCGCGGGTGATCACGTCCTGGGGTGGGACGTCGAGCACCACGGTGCGCAGGTCGACGCGAACCATCTGCTGCACCACCGGAATCAGCAGGATCAGCCCCGGCCCCTTGACCTGCCAGAAGCGCCCGAGCTGGAACACCACGCCGCGTTCGTATTCGCGCAGGATCCGAAAGGTCGACACCAGCAGCACAATCAGCAGCGCCACGAGCGCCCCGACACCTATTTCCAGGCCCATCTCATTCTCCTTGCGGCGCGGATGCGACCGCTGTGACGTGCAGATACAGGCCCTGGCGGGCCATCACGCGCACCGCTTGCCCGGTGTGCAAGGGGCTGGCGCCGAGGACCTGCCAATGTTCGCCCTGCAGCTGGACCCAGCCGTGACAGGGTTGGTCGATGTCTACGGCGGTCACCGGGGTCACGCTGCCCACCAGCCCAGCATCGCCATTGACCGGTTGTTTGCGTCGCGTGCGCAGTGCCAGGCTCGCCAGGGCCACCAGCAGCACGGCGCTGAGCACCGCCAGGCTGACGATCAGCGGCAGCGGGATGCCATAACCCGGGATGTCGGTGTCCATCAGGATCACCGAGCCGGCGATAAAGGCGACGATGCCGCCGAAGCCGATCACGCCGAAGGTCGGCAAGAAGGCCTCGGCCACCATAAAACCGATGCCCAGCAGGATCAGTCCTGCGCCCGCATAGTTCACCGGCAGCAACTGCAGGGCATACAGGCCCAACAACAGGCAGATGCCTCCCAGCACCCCGGGCAGCGCCGTACCGGGGCTGACGAATTCGAAAAACAAGCCATAGACGCCGAGCATCATCAGGATCATCGCCACGCTGGGGTGGGTGATCAGCGACAGCAGTTGGGTGCGCCAGTCGGGGTCATGGTGAGTCAGCGCTGCGCCCAGGGTATGCAGCTGTACCGCCTGCCCGGCGGCGTTGAGGGTTTTGCCATCCAACTGCTTGAGCAGGCCCGGAAGATCGTCGGCCAGGTAGTCCACCACCTTGATCTTCAGGGCCTCTTCGGCCGGCAGGCTGACGGCTTCGCGCACGGCCTTCTCGGCCCACTCGGCGTTACGCCCGCGCAGTTGGGCCAGGCCACGGATGTAGGCCGCGGCATCGTTGATCTGCTTGTGCGTCAGGCTGTCGACAGCGGGGTCGGGGGTGGTGGCTTTGTCGCTGCGCGGTGCGGCCGGCGGGTTGGCGGACCCTGGCAGGACGCCGAGCTGCACCGGGGTGGCGGCCCCCAGGTTGGTGCCAGGGGCCATGGCGGCAATATGGCTGGCGTAGAGAATGTAGGTCCCGGCGCTGGCCGCCCGCGCACCGCTGGGGGCGACAAAACTGGCGACCGGTACCGGGCTGGCGAGAATGGCCTTGATGATCGCGCGCATCGAGGTGTCGAGCCCACCCGGGGTGTCGATGCCGATCACCACCAGTTGCGCGTGTTCGGCGGCGGCCCGGTCCAGGCCGCGCAGCACATAGTCGGCGCTGGCCGGGCTGATCACATCGTTCAGCGTCAGCACCACCACTGGGTCCACGGCCCAGGCCGGCCCGACCGGTAGACCGATCAACAACCCGAGCAGCACTGCCCGCCATCCACCTCTGTTCATATGACCCTCCTGGAGAGTCATGCACCGGGACGTCCATCCGTTCGCTGGCCTTGTGCTTGAGTCTAGTTGAGCAAGCGGGCGCCCGAATCGTGCAGCCCTGCACGGCGGGTGCCGTTGGGAAGTTAATCGGCCGGGCGGTGGTGGCGACCCCTGGCGCGACCTAGACTCAGGTGCAGTGAGCAACAGGTGGTCAACCCAAGTCCGGCAACCCTGTGGCGGACACCGAGGTGCAGCATGCGTATGGCAAAAACCGTGCAACGCAGCCTGGAGCAGGCGCATTGCGAATTTGATGTGGTGACTCATCCGCATTCGGCCAGCAGCCTGGAGACCGCGCGAGTGGCCGGGGTGCCCGCCGAGCGGGTGGCTAAATCGGTGGTCCTCGACGACCACCATGGGCATTACCTGATGGCGGTCCTGCCTGCGAGCCGGCACCTGGACCTGAGCAAGGTCCGCGGCAGTGGCGAATGGCAGATCACCCGCGAAAGCACCCTGGCCCATCTGTTTCAGGACTGCGAACGGGGCGCCGTGCCGGCCCTCGGCGAAGCCTACGGCCTGGACATGGTCATAGACCCCTTGCTGACACGGCAGAAAGACATCTACGTCGAAGCTGGCAACCATCACAACCTGGTGCACATGAGCATGGAGCAGTACCTGAAGATGGTGCCCCATGCCGAGGTGTGCGAGGTCAGCCACTAACCGGCCCGGGCGCTTTTCACCCCGGCCCCTTTGCAAATCCAGGAGCCCCCCATGGAGTCACCGACCCACAGCCTGCCGGCGCTGTTCAAGCAGCTCGGCCTGCCCGACGACCCGATCAGCATCGAGCGTTTTATCGCCACCCATTCGCCGCTCAAGCCCGAGCTGCACCTGGCGGACGCGTTCTTCTGGTCCCGCAGCCAGGCGGACTTTTTGCGCGATGAAGTGCTGGAGGATGCCGATTGGGCGGAGGTGGTGGATCAGTTGGATGTGTTGTTGCGCAAGGGGCGTGGGGGGTAGAAAGGGCACATTTGTCACTATGCGAAATTTAGACCAGAATTAGGTACTAATTTGAGGTCTTAATTATGCAAAGTGTGTTGGCTGATAAAGCCGTCAGTGTGTCGGAACTGAAGAGAAACCCCTCTGCTGTGCTCAGTGGCGCCCAGGGGGGGGCGGTGGCGGTTTTAAACCACAACCGGGTCATGGGTTACATGGTTCCGGCTGATGTTTTCGAGGCCATGATGGAGCGGCTTGATGATCTGGAGCTGGCGGAAATCGTACGGGCGCGCAGCAAGGAGACCCCGATATCGGTAAGTCTGGATGACTTATAAGCTTGAGTTCCTGCCTTCTGCGCTTAAAGAGTGGAACAAGCTGGGGCATACGCTGCGTGAGCAGTTCAAGAAGAAACTCGTGGAGCGCGTGCAGTTCCCGCGAGTGCCTGGCGATGCGCTGCATGGCATGCCTGACTGTTACAAAGTCAAATTGAAGGCCTCCGGGTACCGATTGGTTTACCAGGTGATAGACGAACGGGTGGTGGTTTCCGTGGTGGCGGTTGGCAAGCGTGAACGCGGCACGGTTTACGAGCGAGCCAAAAAACGCTGAGTCATTTCTTGTGCACGGACCCATAGCGGTCGCCAGGAATAGTTTGTATCAAAACTTGACCAAAAATATCCGCCAATGTCATATTGATAGTTAGCAAACTAACAGTGTGCGAATCCTCCCTTGTCCCAGAATCTCGATGCGCTCCAGATGAATATCAGCAGCGGCATGGTGGTCGCCTCGCGCCATTGGCGGCGGATCTGCCAGACCACGCTGCTCAACTATGGAATCTCCGAAGCCTGCGCCGTGCCGTTGTTGATGATCGGGCGCCTGGGCGAGGGCGTGCGTCAGGTGACGGTGGCCCATGCCGCCGGGATGGAGAGCCCGTCCCTGGTGCGCCTGCTCGATCAGTTGTGCAAGGCCGGTTACGTGTGTCGCACCGAAGACGCCCATGATCGCCGCGCCAAATGCCTGAGCCTGACCGCCAGTGGCCGCGAACTGGTACAGGCGGTGGAGGTGGAGTTGGCGCGCCTGCGTCGCGAAGTGCTGGACGGCATCGCGCCTGGGGACCTTGAGGCCGCGCTGCGGGTGATTCGCGCCTTCGAGTCGGCGACCCATTTGCCGGTGGCCGCTTCTTGAACGGATTTTTTACCGGCATGCCGCCGGCGCGGGACTGGTTCTACGGGGCGCGCACCTTCGCCGCGTCGATGATCGCGCTGTATATCGCCATGCTGATGCAGATGCCGCGTCCCTACTGGGCCATGGCGACCGTGTATATCGTCTCCAGCCCCTTTGTCGGTCCCACCAGCTCCAAGGCGCTGTACCGCGCGGTCGGCACCTTGCTTGGGGCGTCGGCGGCAGTACTGTTTGTGCCAATGTTCGTGCAGAGCCCCTACCTGCTGGTGCTGGTGATTGCGCTGTGGACCGGCATCCTGCTGTTTTTGTCCCTGCATCTGCGTACCGCCAACAGTTACGCGCTGATGCTGGCCGGCTACACCCTGCCGCTGATCGCCCTGCCGGTGGTGGATAATCCCCTGGCGGTGTGGGACGTGGCTGAGGCGCGTACCGAGGAAATCTTCCTCGGCATCGTCTGCGCCGCGGTGGTTGGCAGCATGTTCTGGCCGCGGCGCCTGGCCCCAGTGTTTGTCGACGCGGCCGGCAAGTGGTTTGCCGATGCGTCCACCTACAGCCAGCGTTTCCTCAGTCGCACCGTGGACCCGCAGGAAGTCAGCGCCCTGCGCGGCTCGATGGTCGCCACCTTCAACAGCCTGGAACTGATGATCGGCCAACTGCCCCACGAAGGCGCGCGGCCACAGACCGTGCGCAATACCAAGGAACTGCGGGGGCGCATGATCCACCTGCTGCCGGTGGTGGACGCCCTGGATGACGCGCTCTATGCCCTGGAACGACGCACTCCGGAATTGGTGGCGCAGTTCGCACCGCTGCTGGAACAGGCCAATGCGTGGTTGCAGGACACGGCCGCGGGTGCCTCGGTGGAGCGCTGGCAAGCGCTGCGCAATCAGCTCGACGCCTTGCAGCCGAGCGCCGAAGCGCTGGATGACCGACGCCAACTGCTGCTGTCCAACGCCCTGTATCGGTTGGGCGAATGGATCGACCTGTGGCAGGACTGCCGCAGCCTGCAACACGCCATTCAATGCGAAAGCCAGGACACCTGGCGCGCGGTCTACCGGCATTGGCGCCTGGGCCGGCTGACGCCGTTTCTCGATCGCGGGTTGATGCTGTATTCGGTGGTCTCGACCATCACCGCGATCATCGTCGCCTCGGTGCTGTGGATCCTCCTGGGCTGGACCGACGGCGGCAGCGCGGTGATCCTGGCGGCGGTGGCGTGCAGCTTCTTCGCCTCCATGGACGACCCGGCGCCGCAGATCTACCGCTTCTTTTTCTGGACCGCGATGTCGGTGCTGTTCGCCAGCCTCTACCTGTTCCTGATCCTGCCCAACCTGCATGACTTCCCGATGCTGGTGCTGGCCTTTGCCGTGCCCTTTATCTGCGTCGGAACCCTCACGGTACAGCCGCGCTTTTACCTCGGCATGCTGCTGACCATCGTCAACACCTCGTCCTTTATCAGCATCCAGGGCGCCTACGACGCCGACTTCCTGAGCTTCGCCAACTCCAACCTGGCCGGGCCCATGGGCTTGCTGTTTGCCTTCGTCTGGACCCTGATTGCCCGGCCCTTCGGTTCGGAGCTGGCGGCCAAGCGCCTGACGCGCTTCAGCTGGCGCGACATTGTCGGCCTGACGCAGCCGGCGACCCTGGCCGAGCATCGGCACCTGGGGGCGCAAATGCTCGACCGACTGATGCAGCACCTGCCGCGATTGGCCATGACCGGTCAGGACACCGGCGTCGCCCTGCGCGAACTGCGGGTGGCGCTGAATCTCCTCGACCTGCTGGCCTATTCGCCACGGGTGCAGGGTTCGGCGCAGGCACTGGTGCGGCAAGTGGTGGCCGAGGTCGGGGCGTATTTTCAGGCCTGCCTCAAGGCCGGTGAACGCCTGCCGGCGCCCAGTGCTCTGCTGATGACCCTGGACCGTACCCGGCGCGCCCTCAACGCTCAGGCCCAGGACGACCACGAAACGCGCCTGCATCTGCTGCACGCCCTCAGCGGCCTGCGCCTGGCCTTGCTGCCGGGGGTGGAATTCGTCGTCGGCGGCGAGCTTGAAGAACCGCTTCCCCATGGCATCGATGGAGCGCCTCTATGATCGGTGATCTGGATATCAGTGGGGTATTCCTGCCCACGCTGCTGGTGCTGATGGGCATTACTTATGTGTTGTACCTGGTGGTGCACGGGTTGTTGACGCGCATGCACTTCTATCGCCTGGTCTGGCACCGGGCACTGTTCAACGTGGGTCTCTACGCCTTGCTGCTCGGCGTGGTGGATTCACTCAGTCGATACCTGATGACATGAAAAAACCTTTATTGACCATCGGTCGCGTAGTCCTGACCTTGCTGGTGGTGACCTTCGCGGTCGTGGTGGTGTGGCGCATGGTGATGTACTACATGTTCGCGCCCTGGACCCGGGACGGGCATATTCGCGCCGACATCGTGCAGATCGCGCCGGATGTGTCCGGGTTGATCCAGCAGGTCCAGGTGCGCGACAACCAGTTGGTGCAGCGCGGCCAGGTGCTATTCAGCATCGACCAGGACCGTTTCAAGCTGGCCCTGCGCCAAGCCAGGGCGGCCCTCGCCGACCGCCAGGAAACCCTCGACCAGGCCCAGCGTGAAGCCCGGCGCAACAAGGGCCTGGGCAACCTGGTGCCACGCGAGCAACTGGAAGAAAGCCAGTCGCGGGTGGCCCGTGCCCAGTCGGCCCTGGCCGAAACCCTGGTGGCGGTGGACAGCGCGCAGTTGAACCTCGACCGCTCGGTGATCCGCAGCCCGGTCGACGGTTACGTCAACGACCGTGCGCCGCGGGCCCAGGAATTCGTCACCGCCGGGCGCCCGGTGTTGTCGGTGGTGGACAGCAACTCCTTCCACATCGACGGTTATTTCGAAGAGACCAAGCTCGACGGTATCCATGTCGGCCAGGCGGTCGACATCCGGGTCATCGGTGACCGTGCACGGTTGCGCGGGCATGTCGAAAGCATCGTCGCCGGTATCGAGGACCGCGACCGCAGCAGCGGTTCCAACCTGCTGCCCAACGTCAATCCGGCCTTCAGCTGGGTGCGGCTGGCGCAGCGGATTCCGGTGCGCATCGCCTTTGACGATGTACCGGCGGATTTCCGCATGATCGCCGGGCGCACCGCCACGGTGTCGATCATCGATGGCCAGGGCAAACCGCAGCAGGAGCCCGGGCAATGAACACGGCGGCGCGTTTGGCCCTGGCCGGGCTCGGCCTGCTGCTCTCGGCCTGCCACATGGTCGGGCCGGACTACCAGTTGCCGGCGGACGCCGCGCTGCAGCGTCCCGACTTGCAAGGTGAGCTGGCGGCCAAGGATGCGGATGTGGTCTCGGCGCCGGTGCCCGGCGATTGGTGGCGCCTGTATCAGGACCCGCGCCTGGACCAGTTGGTGCAGCAGGCCCTGGCCTCCAACACCGACCTGCGGGTCGCCGCGGCCAACCTGGCGCGGGCCCGGGCCCAGGTCGACGAGGCCCAGGCTGCCGGCGGCTGGAGCGGCGGGGTGAAGATGGGGGCGCAGCGCTTGCAGGAGTCGGGCGAAGCCTTCCTCCAGGCCGGCAAGGTGCCGGTGGCCAATGTCGGTGATATCGCGATCAGCACTTCCTATCAGTTCGACCTGTTCGGCACCCTGCAGCGAGGCATCGAGGCGGCCAAGGCCAATGCCGACGCAACCCAGGCCGCGGCCGACACCGCACGCATCACCCTGGTGGCCGACGTGGTCCGGGCCTATACGCAAATCTGCGCGGCCAACGAGGAGCGGCAGATCGCCGAGCATTCCCTCGACCTGCAAGCCCAGAGCACCCAGCTGACCCAGCGCCTGCGGGATGCGGGGCGCGGTGACGAGACCCAGGTCACCCGCTCGCAGACCCAATTCAAGTCATTGCGCGCCGAATTGCCGCGCTATGAAGCGGCGCGCCAGGCCGGGCTGTTCCGCCTGTCGATGTTGCTGGCCAAACCCCTGGACCAACTGCCCGCCGGCACCAGCAGTTGCGCCGAGCTGCCGCACATTGCGCAATTGTTGCCGGTGGGTGACGGCGCGACCCTGCTCAAGCGCCGGCCCGACGTGCGCCAGGCCGAACGCCGTCTGGCGGCCGCCACCGCCGACATCGGCGTGGCCACCGGCGCGCTGTACCCGGACATCAGCATCGGCGCCACCGTCGGCACGGTCGGCATCCTGGAAAACCTCGGCAAGCCCGCCACCAACCGCTGGGGCTTTGGCCCGCTGTTGAGCTGGAGCGTGCCGTCCAATGGCGCCCGCCAGCGTATTCATCAGGCCGAAGCCGTGAGTCAGGGCGCCCTGGCGCATTTTGACGGGGTGGTGCTCAACGCCATCCGCGAAACCCAGACCGGCTTGGCGCAATACAGTGCCCAACTGCAACGCCGCGACGCCCTGGCGGATGCCGAAGTGTCGGCGCAGCAGGCGGCGGACCAGACCCACCGCTTCTTCCAGGCCGGCCGTGCGTCGTTCCTGGCCGACCTGCAAGCCACCCGGACCTACACCGATATGCGCGCGCAACTGGCCTCGGCCAACACCCAGGTCGCCATGAGCCAGATCGATCTGTTCCTGGCCCTGGGCGGTGGTTGGGAAAGCGGACGAACGCAAGGCTCGCCGTCCAGCAAACCCTGAGCCCGTTGCTATGCTTTGAGCTGTTGGGCGAGCGCCTTTCAAGAGCGCCCCCGTCCACGGCTCAAGCACGTGATGGTCATGGGGATTCCAATAATGAAAAACCCTTATGCTCCCGGCTTCTGGTGCGTTCTGTGCGCGCTGTTGCTGCTCTCTGCGACTTACTTCTACGGCATCATGCTGGCCCACCAGATCGACAAGGCGATGGTCTTCCTCGACAGCGCCAGTGCGCTGATCGCAGTACTGGCAATCGTGGTGGTGGCCTGGGCTTCGCTCGGCAGCCTGCGGCTCAAGAAAAAACAACTGGAACAGAGCAAGACCCTGGTGGTGATCTGGGACACCAAGGTCGCGCTGCGTCGGGTCGAAACCGTGTTCGATCGCTATTTCTGGGGCAGCTACTGGCAGCCGGGGCGCAGTTTCCAGGAAGTCATGGGCGAACTCACCGGCACCCCCCTGGAAAAAAGCCTCGAAGCCCTGAAGAAACAGTGCGTGGTCCTCGACCGCCAATCCTCCGACGGCCGGCACTGGCTGAACAACGCCCGGGAACTCTCCGACGTCGCCGCCGCCATGGCCCGCCAGCGCTACCAACTGGACTTCTGCGACCCGCGAGGGGATTCCCCGGGCGGCGCCGTGATCGATCGCGACTTCGAAGTGCTGGTGTACACCTGGAGCGCCCGCCTCAAAAGCTTCGACCACCAGCTCGATGCCCTGGAAATCGAATACTCCTGAGCCGTTGTAGCCGCCGCCAGGCTGCGCTGGCCCTTGCAGGCCCACAAAAAACCCAAGCCAAACCGCCGTGGATGGCCCCGTCCGTTCGTCCCATGAATGCGCCCTGGCTCACGGATTAACGAGTTTTCACACGCAAAGGCTGGGTCGCCGGGCGCCGCCAATGCTAATCTTCGCCCGCTTTACGCGAAGTCGAGCCGCAACCCGTCATGGGTTCAGGGAAGACGACCACACCTTCAAACAACGGATATTGATCGGGTCAGACATGAATAAATCAGCAGGCGTACTGTTAGGAATCGTCGTCGCAGTAGGTGCAATCAGTGCCGGCGGCGCCTGGTACACCGGCACCAAGCTCGAAGGTGTACTGCAAACCTCGATCGCCGATGCCAACAAGGAACTGCAGGCCGCAATGGTCGGTTCCAACGGCAGCGCGACCCTGGAGCTGGTATCCCTCGATCGCAAGCTGTTCACCAGCACCGCCCATTACCGCCTCAAGGGCGAAGGCGAGCTGTTCAACGGCAACGCCGAGCTGCTGTTCGTCGACCATATCGAACACGGTCCGCTGCCGTTCTCGCGCCTGATCAGCCTGAAGTGGCTGCCGGTCATGGCCACCAGTCACTACGAGCTGGAAAAGAACCCGCAGACCGAAAAATGGTTTGCCGCCGCCAATGGCCAGTCGCCGCTCAAAGGCCTGGTCAACATGGGTTACGACCGCTCCGCCAACGGCACCCTCGAGCTGCTGCCGCTGGATATCGCCCTGGATGACAACACCAAGTTCAAGTTTTCCGGCCTGAACCTGAATGTCGACAGTTCTTCCGAGGCCCAGAAGGTCAAGGTCGACGGCTACATGGACAGCCTCACGCTGCTCCTGAGCCCGGCGGACAAGCCACCGGTACTGGTCGAGCTGAACGGCCTGACCCTGGCCAGCAACCTCAACAAAAGCAGTTTCGGTTTCTACCTGGGCCAGAACACCCTGGAGCTGACCAGCACCAAGGCCACCTTTGGCGACAAGAAATCGGTCCTGACCCTGAAAAACTTCGAACAGAAGACCTCCAGCGAAGAAACCGGCACCACCCTGGGCGGCCGCGCCGATTACAAGGTGGGTGAGATCAACTTCGACGGCAAGAACATCGGTTCGGCGCAGATGGCCTGGAGCATGAAGAACCTCGACACCCAGTCCCTGATGGACCTGGTGCAGGTTTATCAGACCAAGCTGCAACCCTACGAAGCTGCTTCCACCGCCGCCGCCGAAAATGGCGAACCGGCACCGGAGCTGCAAATGACCGAGGCCGAAGAGGCCAAGGTGCGCAGCGCGGTGAACAAGGTGCTGGAATCCAAGCCGCAGCTCGCCCTGGAAAACTTCTCGTTCAAGACCACCAACGGTGAGAGCCGCTTCAACCTCAGCCTGCACCTGGCCAAGCCGCAGAACCTTGAGTTGCCGCCTGCTGAACTGGGCAAGCAACTGATCAGCCTGCTGGACGCCAACCTGCAACTGTCCAAGCCGATGATTGCCGATGTGGCGGCGCTGCAGGCGCAACTGGATGGCCAGACCGACGCCAAGCTGATCGCCGATCAGAGCAACATGGCGGCTGAAATGGTCAGCGGCATGGCCCTGGGGACGCAACTGGCGAAGCTGGAAGGCACCGATATCGTCTCCAAGCTGCACTACGCCGATAACCAGGTGGACTTCAACGGCCAGAAGATGAGCGTTGAGCAGTTCATCGGTTTTGTCATGAGCAAAGCCGGTGGTGCTGGCGCCCTTCGCTAAGCCCGCTTCGGTCGGTCACCGCCGGCCGATAACGTTGTAGCAACCTGACGCCCGACGCCTGTTTTCTAACAGGATCGGGCGTTTTGCTGTGCGCGCAAAAAATGTCTGGAGCCTGATGGCGATCCGCAAACTCCGGGCTTGAGCTCTTGGGGAAAACCCAACGGGTTCAAATTTCCGAAACCTTGGGCGGGAAATGAATCTGAATAAATATTGCGCTGCAAATTCTCGACTAACCTTGCGTGAAAGAATCCACTCGAAAAGATTTAGCCGGATCTTCTGATTCCGGCTTTCCGGCGCGTAACCAGCAGGGGGCGCAAGACCTCGGCTAGCCATTAAGGATGCTGACGAAATGCCGTTTATTGTTCATCCCGTTCGCCTCTATGGTTTGCGACCGCTGTTTCGCCTGGCGTTGTGCAGCCAGTTGCTCTGGCCGACCCTGGCGTTTGCCGACGCGGCCTATGACCAACTGATTATCCAGGCGCGGGCCGGTACTTTCGCTCCGGCCCTGACCCATCTGCGCGCCGTACCGCCCGATCAGTTGACCAATGGGCTGGTCAGCGACCACCTGCAAATTGCCAGTTGGGCCGGCCTCGATTCAGAGGTGGTGGACGTCTATGAGCATCAGGCGCGCAACCGGGTATTGCCGGTGCAGGCGTTGACCGCCACGGCTCGCGCCTATCGCAACCTCAAACGCTGGGATTCGGCGACCCAGGTCTACCGTAAGGCCCTGGAGCGCGACCCGCAAAACGCCGACCTGCAACTGGGCCTGGCCATGACCCAGGCCGATGCCGGCCAGCCCGCCGAGGCGGTTGCCCGGGCCCGAGCCCTGGTGGCGGCCAAGCCCGATGACCCGGCGCGCCGTCTGGCACTGGGTTACGCGCTGACCCGTTCGGGCGCGCCCTATGATGCTTTGTTCGAATACGACCAGGCGTTTGTCCGCGCCGGCAACAAGCCTGAAGTCGCCCGTGAATACATTGTCGCCCTGCAGCGGGCACGCTTGCCGGAGCCGGCCCTGCGCCTGGCTCGCCAGCGCCCCGGGCTGCTCGATCCGGTGACCCAGCGCCGCCTGGAAGGCGACGTGGCGGCCGAGCGCGTGCGCCTGGCCGAGTTTGCCACCCGCAGTGAAAAAGAACGCTTCGTCATCGCCGACCGTGCCCTGGCCGATTACGACCAGTTGCTCGGCACCTGGACTCCGGACCCGCAAGCCAAGGAAGACGTGACCCGCTGGCGCATCGATCGCCTGGGCGCGCTGCGGTATCGCTCGCGCACCGACGAAGTGATCCGCCAATACCACCAGTTGGTGGCCGAGGGCGTGACCATTCCAACCTACGCCATGCGTTGGGTCGCCGCGTCCTTCCTTGATCAGCGCGAGCCGGAAATCGCCAGCGACCTGTATCGCGAGGTCCTGGCGGCGCCGGATGCCGACAGTGCGAACAAGGTCGAAGACAGCACCGCCTTGTACTACGCGCTGCTGGAAAGCGACCGCCCGGAAGAAGCGCAAAAGGTCGCCAGCGACCTGGCGCAAAGCCAGCGGCCACGGGTTGAACTCAAGGGGCTGCCGATCGGCAACCCCAACGATGACTGGATGGACGCTCAGCAATTGCTGGCCCAGTCCGGCACCTACAGCGCTGACCTGCCTGACAGTGAACAGCGGCTCGCGGCCCTGGTCGACCAGGCGCCGGGCAACACCGGCCTGCGCCTGGCCCAGGCCGATCTGTACCTGGCCCGGGACTGGCCGCGCCGCGCGGAAAGCCTGCTCAAGGAAACCGAGAGCTTGGTGCCGCGCGATATCGGCCTTGAGGTCGCCCAGGGCCACACCGCGATGGATCTGCAGGAATGGCGGCAGATGGACGCGCTCACCGATGACACCCTGGAGCGCTTCCCGGACAACCGCCAGGTCCAGCGTCTGGCGCGCCAGCGGGACGTCCACGACATGGCCGAACTGCGGGTCGAGACCTACGGCGGCAAGAGCTACGGCGGTGGCAACAATGGTGCCGGGGCCGTGTCCGGGAGCCGGGATTTCGGCATCGAAAGCGTGCTCTACAGCCCGCCCATCAATGAAGACTGGCGCCTGTTCGGCGGTGTCGGTTACGCCACCGGGGATTTCCAGGAAGGCACCGGCCACCATCGCTGGCAGCGCCTGGGCGTAGAGCAACGCACCCGGGACATGACCCTGGAGGCCGAGGTCTCCAACCATTCCTACGGCTACGGCGACAAGCTCGGGGCCCGAGTGTCGCTGGCGCGGGATATCGACGATCACTGGCAATACGGCGGCAGCCTCGAATACCTGTCGGCCAACACCCCACTACGGGCGTTGAACAGCGATGTCACGTCCAACGGCGGCAGTGCATTCCTGCGCTGGCGCGCCAACGAAAGCCGCGAATGGAAGTTGGCCTTGAGCCCCTCGCACTTCAGCGATGGCAACAACCGCCTTGAAGCCTTGCTCACCGGTCGCGAGGGCGTGTACGCCTCGCCCCACGTGCAGGTCGATCTGGGACTGGAAGTCGGCGCCAGCCACAACACCAAGGAAGACACGCCGTACTTCAACCCCAAGTCGGACTTCAGCGTGTTGCCGACGGTCAACGTCAACCACGTGCTCTACCACCGTTACGAAACCTCGTGGAGCCAGCAGTTCCAGGCCGGGGCCGGTACCTACAGCCAGCGTGACTACTCCACTGGTGGCGTCTGGCTGCTGGGTTACGGCCAGCGCGTGACCTGGAATGACGTGTTCGAAGCAGGGGCCAACTTGAGTGTGATCAACCGGCCTTACGACGGCGATCGGGAAACCGACCTGCGGCTGCTTCTCGACCTTACCTATCGCTTCTAGAAGAGTTTGACGATGCCTCTGATCACCCGTTGCATCCTCCTGCTGGGAGTCCTGATTCTCAGCGCCTGCGCCCAACAAGCCCCGGAGTTCGTGCCGCCGGCCCAACGCCCGCTGCCGGACAATGAGGCCCCATGGCCGAAAAACCATGTCCTGGGCATCGCCTATCACGACGTCGAAGACCGCGACCCCGATCAGGCGGTGGTGGCGGTGCGCACCGAGCGCATGATCGAACAGCTGGCCTGGCTGCGTGAAAACAACTATCGGCCGGTGACCATCGACCAGATCCTGGCGGCGCGCAAAGGCGGCCCCGAGCTGCCCCCCAAGGCCATCCTGCTGAGCTTCGACGACGGCTATGCCAGCTTCTATACCCGGGTGCTGCCGGTACTGCGCAGCTACAACTGGCACGCGTTGCTGGCGCCGGTGGGTGTATGGATCGACACCCCGGCCGACCAGAAGGTGGACTTTGCCGGTGAAATGCGTCCGCGTTCGCAGTTTCTGACCTGGGCGCAAATCCGCGAAATTTCCCAGTCCGGGCTGGTGGAAATCGCCGCCCACACCGACGCCAGCCACAAAGGCGTGTTGGCCAACCCGCAAGGCAACCTGCAACCGGCAGCCGCCACCCGGCGCTACGATGCAACCACCGGCCGCTATGAAAGCGAGGCCGACTTCCAGGCACGCCTGCGCAACGACGTAGCGACCATCTCCAAGAAAATTCGCGCAGTCACCGGCTACAACCCACGGGTCTGGGTCTGGCCCTATGGGGTGGCTGACGGCACGGCGCTACAAGTCATCGGCGACCAGGGTTACCAGATGGCCCTGACCCTCGACGATGGGCTCGATGCCCTCGACAACCTGATGAGCAGCCCGCGTTTCCTGGTGGCATCCGACCCGGATGGCATGCACTTCTCCAACAGCATCACCGGCGTTCAGGCCGACGCGCCGATGCGCGTGGTGCACGTGGACCTGGATAACGTCTACGACCCCGACCCGGCGCAGCAGGAGATCAACCTCGGCAAGCTGGTGCAGCGCATGTCGGACATGGGGGCCAACACCGTGTTCCTGCAAGCCTTCGCCGACCCCAAGGGTGACGGTCTGGTGCACTCGCTGTACTTCCCCAACCGCCACCTGCCAGTGCGTGCCGACATCTTCGACCGCGTGGCCTGGCAACTGCGGACCCGGGCCCACGTCAAAGTCTTTGCCTGGATGCCGGTGCTGAGCTTTGCCCTGGACTCCAAGCTGCCACGGGTGACCCGCTGGGACCCGGCCACCGGGCAGGTGTCCACCGATCCCAAGCAATACCAGCGGCTGTCGCCGTTCGACCCCGAGGTCCGGCGAGTCATTGGCGAGATCTACCAGGACGTGGCGCGCCTGACTTCGGTCGACGGCATCCTCTACCACGACGACGCGGTGCTTTCCGATTTCGAAGACGCCAGCCCCGCCGCCCTGCGGGTGTATACCGCCAACGGCTTGCCCGGCTCGATCGCGGCCCTGCGCGCCGACCCGGCCACGTTGCAGCGCTGGACTCAGTTCAAGACCCGCTACCTGACCGATTTCACCCATGAGCTGACCGCCAAGGTTCGCGCCATTCGCGGTCCGCAGGTGCAGACCGCACGCAACCTGTTCGCCGAGCCGATGCTCAACCCCGACAGTGAGGCCTGGTTCGCGCAGAACCTCGACAACTTCCTGGCCAACTACGACTGGACCGCGCCCATGGCCATGCCGCTGATGGAGGGCAAAAACGTGCACCAGTCGGGGGCCTGGCTCGAAGACCTGGTGGCCACGGTCAAGGCACGTCCGGGCGCCCTCAAGCGCACGGTGTTTGAATTGCAGGCCCGGGATTGGGCGGCAAAACCGGCGGCGGATATCTCCGCTGAACAGATGGCTGACTGGATGGGCCGTCTCAAGCGTCAGGGCGCAACCAGCTTTGGTTACTACCCGGACAACTTCCTTGAGAACTCGCCGGACCTGAAAACAGTTCGGCCCGCGCTCTCCAACAAATGGAACCCTTGAATCATGATCGATCGACTCTTAGCCCTATTGGTGCTGGCGATTGTCCTCGGGGTGCCGCTGGGCCTTATTTTCCTGGTCACGGGCCAGTTCCTGATGGACTTCGTGTTCTTCTACCCGTTGTTCATGTCGGGGCTGTGGATCGCCGGCGGCCTGTACTACTGGCTGCACTGGGAGCGCCACTGGCCGTGGAAGGAAGACACCCTGCCGCCGGTGCTGGAAGGCGAGCCGCTGATCACCATCCTGATCCCTTGCTACAACGAAGGGGATAACGCCGCCGACACCATCCATGCCGCGCTGGGCCAGCACTACCCGAACATCGAAGTGATCGCCATCAACGATGGCTCCAAGGACAACACCGCCCAGGTCCTCGATGCCCTGGCCCTGCAGGACCCACGCCTGCGTGTGCTGCACCTGGCGGAAAACCAGGGCAAGGCCGTGGCCCTGCGCATGGGCGCCGTGGCTGCGCGCAGCGAATACCTGGTGTGCATCGACGGCGATGCGTTGCTGGCGCCCAATACCGCGGCGTACCTGGTGGCGCCGATGCTGCACAACACCCGTCTCGGGGCAGTGACCGGCAACCCACGGATCCGCACCCGTTCGACCCTGGTCGGTCGGGTGCAGGTCGGCGAGTTCTCCTCGATCATCGGCCTGATCAAGCGCACCCAGCGGGTGTTCGGCAAAGTCTTCACCGTCTCTGGCGTGATCGTCGCCTTCCGTCGCACCGCGTTGCACCGGGTGGGCTACTGGAGCCCGGACATGATCACCGAAGACATCGACATCAGCTGGAAGCTGCAACTGGACCACTGGACGATCTTCTACGAGCCCCGGGCGCTGTGCTGGATCCTGATGCCGGAAACCCTGGGCGGCCTGTGGAAGCAGCGCCTGCGCTGGGCCCAGGGCGGCGCCGAGGTGCTGTTCAAGAACATTCGCGGCATCTGGGAATGGCGCCACCGCTACCTGTGGACCCTGCTGTTCGATTACTGCCTGTCCACCGGCTGGGCCTTCACCTTCCTGTTGTCGGTGATCTTCTGGGCCGTGGGCAAATTCATCGAGATGCCCGAGGCCATCGCCGTGCACCACCTGCTGCCGCCGGCCTTTACCGGCCTGGTGCTGGCGATGGTGTGCCTGATGCAGTTCGCGGTCAGCATCCTGATCGACCGACGATATGAAAAGGACCTGTGGAAGACCATGTTCTGGGTGGTCTGGTACCCCCTGGTGTTCTGGTTCATCAGCTTGCTCACCACACTGGTCAGCTTTCCCAAGGTGCTGTTCGGGAGACATCAGAAACGGGCGCGCTGGGTCAGCCCCGACCGCGGCATCAAGCCGATAGATGATGAGGAGGGGAACTGATGAAAATCATCAGAACCCGTCAACGCCCGTTCCTGGTGGTCGTCGATGTGTTTTTCACCGTACTGGCATGGATTGGCCTGCTGTACCTGTTGGTGCGTGGCCTGTTGCCGCTGGTCGGTTCCCATGAAGGCGGGCCGCGCATCGATGTCAGCCTGCTCGACGCCTTGAGCACCCTGGAGATCTACCTCTGGGTCGCGCTGGTCAACGCCGCATTGCTGATCGGCTGGGCGCGCTACCGACAACTGCGAAGCCGCAATTATCCGCCCCGCCTGCCGGCGCCGGTGGTGGATGATCAGCGCCTGAGTGAAACCTTCAACCTCAGCGAAGACAATTTCACCCGCATCCGCCTGCCGGGCACCATGGTCGTGCACAACGACGAAGAGGGCGGCATCAGCCACGTTGCCACCCAGTTCTATCGCATCGAGCCGCAGGACCAATTGCATCCGCCGCTGGCCGCCGTCACGCCGACCCGGGTCATCCACCTGCCGGATGAAGACGGCAAGGGCAAAGACAAGGCCTGAGCCCCTTTGGCACAATGCGCCGAACGCTGAAAAGCCCCGTTTCCCGGGGCTTTTTATTGCCCGCTAAAACCAGGGATGAAGCAGATGCACGATGAGTTACCGGCGGCCCTTGCGACCCTTGTCAGCCAGTTGCCGCTACCCTGGATCACCGTTGCGCCGCAAGCCGGCCCGGCCCTGGATTGGTTGCCCATCTTCGCGTTTGCCCAAGGGCGAGTCGGCATCGGCCTTTCGTCTCAGGGGGCCTGGGTGCAAGTGCATGACCAGCGGGTTATGCCCTGCATCGAGGGCGCGGCGCTGGTGGCGCTGCTGCCGCTGCTGGAGATGCCCCTGGAGCAGGTCCGCGCGCTGCTCAGCGAGGGCCTGGATCGGCATGGATTGCCCCAAGCCATTGGCGAACACTTTCCCTTTGCCCGGGTGGTCGCCACCGGCTTGCTAAGTCCGAGCGAATACTGGACGACCCGGGCCCTGCAATGGGCGGCGGACGGCGTCCGCTGCGCCACGGTGCAGGCAGCCCTGCACACCCTGAGCGAGAACGGACCGACACAGAACGTGCGACACCGGGCTCGGAAACTGGCCCGGCATTTACCGGTCAATGCACTCAGGTCAGGAGAGTAATCAGCGATGACAGATCTGTTTATAAGCGAAGCCGATAGCGCGCTATTGGCCCGCAGGCTGGCGGAGTTTGCCGTATTCAAGGCGGAGCGTTTGCCGGTGCTGCATCAGTTTGTCGAGGCCATTGGCGGTGAGAATGCCTACGAGGTATTGATTGCACCGGCGAAATTCCTGCCGCTGCTGGAACGCTCCTTCAACCACTTGGAGGTGGAAGAACACAATCGGATCTGGTTGATCACGCGCATTGGCTACTTTATCGGCGAATACCTGCTGATGGCCTATGACGGCTGCTGGCAGGTGGATGAGGATCCCCGGTCGACGGCCTTTGCCCGCTATGTGGTCGGTGAGTTCTCCTACCCGCCGCGGCCAGGCTTGAGTGTCGACCCTTTTGATATCGCCCAGCGCTATGTCGATGGAGCGCTTCCCAGGAGCCTGGCCGGGGAGATTGAGCGGGGTGTGCAGGCGCACCAGGGTTGATCGCCCGGCCGCGTTGATGAAATCCCGTGCTTGCCCATTTACAAGCACCCCCCACCTCAAGCTCAATCACCCCCCGTGCGCTGCACGAACGGTCATGGCCGGTCGTGCAAGCTATAGTCTTCAGCTCACCGACCCTCCGCGTAATAAAGGTGCTTGTGTATGTCTCGCTTTGCTTCTCGCACTACTTGGCTGACCGCCAGTGCCCTGTTGCTGTGCCTGCAACTGCCGGTTCAGGCCCAGGAGCGTTTTACCCTGAATATCCCCGGTGTCACCGATGACCGTCTCTTCACCTCTGGCAGTGCCAGCGATGCCAAGGGCTGTGGCGGGCACAACAATTCGCCGGCGCTGAGCTGGACCGCCGGGCCGGAAGGGACCTTGAGCTATGCGATCGTCATGCACGACCCTGATGGCGCCAAAGGCCAGGGCGTGGATCATTGGGTGCATTACGGAATCAAGCCGACCACCCGGCAGATCGCCGCCGGTGCCGGGAGCAAGTCGACCCTGGAAGGCGTGGGCGGTACCAACAGCAAGAAGACCACCACCTATGTCGGCCCTTGCCCTCCGATTGGCGACAGCGCGCACCACTATGTGATCCAGATCTATGCCCTGGACCTGGCGCCCGACGCGTTGCCGGCCGGCCTGACCCGGGCCCAGTTGCTGGAGAAAATCAACGGCCATGTACTGCGCAACAGCAGCGTGGTGCGGCGCTACGTGCGCTGAAAAAAATTTCACGGGGCTTAACCCGAATTGCACAGGGGCTTCGTCTGAAGGGGGGAATGGATCACTTTTCTCCCGAGGTCAGCCCCCATGTCCCTTCCTCTGCACTACCTTCGTCCGGCCGCACAGGGTTTCGCCGCCGGATTGTTGTTGGCAATCGCCGGTTGCGGCGTTTCTTCCAAGCCGGATGTCACCGCGGCCGAACCAGCTTCGCCGAGCGGGGTATTGATCCCGGCTCCGGCCCCGATCCCGGTTGCGCCGCAGGTGCAGAGCGAAGCGTTGAGGGCCGATGCGGTGGTCAGCAAGCGCAGCATGAGCCGGCCGATGATGACGGCGCCGATGATGGCCGCCGATCAGCAGCCTGCCGGCTATCGCGATGAATCGCGCGAGCAGTACCAGACCCTGCCTGACAACCCGATCCACAGCGTGGCGCAGGCACCGGTCTCGACTTTCAGCGCCGACGTCGACACCGGCGGCTACGCCAATGTGCGGCGCCTGCTGAACCAGGGCAGCCTGCCCCCCGAAGGCGCGGTGCGCCTGGAGGAAATGGTCAATTACTTCCCCTACGATTACGCGCTGCCCAGCGATGGCTCGCCCTTTGGCGTGACCACCGAGCTGGCGACGTCGCCGTGGAACCCCCACACCCGTCTGCTGCGTATCGGCATCAAGGCTTCGGACCGCGCGGTGGCCGAACTGGCGCCGGCCAACCTGGTGTTTTTGGTGGACGTGTCCGGCTCCATGGACCGCCGCGAAGGCCTGCCCCTGGTAAAAAGCACCCTCAAATTGCTGGTGGATCAACTGCGCGACCAGGACCGCGTGTCGCTGGTGGTGTACGCCGGTGAGTCGCGGGTGGTGCTGGAACCGACTTCCGGGCGCGACAAGGCGAAAATCCGCAATGCCATCGAGCAGCTCACCGCCGGCGGCTCCACGGCGGGTGCTTCGGGTATCGAGCTGGCCTACCAGATGGCGCGCCAGGGGTTCATCAAGGACGGCATCAACCGCATCCTGCTGGC
Organism: Pseudomonas sp. MF4836; assembly: GCF_002018875.1. GTDB lineage: Bacteria > Pseudomonadota > Gammaproteobacteria > Pseudomonadales > Pseudomonadaceae > Aquipseudomonas. The sequence goes on from NZ_MVOL01000002.1 coordinate 62,170, forward strand.
CACCGATGGCGACTTCAACGTCGGTATCAGCGACTTCGACAGCCTCAAGCAGATGGCTGCCGACAAGCGCAAAACCGGGGTCTCGCTGACCACCCTGGGCTTTGGTGTGGATAACTACAACGAGCACCTGATGGAGCAACTGGCCGATGCCGGCGATGGCAACTATGCCTACATCGACAACCTGCGCGAGGCCCGCAAGGTGCTGGTGGATCAACTCAGTTCGACCCTGGCGGTGGTGGCCAAGGACGTGAAGCTGCAGGTGGAATTCAACCCGGCCCAGGTCAGCGAGTACCGCTTGCTGGGCTACGAGAACCGCGCGCTCAAGCGTGAGGACTTTAACAACGACAAGGTCGATGCCGGGGAAATCGGCGCCGGGCACACGGTGACTGCGCTCTATGAAATCGTGCCCAAGGGCGAGAAGGGCTGGCTCGAACCCCTGCGCTATGCCTCGGGCAAGGCGGCAGGCGAGAGCAGCAACAACCCGGAACTGGCGATGTTGCGCGTGCGCTACAAGGCGCCCGAAGGCGGTAGCAGCCGCTTGATCGAGCGCCCGATCATGTCGCAGTCCCAGCCTGCCACGCTGGCGGCGGCCAGCACCGACCTGCGTTTTGCCGCAGCCGTGGCGGCGTTCTCGCAGCAGCTCAAGGACGGGCGCTACACCGGCAGTTTCAGCCTCGACGACACCCTGAAGCTGGCGCGTGGCGCCCGGGGCGATGACCATTACGGCCTGCGCGGCGAGTTCGTGCAGCTGGTTGAACTGGCGCAAAGCCTGCAAACTCAGGCCCCACAACCCGGCCTGGCCGCGCAGCGCGACGACAGCCAGATTCAGAGCCGACTTGAATGACACCATGATCCGCAGCGAACAGGAGTTGATCAGCACTATGGCGGCTGCGAACCCACCCTCCGCCGCCAGCAGCGATGAAGCGCTGCTGGCGCGCTACCGCGCCGGTGATCCGGCGGCCTTCGAGGTGCTGTATCAGCGCCATCGCCAGGGGCTGTACCGCTTTCTCCTGGGCCTGTGCAACAAGCCCGAGCTGGCCGAAGAGGTGTACCAGGACACCTGGCTGAGCCTGATCCGCAGCACCAGCCAGCCCCAGGGCCGGGCGACCTTTCGCACCTGGCTGTACCAGATCGCCCGTAACCGGCTGATCGATCACTGGCGCAAGCACGGGCAGCGCAACCCGTTGCACGACAGCTACGACGAGCAAATGCACGGTGAGGTCGATGACGCGCCGGGCCCGGAGCAACAGTTGAGCCTGAGCCGTGACCAGCAGCGCATCGACGCGGCCCTCGAAGACTTGCCGGCCGACCAGCGCGAAGTGTTCCTGCTGCGTGCCCATGGCGACCTGGACTTGCCGGAGATCGCCAGCCTCACCCAAACCCCGCTGGAAACCGTAAAGAGCCGTTTCCGTTATGCGTTGAAAAAACTGCGTCGGCTCCTGGCCGAGGAGGTACTCACATGACTGACGCCCGACAAACGCCACCTTCTGTCGAAGAACAGATGCTCAAGCACATCCGCCAGCACAGCGTTGGCGAGCCCCCGGCCAGCCTCGATGCACTGATTCTGGCCAGCGCCCGGCGTGAACTGCCAAAACCCGCGCCGAACCTGTGGCAGCGCTGGTTGCAGGCCTGCCAGAAACCCCGCCTGCAGATGGCGTTCGCCAGCCTGTTTGGCGTGGCCTTGATCCTGGTGCTGGTCCAGCGTTCGCCGGATCATTACCCGACGCCGACCATGGCACCCGCGCCGGCTCCCGCTCCCGCCTCCGCGCCCATTGCGCCCATGGCCCGGCAAATGGCCGAGCCGGCCCCCGCCGAGCTGGCCGAGCGCGTGCCGGAGCCGATGGTGCGGGGTGCGATGTCTGCGCCTGCTCCACGCCCGGCGGCGCCCATGGGCGGTTTGTCGGCCAGCCCCGCCGCCCGGGAGTACAGCGACCAAACCCAGATGTTCAGCGACGAGGCCTCGGCCCAGGTAGCCAAGCCCATGGCCGATCAGGCCAAGGGCAAGCCCATGCTCAGCAAGCGGGCGGCGGTCCCGGTGCGGTCGGTGGACGACGAGTTGCGGGAGGTGTTGCGCCTGCGTGAAGCGGGGCAGGTGAAGGAGGCTGACCAGCGTCTGGAGGCTTTGCACAAGCGTTATCCACAGCTGGACGTGCAGGCTCGATTGCAGGACTTGCAGCGGCCATGATGCAAAAGGCTGCGCAAAAATTGGTCTGCGGCGCTGAAAGCGAGCACTATCGAGCCCAGGTCCGCAAAGTGGGAGATTGGCCATGGCGCCACGTATCGACGGCATCGCCAAACTATTGAATTGCCCGACCAAGGGCAATGACATACGCCAGGCGATCAAGCAGAGCCGCAAGGATTTCGGTCTGGAAGCTGAGGCAGAAGATGACGAAGGGGAGCCATTGCCGGCTCCCGGTAGCGCGGAGCCCCCGGCCCCCGATACCGACACGAAATAACGCCGCGAGCACGCTCGCGGCGTTTTGGTTTGACAGCCCCGCCTGTACTGCCCTCGACGCTTAGTGGTAGGGCGAACTCTTCAAGTCGAGAAACTCGGGCGGGCAGCCGGCCTCCCGCATGCGCTGGCCACGGTTGGGGTACAGCTGCCATTGGGTTTCCAGCTGCCAGCGATACCAGGTCAGGTGCTGGACTATCCGCCGCCGGCAAAGCGGCGACAGTTCCGCCAGCCAGTCGGGACCGTCCGGTGCCAGGCGCAGGCGCGTCGCGTAATAACCGAAGAGGTTTTCCCGCAGGCTGAAGCCATCGTCCAGGGTTTCTTCGAGGCTGTGCACATACAGTTCGAAACTCTCGCGCAGTTGCTGCTCGCCTTCGGCATGGTCGCGAACGTAGAGAAAAATATCCGTCCAGTTGATGCTGAACATATGGTCGCCCCAGTCGGGATCACGGGTGAAATACGGGCCCTTTCCGCGAAAGAACTGCGGGATTTCCTGGCGCTGCAGGGCATCTTCGAAATTGTTGCTCATGGGCGGGGTTCCTCGCGTGAACCTTGGACGTTGCTGATGCTGACCGACAGCGCCACGCATTCGATCAGGCAGTCGAAACCGATCTTCAGTTGTAGAAAATACCCGCCCGGCACTGCGGTTATTCGGGTCCGGGCGCGGCCATCGAAGCGGGTGCCGCTGACCGCCAGGTCGCTGATCCCTTGCACCGTCAGATCCAGGGCGCAATGGCTCGGCGCCTGGCTGTCCGGCCAGGTGGAAGGTCGTGATGTCAGGCGCGTCAGAGCGCCCGCCAGGTGCAGGCTCAGTTGCTCGTCTTGAAACACCGGGCCCCGGGTGGCCAGGTCATAGGGGCTGGCCGCCATGCCGAATACGGCTTTCCAGGCTGCGGGGTTATCGACGGCGAACAACCAGTCGTAAGTGCCCAGGTCGCGCTCGGGGAGGGCCCGGCAGTGCGCCAGGGACGGCAGGCTGGCGCGGGCCAGATCATCGCGCCAGAGCTCCTGGGCAGCGTTAAGCAGGCGCTGGAAAAAATCCCGGCTGTTTTCGATCCTGGCCGGCCAGGTGGAGGGCCACTGACTGTCTTCGTAGTCGTCTTCGTCGTCCTCCCACACGTGCTGGAAGTCATAGCCAGGGTCGGCCAGGGCTTCTTGCAGCACTTCCACCAACAGCCGCCGATGGCGAAAATTTTCCTCGCCGTGGGTGCGGGCCAGACAATGCTGGCGGATCAGGTAGTCGCGGTCTTCGTCGGCGTTGGGGTTGTAGCGGCTGAGTTCGGCGTCGAGGGCGGGGGGCATGTCATAGCGCATAAAGCAGCTGACCCAATGCCGCAGGCTCGGCTGGTAAGGCTGGTTGGAACCGGGGTGGCACAGCATCGGGACCTCCTGTCCGGGCTCGGCGCGAGGCGCCGCGAACCTGGCCGGGACGCTGGCCATGCAGCGCCCTCTGGCGAAAGGCGCGAATGTAGCAAGTTGCGCCCCGCCACGACAGCTTCGGCAAGCGGCTGCTGGCAGGGCGCGATCACGGCACCTCAGAAATCGGCGATAAATTGCACGCCGCCCACCACGGCCGAGTCGGTCTGGGTCACGCCGCCGGGGTACTTCACGTATTGCAGGTTGGGCCGCACCATCAGCCAGCGGGTGGCCTGGTAGCCGTAGTTGATCTCGTAGCTGTATTCGCGCTTTTGCTCCGGCACATAGAGTGCGTCGTCGATGGACGTCACCCCGTGGTCGGCATTGAGCACCTGAGCGTTACGGCTGTAGCGGTCGTTGACCTTGAGCCGCGAGGCGCCCAGACCAATGGTGTCATCCGGGCGCGAGGCGAACGGGCCGCGATAGATCAGGCCGACCTGGATCAGGTTCTCGATCATGCTGCTGTCCGGGTCGTTGAAGGTCATGTTGGTGAACACATTCAACCCACGCTTGTTGTTGCCCTCCACCGTGGTCAACTGCTGCTGGGCCGAGAGCCACCAACCGCTGTTGTCGCGGTACTTTTTGTAGGGCAGGCCGCTGCGGGCGGCATCGTTGCCGTCGGCGTCCTTGAGCATGTCGCGACCGTCGACATCGCTGTAGTAGTAACCCAGGTGGTACTCGGACGAGAGGTCGTTGATCCGGCCTTTCCACACCGCTTCCAGCGGGAAGCTGGTGCCCACCGAACCTGCGATAAACGGCTTGAAGCCATTGCTCAGCTCGGCGTTGCCGGGGTTTTTGTCATAGGCGCCGGCCTGCACGTAGAACTCGGGGGTGAAGTGGTAGCGCACGCGGATCGCCCACTGGCTGATGGGGAAGCTGTTCCAGGTGCCGTTCCAGTTGCCTTCCTGGGAGCCGCACAGGGTCACGTTCTGGAATTCGCAGGGGAACTGGTCGAAGTCTTCGCCATGGCCGAAGCGCCCCAGTTTCACTGCCAGTCTGCGCTCGAAGAACTTCTGCTCGTACCACAGCTGCGACAGGCGCCAGGCATTGCCGCCGCCGTAGACCTCCATGGTCGACGTCATGCCGGTGGCGTCGGGGTGGTGCACCCGGTCATTGGTGATGTCCTTGCCATGGCGTTCGCCGATGCCGATGCGCAAGGTCGCGTCCTGCCAGCCCAGGAGCTTCTGCAGGTCCATGTCGACACCGAGAATGATCTGGTCGCTGAGCCGCGCCGTGGTGCTGCTGTCATAACCGCCGGCGAGGTTGGAGCCCAGCTCGGCGACGTATTTGAGGGTGAAGTCAAAACCCTGCTGCGCCAGTTTTTGCCGCTGGCCGTTCCAGTCTCCCAGCAGCCACGGCGACTCGGCGTCGAGGGCATCGTAGGCGAAGGCACCAGCGGAAAAACCACTGGCCAGCAAGCACAGTACAGCCCCGGATAAGTGTTTGTTCATGAGCGGATTTACCTGTTGTTATTGTTGTGGGCACAGCCCTGCGCGAGGATTTCCGGGCGCAGTGATCCGCGACGTGGTGGCCACGCCGTTCGCGGAATGTTTAAAAAAAGCCCGGGCCTGCTCAGGCAGACCCGTAGAGGTTCGGCTCAGTAAGTGCGGGAGGGGCCTGTCGCCGGGGCGCCGTCCGGCTCGCGATAGCGCGCCAGATTGTTCAGCGCGGCCTGGCGGAACAGGCTGATATCGATGCCCACGGCAATGAACTGGCAACCCCATTCGCGATAGCGGCGAGCGTCCTCTTCAAAGGGCGCGAGGATTCCGGCGATCTTGCCGGCGGCCAGGGTGGCATCGATGGCGGTGCGGATCTGCGCCTGCACCTCGGGGTGTCCGGGGTTGCCGGGAAAGCCCAGACCTGAAGACAGGTCCGCCGGGCCGACAAACACCGCGTGCACGCCTTCGACGGCGGCAATATCGGCGACGTTTTCCACCCCCAGTTTCGATTCCACCTGGACGATCAGGCACAGCTCTTCATGGGCCGTGGCCAGGTAGTCGGGCACCCCGTCCCAGCGCGTTGCCCGTGCCAGGCCACCACCGACGCCGCGAATGCCGTGGGGCGGATAACGCATGGCGCGCACCAGTTGCCGCGCCTGCTCCGCGGTTTCGACCATGGGCACCATCAGGCTCTGTACGCCGATATCCAGCAGTTGCTTGATTAGGCTGCTGTCGCCATTGACCGCCCGTACCACCGGCGCGCTGGCGTAGGGCGCCACTGCCTGGAGCTGGGCGAGGATGCTGGGCACGGTGTTGGGCGCGTGTTCGCCATCGATCAGCAGCCAGTCGTAGCCGGTGCTGGCGGCGATTTCCGCGGCGTAGCCGGTGGCAAAACCGGCCCACAAGCCGTATTGGGTGGTACTGCCGGCCAGGGCAGCCTTGAAGCGGTTAGGGGGCATCTGCATGGCGAGGCTCCTGGGTTATTGCAGGTTGACGAACAGACCGCCGTCCACCAACAGGGCGGCGCCGGTGACGTAGCGGGCCATGTCGGACGCGAGAAATACGATCGGCCCAGCGATGTCATGGGGTTCGCCGAGGCGGCCCAGGGGCGTGCGCTTGACCATGTACTCGCGTTTTTCCGGATCGGCGAAGTCGTCCTTGTTGATGTCGGTGGCGATCGACCCCGGCAGCACCGAGTTGCAGCGAATGCCATAGGGCCCCAGGGCAATGGCGCAGGACTGCATCAGCGAATGCAGGCCGGCCTTGGTCGGCGTGTAGTGGGTTTGCATGCCGCCGCCCACCAGGGCGCTGATGGAGCTGACGGCGATGATCGCGCCGCCGCTGCCCTGGCGTTTCATCTGGTTGGCCGCGGCCTGCACTGCGAAGTAGGCGCCATTGAGGTTGGTGTTCACCGTCTTCAGGTACACCTCCTTGGGCATGTCGAGGAAGGAGTGGAAGGGGCAGATGCCGGCGTTGTTGACGAACACATCGACACTGCCGAAGGCCTCGACGGCGGCATCCACCAGACGCTCGCCGGTGTCGAGGTCGGCGGCGTCGCTGCCGATCTGGATCGCCTGGCCGCCGAAGGCCTCGATCTCCTTGAGCAGGGACGCGGCGGACTCGTGGCCCTGGGCGCTGCCGCTGTGGGCAACCACCACCCGGCCACCCTGGCGGGCGCATTCGAGGGCCGCAGCGCGGCCGATGCCACGGGAGGCGCCGGTGATGATGACAGTCTTGTCTTTGAGCAACATAAAGAGACTCCTTTGGAAGTGGGATCAGCCCAGGTAATTGCCGTAGCCAACCATGGCGATGGACGCCAGGATCACCGCGATGCCCAGTAGCAGCACCTGTTTGGTTCGAGCGCTGGTGCCCTGCCATTCACGGAAGTACAGGCCCCAGAAGTTGGACACGATGATGATGAACGACATGTGCAACACCCAGGAGCTGGCGTCGTTGTGCATGCGGCTGGCGCCCATGCCGTAGAAGAAAAACTGCAGGAACCACAGGGTGCCGGCCGTGGCCACCAACAGGTAGTTGCGCAGCAGCGGGGTCGAGCGGTCGGTGTAGTTGTGGAAGGTGCGGTTGCGGTAGTTCAGCCACAGGCACCAGAGGCCGTTGGTGGTCAGGCCGCCCCACATGATCACCATAAAGGTCACGTTGTTCTGGAACAGGCTGTTGGCGCCGTGGGCGATGGCGGCTTCGGCCAGGGGTTGGCCGGCAGCGATACCGTAGCTGAAGCAGGCACTGAGCACCCCGGAGATCAGCGCCACGAGGGCGCCCTTGGCCAGGGAGAACTCCTTGACGCTTTCGAACTTGGTGCTGTCCGGTACTTCCCGCTCCTTGACCAGCCCGGCGCGGCCGCACAGGGCGATGCCCAGCAGCGACACCAGAACGCCGATCAGTACCCAATGGCCACCGGGGTTGCCGAGCATTTCGCTGAAGGTGCCGGCCTGGGCATCGGTGAACAGATCGCGGTAGATCGGTGGCATCAGCGCGCCCAGGGCCGAGGTCAGGCCCATGATCAGCGACATGCCCAGGGACAGCCCGAGGTAGCGCATGGTCAGGCCGAACGTCAGCCCGCCGATGCCCCACAGCACGCCGAAAAAGTAGGTCCAGAACAGGGTGACGCCGTCGGCGTTGCGCAGGATCTCGACAAAGCCCGGCACCGTGAGTTGCGCGGCAATCAGCGGCACCACCAGCCAGGACACCAGGCCGCCGGTGATCCAGTAGCTTTCCCAGGCCCAGCCACCCACTTTCTTGTAGGGGATATAAAAACTGCCGGAGGCGAAGCCGCCGATAAAGTGCAGGATCACTCCCAGAAAAATGATTTCCACGTTGCGCTTTCCTTCTTATTTTTATCAGCGATAAGGGCCGGCACCGAGGCGCCGGCACGGTTCAAGGGCGTGGCAGGTCGAACATCGGTTGCAGCTCCACGCTCAGCGGCGAGCCGTCGGGGTGGCTGGGCATGATGTCTTGCATGTATTGCCACCAGCGTTGCATCACCGGGTGTCGGGGCAAGTCGTCCAGGCCGTGGGCGTCCTGGTGGGTCATCACCGCGAACAGGGCGTGGCTCTGGGGGTCGAGGAAGATTCGGTAATCCTCGATCTCGGCCCCGTGCAGCAAGGCCACCAGCTCCGGCCAGATTTGATCGTGGCGGCGCAGGTATTCCTGCGCCTGACCGGGGTTGAGGTTCATCCGAAAAGCACGGGTCTGCATGGCGTGGCTCCTCGATCAGCGCGGGTAAGGGCGGTTCAGCGCGCACTCGGGGTTGAGCTCGACGCCGAAGCCGGGCTTGTCCAATACCGAGGCGCGCATGCGGCCGTTGACCGGCACCGGTTCGCCCAGCAGTTGCGGGGAAAACATCGGCACGATCTGGTCGGCCTTGGGCGACATGTTGAGGAACTCGGCGAACGGGCTGTTGGTGCGGGTGATCACGAAGTGGTAGCTGTACACCGACGAGCCGTGGGGCACGACCATGGCGTTGTGGGCATCGGCCAGGGCCGAGATCTTGATCAGCTCGGTGATCCCGCCGCACCAGCCGACGTCCGGCTGGATGATGTCGCAGCAGCCCATTTCCAGCAGCATGCGAAAGCCCCAGCGCGTGGCCTCATGTTCGCCGGTGGTGACCAGCATGCCGCTCGGCACGTTTTTGCGCAGGGCGGCGTAGCCCCAGTAATCGTCCGGCGGCAGAGCCTCTTCGATCCACTTCAGGCCGAATTCGGCGGCGCCCTTGGCCAGGCGCGTGGCGTAGTTCAGGTCCAGGCTCATCCAGCAGTCGAACATCAGCCAGAAATCATCGCCGACTTTTTCGCGCATATGGGCCAGGTGCTCAAGGTTCTTGCGCAGGCCCTCTTCGCCTTCGGCAGGGCCGTATTGCAGGGGCATCTTGCCGCCGATAAAGCCCATCTCCTTGGCCAGGTCCGGGCGGGCGCCGGTGCAGTAGAACTGCAGCTCATCGCGCACCGCCCCGCCCAGCAGTTGGTGCACCGGCTCTTTACGGATCTTGCCGAGCAAGTCCCAGAGCGCCAGGTCGACCCCGGAAATGGTGTTGAGGACGATGCCCTTGCGGCCGTAGTAGAGGGTCGCGTGGTACATCTGGTCCCAGATTTTTTCGATGTCGGTGACCTTGGCCCCTTCAAGGAAGCGCGCCAGGTGCTTCTCGACGATAAAGGCGCCGATCTCACCGCCGGTGGTCACCGCAAAACCGACGGTGCCGTCGCTGGCCTCGATCTCCACCACCAGGGTGCCGAGCACGTTGATGCCGAAGCTCTGGCGGCTCTGGCGATATTCCGGGTAGCGGCCCATGGGGGTGCAGATGTGATCGTCGATCCAGTGGCCGGCCGCCTGGTCGTGGTAGTCGGCGCCGCCTCCGGTGAGGGTGAAGGCGCGAACCTGCTTGATGGTCGGTGTGCTCATAAGGCTCTCCTGCAAGGCAAAGGGGCAAACAGCGGGCAAGTCGAAGACCCGGGCTGAAGGTGTCAGCCGTGGCGGCGTGGAAGTCGGTGGGGGAAAGGCGGGCGCGTCTGTAGCGACAGCGCAGCGAAATGTGGGCAAGACCATGTAGGGCTGTTCATCACGCCGGTTTCCTTATTGGATTTATCGGGGCGTAAAGGGTGGGCAGCGCCTGCGGGGAGCAGGCCGTGCCGAAGTGCATGGGAGGGAGCTTACGGAGGCGGATTGATGCTGACTAATTCAAATAAACTTAATACTGATGCCCTCAAGGTATCGATTGCGTCACCCGCCACCTGTAGCCGCTGCCTCGGCAGCGGCTACAGCTTCAAGCCATACGCCTGCGCCGCATTGCGATAAAAAAACTTCTCCTGGGCCGCCAGGGAGTACTGCGCGATGCAGCGCTTCACCAAGCCCAGGGTGGTGTCGAAATCCGCCACCTGCTCACTGTTCGGCCAGTCGCTGCCAAAGAAACACCGGTCCTCGCCAAATGCCTGCCACAGGCCATCGATCCGCTCCCGGTAAAACCCCGGGTCGAGCCGCAATTGCCCTTCGCGAACCTGCGGAATCTCCGCCAGCTTGGCGAACACATTGGGGCGCTGCGCCAGCTCCTCGATCCGCCGCATAAAAGCTCGCTCCTCGCCGGGCTCGATCGTGGCGTTGGGCAGGTGATCGATGACGATCCGCAATTGCGGCAGGCGCTCGCTGAGCTTCAACAGTCCATCCAGCAGGCGCCCGTCGGGGTTGGCACTGTCCAGGCTGCGCCCGCTGGCGGCGAGGCGCCGCAGGTTGTCGAGAAACCCGGACTGGTCCTGATCCGTCAGCAAGTCGCGGTCCCACAGGTTGCCGTAGCGCAAGCCGAGAAACAGCGGCTCCTGCTCCAGCCATTCCAGCTCCTGGCGAAACTGGCCGTGGGCCGGGTCCAGGTTGCCGACGAAACCCAGCATTCGCGGATCGCCACGCAAGGTTTCGAGCAGCCAGCGGTTGTCCCCGACCCAGGGGCTGGCCTCCACCGCGATCGCGCCGGTGATGCCATGGGCCGGGGCTAGGGTCCAGTAATGTTCGGGCAGATGAGGCGCGTAAATGCTGTCGGCCGGGGTCGGCCACGGGATGCCTTCGGCACGGCGCGGATCGAACAGGTGGATGTGGCAGTCGATGATCGGGCCGGCATAGACGGCGGGGGCGAGGGCGCTCACAGGCGATCTCCATTGTTATTGTCGGGGGCTTCGGAATAACAAACCCGACCCGCAAAAGCTAATAGGGGATTGGGGCATTGCGATACCCTGCGGGTATCAGAACAACAATAGGGTGCCTTTATGTCGACGCCGATCACCGCCCGCAGCCTGTTCAACCGCCTGCGCTACAAGCACCTGCTGATGCTGGTGACCCTGGGCAACAGCCAGAACCTGCACCGCGCCGCCGAAGCCTTGAACATGTCGCAACCGGCCACCACGCGCATGCTCCAGGAAATCGAAGAAGCCTTCGGCTGCACCCTGTTCGAACGCCAATCCCGGGGTATGCGCGCCACGGTCCTCGGCGAAGAACTGCTGCGCTTCGCCCGTGCCGCCCTCAACGGCCTGGAGCGCTGCGCCGAAGACCTCACCGACCGCCAGGCCGGCGGTTACGGTTACTTGTCGGTGGGCGCGATCATGGGCGCGGTGCCGGACCTGGTGGTGCAATCCATCGCCGAGATGAAAGCCAGCCACCCGCTGCTGCGCCTGCGGATCATGGGCGACACCAGCGACCAGCTCAGCGAGTTGCTGGACCAGCGCCGCATCGATGTGGCCGTGGCGCGCCTGTCCCACGCCCAGGACCGTCAGCGCTTCGCCTTCGAGCCCCTGGGCAACGAACACCTGGCCGTGGTCGTGCGCGCCGGCCACCCGCTGACCCAGGTCGCCGCCCCCAACCTCGCGGAAATGGTCGAAGCCTGGCCCTGGATCCTGCAACCCGACACCAGCCCCGCCCGCGTCGCCCTGGAAAACGCCTTCGCCCGCCTCGACGTCGCCTCCCCCAGTGACGTCATCGAATGCACCTCGGTGTTCGCCATGCTGCAACTGGTGCAAATCACCGACGCGATCCTGGTCCTCACCGACACCGTGGTCCGCGATCACGTGCACACCGGTTTGCTGACGGCCCTGGACCTGGAGATAGAAGAGCAGTTGAGCCCGTTCGGGGTGATGCTGAGGAAGGACGAGCCGCTGAGTCGGGAGTTGGAGATTTTCTTGAACATGCTGCGCGAGAGGGCGCAGCGCAGAGCGTGAAAAGGAGGGGCGGCAAGCGGTTTGGCCTGTTCGCGCAGGCTTTGCTTGAACGATGGCTGGCGCAGCCCAGATGCTCGGTCAAACACGTGCGGTGCAGAGCAAGCGGTAAAAAGACGGCTATCCGTATGCCGCTGGTTTCCCCTGGCCACAAAAAAGCCCCAGGCCATAAGACCTGGGGCTTTTTCGATGTATCTGGTGCACCCGGCGGGATTCGAACCCACGACCCCTGCCTTCGGAGGGCAGTACTCTATCCAGCTGAGCTACGGATGCAGTGCGGGCGACATCATACCCATGTCCGCCCGGGGCGTCCACGCCGGTTTTTGTTTCGCTCGCGGGGCGTGGGGGCGGGGTGTGCAGGTGCTGCTGTTCTTCAGCTATTGGGCCGACGACCAGCGGTAAAGGCAGATAGCCATCACTGCTTTGACTTTGCGCTAAAGTCGTTGGGCGACTTTTAACCGGCTGTTGCCATTGTGTCTTGGCGCCGTCGCACAGTCCCTTTATCAAGGAGAGAAATATGCCCGATTCCCTGGTCAATCCGCAGGCCGCTGACGTGCTGACCCAGACCACCCACCAGGCCCATGGGCTGGCCTCACCGTCGCCCGCCGCTTACTTCGATGGCGACAGCAAGCTGGCGCTGGCGGCCCAGGCGGTGTTGCTCAAGCAGATGCCTGGAGGCCCTGGCCAAGACGCGCCGCTCGCCCCCACAGATGACGCCTTGGTGATCGTGAGCAGCGACGTGCCGCTGGGCGCCTGATTCTTGCGAGTCTTTGTTTCTTCACACCCCACCCTGGGAGGGAATATTCGATGGCAGACACCCCTGAAAATGATATGGCCGCCTTCCTGCAAGTTGCCGAAAGGTATTTGAAGCGCCCATTGCAGAGTTATGAACAGGAGCTGTTGGAACGGTACAGATGGGCGCTGGCGGCCAGTGGCCGGCCATCGCTAAACGCCATACAGGTGATGGAGATGATTTTGCAGGGCGTTGACCCGCATGCGTGGCGTAAGGCGAACGAGGCAAACCTCGCACCACTCTTGGCCAGCAAGGAGGTGCCACGGCCACTTCAAGCGACGAACCTCGGCGCTCAGTTGTCGGCTCGCACTGCGGCTGTGCAGCCGCTGACGTCGATCGATGATCTGGTGGGTCGACCCGGCGCGGAAGGCACCGAGAAAGTGGCCCAGGCCGGGGCGCCCGACGACCTCAAGAGCCTGCTGGCGCTGCTCAAGTCGTTTCAATCCTAGGGGCCTGGATCTCCAGCGTCGGGCGTCCGGCTTCCCGCCCCTGGGGCCTTGTCGGGTCGCAGGGGCATTTTGGCATCGGTGCTGGGAATCACGCTGATCTGAAATTTTCGGCAAATGCGCCGTTTTCGTTCTTTTTTTCGAACGGACTATTGTCCTTTACCCCTGTTGACCCTAGGATCGTTTGAGATTTCAAACGCTCTCGCTCGGGTGCTGCGCTGCGCGCGTGTCTTTTGTGCGCTTTTTCTGTCATCACCCGGTGATTGAATTCCCTGACGGCAGCCACCTGTTGGCGCCTTTCAACAATCACAATTCGCCCCGCGCCTGCGCGGTGCTGTTAAGGAAGCCGACATGCAGCTCAAAGACACCCAATTGTTCCGCCAACAAGCCTTTATCGATGGGGCCTGGGTCGACGCGGACAATGGTCAGACGATCAAAGTGAACAACCCGGCCACCGGTGAAATCATCGGCAGCGTGCCGAAAATGGGCGCCGCTGAAACCCGTCGCGCCATCGAAGCTGCCGACAACGCTCTGCCAGCCTGGCGTGCACTGACCGCCAAGGAGCGCGCCAACAAGCTGCGCCGCTGGTACGAGCTGCTGATCGAAAACCAGGACGACCTCGCGCGCCTGATGACCCTGGAACAGGGCAAGCCACTGGCCGAAGCCAAGGGCGAAATCGTTTACGCCGCCTCGTTCATCGAGTGGTTCGCCGAAGAAGCCAAGCGCATCTACGGTGACGTGATTCCTGGGCACCAGCCCGACAAACGCCTGATCGTGATCAAGCAGCCGATCGGCGTGACCGCTGCCATCACCCCGTGGAACTTCCCGGCGGCGATGATCACCCGTAAAGCCGGCCCGGCCCTGGCCGCCGGTTGCACCATGGTCATCAAGCCTGCGTCGCAAACCCCATTCTCGGCCCTGGCCCTGGTTGAACTGGCGCACCGCGCCGGTATCCCGAAAGGCGTACTCAGCGTGGTTACCGGCAGCGCCGGCGACATCGGCGGCGAGCTGACCAGCAACCCGATCGTGCGCAAGCTGTCCTTCACCGGCTCCACCGAAATCGGTCGCCAGCTGATGGCCGAATGCGCCAAGGACATCAAGAAAGTCTCCCTGGAACTGGGCGGTAACGCGCCGTTCATCGTGTTCGACGACGCGGACCTGGATAAGGCCGTCGAAGGCGCGATCATTTCCAAGTACCGCAACAACGGCCAGACCTGCGTCTGCGCCAACCGCCTGTACATCCAGGACTCGGTCTACGACGCATTCGCCGAAAAACTCAAAGTGGCCGTGGCCAAGCTGAAGATCGGCAACGGTCTGGAAGAAGGCACCACCACCGGTCCGCTGATCGATGAAAAGGCCGTGGCCAAGGTTCAGGAACACATCGCCGATGCCCTGAGCAAAGGCGCGACCCTGCTGGCTGGCGGCAAGGTGATGGAAGGCAACTTCTTCGAGCCGACCATCCTCACCAACGTGCCGAAAAACGCGGCCGTGGCCAAGGAAGAAACCTTCGGTCCATTGGCGCCGCTGTTCCGCTTTAAAGACGAAGCCGAAGTCATCGCCATGTCCAACGACACCGAGTTCGGCCTGGCGTCCTACTTCTACGCCCGTGACCTGGGCCGTGTGTTCCGTGTGGCTGAAGCCCTGGAATACGGCATGGTCGGCGTCAACACCGGTTTGATCTCCAACGAAGTCGCGCCTTTCGGCGGCATCAAGGCTTCGGGCCTGGGCCGTGAGGGCTCCAAGTACGGGATCGAGGATTACCTGGAAATCAAATACCTCTGCCTGGGTATCTGATCCGGTTTCAAGCGCAAAGGGCACGAGAGCGCTGTCCCTTTGCGCAGCTGTAAAAACGCACTTTTCAAGGTGGCCCGGGACCGCTCCGGCAGTCGATCATCGCATGCTGCCGCAGGCGCTTCCCCGCCCCGCAACCCTTGAACCACACCGTTTTAAAGACGGTGAATGAGGACACTATGAGCAAGACCAACGCATCCCTGATGAAACGCCGCGAAGCTGCCGTACCACGCGGTGTTGGCCAGATTCACCCGATCTTCGCCGAGTCGGCGAAGAACGCCACCGTGACCGACGTTGAAGGTCGCGAGTTCATCGATTTCGCCGGCGGTATCGCCGTGCTCAACACCGGTCACGTGCACCCGAAAATCATCGCCGCGGTGACCGAGCAGCTGAACAAGCTGACCCACACCTGCTTCCAGGTCCTGGCCTACGAGCCTTACGTGGAGCTGTGCGAGAAAATCAACGCCAAGGTGCCAGGTGATTTCGCCAAGAAAACCCTGCTGGTGACCACCGGTTCCGAAGCCGTCGAGAACGCCGTGAAAATCGCCCGTGCCGCCACTGGCCGCGCTGGCGTGATCGCCTTCACCGGCGCCTACCACGGTCGCACCATGATGACCCTGGGCCTGACCGGTAAGGTCGTGCCTTACTCGGCCGGCATGGGCCTGATGCCAGGCGGCGTGTTCCGCGCGCTGTTCCCGAACGAATTGCACGGTGTGAGCGATGACGATTCCATCGCCAGCATCGAACGCATCTTCAAGAACGATGCCGAGCCGCGTGATATCGCTGCCATCATCATCGAGCCGGTGCAGGGCGAAGGCGGTTTCTACGTCGCGCCTAAATCCTTTATGAAGCGTCTGCGTGAACTGTGCGACAAGCACGGCATTCTGTTGATCGCCGACGAAGTGCAGACCGGCGCTGGCCGTACCGGCACCTTCTTCGCCATGGAACAGATGGGCGTTACCGCCGACCTGACCACCTTCGCCAAATCCATCGCTGGCGGCTTCCCGCTGGCCGGTGTCTGCGGCAAGGCCGAGTACATGGACGCCATCGCTCCAGGCGGCCTGGGCGGCACCTACGCCGGTAGCCCGATCGCTTGCGCGGCGGCCCTGGCGGTGATGGAAGTGTTCGAGGAAGAGCACCTGCTGGACCGCTGCAAGGCAGTGGGCGAGCGTCTGGTAACCGGTCTGAAAGCCATCCAGGCCAAGTACCCGGTCATCGGTGAAGTACGTGCCCTGGGCGCGATGATCGCGGTCGAGCTGTTCGAAAACGGCGACAGCCACAAGCCAAACGCTGCCGCGGTGGCATCGGTGGTGGCCAAGGCTCGCGACAAGGGTCTGATCCTGCTGTCGTGCGGCACCTACGGCAACGTGCTGCGGGTTCTGGTACCCCTGACCTCGCCGGACGAGCAACTGGATAAAGGCCTGGCCATCATTGAAGAGTGCTTCTCGGAACTCTGATTGGTTGTGACCTGATCGACAAAAAACCCGCTTCGGCGGGTTTTTTTATGGGTTGAGGGCCGACGGACGGTATTTACGCTGTATGGATGGCGTCCCATTGACTAAGGTGCAAAGGATTGCTTTGGGAGCGTGCTGCATGACTGCTGTGGATTTACCCGCTGTACCGCGTGTGCTGATTGCCGAGGCAGACCCGTGGTCGCGTGATTTGTTGAAGCAGGTTCTATTGAATGTGCGCTGCGACGCTCGGCTGGATGTGTGTGCCAACGGCCAGGAAGCGTTGCAGCTGTTGAGTGAAAAAGCCTACGACCTGGTGATCGCCGACTGGGAGTTGCCCGGTGTCGATGGCCTGAGTGTTTTGCGCAGCGTGCGCCAGCGCCGGCGCAACCCGGTACTGCCGTTCATCCTGCTGAGCAGTCGCAGCGACAGCGCCAGCGTACGTGAAGCCCTGCCCCTGGCGCCCACGGCCTACCTGACCAAACCCCTGAACATGGACGGCCTGACCCAGCGCCTGCAGGACCTGCTGCTCGATGCCGGTCAGGAAGTCTCCTGCGAGGTGCCGGCGCTGGCGCCGGGCATGACCCTGTGGAATTTCCTTGAGCGGCGCCGCGAGATCGCCGATGGCGCGCCCTTGTTGGCCGATGTGCAGTTGGCGGTCAAGCGCAGCCTCAACCCCGGTGGCCTGGACCTGAAGCTGCTGGAAGAAGAGGTCCGCACTGATCCGCAAATCACCGCAGTCTTGATCGCGGCGGCCAACAGCGCCGCGCAGCATCACGGCAGCGCGGTGCAAACCTTGTCCCAGGCCCTGCACCGCCTGGGGACCGGGCAAAGCATGAACCTGATTCTGGGCCTGGCGCTCAAGCGCAGTGCACGGTTGAGCTCCCCGGCCCTGGCCGACTACGCCGAACGTTACTGGGATTTGTCGCTGCACACGGCGGAATACGGCCGGACCCTGGCGCGCCTGCTGGACCTGGACCAGGAGCGCTGCTATTGCGCCGGCATGTTGCATCGCCTCGGCGACCTGGCGTTGCTGCGCTGTCTGCAGGAGTGGAAACAGGCTGGCGGCGAGTTGGACGATCAGCAAGAAATCGGCGACGCCCTGGATGAGTTCGGCGCCAGCTACGGTTCGGCGTTGCGCACTCGCTGGCGCCTGCCCCTTGAGTTGCGTGAGCTGATCGCCTCGGTCTATCAGCTCGGTGGCGGGGTTTATTCCCGTGAAGCCCTGGTGATGAACCTGGCGGCCCAACTGGCCCGCCTTCGGCCGTCAGAAGGCGTCGAAGACATCGCCAAAAGCAAGACCGCGCGCCTGCTGAAGATCGGCCTGCCGGAGTTGATGCGCCTGCGCAAAGGCTGATCAGCGCCAGGGTCTGCTGCTGGAGCGCTCAGCGAAAGATTTCGAGAACGCTGAACCAGCTATCGACCGTGTCGTCCGCTGCCAGAATCGCCAGGTACAGCGGCGGCAGCGACAAGATGATCAGCAGTGGCACCGCCAGTTCGAAGCCATTCCTGAACCAGAGCATGACGCCCATCCCCAGTAGAAACGCCCCGAAGCCGAACGCCAGGAAACGCTGCAGGAAGCAGCCGCCGCGTTGCTTGCCGTTGATGCGCTTGAGTAGCTGCTTTTCGTTCATGTGCACAGGGAGGCGGAAGGGGCCGCTACTTTAGCAAATCCCCCGACGCATCGGCGCGAGGCACCGCAAGTCGGGGGCGGCTTGGGCATCAGCCCGAGACAATCCGATTCTTGCCTTCACGCTTGGCCTGGTACATGGCGGCGTCGGCGCGGGCGAACAGGCTGTCGAGGTTTTCATCGTCGTCGCTGAGGTTGCTCAGGCCCTGGCTGACGGTAATGCCGAACGTCTGGCCTTCATGCTCGAAGCTCAGGCGCTGGATTTCCCGTTGCAGGCGTTCCGCGACTTGCCGGGCAATATCCGGCGTGCAGCCCGGAAACACCGCAGCAAATTCCTCGCCGCCGATGCGCCCGAACAGGTCGCCCCGTCGCAGGGCCGCGCGGCCGCTTTCGGCAATGTGCTGCAGGACGATATCGCCCGCCGGATGGCCGTAGGTGTCGTTGATCACCTTGAAGTCATCGATGTCCAGCAACAGAAAGGCCATCTGCGAGCCCTGGCTGCGGGCCTGGTCGAACTCGCGGTTGGCGCATTCGAAGAAGTGCCGGCGGTTGCTGCTTTGGGTCAGGACGTCAGTGGTGGCCAGGCGTTGCAGTTCGTTTTCCAGGTGCTTCTTTTCGGTGATGTCTTCGGCAATGCCGACAATGATCACTCGCTGCCCGGCCTCGGGGTTGCGGTTGATGAAGCACTTGTCGCTGAGCCAGCGAATCTGGCCTTCGGCATCGATGATGCGGTATTCGCGGTCTTCCACCGCGCCCTTTTCCAGCACCTGGGCCAGGCTGCGCTCGGCGTATTCCAGGTCGTCGGGGTAGATGCTGTCGCGCCATTCATTGAAGTCGGCGAGCAACAGGCCGGCAGAGCGTCCGAAAATCCGTTCATAGGCCGGGCTAACGTAAAGCATCTGGCGGCTTTCCCAGTCAAAGGCCCACAGCACGGCATTGACGCTGACCAGCAACGAGCTGAACAGCTGTTCGCGTTCGGTCAGGCGCGCCACTTCACCTTGGGCATGAATCAACGCCATCAGGGTTTGCGCGGCTTCTGGCCATTGCGGGAGGGATGAGTCTTGTAGATTTTTATTGACCATCGGCACAACTCTCAAAGGGCGTGCGCCGCTCGACATTCGAACACGGCCACTGCGTGGGGCCCCTTATCAATTATTTCTTGTGCCACAGCAGGCGCTCACGCTTTGGTGTGGGAATTAATTGATAAAAGGTCTCGGCCCGCCTGGATGGCGAAGTGTCTTTGAGATAGGGGAAACGGAGCTAAGTTCCCGCCGCGTGTGGCGAGGCGGCGTGTGCCCGCCCGGCGGTACGCGGGGGATTTTTCAGTTGAAGCCGGTCGCCAGGGAGGCTATCGACCTGTCCGCGAGGAGAGCGCCTTGCCACAGCAGGTGCTGTGGCAAGGGCCAGGGGTCAGGCCGTGGTGGGGCGCAGCGAGTAGGTTTTCAGCTGGTTGGCGAAGTCGCGCAGCGATTGAATCCCGCTGGCCTCGGCTTCGTGTACCCAGTCCTTGATCGCCGCCAGCATGTCGTGGCCGTTGGAACTGGTCTTGAGCCAGATCTGCTGCAGGGCCAGGCGTTTTTCGTAGATCACCTTCAGTGCCTGGCTGTGTTCGAGCATGTTCTGGATGCGCAGGTGATGGCGGTCGTCCAGCAGGCTGGTTTCCCGCGACAGCAGGCGCTTGGCGCGGTGGAATTGATGACGCACCGAATGATCGACCTTTTCCAGTTCCTGTTTGACCAGGGGCGCAATCACCAACTTGCGGTACTGGGCCATGATCTGGAACCGGTTATTGAGGATCGCCATGGCGGTGTCCATGTCCAGATGGCCTTTGCCTTCGACCCGGTGGGCGATCGGCGCGACCCGCTGGACCTTGGCCAGGCGCAGGAAGCTGAAGACCTTGATCCAGGCCCAGCCCAGGTCGAACTCCCATTTTTTCACCGAGAGCTTGGCCGAATTGGGGTAGGTGTGGTGGTTGTTGTGCAGTTCTTCGCCGCCAATCAGGATGCCCCAGGGCACCAGGTTGGTCGCGGCATCGCGGCACTCGAAGTTGCGATAGCCCACGGCATGACCCAGGCCGTTGATGACCCCGGCGGCCCAGAATGGGATCCACATCATCTGCACGGCCCAGATGGTGATGCCGGCGGTGCCGAACAGCAGCAGGTCGATGGCGGCCATGAAGGCCACGCCCAGCAGCGGATAACGTGAATAAAGTTTGCGCTCGATCCAGTCATCCGGGCAATTTTTGCCATAAATGCGCAGGGTTTCAGGATTTTCCGCTTCTGCGCGGTATAGTTCCGCGCCTTTACGTAATACGGTGGACAAACCTTTGATCACCGGGCTGTGCGGGTCATCGACGGTTTCGCATTTTGCGTGGTGCTTGCGGTGGATGGCGGTCCACTCGCGGGTGTTCTGGGCCGTGGTCAGCCACAGCCAGAAGCGGAAGAAATGTTTCAGGCCGGCGTTGAGCTCAAGGGAGCGGTGGGCTGAATAACGATGCAGGTAGACTGTAACCCCGACAATGGTTACGTGGGTCATCAATAGGGTGACTGCCACCAGTTGCCAGGCCGACAAGCCAAGTAAACCTTCGTACCACATAGGCTATAGGGACCTCGATAAAGAAAAAAACAGCCGTCGCATTATCACTCAGCGTGCACAGAAAACCAGTCGCCCTTTCAGATAAGAGTGGCGGGATGTTTCTTCCTCTATAATTCCAAGCTTTTCGTAAGGACATTGACGACCTTATGCCGGTTTCTTATCGCGATGCGATGCGTGCAGCACTGCTCTATCTGTTGCTATCTGTAGTGTGGCTACAGCTCAGTGGTCATTTATTGAGCAGTTTCTTCGATGAGTCGGCCGATCTCGCTCGATGGCAACGGATCAACGGTTACGCCTGGGTGCTGATCAGCACCGCGCTGATTTTTTTCTCTCGTTCGCGCCTGCTGCGCCTGTTGGGTGCGGACACCTGGCTGCGTCACCAGCAGGAGGATCGCGAGCGCCTGCGCCAGGCGGCGGCGGTGTTCGACTGCACCCGGGAAGGGGTGCTGGTCAGCGACCGCAAGGGCCTGATCGTGCACGTCAATCGGGCCTTTATCGAAATTACCGGCTACCAGCAGGATGAAGTGCTGGGGCACATGCCGAGCATGTTCAAGTCCGGGCACCATTCGGCGGACTTCTACCAGGCGATGTTCGAGTCCCTGAAGAACACCGGCGAGTGGAGCGGCGAGATCTGGAACCGGCGCAAGTGCGGCGAAATCTACCCGCAATGGCAGACCATCCGCGCAATCCACGATGACCATGGCCAGCTCAGCCATTATGTCGCGGTGTTTTCCGACATCAGCGCGATCAAGGATTCCGAGCACGAACTGGCGCACCTGGCCCATCACGACCCCCTCACCGACCTGCCGAACCGCCTGCTGTTCACCGACCGTGCCGAACAGGCCCTGGCTTCGGCGCAGATCCACAAGCGCGGCTGCGCCATGCTGATGATCGATCTGGATCACTTCAAGATGATCAACGACAGCCTGGGCCACAACATCGGCGATCAGTTGCTCAAGGCCGTGTCCACGCGTTTGCTGGACATGTTCGGTCCGGGCATCACCCTGGCGCGCCTGGGGGGCGACGAGTTTGCCGTGCTCGCCGAAAGTTGCCCGCAACCCGGGCAGGCTGCGGCGCTGGCGCAACGCATCATCGACGGCCTGAAAGAGCCCTTCGAGTTGGCCGATCATCAGTTGTTTATCAATGCCAGCATCGGCATCAGCCTGTTCCCCAGCGACGCCTTGAGCGCCGAACAGCTGCTGCGCAATGCCGACTCGGCCTTGTTCAAGGCCAAAAGTACCGGGCGCGACGGGTATGCCCTGTACACCGAGGAACTGACGGCCCACGCCCAGCAGCGGGTGGAAATCGCCTTCGAACTGCGCCGCGCCCTGGAGCAGCAAGAGCTGCGGGTGTATTACCAGCCGGTGCACGACCTCAAAAGCAGCCGCCTGATCGGGGTCGAGGCGCTGGTGCGCTGGGAGCATCCCCAGCGCGGCCTGGTGTCGCCCGCCGAGTTCATTCCGATTGCCGAGCGTACCGGGCTGATTTCCGAGATCGATGCCTGGGTGATGCAGCAGGCCTGTCGGCAGATGTGCGAATGGCAGGCTGCCGGAGTGGTGCTGTCGTTTATCGCGGTGAACGTTTCGACCCGTTTGTTTGCCCGCCGCGAGTTGTATCAGCAGGTGGCGCAGGTGCTGCACGACACCGGGCTGGATCCGGCCTTTCTGGAGCTGGAAGTCACAGAGAGCGCGGTGATGGATGATCCGGAGGTCGCCCTTGAGCAGATGCATCGCCTGCGCGAGTTGGGCGTGCGCCTGGCCATCGATGACTTCGGCACCGGTTATTCGTCACTGCTGCGGCTCAAGCGCCTGCCGGTGCAAAAGCTCAAGATCGACCAGGGTTTTGTCGCCGGCCTGCCGTGGGATGAGGACGATGCGGCGATCTCGCGGGTGATCATCGCCCTGGCCCAGAGCATGGGCATGCAGGTGCACGCCGAAGGCATCGAGCAGGAGGAGCAGGCGCGTTTCCTGCTCGACCATGGTTGCGACCTGGGCCAGGGCTACTGGTTCGGCCGACCGGTGCCGGCGGTGCAGCTGGATTGGAACTGCGCCCCTCAAATTCACTGACCCACTCCCTCGCCCTGGTGCCCCGGCCAGCAGCTACACCTCTGTAGCCGCTGCCGCCAGGCGGCGCTGGTGGGCGCGTTGGTGCGGGAGGCCAACGCGGCGTTCGGCAGTGGCCACGGTAAACCCGCGTCGCCACAGGTAATTTCTTTTCGTTATATAAACATTCTTAAATAGTATTTTTAAGAATATCCGCGCCTATCTACTATTGCCCTCACGCCACAAGCAGTGCCGCCACTGCGAGGCACATCCCATTCAGGAGCAGCACCATGAGCGCATCTCTACGTAGCGTTGACGGCCAGGACGAAGCAACCATCTTGCGCGAGATCCAGAGCGCCTTGCGCGACCTGCGCTTTGGTGCGGTGGAAATCACCGTGCATAACGCCCAGGTCGTGCAGATCGAACGCAAAGAAAAATTCCGCCTGCAAAACCCCGGCAACAAACCCAGCTGAACCCCGCGTCACCCTCTCTCCCGATAGAGAGGCCCGACTGGTCAACCGGAGGGCGTCAGCCATGACCCCCAGCAGAATCAAGAGCGTTCAGTCACGAATGCGGGCCTGAAGCGCCAATAAGAAAAGCCAACACACACAAAATTTCAGGAGCTTGATCATGTCGTCAATTCGCCGTTACGCGCTGGCCGCCCTCGCCAGTGCCATTTTTGCCGGTTCCGCAGTCGCCAAGGATTACGAGTTGTTGAACGTGTCTTACGACCCGACTCGTGAGCTGTATCAGGATTACAACGCCGAATTCGTCAGCTTCTGGAAGAAAGAGCACCCAGGCGACAACGTCAAGATCCAGCAATCCCACGGTGGCTCGGGCAAACAGGGCCGCGCCGTGATCGATGGCCTGCGTGCCGACGTGGTGACCCTGGCCCTGGCCGGCGACATCGATGAAATCGCCAAGCTCGGCAAGACCCTGCCGGCCGATTGGCAGAAACGCCTGCCGGACGCCAGCACCCCGTACACCTCGACCATCGTGTTCCTGGTGCGCAAGGGCAACCCCAAGGGCATCAAGGACTGGGGCGACCTGATCAAGAAAGACGTATCGGTCATCACCCCCAACCCGAAAACCTCCGGCGGCGCTCGCTGGAACTTCCTCGCCGCCTGGGCCTACGGCCTGAAAGCCGGCGGCAGCGAAGCCAAGGCCCAGGAATACATCACCGAACTGTTCAAGCACGTGCCGGTTCTCGACACCGGTGCCCGTGGCTCGACCATTACCTTCGTCAACAACGGTCAGGGCGACGTGTTGCTGGCCTGGGAAAACGAAGCGTTCCTGGCCCTGAAGGAAGACGGCGGCGCCGACAAGTTCGACATCGTGGTGCCTTCGCTGTCCATCCTTGCCGAGCCGCCAGTGGCGGTGGTCGACAAGAATGCCGAGAAAAAGGGCAACACCGAAATCGCCGAGGCCTACCTCAAGCATCTGTACAGCCCGGCTGGCCAGGAAATCGCGGCGAAGAACTTCTACCGCCCGCGTGACGAGAAGGTTGCAGCCAAATATGGCCAGCAGTTCCCTAAACTCGACCTGGTGACTATCGACAAGGACTTCGGCGGCTGGAAAACTGCGCAACCGAAATTCTTTAATGACGGTGGTGTGTTCGACCAGATCTACCAGGCGCAGTAACCTTCAGCGGCGAGCCCTGGCACTGCAAGATGTTCAGGGATCGCTCAATAGCTAGAGCAATGAGCCCGGATCCGTTTCCGGGCTTTGCGCGTAAACCAAGGACTTTTATGTCGCGTCGTATCTCCCCCGTCATACCCGGCTTCGGGCTGACGCTGGGCTACACCTTGGTGTACCTCAGCCTGATTGTACTCATACCACTGGCGGCGATGTTCGTGCATGCCGCTCAACTCACCTGGGATCAGTTCTGGGCCATCATCTCGGCGCCCCGGGTGCTCGCGGCGTTGAAGCTGAGCTTCAGTACGGCGCTGTATGCCGCGATCATCAACGGCATTATCGGCACGCTGCTGGCCTGGGTGCTGGTGCGCTACACCTTCCCCGGGCGCAAGATCATCGACGCGATGATCGACCTGCCGTTCGCCCTGCCCACGGCCGTCGCCGGTATCGCCCTGACCGCGCTCTACGCGCCGACCGGCCTGGTTGGCCAGTTCGCCACCTACCTGGGCTTCAAGATCGCCTACACCCCGCTCGGCATTACCCTGGCGTTGACCTTCGTCACCCTGCCGTTCGTGGTGCGTACGGTGCAGCCGGTACTGGCCGACATCCCGCGGGAAGTCGAAGAAGCCGCCGCCTGCCTCGGTGCCAAGCCGCTGCAAGTGTTCCGCCATATCCTGGTGCCGGCGCTGCTGCCGGCCTGGCTCACCGGTTTTGCCCTGGCGTTTGCCCGGGGCGTCGGCGAATACGGCTCGGTGATCTTCATCGCCGGCAACATGCCGATGAAAACCGAGATCCTGCCGCTGCTGATCATGGTCAAGCTCGACCAGTACGATTACACCGGCGCCACTTCCATCGGCGTGCTGATGCTGGTGGTTTCCTTTGTCCTGCTGCTGCTGATCAACCTGCTGCAGCGGCGCATCGAACGACCATAAGGAGGCGCGAACCATGTCCCAATCGTCTATTTCCGCTGCCTCTTCTGCCAACGCCGCACGCCGTGGCAGCGCGTCTTCACGGCTGGTGCTGATCGGCCTCGGCTGGCTGATCTTCGCCCTGTTCCTGCTGCTGCCGCTGTTGATCGTGGTGTCCCAGGGGCTGAAGCTGGGCCTGGGGGCGTTCTTCACCGCGATCTTCGAGCCTGACGCCTTGTCCGCCCTGAAACTCACGGTGATCGCCGTGCTGATCTCGGTGCCGCTGAACCTGGTGTTCGGGGTCAGCGCCGCCTGGTGCGTGAGCAAGTACTCGTTCCGTGGCAAGAGCATCCTGGTGACCCTGATCGACCTGCCGTTCTCGGTATCGCCGGTGATCGCGGGCCTGGTCTACGTGCTGATGTTCGGCGCCCAGGGCCTGTTCGGGCCATGGCTGCAGGATCACGACATCCAGATCGTCTTCGCCTTGCCCGGCATCGTCCTGGCCACCATCTTCGTCACCGTGCCCTTCGTCGCCCGGGAACTGATCCCGCTGATGCAGGAGCAGGGGACCCAGGAAGAAGAGGCGGCGCGGTTGCTGGGCGCCAACGGCTGGCAGATGTTCTGGCACGTCACCGTGCCCAACATCAAGTGGGGCCTGATCTACGGCGTGGTGCTGTGTACCGCGCGGGCGATGGGCGAGTTTGGTGCGGTGTCGGTGGTGTCCGGGCACATTCGCGGGGTGACCAACACCCTGCCGTTGCACGTGGAGATCCTCTACAACGAATACAACCACGTCGCCGCGTTTGCCGTTGCGAGCCTGTTGCTGATCATGGCGCTCTTCATCCTGCTGCTTAAGCAGTGGAGCGAAAATCGTATTAACCGCCTGCGCGCCAGCGCCGCGGAGGAATGACACATGTCGATCGAAGTCCGTAATGTCAGCAAGAACTTCAACGCCTTCAAGGCCCTGAACAGCATCAACCTGGATATCCAGAGCGGTGAGCTGGTGGCCCTGCTGGGCCCGTCCGGCTGCGGCAAGACCACCTTGCTGCGGATCATCGCCGGCCTGGAAACCCCGGACGCCGGCAGCATCGTGTTCCACGGTGAAGACGTCTCGGGCCACGACGTGCGTGATCGCAACGTCGGTTTCGTGTTCCAGCACTACGCGCTGTTCCGCCACATGAGCGTGTTCGACAACGTTGCCTTCGGCCTGCGCATGAAGCCGAAGAACCAGCGCCCGAGCGAAAGCAAGATTGCAGAGAAGGTCCATGAACTGCTGAACATGGTGCAGCTCGACTGGCTCTCCGACCGCTACCCCGAGCAACTGTCCGGCGGCCAGCGCCAGCGGATCGCCCTGGCCCGCGCCCTGGCGGTGGAGCCCAAGGTGCTGCTGCTGGACGAACCCTTCGGCGCCCTCGATGCCAAGGTGCGCAAGGAGCTGCGGCGCTGGCTGGCACGGCTGCACGAAGACATCAACCTGACTTCGGTGTTCGTGACCCACGACCAGGAAGAGGCCATGGAAGTCGCCGACCGTATCGTGGTGATGAACAAGGGCGTGATTGAGCAGATCGGCTCGCCGGGCGAGGTCTACGAGAACCCGGCCAGCGACTTCGTCTACCACTTCCTCGGCGATTCCAACCGCCTGCACCTGGGGGACGACAACCATGTGCTGTTCCGCCCGCACGAAGTGTCGCTGTCGCGCTCGGAGCTCGAAGATCACCACGCCGCCGAAGTGCGTGACATTCGTCCGCTGGGGGCGACCACCCGGGTCACGCTCAAGGTCGAAGGCCAGAGTGAACTGATCGAGGCCGAAGTGGTGAAGGACCACGACAGCCTGGTCGGCCTGGCCCGGGGCGAGACGCTGTTCTTCAAGCCCAAGGTCTGGCAGAAAGTCGCCAACGTCTGAACCCGTCAGCGCTACACCGGCCCAGGCGGCGATGTCGCTGCCGGGCCGGTGTGATGAGCGAGCGTCAGGCGTGCCCGGAGCCACCGGCAGCCAGGCGGCGTACCGGGCCCGCCCGTTGTTCGATTTCGCGTTTGAGGGGCTGGCGCAGCCCCAGCAGGAACGCCAGCTCAGCCACCACAAACAACGGCCCGACGATCAGCCCCGACAGGTCATCGACGAACGCCGGTTTGCGCCCCTCGTAGTAATGGCCGACAAACTGGATCACCCAGCCCAGCACGAACATCCCCAGGCCGCTGGCCAGCCAGACCAGGGTCTGTTGCGCCGCCAGGGCATGACCCAGCCACACCGACAGGCCCATCAACAGGCTCATCAACAGGCCCAGGCGCCATTCCAGGCGCAGGTAGAACCAGGCCGAAGCCAACGCCAGCAGCACCGCCGGCGACAGGGTGATGCCGGCCACTGCCCATTGCGGCCGCGACAGCAGCACCGCGACCGCCACCACAATCAGCGGAATCCCGATAAAGTGGCTGGCAATGTTGCGCGGGTCGCGATGGTAGGCGGCGTATTGACTGAGATGGTCGACGAGGCTTTTCATTGTTGTTCCTCCTGAAGGTTGCCTGATCATGCCCGGCCCGTGCGCCGGGCTCTGTCGGCTAGGCGACACTCCTCTGCGGTTTTGCCGGATAAGGTGTTCATGGATAAGCAGGCCTGGCGCGAACGCCTCCTGAGTGGCCAGTGGTTCAGTCACTTGCCCCTTGAGTTACAGAGTAGTGTGCTCGACGCCGCGCGCCTGCGCCGTCTGGCACCGGGGCAGGCGTTGTTTCTGCGGGGTGATCCACCTTGTGGGCTGTATGCGGTGCTGGAAGGTTCGGTGCGTATCGGTGCGGTCAGCGAGCAGGGCAAGGAGGCGCTGCTGAGCCTGGTGGAAGCGCCGCACTGGTTTGGCGAAATCTGCCTGTTCGATGGCCAGCCACGCACCCACGATGCCTATGGCCTCGGCCCGTGCACCCTGTTGCAGGTGCCGCAGGCGGCGCTGTTGGCCTTGCTCGACCAGCAGCCGCAGTACTGGCGTCAGTTCGCCCTGCTGATGAGCCACAAGTTGCGCCTGGCCTTTATCAACCTCGAACAATTGAGCCTGCTGCCCGCCCCGGCCCGGGTCGCCCACCGTCTGTTGGCCATGGCCAGCGGCTACGGCGAAATCGAGCAGGCCCGGGCCGTGCTGCAACTGCCCCAGGAGCAGTTGGCGCTGATGCTTTCGCTATCGCGGCAGACCACCAACCAGATCCTCAAGGATTTGCAGAGCCTGGGGATCCTGCGCCTGGGCTACGGCGAGATCGAGATTCTCGACGCCCAGGCTCTGCGCGCCCAGGCCGGGCTCTAGCGGCTACGAACCGCGGTAGGTGGAGAAGCCGTAGGGGCTGAGCAGCAGGGGAATGTGATAGTGCTGATCGGTCTGCTTGACCTCGAAGATCACCGGAATCTCCGGAAAAAACGTCTCGCGCCTGGCCTGCTTGAAATACTCCCCGGTCTTGAACACGACCCGGTATTCACCGGCCGTCAGCGCCTGCCCGGCCGGGAACAACTCGGCGATGCGCCCCTGTTCGTTGGTGGTGCCTTCGGCCAGTGGCTTCCAGTCATGGCCCACCTGTTGTTCCAGGGTGACCTTGACCCCGGGCGACGGCAGGCCGTTCTCCAGGTTGAGCACATGCACGCTCAACGGATTCCCCGCCGCCAAGGCCAGGCCCGAAACACCGCAAAGCGCTGCGGCGACTAATGCATTACGCAAAATACTCATTCAAAAATTCCTCATTGGATAAAAAATCAAATTTGTAGCCGCTGCCGAAGGCTGCGCTGGGCCTCACAATCGCCGCGCCGTATCAGCAGTACCCCCGGCGTTGCCTATGGTCAGCGCAGCCTCGCGCTGCTCGGCAGCGGCTACAGGCTGCTGCTCAACCCCACTTTCTGCGCTGCCTGGAGCGCGCAGCTTTCGTCCTGGGCGGCGCCACCGGCGCCGGCGATGCCCATCGCCCCCACCAACTCACTGCCCGCGAACAACGGGATACCGCCCCCGAGCAACAACAGCTCAGGCAAGGTATTGAGGTTGGCTGCCTCCGGGTTGTTGCGGGCGCGCTCGGCAAACAGCCGGGTCGGGGTCTTGGTCGACAGCGCGGTATAGGCCTTGCGCTGGCTGGCGACGGTGTTGTGCGGCCCGACGCCATCGGCGCGCAGGGTCAGCAGCAGGTTGCCGCCACGGTCGAGCACCGAGACCACCGCGTTGCACTGCGCCAGGCTGGCGTCGGCCAATTGCCGTGCAGTGCGCAGGTCGAGGTCGGCGTGCCGGGGCAGTTCCGGGGCGGCCACAGCCAGGCCGCAGAGGCCCAGGCCAAGGCTCAAGACAAGGGGTTTGCAGATCATGGGTAAGGCTCCGAAAGCGAAGGCCGTCACCTTAACCAGCGTCCTTCGTCAGAACCTCGTCAGTTGCATTACAAGTTTGTAATGGGCAAGCGCGAACAACGCGCCTAGCCTGTGCCCATCCATATTGAGGTGTGCCATGCGTTTGCTGGTTGTTGAAGACGAAGCCAAGACCGCCAACTTCCTGGCCAAAGGCCTGGGTGAATCGGGTTTTGCAGTGGATGTGGCGCTCAATGGCCTGGACGGGCGGCACTTTATCGAGCAGCAGGAATACGACCTGATCATCCTCGACGTGATGCTGCCAGGGCTCAACGGCTGGCAGTTGCTGCAACTGATCCGTCAGCGCGGCGCCACGCCGGTGCTGTTCCTGACTGCCAAGGACGCCATCGAAGACCGCGTGCGCGGCCTGGAACTGGGCGCCGACGATTACCTGCTCAAACCCTTCGCCTTTGCCGAACTCCTGGCCCGGGTCCGCACCTTGCTGCGTCGTGGACCGATGCGCGAGGCCGAGTCCTACAGCATTGCCGACCTGGAGATCGACGTGCTGCGGCGCCGGGTCAGCCGAGGAGGCCAGCGCATCGCCCTGACCAACAAGGAGTTCGCCCTGCTGCAATTGCTCGCCAGTCGCCAGGGCGAAGTGCTGTCGCGGACCCTGATCGCCTCCCAGGTGTGGAACCTGAATTTCGACAGCGACACCAACATGGTGGAAGTCGCCGTGCGCCGCTTGCGCTCCAAGGTCGACGACCCCTACATGCCCAAACTGATCCACACCGTGCGCGGCGTCGGTTACCAGCTGGATGCCCCGGACGATGCGCTCTAGGTCGATTGCCTGGCGCCTGGCGCTTGCGTTTGCCGCCGTCTGCGCCCTGGTTCTGAGCGTGATCGGGGTATTCCTGTATCGCTCCCTGGCCTCTGAAATCGCCTTGCGCGACGACCAGGCCCTGCTGGGACGCCTGGAGCAGGTCAGGGCCCTGCTGCAAGACAGCGACAGCCTGGACGCCCTGCAAGCCCGTCCCCGGCTGTACCAGAACATGCTCGGCAACCAGGACAGCCTGCTGCTGGTGGAAGCGGCCGATGGCTCGCCGGTGATCCGCATCAACCCGCGCCAGCAGAACCTGCCGACCCTGGCGGCGATCCCTGCGCAACAGCGCCCGCAACGCAGCGACGTGCAGACCTGGCAAGCCACCGACGGCGCCGCCGTGGCCCTGCTTGCCGGTGCCGCCGTGGGCCCGCGCGGCGAAGCGTTGACCGTGATTGCGGGCAAGGTCCTCAGCGAGCGCGAACAGATGCTCGCCAGCTACCGCCTGCGCCTGTACCTGGCGGTCGGGTTGGGCGCCGCCCTGGCCTTCGCCCTGGGCCTGTTGCTGCTGCGCCGGGGCCTGTTGCCGCTGCGTCAGTTGAGTGAGTCGGTGCGCGGCATCGATTTGCGCAGCCTGGACAAACGCCTCGAAACCCGCGGCATCCCCGCCGAATTCCACGAACCGGTGCAGGCCCTGAATGCCATGCTGGCGCGCCTCGAAGAAAGCTTTCAGCGCCTGTCGCAGTTTTCCGCCGACCTGGCCCATGAAATCCGCACCCCGCTGCACAACCTCCTGGGCAGCAATGGCCTGGCGCTCAACCAGCTGCGCAGCACGGCGGAGTACCAGGAGGTCCTGGCCTCGAACATGGAAGAGTTCGAGCGCCTGACGCGCATGGCGGAAAACCTGATGTTCCTGGCCCGCGCCGAGCAGGCCGAACGCGCCCTTCAGCTGCGCCAGCTGGAGCTGGCGAGCGTGGGGGAGGAGCTGTGCGACTACTTCGAGGCCCTGGCCGACGACCGCGATATCCGCCTGGAAAACGCCCTGTGCGGCCAGTTGCTGGCCGATCAGCAACTGCTTCAGCGGGCCCTGGGCAACCTGCTGGCCAACGCCGTGCGTCATGCCGACCCCGGCTCGCCCATCAGCCTGCGGCGTGTGGATACGCCGGGCCTGTGCTGGCTGCAAGTGCACAACCAGGGCCCGCCCATTGCACCCCAGCACTTGGGCAAACTCTTCGACCGCTTCTACCGCGTCGACCCCTCACGGGCCGAACCCGGCGACTCCGGCGGCCTGGGCCTGGCCATCGTGCGCTCGATCATGCTGCTGCACGGCGGGCAGGTGCGGGTCAGCAGCGATGAGGGCGGGACGGTGTTCGAGTTGGGATTCAAACAGGTGCAATAGTCTATATTTTTGCATCAAATACAGTGTGTATTGGCCCTTAATCATAAAATGCACTGTATGCGATGCAATTTGGGGGCGAAATGTACAGACTCGGCGAGCTGATCAAACAGTTGCGTAAAGAGCACAAACTGTCGCAGCAGGCGTTGGCCCAGCAATACGGCATGAGCCGGGCGACCATCTCGGGCATTGAAAACGATACGGTTTCCGAGATCGGAATCCGTAAGGTTGAAGCCATCCTCAATGGCTTCGGTTACGAACTGACGGCTGTGCCCAGGTCTCGGCAGCGGCCGACTCTGGATAACCTGAAAGAGCGCGGTTTCCATGACTGACCCCCAGCTCCTGTCGATCGGTGTAGCCCAGGCCACGGTTGGCACGCTCGGCCGTGGTCAAGCCGATGCGGGCTCGGTTTTCGCCTACGCTCCGCAGGCTTTCAGCGCATGGGCGAGGCGATGCTGGCTGCCTGGTCTGCCGGTGTGGCGCGCAGCCTGACCCCGGGTTGATCCGGCACCGACCGCTTTGAACCGTTAGGCCTGGGGTTGTCAGCGCACTCCATCGCGAAACTGCCCCGGGGTCAGCCCGGTCCAGCGTTTGAAGGCGCGGCTGAAGCTGCTGGCGTCGGTGAAGCCGAGCAGGCAGCTGATTTCGCTCAGGGAGCATTGCGGGTCGCGCAGGTGGAGCAGGGCGAGGTTTTCCCGGCATTCGTTGAGCAGGGTGTCGAAACGGCAACCCTCGTCCGCCAGGTGCCGTTGCAGGCTGCGCAAGCTCAGGTGCAAGGCCTGGGCGACGCGTTCGGCGGAGGGCTCGCCCTCGGGTCGTTGGGCCTCGATGGCCCCGAGTACCTTGCGCTCCCAGGTCAGGGGTTGCAGTTGCGCCAGGGTGGGTTGAGGCGTGGCCTGGCTGGAGGCGGCCAGAATCGGTTGGGTGTCGTCGAGGTGGCGCGCGAAATCGTGCAGGCCGAACTCCAGGCAGTCATCTGCGGCGTCGAACACCAGGTCGCAGCGAAACACCTTGTGCCACGGCCCGCAGTCGACGGGCACCGGACGCCGCAGGTGCACGGCCAATGGCGCATAGTCGCGGCCCAGGCGGTTGCGGCAGGTGCGCACGTAGATCGCGGCAAAGGCGTCGATGGCCTCCACCGCCGGTTGCGGGCTGCCGGGCGGAACCTTGAGTACAAAGCGATAGCGGTCGGCGTTGCGCGTCAGCTCCAGCACCAGGGCGTCGCTGACCATCTGGTGGTAGCGCACGATGCGTTCGAACACCTCGCGCAGGCTGCCGCTGGCCACCAGCGCATAGCCAAGGGCGTGGAAGGTCGTCGGGCTGACAAACCGCGACACCCGCAGGCCGATGGCCGGATCGCCGCTGGCCGTGACCGCCAACCCCCACAAACGGGTGGTGGCCGACAGCGGGTAGCGGGCGTTGGGGTCATCCATCCATTGCAGGTCGAGCCCTGCCTCGCGGCACAAAGCATTGCCGTCGAGGCCCAGGGCATCGAGTTGTCTGCGCAAGGCGCGGGTCCAGCTGGCAAGGGAGGTGGGTTCACTCATGCTGACGGCGCGTCCGGTCGACTGGTTGGCGTTCGCGGCGAAAGCCCGGGGCAATGGCCCAGGGCAGGAAGCGGGCCGGGATAACCAGAGAATGGAATCAGCCACGCTCTTTGTGCAAGCCCCAGCCGACTGAATACCCGTAGCCGCTGCCGAGCCCGCGAGGCCCTGGAGACCGTCGAGGGGTGTCAGGTGAATGGACGGTGCCCGATGCCGCCAGCGCAGCCTTCGGCAGCGGCTACAGTGGCGTGTTTGCGGTGTCTTCCGGATCGCAAACTCGAGCACAATGCCGGGCTGCCGTTATTTCTCGACGAGCCTGTATGAGCGCCGCACCTATGTCTCCACCTTGGATTTTCCCGCTTCGCCCCTCGCTGATGGCCTGTAGGCGCGGGTTGCTGGCTGCGCTGGTGCTGGCCTGG
This sequence comes from Pseudomonas sp. MF4836, assembly GCF_002018875.1. GTDB lineage: Bacteria > Pseudomonadota > Gammaproteobacteria > Pseudomonadales > Pseudomonadaceae > Aquipseudomonas. Next base: position 95,948 of record NZ_MVOL01000002.1, read on the forward strand.
CTCAGCGGTTGTACGCAACTGCCGGGTAACGCCGAGCTGAATCGGCACGCCGACGACATGGCCCGGGCCGCCGGCCTGCAGCGGGCCCAGGTGCAGACCGAGGGTTTTGTGCTGACCAGTTTCTACCGCATTACCCGTCCCGATCAGCCGCTGACGGTGTACATCGAGGGCGATGGGTTTGCCTGGCGTACACGCAGCCAGCCCTCCCTTGACCCTACGCCGCGCAAAGCCCTCGGGCTGGCCCTGGCGACGGCCGACCCGGCGCCCAACGTGCTGTACCTCGCCCGCCCCTGCCAGTTCACCCAGGCCTCGGCCAACCCGCGGTGTGCGGTGGCCTACTGGACCGGCAAGCGCTTCGCCGAAGAGGTGATCGCGGCCATGAACCAGGCCGTGACCCAGTACGCCGTGCGCGTGCCGGGGCAGCCGATCCAACTGGTGGGTTATTCGGGGGGCGGGGCCGTTGCCGCGCTGATTGCCGCCCGGCGCGATGATGTTGCCTGGATGCGCAGCGTCGCCGGCAACCTGGACATGGCCGAGGTCAATCGCCTGCACCGGGTCTCGGCCATGCCGGATTCGCTGAATGCCATCGACATCGCTCCGCTGCTCGCAACCCTGGGGCAAATCCACTACGCGGGCAGCGAAGACAAGGTCGTGCCCGCGCCGATTGCCCAACGCTTTGCCAACGCCACCGGCGGCCGCTGCACCCAGGTGCGCATCATCCCCGGCATGAGCCATGACGGTCACTGGGCGCGGCTGTGGCCCGGGCTGCTGGCCGAGCCCGTGCACTGTTCGGCAAGCCCTGGCAGCCGGGGTGAAGGCCTGCCGCAGGCGGTTACTCAGTAGGCAATCGATGCCAGGGGCAGGTCGCGGATCTGTATCGGCGTCGGCGCCTGGTAGTGGTCGTCGCTGGTCAACTCGTGCAGCAGCTCTTCGCGCAGTTGGTGGAAGTCGAAACTGCTGCGCTGGCGCGGGTGGGGCAGGGCGATCTGTACCACGCGCTTGATGCGCCCAGGGCGCGGTTCCATGACCACCACGCGGTCGGCGAGGAAGATCGCCTCTTCCACATCGTGGGTGACCAGGACAGTGGTGATTTTCGCCCGCTCGCGGATCGCCAGCAGTTCGTCCTGCATCTGCTGGCGGGTCAGGGCATCGAGGGCCCCGAAGGGCTCATCCAGCAGCAGAATGCGCGGGCTGGCCACCAACCCCCGGGCGATGGCCACCCGTTGCGCCATGCCCCCCGACAGCTGGTGTGGAAAGGCATGGGTGAAGTCGCGCAGGCCCACCAGTTCGATGAAATCGGCGATGCGTTTTTTGCGCTGGGCCTCGCTCAGAGGCTCGTTGACCAGGCCCAGGCCGATGTTGTCCTCGACGTTGAGCCAGGGAAACAGACGGTGCTCCTGGAACACGATGCCGCGCTCGCTGCCAATGCCGCGGATGGCGTGGTCATCGACCCGGATCTCGCCGCGAAACTCGGTGTCCAGGCCGATCAGCAAGCGCAACAGGGTGGATTTGCCGCAGCCGCTGGAGCCGACGATGGCGACGAATTCGCCTTCGGCGATTTCCAGGTTGAAGTCGCGAATCGCCTCGAACTCGCCGCCGGCGACCTCGAAGGACTTGCCCACATGGTTGAAGCTGACAAGGGGTGCGTTCATGCGTGTCTCCAGCGGGTGGCGCGAATTTCGATCTGTTGGCCAATGAGGTTGAGCAGGGCGCCGGTCAGTCCCACCAGCAGCATGCCGGCCATGATCAGGTCCATGCGCAGCAGCTGTTGCGCGCCGATCATCTGGCTGCCGATGCCGCCGTTGGAGGGCATGAAGTATTCGGCGCCGATGGTGCCGAGCCAGGCGTAGATCAGGCTCAGGCGCAGACCGGCAAAAATCCCCGGTGCTGCCCCCGGCAATACCAGCCGCCGCAGGCGCTGCCAGAGGCTCAGGCGCAACACCTGGGCGGCCTCGGCCAGTTGCGGTGACAGGTTGGCGACGCTGCGCTGGGTGGCGATAAACAGCGGGAAGAACGCGGCAAGGGCGACGAACACCCACTTGGCCAATTCACCGAGGCCGAACCAGGCGGTCAGCAGCGGCACCCAGGCAAAAATCGCGATCTGACGGATAGCGGCCAGGGTCGGGCCGAGGATGCGTTCGCTGATCCGCGACAGCCCCAGGAGCAAGCCCAGGGCGAACCCCAGGCCGCCGCCCAGGGCCAGGCCGCCAACGGTGCGTCCCAGGCTCAGACCCATGCCGCCGAGCAGGGTGCCATCGAGCAGCCCGTTGAGGGTGGTTTGCAGCACCGTCAGCGGGCTGACCAGGATTGCCGGGTCGACCCACTGGCGCCAGCACGCGATTTGCCAGAAACCGAACAGGGCCAGCGGCAACAGCCAGGGTTGCAGCCGCTGCCAGCCCTGATAGCGCGGGCCACGGCGAATTTCAGCGGTGGCCGGGTGTGGCCAGTACAGGAGTTTTCGGTCCAGGGCGCCGATGCCGCGATCCATGGCCACGCCGATCACGCCGATCACCAGGATGCAGACGAAGACGATGTCGAGCATGAACAACTGCCGTGCCCAGACCATCAGGTAGCCGATGCCCTCACTGGACGCCAGCAGTTCCACCGCCAGCAGCGAGGTCCAGCCGGCGGCCAGCGCCAGGCGCACCCCGGCCATGAAGGCCGGCAGCGCCGCCGGCAGCACCAGGCGGCGAATCAGCAGGTGCGGCGGCAGGCGCAGGACGGCGGCGGCTTCGCGCAATTTGGGCTGGGCGTCGCGCACCCCGACCAGGGTGTGCAGGGTGACCGGGACCACGATGGCCTTGACCAGCACCACCAGCTTCAGCACTTCGCCGATGCCGAAAAACACCATGAACAGGGGAATCCAGGCCAGGGTCGGGATCTGGGACAAGGCGCTGAAGGTGGGGAACACCAGGCGTTCCAGGCGTTGGCTGAAACCCAGCGCGCCCCCCAGGATCGCGCCTGCGCTGATGCCGGCCAGCAGGCCCCAGCACAATCGCTGCAGGCTGATCGCCAGATGGCTCCAGAGCTCGCCGCCGGCCAGCTCCACGGCGCTGCTCCAGACCAGAGACGGAGCAGGCAGGATCTGCTCGCTCATCCACTGATTGCGGCTGGCCAGCCACCACAGCAGGAACAGGCCCAGTGGCACGATCCAGGGCAACAGGCGCTGGCTGAGGGTGGGCCAGATCTTCCGCGCGCTGGCGCCGGGTGCCGCGAGCGGCAGACTGAGAAGGGAAACACGGGCCATGGATGACCTCCGTTGTCGGGTTCTGCACGGGCCGAATATTCTTTTGCGATCTATAAAAAAACTTATCAATGCTATTGGGAGATAAGAGGAGCCATTTAAGGCTTCTCGTTGTTCAGCATCCAATGCATTTGAGGAATATTTTCGATGCTGTTCATGCATAAGCCGCGCAGACAGGCGTTCTAAACGGGTTATTCGATTTTGTTATTAAAATGTGAATTTATAGTATTTAAGCGTTGATCCCCTCAGGGCCTACCTTCTGCTCCTCAATGCCCGTGCAACCAGGAGCCGCACCCATGAACCTTCCCTTTAAACGTGTTATCAGTCTGTTCGCCGCGCCGGCCCTGGCGGGGCTCCTGGGGTGCCTGCCGCTGATGGCCCAGGCCGCCGCCGTCACCGAGATCCGCATTGCCGTGCCCGACCTCAGCGCTGGCACCCAGCACAGCGGCGGCGGGGTGGTGGACGTATTGCGCGAGCAGCAGATCTACGAAAAAGCCTTCGCTGACCAGGGCATCAAGATCCAGTGGAATTTCTTCAAGGGCGCCGGTCCGGTGATCAACGAAGCGTTCGCCAACGGCCAGGTGGATTTCGCCTACCTGGGTGACCTGGCGGCGATCATCGGCCGCTCCAACGGCCTCGACACCCGGCTGCTCAGCGCCTCGGCGCGTGGGGTCAAACACTATTTGGGGGTGCAGCCGGGCTCCGGGATCAAGACCCTGCAAGACCTCAAAGGCAAGCGCGTGGCGGTGTTTCGTGGCACGGCTACCCAGCTTTCGTTCGACGCCGCCCTGGCCAGCCAGGGCCTGAGCGAGAAGGACCTGAAGGTGATCAACCTCGATTTCAGCGCTGCCGTGGCGGCCCTGGCGGCCAAGCAGATCGACGCCTCGTGGGGCAGCACCGGGCTCTCGGCCCTGCGCATCAAGGGGCTCGCCGAGTTGCCGCTGAACACCAAGGACCTGGGCGGCGCCGGCAGCGTGCAGAGCGTGCTGGTGGGGTCCGGCAAGTTTGTCGACGAACACCCGGAAGTGGTGGCCAAGCTGCTCAAGGCGCAACAGCAGGCCGTGCAGTGGCTGACCGACGACAACAACAAGGAAGCCTATATCCAGCTGGTATCGGGCCTGGCCAGCTACCCGCCGGTGATCCTGCAAGAGGACTTGCATGACCAGAAACTCAGCGAACTCTTCCCCTCCAACCTGGATCCGGCGTTCCTCGCCAAATTGCAGGGCTCGGTGGACCTGGCGGCCAAGGAACGTTTGATCCGCAAACCGTTCCAGGTCACCGAATGGGTCGCGCCGCAACTGACGGCTGCAGGCTTGTAATCGCTGCCGAAGGCTCGGGCCGCGTTCGGACGCTGGCCCTTATGTGCGCCGTGATGTTCCAGATGGATGTGCGGTGCTGCTGAGGGCCAGCCCAGCCTCGCGCCGCTCGGCAGCGGCCACGGGGTCAGACGGCGATGCTGTGTTCCTGTTTGTCCACCGCCACCAGCACTTCGATCAGTTTGCGTGCGGCCGGTGACAGGCGGAACCCGGTGCGGCTGACGATGCCGCAACGCGCGTTCAGCACTTCGATGTTCTGCGGCAGGTTGCGCCAGTGCAGCAGCGCCAGGGAGCCCTGCTCGATGTCCTCGATAAACGACTCCGCCGTGCCGATGCCAATGGCATTGGATTGGCGGACGATTTTCACCAGCGCCGGAAAATGCTCGGTCTGGATGGTCGGCGAAAAATCCATGCGGCCGCTGAGGTTGGCCAGCAGTTTGCGAATCCCTGGCGGGATCAGTGTGGTCGCCAGCGGGTAGTCGAACATGTCGTTGGTCGACAGGCTTTCCTTGGCCAGCAACGGGTGCCCCGGCCGGCAGAAAAACACCCCGCGCTTGGGGGTCAGGGCCTGGGTCTGGAAGTTCGGGTCGGCCTCGAAATGACGGATGTCGGCGATAAAGAATTCGATCTCTTCACGGCTCAGGCTGCGGCTGAGTTTTTCCCAGTTATCCACTTCCAGGCAGATCCGCACCTTGGGGTGCGCCGAGGTGAATTGGGCCAGCGCATCGGGCACCAGTTTCACCGCCGGTGCCGGGCCGCAGCCGAAGCGCAATTCGCCGGCGTCGAGCTTGGTCATCTGGGTCACTTCACTGCTCAACAGCGCCGCGCCCTGGACCAGGCTCAGGGCATGCTGCAGCACCACTTGGCCTTCGGGTGTGGGTCGCAGATCCTTGTTGCCACGGTCCACCAGCACGCAGCCGAACTCCTGCTCCAGCCCCTGGATACTGCGGCTGAAGGCCGGTTGAGTGATGCCCATGGCGTCCGCCGCGCGGACAAAACTGCGGTGCTCGTTGAGGGCGATGAAGTAGCGCAGCTGGCGTAGATCCATATGCTTTTGCGGCATCCTAAAAATAGCTCGAAGGCATTTGCGACGAGTGAGGAATGAGGTTTTAAATGCAAGCTATTATTCCGTCAACGAAGCATGTAGATATCTATTAGATCTAAATTGAATATAGATAGAGCGTTGTTTCGCTGCGGCTCAAACCGTAAGCAGTCAGATGAGGGTGTACCCGATGAGCAATGCCGCATTAGCCGTTAAACCCGCTGTTCATGCGCTTGAGATTCACCCGGTGGCCGGTCGCATCGGCGCCGAGATCCGTGGTGTACAACTTTCCGGCAACCTTGACCCCGCCACCGTGGACGCCATTCAGCAGGCCCTGCTGCAGTACAAGGTGGTGTTCTTCCGCGGCCAGGGTCACCTCGACGACCAGAGCCAGGAGGCCTTCTCCCACCTGCTGGGCGAACCGGTGGCGCACCCGACGGTGCCGGTGCGCGATGGCACCCGTTACCTGCTGGAACTGGACGGCGCCGAGGGCCAGCGCGCCAACTCCTGGCACACCGACGTGACCTTCGTCGAGGCCTACCCCAAGGCGTCGATCCTGCGCTCGGTGATCGCTCCGGCTGCCGGTGGCGACACGGTCTGGGCCAACACTGCCACGGCCTACAACGAGCTCCCGGCGGAACTGCGCGAGCTGGCGGATAAGCTCTGGGCGGTGCACAGCAACGAATACGACTACGCCTCGGCCAAGCCGGATGTCTCGGCGGAGAAGCTGGAGCGCTACCGCAAGGTGTTCACCTCCACCGTCTACGAGACCGAACACCCGATCGTGCGTGTGCACCCGGAGAGCGGCGAGAAGAGCCTGGTGCTGGGGCATTTCGTGAAGCGCATCAAGGGTTATTCCCAGGCCGACTCGGCGCACCTGTTCGGTTTGCTGCAAAGCCACGTGACCCGCCTGGAAAACACCGTGCGCTGGCGCTGGACCGCTGGGGACGTGGCGATCTGGGACAACCGCTCGACCCAGCACTACGCCGTGGACGACTACGGTACCCAGGACCGCATCGTGCGCCGCGTGACCCTCAAGGGCGACGTGCCAGTGGGCGTGCATGGACAGCGCAGCCAGACCACCAGAGGGGCGTGACAGGACTGCTCGGCAGCAGCCGGTCCCGTGGCGAGGGAGCTTGCTCCCGCTCGGTCGGCCGGCGCCCCGAGGCGCAGCAGCCGCAACCCTGCTACCCGGTGCTGCCTGACGGGATGCGGTGCCGGTTTTAGGGCCGCTTCGCGGCCCAGCGGGAGCAAGCTCCCTCACCACAGGGGCCAGCCGCTGTGGTGAGGCTGCGCTGGCCTTTAGCGACACCATGATTTCTCAGCCCCCCCTTGGCGCCCCCCGGGTTTACCACACGCCGATCTGCACCAGTTTTTCCGTTTCCGGCTCGCCGTAGCGGAAGCGTTGGCCGCGCAGGTCGATTTCTTCGTGGCTGATGGTGGTGCGGCGTTTCAGGCCGCGCAGCCAGTCGAACAGGTAACCCAAGTGCTCTTCGCGCACAGCAGCGTAGGCCGGGTCGGCGCCGAGGTCGTGCAGCTCCTGCGGGTCGTTCTGCAGGTCGAACAGTTGCGGGCGGAAGCCATCGTAGGCCAGGTATTTCCAGCGCTCGCTGCGAACCATGGTCATCCGGCAGCGGTCGATGGGCTGGGCCAGACGTTCCCGTGCCGGGGCCTGGAAGGCGTAGTCATATTCGCTGATGGCGTAGCGCCGCCAATCCGTCGGCGTGCCGTGCAGCAGCGGGATCAGCGAGCGACCTTCAAGGCGATGTTCGGCGCCGGGCAAGCCCAGGGCCTCGAGGAACGTCGGCAGCGCATCGATGGTTTCCACCAGGCGCTGATCCACGCTGCCCCGGGTGCTGTCCGCCGCCGCGCGCGGGTCACGCACAATCAGCGGCACACCGACCGCCGGCTCCAGCAGAAACTCTTTCTCCCCCAGATAGTGATCGCCCAGGAAGTCGCCATGGTCGCTGGTGAACACGATCAGCGTGTCATCCCAGCGGCCGTTGCTCTGCAGGAAGTCAAACAGCCGCCCGAGTTGATCATCCACTTGCTTGATCAGCCCCATGTAGGTCGGCACCACGTTCAGGCGCACCTCGTCGCGGGAGAAATTGAGGCTCTCTTCATGCTGGCGAAACGCGGCGTACACCGGGTGGTCGCTGGCCTCGCCCGCTGCTGGGCGCACCGCCGGGATCACCTGCTCGGCGCCGTACAGCGCGTGGTAGGGCGCCGGAGCGATATAGGGCCAATGGGGCTTGATGTAGGACAGGTGCAGGCACCAGGGCTGCTCGCCCTGTTCGGCGATAAAGTCGATGGCGCGGTCGGTGGTGTAGACCGTTTCCGAGTGCTGCTCCGGCACCCGCGCCGGGAGATGGGCGTTGCGCATTTTCCAGCCGCTGAGGATCTCGCCGTTCGCGCCTTCGGCCGCATTGGCCCAGTCGTGCCAGGGGTTGCGGCCGTCAAAACCCTGCTCGCGCAGGTAGTGGGTGTAGGGCGCGGATTCGCGCTTGTCGTCGAACAGCGGGTCGTCGGGGAAGATCCCGTCATGCCGGAAATACGCCTCGAAACCGACCTCGTTCAAGGCATCGGCCTGGACGCTTTGCTGTTCGATGGCCAGGCGCTGCAAGGCATCGATATTGGGCGTGGCGTGGGTCTTGCCCACCAGCGCGGTGCGGATGCCGTGGGGCCGCAGGTAGTCGCCGATGGTCAGTTCTTCCAGGGGCAGCGGCACCGCATTCCACGCCACCTGGTGGCTGCTGACGTAGCGCCCGGTGTAGGCCGACATGCGCGACGGGCCGCAGATGGTGCCCTGAGTGTAGGCGCGGCTGAAACGCACCCCGGCGGCGGCCAGGCGGTCGATGTTCGGCGTGTGCAAATGGGGGTGGCCGTAGCACGACAGGTAATCGCGACGCAGTTGGTCGCACATGATGTACAGCACGTTGCGCAAGGGCTGGGCAGGGTTGGACATGGGGTTCACCGAAGGGAAGACAGGCGTCGATTTTTCACCGTTGCGGGGGGCTTTCAGCAAGCGCATTTGCTGAATAGTTTTGATGCACGAACTGCATGCGCCGGTGCCCCATAGCGCCTGGCGGCGGGATCAGACCGCGACGTTGTCCAGGCTGTACACGTCCTCGTCCAGTTCATCGGTGCGCTTGATCTCCTCGATCATCGCCTCGGCCAGGGGCGACAGGCGATAGCCGGCGCGGCTGACGATGCCGTAGCGGGTGTAGAGCTCTTCCAGGTCATCGGCCAGGCCGTCGATTTTCAAGCGCACCAGTTCGCCCTTGGCGTTGTGCAACGCGTCGCTGTAGGAGCCGACGATGCCGATCGCATCCGAACGCAGGACCACGCCGAGCAGGCTGTAGCTGTTTTCGCACTCGACATTGGGCGTGTAGTCCGGCCGGCCGCTCAGGTCGACGATGACCTTGCGCAGGTTCGGCGGGCGGATGGTCACGGCCAGCGGGTAGCTCATCAGTTCGGCGGCGCTGACGCTGTCCCGGCCCGCCAGCGGATGCCCGGCGCGGCAGCAGAAATGCCATTTGCGCGGGCGCAGGCGTTGGGTCAGGTAGTCCGGGTTGGCTTCGAAGTGCCGAGTGTCGGCGACAAAAAATTCGAACTCTTCGCTGAGCAGGCGCTTGCTCAGGCTTTGCCAGTCATCGACCTGGAAATGCACCCGGGCCTTGGCGTAGCGCCCGATAAAACTGCCAATCGCCCGGGGTATGAGGCCGGACGCCGGCGCCGGACCACAGCCGAAACGGATCTCGCCGGCCTCCAGGCCATTGAACTGTTCGATCTCATTGGCCAGTTGCTGCGCGCCGCTGACCAGGCGCCGCGCATGTTCCAGCAGGACCTGGCCCTGCTTGGTCGGCGCCAGGTCCTTGCGTCCACGGTCCACCAGCTGGCACCCGACGCTGTGTTCCAGGGCCTGGATGCTGCGGCTGAACGCCGATTGCGAGAGGTTCACCGCCGCCGCAGCCGCGACAAAGCTGCGCTGTTCGGCGAGGGCGATGAAGTGGCGGAGCTGGCGCAAGTCGATATGCATTTTTCACATAAAAAATATCGGGGAAATGCATTGGCTATGCATTAGGTCGACTCCTTATAAAGGCAATCTCTTATGCAGTAAATCTTTGTAAAAACATAAATAAATAACTTAAAAGAATATGCAGGCCTGTATATTTTTTCACCAGGAGCCGCCCATGAGCCCGTCGTACCTCGCTTCACCCACTTCGCCCCGGCGGCTCAAGCGCTTGCCGCTGGCCCTGTTGCTGGCTGGCAGCGCCAGTTGGTCCCAGGGTTGGGCGGCCGAGACCCAGGCCCCTGCCGAGAGCCCGGTACAGGCCGTGGACAAGAGCGCCGGCGGCAAGGCCAAGGCCGGCAGCGGCCAGCTGGAAACCGTCACCGTGACTGCGCGCCGCCGTGAAGAAAGCTCGCAAAGCGTGCCCACGCCCATGAGCGTGATCGGGGGCCAGGCCCTGGAGAGCCAGCGGGTGTATCGCATCCAGGATCTGCAGCAACTGGTGCCCAGCGTCAACGTCGCCTATATGCATGCGCGCCAGTCCAGCGTGTCGATCCGCGGCCTGGGCAACAACCCGGCCAGCGATGGCCTGGAAGGCAGCGTCGGGCTGTACATCGATAACGTCTACCTCGGGCGCCCGGGCATGGCGGTGTTCGACCTGATGGACATCGAGCAGCTGGAAGTCCTGCGCGGCCCGCAAGGCACGTTGTTCGGCAAGAACACCACCGCCGGGGTGATCAACATCAGCACCCGCGCGCCGAGTTTCACCCCGGAGCGCAGCATCGAGACCTCCCTCGGCGAGGACGGCTACTTCCAGACCAAGGGCACGATTTCCGGTCCGCTGACGGATGAGCTGGCGGGGCGTTTTTCCGCTTACCGCACCCGCAGCGACGGCGACATCAAGAACGAACACGACGGCCACGACTTGAACGGTGGATCGCGCCAGGGCTTTCGCGGGCAACTGCTGTACAAGCCCAGCGAGACCTTCAACCTGCGCTGGATCGGTGACTACAACGAAGAGGATTCCAGCGCCGGCACCCGGGTCCTGTACAGCACCGGGCCGACCATCAACGGCACCAATATCTACGAGTCGCGGGCCGCTGCGGCAGGCGCGACCCTGGTCAACGGCTCGCACCGCAAGGTCAACCTGGACAACGACCAGCACGTCACGGTGTTCCAGGGCGGGACCTCGCTGGAAGCCAACTGGACCCTGCCCAGTGACTTCACCCTGACCTCGGTCAGCTCCTACCGCTGGTGGAATTTCACCCCGCGCAACGACGATGGGCTCAACGTTCCGGCCAGCTACAACGCCGGGGTTTCGGTGGAAGACAAACAGTGGTCCCAGGAATTTCGCCTGGCCTCGCCCAGCGGCGGGTTCTTCGACTACGTGCTCGGCGCCTACTACTTCGGTTCCGACCTGGATAACAAATCCTTCAGCTACTACGGGCCTCAGGCGGACATCTGGAACGGCACCGCCAACGGTGCGTTGAGCAACGTCACCAGCATCGGCAACGGGCATATCCAGACCGACAGTTTTGCGTTGTTCGCCCAGGGCACCTGGCACCTCACCGAGCGCCTGGACTTCACCGCCGGTCTGCGGGGCACCTATGAAGAAAAAAGCGCCTGGGTCAGCCGCAATGCGCCGCTCGGCGGTGCCGCCGTCACCGGGGCCGCAGCCACGGCCCGACGCGGACGGGCCGGGGCCTACGACTCGGGCGACTTGAGCCAGTACAGCACCAGCCCATCGGGGCTGCTCAATCTGAGCTACCGCTTCACCGATGATGTGCTGGGCTACGCCACCCTGTCCCACGGCGAGAAATCCGGCGGGGTCAACCTGGCGGTGGGCTCGGCGCCGACCGCCGGTGCCGACTCGCTGCTGATCGGCACCGAGCGCGCGAACAACGCCGAACTGGGTTTCAAAAGCACACTCTGGGAGCGTCGCCTGCAACTCAACGCCAACCTGTTTTGGACCCAGGTCAACGGCTACCAGACCAACGCCTACGACTATGGCAACCGCGTGCAATACCTGACCAACGCCGGTTCGGTGCGCTCGCGTGGGGTGGAAGTCGAAAGCACGCTGATTCCGCTGCGGGGCCTGACCCTCAACCTCAACGGCTCTTACAACGATGTGCGGTACCTGTCCTACAAGGATGCGCCGTGCCCGCCTGAAGTCAGCCTGCGCCCGGGCGCCCCGGCCTCATGCGACCTCAGCGGCCACCAGGTGGTCGGCGCCTCGAAATGGATCGGCAACGCCAACGGCGAATACAAATGGAACCTGGATAACGGCCTCGAAGAGTACGTCACCGCCAGTTATGCGTTCCGTTCCAAGGCGGTAGGCACCGTCGAGGATTCCGAGTACGGGCAGATCCCCAGTTACGCAGTGGTCAACCTTTCCACCGGCCTGCGCGGCAACTACGAGCAGGGCCAGTGGGACGTTTCACTGTGGCTGAAAAACGCCTTCGACAAGACCTACTACACCACCCTCTGGACCGGCGGTAACGGCGGTTACGAAGGCCTGCTGGGGACGCCGCGGACCTTGGGCGTGACCGGTCGCTACGACTTCTGATTGCCGACTTTCCGCTACGCCGCGCCGGGTGTTCCGGCGCCCATGAACTTGAACAGGAGTTCCACCATGTTGCGTGCCACCGTCGCTTTGCCGCTGTTGTTGATGTTCAGTGCCGGCGCTTTCGCCACCCCCAGCGTCTACCCCACCGGGGTTACTCGCTACGACCCGGCCAAGGCCTATAACCAGTACGTGATTTTCAGCGGCGCCGACAAGCAGACGCACCTGATCGACATGAACGGCAATCAGGTCAAGACCTGGCCCCAGGCCGGCTTTCCCTCGGCGATCATCGACCCGCACCTGGTGGGTGGCGAACGTGGCCGGGTGCTGCTGCAACTGAGTGACAAGGCTCCGGGCCCGCTCGGCTCGGCCGGCAATGGCCTGGGTAACCAGAGCGTCGGCGAGCTGGACTGGGACGGCAAGGTGGTCTGGCAATGGGGCGACAAGGCGCCCGGCGGCGCGGCCCAGCAGCATCACGATCAGCGGCGGTTGAGCAATGGCAACACCCTGGTGCTGGCGAACAAGGTGCACAAGGTGGCGGGGTTCAAGGTGCCCGAGGTGATCGACGATGTGATCTATGAAGTCAGCCCCGACGGCCAGGTCAAATGGCAGTGGCTGGCGTCCGAACACCTCAAGGAATTTGGCTTCACGCCCGAGCAGTTGAAGCTGGTGCGGGCCAGTAAAGACCCGGACTACCTGCATATCAACAACCTCAGCGTGGTCGGGCCCAATCGCTGGTTCGATGCCGGGGATAAACGCTTTGCTCCGGACAACCTGCTGCTGGATTCTCGCAACGCCAATTTCATCGCCATTATCGACAAGCACAGCGGCAAGGTGGTGTGGCGCCTGGGACCGAACCTGCCGACCCTGAGCCCGAAAACCGCCGGGCAAGTGCCGCGTCCGGTGGACCAGTTTGTCGGCCAGCATGACGCCCATATCATCCCCGCCGGTTTGCCAGGAGCGGGCAACCTGCTGGTGTTCGACAACCAGGGCACGGCCGGTTACCCCTCGGTGCCCCTGGGGCTGATCTCCGGGTCACGGGTGCTGGAGATCGATCCGCTGACGCAGCAGATCGTCTGGCAGTACAGCGCGGCCAGTTCCAGGCAGCCGGGCTGGGCGTTCTACAGCTCGTTCATCAGCAGCGCCCGGCGTTTGCCCAACGGCAATACCTTGATCGATGAGGGCATGAACGGTCGTTTCTTCCAGGTCACCCGCAGCGGGGAAAACGTCTGGGAGTACGTCAGCCCTTACCTGGGCAAGGCCCCGGGCAGCGACGCCGTGAGCAACTGGGTGTACCGCGCATTGCCGGTCAGCTACGACTGGGTGCCCAAGGACACCCCGCGCTCTGAAACCGCCGTCATCGCCCCCACTCTGTAGCCGCTGCCGCTAAGCTCGGGCCGCGTTCCGACGCAGCCCGTCATGGGCGCGGTGATTTTTCAGACCGCGCCGTCGTCGTGGTAGGCCTTGATGTTGATGACCTCCAGGCTTCGGGCGCGGCAGTTGAGTTTGCAGTGGGGGCCGATCTCCAGCTGGACGTAGTGATAGCTATCGTGCCGGGTCACCGTGATGTTCAGTGCGCCGTAGAAGTTGAAGTCGATCATTTCAACGTCGCTGACGGCGCTTAACAACAGGTCGAAGCCGTAGGCGTTGTACTGCCTTTCGTGCCATTTGCTCGGGTAACCGTCGCCGATGATCTGGCCGATCACTTTGATCCAGACCCCGTTGTCCCTGAACATCACGTAGTCCACGCTCAGGTGGCGAAGGGTGTTGGGGTCGGTAAACACGGCTTGCCACTGAGGGTGGTTGGCCAGAAAAGCAGTCCACATGGATGAAGCCTCACAGCGATTGAAGGGGGCAGCGCGCGTCCGCGCTCACCAGGGCCAGGGCTCTTCGCGATAGAACACCGGCGGCGTCAAGAGCGGGTGCACCTGGCCGAGGCAGTGTTCGAGCGCATGCTGGTCCGGGAAGCGCAGCACCAGGCCGATGACGGGTTGGTCCTGGAAAGAAAGCACCAGCATGTGCTGCTTTTGATCGTGGATCACCAGGTTGAACCCACTCCAGGGTGAAACAGTGCGTTTGACTTCGTTTTTCCAGCTCAGCAACCGCAACGCTGCCATCGCAGCCATGGCCGCCGGCCCGAGCAGGAACAGCAACGAGCCGGTGAACACGGCGACCGCGAAAAACAACAACAGAACGACCAGTGCCGTGCCACGAAACATCGGCGCCGCCCAGTCCGGGAAGTACAGGTACTGTTCGACCTCGACACCGTCGGTGGTCAGGCGGTAATTGAATACGGTCTTTTGCCGGACCATCATCAGCATCGCGAAAAACAGGCCGTACACGATGCAATAAATCGCGATCAGGCTGTCCAGGTTCTCGCGAATGCTGCCCCACATGCTCCAGGTCACGCCCAGGCAGATGGCACTGGCGATGACCATCAGCACGATGGGCCCCAGGACAATGTCTCTCCTGGGTTGTTTGATGGCCTTGATCGACCAGGCTGCCAGCTCACGCCCGGTCAGTACCGGGGGAGCGGGATCAGGTGTTGCTTCGGGTTGGGTCGAGACCATGGACAGTGCTCTTGCGGTGAAAAGGGCGCAGGCCGTGGACTATTCGCGCCACAACTGAACGAACCCCGGAAAATGCGCAGCCACCCAGTGGCTGCGTCGGGCGTCGGTGTCGAACAACGCGACTGCGACCGAAGGGCTGTTGAAGTCCAGGCAGATCAACCAGCCACCGGCATCGCGAGCGATGGGCAGGTAGCCGGCAGGGAGCCCGGGCACGCGTTGGGCGTACCAGAGGAGGGAGTAGGGCTGGGCTTGGGCGCTGAAGGTGAAGAATTCACTGATGCAGGTTTCGCCGAGGTCGTAACTGAAGCAGGAGACCTCGGGCGAGGCCGCGTCGGCGTACCTGACCAGGTCCAGATACAGCGCCGGCAACAGCACGCCCAACTGCTGTTGCACCTGGGCGATCACCGCGTCGGTGACGGTCGATCCGGGTTCGATCGCAAAACTATTCCAATCCATGGTCAGCACTGGCATCCGCTATTTGATAGGTCGACAGTGCCCGTGCGCTGCGAGCGCGGCGGGTTGCCGGGCGCGGATTGTAGGCGGGGCGCGGGGACTTGGGAAAGCCTCGCGCCTGATTGAGTCAGCGCACGGCGTGCAGTGCCGGTGCCTGCTGCGGCTCCCGGTAGCTCGCCGGGCTGAAGACTCGGGTCAGCAGCAACATGCCGAGCACGGTGGCGGTCAGCACCCACCAGGCGCTGACGAAGCTGCCGGTCAGCTCCCGCAGCCAGCCGGTCATCCACGGCGAGACGGCGTTGATCAGAAAGCCCACGCCCTGGACGAAGGCCGCCAGTTGCCCGGCGGCGCGCGGGTCGCGGCGATGATCGAGGGTGAGGATCAGGCTCAGGGCAAAACACGCCCCCAGGCCGAAGCCGATCAGGGCCACCCACACCTGTGGCGCCTGCTGCGGCCACAGCACCAAGCCGACGTAGCCCACGGCTTGGGCGCTGAGGCTGATGCCCAACAGAGGACGACGGTCGCTGCTGCGTTGGGCCAGGGCCGGCATCAACAGCGCGGCGAGCACCTGGAAGATCGTCATGAACGCCAGCAATGAACCGCTTTGGGTGGCGCTCCAGCCTTGTTGCAGGTAGTAGGCCGGAAGCCAGGCCACCATGCTCATGTAGCCGCAGTTGATCAGGCCGAAATACAGCGCCAGCAGCCAGGCTCGACGGTTGCCCCAGAGGCGGCTGGCGCTGGCCGCCAACTGCGGATTGCGCGCGGCGCCCAGGGGCACGCACAACCACAGCAGCAACGCGGCCATGGCCGGCAGCAACCACACGCCGAGTCCGGCCTGCCAATGGGCAAAGTGCCCGGCCACCACCGGGCTGAGCAGGGCCGCCAGGCCGCCGCCACCCATCAGCGACGCCGAATACACGCCCATGGCCAGGGCCACCCGCTGCTGGAACTGGCGCTTGATCAGCGCCGGCACCAGGGCCTGGATCAAGGCCACGCCGGCTCCGCCCAACAGCGCGGTGGCCAGGAGCGCCGGCGCCTGACCGATCAACAGCCGGGCCAGGCATGCCAGCAGAATCAGCATCAATCCCAGCGCGACCCCTCGACGTTCCCCCAGGCGTGCTTCGAGGCGCACCCCGAGCAGCGCCACCAGGCCCATGCAAATCACCGGCAGGCTGGTGAGCCAGGCGCTGCTCTGGAAGCTCATGCCGGTGGCTGCGCGGATCTCGCCCAGCAGCGGGCTGATGGAGCTGAGGATCGGCCGCAGGTTCAGGCCCAGGGCAACCAGCAGCGCCCAGCCGCCCAGCTGGTTCAGGCGCGGTTTAGTGAGGGTCATGGCGCGCTTTCCAGTCCTGATAAATACCGGCCATCGCGGCTTGTGGCAGGTGCTCGACGGGCAGGCGCTGCTCGCTCAAAGGCAGGGCCAGTTCGGCGTAGAGGGCGGCGGTGGACAGGCCAAATGCCTCGGCCTGCTCGTTGGCCGCTGCGAACACCGCCCGCGACACCCCGCACAGGTACATGGCGCTCAGGCACATAGGGCAGGGCTGGCCGCTGGCGTAGATCACGCATCCCTCCAGACGCGGGCCGAGCTGGCGGCTGGCGCTGCGGATGGCCAGGAGTTCGGCGTGGGCGGTGGGGTCCTGGTCGAGGTGGATCCGGTTCACCGTTTCTGCCAGTACCTGGCCGTCGCGCACCAGCACCGCGCCGAACGGCCGGCCGCCTTGTTCGACGTTGCGCCGAGCCAGTTCGACGGCGCGTTGCAGGTAGTGCTGATCGTTATTCATGGTTCGATTCCTTGTGCGGTTTCACGATGCGCCGGCGTCGCGCAGCAGTTTGACGATAGCGCTCTGGCCCCGTTGTTCGGCCAGGCGCAACGGGCGGATGCCGGAGCGGTCCGGCAGGTCGAGGTCGGCGCCGGCGGCGATCAATTGCGCGACGATGTCCTGGTGCGCCGGCCCGCCGTCGGCCAGCACGATGGCTTCGATCAGGCAGGTCCAGCCCAGGCGGTTGACGTGGTTGAGGTCGGTCCCGGCCTTGATCAGCAAGGCCACGGTGGCGGCATGCCCGCGCTCGCAGGCCGGGATCAGGGCGGTGCCGCCGTAGCGGTTGGTGCTCTGCAGGTCGGCGCCGTGGGCCAGGGTCAGTTGCAGGATTTCATTGCGGCCGCTGGCGCCGGCCAACAGGTAGGCGCTGTCCTGGATCAGGTTTTTCTGGTTCACGTCGGCCCCGGCTTCGATCAGGGCCCGGGCGATGTCGATCTGGTTGGCCTGGGTCGCCAGCAGCAGCGCATTGCTGCCGTCCAGTGCCCGGGCGTTGACGTTCACGCCTTGCTCGAGCAGGTCCTGCACAGCGTGCAGTTGCCCGCTGCGCACCGCGTCGAGCAGGGCCTGGTCGTTGCCCTGGGCATACCCGGCCAGCAACAGGCCGCCCGCCAGGATGCCGCGCTTGAGCGATACCTTGAGTGCCATGTGAACCTCCGTTGAAGGTCAATAGAGGGGGGAGTATGGTCAGCGCCCAAGGTATTCTGAAATTAAATATAACCATGCCAAGCAGTGGCATCAGGAATGGTTGGGCCAATGTTCGATCCCGTGTTGTTGCGCAGTTTTGTCGCGGTTGCCGATTGCCAGAACTTCACCCGCGCTGCCGAACGCCTGCACCTGACCCAGTCCACCGTCAGCCAGCAAGTACGGCGGCTGGAGGAGGGCCTGGGTTGCCAGCTGCTCGACCGTGACCAGCGCCGGGTGGTGGCGACTGCCGAAGGTGAGCGGCTGCTGGCCTACGCCCGGCGCATCCTGGCCCTGCATGCGGAAGCCGCCGATGTCTTGATCCATCAACAAAGCGAGGGCGTGTTGCGCCTCGGGGTGCCCGAGGATTTCGCCGCCGAACGCCTGATGCCGCTGTTGTCGAGCTTTGGCCGCGACTATCCGGGGGTGCGCCTGGAGGTGACCAGCGGCCTGGGCCCCGAGTTGCGCCGGCAATACCAGCGCGGCGAGTTCGACCTGTTGCTGGTCAAGCAGATGGGCCACAGCGACGACTGCCTGGCCTCGTGGCCGGAGCCTTTGTGCTGGGTCGACAGCCTCGCCAGCCCGGCGTTTGGTCGCGACCCGCTGCCGCTGGTGGCGTTTCCGGTGGGCGGTTTGTATCGCCAGGAAATGCTCCAGCACCTGGAAGCGGGCGGTTGGCGTTGGCGCATTGGTTATTCCAGCGCGAGCCTGGCCAGTGTCTGTGCGGCGGTGGCCGCCGGTCTTGGCATCAGCCTGCTGCCGGTACGGGTGGTGGGCGCCGGGCATCGGGTTCTGGAAGCGGCCAGCGGCTTGCCGAATATCCAGGGCGTGCGCCTGGCGCTGTATGGCAACAGCGGCCTGAGTCGCGCCGGCAAGGCCCTGCAAAGCCAGTTGCGGGACCTGTGCGAGAGCCACCAGTTGCAGCCCTGAAGGGCTTGGCGCGTCATTCTGGCGCGCGAAAACCATGCCTTTAGCGAATATTTTTCATGCCTGTAAAGCATCGAGTTTTTGCTCCTGGGCGCAAACCCTTGGTGCACGGGGCTTTGCCGAGGGTGGTCGGTTCTTATATTCCTGTTCGGTCTATTCATAACCTTAAAGATTACTTTAAGAGATAAGCCTCAAGCGCCAATCATTCAGCCCTCGACGCCGCCGCGCGGGGGAAACAAGGCGCGGCTGTCGGGTTATTCGCAAAAGACCGTAGGGAGTAAATCAATGGGCAATGTCCAGACCGCCGCCAGTGCTCAAGAGGTGCTTTGGCGCCAGGCACCGAGCGGTGAGTTGGTCGACCTCGGCCGGCCGCACCGCCTGCCCTTGGGCCAACTGCGTCTGCAGAAGACGCCCAAGGGTGTGCTGCGCCGGCGTGAGGCGATCCTGCTCGGGATCTTCGCCCTGGCGCTGCACGGTGCGGTGATCTACTGGGTGAGCCAGAAGCCGACCCCGGTGTTGCCGATCGTGCCGCCGGAAATTCCGCCGATGACCATCGAATTTTCACGCCCGGCACCGCCGGTGGTCGAGCCGCCGCCACCGCAGCCGGTGCAGCCCGTGGTTGAGCCACCGCCTCCGGTAGAGGACGAATTGGCGGTCAAGCCGCCACCGCCCAAGCCGGTGCCCAAACCCAAGCCGAAACCGGTGCCCAAGCCTGAACCCAAGCCGGCTCCGAAACCGGTCCAGCAACCGCCAGCGCCGGCCCAGCCTGCGGCCCCGGTTGCCGCTCCGGCACCGCCCGCGCCACCGGCTCCGGCCCCCGTGACTCCCGCGTCGGCCAACGCCGCGTACTTAAAGAACCCGGCGCCGGAATACCCGTCGCTGGCCCAGCGTCGCGGTTGGGAAGGCACGGTGTTGCTGCGAGTGCATGTACTGGCCAGCGGCAAGCCGGGGGAAATCCAGATTCAGAAAAGCAGCGGTCGCCAGCAACTCGACGATGCGGCGCTGACCGCGGTGAAGCGCTGGAGCTTCGTCCCGGCCAAGCAGGGTGATGTCGCCCAGGACGGCTGGGTCAGCGTGCCCATCGACTTCAAGATTCATTGATCCGGTGTGCCGCGCACACCGCTATCGCCGGCCAGCCGGCTCCAACATTCGCGCTAAACGCTTACACAGAGGGACTACATCATGACGTTACTGGCATCTCCACTCGAATCCATCGAAAGCGCGGTGATCTGGCTGTTGGTGGTTTTTTCCGTCGCCACCTGGGGCCTGGCTTTGCTCAAGGGCGTGCAGTTCGCCCGCCTCAAGGCCCAGGATCGCAAGTTCCACAAACAGTTCTGGGCCGCCTCCAGCCTGGACTCGGCGGCTGAACTGGCAGAAACCCAGCCCGGCGCGGCGGCCCGCGTGGCTCAGGCCGGTTATGCGGCGATCCAGGTGGGCGAGGCGCCACAGGCCACCGACCTGAGCCAGGCGATCAACCACCAGGACCGCCTGGAACGTGCCTTGCGCCAGCAGATCGTGCGTGAGCGCCGTTCCCTGGAAACCGGCCTGGCCGTGGTTGCCAGTATCGGCAGCACCTCGCCTTTCATCGGCTTGTTCGGCACCGTGTGGGGCATCATGGAAGCCCTCAAAGGCATCAGTGCCGCCGGCTCCGCCAGCCTGGAAACCGTGGCCGGCCCGATCGGCGCGGCACTGGTCGCCACCGGCGTTGGGATCGCGGTCGCGGTGCCTGCGGTGCTGGTCTACAACTACTTCCTGCGCCGCCTGAAACTGACCGCCGCCGACCTCGATGACTTCGCCCATGACTTCTACAGCCTGGCGCAGAAGAGCTCGTTCCGCGTGCTGATCCACCCGGCCGCGCACAAGTCCGTGGCCCAGGGCAGCGCGCAGAAAGTGAAGGAGGCGTCCTGATATGGCCTTTTCCACCCAAGACAGCGATGAGGTCCTGAGCGAGATCAACGTCACGCCGCTGGTCGACGTGATGCTGGTGCTGCTGGTGGTGTTTATCGTCACCGCGCCGCTGCTGACCAACGCTATCCCGATCAACCTGCCCAAGACCGAGGCCGTGGCCCCGGTCGAGCAGAAAGACCCGCTGGTGGTGAGCATCGACGGCAGCGGCAAACTCTTTATCAACAAGGATGAGATCCAGCCCGATCTGCTGGAATTCAACCTCCAGGCAGCCAAAGCCAAAGACCCGGAAGTGCGCGTGCAACTGCAGGCGGACGACGGGGTGAACTACGGCGAAGTGGCGCGAGCCATGGCCTCCATCGAGCGTGCGGGCATCACCAAGCTGTCGGTGATCACCGCGCGCTGAACCCGAGCAACACACCACGACTTTTCAGGCCGTCTCCTTGGCAGGGTGCGGCCTTTTTTTATGCCTGGGGGGTTTGGTTGTGAGTCTGGCAGATGCTGCGCGGCGTCCCTGCTGGCCAGCGTAGCCTGCGGCAGCGGCTACAACGCCGGTAGCCGCTGCCGAGCCTGCGCTGGCCCTGTACGGCACCCATCTTCCACCTGGCTACTGGCCATTCCCCACCCCACAACCCGCAGCAATGAATCGGATTTCTAATATTCTTTATAGGTCTTAATAAATAGCTTCTTATTCCTTAACGAATATAAAACTACTCCCTATACTCGTTCGGGAACAGACACGCAGCAGGAGAGTTCCCCATGCGCAACGAATCAATTCGCTACCTGATTGTGCCGGGCTGGCAAGGATCGCCAGAAGATCATTGGCAAAGCCATTGGCAGAACAGTCTGCCGAACAGTGCGCGGGTGGAGCAGGCCGATTGGCTGACGCCGCGCCGTGAAGATTGGGTCGCGGCCCTGGCCGAGGCGATTGCTGCCGACAGCACGCCGGTGATCCTGATTGCCCACAGCCTGGGTTGCATCACCGTGGCCCATTGGGCGGCCCATGCGCCGGTGGCGGCGCTGCGCCAGGTGCGTGGTGCGCTGCTGGTGGCGCCCGCGGATGTGGAGCGCCCGGCGTGCGCGCCGGCGCTGCGTAATTTTTCACCGATCCCGACCGACCTGCTGCCGTTCCCGAGCCAGGTGGTCAGCTCCGACAACGACAGCGCCGTAAGTGCCCCGCGTGCCCTCGAACTGGCCCGCAACTGGGGCGCCGAAGCCGGGATTCTGTCCGGTGCCGGGCATATCAACGTCAAGTCCGGTCATCTGCGCTGGGAGCAGGGTTTCGCTTACCTGTATCGCCTGCAAAACCGCATGGAACAGCACGCCCTGCGTCGCGCCTGAATTCTTTCTTTTTGTTAAACGCCCCCGCCCCATGGCGGTTTTGGGCGGGAGCCTGCCATGAGTTTGCATGAGTCTTTCGGTCAGCCCCTGCTGACCTTTCCCGACGCCGAAAAGAGCCCGCTGAGCATTCGCGCCAAGGCCCTGGTGTTTGTCGATCCGCGTTCGCGGCAATTGCGTCATGAGCTGGAGCAACTGGCGCCGCGTTCGGTCTCGGTGCTGATCCGGGGTGAAACCGGCAGCGGCAAGGAGCTGCTGGCCCGACACATCCACCGTGCCAGTGATCGCGGTGGCCTGTTTGTATCGGTCAACTGCGGCGCCATCAGCCCGACCTACGCCGATGCCGAGCTGTTCGGTTATGCCGGCGGCAGTTTCAGCGGATCGGCCAGCAGCCGCGCCGGCTGGTTCGGCTCGGCCAACGGCGGAACCCTGTACCTGGACGAGATCGGCGATTTGCCGCTGCCGATCCAGATCAAGCTGCTGGCGGCCCTGGAGAACCACGAGGTGACCCGGGTGGGCGCCCATCAACCGAGCCCGGTGGATGTTCGCCTGGTGGCGGCCACCAGCATCGACCTGGCCCAGGCAGTGGCGGCCGGCAAGTTCCACGAGCGGCTGTACCGCTACCTCGGCGAAGGCCAACTGGACCTGCCGGCGCTGCGGGATCGGGTCGGCGACATCGAATCCCTGGCCGAGTACTTTCTCGGCATCTACAGCCAGCGCCTGGACCTGCCGGTGCCACTGATCAGCGAGGCCGCCCAGCAGGTACTTGAGCAGCACAGTTGGCCGGGCAATACCCGCGAACTGGAGAACGTCATTCACTTTGCCCTGCTGGTGAGCAGTGGCGACGAGATCCTGCCGGAGCACCTGAACCTGCCGGCGGCGCCATCGCCCCTGGAGCAGGTGCGGCAGTTGGTGCAGCGCATCAGTGAGCGTGGCACGGCGGCTGATCGCGAGGCGCTGAAGAGTCTTCTGCCCCGGTAAAGCCGGCGCCTGCCAGGGTTTGCAGGCGCGCAAGCGTCTGCGCTGAGCCTTCCAGGCTGTATGAACGAAATGGAATAACAACGTGAATAAAAGATATTGTTAGGGAATAAAAAATCTCGGTATCTTCCGCTCCACGCCAGCGATAGCACTTCACTGGCACTCTCATTGAAGCCGTCGTTCACGACACATTAAGGACACTGCATGAAAAAGGTTCTGTTGTTCACCGCACTGGCGGCAGCTCTGACCGCGGGCCTGGCCCAGGCTGGCGAGAAACTGGTCGTCGCCGCAACGCCGGTGCCCCACGCCGAGATCCTCGAGCTGATCAAGCCGACACTGGCCAAAGAAGGCGTGGACCTGGAAATCAAGGTCTTCACCGACTATGTCCAGCCCAACGTCCAGGTTGACCAGAAGCGTCTGGATGCCAACTACTTCCAGACCCTGCCCTACCTGAAAAGCTTCAACGAAGGCAAAGGCACGAATCTGGTGACCGTGATCGGCGTGCACGTCGAACCGTTCGGCGGCTACTCGAAGAAAGTCAAAACCCTGGCCGAGCTCAAGGACGGCGCGACCATTGCCATCCCTAACGAAGGCAGCAACAGCGGCCGTGCCCTGATCCTGCTGCAGAAAGCCGGCCTGATCGAGCTCAAGGACCCGAAAAACGCCCTGGCCACGCCAAAAGACATCGCCAAGAACCCGCACAACTTCAAGTTCAAGGAACTGGAATCCGCCATGCTGCCGCGGGTGCTGGATCAGGTTGACCTGGACATGATCAACACCAACTACGCGCTGGAAGCTGGCCTGAACCCAGCCAAGGACGCGCTGGTGATTGAAGGCGCCGATTCGCCCTACGTGAACTTCCTGGTAGCGCGTCCGGACAACAAGGACAGTGTTGCGATCCAGAAGCTGGCCAAAGCCCTGACCAGCCCTGAAGTCAAAGCCTTCATCGAGAAGAAATACAGCGGCGCCGTATTGCCGGCGTTCTGATCGACTACGCTGATGGAGTAGCAAACCCCTTCAAGGTTTAAACGCCGACGGCTCCCACAGCGTCGGCGTTTTTTATTGCCCGCTGGAAGGCGTGGTCGCCATCACCGGCTGCGCGGCAAATGAAAGGGTCGGGCAACCGGCCTGCATCGCCCGGCGCAGGGCGGTCAGCCATTTCAGCAGGTCGTGGGGATCGAGGGGCTGCGGGGTGTTGGCATCGGCCATGGTCAACGTCCTTGTGCGGCTGATGGGCAGCCTGGGCTGCGTCTCCTTGAGGCGCACCGGGGCAAAAGACACCCCGGCGTCCACGGCGGAAACGGTAGACCCTCGGCGCCAGCCCGGCAAATTCGCGGGTTAGTTTTTTGGGTGATATCAATATGCTTTAACGGTATTTAAATTCTCGTTTTTATACCTTTAAAGTCGGTACTTGCCGGGTGGTTATCCACTGCCCATGGACCGCACCGCCGCCGCTGTACCCCAGCGGCGTTCAGGATTCTCAATGACTCTCGATTACGCCTTTATCCTCGGCACCCTGCCGGCGTTTCTCAAAGCCGTGGGCGTGACCTTGCAGGTCGGCCTGATTGCCATCTGCACGTCGCTGCTGGTGGCCTTGATCAACGCCACGATCCTGGTATTTCGCACCCCCTACCTGTGGCGCCTGGTGGCGTTGTATGTGGAGCTGGCGCGCAATACGCCGCTGCTGATTCAGCTGTTCTTCGTGTACTTCGCCTTGCCCGCCCTGGGGATCAAGATTTCCGGGTTTGCGGCGGCAATCATCACCATGACCTTTCTCGGCGGCGCCTACCTCACCGAAGTGCTGCGCGCCGGTGTTGAGGCCGTGCCCCAGGCGCAACTGGAATCGGGGCGCTCCATTGGCCTGTCCCATTGGCAACTGCTGCGCTACGTGATTCTGCCGCAAGCCGGGATCCTCAGCCTGCCGTCGCTGTTCGCCAATTTCATTTTCCTGCTCAAGGAAACCACCGTGGTCTCGGCGGTGGCGGTGCCGGAGATTCTCTACACCACCAAGAGTTACATCGCGCTGTACTACAAGACCTACGAAATGCTCGCCGTGCTGACGCTGATTTGCGTGTTGCTGTTCTTGCCCCTGTCGCTGCTGCTCAGCCGCCTGGAAAGGAGGCTCCAGCATGGCCAGTTCGGGTCTTGAGTTGCTGTGGGTGTCGTTGCCGCAACTGGGCAAGGGCGCGCTGCAAACCCTGTCGATTTCCTTTTTGAGCATCGCCTTCAGCACCCTGGGCGGCGTGTTGTATGGCGTGTTGCGCAACCTGCCGAGCAAGTGGCTGAACGCCGTGCTGCGGGTCTACCTGGAACTGTTCCGGGCGATTCCGGTGCTGGTCTGGCTGTACCTGCTGTTCTTCGGCTTTCCGATCTTTTTCGGCATCAGCATTCCCAGCTTCACCTGCGCGGTACTGGTGCTGTCGCTGTGGGGCGCCAGCGAAGTGGGCGAGGTGGTGCGCGGCGCCCTGCATTCGCTGCCCCGTGGCCAGCGTGAGGCGGGCTTGTCGATCGGGTTGTCCGGCCCGCAACTGTTCATCTATGTCTTGCTGCCCCAGGCCCTGAAACGCATGACGCCGCCGACCATCAATGTCTACACGCGGATCATCAAGACCAGCTCGCTGGCGGTGCTGATCGGCGTGGTGGATGTGATCAAGGTCGGCCAGCAGATCATCGAGCGCACCTATGAGTCGGTGTTGATCTACGGCGCGCTGTTTCTGTTTTTCTTTTTTATCTGCTACCCGCTGTCGGCCGCTTCCCGCGTGCTGGAGCGGCGCTGGACGCAAGCATGAGCGCACTGATCGAGTTCCGGAGTTTCAACAAGTTTTTCGGCGAGCAGCAGGTGCTCGACCAGGTCGACCTGCGGGTCGAGTCGGGTGAAGTGATCGTGATCCTCGGCCCCAGCGGCTGCGGCAAAAGCACCCTGTTGCGCTGCCTCAACGGGCTGGAAGTGGCCCACAGCGGCAGCCTGACCTTCAATGGCCGGGAACTGCTGGACAAGGGCACCGACTGGCGCGACGTGCGGCAGCAGATCGGCATGGTGTTCCAGAGCTATCACCTGTTCCCGCACATGAGCGTGCTCGACAACATTCTGCTCGGCCCGCTCAAGGTGCAAAAACGCGAGCGCCGCGAGGCCCGCGAACAAGCCGAAGCCTTGCTCGCCCGCGTCGGCCTGCTGGACAAGCGTGATGCCTTCCCGCGCCAGCTCTCCGGCGGCCAGCAGCAGCGCATCGCGATCGTTCGTTCGCTGTGCATGAACCCGCAAGTGATGTTGTTCGATGAAGTGACCGCCGCCCTCGACCCGGAAATGGTCAAGGAAGTGCTGCAAGTGATCCAGGGCCTGGCCCGGGACGGCATGACCCTGTTGATCGTGACCCACGAAATGGCCTTCGCCCGTGCCGTGGCCGACCGCGTGGTGTTTATGGACGCCGGGCGCATCGTCGAACAGAACCCTCCCGAGATTTTCTTTACGAACCCGCAGACCGCACGCGCGCAGCAGTTCCTGGAGAAGTTCTCCTTCGTTGAAACACTGCCTAAAAAAGCACCTGAAAAGGAACTGGAGCGCTTATGAAAACTGCCAAGTCTTCGCTGTTGTTACTGCCGTTGTTCGGCCTGGCCCTGCTGGCCGGCTGCGATAAATCCACGGATGCCCCCAAGCCTGCGGCCAGCACGGCCAGCGCTGCGCCTGCGGCCGGCTACCTGGACAAGATCAAGGCTCGCGACAAGCTGATTGTCGGGGTGTTCACCGACAAGCCGCCGTTCGGTTTTGTCGATGAGGCCGGGCGTTATGTGGGGTTCGATACCGACATTGGCCGGCGTTTCGCCAAGGACCTGCTGGGTGATGAGAACAAGGTCGAGTTCGTGGCGGTCGAGCCGGCCAGCCGGATTCCATTCCTGCAAAGTGACAAGGTCGACCTGATCCTGGCCAACATGACCGTGACCCCGGAGCGCAAGGAGGCGGTGGAGTTCACCAACCCCAACCTCAAGGTGGCCGTGCAGGCGCTGGTGCCGAATGGCAGTGAGGTGAAAAAACTCGACGACCTGGCGAGCCGCACCACCATCGTCACCACCGGCACCACCGCCGATATCTGGCTGACCAAGACTCACCCGGACTGGAAACTGCTGAAGTTCGAGAAAAACTCCGAGTCCCTGCAAGCCCTGGCCAACGGTCGCGGCGACGCCTATGCCCAGGACAACCTGGTGCTGTTCAGCTGGGCCAAGCAGAACCCGGGCTACCGCGTGCTGGAAGAGAAACTCGGTGACGAAGCCCCCATCGCCCCGGCGGTGAAGAAAGGCAACATCGAACTGCGTGACTGGGTCAACGCCGAACTGGCCAAGCTGGGCGAAGAGAAATACCTGCTCAAGCTCTACGACCAGTACGTGCGCAAGGAACTGAGCGACGACACCAAGCCCGAGAGCGTGATCGTCGAAGGCGGAAAATGGCAGGGCTGATAACCCTGTAGCCGGTGCTGCGCGGTGATTTTCCAGGTGCCCCTGCGGCGCCTGCAAGGGCCAGCGCAGCCTTCGGCAGCGGCTACAGCACCGCCCTGTAGCCGCTGCCGAGCCCGCGAGGCTGCGCTGTGCCGCTATGCCAACTGACACCCAACGGGTCTAATCCGGCCAATGCCACGCCGGTTCGTCAAGCATGCCCTGGCCGACGATTTCGGTTTGACCGAAGTTCTTCTCCAGGACGATGGAGTTGCATTCGGGGTCCTGTTGCAAGGCGGCGATCAGTCGGCTGGCGTGGGACACCACCCACACCTGGCAGTGCTGCGAGGCACGGATGATCAGGCGCGCCAGGGCCGGCAGCAGGTCCGGGTGCAGACTGGTTTCCGGCTCGTTGAGCACCATCAGCGTCGGCGGCCGCGGGGTCAGTAACGCCGCGATCAGCAGCAGGTAGCGCAAGGTGCCGTCCGACAACTCGGCGGCTGACAGCGGACGCAGCAATCCTTCCTGATAGAACTCAATGGCGAAGCGCCCCCCTTGCAGCGGCGCGATCTGCAACCGTGCGCCCGGGAATGCATCGCCGATAGCCTGGTGCAACGCCTCGGGGTCGCCAATTTCGAGGATGGTCTGCAGGGCGGCCGCCAGGTCGCGACCGTCGTGGTGCAGCACCGGGGTCCGGGTGCCCAGTTGCGGCTGGCGTGCCGGTGCGTCGGCATCGCTGCGAAAGTGGTCATAAAAACGCCAGCCACGGATGCTCTCCCGCAGCAGCAACACCTCGGGCGAGGAGCGCAGGCTGCCGACTTGATCGAACAGGCTGTCAAAGGTCGCGGTGTGCTGCGCGATCACGTCCCAAGTGCGCCCTTCGCGGGTGCGGATCATCGGCCCGGCGCGACCCACCAGCAGGCTGGACGGGCGATACAGCGGCCCGGCCCAGATGCATTCCTTCTTGATTTCCGGATCGAGGGCGAAGGCCGACAGGTTCAGCGGTGGCGGCGGCTCGGGCAGGCCGAGGGAGATGGCGTAGCTGAAATCCTCCGCGGCGAACCCCAGGCGCAGGCGCGTGACTTTCTTGCGCGGCCCGCCGCCTTCAATCACCACTTCGCCGCTGCGCATGCGCCGGCTGATGCTTTCCGGCCCGGCCCAGAAGGTCGATTGCAAGCCACCTTCGCGAGCCAGGGCATTGACCACGCCGCCCTGGGCGGTCTCGGCCAGCAGGCGCAAGGCCCGGTACAGATTGGACTTGCCGCTGCCGTTGGGGCCGGTGATCAGGTTCAGCCGCTCCAGCGGAATCACCAGTTTGTTGATCGAGCGGTAATTGGCCACCGCCAGGGTCTTGAGCATGCCGGGTCTCCTTTTGCGTGGTGGGGAGTGTGCCTGATTTGGCGGGAAGGGAGGGTTGTGGCGAGGAGGCTTGCTCCCGCTCGCTCGCGCAGCGGACGCAAAACCTGAGGTCGCGGTTTGCTCAAAGGCCGGTATGGGCATGTTCCCTCACCCCGGTGAACACGGTGCGTGCAGCGATGGAACCCTGTTCTAAGCTCACAGTCGTAACGTCACTGGCACGACAGCATCACGCAAAGGAGCCTGCATGGCTGGTCTCGAATCGAAGTGGGTAGTGGCGTTGAGCTTGCTGGCTCTACTCTGCGGCTGTGGTGCGGAAAAGCCCGTGGAAAAGGAGCGCCCGCGCGTGCGGGTGATGGAAGTGCGCAGCAGCGACTTCGCCCCCTCCGTGACCCTTACCGGCGATATCCAGGCCCGGGTGCAGACCGAATTGTCGTTTCGCGTGGGTGGCAAGATCATCCAGCGTGCAGTGGATGTCGGCGACCGGGTTTCAGCCCAGCAAGTACTGGCCCGACTCGACCCCAAGGACCTGCAGACCAACGTCGACTCTGCCGCGGCCTCGGTATCGGCCGAGCAGGCGCGGGTCAAGCAGGCCGCCGCCGCTTTTGTGCGCCAGCAAAAACTCCTGCCCAAGGGCTACACCAGCCAAAGTGAATACGACTCGGCCCAGGCCGCCCTGCGCAGCAGCCAGAGCGCCCTGACCGCAGCCCAGGCGCAGTTGGCCAATGCCCGCGAGCAACTGAGCTATACCGCGCTGGTGGCCGAGGCCCCCGGCATCATTACCGCGCGCCAGGCCGAAGTCGGCCAGGTGGTGCAGGCCACGGTGCCGATTTTCAGCCTGGCGCGGGACGGCGAGCGCGACGCGGTGTTCAACGTTTATGAATCGTTGCTGATGGCCCCGCCGGATAACGCGCTGATCGTCATCAGCCTGCTGGACAACCCCCAGGTCAAGACCACCGGCACCATCCGCGAGGTGACCCCGGTGGTTTCGGCCGACAGCGGCACGGTGCAGGTCAAGGTGGCGCTCAAGGAGTTGCCGGCGGGCATGGACCTGGGCTCGGTGGTGAGTGCCACCGCCAGCGCGCCGGGCACCGCCAGCGTCGAGCTGCCCTGGTCGGCGCTGACCAAGAACTTAAGCGAGCCCGCCGTGTGGCTGGTGGGCGAGGACGGCAAGACCGAGCTGCACACGGTCAAGGTCGCGCGCTACCTGACCGGCAAAGTGATCATCGGCGAAGGCCTCAAGGGCGGTGAAAAAGTAGTGGTGGCCGGCGGGCAGTTGCTGCATCCGCAGATGTTCGTCGAGATCGCCGCCGAGGATAAAGCCCAGGGAGCCCAGCCATGATGCGCCTGTCGTTGCCGTTCGCCGCGCTGTTGTGCAGCGTGGCGCTGTTGCCGGGTTGCTCCAGGGAAGAGCCGGCGCCCGAGCCGGTGCGCCCGGTGCTGTCGATTGAAATCAAACCCGAGTCCGAGGAAAGCCTGGGGCGTTTTGCCGGGAGCATCCAGGCCCGCTACGAGACCCACCTGGGGTTTCGTGTGCCGGGGCGGATCGCCAATCGCAACGTGGATGTCGGCGCCGAGGTCGAGCAGGGCGCGCTGCTCGCGACCCTGGACCCCACCGATCAGCAGAACCAGTTGCGCGCGGCCCAGGGTGACCTGGCGCGGATCGAGGCCCAGTGGATCAATGCCCAGGCCAATGCCCGGCGCCAGCAGGAGCTGTTCGATCGCGGGGTAGGCGCCCAGGCCCAGCTGGACATCGCCCTGACCGATCTGCAAACCACCGGCGCCTCCCTGGCCCAGGCCAAGGCCTCGGTGAGCCAGGCCCGGGACCAGCTCACCTACAGCGAGTTGCGCACCGATCACGGCGGCGTGGTCACCGCCTGGAACGCCGAGGCTGGCCAGGTGGTCACCGCCGGCCAGCAAGTGGTGACCCTGGCCCGCCCGGACATCAAGGAAGCGGTGATCGACCTGCCGGCCAGCCTGGTGGATCAACTGCCGGCGGATGTGGTGTTCAAGGTCGCGGCGCAGCTGGACCCGAGCATCAACACCACGGCCATCGTCCGCGAGATCGAACCCCAGGCGCAGAGCGCGACCCGCACCCGCCGCGCACGCCTGACCCTGACCGAGACCCCCGATGGCTTCCGCCTGGGCACGGCGATCAGCGTCAGCCTCAGTTCGGCCATCGAACCGCGCACCGAGCTGCCGCTGTCGGCGGTGCAGGAGGTCGACGGCAAGACCCGGATCTGGGTCATTGATACCCAGAACCAGACCGTGGCCCCACGGGAGGTCACGGTGCTGCGTCGCGACGCGAACTCGGCCCTGATCGGCAAGGGCGTCAAGGCCGGTGAGCGGGTGGTCAGCGCCGGCGTCAACAGCCTCAAACCGGGGCAGAAAGTCAAAATCGACGAGGACGCCCCGCGATGAAAGGGAGCTTCAATTTATCCGAGTGGGCCATCAAGCATCAGTCGTTTGTCTGGTACCTGATGTTCGTCGCGCTGCTGATGGGCGTCTTCTCCTACCTCAACCTGGGCCGCGAGGAAGACCCTTCCTTCACCATCAAGACCATGGTGATTTCCACCCGCTGGCCGGGGGCGACCCAGGAAGAAACCCTGAAGCAGGTCACCGACCGCATCGAGAAAAAACTCGAAGAACTCGATTCCCTCGACTACGTGAAAAGCTACACCCGCCCCGGCGAGTCCACGGTGTTCGTCTACTTGCGCGACACCACCAGTGCCAAGGACATCCCCGAGATCTGGTACCAGGTGCGCAAGAAGATCAACGACATTCGCGGCGACTTCCCCCAGGGCATTCAGGGCCCCGGGTTCAACGACGAGTTCGGCGATGTGTTCGGTTCGATCTACGCCTTTACTGCCGACGGCCTCAGCCTGCGGCAACTGCGCGACTATGTGGAGCAGGTGCGCGCCGAGATCCGCCAGGTGCCGAATCTGGGCAAGGTGGAGATGGTCGGCGAGCAGGATGAAGTCATCTACCTG
Organism: Pseudomonas sp. MF4836; assembly: GCF_002018875.1. Lineage (GTDB taxonomy): Bacteria > Pseudomonadota > Gammaproteobacteria > Pseudomonadales > Pseudomonadaceae > Aquipseudomonas. The sequence goes on from NZ_MVOL01000002.1 coordinate 127,568, forward strand.
AACTTCTCGACCCGCAAGCTGGCGGCCCTGGGCATCGATCAGCGCCAGGTCCTGCAAAGCCTGCAATCACAGAATGCGGTGACCCCGGCCGGGGTGATCGAGGCCGGGCCGGAGCGGATTTCCGTGCGTACCTCGGGGCAGTTCGCTTCCGAGAAGGACCTGGCCACGGTCAACCTGCGGCTCAATGACCGCTTCTATCGCCTGGCGGATATTGCCGACATCAGCCGCGGCTACGTCGACCCGTCGACGCCGATGTTCCGCTTTAACGGCCAGCCGGCCATCGGCCTGGCGATTGCGATGAAGAAGGGCGGCAACATCCAGGACTTCGGCAAGGCGCTGCACGCGCGCATGAGCGAGCTGACCGCCGACCTGCCGGTGGGGGTCGGGGTGCACAAGGTCTCGGACCAGGCCGAAGTGGTGGAAGAGGCGGTGGGCGGCTTTACCAGCGCGCTGTTCGAGGCGGTGGTGATCGTGCTGGTGGTGAGTTTCATCAGCCTTGGCGTGCGCGCCGGGTTGGTGGTGGCCTGCTCGATTCCGCTGGTACTGGCCATGGTCTTCGTGTTCATGGAGTACAGCGGCATCACCATGCAGCGCATCTCCCTCGGCGCCCTGATCATCGCCCTGGGGCTGCTGGTGGACGACGCCATGATCACGGTGGAGATGATGGTCACGCGCCTGGAAATGGGCGAGACCAAAGAGCAGGCGGCGACCTTCGCCTACACCTCGACCGCGTTTCCCATGCTCACCGGGACCCTGGTCACGGTGGCCGGTTTTGTGCCCATCGGCCTCAACGCCAGCTCTGCCGGCGAATACACCTTCACCCTGTTTGCGGTGATCGCGGTGGCGATGCTGGTGTCCTGGGTGGTGGCGGTGCTGTTCGCGCCGGTGATCGGCATTCACATTCTCAGCAGCAAGGTCAAACCCCACTCCAATGAACCGGGGCGGGTTGGCCGGGCCTTCAACGGCGGCCTGCTGTGGGCCATGCGCAACCGCTGGTGGGCCATCGGCATCACCGTGCTGCTGTTCGCGCTGTCGGTGTTTTGCATGCGTTTCGTGCAGAACCAGTTCTTCCCGTCTTCCGACCGCCCGGAAATCCTGGTCGACCTCAACCTGCCGCAGAACGCCTCGATCAACGAGACGCGCCTGGCCGTGGATCGCCTGGAGGCGACCCTCAAGGACGACCCGGATATCGAGCGCTGGAGCACCTACATCGGCGAAGGCGCGATCCGCTTCTACCTGCCCCTGGACCAGCAACTGCAAAACCCCTATTACGCGCAGCTGGTGATCGTCAGCAAAGGCCTGGAACAGCGCACGGCCCTGACCCAGCGCCTGCAGAAGCGTCTGCGTGAAGACTTCGTCGGCATCGGCAGCTACGTGCAGGCCCTGGAAATGGGCCCGCCGGTGGGGCGGCCGATCCAGTACCGGGTCAGCGGCAAGGACATCGATCAGGTGCGCAAGCACGCCATCGAACTGGCCACCGAGCTGGATAAGAACAGCCATATCGGCGAGATCATCTACGACTGGAACGAGCCGGGCAAAGTGCTGCGCATCGACATCGCCCAGGACAAGGCGCGGCAGCTGGGGCTGTCTTCCGAAGACGTGGCGCGCTTGATGAACAGCATCGTCAGCGGCTCCACCGTGACCCAGGTGCATGACGATATTTACCTGATCAATGTGGTCGGGCGTGCCGACGATAACGAACGCGGTTCGCCGGAGACCCTGCAGAACCTGCAGATCGTCACCCCCAACGGCACCTCGATTCCGCTGCTGGCCTTCGCCACCGTGCGTTACGAGCTGGAGCAGCCGCTGGTCTGGCGTCGCGACCGCAAGCCGACCATCACCATCAAGGCCGCGGTGCGCGACGAGATCCAGCCCACCGACCTGGTCAAGCAACTCAAGCCGACCATCGACCGGTTCTCGTCGGCGTTGCCGGTGGGTTACTCGGTGGCAACCGGCGGTACGGTGGAGGAGAGCGGCAAGGCCCAGGGGCCGATTGCCAAGGTGGTGCCGCTGATGCTGTTCCTGATGGCGACCTTCCTTATGATCCAGTTGCACAGCGTGCAGAAGATGTTCCTGGTGGCCAGCGTCGCGCCCCTGGGCCTGATCGGCGTGGTCCTGGCCCTGGTGCCGACGGGCACGCCCATGGGCTTTGTGGCGATCCTCGGGATCCTTGCGCTGATCGGCATCATCATCCGCAACTCGGTGATCCTGGTGACCCAGATCGATGCCTTCGAGAAGGACGGTTATTCACCCTGGGATGCGGTGGTGGAAGCCACCCAGCACCGGCGCCGGCCGATCCTGCTGACCGCAGCGGCGGCGAGCCTGGGGATGATCCCCATCGCCCGCGAAGTGTTCTGGGGGCCGATGGCCTACGCCATGATCGGCGGCATTATCGTCGCCACCCTGCTTACCCTGTTGTTCCTGCCGGCGCTCTATGTGGCCTGGTACAAAATCAAGGAACCGCAGCAGCAGGCGTGAGCCGCCGGCCGCGTCAGGCCTTGCGCCAGACGCTGGCCAGCCATGGCTGCTGCTCGCGCGGTAATCCGGCGGGGCGGTAGTAGTGTTCCAGTTCGACGAAGCCGGCGGCGGTCAGCAAAGCCTGCCAGGCCGGCAGATCGTGGTACGAGCCGTAGCGTTCGCCGTTCCAGCCCTCGCGGTTGTCGCCCCGCGGATTGGAACTGAACAGCACGCCACCCGGTTTCAGCGTGGCGTGCAGTTGCTTGAGGATCCGAGGCAGCTCCTGCAACGGGATGTGAAACAGCACCGCGTTGGCAAAGATTCCGTCGAAGTGGGCGGCGGGCAGCTCGAGCTTGAGAAAGTCCTGTTGCCAGACCTCACAGCCACTGTCGTCGCGGGCCATTTGCGCAAAGCGTTCGGAGCCATCGAGGCCGACCGCGACATGGCCCATGCGGGTGAAAGTCTGTAAATCGCGGCCCGGGCCGCAGCCGAAATCCAGCACGGTAAACGGAGCCGTGCCCTGGATATGCCGCAGCAGCGCATCGATGTTCTGGCTCACATCATGATCGCGCGTACCTTCGCGAAAGCCTTCGGCAACCTGGTTGTAATGGCCGAGGGTGGTGGCGGTGATCTGGTCGAGGTCGTCGGGGGCGAGTTTCATGGCAGCTGCGCGAAGAAGGGAGAGGGGCCGAATATACCCCAAGTCGCCCAGGGGCAACGTTCAACCAATGACCAACGCGGCGACGAGTTGTAGCCGCTGCCGCAGGCTGCGCTGGCCATCCTTAAGGGCCAGCCTCGCAGGCTCGGCAGCGGCTACGTGCGGCTACCGTCAGCGTTTGTTGAGGATTCGTGCCAGGCGGTCGCCGCCCAGTTGGATGGCGGCAACCAGGATCACCAGCAGCACGATGACGGTGAGCATCACCTGGCTGTCAAAACGCTGGTAGCCGTAGCGGTAGGCGATGTCGCCCAGGCCGCCGGCACCGATGGCGCCGGCCATGGCCGAGGAGTTGATCATGGTCACCAGGGTAATGGTGAAGCCCCCCACGATCCCCGGCAGTGCCTCGGGCAGCAGCACGTGCCAGACGATGTGCCAGCGTCGGCAGCCCATGGCCTGCGCTGCTTCGATCAACCCATGGTCGACCTCCCGCAGGCTGACTTCGGCGATCCGCGCGAAGAACGGCGTCGCGGCGATGGTCAGCGGCACCACGGCGGCCCAGACGCCATAAGTGGTGCCGACAATCAGCCGGGTAAAGGGGATCAGCGCCACCATCAGGATCAGGAACGGGATCGAGCGAAACAGATTCACAAACGCCCCCAGCGCCCGATTCAGGGCCGGAGCTTCATAGATCCCGCCCTTGGAGCTGGTGACCAGGATCACCGCCAGCGGAATCCCCGCCAGCAGGGCGATCAGCGAGGACACGCCGACCATCAAAAAGGTGTCGATGACCCCTTGCAGCAAACGGTCAAACCACATAACCCAGCACCTCCACCTGTTGTGCCCAGTCGCCCGCGCGCTGGCGCAGTTCTTCAGCGCCCAGGGACGAACCGCTCACCGCCAGCAGCAATTGCCCCAGGGCATGCCCCTGGATCCGTTCCACACCGCCCTGCAACAGCCGCACGCGCCCGCCCAGGGCACTGAACAGCGCCGCCAGGTCCGGCTCGTCGCCGCTGGCGCCGGTGAACTGCAAGCGCAGTACCACGGCGGCCTGGGCCGACTCCGGTTGCGCCCGCAGGCGCTGCTGCAGCTCCTGCGGCAAGCCATGCTGCAAGGGTGCGAGCAGGGTTTTGCTGACCTCGTGCTGCGGGTTGCCGAACACTTCCCAGACCGGGCCCTGCTCGACAATGCGCCCGTGTTCAAGCACCACCACCCGGTCACAGATATCGCGGATCACTGCCATCTCGTGGGTGATCAGGACGATGGTCAGGCCCAGGCGCTGGTTGATCTCCTTGAGCAGGCCGAGGATCGACTGGGTGGTCTCCGGGTCCAGGGCCGAGGTGGCCTCGTCGCACAGCAGAATCGCCGGGTCATGCACCAGGGCCCGGGCGATCCCGACCCGCTGCTTCTGCCCGCCCGACAACTGCGCCGGGTAAGCCTTGTGTTTGTCCTGCAGGCCCACCAGCTCCAGCAGCTCGCGGACTTTGTTCTGGCGTTGCTCCTTGGGCACGCCGGCCACCTTCAGCGGCAGCTCGACGTTCTGCCACACGGTCTTGGCCGACATCAGGTTGAAGTGCTGGAAGATCATGCCGATGCGCCGGCGCAGTTCCACCAGGCGGTCTTCGTCGAATTCGCCGATGTCCACATGGTCGATCAGTACCCGGCCGCTGCTGGGTTGCTCCAGGCGGTTGATGGTGCGGATCAGCGACGACTTGCCGGCGCCGCTGCGGCCGATGATGCCGAACACCTCGCCGTGCTGGATCGCCAGGTCGATGCCCTGCAGGGCCGGCACCGGGCCTTGCGCGCCCTGGTAGGTCTTGCCCAGGCCGACGAAGCGCACGTGGGCGCGGTTGAGCTGCGGGTGCAGCTCAGCCTGCTGGGCGCTGTGGGGCTGTTGTTCGGGCAGCTTGCGCTGCAGGCTGGCGACGCTCATCTCAGCCTTCCCAGCCGGCTTGGTAGAGCTTGCCGTGGGCTTTATCCAGGGCGGCGCGCACAGCCGGCGAATGCTGGTAGATATCGACGAACTTGATCAGCCGCGGGTCGGTCTTGCTCTTGGGCTGGATCACGAACTGGATCACGTACTCCTTGTGGTCCAGGCCGTCGAACAGCAGGGCGGAGCCGGCATCGAAGGTCTTGGCCAGGCGGATGTACGCCGGGTAGCCCTGGACCAGATCGGCATCGTCATAGGCGCGTACCAGTTGCACGGCCTCGACCTGGAGGATCTTGATCTTTTTCGGGTTGGCGATGATGTCGTCTTCGGTGGCCTTGTAGCCCACGCCCGGCTTGAGGGTGATCAAACCGGCCTTGGCCAGCAGTTGCAGGCCGCGCCCGCTGTTGATCGGGTCGTTGGCGATGGCGACGCTGGCGCCTTCGGGCAGTTCGTCGAAGCTTTTGTATTTCTTCGAGTACAGGCCGACGTTGTTGATGATCCCCGGGGCGAAGGGCACCAGGTCAAAACCGGCGGCGGCCTTGGCGTTTTCCAGGAACGGGATGTGCTGGAAGTAGTTCACATCGATGTCGCCGGCCGCGAGGCTGACGTTGGGCGCGATCCAGTCGGTGAACTCCACCAGCTCGACTTTCAGGCCCTGTTTGCCAGCCTCTTCAACGGCGGCTTCCAGGGGGATGGCAAAGGCCGCGGTGGTGCCGACCTTGAGGGGTTTGTCGGCGGCAAACACGGCGCCGCTGAAGAGTCCGAGGGCGAGGACCAGTGCTTTGACTGGGTGGCTCAGGAGTTTGCTTTTCATGGTGGTTATGTCCAGTCAATACGAATGAGTTGAGCAATTTTTGTGGACGCAGCGAAGACCGCTGTCTGTGGCGAGGGAGCGTGCTCCCGCAGGCTTGCGAAACAAGCCCAAACCCTGATGACTCGGTATTCCTGGAGAAACTGCGTCGCCCGGATTTGGGGCCGCTACGCGACCCAGCGGGAGCAAGCTCCCTCGCCACAAGGGCCTCAGTGGCGGTAGGCCGCGCCGGTGTGTTGTTCAGGCAGCTTGCGGTCCTGGCGGAACAGCTTTTCGCGCAAGGTGCCGTTGTCGTAGGCGGTCTTGTACGAGCCGCGTCGTTGCAGTTCCGGGATCACCAGGTCGATGAAATCGACGTAGCTTTCCGGAGTCACGATGCGGGTCAGGTTGAAGCCGTCGAGGCCGGTTTCGGCGATCCACGATTCCAGTTCATCCGCCACTTGCTGCGCCGAGCCGACCACGGTGATGTAGCGCCCGCCGAGGGCGTGCTGGTCGAGCAATTTGCGTCGGGTCCAGTCGTTGTTCTGCAGGTTCTTGGTGGCCGACTGGATGGCGTTGCTCTTCACGTACTGGATCGGCTCGTCGATTTCATACTGGGCGAAGTCGATGCCGGTCGAAGCCGAGAAGTGCGCGACACCGGCTTCGGCGCTGGCGTGGCTGCGGTACTCGGCGTGCTTGGCCCAGGCGGCTTCCTCGGTCTCGCCGACAATCACGTTGAGGCCCATGAACAGCTTGATGTCCTCGGGATTGCGCCCGGCGGCCACGGCGCTGGCGCGGACCTTGTCCACCTGGGCCTTGGTCGACGGCTTGTTCTGGCCGCTGATGAAGACGCACTCGGCATGACGTCCGGCGAACAGCAACCCACGGTCCGAACTGCCGGCCTGGAACAGCACCGGGGTCCGCTGGGGCGAAGGCTCGCAGAGGTGATAACCCTCGACCTGATAGAACTCGCCCTTGTGCTCGACCTTGTGCACTTTGTCCGGCTGGGCGTAGATCCGCTGCACCGGGTCGTTGAGCACCGCGTCGTCTTCCCAGCTGCCTTCCCAGAGTTTGTACAGCACCTCCAGGTACTCATCGGCCTGGTCGTAGCGCCGGTCGTGTTCCACCTGTTCCGACAGGCCCATGGCCTTGGCCGCGCTGTCCAGGTAGCCGGTGACGATGTTCCAGCCGACCCGGCCGCTGCTCAGGTGGTCAAGGGTCGACATGCGCCGGGCGAACAGATACGGCGGCTCGTAGGTGAGGTTGGCGGTCAGGCCGAAACCGAGGTTTTTCGTCACGGCGGCCATGGCCGAAACCAGCAGCAGCGGGTCATTGACCGGCAGCTGGATCGACTCTTTCAGCGTGACGTCCACTGAGTTCTGATAGACGTCGTACACGCCGACGATGTCGGCGATAAACAGTCCGTCGAACAGCCCGCGCTCCAGCAACTGGGCCAGTTCGGTCCAGTAGGCGAGGGTTTTGTATTGGGTCGAGTTGTCCCGTGGGTGAGTCCACAGACCGTGGTTGATATGCCCGATGCAGTTCATGTTGAAAGCATTGAGCAGGATCTTTTTCTTCGCCCCCATCAGATCGTCCCCCGCAGTGGCGGGTTCGTTTCATTCAGGTAGTAATTGCCCACGGCGTGGTACTTCCAGCGCACCGGGTCGTGCAGGGTGTGCACCCGGGCGTTGCGCCAGTGACGGTCAAGGCCGTGCTCGGCCAGGGTTGCCTGGCTGCCGGCCAGCTCGAACAGGGTGCTGCCGGCGGCCAGGGAAATTTCGGTGCTCAGGGCGCGGGCTTCGGCGACCGCGATCGAGGCGGCGGCCACGGTCTCGGCGTTGGTCTGGGCCTGGGCCAGGTCGAGGAACTCCCCTGAGCGTTCCAGCAGCGCCTCGGTGGCGTGCAGGCGGATGCTCAGGTGGCCGAAACTCTTGAGGGTCAGCGGGTCTTCGGTGGCCTTGTCGCTGGTGGCGTCGATCCACGGCCGGGTCTTGGTCCGCACGAAATGCAGCGCGTCCTCATAAGCGGCGCGGGCGATGCCGGTGTCGATGGCGGCGTGGAGGATCTGCGCCAGCGGGCCGACCGTGGTCGGGCGCTCGAAGGCGCTCTGGAACGGGACCACGTCCTGGGCGGCGACGTAGACGTTTTCAAACAGCACCGAGCCGCTGCCGGTGGTGCGCTGGCCAAAGCCTGACCAGTCATCGATCACGCTCAGGCCCTGGCTGTCACGCTGGACGAAGGCCAATTGCTGCACACCCTGTTCATCCACCACCGAGGTCGGGATGCGCTGGGCGTAGATGGCGCCGGTGGCGTAGAACTTGCGGCCATTGATGCGGTAGCCATCGCCGTCACGGGTCAGGGCCGTGGTGCGGTCGTGGGCGGTCTTGGTCCCCAGTTCCGCCAGGGCATTGCCGAAGCGGCGGCCGGCCAGGACTTCGGCGTACAGCCGTTGTTTCTGCTCGGGGCTGCCATTAACCCGCAGCACCTCCAGGGCGTAAAAATGGTTTTGCGGGATCTGCCCGAGGGAGGCATCCGCCTGGGCGATCAGCGCGGTGACCTTGGCCAGGGTGACATTGGATACGCCGGCACCGCCGTACTCCTTGGGCACGCTGATGCCCCACAGGCCCGAGCGGGAAAACACTTCCAGTTCCGGGTGCGGCAGGCGACGTTCGCGATCGCGCAGGGCGCTGTCGCGTTTGAAATCTTCGGCCAGGTCGCTGGCGACAATCAGGGCTTGCTCATCGCTGGTTATGACCGCGACGTGTTGGGAAAGAGTCATGTACTTCTCCAGTGGTCTGGTTGTCAGATCCAGGAATGGCGAGCAGGCAACGTGCCGTTCAGGTGATAAGCGCCTACGGCGTGGTATTTCCAGCGCACCGGGTCGTGCAGGGTGTGTACTCGCGCGTTGCGCCAGTGGCGGTCGAGGTTGAATTCGGCGAGGGTGGCGCGGCTGCCGGCCAGTTCGAACAGCTTCTCGCTGGCCTGCAACGAGATTTCGGTGGTCAGCACTTTGGCTTCGGCCACGGCAATCGAGGCGCGGGCTGCGGACTCGGCGGTGATCGGCGCCGCGTTGACCTGGTCCAGCACCCGGCCGGCCTTGCGCAACAGGGCCTCGGCGGCGTGCAGTTCGATTTTCAGCTTGCCGATATCGGCGATTACATACAGGTCATCGCTGGCGCGCTCGACGTTGGCGTCGACCCAGGGCCGCGCTCGTTCACGGACAAAACTGATGGCGTCGTCGATCGCCGCCCGGGCAATGCCGGCGTCGATGGCGGCCTGGATCAGTTGCGACACCGCGCCCTGGATATTGGGCACCTCGTTGATCCGCCAGTTGTCCACCACCAGGTCGGCGTCAACCCGCACGTTGTTGAGCAGGATGGTGCCGCTGGCGGTGGTGCGCTGGCCGAAGCCCGACCAATCGTCGACGATGCGCAGGCCCGGGGTGCCGCGACGCACGAACGCCAGCACTTGCTTGCCGTCATCGTTGAGGGCCTTGACCGCTACCCAGTGCGCGAACAGCGCGCCGGTGGAGTAGAACTTCTGGCCGTTGATCACGTAGCCGTCACCATCGGCGGTGATGCGTGCCTTGAGTTCCAGGGTATTTTTGGTGCCGCGCTCGGGGCCGGCATTGCCGATGCGCCAGCCTTCGAGCACGCTCTGGAACAGGTGTTTTTTCTGCCGTTCGGTGGCGCTGGCCAGGACCAGGTTGAGCACGCCGAACTGGTTTTGCGGGATCTGCCCCAGGGCCGGGTCGGCGGCGGAAACAATGGCGAAGACCTCGGCCAGGGTCACGAATGAAACCTGCGGGCCACCGTATTCGCGGGGGATGGCAATACTGCCCAGGCCGCTGCGGGTGAATTGCTCGATCTGCGCCCAGGGCAGCTTGCGCTGGCGATCGCGCTGCGCGGCCTGCTGGCGCGCGGCAGCGGCCAGTTCATGAGCGGCTTGCAGGGCTTGGGCGTCGTTGAGCAAGACCTGTGCGGGCAGCAACAGGGGGGCGATATCCAGATCGCTCTGGACTTTTGCATCGGCCAGATTGGACATCAGCGCCACTCCTTGGCTGCACGCAATGCCCTGGCGATCTGCACTGGGGTGATTGTGTTCCGGACCATACCTACCTCACATCTCATGGATATGCCGCGGTCGTGCGGCGAAATCAGAATCAAAGAATGTCCGGTGGTCCGGTGCATATACCCTATGCGTGTATAAAAATTAAATAAACTAACTTTTAGGAATATACATAGAAGGGGTTTACGTATACGGCAGGATGACAGGTTGCGGCCCAGCGGCTGCGGGCTGGCGCGGCGTGTGGCTGCCGCCGGCGAGCATTTTTCGTCGGCAGCGAAGAGGACGGGCGGGGGGTGAAAACACCCGATGGCAGGCGATCAGCGGTGGACGTTCAGGCGGCGTCCCAGGCGTTACTGGTACTGATCCAACTCGTCGGTGAGCGATTGCAGCAGCGATTCGGGGGGCAGCAACAGGCCTTGCCCGTGCGCATCTGCAAACACCAGGCAAAGCGTGGCGTCGCGCTGCATGCCGGGCAGCCAGTGGGAGAGGAAATGGGTCAGTTCAATGGGCTTGGGTTGGAAGCCCTGCCATGGGCCATGGGCGCACAAGGCGGCGAAGTCCGCCTCCGGCCAGAATGGTATGGCGCTGGCCTGGGCAGAGCCCGCAGTGGCCCAGCCGTCCGCGAACAGCCCCCAGATGACCTGGAAATCCGCCACCTTGCGAATCAGGTAGTCGCACCGGGCCTGGGGTGAGAGCCGGAGCAGGTTGTGGATTTTCTGCGGGGCCAGCATCAGGCATCCATGGTCTGGAATGGGAGCGGGTAGTCGGCTGTAGAAGTTCGAAGCTTCATGTGCCGGGGTTGAGAAACTTGCTCAGAAACTGCTGAGTGCGTTCTTCCTTGGGGTGGGCGAACAGCTCCTTGGCGTCGCCCTGTTCGACGATCACGCCCTTGTCGAAGAAGATCACCCGGTTGGCCACGTCGCGGGCGAAGCTCATCTCGTGGGTGACGATGACCATGGTGCGTTTTTCTTCAGCCAGGCTGCGGATGGTCGCCAGCACCTCGCCCACCAGTTCCGGGTCCAGGGCTGAAGTGGGCTCGTCGAAGAGGATCACTTCCGGCTCCATGGCCAGTGCCCGGGCAATCGCCACGCGCTGTTGCTGACCACCGGACAGGCGCCGGGGGTAGGCGTCTTCCTTGCCCGCCAGGCCGACCTTGAGCAGCAGCCGACGGCCCAGGGCTTCGGCCAGGTGGCGCGGTGTTTTTTTCACCACCAGCGGGCCTTCGATCACGTTCTCCAGCGCGGTGCGATGGGGAAACAGGTTGAAGTTCTGGAACACGAAACCCACCTGCTGGCGCAATTTGCGCACCAGGCCCTGTTGCTGGCTCAGGGGCCGGCTGCCGTCGATTTCGATATCGCCGACCTTGATCCGGCCGCTGCTGGGTTCTTCGAGAAAATTCAGGCAGCGCAGGAAGGTGGTCTTGCCCGAGCCGCTGGGGCCGATGATGGCGACCACTTCGCCGGCGGCGACGGTCAGGTCGATGCCATTGAGCACAGTCTGACCCTTGAATTGCTTGGTCAGTTTTTCAACCACGATCATGGGTTCAAGACTCCTGGTCATGCCGATTGACCCGCGCTTCCAACCGGTTCTGCAGGTGCGCCAGGGCGCTGGCAAGAATCCAGTAGATCAGGGCGGCGGCAAGATACATGGTGAAAATTTCGAAGGTCCGGGCGGTAATCAGCTGCGCCTGGCGGAACAGTTCTGGCACCTGGATGGTGGCGGCCAGGGCCGTGTCCTTGACCAGTGAAATAAAACTGTTGCCCAGGGGCGGCAGCGCGGTGCGCATGGCTTGGGGCAGGATCGCCCGGCGCAGGGTCTGCGCGCGGGTCATGCCGATGCTGGCGGCGGCTTCCCATTGGCCGCGCTCGATGGAGCTGATGGCGGCCCGCAGGATTTCACAGGCGTAGGCGGCCATGTTCAGCGAGAAGCCGATCAGTGCCGCCGGCAGTGGGTCCAGTTCGATGCCCAATTGCGGCAAGCCGTAATAGATCACGAACAGTTGCACCAGCAGCGGCGTGCCGCGAAAGAACGACACATAGACCCTGGCGGTCCAGCTCAGCAGCTTGAAGCGCGACAGGCGCATCAGCGCCAGGCCGAAGCCCAGCAGCAAGCCGAAAAACATGCCGCCCAGGCTGAGAATGACCGTGTAGTAGGCGCCCTTGAGCAGAAAGGGCGCCGAATCCAGCGCCAGTTGAAGGCCTGCTTCCATTATTGAGTGACGTCAGCGTTGAAGTATTTTTCCGAGAGTTTTTTCAGCGTGCCATCGGCGCGCAGTTCCTCGATGGCCTTGTTCACTGCGGCCAGCAGTTCGGGTTCGCCTTTGCGCAGGGCGATACCGGCTTCCTGACGGGAGAACGGAGCGCCGGAGACGGCCAGGGTGTCATTGGTTTTCTTGATCAGTTCGAAGGCGGCCAGGCGGTCCACCAGGATCGCTTCGATGCGGCCTACGCGCAGGTCCTGGTACTTGGTCGGATCATCGTCATAGGTCTTGATGATCGCGGTCGGTACGTTGTCCTTGAGCCATTGCTCGTAGTTGGTGCCCAGGCCGACACCGACCTTGTGGCCACCCAGGTCGGCGGCGGTCTTGAATTTGCCTTCGTCTTTTTTCTGGGTCAGGGCCTGGATCCCGGAGACGGTGTACGGCACCGAGAAGTCGTACTTCTTCTTGCGTTCCTCGGAAATGGTGACCTGGTTGACTACGGCGTCGAGACGCTTGGATTCCAGGGCGGCGAGGATGCCGTCCCACTTGGTCGGCTGCAGCTTGACCTTGACCCCGAGCTTTTGCGCCAGGGCTTCGGAGAATTCCACTTCAAAGCCGGCCAGCTTGCCGTTTTCATCGACGTAACTGAAAGGCGGGTAGGTGCCTTCCAGGCCGACGTTGATCACGCCGGCGTCCTTGATCTTTTGCAGTTGCTCACCGGCAACCGCCTGCCCCAGCATTCCGGCGCCGATGGCCAGACCCAGTGTGCCAATAAGCAGATTTCGACGTAGTGCAGAAAAATTCATGACAAGCCCCTGTGGTTTCTTATGCGCAATGCGGGTGGGAGATGCAGGTCAATCGAGGAACGTGACGAGCGCTCATCCTGCCTTAAATGCAGCCTGCGCGTCTCGCGGCAAATGAGCCTGCGGCGCGACTATAAAGCGCGTTTTATAGGTTTAAAAATAATATAAATTTAGTTTGTTATTCCTTTTGGTTTGGTTGGTTGAGTTGTGTACTCACCTCGCAAACTGTAGCCGCTGCCGAGCGGGCTCGGCAGCGGCTACAGCGGCTACGGAAGCTCAGGCGAAGGCGCCGGTGTAAGCGAATAGGGCTGGGGCGCCGCCGGTGTGGAGGAAGATGATCGGGCCGTCATTGAAACGCTGGCGGCCGACCCCGTCGAGCAGGCCGGCCATGGCTTTGCCGGTGTAGACCGGGTCCAGCAGCAGGCCCTCCTGGCTGGCCAGCAATTTCACCGCGGCCAGGGTGCCGGCATTCGGCTCGCCATAGCGCGGGGCGAAATATTCGTCCCACAGTTCCACCTTGAAACTCGCCGGCAGCTCGACGCCCAGCAATTGGGCAGTGCGTTCGGCCAGGCCCTGGACCTTTGGCCGTTGGGCTTCATCGGTGCGCGACACGGTCACTCCGATCACCGGCAACTGTGGCAACGCCTCGCTCAACGCCAGGGCCAGGCCGCTGTGGGTGCCGGCGCTGCCCGAAGCCAGGACCACGGCGGCGAATTCCAGGCCGCTGTCCTTGATCTGCTCGGCCAGCTCCAGGCCCGCACGCACATAACCCAGGGCGCCGAGAGCGTTGGAACCGCCAATCGGCACCAGATAGGGCTTCTTGCCATTGCTGCGCAGGCGCTCGGCCAGGGCCTGCAATTGCTCGTCGGCGTGGTCCAGGTTGTCCACCAACTCGACCTTGGCGTCGAACAGGTCCAGCAGCAGGCGGTTGCCGCTGTGCAGGTAATGGCTGTCTTCGGTGCCGATGGGGTTTTCCAGCAGGGCGACGCAACCCAGGCCCAGCTTGGCCGCCAGGGCGGCGGTCTGGCGCACGTGGTTGGACTGGATGGCCCCGGCGGTAATCAGGGTGTCGGCGCCCGCCGCCGAGGCATCCGCCGCCAGGTATTCGAGCTTGCGCAATTTATTGCCGCCCATGGCCAGCGGCGTGGTGTCGTCGCGTTTGACGTAGATATCGCGCCCGAGCCAGGTGGACAGGCGTTCGAGTTTTTCCAGGGCGGTGGCGTGGCCAAGCAGGTCGAGTCGGTCGAAGCGGGCTAGCTGTTGTTTGATCATGGGGGCGCACGGGCTGATGGGATGCGGGGACTATAGGCAGCGATATTTGCCCGGGCAACCGTCAATCGCATATGTCAAAAAGTGCTAAGGCCCGCACAATTAGTTCTTAATTTTGCCTGCGGCCCATACCGTAAAGTGGATGCCGTTTCCGTAGCCAGACTGTCCGGCTACCTGAGTGAGGAGTGTTGAGCGTGAGCGAGCGATCCAGCCATTGGCAACTGCAGACCATCGTCGGCCAACTGCGTGATGCCCGCGACCAGTGGCGTACCCGCAATGGTCGTGTCAGTGGCGAACAGGGCGGCCGGGAACTGCCGTCCCGAGCGGCCATGGCCGAGATTCTCGAAGCCTTGTGCGGTGCCTTGTTCCCCATGCGCCTGGGCCCGGTAGACCTGCGCGAGGAAAGCGAAGACTTCTACGTCGGCCACACCCTGGACGCCGCCCTCAATGCGCTGCTGGCCCAGACTCGCCTCGAACTGCGCTACGCGACCCGCCATGGCGGTGAGCAGGCCGAGGACGTCGAGGCCAAGGCCATCCGCATCATCCAGGACTTCGCCCTGGCCCTGCCGGGCCTGCGGGTGCTGCTCGATACCGACGTGCTGGCGGCCTACCACGGCGACCCCGCGGCGCGCAGCGTGGATGAAGTGCTGCTGTGCTACCCGGGGATTCTGGCGGTGATTCACCATCGCCTGGCGCACCACCTGTACCGCGCCGGGTTGCCGCTGCTGGCGCGGATCAGCTCGGAAATTGCCCACTCGGCGACCGGTATCGATATTCACCCGGGGGCGCAGATCGGCCGCAGTTTCTTTATCGACCACGGGACCGGCGTGGTGATCGGTGAAACCGCGATCATCGGCGAGCGGGTGCGGATTTATCAGGCTGTGACCCTGGGCGCCAAACGCTTCCCGGCGGACGAGGACGGGCAGTTGCAGAAGGGCCATCCCCGGCACCCGATCGTCGAGGACGATGTGGTGATCTACGCCGGCGCGACGATTCTGGGGCGCATCACCATCGGCCAGGGTTCGACCATCGGCGGCAACGTCTGGCTGACCCGCAGCGTGCCGGCCGGCTGCAACCTGACCCAGGCCAATCTGCAGCATGACGATGGGACGCAAAAGTAACACTGCGCCCACCTGACGCCACGCGCAGCCCTGTAGCCGCTGCCGAGCCCACGAGGCTGCGCTGGCCCTGTGCAACACCTTGCGCCCACCTGACACCCCTCGGCGCTCTCGCGGCCCAGCGGCAGCGGCCACGGTCGACAATGATTTTTCTGCGGAACGATCCCGTCACGCCTACGTCATACCCTTCCTTGAGCTAGCGTACTGAAGGTACCGCTGAGCCTTGCGATTAGTCCTCGAACCCCCATCCATGTTTAACTTGAACGCTCGTTCAAGTTAAATCGGTAGTTCGCTGCCCGCTCACAACAGGAGGCTTGCCTTTGCTGAGTCCGTTTATTTCAGCCACGTCCAACCCGTTTGAGGTGCACCTTTCATGAGTGCGTCGCCTACTCCCGTCAACAGTCAAATTCGCATGAATCCGCCGGTGTTCTACTTCGCGGCGAGCTTTATCCTGATCTTCGGCCTGGTGGTCATCACCCTGCCGCAACAGGCCGGCGCCTGGCTCCTGGCAGCGCAAAACTGGGCGGCCAACACGGTCGGCTGGTACTACATGCTGGCGATGACCCTGTATCTGGTCTTCGTGGTGGTCACCGCCTTGTCCGGCTACGGCAAGATCAAGCTCGGTGCCGACCACGACGAACCCGAATTCAGTTACCTGTCCTGGGCCGGCATGCTGTTCGCCGCCGGGATCAGCATCACCCTGTTCTTCTTCTGCGTCTCCGAACCCCTGACCCACATGCTGCAACCGCCCCAGGGCGAGGCCGGCACCGCCGACGCCGCGCGCCAGGCCATGCAGTTGCTGTTCCTGCACTGGGGCCTGCACGGCTGGGGCGTGTTCGCCTTTGTCGGCATGGCCCTGGCGTACTTCGCCTACCGGCATAACCTGCCGCTGGCCCTGCGTTCGGCGCTGTACCCGCTGATCGGCAAGCGCATCAACGGCCCCATCGGCTATGCGGTGGATGGCTTCGGCATCATCGCCACGGTGTTCGGCCTGGGCGCCGACATGGGCTTTGGCGTGCTGCACCTCAACTCCGGGCTGGATTACCTGTTCGGCATCGCTCATACCCAGTGGATCCAGGTCGGCCTGATCACCCTGATGATGGGCGCGGCGATCCTGGTCGCGGTGGCCGGGGTCGACAAGGGCGTGCGGGTGATGTCCGACATCAACATGCTGTTGGCGGTGGCGCTGCTGCTGTTCGTGTTGTTCGCCGGGCCGACCCAGCACCTGCTCAACACCTTGATCCAGAACATCGGCGACTACCTCGGCGCGCTGCCGACCAAGAGTTTCGACGTCTACGCCTACGACAAACCCAGCGACTGGCTGGGTGGCTGGACGGTGTTCTACTGGGCCTGGTGGATTGCATGGTCGCCATTCGTGGGCTTGTTCATCGCACGGATTTCACGTGGCCGCACCATCCGTGAGTTCGTCTTCGGCGTGCTGCTGATTCCCCTGGGTTTCACCCTGGCCTGGATGTCGATCTTCGGCAACAGCGCCATCGACCAGGTGCTCAACCACGGCATGAGCGCCCTGGGCATGAGCGCGCTCGACAACCCGTCGATGACCCTCTACCTGCTGCTGGAAACCTACCCCTGGGGCAAGACCGTGATCGCGGTCACGGTGTTTATCAGCTTTGTGTTCTTCGTCACCTCGGCCGACTCCGGCACCGTGGTGCTCTCGACCCTGTCGGCCAAGGGCGGCAGTGCCGATGAAGACGGGCCGAAGTGGCTGCGGGTGTTCTGGGGCGCGATGACCGCGCTGGTGACCAGCGCGCTGTTGTTCGCCGGCAGCATCGATTCGCTCAAGTCAGCGGTGGTGCTGACCTCGTTGCCGTTCTCGCTGATTCTGTTGTTGATGATGTGGGGGCTGCACAAGGCCTTCTACCTCGAATCGCAGAAGCGCATCGCCCAGTTGCATTCCCTGGCACCGGTGGCGGCCTCGTCGCGTCGGGGCAAGGGTGGCTGGCGCCAGCGCCTGAGCCAGGCGGTGCACTTTCCATCGCGTGACGAGGTGTACCGCTTCCTCGACCAGACGGTGCGCCCGGCGATCGAAGAGGTGAGTGCGGTGTTCGTCGAGAAGGGCCTGAATGTGGTGACCCAGCCCGACCCGGCCAACGACAACGTCAGCCTCGAAATCGGCCACGGCGACCAGCATCCGTTCATCTACCAGGTGCAGATGCGCGGCTACTTCACGCCGTCCTTTGCCCGTGGCGGCATGGGCCCGAAAGAGCTGCGCAACCGCCGCTATTACCGGGCCGAGGTGCACCTGAGCGAGGGCAGCCAGGATTACGACCTGATGGGCTACACCAAAGAGCAGATCATCAACGACATCCTCGACCAGTACGAACGCCATATGCAGTTCCTGCACCTGGTGCGTTGATCGGGAGCGCCGTGGCGGGGGCACAGGCTCCCCGGCACGGCTTCAGGGCCGGGTCGACAGCAGATACAGGGCCAAGGCCACCACCGGCACCACGAACACCAGGCTGCCGACCACCAGTTCCGAGCGCAGGGGCTGGTTGGCGGTGACCACACCCACCGCCCCGTTGATCACCGTCAGCGCCAGCCACAGGCCGACGAAGCCGTAGGTCAGGGCCTGGCGGTTGATACCGATCTTGTTGCCGATAAACAGCATCAGCGCCAGCAGAAGCAGGCCGAAGGTGATGACGATGGTGGTGTGCATGATGGATACCGCCCTATGGGAAAACCGGCTGGCCAGTGACAGGGCGGCCGTGGCGCACCCTTCAACGAGCATAGGCCCCAGCGCCGCGCTCGACCTCAAACCAGCCCGCCGTTGGTGCGCAAAATCTGCCCGTTCACCCAATCCGCCGCCGGGCTCACCAGGAAGGCAATGACCTGGGCGATGTCTTCCGGCTGACCGAGGCGTTCCAGAGGCGGCATCTTGGCGAAGGCCTGAATCTGCTCCTCGCTCTTGCCCTGCAGGAACAGCTCGGTCGCCACCGGCCCCGGCGCCACGGCGTTGACCGTGATGTTGCGCCCGCGCAGTTCCTTGGCGAACACCTGGGTCAGGGATTCCACCGCGGCCTTGCTGGCGATGTACACCGCATAGCCCGGCAGGTTGAGACCGACCGTGCTGCTGGAAAAATTGACGATGCGGCCGCCGTCATTCAGGCGCGTGGCGGCTTCGCGCAGGGTATTGAAAGTGCCCCGGGTGTTGATGGCGAAGGTCTGCTCGAACAGCTCGTCGCTGTGTTGCGCCAGGGGCAGGACCTTGAGGATGCCGGCGTTGTTGATCAGTACATCGACCTTGCCCAGCTTGGCTTCCGTCTCATCGAACAGCCGACGCACGTCCTCGCCATTGGCCACGTCGGCCTTGATCGCGATGGCCTGGTGCCCGGCCTGGCGCAGCTCCACCACCAGCCTTGAGGCTTCGTCGGCGCTGTTGGCGTAATTGATCGCGACGGCCAAACCCTGGCTCGCCAACTGCCGGGCGATCACCGCGCCGATACCGCGGGAGGCGCCGGTGACGATGGCTACTTTGCGTTGTTCAGTGGTCATGGTTCAGGTTCCTGTGGCTCAAGGTGGATGTGGGTGTGGCAGCAGATTCACATGGTTGCCCGGATCGATAAATGCAGCGAAGTTGCCTTGACTGTTCAATAATCGCCAACAATCGAAGCTCTGGAGGTGCTGATGGATCAGGTCAAGGCGATGAAGGTTTTTGTGCGCATCTACGAGCGCAGCAGTTTCACTCTAGCCGCCGCGGACCTGAACCTGCCGCGGGCGACCCTGACCCACACCCTCAACCAGTTCGAGGCCTGGCTCGGGACGCGGTTGCTGGAACGCAGCACGCGCCGGGTGCGCCCGACCCTGGATGGTGAGGCCTACTACCGGCGTTGCGTGCAGTTGCTGGCGGAGCTGGAGGAGGCCGAACTGGCGTTTCGCGAGGTGGCGCCCAAGGGGCTGCTGCGGGTCGATCTGCACGGGACCCTGGCCAAGTACTTTGTGATTCCGGCGTTGCCGCAATTCATGGCGCGTTATCCGCAGATCCAGCTATCGCTCAGCGAATCCGATCGTTTTGTCGACCTGATCGCCGAAGGCGTGGACTGCGTGCTGCGGGCGGGCACCCTCGGGGATTCGGCGCTGATCGGCCGGCGGGTCGCCAACTTGCGCCAGGTGACCTGTGCCAGCCCCGATTACCTGCGGCGCTTTGGCGAGCCCGAGCGCCTTGCCGATCTGAGCCACCATCGCGCGGTGAACTACGTATCGCGCACCACGGCCAAGCTGTTCCCGTTCGAATTCATGGTGGCGGGCCAACGGCAGGAAGTGGCCATCGACGGTGCGCTTTCAGTATTCGGCGCCGAGGTCTACAAGGCGTCGGCGGTGGCCGGCCTGGGCATCATCCAGTGCCCGCATTACGGCGTCGCGCAGCAGATGGCCCAGGGCCTGTTGCAGGAAATCCTGGTCGAGACCCCACCGCCGCCGATGCCGGTGTCAGTGCTCTACCCGCACAATCGCCATATGTCGCCCAGGGTCCGGGTGTTTGTCGACTGGCTGGCGCAGGTGTTTGCCCAGGCGGATTGAACGGACGCCCGCCCCGGCAAAATTTGATTGCTTGATGTGTATAGTGTGTATTAGTCTCTGGCTGTTGGTTAGAGTGCCTGTTCGATGGGTATCGAAGGGCAGGGATATGCGCAGTCGCGACATGATCAGGATGATCGAGGCCAATGGTTGGTATCGGGTTGCAATCAAGGGCAGTCACCATCAGTACCGGCATCCGTACAGGCCGGAGCGGGTGACGGTTCCGCTTCCTGATTCGGATCTGCCCAGGGGCACGATCAACAGCATATTGAGACAGGCGGGCTTGAGATGAGCTGCGACCTGCAAGAGGAGCCCAACGTCATGAAATTCCCAGTCGTACTGCACAAGGACGCCGACTCCGAATACGGCGTGACAGTCCCGGATGTGCCGGGTTGTTTTTCTGCCGGGAAAACCGTGTCCCTGGCGTTCGAGAACATCAAGGAGGCCCTGTCCCTGCACTACGAGGGGTTGGTGGCCGATGGCGAGCCGCTGCCCCAGGTGCATGAAATTGACGACCACCTGCACAACCCCGACTACGCGGGCGGCGTATGGGGCGTGGTGGAGTTTGATGTGGCGCCCTATTTCGGCAAGTCGGTGCGCTTCAACGCCACCTTGCCCGAGCAACTGCTGGAGCGCATCGACCAGACCGTAAAGCGCGACCAGCGCTACCGCTCGCGCTCGGGCTTCCTCGCCGCCGCCGCCCTGCGCGAGCTCGCCCTGTAGCCGCCGTACCCGCTGCCGAGCGCGCGAGGCTGCGCTGGCCCTCCAGATCGCCGTTCAAGTGTCAGGTGTACAACCGGCATCCGAACGCCCCCCGAGCCTGCGGCAGCACCCACAGCCCAGCAGAAGTCAGGTGCTTTCGCGCTCGATCACTTGGCACTGCAACAGGTTCAGGCGTTGTACTTCGTCTGCCACCGGCAACACGCCCAGGCTCTGCAGGACGCGGGTGGCGGCGAGTACGCCGATCTCCAGGGCGGGTGGCTTGATGGTGCTCAGGCTGGGCAGCAGCATCTCGGCGAAAGGGTAGTCGCCAAAGCCCAGTACCGCGCAATCGGCGGGGATCTGCAGGCCGGCCCGTTGCGCAGCCAGCGAGCCGCCGGCGGCCAGGTTGTCGTTGGCGAAAATGATTGCGTCAGGTCGCGGGCTGGCCTGCATCAGCGCGTGCATCGCCTGTTTGCCGGCCTCGAACGGCGCGCGGTCGGCGTCCGGGGTAAAGATCCAGGGTTCCAGCCCTAACCCGCGCAGTGTGGCGGCGTAACCCTCGCTGCGCTCCAGGGCGCTGAGGTCGCCGGGCGCGCTGTTGAGCACGAAAGCGACGCGTCGATAGCCTTTTCCGTGCAGGTAGTTCGCCGCGCTGACCCCGACCTGATGATGGGAAAATCCGATCTGCACCGGCGCCCGATCCGGCTGGTAATCCCAGGTTTCGATCAGCGGGATATCGGCCTCGGCGAGCATCTTCTCCGTGCCCGGGCTATGAAAGTGGCTGGTCAGCACCAGCGCCGCCGGTGACCAGCCGAGAAAGGCCCGCACGGCGCTTTCTTCCTGGGCCACGTCGAAATAACTGGAGGCCAGCAGCAGTTGATAGCCATGGCGGCTGAGGGTGTCGCTGAAGCCCTGGATGGTGCTGGCAAAGATTGGCCCGGAGATGTTCGGGATCACCATGGCCACGATCCTGCCCCGCGCCGAGGCCAGGCCGCCGGCCACCAGATTGGGCACATAGCCCAGTTCCGCCACCACCTGGGCGATGCGTTCGCGAAGCTCGGCGGACACGCTCTCGGGCTGGTTGAAGTAGCGCGATACGGTGATGGCCGAGACCTCGGCCTGCCTGGCCACGGTGTTCAGGGTCACCCGTCCGGCGCCGCGGCGTTTGCGGCCTGGAGTGTTCTCGGTGGTCAAGGGCGTGATCCTTTATTCAAACCAAAAAGCATATAAAAGTAATTTTTCAGTATTGGACGGTCTATGACCGTCTTGCAGATACTGCCGATGTTAGCGCTAACAAGGCGTCGTGTCTGCTACTCGCTCGAGCGAATGCCCAAGACAGATATTCAGGCGCTGCCGGCGTAGATCGGCAGCGGTTCAGGGCATTTTTCCAGCAGGCAGACCATGCATAACATTCTTGGGGATCAGCAAAAACTGGCGCAATCGATTCGCGCCGCCACACCGCGCCGGCCGCACCTGGGCTGGTTGCTGGCAGGGCTGGCCGCACTGCCGCTGCCGGGGGCATATGCCGCTGACCCCGCGACCGCTGTCGCAGAGCAGGAGCCGACCCTGAAGTCGGTGACCGTCACCGCCACCCGCCGCGAAGAGTCGCTGCAAAAAGTGCCGGTTGCAGTCTCGGTGGTGGATGGCGAACAGCTCGAGCGGGACAACCGCAATGGCGTGGCGAGCATCGTGCAGCAGGTGCCGTCGCTGAACTTCCGCACTGGCGCCTCGAACAAGGACACCTCGCTGTTCATTCGTGGCGTGGGCACCATTTCCACGTCGCCGGGCGTCGAGCCGACCGTGGCCACTGTGATCGACGGCGTGGTCTACGCCCGTCCGGGCCAGGCCACCCTCGACCTGCTGGACCTGGAGCGCATCGAAGTCCTGCGCGGGCCCCAAGGCACCCTGTTCGGCAAGAACGCGTCGGCCGGGGTGCTGAACATCGTGACCAAGGCGCCCACCGCCGATACCCACGGCTATATCGACCAGGCCTATTACAGCGGCAATGAAAGCCGCACCCGCTTCGGCATCGGCGGCAGCCTGATTCCCGATACGCTCAAGGGCTCGCTGACCACCTTGTTTGGCAGCTACGACGGTAACGTCGACAACCAGCACAACGGTCAGGAGGTCAACGGCTACAATCGCAAAGGCGTGCGCGGCAAGCTGG
Source organism: Pseudomonas sp. MF4836 (assembly GCF_002018875.1). Taxonomy (GTDB): domain Bacteria; phylum Pseudomonadota; class Gammaproteobacteria; order Pseudomonadales; family Pseudomonadaceae; genus Aquipseudomonas. Next base: position 150,260 of record NZ_MVOL01000002.1, read on the forward strand.
AATTCACCCCCAGTGACGACCTCAAGCTGACCCTGGCCGCCGACTACATGCAGTCCCATGACGACGCGCCCAATGGCGTGGTGAGCAAGGCGCTGACGCCGGCTTTTGCCGGTGCCCTGAACCCGGTGCGGGCCAGCAGTGACAACCGCGATATCAACACCGACACTCGCAGCCATGTTGAAGACATCAACAAGGGCCTGTCGGCCCAGCTCGACTGGAACCTGGGCGATTACACCCTGACCTCAATCACCGCCTGGCGCGGTTGGAACAACACCCAGTACCAGGATGGCGACCGCTTGGGCACCGTCACCGCAGCCTTCCCCGGCACCGCCGACAAGGGCGACCTGGACTTCAACCAGTACTCGCAAGAGCTGCGCCTGGCTTCACCCAAGGGGCAGTTCCTGGAGTACGTCGGCGGCGTGTTCTACATGCATGTCAAGGATGAAGAAACCTACCAGCGCACCCTGACCACGACCACCAGCGTCAACCGCGGCATTGCCGACTACAGCACCCGCAGCGACAGCTACTCGGCGTTCGGCGAGACCACCCTGAACTTCACCTCCAGCCTGCGGGGCATCGCCGGCCTGCGCTGGACCCATGACCAGCTGGAATACGAGCACCGCCGCAGTTCCACCTCGGCGGTGCAGGTCAGCGGCATCCAGCCGGCCACCAGCAGCTCCGGCTCGGTGGATGAAGACGGCTGGTCCGGGCGCCTGGGTCTGCAATACGACCTGAGCGACACGGTGACCACTTACCTGACCTATTCCCGTGGCTACAAGGGCCCGGCCTACAACGTGTTCTTCAATATGCAGCCGCGTGACACCGATGCGCTGAAGCCGGAAACCTCCAATACCTGGGAGGTCGGGATCAAGGCCACCAGCTGGAACAACCGCCTGACCACCAACCTTGCGGTGTTCCACAGCGCCTACGACAACTATCAGGCCAACTTCTTCGACACCGTGGCCGGGCAAGTCGTGACGCGCCTGATCAACGCCGGCAGCGTCAGCACTGAGGGGGTCGAGCTGGACTACGCGTTGCAGGCCACCCAGCAACTGAAGCTGTCCGGGGCCCTGGCCTACACCCGGGCGCGCATCGATGAGTTCGCCTGCCCCGCGGGTGCGGCGGCCTCGTGCAACGTCAATGGCAAGCCGCTGCCCTTCAGCCCGGACTGGAAAAGCTACGTGCGTGCCGATTACACCATCCCGCTGGATAACGGCCTGGATATCGAATTGGGCACCGACTACAGCTGGCAAAGCGAGGTGCAGTACGACATCAGCCAGAACGTCGACACCAAACAGGGCGCCTACGGCATCTGGAACGCCAGCGTGGCCCTGGCCGACTACAGCAACGGCTGGCGCGTGGCCCTCTTGGGTAAGAACCTGGCCGACAAGTCCTATTCGCCCTTGCTGGCCAGCGGCGGCAGCTACATTTACCGCGCTGTACCACGGGATGACGAGCGTTACTTCGGTGTACAGCTGCGCAAGGATTTCTAAGGAGCGGCCGGCTTGGCTCGGGAGTGCGTCCTGCTCTCGGGCCCTGGCTGCTGCGCCCCGTTATGCGTGAATCAAGGAGTGCTGCATGACCCAACCTGCTCGCCAACTCAAGCTGGGTGCGTTTTTGATGGCTACAGGCCATCACGTGGCTGCCTGGCGCCACCCGTACGTACCGGCAGACGCCGGACTGGACTTTGCCGCGTACAAGCAGCTGGCGCAGATTGCCGAGAGCGCGTTGTTTGACGCGCTGTTCGTGGCCGATAGCATCGCCGCGCCAACAGGCGCCATCGCCAGTCGTATGGCGCGTTCAGACCACTTCGAGCCCCTGACCCTGCTCTCTGCCTTGAGCGCTGTGACCCAGCATATAGGGCTTATTGCCACGGCTTCGACCAGTTATAACGATCCGTACCACGTAGCACGTAAGTACGCATCATTGGATCATTTGTCGGGTGGCCGGGCCGGTTGGAACCTGGTGACTTCCGATAATGCCGCCGAAGCGCAGAACTTCGGCCGCGACCAGCACATCGGTCACGCTGAGCGCTACAGCCGGGCCCGGGAGTTTCATCAGGTGGTCACCGGGCTATGGGACAGTTGGCAGGATGATGCCTTTGTCCGCGACAAGGCCAGCGGCCAGTACTACGACCCGGCCAAGCTGCATGTGCTGAACCACCGGGGCGAGCACTTTCGGGTCCAGGGGCCGCTGAACGTGGCGCGCCCGCCCCAGGGCTACCCGGTGATTGTCCAGGCCGGCTCGTCGCCCATCGGCCGCGAGCTGGCGGCGCAGACCGCCGAAGTGGTGTTCACCGCGCAAAGCTCCCTGGCCAGTGCCCAGGCGTTCTATGCCGACCTCAAGGGGCGCCTGGCGCAGTACGGGCGCAGCCCTGAATCACTGAAGATCATGCCGGGAGTGTTTGTGGTGGTAGGGCAAAGCGAGAGCGAGGCCCGGGACAAGTTCGAGTCGTTCCAGGCACTGGTCGAGCCTGAGGTGGGCGTGGCTTTGCTCGGGCGGATGCTGGGTAACTTCGACCTGTCGCATTACCCGCTGGATGGCCCGTTGCCTGAGTTGCCGTTGACCGAAAGCGGCCAGCAGAGCCGGCAGAAACTGCTCACCGATCTGGCTGGGAAGGACAACCTGACCCTGGCCGAACTGGGGCGAAAAATCGCCGGCGGCCGGGGTCATTACAGCCTGATCGGCACCCCGTCGCAGATTGCCGACGAGCTGCAAGCCTGGTTCGAAGAGGGCGCCGCCGATGGCTTCAACGTGCTGGTGCCGCACCTGCCGGGAGGGTTGCAGGACTTTGCCGAGGGCGTGGTCCCGGAACTGCAACGCCGTGGCCTGTTCAGAACAGAATACGAAGGCCGCACGCTGCGGGAGAACCTGGGGCTGGCGCGGCCAAACAATCAGTTTCAGCCTCAATGACGCCGGGGTCGCCGCAAGGCGGCGACCCCGGTAAATCCAAGTTTCAGCAACACCCAAACGAGAGAGGATTCGATGACTTACCTGGCTGCCGAAAACCGCTACGACTCCATTCCTTACCGCCGCGTCGGCCGCAGCGGGCTGGTGCTGCCGGCACTGTCCCTGGGCCTGTGGCACAACTTCGGCGACAGCACGCCGATCGACACCCAGCGCGCGCTGCTGCGCACAGCCTTTGACCTTGGCATCAACCATTTCGATCTGGCCAACAACTACGGCCCGCCCTACGGCAGCGCCGAAATCAACTTCGGCCGCCTGCTGCGTGAAGACTTCAAGCAGTATCGCGACGAGCTGATCATTTCCAGCAAGGCCGGCTGGGACATGTGGCCGGGCCCTTACGGCCAGGGCGGCGGTTCGCGCAAATACGTGCTGGCCAGCCTCGACCAGAGCCTGCAGCGCCTCGGGCTGGACTACGTGGATATCTTCTATTCACACCGCTTCGACCCGGACACCCCGCTGGAAGAAACCGCCAGCGCCCTGGCCACGGCGGTGCAGCAGGGCAAGGCCCTGTACATCGGCATCTCCTCGTATTCCGGGGTCAAGACCCGCGAGATCGCGGCCCTGCTCAAGGAGTGGAAAGTGCCGCTGCTGATCCACCAGCCGGCCTACAACCTGCTCAACCGCTGGGTGGAAAAAGACCTGCTGGACACCACCGAGGAACTGGGTGCAGGCGTGATTGCGTTCACCCCGCTGGCCCAGGGGCTGTTGACCGACAAGTACCTCAACGGCATCCCCGAAGATGCACGGGTCAACCGCCCGGGGGGTGGCTCGTTGCAGGCGGCTCATCTGTCAGAGGCCAATATCACCCACGTCCGCGCCTTGAATGAAATTGCCAAGCGCCGTGGCCAAAGCCTGGCGCAACTGGCCCTGGCCTGGACCCTGCGCGACCCGCGGGTGACCTCGGCGCTGATCGGCGCGAGCCGCCCGGAGCAGATCATCGAAAACGTCGGGGCGTTGCAGAACCTGAACTTCAGCGCTGAAGAACTGGCGGAAATTGATCGCTTTGCCCTGGAAGGCGGGATCAACCTCTGGGAAAAACCGTCGACCGCCGAATAGTCCTCGATGGGGCTGGCGCCGGCCCGGCGGGTCGGCGTTCAGTGCTGCGGCGGGAGGCTAAATCTCCAGCGGCCGCCAGGGATTGATCAGGTCCACGCCCGACTCTTCGAAATCCCTGATATTGCGTGTGGCCAGGGCGGCGTCGTGGGTGCGGCAGATCGCTGCGATCTGCGCGTCGGCCATGCTCATGGGGCGTCCGGCTTGACCTCGGGTGGTCATCAGGTGGGCGTAGTACAAGGCTGCGGGGGTATCGAAGGGCAGTATCCGTTCGCCAAAATCCTCTTCGAACATGATCATGGCCGACTCGTGGAGGTCCCGTTGACGCTGGCCCTTGGGCAGGTGCGCCACGCCGTGGAGAATCTCGGCCATGGTGATCGAACTTATGCACAGGTCATCGGTGCGTTGCGTGCTTATCCACAGGACAACCGTCGGTTCGGGCTTGGGTCGCATCAGCTCCGAGAGCACGTTGGTATCGAGCAGGATCATTGGCCAAGATCCACCAACCGTCCCGGCTCCTTGCGTTCAGGCAGATCAAGCTCGACCCCGCCAAGACCCGCAAAGCGCGAGCGGATCCGGCTGGCCAGGTCTTGATCGTTCGAGGGTTTTGTCAGCGCCCTGCGCAAAATCAACCGCGCCTCTTCCTCCATGGAATGGCCGTTATGTGCGGCCTCGATGCGCAGGCGCTCTTTGATCTGATCGTCCAGGTTGCGGATGGTGAGGCTGGCCATGGGCGTGCTCCGAATGCAATCAATGAAATCATTGCGAGCATAATCGTTTTTTTCGCAGAGGACGGGCCGTTGGTCGTACCGGCGGTGGTGGCCGTCCTAGAACGGCACATCCCCGACAATGGTCGCGCGCTGCATCACCCGGCGTTGTGGGCGGTAGTCGTCGACGGCGTAGTGCTGGGTCACGCGGTTGTCCCAGAACGCCACGTCGTTTTTCTGCCAGCGCCAGCGGATGGTGAATTCCGGGCGGGTGGCGTGGGCGAACAGCAGTTTCAGAATGGCTTCGCTTTCGGTCTCCGACAGCTCGTTGATCCGGGTGGTGAAGCCTTCGTTGACGAACAGCGACTTGCGCCCGCTGACCGGGTGGGTGCGGATCACCGGATGGGACAGGGGCGGGTTGTTGCGCCGGGTCTGTTCCCAGCGCGCCAGGTCTTCGGGGGTATTGCCGAAGCGCTCCAGGGGAAAGGACTTGGTGAAGTCGTGGGTCGCGGTCAGGCCCTGCAGCAGCCCTTTGAGCGGTGCCGACAGGGCCTCATAGGCAGCGATGCCGCTGGCCCACAGGGTGTCGCCGCCAAACTCCGGCAGCAGCTTGGCGCTGAGCACGGCGCCCAGGGCCGGGGTCGGCAGGAAGGTGACGTCGGTGTGCCAGATGGCGTTGTCGCGCACGTCGGTTTCGGCGGTGTCGAGGATCAGCACCTCGGGTTGCTCCGGCACATTGGGGTAGATCGGGTGAATGTGCAGATCGCCAAAATTCGCTGCGAACCGCGCCTGCTGCTGCGGGGTGATCGGCTGGTCGCGCAAGAACAGCACCTGGTGCTTGAGCAGCGCCTGCTCGATGGCATCGCGCTGTTCCACATTCAGCGGCTGGCTGAGATCGACGCCACTGATCTGGGCGCCGAGGGCGGAGCTTAAGGGGGTGATGGTCAGGCTCATGGTCATTCTCGAAGTCGGCGCCGAAGGAGTGGCGTGGTCAGATAGCGTGTCATTGCCGGTCTACGGACCCGTAATCGCTGTCGATAGGCTGCGCTGGCCCTGGAGAACGCCCTGTGTACACCTGACACACTCACGGTGTTCTTGGGGGGCAGCGCAGCCTGTGGCAGCGGCTACAGGGGTTCAGTGGGACTGGCCGTGCCAGGGCACGAGTTTGCGTTGCAGGGCGCGCAGGCCCATTTCCATGCTGAAGGCGATCAGGGCGATAACCAGGATCCCCAGCACCACCACGTCGGTGACCAGGAACTGCGCTGCGGACTGCACCATGAATCCCAGGCCGCTGGTGGCGGCGATCAATTCGGCGGCGACCAGGGTCGACCAGCCCACACCCAGGCCAATCCGCACCCCGGTGAGGATATCCGGCAGGGCGCTGGGCAAAATCACATGGCGAATCAGCTGTGCCCGGGTCGCACCCAGGGACTGCGCCGCGCGCAGTTTGGCCGGATCCACGGTGCGCACGCCGGTGGCGGTGGCGATGGCAATCGGGGCGAAGATCGCCAGATAGATCAGCAGCACCTTGGACAACTCGCCAATGCCGCACCAGATCACGATCAGCGGCAGGTAGGCCAGGGGTGGAATCGGCCGGTAGAACTCGATCAGCGGGTCGAGCACGCCACGGGCGATGCGGTTGGCGCCGATGGCGATGCCCACCGGAATCGCCGTCAGCACGGCAAAGCCCAGGGCCAGGCCGATGCGTTGCAGGCTCGCCGCCAGGTGCTGCCACAGGGTGGAATCCATATAGCCGCTGGTTGCCAGCAGCCAGCCTTTTTGCAGCACGGCAGCAGGCGGCGGCAGGAACAGGGGCTCGATCCAGCCGCTGGCGGTCACTGCCCACCACAGGGCGAGCAGGGTGACCAGGGTCAGCAGGCTGATCCAGCGCGTACTCAGGTTGCGGCGCACGGGGATCACCGCGGTGGGCTGGGCAGGGGCGGTCGCGGTGGCGGGAATCTGGTAGCTGCTCATGCGCGCTCCTGGCGCTCGGCGGCGCCGCGTTGGGAAAACACTCTGGACAGCACGTGTTCGCGGGTTTCGATAAAACGCGGATCAGACTTGATGGCCCGCGCCGATTCACCGGCCGCGTAGCGCTGGCCGAAGTCCAGGCTCAGGCGCTCGACGATCTGCCCCGGATTGGGCGCCAGCAGAATCAGATCGGTGGCGAGAAATACCGCCTCTTCGATGTCATGGGTAATCAGGAATGTGGGCTTGGCGGTGCGCTGCCAGACTTGCAGCAGCAGCTCCTGCATCTGTTCGCGGGTAAAGGCATCGAGGGCGCCGAAGGGTTCGTCCATCAGCAGTACCCGTGGGTCGGCCGCCAGGGCGCGGGCCAGGCCGACGCGTTGTTTCTGGCCGCCGGAAAGCTGCCAGATACGCCGCGTGTCAAACCCGGCCAGGTCCACCAGGGCAAGCATTTCCCGGGCGCGGGTTTCGCGCTTGTCGCGGGCGATGCCGGCCAGCTCCAGGCCGAAGCCGACGTTGGCCAGCACGTCCTGCCAGGGCAGCAGGGCATCGTCCTGGAACACCACGCCGCGCTCGGCGCTCGGCCCCTTGATGGGCACGCCATCGAGGGTGATGCGCCCGGCACTGGGCTCGACGAACCCGGCAATCAGGTTCAGCAGCGAGGTCTTGCCGCTGCCCGAGGGGCCCAGGGCGACCAGCAGTTGCTGTGGCCCAAGGCTCAGGGAAATATCCGCCAGCACCGGCTCGGCCGCGCCGGGGTACTGTGCGCTGATGCGCTCCAGTTGTAGCAAGGCCATGACGGCTATCTCCTCTCCCGACGGGTTTCAGTTAGTGATGAACTTGGCGCTGACAAAGGGCGCGTAATCCGGCAGCACGGCTTCAACCTTGCCTTGCTCCTTGAGGAACACCGCGGTGTCGGTGATGGCCTTGGTGGTCGGTGCGCCCAGGCTGATGACCTGATCGGCGGCCAGTGGGTAGACGTTGCCTTGCAGCAGCAGCGGAATGTCGCTGGCCTTGGCGCCGGAGAGTTTCACCAGCTTGTCGACATTGCTCTGATTGGCCAGCCAGGCTTGTGGATCTTTACGGTAATCGGCGTAGGCATCCAGGGTGACTTTGGCGAAAGCCGTGACGATTTCCGGGTGCTTCTCGGCAAAATCCTTACGCACGATCCAGGCATCGAAGGTCGGAGCGCCGAATTTGGCCAGTTCGCCAGAGGTGATCAGCACCTTGCCGTTTTCCTTGGCCACGCCCAGTGCCGGATCCCAGACATAAGTCGCGTCGATGTCGCCGCGTTTCCAGGCCGCGATGATCGCCGGGGGGGCCAGGTTGAGAATCTGTACTTTCGAAGGGTCGATGTTCCAGTGCTTGAGCGCTGCCAGCAGGCTGTAGTGCCCGGTGGAGACGAAGGGCACGGCGATTTTCTTGCCGATCAGGTCCTGCGGGCCTTTGATCCCCGAACCTTCGCGAGCCACCAGGGCTTCGGCCGCGCCGATCTGGGTGGCGATCAGGAAGGTCTGTACCGGCACCTTGCGGGTGATTGCCGCGGTCAGGGGGCTGGAACCGAGGTAGCCGATCTGCACGTCGCCGGAGGCGATGGCGGCAATGATGTCGGCGCCGTTATCGAATTTGCGCCAGTCGATCTTGGCTTGGGTGGCTTTCTCATAAGCGCCGTCGGCCTGGGCGACTTTGGCCGGGTCGACGGTGGTCTGGTAGGCAACGGTAACGTCGGCCGCCTGGGCGAACAGACTCGCAGCCGCCAGGGAAGCGGCCGCCAGGAGGCGAAGGGGGAAATGCAGTTTCATGGAGGTGCTCCTCATAGGCGGCCGGTGATCGGCGTGGGAGGAGACTAAATGATCTAAGAATGCAGAAATAAATAACTTATTTGCATTAGCTTATGAGGGGAAGTACGCGGACCTGGCCCGGAGGCTGTTGTGGCGAGGGAGCAAGCTCCCTCGCCACGGTTTCAGTTGCTGATAGCCAGGATGCTGGCCTGGTAGGAACCCACGAACACATCGAAATCACCGACTTCGTTCTGCTCCAGCTCAGCCTGTTGCGCCAGGGATTTGCGCGCCGCTTCTTCGAACGCGGCCTGTTCTTCCTTGCCCAGCCCCGGGCTGCGGAAGAACTCGGCGTGGGCCTGGCTCTGGCGCAGGGAGAACTGGGTAAAGCTCTCCTTGCGTTCCTGCATGGCCGCCAGCACTTGGGCCGATGGGGTCAGGGACGAATCCTTGACCTTGGCCAGTTGCGCATCCAGGGCCTTGCTGTGGGCGTCGCCGCCATGGCTCTGGTCGAGCAGGGCGGCCAGTGGCGCGATCTGCTCCAGCAACTGGGCTGCCCATTCCTTCATGTCCACGGCCTGGCCCTTGCGCTGCAATTGCAGGCCCGGGCGCCGGCCTTCCTTGACCACGCTGAGGAAGTTCGAGGTGGCATTGCCGCACTCGTTGTTCTCGAACAGCGGGCTGTCGCTCAGGGCGCAGTACAGGAGGAAGGCGTCGAGGAAGCGGGCTTCCTGCAGGTCGATGCCCATGGGCAGGAACGGGTTGATATCCAGGCAGCGCACTTCAACGTACTGGATGCCACGGGCCATCAGCGCCTGGATCGGCCGCTCGCCGGTGTAGGTCACGCGCTTGGGGCGGATGTTGGAGTAGTACTCGTTTTCGATCTGCAGGATGTTGGTATTGAGCTGTACCCACTCGCCATCCTTGTGGGTGCCGACTGCCACATAGGGTGCGTAAGGCGTGGCCACGGCCTCGCGCAGGCTGTCGGTGTAGCTGGCCAGATCGTTGTAGCAGGGCGTCAGGCCGGCCTGGGCATTGCTCTGGTAACCCAGGTCGCTCATGCGCAGGCTGGTGGCGTAGGGCAGGTACAGGGTGTCCGGGTCCAGCTGTTCGAGCTGGTGCGAGCGCCCGCGCAGGAAGCCCGCGTCCAGCGCCGGCGAGGCGCCGAACAGGTACATCAGCAGCCAGCTGTAGCGGCGGAAGTTGCGGATCAGCGCGATATAGGCAGTGGACTGGTAGTCGCGATCGGTACCGACAAAACCTTCGGCTTCCTTGAGCAGCGGCCAGAGCTTTTCCGGCAGCGAGAAGTTGTAGTGGATCCCGGCAATGCATTGCATGGTCTTGCCGTAGCGCAGGGCCAGGCCCTTGCGATACACGTACTTGAGCTGGCCGATGTTGGAGGTGCCGTAGTAGGCGATCGGAATATCTTCCTCGGCCGGCAACGGGCACGGCATCGATGGACTCCACAGGTACTCGTTGCCGAGCTTGCTGTAGGCGAAGCGGTGAATCTTGTCGAGGCTGCTGAGGGTGTCTGCCGGATCAGGCAGCGCGGGAGTGATGAACTCCAGCAGCGACTCGGAATAGTCGGTGGTGATCTGTTCGTTGGTCAGCGCGGAACCCAGTTCCTCCGGGTGCGGAGTCTGTGCCAGGCGGCCTTCGCCGGTCACACGCAGGCATTCACGTTCGATGCCGTGCAGGCACTGCTCGAGCAGGGATAGGTTAGCGCGCTCGCCGAGCAGAGCCAGGCGGCGGTTGAGAAGTTCGCTCAAGTTGGATTCCTTCACGCGTCAGTCGCCCCAATATGGGGGTGGGCAGGACGGTCTACAAGGGTGAAGTTAAAACTGGCGTTTTCGCCTTGTTCGTAAGCCCATGGGCTCATCTGGAAACGCCAACACTCCATCCTTGAATCTGGCTCTGGCGCCGGCAAAAAATTCCGACGCCGCTTTCGCAGCGCCGAAATTAACCCAATTTGATGGCGGGCAGCTATAGGACCGCGAAGGTGCCTTGTGCTTTTGCGACCAGTTTGTCGCCTTGCACCACATCCGCCTCGACCACCAGGGTCCGGCGGCCGGGATGGATGACCCGGGCGCGGCACAGCACCTCGCCCTCGGCCACCGCACGGATGTAGTTGATCTTGCACTCGATGGTCGCGCTCTGCTGGTCGAAGCCGTGGGTGCTGGAGCAAGCCAGGCCCATGGCGATGTCCACCAGGCTGAAAATCGCCCCGCCGTGCAGTTTCTGCCCTCGATTGCGCAGTTCTGGCGTCAGCGCCAGGGCAACGTCGGCCTCTCCGATTTCCAGGCGCTGCAAGCGACAGCCCAGCAGTTGGAAGAAGGCGCTTTCGGTCAGGCCGGCGGGGATTTCCATCAGCGTTTCTTCAACTGTTTGGCATTGGCGAACAGAGACGCCATGGCGTTGTTGGCCGGGGCTGCCGTGGCGGTTTCCTTGCGCGGCGCGCTGTTTTGCGACTGGCGCGGTGCCGAGCCCGGGCGTGAGCCACGGGCACCGTCGATTTTCTCGCCCGGGGTGTCGCTCATGCGCATCGACAGGCCCACGCGTTTGCGCGGGATGTCGACTTCCATGACCTTGACCTTGACCACATCGCCAGCCTTGACCGCTTCACGCGGGTCCTTGATGAACTTCTCGGACAGCGCGGAGATGTGCACCAGGCCGTCCTGGTGGACGCCGATGTCGACGAAGGCACCGAAATTGGTGACGTTGGTCACCACGCCTTCGAGGATCATCCCCAGTTGCAGGTCCTTGAGGTCTTCGACGCCTTCCTGGAACTCGGCGGTCTTGAACTCGGGGCGCGGGTCGCGGCCCGGCTTGTCCAGTTCCTGGAGGATGTCGGTGACGGTTGGCAAACCGAAGGTCTCGTCGGTGAACTTCTTCGGGTCCAGGCGCTTGAGGAAGCCGCTGTCGCCGATCAGCGAGCGAATATCGCGGTCGGTCTCGGCAGCGATCCGTTGCACCAGTGGATAGGCCTCAGGGTGCACCGCCGAGGCGTCCAGCGGGTTGTCGCCGTTCATCACGCGCAGGAAGCCGGCGGCCTGTTCGAAGGTTTTTTCGCCCAGGCGTGCGACTTTCTTCAGCGCGGCGCGGGTCTTGAATGCGCCGTTCTCGTCGCGGTGGCTGACGATGTTCTGCGCCAGGGTCGCGTTGAGGCCCGAGATCCGCGCCAGCAGGGCCACGGACGCGGTGTTGACGTCGACGCCCACGGCGTTCACGCAGTCCTCGACCACGGCGTCCAGGCCGCGTGCCAGTTTCAGCTGCGACACATCGTGCTGGTACTGGCCGACGCCGATGGATTTCGGATCGATCTTCACCAGTTCGGCCAGTGGATCCTGCAGGCGACGGGCAATCGACACCGCGCCACGGATGGTCACGTCCAGGTCCGGGAACTCGCGGGCGGCCAGTTCCGAGGCCGAGTACACCGAGGCGCCGGCTTCGGACACCATGACCTTGGTCATCTTCATGGCTGGGTATTTTTTGATCAGTTCGGCAGCCAGCTTGTCGGTTTCACGGCTGGCAGTGCCGTTGCCGATGGCGATCAGGTCCACCGAATGCTTGGCGCACAGGGCGGCCAGCACGGCGATGGTCTGGTCCCACTTGTTGTGCGGCACGTGGGGGTAGACCGTGGCGTGGTCCAGCAGCTTGCCGGTGGCATCCACCACCGCTACCTTGCAGCCGGTACGCAGGCCCGGGTCCAGGCCCAGGGTGGCGCGCGGGCCGGCCGGGGCGGACAGCAGCAGGTCGTGCAGGTTGTGGGCGAACACGTTGATCGCCTCGGTTTCCGCGCCATCGCGCAGCTCGCCCAGGAGGTCGGTTTCGAGGTGGGTGTAGAGCTTGACCTTCCAGGTCCAGCGCACCACTTCGCCGAGCCATTTGTCGGCCGGGCGATTCTGGTTCTGGATGCCGAATTGCTGGCCGATCATGCCTTCGCACGGGTGCATGGTGCCCGGCAGTTCGTCGCCGACTTTCAGCGCGGAACTGAGGATGCCTTCGTTGCGGCCACGGAAAATCGCCAGGGCGCGGTGCGACGGCATGCTTTTCAGGGGTTCGTCGTGTTCGAAGTAGTCGCGGAACTTGGCGCCTTCCTCTTCCTTGCCGGCGATCACGCGGGCACTGAGGGTGGCTTCCTGCTTGAGGTAGTTGCGCAGTTTGTCCAACAGGCCCGCGTCTTCGGCGAAGCGTTCCATGAGGATGTATTTGGCGCCTTCGAGGGCGGCCTTGACGTCAGCCACGCCTTTTTCGGCGTCGACAAAGCGTGCGGCTTCGGTTTCCGGGGCCAGGCTCGGATCGTTGAACAGGCCGTCCGCCAGCTCGCCGAGGCCGGCTTCCAGGGCGATCTGGCCCTTGGTGCGGCGCTTCTGCTTATACGGCAGGTAAAGGTCTTCGAGGCGGGTCTTGGTGTCGGCGAGCTTGATGTCGCGAGCAAGTTCCGGGGTCAGTTTGCCTTGCTCTTCGATGCTGGCCAGGATGCTGATCCGCCGTTCGTCGAGTTCTCGCAGGTAGCGCAGGCGCTCTTCCAGATGACGCAGCTGGGTGTCATCGAGGCTGCCGGTGATTTCTTTCCGGTAGCGGGAGATGAAGGGCACGGTGGAGCCTTCATCCAATAGAGCGACGGCCGCTTCGACCTGTTGTGGGCGTACGCCGAGTTCCTCGGCGATGCGGCTGTTGATGCTGTCCATAAAACCACCTGACAAATTGTGAAAGCAGGCTCGCAGGCGCGGATTGAGGGGCCCGGCGAGCCTGGTTGAGCGGCCTGACCAGCGCCGCCACCTGGGTCAACAGGCAGCCTGTTGACCCGCGAAATCGAAAAATTACTGCCGGCCATGAAAAATAAAAAAGCGGCCATTGGCATAACGATCAGATAATGCCCGACACAAAAGGCGGCGCATTATAACCAGCGTTCTGCTGTTCCGGGGTATTGCGCGGCGCCGGCCGACGGCGGGTTTGCTGGCGACCGAGGAAAAATCTGCTAACAATGCACACGGTGCGTATAACGGCAGCTACGCCATAATGCGCACCGAGATTAGAGGAGCATCCAATGAGCAGCACTGCACAAACTGCTGAAGGCGAAAAAATTCTTATTGTTGACGACGACCCCGGGCTGAGCAGCCTGCTGGAGCGTTTCTTCGTCAGCAAGGGCTACCGTGCCCGCGCAGTCCCGAACACCGAACAAATGGACCGCCTGCTGGGCCGCGAGGTCTTCAACCTGGTGGTCCTTGACCTGATGCTGCCTGGCGAAGACGGCCTGACCGCTTGCCGCCGCCTGCGCAACGCCAACAACCAGATCCCGATCATCATGCTCACCGCCAAGGGCGACGAGCTGAGCCGCATCAAGGGCCTGGAACTGGGTGCCGACGATTACCTGGCCAAGCCCTTCAACCCGGACGAGCTGATGGCGCGGGTCAAGGCCGTGCTGCGTCGCCAGTCGGCGCCGGTGCCAGGGGCTCCGGGCAGCGAAGACGAAAGCGTGACCTTCGGTGACTACGAATTGTCCCTGGCGACCCGCGAACTCAAGCGCGGCGATGAAGTACACATGCTCACCACCGGTGAGTTCGCGGTACTCAAGGCGCTGGTGATGAACGCCCGCCAACCGCTGACCCGCGACAAGCTGATGAACCTGGCCCGTGGCCGTGAATGGGACGCCCTGGAGCGCTCCATCGACGTGCAGATATCCCGCCTGCGCCGGATGATCGAGCCTGATCCTTCCAAGCCGCGTTATATCCAGACCGTCTGGGGCGTGGGTTATGTGTTCGTGCCGGATGGCACCGCGACCAAGTGATCGGTGATTTGTAGGAGCGAACGCCCGGGCCATCAACGCCCGGGCGTTCGCATTCCGCAACGCTGCGAGTGCGACTCGCTCCTGCAAAGTGTGTATGGGCTGTTATGAAAACCCCGCTGTGGTTCCCGCAAAGTTTCTTCTCCCGCACCCTGTGGCTGGTGCTGATCGTGGTGCTGTTCTCCAAGGCCCTGACCCTGGTTTATCTGCTGATGAACGAGGACGTGCTGGTGGACCGCCAGTACAGCCACGGCGTGGCCCTGACCCTGCGTGCCTACTGGGCCGCCGATGAGTCCAACCGCGACCAGATCGCCGAAGCCGCCGGGTTGATCAAGGTGGTCGGCAGCGGCGTGCCGGCCGGCGAACAGCACTGGCCCTACAGCGAGATCTACCAGCGGCAGATGCAGGCCGAGCTGGGCGCCGACACCGAAGTGCGGTTGCGCATGCATGCACCCCCCGCCCTCTGGGTCCGGGCACCGAGTCTGGGATATGGCTGGCTGAAAGTACCGCTGTACCCGCACCCGTTGCGCGGGCAGAAGATCTGGAGCGTGCTGGGCTGGTTCCTTGCCATCGGCCTGTTATCCACTGCGTCGGCCTGGATTTTCGTCAGCCAGCTCAACCAGCCGCTCAAGCGCCTGGTGTATGCCGCCCGGCAGCTGGGGCAGGGGCGCAGCGTGCGCCTGCCGATCAGCGATACCCCGAGCGAGATGACCGAGGTCTACCGTGCCTTCAATCAGATGGCCGAGGATGTGGAGCAGGCCGGGCGCGAGCGCGAGCTGATGCTGGCCGGGGTCTCCCATGACCTGCGCACACCGCTGACGCGCTTGCGCCTGTCGCTGGAGCTGATGGGCAACCACAGCGACCTGAGCGACGACATGGTGCGCGACATCGAGGACATGGACGCGATTCTCGATCAGTTCCTGGCGTTTATCCGCGACGGGCGTGACGAGTCGGTGGAAGAGGTCGACCTGAGTGACCTGGTGCGGGAAGTGGCAGCGCCCTATAACCAGAACGAAGAGCGGGTGCATCTGCGCCTGGAGCCGATCCAGCCGTTCCCGCTGCGTCGGGTGTCGATGAAGCGCCTGCTCAATAACCTGATTGGTAACGCGCTGAATCACGCCGGCACTGAAGTGGAAGTGGCGGCCTATGTGTCCGGCGACACCAACGCGCCGTACGTGGTGCTGAGCGTGATGGACCGTGGGGCCGGGATCGACCCTTCGGAGCTGGAGGCGATCTTCAACCCGTTCACCCGCGGCGACCGCGCCCGTGGCGGCAAGGGCACCGGCCTCGGGCTGGCGATCGTCAAGCGCATCGCCTCGATGCACGGCGGCAATGTCGAGCTGCGCAACCGCGCCGGTGGCGGCCTGGAAGCACGAGTACGCCTCCCACTAGGCCTGCTGCTCCCCCGCGACGCCGATTGAATCCGCTGTAAGCGGCAAGCCGTTCTTTCCTTGCCGCTTACAGCTTGAAGCGTGTAGCTGCTCCTATCCCTTGCCTTTGGTGCGGGTCATGTTCGGCCCGCCGTTCTTTTCCAGGTGCTCGATGATGATCCCCGCCACGTTCTTGCCGGTGGTGGTCTCGATGCCTTCCAGGCCTGGCGAGGAATTGACTTCCATCACCAGTGGCCCGTGGTTCGAGCGCAGGATGTCCACGCCGGCCACCGCCAGCCCCATGACCTTGGCTGCGCGCAGGGCGGTCATGCGTTCCTCGGGGGTGATCTTGATCAGGCTGGCGCTGCCGCCACGGTGCAGGTTGGAGCGGAATTCGCCGGGCTTGGCCTGGCGCTTCATGGCGGCAATCACCTTGTCGCCGACCACGAAGCAGCGAATATCGGCACCGCCGGCTTCCTTGATGTACTCCTGGACCATGATGTTCTGCTTCAGACCCATAAAGGCCTCGATCACCGATTCTGCCGCAGTGGCGGTTTCGCACAGGACCACGCCGATGCCCTGGGTGCCTTCCAGCACCTTGATCACCAGTGGCGCGCCGTTGACCATTTCGATCAGGTCGGGGATGTCGTCCGGTGAGTGAGCAAAGCCGGTCACCGGCAAGCCGATGCCCCGGCGCGACAGCAATTGCAGCGAGCGCAGTTTGTCCCGCGAGCGGGCGATCGCCACCGACTCGTTGAGGGGAAACACCCCCATCATTTCGAACTGGCGTAGCACCGCGCAGCCATAGAACGTCACCGAGGCGCCAATCCGCGGGATCACCGCATCGAAGCCTTCCAGTGGCTTGCCGCGGTAGTGGATCTGCGGCTTGTGGCTGGCGATATTCATGTAGGCGCGCAGGGTATCGACCACCACCATTTCATGGCCACGCTCGGTGCCGGCTTCGACCAGACGACGAGTGGAATACAGACGCGGGTTACGCGACAGCACAGCGATCTTCATGCAACACCTGTGGCAGAGGTAGTGGACACCGGGAACACCGGCTTGTCTTGAACGTATTTGATCCCTGGATTGACCACCAACTGGCCGTCGATCAGGGCTTTGGATCCCAGCAACAAGCGGTAACGCATGGACTTGCGGCAGGCGAGGGTGAACTCGACCCGCCAGACCCGATCGCCCAAGGCCAGGGTGGTGCTGATCACATAACGCACCTGGGCCTGGCCGTTGGAACTCTTGATGGTCTTCATCGCCACCAGCGGCGCTTCACAGCGTCGATGTCGCAGCTGCACCACGCTGCCCAGGTGCGCGGTGAAGCGTATCCAGCGCTCACCGTCGCGCTCGAATGGCTCGATCTCGGTGGCATGCAGGCTGGAGGTGCTGGCGCCGGTGTCGATCTTGGCGCGCAGGCCGGCCACTCCCAAATCGGGAAGCGCCACCCACTCGCGCAAACCCACGACGGTCAAATGGTCAAATGTCTTCAAAATGGTAACCAGCGATTACGCTTTCCAGGCCTCGGGAGGAACCTCGGCCAATGCTTTGAATGCAGGCTTGGCGAACCAGTAGCCCTGCATCAGAAAAATTCCGCAGTCGGCGAGAAAGTCCCGTTCACCGGCACTTTCAATGCCTTCGGCGATGACTGTAATGCTCAATTCCGCACAGATTGTGACAATCCCTCGAACGATGGCCTGCCGGACGCGATCACGGTCGACATCGCGAATCAACGCCATGTCGAGTTTGATCAGGTCAGGTTGGAAATCGGCCAGCAGGTTCAGCCCTGAATAGCCGGAGCCGAAGTCGTCGATGGCGGTCTTGAAGCCGAATTCGCGGTATTCACGCAGAATATTGGTCAAATGGCGATAGTTATCTACGTGCTCACTTTCCAGGGTCTCGAAAATCAGCCGATCCAGCGGGAAGTTATGCTGGCGGGCGGCCTCCAGGGTGCTGCGAATACACAACTCGGGACGGTACACCGCGTTGGGCATGAAGTTGATCGACAGGTGACTCTGCATCCCCAGTTGTGCCGCGCCGGCAATTGCCTGGGTGCGGCAGCGCTGGTCGAATCGATAGCGATTGCTGTCGTTGACCTGGTTCAGCACCGTCAGCGCGCCTTCTCCATGGACCCCGCGTACCAGGGCTTCGTGGGCGAAAATCGAGCGGTCGCGCAGATCGACGATGGGTTGATAGGCGAAGGCAAAGTCAAAGTCCAGCGGCTGGCTTTGTTGGCAACCTTCGCAGCGGGTCTTGGGCGAGGTCAATGATGTGGGGAAATCAGTCACAAGGACTCCTCGCTGTTCAGGTGCAAACCTGGGGTATTTTAGGTGAGACACGGGGTTTATGCGCCCCTGCGATCAAGTAGTACAGTTGCGACATCTTTCAGAGAGGGGAATTCCAGTGGCTCAAAAGCAGGAAGAGGACGACAAGGTCCGTCTCGATAAATGGCTGTGGGCGGCGCGGTTCTTCAAGACTCGCGCTCTGGCCAAGGCGGCGATCGAGAGCGGCAAGGTGCATCACCGGGGGGAGCGTTGCAAGCCCGGTAAGGAGCCGCGAATCGGCGATGAATTTCAGATCCGCGCCGGTTTCGACGAGCGCACCGTGGTGGTTCTGGCGTTATCCATCGTGCGCCGTGGCGCGCCCGAGGCGCAGGCCCTGTACGCGGAAACCGAAGCCAGCATCGCCAAGCGCGAAGGCGCGGCCGCCCTGCGCAAGGCTGGCGCCCTGGGCGTCAGCACCGACGGCAAGCCGAGCAAAAAGCAGCGCCGCGACCTGTTCAAGTTTCACGGCAGCAGCCACGAATGATTGTCCAGCGTTCGCAACAGGGCGAGGGAGCTTGCTCCCTCGCCACTCCACCCGCCTGACGCCGTTACAGCCTCAGCGCAGCCGTACCACGCTCAGCCGCGACAGAAGCGGCATCCGCTCCAGCAGGTTGAACAGCGGCGCGGTCAGGCGCAGCAGCAGGTCCGAGGCCTTGGCCGCATATGGCGTGTAGTAGCCCCAGCCCAGGGCCCAGATCGCCAGCAGCACGCCGCCGATGTAATCGTCCTGCCCCCAATGGGCGCCCGCTACCAGGCGCGGCATCATGAACAGCAGGGCCAGGCCCCAGACCACCACGAACTGCCCCAGGCTGCGGCTGAACAACCCCATGAACATCGCCCAGATCAACAGCACCGAGGCATGATCGCCCGGGAAGCTCTGGCTGGAACGGTCCTTGAGTTCCCAGGTTCTTTCCAGCCCGGGGAAGTACTCGCTCATATGCACCGCGCCGTCGATCACCATCGACGGGCTTTGATGTTGCCAGCCCATGAAGGCGGCGAACTTTGAAAACAGCACGCGAATCACCAGCATCAGCACCAGGATCGAGACAAACCCGAAGAACGCCCGGCGCACGTCGCTGGCCTTGAACACCCAGTCACCGCGAATCAACAGGCTCAGCAGAATCACCCCGACCACCGCATCGAACGGACGCAGGCTGGCCACCGCCCAGATATGCAGCCAGGTCGAGTGCGTCGCCAAGGGGGAATTGAGCAGATGAAACAGCCATTCGTCGAACATCACACAGAGCATTTGCCCGGTCGGCCACAACCAGAAACCCAGCAGGGCCAAAGGGAGTAAATTACACACAGCCAATCTGCCGAGGTTCCACCTTGCTTGGAACAGACCCGGATTGTTCATAAAATGCCTCCAGCAAGCGAAAATACGCGCACCATAAAGGTGCGAAAAAACTGATTTTCGATGCTTGTACACATTTTGTCATCACTTCAGATACCCAGACCTATGACTGATTTGCCGGATACCGACTTCACCCAACGCTTCATCTTCGATGACAGCGACACCCGCGGCGAGCTCGTGGGCCTGGAACTCAGCTATGCCGAAGTCCTTGCCAAACACGCCTATCCCGAGCCTGTTGCACAGTTGCTTGGCGAGCTGATGGCCGCCGCCGCGCTGCTGGTCGGCACCTTGAAGTTCGACGGTTTGCTGATCCTGCAGGCACGCTCCGAGGGCCCGGTTCCGCTGCTGATGATCGAGTGCTCCAGCGACCGTGAAATCCGTGGCCTGGCTCGCTATGACGCGGCGCAGATCGCCCCTGACGCCACCCTGGCCGACCTGATGCCCAACGGCGTCCTGGCGCTGACGGTCGACCCGACCCAGGGCCAGCGCTACCAGGGCATCGTCGACCTGGACGGTGCGACCCTGTCGGAATGCTTCACCAACTATTTCGTGATGTCGCAGCAGGTTGGCACCCGTTTCTGGCTGTACGCCGACGGCCGCCGCGCCCGCGGCCTGCTGCTGCAGCAATTGCCCGCCGACCGCCTGCGTGACCAGGAAGAACGCGACGCCAGCTGGCAGCACATCACCGCCCTGGCCAGCACCCTGACCGCCGACGAGTTGCTCAGCCTGGATAACGAAACCGTGCTGCATCGCCTGTATCACGAAGAGGCCGTGCGCCTGTTCGACGTGCAGTCGCTGCGCTTTCGCTGCAGCTGCTCGCGCGAACGTTCGGGCAATGCACTGGTCAGTCTGGGTCTGGAAGATGCCAAGCAACTGGTCATCGAGCATGGTGGCCGCATCGAGATCGATTGCCAGTTCTGCAATGAACGCTACCTGTTCGATGCCACCGATATCGCTCAATTGTTTGCCGGAGCGGGTGTCGACACGCCGTCAGATACTCGTCACTAAAACGATTCAGCGCAGGTAAATCACCTGGCAAGTGCCGGAATAACGCCGTTCTGACGGGAGGGCCCTACTCTTTTTGGGCTTTTCTGGCATAATCCGGCCCACTTTTTTCGCGGTAGTAGTGCACGACTTTCTACTACAAAACGTTTGGAGCACTCGGCCACTGGCCGACGGGGAACCTCATGACGCAAGCCAATAACGCCGTGTACACCGATCTGAGTGTCGATGATCTGGTCAAAGAAGCCCTGAGTCGCGGTGAAGGCGAGCTTGCCGATACCGGCGCGCTGGTGGTTCGCACCGGTCACCGCACCGGCCGCTCGCCAGTCGATCGTTTCATCGTTGAAGAACCGTCCACCTCGGCTGCCATTGCCTGGGGCCCGATCAACCGCAAGTTCCCGGCCGACAAGTTCGATGCCCTGTGGAACCGCGTCGAGGCATTCAACAACGCGCAGGAACATTTTGTTTCCCATGTTCATGTAGGGGCGTCTGCCGATCACTACCTGGCCGTGAAAATGACCACCCAGACTGCCTGGCAGAACCTGTTCGGTCGTTGCCTGTTCATCAACCCGGCGCAGTACAACCCGGCTGGCCGTGACGAGTGGCAGGTGCTCAACGTTGCCAACTTCGAATGCGTTCCAGAGCGTGACGGCACCAACTCCGATGGTTGCGTGATCCTCAACTTCGCTCAGAAAAAAGTGCTGATTGCCGGCATGCGCTACGCCGGTGAAATGAAGAAAGCCATGTTCTCGGTGCAGAACTTCCTGCTGCCGGCCGCCGACGTGCTGCCAATGCACTGCGCTGCCAACATCGGTGAAGCGGGCGACGTGACCCTGTTCTTCGGTCTGTCCGGCACCGGCAAAACCACTCTGTCCGCCGACGAAAGCCGTTACCTGATCGGTGACGACGAACACGGTTGGGGCGAGGGCGTGGTGTTCAACATCGAAGGTGGTTGCTATGCCAAGTGCATCGACTTGTCCGAGAAGAACGAGCCGGTCATCTGGAAAGCCATCAAGCACGGCGCAGTCCTGGAAAACGTCGTTATCGATGACGCCAAGCACGCCGACTACGCCGATGTCAGCCTGACCCAGAACAGCCGCGCGGCCTATCCGCTGGAGCACGTTGCCAAGCGTTCCGAGAAAAACCTAGGTGGTGAGCCAAACGCGGTGATCTTCCTGACCTGCGACCTGACCGGCGTGCTGCCACCCGTGTCGATCCTCAGCGAAGAGCAAGCTGCCTACCACTTCCTGTCCGGCTACACCGCTCTGGTGGGCTCGACTGAAATGGGTTCGGGCACCGGCATCAAGTCGACCTTCTCCACCTGCTTCGGCGCACCGTTCTTCCCGCGTCCGGCTGGCGAATACGCTGAGCTTTTGATCAAGCGCATCCGTGGCTTCGGCTCCAAGGTCTACCTGGTCAACACCGGCTGGACCGGCGGTGGCTACGGCGTCGGCCAACGCTTCAACATCCCGACCACCCGTGGCGTGATCGCCGCGATCCAGAGCGGCGCGCTGATCGGTGCCGAGACCGAGCACCTGGACACCATCAACCTGGACGTGCCACTGGCCGTTCCAGGCGTCGAAACCGGCCTGCTCAACCCACGCAACACCTGGGCTGACAAAGCCGCCTACGACGAGGCTGCCAAAGCCCTGGCCGGCCTGTTCACCGAGAACTTCAAGAAGTTCGACGTAAGCGACGCGATCAAGGCTGCCGGCCCGAAGCTGTAAGCATCGGTTCAGTGGTTTGAGAAGCCGCCCTTCGGGGCGGCTTTTTTGTGGGCGCAAGGTTTGGGTTCAGTTGCCGCCGCCAGGCTTCGACGCCCAGCAGAACGGCGCTGGAAACGAGGCGCAGATCAACCCTGCAACAGGTCCGGGTTTTGCTCTGGTTCAGTGCTGGCGGCTTTCCAGCGTCTGTGTGTCCCAACGCTGTGCCTTGATGGCTCGGTACAGCATGCCGATGGTCAGCGGCAGTTTGTCGCCCCGGCCCTTGGCCCGGCGCTTGAGGAAAACGTCGAAGCCTTCGGGCTGGAAGTAGCGATAGGCGTCGTAGTCGACGAACTCGATGACGAACAGTTCTTCCAGCGCCAGCATCAGCTGTTCGGCATCCGCTCCGTCGCAACCCAGGTCGAAGTTGATGGCGGTATCGAGGCTGATGGTCTTGCGCTCGGGCAGGCCAAGTTCTTCGTGCAGCAACTGCATGAGCTGGCGCATGGCCGGGTCATCGGGGAAGTGCGGGGCCAGGTGCATGCCTAAGAGTCCTTGTGAGAAGAGCCGGTGGCCCGCTCATGGGCTTCTGACAGGTCCAGCAGCAGGTTGAGGCTGTCGATGGCACAACGGATGTCGTCCCGTTGTTCCTCATCGCCTTCGTCGGCCTCCAGGCTCATGGCCTTCAGCGAGTGGATGCGCTGTCTGACTTCTGCTCTTTCCGCCGCTCCACATTGGGTGGCAAGGGCTCGCCATTTTTCGTCGCTGATGGACTGCATGACGCTGAGCCCTTGCCTGGCTTCGGCGAACAGGTGTTGCAGCTTGCTCATGGGCATTGCTTACCAAGGTTGTGGTGCAGGGGTGTGATCACTGCAGGATTCGGTGAAGGAGGATGATGCCAGACTCGGGAGTAGGAAGTACCTGCCGCTGTGGCAGGAGAGGTTCCTCAAGCAGTGTGCGGATAATCTGTGTATCGTGCGCGCCAAATGGCCGGGGGCTGTCAGCCTATGGCGGTTAATACGTAAAGGGATGTGGGTATGCGCGGGTTTCGCATGGCGTGGTGGTTGTCGCTCTGGCTGGTGGCGTGTTCGGTGCAGGCATTGCCCTGGACGATTGAAGTGGTTGATGGCTTGGATCGCCAGCAGACGCTGGCCGAGGTCCAACTGCAGTTGCTTCCCGCACGGCAGCAGGTCGCTGGCGGGCTGACCGATGGCTCAGGCCGGTTCAGCCTCAACACCGAAATGGCGGACGATTCGAGCACCACCCTGACCCTGAAAAAGCATGGACTCGTGGTGATCGAGGCTCCTTGCCCGTGCAATGGCAAAACCTACGCCATGTTGCCGGTAAAGCAGAACTTCGATGGCCTGCGGATCGTGCTGACCTGGGAGGCCGATGGGCTGGACCTGGATGCGCGCCTGATCTATCCCGGCAAGAACCTGTACTTCGAGACCCTGAAGGGGCCCGACACTTTGCTGGAAGGGGCTGACAAACCGGGTCATGGCCCGGAAGTCATCACCCTGGAAAAAAAGCATGCCGGCGACAGTTACATCTATGCCGTGCATGACTTCACTCACGGCACTACCGCGCGCGCCCACCAGCTTTCCCTGAGTCAGGCCAAGGTGCAGCTGTACCTGGGCAAAACCCTGCTGCGCACCTACAAGGTGCCACGCCAGCGCGTCGGCAATCTGTGGACGGTGTTCCGCATTACCGGTAACAGCGAGCTGCAGGACATCAATCGCCTCGGCGAAGTGCGTGGCGAACCTGCCGACGCCATGAGCGAGGTCGAGGTGTTGCTGGACGACAAGGTCGCGGTGAGCAGCCTGGAGGTTGGAGCGGTGCCTCAGGGCGATGCGAAAACCCTGAATGAACAGGGCGAAGCGACCTACAAGGCCGGTGATGTGCTGCGCTCACGTGACTTCTTTCGCCAGGCCATCGAGCAGGACCCGGCTTACGCCCAGGCGTACAGCAACCTCGGGCTGACCCACCGCAAGCTCGGCGAGCTGTCCAGGGCCCTCGAGGCCGACAACCAGGCCATCGCCCTGGCCAGCGGCGCGACGGCGGCCACTGTACGTGCCAGCGCCTATTACAACTCGGCGTCTATCTATGAGGCCGCCGGACGGTTTGCCGATGCCCTGGCCCTGTATCAGAAGGCCCGTGAGCAGAAAGCCAGTCCGGTGTATGACCAAGCCATTGAACGGGTCAGAAAACTCTGAGCTCCCTGACGGAGTACTACCCACAACGCGCCTACCTTGGCGCGTTGTGTATTTAAAGAGGTTGTTATGGGGTTAAGACGTTTCCTTTTTCTGTCTGCGTTTTTTCTGGTTCCTGGTGTGGCTTGTGCTGCAGGTCCCTCGGTTTTTGCCACCATCGACCGCAGCGGCTGGCCAACTACCCTGAGCAGCGTTAACGGATTTGACACCGCCTCCCGGGCCGAGATTCTGATGTTCGCCAAGGCGCTATTGGCCAGCGAAGCACTGGATGAAAAGGCGCTGCAGCAACAGCTGGGGGTCAAGCGCATCGACCTGGCTGCGGTGAATCGGGTGCGTGAGCGTTTCTGGCAGCGGCTGCTGAACAACTTCCGCCTCGCCAGCCAGCAGTGTGAGGGTGAGGCGTTCTGCCTGAGGGTGCGCAACCTGGGGGAGTTCCGCCAACTGGTGGCCGGCTTCACCGGCCAGAGCAAAGCCACCTATGGTGCCTGGGCTGAGGCGAGCCTGGGTTTTCACCAGCTATACCTGCGTGAGCAACTGCGGCTGGCGGCGTTGTTCCCGATGGTCAGCAGTGAGATTGAACGCTTCTCCGAAGCTGAAATCCTTGGCGATGAACTGGGTGACCGCCAATTTCTGCTGACGTTTGACGATGGTCCGACGGCGCGGAGCGGGTCGACCGACCGCCTGTTGGATGTGGTGCGGGCCGAGGATGTGCATGCTTTTTTCTTCGTGTTGGGCGCGCCATTTCAGAAGCGTCTTGAGCAGTCATCGGCGGACGACATGCGCAATCTTTACAGCGATCAATGCGTTGGCCTACATGGCTGGGAGCACAAATCCCACAGCTCCTGGCGCGATTGGCAGGGCTCGATTACCCGATCGGCAGGCCTGGTCAGTGCCGCCTTGACCGAGGAGTACCAGCCGCTGTTTCGCCCGCCCTATGGCCAGCGTCGCAGCGACAGCGCTGCGTTCTTCAAGGCCCAGGGCGTGCAGTTGATGCTGTGGAACATTGACTCCCAGGACTGGAGCAAGGCCGTTGATAGCCGTGCGGCGAGCCAGCGGGTGCAGACCTTGATGCTGCTGTGGCGCAGCGGCGTGATCCTGTTTCACGACACCCATGACAAAGCCGCCAAGGCCTTGCCAGCGCTGTTCGACACCAATCGGGGCAATGGCGTGCAATGGGTGGATTGCCGCATGGGCCGCTGATTGTCGTCGCTGCCGAGCCTGCAAGGTTGCGCTGACCGGCTTGGGCGCCGGGAGGTGTCAGGTGAATCTTGGTCGTGGCCCAGGGCCAGCGCAGTCTGGCGGCAGCGGTCACGGCGGCGGCCACCGATTTGGCCGTGTGCCTGTATCATCCGGTATCCCTTTCCTCTCGACCTTTTCTCGACCTGCTGACGGGCCACGCTAGGCTTCAAGGCATGTCAGCGGTCAATGGAGTGACAGCTTATGCACAACACCCTCGAACAGGTCTTTGGTTATCCACAGTTTCGCCCGGGCCAGGAGGCGGCGGTCAGTGCGGTGCTGGGCGGGCGTTCGGCGGCGGCGATTTTCCCCACCGGTTCCGGCAAGTCCCTGTGTTATCAACTGCCGGCCCTGCTGCTGCCGCACCTGACCCTGGTGGTTTCGCCGTTGCTGGCGCTGATGCAGGATCAGCTCGCGTTCCTGCAACGCCACGGCATCGCCGCAGCCAGCATCGATTCCGCCCAGAGCCGCGACGACGCCAACGCCGTCATGGCCCGTGCGCGTTCCGGCGAGCTGAAGATTCTGATGATTTCCGTGGAGCGCCTGAAGAACGAGCGCTTCCGGAATTTCCTGCAACAGGTGCCGATCTCGTTGCTGGTGGTGGACGAGGCGCACTGCATCTCCGAATGGGGGCACAACTTCCGCCCGGACTACCTGAAGCTGCCGGACTACCAGCGTCA
This sequence comes from Pseudomonas sp. MF4836, assembly GCF_002018875.1. Classification (GTDB taxonomy): domain Bacteria; phylum Pseudomonadota; class Gammaproteobacteria; order Pseudomonadales; family Pseudomonadaceae; genus Aquipseudomonas. The sequence continues at coordinate 176,406 of NZ_MVOL01000002.1, forward strand.
GTTCAACATCCCCCAGGCCTTGTTGCTGACCGCCACCGCGACCCCCAAGGTGATCGCCGACATGCAGGCCAAGTTCGCCATCGCCCCGCAGGATGTGGTCACCACCGGTTTCTACCGGCCCAACCTCAACCTGCTGGTAGAACCGGTGCGTGGGCAGGACAAACGCCGGCGCCTGGTGCAGTGGATGGGCGAACGCCCCGGGCAGCCGAGCATCGTCTACGTCACCCTGCAGAAAACCGCCGAGCAGATTGCCCAACACCTGAGCCAGCACGGCATCCAGGCCCAGGCGTATCACGCCGGCTTGCCCCATGAGCAGCGGGAGGCGATCCAGCGTCAGTTCATGGGCGGTCAGTCCAATTGCATCGTCGCCACCATCGCCTTCGGCATGGGTATCGACAAGAGCGACATCCGCAATGTGGTGCATTTCGACCTGCCCAAATCCATCGAGAACTACAGCCAGGAAATCGGCCGCGCCGGGCGTGACGGGCAGCCCTCGGATTGCCTGGTGCTGGCCAACCGCGACAGCCTCAATGTGCTGGAGAACTTCGTCTACGGCGACACCCCGGAACTGGATGGCATCCGCTGTGTGCTGGACGAACTCCAGGCCGCAGCGCCGGATGGGCAATGGGAGTTTCTGCTGGGGCCGCTGGCGGATCAGAGCAATATTCGCCAGCTGCCACTCAAGACCCTGTTGGTGCAACTGGAGCTGCGCGGCTTGATTGCGCCGCGTTATGCGTATTTTGCCGAGTACCGCTTCAAGTTCCTGCTGGAGCCGCAAGCCCTGCTGGCGCGTTTTGAGGGCGAACGGCGGGATTTCGTCGAGGCCATCATCCAGACCTCAAGCCGCGCCCGCACCTGGGCCACGGTCAATTTCGATGCGCTGTACCTGCAGCATCAGGCCGAGCGCAGCCGCGTGGTCAAGGCCCTGGATTATTTCCAGGAGCGCGGTTGGGTCGAGCTGGAAAGCAAGCAAATGACCGAGGTCTACAGCCTGCTGCAGACCGACTTCGACGCGGCAGAACTGAGTGCGCAATTGCACGGGTATTTCACCCGGCATGAGGGCGCCGAGATTGCGCGGATCCACGCCATGCTCGATCTGTTCGGCACCGAGCAGTGCCTGGGTTACCGCCTGGCGCAGTACTTTGGCGACGATAACGCGCCGCGTCGTTGCGGGCATTGTTCGGTGTGCCATGGCCAGGTGGCGCGTCTGCCGGCGCCGCCCGACCTGCCTGCGCTTGTGGATAAAAACTTTGCCCAGTTGTGCGAGCCCTTTATCCACAGGCATCAGCAGCACACCGAGCGCGTGCCGGGTGCCGAGCGCCTGACGCGGTTTTTGTGTGGCATCAGTGTGCCGCTGTTCACCAAGCTCAAGGCGCGGGCCATCCCCGGGTTTGCGGCGCTTGAGGATTACCCCTACGCCGAGGTGCGGGACTGGGCCGACAGCCATTTGCGCGCTTGAGGTTCGGGGGATTGCAGCGCTGCTGCATCCATCTGCTGAATGGCGCTCATCACAGGAATAAATTTCAAAAATACCCGGTGCCTGACTATGGTGTGGGCTGTCTTCGCATCGCCAACAAGAGAGCCAATATGAGCCAGACAGCCGTCGATATTCAGCACGCCGCCGTGATTGGCGCGGGCACCATGGGCCGCGGAATCGTAATGTGCCTGGCCAATGCCGGGGTGCGGGTGCAGTGGGTGGACAACAACCCGCAGATGCTGGAGCAGGCGCTGCTGGCCGTGGCCGAGACCTACGCGCACAACGTGCGCCAGGGGCGGATCGAGCAGGCCGAAGCCGACGCGCGTATCGCAAGGGTCAGCGCCGCTGCGGACTATCCGGCGATCCGTGAGGTCGACCTGGTGATCGAGGCGGTCTACGAGAACCTTGAGCTCAAGCAACAGATCTTTCGCCAACTCGATGCCCTGCTCAAGCCCGAAGCGATCCTGGCCAGCAACACGTCGGCCCTGGATATCGACGCCATCGCTGCCGTCACCCAGCGTCCGCAGCAGGTGCTGGGCCTGCACTTCTTCAGCCCGGCGCACATCATGAAGCTGCTCGAAGTGGTGCGCGGCGCGCGGACCGCGCCCGAGGTGCTCGAGGCGGCCCTGGCCCTGGGCCGGCGCATGGGTAAAGTCAGTGTGGTGGCGGGGAATTGTTTCGGTTTTATCGGCAACCGCATGCTCAATACCTACGTGCTGGAGGCGCGCAAGATGCTGCTCGAGGGCGCTTTCCCCTACCAGGTGGATGCGGCCCTGCAAGGCTTCGGTTTCGCCATGGGGCCGTTTCGCATGTACGACGTGGTGGGTATCGACCTGGGCTGGCGGGCCCGGCAACTGGACGGCGTCGGTCAGGATCAACCCGAGGTGCAGGTCGATAATCGTCTGTGCGAGCTGGGGCGCTTCGGCCAAAAGAGCGGGAACGGTTATTACCACTACGAGCCCGGCAGCCGTCAGGCGGAGCACGACCTGGAGGTGGATGCCCTGGTGCAGCAGGTCAGCGAAGGCCTGGGCTATCAGCGCCGGCCGATCGGCCCCGAGGAGATTCTTGAACGGTGCCTGCTGGCCCTGGTCAACGAGGGGGCGAAGATCCTCGAGGAAGGCATTGCCGAGTCGGCCCACGACATCGACCTGGTTTATCTCAATGGCTATGGCTTCCCCAAAGACCAGGGCGGTCCGATGAGCTGGGCCGATCGGCAAGGGCTGGCGGCTGTGCACCAGCGTCTGCTGCGGCTTGAGGCCGAGCTGGGCGAACACTGGCAGCCGGCACGCTTGCTCACTGAGCTGGCGCAAGCCGGTAAAGGGTTTGCCGAACGCTAGGCGCTGTTGATGTTTGCTGGCGGCCTTGTCTCTTTGGGCTGCGCGGCAAATTGTGCGAGGCTGCGCTGCGGGATCTGCCAGGGGAACAACCATTGGCGGCATCCCGCGCGATCAATGGATCGACCTCGCGGGCCAACCCGCACCTATCTGGATTGTGAGAGAGCCTTATGACCGAGCGGATGCCGCAACGCAGCGACTATCGCCACTTTCAGCCGATCATCACCCGTTGGCACGACAACGATGTGTATGGGCATGTGAATAACGTCACCTACTACAGCTTCTTCGACACGGCGGTAAACACCTACCTGATCGAAGAGGGTGGGCTGGATATCCATGACGGTGAAGTGGTGGGGTTTGTGGTGAGTTCCGCCTGCGACTACTTCGCCTCGATCGCCTTTCCCGAGCGTATTGAAATCGGCCTGCGGGTCGGCAAGTTGGGCAACAGTTCGGTGCAGTACGAGTTGGCGGTATTCAAGGCGGGGGAGGAGGATGCCTGTGCTGCCGGGCGCTTTGTGCATGTGTTTGTAGAGCGGGCGTCAAACCGGCCGGTGGCGCTGCCGGCCGGATTACGCGAAGCGTTGGAGCGTCTGGTGCTGGAGCCGATCCGCTAAGTCGCGGTCCAGGGCTCCGGCGAGGTGTGCAGAGCCTGCGTTCGGGCGCAGGCCTGAGCCGCGTTGATCAGTCGCGGTGATGGCGATGTTTGCGGTGGCCATATGCATGGCCGCGACCGCGGTGATCGTCACGGTAGTAGCGGCGGTTGTCGCGGCCACGGTACTCGCGATCGTCGCGCGCACTTTCATTGCCCATGTAGTTGCCCAGCGCGCCGCCGGCACCACCGCCTGCCGCTGCGCCGATCAGGCTGCCGGTGTTGCCACCCATGCTGCGCCCGACCACGTTGCCGCCCGCTGCGCCCAAGGCGCCACCAATGGCTGCCTGGCCACGGCTGCGTTTGTCGGCACCCACCGCACTGCCGCCCGCGCCGCCCAATGCTGCGCCGATGGCCGAGCCGGTATTGCCGCCGATCGACTGACCGACCACCGAGCCCAGAACCCCGCCCAATGCGCCGCCCACACCTGCTTCAGTGGTGCCTCCGGCAGAGGCGAAGCCGCTGACCAGGCCAAGGGACAACAAGAGAATCGAGGAAAACTTCATAGAGGAACCTCAAAGGGATGACGGCGCGATCCTGAGGCTGTGTCTGGAGGCTTACAATCAAAATCCGACGAATAGCACGAGTTGTACACAATCTCGTAAGTTATTGTTTTAGCTCGGGAACTTAAGTCGTTTTGACGGGTCTTTAGCTACTTCGGACAGGCCGCTTTTGCACAAAGGCGGCTTTTTTTTGCGCGCTGGAAAAGCCGGGCGAGAGCCCCGGCCCCATCGTGATGGGGCCGGGGCAGCCATCGATTTACGCCGACTTGGCCAGGATCAACCCGCTGTCACTGGCGGCTTCCAGGCGAATCGCCACGAACTTCGAGGTCGGCGTATGGCTGCCGTCGCCGGTGCTTTCCAGCGGCACCAGCGGGTTGACCTCCGGGTAGTAAGCCGCAGCCTGGCCAGCCGGAATATCGAAGGCCAGCAGGGTGAAGCCCTTGACCCGACGTTCGCGGCCGTCGTCCCAGATCGACACGATGTCGGCCTTCTGCCCCGGCTTGAAGCCCAGGCGGATGATGTCCGCTTCGTTGACGAACAGCACGTCGCGCTGGCCCTTGACCCCGCGATAGCGGTCGTCCAGGCCATAGATCGTGGTGTTGTACTGATCGTGGGAGCGCATGGACTGCATGATCAGGTCCGGTACCTGCCCGGTGGCTCGGGTGCGTTCGTGCACCAGGTCCTTGGGCAGCACGTTGGCGCGGAAGTTGGCGCGACCGGACGCAGTGCTCCAGCGCCGCGCGCCAGCCGAGTTGCCCAGGTAGAAGCCCCCCGGGTTTTGCAGGCGCTGGTTGAAGTCCTTGAAGCCTGGGATGGTGTCGGCGATCAGGTCGCGGATGCGCCCGTAGTCGGCCACCAGCCAGTTCCAGTCCACCGGGCGGCTGCCCAGGGCTGCGGCGGCGATGCCGGCGATGATCCACGGCTCCGAGCGCATCTGTTGCGACAGCGGCTGCAACTGGCCGTTGGAGGCGTGCACCATGCTGAACGAGTCTTCCACAGTCACTGCCTGCGGACCTTCGCTCTGCAGGTCGATGTCGGTACGACCCAGGCACGGCAGGATCAGGGCCTGTTTGCCATGGGCCAGGTGGCTGCGGTTGAGCTTGGTGCTGATCTGCACCGTGAGGTCGCAGTTGCTCAGGGCCTGGAAGGTCCGCGGGCTGTCCGGGGTGGCCTGGGCGAAGTTGCCGCCCAGGGCGATAAAGACCTTCGAGCGGCCTTCGGCCATGGCGTGGATCGCCTCGACCACGTTGTGCCCGTCGCTGCGTGGCACCTTGAACTGGAAGCGTCGCTCCAGGGCGTCGAGAAACGCCACCGGAGGCCGTTCGTTGATGCCCATGGTGCGGTCGCCCTGCACGTTACTGTGGCCGCGCACCGGGCACAGGCCGGCGCCTGGACGCCCGATATTGCCGCGCAGCAGCATCAGGTTGGCGATTTCCTGGATGGTCGCCACGGAATGGCGATGCTGGGTGATGCCCATGGCCCAGCACATGATCACGTTCTTGCCCTTGGCGTACATGCGCGCCGCTTGCTCGATCTCGACCAGGGTCAGGCCGGACTGCTCGACGATCTGCTCCCACGAGGTGTCATCGATCACCCCCAGGTACTCGAGCACGCTGGCGGTGTGTTCATTGAGGAAGTCGTGGTCGAACACCGACGGGCTGCCGGCTTTCTGCGCCTCGCGTTCCCACAGCAGCAGGAACTTGGCCATGCCGCGCACCACTGCCATGTCGCCACCCAGGGCCGGGCGGAAGTAGGCGGTGTTGGTGGGCTTGTCACCGTTGGTGAGCATTTCCAGCGGATGCTGCGGATGCTGGAAGCGTTCCAGGCCACGCTCTTTCAGCGGGTTGACGCACACCACCTGGGCACCGCGCTTCACCGCTTCACGCAGCGGTTCGAGCATGCGCGGGTGGTTGGTGCCGGGGTTCTGGCCCCAGACGAAAATCGCATCCGCATGCTCGAAATCGTCGAAGGTCACCGTGCCTTTGCCGACGCCGACGCTTTGCGCCAGGGCCACGCCGCTGGCTTCGTGGCACATGTTCGAGCAGTCGGGGAAGTTGTTGGTGCCATAGGCGCGCACAAACAGCTGGTACAGGTACGCCGCTTCGTTGCTGGCCCGGCCCGAGGTGTAGAACTCGGCCATGTCCGGGCTCGGCAGCGCCTGCAAATGCTTGCCGATCAAGGCGAACGCGGCTTCCCAGCTGATGGGTTGGTAGCGGTCGCTGGCAGCGTCGTAGCTCAGGGGTTCGGTGAGACGGCCCTGGTATTCGAGCCAGTAGTCGCTCTGTTCCAGCAGCGAGGTAACGCTGTGCTTGGCGAAGAATGCCCCATCCACGCGGCGTTTGGTGGCTTCCCAGTTGACCGCCTTGGCGCCGTTTTCGCAGAACTTGACCATGCCGCTTTCCGGCGAGTCGCCCCAGGCGCAGCCGGGGCAGTCGAAGCCGCCGTTCTGGTTGGTCTTGAGCATCATGCGCAGGTTCTTCAGCGCGTTGTCGCTGGTCAGCCAGGCCTGGGCCACGCTGATCAGCGCGCCCCAGCCGCCTGCTGCGCCTTTGTAAGGCTTGTAGCGCGGGGTTGGGGTCTGGTCGGCTTGGTTGTGGTTGCTCACGCTTGGTTCTCCATCGCGGGGCTATAGACCCGCGGCGCACTTTTCTGCGGCAGGTGGATGAGGTTGAGGTTGTGCCGGCGCGCCCATTGCACGGCCAGGCCGGTGGGAGCCGACAGGCTGACCAGGGTCTGGATGCCCGCGCGCAGGACTTTCTGGATCAGCTCCAGGCTGCAGCGGCTGGTGACAATGGCCACGCCGCCGGCCGTGGGGATGTCCTGGCGGATCAGTGCGCCGATCAGCTTGTCCAGGGCGTTGTGCCGGCCGATGTCTTCCCGGCCCAGCAGCAACTCCCCCTGGTGGTTCATGAACACCGCCGCGTGCACCGCGCCGCAATGCTGGCCCAGGGGCTGGAAGCTGCCGATTCGCTGGCGCAGGCCGTCAAGCCATGCCGCCGGTGGCAAAGGGGCGCCGGGCAATACCTTGAGGTCGGGCAGAGCCTGTTCCACGGCCTCGACACCGCACAGGCCGCAGCCGCTGGTGCCAGCCAACTGACGACGTTGCTGCTTGAGGTTCCAGAACGCGCGGTTGGCGATTTCCACTTGCGCGTACTGCGCCGAGCCCGAACCGCTCAGTTGCAGGTCATAGATCTCGGTCGCGTCGCTGATGATGCCGCTGCCCAGGCTGAAGCCGACGATAAAGTCTTCCAGGTTCGACGGGGTCACGAGCATCACCGCCTGGCTGATGCCGTTGTAGGCGATCGCCAGCGCGACTTCCTCGGCCAGCGCGGTGCTGTCCGATTCGCAGTGTTCAAGGTTGCTGTAGCTGTAGTTCTGACTGGCGGCGGGCGCGGGCGTTTCTAGGGCTGGCGTCGCGCGGGTCGGGCGCTTGGCGGTCATGGGGCAATACCAGCGGAGTATTCAACGCCAAGACTAAGCGCGGCAAAGTGTCACGTCTAATTGCTAGTACTGATGTGTTGATAGATGGCGTCGATCAAGAAGGTTTGGGCGATTTCTGGTAAAGCGCGAAACAGGCCTCGGCCAAGGCTGAGCGTGGCGCGCTGCGACGCATGATCAAACCCAGCCGCGCCAGGGTCTGGGCGCCTTCGATGGGTTGCAGGCGCAAGTGCTCGGTGAGGGTTTCCAGGCCGCCTTCCAACGGCATCACCGCGCAGCAGAAACCGCCATGGACCATTTGCACCAACTGATGAACTGCATCGGTCTGCAACAGCGGTTGCGGGCTGAGGCCTCGGCTGTGGAAGTTGTGGTCGATGGATTGGCGAAAATGCATGCCGCTGGTGAGCATGCCCAGGGGCAGTTCGATCAGCGCCTCCCAGCTCAGGGGCTGCTCGCCGAAACTGAAAAACCGTTGGTCGTAGAGCAAGCCCATGCGGGTCTCGCCCAGGGCCAGGGAATCGAAACGCTCGGTGTCCAGGCGCTCCAGGTAGGACACTCCGAGGTCCAGGCGGTTGCTCGCCAGTTGTTCGAGGATCTGCTCGGAACTCAAGGCCGAAAGCTCGAAACGCAAGTTCGGGTGCTGCTGGTGCAGGGCCTGCATCAAGTGCTGCGGGTCGAAGCTCGACAGCGGCACCACCCCCAGGCGCAGGGTGCCGACCAGGTTGCCGCGACAGGCGGCAGCTTCCGCCTGCAGCCCGTCGTAGGCCGCCAGCACGGTGCGTGCCCAAGCCAGCACCCGTTCACCCGGGGCAGTAAAACCTTCGAAGCGCTGGCCGCGATTGACCAGCGGCAGTTCCAGCTCCTCTTCCAGGCTGCGCAGGCGCATGGACAGGGTCGGCTGGGTGATATGGCAACGGGCGGCGGCCTGGCCGAAATGCCGGGTTTCATCGAGGGCGATGAGGAATTTCAGCTGCTTGATGTCCATCTTCGCTCCAGGGCGCCGGGAAGGTGCCGATTCTAGCCTGCTTGTGCGGCACTGGGTCACTGGTCGTTTTTGAACCTCATTTGCCGTGGCTGGTCTAGTCTTTCGCGTCTGGACCCCATAACCCAAGGAGTGTGCACCATGAGTATTTTTAGCTTTGTGAAAGAAGCAGGCGAAAAGCTTATTGATCTGTTGACGCCGGGTAACGCCAATGCGAGCGAGCAGTTGAAGGAACACATTGCCAAGGTCGGCCTGGGCAATCCGAATGTGCAGGCCAGCGTCGACGGCGACAAGGTCACGGTGACCGGTGAGGTCGCGAGCCAGGAAGAGAAAGAAAAAATCCTGCTGGCCGTGGGCAATATCGCCGGTGTAGGCAGTGTCGACGACCAGATCACCGTAACCGGGCCGGTGGCGGTGGCGGCGGTGTTTGTCACCGTGAAGAAGGGCGACACCCTGAGTGCGATTGCCAAGGTGCAGTACGGCGACGCGAACAAGTACAACAAGATCTTTGAGGCCAACAAGCCGCTGCTGTCCCATCCGGACAAGATCTATCCGGGTCAGGTACTGCGAATTCCCGAGTGATGGTGGGTGCCTGACAGGGCCAGCGCAGTCTGGGGCAGCGGCTACAGTGTCTCGCCGCTGATGCAGGCTGCGCTGGTCCTGACATCCACCACCTGATTCCGGGCCTCGCTAGAGCCCCTCGATCAAGTCTCGATAATCTCCCACCGCCGCGAATTCCGCGGTGTCTTTCGGCCCTTTGCGGCTGTCCGGTTCACGCACTGCCAACAGATGAGCCACACCGAAGTCCCGCGCGCTGCGCAGGATCGGCAGGGTGTCGTCGATAAACAGGCTGCGGCTCGGGTCAAACCCGATATCGGCCTGCAAGGCATCCCAGAACTGCGGGTTTTCCTTGGCGAAACCGTAGTCATGGGAACTGATCAGGCGTTCGAAGTAAGGCGCCAGTTCGATCCGCTCCAGCTTCAGCGACAGCGAGTCGCGGTGGGCGTTGGTGATCAGTACCACACGTTTGCCGGCCTGTTTGATGGCGGCCAGGAAGGTGTCGGCGTCAGGACGCAGGGCGATCAGGTGCGCGGTTTCCAGCTTCAGTTCGCGCACCGGCAGCTTCAGTTCGGCGCTCCAGAAGTCCAGGCAGTACCACTTCAACTGGCCGGCGTTGTTCTCGAACAGGGGCTGCAGCTCCATCTCGGCCATGGCCCGGCTGACTCCGTGCAGCTCGGCGTAGCGCTGGGGCAGGTGCTCCATCCAGAAGTGGTTGTCGTAATGCAGATCGAGCAGGGTGCCGTCCATATCCAGCAGAACGGTGTCGATATCGCGCCAGGGCAGTGAAGGCATGGGAAACGTCTCGAGCGGTAGAAAGATATCCGACACAAACTATCGGGAAAGCCGCGTTATAGTAGCGCGTTCACGCCAAGGAGCCCTTCATGCGCCAGAAACCCACTGTACTCGCCCGCGAGATCGTCGCCACCAGCCGTCTGTTTTGTGTCGAAGAAGTGCAGTTGCGCTTTTCCAATGGCGTGGAACGCACCTATGAACGCCTGGTGGGCAAAGGCGCCGGTTATGGCGCGGTGATGATCGTGGCGATGCTCGACGCCGAGCACGCGGTACTGGTGGAAGAATACTGCGGCGGTACCGACGCTTATGAACTGTCGTTGCCCAAGGGCCTGATCGAGCCGGGCGAGGATGTGCTGGCCGCGGCCGAGCGGGAACTCAAGGAGGAAGCTGGGTATGGCGCACGGCAGTTGGAGCACCTGACCGAGTTGTCCTTGTCGCCCGGTTACATGAGCCAGAAGATCCAGGTGGTGCTGGCCACCGACCTCTACGAAGAAAGCCTGGAAGGCGACGAGCCCGAGCCGATGGGCGTGGACAAGATCAACCTGCGTGAACTCTCTGGCCTGGCCCAGAACCCCAACTTCACCGAAGGCCGTGCCTTGGCGGCGCTGTACCTGGCCCGGGACCTGCTGACCCAGCGCGGAGTGTTTCCGGCATGAGTCAGGCGTCGATGACCTTTCCCCACCCGTTGCTGGCTCCGGTGATCGAGTTGGCCTTGCAGGCTGGCGAGGCAATCCTGCCGTTCTGGCGCGCCGATGTGGCGGTGACGCAAAAAACCGATGACTCACCGGTGACCGCCGCGGACCTGGCTGCGCACCATCTGATCCTGGCCGGCCTGACCGCGCTGGACCCGAGCATCCCGGTATTGTCCGAAGAGGACGCGAACATTCCGCAGGCGGTGCGCGCCGGTTGGCAGCGCTGGTGGCTGGTTGACCCGCTGGATGGCACCAAGGAATTCATTTCCGGCAGCGAAGAGTTCACCGTCAACATCGCCCTCATCGAACAGGGTCGCGTGGTGTTTGGCGTGGTCACGATGCCGACCAACGGTCGCAGCTACTGCGGCGGTGCCGGCCTGGGCGCCTGGCGCGCCGACCGTGGCCAGGCGCCGGTGCCGATCCAGGTGCGCGAAGCACCGGGTGCAGGCCAGGCCTTCACCGTGGTCGCCAGCCGGCGTCATTCCAGCCCGGAGCAGGAGCGCCTGCTGGCCGGGCTCAGCGCCAGCCTGGGCGAACTGCAACTGGCGAATATCGGCAGCTCGCTGAAATTCTGCCTGCTGGCCGAAGGCGCCGCCGATTGTTACCCCCGACTGGCCCCGACCTCGCAATGGGACACTGCCGCCGCCCAGGGCGTGCTTGAGGGTGCCGGTGGTGAAGTGCTGGACTTGAGTGGCGCACCGTTCTGCTACCCGGCGCGTGAATCGCTGCTCAACGAGTTTTTCCTGGCGTTGCCGGCCAAGGCGACCTGGCGCCAGAAGCTGCTGGAGTTGGCGCGCAGCTGATGGTCGCCGTTGCTGCGCTCAGCGGTGCAGCACGTACTGCCCGGTAAAGCGCACCGCGTCGGCATCGCTTCCCTCATTGATGATCCGCGTCTCCAGGCTCAGCCGCGCCCGCCCGTGACGTTCATAGGTGCGCAGGAATTTCGTCCACTGCGCATCGCTGGGCGCGGTGCAGATGGCCGTGGCGTCGCGGGTCACGGGCAGCGGATAACTGATCTGGCCTTCCTGGATCACGATGTGCCCGTCCTCGATCCCTTCTTCCTTGAGCCGCAGGTGCAGCCAGCCCCAGCCCACCAGCACCGCACCGCAATACAGGCTGCCGCCGAACATGGTGCTCTTGTGGTTGACGTTGGCCGCCAGCGGCAGTGACAGGCGCAGTTGCCGCGCCTGCCAGTCGAGCACCTTGAGCCCCATGTCCCGGGTGAGCGGGATGTCGTGATGGAGCACGGATTCCAGGTAACGACTGTCGCTGTTCATGCAGGGGCCCTCTGGCTTGAAAGGTGGGAAGGGGTGGGCGCTGCTCAATCGAGCTCGTCGCTGCCGGTGCTGGCGCCACTGTCGGCGAAGCTCAGGCCGTGTTTGCGCAGCTTGTCGTGCAGGGTCTTGCGCGGGATGCCCAAGGCCTCGGCCAGGCTGCGCACCGAGCTGTGAGCGCGGCTCATTTCGGCGGCGATCAGGCTCTTTTCGAAGTTCTCCACCTGCTCGCTCAACCCGCCTTCGACCAGGGTGGGGGCCGGCTGCGCACTGCCGTCCGGGGCGCTGTTGTCCAGGGCCAGTTCCAGGCCCAGGGCAAAGCGTTCGGCGGCGTTCTGCAGTTCGCGCACGTTGCCCGGCCAGGTGTGGCGCAGCAGCAACGCCCGTTGCCCGGGTTGCAGCTCATGAAGTGGCAGGCCGTGGCGGATGCTGGCTTCGTCGGCGAAATGCTGGAACAGCATCAGCGCATCTTCGCCCCGCTCGCGCAGCGGCGGAATGCGCAGCGGCGCGACGTTGAGCCGGTAGTACAGGTCGGCGCGAAAGCGCCCCTGATCGGCGGCCTGGCGCAAGTCTTCCTTGGTCGCGGCGATGATCCGGATGTCCAGCGGGATCAGCTGATTGCCCCCCAGGCGCTCCACCACCCGCTCCTGCAACATGCGCAGCAGCTTGACCTGTACATCCAGGCTCATGCTTTCGATTTCATCGAGAAACAGCGTGCCGCCATTGGCGAACTCGAACTTGCCGATGCGGCGCTTTTGCGCACCGGTGAAGGCCCCGGGTTCGTGGCCGAACAGTTCGCTTTCCACCACCGATTCCGCCAGGGCCCCGGCATTGATCGCCACGAACGGGCCGTTGCGCCGGTTCGACAGGTCGTGCAGTGCTCGCGCCACCACCTCCTTGCCCGCCCCGGTTTCCCCGAGGATCAGCACGTCGGCCCGGGTCGCCGCCAAGGCGCCGATCTGTTCGCGCAGGCGCAGCATCGGCGCCGAGTGCCCGACCAGGCGCGTGCTCAGTTGCTGGCGATCACTCAGGGCCAGGCGCAGGCTGCGGTTGTCCAGCACCAGCCGGCGCAAGGCCAGGGCGCGGCGCACGCTGTCGAGCAGGGCATCGCTGGCGAACGGTTTTTCCAGGAAGTCATAGGCCCCGGCGCGCATGGCCTGCACTGCCAGCGGCACATCGCCGTGACCGGTAATTAGCAGCACCGGCAGCTCCGGGTCCTGGCCATGGAGTTCGGCCAGCAGCTCCAGGCCATCCATGCCCGGCATGCGGATGTCGCTGACCACCACGCCCGGCCAGTCGCGCTCCAGGCGCGCGGCCAGCCCGCGGGCCTCGGCCAGCGGCAGGATCTGCAGCCCGGCCAGGTCCAGGGTCTGGCTCAAGGCCTGGCGCAGATGGGGATCGTCGTCGATCAACACCACCTGCACCTGGTGGTCGATGGGGGTACTCATACACTGCGGTCCTCGGACGGTTGCAGGCTCACACCCGGTGCGCCGGCGCGCAGTCGCAGGGTGATCAGGGCGCCGCCTTCGCGGTGGTTGGCGAACGACAGCTCACCGCCAAAGGCGCGCATCAGGGTGTCACAGATCGCCAGGCCCAGGCCAAGGCCCTGGGTCCGGGTCTTGGTGGTGTAGAACGGCTCGCCGGCGCGGCCCAGGGCTTCCATGCAAAAGCCCGGGCCATTGTCGCGAATGTACAGATTGACGCCGCTCTCGGTGGATTCGGCACTCAACCACAATTTGCGCGGCGGGCCTTTTTCGGTCAGGGCATCGAGGGCATTGGCCAGCAGGTTGCCCAGTACCTGGCGCAGGCGGGTCTCCCCGGCTTCGACCCACAGCGTGGCGGCCGGCAGGTCGCGAATCAGCTCGACCTCCATCGCTCTGCGGCGCTTGGCCAGCAAGGCCAGGGCATCGTCCAGCGCCGGTTGCAGGGCCACGCTTTCCGGTGCATGGCGGTCGCGGCGGGCAAAGGCTCGCAGGTGGGCGATGATCGAGGCCATGCGCCCGGTCAGCTCGCTGATCAACTTCAGGTTGCCGCGGGCGTCTTCGGTGCGCTGGTGATCGAGCAGCACCTCGGCGTTTTCCGCGTAGCTGCGGATCGCCGCCAGGGGTTGATTGAGCTCGTGGCTGATGCTCGCCGACATGGTACCCAGGGCCGAGAGCTTGCCGGCCTGGACCAGGTCGTCCTGGGCCCGCACCAATTCCTGCTGCGCGGTTTCCCGCTCCAGCACTTCCTGCTTGAGCCGGCGGTTGAGGCCTTCCAGATCACTGGTGCGCTCGGCTACGCGCATTTCCAGCTCGCGGCGCGCCTTGGCCTCGAAGGCAATGCGCTCCAGGTAGTGGCGGCGGCGCTGCATCATCAGCCCCAGCAGCAGCATCAACACCAGCAGCGCAGCACCGCCCACCGCCACCACCGTGCGTACCGGGCGCGCCACCAGGGTCTGCGGAGCGAGGATGCTCACGCTCCAGCCGGTTTCATCGATCTGCACGGTCTGGGTCAGCCAGGCATTGGCGTTGAGCTTCAGGGGCCTGGGTTCGCGAGTCGGGTAGGGCTGGATGGCGCTGATCGCCTGGCGCTCCGCATCGCTCAGGGGCCGGGTGGCACGGAAGCGCCACTCGGGGCGCGAGGTCAGGATCACCACACCGTTGTGGTCGGTCACCAGCAGTTGTTCCGGGGTTTTGCCCCACAGACTTTCGGTGTGGTCGAGATCGACCTTGATCACCAGCACGCCGATGATCCGCTCGCCGTCGTGCACCGCTGCGGCGAAGAAGTAACCACGCTTGGCCGAGGTGGTCCCAAGGCCGAAGAAACGCCCGAGGCGCCCGGCCATGGCTTCGCTGAAATACGGACGGAAGGAAAAATTGCGCCCGACAAAGCTGTCGTGCTTGTCCCAGTTGGAGGCGGCCAGGGTCTTGCCGTTGGTGTCCATCAAGTACATGACTTCGGCGCCGGTCTGGGCACTGATGTTTTTCAGCAGGCGGTTGGCATTGCCTTGGGTGACGCCATCATCCGGGGCATCGAGCACCGAGCGCAGGGCGGGCAGGTCGCCCAGGATCTGCGGCAGCACTTCGTAGCGATGCAGGGTGCCGAGCAGGTTGGCCACGTACAGATCGAGGGTCTGGCGGTTCTGTCCTACCAATTCACTGCGGTAATAGCGCTCGGCCAAATGCTCCAACGGCCACAGCAGCGGCGCCAGGCACAGGGCCAGCAACGCCAGGCTGCGCCAACGGGGTCTGCGGGGGAGGGGTGGAGTCATGAGGGTCGGCGCCTGTGGATACAGGCGCATTATGCCTAGCCCAGCTCGGCAAGACACTCGCGCAATGCAGCTTGCCAGTCGGGCTGGGTCACGCCCCATTCGCGTTCCAGGCGGCTGCAGTCCAGGCGCGAGTTCAGCGGCCGTGGTGCCGGAGTCGGGTAGTCGCTGGAGGGTATCGCCTCCAGTGCGGCGCAGGCCTTGCCTTGGTCCCGCAGGTGCGCGGCGATCGCCTCGGCAAAGCCGAACCACGAGGTGTGGCCTGCAGCGCTCAGGTGATAAGTGCCCCAGGCACCCGCCGTCCCGGCCTGCCAGCGCTCGATCAGCAGGCGGGTGCTGTGGGCGATGGTTCCGGCCCAGGTTGGCGCACCGATCTGATCGGCGACCACCCGCAGCAGGGGTTTTTCCTGCATCAGGCGCTGCATGGTCAGCAGGAAGTTCTTGCCGTGGCTGGAGTAGACCCAGCTGGTGCGCAGGATCAGGTGTTGGCCGCCGACTGCGCCGATCGCACGCTCCCCGGCCAGTTTGCTCTGGCCGTAGACCCCAAGCGGATTGGGCACGTCGTCCTCGGTATAGGGCGTGGCCTTGCCGCCATCGAACACATAATCGGTGGAGTAGTGAATCAGCGGGATGCCCAGGGCCCGGGCCTCTTCGGCGAAGATGCCGGGTGCCGTGGCGTTGATGGCAAAGGCCAGCTCGGGTTCGCTTTGCGCCTGGTCCACCGCGGTGTGGGCGGCAGCGTTGATGATCAGCTGCGGGGCGATGGCCTGGACCTGGCGGCGGATCTGCTCCGGGTGCGCCAGGTCGAGCTGGTCGCGACCGAGTACGATCAGCTCGCCCAAGCCCTTGAGGCGCTGCTGCAGCTCGCGGGACACCTGGCCATGCTGGCCGCTGATAAGGATCTTCATGGGCGTGCTCATGGAAACAGGTCGGCCTCGTTCAGGCGCTTGCCGGCCTGATCCTTGGCCGAGAGGGTCGGCGTGCCCGTGAGTTGCCAGTCGATGGCCAGGTCCGGGTCATCCCAGCGAATGCAGCGCTCGGCGGACGGGGTGTAGTAATCGGTGGTCTTGTAGAGGAACTCGGCGAAGTCGCTGAGGACGACGAAGCCGTGGGCGAAGCCTTCGGGTACCCATAGCTGGCGATGGTTATCGGCGGACAGCCGCACCGCTACCCACTGCCCGAAATGCGCCGAGCTGCGACGGATATCCACCGCCACATCGAGTACTTCACCCACGGTGACGCGCACCAGTTTGCCTTGGGTATTTTCCAGCTGGTAATGCAAGCCGCGCAGTACCCCTTGCTGTGAGCGGGAGTGATTGTCCTGCACGAACTGGGTATCCAGACCGGTGGCTTCCTGGAAGGCCCTGGCATTGAAGCTTTCGTAGAAGAAACCGCGCTCATCGCCAAAGACCTTGGGCTCAAGGATCAATACGCCAGGAAGGTCGGTAGGGATGACGTTCATCGTTCTTCTCCGGCAAGGGTGAAGAGGTATTGGCCGTAGCCGGTCTTGCCGAAGTATTGAGCTCGTTCGAGCAGTAGTGTGCGGTCAATCCAGCCTTGGTTGTAGGCAATTTCTTCGAGGCAGGCGACCTTTAGACCCTGTCGGTGTTCGATGGTCTGCACGTATTGCGACGCCTCGAGCAGGCTATCGTGAGTGCCAGTATCGAGCCAGGCAAACCCCCTGCCGAAACGTTCCACACGAAGATCACCCCGTTGCAGGTACGCATTATTGATGTCGGTAATTTCCAACTCGCCACGGGCCGAGGGTTGGATCGTTTTAGCTATCTGGATGACAGAGTTGTCGTAAAAGTACAGCCCGGTCACTGCGTAACTGGATTTGGGCGTTTCTGGTTTCTCTTCAATCGACAGCGCGTTGCCGTTCTCATCGAAATCGATAACACCAAAACGTTGTGGGTCCTTGACCCAATATCCAAATACGGTAGCTCCCAACGATTTTTCGGCTGCGGCCTGCAGTTTCTCGGTGAAATGCTGACCATGAAAAATGTTGTCACCCAAGATCAGGCACACCGGGTCCTTGCCAATAAACGCTTCGCCAATCAGAAAGGCCTGGGCCAGGCCGTCCGGCGAAGGCTGCTCGGCGTAGCTGAAGCGCACCCCGAACTGGCTGCCATCGCCCAGCAGGTTGCGGTATTGCGGCAGGTCCTGGGGGGTGGAGATCAGCAGGATGTCCTTGATCCCCGCGAGCATCAGCACCGAGATCGGGTAGTAGATCATCGGCTTGTCGTAGACCGGCAGCAGTTGCTTCGACACACCGAGGGTGATCGGGTGCAGGCGCGTGCCCGAGCCGCCTGCTAGAATAATTCCCTTCATCATGCAATCAGATCCTTGGTGTCGGTGAAGCCCAATCGTTGGCCCTGGTAGCTGCCGTCCTGGACGTGCTGGCACCATTCGAGGTTTGCCAGGTACCACTGCACAGTCTTGCGCAGGCCGCTGGCGAAGGTTTCCTCGGGAGCCCAACCCAGCTCGCGTTCGATCTTGCTGGCGTCGATGGCGTAGCGCAGGTCGTGTCCGGGGCGGTCCTGGACGAAGGTGATGAGGTCGGCGAACCGCTTGACCCCGGCCGGTTTGTGCGGCGCCAGCTCTTCGAGCAGGGCGCAGATGCCGCGCACCACGTCGATGTTGGTCTGTTCGTTATGGCCGCCGATGTTGTAGGTCTCGCCGACCACACCTTGGGTCACCACTTCGAACAGGGCGCGGGCGTGGTCTTCGACAAACAGCCAGTCGCGCACTTGCAGGCCGTTGCCGTACACCGGCAGCGGCTTGCCCGCGAGGGCATTGAGGATCACCAGTGGAATCAGCTTTTCCGGGAAGTGGAACGGGCCGTAGTTGTTCGAGCAATTGGTGATCAGCACCGGCAGGCCGTAGGTGCGCTGCCAGGCGCGGACCAAGTGGTCGGACGCAGCCTTGCTGGCGGAGTAGGGCGAGCTGGGGGCATAGGGCGTGGTTTCGGTGAACAGGTCATCGACCCCATGCAGGTCGCCGTAAACCTCATCGGTGGAGATATGGTGAAAACGAAAGGCGCTTTTCTCCGCCACCGGTAGGCCCTGCCAATAGGCGCGGCTGGCTTCCAGCAGGCTGTAGGTGCCGACGATATTGGTCTGGATAAAATCCGACGGGCCGTCAATGGAGCGGTCGACGTGGGATTCAGCAGCCAGGTGCATGATGGCATGGGGCTGGAAGCGTGCCAGGACGGCACTGACGGTGGCCTGGTCGATGATGTCGGCCTTGACGAATTCGTAGCGGCTGTTGCTGACAACACTGTGCAGCGACTCGAGATTGCCGGCGTAGGTCAGTTTGTCCAGGTTGAGCACTTCGTGTTCGGTGTGCTCGATCAAGTGGCGGACCAGCGCCGACCCAATAAAACCGGCTCCGCCGGTAACGAGAATGCGCATGTTGGGTGGCCTGTTTCCTTAAGTCGGTCGTTGATGCAAACGGAAGCAGCATAGCTTGTCGGCATAGCCCATGCGGTGCAAGGGCCATGGGCGGTCCAATTCAATCTTGATAAGGCTTTCAGACAATGCTCAACCCATAGTGGCGCTTGGCTTGTTCACTGACTGTCACACCTGGGGGGTTGCGTAACGTCGGGCGCGGTGGCGATATAAGCGCCTGATAATAATTGCCTGGGGTCGTTGTATGTTGCTCGCCACGTTGATTCACCGTGCCAGCCTGCCAAGTCCGCAGATTAGCGCGCAGCAGGCGCTGGAGTTGCTGGAAACCCACTACGGGCTGCGCGGCACGGTGCAGTCCCTGGGCAGCCAGCAGGACCTCAACTTTCGCGTCGACACCGATCAGGGTCGGTTTGTCCTGAAAATCTGCCATGGCGATTACGCCGCCCTGGAGTTGCAGGCCCAGCACGCCGGGCTGCGGCATCTGGGCCAGCATCCCGAGTGGCGAGTGCCGCGGGTGATCCCGTCCAACAACGGTGCCGACCTGCTTTCGCTGGAAATATCCGGACAAACGGTACATGTGCGCCTGCTCGATTTCATCGAAGGCCATTCCCTGACCCACCTGGATTACCTGGGGCCGCAACTGATGGCTGGCTTTGGCCGGTTGTGCGGACAGATGGACCTGGCCCTGGCCGATTTCCAGCATCCGGGCCTTGAGCGCACCTTGCAGTGGGACCCGCGCCACGCCAGCACTCTGATCAGCCATCTGTTGCCGGTGATTGCCGATGCGCACCAGCGCGGGTTGATTGCAGAGGCTGCCGAGCAGGCTGAGCGTCGCTTGCAGCCGCTGCTCGACGAACTCCCGGTGCAGGCGATCCATATGGACATCACCGATGACAACGTGGTCTGGCAGCGTGATTCGCAACGGCACTGGCAATTACAGGGCGTCATCGATTTTGGCGACTTGATCCGCACCTGGCGCATCACCGACCTTTCGGTCACCTGCGCCGCCCTGCTGCACCATGCTGAAGGCGATCCGTTGCGCATCCTACCGGCAGTTCGGGCCTATCACGCGGTCAACCCGTTGCAGCATGCCGAGTTGCGGGCGCTGTGGCCGCTGATCGTGGCGCGCGCGGCGGTGTTGGTGCTCAGTGGTGAGCAGCAGGTCAGCATCGACCCGGGTAATGCATACAGCCGCGCCAACCTGAGCCATGAATGGGAGATTTTCCGGGTCGCCACGGCCGTGCCCTTCGAGTTGATGGAGGCGGCGATTCTGACGGCGGTTGGCCAGTCCCTGCCGAGCATTGCCAGTGAGGGCTTTGCGCCGCTGTTGCCGAGCCTGGTGGGACGGGAGTTCGCCCTGATCGACCTGGGGGTGCTCAGCCCGCATTTTGAAGCCGGCAACTGGGAACAGCCCGGCATCGATCAGCGGCTGCTGGAAGAGGCAGCCGCCACCCATGGCCTGGCCGCCAGCCGCTATGGCCAGTACCGCTTATCCCGGACCCGCCCTGATAGCGCCGTAGAGCCGGACACCTGCCCGCTGCATGTGCAGTTGCAAGTGCCCAGCGGCACCCCGGTCGAAGCACCTTTTGCCGGTGTACTCAAGGTGGCCGTCGATGGCAGCCTGCGCCTCGACAGCGGGCAATTGAGTGTGCACCTGTGGGGCGTCAGGCCGTCTCTGGACTCGGGTGCGGCGCTGCTCAAGGGGCAGGTGCTGGGGGAGGTGACCCAGGGCTTGCAGGTACAGTTGTGCCGTGGCCTGGAGCTTGACCCGCCGCTGTTTTGCACGCCGGCCCGAGCGGCGGCCTGGCAGGCGTTGTGCCCGTCACCGGCGGCGCTACTGGGGCTGGCCTGTGATGCCGAGCCGGAGCTTGACTCCCAACTGCTGCTGGCACGGCGCGATGCCAGCTTTGCCCGCTCGCAAAAACACTATTACGTAGACCCGCCGCGTATCGAGCGCGGCTGGCGCAACCATCTGATCGATATGCAGGGCCGTTCCTACCTCGACATGCTCAACAACGTGGCGGTGCTGGGCCATGGCCACCCGCGCATGGCCGCTGAAGCGAGCCGCCAGTGGTCGTTGCTCAACACCAATTCGCGCTTTCACTACGCTGCGCTGGCGGAGTTTTCCGAACGCCTGCTGGCCCTGGCGCCGGACTCCATGGACCGGGTATTTCTGGTCAACAGCGGCACCGAGGCCAACGACCTGGCGATTCGCCTGGCCTGGGCCTACAGCGGCGGGCGCGACATGCTCAGTGTGCTTGAGGCCTATCACGGGTGGTCGGTGGCGGCGGACGCGGTGTCGACCTCGATCGCCGATAATCCCAAGGCCCTGAGCAGCCGACCGGACTGGGTGCACCCGGTCACCGCGCCCAATACCTACCGGGGCGAGTTCCGCGGTCAGGACAGCGCGCCGGACTACGTGCGCAGTGTCGAGCACAACCTGGCCAAGCTGGCCGCGCAACAACGGCAGTTGGCCGGTTTTATCTGCGAGCCGGTGTACGGCAATGCCGGCGGGATTTCCCTGCCGCCGGGTTATCTGCAGCAGGTCTATGGCCTGGTGCGGGCCCAGGGCGGTGTGTGCATTGCCGATGAGGTGCAGGTCGGCTACGGCCGCATGGGCTCCTTCTTCTGGGGCTTTGAAGAGCAGGGCGTGGTGCCGGACATCATCACCATGGCCAAGGGCATGGGCAACGGCCAGCCACTGGGGGCGGTGATCACCCGGCGCGAAATTGCCGAAGCGCTGGAGGCTGAGGGCTATTTCTTCTCGTCCTCGGGCGGCAGCCCGGTGAGCTGCCGGATCGGCATGGCGGTGTTGGATGTGATGGAGCAAGAACAGCTCTGGGAAAACGCCCAGGTGGTCGGCGGCCATTTCAAGCAACGCTTGCTGGCGCTGATGGATATTCATCCGTTGGTGGGGGCGGTGCATGGTTCCGGCTTCTATCTGGGGGTGGAGCTGGTGCGCGACCGCGAGACCCTGGAGCCGGCTACCGAAGAAACCACCCTGCTGTGTGAACGCCTGCGGGAGTTGGGCATCTTCATGCAGCCCACCGGTGACTACCTGAATATTCTCAAGATCAAGCCACCGATGGTCACCACTCGCCAAAGCGTGGATTTCTTTGTCGACATGCTATCCAAGGTGCTGGGCGAGGGGCTGTGAATAGGTAAACTTTAATCGATTGTTATCGGCTTTAGATGCGCTTTTTTCAATTTTATGAATTTATATCGCTTTTAAAGTCGATTTTTATCGGATATAAAGTCGGCGTTGCTGAAACGCCCGCGTGTTCGCACGTCGCCTTTTTCTGTCACGGGCCACTGTCACCATTGGCCCAACGCCCGCCAGCCCAGGAGATGCTCCATGAGTCGTATCGTTACCGTCGCCGCTACCCAGATGGCTTGTTCCTGGGATCTGGAAGCCAATATCGAGACCGCTGAAAAGCTGGTCCGCGAAGCCGCAGGCCAAGGCGCGCAGATCATCCTGATCCAGGAGCTGTTCGAGACCCCGTACTTCTGCCAGAAGCCGAATCCGGACTACCTGCAGTTGGCGACGACGGTTGAAGAAAACGTCGCGATCAAGCATTTCCAGAAGGTCGCCAAGGAGCTGCAAGTGGTGTTGCCCATCAGCTTCTTCGAGCTGGCCGGGCGCGCGCGGTTCAACAGCATCGCGATCATCGACGCCGATGGCAGCAACCTCGGGATTTATCGGAAAAGCCATATTCCGGATGGTCCCGGCTACCACGAAAAGTATTACTTCAACCCGGGCGATACCGGTTTCAAGGTGTGGAACACACGCTACGCAAAAATCGGCGTCGGTATCTGCTGGGACCAGTGGTTCCCGGAATGCGCGCGGAGCATGGCGCTGCAAGGGGCGGAAATCCTGTTCTACCCCACCGCCATCGGCAGCGAGCCCCATGACCAAAGCATTTCGTCCCGCGATCATTGGCAGCGCGTGCAGCAAGGTCATGCAGGTGCCAACCTGATGCCGCTGATCGCCAGCAACCGCATCGGCAACGAAGAGCAGGACGGCTACGACATTACCTTCTACGGCTCGTCGTTTATCGCCAATCAATTCGGCGAGAAGGTCCAGGAACTGAACCAGACCGAAGAAGGGGTACTGGTTCAGAGTTTTGACCTCGACCAGCTGGAACACATTCGCAGCGCCTGGGGTTCGTTTCGTGACCGTCGTCCGAACCTGTATGGTGCGATCAAAACACTCGACGGTTCCCTGGAGTCCTAAGCACCATGAGCATTTTGCACAGCACGCCTCGCGCCGACGGCTTTTACATGCCCGCCGAATGGGCAGCGCAGACCCAGACCTGGATGATCTGGCCCGAGCGCCCGGACAACTGGCGCCTGGGCGGCAAGCCGGCGCAGGCCGCGCATGCGGCGGTGGCCCGGGCCATCGCCCGTTTTGAACCGGTGACCGTGGCGGTATCGGCCGGCCAATATGAAAACGCCCGGGCGCGCCTCGACGTCCCCAATATCCGCCTGGTGGAAATGTCCAGCGATGACGCCTGGGTCCGTGATACCGGCCCGACCTTTGTCATCAACAACAGCGGCGAAGTCCGCGGCGTGCACTGGGGGTTCAACTCCTGGGGCGGTTTCGACGGCGGCCTGTATTCGCCGTGGAACCGTGACGAGCAGGTCGCGAGCAAGGTCCTGGAAATCGAACGCTGCCAGCGCTACCGCACTGAAGGTTTTGTGCTCGAAGGCGGCTCGATCCACGTCGATGGCGAAGGCACGGTCATCACCACCGAAGAATGCCTGCTCAACCGCAATCGCAACCCGCACCTGAAGCGCGATGAGATCGAAGCGCTGCTGGGCGAGCACCTGGCGGTGGACAAGGTCATCTGGCTGCCGGATGGCCTGTTCAACGATGAAACCGACGGTCATGTGGATAACTTCTGCTGCTACGTGCGCCCGGGTGAAGTGCTGCTGGCCTGGACCGATGATCCCGAGGACCCGAACTACCCGCGCTGCCAGGCGGCGATGAAAGTGCTGGAAAGCACCCGCGATGCCAAGGGCCGCACCTTCAAGGTGCATAAAATGCCGATCCCGGGACCGCTCTATGCGACCCAGGAAGAGTGCGACGGCGTCGATGCCGTGGAAGGAACCCAGGAGCGCAACCCGTCCGTGCGCCTGGCCGGCTCTTATGTGAACTTCCTGATCGTCAACGGCGGCATCATTGCCCCAAGTTTTGACGATCCCCTGGATGACCAGGCCCGGGAGATCCTCCAGGGGCTGTTCCCGCAGCATGAAGTGGTGATGGTGCCGGGGCGCGAACTGTTACTGGGGGGCGGCAATATCCATTGCCTTACCCAACAGCAGCCTGCACCGCACAAAGGTTGAGTGGGGTTGTAACAGCCCATGTCACCTGAGTACGGGATGGGATGATGAATTTAATCCTGTACTGAGCAGCAAGCCCGCAGCCCTTATGGACTGCGGGCTTTTTTGTATCCGCCAACCCACATTGCCGGCACATTGGCACAGCTCTTGTATCAGTTCAGAGGTGATTCTGAGACCGGTAGAACTGCGATGTTCTGTCATAAACCTTGGATAAGTTAGCCGCTCACGAACCAGGAGAGAGCGCTGGAATGAATATGATCAGCGAGCGGGCATCGCATCCCTTGGCAATGAATAACGAATCGCTTCAGGCTCTGGCCCTGTGGTTGAAATCCAATGGAACGCGCCAGATCAGAGAGCCTGATCCGCGCCGGATGATCACCGAGCGCTACCCTGCCGGCTTGCTCAGCGAGGCAGAACTGCAAGCGTTGTGGGATGTAATGGAAGGATAGTCAGCAACGGATTGATAAAAGCGCTGCCGGGATGGCAGCGCTTTTTTTTGCGTGGATTTTTTAGCGGGGGTTCAGCGTCTTCCGTGGGGGGCTTCAGAAGCTGTAGGTGCCGGTGACCACCAGGCTGCGTGGGTCGCCGAACTGGATCTGCCCGGCACTGGTGGCCGTGGAGTAGTAAGTGCGGTCGCTGATGTTGTTCAGCGAGGCCCGCAGGTTCCAGTCTTTCTGCCGGAAGCCGGCCAGGGCATCCCAACGGCCATAACCGGGCAGCACCACGGTATTGAGGTTGTCGGCGTAGCGATCGCCGACCAGGGTCAGGCCGGTTTCGGCGTACCAGCCCGCTTCTGGTTTCCAGGTGATGAACAGGCTGCCGTTGCGCTTGGCGACGTTGTTGACCCGGTTGCCTTCGTCGCCGTTGTTGCTCTTGACCACGGTCGCGTCCTGCAAGCCGATGCCGCCCCGCAGCGACCAGTTGCCGACGATCTTGCCGCTGGCGGTCAGCTCCACGCCACGTGAGCGTTGCAGGCCGGTGAGCAGGATGATGTTCGGATTGTCGACGCTCCGACTGCGGCGGTTGTACAGCTCCAGTTCATAGACCGCGAGGGTGGTGCTGAAACGGTCGTCGAGCCAGTCGCTCTTGACCCCGACTTCCTTCTGCCGGGTGCGCTCGGGGCTCAGGTCATTGGTGTTGCCGTTGGCGTTGGGGGTAATGCCGATCAAGCCGCCGCCCACCGGAGAAAAGCTCTTGCTCCACGAGGCATAGAACGAGTGGTGCTCCAGAGACGTCCAGACCACCCCCAGGCGCGGGCTGGTGCTGTGGCTGTCGCGGTCGTCCTTGCGGTGGGTGACCTGGTTGTCGGTCTCGATGCTGAAGTTGTCGTAACGCAGGCCGGCGAGCAGTTGCCATTGATCGTTCAGGCGCAATTGATCTTGCACATAGACGGCACGGCTTTCGACTTCGCTCCGGTTGTGGGTGGAAATCACCATTTTCCCGGTGTGCCGCAGGTCGCGGTTCGGGTTGAACGGGTCCAGTGCCGGTACGGCCTGGCCGCCAGCGCCGACTGTGGCCGCGGTGTACAGCTTGGGGTCGCGGGTCTGATTGCCCAGCTCAACGCCGGTCAGCAAGCGGTGCTCGAGACCGAAGGTGTCGAAGGTGCCTTCCAGCTCGGTGTTGTTGTAAAGGTTGCGAGTATTGAGGTCCTGCTGCCAGCGCTGGCGGGTCACGGTCCTGTTGGCAGGGTTATAGGTGGTGACGTAGGTGTTGTCGAAATCGCTGTCGAGCTTGAACACCCCCAGGGTGTTGCGCAGCTGCCAGTTGTCGCTGAGCTCGTAGCTGAGCTTGGAGCGCAGGGATTGGGATTTGTCGTTGATGTAGTCGCGCTTGTCACCATAGGTGGTATCGCGGCTGACATCGGCCGGGCGCCCGTTGATACCGGGAATCCCGCGGTCCGGCGTACGGTCATAACGGCTGTATTCGTATTGCACCAGCCAGTTCAGGTCCGGGGTCAGTTGCCAGCTCATCGACGGTGCGAACAGCTGGCGGTTGCCGCTGACGCCATCGCGGAAACTGTTTCTATCCTCGTTGCCCATGTTCAGGCGCAGGCTGATGTTCTCCGACGGATCGCTGCTGAGGTCGGCGTAGAGGCTGCGCAAATCCTCGCTGCCGCCCCTGAGCTCGACACTGGAGCGACGGCCGAACTGCGGCAGTTTGCTTACGCGGTTGATGATCCCGCCCTGGCTGCCGCGGCCGTAAAGCACGGCGGCAGGGCCCTTGAGCACCTCGATGCGCTCGATGTTGTGCAGGTCGCGCACGTACTGGCTGTCGTCGCGTATACCGTCGAGGTAGAAGTCGTTGCTGGCGTCGAAACCGCGGATGCGCACGCTGTCGAAACGCGTATCGGCGCTGTTGCTGACGTTGGGGATGCCGCTCAGCGCCGTGCCCAGGTCATTGATCCCGTAATCCATGACGTTGGCGGTCTTGATCGAGTCGATGGCCTGGGGCACGTAGCGCAATGGCGTGGCAGTGCGAGTCGCGGTGCTGCTTTCCCTGACCCGGGGATCGTCTTCATCGGCATTGGCTTCGGCGTTGATGGCGGTGACCGGCAGGGTGGTGGCGGCGTAGCTGAACCCGGAAGTCAGCAGGGCGCACAGGCCGATGGAAACGGGCGTGAGACGAGGGTGGGCAGGCATTTAAAGCGCATCCGAAGGGTGGGTGAGTCGAGGGTGCGAATGGTAATGCTTGCTATTTGCTTTCGTTAATTATTCCTGAAAAGTTCCCTTGGGTTTATGTTTCAAATTGTGTCTTTGTCGTAAGGGGCTGGATACACGGGCCGGGAGGCCCCATTCGACCGATTGGCGAAACAGACTGAATGCCATTCCGGGGTTTTTCCGCTACGGGCCTGGGCATAGGCTGCGGCATCGGTTTTTTTCAATCTTTTGCTGGAGCCCGTCATGTCTGCCGCGACCCTTCATTACATCTACGACCCTCTTTGCGGCTGGTGCTACGGCGCCAAGCCTCTGGTACAGGCTGCACAGGCGTTAGTGCCGGTGGTGCTCCATGGCGGCGGCATGATGACCGGCCATAACCGCCAGGCCGTCTCGCCACAGTTGCGCGACTACGTGATGCCCCACGACCGGCGCATTGCCGAGTACACCGGGCAGCCGTTTGGCGAGGCGTATTTTGAAGGCCTGCTGCGCGATCATTCGGCGGTCTTCGATTCGGCGCCGCCCATTGCCGCGGTGCTTGCTGCACAGGCGTTGAGCGGGCAGGGCCTGGCGCTGCTCGGGCGATTGCAGACGGCGCACTACCTTGAAGGCCGGCGCATCGCCGACAAGGATGTACTGCAGGAGCTTGCACAAGAGCTGGGGCTGGACGCCGACAGCTTCGACGCGGCGTTCGAGTTGGCCAGCGCGCAGCAGGTAACAGACCACATCAAGGACAGCCGTGCGTTGCTGGCCCAGGTCGGTGGCCAAGGGTTCCCGACCCTGGTGCTGGAGCTGGGTGGCCAGCGGCGGCTGCTGGATATTGGCCCCTGGCTGGGCAAGCCCGAAGCGTTCGCCACCTGGCTCAACGCGGCGCTGATCGGCGAATCCGCTGTACCCTCTTCCAGCGCCCCGGTCTGTGGCCTGGACGGTTGCACCCCTTGAATGTTCTTCCCCCTGTCGCGGAGTCACCCATGGATAACCTTGCGCTGATCAAAAGCACCTACGAAGGTGCCAATTCCCAGGAAAACGCGAAGAACACGGCCGCCGCCCTGGCCCCCGATGCTCGCTGGACCGAAGCGGCGGGTTTTCCCTATGCCGGCACCTATGTGGGTTTCGAGGCCATTGTCGAGAACGTTTTCAAGCGTCTGGCCACCGAATGGGAGGGGTTCGCCTTCAAGGTCGAGAACTATGTGGCCCAGGGCGGCCAGGTGGTTGCCTACGGTAATTACACCGGCGTCTACAAGGCCACCGGCTTGCCGATAAACGTCCGCGTGGTCCATTTATGGACCCTGAAAGACGGCAAGGTCAGCCACTTCGAGCAGTTCGTCGACAGCCACCCGGTGCAGTTGGCGATGCAAGGGGCTGCTGCTCCTTGATGAAGGGCCGCACATCCGTCGCGGCCTGTCACTCAAGCGCAATGGCCCCTGCGCAAATGAATTCTTAGAAGATTTTTGCCTATTTCCAGAAGATTCTCGAAATTGACACACTGTTCTGGGCGCGGATAGGATTCGCCCCAACGCCTGTGGCCAAGAGCCATAACTTCTTAAAATAATAAAGGCCCGCCACGTTTTCTCGTGGGGCGGGCCTTTTTATTTTCGGGTCGCAAAAGAGCGCTAAGACGCCATCCGGACCGGGTTCCACAGCGCGTAATCAACCCGTAATAAGGAAAATAAAAGAATGTTGAAACAACGGATCTGCCTGATTGCACTGGGGATTTTGGGCGCTACTCAAGCCATGGCTAACGACCAGGCTGAGTCCAAGGGCTTTGTTGAAGACGCCAGCCTGAAAGTGCTGCTGCGTAACGCTTATATCAATCGCGACAAGAAAGACGGTAATCACGATCAGCGCGAGTGGGGCCAAGCGGCTATCGGTACCTTCTCTTCCGGTTTCACCCAGGGCACGGTCGGTGTGGGCGTTGACGCCTTCGGCCTGTACGGCCTGCGTCTGGACCGTGGTAGCCACGCTGGCGGCGCCGGCATCGACTTCTTCAAGCAGAGCGAAAACGGCAACAAGACGCCGGCTGGCGACCTGGCCAAGGCCGGTGGTGCAGTCAAGTTCCGTGTTTCCAACACCACCCTGGCGTACGGCGACCAGATGCCTGAGCTGCCGGTCCTGAACTACGACAGTTCGCGCCTGCTGCCGGAAAGCTACACCGGTACCCTGATCACTTCCAAAGAGATCAAGGGCCTGGTGCTGAACGCCGGTCGTTTCACCGCTGAGTCGCGCAAGAGCGCCGAAGGCCGTGACAGCGGTGGTCTGAAGTCGATCAACGTTTTGGGCGGTGCCTATCAGTTCACCGAACAGTTCAAGGGCGCGCTGTACGCTTCCGACGTCGAAGACGTGCTGAAGAAGCAATACGTGAACCTGAACTACGTGTTCCCGTTGGCCACCTCCCAGTCCCTGACCCTGGACTTCAACGGCTACCGCACCGAGCTGGACAAGTCCTACGCGCAGAAGACCAACGCTGGCGGCGAAGACAACAAGATCTGGAGCCTGGCCGCTGTCTACGCCGTGGGTCCTCACTCGTTCACCCTGGCCCACCAGCGCAGCACCGGTGACAGCAACCTGGGCTACGCCTATGGCGGCTACCAGAAGCAGCAAGGTCGTGTCGGTGACGGTGGTAACACCATCTACCTGGCCAACTCCTACTGGTCCGACTTCAACGCTGAAGACGAGCGCAGCTGGCAGTTGGGCTACGGCCTGGACTTCGGTACGTTCGGCGTGCCTGGCCTGAGCTACAACCTGGCCTACGTGCGTGGTGACAACATCACTTCGACCAACAGCGCTGGCGCGACCACCACTGGTGGTACCGAGCGTGAAATCTTCAACCAGGTCAAGTACGTGGTGCAGAGCGGCCCGGCCAAAGACCTGAGCGTGAAGGTTCGTAGCTCGATCCTGCGCGTGGCGCAGAAATCCAGCGGCTACAACGACAGCGGCAACGAACTGCGTGTGTTCGTCGACTACCCGATCAACGTGTTCTGATTCTGGCGCACACGGGTAACGCAAAAGGCCTCACAGCGATGTGAGGCCTTTTTTTTTGCCTGGGGAATGCCTCCCGGCCTTATGGCTGCTCGGCAAAGGTTTGTAGATAGGCCAGCAGGTTGTCGATTTTTTCTGCATCGCTCAGCCCCCAGAAGATCATCCGCGTGCCGGGCACCACGGCCTTGGGGTCTTCGAGGTAGGCCACCAGTTTGTCGCGGGTCCAGACCACGCCGGAGTTCTTCATGGCCTCCGAATACTGGTAGTCGCTGGCACTGCCCGCCGGGCGTCCGATGATGCCGTTGAGCTGGGGCCCAAAAGAGCTGCGTACCGAAGGCCCGATAGTGTGGCAGCCGCCGCAGATCCGCTTGAACAGCTTGCCGCCGGCCTCGGCATCGCCTTGCGCGTGGGCGAGACTGCCGAGCAGGGCCAGGGTGAACAGTAGGGCCAGGGCTGCGGTTTTCTTCATGGGGGACTCCAGATCGGCAACGGCTTGCGGCAAAAACGCGCGGCTATTTCAGCATGAAAAACCCGTGGCCGGGGTTCGCAGATCAAAGGTCCGGCGCGTGGGGCTTGAGGGATAGGGATTGGCGCCGATCCGAAACTGCTCATAAACTGCCGCGCGACAGTGGTTGGCAGGCAGATTGCCGCGTTCGGTCGAGCGTCGGCATTATCGGTTTTTTCAAGGAGGAGGCAGCGATGGCTCAGGCACGGGTGATTGGCACGTCGATAGCGGCCATCCAGGCGGCAGAGAGCGAGCTGGGGCGGCGTTTGCCCGAGTCTTTTACGCAATGGCTGCTGGTCAATAACGGCCGCTCGCTAGGCGCGCTGACGGTGTTTCCGGTGTTTGATGCGCGGGATCCGCGCAAGACCTGGGACTCCATCGTTCGGCAGTACCAGGAGGGCTGGCTGGTGTGGCTGGACAACGTGGCCGACACCGCGAGCGACTTCTCGGCATTGCTGCCGTTTGCCGAGTTCGGCACCGGGGATTACTACTGTTTCGACTACGCCGTGGCAGGCGCTGGCGGCGAGCCGGTGGTGGTCCTGTGGTCCCACGAAAGCGGCGTGACCCAGCGGGTGGCGGACAGCTTCATGGCGTTTATGCAGCTGTCCGAGCACCGTGTGAGAGGGGTTTGATGATGATCGACACGTCGCCGCAGGACGTGTTTGAAACCGCAGACGGCGAGGTGCGGGTGGTGCTTGAGCAAGGCTCATCCATTCATCTCAAGGCGGCCAGCGCCTACAACGATCCTGTCGAGCTTACGGCCACCCAGGCCCTGGAAATTGCCGATATCCTCCGTCACTTTGCTAGTCGCCTGGGCGCTTGAACAGGCCAACGGATCTCCCCATGAACATGCCCACACAGCTCCAGGCCTATGCCGCGGCCCAGGCCCTGGTCGACGCCCTTGATCGGCGCGACACCGACACCCTTCAGCAGGGCTTCTGCATCAGCGACGCGGTCCTGGAAGAGGTTTACCAAGCCTTGGATGACTCATTCGATCCGGGCTCCCGCTTGTCTCTCGCGCCTGTTGCCCTGGCCTTCGCCGAGCGCGGAGGGCAACGGCGGTTTATCGACCTCTATCAACAGAACGACCAGGCCGTGGCCCTGGACTGCGTGCTGTTCGCCGATGGCCAGCCAAGCGAGACGGCAGTGTATCTGGCGCTGCACCAGGTCGATGGCCAGTGGTTGGCGCACTACAAGTACATCGGTCACTGAGGCCCCCAGGTAGCGGGCGCGCGGGGAGATGGGAAGCGTTCGGTTTAAAGCAATTGCGCTGAGTTCGTATGCAAATCGCCGCACTTGTTGCGTACAAAGGTAGTTGTCGTACAACTGCTTGAGCTATCATGAGCCTTCATCCGTAAACCTGGATACACGCTCTTAATGGACCACCAGAACGTCCAACCCACCGTCCGCCGAAAGCACCGCAGCCTGGCCCAGGAACTGGTCACCGAACTGTCGCGGCGCATTCGTGAAGGTGAGATCGAGCGCGGGGCGAAGCTGCCCACCGAGTCTCAGGTCATGGACGAGCATAAGGTCAGCCGCACCGTGGTCCGCGAGGCCATTTCCCGGTTGCAGGCCGCGGGCCTGGTGGAAACCCGCCACGGTATCGGCACCTTTGTCCGCGATATCCCCAGCCCCAGCGGCTTTTGTATCGACCCCGAGACCATCGTCACCCTGCATGACGTGCTGGCGGTGCTCGAGTTGCGCATCAGCCTGGAAGTGGAGGCGGCAGGCCTGGCCTGTGTGCGGCGTACCGATGAGCAATTGCGCCTGATGCGCGACTCCCTCGATGCCCTGAATTCCCCGGCGGTCAGTGTCGATTACGCGGTGGCGGCGGACTTTCAGTTTCACCAGCAGATCGCCCTGGCTACGGGCAATCGCTACTTCACCGACATCATGTTGCACATGGGGGTCAGCATCATTCCCCGGACCCGCCTGCACTCCAAGCGCCTGGTGAATGATGCCAAGGAGCCCTACCTGGAGCGCTTGAGCCGCGAGCACGAAGACATCTATCAGGCGATTGCCCGACGTGATGCCGACGCCGCACGTGCCGCGATGCGCCTGCACCTGTCCAACAGTCGCGAGCGCATGCGCAAGGCGTACGAAGCCTTCGACGCGGCGGCCGCACTGACTTCCTGAGCGCCGCC
This sequence comes from Pseudomonas sp. MF4836, assembly GCF_002018875.1. GTDB lineage: Bacteria > Pseudomonadota > Gammaproteobacteria > Pseudomonadales > Pseudomonadaceae > Aquipseudomonas. The sequence goes on from NZ_MVOL01000002.1 coordinate 208,393, forward strand.
GCCAAGGCCTTTCAGCCGAGGTTGTTCAACTGCGCGCCTGGGGCTCGGGCAAGCCTTTGACCCCGGGGTTCAAGGCGAACACGCCACCGGCCAGCGGCTGGTCGCCAAGGTCGATGCCCTGGGGGCGAATCGAGGTCACAAACAAAGTGTCGAGCCCGGCGCCGCCAAAGGCGCACATGGTCGGTTTCTTCACCGGCAGCGGCAGCGAGCGGTCCAGCTTGCCCTCGGGGGTGAAGCGCAGCACCAGGCCGGCATCGATGGCGCAGATCCAGTAGCACCCCTCGGCATCGACCGCCGCGCCGTCTGGCCGGCCGGGGTGGGCGTTCATGTCGACGAAGCTGCGCCGGTTGTGGGGGGTGCCGCTGTCGATGTCGTAGTCGAAGGCCCAGATCTGCTGCACCGTGGGGTGCGAGTCCGACAGGTACAGGGTCTTGCCGTCCGGGCTGAAGGCCAGTCCATTGCCCACCAGCAGGCCGTCCAGTTGTGCGCTCAGTGGCTCGACCAGGCCCGGGGTTTGCCCGTCGTAACGGTACAGCGCCCCCACCGGGTCGGTGCCCATAGCGGGCTGCATGGTGCTGGACCAGAAACGCCCCTGGCGGTCGCAGCGCCCGTCGTTGAAACGCATGTTGGCCCGAGCGTGTTCAACCCCGGCGCGTTTTTCGGCGTGCAGGCGGCCGTCGGCCTGGGGCGTGAGTTGGAAGATGCCGCTTTCCTGGGCCCCGAGCCAGTGGCCCTGGGGGCTGCGGACGATGCAGGCGAGCATCTCGTCGGCCTGCCAGGATTCGGTCTTGCCGTCCGCCTGCCAGCGATGCAGGCGGCCCGCAGGGATATCGACCCAATACAAGGCATTTTCCTGCACGTGCCAGACCGGGCTTTCACCGGTGGCATTGCGGGCATCGACGATGAGTTCGGCGTTCATACCGTGGGCTCCAGAAGGTAGGGGGCGGCGGCGCCCGTGCGCCGCCGCGCAGGGAGAAGGGGCAGTCTCAGTCGCCGAACGGCCCGGCTGCGGTAAACGCGCCGCCCTGGAACAGGCTGTTGGGATCATCGGCCGCAGGCTTGGGCTGCTGCTCGATCTGCGGGCGAAATTTTTCCGAGCTGTCCTGCGGGGCAAACTCCAGGTGCGCGGCGTGACGGTTGTTCCACCACAGGTCGCGGTTGGCGGATACGCCGTAGACCACGCTATGCCCGACATCACTGGCCAGCAGTGCGCGTTCCACCAGGTGGTCGAGGTCCTGGTAACTGAGCCATGTGGACAGCATCCGCAGGTTGCGCGGTTCGGGGAATGACGAACCGATGCGCAGGCTCACGGTTTCGATGCCGTAGCGGTGAAAGTAGAAGGTCGCCAGGTCTTCGCCATAGGACTTGGACAGCGCGTAATAACCGTCCGGGCGGCGCAGGCTGTGGGCGTCGAGTTCTGCGTCCTGCGGGTAGAAGCCGGTGACGTGGTTCGAGCTGGCGAACACCACGCGTTTGATCCCGTGTTTGCGCGCCGCTTCGTAAATATGAAAGGTGCCGCGAATGTTGGCATCGAGAATTTCTTCGAAGGGCCGCTCAACGGAAATCCCGCCGAGGTGGACGATGGCCTCCACGTCCTTGACCAGGGCTTCGACCCCGGCCTTGTCGGCCAGGTTGCAGTTGATCACTTCGTCATGCGCGCCGCGGCTGGGTGCCATGGGGCTGATGTCCGAGGAGCGGACGACGGCGGCGTGGGCCTGCAGGGTTTCCCTGAGTATCTGGCCCAGGCCACCGGCGGCGCCCGTCAGCAGGATGCGGGTGAAGGGTTTGCGCGAAGGGGGCTGTGTGGTCATGGTCGGGTCTTCCATAGAGCTGTGGTTGCGAAGGGGGAGGGGGCGGCCAGGCCTGGTGAACGATGCGCGATCGCCAGGCCGGCTCGACTGTTACATGAAGTTGTACTGGATCCCGAAGCGCCAGCGGGCTTGACGGTCATCACTGGTGGAATTGACTTTGACGTCGCCGATCTCGATGAACGGAACCCACTCCTTGGTGAGTTTGTATTTGACGATCATGTTCTGCTCGTAGTCGCTCTTCTTGTTGTCGTAGCGGATGTAGTCGGTCTTGAAGTAGATGAACTGGTACTCATAGGCCCACTTGCTGGCCGGGGTATAGCCCAGCCAGCCTTCGAAACGGTTGGTGTTCTGGTTGTCCTTGGCGCGATCAGGCAAGTCTTCGTTGATCTGGTCGCGGTCGAGCTTCTTGGCATCGAGCCGGTAGCGCGTGGCGACGTAGAAGGCATCGTTGATCTTGTAGTTGTACTTGAGCCCGAACTTGTAGCTGGTCGAGTCCTTCGAGCTGTCCATCTGGAACGCCGGGGTCAGGGTCGACTGGGGGCTCAGCTTGTAGTTGTAGCTGACGGTGAACTCGTGACCGTTGTTGACCATGTTGTCGTAGGCGACGTCTTCGCGATCGCCGGCCGTGCGGTATTTCATCTCCGCCTCAAACCCCAGACCACTGTCCAGGCGATAGCCGAGCTTGATCCGATCGGCGTGGGCGCTGTCGTCTTCAGTGAACTGGTGGCGGTAGTTGATGTTGGCGGAATCGGCGCTGGCGCAGAAAGGCAGGCTGAGTGTGGCGAGCGTAACGAGGGTACGGAATGTGATGTTCATGGAGTCTTCTTTTATTGTTTTTGTTGGGTTTGTGAACAGTGCGGCTGGCAGCAGAGGTGTTGCGGAGGTCTCATTTCTTGGTGTCGATATACGTTATCGTACGACTATGGGGGTGTCTACGGGTTATGGCCCTGTTTGTAACACCTTGTTACATATATAGCCTGTAGATAGGGCTCTAGAGATCACTATGTTGTCTTTAAGTCATCTTTAAATAGGGGCTTTTGCGGGGCTTACGGGGTAAAATGCGCGGAAATTCGGAGGTTATTTTTCGTCTTTTCAAGTGTTGTACGATGACGTATGATCATTTTCAGCAGGCGACATTCCTGTCATAAATCTAATAAGCAGGCTAAAGACGTCCATGAGAATTACAGCAGTCAACGTCCAGGTTTTTTCCTACCCGACCCGTCGCGCTGTCGACAGTGCGGGCCACGCCCACCCCGGTGATGTCGCCCAGGCCAAGATGGCCCTGCTGCGCATCCAGACCGAAGACGGCAATGAGGGTTATGCCTTCGGCGCCCCTGAATTGATCCGTCCTTATGTGCTCGATGGTTTTGTGCGCAAGGTGCTGATCGGGCAGAACGCCCTCGATCGCGAAAAGATCTGGCACGACCTGGTGCACTGGCAACGCGGCAGCGCCAGCCAACTCACCGACCGTGCCCTGGCCCTGGTGGAACAGGCGCTGTGGGACTGGGCCGGGCGCAAGTTCAACGTACCGGTGCACAAACTCATCGGCGGTTTCCGCGACAAGGTGCCGGCGTACGGCTCGACCATGTGTGGGGATGAATTGCCAGGCGGCCTGGCGACCCCGGAAGACTACGGCCGTTTTGCCGAGACCCTGGTCCAGCGCGGCTACAAGGCGATCAAGCTGCACACCTGGATGCCGCCGGTGTCGTTTGCGCCAAGCCCGCGTATCGACGTCAAGGCCTGCGCCGCCGTGCGTGAAGCGGTCGGCCCGGACATCGCCCTGATGCTCGATGGCTACCACTGGTACAACCGCACCGACGCTCTCTACATTGGTCGCGAATTGCAGAAGCTCGACTTCGCCTGGTTCGAAGAACCGATGATGGAAGACTCCGCCGAGTCCTACGCCTGGTTGGCGGGGCAGCTGGATATTCCGGTACTCGGCCCGGAAACCCTGGCCGGCAAGCACCTGAGCCGTGCCAGCTGGGTGAAGAACGATGTCTGCGACATCCTGCGCGCCGGTGTCGCCGGTGTCGGCGGTATTGCCCCCTGCCTGAAGGTGGCGCACATGGCCGAATCCTTCGGCATGGATTGCGAGATCCACGGCAACGGCGCGGCCAACCTGGCGGTGGTCGGGGCAATCAAGAACTGCACCTGGTACGAGCGTGGCCTGCTGCACCCGTACCTGGACTACGACGAAGTCCCGGCCTACCTCAAGCGTCTGGTCGACCCGATGGACAGCGACGGTTTCGTCCACCTGTCCGACCTGCCGGGCCTGGGTGAAGAGATCGACTTCGAGTTCATCGAAACCAACACGCTCAACAGTTTCTGATGTGTAACGCGGGCTTCCCGGTTCAGGCCGGGTAGCCCGAGAGCCCTGAATAAATATAAGAAAGGCACTCTCACTATGAGCATTCTCCCCTCGCTTTGGGCGCGGGTATTTGCGGCTACTCTGGCGATCTCCACCTTGCCTGTCGCTTATGCCAAGACCCCGGCCGATCAACTGATTGTCGGCATGAGCATGATCAACCTGTTGTCCCTGGACCCTGCCGCCGCCACCGGGCTGGATGTCTCGGAGATCAACGCCAACCTCTACGACATGCTGCTGGTGCAGGATGTGGCCCAGCCTGATCGCCTGGTTCCGGCCCTGGCCGAACGCTGGCAGGTCAGCGACGACCGCAAGACCCTGACCTTCACCCTGCGTCCCGGGGTCAAGTTCCAGTCCGGCAACCCCCTGAGCGCCGAAGACGTCGCCTGGTCCCTGCAGCGGGTACTCAAGCTCAACCTGGCCCTGGCCTCGACCTGGAAGGCCTACGGTTTCAGCGCGGAAAACGTCGAGCAGTACATGCGCGCCACCGACGCCACTACCTTTGTCATCGAGCTGCCACGGCCGACCGACCCGCTCCTGGTGCTCAACACCCTGGCCACCTCGCCCAGCGCGTTTGTCCTCGACCGCAAGAAGGTGCTGGAGCACCAGAAGAACAACGACCTGGGCGCCGCCTGGCTGGTGACCCACGCCGCCGGCAGTGGCGCCTTTGTGCTCAATGACTGGCGCGCCAACGATGTGATCCTCATGAGCCGTTTCGACGGTTACTGGGGTGGACCGGCCAAGCTCAAGCGCATCGTCATGCGCAACATGACCGAGTCCCAGTCTCTGCGCCTGATGATCGAGCGCGGCGACCTGGACATCGCCAAGGGCATGTCGGCACCGGATATCGAAGCCCTGCAAGGCAGTGACAAGGTGCGCACCCAGACCCTGCAGCGCGGCACCCTGTACTACGTCGCCCTGAGCGTGAAGCAGCCGATGTTCGCCGATGCCCGGGTGCGCAAGGCGGTGCGTTCGCTGATCGATTACCAGGGCATCAACCAGACCGTGATGCCGCACTACGGCCTGATCAACCAGCGGCCGTTGCCCCTGGGCCTGGCGGCGCGCCTGCCGGATCCGGGCTACCGGCTGAATGTCGAGGAAGCGAAAAAACTCCTGGCCGAAGCCGGCTACCCCAATGGCTTCAAGACCAGCATCCGGGTGCTGACCGATCCGCCTTTCATCAACATCGCCTCCAACCTGCAATCGACCCTGGCCCAGGCCGGGATCCAGGCCAGCATCATCACCGGCACCGGTAACCAGATCTACGGTGCGATGCGCGAGCGCAACTTCGACATCATCGTCGGCCGTGGCGGCGGCGGTGCTGAGCGGCATCCGCATTCCAGCCTGCGGACCCTGGTGTACAACCCTGACAACCGCGATGAAGCCAAGTTGAGCAACTTCCAGGGCTGGCGCACTTCGTTCTACAGCCCCGAGCTGAACCAACTGATCGAGAGCGCCGAGGTCGAGCCTGACGCCAGCAAACAACTGGCCCAGTACCTGCAGATCCAGGAGCAACTCGACCAGCAGGTGGGCGCCATTCTGCCGGTCTCGCAAATGACCGATACGGTGCTGATCTACGGCGACGTTGCCGACTATCAAGGCCACACGGCCGCGACCACTCGCTACAAAGACGTCTACAAGAATCGCTGAGTGTGGCGCGGGGCCTGGCCCTGCGCCCTTGGTGTACCGGTGACTGTTTTATCAGGAGCTCACTATGTTTGTTTCGACTGCCTCCGTGTTGGGGGCTCGCGCTTCCAATACCGCCCGGCGTGTCAGCACGGTCCTGGTGACCTTGCTCGGCCTGCTGGCGCTGACCTTTATCATTGGTCGGGTCATGCCGCTGGATCCCGTGCTGGCGGTGGTCGGGCCAGACGCCGACAGTTCCACCTACGACCAGGTGTACCGGGCCATGGGCCTGGACAAGCCGATCTGGACCCAGTTCGGGCTGTACCTCAACGACCTGCTCCACGGTGATTTCGGCAACGCCCTGTTGACCGGCCACCCGGTGCTGGAAGACATCAAGCGGGTATTCCCGGCGACCATCGAACTGGCGACCCTGGCGATTCTGTTCGGGGTCCTGATCGGCCTGCCGCTGGGTGTGTGCGCCGCCAGCAACCAGGGGCGCCTGGGGGACCATATCGCCCGGGTCATCACCCTGTTCGGTTACTCCACACCGATTTTCTGGCTGGGCATGATGGGCCTGCTGGTGTTCTACGCCTGGCTCGGGTGGGCCGGCGGCGCCGGACGCATCGACCTGGCCTACGACGGCATGGTGCCGGAAGTGACCGGCCTGCTGCTGATCGACTCGACCCTGGCCCGGGACTGGGACGCCTTTGCCAGCGCCCTGCGCCATATCATCCTGCCGTCGCTGATCCTGGGCCTGAACTCGGTGGCCTACATCAGCCGCATGACCCGCAGTTTCATGCTTGAGCAGTTGTCCCAGGAATACATCATCACCGCCCGGGTCAAGGGGTTGTCCCGCCGCCAGGTGGTCTGGGGCCATGCCTTTCGCAACATCCTCGTGCAACTGCTGACGGTGGTCGCGCTGGCCTACGGCTCGCTGCTCGAAGGCGCGGTGCTGATCGAGACCGTGTTTGCCTGGCCCGGTTTCGGCCAGTACCTGACCAGCAGCCTGATGCTTGGCGACATGAACGCGGTGATGGGCTGTGTGCTGGTGATCGGCCTGATCTTCGTCGCCCTGAACCTGATCAGCGACGCCTTGTACAAGGTGTTCGACCCGCGTACCCGCTGAGCCGTTTTGCCGTTGCGAACCGATAAAAATATAAGAAGAAGGATCCTTGAATGAAAACTGCATTTTCCAAACTGCACCTGGGCCTGCTGGCGGCGGTCCTGGCCCTGGGGCCGATGGCCGTGGTGAACGCCAAGACGCCGAACGACCAACTGATCGTCGGCATGAGCATGGTCAACCTGTTCTCCATCGACCCGGCCAATGCCCCGGGCCTGGATGCCTCGGGGGTCAACGCCAACCTCTACGACACCCTGGTCAAGCGCGACCACGGCAACCCGGAAAAACACCTGCCGCAACTGGCCGAGCGCTGGGACATCAGCGAAGACGGCAAGCAGGTGACGTTCCACCTGCGCCAGGACGTGAAGTTCCACTCCGGCAACCCGTTGACCGCTGAAGACGTGGCCTGGTCGCTGTACCGGGTGATGAAGCTGAACTTCGGCCTGGCCACCACCTGGAAGGCCTACGGCTACAGCGTCGACAATATTCAGTCGCTGATCCGTGCCAGCGATGCCCACACCCTGGTCATCGACCTGCCGCAAGTCATGGACCCACTGTTGCTGATCGACTCCCTGGCGATTTCCCCAAGCGCTGTGGTGGTGGATCGCAAGACTGCCCTGGCCCACGAGAAAAACGGCGACCTGGGCGCCGGCTGGCTGGTGACCAACGAGGCCGGCAGCGGTCCGTTCGTGCTCACCAAGTGGAGTGCCAACGACTCGCTGCTGCTGACCCGTTTCGACGGTTACTGGAATGGCGCGGCCAAGCTCAAGCGCGTGGTGGTGCGGCACATGACCGAGTCCCAATCACTGCGCCTGATGCTTGAGCGCGGCGACCTCGACCTGGCCTATGGCATGGCCGCGCCGGACATCCGCGCCATCGATGGCTCGGAGAAAATCCAGGTCCAGTCCCTGCAGCGCGGCACCATGTATTACGTGGCCATGAGCATGAAACAGCCCGAGTTCGCCAAGCCCAAGGTGCGCGAAGCGGTGCGCAACCTGATCGACTACAAGGGCCTGGACGAGCAGGTGATGCCTTACTACGGCAAGCTCAACCAGCAGCCGATGCAGCTGAGCCTGGAGGCACGCCTGCCGGATCCGGGTTACCACATGGACGTGGCCAAGGCCAAGAAACTGCTGGCCGAAGCCGGTTACCCCGAAGGCTTCAGCACCACCATCCGCACCTTGTCCGAGCCGCCCTTCATCGACATCGCCGCGCGCCTGCAGGCGACCCTGGCCGAAGGCGGGATCAAGGCCAGCATCGTCACCGGCACCGGCAACCAGGTGTATGGCGCGATGCGCGCGCGCAACTTCGACATCATCGTCGCCCGCGGTGCCGAGCGTTACCCGCACCCGTATTTCAGCCTGCGCACCTTTGCCTACAACCCCAACAACAGCGATGACGCCGGCCTGCCCAACTTCCAGGGCTGGCGTGCCTCGTTCTTCAGCCCGGAGCTCAACAGCCTGATCGACAAGGTGGGTATCGAGCGCGACGGTGCCCAGCGCCTGAGCCTGTACCACCAGGCGCAGAAGCTCTACGACCAGCAGGTGGGCCCGATCATGATGATTTCCCAGATGACCGACACCGTGGTCAGCGCTTCCGACGTCAAGGGCTTCGACGGCGATGACGCCGAAGCCACCCGTTACCTGGGTGTCTACAAGCAACGCTGAGTGCCACCCGGGGCGCCTGCGGGCGCATCGGGTGATCCTGATTTCGAACCGAGAACATGCCGATGATTGCCAACATGTCTTCTACCGATTCCACCGCCAAACGCCAGAGCGAGCGGGCCCCCGGGTCCAGCTTCGATGCCTTGTGCAAAAGCGGCCTGCGGGTCCTGCGCCACCTGCTGCGCAACCCCATGACCCTGGCCGGTTTGCTGGTCGCACTGCTGCTGATCGTGGTCGCGGCCTTCGCCCCTTGGATCGCCACCCATGACCCGGTCGCGCAGAACCTGGCCAGCGCCCTGCAGGCACCGGGCGCCGCCCACTGGTTCGGTACCGATGAGTACGGTCGGGATATCTTCAGCCGGCTGGTCTATGGCTCGCGCATCACGCTGTACATCATCACCCTGGTGACTGTGATCGTCGGCCCGATCGGGCTGTTTATCGGCACTGTCTCGGGCTACTACGGCGGCGTGGTGGACACGGTGTTCATGCGCCTGACCGACATCTTCATTTCCTTCCCCAGCCTGGTGCTGGCGCTGGCCTTTATCGCCGCCCTGGGCCCTGGCCTGGAGCATGCGGTGGTGGCGATTGCCCTGACCTCCTGGCCACCGATTGCACGCCTGGCGCGGGCGGAAACCCTGTCCCTGCGCAACGCCGATTTTGTGGTGGCGGTGGAGCTGCAAGGCGCTTCGTCGTCGCGCATCATCCTGCGGCACATCGTGCCGATGTGCATGTCGTCGGTGATCATCCGCCTGACCATGAACATGGCCGGGATCATCCTGACCGCCGCCGCCCTGGGCTTTCTCGGCCTGGGTGCCCAGGCGCCGTCGCCGGAGTGGGGCGCGATGATTTCCACGGGTCGGCGCTACATGCTCGAGTGCTGGTGGCTGGTGGCCGTACCGGGTGCGGCGATCATGCTGGTCAGCCTGGCATTCAACCTGTTGGGCGATGGCCTGCGGGACATCCTCGATCCGCGTAGCGAGTAACCGGAGGCTCCATGTCCGACATCAAACTGAACGTCGAAGGGCTCAATGTGCGCTTCGTCAGTGGCAAGAAAGAAATGCACGCCGTGCGTGATGTGTCCTTCACCCTGGGCCGGGAAAAACTGGCCATTGTCGGCGAGTCCGGCTCGGGTAAATCCACCGTCGGCCGCAGTCTGCTCAAGCTGCACCCGGCGAGCGCCAAAATCACCGCCCAGACCCTGCGCTTTGGCGATGTCGACCTGCTTTCGGCCAGTGAAAAGGCCATGCAGAAGATCCGCGGCCAGCGCATCTCGATGATCATGCAAGACCCCAAATACTCGCTCAACCCGGTGGTCAAGGTCGGCGACCAGATTGCCGAGGCCTACCTGGCCCACCACAAGGCCAGCCGCAGCGACGCTCGCGAGCGGGTGATGGAGATGCTGGAAAAGGTCCATATCCGCGACCCGAAGCGGGTCTACAACCTGTACCCCCATGAAGTCTCCGGCGGCATGGGGCAGCGCATCATGATCGCGATGATGGTCATCACCCGGCCCGAGGTGATCATCGCCGACGAGCCGACCTCGGCCCTCGATGTCTCGGTGCGCCAGCAGGTGCTCAGCGTGCTCGAAGAGCTGGTGGAGCAGCAGGAGCTGGGGCTGATTTTCGTCAGCCACGACCTGAACCTGGTGCGCAATTACTGTGACCGGGTGCTGGTGATGTACGCCGGGCGCGTGGTCGAGTCCCTGGCGGCCTGCGACCTGCAGTACGCCGAGCATCCCTATACCCGTGGCCTGCTGGCTGCCCTGCCGAGCATGGACAACCGCCGCGAGCGCCTGCCGGTGCTGCAGCGCGATCCGCTCTGGCTGACTTCTTGAGGAACCGACCATGCCCATGATCCAAGCCCATTCGCTGAACCTCAGTTTTGGCGCCGGCCCGGCCCTCAACCAGGTGCTGCATGACGTCAACCTCAGCGTCGCCGATGGCGAATCCTTCGGCCTGGTGGGGGAGTCCGGCTCGGGCAAGACCACCGTCCTGCGCTGCCTGGCCGGGCAGTACCGGCACTGGAGCGGCGAGCTGAGCATTGCCGGCGCGCCGTTGCAGCACAAGATCCCCAAGGAGCACTTTCGCAAGGTGCAGATGGTGTTCCAGGATCCCTACGGTTCCCTGCACCCGCGCCACACCATCGACACCGCGTTGCGTGAGCCGCTGATCATCCACGGCATCGCCGACAAGGACGACCGGATCAACGAAATTCTGCTCAAGGTCGGCCTCAACGAGAGTTTTCGCTATCGCTATCCGCACCAGTTGTCCGGTGGCCAGCGCCAGCGCGTGGCGATTGCCCGGGCGCTGATTCTCGAACCCCGGGTGCTGTTGCTGGATGAGCCGACCTCGGCCCTGGATGTGTCGGTGCAGGCAGAGATCCTCAACCTGCTGGCGGACCTGCGTCAGCGCGAGAAACTCACTTACCTGATGGTGACCCACGACCTGGGGGTGGTGACCCACCTGTGTGATCGGGTGGCGGTGATGCAGCAGGGCAAGATCGTCGAACTGCTCGACAGCCAGGCCCTGAGCCAGGACCTGGCAAGCCATGCCTATACGCGGATGCTGGTGCAGGCCAGTCGCGATTTCAGCCGCGAATCCGAACGGCAACTCGCCGGTTGAGGAGGGCGCTGGCAGCGGTATTGTTATCGTACAACTATAAAAGGGCTCTGCTCCGCTATCCCATGGGTTTTTCGGGGTAAGGCCCTTTATCTATAGGGTTTTTACTTGCGGTTACATAGCCAGGACGTTTTTGTCGTGGTCCTTTTCAAATTTTAGTTGTACGATGACGTACCTCTTAAGGTATTTCATTCACTTTCCGGCTCGAGGTTTGCGAACCATGACTCCACAAGAACTAAAATCCGTCCTGTCTTCCGGCTTGCTGTCGTTCCCCATCACTGACTTCGACGCGAAAGGCGACTTCCGCGCCGACACCTACGCCCGCCGCCTGGAGTGGCTGGCCCCGTACGGTGCCAGTGCTCTGTTCGCCGCGGGCGGCACCGGTGAGTTCTTCTCCCTGGAACCCACCGAGTACACCCAGATCATCAAAACCGCAGTCGACACCTGCAGAGGCCAGGTGCCGATCCTCGCCGGCGCCGGCGGCCCGACTCGTCAAGCCATCGCCTATGCCCAGGAAGCCGAGCGCCTGGGCGCGGCCGGCATCCTGCTGATGCCGCACTACCTCACCGAAGCCAGCCAGAAGGGCCTGGTGGCTCACGTTGAGCAGGTCTGCAACTCGGTGGACTTCGGTGTCGTGGTCTACAACCGCAACCTGTGCCGGCTCAACGCCGAAAGCCTGGAAATCCTCGCAGAGCGTTGCCCGAACCTGATCGGTTTCAAGGACGGCATCGGCGAAGTCGAGTCGATGGTCTCGATCCGCCGCCGCCTGGGCGAGCGCCTGACCTACCTTGGCGGCCTGCCGACCGCAGAGGTCTATGCCGCGGCCTACAAGGCCCTGGGCGTGCCGGTGTATTCCTCGGCGGTGTTCAACTTCATCCCGAAAACCGCCATGGACTTCTACAAGGCGGTGGCCGCTGACGACCACCAAACCGTGGGCCGCCTGATCGATGATTTCTTCCTGCCGTACCTGGCCATTCGCAACCGTTGCGAAGGCTATGGCGTGAGCATCGTCAAGGCCGGCGCACGCCTGGTCGGGCATGACGCGGGCCCGGTGCGCGCACCGCTGACCGACCTGCTGCCGGACGAAGTGGAGCAACTGGGCGCGCTGATCCAGAAACTCGGCGCCCAGTAAGGCGGTTGCCTGCGGCGCTGTCGGGGCGCCGCAGGACCTCGATCAAGCACCGGGTGGGCCGGGTACAACGCAACAGGGACGCGTTATGAAGCTGCATCATCGACTCACGCTTATGGTCATCTGCACCGTGCTCGGCCTGCTGTTGATTGCCGGGTTCGGCTTGAGCGCCCTGCGCTCGAACATGCTGGAAAACAAACGCAGCGAAATCTACACCGTGCTCAATCTGGCCGCGCAGCAAGTGGCGTATTACCAGGAGCAGGAACAACGCGGCATCCTCAGCCGCGACGCCGCGCAGGCCAAGGCCATCGAAGCCCTGTCTAGCCTGCGCGATGGCAAGAAGACCTACCTCTGGGCCCGCACCGTGGACGCCCTGGGCCTGGTCCATCCCAACCCCGAGGTGATCGGCAAGGTCGACGTCGGCGTGACTCTGGCCGACGGTAGAACCAAGTGGCAGGGCTATCTGGACGGTTTGAAAAACACTCGGTTCGCCTACTTCGACGACCTGGCCAAATACCCGGGCGCCGAACAAGCGGTGCCAAAAATCAACGGCATCACCCAAATCGACGGCTGGAACTGGCTGGTGGGTTTCGGCATTTTTGTCGACGACATCGATGCCGCATTCTGGCGCCTGGCCTGGCAGTTTCTCGGGGTCGGCCTATTGGTGGTGCTGGTGACCACGGCGTTGGCCTTGAGCATGTCCCGAGGCATTTATCGCAGCCTTGGCGGCGAGCCGACCTATGCCACCGAGGTGGCGCGGGCGATCGCGGCCGGTGACCTGAGCCGCGCGGTCACCGGGCGCTTCGGCCCGCAGAGCCTGCTGGCGGCGGTGGCGACCATGCAGACCAGTCTGCGGGAAATGATCGTCGGCATCCACAACGGCTCCGGCCTGCTGGGCGAAGCGGCCAGTGGCCTGACCGGGCAGATGCGCCAGATCGACAGCGCCTCCCAGCAGACCTCGGAAGCCACCACCGCCACGGCGGCGGCCATCGAGCAGATGTCGGTCACCATCGATCATATTTCTTCGAGTGCCCGCGAGACCGAAGCCAACTCCGCGCGTTCGGCGCAACTGGCGGCCGATGGCGAGCAACTGGTGCACCAGGCGGCGGGGGCGATCCAGCAAGTGTCGGCCCAGGTCGAGGACGCCTCGGTGCGCATCGCCGGGCTGGTCAAGCGCACCCATGAGATCGACGGCATCGCCAGCGCCATCAGCGACATCGCCAGCCAGACCAACCTGCTGGCGCTGAATGCCGCCATCGAGGCGGCGCGGGCCGGAGAGCAGGGCCGGGGCTTTGCGGTGGTGGCCGATGAAGTGCGGCACCTGGCCCAGCGCACCGCGCTGGCGACCCAGGACATCACCCGCATGATCAATTCGATCCAGGTCGACACCGGCTCGGTGGTCGAGGGCATGACCGCCGTCACGCCCCAGGTGGCGATTGGCGTGGCCCTGGCCGAGCAGGCCGCCAACGCTCTGCGCGAGATCAATCGCGGGGCCTCGCTGACCCTGGTCCAGGTGCGCGAAGTGGCCAGCTCCACCGCCGAACAAAGCCAGGCCAGCGCCAGCGTGGCGCAGAACATCGAGAGCATCGCCAACCGCGTCGAAGACTCGGCGGCGTCGGTGCGTGCGGCCCACGGCAACGTGCATTCCCTGGAACGCCTGGCGGATGAACTGCGCGAATCCGTGGCGCGCTTTCGGCTTTGACACCCCTGACCCCTGAAAGGAGATCCGCCATGCCCCATTGCATCATCGATTGCCCGGTTGCCCTGGCCCAGCGCGTCGGCGAACAGACCCTACTGGCCGCCGTGCATGACGCCCTCGATGCCTTCGGCGTATTCAAGCCGGGGGACATCAAGGTGCGCCTCAACGGCTGCAGCCATTACCGCTGCGGCGCAACCCAGGACGACTTCGTGCACGTGGCGCTGTACCTGTTCGCCGGGCGCAGCGCCGAGCAACAACGCAGCCTCGCCTCGGCGACCTTGGCCGCCCTGGTAGCCTTGCTGCCCGAGGTCGAGGCGCTGTCCATGGATGTGAGGGAAATGCCGCGCGAGACGTTCGTCAACCGCAGCCAATACCTCGAAGAAGCCGGGCGCTCGGCCTGAACCCAACGGTTCAGCCACCCCGGCGTGATGACTGGCAAAAACAAGGAAAACAACATGCCGTATCAAAACCCTGCTGTCGCTCTGCCCAAACGCCCCCTGGCACGCGCTGTCGTCGCTGCCCTCACGCTGGGCTGCAGCCTGCCGCTGTGGGCCCTGCAAGCACCGAGCAAGGTGCAAGTGCCGACCCTGGCCTTTGATGACCAGCAGATCATCCTGGTCTGGGAAAAGCCCGCGGACCACGCCGCGATCAAGGATTACCGGGTCTACGTCAATGGCACCCTGCTGGGCAGCGCCAATGGCAACAACGACAGCGTATCGCCGGCCAAGCCCTACATCGACCGCTTCTACGAGCAGGACCCGGCCAACTTCCACTACCGCATCGCCATCCACAGCTTCACCGCCCAGGGCCTGAAGCCCGACACCCAGTACCGTTTCACCGTGCGTTCGGTCGACGGCCATGGCAAGGAGTCCGCCGACAGCCCGGCCGTGGTGCAGCGCACCAGCCAAGTCCCGGCCCTGTTCGATGTCAAAAAATACGGCGCCAAGGGCGATGGCAGCAGCCTCGACACCCTGGCAATCCAGAACGCCATCGACGCCTGCACGGCCGGCTGCAAAGTGCTGCTGCCCAAGGGCACCTACAAAAGCGGCGCGCTCTACCTCAAGAGCAACATGACCCTGGAAATCGCCGAGGGCGCGACCCTGCTTGGCTCCGAGCGTGCCGAAGACTATCCGCTGGCGGGTTACATCCAGTATCCGTACTCGACCACCGTGCGCCCGGCCTCGCTGATCAATGCCTTGCCGCGTGATCCGAAACAGCACCAGACCTTCGAAAACATCCGCATCGTCGGCAAGGGCACCATCGACGGCAACGGCTGGAAGCGCCAGGCCGACGTCAAGGACGAACTGGGCCGGCCGCTGCCGTTCTACCTGCCCAGCGACAACACCCGCTACATGCAGGACGGCATCCTGGCCAAGGCCCAGGTCGAGCAAGCCGTGGCCCGGGGCCTGAACGTCAAGGACGCCTACGGCCAGATGCGCTCGTCGCTGATCACCCTGCGCAACGTGAAGAATGTGTTCTACGGCGGCTTCACCGTGCTCAACCCGGCGTACCACGGGATCATGAACCTGGAAACCGAAAACGTGGTCATGGCCAACACCACCCACAAGACCTACGACGCCAATAACGGCGACGGCATCGAATTCGCCAACAGCAAGGGGGCGATGGTGTTCAACAACTTCTTCGACACCGGCGATGACTGCGTCAACTTCGCCGCCGGCACCGGGGCCGAAGCGGTGAAGCAAAAGCCCCAGGAAGATGCGTGGATCTTCAACAACTTCTTCCGCAAGGGCCACGGCATGGTGGTCGCCGGCAGCCATACCGGTGCCTGGATCCAGAACATCCTGGCTGAAGACAACGTCTCCGACGGCACCGATGCCGGCCTGCGCATGAAGAGCACCAACTTCATGGACGGTGGTGCGCGCAACGTGGTCTTCCGCGATTCGGCGATCCGCAACACGGTCAAGCAAGCCTTTATCTTCACCCTCGACTACAACGACCCCAACGCCAAACTCGACTACACCAAATCCACCGTGCCCGGGCAGTTCAAAGACATTCGGGTCAGCGACGTCAGCGTCGAGAACGCCAAACTGGCCGCCATCGAAGTCAAGGGTGAAGGCAAGAACAACGCCTACCACCAAGGCCTGACCTTCGAGCGCGTACGCTTCAGCGGCACTGCCAAAGCCAAGATCGACGGCCTCAAGGACTCCCGCTTCGACACCCTGCGCTTCACCCAGACCGGTGGCGCCAACCCTTGGCAAATCAGCGACAGCCCGGGCTTGACCTTCAAGGATGTGGAGCCTGCGCCGTTGTAGGGCTCAAATCACCCACCCATAAAAAACCGCCTGTGAAGGCGGTTTTTTGTGCTGCTACTTCAGTGAAAAGCCACGTGGCAATTGGTCCGAACGGTCGTGTGCATGTTTTCAGGATCTAGTAGGATTAAATCCTATTCCATCCGGAAGCCTCATCATGCGCACCACTCAACAATTTAGTATCACGCTGCCCAGCCAGATGGCCGATGTGGTCAAGGCCAAGGTGGCCTCAGGTGAATATGCCACTGAAAGCGAAGTGATTCGGGACGGCCTGCGGGCGCTGCTGGCTCGCGACCGCGCCTTGGATAACTGGTTGGTTGGCCAGGTTGGTCCGGCTTATGACGCTTTGAAAGCTGACCCTGAAAGTGCACTCAGCGTTGAGCAAGTACGCGCTCGTTTACTGGCCGAGCATCAGGCCACCCTTGCTAAACCGTAATGACCTACACCGTGCAGTTCGCCCCGCAGTCCCTGGAGCAGTTGGCAGCACTCTATGGTTACCTTGCCGCCGAGGCTTCGCCGCAGATTGCCCTGCGCTACACCGACGCTATCGTTAGCCACTGTGAAAAATTACGTACGTTCCCGCGGCGAGGAAACTTGCGCGAGGATATACGCCCAGGCCTGCGTATCACCCACTACCGCAAGCGGGCAGTGATTGCCTTTACGGTGGATGAGGAGAAGGTTTTCATCCTGGGGATTTTTTATGGTGGGCAAGACTTCGAGACGGCGTTGCAAGGGAATGTGGATGAATAGAGCAGCCTGCAAGATTAAGCCCCGCAACGACTACCCACTACTGCCTTGACCCAGAAACAAGAGCTTGGATAGCCGATTTGTGATGCGGCCAGGCAATGCTCCACCCACTGCCTGGCCCATCGCGGCCCTTAGAAATCCCAGCGGGTAGTGACCATCACATTGCGCGGGTCGCCGTAGTAGGCCGAGGTGTAGAAGCCGATGTTGGTGTAGTACACCTTGTCGAACAGGTTGTTGACGTTGAGGGTCGCCGACAGGTTTTCCGTGAGCTGGTAGCGGGCCATCAGGTCCACCAGCCAGTACGGGTCCTGGGTGAACTCTTCGGAGCGTCGCTTGCCGCTGTTGTAGAGCGTCTGCCAGCCAGCGCTCTGCCAGCGTGCGCCGCCACCGAGGGTGAGTTTGTCCAGGCTGCCCTTGAGCTTGTAGCTGGTGTAGAAGCTGACCTGGTCTTCCGGCTCCCAGGTCGAGACTTTTTCGTTCTCGGCGTCGCGGGCGATCTTGTGGGTGTAGCCCGCCTGCAACTGCCAACCGGGGCTGAGTTCGCCGGAGATTTCCGCTTCATAGCCTTTGGTCTTGGTCTCGGTGCCCACATAGGCGCGGTCGTTGCCCGGAATCGAGTTGAACAGCGTGTCGGCCAGCGGTCGATTTTTTTCATGCACTTCGAAATAGGCGAGGCTGGTATTCAGGCGGCCGTCGAAGAACTCGCCCTTGAGACCAAATTCATAGTTTTTGCCTTCGTTGGGCTCCAGCATCTTGCCGTTACGGTCCTCGTATTCGGTATGGGGCTGGAAGATCTCGGTGTAGCTGGCATAGGTGGAGAAGTTGTCGTTGAGGTCGTACACCAGGCCGGCATAGGGGATCACCTTGCCGCTTTCCTGGCTGTCACGGGTGCCGGTGACCTGGTAGTTGGCGATCCGCGCGCCGAGCAACAGGTGCAGCTCATCCATCAGGCTGAAGCGCCCGGTGATGTATGAGCCGGTCTGGCGTGTGGTCAGGTCATTGATCTTGGTCGGCTGGTTCCACAGGGGTTCGATGGCTTCGCCGTGCCATTGGTAGAAGTCGTAGGCGTTGTCGATGAAGGTCGGCCTGCCGTAATCCTTGCCCTTCCACTTGGAAATGGACAGCGACTGGCCTACCACCAACTGGTGCTCGCGGCCGAGCAATTCGAAGGGCCCCGAGGCATAGACATCCAGGCTGTCGGCGGTGGTTTCGCCGGTGTACTTCTGCGCCCAGATCGAACTTTCGGTGGCGCTGTCCTGGGAAATGTAGCCCAGAGGCGAGTCGTAGCCGTTGATCTGATGGTTGTACTGGCCCTTGGTCACCCAGCCGTTGGCAAAGCTGTGTTCGAGGGTGGCGAAGGCGGTGCGGCTGTATTGGGCCCATGAGCTCCATTTCGGGCCGTTGTTGAATGAGCGCGGCAGGTCCAGGCGATTGCCAACGGCATCGTAGACGGTGCGGGAGCCGGTCCAGCTGGAGCCTTTCGGATCGCTGTCCTGATAGTCGGCGCCCAGGGTCAGCAGGGTGTCTTCGTCCAGGTCGACTTCGAGGATGCCGTAGTACACGCCGGTCTTGCGTGAGTAGTGGTCGAGGAAGGATTTCTTGTCCTGGTAGGCCGCCACTGCCCGGCCGCGTACGTTACCGGTTTCGGTCAAGGGGCCGCTGACGTCGATCTGGGTGCGGTAGTTGTCCCAGGTGCCGGCACCGAGTTCGATGTTGCCCTGGAACTCGGCGGTCGGCTTCTTGCGAATCAGGTTGATGGTGCCGCCGGCGCCACCCGCGCCGGTGAGCAAGCCGGTGGCGCCCTTGAGCACTTCGACGCGGTCATAAATGGCCATGTCGGTGAGGGTCTGGCCCGCCGAGTACTGGGTGTCACGCAGGGTTGGAATGCCATCGTACTGAAAGTTGACGATGGAGAAACCGCGGGAATAGTAGTTGGTGCGCTCGGAGTCGTAGGTCGAGACGGTGATGCCCGGGGTGTGGCGCATCACGTCATCAATGGCATTGAGCCCGAAATCATCCATGACCTGGCGGGTCACCACCGAAATCGATTGCGGGGTTTCCCGTGGGGTCAACACCAGGCGCGTGGCGGTGGCGATGGTGCCCGGGGTGTAGGACCCGGTGCCTTCGGTCACGGTGCCCAACTGGTTGGCGATAACCTCGGTGGAGCCCAGCTCCAGAGCGCCCTCGGTCTTGATCGCGACCAGCACATAGCCGCCGTTGCTCTGCCGTTGGGCCTGCAATCCGCTGTTGGCAAGCAGGCGCTGCAGACCGTCGTCGACGCTGTACGAGCCTTTGAGGCCGGCGGTGTTGAGGTGGCGGGCCTGTTCGGTGTCGAAGGAAATGGTCACCCCTGCCTGCACGCCAAATTGAGTCAGGGCCTCACCCAGCGGGCCGGCGGCGATCTGGTACCCCGCCTGGCTCTGGGCCAGGGCGGGAACAGGCGTCAGCGCCAGTCCGGACAGGCTCGCGAAGCTCAGGCCAAAGAGGGCCAGGCGCACTGCGCGAGGCAGCGAGGTCCGGGCGTAGAGGGGAAACTGGGACATTAAATGATCCTTCCGTTGTCATGGCAGAAAGGCGCTGTAATCGCGGCTTGTGTCATGGACGGATGAGAATCGAAATCAGCAAGGTCGACCGCCGGATATTTTCAAATGGCTCTCAGGCCGGCTCGATACTGGCCCAGTAACGGGTCAGGTAGCGCACTTTTACCGGCAGGGTCTTGCTCAGGTTTTGCAGCACGGTATCGGTGTCGTCGAAGCGGAAGGCTCCGGAAATGCGCAGGCCCTGAACCGATGCCGCGCAGCGCAATACGCCCGGGCGATACCGGCCCAGCTCCTGGATAAAATCCCCCAGGCGCCAGTCGTTCACGCTCAGCATGCCCTGGACCCAGGCGGTGGAGGCCGGGGGTAAAAGGCCAGGCGCCTGGACGTGATCACGATCGAACGTGACCTGCTGCCCGGCCTCCAGGCGCAGAGCGCGCTCGACATGCTGACGCGGCCCCACTTCCACCGCCGCCTGCAATACGCCGACTCGCGTCTGCTCGTCCAGTTGGCGCACGCTGAACTGGGTGCCAAGTGCGCGGATGCGGCCTTCAGCGGTCTGCACGATAAAGGGCCGTTGGGCGGGGTCCTTGGCGGTCTGCACCAGGATTTCACCACGGTGCAGCTGGATCAACCGCTGCTCTGGGTCGAAGCGGATATCGATTGCAGTGTCGGCGTTCAGCTCCAGTTGCGAGCCATCGTCCAGGAGCAGCGAACGACGCTCACCCAGGCCGGTGCGTTGCTGAGCGAGCATCGAGCGATACGGCACCTGTTCGACTGCCAGCCAGTTGCACCCGCCGACGGCCAGCAACATGCCGAGCATTTTCAACACGTCCCGGCGCTGCGCCCCGGCCGCACCAAGGCTGGAGAGCGCTGCCTGCCTGGGCATCATCGACCATTGCTGTTGCAGTGTTTCGACGCGCGCCCAAGCCGCCGCGTGCTGCGGGCTGGATTGCAACCAGAGCTGCCAGGCCCGGGTTCGCGCCTCGTTGACCGTGCCGTCATTGAGCTGCACATACCAGGTGGCGGCGGCTTCAAGGGTCTTGAGGTCCGGGGCAGCAGGCATCAGTTCTCGACCAGCAGCAGGCAGCGGGTCATGGCGCGAATCAGGTGATTCTTGACCGTGGTCACCGACACCCCAAAACGCTCAGCGGCGGCAATGTAGGTCAGCCCCTCAAGCTGCACCGCGAGGAAAATCTCCCGGGTGCGGGTGCCCAGTTCATCGAGCAGGCTATCGACCGCCACCAGCATCTCGATGATCGACAGGCGAACCTCCGGCGACACGTCAACCGGCTCCGGCCTCTGGGCCAGTGCGTACAGATACGCCTGCTCAATGGTGCGGCGACGGGACTTGTCGATCAGCAGCGAACGGGCAATGGCGCTGAGGTAACTGCGCGGCTCGCGGATCGGCGCGTCGTTGCGGGCCGTCATCACCCGCAGGAAGGTGTCCTGCGCCAGGTCCGAAGCATCGGCAGCATTGCCCAGCCGTACGCGCAGCCAGCTTTTCAGCCAACTGTTGTGTTCGCTGTACAGCCGATGAAGAGCTGAATGATCAAGCGCCGACATGAGGGTTTCACCAGTGCGTAAATGGTAATCGCTCGCATTGTCGTGATGGGAGGGTATTTATGCAAGGGGGCGTTCGGGCAGCCGACGATGGGTGGACCAACGCCAGCTCAGGGCACGTGGCGGCGACGTGCCCGGCGCTCATCATGTGAAGGCGGTGTTGGCGGGTTGCGGTGGCGTTCGAAAAAGCGCGGTTGCGGCTTTTGCCGTGAGTCAGGACTGGCGATCAATATCGCGCCGCAGAACGACCGCGGTGGTGATGTCCTCAACGGACTCGTGACTGGCTACGGCATCCCTGACTCGATTCAGGTCATCGATGGTGCGTGATTCGACCTCAATCACCAGGTCGAGCTGGCCACTGACCGAAGAAATGCGCCGCACCTGGGAGTTCTGCGCCAACAGGTCCAGCAGGCCCATGGCAGGGGTGCGTTTGAGACTCACAAGGAGGATGGCGCGAATCACATTGGCATCGATTTCGCCGATATCCGCTCGGTAGCCTCTGATCACGCCATTGCGTTCAAGGTTGATCACCCGCTCGCTGGTAGCGCTTCTTGAAAGCCCGATTCTGGCTGCCAGAGCCTTCAGCGCAATGCGCGCCTCTTTGGACAGAATTTCGAGTATTTCGCGATCTTTCGTGTCCAGGTCGCGCATGAGAACTCCCCCCGTTGTGCTACCGAATTTGTGCCGGTCGATTCCGACAATATGCAGGCCAAAGCCGACCGCATACTTACTGTCCTCCCCTATTTCGCATGCCAAGCTATCTGAAAAAAATGGCTTGGAAAACAATTACTATGACGAACCTTTCCCACCCCGCCCCTCAGTTCTCGATGAGGGATGCCGAAGCGCTGGCTGAACAGCTTTACAACGTTACTGCTACGGCATCGCCTCTGGACGGTGAGCGAGACCGCAACTATCGGTTGAAGACAGGCAGCGATGCGGGGTGGATTCTGAAAGTCGTCAATTCGACCGAGCCACGGGTTGAAAGCGAACTGCAGACGGCCATTCTCAGTCATCTCGCCAGTAACAGCCCCGAGCTTGCGGTGCCCTTGCTCAAGAAAAGCCTCACAGGGGATTTCCTGGCCTCGGCAGTGGCACCCTCTGGCGAAACCCATGCGGTGCGCCTGGTCAGTTGGTTGCACGGAACACCGCTGGCCGAGGTCACGCGCACGTTCGAGCTGATGCGCAGCCTGGGTCGATCGTTCGGTGATATGGATCGGGCCCTTCAGGGTTTCATGCACCCGGGCGCGATACGTTATCTCGACTGGGACTTGCGTCACGCCGCACGGTCCAGATCACGCCTGCATTTCGTGGAAGACCCTGGCAGAAGGGCGATTCTGGAACGCTTCATTGACCGGTTCGAAAACACCGTTCAACCCAGGCTTTCGCGATTGCGCACCCAGGTCATTCACAACGATGGCAATGACTGGAATGTCCTCGTCGATCCCCAGGACCATCAGACAGTCTCCGGCATCATCGATTTTGGCGATGCGGTCCATACGGTGCTCATTGCCGAAGTAGCCATCACCTGCGCCTACTCCATTCTCGACATGGAAGATCCGATCGGCGCGGCCGCCGCGCTCACTGCCGGCTTCCATGAGACGTATCCGCTTCAGGCGCAGGAGCTGGACGTCCTCTTCACCCTCATTGCCATGCGCCTGGTCACAAGCGTCACCTTGTCGGCCTCACGCTACGACCGGACCCAAGACAATCCCTACCTTGCCATCAGCGAAGCGCCGGCCTGGCGCCTGCTGGAAAAAATGGACCGCATGAACCCGCGACTGGCAACGGCGATCCTGCGCAAGGCCTGCGGGTTTGACGCGATCGAAGGTGCTGGGGCGGTTCGCCGCTGGGTGGCCGAAAACAGGCAGTCATTCGCGGATATCGTGCGCCCATCGGCGGCGACCCTGAACAAGGTGATTGTTCCGTTCGCAGATGCCTCCCACGTGATGACCATCGCTTCAGCCGAGCAGCGCCCAGCAGAGGCCACCCAGTGGTGGAATGATTTCTCTGCCGAGCACAAGGTGCCGCTGGGTATCGGGCCATGGGGCGAAGAGCGGACCATCTACACCGACACGGCGTTTGAATCGCGATTCATCGAAGGTCAGCGGCGGATCATTCACGTCGGTGTCGACTTGATCATGCCGGCTGGAACGCCTCTGTATACCCCCGTCGCCGGCGTGGTGCAAAGCGTCGAGGTCGAGCTTGAGCCGCTTGGCTACGGCGGTTTGATCATGCTCGAACACGCGCCTGAAGGCTGTCCGCCGTTCCTGACCTTGTGGGGGCACATGGCGCACGAAGCCATGGCGCGGCTGAAGCCCGGGGACCGTCTTGAGGCCGGCGCGCTGGTTGGATACATGGGGGCGGATACGGAGAATGGCGGCTGGATCCCCCATGTGCATTTCCAGATGTCCACCGACACCCAGCTCAAGGCGAGCGAGTTCATCGGCGTAGGCGAGCGGGCTTACCTTGACGTATGGGCCGACGTTTTTCCCGATGCATCGGTTCTGGCCGGGATTCCTCCGGAAACCTACAGCCAGGAGGGGCGGACCAAGGCCGAAATCGTGGCGAAGCGTAAGGAATTGTTGCTTCCCAACTTGTCGATTTCCTATTCAGACCCGATCAAATTCGTGCGCGGCGATGGGGTCTGGTTGATCGACAACTTTGGCCGGGCGTATCTGGATTGCTTCAACAATGTCTGCCATCTCGGCCACTCTCATCCCGATGTGGTGCAGGCGCTTTCGCGTCAGGCTGCGCAACTGAATACCAACACGCGTTACCTCCACGACACCATTGTGGAGTACGCCGAGCGGCTCACCGCGACCCTGCCTGAAGGCTTGGCAGTCGCCTCCTTCGGGTGTTCCGGAAGTGAAGCAAACAGCCTCATGCTGCGCATGGCGCGCAATCACACGGGCCGCAACGACGCCATCGTGCTGGACTGGGCTTACCACGGCACCACACAGGAGCTGATTGATCTCAGCCCCTACAAATATAAACGCAAAGCCGGTAAAGGCCGTGCAGAGCATGTGTTTGAGGCGACCGTCCCGGACACCTACCGTGGCGTCGAACACTGGCCGTTCGAGGAGCTTGGCAAGCGTTTCGCTGAAAGTGTGGCGCAGCAGATCGAGACCATGCGCAAGCAGGGCAGGTCCCCGGCGTTCTTTCTGGCAGAGTCCATTCCCAGTGTCGCCGGGCAACTGTTCTTCCCGGAAAACTACTTGAAAGAAGTCTATGCAATGGTTCGTGCAGAAGGCGGTCTTTGCCTGGCTGACGAAGTCCAGGTTGGCTTTGGTCGAGTGGGCAGCCACTGGTGGGCCTTTGAAACCCAAGGCGTCGTGCCCGATGCAGTGTCCATGGGCAAACCCATTGGCAATGGGCACCCCATGTCGGCGGTGGTCACCACGCGCGAGATTGCAGACAGCTTCAACAACGGCATGGAGTACTTCAATACCTTTGCCGGCAGCCCGGTTTCATGTGCCGTAGGGCTCAGCGTGCTCGATGTGATTGAGCGCGATAACTTGAAACTCAACGCCCTGACAGTTGGCAATTATTTGCTCGATGGCTTTCGCAAACTGCAACAGCGATACGACGCCATTGGCGACGTACGCGGCCTGGGCCTGTTCCTGGGGATTGAGCTTGTCACGGACCGCAAAAGCAAATTTCCAGCCACGCAACTGGCCAGGAAAGTAGCCGATGGTGCCCGGGAGCGAGGCATTTTGATCGGCACTGAAGGCCCCCATGACAATGTGCTGAAAATGCGCCCATCGATGATTTTCAGTCAAAAAAATGCGGACTTTTTGCTTGAGGTCCTGGACGAAAGCTTCAAGGCTGCGCTCCAGTAAGTCGTGGCGCCGGTGGGCGTGTGGCAAGAGGCGGAGGTGGAATGGCCTGCTGGGTTTTGTCGCACGCTGTCCGCGCTTTGGCGCAGCACGCAAGACAAGCGCCGTGCCTGGCCGGCATAGTGTCGGCCAACTCCGGCAATGTGTCCGGCAGGCTGACACCTTGCCTGGTGCTTTCCACAATTGCCTATGCAAAGCTTTTCCTGAAGGCTGGGTGAAGAGCCCCAAAAAAATAAATAATAATTCTTCAGAGGTGCCATCCAATGCTAACCAGAACGCTCAAGGGTCTGATTGTCGCATCCACCGTGGCGGCCGCAGCGCTACTTTCCTTCACCGCTGCTCAGGCGGACGACTTGAAGTCGATCCAGGAATCCAAAGAGATTCGCATTGCAATGAGCGGTCAATATTCCCCCTTCAGCTTTGCCAACGAGCAGAACCAGATTGTCGGATTCGACGCCTCCATCAGTGAGGCCCTGGCTGAGCGGATGGGCGTGAAAGTGACGATCATCACCACCCCGTTCGACGGAATAATTGCCGGCCTCCTGGCAAAAAAATACGACGCCATCATCGCCTCCATGACCATCACCCCGGAACGCCTGAGGGCAGTGGATTTCGCGGGGCCCTACTACCACGCCGGCCGCACGATCGTGGTGAAGGAGGATTCGGCGATCCAAAGCCTGGATGATCTGAAAGATGTAACTGTTGGCGTCACGCTGGGGGACGCTCACGACAAATGGGCCAGGGCACGCGGCAACCTGAAGGTGAGAACCTATAAAGGCCTTCCGGAAATGCTGGTCGACCTGGAAGCCGGGCGTATCAACGCGCTGGTGATGGACAGCGTTCCAGTGCTGGTCGCGGTCAAGGAAACAGGGCAGAAAGTGCGCATCATCACGCCTCCGGAAAGCGATGGCGGCATTGAAGGCATGGGCATTGCGCTACGCAAAAATAACCCCGAGCTCAAGGCGACGGTGCAGAAGGCGCTTGACGAGATGCTCGCCGATGGCAGCTACGAAAAGATCTCGATGAAGTGGATTGGCAAAGATATCCGCTGATTCATCTTCAGTCTGGCCCGGTTTATTCGCGGGTCAGTCAACCTGACTTTTCCGAGCGTTCCCATGGATCTGACACTCATACAGCGCACACTCCCATTCTTTCTGGAAGCGGCCTGGACTACGGTGCAAATCTCCGTACTTGCACTTCTATTGGGGTTCCTGATCGCAATTGTGCTGGTGGCCATGAGGTTGTCCGGCGTTTTCATAGCTCGATGCCTGGCAAGAGTCTACATAAGCATCTTTCGCGGGACGCCCTGCCTGGTTCAGCTGTTCATCATCTACTTTGGCGGACCCCAAATCGGACTCGAATTGGAGCCGTTTTCGGCGGGGGTGATCGGCCTGGGCCTGAACATCGCGGCGTACATGGCGGAATCGATTCGTGGTGCCATCGTCAACGTCGATCCGGGTCAGGTAGAAGCTGCGCGTTCAATCGGCTTCGGCAAAGGCCAGACCTTATGGCTGGTCACCTTGCCTCAAACGGCAAAGTTGATGATAAGGCCGCTGGGCGTAAATGCGGTCGCGCTTATAAAAGGCTCCGCATTAGTGTCAACCATATCCGTGGTTGAACTCTCCTATACCGCGCAGCGCTTTATCAGCTCAACCTACAAACCTTTTGAAATTTTTGCGGTGTCGGCAGTTCTTTATATTGCGATGGTCTACACGGTCAGATTGATTGTTGACTACCTCGATAATCGCTTCGCGGCAAGGTGAGACTCTTCAATGCAAAGCCTCGATCTAAGCATAGTTGCACCCTACTCTGAACTGCTGGCGACAGGCTTGTGGTGGACCGTTGTATTGTTTCTAAGCTCCAGCGTGTTAAGCCTGATGTTGGGAGTGGTGTTTGCACTTATCGTTCTTTATGCGCCCAAGGTCGCTGCTCTTCCGGTGCGTTTTATCACCTGGCTGCTGATGGGCACGCCGCTCCTTCTACAGCTGTACGTGATTTATTACGGCCTGGTACAAGTGGGGATTGATATCCCGGCCCTGGTGGCAGGCATCATTGGCCTGAGCCTGCACTTCGCTGTCTACAATGCCGACGTGATTCGTGCCGGGGTCATGTCCGTGGACCCTGGCCAGATTGAAGGCGCCAGGTCCATTGGCCTCAGCCGCGGTCAGACCCAGCGTTACGTGATTGTGCCGCAAGCACTTCGCAGCACCATTGCGCCCCTTGGAAACAACCTGATCGTGCTGTTAAAGGACACCTCCCTGGTGTCCATCATCGGTATTGCAGAGTTGGTCTATAGCGCTCAGCGTGCAGTCAGCGAGACATACAGCCCCTTTGAGTTTTATCTGACCGTTGGGGTTATTTATTATGCGGTCAATCTTGTTCTGGAAGCCGGTCTGCACCTTCTCGAAAATAAGGTAGAGATGTCACGATGATCACAGAAAAGTCCATGATTGAGGTTAAAGGCGCTCGCAAGTCCTATGGCGCCATTGAAGTTCTCAAAGGCATCGATCTTTCCGTCTCTCGCGGACAAATCATCGCCATTATCGGCCCCAGTGGCTCGGGCAAAAGCACACTGTTACGTTCAATCAATCAACTTGAAGTACTGAACGACGGTGAGATTTGGCTAGAGGGTGAACAGGTCAATCGCCCCTTGAAAGGCCGCGCGTTTGAACAGCATATCAATGCGGTGCGTCAGCAAATGGGCATGGTGTTTCAACACTTCAATCTGTTTCCGCATCTGACCGTGTATGAAAACATTGCCCTGGGTCCGATAAAGCTCAAAGGGTTTAGTAAAAAAGCATCGCGTGAGTTGGCGATGGAGTACTTGTCAAAAGTTGGACTGGCCAACAAGTTCGATGAGTACCCCTCTCGGCTATCGGGTGGGCAGAAGCAGCGCGTTGCCATTGCACGGGCACTGGCGATGCAACCCAAAGTCATGCTGTTCGATGAGGCCACATCGGCGCTGGATCCCGAGCTTGTCGAAGAGGTCAACTTGGTCATGAAGCAACTTGCTGCAGAGCACATGACCATGTTGATCGTCACCCATGAAATGCGCTTTGCCGGCGAAGTGGCAGACCGGATCATCTTTATGGACGGTGGCGTAGTGGTGGAGGAGGGCGCGCCGGGAGAGATCCTGAAAAACCCTGTTCACGAACGAACCCGGTCGTTCTTGAAAAAGCATCTGCACGATAGATAAGTCGCGCCGGATACAAGGGGTGTGGCGTATCGATCGGGCAATTGAAGCAGAAGCCGTGGGCAGCGCCGCCAGGTCCCTGCCTTCCCGGGACTGCCCGGCGTTCGCCATCCGCAGGATGCCAACCAGAATCGATCATTCACGGCGTAGAGCTCTTGCTGTCCCGCCATGGTGTCCGATCAGGTTGCACGGTCAGAGCCAGAAGAACCGCCAGTAACTCCATTAGCGACACGCAGTCGAGAGCCGGGGAGCGAACGGGGAAATTTTTGACTTTCAGGGGCGGCAAAACAAAAAAGGCCCACCTTTCGGTGAGCCTTTTTCGTTGTTCTGTATGGTGCGGCACCAGACGTACGGTATGTTTCGGGGGAGGCTAGATTTTCTGCGGATCTGGAAGTCAGTAGAAGATTCGGTATACCCCAACTAGTAACTATAAACAAATCAGCTAGTTATGGTGCTTAGTGGAATCGAATCGGGGATTTATAAAGTATAAGTACGCTGTCGGCTGTACCTAAATCAGGGAGCCCTGCAGATTCGAAGGTCTCCCACGCACTGCCGTCATAGTATGAAACGCAGGCATTAATGAGCGCCGAAAAATCGTTACTGGGGGCGCGGTTGCGCCTGCATCATGTCGGGTTATCAGGCCCTGTCACTGAATTGGCAGCGACGGAAGGAGGTTTGCACCTGAGGTATAAATCATTATGCCTGTCAAAAAAACGTTTTTCGAAGAACTTTTTTGACCGATCCAGGAAGCAACCCACCGACTGATTTTCTGGGCAGTAGGCTGGCTTTTGAAATCAGCTAATGTCAACTTTTCGAAAGGTCAAAGATATCCGCCTACCTCGAAGTTGTTTTCCCTCAGTTTTCCGCTGTGGAATTTCGTGCGTCCAGTCGTACCTTGAGGATCCGTTCATGCATGCAGCGCTTCGACGCGGTAATAGCATTTCATATTTCTCGTTGCGGCGACGGAATATCATTGACCAAGTTTCATTTAGGCTTATGGTTACGATAGTTCCTCTAAAACAACCTGGACAATCTACGTGTTTGCTGATGCCTTGTCCTTCGATATATTCGTTGACAATTACCTGATCAGGTTTTTCAGAAACTAATCCGTGATCTACTAGGCGGGATGCCAAATTATCTGCCCACTCTGGCAAAGGCCCTAGATAAGAAGAAGGTTGGATAGAGCGCGAGCGATAATCGTATTTCCATCCATAATGCTGGACGCGTCGACGGAGGTCTCCTAGCCAATCGCTACTGTCAACGAGATTGATAAGTTTTTGTTCCTCATCTGTGCTGATAAATTCAGGAGTAAGACTTAAGCCCTCTGGGTTGCTATGGTTAGTTGATACTTCAGCTTGGATCTCTCGTGGAGGATCTGTTAGCCTTTCTGAAATGGAGCTTGAAGCAATCCAATTTTTGAAGCGCAAAACATCCAATGCGCGAGTTGCTTTAACATGTCCGATATCAATCAGTACTTTGCCTCTAGCGCTTACAGTCTTATTTTCAGAATTCACCGTCAGCCTGCCGCTACCACTGTAGGCGATGGTCAAATCTGTGATATCTACATAGGAGCGCAGGGCTTCGGGATATTGTCTTTCTGCGATGTCCTGAGCTATCTGTAATACATTTGAATTCTCATAATCGGCAGAAAACCAAAGACCTCGACTGCTGAGGGGGCGATCAATAATCACATCCTCACCAATCTTCAACCGTACGTTTGTCTGCTTGATATCTAGTTCTAGGGGAGATGATGTCGCACCCCATGATGGAAAATTCTTCGGTTTTTTTTCCGAGCGTTGCCATATTTGTAAGGCTGCAAGTCTAGAGGCAGCGAGGCCGCCGCGAAAACGGATGTCTAGATTACGATAGCCTACAATCAATCCGCTGAGGATCGCGGCGGACCACCAAACAGCTGGTGGAATACTACGTAGATCGTTTTTCCAAGTGATAAATTGTTCAGGCTTAGGGCGTAACAGTACTAGTTGTAGAGCCAACCCTAGTGGATCTCGTTGCGATAGTGCTGAGTCGATGACACCGCGGTCGTCTAAAATCGCAGCGGTATCCAAAAGTAAGGAGTCTAAAGATTCTGGATCTACACCAAAAGTACGCGCTTTATCACATATTGACTCTAGGAGTTCGCTAGATTGCCAAGATTCCCGAATATTGCATTGCATGAAGACCTCAAGCATTGCACGCCAGAGCAGAGTATCTCGTGAGTCGCTTTCGCTGATCATCGTGAAGCACACCCAAGGAGCTTTTTCGAGCCAAGGCGCCCAAGGCATTGGTGTGGATTTCGTTTCGCCGAACCACTCGCTGGCCTTTACAAGCCACGGGGTGATCTTTGGAACTGCCCACAGAGCCATTGCGGCGGCGCCACGCAGAGCGTTCCAATACTCAGGAGGTTGCAGTGGGTATTTCGGGGTCTTTTCCTTCAGATCTCGTGGGTGTAATCCGGAGTGCTCTTCTATAAATATTTCTTGTTCCGGCAGTGCTAAGTTTGCAAAGCCTTGCGCCATACCTTGTAGGCGCACCTTCTGATCCTGCGAAGTAACCGAGAAGTGAGTAATTGCAAAAAGCGGAACTGGGCCAGGCCAAACCAGTTGTTTATCCTTAGGTTTTAGAGTGCCTAAGGCTGCATTGACCCATTCACTCTTACGCCAGATCATGACTTTCGCGTCGCTGGGCAGCTTTTGAGGATCGACCCAGGCAAGCACCTCTATTCGATCATCAGCTATAGGTGTCTGCACTGGTTGGTCTATACCAACTCGGACCCAAACTAAATCTCTTCTTATGGGCCACCACTCCTCAGCCAGCAAGCTAAGCCAAGCCCGATGGTCCATTGAGAAAGCAAGCCTCATAGGCGCAGCAGGTGTCGTTTCTGCCGAGTGCGGCTCACTTTCGAACTGCAAGGGTAAGGTCAAGCTGGGCTGCGATGGTTGGGTCATCGTGAGAGTAGAGTCGAGTCAGGAAGGCTTGAGAGTTGGGCTGTTGTCAGCGGCGTCGGTTCATTCAATAGTATCAACGAGTCACGGGCCCTTGCGCAAAGCATATACATGCGACGGCATTGATCTTTGTCAACGCTAGGTAGGGAGCGCGAAAGATCCTGCAGGTAGACGCTGTCGAACTCTAGGCCGATAGCGGACTCGCCAGTCAATACTGTGATTCCTGCCTTCATTGGGTGGATATTCTGTTCAGATCCCTTTGGCATTCGATGGGTGTAAAGATCTACTCGGGTCTCAGGCGGCAGCGCGGATTTCAGCATCTGATGCACCGCTTGCGCTTTCGACACTGGATAGACGATAACGCCAATTGAGCCGCCCCGGTTGGTCAAGCGATTTGCAATAGAAGAAATTGCGTCATTCCATTGTGTAAATGTTACAAGGCGTGGCATATCTCCGCTACGTGGCCTTTGTACCACGGCAGGTGGGAGAGTGCTTGATCTGTGAAAGTGTTCGGCCAACGCAGCTATTTCTCGAGTGTTCCGGTGGTTGGCTGATAGTCGGATCGGATCGGGCATAGGAGCAGCGAGAATATCCTCGATAGAAGCTCTTTGGCTGTCGGTGGTTTGGTCCTCATCTGCGAACACACTTACAGTTTTTGCACCATAACGTACAGCCCATGCGAAGAATCCAGCGGGTAGGTTCTGACCTTCATCAATCACCAAATGATCCCACTGTGGTTCAATATTGGCCCGTTCGTAGTTGGATAGCAGCGTAGCCCAATCGTATATGAATGGCCGAGGCTCGGGTGCGAAACAGCCAATTCTTTGTGAGTGGTCGCTGCTAATAAAGGAGTGCATGGTGGTTACGTTTAGGACTTGATTCCCAAGCTGTGAACCCAGAGAAGCTAGCAATCGATTTTTTGTGATGAGCAGGCACGAATGTCCTAGCGAACGTAACAACTGCATCCGGAGTACTGCCAGAGAAGTTTTACCAGACCCTGGTGGTCCCAAGACAAACAATGGGGTCTCGGGATCAGCATCGTAGATATCCAATTGCTCATGAATAAGGTCATCTAGCAACGGAAGTTTCATAGGGCTCTGTCTCGTCGAATACTAAAATTCGCAGGCTTGAAGAAAAGAGCGTAGTGGACATCCGTGGGCGTTTTGACTGTTTCTGTGAACCTGTCGATATGGTCGATCACTAAATTAAACCCTGCTTCGATGAGAAGTTTTTTAAACTCTGGAAACTTAGCTCTGGCTTCTGCGCGGGCACTATTAGTGTATAGCACTGCGGCAGGTCCCAAACTTGCCCTGGTGTGAGCGTTAACCATGTCTCGTACCAAATTTTCAATGTTGAGATTTGGGCTCGCTAGCAAATAAGATGCGACGAACAGAGTAAGGCTTCCTCGGATCGGGCCGAAATTTACCTGATTCAAATCTTGCAGGAATTGGTACTTCGTACGATCGTGCAACCCGCCATGAGCCCGAGTGGCGTTAGCTAATCGCAGTCCAAGATCTCTCATCGATTGGTAGTGGTCCACGCCGTAGTAATCAAATACGTCGTTTTTGCCTAGCGTTGCCGCTAGAGCTAGCCCAGCTGTGAAAGGGCCACAGCCGAGATCGATCATCAGAGGGTCGCCATAGCTCTGCCCTGGTTGAAATAGCTGACGGAAAGCGTGTTTCAATTCGTCTAAGTGTCTAACTTGATTATACTTTGCATAGAGTAACGCCCTATCAGCGCCGCTGAGGTGTCCGATTGGTGCGTCAAAATCCGCTTGTCCACCCTCTATGACGTCGGTAAAAACAGTCTGTCTTGGCCAACCTAAAAATGTTGTTGGAGTGGTTCGGTCGTCAGAAGAAATTTGATCGTTAATTTCAACGTTCAGCACCGTTTGCAGCCATGGCATAAGCATCCCTCTAAGCTCTGCTGTCGACCATTCGGCATGAAAGAGTCGGAGTAGAACAGTCCATTTATTGGGTTCAAGCTGGTGATGCCAAAGTGCCATGAATTGCTTGGCGACGTCAATGTCAGCTTGTCATTTGTCTTGCACCGAAGGCGGGGGAGGGGATTTTGAAAAAAGAGGAGGGGTTTTTCTATTTTGAGCGAAATTCGAGCGTTTGAAAAAAGGTGCAGAGGTGAGAGGTGGATTGCCGAACACATGATCAGGAGCGTTAGGGTGATAGGTTGCCCTCAGAAACAACAAAACTCTCACATTTCTGCGAGAGCCATGACGGCGATCCCATGCCTTGGATGAGTAGCAAAGTCTGAGGGTAATGCGGGGACATAAGGAAGGGCAATGTAGGAAACTGCCGTAGAAGCGATTATCTAGGCGGATTCTTGAGCGTTCAATTTTGGTCGGATTTAACGTAGCAGCGTGCAACAGGGGTGTTTTCATCCATCAATATTCGAGTGTTTTGGGAGAACCGACTTTTTCAACACAATCGACCCATAGCGGACTGTTGAGGATAAGGCCGTCTGTTCATCTTTTTGGATAATTTTCTGCGGTTCGTATCCGCGTAAAAACCAGCAGTTAGCTGGGGTCTACCGATCAGCTCTCTGGCAATCATCTCAGACTTCATCGTGATGAGACGCGTCATTACTACGACTTGGCGAGAACTTTCAACGTCCCATACCAATGCCGTACTCAGACTCTCTCCAGGGCATGAGTCAAACACCTCCTGTCTCCCAGCATTGCTCAGAGGCGAGTAGACGCCTATTAAAACTAGATACTGCCGGTTCGAGACAATCTAACCTGAATATCAATCGACGCTCCATCAGTTAGGGTTTCGTCGTTTGATGTAAAATCAGATCTGCCAAAAGCTACCATTCGGTAGCTTTTGGCAGCGAAGAATTTATTTCTTCGAAGACTTGCTAGGTTTCAAATCGGGGTTGTTGCCTGGTGTGTCTTTGTTGTCGCGGCGACGCTTATCAACTTCGCCGGTAGATTTAGCAATTGGCTTAGGGCCTGGTTTAAGCGCCATGGTATTTCTCCTGCATAATGATGTTGATGTTGGGTCTTGCAAAATCATGGTATTTGTTTTGGCGTGCACTTTCCATAGATGCGAGAAGTTTAATTATTTTTGTGCAAAAAGTGCACTGGCACTATATCTCAGCAAGCCAGATCGTCGTGTGTTTGCACGACGCAATCTTAGAAAAATATATAATCACCCATGGCGAAATCTCGCTACCAAGCTCGTAATCACCCGAGGTTGGTCATGTTACACAATTGAGTGAATTTCAGAAAGTTTGCTCAGTATATGCAATTATCATGACCTGAACGACCTGCTGCCTTTTAATTTCCAAACAAAATTGCCACCGGTACGGAATGTAGTTCCTGTGAATTGCTTGCCAGCAATCCAATCTGGCTTCGGCTGTGAATGCACTCTGCAAACTCAGCGCCCACAGCCATCGGGAAGTATTTGTGCTCGCTAAGAATGTCAGAAGGCTGACCCCAACCAATGGCACATAGGAAATGGGAGTATGTATCTGGATACAGGGTTGCAATCGAGGTCATCATCGTGGGTTCGATGATCTCACCGCTGTCTATCGTGAGCCAGGCATGC
Organism: Pseudomonas sp. MF4836; assembly: GCF_002018875.1. Classification (GTDB taxonomy): domain Bacteria; phylum Pseudomonadota; class Gammaproteobacteria; order Pseudomonadales; family Pseudomonadaceae; genus Aquipseudomonas. Next base: position 243,076 of record NZ_MVOL01000002.1, read on the forward strand.
AAATTTAGTCCTGCTGAACCGGGCTTGTGCATTTCCTCGATAGTGATGCCCCGCTTGCTCCAGTTACGCAGGTCCTCCCAAGTGGGAGAGAACAGTGCTCGATCTTCCTTCCAGATCTGGCCTAAGGTCACCCATACCTTGCGCCCAAGCTTCTGTTCGAGGTGAGGTGCGAGGTAATGGGACCATTTGAGGCACTGGAAAGCTGATTTCCTCAGATCTTTGACCCCAGCCGCCAGCAGCGCTGGTTCGAGAAAGTTTCCCTCAGGTTCAAGCGTCTCATAAGGCTTCCAATCCGGCCTTTCTACAGATAACCCACAAGACTCAGTGAAGCGAATGGCGTTAACGAAGTTCGTCTGGTAGTCGCCAAAATCTTCGCCTGCTTTAGGTATCGCGGGTGGGCGGTACAGTAAATTGCGAATCGACTTGATCATGAATAAGTTTCCGAAACTGCGCTGTGGGCTACGGCAAAATAACTACCTATTAATGACAGCTGCATATGCTGCCCAATCAATGGCCGGAACCGTGCCAAGCGACTGAAGACGTGAGAGCAGTCGGAATAGGAAGTAGATCAGCGAGCCCTCGGATCCAACTATCTTGAGTTTCTCATCGAAACTATCGAACGCCCCGTCATCCAGCGCGCAGCCACAATCCAATCGCTCTAATTCATCAGTCGGCAGGTGCTTCAGGAAATGCTCTCCTAAGCCATCAGCCCAGCTTGATTTGGGGGCGACAATGCCGGCAAGGATGGGGAACAGAGGCTTAGCGGCATAGGTTCCGCCAGCGTGGGCAATCGGAACTGAGGTTCGGTGGAGCTTGCGCACCGACGCCGCTTTGTTACCTGCGTATTCCATGTAGCTTTTATCGAAATGTGGCTTGGATTCGAAAATCGCGTACACGGCTTCGACCGGGATATAACGGTGGTTCTGCTGGTCGAGCAGAGTCGGTGTGAAGTGACGGTCGAAGATCACGATATCAATTTGGTCACTTCGGTTGCCCAGGCTGTCGATCACCAGGCCGGTTGCTACTTGGTAGCGATTCGGCAGGTAGGCCCTAAACACCTCAATCCAATGATCCTCGACCACTGTGCCGTGCGTTCCTGCGTGCGAGATGGATTGGGCCGCTCGCTTCAGCTTCAAGGCCAGCTCCGCCTGGACATCTACAAAAGCATCTTTCATCCAGGCGGTATCGGCGATGCGTTCCTTTTTAGTAGCCATGGTTGTTCACTCGCAGGGCACGGTTGATCGGCGGGTGGTTGGGTTAGGGTTGATGATCCTGAAAAGCTGGTGTCGGCTTCATTTCCGTAGCCACTCGGACTGCTCGCCCCGCATTGATGGCCTGGGACGGGTACGCATCCAAAACTATCGACGGGATCAGGCGCTGTGTGAGGTCCGAGAAAGTAAAGCCTGGGATGTTGCCTTCCATAGGTCCCGTTACTCTCACCAGTTCGTCGAATGCAATGTCTGGAATACCCAGGCGCGCAAGGCGTCTTGTAAGCACACTGCGACGTTGTGCATCGTTTGGCCGGCCAAATGACAGCACTTCGGCAGCGCGGCGTTTGACCGCAGGATCGAGTGCGCTGAGCCGATTGGTACACATGATCACGGCGGCAGGGAGTTGAGCGTTGGCGATTCGATCAATGCCCCGGATGAAAGCATTCACCCCGGCACGGTCCTCGTGGTGCATTTGCGCATTTTCCCGAGACTGGGCCAAAGCATCTGCCTCATCGATGAGCAGGATCACAGCTCCTCGTGCGCGCCCATCACTCGACTTGAGCTTTTTGGCCTCTTCGATCGTGTAATCAAAAGCCGCCGATATCAGCTGAGTCATTTCACCGACTCGGCCTTGGCCACGGGTCGAAAGGCTCAATGGGAAAAGTGTAATATTGATTTTTTCCTGGCGTGCCACAGCATCGCCGATCGTCTCGGCCAGTTCGGTTTTGCCACTGCCCACGTCGCCAGCTAGGACGACCAGAGGTGGGCGGCGCAACACCGTCTCAAGCAGATCCTCGGAACCGGGATGGAATTTCTTCGCCCAGTCGGTGAGGCCAGCGGAGTTAACCAGCAGGCCGAGAATTTTGGTCAGCCGCACTTTCTGGTCGTCAAGGCCCACCAGCTTGGCAAGTCTGGCCTGGGGTTCAAAGTCAGGATAGTTCACGCGGTATTCGAAAAGATCATCCAGTGCGGGCTTGCTCATCAGTAACTCCTCACAGTCGAACGATTAAGGGCGCGGCCCCCAGATGAGTACGAACGGTCAGACGTCATGTAGCCACTTACTCCCGGCTCAGGTGCGCCGTTACGGCTAAATGGCAAATCCTTCTCGACAGCGTCGCGATCACTCTGCGACGCAAGATCCCAGGCAGCGTTGTAGGTCAGGTAGCTCGCAAATCTGGCCCCAGAAACATCTGCATTTGGGCTAATACGTCCAGGCGAATCATCTGCGCCGTCTACCGAAAGGTCTGACGCTGTGTATCTGAGGGTGGGCTCGATCCAGTTTCCGTCACGCTTGAAACCGTAGGTCACGGTACCGAGGTAGCCTGCCTTCAAGAGCTTGGTCACTTCCTGTTCGAAGTCCAGGATCCGTTGGGTGCTGGGTTGGCCATACAGGCGTTGAAGGCGCATCAGATCAGCTGCCACCTTCGAGGCCATGTGTTTGGCGTGAGTGAGTGTGAAAGTTTGGGTTTCCGCTACCACATAGCTGTAGGACGACATGCTGCTGCCTCAAACCTGGAAGGTTGATCCGAAGACTTGCTGCCAATAACCAACAGTGAGCTGCTTGTTCGGCGCGAAAAGCGCCGCATCGATCGCATCACCTGCATCCAGCGCGGCCTCGATGATCGCGTCTACGTTCTGCTTCGTATAAAGCCGAGCGACATTATTGGTAGGGTTAACGGGGTCGATGATCTGCAAGGGGTCGGTGAACTTGCCGACCTGTGATGCCGAATAGTTGTCTGTGAAGAAGATTTTCTCGCGCAACTCGGAGCGGGCGATGTAGGTGAAGAAGCTCTGAAGAGCTTCGGGGTAGTCAGAGAAATCGACCCCGTCATCACACAGCTTCGACATGATCATCTCGATCATGAATGACTTGAAGCGAAACCCATCCCGCTCTCGCTTCATCAGCGCTGCCCAGTACTTCACGAGCCTCACGACTTGCGCGTAGTGGGTCGGCTGAGCACGTTTACGGGCTTTCGCGAACTCCAGATGCAGTGGAATGCTTGTTTCCAGGAATGAGCCGTCTTCCTGGCTGATCAGGTTGCCCCGCCACTCGGGAAGACCGCTGTAGAGAACAGGGACGATATCAACATCCAGACCCGACCCACGAAACGACACGGTCACGGAGTAGGTTTGGGGTACGACTTGCTCTGGGCTGAAATTTGGAAAGGCTTTGCGCAACTTTTCGGCCAGGTAATCGATCAAAGCCTTTGTGTCGTGTGGCGCCTCTGATCCGCTTATGTAAACCGCCACATCGATGTCGCTGAGGGACCGCAGGGAGGTGCCTTTCGCTAGGCTGCCGGAAACGAGCATTCGCCGCAGTGAAAAGTCAGGATGGTCAGAGAGGTAGCGCTCCAGTTTTTCCTGTAAGCGCCCTGCCTGCTCGCGGTATGCAGTAGCTTTCTCTTTGGGCAGGTTCACTTTTTCTTCAGCGAACCGTGCGATGTCACGATGGTTGACGTGCTCTCTGGACATGCCATTCCCCCTGGGGATGCGTATCAAACGGAACCAGAACGATCACGCCAAGCAGCGCACATCGCTAGCTCAAACCAAAAGTTCGGGATAGCGAACTTTCTACTTACGCTACTCCGAAATTCGGTAAAGTCAAACCCTTTGTTCGGAATAGTGGTACAATTTTTTGGCAACCAATAGAAAGGAGCGAGATCGTGACGACCCGTCTCGGTGAGAAGCTCCGCGAGCTGCGCAAGCAGCGCGGGCTTACCTTGGAGAAGCTGTCAGACATGGCAGGTCTGAGTAAAAGCTACCTTTGGGAACTGGAAAACCGTGAATCCCAACGCCCATCAGCTGAGAAGCTAACCGCCTTGGCTGACGTACTGGGCGTAGCTACCCAGTACTTTTTCGAGGAAGACGTAAGAGCCCCTGAGGAACGCCATCTGGACGACGCGTTTTTTCGTGGGTACAAGAATCTTGAGCCGGATGCCAAGGAGCATCTTCGGAAGATTTTGGAAACCTTCAAAAAGGGAAGTTAATGGCCGACAAGCAGGTATGGACGCCTCAGAAAGCTGCCAATCGGCTGTCCAAAATCATGGAGGTGGTTGGTGGCGTGCATGGCGGTAGATTCCCAGTGGATGTGCCGATGCTGGCCAAAGAAGCGGCCAACATTTTTGGCTGGTCGGACCCAATCACTGAAGTCACTCCCGTTGACATCAAGAGCTTTGATGGCGCGCTGTTTCCGGACGATGAGCGGAAGAAATGGATGCTGCTGTACAACAGCGCAATGGCGTCACCAGGTCGGATCCGTTTCACACAGGCTCATGAGTTAGGCCACTACATCCTGCATCGTCAGGAGCGGTCGGCCTTTCAGTGCAGTAGCGATGACATGCTTGAGTGGGAAGACAAAACCATTGAGGCGCAAGCAGACCTCTTCGCCTCGTTCCTACTCATGCCGCTGGATGACTTTAGGGCTCAGGTCACTACCAACGTTGACCTGGATCTGCTCGGCCACTGTGCTGAGCGTTATGGCGTTTCTCTTACAGCCGCTGTTCTGAAGTGGCTCAACTACACAGAAGAAAACGCGGTGTTGATTCTGTCCCGCGACGGTTTCATGCAGTGGGCGTTTCCGAGTAGGCCAGCAAAGCGAGCAGGAGTGTTCTTCGCTACACGCAAGCAAACCATCGAGGTTCCAGCTGGCTCAATTGCCGTTGCAGCGGGAGTCAAGCACGAGCGTCGAGGAGTCGAATTGCCAGCCAAGATCTGGTTTCCACACGCTGAAGCTGGTACCGCTGTCCGAGAGATGAAGATCTCATCTGATCAGTATGACTACGTCTTATCTCTGCTTATTCTGCCACGATCAGCCACTGTCTGGCGTCCCGACGTGGATAGGTTCAAGCCCTGGGAGAATAAGCGCCCAAGAGGCTGATCCGGTTCTCAAGGGCATAGGCTGGAGATGTCTACGGTGCCGGGGGCAGTCCACTATGAGGCTCACAAAATAACGCAGTAACTGAAGCCTTATTTTGCACTGGCGATCTATAAGCGTCCATCCAAACTCCCGGGCTTGTTGACGCTTGGGGTGTCCGATGCTGGCGCTAGCTACTCTCCACGAGTGGCAGCTATGGGTCGATTGTGTTGAAAAAGTCGGTTCTCCCAAAACACTCGAATATTGATGGATGAAAACACCCCTGTTGCACGCTGCTACGTTAAATCCGAGCCTTGAACCTTCTGCTAAAAACTCAGATTTCAATCTCAGACGCGTACTTTTCTGGTGTGGAATTCGAAGCCGACTTTTTCAACAGAATCGGTCAGTTGCGGTCGGTCGTGATTATCAAAGTCAGACCTTCTTAGCACTTGAAGACCCATGCTCTTTCTAAACGACGAGCCAGCAGCCGCACGGTCAGCAGGTAGTAGTACCGAGTCGCCGCGCATTGCCCAGCTAGTCGGTGCTCAAGAAACCAAGTCAAATGCTTTCTTCGCCAAGCCCAAGGTGTCTCGAGCTGCCACCGTTCAGATATCTCAGCTTGGATGAGCTTTGCTTGCCGTAAATGGCGCTGCCGGGTTGCGTACGAACCCGTCAGAACCGCAGCCAAGAACAGTTCCATATCGAATGGCTTGCTCATACGCTCCCTCCAATGTAGGCCCCGACCACATCGATCCGTCCATGCCCCAGTTCAAAGCTGATTTGCCTACGAGCCTCGCGGTCGAGGTGCTGATCTAACTGGCAGCATTCACCGCCGTTGATTGGCGCGCGATGTTGGGTGATTTGCTCGTAACGCTCACATGCGTATGCCGCTCGTAGCTCATGGAAGCCTTTGAGGTTGTGTGCATGCAGGATGTCCCGTGCTGGGCGGATGATTTCCTGCAGAATATTCAGATAGCTTTCGTCTGGCGCAATCAGGTTGCGGCTACTCGCAGGCGACACCTGCCGTGCAAACCCAAGTGCGTCTTGAACATGGTGGTCCACCGTAATCCATCGTGGCGCTGAGGCGCCAGCTCGGCCGCCTTTGGTGCCATCCTGAATGTTGATCCTGCCTAGGTCGTTAGCCTCACGGCTCAGCCGTGGCAAGTCGGCTAGGATGGCCTCACGCAAGCGCATGCCGGTGGCTCGCGCCAACAGAACGATTGCAGCGGCCCGTAGCTGATGATCGCGGCAAAGCACATCGACAATCTGCTTAACCTGTTTGCGGTCTTGGCCCTGCGGTACTGAGTGTCGAACTCCGCTGCGCTGCATATCCAACGCCTTGCTCGGACTTGGCAGTTTCACATGCTGATCACCGCGAAGCGCTGCCATGGTCCTGTTAACGCTGGATAGGCGGTTTTGCGCGGTGCTGACGGCGAGATAGCCGCGCCTAACAATGTCGCGCAGATACGCCGCGTAGTCGGCCAATACCTTTCGATCAATCTGCCGTGCATCATTGATACCGGGCCCCTGTTCGGAGCGGCACCACTTCACGAATGCCTGCCACCGATCACTGTGCGCCTTGACTGTGCCGTAGTGGCCGCCGCCGAACATGTCTTTTAGCGCCTGCGGCCCTGCGTAGCTCAATTGTCTGCCGTAACCGAAATTGCGGCCATCGCGTCTACCCACTAATGCCATGTCGGTCACCTCCGCTTCCGATCTCTGCTCCTCGCCCCATGTCATCCCGCCAAGAATGCTGAGTGTTATCAGGGATCAAGGCCCCTGCGACCTGTGGGGAATGTCCGCTACGTGGGACTGGCGGCTCCTTACGTCCGGGAGCAAGGGCATCTCATGATCTGGCCTCCTGAACACCGTTACCGGTGGGCGGGTGGAGGCTGCATTGGCTGACGAGGCCAATGCCGCGAGATCCTGAGTCGGGTGTAGGCATTGAAGCGATGAGCGGGGCAAACCTGACTGTCAGTCAGGTGCAGTCCACTCCGTGGGCTGCGGCACCATCATCTGCATCGCTGTTGCTGGTGACTTTTCGGTGTTTGTCACGCCGATTGTCACGAAGGGGAATGCCGCAAAGCCTTGTACGAGCTGGGCTGCAGCAGCGGTAGGAGCGCCCGTCTCTTTCCAGAAGAAAGAGACGGGCGCAGGTTGGCGCAGTGAAATGGCCAAGCGGAAAGGTTGCTGCAGGGCAGCTGGGAAGGGGGATGTATTTGCCGCAATGGCAACGATCTGAAGTAGGCATCCATCACTCGGTGAGTGACCGTGCGAGCCGCCGGACGCTAATCGCACTTTGGGAGAACCACCACTGTGTGGCGTAGCCTTAAAGGTTCTGGCTACCTGGGTTGCTGTCAACGACAGCGCTTTGCCCGATCTTTTCTACGCCTGTGGATAATTCGGGTCAAGGCTCGAATTGTCGGGGTTTCTGCGGCTGTGGATGAAATTATCCACCGGTGGAAATCTATGGTTTTCCACAGAAAATTTGCGTGGGCTTTAGATTTTTTAAATGAGGTCCATCCAAGCAGGGCGGCTTTGCAGCCCCGCTTGGATGGACCCGCGTGGAAGGGCGGACTGTGGTGATCTCATTGGCTTACCCACGTTTGGATGCGCCACGGCTATTTTGTAGGGCTGTAATGTTGTCGCCGACCGGGTGAGCGAATTCGTGGGGAGTCACATGCCCGTGGCGGTTGGCGTCGATGTAGTTGCTCCACCACGCCATGATCAGCCGGCGCTGCTCCAGAAATTCAGCTTTGTGGATATACGCGGCGCGCACACGGTTGCGTTCCTTGTGGCTCATTTGTCTTTCGATGGCTGCGTCGGTCCATAACCCGGACTCAAGCAGGGCGCTACAGGCCATGGTCCTGAAGCCATGGCCGCACACGTCCTTGCTGGTGTCATAGCCGACGTTGCGGAGCATGGTGTTCACCGTGTTCTCGGACATGGGCTTCCAGTACTTGTGGTCGCCCGGTAGCACCAACTCTGAAAAGCGACTGAGGCTGCGCAGGCGCTCCAGTATTTCGATGACCTGCGGCGAGAGCGGAACCATTTGAATGTCGCCGTTCATTTTGGTCCCGCGTGTGGAGTTGCGTACCCCTTCAATCGGTGCGCGCGTATCGGGGATTTCCCACATGGCGCGTTGAAGGTCGAACTCACTCCATCGAGCGAAACGCAGTTCGCTGGAGCGGACGAATACATGCAACGTCAACAGAACGGCGAGGCGCGTCAGCTCGCGGCCGCTGTAGTTGTCGATACGGTGTAGCAGTTCGGGCAGGCGGTTGAGGGAGAGGGCCGGGCGATGGATTGTGCGCGGCGCGTGAATCGAGCCTGCCAGGTCCAGTGCAGGATTCATGGTGATCTGCCGAGCCCTTTTGGCCCCGCGCATGATGGTGGATAAGTAGTTCTGTACCCTTAACGCCACATCCATGGTGCCGCGTTCCTTGATGCGCTGGGTGATCTCTAGCAGGTCGTGGGTATCGAGTTCGGCGATGGGCCGTTGGCCGATCAGCGGGAAGACGTGGGTGCGCAGTCGGCTCATTACGGTTTTTGCGTGGCCTTCGGTCCAGCGACGGGACATGTCGGCGTGCCACTCCAGAGCAACGGTTTCGAAAAGCAGTGCCGCCCGCTGGGCTACGATCTTGGCCTTCTTCTTTTCTTCCATTGGGTCGAGATTGTCGAGCAGCAATGCCTTGGCTTCGTCTCGCTTACGCCGTGCGACGGAAAGGGTAACGATGGGGTAATTGCCGATGATGAGCGTACCTTCCTTGCCGTTGGGCTTGGTGTACTTCAAGCGCCAGGTCTTCACGCCATTGGGTTTGACGAAAAGGTACATGCCGCCACCGTCGAACAGTTTGTAGGCTCGCTCGCGGGTTTTGGCCGTGCGGCATTGCAGGTCGCTGAGGGGGATCGCTAGACGTGGCATAGGGGTACGCGCTCCTGACCGGAAAATCGCAGTACCCCTAACATACCCTCGGGGAAGGGGGATTTTGTTGGATCCCGACAGAGGGTCCTGGAACGAAAAAACCCGCCAAAGGGCGGGTTTTCGGGGCTTCCAGAGCATTCGGTGGAACGCAATGGAGCCAATGTGGTGCCGGCACCAGGAGTCGAACCCGGGACCTACTGATTACAAGTCAGTTGCTCTACCAACTGAGCTATACCGGCGTGTTAGGGCGACGATTATAGCGATTGGCGGGCGTCTGTAAACCCCTGAAAACTGACTATTTTTGCGCAGGCCTCTGGTGCGCGGTTGGCGCTTGGTTGGGAAGCCGTTGGCGCGAGTGTGTCCGGTGTGGCTGAGGGTGTGTCCAAGGTGGCGTGTTTGCGTTTTGTCCCCGTTTATCAGGAATAGCCCCAATGGTCATGGATCTCAGGAAAAACCTCGTTTTCGTCGCGTTGGCTTTGCTCGGTGGGTGCAGTGTGAAACCAGTGCAGCCTTATGCCGAGCCCCCCCAGGGGGCTCAGACGGCGCAGTTGCGGGTGATCACCAATGGTGAGGTGCGTGGCGCCGATTACGCCGGGTGTGTCGGCGAAACCCGAGGCTTGGCCAAGGCCGGGCGCTTTGGCGAGGATTTGCAGCCGAGCATCAATTATCCACAGGCGCCGCTGGTGCCGGGCAAGCAGGACATGGCGCCGCGATATGCGCCGAAGATGCAGCAGTACCTGGGGGCGAGTCGCATGGCCGAGGGGTTGTATACCGAGATCGTTGCCGAGTACCGGGTGCCGGCTGGCACGCCTTTCCTGCTGGAAAGCATGGGGCTGGCGGCGGGCAGCTATGGCAGTACTTACCTGACGTGCCCGGCGGCGAAGAAGGTGGTGCAGTTTGAGCCGGGTCGCAGTTATGAGGTTTATGTGGGCTTGAACAACGCCCCGGGTGCCGACGGCAAGCTGGCGGCGATCTGTGTGTTTGGGGTTTACGAACTGCTGCCTCTTGGTCAGTCGCAGAAGTCGCTGCCGCTGCCGATTGTGGCCACTCCGGCGGTCGAGACGCGCTGCCCGAGCCGTTGAGACGCCGCACCACTGATGCTCTGTCGGTGGTACGGCGGCACTGGCCACCAAGCCACCCCAGAGCCCGTCCAGCGACGGGCTCTGTCCTTTCATCTCGTCACTTTCAGGCCTCCCACCCTGCGCCGCTGACGGCGGTTTGCACCAGGGGATGCAGTTGCGCCCCCTGGTGTTCGGTTTGCCAGGCCAGCAGGTCTTTGCGCATGCCGGGGGTCCAGAACATTTTCAGGTGGTTGCGCACGCTGAGCATGGCTTGCTGCTGGTCCGGCTCGTTGGCGAAGTACTGGGCGATCTGGTTGGCCATTTTGATCAGGTTGGCGGTGCTCATCGGCGGACCTCCGCGGCAGCGCCGCCTTTGCGTGCCTGGCGACGTTCGCTGAGCAGGCGCTGCTGTTCGTCACTGAACGCCTGGTAGCGTTTCTGCCATTCGGAAGGGTGGTAGACGCGGCTGACTTCCACCGCCGTGACCTTGTACTCCGGGCAGTTGGTGGCCCAGTCGGAGTTGTCGGTGGTGATCACGTTGGCCCCGGATTCGGGGAAGTGGAAGGTGGTGTACACCACGCCCGCCGCCACCCGTTCGGTGACCCGGGCCCGAAGTACGGTCTGCCCGGCGCGGCTGCCGATGCCGACCCAGTCGCCTTCGTTGATGCCCCGGCTTTCGGCGTCGGTGGGGTGGATTTCCAGGCGGTCTTCATCGTGCCAGGCGACGTTGTCGGTGCGGCGAGTCTGGGCGCCGACGTTGTACTGGCTGAGGATGCGTCCGGTGGTCAGCAGCAGTGGGTAGCGGCCGTTGACCTTCTCTTCAGTGGGCACGTAGCCGGTCAGCATGAAGCGCCCCTTGCCGCGCACGAACTGGTCGATGTGCATGGTCGGGGTGCCGTCCGGCGCGTCCTGGTTGCATGGCCATTGCAGGCTGCCGTGGCGGTCCAGTTCGGCGTAGCTGACGTTGGTGAAGGTTGGGGTCAGGCTGGCGATTTCATCCATGATTTCTGATGGGTGCTGATAGTGCATGGGGTAGCCCAGGGCGTTGGCCAGGGCCACGGTGCCTTCCCAGTCGGCCTTGCCGCCCAGGGGCTCCATGACTTTGCGCACCCGCGAGATGCGTCGTTCGGCATTGGTGAAGGTGCCGTCTTTTTCCAGGAACGAGCTGCCCGGCAGGAACACGTGGGCGAACTTGGCGGTTTCGTTGAGGAAGATGTCCTGCACCACCACGCACTCCATGGCCGATAGCGCCGCCGTCACGTGCTGGGTGTTGGGGTCGCTCTGGGCGATGTCCTCGCCCTGGCAGTACAGGCCCTTGAAGCTGCCGCCCAGGGCCGCTTCGAACATGTTGGGGATGCGCAGGCCCGGGTCCGGTTGCAGGCTGACGTTCCACGCCTGCTCGAACTGCGCCCGCACCAGGTCGTTGGAAATATGCCGGTAGCCTGGCAGCTCGTGGGGGAACGAGCCCATGTCGCATGAGCCCTGGACGTTGTTCTGCCCACGCAGCGGGTTGACCCCCACGCCTTCGCGGCCGATGTTGCCGGTGGCCATGGCCAGGTTGGCGATGCCCATTACCGCGGTGCTGCCCTGGCTGTGCTCGGTGATGCCCAGGCCGTAGTAGATCGCCGCGTTGCCACCGGTGGCGTAAAGCCGCGCGGCGGCGCGGATGTCGGCGGCGGGTACGCCGCAGATCAGGCCCAGGACCTCCGGCGAGTTCTCGGGGCGGCTGACAAACTCGCTCCAGCGCACGAAATCCGCAGCCTCGCAGCGGGCATTGATAAAGTCCTGCTGGAGCAGGCCCTCGGTGACGATCACGTGGGCCAGGGCATTGAGCATGGCGACGTTGGTGCCGGGGCGCAGGGCCAGGTGCAGCTCGGCGCGGGCGTGCACCGAGTCCACCAGGTCGATGCGCCGCGGGTCGATCACGATCAACCTGGCCCCTTCGCGCAGGCGACGTTTGAGCTGGGAGGCGAACACCGGGTGCGCATCGCTGGGGTTGGCGCCCATCACCAGGATCACATCGGCCTGCATCACCGAGTCGAAGCTCTGGGTCCCGGCGGATTCACCCAGGGTTTGCTTGAGGCCGTAGCCGGTGGGCGAGTGGCAGACCCGGGCGCAGGTGTCGACGTTGTTGTTGCCGAAGGCGGCGCGCACCAGCTTCTGTACCAGATAGGTTTCTTCGTTGGTGCAGCGGCTGGAGGTGATGCCGCCGATCGAGTCGCGGCCGTAGGTCTGTTGCAGCCGGCGGAATTCGCTGGCGGCGTAGGTCACGGCTTCATCCCAACTGACTTCCTGCCACGGGTCGCTGATGTGCTTGCGGATCATCGGCTTGGTGATGCGATCCGGGTGGGTCGCATAGCCCCAGGCGAAGCGCCCTTTGACGCAGGAGTGGCCGTGGTTGGCGTGGCCGTTTTTGTCCGGGACCATGCGCACCAGTTGGTCGCCCTTCATCTCGGCGCGGAATGAGCAGCCGACCCCGCAATAGGCGCAGGTGGTGATGACGCTGCGCTCGGGCTGGCCCAGTTCGACCACGCTTTTTTCCATCAGGGTCGCGGTCGGGCACGCCTGTACACAGGCGCCGCAGGAAACGCATTCGGACTCCAGGAAGTTGTCGCCACCGGCGGCGGCCACCCGCGACTCGAAGCCGCGCCCGGTGATGGTCAGGGCGAAGGTGCCCTGGGTTTCCTCGCAGGCGCGCACGCAACGGTTGCAGACGATGCACTTGCTGGGGTCGTAGTCGAAGTAGGGGTTGGAGGTGTCCTTTTTATCACTCAGGTGGTTCTCGCCTTCATAGCCGTAACGCACCTCGCGCAGGCCGACCTGGCCGGCCACGGTTTGCAGTTCGCAGTTGCCGTTGGCCGAGCAGGTCAGGCAGTCCAGTGGGTGGTCGGAGATGTACAACTCCATCACGTTGCGGCGCAGGGTGGCGAGCTTCGGTGTTTGCGTGTGCACGCTCATGCCTTCGCTGACCGGGGTGGTGCAGGAGGCCGGGTAGCCGCGCATGCCGTCGATTTCCACCAGGCACATGCGGCACGAGCCGAAGGCTTCCAGGCTGTCGGTGGCGCACAGTTTGGGAATGCTGGTGCCCAGCAGCGCGGCGGCGCGCATCACCGAGGTGCCTTGGGGCACGCTGATGCTGCGCCCGTCGATGTTCAGGGTGACCTGCACCTGGCTCTCGCGGGCCGGGGTGCCAAGATCCATGTCTTTGGCAGGGTCGAATTGGATGATCATTGCTCAGCCTCCGCGGCATGCAGACCGAAGTCGGCGGGGAAGTGCTTGAGGGCGCTGGCGACCGGGTAGGAGGTCATGCCCCCGAGGGCGCACAGCGAGCCATATTGCAGGGTGTCGCACAGGTCTTTGAGGATGATGGCCTGCTGTTCGCGATGGTCCTGGTCGGGCGCCGCCAGCAGGCGGTCGATGACCTCCATGCCGCGGGTCGAACCGATCCGGCATGGGGTGCATTTACCGCAGGATTCCTCGGCGCAGAATTGCAGGGCGAAGCGCGCCATGTGCGCCATGTCCAGGCTGTCATCGGCGACCACCACGCCGCCGTGGCCAAGCATCGCGCCCATGGCGGCGAAGGCTTCGTAATCCAGTGGCGTGTCGAATTGCGACGGTGGCACCCAGGCGCCAAGCGGGCCGCCGACCTGGGCCGCTTTCAACGGACGGCCGCTGGCGGTGCCGCCGCCGTAGTCTTCCACCAGCTCGCGCAGGGTCAGGCCGAAGGCGCGTTCCACCAGGCCGCCGTGGCGCACATTGCCCGCCAGCTGGAAGGGCATGGTGCCCAGGGAGCGTCCCATGCCGTAGTCGCGATAGAACTGTGCACCCTTGGCCAGGATCAGCGGCACCGAGGCCAGGGTCAGCACGTTGTGCACCAGGGTCGGCAGGCCGAACAGCCCTTGCAGGGCCGGGATCGGCGGCTTGGCGCGGACGATCCCGCGCTTGCCTTCCAGGGAGTCCAGCAGCGCGGTTTCTTCGCCGCAGATATAGGCCCCGGCGCCGACCCGCACTTCCATATCGAACGCCTGGCCGCTGCCGCCGACATTGGCCCCGAGATAACCGTTGCGGCGCGCGATCTCCAGCGCTTCGCGCAGGGTGGCCACGGCCTGCGGGTACTCCGAGCGCACGTAGATATAGCCGTAGCTGGCGCCGACGCTGATGCCGGCGATTGCCATGCCTTCGATCAGCAGGAACGGGTCGCCCTCCATCAGCATGCGGTCGGCGAAGGTGCCGGAGTCGCCTTCGTCGGCGTTGCACACGATGTACTTTTGCGCCGCCTGGGTGCCGCGCACGGTGCGCCATTTGATCCCCGCCGGAAACGCCGCGCCGCCCCGGCCACGCAGGCCGGAATCGAACACCGCGGTGGCGGTCTGTTCGCCGCCCAGGGTCACGGCCCGGGCCAGACCCTCAAAGCCGCCGTGGGCTCGGTAGTCATCCAGGGACAGCGGGCGGGTGATGCCGGCGCGGGCAAACAGCAGGCGTTGCTGGCTGTGCAGATACGGCAGTTGTTCCACCAGACCCAGGGCCAGTGGATGAGCGCTGGCGTCGCCTTGCAGGGCGTCAAGCAGGGAGGGGACATCGGCGGCGGTCAGCGGGCCGAAGCCGATGCGCCCCTCGGGGGTGTCGACTTCCAGCATGGGCTCAAGCCAGTACAGCCCGCGCGAGCTGGTGCGATGCAGGTCCAGCGGCCAGTGGCGTTGCTCGGCCTGGGTCTCCAGGGCGCTGGCCACCGCATCGGCGCCGACCGCGCGGGCCAGGGAGTCACAGGGCAGGTACAGGCGGTTCATGGCGCATCCTCCCGACAGCCGTCGAGCAGCGCATCGAGGCGCTCGGTGTTCAGGCGCGCGTGAACCTGGCCATCCAGTTCCAGGGCGGGCGAGCAGGCACAGGCGCCCAGGCAATACACCGGGCGCAGGCTGATGCTGCCATCGGCGCTGCTGCCGTGGTCGTCCAGTTGCAGGCGCTCGCGCAGGTGCGCCGCCAGTTGCTCGGCGCCGCGGCTCTGGCATGACTCGGCCCGGCACAGGCGCAGGATATGGCGCGCCGGCGGTGCGGTGCGAAAGTCGTGGTAGAAGCTGATTACCCCGCGAATCTCGGCCTGACTCTGGTTCAGGGCGTGGGCAATTTCGGGGATGGCGGCATCGGGGATGTAGCCGATGCCCTCCTGAATTTCATGAAGGATCGGCAACAGTGCGCCGGGGGAGCCCTGGTGGCGCTCCAGCAGGCTGTTGACCATAGGCAGGTGCAACATCTCATCAGGCATACAGCATTCCTCACGGTCACGGACACGCCCAAAGGCTGTCGGCTGTCCGAAAGTGTCGGCTGCGGCAGTCACGCCACGTCACGGTATCGCGGCATGTTCAGGCCGTTGGCCAGGCACCCTGAGCGGGCATCTTGTTGTACCCGGCGCGGTCTTTGCCGCACCTGTTCAGGGCATAAAGGGCAGCTTGCCACGCCGCCTCCGATTCAATGGCTCGGAAGCGACATGTTCAGTTCCATGCACGACTGCCTATTGAGTCTAGAAGAGTCGATGCAACCTGACGGGCCGCGGGCTGAATATCGGACAAAAGATACGTGTCCAGGTATGACCCCGATCAGTTGTAGGCGTAATAGTCAGTGGCGCCGCCCAAAGAGGAGGGTGGGCACTGTGGCGAGGGAGCTTGCTCCCGCTCGGGCGCGCAGCGGCGGTAGAGCCCGCGGTTCGTCGGTTGGAACCGGGACTCAGCCATTGGGCTGGCGTTGCCAGCCAGCGGGAGCAAGCGCCCTCGCCACAAAAAAGGGGGGTTAGGAACGGGCGCGGCGCTGGGCGGCGTACTGCAAGGCCAGGCGGGCCAGCAGCACCAGCAGGGTGACGCCGATCAGCAGCACCGAAATCGCCGCCACGCTGGGGTCGACGTTATCGCGCAGGCCGCCCCAGATCCGTCGCGGCAAGGTGTTGACGTCGACGCTGGTGATAAACAGGGTCACCGCCACTTCTTCCCAGGACAGGGCAAAGCTCAGCAGCGCGGTGGAAAAAATCCCCAGTTTGAGGTTCGGCAGCATCACCAGGAAGGTGGTCTGCATCAGGCTGGCCCCGAGGTTGCGCGAGGCCAGTTCGATGCGCCGGTCGATCTGGCTCAGGGCCACCAGCATGGTCACCACGCCATAGGGCACCACCATCACCACATGGGCGATCACCACCCCGGGCAGGGTGTCGTAGCCCAGGCCTGGGGCGATGCGGCTGAGGTTGGTTTCCATGAAGTACAGGACCAGCGCCGAGATCACCGGCGGAATGGCCATGGGCAGCAGCACCAGGCCGATCAGCAAGGTCGCCAGGCGTGAGCGCAGGTACCAGATACCGAGGCTGAAACTCACCGCCAGCAGGGTCGCGATCAGGCTGGTGGCGGTGGCGATCGCCAGGCTCTGGCCGATGCTCGACAGCCAGTCGGGGTTGCTCAGCAGCGCTTCGTAGTGACGCAGCGACCAGTTGCCGTCGGGCATCGACAGGTAGCGCTTGGCGGTGAAGGACACCGGGATCACCGTCAGCAACGGAAACAGCATGAAGGCCATGGCGACCACGGCCAGCAGCCGGGTACTCGGGGCAGTGCGATGTGTATTCATAAAGTCCTCAGCTCACCAGTCGGTTGACGCGGGTGATGCGCAGCAGCAGCCAGATCAGCGCGCTGACCAGGGCCAGCAGCACCAGGCTGAGCGCCGCGCCCAGGCCCCAGTTGCTGGTCTGGAACATTTGCAGGAACACGTATTCGGCAATCATCACGGTCTGCCCGCCACCGAGCAGCACCGGGGTGATGAAAAAGCCCAGGCAGAACACAAAGACCATGATGAAGGCCCCCAGCAGCCCGGGCAGGGTCTGCGGCAACAGCACCTGCCAGAAGGTGCGCAAGGCGCTGGCGCCGAGCCCGCGCGAAGCCAGCAGCACGCGCTGGTCGAGCTGGCGCATGCTCGACAGCAGTGGAAACAACGCATAGGGAATCATGAAGTGGAGCATGCCGATTACCACCCCCAGTTCGTTGCGGGTCAGTTGCAGCGGGTGATCCACCAGCCCCAGGGCCATCAGGCTGTCGTTGACCACACCGTTGCTGCGCAGGGCGATCAGCCAGCCAAAGGCCCGCACCAGCACCGAGATCCAGAACGGGATAAACACGCAGATTTCCACCACCCGCTGCCAGAACGGCGGGCTGAACACCCAGCAATAGGCCAGCAGGTAGCCAATCAGCAGCGCCAGCACGCTGACCGTCAGGCATAGGCGCAAGGTGCGCCAGAGCATGTCGTGGATCGCCGGGTCGGTGGCGATGCGCTGGTACTGGTCGAGGCCGGGTTCGGGCAGGGTGAAGCTCCAGCCGACCACGCCGAAAAACGGCAGCAGGTAAAACACCACCAGCAGCAGCGGCAGGGGGAACAGCAGCAGGTTGCGTTCCAGGCGAGCGGTTCGGGTTGCACTCATGGTCGACGGCTCACTTGGACAGGTGGGTCAGGTACTGTTCCAGGGTGCTGGCGTAGTGGTCGGCGTACCACTGGGTGTCGAGGAAGATCTGCTTCTTCAGGTTCTCCTCGGAGGCGCAGTTGCGCTCGCGCTGCTCGGCGCTCATCAACTGCTGGGTGGCCGGGTTGGACGGGCCGTTGCCCAGGCTTTCGAACAGTGTGAGCTGGCCTGCCGGCTGCAACGCGTGCTGGATGAACTGCATGGCCGCCGGCCGCCCGGCTGGGTTGTCCTTGAGCACGCCCCAACTGCTGGCGTTGATAAAGGCGTTGTCGAAGCTCCACTTGATGCGGTTTTCGCTGTCCTCGGCGAGCAGGGTGGCGCGGGTGTGCCAGATGGCGCCGACCGAGGCTTCGCCCTCGATCATCAACTGCTGGCTTTCCGCACCCGACCCCCAGAACGACAGGACGTGGGGCTTGAGTTCGTCGATTTTGCGCAACGCCCGGGGCACGTCCAGCGGGTACAGCTGATGCGCCGCTACGCCATCGGCCAGCAGCGCCGCTTCGAGCATGCCGTTCATCCATTTGTAGAGGGTGCGCTTGCCGGGAAATTTTTCCACGTTCCAGAAATCGGCCCAGTTCTTCGGTCCGTTGTCGCCGAATTTCTGGCTGTCCCAGGCAATCACGTAGCTGAACAGATAACCGGCGATCCCGTGTTCGTGGGACAGCTCCGGGGCCACCAGGTCGCGCTGCACCACGCTGTAGTCCAGGGGTTGCAGGACCTGGTCACGGCCCAGGGTCATGGCGCTGTAACTGTCGACATCGACCACGTCCCAGCTGGGGCGGCCGCTGGCCAGTTGCGAGCGGATGGCGCCCTCGGTCGGCCCGGCGCCGTCGATGCGCACCGCGATCCCGGTGTTGCGGGTGAAGCTGTCGGTCCAGGCCTTGCGAAACGCATCCAGCGCATCGCCGCCCCAGTTGACCACCACCAGCGGCTTGTCCGCTGCCCAACTGATGCCGCTGCGCATGGCCAGCGGCAGGGCCGCGAGCAACCCCATGGCCTGGATGAAACTGCGGCGGTCGATCTGCCCGGTGCGGGCTTTGTCGATCAGGATCTGAATGCTGTCGCGCTGATGGTCCTGGCTCATGGGGCAAGTCCTCGCTGGGCCGGCACCCTTCAGCGGGCGCGGCCGATTGTTGTTATGGGGAGAGCTGTGATGGTGCGGCGCTGGGCGAAACCCGCCCTGGTTCAGGCGTCCAGCAGGAACCCGTGCTGCACCGGCCAACTGAGCCACACCGGGGTGCCGCTGGGCAGCCGCGCGCCCGGGTGGTCGCCCGGCACCGACAGGTTGATCGGTGCCTGGTCCGCGCTGACGTTGAGCGCCAGGTGGGTGCTGGCGCCCTGGTACACCCGGTCGCCCAGATAGGCGGGTAGCACGTTGCCGCTGCCGGCTTCGGGGCGCTGGGTGTGCAGGGTCATGTGCTCGGGGCGCACGGCCAGCAACTGCGCCTGACTGCCCAGGGGCTGGGGCGCGGCGGCGTGCAGTTGGCTGTCGCCGCAGCGACCGCTGGCCTGGCTGCCATGGCGTGCCACGTCCTGCAGCGGGAAGAGGTTCATCTTGCCCAGGAACTCGGCGACGAAGCGGCTGTTGGGCCGGTCATAGATGACTTGCGGGGTATCGACCTGGGCCAGGCGGCCCTGGTTGAAAATGGCGATCCGCGTCGACAGTGCCAGGGCTTCGCCCTGGTCGTGGGTGACGAATACGAAGCTGGTGCCGACCTGGCGGTGGATGCGCTGCAACTCGGTTTGCAGCTGTTCGCGCAGGTTTTTGTCGAGGGCCGACAGGGGTTCGTCGAGCAGCAGCATGTCCGGTTCGAACACCAGGGCGCGGGCGATGGCGACGCGCTGTTGTTGGCCGCCGGAAAGCTCCGAGGGTTTCTTGTCGAGGTGGGCGCCGAGGCCGACCACTTCAATGATGTGCTTGACCCGGCGCTGGCGCTCCTCGGCCTTGACCCCGCGAATGCGCAGCGGATAGGCGACGTTGTCGGCCACGCTCATGTGCGGGAACAGCGCATAACCCTGGAACACCATGCCGTAGTTGCGCTTCTCGGCCGGCCGCTGGCTGATGTCCACGCCATGCTCCAGCAGCTTGCCGGCGCTGGGGCTGAGAAAGCCGGCGAGGATCATCAGCAGGGTGGTTTTGCCCGAGCCGGAAGGTCCGAGCAGGGTCAGGAATTCGCCTTGGCGAACATCCAGGTTGATCGCATCAAGGGCGGTGAATTTGCCGTAGTACTGGCTGATGCCTTGGGCGCTGAGCTGAATAGAGGGATTGCTGGACACGACGGAGTTCTCCCTTTGGCCTGTCTGGCATCTGAGGTTTTTGTTGTGGGCTCAGGCAGGCGTAGGCCCATTATTGTCAAAAGGATTGCTACATCAATGGAATATTTTTCGCCGCATTGGTGAGGAATATCGAACAAAAAAGGAGGCGCGAGGGGGCTTGCACCGGTGCCTCGCCGCCGCTGTTCAAAGCTGCTAAAAGCCGGTCGAAGGCCCTGGCTCAAAGCTGCTGCGGGGACCTTGAATGGCTGGCCTTATGCCCTTGGGCCGCTGGGCTTATGCACAATCGACGGCTGCCGCGAGCCCCGTCTGCGGAATTTTGTGAAGCCGTTCTCATTAGCTCGCAACTGGCTGTTTTTCCGATATTTTATTGTATGAACAAAAAATGACCAGCGCTGAGGATGGCCCCTGGGCCATGGTTTTACAGGCGTCGTGGATATTCCATCAACAGAGTTATCCACAGGCTGTGGCGGTTCAGGCGCGCTCGGCAAGCAGCATCATATTGCGGGGCGTCAGCGGCGCCTGGCAGAACAGGCCCAGGCGTACCTGGTAGCCCTGTTCCTGCAGAAACAGTCCGCGATCCAGCACCAGCCACAGTTCCAGTGGCCGCCGAAACAAACCTCGGAGCAATTCCAGGTTGCGCACCTGGGCCAGGCGCTGCCAGCCGGCGGCTTCCAGGGCCGGCCAGTCCGGGTTGCCGGTGATGGCCAAACCCTTGAGCGCCGCCAGGTCGCGGCAATACTCGGCGAAGGGTTTGTCCAGCCAACTGCTGGGCAGCGACGGGGTGGGCAGGTACTTGTCGCTGGCGCGCAGGCGGCGTTGCAGCAGGTCGAACCCCAGGCGCCGGGCCATGGAGGTATCACGCTGGCGCCGGACCCGGGCGCCGGCGGTCACGGTTTCACTCATGGGCAGGGCCAGGTCGTCGAGGGACAGGCGCAATGCCGACCCCTGGGCGCTGGTCGACAGCGGCACGTAGTGTGGGGTCTGGATACGGTTGTAGCAGCACGGGGCAATCGCCAGTTGCCGGCAACCGGCGCTGCTGGCCAGTTGCATCAGGCGTACATGCAGATCGCCGCAGGCATGCAGCGCCACCGGGGTGTGTTCGGGTTTGAGGCGCGAGGTCGCGTCGGCGGCCAATACATCCTGCTGCACATGGGTGGCGCTCAGCTGATGGTGCTGGCTCAGTTGCTGGCCGCTGGCGATCAGCGCCGGGTCGTACTCCAGGCAGGTCAGCTGTTGCCCCGGTTGCAGCAGGCGCCGGCCCAGGTGGCCCTTGCCCGCGCACCAGTCCAGCCAGTGGCTGGGCGTTGCAGAAAACTGCAGGCGGCTGGCAAAGGCTTCCAGTTGCTGCCATTTGCGTCCGGGCACGTCCACGTTCAGGCGTTGCCGGGCCGGCGGCACCGGGTGTTCGGGCAGCTCGCCCAGGTCACTCAGGGCCAGGGCCTCGCCAGCCAGGGCCGGGAAGGGCGCCGGCGCATCCAGGGTCTGCAGGTGGGTATGGCTGGCCTCGGCGTCGTCCAGGGAGCGCCCGCGCAGCCAGTGCGCCAGCTCGGGATACCGGGCTTCCCAAGGCAGGTGCAGGTGCGTGAACGGACGGGGACGCCACAGCGCCTGGTGCGCCAGCAGAAAACGCTCCAGGGCCTGGAAGCGGGGCTGCAGTTCGGGGCCGTGCAGGGCGGTGGGCATGGGCGGCTCGGCGAAGTGGGGCGGGGTATGCGCCCGCTCTGCCGATAGCGATCAGCAGAGCGGGTGGCGCTTCAGCGACCCTGGCAGGCGTCGACCCGCAGCCAGCGTTCCAGTTGGCGGAATGCCTGGACCAGCATGAACGACATCAACAGGTAGAACACCCCGGCGGTGAAGAACATATCCACCGTCAGGTAGTTGCGGGCAATGATGGTGCGCGCCATACCGGTCAGTTCCAACAGGGTCACGGTACTGGCCAGGGAACTGGCCTTGAGCATCAGGATCACTTCGTTGCTGTAGGCCGGCAGGCCGATGCGTGCGGCACGGGGCAGGATGATATAGAACAGCGCCTTGGGCTTGGACATGCCCAGGGCCCGCGCGGCTTCGATCTCGCCGGGCGGAATGGCCTGGATCGCGCCGCGCAGGATCTCGGCAATATAGGCCGCGGTGTGCAGGGTCATGGTGGCGGTGGCACACCAGAACGGGTCACGCAGGTACGGCCACATGAAGCTCTCGCGCACCGCATCGAACTGCGCCAGGCCGTAATACACCAGAAACAGCTGCACCAGCAGCGGCGTGCCGCGAAAGAAAAAGATGTAGGCATAAGGCAGGGCGCGCACGTACCACAGCTTGGACGAGCGGGCGATGCCCAGGGGGATGGCCAGCAGCAGGCCGAGAATCACGGCGATGCCCACCAGCTCCAGGGTCAGCGTCGCGCCCTGGATGAACTTCGGCAGCCATTTGTAGATGACTTCCCATTCCATTACGTCGTCCTCACAAAGCCGCGGGCGGCGCGTTTTTCCAGGAAGTGCATGCCGGTCATGGCCAGCACGGTCAGGCCCAGGTACATGAAGGCCGCGACCATGAAGAAGGTGAACGGGTGCTTGGCGAAGGTCACGGCGTTCTGCGCGTGGCGCATGATTTCTTCAAGGCCGATCACCGACACCAGCGCGGTGTCCTTCATCAGGATCATGAACAGGTTGCCCAGGCCCGGCAGGGCGATGCGCCACATCTGCGGCAGGATCAGCCGGGTGAAAATCCGAAACTTTGAAAGGCCCAGGGCGGTGCCCGCCTCGCGGTGACCCTTGGGGATGGCCAGGATCGCGCCGCGGAACACTTCCGTGGCATAGGCACCAAAGCACAGGCCGAGGGCGATGACCCCGGCGAGAAACGGGCTGAGGGCCAGATCGGGGTTGCCGAAATACTCACCCAGCGCGCTCATCATATTCACCGTGCCGTAGTACATCAGCAGCACCCACAGCAGTTCCGGGACGCCGCGCACGATGGTCGAATAGGTTTCGCCAAGCCAGCGCAGCGGCTTGTACGGGGAAGTCTTGGCCAAGGCGCCGAGCAGACCGAGTACCAGCCCCAGGCACAACGCCGAGAGGGCCAGCTTGACGGTCATCAGCGCGCCGGCGGCGAGCGCCGGGCCGAATCCGTAGAGATCGATATTCATGGGTTCTGGATGGCTTTGCTAAGGACCGGCGCCCAGGGGGCGAGCGCCGGTCAGGCAAGTCAGTATCAATAGATGCTGAACGGGAAGTACTTGTCGTTGATCTTCTTGTACGTGCCGTCGGCCACGATTTCCTTCAGGGCGGCGTTCAGCTTCTCGCGCAGTGGATCTTTCTTGCGCACGGCAATCCCGATCTTGTCGCTTTCTTCAACCGGGTCGCCCTTGAACTCGTAAGGCTTGCCGGCATCGCTCTTGAGCCACTCGTAGTTGACGTACTTGTCGGCCAGGATCGCGTCCAGGCGGCCGGAGGTCAGGTCCAGGTAGGCGTTTTCCTGGGTGTCATAGAGCTTGATGGTGATGTCGTCGCCCAGGTTGTCTTCCAGCCAGGTGCCGGCCAGGGTCGCCCGTTGTGCGCCGATGATCTTGCCCTTGAGCGAGGCCTTGTCGGTCTTGAACTCGGTTTTGGCTTTAGGGGCGATGAACTGCAGTTTGTTCGAGTAGTACGGGTCGGTGAAATCCACCGCCTGCTTGCGCTCGTCGGTGATCGACAGCGAGGAGATCAGAAAGTCGAACTTCTTGGCGTTCAAGGCCGGAATGATGCCGTCCCAGTCGGAGGTGACCACGGTGCATTCGACTTTCATCTTGGCGCACAGGGCATCGCCGATGTCTTTGTCGAAGCCGACGACCTGGCCGCTCGCATCTTTATTGTTGAACGGCGGGTAGGCGGCTTCGATCCCCATTTTCAGGGTCTCGGCGGCAGCCGTGGCGCTGAAGGCCAGGGTGACGGCAGCGGCCAGGAGGATTTTTTTATAGCTCTGCATGCGTGTAGCTCCGTTAGCGGTTGCTGGACATGAATTGTTTGCAGCGCGCCGAAAGCGGGTTATCGAAGACCTGCTGTGGCGATCCTTGCTCTTCTACCAGACCCTGGTGCAGGAATACCACTTCACTGGAAACCTGGCGGGCAAAGCCCATCTCATGGGTCACCAGCAGCATGGTACGGCCTTCTTCGGCCAGGGCGCGGATCACGGCCAGCACTTCCTGGACCATTTCCGGGTCCAGGGCCGAGGTCGGTTCATCGAACAGAATGACCTTGGGCGCCATGGCCAGGGTGCGGGCAATGGCCGCGCGTTGCTGCTGGCCACCGGAGAGCTGGGACGGGTAGGCGTGGCGCTTGTCGCCGATGCCGACCTTGGCCAGCAGCGCCTCGGCCACTTCGATGGCTTCGGCCTTGCTCTGGCCGAGGACCCGGCGCGGAGCCTCGATAATGTTGTCGAGCACGCTCATGTGCGGCCAGAGGTTGAAGTTCTGGAACACGAAACCGATTTCGCTGCGCAGGCGGTTGATCTGCTTGCCGTCGGCGGCAACCAGTTCGCCATTTTTGGCGGGCTTGAGCTTGAGTTCTTCACCGGCGACCAGGATCTGGCCCTGGTGCGGGTTTTCCAGCAGGTTGATGCAGCGCAGGAAGGTGGACTTGCCAGAACCGGAGGAGCCCAGGATCGAGATCACGTCGCCGTCGCGTGCGGTCAGCGAGACGCCCTTGAGCACCTCCAGCGAGCCGTAGCGTTTGTGCAAGTTGCGGATTTCAAGCGCGGGCGTGGCCTCAGCCATGTGCGGTCCTCATTGGGTTCATTGCGCTCCTGCTGTTGGCCGCCTTCCTGGCGAGGCGCCAAGCTAGCATAGGGTTTCAATCACAGCCAACAGCGCCACGGGGGGTAAACAGAAGGTGTGCGGCAGGTTGTCGCATCAGCACAGCAGACTGTCGCGCCATCAACAACCGAACGCCTGTTTGAACCCGGTTCGTGGTGGGCGTCGCGTAAAAAAAGGCGCGATGGTGCCAGCTTTGGCCGGGTGTTGGAAGCGTCAAGGGGCCAAAGGTCATGGATCCGCACCTTAATTGAGCGCAACGCCGTTTTGGGGTGTGTTTCTGGTGCGCCGTTTCGTCCTACAAAGTGGGTCTCTCGGTAACGCTGTGGCTAATTGCTATCAAACTCAATGACTTGCGATGACCCGCCGGTCGGGCTTGCAGCCCGCGCCGTTGGGGATCCTGTAACATTTTGGCGCAATTCTTGCGTAAGAAATAAACAACGCCCTGTTGGATTCTTTTTACGAGAAGGAATGCAGACCGGGCGCAGTGAATCTATTTTCGTTGCAAAGGTGCTTTAAATGAGCGGTACGCAACTCTCCAATGACCTCGAACAGGGGCTCAAACCGCGGCATGTCACCATGCTGTCGATTGCCGGCGTCATCGGCGCCGGGCTGTTTGTCGGCTCCGGCCATGCCATCGCCGAAGCCGGCCCCGCCGTGCTCCTGGCCTATGCCGCCGCCGGTACCCTGGTGGTGCTGGTCATGCGCATGCTGGCCGAGATGGCCGTGGCCTCACCGGATACCGGTTCCTTTTCGACCTACGCCGACCGCGCCATCGGGCACTGGGCCGGTTTCACCATCGGCTGGTTGTACTGGTGGTTCTGGGTGTTGGTGATTCCGCTGGAAGCCAACGCCGCCGCGACCATCCTCCATGCCTGGTTCCCCGACATCGCGATCTGGGTCTTTACCCTGGTCATCACCCTGTTGCTGACCGCGACCAACCTGTTCAGCGTGAAGAACTATGGCGAGTTCGAGTTCTGGTTCGCCCTGATCAAGGTCGTGGCCATCATCGGCTTCGTGATCCTGGGCCTGCTGGCGATCTTCGGCTGGTTGCCGGGCAGCCAAGTCAGTGGCGTGTCCCACCTGTTTGACACTCAGGGCTTCCTGCCCAACGGCATGGGCGCAGTGTTGGCGGCGATGCTGACCACCATGTTCTCCTTCATGGGCACCGAGATCGTCACCATCGCGGCCGCCGAGTCGAAGAACCCGGGGCAGCAGATCTCCAAGGCCACCAACTCGGTGATCTGGCGGATCGGCCTGTTCTACCTGGTGTCGATCTTTATCGTCGTGGCCCTGGTGCCGTGGAACGATCCGGCCCTGGCCAAGGTGGGTTCCTACCAGACCGTGCTCGACCGCATGGGCATCCCCAACGCCAAGCTGATCGTCGACCTGGTGGTCCTGGTCGCCGTGACCAGCTGCCTGAACTCGGCGCTCTACACCGCCTCGCGCATGCTCTTCTCCCTGGGCAAGCGTGGCGATGCACCGGCCGTGGCCAAGCGCACCAATAAAAGCGGCACCCCGTACTGGGCCGTATTGCTGTCGACGGCAGCAGCGTTCCTCGCGGTATTTGCCAACTACGTGGCGCCGGCGGCGGTGTTCGATTTCCTGCTGGCCAGCTCCGGCGCCATCGCCCTGCTGGTGTACCTGGTGATTGCCGTGTCGCAACTGCGCATGCGCCAGAAACGCATGGCCGCGGGCGAGAAAATCGCCTTCCGCATGTGGCTGTTCCCGGGCCTGACCTACGCGGTGATCGTGTTCATCATCGGCGTCCTGGCGATCATGCTGTTCCAGGAAGAGCATCGTGTGGAGATCCTCGCCACCGGCCTGCTGAGCCTGCTGGTGATTGCCGCGGGCCTGCTGGTAGCGCGGCGCCGTCGGATCGAGCGCGCTGCTCCGCCGGTGCTGAGCTGACGGCTGAGCCCACTACCCGCTGAAAAGGCCGCGCTCAGAAATGACCGCGGCCTTTTTCATCTCCGAGCGCAGCCTTGCGCGTTCTAGCCGGTGGTTTGGCAGACAGTCGCTTTACCCACGCAGGAGGCCTGTTGATAATCCCTCGCTCGGTCAGCTTGGGATAGGGCGATGAAGCAACTGGATATGGATTCTGCCGAATGGGAAATGCTCGACCTTGAATGGCATCAAGGGTTTGCCTTCGTGGAGGGGGCGCTGCTGGTGGAGGAGAGGGCCCGGGATGTCTACCTCATGCTCCATGAGGGGCAGACAGCGGCTGAGCAGGCGCGTCAGGCGGCGGCCGAGCAATTCCCGGTTTCACCCCTGGTGGCGGGTGAACCCCTCTGGCGGCACCGTATCCACCGGCATCTGCTACGTGATGCCCGGGCGGACTACTATGCCTTGCCCCGCTACGTCGAGCGTTACGGCTATCACCCTTTGCAAGCCTTGCCGGTGCGGGTGGGCCGTGGCTTGCAGAGCCTGGGCCATGACCATTGGCGCGATCACGACCGCGCCTACTTCTGTCACGACTACGGGCTCGCGGTGATCGAAGGCGCGCAGCATGAGCGCCTGGCGCTTCTGCATCCGGTGCCAGAGAACTGGCCTTCGGGCGCGGTGCTGTTCAGTGACGGGCTCAAGGTCTTCCTCGGCGCCCGGGCGATCGCCAGCGCTGAGCAGCAGGTCCGCGGCACCAACCATCCGGCTTATCAAGTGATCGGCGGCCAGGTCTGCCGGGGCGGCGCTGTGCTGCACCAGAAGGACGGTTCGCCGTTGCCGATTGCCAATCCGCACGGCTTTCAGATGCTGGCCTGGCGCTGGGGCACGGACGGGCACTCGGTGATCGTCCAGGCGCAGCAGGGCTCTAGCGTTGCCTACGAGTATTTCTACCGCATCGATAATGTCGACCTGGCGACGTTCAGCGTGCTCAACGAGCGCTATGCCAAGGACGCACGGCGGGCCTACTACCTGACCGGAAAAACCCTGCGTTATGTCGGCGACTTTCGCCTGCTGAACCGCGTTGAGTCGGTGTTCGACGCCGGTGGTCGAGTCTTGAGCCAGAGTGAAAAGGCGGACCCGTACATTGCCGTGGATGACCAGTTCGTCTACTGCAATGGCTCCCGTCTGCGGGGTGCCGATGGTCCGAGCTTTCGCCACCTGGGATTCGACTACTACGCTGACCGGCATCGTGCCTACAGGCGCAGCAAACCGCTGGATGTGGATGTAGATAGCTTTGTGGTGACCCAGCCGGATCGCGGCGAGTGCAACTATTCGCCCGTGCTGGTGGGGGACAAGCACGGCCCGCTCGGTTCGGATGGGCTGATCGATGACGCCATGCTGCAAGCGTGGTCCGCGTTCTTCGAGGCTCATCCGCAGTTGCAGGGCTACTGGTGGCACCGCCTGCAGGCGCCATCCGCGTCAACCACCCAAGCCCTGCGTTCCATCGGCTTGGGGTTTGAGCTGGGGCACCAGGTGCACTTTCAGGGTCGCGCCATCAATGGTCTGGATGCCGCCAGTTTCAAATTGCTGGGCACACACCTGTGCGGTGACGCTAACGGCTTGTACCTGATCCCCTTTCATCGTGCCGAAACCAAGGTGCCGGAGCGATTTTCTTCAGCCTCCGCCGATCATTACCGTGACCTGGGTGGGCCCTATCTGACAGATGGGCAGAGGGTTTTTTGCCACCGGATCTTTTATCAGGTGCCTGAGCCGCTGGCTAAAGCGGATCAGGCCAGCTTCGAGTCCTGCGGGCATGGCTGGGCCAGGGATAAGGGCGCGGTGTACTACTACAGCGAAAGAAAAAGGAACCTCGACCCGGCCCACACGCGCTTCATGGGCAGTTACGCCTTCACCGCGACGCAGATGTTTTCCGCAGGCAAGGCGCTGGAGGTGGAATTCAGCCCGGAAGAAGTGAAGGTTCCCCATCCGGATTTCTTGCAGTTGGGCACGCGCAAGCTGTTTTGTGGCCGGCGCCCGGTGAGTGCCAAACGCATCGACCTGGCCAGTCTGGAGTTTCTCGCGGACCGCTATGCCCGGGACAAGCAGCGTTTTTTCGAGTACGACGGCTACGCGGCGCTCAGTGAAATCAGTGCCGAGCAGTATCGCCAGGCAACGCTGAAGGCCTCGGCCGGGGACGCTGAAAATTTGGCTGTTTGAGCGGCAAAAGGGCTGCTGTCAGCATTGATGGTGGTCTTTTTTATCGGATAGGTGACTTGTTGCATGGTGTTTCATGGACAGCCCGCTGGCGAAATAGTAGCCTGCGCGCTCTTCGATAAGAGCTCTTGCGTGCCAGCGTGAGAGGAGCTATGGAATAGCGCTGTATTGCAAGGGATTGAATGCTTGTCGGGGACCTGAATCCGTCTTCTGCCTCTCTCCCTTGATCCCTGCGTACTTGCCATGGCTCCTGAGTGTCAGCGCCTGCCTTCGGCATGCCCGGCAGTCCCGGCTCGAAGAATGAGCATTCAGGGTTCAATGGTGATCGCCCGGCCATTGGTCCCCTAAAAAAGGGCGGCAAGGAGACGCGCATGGCGTTCACTAAAATCATCTTCAAAAACCCGAACACCGGAGCCATCAAGGAAGCGCCAGTTGGTTTCTCCTGGACCGTGTTCTTCTTCGGCTTCATCCCGGCACTGTTCCGCGCCGACTGGAAATGGGCAGCCATCATGTTCCTGCTGGCCATGTTCACGTTCGGCCTGAGCAACCTGGTGTTCATGTTCATCTACAACAAGCTGTACCTCAAAGACCTGATCGGCTCCGGCTTCAAGGCCCAGTCCATCGCCAGCGGCGACCTGAGCTACGCCAGCGCCAACATCGGTATGGAAATCCCGAAGCTGGAAGCGGCATAAGCCACGGGCTTTTAGCCAGACCAAAAAAACGGGCGCCTCCAGTCATGGAAGCGCCCGTTTTTTTTAGGCCTCAGACAGGCTACTGGGCGGCGTCCAGCAGGGCCTGGGAGGCGGCTACGTAGTCGGCCTGGAAGGCCGGTGACTCGATCCAGGCCAGGGCGGCGGCCTCATCGGCTTCAGTGGACCACTGGCGGTACTCGATCAGCGCCGCGAGGATGAAATCGGTGGCGCCGTCTTCGCCTTCCTGCTCGAACACCAGTTCCAGCAGCGGGTCCTGCAAAAAGGCGCTGCACAGGGCCAGTTGGCTGGTCTGCTCGGCGTCGCGCATTTTCTTGAACAGTTCGGTCAGGTCCACCGACTCGAAGTCCAGGCGGTCATCGTTGGGGTCCAGTTCCACCGCGCTGCTGGCGCCGGCGCGCTGGCTGCGGTTCTGCTTGGCCTTGGCTTTGGCCCGGGTGGCACGTTTGTGTTGTTTGTTTGCAGATGCCATGGGCTTCTTACCTGGTGACAAAAGGGGGGAGCGGCGGCTGGAGCCGACAATCAGGCGACACAGGATGCCAGTAAATCAGCGGGCCGGCACCCTTGTCCCCGGGCCCGGGTCAATCGAGCCAGCGTCCCGGCGCGTCGGCGGGCAGCTCGGCGTGCTGCAACCAGGCCAGGGCCAGCGGCCACAACCGGGCCTGGTAGTGGCTGCGAAAAAACGCGAAATGCCCGACCTGCTGTTCGCCGATGTCTTTGGGTGTGAGACGCCGATGGTGACAATCGCCGGCCTCGAAATACGCCAGCAGGCGCTCGATGGCCGGCACCGTGCCGTAGGGGTCATCGCTGATGCTGATGGCCAGGCTCTGCGCCGTGACCCGCGCAAAGGGCAGCCCTCCCGTCGTCTCCAGCAGCGCCCGCCCGCTGGGCCGACCCTGGTAGCGAGCGCTGGGGGTGGCCCAGTCGCGCACCACGCCGGAGGGGGTGTCTTCCAGCCAACCCAGGCGCTTGCCGGGGAAGTAACCGCAGACGGCGGTGAGCAGCGGCATCGCCAGGTGCCATTTGAGCAGCATGCGCCAGCGGGTTGCAGCGGCGTAGTCGCGCCAGTAGGCGAACTGCGCGCCAACCGTCACCACGCGCCGGATCAGCGCGCTCGACGCCGCCAGCCCCACCGCGCAGCCGCCGAAGCTGTGGCCGACCACATCGATCGGCTGCCCGGGGAACTCGCGCTGTGCACGTTGCAGCATGGCCTCGAAATCCAGCGCGCCCCAATCCGACCACGACGCCTTGAACCCGCGCAACGAGGCCGGGCGCGACTCGCCGATGCCCCGGTAGTCATAGACGATCACATCCAGGCCGTGGGCGAACAGGTAATCGGCGAAGCGAAAGTAATGTCGACAACGCACCGAGGTCGCGGCGTTGATGATCACCACCGGGCGCTGCGGCTCGTGGCGCGCATGGCGCCAGGTAAAGCCACCGAGGCGCACGCCGTCTGCGGCCCGTTCATGGAAGGCTTCGCCACCGGGGCTGGCGGTCTGCCGGGCGATGGGCTCGGGCAAGGGGGACTGCACGGTCATGGCAGGTGTTCCTGGTTGGGGCTGGGTCCGCTGCGGGCCGTCGAAAGGGCGAGTGGCAGCGTTCGGCTCTTTTTAGTGCGCCCATTAATAACCGGGCCGCCCTGCCTCGGGCAACTTTACTCGCCCCCGGCCGATCACGATAATCGGCGCCTCTATCACCTCGGAACGCCGCACATGGAATTGCTGGAAAGGGATCTTGCCGATTGGGAACCATTGGAGCTTGAGTGGCATCAGGGCTTTGCATTTCTGGAGGGTGAGCTGCTGGGTGATGCCCAGGTTCGTGACACCTACACCCTGATCAGCCCCCAGGGCAAGGCGCCCAAAACGGTGGTCGAAGAAGCCATCGCCCAACAGTGTTGGCCGACGCCGCTGATCCCCGGGCAGCCGGTTTGGCGCCATCGCCGCCAGCCCCATCTGCTGGCCGATGCCCGCTGGGTTTTCTACCGGTTGCCGGCATACGACGGACGCCGCGGCTTTCAGGTGTTGCAGGCCTTGCCGTTCCAGTTCCGCGAGCCGCTGCACAGCCTGGGTAATCGCTATTGGCGCGACCGTCTGACCCTCTACTACTTTCACGACTACACCGCGCATGCGGTGCAGGGCGTGCGGCATGCCGAGTTTGCCCTGCTGGAGCAGGACCTGCCTGAAGGCGCCGTGGCGTCGCCGCTGTACAGCGATGGGGTCAACCTCTTCCTCAGTGGCAGTCGTGTAGCCAGTGCTGGCGATCAGGTACGAGCGACCAACAGCGCGGGCTATCGGTTGGTCAATGGCCAGGTCTGCTGTGGTTTCAAGCCCTTGCATCAGAAGGACGGCAGCCTGTTGCCGATTGCCAATCCGGAGGGTTTTCATCGGGTCAATGGCCGCTGGTTCAGCGATGGCCAGTCGATCATCGTCCAGGCGCAGCAGGGTTCGAGTGCGAGCTACGAATACTTCTACAGCATCGATGACGTCGACCTCGAAAGCTTCACCGTGCTCAACGAGCGCTACGCCAAGGACGCCCGGCGCGCCTATTACATCACCGGCAGAACCATCCGCAACGTCGGCGAGTTCCGCCTGGTGAAGGAGCAGTACCCGCAGTTCGACGCCAGCGGGCGACTGGTGGCGAGCACGGAAAGCGACGACCGCTATTTTGCCGTGGACGAGCAACATGTCTACGCTGCCGGCACCCGATTGCGCGGCGCTCACGGCCCGAGTTTTCGCTCCCTGGGCTTCAACCATTACTGCGATCAGCAGCGGGCCTATCTGGGCAAGCAGCCGCTGGAGCTGGAGGTGGATAGCCTGGTGGTGGCCAAGCTGTACCGCGGCGAGGACGAATACGCACCGGTGCTGGTGGGCGACCGGCATGGCCCGCTGAACTCTGGCGGAGTGCTTAATAACGCGATGTTCGAACAGTGGGCGCCGTACTTTGCCGCGCACCCCGAGCGACAGGATTACTGGTGGCACCGCATGCAGGCGCAACGTGAACAGCCTGAAGCAGAGGAGGACCCGGCCAACCTGCGGGATATCGGCCAGGGCTTCAGCCTGGGGCGCAGTGTCTACTTCCAGGGGAATAAGATCGAAGGCCTGGACGCGGCCAGCTTCAGATTGTTCAACGAAATCCTGTGCGGCGATGTCAATGGCCTGTACCGCGTTGACTTCTATTCGAAGGCCAACATGACCGCCGAGCGTTTTTCGGCCCAGCCTGTAGAGTGTTTCCGGTTCCTGGATGAGGCGTACATCACCGATGGCAAGGCTGTGTTCAAGTACTGGAATCACTACCACCTGCCGGAACTGCTGCGCAAAGCCGATCTCGCCACCTTCGAAACCTTCAGCCACGGCTGGGCCAGGGACGCGTCGGCGGTGTACTGCTACGGCGAAATAAAAAAACACCTCAACCCGGCGACCACGCGCTTTTTGGGCAGCTATGCCTTCAGCCCCGAACTGATGTCGTGGGCCGGCAAACCGCTGGATGTGGAATTCACCATGGACGAAGTGTCGGTGCCGCACCCGGAGTTTCTGCAACTGGGGACCCGCAAACTCTTCTGCGGCCGCCGCCCGCAGAGCGCCAAGCGTATCGACCTGCCGACCCTGGAGTTTCTCGACGGCAAATTTGCCCGGGACAAACGAACGTTCTATCGCTACGAGCGCGACCTGGGCCTGACTGAAACCAGCGAAGACGAGTACCGGCAAGCCTTGGCCAAGGCCGGCGAAACGTCGAAATAATCACTCACCAAAGGACTGCACACATGGACGCGACAAACACGCTGCAACCCCAGGAATGCCAGGGCATGGACGATATCCGCCGGGAAATCGACCGCCTGGATCAGAGTGTCATCCAGCTACTGGGCCAGCGCTTTCAGTACGTGCTGGCGGCCTCGAAGTTCAAGACTTCGGCCACCTCGGTGCGCGCTCCGGAACGCTTCAAGGCGATGCTTGCCACCCGCCGCGAATGGGCCCAGGCCGAGGGCCTGAGCCCGGACGCCATCGAGAAAATGTACAGCGACCTGGTCACACATTTTATCGAGCAGGAGCTGCAGCATTGGCAGGCGGCGCAGCCTGCGGTTTGAGTCGATCAGCTTAGGCGCACGCTGTGGCTAGAAGCCCACCGCTCCGCTCCCCGGTAGTTGTCTGCGAGCCCTTCAGGGGCTCGACAGAGCACGCAATAGGGGGTGGAGCGGTGGGCTTTTGCGTTCCCTAAGCAGACTTTCAGAAGTCTGCGATAAATTAAGAATGGTCTTATGTGCACGTGCGGAGCATGGGCCTAGCATCCTCACGCCTCAAAGAACGCGTGCATGCGCCGCCGGTCGGGAGCCATGCAACGGTTAATTGACGCCAGAATGATGGCCATTTAACATCGCCGCGCTTTCTGCATGGACTGCAGTGCCTTATCAAAGGATTGAACATGTACGGACCCTCCCTCGCGAACCGCTTGCGCGTCGCGTTTGTGTGCCTGCTCTGGTTTTCTGCTGGACCGGATGCGGCCTTGGCCGCGACCAATCCGGGCGATCAGGAGCTGATCCGCGACCGCCAGAACCGCTTGCTGGAAGAGCAGCAACGGCGCCTTGAAGAACTCAGGGAGCTGCCGGGTAAAACGCCAACACCCGATGCGCCCGAGGTCGTTGGCGACCCTCGTTGTTTTGCCATTCGCCAGGTCGATTTGCAGGGCGCCGAGCAGTTGTCCGCCGCCCAGCAGGCGCGCTTGCTGGCGCCCTATAACGGCCAGTGCCTGGGCATGGCGCAGCTCAACCAGTTGCTTCAGGTCATCACCGATCACTACCTCCAACAGGGCTTTGTGACCAGTCGTGCCTACCTGCCGCCGCAGCATCTGGGCAGCGGCATTTTGCGGGTGCAGGTGGTGGAAGGCCGCCTGGAACAGGTGAACCTGGCCCCGGGCAGCCAGCTGTCCCAACGGGAAATAGCCATGGCCTTTCCCGGGCACGAAGGCCAGCTCCTGAATCTGCGGCAGGTCGAACAATTGCTCGACCAACTCAACCGGCTGCCTTCCAACCGCGCCACCATGGAGCTGATGCCTGGCGAGGCGGTGGGTGGCAGCCAGGTGCTGCTGAGCAACCAGCCGCAACAGCCTTGGCGTGCCGCGTTGGCCCGGCATAACAACGGCCAGAAAAGCACCGGTGAACAACAGTGGAACCTTGGGTTGGGCTGGGACAGCCCGCTCGGGCTCGCGGACCAGTTGAACCTGCGACGCAGCGAGGATGCCGTCAGCGATCACCAGCGCCGTTCCGCCAGCAACTCTCTCAATTACAACCTGCCCTGGGGCTGGTGGAACTTCAGCTACAGCTACAGCGACAGTGAATACCGTACCCGTGGCCAAGGTGCCGGTTTCGATTTCAAGTACAGCGGTGAAAGCCAGACCCATCAAGGACTCGTCGAGCGCGTGATTCACCGTGACGCCCAAGGCAAGACGGCTTTGAGCGCCGGCCTCAGTCATCTGCGAACGGTCAGCTATATCGAAGACAGCCCGCTGCGCAACGGCACCCAGCGCATCACCGAAGCCCAGTTCGGCTTTAGCCATGGTCGGGTGTTGGGCAGCGCCTTCGGCAACCTGGAATTGGGCATGCAGCAAGGCCTCGGCGCCCTGGATGCGATGTCCGACAAGCACGCCGCAAGCACCACGCCAACCGCCCGCTACCGCAAATACACGGCGACCTTGAGTTACCTGCAGCCGTTCAAGTTGTGGGGTGAGGACTGGGCGTTCAGCAGCCTGGCCACCGGTCAGCGCAGTGAAGACCTGCTCTACAACAGCCAGCGCATCAGCCTCACCGGGCAGTCGGCGGTGCGTGGCTACAAAGAGCAATTTCTCTCGGGCGACAGTGGCGGCTACTGGCGCAACGACCTGCGCTGGACCCGCCAGGTCGATAGCACCTGGCTGCGACCGTGGGTTCAGCAATACGGGCTCGGTGTGGCCTACGACCAGGGCGTTGTTCGCCACGACGCCCACAGTGCCGGGCAAAACGGTCGGGTGTCGAGCAATGCCCTGGAGCTCTTTGGCCGGGGTCAGCACATGGGCGCCAGCCTGACGTTTGCCCACTCGCTCAAGCGCCCCACGGCGCTCAGCGAAAGCGAGGCGCCGATCTACTTTCGCCTTGAATTTTTTCTTTGAATGATGTGCCAAGGATTACGTGATATGGACGTTACGCAACAGGCCACCGCGACCTGCAGACCTGCGACCCGACTGCACACTCTCGAGGGTTTTCGAGGCTTGGCCAGGCGCGGCCTGGCGCTGATTCTGGCCAACGCGATGGTCTGGCAACCCTTGCTGGTCCAGGCCGAGGGCATTGCCATCAATGGCGGCGGTGGCAGCCTTGGTGCGGCGGCCAACGGCGTCCCGGTCATCAACATTGCCCAGCCCAACAGCAATGGCCTGTCGCATAACACGTTCGAGCACTACAACGTCGGTAGCCAGGGCCTGATCCTCAACAACGCGATCGACCGGACCCAGAGCACCCAGTTGGGCGGAATCATCCTCGGCAACAGCCACCTTCAAGGTCAATCCGCGACCACCATCCTCAACGAGGTCACCAGCAACAACCGCACGCAGCTCAAGGGCTACACCGAAGTGGCCGGGCAGGCCGCACGGGTGATCATCGCCAACCCTTACGGCATTACGTGCGACGGTTGCGGCTTCATCAACACCCCCCAGGCCACACTGACCACGGGCAAGTCGGTCGTCGACCAGGGCCGCCTGGACCGTTTCACGGTCGATGGCGGGGATATCGCCATCGAGGGTGCCGGCGCCAATGCCAGCAACCTCAACCAGTTCGACCTGATCACGCGTTCGGCCAAGATCAACGCCAAGCTCCATGCAAAAAAACTCAACGTCATCGCCGGGCGCAACGAGGTGGACGCCAGCAGCCTGGCCGTCACGGCCCTGGCGCCAGGCGGCTCCCCGGCGCCGCAGTTGGCCATCGACAGCAGTGCCTTGGGCGGCATGTATGCCGGGGCGATCAAGTTGGTGGGTACCGAGCAAGGAGTTGGCGTCAAACTCTCGGGGGAAATGGCCGCCAGCGCCGGCGATATCCAGATTGATGTTGACGGTAACCTGACCATGGCCACCACCGCCGCCACGGCGGCGCTGAGCGTCAAGGCCCAGAGCCTGCGGGCCGACGAGGCGTTGTATGCCGGCGGCGACCTGGACATCAACACCCGCGACGAACTGTTCAGCCACAAGAGCATCGCCGCTGGCGGCAAGGTAATGCTGGCCAGTAACGGGCAACTGACCAACCTCGGCGCCATCGAGGCCGGGGTCAATACCGACAACAGCCGCAATTCGCGCGGCGATGTGCAGATCACCGCGCAGCACCTGCGCAACGCCGGACAGGTCATCGCCACGCGCCAGCTCGATATCGACACCGAGCAGACACTGGACAACCGCGACGGCAAGCTGATCGGTGCCCAGGTCCAGCTCAGTGCCACCCGCCTCGACAACCGCAATGGCCTGATCGGCGCCAGTACCGGCGAGACCAAAGTGAGCGCCCGCGAGCAACTGGACAACCGTGGCGGCACGCTGCAAGCCGAAAGCAAGCTGCGCCTGGACGGTGGGGCCATGCTCAACCGCAACGGCGTGATGCTCGGCAAGCAGGTCACCCTGGACGCCAAGAGTCTGGACAACAGTGAGCAGGGCCACATCGTGGCCGAGGCCGGTCGCCTGAGTGCGACGGTGGAGCAGGCGCTCGACAATCAACAGGGGCGCCTGCAAGCCTCGGCCGGGGACATGGAGCTCTCGGCGGCCAGCCTCGACAACCGTGGTGGCGTGATGGTTGGCGAGCACGTCCAGGTCACCGCCACCCAGGGCGGCCTGGACAACCAGGGCGGCCAAGTGCTCGGCAGCGGCCTGCAGGTCCAGGCCAAGACAGCGATTGATAACCGCGACGGCGGCCAACTGCTGGCGGGCAGCAACGGGTTGAAACTGGGCAGTGCGTACTTGCACAACCAGCAGGGCCAGGTCATTGCCGGGGGCAGTCATGCGCAGCTCGAGCTGGAGCACCTGGACAATCGGCAGGGCAGTATCAGCGCCAGCAGCCTGAGCCTGACCGCCGACGAAGCCGACAACCGCGCAGGCCACCTCGCCAGCCTGGACGGCCATTTGCAACTGAGCGTGGCGCGACTGAACAACCAGGGCGGATTGATCGAGGCCAGCCAGCACTTGCTGATCCAGGGGCAGCGTCTGGACAACAGTGCCGGCGGTCGGCTGATTGCCTACCTGGGTGAGCTGAGTCGTATCCAGCTCGGCGGCGAACTGGACAACCGCAGCGGACGCATCGCTATTGGCAGCCGCGACTTTGGCCTGCAAGCCGGGACCCTGCACAACGTTGGCGGGCAGATCGAACACGCGGGCAGCGGCTCGTTCGGCCTGCGTTCGGCCAGCCTGTTCGGTGCCCAGGGCCGGGTGATCGGCCAGGGCAGTGGCGCCTGGAATATCGCCCAGGTCGATGGCGCCGGTGTCTGGCACCTCAACGGCGCACTGGATGTCAGTGGCCTGAACAGCATCTCCCTGATGGCCGGCGACCGTATCGCCAGTGCCGGCAACCTCAGCCTGGCAGCCGTCAGCCTGAACAACGCCGGCGAGCTGCTGAGCGATGGCGACCTGGTCCTGACGTTGTCCGGTGACCTTAACAACCAGGGCTTGATCTCGACCCAGAAAGCGTTGCGTATCGACGCCGCCAACCTGACCCAGGAGGGCGGGCGCATCGCCAGTGCCGCCGAGGCCGAAGTCAACCTGACCGGGCTGCTCGACAACCTGGGGCGCCTGACCGCTGGCACTCAACTCAATGTGCGCGCCCAGGGCATCGACAACCGCGGCACCTTGGGCGCGCAACAGTTCCTTGGCCTTACCGCCATCCAGGGCATCAGCAACCAGTCCGGCGGCTTGATCTTCAGCGGCGCCGATATGCAATTGCGCGCCAACAGCCTGCTCAATCGCTACGCCGATCTCTACAGCAAAGGCAACCTGAGCTTCGCTGCGGTCGACGGCGGCCGTGCCCGTGAAATGCGCAACCTGTCCGGCAGCATCGAAAGCGAAGGCGACCTGCAACTCAAGGTCAGTGAACTGGAGAACGCCAAGGCCGACTTCGAAGCCGGCGAAAGCGTGGCCAACCGCAACATTCTGATCAACTGCATCGACTGCCGGGGCGATCGCCACTCCGGCTACTACATCGTGCGCACCACCTACGAGGGCTCCGTTCTCAAGGACTCGCCGGCTGCGCGCCTGCTGGCCAATCGCGACCTGTTGCTGGAGGCCGTGACCGTCACCAATGGCCAGAGCCTGCTGGCGGCCAACCGTAACCTCAGCGTCACGGCGGCCAACTTCTACAACCGGGGGCTGACCCTCGACAACCGCGTCGAGACTGTCAATTACTTCCTCAGCGACGTGAGCCAAAGCGCCTACCGCGTGACCGAAGCGGCGACCAATGCCTGGAACGCCTGGAACGCCGGTCTGGCTCCCGGAGACCAGGCGCCGATCCCCGTATCGATCACCCAATATGGGGTTCACAGCAGCAACAGCACCCTCACCCCCGGCACCAACACCCTTGAAAGTGGCACCGTACAAGCCGGCGCGACGCTGAGCCTGAACATCAGCGGTGAACTGGTCAACGGAACCCTCAGCCCCCAGGGCGACGCTCAACTCCGTGGAACCACCCTGGACAGCCAGGCCTATGGCGCTGGTGGCCAGGAGGTGGTTCTCGGCACCCAGGCCGGCGCGCCGGGGCCGTTGAAAGACGTGAAGCGGGTTGAAGTCGTCAATGCCGATGGCAGCGTCCACGTCAGCTTCGTGCCACAGGACTTCAGCGACGCGCCGTTCGTCAGCGTCGACCCGACTTCGCTGCCGACCTTCCGTTTGCCCCAGGGTGAATATGGCCTGTTCACCCAGAGCCGCAACCCGGCGAGTCAGTACCTGATCGAAACCAATCCGGCGCTGACTGACCTCAAGCGGTTCATGAGTTCGGACTACCTGCTGGGCCAACTCAATTACGATTTTCGCGAAGCGTCTCGGCGCCTGGGCGATGGGCAATATGAAACCCGCCTGATCGCCGATGCCGTGCGGGCCCAGACCG
Organism: Pseudomonas sp. MF4836; assembly: GCF_002018875.1. Taxonomy (GTDB): domain Bacteria; phylum Pseudomonadota; class Gammaproteobacteria; order Pseudomonadales; family Pseudomonadaceae; genus Aquipseudomonas. The sequence continues at coordinate 282,558 of NZ_MVOL01000002.1, forward strand.
GCCAGCGCTTCCTTGCCAATGGCCTGAGCAGCGACTACGAGCAGTTCCAGTACCTGATGGATAACGCCATCGGCAGCAAGAGCGCCCTGGGCTTGAGTGTCGGCGTGGGCCTGACGGCTGAGCAGGTGGCGGCCCTGACCCATGACATCGTCTGGATGGAAGAGCGGCTGGTCGACGGCGAATCGGTACTCGCCCCGGTGCTGTACTTGGCCAAGGTCGATTCTCGAAACCTGCGCGGCGCCAGCCTGATTCAAGGGCGTGACGTCAACCTGATCAGCGGGGCTGACCTGAAGAACGTGGGGACCTTGCGCGCCAGCAAAGACCTCACCTTGATCAGCGGTGGCAGCGTCCTTCAGGGAGGGCAGGTCCAAGCCAACGACCGCTTGAGCCTGCTGGCGCAGGGCAGCATCCGCAATGCCCTGGCCGGGGAGATTCGTGCCGATAAGGTCGACCTCACCAGCCTGAGCGGCCATATCGTCAACGATCGCACAGCCACCGCCCTGACTGTCGGTACCGGCAGCGTGACCCATGTGGACGCTGGCAGCCTGATCAGCGCCGGCTCGCAACTGACCCTGAACGCAGCGCAGGATCTGGTGAACGCAGGGCGGATCAGCAGTGGCGGTGACGCCACCCTGAGCGCGGGCAACGACATCAACCTGCTTGCCGTCGAAGACCGCACCCTCAGCGTCGAAGCGTTGGGGCGCGGCATACGCCGCGAAGAGCACATGACCCAGCTGGGCTCCAGCGTCAGTGCCGAGGGCAACCTCACGCTGAAGGCCGGTAACGACATCAACGCCCTGGCCAGCAGCGCCAGCGCCAGGCAGGACCTGAGTGTCGAGGCTGCGCGGGACATCAACCTGGCCTCCGCCGCCGACGAGCACACCCTAGAAAGCCGCTACAAAAAGGGCCAGAAAAAAGTCCACAGCATCGACAGCCAGACTCGCCAAGTCGCGAGCGAATTCAGCGCGGGTGGCAACCTCGACCTGCTGGCCGGGCGCGACGCCACCCTGGTGGCCAGCACGCTCGAGGCGGGTGAAGAGGCTTATGTCCATGCCGGCCAGCAACTCAACCTGCTGGCCGCTGAAAACAGCGATTACTCGCTGTACGACATGAAGAAAAAGGGCAGTTGGGGCAGCAAGAAAACCCAGCGCGACGAAGTCACCGACATCACCAACGTGGGCAGCACCATCAAGGCCGGCGGCGACCTGACCCTCAAGAGCGGTGGCGACCAAACCTATCAAGTGGCCAAGCTCGACAGCGGCCGCGACATCCTCCTCGACAGCGGCGGAGCCATCGCCTTCGAAGGGGTGAAGGACCTGCATCAGGAGAGTCACGAGAAGACCAACAACAACGCGTTCTGGGTTTCCTCCAAAGGCAAGGGCAATACCGACGAAACCCTGCGCCAGAGCCAGATGGTGGCGGCCGGCAGCATCGTGATCAAGGCCGTCGATGGCCTGCAGATCGACGTGCGGCAGGTCAACCGGCAAAGCGTCAGCCAGACCATCGACGCCATGGTCGCCGCCGATCCACAGCTGGCGTGGCTCAAGGACGCCGAGCGACGCGGTGATGTCGACTGGCGCCAAGTGAAGGAAATCCACGACTCCTTCAAGTACAGCAACTCGGGGCTTGGGCCGGCGTCGCAGATCATTATTGCGATATTGATGGGCGCGGTAATCGGGCCTATGGCCGGTGGGCTGGTCGGGGGCGGTACGACCGGTGCCGTAGTAGGCGCCGTTGCATCCGGAGCCTCTACCAACGCGACCGTGAGCTTTATCAATAACGGCGGCAACCTCGGGGCCGTGTTCAAGGACGTGACCTCTTCGAACGCCATGAAAGGCTACCTGATCGCCGGTGCGACAGCGGGGCTGACTTCCGGCGTTTTCGACGGGCTGACGGGAACTCAAACCAATCCGTATACCGGCAAAGTTACCCCTCCCGACTTGAGTACCTGGACAGGAGTGGGCAAGTTCGCTGCGAACCAGACTTTGCAGTCGGGTACGTCAATGCTGCTGAGCAAGGCGCTGGGGCAGGGCGGCAGTGCCAGCGATGCGCTGAAAAGCGCGCTGTTCAATACCCTGGCCGCCGCGAGCTTCAATGCCGTGGGTGATTACACCGAAGGCGTGCTGACTGAAGGCATGCCACCCAAGATCCTGGTCCACGCCATGGTCGGCGGCCTGCTGTCAAAAGCCACCGGCGGCGACTTCAAGACCGGCGCCTTGGCGGCAGGAGTGAACGAGGCCCTGGTCGTCCACCTGGACAAGCTGGTGAGCGGTAACAAAACGCTGCTGTCCATGAGCTCGCAAATCGTGGGCGTGCTGACGGCTGCGGCGCAGAAGGATGCGGATGCGCAGTCGATGGAGAAGGGTGGTTGGGTGGCGAAGAATGCTACGCAGTACAACTACTTAGGTCATCAGGAGCTAGATGATTTAGAGAAAGAGGCACGTAACTGTAAGGCCCTTGGGAACTGTGACGAGGTCAGGGAGCGATTCAGAAAGCTCAGTGTTCAACTTGATGATGAGCTCGCTGCGGACTGCGGCAGAAATCCGTCAACTTGTCCGACCTTATACGGCGACCTACTGCACGACAGAAATAGTCTGCAGGAGCGCCTGGCGAAGATGTATTTTGATGACAGCATTCCTTCGATGTTCAAGGCGGATCTGCATCGTTATCAGTTGCAGAATATAAGTGCCATAGGCACTCTCACAAAGGCTCAAGCCCAATCCTTTTTTGAAAGTCAGGGGGTTTCCCCGGAAAAGGTTGAGTGGGGAAGTGCACTTCTCGCCGCAATGGGCGGTTTTTTGGTTGGGAAGGGAGGAGCTGCAAAAGCAAACATAAATGTTGCTAAGGACTTTATTAGTAAACCTCAGTCCATCTGGGGGCGCTCGGCGGATGACATAGCAAGTGACTTCAGAACTGCCGGCTATGAGGTAAATGTACGTCAATCCACTCGTGGTTCTGGTCAGGCTCTAATTGTGGAGGTAAAAGGGCATCCCCAAATTTCGCAGATCCAAGTTCATCCTGGTGGAGGTCGGCATGAGGGAGCCTATTATAAAGTCTCTACTACAACAGATGGGACTATAAAGGTAGTTGATCCTTTAACTTATAAGCCGACTCCTGGGGAGAAGGCAAAGATTATTTCTGGAGGTTAGTTAGATGTTGTCTAAGTTAAAGTGGATAATTCAGGCTTTGGCTATTTCAGCAGCTGAGCAGGTGCGTTTATTTCCAGACTTTGTTAATGTTGCAGACGAACTTGCATTGATTTGGGAAGAGGTCTTAGATAGCCTTGATGTTTTGGAAGCTATGGTGTCAACAGAAGCTCTGTTAGCAATTCGAAAACTAGATGAGAAAATTTTATCTATTAGCGGTGAGTCTAATTCGCAGATTTGGACTGAGAAGGCTTTGTATGAGTCTACCCACTGGGAGGAGATAAGAGGGCTGGCTACTGTAGTGGCTAAAAAGATGAATTGGCCTATTAGCTCGCCTGGACCTGCTGAAGGTATCTATATCGGATCATAAAAGGGAAGTTGCGGCAAAAGGAACTAGCTCGCCAGGTACGAGTACAGTGGCGGGTGTTGCCTCAAATAAAATTGACCCTCACCATCTTGACCTTGTTACAGGCCATCCGAATGCGCACTCTATTACTCGCCATGGTGGAAGTGTGACGGATGAGCAATTAATGCATAGGGCGTTGACAGGTGTGGCACCTGATGGTCATGTGAAAGTAGCTAATGGAAAGACTGTTCTCCCACCAATGTCCTCGCATTCCATTCTGATCAGCTACTTATAAACGCAGATCAGACTATCCGTAATGGTGGGGCTTTGCAGGCAGTAATAGCGCAAAATCCTGGTAAAACTATAATTACGGTGAAATCGGCTGATGTCGGTGATTTAGGTACGAGTGTAGGGCGTGGCTTTGAGCGTATTGCTGGAAGCAAGTTGAACTCAGGATTGCAAGGTGCTCCAAGATTGGTGGGTGATTTGAGAAGTGTGCAGGCGACTTACGAATTAAATCCCATTACAAAAAATTGGGAAACAATAACCATATTTCCGTCGAGGTGATGTTATGCAAAATTATTCGTCGATAAGGAATCTTCTTGAGTCAATATTTTCGGTGGATGTTGGTTTAGATGAGAATGATGCGCTGGCCGCCTTGGGGCGCGTGCTAAGTGATAAGTGCCAGCGAGAAAAAATAGAGCGTGAGTTATGTGAGCTTTTCAAAGATCGGTCTGTTCTTTGGATGGAGTTGCTGGATAACGAGAGTTATGTTGTTTATCCCGCAGATGATGAAGGTGATGCTAAAGCCTACATTGTGGAAGTTCTTTGGAGCAGGGTATTTCCAAATGCATCAGTTCCCTAGATCCTAAAGGAACGTTTGTCTCACAAGGCAATGCTCCTGTGTGTGGTCCCGCTTGTGCGGCTATGACCATAACCGATGGAACAGGGGTTTTTATTAAGTTGGAAAACACCATAGGGAAGTTTGTGAATGGAGTTAGGCCTAGTGGTGTAAATGCTTTAGAGTTGTCAGAGGTGATCACTAAGGCGGGTGTCAAAAATACAGTGAATACGACCATGTTTCCTGGGCAGTTAAATAAGGCTTTGGAGGAGGTTGGTAGTGTAATAGTTCAAGTTTCTTCGGGCCCTGGGAAGCATTTCATAATCGTAGATGGCGTGCAGATTGTGAATGGTGTCAAATATTATATGACAAGAGACCCAAGCGCAGGGCCACGAGGTGTTCGGCAGGACTTTTTGGATAAAGCGATGTCAGATGGTGTTAATGCGATTGTGATAGGCAAATAGGCATGAAAATTCCAAATGAAAAATATAGTGATTTTTTTAATCGGTTTGTCGGCAGTGAGGGTCTAATCGAGCTGGCTGGATGGTTAGTGATTATTGATTATAGATTGTTTCTTATTTCTGAAAAATATGTCGGAGATTATAGGCAGGCTGAAAGGATTGAAGTTTCTGATTCGGCAGTTATTTTTTCCGTAATAGATAGGGTTTTCCCGTTAGGTGGAGGTGAGAGTTTTTTATTTCATAAGGCAAAAGTCATTGGGTGGCTCGTCGAAACTACTCCTCTAAAGATTGTCCCAGTAGAACTGGTGGTTGAAGAAAGAGGTCGCGGGTTTGTTTCTATTAGTCTCCAGGAGGAAGATATGGAAAAGAATAGGGTACGATATGAGAGCTTTCTAAAAAATAAAGAAACTGCTAATCCAGTTGACTGGCTCGATTTCTACAGGGACTAATTCTCGGTCCGGCAACCTGGTTTTCGGCGGCGTCGATATGCAGTTGCGCGCCAATAGCCAGCTCAGTAGCTATGCCGATCTCTACAGCAAAGGCAACCTGCAACTAAAGGTTGGTGAACTGGAGAACGCCTAGGCTGACTTCGAAGCCGGCGAAAGCGTAGCCAACCGCAACCCCAACCCCAACTGCCGGGGCGATCGCCACTCTGGCTACTACATAGTGCGCACCACCTACCAAGGCACCGATCTCAAAAACTTGCCAGCTGCGCGCCTGATCGATAATACATCTGGGCACTATGAGCCCTCTGGTCCTGTTGCACAGGTTGCAGCAGAAAAAACCTCCTCCCCAAAAGGCCTTGATGTATCAGGGAAGTATGTAGAAAAGTCTGAACTCCAAATCATAGTAGTTCTAGAATAGGTGCGTGGTATACGCAATTATGAAACGTTTGGCCTTGAGAAGATGGCTCGAAACCAAGGATTGGAACGCTTTCCTTTCTAAGTGAGGAGGTAACCTGGGGATTGAGCTTAAATCCGAGGCGGGGAATCTGAAGTTTCTTATCGTGAGTGCAGAAGCTGAGAGTTTTTTGATTTTGATATTGTCTGTGATTGGTATAAGAGGTTTCTGGCTTTTTTATCTAGTGGCTTTTTTCGCAGTCTAGGTGCCTAAATGATGTAAGATAAATTCTGGTGCGCCTTTGTAAAGAGTTGCAGTAGGAGTGTGGGGGCGGTTTTAGATAATTGCGATTGATGGTGTCATGAAAATTAACTGTATTAATGGAACATCTAAAACAATGCTGCTTATTATTGAGCCTTGGGCTGAAGAATATTGGCTTGAGTCTGGTGTGTCAGTTGATATTGTCGGGTGTGGAGGGGCAGTTGATGGTAATTTTGAAGTTGAGTATTTCGACGGTGGTGTGATCTTTTATGGGTAGGAAGGCAGCGTGGTTTCAGTGTTTTCGAATGGTGTCGAGGTGGTTCCTAGTCGACAAGATTAAATCTTTGGTGCAAAAGGTGTAAGAGAAGTAGCCGGAACCAATAAGAATAATTTGCCTGTTCTTTTTGATGGGGAGCTCGCTACTAAGCAGTTGCTTGGTACTGCTAAGACACCAGGTGGTAAGCAAATATCATGCTGCGGATCGTATGGTAAATCCGCCTAAAGGCAGAGAGCCGATGACTATTCTGGAAGTGGAGGATTTTATTGATACCGCAGATAAAATTAGAAAAATAAAAATAGATGATTGTGATGCATCTGTTACGCTGATGAACTCTAAATATCCTAAAGCTCCAAGTTGTAGCGGATGGGGATCGTATTGTCGTGGCTTGTTAATCCGATAAAGAAAAAATGACGATAAATGATTTGATTGAGCATCTTAATAGATTTGTGGGCGGTTCTAATATTTCGGCTCAATGGGCAAAAGATGCGGAAACTCTTTTGGATGAAATTGAAGAAAATGAAGGCTTTGGTGAGTTTGAAAGTTTTTTTGATGAGCTGCAGGAAAAGCTTTCGCTTTATCGGCCTGGAGGCGGAGAGCATCTTATAGATGAGTTTGAAATGAAGCTATTTTGTGTAAGGGTTGTTTCAGCTCTTTTAGATAGGGGCGTGATAAGTGGAGGGGAGTAGGCAGTAGGGGCAGGCCGATATTGTCCTGCCGTGAAATCGGGGTCAGACCACGACAAGTAGCTCGGAAGTTGAAGTGTATACCTCGTTTATATAGCAAGATTTTTAATAGCTCTGAATTTATTTCTGTTATTGCCCGCGCTTGCCCCTCAGCGTCGAGTACCTGTGCATAACAGGTGCCACTACTAAGCGGGTGGCTTCAATTTTTTGAATACCTATCGCTGGCCTTGAATACGCCTCCAGGCCAACAACCCGAGCAACAACGCAGGCGGTGTGATTGCCGGGCGCGGCCGCCCAAAATATAAAAATATAAAGAGCTGCAAAAGCACCGGCAGGATCCGTAAAAAGCCAAACGACACCTAGTTTTCCAAATCAATTCCCAGATCATCCAACAGCTGTTCCAACACTTATCGCAGAAACAAAGTTGACCCAAAGTATAGGAACATATAACTATATTGTTCTTGAGGATGGTAAGTTGGTGATCGGAAGAAAATTTAATGAGGTGGGTGGAGGGCACATTCATCTAGCGAATGGTAAGCCCGTTATTGCAGCGGTGGAGGTGAAAGTTGTGCGCGGGGAAATTAAATATATAGATAACACGTCTGGGCATTATGAGCCCTCTGGGCGCAGCACAGGGCGCAGCAGAAAAGGCATTCTTTCAGAAAGGACTTGATGCGACCGGTAAGTACATAGAAAAAGTCTGGGTGCCAGAACCTGGCAATCCCAGAAAAGGTGCTTGGGTGCCAAAATGAAGGACGTCATTAAACAGTTTGACATGCTTTGCGATGTGGCCATGGCTGCTTTTGGTGAAGAGCTAGAGATTTCCTATGAAATGTCATTATTAAATATTTTAGAGTTTGTAAAAAAATATCCAGACTATAAAGGTAGCTTTATAGATAGGTTTGAAATTATTTTAACCTCTCGCAACTCGCCATTTGAAGTTGTGGCATTTTGCATGCATGAGCTTCAGTGACTCGAAATTAAAAAGTTTGTGATTTTAAAGGTGAATCCTTCGGAGGATCCTCGTAGTGAGTCCTTGCGAAGTACATTGACCGCATATGATGAATTTTGGCCTGATGCGGATCTTTATAGTTACTACGGTATGAATTAGTTGCTGCAAAGGAGCTGCGGTTAATACTAGCAGACTGCTAGTCACCCGAAGAATCTAAGCATAAGCCCCTTGGATAGAATAGTTGACAAGTCAATTAATCCGGCAGTGATTCGTGATGGTTTGTCACCATATATTCGAGGGGGGGCAACTGGCTTGTCAGTAGCTAAAGGTTCTATCGAGATCAATGTTGAGACACAATATTTGCTATGTGTTAGCGGAAAGTCTTGGAAGGGTAACGCTCCAGAAACTGTGAAAATAGGTGGTTCTCATTATCAGGTGATTGTAAGTGATAGCGGTTCTGTTCCGAGTTTCCCGAATGGAGCGAATGGCTCTACTAACCTGAATCATGCAGAGCTACTTGCAAGAGGTTTATGCAGGGCAACAGGTTAAGATCTCAATGGGGGTGCAGAATACATCTGCGTCCAAGCCAGGTATGTGCGGTGGGTGCTCGATGACAAGTAAAAAGTTTGCAGAAAATAATCCACTTTTTGATATTGGGTTCTTTCAGGGAAGTTCAAGGAGTAATCCATGAGTCGCGAATTTTTTAAAAGTATTGCGGGTGAAGAATTTTTCTGTGTGGGTAGTGATATTTTGGGCTACTCCTTGGAGGATTTGGAGAGAATAGAAAGACTTTACGATGTGCGTATCAGTGGTCAGTTAAAATCATTCTTGCTTGAAATGGGGCGAAGTGACGGTGGGCTGATTGGGGATTCGATTATACAGCTGTATCGTCCGTCTTGGAGAATACGTGCGCATCTGCTTTTTCAAGTTGATTTTTTTAGCCAGATGCAAGAGTCAGGGAATTATGTGTTTCTCAATAAACCATTTGTGTTGGCTTGGATTTCTGAGACACAGTACTATTTTGTTCAGACTTTATTGGCAGATGACGCTATTTATCATTACGATTCCAATGTCGAAAGTGTAGTAAAAACCAGGTGGGATATTTGTTGTTTTATGAAAAGTCTAGTGAGTGAAAGGGTTGGAGATATGAAGGTAGGGGTGGTTGGTAATTTGTTAGAAATTTGAGTGAAAGAGAGGTTGTGCTCGTGTGATCTCTCGGTAGTTAGGTGTGGTTGTCAAAAACTGATGCATGAGTATCGTAGGCTGTTGTATGTAGTTTAGAACTGCTAATGAGTTACTCGTGAATGAATCTCAAGGCGGTATCGGCGCTATGTCCAATAACGGGAGGTGTAGTGGGTCATTGCGAAAGCTGGACTATATTGGAGCAACTTTGACTACTCATGTATCTGAAAGCTTAAAGCGTCATGGTTTTAAAGATTTTCAGTAGGTTGATAATATAATTAATAATGCGATACATAAAATTGTGCAGAGAGATGGTGCGACTGTCTTTGTACAGAAAACGGGTGCTGGTAGTAAGGCAAGATATAACCTTGTCGTCGACGGTGAGAAAGGGATTGTCACTGGTATGCGTAACCTCAAAAAGCAAGAAGTAAAAATATGGCGCGTAACCAAGTTAGGAGGGGTTACCTTTTTAAATGAATAAGTTATTAGATATTTTTCTTAAAGCGGAAGCTGGAAGCTTAATATTTTCGCCTGCCGAGGTACGTAAGAGTGAGGGCGTATTTGACTTCAATATTGTCTGTGTCTTAGCTAAGAAATTTTCTGGATTCTTACCGGGAAGCTTTACCTGCAGACTATACCGCAGTGATATAGAAAGATTGGTTTCTTACTTTGATAGGCATGTGCGAGGCTTGATGGTTGGAGAGCTGGTTGAGTCGCCCCTTATGTGCCTTTGGAGGGTGATATACAAATAAAAGGTTTGGATGGTGATGTGGTTGATTTGTCTGATGGGTACTTTTCGATAAGTGTATTATTTAATTGTGGTAAGGCTAATGAGCTTTCCTCTAATATATATTTTGGACTTGAGGCTGTTGTTGGTTTGACTGAATTAAATGAGTTTTGTGAGAGACTTAAACGCTTGATTTTTTAGTAAAAAATAATCCACGGCTTTCGTCGGGGATTATTTTTATTGTTCCGCGGTAATCACCAAGTATCCCTTCATCACCCGCACTTTAACGTTCTCGTTTACCTCAACCCCCGCCTGTCGTAACTACAGCTGCGTAGCCTGATCCAGTGCGCGGGTCGGGCGACGGTGTAGCTGTTGTATTTGTTGTTTACCAGGTTGAAATCGGCGGCGATTTTCAACCGGCGGTCAGTGACGAGAGATATTTTTATTGAAGTGGCCGTATCGCTAACAAGCAGTTTTTAATTCGAGGGGGTGTAAGTATTTTAGGATCTGGTATGAGTATTTCGTACTTTAGTAATTGAGTTTTTTGCAGGCGATAAAAATGGGCGGCTGACGCCGCACATTTTCCGTCATATAGAAAGCTGTTTCGGTGGCTTCCGCCCGACGACATCAGAGGGTAGAGCGTGAGTTAGGCAAACTTTTCACAGGCTAGTCTCAGTTGTACAGAGGTTGTCTGGAGGCGAAGTTGAATTTTCTGAGTGGGATATAAGGGCCGCTTATAAAGCTTCTGAGCTGTTGCTATGACTTGGTTTTTGAGTCAGTATTTTAAGCGTGTTTTTAGCGGCGTATGGATTAAGTGCGAGTTGCTTCGTTTTCTCGTTTTAAAAGGTGTTGCTTGAAAGTTGTGCTGATCAATACAAGGATGATTCAAATGATGAAGGCTCTCTTTAAAACGGCTGCTGTATTCTCGGTAGCCCTGCTTTACGGTTGTGCTTCGGCCCCGTCGATGGAGAAGATGCAGGATGAAGTCGCTCACTATTCGCTGCCCAAACCTGTAGTTGCCGACAAGGGGCTGGTCTATGTCGTTCGCCCTAGCAATGTTGGGATGATGGTACGCTTCAATGTCTTCCTCGATGACAAGGAGGCCGACTCGGAAATGGGCTATAACCGTGGTAACCAGTACATCTATTTTTACGTAACCCCGGGTCAGCACGTGATCAGTTCCAAGGCTGAAAACTGGGCAGACATGCCTATAACGGTCAAGGCGGGTGAGGTGGTCTATCTCAAACAGGAAGTTGAAGTTGGCGTGATGATGGCACGTAACAGTTTGAAGATGTTGAGTGATGTGGAAGGCCGTTATCTGGTCAAAGATGCAGCGCTGGGCACTGTTGCTAAAGAGAGCAAGTAGTATTCGATTGATCTGTATTTGGATCAATTTCGAGCAAAAAAGGGCGACTTTCCAGTCACCCTTTTTTGCTTATAGGAATACGTGTTCCTCCATCCGCCGTGTTGTCACCTTTATCAAATCACAGTCATCCCGCAGCCAGCGCTGTCCCCGGCTAGCCCTCAAGTATCAGTCGGCACCTCATCCCAATCGTCGCCATAGCCCACCAGCCAGCTCAAGGCATAGCGCCGTTCGTACACCACCCCGGGGTGGAGTTCCTCGGGCATCGGTTTGTTGAACAACTGGGCGTCGCGCACCCGCCAGTGCTGTTGATAGAGCTCGCCTTCGGCGGCTTCGATATCGGCCGCCGGGCGCAGTTGGGCCTGGGCGATAAAGGCTTTAGGGTCGTTCATGGCCTGGGCCAGCAGGCGGATGCTCTTCAGGTCTGCCGTCAGGTTCAGCGCCGGAAGCTGGTCGAGTCCGCCCAGGGCCCAGGCCACTGCGACCAGGCCTTCGGCGCGCCAGCTGAAGTTGACCAACTGCTGCTCGGTGGGCTCCGGTTGCTGGTAAAACGCCCGTTCCTCATCCGAGAAAAACGCCTCGACACCGTGCTGCTTGACCCAGGCCAGTTCCGGCGAGTCCGCTGCCGAGTAGGTGCGCGACACGGTGGCCGTCAGGGCCAGCAGGCGCTGCGCGACCTGTTCCGGGGTGCGTGGGCTCATGGCGTCATCGTCGTGGTCGGTCATCTGCTGCGAAGCTCCATTTCTCTGGCCGAACGGGCCGGGAGGGCGATCCTGGCACAGCCCTCGGCGGTGTTCAACGTGTGGCGTCAGTCGGTTTTTGCGTGCAGTTTGATCAGCCCGGTGGGCAATTGGTCGAGCTCTTCGTAGGCATCGCGCGGGCCGTACACCAGGTAGCGGTGGCTGCTCTCATGGCCGACATTGTTGAAGATGACCCGTGGCCCCTGGGCGGTCACCTGCACCCATCCGGGGCGGTTTCTTTCGGCAAAATCGATGCGCTGCACCTGATTGCCCTGGGGGTCCCAGTAGAACGCCGCGCCTTGCAGGTAATTGGCGGTGAACTCGCCGGACAGTAGCAGCAGGTGGCTGTTGGTACCGGTGGCCACGCATTGCCATTGCACATTCATGCCCAGTGAATCGTCTTCGCTGTTGTAGAGCAGCCAGGTCTGCGTCCCATGGCGCAGGCGATAGATAAATGAATCGACAAAGGCGGCGCTGCGCAGCAAGGCCAGCCGCTGGGAAGAGCCCGCCAGCTCGCAATCGATCACGGTCCTGGCCGGCGCCGCTGCCCAGGCGTGGGTTGTGAGCAGCAGGGGCAGCAGTCCGAGTAACAGGCGGCGCAGGGTTAGCGACAGGGTGGGCATAAGGGGGGTGGCTTCCATGGCGAGATGTTGAGGCGGTGCGGGTCGTACCTAGTAATATGGCGGCACTTTTTTTACCAGCTGATTTGTGAATGCCTGAGTACAGCCCGTCTGCGAGTGAGCCCATCATGTTGTTTCCCGAGCACATCAGCCTGTGGGCCGATGGGGGGGAACTGCCGGCGCTGGCCACGCCTTTGCCGGGCCCTTTCCGGGTATTGCGTTATGGCTGGCTGGTGCTGGTGCTCGGGTTGCTGGGGGCGGTGGCGCTGGGGCAGCAGGTGCTGGCGCTGATCCTTGGCGTGTCGATTGTGATGATTCCATTGCTGGTCCTGGGTGTGCGCCGGTTGCTGTTTCCGCCTGCTCGCCCCAACGCCTGGTTCGACGCCCAGGGCCTGCACCTGGCCTGCGGCACTGAAACAGCCCCCGGTGGCGTTTACCGGCACTTCATTGCCTTCGGTGATATCACCCGTATCGCGAGCCTGGATCAGTCGATCGATCTGCCGCGGCGCGGTCATGCCCAGTACCGCACCTACCTCGTCGAAACTCGGCAGTTTTTGGGCGACGACACCTGCATACACATCAGCACCCAGCAGAGCCTGGAAGCGCTGCACAGCGTACTGGAGCGCCTTAGGCAACTGCCCGCAGCGGCCCATATCAGCCTGCCGCCGACGCACCGGTACGGCGTCTGAACCGTGTCCAAAGCGCATCAGTCGGGTGACGCATCGAGACGCATCCGCGCCGCCTCTGTGCACTGCGCAAGCCGTGGGTCGTTGTCTTCGAGGAGGTAGGCCTCGACCCGCAGGTGCAGGCGGGGCATTAGCCGATCCAGCAGTTGCTCGCAGTTGCGCTGGCTGTAGTTCTGCTCGCCGGTAAGACGGCTGACGAGGCGCAGCAGAAGGTTCTCCCGGGCCTGGACCAGCAGCACATAGTGCCGGCTATCGGGCAGGCGCAGCAGCCAGACGCCGCCGGCAATGCGCAGCAGCGGGGCCAGGGTCTGAGCCAGTTTGTTGACTTCCACGGCGGCCAGTTCATGGGCGTGATACTGCGGCGGGCCCTGCTCGGCGTTGGTCTGTTTTTGCAGGCGGTCGGCCTGTTGCCGATAGTGGCTGGCCTGCTCCCAGTCCTGCGCGGTCATGGCCAGCATGCTCAATTGGCGCAAGCTGCCCAACTGGTAGGGCCCGGGCTCGGCGGCCAGTTGTTGCCAGCGTTGCGCGGCGGCTTGATGCTCCCCGGCCTGGTACAGGCTGAAGGCCTGCTGCTGGCGCAGGGCGCGGTGTTCCGGGTCCTGCTCCAGGGCCTCTTCCAGCAATGAGGCGGCCCGGGGGTTGTCGTCCAGGTGGGTGCGATACAGCCAGGCCAGGCGGGCGATCTCATCACTGTTGAGGCTGCGGATCCGTTGCTTGCGCAACAGCTCGTGGTGTTCGCCGACCAGGGCCTGATAGTCCTCGCGGGCGTCGTTGCAGCGCTCGCGGATGAACTCGGCAAATTCTTGGTCCAGACGTTGCGCCAGGGCATGGTGCTGTTCTCCCAGCCACGCCTGGGCGGCGCTGGGTTGAGCGCGTTGCCAGTTCAGGGGCAGGTCGGTGCGTGCGGTGTCGATGCCCAGCGCGGCCAGGCGCTCTGCCAGTGCCGGGTGGGTGTCGCTGCGTTCGGTGCTGTTGCACAGTTCGGCGTGCAACCAGGTGCCGGCCTGGGCGGCGTCCACCGGGGTCGCCAGCAGGCCGTGGCGCGCCAGTTCAAGCAGGGGTTGCAGGTTGTCCCGGGGCTGGTTCACCGCCTGGGTGTAAAGCCTGGGCCAGTAGTCCTCGGCCAAGGCGCGGCGTTGCAGGGCGGTGCCGATCAGGGCCTGGGCGAAGGTGTCGGCGCCGCAGACTCGCGCTGCCTCGGCGTCGGCCTGGTATTCACAGTGGCGGGCGAAATCCAGGCTGATATCGAGAAACCTCGGCACGTACCACTCCACGAACAACCGCAGCGGGGCGCCGCTCAGGGTGCGATTGCGCTCCAGTCGGTCGCTGACGGCCTGCCATTGCAGGCGGGCGAAATACACCCGGCTGGCGTAGCGCCCGTGGCGATGGGCAATGTGCGCGCATTCGTGGGCGAGGATGGCTGCGCAGGCTGCGGGCGACAAGGTGTCGAGCAGCGGCAGCCCCAGCCACAGCACATTGCGGGTGCGGCCGGCGAGCACCCGGTGCTGGCGAATGCTGGCGTTGAACTGGCTGTTGAGGTACACCGCATCCAGCCTGGGCGCGCCCAGCTCGCTGCGGATCCGCTCCAGTTCGGTGAACAGCTGCGGCACCTGCTCGGGCAGCAAGGGGATGCCGTCTTCATCCCCCTGGACCCGGCTGCTGAACGGAACCTTGAGCATCACCAGGCCGAACGGCGCGGCGGGGAAGGTCGCCACCGCCGCCAGCACCCCAAACAGCCCCGGCAAGGCCACCAGCAACAGCGCCGGCAGCAGGCAGAGCAGCAGGCCCAGGGTCAGCAGCGCTACATCCCCCAGCAGCAGCCAGGCGCTGATCCGCAGCCGGTGTCGACGCAGGTTCGGCATTTCACTCATGACGCAGGTTTGGGTGGCAGGTCGTCGGGGCTGATGTTGCCGCGCTTGAAAAAGGCCCCGACCACCGTGCCCATGGTCTTCACCAGGCTGTGGGAGTTGAGCACCTCGCGTTCGATTTCCTCGATGCCCTCGTTGTCCGGCAACAGGCGGGTGGCGTGCTGGGCCCATTCGATGGCGGCAAAACGGCTGCGCTTGGCGCCGCGTCCGTTCATGTAGGCCAGGGCGATTTCCGCACAGGCGCGGGCGGCGGCCCAGTCGTCCTGGTCGTCGATCAGCGAGCGCAGGTAGCCTTGCACGCCTTCTTCCTGCTCGTCGAGGGTGCCGAAGTCGCGTTGCAGTACGCCGATTCGCAGCCGGGCGAATGCTTCGCAGCGCGGGTCCTCGCGGGACTCCTGCAGCAGTTGGCGCACGGCGTTGAAGTGCTTGCGCTCGTTGAAGTCCAGGCCCTGGCTGAACAGCCGGTCCCAGGCCATGTTGTACTTGGCCAGGGCCGAACCGTCGGCCACTGCGCGCTCCAGCCAGAACTCGCGGGCGGCGTCATTGATATAGCTCTCCGGGGTGTTGCTGCGGCTGCCCCGGTGAATGTCGTACATGGCACTGGAGGCGTCGTGTACCCGGCGTTCGGCGCATTGTCGGATCAAGTAGTAGCCCGCCTCATGGGCGCCGCTGTCCCACAGCAGGTAGCCGGCATTGAGGATATTGAAGTTGTCGTCCATCTGGTTTTTGCTCAGCACCGCGGCGCGGTTGAGCAGCGTGCGTGCGCGCTCCGCATCGTGAGCAAAGCCCCAGAGCCCGAACTCGTGACCCACGGCGGCCAGGGCCAGCGGGGTGGCCAATTCATCCATGCGGCACATGCGTTCGATCGCGTCTCTGAAGACGTCGATGTGGTCCGTCATCTGATGGATCAGGGTCAGGTAGGCGAAGCTGTGGAACGGGCCGTCGACCTCACGGAAATACACCCCGGGCGCAAAGGCCGCGACGCTGGCCACATGCAGCGAGTAGGCGCGCGCTTCGTCGTTCAGCGAGTAGCTGCAGAAGTTGGCGAAGCGGCCCAGGGCATCGCCGCGCTCTTCGGGCCGCAGGTCGCGTTGCAGCCAGGCTTCGAAGCGCGTCTGGAAGGCTTGCGCGGTGCTGACTTCATCGGCGGCCGGGTAGTCGCTGATGGCGTCGTACGCGCCGACCCAGCGGATCGCGTTGCGTTGCGCTTCGTCCAGCCCGGTGGCGAGTGGGCCGCTGGCCAGGCCTTCGATGTCTTCGTAACTGCCGCCCCAGCGCGGCCGCAGGTAATTGGTGTAGGCCAGCAAGGCTTCGAGGCAGGCGGGGCGCCATTGCAGGATCTGATGCAGCCAGTAGTCCTGGCCCTGGTCCATTTCGTGGGCCTCCCGGGTCGGCAGCAGCTTCGGCAGCGCCTGAGGCGCTTGGGCCAGTGGGGTCAGGCCATAGTCGGCCAGGTGTGCCAGGGCCTGGGCCAGCAGTTCCGGCTCCTGGTCGTTGGCGGCGCAGGTGACGGCGGGCTGTTGGCGGAACAGTTCCAGCAGCCAGGCCGGCTCCTGGAAGTGTGACGACAATTGCAGCATGGCCATGCCGGCTGCCACCGGGCGCGACGAGCGCTGCATGGCGGTCAGCAGTGCTGCGGTGGCGTTCTCGCAGGCCATGGCTGCGCCCAGCCAGCAGTCCTGGGACACGCCCTGGGCCCAGCCGTAGCCGCGGATGTCGGTGGCGCGGCCAAAGCAGAATTTGCCCCAGATCAGTTGTGGGTGATACGCCTCGGGGCAGGCCGCGATCCAGGCCTGGAGAAACTGCGCCACGGACGCATAGGACTGGGTGCTGTAGTCGAACAGCGTCCCGGCCTGGGTTGCATCGATGTAGGGATGGCTGCCAGTGGGCGCCTCGAGCCATTGCGCCTCGAGCTCGTTGTAGTAGTGATCCAGCTCGGCATAGGCGGCAGTGCGTACCAGATCACGAACGTGCAGGCGCAGGGTAGAGAGGGTATGCAAGGGGCATCATCCTTGATCGGGTAAGGGGGCGGCGCAGTCCGGGGTTTGCGCGTGGGGCGTATCGCATGGGGCATCGCGCCCGGGCTGCGGTAAAAAATCCGCGTGATATTAATACAATGGCAGGCGTGGCGCAGCCGGATGTTCAGGCTGGCAGCGGTGGGGTGTCGGCGTCGAGCTTTTTGGCGGCCTGGGCCTCATCGTCAGCGCGCAACTCATCCTCCAGCCATTGCACCAGGGCCCGGGTTTCGTGACGATCACGGTCCTGATAGCGGCTGAACACCGAGATCGCCTCCGGCAGCGGCACGCTCTGCGCGCAAGGGCGGATCAGCGCGCCGCTCTCGATCAAGCGGTTGGCCGTGCGCTGCCAGCCCATGGCGATGCCATGCCCCTCGACAGCGGCTTGCAGCATCATCGGATAGTTATCGAACACCTGACTGGCACTGTGCTGGGCCAGGGTCAGGCCGAACTTGCCCAGCCAACTGTCCCATTCCATCAAGTGCGGCGGGCTGGAGCGGTGGTGCAGCAGGGTGTGCTGCGGCAAGTCAGTGAGGGCCAGCGGCAGTGCGGTACCTGCCAGATAGCTCGGGCTGCACACCGGGAATACCTCGTCGGACGCCGTGAACGCCAGGGCCTGGGAGCCGCTGGCGCGCCCGGTGCTTTGCAGAGCGACGTCGAAATGCCCGTTGAATTCGGTCAGCGGGCGGGTGGTGGTGACCACCTGGATCTCGATTTGCGCATGCCGCTGATGAAACCCGGACAGGCGCGGCATCAGCCAGTAGAAGGCCTCGCACAGCTGGCACAGCAGCACCAGCTGGTTCTTGCGCGGCGCGCCACGCAGCTCGTCGGCGCTGGTGCCGATGCTGCGCAAGGCGCTGCTGACCACCCGCGACAACTCGATGCCTTGGGCCGTGAGAAACACCGCGCGATTGCGCCGGCTGAACAACTGCACACCGAGGTTCTCCTCCAGCCCGCGAATCTGCCGGCTGATGGCGGCCTGGGTGATGTGCAGCTCCTGCGCCGCCAGGGAAAAACTGCCGAGCCGCGCGGCGGCCTCGAACGGCAGCAAGCTGGCGAGTGGGGGAAGGGACTTGCCGAGAGCATTCATAATCTGTGGTTATGCATAGGCGGCTGAGAACTCGTTTGTAGCACAGAACCGGCGTTGCGCAGTATGGCCCCACGTTATCGATGGAGGCTGTCATGTCCCAACCTGTCCCACATCTGGCCGCTGGCATCGCCTGCGCCGTGTTCGCCACCCTGAGCTGGGCGCTGAACTTCATTGCGCCCTACGTCAGCGGGGCTTACAGCTTGTTTGATCTGCTGGCGCTGCGGTTTCTGCTGGCGGGGTTGATCGGCGGCGTATTACTGCTGGCGCACCACCGCCAACTGACCTTTATCCGCCCGTGGCAGCGCGGGCTCGGGCTGAGCCTGGGGGTTATGGGTTACCTGGGCTACAGCGCCTGCATCGCCGGCGGCATCCTCTTCGCCGGCCCGGTACTGACCCCGGCCCTGATTGGCCTGGTGCCGGTGCTGCTGGCGCTGCTGGGCAATGTCCGCTGCCCAACATTGACGTGGAGCCGGCTGGTGTTGCCCCTGGGCTTTCTGCTGTGCGGCTTGCTGTTGATCCACCTCGGTAGCCTCGATCAACCCCTTATCGCCGGTCCATCGCTGGGCATCGGCCTGCTGTTCTCGGTGCTGGCGGTGGTGATCTGGCTGGTGTTCAGCCTGCTCAACCAGCACGCCATGGACCAGTTACCGACCACCGCCAACGGTGCGTGGACCGGGCTGATGATGGCCGGTGGCGCCCTGGGCACCCTGTGCTTGCTGCCGATCGGCCTGCACCTCGACCTGTTGCGCCTGCCGCACCTGGGGTTCGGCTTCGACCAGGCCGGCTCGCTCTACGCCTGGGCCCTGGCGCTGGCCCTGCTGTCATCGGTGGCTGGCGGCTGGGCCTGGAACCTCGCCACTCGCTACCTGCCGATGGTGCTCTCGGCCCAATTGATCTCCCTCGAGTCCCTGTTCGCCAGCGTGCTTGGCCTGCTGTTCCATGGGCGCTGGCCGACCCTGTTTGAAGCCTTGGGCCTGGGGGCCGTGCTGCTGGGGGCGATGCTGGCGGTGCGGGTGATTTTGCCGGGGCGGGGGCAGGAGGTGGGTGAGGGCAAGGCGTGCGTGAGTGGGCGTTTGGATTAGCCGCGTGTACGAGGTTCTTCAGGGCTTGTCGAGGGGCTCAGGGATGAAACCCTGCTCCCGAAGCGATTTGATAACGCCTCTGATCAGGTAGTTGTTCGAAAAACCGATGGTGTATTGCCGTGCTCCCGGACTGATGGGCAGCAACATGCCTTGGTCGACCAATTTTCTGATCTGGTAGGTGCGCTGCCCGGCAGACAGTTTTGGCAGTACGTTGCCAATGTCCGCTGACTTGACCACTTTGATTTTAATCGCGGCCGCCAGCACCCGTTCCTCCGCCTGGGTGATCCAGCCGCGCTCATGGGCGAAGGTCACCGCGGGGTCCAGAATGTGCGTCTTCAGGTAGCGGTAGTCAGTCAGCCGATCGACCTTCTCCAGCTCGTCCCGGACCCCCTCCAGTACATAGGTGCACCACAGCTCCCGTCCCTCCTTGGTGCCGGCATCCGCCGTGGCGAGCATGGCGTAGTAGCGTTCCCGATCATTGCAAAACACTGCCGTGGGGTTGAGTACTCGTCCGACGGCGCTCACATCAAAGCCATATTTCAGGAGCAGGGCATAGGTCAGGAGCCGCACCACACGTCCGTTGCCATTGCTGAATGGGTGAATCCAGCCAAACCGATGATGGGCCAGCGCGACTTTCATCAGGTCGTATTTGGGAGGGTCTTCGCAATTCACGAAGGCCACCAGCTCTTGCATGTAACCGGGGACCAGTACCGCATCCGGGGGTAAATGATCGGATTGCGCAATCTGCACGCCGCCCAGGCGATAGGCTCCTGGGGTCGGGTCTCCTTCTCGTTCCAGCGTTTGTACGGCGATGGCGTGCAGTTCTCTGATGGCCAGCTCTGTCAGTTCGGTGCCGGGGGCCATGATCTGCTCGATGTAGTCCATGGCTTTTTCGATATTGGCGATTTCGCGCAGTTGATCAGTCTGTTCGGCGGTGCCCTCGACTTTGCTCTCGATGTAATCGGCCAAGGTCGTGTGGTTGCCCTCGATCCGTGCGGAGCCCAGGCTTTCAAGTGCATGGAAAATGGATTTGAGTTGATGGAAAACACCTGGTGGCGTATCACCTTCCAGCCGGAGCCGGCGAAGGTGCTCCAGCTCGCTCAGGACGTCGACCAGGCCTGAGTCGAAAGAAGGATTCAACAGCTCCAGATCGTGGTGAGTGAAGGTTGCCATGGTGCAGTTATCTCAAGCCTGTCTTGGGGATATCTTTAAAGGTCGCTGGCTAAGCCCAGTATTTAAAGGGCTGATGGCTAGTAAGCGCTTAACATTATCTCAAATCCAGGTTTTTACTAAGTCAAAGTGTATGTGTTGCCCGTGGCGTGCTTTTGCCTGGGCATCAGGGTTTCGTGCGCCTTGTTACTTCTGGTTATCGAGCAAGGCTTGCTCTGTGGGGAGGGGCTCTTTACTCTGCGCCGGTCGCTGCAAAATCAGCGGCCGGGTGTAGGAACCCGTTCACAAGATGCGTATAAGCACCCGAAATCTTCGGGTGTTTTTTGCTGCCTATGTGTTATGGCGGCTATACGCGGGCACGCCTCGGCGTGACCGGGTCTTGTGTGTGCCGGTTCCTACCCCGCGTATAGCTGCCACCTGGCGTGTAGGACGTTGCGTGGTAGTTCTTCTCACACAAGGAGCTACGCCAATGAACGGATATATCCCGCTACCCAACACCCCCAGCGAACACCCTGTTCTGCTGATCAACCCCAACGCCCCGTTGGTGGACCTCTTGGCCTGCGCCGATCAGCGCGTACGCGCCATTCACAAGCTGATGACCCGCCTCTCATGCATGACCGCCCACAGCGCGGACGAGACCGACCTGTTCCAGATCGCCGACATTGCCGCGCTGCTGCTCAGTGACGGCGTGGCCTTGCTGGATGTGGCGCAGGGCAGAGCAATGACGTTGGTGGATAAGGCGGCCTGAGGGCCTTCGGTTAAGCGGCCAGGCCGGTCTAAGCCTGGCCGCCTCGCCTCTGAACACGCCGGCGCAGGTATGCTGGCGGCTTTTGCTGATGGACCAGGAACGACAACGATGACATTACGCACATGGATTGGGCTGGCGCTGCTGGCTGTCAGCGGGCCGCTATGGGCCAGCGAGCCGGCCTCGGTGTACCTGCGCTGCACGATGACAGCCGAGCAGTACGCCAAGGCCATGGCGGCGCCTCCAAGCTCGGCGCTGGCCTATAGCGATTGGCAGGCGTGGTTCGACAGCCAGGGCCCATTCGGCCCGGGGCTGGTCGAGGTGGAATGGCTGCGTGACTATTCCGCTGTCCCCAGCCTGCAAACCCTGGTGCAGTGGTGGTTGGGCGCAGGCGGGACCTCACGCTATGACCCGCAGACCGGGAGTTGGCAGTTTGCGCTGCTGGAATTCACCGACAACTACGGCGAAATGATCCAGCTGCTGGCGCCCCTGCGCGGCGTCGCCTCTTACTGCCAGCCGCAGTCCGGCAGCTTCCTGTTTATCTACTCCTACTTCTGGGGCAACGGCGACAACGCCTACCTGACCCTGGATACACAACGCAGCCAGTTCGCCCCCGGCCCGACACCGGCCCAGCGCACCGAGGCGAATGCGGCGCTCAAGGCGCTGATGGAGTCGAGTGCCGACTGAAATTGACATGAGTTATTTGGAGGGTGAGATGGCGAAGAGCAGATTGAGCAGGTGGGATGTTGTCGATCATCTGCGGACAGAGCACGACAGGTCGCTCTATCTTGAGGCCTGTCAGCAGGAAAACGATCCGCAACTGCTGGCTGTCGCCCTGGGTGATATCGCCCGGGCGCGGGAAATGCATCGGCGCCCAGGGGCACGGAAAAAACCGATGCAGGGCTAAACCCCAGACAACAAAAAACCCGCACTAGGCGGGTTTTCTGGTTGCTCTCACGTGATGTAAACACCACCTGAAAGCTGAAGGTGGTGCCCAGAGACGGAATCGAACCGCCGACACGGGGATTTTCAATCCCCTGCTCTACCGACTGAGCTATCTGGGCAACGGGGCGCATTAAACGGGTTTTTCGGGGGGGCGTCAAGCGAGTTTTGAAAAAATGTTTAATTATTACCGTCGCTTACGTTCCACCCCCGATTTATACGGGTTTACTCAGCTGGCGGCACGTAGCCGTCGGCCTTGGCGTATTCCTCGCCGGAGAAGAACTTGTCCATCTCGCCCTGCAAGTATTTGCGGTCTTCGGCGTTCATCATGTTCAGGCGTTTTTCGTTGATCAGCAGGGTCTGGTGTTTTTGCCAATCGGCCCAGGCCTTGGCCGAGACGTGGTCGAAGATGTCCTGGCCCTTGGCGCCGGGAAACGGCGCGCGCTCCAGGGCGGGCAATTCTTCTTGGTACTTGCGGCACATGATGGTGCGGGTCATGACAACTCTCCTGCGTTCAAGACGTCGGCCGCGCGTTTAAGCAGCTTTTTCACCGGGGCGGCAAGGCCCAGGCGCGGCGGGGTGGCGAGGTTATACCAGAGCCAGTCGGCCTCGGCCACGTGATGGGCCGACTCCTCGACCTGGACCAGCCAGGGTTCGATGGCCAGCTGGAAGTGGCTGAAGGTGTGCACCAGGCTCGGCAGTTCGTGTTGCTCGCCCAGGGCCAGCGAGTGTTGCAGCGCCAGGTGTTCGAGGTCGGCCAGGTCATCGAGCTCCGGCAGACTCCACAAGCCGCCCCAGAGGCCGCTGGAAGGGCGGCGATAAAGCAGGATCGCGCCGTCGCGATTGGCCAGCATCGGCATCAGGGTGCGCTTTTGCGGCACGCTCTTGCGCGGCTTGGGGATCGGGTAGCGGGTTTCGAGCCCCAGCATGTGAGCCTCGCAGCCGCGCTCCAGGGGGCACAGCAGGCAACTGGGCTTGCTGCGGGTGCAGAGCGTGGCGCCCAAGTCCATCATCGCCTGGGTGTAATGGTTGACCCGGGTGTGCGGCGTGAAGCGCTCGGCGGTGGCCCACAGTTGCTTGGCCACCTTGGGCTCGCCCGGGTAGCCCTCCTGCGCCGTAAACCGTGCCAGCACGCGCTTGACGTTGCCGTCGAGGATCGAGGCGCGGATACCCATGCTCAGGCTGGCGATGGCGCCGGCGGTGGACAGGCCGATGCCCGGCAGTTCGGTGAGTTTCTCGACGTCGCGGGGAAACTCGCCGCCGTAGTCGGCAACGATGATTTTCGCGGTCTTTTGCAGGTTGCGCGCCCGGGTGTAGTAGCCCAGGCCGGTCCACAGGTGCAGCACTTCGTCTTCCGGCGCGGCGGCCAGGGCTTCGACCGTCGGCAGCGAGGCCATGAAACGGTCGAAGTAGTTGAGCACGGTGCTGACCTGGGTCTGTTGCAGCATGATCTCCGAGACCCACACCCGGTACGGGGTGATGCCCTGTTGCCAGGGCAGGTCGTGGCGGCCGTGGTGGTCGTACCAATCCAGTACCGCCGGTGCAAACTGTTCCGCTCTCATCGTTTGAACAGCCCTTTGAGCGCGTTTTTCAGTTCCGGGCTGACCTTGTCGCCGAGTTTCTCTTCAAGTTTTTCGCTGAGGCGATCGCCGGCCATCCGCGTCGCGACCTGACCCAGGCCATCCTTGTCCAGGCGGCAGGCCTTGGCCCCCAGTTCCAGCGGGCCACGGCAGCGCAATGGCAGTTCGAGGCCGACAAAGCGCTCGCCGACCTGGCAGGCCGGATCGGGCATGTCGCTCTTGTCGCCTTCGACCACGATGCCGACGCGGTAGTCCATGCCCAGCACCCGCAGGTCGATGTCGCCGTTGCCGTTGACGGTCATGCCCGGGATGCGCACTTTCAGGTCCGGGTTGCTGGCCACGCCGTTGCGCAAGGTCAGGTTGCCCTTGAGTTCCTGGAACGGCGTGTCCTTGCCGCGCGGGGTGCTGCTGAGGGTCTTGCGGTTGAGGAAGGCGATGCCCTGGCACAGCTGCTGTTCCAGGTTGGCGTTGAGCAGTACGCCGTTGTTGATCACAAAGCTGGTGGTGCCGTTGAGGCTGTCGATCAGGGCTTTCTGGCTGTTGCCGCTGCCGCTGAGGTTGCTGTTGAGCGTCACCAGGCCCTTGACCGGAGGCGTCTGCCCCTGGCTTTCGAGGATGCGCTCCACCGGCACCCGGTTGATCTTGGTCTGCAGGCTCAGCAGCGGGGTGGCCTGGCGCACGTCGAGGTTGCCGCTGGCATCGAAACTGCCGTTGTACAGCTCGCCGCGCAGGCTTTGCAGTTTCAGCAGGCCGCCCTGGCCGTTGGCCTTGAGTACGGCATTCTGGATTGGCAGTTTGTCCAGGGTCAGTTGGCCAAAGCTCAGGTCGGCGTCGACGTCCAGCTTGCTCAGGCGTTCCACCGGCAGCAGGCGTTCGGTGCTCCAGGCGCCCTTGGTCGGTGCGTCCGGCAGCGGGGTGGTGCCGGCACCGGCCATGGCATCGGCCTCGCTGCTCTGCACTTCGGCCTTGCGCGCCACCGCCGCGCTGTTGGCGGCGGCGGACTTGGGCGGCAGGTAGCGGTCGACGTTGAAGGTATCGGCCTTGAGCTGGGCGCGCAGCGACTGCTTGGCGAAGTCTTCGATGGCCAGGCGGCCGCTGAAGGTGCTGTCGTCGAGCTTCAGGTTCAGGTCTTCCAGCGCCATGCTGGTGGGCGTGCCTTGCAGGCGGCTGACCAGTTCGACCTTGGTCAGGCTGCCCTCGGCCATGGCCGGCAGGGTCTGGCCGATGCTGTCGACAAATTTGGCCAGGTCGAACTGGGCAATCGAGATGCCGCCACTGATCTGCGGGGTTTTATCCAGGTCATTGACCTTGAGTTCACCCAGGGCGCGCAGCTGGTTGGCGGAGATTTTCAGGCCGGTCCATTCACCGACGTTGGCGGCCTTGTCCAGCAGCAACTGGCCTTGGGCGGCGAAGGTCACGGTCTTGCCTTGCAGCGGGTCGCCGGTGACTTCGCCCGACAGGCGCATGTCTTCGAACTGGTAGCGCTGCAGGGCGCGGTCAAAGCGCAGCTCGCCGTTGAGTTCGGTGCGCACCCGCACCACTGGCTGGTTGCTGGCCAGGAAGGCGGTGAGTTTGACCGGGGTGGCGGTGGCCTCGTGGATCGGCCCGGTACTGAGCTGGATGCTCTCGGCGGTGAACTGCTTGCCGCTCTGTTCGTCGTTGTATTCAACCCGGGCGTTGTTCACGGTCAGGCTGTCGATGTCGAGGCGGATCGGCTGCGCGGCCTTTTCGGCCGTGGCCGGGGTTTCGACGCCCGGCTCGCCGGTGCTGGTGGCCGGGGTCTCGGCCTGTTTCGCCAGGGGCGCGGCACGGCCGATGTCTTCCCAGTTGCCGTGGCCGTCCTTGTCGCGGTTCAGGCGCAGGTTCAGGCCTTCGACCCGTACATCGCTCATCTGCACTTCGCGGCGCAGCAGGGGCAGCACGCGTACCGACAGGCCCAGCATCTGCAGGTCGGCGAAGGGTTGGGTCGGGTTGGCCAGGGTTGCGACGCTGGCTTCGTGCAGTTCGAGGCCGAGCCAGGGGAACAGGCTCCAGCCGATGTCGCCATTGAGCGTCAGCTCGATGTGGGCCTTGTCGCGGGCAATCTGGCGAATCTCGTCTTTGTAGTCGTTGGGATCAAACAGGTGGGTCAGGGCAAAGCCCAGAGCCACGATGATCAGCAACAGCCCGAGAAGTACCAGACCCAGGATTTTGCCGAACGCTTTCATGGGCGAGTCCTTGTAGTGTCGAATTCAAATTTAGCCGGGGAGTATAGCGCCCCGGAACCGACGACTGGTCACCGATCGCGCCTAGAGCTCATCCAGCTCCAGATGCAGTTTGGCGGCCAGTGCCTGGGCCGGCAGATGCCCGGCTGGCGCGAGCAGGCGCAAGGTTGCGCCCTGTTGTCGGGCCATTCTTTGTGCCTCGCTCACCAGTCGCTCGGCCACACCGCGGCGGCGGGTGATGCTGCGCACGCACAACTGGGACAGGTGCCAGACCGCTTGGTGCCGTTGCAGGCGCGCGGCCCCCAGCAGGCGGTCGTTGAAGCGTCCGGCGATCAGCGAGCCGTCGCCCAGGCCGGTTTCAATCAGCTCCCCGGCGTCGCTCAGCGGTGCGAACAGCCAGTGGGGGGCGTCCTGGTAGATTTTCTGCAGGTCCTGCTGATCCTGATAGCTCACGTGGTGCAGCGACTCGACAACGATGGGCATGGATTCTCCTGGGCAGGCAGTGCGGCGTCGGCAAATACGGTTGCAGGCGGGCCGGCTGCTGCGCATGGCTCGGGCTTTTGCCGGGTGTGCCTGCAGGTTTGCAGGGGTTCGAAGCAGATGAGCACTGCGCCGCCATCTGTTTGCGTTTTCTGTGGCGGGCAAATGGTAACCTCTCGCCGTTCGTCCGTCCCTCTGCGACTTAACGTCGCGCTCAAATGGAGCTTTACTCAATAAAACGGCCATGCCTGCGTGCAAAGGCCGTGGGTGAAGAGCGGCCGACGAATAATTCTAACAATTGGGGGAATATCCATGAGCACTAGCACTTCGGCGGGTAGTTCCGCCGTCCAGCCAGCGTTCTTGTCCAAAGAACGCATCATCGCCAGGCCCGGTTTCAACCGCTGGCTGGTTCCACCGGCCGCCCTGGCCATCCACCTGTGCATCGGCATGGCCTATGGCTTTTCCGTGTTCTGGCTGCCGTTGTCCCAGGCCCTGGGCGTGACCGCCCCGGTGGCCTGTGCGCCTGACATGAGCTATATCGCGCAGATCTTCTCGTCCCAGTGTGACTGGCCGATCTCCATGCTCGGCTGGATCTACACCCTGTTCTTCATCTTCCTCGGCTGCTCGGCAGCGATCTGGGGTGGCTGGCTGGAACGCGCCGGCCCGCGCAAGGCTGGGGTGGTCTCGGCACTGTGCTGGTGCGGCGGCCTGCTGATTTCGGCGTTGGGCATCTATACCCACCAGATCTGGCTGATGTGGCTCGGTTCCGGAGTGATTGGCGGCATCGGCCTGGGCCTGGGCTACATCTCGCCGGTGTCGACCCTGATCAAGTGGTTCCCGGACAAGCGCGGCATGGCCACCGGCATGGCGATCATGGGCTTTGGCGGCGGTGCCATGGTCGGTGCTCCGCTGGCCGCGGCGTTGATGGGTCACTTTGCCTCGCCGACCGGCGTCGGTGTATGGCAGAGCTTTCTGGTAATGGCGGCGATCTACTTCGTGTTCATGCTGGCCGGCGCCCTGTCGTACCGCGTTCCGCCGACCGGCTGGAAGCCTGAGGGCTGGACCCCGCCGGCGAAGCGAGCCGCCAACGCGATGATTACCCATCGCCATGTGCACGTGAGCGTGGCCTGGAAAACCCCGCAGTTCCGCCTGGTATGGCTGGTGCTGTGCCTGAACGTCTCGGCCGGTATCGGCATCCTCGGCATGGCTTCGCCGCTGTTGCAGGAAGTGTTCGGCGGCAAGTTGCTGGGCAATGGCTTGTCGTTCGGCCAACTGGATACCGCGCAAAAGGCGTCGATTGCGGCAATCGCCGCGGGCTTCACCGGTTTGTTGAGCCTGTTCAACATCGGCGGCCGCTTCTTCTGGGCCTCGTTCTCCGACTACCTGGGGCGTAAAAATACCTATTTCGTGTTCTTCGCCCTGGGCTTTGCCCTGTACGCGCTGATTCCGAACCTGGGCCACCTGGGCAATATCGCGCTGTTCGTGGCGGCGTTCTGCATCATCCTGTCGATGTACGGCGGCGGTTTTGCCACGGTGCCGGCCTACCTGGCGGACCTGTTCGGCACGCAGATGGTCGGCGCGATCCATGGTCGGCTGCTGACGGCCTGGGCTGCTGCCGGCGTGCTGGGCCCGGTGCTGGTGAACTACCTGCGTGAGTACCAGTTGAGCATCGGCGTCGAGCGCGCCGCCGCCTATGACATCACCCTGTACATCCTCGCCGGCCTGCTGGTGCTGGGTTTCCTGTGCAACCTGCTGGTACGCCCGGTGGCGGACAAGTACTTCATGACCGACGCGCAACTGGCGGCCGAGCAGGCACTGGGGCATGACAAGGGCGCCGACAGCAGCACCATGCTGGAGTGGAAGGCGTCGGCGTCGAGCCTGCCGCTGGTGATCGTGGCCTGGCTGGTGGTGGGTATTCCGCTGGCGTGGGGCGTGTGGGTCACCCTGCAAAAAACGGCGGTGCTGTTCCGCTAGGCCTCGGCCTGATGCACAAAAAGCCGGTGCGTGATCTTCACGCGCCGGCTTTTTGCCGTGTGGGCCGGGCCAATGTCCGTTCGGCTGGCTTGTCATGACAGGTATAGCCCCGCAGCCATTGGCTCGCGCCCGTCAGGATATTGTCCGGCATGTTTCTGTTTGGCGGCCGTCGGGCCTATAATGGTCGCCTTTTTCGCCCAATGATTTTGCGGAGCTGGTGATGGCCGAACGTAAGGCGTCTGTCGAGCGCGACACTCTGGAAACCCAGATCAAAGCCTCGATCAACCTGGATGGCACCGGAAAGGCCCGATTTGATATCGGTGTTCCGTTCCTTGAGCACATGCTGGACCAGATCGCCCGTCACGGGCTGATCGACCTGGATATCGTCAGCAAAGGCGACCTGCATATCGATGACCACCACACCGTGGAAGACGTCGGTATCACCCTGGGCCAGGCGTTTGCCAAAGCCATCGGTGACAAGAAAGGCATCCGCCGCTATGGCCATGCCTATGTGCCGTTGGATGAAGCGCTGTCGCGCGTGGTGATCGACTTCTCCGGCCGCCCGGGCCTGCAGATGCACGTGCCCTACACCCGCGCCACCGTTGGCGGCTTCGACGTCGACCTGTTCCAGGAGTTCTTCCAGGGCTTCGTCAACCACGCCCTGGTCAGCCTGCACATTGACAACCTGCGTGGCACCAATACCCACCACCAGATCGAGACCGTGTTCAAGGCCTTCGGCCGTGCCCTGCGCATGGCGGTGGAACTGGATGAGCGCATGGCCGGGCAAATGCCCTCGACCAAGGGCGTCCTGTAATGCAGACGGTCGCGGTTATCGATTACGGCATGGGCAACCTGCACTCGGTGGCCAAGGCCCTCGAGCACGTAGGGGCCGGCAAGGTGCTGATCACCAGCGATGCCGATGTGATTCGCGAAGCCGACCGGGTGGTGTTCCCCGGCGTTGGTGCGATTCGCGACTGCATGGCGGAGATCCGGCGCCTGGGTTTCGACTCGCTGGTGCGGGAAGTCAGCCAGGACCGTCCGTTCCTCGGCATTTGCGTGGGCATGCAAGCCCTGCTCGATCGCAGCGAAGAGAACGACGGCGTTGATTGCATCGGCCTGTTCCCGGGCCAGGTGAAGTTCTTCGGCAAGGGCCTGGTAGAAGACGGCGAGCACCTCAAAGTCCCGCACATGGGTTGGAATGAAGTGCAGCAGACGGTGGATCACCCGCTGTGGCACAACATCGCCGATCGTGCGCGCTTCTACTTCGTGCACAGCTACTACATTGCCGCCGGCAATGCGCGGCAGGTGGTGGGTGGCGGTCATTACGGCGTCGACTTCGCCGCGGCGCTGGCCGATGGCTCGCGTTTCGCCGTGCAGTTCCACCCGGAGAAGAGCCATACCCATGGCCTGCAATTGCTGCAGAACTTCGCCGCCTGGGACGGGCGCTGGTAATGGCCATCAAGAAAAAGCCGCCGATCCTGACCCTCACTCCCGAGCAGGAGAGCGAGGCCAATCACAAGATCAAGCGCTTTATGGAGGATCGCTTCGAACTGGACCTGGGTTCGTTCGAAGCGGCTGAAATCCTCGATCTGTTTACCCGCGAAATTGCGCCGCACTATTACAACAGGGCGATTTTCGATGTGCAGACGCACCTTAAAGAAAGGTTCGAAAGCATCGAAAGCGACTTGTGGGCGCTCGAGAAGAACTAGGGCAGCGGCAAGCTTCAGGCTGCAAGCTGCAAGAAGTAGACACGCGTGCGCGCTTGCAGCTTATGGCTTGCAGCTTGCAGCTCTTTGACGAAGGAAAAGCATGCTAATTATTCCCGCTATCGATCTCAAGGACGGCGCCTGCGTACGTCTGCGCCAGGGCCGCATGGAAGATTCCACAGTGTTCTCCGATGACCCGGTGAGCATGGCTGCCAAGTGGGTGGAGGGCGGTTGCCGTCGCCTGCACCTGGTGGACCTGAACGGTGCCTTCGAAGGTCAGCCGGTCAATGGCGAAGTGGTGACCGCGATCGCCAAGCGCTACCCGAACCTGCCGATCCAGATCGGCGGCGGCATCCGCTCCCTGGAAACCATCGAGCACTACGTCAAGGCTGGCGTCAGCTACGTGATCATCGGCACCAAGGCCGTGAAAGACCCGGCCTTCGTCGCCGAAGCCTGCCGTGCGTTCCCGGGCAAAGTCATCGTTGGTCTGGACGCCAAGGACGGCTTCGTCGCCACCGACGGCTGGGCTGAAATCAGCACCGTGCAGGTGATCGACCTGGCCAAGCAGTTCGAGGCTGATGGCGTGTCTGCCATCGTTTATACCGACATCGCCAAAGACGGCATGATGCAGGGCTGCAACGTGCCTTTCACCGCTGCGCTGGCGGCGGCCACGAAGATTCCGGTGATCGCCTCCGGTGGCATTCACAACCTGGGTGACATCAAATCGCTGCTGGACGCCAAGGCGCCTGGCATTATCGGCGCCATCACCGGCCGTGCGATCTACGAAGGCACCCTGGACGTCGCCGAAGCTCAGGCTTACTGCGACGCCTACAACGGCTGAGGACTGACCATGGCGCTGGCCAAACGCATCATCCCTTGCCTGGACGTCGACAACGGTCGCGTGGTCAAGGGCGTCAAGTTCGAGAACATCCGTGACGCCGGCGACCCGGTGGAAATCGCCCGTCGCTACGATGAGCAGGGTGCCGACGAGATTACCTTTCTCGACATCACCGCCAGCGTCGACGGTCGTGACACCACGCTGCATACCGTCGAGCGCATGGCCAGCCAGGTGTTCATTCCGCTGACCGTGGGCGGTGGTGTGCGTACCGTGCAGGACATCCGCAACTTGTTGAATGCCGGTGCGGACAAGGTTTCGATCAACACTGCAGCCGTGTTCAACCCCGAGTTCGTGGGCGAAGCGGCGCAGCATTTCGGCTCGCAGTGCATCGTCGTCGCTATCGACGCGAAGAAGGTATCCGGCCCGGGCGAAACCCCGCGCTGGGAGATCTTCACCCATGGCGGGCGCAAGCCTACCGGGCTGGACGCGGTGGAGTGGGCGAAGAAGATGGAAGGCCTGGGCGCCGGTGAAATCCTCCTGACCAGCATGGACCAGGACGGCATGAAAAACGGCTTCGACCTGGGCGTGACCCGCGCCATCAGCGATGCCCTGGGGATTCCGGTGATCGCCTCTGGTGGCGTCGGCAACCTGCAGCATCTGGCCGATGGCATCCTCGAAGGCCACGCCAGTGCGGTGCTGGCAGCGAGTATTTTCCACTTCGGCGAGTACACGGTTCCCGAGGCCAAGGCGTACATGGCCCAGCGCGGAATAGTTGTGCGATAGCCACTGGACAGCATGGCGGGCTCACGGCACTCTTGAGCACGCCATGGATTCCGGTAGCCCGTCATGTTCAAACGTTTGCTCCTTGTTCTTGCCAGCGCTACGCTCCTGCTTTCAGCGGCCTCTCGTGCCGCCGACACGTCCGATACCTCCCTGGTGTTGCTGACGGAAAACTTCCCCCCTTACAACATGGCCAAGAACGGTAAGAACTTCGCCCAGGGCGATAACATCAACGGCATCGCCGTGGATATCGTGCGGGAAATGTTCAAGCGCGCCGGGATCAATTACAGCCTCACCCTGCGTTTCCCCTGGGAGCGGATCTACAAGCTGGCCCTGGAGCAGCCGGGTTACGGCGTGTTTGTCATGGCGCGCCTGCCGGACCGGGAGCAGTTGTTCAAATGGGTCGGCCCGATCGGCCCGGATGACTGGATCATGCTGGCCAAGGCCGACAGCAAAATCGCCCTGGAGAATCTGGAGCAGGCGCGTCAGTACAAGATCGGCGCCTACAAGGGCGACGCCATCGCCGAGACCCTGGCCAAGCAGGGCCTGGCACCGCTGGTGGTGCTGCGTGACCAGGACAACGCGAAGAAGCTGCTCAACGGCCAGATCGACCTCTGGGCCACCGGCGACCCGGCCGGGCGCTACCTGGCCAGGCAGGAAGGCATCACCGGTCTCAAGACCGTGCTGCGTTTCAACAGCGCTCAGTTGTACATGGCCCTGAACAAAGACGTCCCCGACGAAATCGTCACCAGACTCCAAGCCGCCCTGGATCAGCTGCGCAAAGAAGGCGTGGTCGACGAAATCATGGGGCGTTATCTCTAGAGCAGCAGCCCTACCTGTACTTGCCGTTTTTGCCGTGAGCTACTGTGGCCTGGTTGCTGCGCACGCTGATCATCAATTTGATATCGATCCACTCGATGCCCTGGGCCTTGAGCTTGGGCAGCTCGCGTTCGAGTACCGCCAGGGTCTGTGGATAAGGGTGGCCGATCATCACCGCCGAGCCCTGCTTGTGCGCCAGGTTGATGGCGGTTTGCAGTTGCCCGGCAATAGCGGCTTCGGTGCGCTCGTCGTCGAGGAATACATCCCGTGAAACACTGGCCAGGCCGATTTTCTGGGCCTCGGCGGCGGCGACGGTCTGCGCGCTGGTGCGGCTGTCGACGAAGAACTTGTGACGGCGCTGCAATTCAGCCATCAACCAGGCCATGGCCTGCGGCTGGGCGGTCATGCGGCTGCCCATATGGTTGTTGATGCCGCTGGTGTAGGGCACGGCCTTGAATGCCGCATCGAGACGCTTTTGCAGTTCTTCGATGGGCAGCTCGGGGTGCCAGGCAAAAGGCCCGGTGGCCGGGTCCATGGGCATGTGCAGGATGACGATCTTGCCGGCGCGATGGGCTTCGCGGGCGAATTCGGCGGCGTGGGGAGTGTCGGGCATGATCGCGGTGGTCACCGGCCCTGGCAGGGCCAGCACGCGGCGATCCCGGGGCAGGTTTTGCCCAAGGTCGTCGATGATCAGGGTCAGGTAGGCCTTGCGCGGCACCTGGGAGGTTTCAGCCGCCTGGGCCGGGATCACATTCAGAAGACACAACAGGGCGACCAGAAGCCCCCACGACAACCTTGAAACGGGTTGGCGCTGGCGGGTCAGGGGGATGTGTAACATGGGATTGGGCTGCGGCCTTTGCACGGGTGGTGAGGCGCCATCGCCGGCGAGGGGCATGCCCCTCGGGCCCCCGCAGAATGCACGGGAGCCGCTTTACCGGCGATGGGTTTGACGGTCAGCGACCGCGGGTGATGCTCAAGCCCTTGAGCAGGCTCAACGCCTGGGCCAGCTGGTAATCGTCGTCCTGCGGCATCGGCTTGGCCTTGCTCGCCGAACCGCTCGGCTTGTCGGCGCCGCCGTTGCCATTGCCCAGGTGGCCCTGGAGATCGGCTTCCTTGAAGTATTCGCCGTCCTGGGACTCGCTGGTGATCTTGGCGCGACGCACCTCGATGTCCGGCACGATGCCCTGGGCCTGGATCGAGCGCCCATTGGGGGTGAAGTACAGCGCGGTGGTGATCTTCAGCGCGCGGTCGTTGTTCAGGGGCAGCACGGTTTGCACCGAACCCTTGCCGAAGCTGGTGGTGCCCATCAGCACCGCGCGTTTCTGGTCTTGCAGGGCGCCGGCGACGATTTCCGAGGCCGAGGCGCTGCCGCCGTTGATCAGCACCACCATCGGCACGGCTTCGCTTTCGTCCTTGCCGGTGGCCGAGAAGCGCAGCTCGGAGTTGGCGATACGGCCCTTGGTGTAGACGATCAGGCCCTTGGTGATGAAGTGGTCGACCACTTCCACCGCCGATTGCAGCACGCCACCCGGGTTGTTACGCAGGTCGAGAATGATCCCGCTGAGTTTCTTGCCGTTGTCCTTGCGCAGCTTGGCCAGGGCCTTGGAGACTTCTTCGCCGGTCTTGACCTGGAACTGGGTGATGCGGATGTAGCCGTAGCCCGATTCCAGCAACTGGCTCTTCACGCTTTTGACCTGGATCGTGGCGCGCGCCAGGGTCACGTCGAAAGGTGTACCGCCGTCGCGGACCAGGGTCAGGGTGATCTTCTGCCCGAGTTTGCCGCGCATCTTGTCCACGGCTTCGGTCATGGTCTGGCCACGGGTCGGCTGGCCGTTGATCTTGACGATCAGGTCGCCGGCCTGAATCCCGGCCTTGGACGCCGGGGTGTCGTCGATCGGCGATACCACTTTGATAAAGCCGTCTTCGGCGCCGACTTCGATGCCCAGGCCACCGAATTCACCGCTGGTGCTTTCCTGCAGCTCGGCAAAATCTTCCGGGCCCAGATAGGCGGAGTGCGGGTCGAGGTTGCTGAGCATGCCTTTGATGGCGTTTTCCAGCAGGGTCTTGTCGTCGACAGGTTCGACATACGCGGCCTTGATCCGGTCCATGACCTCGGCAAAGGTGCGCAGCTCTTCGAGCGGCAATGGCGCCTTGGTGGTCGCGGCGGCTGCCGATTGAGCAGTTTCGGCGGCGAACGCCAGCGGCGCGCCGATCACCAGAGCGATCGTCAGGGCCAGCGAGGTGAGGCGGGACAAATGCAGCATGTCGAACGAACTCCTAAATTAGGTAACGGCGCTTATCCTTGCGCGCGGCACCATTGTGCCGGGTCGCTGGGGCGGCCCTGCTGACGAATAGCGAAGTACAGCGCAGGTGTGTCTTGTCCGCCACTATTACCGACCGTGGAAATGGACTCACCGGCTTTGACAATGTCGCCAGCTTCTTTAAGCAATGTCTGGTTGTGTCCGTAGAGGCTGAGGTAACCGTTGCCGTGGTCGAGGATCACCAGCAAGCCGGCGCCGCGCAACCAGTCGGCAAACACCACGCGACCACCATGTACGGCGTGTACCTGGCTGCCGGCGCTGGCGCTGATCATCACCCCGTCCCACTTGGTACGGGCGTCGTCGCCACGGGATTCACCAAAGCGTGCAAGCAGTCGACCATCAACAGGCCATGGAAGTTTTCCCCGGGCTGAAGCAAAAGGCCCGCCGAAGGATGCGCCTGAACTTGAAACCAGGGGGCCAGGCGCTGATCTGGTTGGTTTGCGTGGGGCATCGCTGGCGTCTGCCTGGGCCTCACGTAAACGCTTTTTTTCGGCTTCCTGCTGGGCGATCAGCGCTTTCTGTCGCGCTTCTTCTGCCTCTCGAGCCTGGCGGGCCAGGGTTTCCTCGATGGTTTTCAGGACTTTCGACAGGTCGGCCTGGTCTTGCTCGCGGGCTTGCAGCTTCTGGTCGCGGGCTTTCACATCGTCGTTGAGCTTGGCCAGGACCTGCTGGCGTTCCTTGCGGACTTTGTCGAGTTCTTCGCGCTGGCTGTCGAGGCTGCTTTTCTGCACCAGCAACTGGGCCTGTTGCAGGGAGATGTCTTTTTCGACATTGGCCAGTTGGCGCAGGGTTTCGTTGAAGTTCTTCAACTGCTCCAGGCGTGCCTGGCTCAGGTAGTCGTAATAGGTCAGGGTGCGGGCGAATTTTTCCGGATTCTGCTGGTTGAGCAACAGCTTGAGGTATTCCTGGCGACCGTTCTGGTAGGCCGCACGGGCTTGGATCGCGATCAGTCGTTGCTGTTCAGTGCGCGCGCTCTGGAGTTTTTTTTTCTCCTCATCGAGTCGCTGCAGCTCGGTCTCGCTTTTCTTCAGCTCTTTTTGCAGGGTTTCGACCTGCTTTTCCAGCTTGCCCATCTCGGTTTCAGTGCCGCGCAGGTCTTTTTGCACGCCGGATTTTTCTTCCTGCAGCTTGCCCAGCAGCTTTTTCAGCTCGGTAATGTCCTGACGCGTGGCGTCCAACTGTTGTTGGGTTTGCGCGCGCTCATCGGCAAACGCCGGTTGGAGCAGGCAGATCAGAGCAAGGGCAATCAGCGAGCGAAGCATAGAGGCGGGCGACACCAGGGAAAGGGACGGCCTAGTATGCCCGCCCATCGCAGCAAAAAAAACGCCTCAAAGCCAACTGCTTTGAGGCGTTCGTCATAAAAAGCCGTTTCCGGCCGGTTTTGGGCCTTTTGCTATCAAACCAGGATCGATTTGCCGGTCATCTCTTCAGGCTGCTTGAGGCCCAGCAGCTTGAGCATGGTCGGCGCGACGTCGGCCAGGACCCCGCCTTCGCGCACTTTCAGTGCACGTTTGCCGACATAAATGAACGGCACCGGCTCGGTGGTGTGGGCGGTGTGCGCCTGGCCGGTGGATTCGTCGGACATTTGCTCGACGTTGCCATGATCGGCGGTGATCAGGGCTTCGCCGCCTACCTTCTCCAGGGCGTCGACAATCCGCCCCACACACAGGTCCAGGCATTCCACGGCCTTGACCGCCGCGTCGAACACGCCGCTGTGGCCGACCATGTCGCCGTTGGCGTAGTTGACGATGATCACGTCATAGCGCTGGTGTTCGATGGCGTCGACGATCTTGTCGGTGACTTCCGGTGCGCTCATTTCCGGCTGCAGGTCATAGGTGGCGACCTTGGGCGACGGGATCAGGATGCGTTCTTCGCCGGGGAAGGGCTCTTCACGGCCGCCGGAGAAGAAGAAGGTCACGTGGGCGTATTTTTCGGTTTCGGCGATGCGCAGCTGGGTCTTGCCGTTTTTCGCCAGGTAGTCGCCGAGGACGTTTTCCAGGCTGCCGGGAGCAAAGGCCGATGGCGCGGGGATGCTGGCGGCGTATTGGGTGAGCATGACGAAGCCGGCCAGTTTCGGCTGGCGGGCGCGCTCGAAGTCCTTGAAACCGTCCTCGACGAAGACCCGGGTCAACTCGCGGGCGCGGTCGGCGCGGAAGTTCATGAACACCACGGCGTCGCCGTCTTCGACCTTCACCGGTTCGCCCAGGGTGGTGGCCTTGACGAATTCGTCGCTTTCGCCACGCTCGTAAGCGGCCTGCAGGCCTGCCTGGGCATCGGCGGCGTTGAATTCAGCCTGACCGTCGACGATCAGGTTGTAGGCCTGGGCCACGCGGTCCCAGCGATTGTCGCGGTCCATGGCGAAGTAGCGCCCGATCAGGCTGGCGATACGGCCCTTGCCCAGGGTCTTGAAGGATTCATCCAGCAGTTCGATGGACGACTGGGCGCTTTTAGGCGGGGTGTCACGGCCATCGAGGAAGGCGTGCAGGTAGATTTTTTCGGCGCCACGCTTGAACGCCAGCTCGGCCATGGCCACCAGGTGGTCCTGGTGGCTGTGCACGCCGCCGTCGGACAGCAGGCCGAGGATGTGCACGGCCTTGCCCGCCGCCACGGCTTTATCCACGGTGGCGCAGAGGGTCGGGTTCTCGAAAAAGTCGCCGTCTCGGATCGATTTGGTCACCCGGGTGAAGTCCTGGTACACCACGCGCCCGGCGCCGAGGTTCATGTGGCCGACTTCGGAGTTGCCCATTTGCCCGTCCGGCAGGCCGACATCCATGCCCGAACCCGAGATCAGGCCGTTCGGCATGCTGGCGCACAAGCGGTCCAGGACCGGCTTCTTGGCCGAATAGACGGCGTTGGATTCGTGGCTCTCGCTGTGACCGAAGCCATCCAGAATCATCAGGACCAAAGGTTTAGGCGTGGTAGTCATAGATTCCACTCGTGGCTGGATTGGGGGAGGTGTTTAAAAAGGGAGTGGCAGTTTAAAGCTAAGTTCCGGTGCCGTCACCGCCGGGCGGGGTTTGGCCGACCTTGACGGCTGTGTATACTGGCCGACATTTTAACGCCCTGGAACCTCCTTGATGGTTGCTCACCTGATTCAATTCGCCACTGATCACTACTTGCTCGTCGGCGCCTTCGTCATCTTGTTGGCTCTGTTGATCGCCCATGAGTTGAGCCGCGGCGGCCGCAGCCTCAGCACCCGCGAGCTGACCGCACTGGTCAACAGCGAGCAGGGCGTAGTGATCGATATCCGTCCATCCAAGGACTTCGCCGCAGGCCACATCGTGGGCGCGCTGAACATTCCCCAGGACAAACTGATGGCTCGCATCGGCGAGCTGGAAAAACACAAGGCCAAGACCCTCATCCTGGTCGACGCCCAAGGCCAGCATTCAGGCATTCACGCTCGCGAACTGCTGAAGGCCGGCTTTACCGCCGCCAAGCTGTCCGGTGGCATCGGCAGCTGGAAAGCCGACAATCTGCCGTTGGTGAAGTGATATGGCCGCTGTCGTCGTCTACTCAAGTGATTACTGCCCTTACTGCTCGCGGGCCAAGCACCTGCTCGAGAACAAAGGCGTAGCCTTCGAAGAGATCAAGGTCGATGGCAAGCCCCAGGTGCGCGCCGAAATGGCCCAGAAGGCCGGACGCACGTCCGTGCCACAGATCTGGATCGGCAGCACCCATGTGGGCGGTTGTGATGATTTGTTCGCCCTGGAGCGCGCCGGCAAGCTCGACGCGCTGCTCAAGGCTTGACCGAACCCCCCAAAATAGTCGAACCCTCTAGTAGCCCCGAGATCAAGAAGGATCCGAGATGACTGACCAACAGAACACCGCCGCTACCGAAGACGAAAGCGCTCCACAATTTTCCCTGCAGCGCATTTACGTGCGTGACCTGTCCTTTGAAGCTCCGAAAAGCCCGGCAATCTTCCGCCAGCAGTGGGAGCCAAGCGTCGGTCTGGACCTGAACACCCGCCAAAAGCCACTGGAAGGCGACTTCCACGAAGTGGTCCTGACCCTGTCGGTGACCGTGAAAAACGGTGAAGAAGTGGCATTCATCGCTGAAGTGCAACAGGCCGGGATCTTCCTGATCAAGAACCTGGACGAGGCTTCCATGAGCCACACCCTGGGTGCCTTCTGCCCGAACATCCTGTTCCCGTACGCTCGTGAAGCGCTGGACAGCCTGGTGACCCGTGGTTCGTTCCCGGCACTGATGCTGGCGCCGGTGAACTTCGACGCGCTGTACGCCCAGGAGCTGCAACGCATGCAGTCGGCTGGCGAAAACACCGTCCAGTAAACCGCACGTGCAGTACGAAAAAAGCGCCGTTCAAGGCGCTTTTTTCATGTTCGGCCCGGCCATTTCCAGCGATCACCTGCAGCCGCCTGTAGCCGCTGCCGAGCCCGCGGGGCTGCGCTGGCCGGTGCGCTCGCCGTCGGTTGTGATCTGCGGCTGGAGTGTTTAGCAGTCTTGCGCCAGCGGCTGAAACTTACTTGAAACCCAACTGCCGCCAGCCTTCATAGACGGCGACGGCTACGGTGTTGGACAGGTTCAGGCTGCGGCACCCTTCGCGCATCGGCAGGCGCAGGCGCTGCTCGCCGGGCAGGGCGTCCAGCACTTCGGCGGGCAGGCCGCGGCTTTCCGGGCCGAACAAAAAGGCATCGCCCTCGGCAAAGCTGGCATCGTGGAACGGCCGCGAGCCCTTGGTGGTGAAGGCGAACAAGCGCGGCTGGCCGAGGCTTTCCAGGCAACTGGCGAGGTCGGCATGGCGTTGCAGGGTGGCGTATTCGTGATAGTCGAGGCCGGCACGGCGCAGGCGCTTGTCGTCCATGTCGAAACCCAGCGGTTCGATCAAATGCAGGTGGCAGCCACTGTTGGCGCACAGCCTGATAACGTTGCCGGTATTCGGCGGAATTTCTGGTTGAAAGAGGATGACGTGAAACATGCACGGCTCCGAAGAGAAAGACAGGCTGCATTCTACGCCTGAAGAAGACCCCAGGCCGAAGCTAATGCTGCGGGTGTTCGGCTCGTTGGCGATTGTCGGCTTGATGGTGGGGCTGATGATCGGCCGGCTGACGACCCCCGAGCCCACGCTGCTGCAGCAGGTGGAGGTGCAGCCCGATGGCCTGGTGGTGTGGTTCAGTCAGGAACCCAAGGTGCATGGCGAACATATCGACGGCACCGTGGCGCTGCTGTTCGATGCCCAGGGGCCGGCGCAGAACGGTCGGCTGAAGGTCAATGACAAGGATGTGAATTGGCGGGTCAGGGCGGCGGATGCGGGGTTGCTGCTGAACCTGGTGGCGGCGCGACCGCTGCACGGCGAGTGGGCCGGGACCAAGGTCGACGGGCGCTGGAAGCTGCAGATCCATCTGCGGGAGGAATAAAAGAGGGAATCCCCGGCCTGCCTGTACCAAGGTCCCCAAAACGGGTTGGGCTCGTCGCTGTGAGCGTGATGAGCCTGGTGTAAAAGAGGGAATCCCCGGCCTGCCTGTACCAAGGTTCCCAAAACGGGTTGGGCTCGTCGCTGTGAGCGTGATGAGCCCGGTGTAAAAGAGGGAATCCCCGGCCTGCCTGTACCAAGGTTCCCGAAACGGGTTGGACTCGTCGCTGTGAGCGTGATGAGCCCGGTGTAAAAGAGGGAATCCCCGGCCTGCCTGTACCAAGGTTCCCAAAACGGGTGGGCTCGTCGCTGTGAGCGTGATGAGCCCTGGTGTTAAAGAGGGAATCCCCGGCCTGCCTGTACCAAGGTTCCCGAAACTGGGTTGTGTTTGGGGTATTGCAGGGGGCGTGCCAATGTTCGAAAAGGATGTGGTTGTTGCCGGTATCCATGGTTGAAAGCCCCGTAATACGGGGCTTTTACCTTTTCGAAAGGCCACTGTTCGAATCCGAACTCCGCGAGACTCAAGGCCCGCTCCGTGCCCGATCACGGGGCACCGCGCATTCAGGCAGTGCAAAAGTCGCCTTCCCTGGCCGCCAACATAAATGCCAAGCAGAACTCACATGCCTGTAGCCGCTGCCAAGCCCGCGAGGCTGCGCTGGCCGGGGGATATCGCTCATGGGTGTCAGAGT
Source organism: Pseudomonas sp. MF4836 (assembly GCF_002018875.1). Lineage (GTDB taxonomy): Bacteria > Pseudomonadota > Gammaproteobacteria > Pseudomonadales > Pseudomonadaceae > Aquipseudomonas. The sequence continues at coordinate 323,358 of NZ_MVOL01000002.1, forward strand.
GGTTCAGAAGTGTTTGGAAGGGCCCGCGTTCGAACGCGGCCCGAGCCTGCGGCAGCGGCTACACGAGTCTGTAGCCGCTGCCGCGCTGGCGAGGCAGCGATGGCTGGGAAGGTCGCCGAAGGGTGTCAGGTGGTTTTGCGGTGTATGCGCGGGCCAGCTCAGCCTTCCTCGCCTTCGTCATCGTCACCGCCGTCGACCTTCATCCCCAACTCCTTGATCTTGCGGGTCAAGGTGTTGCGGCCCCAGCCCAAGAGCACGGCGGCATCGCGCCGGCGGCCTGCGGTGTGCTTGAGGGCGGTCTCGATCATGATCCGCTCGAAGCTCGGCACGGCGCTGTCCAGCAGGCTCGACTGACCACGGGCCAAGGCCTGGTCGGCCCATTGGCGCAGCGCCTGTTCCCAGTTGGTCACTGGCGCCGAGTCCTGCGGCAGGCTCAGCAGCTCTGGCGGCAGGTCGCTGATGTGCACTTCACGCCCCGAAGCCATGACCGTGATCCAGCGGCAGGTATTCTCCAACTGGCGCACGTTGCCCGGCCACGGCAGATTTTTCAGGTATTCCTCGGTCTCGCTTTTCAGCAGCTTCGGCTCGACCGCGAGCTCCTGGGCGGCACGGCTGAGGAAGTGGCGGGCGAGGGTCGGGATGTCTTCGCGGCGATCGGACATCCGTGGAATATGGATGCGGATCACGTTCAGGCGGTGAAACAGATCCTCACGGAATTTGCCGGCGTGGACCAGGGTTTCCAGGTTCTGGTGGGTCGCGGCGATGATCCGCACATCGACCTTGACCGGCGTGTGCCCGCCGACCCGATAGAACTCGCCATCGGCCAGTACCCGCAACAGACGGGTCTGGGTCTCGGCCGGCATGTCGCCGATCTCATCGAGAAACAGCGTGCCGCCATCGGCCTGTTCAAAGCGTCCGCGGCGCAGGTTGGCTGCGCCGGTGAAGGCGCCTTTTTCATGGCCGAACAGCTCGGATTCCATCAGGTCCTTGGGAATCGCCGCCATGTTCAGCGCAATGAACGGCGACGCCGCACGCGGGCTGTGGCGATGCAGGGCGTGGGCCACCAGCTCTTTGCCGGTGCCGGATTCGCCATTGATCAACACCGTGATGTTGGAGTGACTCAGGCGGCCAATGGCGCGAAACACCTCCTGCATCGCCGGCGCTTCGCCGATGATTTCCGGGGTCCGGGCCAGGGCGGGCACCACTTCCAGGCCTTGCTGCTCCTGGGCGTGCTGGTTGGCGCGCTTGACCAGGGACACTGCCTCATCCACATCGAACGGCTTGGGCAGGTACTCGAAGGCGCCTCCCTGATAGGACGCGACAGCGCTGTCCAGGTCCGAATGGGCGGTCATGATAATCACCGGCAAACGCGGGTGCTGCTCGCGGATCCGCGCCAACAGGTCCAGGCCGCTGGCACCGGGCATCCGGATATCGGAAATGATCACGTCCGGTTGCTGGCGCGCCAGGCGACTCATCACGCCATCGGCACTGTCGAAGCTCTGGGTGGTCATGCCTTCCTGCTGCAAGGCTTTTTCCAGGACCCAACGGATAGAACGGTCGTCATCGACGATCCACACGGTTTCACTACGGCTCATGTCGATGGGGCTCCTTGTTCCAGTGGCAGAAAGATCGAGAACGTGGTGTGGCCAGGATGGCTGTCACATTCGATCAGGCCCTGGTGCTGGCTGATGATGTTCTGGGTAATGGCCAGGCCCAGCCCGGTACCGTCCGGGCGGCCACTGACCATGGGGAAGAAGATGGTTTCCTGGAGGTCGGCAGGGATCCCGGGGCCGTTGTCGATGATCTCGATCTTGGTCACCAGGCGATGGCGCACGTGGCCGATGGTGAACTGGCGCATGGCCCGGGTGCGCAGGCTGATGCGCCCCAGGCGCAGTTCATTCTGGCTGCTGATGGCCTGCATCGCGTTGCGCACGATGTTGAGCACCGCCTGGATCATCTGCTCGCGGTCGATCAACACATCGGGAATGCTTGGGTCGTAGTCGCGCACCAAGGTGATGCAGCCCTGGCTCTCGGCTTCCACCAGGCTGCTGACTCGCTCCAGCACTTCATGCACGTTGCACATGGCCAGGGACGGCAGCTTGTTCGAGCCGAGCATGCGGTCCACCAGGTTTCGCAGGCGGTCGGCTTCTTCAATGATGACGTTGGTGTAGTCCTTGAGGCTTTCTTCCGGCAGCTCCCGGGCCAGCAACTGGGCGGCGCCGCGAATCCCGCCGAGGGGGTTCTTGATTTCATGGGCCAGGCCGCGCACCAGCATCTTGCTGGTTTCCTGCTTGGACAACTGGGCCTCTTCCTTGGTGATGCGCAGCAGCCGGTCCCGAGGGTGGACCTCCAGCAGCAGCAAGGTGTCGCCGTTACTCAGAATCGGCGTCACCGCGTAATCCACGGTCAGGGTCTGGCCGGTCAGCGCGGTGAGCATGGCTTCACGCTTGGTGAAGGGATGAGCCTGCTCCACGGCCTGGCGCAAGGAGCTCAGTGCTTCGGCCGACTCGGTGAACAACTCACTGATAAATTGCCCGTGGCTGCGTTGTCCGCTGATGGCCAGGAGCATTTCCGCGGCCGGGTTCATGTACTCAAGGCGCAGGTCGGCGTTGAGCAGAATGGTCGCGGTGGTCAGGTTGTCGAGTAGCAAGCGGTGCAATTGGTCGCTGATGGTCATTAGGACCTCTTTTGGAGCAAAACACTTCGGGGCCGATCCCGGAGTGCGCGCGCGGGTAAAGCGCTGAGTGAGGAAAATGCAAAAACCAAACCAAGGCTCCGAAAAGAAGCGTCAAAGCCCTGAAACAGCTGTTTGAAGCTCGATTGCGTGGCGCTTGGCCAGCTTTGGCGGGTATTTTCGAACCAAAATGGGCCGGGTAATGGGTATCGGGGCGTGCGTGCGCACCAATATAGTGCGCTTCCTGAACGAGCGCTCTAAAGAATAGCCGCTGCCCGTGGCGACGCGATCGGCGCTGCTTTTTTGTGCGGCGCACCACGCACAAGGCCCGCTCGGGGCGGGCCTTGTTATTCAGTCAAAAGCGAACACTTCCTATGGGGGGTGGGAGCAAACTCCCGCGCCACCGGAGGCTGGTCGCTCGGTCAGCGGGCGGGCTGGGGCAATCCGCCCACGTCCTGATGTGCCGGGCGAGGACTGTCTGTCGGGGTGATGGTCGAAGTGCCGGCTTCGCGGGCCAGTTCATCGGCATCCTCCTGCTCGGCGGTCGACAGCTCGGCGGCGTTATGGCCGATGCGTTTGAGCAACAGCAGCATGCACACCAGCGACACCACGGCATAGCAGGCCGATGCGATGGCCACGCCGACGATGCTCCCGGTGCCGTTGAGGATGCTTTGCGCCAGTACCGGCGTGGCGCCGCCCACCAGCAACGAGCACAGCTGATAGGAAATCGACAGCCCGCTGTAGCGCACCCGGGTCGGGAAGGCGCGGGCGAGGATACCGCCGACGGCACCGTAGAACATCGAGTGCGGCACGGTGGCCAGGCACATGCCGAGCACGGCGATCCAGTAATTGCCGGTTTCCACCGCGAAGAACATAGCGGGCATCAGGAAAAATTCCGGCACCACCATCAGCACCACGGCCTTGCGCATATCCATGCGTGACACCAGCACCGCGCCCAGGGGCTGGGTGATGAACTGCACCACCAGGGCGATGATGATCACGCTGAGAAACGTGCTTTGGGTGTAGCCCAGTTCCTTGGTTGCCCAGGACAGGGCAAAGGTGCTTTTGAAGTAGGTGACGTGGATGATCGGCAACACCCCGGCCCCCAGCAGCACGATTTTCCAGTGGCTGCGCAGCACCTCGAGGATCGGCAGCTTGACGGTTTTTTTCTGCTGGATCAGGCGCTTCATGTCGTCCGACTCTTCGAGCTTGAGGCGGATCACCATGCCGACGATGACCAGCGCCGCCGAGAGCAGGAACGGAATGCGCCAGCCCCAAAGCAGGAAGTCCGGCGCCGGCAGCGCACTGAGGGCGAAGAACACCAGGGTCGCCAGCAGGTTGCCGGCCGGTGAGCCTTGCTGAGCGAAGGCGGCGTAGAGAATGCCCTTGCCCTTGGGCGCGCTTTCACTGGCGATCAGCACCGCGCCGCCCCATTCACCGCCTACCGCGATGCCCTGGATGATGCGCAGCACCACCAGGGCGATTGGCGCCCAGATGCCGATCTGCAGGTAGGTGGGCAGCAGGCCGATGCAGGTGGTGGCGATGCCCATCATGATCAGGGTGATGACCAGGGTGGTCTTGCGCCCGATCTTGTCGCCCAGGTGGCCGAAGATGATGCCGCCGACGGGGCGTGCGACAAAGCCGGCCCACAGGGTCAGGAACGACAGCAGGGTAGCGGTGCCCGGTGGCAGGTCGGCGGGGAAGAACACTTTGCCGAAGACCAGGGCGGCCGCGATCCCGTAGGCATAGAAGTCATACCATTCGATGGTGGTGCCGATGAATGAGGCAACGCCCGCTTTGCGGGCTTTTTTGTGGGCAGCAGCTTCCAGGGCGGGATTCATGTTCACTTCCTGCTTGTTGTTATTGTTATGTGCGCCCCGCGCCATTTTCTGCCGAAAATGTCGCGGACATTTCGCTGGGCGAATCGGCGCATGGGGTTCTTGCAAGGTCCGACTGCTCGGAGCCTATACAGGCAGGTATGAAAAAAATAATGATTAAAACTTATTGTTTGATACGTGATTTCGTATGGTCGTCCGGGCTCAGGGCTCCGCTGTTGCGGGTTGTTGCAGGGCCTTGAGCAGCGCCAGGAAACTCTCGGCGGCGGCCGCCGGTTTGTCGGCATGACGAATCGCATGGATCTCTGAAAGCGCGCCCTCGCCCTCGATCTCGCAGTAATGCACCCCTTGTTGCCGAGTCATGGCCAGGGTCTGCGGGACCAGCGCCACGCCCATTTCGTAAGCCACCATCGCCACCACTGTTTGCCAGAGCCGGGTCTCATGGCGGATGCGCGGGCTGAACCCGGCGGCCACGCAGCGGGCGATGATCAGGTCGTGGTAGTGCGGCGAGACGTTACGCGGAAACAGAATGAAATCATCACCGGCCAGTTGTGCCAGGTCGATCCGCTGTTGCTGCGCCAGGGGGTGTCCCTCGGGCAGGCAGCAGAGAAAGGGTTCGGCCAGCACCGGCTCGCAGTGGATGCTCGCGGCGAAGGTGTTGCCATGCACGAAGCCGATATCGATCTGGCCGCGTTGCAGGGCCTGGACCTGTTCGGCGCTGTTCATTTCCATCATCACCACTTCGGTGTCCGGGTGTTGCTGCTCGAAGCTCTTCACCGCCTGGGGCAGGCCGCGGTGCAGGATCGAGTTGACGAAACCGACACTCAGGCGCCCGACAAAACCCTGGGCCGAACGCTGGGTCAGGCGCCGCGCCTGCTCGGCGCGCAGCAGCAGGTAACGCGCCTCGTCGAGCAGCACCTGGCCGGCATTGGTCAAACTCACCGACTTGTTGTTGCGGATCAGCAGCTGGATATCCAGCTGGCTCTCGAGCTTTTTGATGTCGAAACTCAGCGCCGGTTGCGAGATGAACAGGCGAGTCGCGGCGCGCCCGAAATGCAGTTCTTCGGCCACGGCGACGAAGTAGCGCAACTGTTTGAGGTCCATGCTGATCCCCTGCTCTACGATTTGGTTTTCTTATCGTAGTGGAATGATTTTGTATTAGATACTTATCGATGGCGGTTCTAGTCTCGGCGTACAAGAACCAGGAGACGCCCCATGAACGTCGAGCCACACGCCACCGAAGACGGCCTGAACATCCCCGATAGCCGGGGCCTGAATCTATTCGAATGCGATGCCGGGCTGGCCGCGCTGCTCAAGGTTTACCTGCCGGCGCAGGTCTATGGGCAGTGGCTACCGACCTGGCAGCGCCTGGGGGCCAGGGCGGGTGGCGAACTGGACGTGCTGGCCCTGTCGGCCGACAAGAATCCCCCGGTACTGCGGCCCCGCACCCGACGTGGGGAAAACCTGCAAAGCATCGCCAAGCATCCCGACTTCGTTGAGCTGGAGCGTGTCGCCTATGCCGAACTGGGCCTGGCCGCCATGAGCCATCGCCCCGAGCCGGCGCTGCCGCTGGTGAAGTACGCGCTGACCTACCTGTTCGTGCAGGCGGAGTTCGGCCTGTGCTGCCCGGTGAGCATGACCGACTCCCTGACCCGCACATTGCGCAAGTTCGGTGCCCCGGAATTGGTGGAACGCTTCCTGCCGCAGCTGGCGTCACAGGATTTTGACCAACTGTTCCAGGGCGCCATGTTCATGACCGAGCAGGCGGCCGGCTCCGATGTGTCGCGCACCGAAACCCGGGCGCGGCTTGAGAATGGCGAATGGCAGCTGTTTGGCGAAAAGTGGTTCTGTTCCAACCCGGATGCCGACCTGGCCATGGTTCTGGCCCGGCCTGACGATGCCCCGACGGGCATGGCCGGGGTCACCCTGTTCCTGCTGCCCAGGCTGCGCCCCGATGGTTCGCGCAACGCCTACCGGATCCAGCGCCTGAAGGACAAGTTGGGCAGCCGCTCGATGGCCAGTGGCGAGATCACCCTGGAAGGTGCCACCGCGTACCTGATCGGCGAAGTCGGCCGCGGTTTTCAGCAGATGGCCGACATGGTCAACATGTCGCGCCTGTCCAACGGGGTGCGCGCGGCGGGGTTGATGCGCCGTGGCCTCAACGAGGCGCTGTTTATCGCGCGCCAGCGCCGAGCCTTCGGCAAACACCTGATCGAAATGCCCCTGATGCAGCGCCAGTTGCTGAAGATGATGCTGCCCACCGAGCAGGCCCGCTCGATGTTCATGCAGATCGCCACGTTGCTGCCTCGGGCCGATGGCGGCGATGAAGCGGCGCGCAAGTGTGTGCGCATCCTCACCCCGATGATCAAATTCCGCGCCTGTCGCGATGCGCGGCGGGTGACCGGCGATGCCATGGAGGTACGCGGCGGGGTCGGTTACATCGAAGAGTGGAGCGACGGGCGGCTGGTGCGCGATGCCCACCTGGGTTCGATCTGGGAAGGCACCAGCAACATTGTTGCGTTGGATATCGCCCGCGCCGTGACCCGCGAGCAAGCCCTGGAACCCTTGCAGAAAATGCTCGCGCAATTGCTGGCCGAAGCCGACTTGCCGGAGCCCAGCCGGCGCCTGTTCGAGGTGACCCTGCAGCGTACGGTCAGCCACTTCGACGAGGTGGCCCGGCAGCGTCAGGACGAACAGGTGCGCCAGGCCGGCAGCGCCCTGTATCACCTCGCCAGCGCGATTTTCATGGCCTGGGAAGCCTGTCGCCAGGCACCTGACTATCGCCGCCTGGCCTTGGCCCATCTGGTGCTGCAGCACAAGTTGCTGCCCCGCGACCCGCTGCGTTCGGCGCCGGTGATCGACGCCGCGCTGCTGGCGAACCTGGCCAATGAGCGTCCGCTGTCGCTGGCTGAAGCCATGCAGTTGCTGCCTGCCTGAACGGCACTTCCCCTCTTTGCTGGAGAACACTGATGAACCCAACCCAAGGTGCCCTGGCGGGCCTGAAAGTCATCGACCTCAGCCGCGTGCTGGGCGGCCCTTACTGCTCCCAGGCACTGGCTGACCATGGCGCCGAGGTGATCAAGCTCGAACCATTGGGCGGCGACGAAACCCGTGGCTGGGGGCCGCCCTTCGAGGGTGACGATGCCTCGTACTTCAAGGGTGTGAACCGCAACAAGCAAGGGATCGCCGTTGACCTGTCGCGGCCCGAGGGCCTGGATCTGTTGATGCAACTGCTGGAAGGTGCCGACGTGCTGGTGGAGAACTTCAAGCCAGGCACCCTGCAGCGCTGGGGGATCGGTTATGCCGAGGTGCTGAGCCAGCGCTTCCCGGGGCTGATCCATTGCGCGATTTCCGGGTTTGGCGGCGATGGGCCCTTGGGTGGCTTGCCCGGCTACGACGCGGTGATCCAGGCGATGGCGGGCTTGATGAGCGTCAACGGCGAAGGCGATGGCGGGCCGTTGCGTATCGGGCTGCCGATTGTGGACATGGTCACCGGCCTGAACGCCCTGGCCGGGATTCTGCTGGCGCTCAATGAACGTCACCGCAGCGGCCTTGGGCAGTCCCTGGACATCAGCCTTTACGATTGCGGCGTGTCGCTGCTGCACCCGCACCTGGCGAACTTCTTCGCCGCCGGCAAGACCCCGCAGCGCACCGGCAATGCCCACCCCAATATCGCGCCCTACGACAGCTATCGCACCGGCAGCGTGCCGATCTTCCTGGCTGTGGGCAACGACCGCCAGTTCGCCCGATTGTGCGAGCAATTGGGGGCGGGTGCCTTGCTCGATGACCCGCGTTTTGCCAGCAACGGCAGCCGTTCGGTCAACCGTGAGGCACTGAAGCAGGCGCTGGAGCACCACCTGCAAACCCATGACGGCGCGGCCTTGGCCCAGGAGCTGATTGGCCTGGGGGTGCCCTGCGGTTCGATTGCCACCATCGACCAGGTGGTGGCCCACCCCCACACCCGGCACCGGGGCTTGCTGGTGCAGATCGACGATTACCGCGGGGTCGGCTCGCCGGTGAAGTTGTCGCGCACCCCCGCCAGCTACCGCAGTGCACCGCCGGCCCTGGGCCAGGACACGCGCCAGGTTCTCGAAGGCCTGGGCCTGGATGCGCAGATGATCGCCGGCCTGTACGCCAGCGGCATCGTGCGCGGCTAAGCGCGCCATGACTGTTTCATTTTTCGGGAGCGCTTTATGAATGGCGAGTCGGTCTGCCTGAACACCTTGCAATGCATCGGCGTGGTCGGTGCCGGCGCCATGGGCCAGGGCATCACCCAGGTGCTGCTCCAGGCTGGGCTGACGGTGCAACTGTTCGACGCCCGTTCCGGTGCCGCCGATAGTGCCCGCGAACAACTGCACGTGCGCTTCGCCCGGTTGCAGGACAAGGCACGCATGAGCCCGGAGGCAGTGGTGCAGGCGCTGGGCAAGCTACAGGTCATGGACAGCCTGCAAGCGCTGGGCGACTGCCAGTTGGTGATCGAGGCGATCGTCGAAAACCTGGAGGCCAAGCAGCAGCTGTTCCGGGAGCTGGAGCAGGTGCTGGACAGCAGCGCGCTGCTGGCGAGCAACACCTCGTCGCTGTCGATCACGGCCATCGCGGCGGGCTGTCGTAACCCGCAGCGGGTCGCGGGGCTGCACTTCTTCAACCCGGTGCCGCGTATGCGCCTGGTGGAAGTGATCGCCGGCCTGGAAACCGCGCCCGAGATCGCCGGGCAATTGCAGGCCCTGGTGCGGCACATCGGGCACCAGCCGGTGCTGGCCAAGGATTCCCCCGGTTTTATCGTCAACCATGCCGGCCGTGCGTTTGGCACCGAGGCCTTGCGTATTTTGAGCGAGGGCGTGGCGTCGGTGGCGCAGATCGATGCACTGCTGCGTGACGGTGCCGGATTCGCCATGGGGCCCTTCGAACTGATGGACCTGGTGGGCCTGGATGTCAGCCTGCCGGTGATGGAATCGGTCTACCGGCAGTTCTACCAGGAGCCGCGCTACCGCCCCCATCCGCTGCTGCGCCAGATGCAGGCTGCTGGCCATCTGGGGCACAAGAGTGGCCAGGGTTTCTACCGCTATGACGGCGTGCACGACACTCCGCAGCCATCCTCTGTATCAGCGCCACGTGGTATGCCGCCGGCGGTGTGGATGGCCGCCGATGACGAGCTGGGGCATGCGCGTCTGCTGGCCCTGCTCCAGCGCCTGGGGGTGGAGCCGCAAACCGGCCCTAGGCCATCCGGCGATGCGTTGTGCCTGCTGGCGCCCCTGGGCGATGACGCCACTGAGGCCGCCTTGCGTCATGGGGTCGACCCGGCGCGCACGGTGGCGATCGATACCTTGTTCGGGCTCGATCACCAGCGCTGCCTGATGCTCACTCCCTGCACCCGGCCGGACATGCAGCAGGCTGCCCACGACTTGTTCAGTGCTGACGGTGGCCGGGTGACGCTGATCCACGACAGCTGCGGTTTTGTCCTGCAACGAACCCTGGCGTCGATCGTCAACCTGGCTTGCGACATCGCCCAGCAAGGCATTGCCTCAGTTGCCGATATCGATACCGCGGTGCGCCTGGGGCTCGGTTACCCCCAGGGGCCGCTGGACTGGGGCGATCAATTGGGTGCCGAGCGGCTGTTACAGATTCTGCTGCGCATGCACGCCCTGACCGGCGAGCCGCGCTATCGCCCGAGTGGCTGGCTGCGGCGCCGGGTGCGCCTGGGCCTGTCGTTGTGTCAGGCGCCCGAGCCGCTGCTGGCTTGAGTGCTGTCGTCCACCTGCCATGAGAGTTGCGCCATGCTTGATGCCTACATTTACAGCGGTTTGCGTACCCCGTTCGGCCGCTATGCCGGTTGCCTGTCGCGGGTGCGCCCGGATGATCTGGTCGGGCCGTTGCTGGCCCGGTTGATGGAAACCTCGGGCTTGCCGATGGATGAGCTGGAGGAGGTGATTCTGGGCTGCACCAACCAGGCGGGCGAAGACAGCCGCAACCTGGCGCGCAATGCCTTGCTCAGCGCCGGCCTGCCTTGGTGCGTGCCCGGGCAGACGATCAACCGCCTGTGCGCCAGCGGCCTGTCGGCGGTGGTCGATGCGGCGCGTGCCATCACCTGTGGCGAGGGCCAGTTGTACCTGGCTGGCGGCGTCGAAAGCATGTCCCGTGCGCCCTTTGTCATGGCCAAGGCCGAGAGCGCGTTCAGCCGCTCGGCGGAGGTGGCGGACAGCACCCTCGGCGCGCGTTTCAGCAACCCGCGCCTGGTCCGGCTCTACGGCAACGACAGCATGCCGCAGACCGCTGACAACCTGGCGCGGCTGTTTTCCATCAGCCGCGAGCAGGCCGATATCTTTGCCGCGCTGTCCCAATCGCGTTACCAGTCGGCCCTGCAGGCCGGGCACCTGGACGACGAGATCCTGCCGGTCGAGGTGCCGGCGGGGCGCAAGGGCGAGGTGCTGCAGGTCAGCCACGACGAACATCCACGGCCGCAATCCGATTTCGAACGGCTGTCGAAAATGTCGCCCCTGGCTCCGGGCTCGGTGATCACTGCGGGTAATGCCTCGGGGATCAACGACGGTGCGGCGGTGCTGTTGCTCGGCAATCGCGCCATAGGCGAGGCGCATGGGGTGGCCCCGATGGCGCGGATTCTTTCGTCGGCCGCCGTCGGCGTGGAGCCGCGAATCATGGGGATCGGCCCGCATCAGGCCATCGAGCTGGCGTTGCACCGTGCCGGCCTGACCCTGGAGCAGGTCGACCTGATTGAAATCAACGAAGCATTCGCGGTGCAGGTGCTGGCCTGTCTCAAAGTCCTGGGCCTGCGCCATGACGACCCTCGGGTCAACCCGGGCGGCGGGGCCATTGCCATCGGTCATCCGCTGGGCGCATCCGGTGCTCGCCTGGTGCTGAGTGCCTGCCGCACCTTGCAACGCTACAAGCTGCGCTATGCGGTGGTCAGCCTCTGCGTCGGGTTGGGCCAGGGTGTGGCCATGGTCATTGAGCGCGCCTGAGGCCCAGGGCTCAACCTCAAGGCCGGTGCACCCGCAGCAGGTGAAACGTGGTGCTCGGGCTTTGTTGCACCACGTGTTCGCCATCGAGTACCTGGACCGCCAGGCGATGTTCGCCGCGGTCGATATTTTCCAGATGCAGTTCCAGTGCCGTGCCGGGTTGGCCGTAGGGCTGGTCGTCCAACAGCAGGCGCAGGCGATGGGGCCCTTGCAGGTTCGGTTGCAGCAGCACCTGCACGCTGAAGCTACCGTTGTTGGCCCGCAATGCGCCGTCGCGCGGCAAGCCACTGACTTGCAGCACCTCATAGGGCTGCGCCACAACGGTGCGCGGCCTGGCGGCAGCTGGCGGCGTCGGTAACGGCAAGCGGGTTGGGCCGGGAATGGCATGGGTGGGCGTTGGCGCAATGGCCTGGCTGCGGGTGTCGCTTGGCGGCTGATCACTGTAGGCCGGGTTGCCTTGGGCATCGGTGTATTGATAGATCTGCGCCGTCGCCGGCAGACAGATGATCAGCAGCAGGTAGCAAACGGCAGCGCGCATGGCTGAGGGTTCCTGGGCGGCGAGGTGAGGGTCCCAGCCTAGAGCAAGGGGCCGTTCGCGGGGCGCGGGCTTAACCTTTGAACACACAAAGCTCGGCCGTGGCCCGGGTCAGGGCCAGCCTGCGCAGTGGGTCCTGGCTTGCGGCCTGGGTGGCCTGGGCCAGCCACTGCGGGCATTGCGCATCGGTGCGCGATGGGCTGAAGTCGGCCAGTTGCTTCAGCAGGCGTTTTTGTAACTGATCGAGTTGCGGGCGGATCTGCCCCAGCAGATCGGGGCGGGCGCTGTCCGGCGCGTGGCCTTGCAGGTGCCAGGCAGACAGGTGGGCGTATTGCACCAGCTTGTTGGCTTCGATCTGCGCTGCAAAAAACTGCTCCACTTCGCCGGCGGCCAGTGAGTATTGCGCGGCCTGGGCCACGGCGCCGGCAATCACTTCACGCTCCCGGGGGCGGTCTTCCACGGCTTTATGGCTGTCCCATTTGCTCAGGGCCACCTGGTCGGCTATTGCCAGGCGCGCCTCGATACTGCTCAACAACGGGGCGAGAGTGGTCGGGGCGTTGGCTGCGCAGGCGTTGCCGGCCAGCAGCAGGGTCGTCAGGGCGAGGCAGAGTGTGGCGTGCAGGGGCATGGGCGATCTCGGCTGTTGTGGGCAAGTCGGCGGCCATGATGCACGCAAAGGCGCCCGGTCTGGCAAGCGCTCGCCCTGGGCGCGAGGATTTGGCGAGCGCCGGTTGTGACCTGTACCAGGCGCGCCGGTCAGTGCACGGCCTCGGCACTGGTCGGTCTGCGGCAACCGCTGGGGCCGGGGAAGGTTTGCTTGCCGGTCTCGTCATACAGGGTCTTGCAACCGGTAGGGCCCTTGTCGAAAAAGTCGCGACTCTTGATCACGCCATTGGGGTAGTAACACAGCTGCTCGCCGCTCAGGACCGCCTGGTTGTAGTTCTTGAGCTTCTGCTGGTTGATGGTCATCCACTCGAACCCGACCTTGTTGACCCGGCACTCGACCTGGCCGTTGTCGTAGTAGGTGATTTCGCTGACCTGGTCACCCTTGCCGATGACGCGCTCTCGGGTCTTGAGTCCGGTTTGCGCGTTGTATTCGCGGTACTCCTGCAGCTCGCCGTACAGGTAGTCGCGTTCGCTGGTGACCCGGCCCTGGCGGAACTCGCGGGACATGCCGCAGAGGCCGACGGTCGACTGGTAGCTTTGGAAGCGGCAGCGGGTTGCGGCGGAAAAGATCTGGCCATGCTCATCGAGCTGGGTCATCAGGCCAATGAATTCGCTGCCCTCGACGCGCCCGACCGTGGCCGGCGAACCGTCCGCGAGGAAAGTCAGGTACGGGCCCTGCTTGTTGCCGTTCTTGTAGCTCATGTCCGACAGCAGCACCTTGCCGTCGGCGCTGTAGATCAGCGAGCGACCTTCGCGCTGGCCGTTTTCGTAGGCATAGGAATACATCAACTGGCCGCTGTCGTTGTAACCCTCCTGAGTGCCCCAGAGCAGGCCGTCGCGATAGTGCTCGATGACCCGCAGCACGCCCTGGGCGTCGGTGTCGCGCAGTTCGCCCTGCATCTTGTCCGCAACAAAGCTGACGCTGTGGGTGTGACCATCGGCGGCCTTGAGTTGCCAGGGCCCGCTCTTCAGGCCCCGGTCGTAGCTGCCGCTGCCGGCGGTGGTCAGCCAGGGCCCCTGGCGCAGGTCATCGCGGTAGTCGCCCCGCTCCAGCACCGCGCCACCTTCGCGGCTTTCACTGGGGCCGTTGCGCAGGTCATGGAGGTAGGTGACGAAGCCGCCGTCTTCCAGGGCTTCGGAGTCGCTCAGCTTGATGTCCCAGCGTCCTTCCCGCAGGTCGTCGCGATACAGACCGGTCATGCCGTAGCCTTCGCTTTCATTGGACAGGCTCCATTGGCCCTGGCGCTTGCCGTCGACATAGGGCCCGTGGGACCAACTGTTGGACGGTCCGGCAAAGCCCCACTCGCCGTTGCGTTGGCCATGGGTGTAAGGCCCGCGAGAGGCGATGGCCCCGTTTTCGCTGTAGGCCACGGAGGGCCCGTCTTCGCTGCCGGTCAGGCGCGCGGGTTCGGTGTCCCAGGTCACGCGGCTGGCCTGGTAGTTGTAGAGCTGGCGCGGGCCGTCGACCAGGGCCGGGCTCTGGTCGCGCTGATAGGTGACGCTGAGAAAGCGCCCCTGTTTTTCGCCAAAGGTCTTTTTGTAGCTGTAGGCCTCGGCACCTGGCGAGGTATTGCCCAGGGGCTGGCCGTCCTGGCCGAAGTAACCCACCAGGGTCCCGGCGCTGTGGTCGAGCTGGTCGAACTCGGCAATGCCCGAATCTTCGTAGGAAACCCGGTAATTGAGCGGCGTGAGCTGGCTCAGGGCCTGGTTCACCGTGCGTGCGTCGAGTTTGCGCTGGCCCTGGGTAATGCGGTCCAGGGCTTTTTGCAGATTGCCCAGGCGGCTGTAGAGGTGGTCGTTGTCGTCATAACGGTAGGCGCGCAGGTGATAGTTGCCCTGCAGCTTGAACAGCACCAGGCGTGTCAGGTGCTGGTTATCCAGGGCGATGTTGAACACCGACTCGATCGAGGCCTTGCCGAAATCGTCCAGCAATTGCGCCTGGCTTTGCGCCTCATCGACCGCGTAATAGCCCCGCACTCCGGCAGGCGTCTTGATAAAGGCCAGGGTCGCCGAGCTTTCCGCCAGGCCGGTGATCAGCGGATGGGCCAGGGTCTTGCCTTCGTAGAAGGGCGCAGCCTGGGCCTGGCTCAAAGCCAGGCAAGCGATCAGGCCGAGCGCGCGTGTCCATTGCATACCATTCCTTCGTCAATGCGCCGCACCGAGGGTGCGCGAGGCGCGGATTATCCACCGAAGGGGCGAGCGAAGGAACAATCGCGGCCAATGGCCGGGCAATAAAAAAGGCCTCCCGAAGGAGGCCTCTTGGTTACGCCGCTTGCGCGGGCGTCACGGGATCAGCAGCTGTAGTACAGCTCGTATTCCAGTGGGTGCACGAAGGTACGAACCTTGATTTCTTCTTCGCTTTTCAGGGCGATGTAAGCGTCGATGAAGTCGTCGCTGAAAACGCCGCCTTTGGTCAGGAACGCACGACCTTTGTCCAGCTCTTCCAGGGCTTCTTTCAGGCTGCCGCAAACTTGTGGGATCTCTTTGGCCTCTTCAGGCGGCAGGTCATACAGGTTTTTGTCAGCAGCGTCGCCAGGGTGGATCTTGTTCTGGATGCCGTCCAGGCCAGCCATCAGCAGTGCAGCGAAGCCCAGGTACGGGTTGGCTGCTGGATCCGGGAAGCGGGCTTCGATACGGCGAGCGCGAGGGCTGGACACGTAAGGAATACGGATCGAAGCGGAACGGTTGCGAGCCGAGTAGGCCAGCATCACGGGTGCTTCGAAACCTGGGACCAGACGCTTGTAGGAGTTGGTCGACGGGTTGGTGAAGCCGTTCAGGGCCTTACCGTGCTTGATGATGCCGCCGATGAAGTACAGGGCGGTGTCGGACAGGCCGGCATAACCTTCGCCAGCGAAGGTGTTCTTGCCATCTTTGGCGATGGACAGGTGAACGTGCATACCCGAGCCGTTGTCGCCGTACAGAGGCTTAGGCATGAAGGTAGCGGTACGGCCGTAGGCATCAGCCACGTTGTGTACGCAGTACTTCAGGGTCTGAACTTCGTCAGCCTTGGCTACCAGGGTGTTGAACTTGACGCCGATTTCGTTCTGGCCGGCAGTCGCCACTTCGTGGTGGTGAACTTCGATGACCAGGCCCATTTCTTCCATGGCGTTGCACATGGAGGTACGGATTTCGTGGTCGTGGTCGAACGGAGGAACCGGGAAGTAGCCGCCCTTGATACCTGGACGGTGGCCACGGTTGCCGCCTTCCACGTCCTGGTCGGACATCCACGAACCTTGTTCGGAGAAGATTTTGAACATGGAACCGGAGATGTCGGACTTGAACTTCACTTCGTCGAAGATGAAGAACTCAGGCTCCGGGCCTACGAATACGGTGTCGCCGATACCGGTCGACTTCAGGTATTCCTCGGCACGCTTGGCGATGGCCCGTGGGTCACGGTCGTAGCCTTGCATGGTCGAAGGCTCGATCACGTCGCAGACCAGGATCAGGGTCGGCTCTTCGGTGAACGGGTCGAGTACGGCAGTGGTGTCGTCCGGCATCAGGATCATGTCGGAGGCTTCGATGCCTTTCCAGCCAGCAATGGAGGAGCCGTCGAACATTTTGCCTTCTTCGAAGAAGGCGTCATCCAGCGCGTCACGGGCCGGCATGGTCACGTGGTGCTGAGTGCCTTTGGTATCAGTGAAGCGCAGATCAATCCACTTGACGTCATGATCTTTGATGAGTTGAACCGACTTCGACATAGTGTCCTCCGGGTGGCTTCGGGCTAAGTAGTGGAATGCCCTTAGAATGTGGGTGATGCCGGCGCGAATACTCGACCAAGGCAACCTGCCTCACAAGGGAGCAAATTGCATGCCAGTGCCCCGACTTGGGTTTTCTGCCCCAAACTCACGCATATAAAGGTGCAATCCGCCGTTTTCGGGAAAATCGCGCACCGCAATGTGGCGCTGATAAATCAAAATGACCTGTTTTGGTGCATCGAAAACCATCTGTACATAAACTGGTTAAACCTTGAGCAATTTCCGCTATAATCCGCGCCCCCCTTTTTCGGCTGGCCCTGCGCGCGCTGTTTTCATGAAACTAATCGTTAAAGTTTTCCCGGAAATCACCATCAAGAGCCGCCCGGTACGGATGCGTTTCATCCGTCAGTTGGCGAAAAACATCCGTGCCGTGCTCCGCGATCTGGACCCGGCTGTGGTGGTCAATGGTGTCTGGGACAACCTCGAGCTTGAAACCGCGCTCACTGACCCCAAATCCTTGAAGGACATGACCGAGCGCCTGAGTTGCATGCCGGGCATCGCGCATTTCCTGCAGGTCGACGAGTACCCGCTGGGTGACTTCGACGACATCGTCGCCAAGTGCAAGCAGCACTTCGGCGAAGCCCTGGCGGGGAAGATTTTTTCCGTGCGCTGCAAGCGTGCCGGCAAGCATGAATTCACCTCCATGGAGGTCGAAAAATACGTCGGCAGCCAGCTGCGTCGTCAGTGCGGCGCCGCCGGAATCTCCCTGAAAGAGCCGGAAATCGAAGTTCGCATCGAAATTCGCGACCAACGGTTGTTTGTGATCCACAACCAGCACAACAGCATCGGCGGCTACCCCCTGGGCGCCCTGGAACAGACCCTGGTCCTGATGTCCGGCGGTTTCGATTCCACGGTGGCGGCGTACCAGATCATGCGCCGCGGGCTGATGAGTCATTTCTGCTTCTTCAACCTGGGCGGGCGTGCCCACGAATTGGGCGTGATGGAAGTCGCGCACTTTATCTGGAAGAAGTACGGCAGCTCCCAGCGCGTGCTGTTCGTCAGCGTGCCGTTCGAGGAAGTGCTGGGAGAAATTCTCGGCAAAGTCGATAACAGTCATATGGGCGTAGTATTGAAGCGTATGATGTTGCGCGCTGCGTCGAGAATCGCCGACCGCCTGGAGATCGATGCCCTGGTCACCGGTGAAGCGATTTCCCAGGTGTCGAGCCAGACGCTGCCGAACCTGTCCGTGATCGACTGCGTGACCGACAAGCTGGTGCTGCGCCCGCTGATCGCCAGCCACAAGCAGGACATCATCGACCTGGCGAATGAAATCGGCACCGCCGACTTCGCCAAGCACATGCCGGAATATTGCGGGGTCATCTCGGTGAACCCCAAGACCCACGCCAAGCGCCCGCGCGTGGAGCATGAAGAGAAAGAATTCGATATGGCGGTTCTGGAGCGTGCGCTCGAGAACGCCAAGCTGGTGCCGATCGATCGAGTGATCGACGAGTTGGGCCAGGATTTGCAGATCGAAGAAGTCAGCGAAGCGCTGGCCGGTCAGATCGTGATCGACATCCGTCACCCGGATGCTCAGGAAGATCAGCCGCTGGAGCTTGCTGGCATTGAGGTACAAGCGATGCCGTTTTATGCACTGAACGCTCGTTTCAAGGAACTGGACCCTACTCGCCAGTACCTGCTCTATTGCGACAAAGGCGTGATGAGTCGCCTGCATGCCCACCATTTGCTCAGTGAGGGACATGCCAATGTGCGCGTTTATCGACCGAGCTAAGTGCCCGGGGATGTTTGCCTGTGGCCTGCGTCACCGGCCCCCCGACGCCGCCGTCGAGCTGTAACGGCTTTACGGACGCAACGTTAATCGCTGCCACGACCTGTCAGCACACCGAATCCTCTGATCGAGATACACAAGTGATCGAAAATCTACGCAACATCGCCATCATTGCTCACGTTGACCACGGTAAAACCACCCTGGTAGACAAACTCTTGCGTCAATCCGGCACTCTGGAGCGCAACGAGCTCAACGACGAGCGCGTGATGGACTCCAACGACCAGGAGAAAGAGCGCGGTATTACCATTCTGGCGAAAAACACCGCCATCAACTGGAACGGCTACCACATCAACATCGTGGACACCCCGGGCCACGCCGACTTCGGCGGCGAAGTTGAACGTGTAATGTCGATGGTTGACTCCGTTCTGCTGCTGGTTGATGCCCAGGACGGCCCTATGCCGCAAACCCGTTTTGTGACCAAGAAGGCTTTCGAAGCCGGCCTGCGTCCAATCGTGGTAATCAACAAGGTTGACCGTCCAGGCGCGCGTCCGGACTGGGTTCTGGACCAGATCTTCGACCTGTTCGACAACCTGGGTGCTACCGAAGAACAGCTGGACTTCAAAGTGGTTTACGCCTCCGCCCTGAACGGTATTGCTGGTCTTGACCACACCGACATGGCTGAAGACATGACCCCGCTGTACCAGTCGATCGTCGACAACGTACCAGCACCAGCTGTTGACCGTGACGGTCCGTTCCAGATGCAAATCTCGGCTCTGGACTACAACAGCTTCCTGGGTGTTATCGGCGTTGGCCGTATCGCTCGTGGTCGCGTCAAGCCGAACACTCCGGTCGTGGCTATCGACGCCGACGGCAAGAAGCGCAACGGTCGTATCCTCAAGCTGATGGGTCACCACGGCCTGCACCGCATCGACGTTGAAGAAGCAGCTGCCGGCGACATCGTCTGCATCAGCGGCTTCGACCAGCTGTTCATCTCCGACACCCTGTGCGACCCAACCGCTGTTGAAGCGATGAAGCCGCTGACCGTTGACGAGCCAACCGTTTCCATGACCTTCCAGGTAAACGACTCGCCATTCTGCGGTAAAGAAGGCAAGTTCGTGACCAGCCGTAACATCAAGGAACGTCTGGACAAAGAGCTGCTCTACAACGTTGCTCTGCGCGTTGAAGAAGGCGACTCGGCTGACAAGTTCAAGGTCTCCGGCCGTGGTGAGCTGCACCTCTCGGTACTGATCGAAACCATGCGTCGCGAAGGCTTCGAAATGGGTGTTGGTCGTCCGGAAGTGATCATCCGCATGGTTGACGGCGTGAAGCACGAACCGTACGAAAACGTGACCATCGACCTGCCGGAAGAATCGCAAGGTTCGATCATGGAGCAGATCGGTATCCGTAAAGGCGACCTGACCAACATGGTTCCGGATGGCAAGGGCCGTGTGCGCCTTGAGTACAACATCCCGGCTCGTGGCCTGATCGGTTTCCGTAACGAGTTCCTGACCCTGACCTCCGGTGCAGGCATCCTGACCTCGATCTTCGACCGTTACGACGTGATGAAGTCCGGCGACATGTCCGGCCGTCAGAACGGCGTGCTGGTATCGGTTGCTACCGGTAAGGCGCTGACCTACTCGCTGGAAACCCTGCAGTCCCGTGGCAAGCTGTTCATCGAACACGGCCAGGACATCTATGAAGGTCAAATCGTTGGTCTGAACAGCCGCGACAACGACCTGGGTGTGAACCCAACCAAAGGCAAGAAGCTCGACAACATGCGTGCTTCGGGTAAAGACGAAACCATCGCTCTGGTTCCGCCTGTACGTTTCACTCTGGAGCAAGCTCTGGAATTCGTACAAGAAGACGAGCTGTGTGAAGTCACTCCTAAGTCCATCCGTCTTCGCAAGAAGATCCTGGGCGAAAGCGAGCGTACCCGCGCTGCCAAGAAAAGCAGTAACTAAGTCATTTAGTTAGCTGCAAAAAAACGCCCCCGACCGCAAGGTCGGGGGCGTTTTTGTTTGTCTGGGCTTTATGGCCTGGCAACGACCTTGTGGCGAGGGAGCTTGCTCCCGTTGGGCTGCGCAGCAGCCCTAAAGCAAATCGACCGATCTACCTGAAAGACCGCGCCAGCCTTATTGGGGGCGCTTCGCAAGCCAGCGGGAGCAAGCTCCCTCGCCACAGATAGGCTGTTTAAAACTTCTCGAGGGTGCGCAGCTTGGTTTCGCGCACCACTTCCTTGGGCTTGTAGGCGCAGTAGCCTGGGCGCGGCCCGATTTTCGGGTGGTTGCGACAGGTGTCGGGGCGCTTGTCATAAATAGTGCAGAAGCGGCTTTTACGATCCAGGTACAGGCAGTCGTCGTTGCTCATGCGTTGCAGGGTGAAGATCTCGGACTTGGCGTTGAAGCGCTCGACGATGCCTTCTTTCTGCAAACGCTTGGCGATGTTCTTCGGCGGATCGCCACGCTCGAACTCATCGACGATACCGATGCGGATCAGGTCCTTGATCTTCACCTCGACCGGCAGGGTGCAGCAGCTCGACACACAGCCGCCGCACATATGGCTCGAGTATTTCTGCCAGGTCTCGAGACGGTCGAGTTCCGCGGCGGCGATCAGTTGAGGCTTCATCAGGTTTCCAAGAGGGGGCTTTATCCGGGCGCGCGATCATACCGGGATTGGTGGTTTTTTGAACAATATTTTGCAGCTTTCAGCTCGAAGGCTGCTTTGGCGAATAAACGGGCACGGCCCCTGCATCTAATTAGCGCAAAGGTGAATGAGTTTAAAAACTGCCGAACCAGAGCGTCTACCGTCTGTCAGACCGTCTAGGCTCTAGCAACTCCTTCTATCTCGCCCGAGGTCGCATCGATGTCTCAGGAACCGCTTGTACGAGAAGCAGAGGTAGCCGCATTCCGCGATGCCGTCTTGACCAAACTCACCTACGCGGTGGGCAAGGACCCGGATCACGCTTTTGACCATGACTGGTTCGAAGCCATTGCCCTGGCGGCGCGTGATCATATGGTCGAACACTGGATGGACCACACCCGGCAGATCTACCGCAAGGGTCAGAAGCGGGTGTACTACCTGTCCCTGGAATTCCTTATCGGCCGCCTGCTGTATGACAGCCTGAGCAATCTGGGGCTGCTGGACGTGGCGCGTGATGCCCTCACCGAACTGGGCGTCGACCTGGAACGCATTCGCCTGCTGGAGCCGGATGCGGCCCTGGGCAACGGTGGCCTGGGGCGCCTGGCGGCGTGCTTCATGGAAAGCATGTCGACCCTGGGCATCGCCGGCCATGGCTACGGCATTCGTTATGAGCACGGGCTGTTCCGCCAGGCCATCGTCGATGGCTGGCAGCAGGAACAGACCGAGCACTGGCTGGATTTCGGCAACCCCTGGGAGTTCGAGCGTGCCGAGGTGATCTACCCGATCGGCTTTGGCGGCGGAGTCGAAACCCTGCTCGATGCCAGCGGCAAATCGATCCAGGTCTGGACCCCCAGTGAAACCGTGCGCGCGGTGGCCTATGACACGCCGGTAGTGGGCTGGCGCGGTGCCAGCGTGAATACCCTGCGCCTGTGGCGTGCGCGGGCGGTGGAAGACTTGCACCTGGAACGCTTCAACGCCGGCGACCACTTGGGCGCGGTGGCGGAGGTCGCCCGGGCAGAAAGCATCTCCCGTGTGCTGTACCCGGCCGACAGCACCGAAGCGGGGCAGGAACTGCGCCTGCGCCAGGAATATTTCTTTGTCTCGGCCTCGCTGCAAGACCTGCTGCGTCGCCACAAAAACATGCACGGCTCGGTGCTCAGCCTGGGCGAGCATGCGGCAATCCAGCTCAACGACACCCACCCCTCGATCGCCGTGGCCGAGCTGATGCGACAGCTGGTCGACCTGCACGACATCGCCTGGGATGCGGCCTGGCAAGTCACCGTGGAAACCCTGGCCTACACCAACCACACCTTGCTCCCCGAAGCCCTGGAAACCTGGCCGGTCGGCCTGATGGAACGCATGTTGCCGCGGCATATGCAGATCATTTACCTGATCAACGCCCAGCACATCGATTCGCTGCGGGCCAAGGGCATCCATGACTTCGACGTGCTGCGCGCGGTGTCGCTGATCGAGGAAGACAATGGCCGTCGGGTACGCATGGGCAACCTGGCGTTTCTCGGCTCCCACAGCGTCAACGGCGTGTCCGGGCTGCACACCCAACTGATGCGCAGCACGGTGTTTTCGGAGCTGCACAAGCTGTATCCGGAACGTATCAACAACAAGACCAACGGCATCACCTTCCGCCGCTGGCTGTACCAGGCCAATGCCCAACTGACGGCGATGATGGTCGAGGCGGTCGGCCCCGAGTTGCTGGACAACCCCGAAGAGCTGCTGCTGAAGCTGGAGCCCTTTGCCGAAAAACCCGGGTTCCGCAAACAGTTCGCCGAGCAGCGCCTGCACAGCAAGCGCGCCCTGGCGGCGATCATTCATGAGCGCCTGGGGATTTCGGTCAACCCGGCGGCCATGTTCGATGTGCAGGTCAAGCGCATCCACGAGTACAAGCGCCAGTTGCTCAACCTGCTGCACACCGTGGCGCTGTACCAGGCGATCCGCGCCGAGCCGGAAACCGACTGGGTGCCGCGGGTGAAGATCTTCGCCGGCAAGGCCGCCGCCAGTTATCACCAGGCCAAGCTGATCATCAAGCTGACCAACGACATCGCGCGCACGGTCAACAACGACCCCACCGTGCGTGGCCTGCTCAAGGTGGTATTCCTGCCCAACTACAACGTCAGCCTGGCGGAAAGCATCATCCCGGCGGCCGACCTCTCGGAGCAGATCTCCACTGCGGGCTTCGAGGCTTCGGGCACCAGCAACATGAAGTTCGGCCTGAACGGCGCGCTGACCATCGGCACCCTGGACGGCGCCAACGTCGAGATGTGCGAGCGCGTGGGCGCCGATCACATGTTTATCTTCGGCCTCACTGCTCAGCAGGTGGAAGCCCGCAAGCGTAACGGCGAGTTCAGCGCGGCGCCGGATATCGCCGCCTCCCACCGGCTCAACGATGTGTTGCAGGCCATCCGTGGCGGGGTGTTTTCGCCGGACGATCCGTCGCGCTACACCGGGCTTATCGATTCACTGATTGACTACGACCGCTTCCTGGTCTGTGCCGACTTCGATTCTTACTGGGCCGCTCAGGCCCGGGTCGAAGAGCGCTGGCACGATTCCAAGGAATGGTGGCGTTCGGCAGTGCTCAACAGTGCGCGGATGGGCTGGTTCTCTTCGGACCGAACCATTCGCGAGTACGCCACGGAAATCTGGAAGGCTCTGGAGTAACCGCTTTCAGAGAATTCTAGAAATGCGCACAAGGCCCAACGTTTGTTGGGCCTTGTCGATATACTGGGCGCCAGTTTTTTCTGCGGCTGCTGGCGGCAGGATCTGATTCGGTGCTTAGGGATATCGACCATGCAATGGATTTTCATGCTGATAGGGCTGGTGCTGGGCTGGGTGCTCGATGAGTCCTTCAGCGACGCACTGATCGGCGCGCTGCTGGGCCTGGGCATTGGCCTGGCGGTCCGGGTGGGTGGCCTGAGTGCCCAGGCCCGCGAGCTGCACCGCGAGCTGCAGCAGGCCAAAACCGCGCTGGCAGCCCTCGGCCAGCGTCTGTCCTCCCTTGAGCGCAGTGGCGTCAGCACGCCTGAGCCGGCCCCGGCCAGCGAAGCGCCCAGCGTCCACCCGGCGCCCACGCCGGAACCTGCGCTGCCGATTCTGCTGGCCCAGGCTGCAAAACCTCAGCCGCCACCGGTTGTCGAGCCTGCGCCCGGGGAATTGGTCTGGGAACTGCCGCCCACACTGCAACCGAGCCCGGCAACCACTCGCGAATTCAGCCAGGCCCCGCCGGCCGACGTTCTGCGCCAGGCGCAGCCTGCGCGCCAGCCGATAGCGCCAGCGGCCCCCGCCGAACCCTTGGAACCCAACCTGATCGAACGCGCCATCAGCGGCGCGCGCGCTTGGCTGTTTGGCGGCAACACTGTGCTGCGGGTGGGTGTGCTGCTGTTGTTCCTCGGCCTGGCCTTCCTGTTGCGCTATGCCACCGAAGGCATGGTGGTGCCGATTGAATTGCGTTACGCCGGGGTTGCCGCCAGCGCCCTGGGGTTGCTGGGCCTGGGCTGGTGGCTGCGGCTGCGCAACAGCAACTACGGGCTGATGCTGCAAGGCACGGGGATCGGCGTGCTGTACCTGACGGTCTTTGCGGCCATGCGCCTGCACCCGCTGCTCGACCCATCGGCAGCCCTGGGACTGTTGGTGGCGGTCACACTGTTCTCGGCGATCCTGGCTGTGACCCAGGATGCCCTGGGCCTGGCCGCCGCCGCTGCCCTGGGCGGCTTTGCCGCGCCGATCCTGACCTCCACCGGAGCCGGCAGCCACGTCGCTTTATTCAGCTACTTCGCCCTGCTCAATGCCGGGATCCTCGCCATCGCCTGGTTCAAGGCCTGGCGCCTGCTGAACCTGATCGGTTTTGTCGGCACCTTCGGCATCGGTTTCGCCTGGGGCCTGCGCTCCTACGAGCCGCAGCTGTTGTGGAGCACCGAGCCGTTCCTGGTGGTGTTCTTCCTGATGTACCTGGCGATCGGCCTGCTGTTCGCCCGGCGCACACTCATGGACCTGCCCGATGCGCCGCAAGACGCCAGCCGCGAGGCACTGCTGCGCTGGTCGGCGCGCAAGGGCGACTACGTCGACGGCAGCATGCTGTTCGGCCCGCCGCTGGTAGGCTTCGGCCTGCAGTTCGCGCTGGTGCAGCACCTGGAGTTCGGCGCGGCGTTCAGTGCCCTGGCGCTGGGCATCATCTATATGGGCCTGGCGCGAGTGCTGAGCGGCGGCCGCGCCTTGCTGCTGGGCGAGACCTGCCTGGCCCTGGGTGTGATTTTCGCCAGCCTGGCGATTCCCCTGGGCCTGGACGCACGCTGGACCAGCGCCGCCTGGGCGGTCGAAGGCGCGGGGATCTTCTGGCTCGGCTTGCGCCAGCAACGGCCATTGGCCCGGGCATTTGCCTTGTTGCTGCAACTGGGCGCGGCGGTGGCCTTCCTCGGCGAATTGCGCCCTGGCAGCAACAGCCTGCTGGATGGCGCGCCCCTGGGAGCGCTGTTGTTGGGTGCTGCGCTGCTGTTCAGCTTTTATCAACTGCGCAAGGCCCAACCGCAGCAGGTGTCGAGTTGGGAGCAAGGGTTGTTGTCGATTCTGGCCTGCCTGGGCTTGAGTTTCCTGTACCTGTTGGCGCCGTTGTTCTTCTTCACCCACGGCACCGCCATCGGTTGGGCCCTGGCCGGTTTGGCGACGCTGTTTGTCGGCCTGCGCCTGCAATCGCGGACCTTCCTGTTCACGGCCTTTGCCGTGCAGCTGTTGGGCGGTGCGTTGTTTCTGTTGCGTCTCCAGGGCGCCGAAGGCGATTCCACGGCAGTGTTCAGCGCCGGCTGGAATGGCCTGCTCAGCGCCTCGCTGATTGGCCTGGCGCTGATCGGCGGCATGTTGCTGGCTGCCCGGGACGACATGGTGCGCAACGATGTGCGCTTGCTGCGCGGGTTGTCGGTGGTGCTGCTGGCCGGCTTGATGATGATCAACCTGGCGGTGCTGTTTGTCCTGCCGTGGTCCATCGCCAGCGGGGTGTGGGCGGCCAGTGGCCTGTTGATCATCTGGCTGAGCCTGTATTTGCAGCAGCGCGCCAGTTTCGTTTTCGGTTTGCTGTTGCAGGTGATCGGCGGCAGCGCCTTCCTGCTGGCCGGTGCCGACTGGTTCGGCCCGCTGCTCAGCGAAGGCCTGCGGCCGTTGGCCAACGCTGACTTCTGCACGCCGATGGTGCTGGCCCTGGCCGCGCTGGTCGGCGCCTGGCGCCTGCAACGCGGCAGTCATGGCCCGGTGTTCGACGCCTTGAAGCTGGGACACCTGTCGGATCTGTTGCTGGCCTGGGGCGCCTGCTGGTGGAGTTTTGCCCTGGTCCGGGAAGTGCTGCGCTTTGCCCCTGTGCACCTGCAAGGCAGCCTGTTGCTGGCGATTGCCGCGCTCAGTGTGCTGCTCTGGGCCTGGCTGGCACTGCGCCTGAAGTGGGCCTCGCTGGGCCTGCTGTGCAGCCTGTTGATGCCGGTGGCTGCGCTGGTGCTGATCGCCTCCTGGCATTCGCGTTACCACCCGGCCGCGAGTGTTGGCTGGCTGGCCTGGACGCTGGTGTTCGCGGTGCATTTCTTCAGCCTGCGGCGCCTGGCGTCGATGCTGCCGGCGCGGCTGCAAAGCGCTGCCCATGTGCTCGGCTGCTGGTTGCTGATCGGCGTGCTGGCCCTGGAGCTGCGCTACGGCCTGCTGCTGTTGTCCGAGCAGTACAACGCCTGGCGCTGGTTGGGCTGGGCGATTCTGCCGAGCCTGTACCTGGTGCTGATGGCCGCGCCACGGGCCTGGCCATGGCCGGTGGCGGCCCATGCCCGCGAGTATCGGCTGTACGCGGCATTGCCCCTGGCGGTGTTGATGCTGGGCTGGTTCTGGCTGGCGAACATCGCCAGCGACGGCAGCGCCGAGCCTCTGCCGTACCTGCCATTGCTCAACCCGCTGGAACTGGGGCTGCTGTTTGCCTTGTTCGGGGTTTATATGTGGTCGCGCAGCGCGGTGGAGCAATGGGCGATCCGTGTCGACTACGCCGAGCGCGGCACCCAGGCCGTGGCGGGGATTTCGCTGTTCGCGTTCTTCACCGCACTGGTGATGCGTACCGCGCACCATTGGAGCGGGGTGCCGTACGAGCTCGATGCGTTGCTCGGCTCGATGCGGGTGCAGGCCGGGTTGTCCATCGTCTGGACCCTGATTGCCCTGGGGCTGATGATCGGCGGCCACCTGCGCCATCGCCGCGAGGTCTGGCTGGTGGGGGCGGGGTTGATCGCCCTGGTGGTCGCCAAGCTGTTCTTCGTCGAATTGAGCAACCGTGGCGGGCTGGCGCGGATCGTGTCGTTTATCGGCGTTGGGGTGTTGCTGCTGGTGGTCGGCTATTTCGCCCCGCTGCCGCCCAAGCGCGTCGAGGCAGAGCCGGATCAACCCCGGCCAGAGCCTGAAACCGAAGGAGTGTCGTCTTGAAGCAGAACCTGAACCTGGGGTGGCTGGGGGCACTGGGCCTATGTGTGGCGCTGTCGGCCACGGCCCAGGAAAAACCTGCGGACTTCAAGTCCCAGTTGCCGCTGAGCCTGAGTGGCGAGGGCCCCTGGTACCGCCTGGAACTGCCGCTGGCGGCGCAGCTCAATGCCAGCCAGAGCGATCTGGGTGATATCCGCGTGTTCAACGCTGCCGGCGAACCCCAGGCCTATGCCCTGGCCCGCGAACAGGCCGAAACCCGAGAACAGCGCAGCCTGACCGAGGTCAAGTGGTTCCCGCTTTACAGCTCGGCGGATGCCAGCGAAGCGGCGCCGAGCGTGCGCGTGCAGTCGAGCGCCAGCGGGACCCTGGTCGAGGTGCAGCCGTCCAGCCAGCTCGAGGCCGGTGAAGAGGTGCTGCGGGGGTGGTTGCTGGACGCCAGCGCGATCAAGGCGCCCTTGCAGCAACTGGTGCTCGACTGGACCAGCGAGCGCGATGGTTTCCAGCGTTTCAGCATCGAGGCCAGCGACGACCTGCAACATTGGCAGGCCTGGGGAGAGGGGCAGGTGGCGCGGCTGTCGTTTGCCGATGAGCGTATCGAGCAGCATGAAGTCGGCTTGCCCGGGCAGTCGGCGCGTTACCTGCGCCTGCTGTGGAGCGCCCCGCAATCGGCGCCGATCCTGACCTCGGCGCAACTGCAAAGCACCAGCACCAGCAGCCTGCCGTTGCCCCTGCTGTGGTCGCAGCCGCTGGCCGGCAGCAGCCCCAAGGCCGGGGAATACATCTGGCAGTTGCCGACGGGGTTGAATGTCGAGCGCCTGCAGGTCGAGCTGAGCCAGCCCAACAGCCTGGCACCGGTGACCCTGTACGGCCGCCGCGACAACAACCAACCCTGGCAGCCGCTGACCAGTGGCTTGCTCTATCGCCTGACCCAGAATGGCCAGGACGTGGTGCAGAACGATCTGCAACTGACCGGGCGTAACGTGCAGCAACTGAGGTTGACGGTGGACGAGCGCGGCGGTGGCCTGGGTGCCGAGGCCCCGGCCTTGAAGGTTGCCGTGCGTGCCACGCAACTGGTGTTCCTGGCCCGTGGCGCCGGCCCCTACACCCTGGCGCTGGGCAACCCCACGGTCGCAGCGGCGAACCTGCCATTGGCCACCCTGATCCCTGACTACAGCCCGCAACGCCTCAAGGCCCTGGGCCAGGCCCGGGTCGATGGCGCGCTGCAGCTGGCTGCGTCCACCGCCACCCCCTCGGTCGCCCCGCAAGCGAGCGGGCCGGACTGGAAGAAAATCGCCCTGTGGGCAGTCTTGCTGCTCGGGGTACTGGCCCTGGGCGCCATGGCCTTCAGCCTGTTGCGCAAACCCGCAGCGAAAACCTGATCGTCGCTGACATCACCGGCGGTGGCCAGGGCGCCTGCTCTTGCGCCACCGCCGATTGGCGGGGCCGCCGGGGATGTCAGTCATAAAGGCTGTTTTGTAGCTACGCTGAAAGCGGTCCATGAACTCTATTGGGCAGTTCCCTGTCTGACAGGAGGAAATGCGCCTCGACTCGCGTTAAACTGCGCGGGTTTTTAGTCCCCCATCCTCCGGAGCCTTCCATGTCCCGCGTTACCCTGAGTCGCTATTTGATTGAGCAGACCCGCAGCAACAACACTCCTGCCGATCTGCGCTTCCTGATCGAAGTGGTGGCGCGTGCTTGCAAGGAAATCAGCCACGCTGTCTCCAAAGGCGCCCTGGGCGGTGTTCTGGGCAGCATGGGCACCGAAAACGTACAGGGCGAAGTGCAGAAGAAGCTCGACGTGATCTCCAACGAGATCCTGCTCGAAGCCAACGAATGGGGCGGTCACCTGGCCGGCATGGCGTCCGAGGAAATGGACAATGCCTACCAGATTCCCGGCAAATACCCGAAAGGTGCCTACCTGCTGGTATTCGACCCATTGGACGGTTCGTCGAACATCGACATCAACGTCTCGGTCGGCACCATCTTCTCGGTACTGCGTTGCCCTAACGAGCACCTGAGCCAGAACGAAGCCCTGAGCGAAAAAGCCTTCCTGCAACCGGGCACCCAACAAGTGGCTGCCGGTTACGCGATCTACGGCCCGCAGACCATGCTGGTGCTGACCCTGGGCGACGGCGTCAAAGGTTTCACCCTGGACCGTGAAATGGGCAGCTTCGTCCTGACCCACGAAAACATGACCATCCCGGCATCGACCCAGGAATTTGCCATCAACATGTCCAACCAGCGTCACTGGGAAGCCCCGGTACAGCGCTACGTGAGCGAGTTGCTGGAAGGCGAGACCGGCCCGCTGAAGAAAGACTTCAACATGCGCTGGATCGCCGCGATGGTGGCCGACGTGCACCGCATCCTGACCCGTGGCGGTCTGTTCATGTACCCGCGTGATGCTCGCGACCCGTCCAAGCCAGGCAAATTGCGCCTGATGTACGAAGCCAACCCGATGTCGTTCCTGGTGGAACAGGCGGGCGGCGTTTCCACTGACGGTCACCAGCGTATCCTCGACATCCAGCCTGAAGGCCTGCACCAGCGTGTGGCGGTGTTCCTGGGTTCGAAGGAAGAAGTTGACCGCGTGACCGCGTACCACAAGGAATAACCCCATGGCCCAGCCCTGGCAGCCCCTGCTCGATTGGTGGTTCGGCTCAGCCGAAAAGCCGGCCGAGATTGTGGCGGACAAGGGCGGGCTGTGGTTCGGCAAGCGTGATAGCCAGGACCTTGAAGCGCGCGAGCGCTTCGGGGCCCAGGTCGAACAGGCACTGGCCGGCGGATTGACCGAATGGGCGCAAGGCCCACACGGTTGGCTGGCCCTGGTGTTGTTGCTCGATCAACTGCCACGGATGATCTTTCGCGAAACCCCCAAGGCCTTCAGCGGTGACCTGCGTGCGCAAGCACTGGTGGCCCAGGGCATCGCCGCGGATTTTGACCGGCAACTGCCGCCCATGCAGCGCTCGTTCATCTACCTGGTGTTCGAGCATTGCGAAAACCTGGCGGTGCAGAACGAAGGCGTATCGCGCTTTGCTGCGTTGCATGACCAACAGCCTGCGGAGGATCGTCCGGTATTTGCCGACCACCTGGATTACGCCGAACGGCACCAGAAGGTCATCGCCCGCTTTGGCCGCTTCCCTCACCGCAATGCCATCCTCGGCCGTGAATCCACCGCTGAAGAACTTACCTTCCTGAGCCAGCCTGGCTCGCGTTTTTAAGCTGCGTTCGACCCTGTCGTCGAGGTACACCCGTGTCAGTTGCGTGGGTATAGACCCAGCGCCCGAATGGCGGCTACAGGCTTTGTAGCCGCTGCCGAAGGCTGCGCTGGCCCCCACGACCGCTGACGTATTCCCGGATGCCCCCCAGCGGCTACGGACTCAGATCCGGAAACTACCCACCAACTGCTTCAGGCGTGCCGCCTGCTGTTCCAGGTCGGCGCAGGCGCGCAGGGTGGATTGCAGGTTTTCCACGCCTTCCTGGTTCAGGGTGTTGATCTCGGTGATATCGACATTGATCGACTCGACCACCGCGGTCTGCTCCTCGGTGGCGGTGGCCACCGACTGGTTCATGCCGTCGATCTCGCCGATGCGCTGGGTCACGCTGCCCAGGCGCTCGCCGGCCTGGTTGGCGATGCCCACGCTGCTTTCGCTCTCGCGCTGGCTTTCGGTCATGGTGCTCACCGCCTGGCGCGCGCCCACTTGCAGCTCCTCGATCATCTTCTGCACTTGCTGCGCCGAATCCTGGGTCCGGTGGGCCAGGTTGCGCACCTCATCGGCCACCACCGCAAATCCACGCCCGGCTTCACCGGCGCGGGCCGCTTCAATGGCCGCGTTCAGGGCCAGCAGGTTGGTTTGCTGGGAGATGCTGGTGATCACTTCGAGGATCTGCCCGATGTTCACCGTGTTGCTGTTCAGGGTTTCGATATTGCCGCAGGAGTCGCTGATCTTGGCCGACAGCTGGTGCATCGCGGCGATGGTCTGATCCACCACCTGTTGGCCTTCGGCGGCCAGGTTGCGCGCGTCGCTGGAATGCTGCGAGGCGAGGGCGGCGTTCTGGGCGATTTCCTGGGCCGCGGCCCCCAATTCGTTGATCGCTGCGGCCACGCTGCTGGTGCGCGAGGCCTGCTGGTCGGAGTTGAACATCGACGAGTTGGAGGCCGCGACCACTCGCAGCGCCACTTCATTGACCTGGCCGGTGGCCGAGGACACCTCGGTGATCGAGGTGTGGATGCGCTCGACAAACCGGTTGAACGACAGGCCCAGGGTGCCGAACTCATCGTGGCCGTGGATGCTCAGGCGCTTGGTCAGGTCGCCTTCGCCTTCGGCGATGTCATGCATGGCGCGGCCCATCAGGTGCAGCGGTTGCATCAGTACCCGGATCAGCATGCCGAGCAGGGCGATAATGATCACCACCGCGATAAACATGGCAATGATCGCCGAGGTGCGAAACTCGCTGAGCATGGCGAACGCGGTGTCCTGATCCAGCACCAGCGCCACGTACCAGTCGGCCGAGGGCACGCCGTTGACGTGGGTGAAGGAGATGAATTGGCGTTTGCCGTTCACGTCCACTTCTTTCAGGCCCGGGCTGATGCCGGGTGCGCCGTTGGGGTAGGCCTCGCCCAGGCTTTTGAGCACCAATTTGCTGTCCGGGTGGATCAGGATCTTGCCGTCGGCACTGACGATAAACGCGTGGCCATGGCCGCCGAAGTTCAGCGAGTTGATGATAGCGCTGACACTGGAGAGGTCGATGTCGGCGCCGGCCACGCCGATAAACTGGTTCTGGTGCTGCACCGGTGTGGCGACGGTGATCACCAGCTTGCCGGAGGACGCGGCGATGTACGGCTCGGTGACGATGGTCCGGCCGGCGCTGTTGGCCGCCTTGAACCAGCCCCGGGCGCGCGGGTCGTAGTCGGCGGCCCGGTTGCCGGCTGGCACCGAGAACATCACCCCGTCCTGGCCGCCAAAATAGCTGAGTTGGAAGTTGCTGGCGTAAGCCGGCAGGCCGACGCTGCGTTGCAGGCTGTCGCCACCGTTGCCATCCACGGCGATCTGCTGGGCCAGGGATTGCAGGAGCTGGATGCGGCTTTCGAGCCAGGTCTGAATGTTGCTGGTGGTCAGGCTGCCGAGTTCCTGCATGGAAGATTCGGTGCTGCTGCGCAGGGCTGCGCGCTGACGGTAGTCGTTGAACAGGATGAAACAGGCGAACGCCACGGCGACCACAAGGGCGGCGGCGAGCAGGATCTTGTGGCTGAACTTCATGTTTCTGGTCATTAAATGAACTACCGCGAGAGGCTGGTCAACGAGGGTGCGCTAATTTGCCACAGTGGAGGGCTTTTCGCTGCCTATATGTCGACTTGCCAGCGTCAAAACTGAAGCGAGTTTCGGCAAAGCCGACGAAATGCTTTCGGCTTTGGGAAAGTGCCTGATTTGTGACGCAAATCGTGTTTTTTGCCGGTAATAAATACCCGCCGTCATGGGGAACCAGATCGGGGTTTTCTCTTCTAAGCTTCTGGTTGGCAGCCATGCCTTCCCCCTTCCGTCCAGGAGTTCACCATGTCGCTGCGTTCCCTCGCTCTGTTGTCGTTCTGCGTGCTGCTGGCAGCCTGCAGCAAGGTCAATCAGGAAAACTATTCCAAGCTGTCGGCGGGCATGCCCAAGGCCGAGGTTGAAAACCTGCTCGGCAAACCGACCGATTGCTCCGGCGCCCTGGGCATGTCCAGCTGCACCTGGGGTGACAAGAACAGCTTTATCAGCGTGCAGTACGCCGGTGACAAAGTGCTGATGTTTTCCGGGCAAGGCCTGAAGTAAACCGGGGCCACGTGCCCGCGGGAGAAAAATAATGATGCGTTTGGTATTCACTCTTCTGGCCGGCCTGCTCTTGGCCGGCTGCGCCACGTCCCGGGACGATTCGCTGGCGCCCAAGACCGTTAGTCACGTCGACCTCAAGCGTTACCAAGGGACCTGGTACGAGCTGGCGCGACTGCCGATGTACTTCCAGCGCAATTGTGCGCAATCCGAAGCCCGTTACACCCTGTTGCCCGAAGGCAATGTGGCGGTGCTCAACCGCTGCCTGACGCCCGAGTGGAAGTGGGAAGAAGCGCGGGGCACGGCGACGCCGCAGGTACCGGGTAAAACCGACAAGCTGTGGGTCGAGTTCGACAACTGGTTTTCCCGGTTGCTACCCGGGGTCGCGAAGGGCGATTACTGGGTGCTTTACGTCAGCGACGACTACAAGACAGCCATTGTCGGCGACCCGAGCCGGCGTTACCTGTGGCTGCTGTCGCGCAAGCCGGAGGTCAGCGAGACGGTTCGTGAGGACTTGCTGAGCCGGGCACGCCAGCAGGGCTACGACACCACACGACTGATCTGGCGGGTGTCGGATTCGGTGATGGCGAAGAATTCCAAGTAACGCTGGGGGCGAGGGCGATTGGCAGGTGACTGTTGAATTGCCCGTTTGGCCTGAGTGGCCGCTGTGCGGCCAGGCGCGAGCAAGCTCCCGCGCCACAATGATCCCCCGCGCCGCAAGAGCGCGGGGCCGACCTCAGTTGAGCAGTTCGCGCAGGACCTGGGTGAAGGCGCGGTTGCTTTCTTCTTCCCCGGCATGGCGTCCGTTGCGCACCACCCACTGGCCGTTGACCAGCACATCGCGTACCTGACGATCGCCGCCGGCGAACAGCCAACGATTGAGAATGGCGTCGCCGTCGGCAGTGGCCAGGTACGGGTCGTTGCCGTCCAGCACCAGCCAGTCGGCACGCTTGCCCACTTCCAATGCCCCGATGGCTTGCCCTAGCGCCTCGGCGCCGCCATCCAGCGCGGCGTCATACAGGGTGCGCCCGACCATCGGCTGATCGGCGCCATACAAGCGGTTGCGCCGCTGGTCGCGCAGACGCTGGCCGTATTCCAGCCAGCGCAATTCCTCGACCACGCTCAGTGACACATGGCTGTCGGAACCGATGCCCACGCGCCCGCCCTGGGCCAGGAAGTCCACGGCAGGGAAGATCCCGTCCCCGAGGTTGGCTTCGGTGGTCAGGCACAGCCCGGCAATCGCCCGGCTCCTGGCCATCAGCGTGACTTCTTCCGGGTTGGCATGGGTGGCGTGGACCAGGCACCAGCGCTGATCGACCTCAGTGTTTTCATACAGCCATTGCAACGGCCGGCGCCCGCTCCAGGCCAGGCAGTCATCGACTTCCTTCTGCTGCTCGGCGATGTGGATATGCACCGGGCACTCTCGGTCGCTGGCGGCCAGGACCTCGCTGATTTGCTGCGGCGTGACCGCGCGCAAGGAGTGAAAGCACAATCCCAGTCGTTGCGCCGGCTGTGCGGCCAGCAGCGGTTGCAGGCGCGATTGCAGCTTGAGGTAGTTCTCGGTGCTGTTGATAAAGCGTCGCTGGCCTTCATTGGGTGCCTGGCCGCCGAAGCCCGAGTGGCTGTACAGCACGGGTAGCAGAGTCAGGCCGATGCCGGCAGAGCTGGCCGCCTGGCTGATACGCAGCGCCAGTTCGGCCGGGTCTGCATAGGGCTGGCCGGTGGTGTCGTGGTGCACGTAATGGAATTCGGCGACCGAGGTGTAGCCGGCCTTGAGCATTTCGATGTACAGCTGGCGCGCGATGACGTGCAGTTGCTCGGGGCTGATCTTGCCGACCAGGCGATACATCAGGTCGCGCCAGGTCCAGAAGCTGTCATTGGGGTTGCCGGCGACTTCCGCCAGGCCGGCCATCGCCCGCTGGAAGGCGTGGGAGTGCAGGTTGGGCATGCCTGGCAGCAGCGGGCCCTGGACCCGTTCGGCTCCTTGCGCATCGGCGTTGGCCTGGATGTGGGTCAGCAGGCCGTCGGCGCTGACCTCAAGACGTACATTGTTGGCCCATCCATTAGGCAGCAGCGCGCGTTCGGCAAAGAAGGCGGACATGGTTCAGCACCCCATCGTGTGTTATTTGTATATACATATACAGACGTTTGCCTGCTCGGTAAACTCCGGCAAGCTAGCCCCCTTTATTCACGAACAAGGATTCCCTGTGCCGATTCCGACTGCCAACTCCCCGCTGGCCGCCCACTTGGGCGATAGTCCGGCGCCCTTGTACGCCCGCGTCAAACAGATGATTACCCAGCAGATCGAGAGCGGAAACTGGCCGCCGCACTACCGCGTTCCGTCGGAAAGTGAACTGGTCAATCAGCTGGGTTTCAGCCGCATGACCATCAACCGTGCCCTGCGCGAAATGACTGCAGAGGGCATGCTGGTTCGGATGCAGGGCGTCGGCACCTTCGTCGCTGAACCCAAGAGCCAGTCGGCGCTGTTCGAAGTGCATAACATTGCCGACGAGATTGCCTCCCGTGGCCATCGCCACACCTGCAAGGTCATCACCTTGGGTGAAGAGGCCGCCGGCTCCGAACGCGCCGTGGCCCTGGACATGCGCGAAGGGCAGAAGGTGTTCCACTCGCTGATCGTGCATTTCGAAAACGATATTCCGGTACAAATCGAAGACCGCTTCGTCAACGCCCTGGTGGCGCCGGAGTACCTCAAGCAAGACTTCACCCTGCAAACCCCCTACGCCTACCTGAACCAGGTGGCCCCGCTGACCGAGGGCGAGCATGTGGTCGAGGCGATTCTGGCCGAGGCCGAGGAGTGCAGGCTGTTGCAGATCGAGCGCGGCGAGCCGTGCCTGCTGATCCGGCGCCGCACCTGGTCCGGTCGCCAGCCAGTGACCGCGGCGCGGTTGATCCACCCCGGCTCCCGTCATCGTCTGGAAGGACGCTTTCATAAATGACCCAGTTGAAACTTTTGCGCGCGACCGACTACCCGCGCATGCCGTGGAAGAACGGCGGTGGCAGTACCGAAGAAATCACCCGTGATGCCGGCGTTGGCCTGGAAGGGTTTGGCTGGCGCCTGTCGATTGCCGATATCGGTGAGTCCGGTGGTTTTTCCAGCTTTGCCGGCTACCAGCGGATCATCACCGTGCTGCAAGGCAGCGGCATGGCGCTGACGGTGGATGGCCACGAGACACGCCCGCTGCTGCCCCTCGACCCCTTCGCTTTCAGTGGCGCGAGCCAGGTGACCTGCAACCTGCTGGACGGTCCGATCCGCGACTTCAACCTGATCTACGCCGCCGACCGCTATAAAGCGCGCCTGCAATGGCTCGAAGGCGAGCAGCGTTTCTTCAGCCAGGCCAGCACCCTGCTGGTGTTCAGCGTGGCTGAGCAGTTGCAGGTCACGATCAATGACGGCGCGTTGCAGGAGCTGGGTTGCCACGATTGCCTGCAACTGGACGGCAATGTCTCATTGCTGGAGGTCGCCATCGGCGGCCGCTGCTGCGTAATCGAACTCACCCACCTCTAAAAACCGTAGCCCTGCAGCGCTACAGATTTTGTGGGATTGGCGTTTCCCAATCGCGCACCAGTTTGTTACCGAACGCCCCAGCGTGGCGCAAAACCACGCTTTGGTAACAGCCGTTACCACCCTCGAATAATCCCGCGAAAAAAATCACCTCTGCGCAAAGCCTTTATTTTCAAGGCGTGCACGCCTGCATCGAATTTTCTTCGGTAGTCGTTTCCCGAGTTGGCCGCTTGATTGCATATGCTTGTATGTACAAGTAAAGATGTGTGCGTAAGAGTGAGGTGATTTCCTCTTCGCGCCATTGCTGATTCGCTTGTAGCGCAACCCCTGCGCGCAGGCTCGCTGGCCCACTGCCTGGGTTGGTTTGGATTGATTGCTGAGGATTTTTTCCGTGACTGACAACAAACCTACGAAATACCGGAACGTCGAAATTCGCGCTGCCCGCGGCAACAAGCTGACCGCCAAGAGCTGGCTGACGGAAGCGCCGCTGCGGATGCTGATGAACAACCTCGATCCGGAAGTCGCCGAGAACCCTAAAGAGCTGGTGGTCTACGGCGGCATTGGTCGCGCCGCGCGCAACTGGGAGTGCTACGACAAGATCGTCGAGAGCCTGACCAACCTCAATGACGATGAAACCCTGCTGGTGCAGTCGGGCAAGCCGGTCGGCGTGTTCAAGACCCACAGCAACGCACCGCGCGTACTGATCGCCAACTCCAACCTGGTACCGCACTGGGCCAGTTGGGAGCACTTCAACGAACTGGATGCCAAGGGCCTGGCCATGTACGGCCAGATGACCGCCGGCAGCTGGATCTACATCGGCAGCCAGGGCATCGTCCAGGGCACCTACGAAACCTTCGTCGAAGCCGGTCGCCAGCACTACAACAGCAATCTGAAAGGCCGCTGGGTCCTCACCGCCGGCCTCGGCGGCATGGGTGGCGCCCAGCCGCTGGCCGCGACCCTGGCCGGTGCCTGCTCGCTGAACATCGAATGCCAGCAGGTCAGCATCGATTTCCGCCTCAATAGCCGCTACGTCGATGAACAAGCCCGCGACCTCGACGACGCCCTGGCCCGCATCGAGAAATACACCAAGGAAGGCAAGGCCATCTCCATTGCCCTGCTGGGTAACGCCGCGGAAATCCTCCCGGAACTGGTCAAGCGTGGCGTGCGCCCGGACATGGTCACCGACCAGACCAGCGCCCACGATCCGCTCAACGGTTACCTGCCAGCCGGCTGGACCTGGGACGAGTACCGCGCTCGCGCCAAGACCGAGCCGGCCGCCGTGGTCAAGGCTGCCAAGCAATCCATGGCGGTGCACGTCAAGGCCATGCTCGACTTCCAGAAGCAGGGCATTCCGACCTTCGACTACGGCAACAACATCCGGCAGATGGCTCAGGAAGAGGGTGTGGAAAACGCCTTCGACTTCCCGGGTTTCGTACCGGCATATATCCGTCCGCTGTTCTGCCGTGGCATCGGTCCGTTCCGTTGGGCCGCGCTGTCCGGCGACCCGCAGGACATCTACAAGACCGACGCCAAGGTCAAGGAACTGATCCCCGACGACGCCCATCTGCACAACTGGCTGGACATGGCCCGCGAGCGCATCAGCTTCCAGGGCCTGCCGGCGCGTATCTGCTGGGTCGGCCTGGGCCAGCGCGCCAAGCTCGGCCTGGCATTCAACGAAATGGTGCGCCGCGGTGAGCTGTCGGCGCCGATCGTGATCGGTCGCGACCACCTGGACTCCGGTTCGGTCGCCAGCCCGAACCGCGAAACCGAGTCGATGCAGGATGGTTCCGACGCCGTGTCCGACTGGCCACTGCTCAACGCCCTGCTCAACACCGCCAGTGGCGCGACCTGGGTCTCGCTGCACCACGGTGGCGGCGTCGGCATGGGCTTCTCCCAGCACTCGGGGATGGTCATCGTCTGCGACGGTACCGATGAGGCTGCCGAGCGTATCGCGCGCGTGCTTCACAACGACCCGGCCACCGGTGTCATGCGTCACGCCGACGCCGGCTATCAGATCGCCATCGACTGCGCCAAGGAGCAAGGCCTGAATCTGCCGATGATCACCGGCCAGTAAGCCGTATCGCGGGGGCCGGTTCACCGGCTCCCGCCGCTACAAAAAACGCTCCTGTCGGAGCAGCAAATCGTCTGCAGTGCCCATAGAGGTTCGACGTAAATGGCTTTATCGAATGATCGTGCAAGCAGTAAACCGTTGATCGAAAGGCGTTCGATCGACTACATCCCGGAAGCGGAAAGACACGGTCGTCTATTGAGTCAGTTCACCCTATGGCTGGGTGCCAACCTGCAAATCACTGCAATTGTCACCGGGGCCCTGGCCGTGGTGCTGGGCGGTGATGTGTTCTGGTCGCTGATCGGCCTGTTGCTTGGGCAATTGATCGGCGGCGGGGTCATGGCGCTGCACGCGGCGCAAGGGCCGCAACTGGGCCTGCCGCAGATGATCTCCAGCCGTGTGCAGTTCGGTGTCTACGGTGCGGTGATTCCCCTGGTGCTGGTGTGCCTGATGTACATCGGTTTCTCGGCCAGCGGTTCGTTGCTGGCGGGGCAAGCGGTGGCGCAACTGCTGCAGGTCCAGGACTGGGTCGGCATCGTGCTGTTTGCCGGCTCGATCATGGTCTTCACCATCTTCGGCTACCGGGTGATTCACGGCATTGGCCGGGTCGCCAGCGTGCTGGGGGTCGTGGCCTTCATCTACCTGTTCTACAAACTGCTGTCCGGCAACGACATTGGCGCGTTGCTGGGGAACAAGCATTTTTCTCTTTCGAGCTTTCTGTTGGCGGTGTCGTTGTCGGCATCCTGGCAGATCGCGTTTGGCCCTTATGTGGCCGACTACTCGCGTTATCTGCCGCGCAGCACTTCGGCGGTCAAGACCTTCTGGGCCGTGGGCCTGGGTTCGGTGATCGGCGCGCAGGCGGCGATGGTGTTCGGGGTGTTCGCGGCGGCCCTGGCCGGTTCGCAGTTCGCCCACCACGAGGTGTCGTTTATCGTCGGCCTGGGTGGCACCGGGATCGTTGCCGGCCTGCTGTATTTCGCCGTGGCCTTCGGCAAGGTGACAGTGACCACCCTCAACGCCTACGGCAGCTTCATGTCGATCGCCACCATCATCAGCGGCTTTCGTGGCAGCCGGCACATCGGCAGCGGCGTGCGCCTGCTGTACATCTTCATCATGGTCTCGATCGCGGCGTCCCTGGCACTGCTGGGCAAGGACTCGTTCCTCAAGGATTTCTCGGCGTTCATCCTGTTCCTGCTGGCGTTCTTCACGCCCTGGAGCGCGATCAACCTGGTGGACTTCTACTGCATCACCAAAGAGCGCTATGACATTCCCGCGCTCTCGGACCCCAATGCCCGGTACGGGCGCTGGAACCTCATGGGCATCAGCATTTACGTGTTTGGTGTGTTGATTCAGATGCCGTTCATCTCCACCCATTTCTACACCGGTCCGCTGGTGGCGAGCCTGGGGGACACCGATATCTCCTGGATCATCGGCCTGGTGGTGCCGGCAGCGCTGTATTACTTCGCCGCCAGGAAATGGCATGGCGCGGTACCCGATCGTCTGATCCTGCCGGTAGAGCAGGACGCGGTCACCGAACAAAAGCTGAGTGGGGCGGCCCGCGCAAGTGCGGTGTGAGCCTGATTGGACGTGGATAGGGCTGGATGCCTCTTGACTGCCGTATGCCAATTCATGATTAGGAGCGTCACACAATGAGCGTCAATAAGACCCTGCTGACCACTCTGCTTTCCATGGGCCTGCTGGCCAGTGCCGGTGCTGCCCAGGCCGCCGACTGGTGCGAATC
The DNA here is from genome assembly GCF_002018875.1 of Pseudomonas sp. MF4836. Taxonomy (GTDB): domain Bacteria; phylum Pseudomonadota; class Gammaproteobacteria; order Pseudomonadales; family Pseudomonadaceae; genus Aquipseudomonas. The sequence continues at coordinate 363,740 of NZ_MVOL01000002.1, forward strand.
CGGCAAACCGGTGAAGTTCGCCGGGCTGAACTGGGAAAGCGGCATGTTGCTGACCGACGTGCTGCAACTGGTGCTGGAAAAAGGCTACGACTGCAAGACCGATACCTTGCCCGGCAACTCCATCACCATGGAGAACGCCCTGGGCAGCAACGACATTCAAGTGTTCGCCGAGGAGTGGGTAGGCCGCAGCGAAGTCTGGAACAAGGCCGAGAAGGCCGGCAAGGTGGTGGGTGTCGGCGCCCCGGTGGTGGGTGCCGTCGAAGGCTGGTACGTGCCGCGCTACGTGATCGAGGGCGATGCCAAGCGCAAGCTGGAAGCCAAGGCGCCGGACCTGAAGAACATCGCCGACCTGGCCAAGTATTCAGCAGTGTTCAAGGACCAGGAAGAGCCTGCCAAAGGCCGTTTCTACAACTGCCCGGCCGGCTGGACCTGTGAGCTGGACAATAGCGAAATGCTCAAGAGCTACGGCCTGGAAAACAGCTACACCAACTTCCGCCCGGGCACCGGCCCGGCCCTGGATGCCGCTGTGCTGTCGAGCTACAAGCGTGGCGAGCCGATCCTGTTTTACTACTGGTCGCCGACGCCGCTGATGGGCCAGGTCGACCTGGTGAAGCTCGAGGAGAAACCCGGCGTGGATAAAAGCGTGACCATCAAGGTCGGCCTGTCCAAGGTGTTCCACGAGCAGGCGCCGGAGCTGGTCTCGGTGCTGGAGAAGGTCAACCTGCCGATCGATCTGCTGAACCAGAACCTGGCGCGGATGACCAAGGAACGCATCGAATCGCCGAAACTGGCGAAAATTTTTCTCAAGGAACATCCTGAAGTCTGGCATGCATGGGTAAGCGACGATGCGGCCAGGAAAATCGACGCGGCCTTGTAGGTAGAGCCTTTGCGGCCGTCAGCACTGGCTGCCGCAAGCGACGCCACATCCCCCCTTGATCGAGAGTTGCTTATGTTTCCTGAGCGTTTCACATTTTCTATCGCCGACTGGGTCAACGGTTGGGTTGACTCGTTGGTGACCAATTACGGCGATGTCTTCCGCCACATCTCCGACACCCTGCTGTGGGCCATCGTCAACCTCGAAGGCCTGCTGCGCATGGCGCCCTGGTGGCTGATGCTGGCCATTGTCGGCGGCATTGCCTGGCATGCGACACGCAAGGTGGTGACCACTGCGGTGATTGTCGGCCTGCTGTTTCTGGTGGGCGCCGTCGGGCTGTGGGACAAGCTGATGCAGACCCTGGCACTGATGCTGGTGGCGACCGTGATTTCGGTGCTGATCGGCATTCCCCTGGGCATCCTTTCGGCGCGCAGCAATCGCCTGCGTTCGGTGCTGATGCCGCTGCTCGACATCATGCAGACCATGCCCAGCTTCGTGTACCTGATCCCGGTGCTGATGCTGTTCGGCCTGGGCAAGGTGCCGGCGATCTTCGCCACCGTCATCTACGCCGCGCCGCCGCTGATCCGCCTCACCGATCTGGGTATTCGTCAGGTCGACCGCGAGGTCATGGAAGCGATCAACGCCTTTGGTGCCAATCGCTGGCAGCAGCTGTTCGGCGTGCAATTGCCGCTGGCGCTGCCGAGCATCATGGCCGGGATCAACCAGACCACCATGATGGCCCTGTCGATGGTGGTGATCGCCTCGATGATCGGTGCCCGTGGCCTGGGCGAAGACGTGCTGGTGGGCATCCAGACCCTCAACGTCGGGCGCGGCCTGGAAGCGGGGCTGGCCATCGTGATTCTGGCGGTGGTGATCGATCGGATTACCCAGGCCTATGGTCGTCCACGCCATGAGGTGAACCCATGAGCAACACAGCCATCAGCAAAATCGAAGTCAAGAACGTGTTCAAGATCTTCGGCAATCGTTCCGCCGATGCCTTGAACATGATTCGCCAGAACAAGAGCAAGGACCAGGTGCTGGCCGAGACCGGTTGCGTGGTCGGGGTCAACGACCTGTCGCTGAGCATCGGCACCGGCGAAATCTTCGTGATCATGGGCCTCTCCGGCTCCGGCAAGTCGACCCTGGTGCGCCACTTCAATCGCCTGATCGACCCCACCAGCGGCGCGATCCTGGTGGACGGCGAGGACATCCTGCAATACGACATGGACGCCCTGCGCCAGTTTCGCCGGCACAAGATCAGCATGGTGTTCCAGAGCTTCGGCCTGTTGCCCCACAAGAGCGTGCTGGACAACGTCGCCTATGGCCTGAAAGTGCGCGGCGAGAGCAAGCAGGTCTGTGCCGAACGGGCGCTGCACTGGATCAATACCGTGGGCCTCAAGGGCTATGAAAACAAATACCCGCACCAGCTCTCCGGCGGCATGCGCCAACGGGTCGGCCTGGCCCGGGCGTTGGCGGCGGACACCGACATTATCCTGATGGACGAAGCCTTCAGCGCCCTCGACCCACTGATCCGCGCCGAAATGCAGGACCAGTTGCTGGAGCTGCAGAAGACCCTGCACAAGACCATCGTTTTTATCACTCACGATCTGGATGAGGCGGTACGCATCGGCAATCGCATCGCGATCCTCAAGGACGGCCGCCTGATCCAGGTCGGCACGCCGAAAGAGATCCTGCATTCGCCGGCCGACGAGTACGTCGACCGTTTCGTCCAGCGCCGCGCGGCGGTGGTCTGATGAGCACCGTGGCAGCTGCACCGTCATTCACTCGGTATGAGGCCGGACATGTCCCAGGCTGAAACAATCGTTATCGCCGACGCCCCGCTGCGTTGGCAGGATGTCGTCGCCGTCGCCCGCCAGGGCGCGCAACTGGTGCTGTCGGAGCAGGCCTGGGCGCGGGTCGAGAATGCCCAGGCCATCGTCCAGCGCATCGTCGCCAGCGGCGAGCGCGCCTACGGCGTCAGCACCGGCCTGGGGGCGCTGTGCAACGTTTCGCTCGAGGGCGAGCAACTCAGCCAGTTGTCGCGCAATACCTTGCTCAGCCACGCCTGCGGCGTCGGTCCGGTGCTGAGTGACGAGCAGACCCGGGCCATTCTCTGCGCCGCCATCATCAACTTCAGCCAGGGCAAATCCGGGGTGCAGCGGCCGGTGGTCGAGGCACTGCTGAACGTGCTCAATCGCGGGATTACGCCGCAGGTGCCGTCCCAGGGTTCGGTGGGTTACCTGACCCACATGGCGCATATCAGCATCGCCCTGCTCGGGGTGGGCCAGGTCAGTTATCGCGGCCAGGTGGTCGCGGCCGCGCAAGCCCTGGCAGCCGAAGGTTTGCAGCCGGTGCAACTGGGGGCCAAGGACGGCCTGTGCCTGGTCAACGGCACGCCGTGCATGACCGGCCTCAGTTGCCTGGCATTGGCCGATGCCACACGCCTGCTGCAATGGGCCGATGTGATCGGCGCCATGAGTTTTGAAGCCTTGCGCGGGCAGATTGCCGCGTTCGACGCCGAGATCATCGCCCTCAAGCCGCACCCGGGCATGCAACAGGTCGCCACTAACCTGCGGGGCCTGCTCGAAGGCAGCGAAGTGATCGCCAACAGCCTGGGTATCCGCACCCAGGACGCCTTGAGCATCCGTTCGATTCCCCAGGTGCACGGCGCCGCCCGCGACCAGTTGGCCCACGCCACGCGCCAGATCGAAACCGAACTCAACGCCGCCACCGACAACCCGCTGCTGCTGGGCACGCCGGATAACTACCGGGTGGTGTCCCAGGCCAATCCCCACGGCCAATCGGTGGCCCTGGCCGCGGACCTGCTGGCGATCGCCATGGCGGAAATCGGCTCGATCGCCGAGCGTCGCCTGGACCGCCTGATCAACCCTCATGTCAGCGGCCTGCCGGCCTTCCTGGTGAGCAACCCGGGGGTCAATTCCGGAATGATGATCGTGCAATACGTGGCCGCGTCGCTGTGCGCGGAAAACCGCCAATTGGCGCAACCCGCGGTGCTCGACAACTACGTGACCTCGGGCCTGCAGGAGGATCACCTGAGCCTGGGCACCAACGCCGCGCTGAAGCTGCACCGGGCCCTGGAGAACTGCCGTCAGATCCTCGCCATCGAGTACCTGCTGGCGGCCCAGGCCTTTGAATTTCTCAAGCCCCAGGGCTTTGGCCAGGGCACCGGCCGCGCCTGGAAGCTGCTGCGCCAACGGGTCCCGGCCTATGACCAGGACCGCTGGCTGGCGCCGGACATCGCCAGCGCCGCCTCGATTTTGCAAGACCCGACACTGCTCGAAGACGTTTTACCGAAGCTGTACTGATTTCTACACAAGCCAGCGTGCCAAGGCGCCACTCCGCTCAACCAGCGGGTAGCGACGGACAACGGAATTATCCGGAGCGACTGGCAAGTTAATAAAACTCTCAAAAGGAGAATGAATGTGACTGCGCTTAACCTAATCCCCGGCCAACTGAGCCTGGCTCAACTGCGTGCCATCTATCAGCAACCGGTGACCCTGAGCCTGGATGACAGTGCCTCGGCCCAGATCGACGCCAGCGTTGCCTGCGTCGAGCAGATCCTCGCGGAAAACCGCACCGCCTATGGCATCAACACCGGTTTCGGCCTGCTGGCCTCGACCCGCATTGCCAGCGCCGACCTGGAAAACCTCCAGCGCTCGCTGGTGCTGTCCCACGCCGCCGGTGTCGGCGAGCCGATCAGCGATGACCTGGTGCGCCTGATCATGGTGCTCAAGGTCAACAGCCTGAGCCGTGGTTTCTCGGGTATCCGTCGCCAGGTGATCGATGGCCTGATCGCGCTGATCAATGCCGAGGTTTATCCCCACATCCCGCTCAAGGGTTCGGTAGGCGCCTCCGGCGACCTGGCACCATTGGCCCATATGTCGCTGGTGCTGCTGGGCGAGGGCAAGGCGCGCTACAAGGGTGAATGGCTGGAAGCGACCGCAGCGTTGAAAGTTGCCGGTCTCAAGCCCCTGACCCTGGCCGCCAAGGAAGGGCTGGCCCTGCTCAATGGCACCCAGGTGTCCACTGCCTACGCCTTGCGCGGCCTGTTTGAAGGTGAAGACCTGTTCGCTGGCGCCCTGGCCTGTGGCGGCCTGACGGTCGAGGCGGTACTGGGTTCGCGCTCGCCGTTCGACGCGCGGATTCACGCAGCCCGTGGCCAGCGTGGCCAGATCGATGCCGCCGCGGCCTACCGCGACCTGCTGGGCGAGGGCAGTGAAGTGTCGGCCTCCCACGAGAACTGCGACAAGGTCCAGGATCCGTACTCCCTGCGCTGCCAGCCGCAAGTCATGGGCGCCTGCCTGACTCAGTTGCGCCAGGCGGCCGAAGTGCTGGTGGTCGAAGCCAACGCCGTTTCCGACAACCCGCTGGTATTCGCCGCCGAAGGCGACGTGATTTCCGGTGGCAACTTCCACGCCGAGCCGGTGGCCATGGCCGCCGACAACATGGCCCTGGCCATTGCCGAAATCGGCTCCCTGAGCGAGCGTCGCATTTCGCTGATGATGGACAAGCACATGTCGCAACTGCCGCCGTTCCTGGTGGCCAATGGCGGCGTCAACTCCGGCTTCATGATCGCCCAGGTCACCGCGGCGGCCCTGGCCAGCGAAAACAAGGCCCTGGCTCACCCGCATTCGGTGGACAGCATCCCGACCTCCGCCAACCAGGAAGACCACGTGTCGATGGCTCCGGCCGCCGGCAAGCGCCTGTGGGAAATGGCTGAAAACACCCGTGGCGTGCTCGCCGTGGAATGGCTGGCGGCCTGCCAGGGCCTGGACCTGCGCGATGGCCTGAAGACCTCGGTCAAGCTGGAAAAAGCCCGCAGCGCCCTGCGCGCCAAGGTGCCGTTCTACGAGAAGGACCGCTTCTTCGCGCCGGACATCAATGCCGCAAGCGAACTGCTGGCCTCGCGCTGCCTGAACGAGCTGGTGCCGGCCAAGTTGCTGCCAAGCCTGTAATCACCAAAAAGCCTTGCGCGGCCCGGCCTTCACGCCGGGCTTGTGCAGGCTGCTGCCGAGCCTCGAGTAGGGGAGGCTGCTGATTGTCTCCATGCCTGGCATGGAAGTGCGGCCTGTGACGCCTGGCGTCACAAAATGGACGCGGAGCGTCTGTTGATGATTCTTCCCGGGCATGTGCCCGGGAAGAAATGGTCGTCTGATAAGAATAAATAGGGGACGAAGAAATGGAACAGAAAACAGCTGGATTGAAGCGCGGCCTATCGGCTCGCCACATTCGGTTCATGGCCTTGGGGTCTGCCATCGGCACCGGGCTTTTTTACGGTTCTGCCTCGGCCATTCAAATGGCCGGCCCTGCAGTTTTGCTCGCCTACCTGATTGGTGGCGCAGCCGTTTTCATGGTGATGCGCGCCCTCGGCGAGATGGCCGTGCATAACCCGGTGTCCGGTTCGTTCGGGCACTACGCCAGCCAATACCTGGGGCCGTTGTCGGGATTCATCCTGGGCTGGACCTACGCTTTTGAAATGATCATCGTCTGCCTCGCGGACGTCACTGCGTTCGGTATCTACATGGGCTTCTGGTTCCCGGAGGTGGCCCGCTGGATCTGGGTGCTGGGCATCGTGCTGCTGATCGGCGGCCTGAACCTGTGCAACGTCAAGGTCTTCGGCGAGATGGAGTTCTGGCTGTCGCTGCTCAAGGTCGGGGCCATTGTCGCGATGATTCTCGGCGGCTTCGGCATCATGCTGTTCGGCATCGGTTCGGCCGGCAGCGACCAGGCAGTGGGGGTCTCCAACTTGTGGGCCCATGGCGGTTTCATGCCTAACGGCATCGGTGGCCTGATCGCCTCGTTCGCGGTGGTGATGTTTGCCTTTGGCGGGATTGAAATCATCGGCATCACCGCCGGTGAAGCCAAGGACCCGCGTCGGGTTATTCCCAAGGCGATCAACGCCGTACCGCTGCGGATTCTGCTGTTCTACGTGCTGACCCTGTTTGTGCTGATGGCCATCTACCCATGGCAGCAGATCGGCACCCAGGGCAGCCCGTTCGTGCAGATCTTCGATAACCTGGGCATCGCCTCGGCGGCGACCATCCTCAACATCGTGGTGATCTCGGCGGCGGTTTCGGCGATCAACAGCGATATCTTCGGCGCCGGGCGCATGATGTATGGCCTGGCCCAGCAAGGTCAGGCGCCCAAGGGCTTTGCCCAACTGTCGAAGCAGGGCGTGCCATGGATGACCGTGGTGGTGATGGCGGCGGCCCTGTTGGGCGGCGTGCTGCTGAACTACCTGATCCCGGAAAACGTGTTCCTGCTGATCGCGTCCATCGCGACCTTCGCCACGGTCTGGGTCTGGCTGATGATCCTCGTGACCCAGGTGGCAATGCGTCGCTCCATGAACGCCGAGCAGGTTGCCCAGTTGCAGTTCAAGGTGCCGTTCTGGCCTTGGGCACCGGCGGCGGCCATCGTCTTCATGCTGTTCATCTTTGGCGTGCTGGGCTATTTCCCGCAGACTCAGGCAGCGCTGATGGTGGGCGCGGTGTGGATCGTGCTGCTGGTGATTGCCTATATGTTGTGGGTCAAGCCAGCGGCGGCTCAGGCGCTGGAGGTTGATCGCACTTTTTCACCGACTGACCATTAACGGAGACCCTGGATGAAAACTCTTTGGCAACACTGCAACGTCGCCAGCATGGCCTCGGGCACTTACTCGATCATCGAGGACGCGGCCATGGTGACGTCAGGGGCGCACATCGAGTGGATCGGCCGGCGCTCGGAGGCGCCGGCCGGCGACTACGCCCAGGTCAAGGACCTGGCTGGAGCCTGGGTAACCCCGGGCTTTATCGATTGCCATACCCATACGGTTTTCGGCGGCAACCGCAGCGGTGAATTCGAGCAGCGCCTGCAAGGCGTGAGTTATGCCGAGATCGCCGCCGCCGGTGGCGGTATCGCCAGCACCGTGCGCGCGACCCGCGCCGCCAGTGAGGACGAGCTGTTCGCCAGTGCCAAAAAGCGTCTGCAAAACCTGCTGCGCGAAGGCGTCACCAGTGTCGAGATCAAGTCCGGCTACGGCCTGGACCTGGCCAGCGAGCGCAAGATCCTGCGGGTTATCCGCCGCCTGGGCGCCGAGTTGCCGGTCAGTGTGCGCAGCACCTGCCTGGCGGCCCACGCCTTGCCACCGGAATACGCCGAACGCGCTGACGACTATATCGACCATATCTGCCACGAGATGCTTCCGGCGCTGGCCGCCGAAGGGCTGGTGGATGCAGTGGATGCGTTCTGCGAATACCTGGCGTTTTCGCCGGCCCAGGTGGAACGGGTGTTTGTTGCCGCGCAGGCACTTGGCTTGCCGGTGAAGCTGCACGCCGAGCAATTGTCGTCGCTGCACGGTTCGAGCCTGGCCGCGCGCTACCACGCGCTGTCGGCCGACCACCTGGAATTCATGACCGAAGACGATGCTATCGCCATGGCCCAGTCCGGCACGGTGGCGGTGTTGTTGCCGGGGGCGTTCTACTTTTTGCGCGAAACCCAACTGCCGCCGATGGAGGCCCTGCGCAAGCATGGGGTCAAGATCGCCGTGGCCAGCGACCTCAACCCTGGCACCTCGCCGGCGTTGTCGGTGCGCCTGATGCTGAACATGGCCTGCACCTGTTTCCGCATGACTCCGGAAGAAGCCCTGGCCGGCGTCACGCTGCACGCGGCCAAGGCGCTGGGCATGGAACAGACCCATGGTTCGCTGGAGGTCGGCAAGGTCGCGGACTTTGTCGCCTGGCAGATTGATCGTCCGGCCGACCTGGCCTACTGGCTGGGCGGCGACCTGGAAAAACGCGTCGTGCGTCACGGCGTGGAAGTGACTGTTTAGGAGAATGCTTGTGGATAAGGTGCTGAACTTCAAACAAGGCCGGGTACCGCTGCTGATCAGCATGCCCCATGCCGGCGTGCGCCTGACGCCCGCCGTGGAGGCCGGGCTGATCGCCGAGGCGCAAAGCTTGCCGGACACCGACTGGCACATCCCGCAGCTCTACGAGTTTGCCCAGGAACTGGGGGCCAGCACCCTGGCTGCCGAGTACTCGCGGTTTGTCATCGACCTCAACCGCCCGTCCGACGACACACCTTTATATGTCGGGGCCACTACCGGCCTGTACCCGGCCACCCTGTTCGACGGCGTGCCGTTGTTCAAGGAGGGCCATGAGCCGTCGGCCGAGGAACGGGTGAGTTACCTGCAAAAGGTCTGGGGGCCGTATCACCGCACCCTGCAGGAAGAACTGGCGCGGCTGCGGGACGAGTTTGGCTACGCCTTGCTGTTCGATGCCCACTCGATCCGTTCGCTGATCCCCCATCTGTTCGAGGGCAAGCTGCCGGACTTCAACCTCGGCACCTTCAACGGCGCCAGCTGCGACCCGCAACTGGCCAACCAGCTGGAGGCTATCTGCGCCGGCCATGGCGACTACAGCCATGTGTTGAACGGGCGCTTCAAGGGCGGTCATATCACCCGCCATTACGGCAACCCGGCCGAGCATATCCACGCGGTGCAACTGGAGCTGGCGCAGAGCACCTACATGGAAGAGTTCGAACCGTTCCGCTATCGCCCGGATCTGGCGGCGCCGACCCAGGTGGTGCTCAAGGAGTTGCTGCAAGGGTTGCTCGCCTGGGGCCGGCAGCGTTACGGCAAGTGAGGGTGCGCGCCCTGGCGGCAAACCCCTGAGGGGGCAGGGTTCATGTGCATGAATGGGGCTGACAACCCCATTTTTCTCAAGGGCATGCCGATTGCGTAATTCGGGTTTATGATGCCGGACGGCAGAATAATTGAAGTCCCCCCAGGGATGAACCCGACCCTTACGGAGCGCGCAATGCAGACTTTGTACCCGCAGATCAAACCCTACGCCCGGCACGATCTGGCTGTCGACGAACCGCATGTGCTGTACGTCGATGAAAGCGGTTCTCCGGAAGGCCTGCCGGTGGTGTTTATCCACGGTGGCCCGGGAGCCGGGTGCGATGCCCAGAGCCGCTGCTACTTCGACCCGAACCTGTACCGCATCATCACCTTCGATCAGCGCGGTTGCGGTCGCTCCACCCCCCACGCCAGCCTTGAAAACAACACCACCTGGGACCTGGTCGCCGACCTGGAGCGGATTCGCCTGCACCTGGGGATCGAAAAGTGGGTGGTGTTTGGCGGTTCATGGGGGTCGACCCTGGCGCTGGCTTACGCGCAAAGCCATCCAGAGCGTGTGCACGGTCTGATTCTGCGCGGGATCTTTCTGGCGCGTCCGCAGGAAATCGAGTGGTTCTACCAGAACGGCGCCAGCCGTCTGTTCCCGGATTACTGGCAGGACTACGTGGCGCCCATCCCACAGGATGAACGCCACGACCTGCTCAACGCCTTCCACAAACGCCTGACTGGCACCGACCAGATTGCCCAGATGCATGCGGCCAAGGCCTGGTCGACCTGGGAGGGGCGCACCGCGACCCTGCGCCCGAACCCGTTGGTGGTGGACCGCTTCTCCGAGCCGCAGCGCGCGCTGTCGATTGCCCGGATCGAATGCCACTACTTCACCAACAATGCCTTCCTTGAGCCCGACCAGCTGATTCGCGACATGGGCAAGATCGCCCACCTGCCGGGGGTTATCGTCCACGGTCGCTACGACGTGATCTGCCCCCTGGACAACGCCTGGGAGCTGCACCAGGCCTGGCCCAACAGCGAGCTGCAAGTCATCCGCGACGCCGGCCACGCGGCCTCCGAGCCAGGGATCACCGACGCCCTGGTGCGCGCCGCCGACCAGATGGCCCGGCGCCTGCTCGACCTGCCGCTTGAAGAAGCATGAAGGGCCTGCTGCAACGGGTGCGTGGCGCACGAGTGGAAGTGGCGGGGGAGGTGGTAGGCGCCGTCGACCAGGGGTTGCTGGTGCTGGTGGCGGTGGAACCCGACGACACCCGGGCCAGCGCCGACAAACTTCTGCACAAGCTGCTTAACTATCGGGTGTTCAGTGATCCCGAGGGCAAGATGAATCTGTCCCTGGCCGAGGTCGATGGCGGTCTGCTGCTGGTGTCGCAGTTCACCCTGGCCGCCGACACCAGAAGCGGCTTGCGTCCGAGCTTTTCCACGGCCGCGCCGCCAGCCCTGGGCCAGGAGCTTTTCGACTATCTATTAGCAAAGGCGCAACAGTTACATGGCAAAGTGGCATCGGGACGTTTCGGTGCGGACATGCAGGTGCATCTGGTCAATGATGGCCCGGTAACCTTCCTGTTACAGACCTGAAAGTGCTTGAAACATCTTTTTCCGCCGATTTAGGTCGAAAACAGCTGTTTTACCCAATAAATACTTTGTTCCCCCTGATGCGTTGTAACGCGGCCTACTAGATAATCGCGCGCTACGGGGATCAGCGTTCGTTGGTCCATTTTGACTTAGGTAGAGACTTGTCCGTGACCGCTTGGGGAATCATTTCGCCCCATCGGAGTCGGAACAATGCTCGCCAACCTGGCATATAGATAGCTGGCCGTTGGTTTTTTGATCTGTTTTCGGCGAGGGTTGCTCGTGATTGTTAGTCCCTGTAATGCACCAAAATTGTCTGCCAAACGGTTACGAAACGCGCTGCTGACAGGCTCTGCCCTGCTTTGCCTGCTTGGCGCCGGTCCGCTCATGGCTTTCAATCTGGATGATGTATCGGCCAAAGCCAAAGAGCTGGCCGGGCAGAAGTACGAGGCCCCGCGCAGTAACCTGCCGAACGAATTTCGTGACATGAAGTTCGCGGATTATCAAAAAATCCGCTTCCTCACTGAAAAAGCTGAGTGGGCCAATCAGAAAACCCCCTTCAAGCTGTCGTTCTATCACCAGGGCATGCACTTCGATACGCCGGTGAAAATCAACGAAATCACGGCCAACACCGTCGAAGAGATCAAATACGACCCAAGTCGCTTCGACTTCGGCGACGTCAAGTTCGATCCCAAGGCCACCGAGAAGCTGGGTTATGCCGGTTTCCGTGTGCTGTACCCGATCAACAAGGCCGACAAGCAAGACGAGATCATGACCATGCTCGGCGCGAGCTACTTCCGCGTTGTGGGCAAGGGCCATACCTACGGCTTGTCCGCCCGCGGCCTGGCGATCGATACCGCCTTGCCTTCCGGCGAAGAGTTCCCGCGTTTCAGCGAGTTCTGGATCCAGCAACCCAAGCCGACCGACAAGCACCTGGTGATCTACGCCCTGCTGGACTCGCCGCGTGCAGCCGGTGCCTACCGCCTGACCCTGCGTCCGGGCAGCGACACCATCGTCGACGTCAAGGCCAAAGTGTTCCTGCGGGACAAGGTCGGCAAGCTGGGCATCGCCCCGCTGACCAGCATGTTCCTGTTCGGCGCCAACCAGCCGTCCAAGGTCCTCAACTACCGTCGCGAGTTGCATGACTCCAGCGGCCTGTCGATCCATGCCGGCAATGGCGAGTGGATCTGGCGCCCGCTGAACAACCCGAAACACCTGGCCGTGAGCAACTTCTCGGTCGAAAACCCGCGTGGTTTCGGCTTGCTGCAACGTGGCCGTGACTTCAGCCACTACGAAGACCTCGATGACCGCTACGACAAGCGCCCAAGCGCCTGGATCGAGCCGAAGGGCGATTGGGGCAAGGGCACCGTCGATCTGGTGGAGATCCCGACTGCCGATGAAACCAACGACAACATCGTTGCCTTCTGGAGCCCGGAGAAACAGCCGGAGCCGGGCCAGGCCTTTGATTTCGCCTACCGCCTGCACTGGACCATCGACGAAGCCGCCCTGCATTCGCCGGACAGCGCCTGGGTCGAGCAGACCCTGCGTTCCACGGGTGACGTCAAGCAGTCGAACCTGATCCGTCAGCCGGACGGCAGCGTGGCGTACCTGGTGGACTTCCAGGGCCCATCCCTGGCGGCCCTGCCGGAAGATGCCGAAGTGCGCAGCCAGGTCAGCGTTGGCGATAACGCCGAGCTGGTCGAAAACAGCGTGCGCTACAACCCTGAAACCAAAGGCTGGCGCCTGACCCTGCGGATGAAAATCAAGGACGCAGGCAAGTCCACCGAGATGCGTGCGGCGCTGGTGAGAAACGTGGCTCCGGCCGAGCCTGCCAAGTCGACCCTGCCGGCATCCAATTCTTCCGTGGCCAAGGCTGACAAGATTGCCGCCAAGCAACAGGAGAAGAAGGACAAGGAAGCCAAGCTGGCCGAGGCCAAGCAAGCTGACGCCAAGCCGGCCAAAGACGCCAAGGACAACAAAGACGCGAAGCAGCCTGTGGCTGCCGATGCCGCCCCAGCCACACCGGAATCTGTCCCGACTGAGCAAGTCCTGACCGAGACCTGGAGCTATCAGTTGCCTGCCGATGAGTAACTCTCAAGTACAGCCAGAGACTCTCGCCGAGTACCTGGCGCACCTGCCAATGACGGACGAGCAGCGCGCTGAACTGGCGGGTTGCCAGTCTTTCAGCGAGCTGCACCAGCGGCTGTCGTCTGCAACCTTCGATGCCCCTGCCGATGCCGCCCAGGCGTCGGTCGGCCGGCGTCTGACCCTGAGCACCGCCGAAGAGCTGGAGGACGCCGAAATGCTGGCGCTCGACGCCAGTGGCCGGGTGTGCCTCAAGGCCACGCCACCGATCCGTCGCACCAAGGTGGTTCCGGAGCCGTGGCGCACCAATATCCTGGTCCGTGGCTGGCGGCGCCTGACCGGGCGCACCAACCCGCCGGCGCCACCCAAGGATGAGCGGGTGCTCCCGGCGGCGCGCTGGCGCACCGTGGGCTCGATCCGCCGTTACATCCTGCTGGTGCTGATGCTCGGCCAGACCATCGTCGCCGGCTGGTACATGAAAGGCATCATGCCGTACCAGGGCTGGGCCTTCGTCGACCTGGAAGAAGTCCTGCACCAACCCTTGATGCAGACCGCTACCCAGGTGCTGCCGTATGCGCTGCAGACCAGCATCCTGATCCTGTTCGGGATTCTGTTCTGCTGGGTTTCGGCGGGCTTCTGGACCGCGCTGATGGGCTTCCTCGAGTTGCTCACCGGGCATGACAAATACCGTATCTCCGGCGCCAGTGCCGGTGACGAACCGATCCCTCGGGACGCGCGCACCGCTCTGGTCATGCCGATCTGCAACGAAGACGTGCCGCGGGTATTCGCCGGTTTGCGAGCGACTTTCGAGTCGGTTGCCGCCACGGGTGACCTCGACCGCTTCGACTTCTTCGTGCTCAGCGACAGTAACGATGCCGATATCTGCATCGCCGAGCAGCAGGCGTGGCTGGATGTGTGCCGTGAAGCCAAGGGCTTCGGCAAGATCTTCTATCGTCGCCGTCGTCGCCGGGTCAAACGCAAGAGCGGCAACCTCGACGACTTCTGCCGTCGCTGGGGCGGCGACTACAAGTACATGGTGGTGCTCGACGCCGACAGCGTGATGAGCGGTGAATGCCTGACCAGCCTGGTGCGCTTGATGGAAGCCACGCCGGACGCCGGGATCATTCAGACCGCGCCACGGGCTTCGGGCATGGACACGCTGTATGCGCGCATGCAGCAGTTCGCGACCCGGGTCTACGGCCCGCTGTTCACCGCCGGCCTGCACTTCTGGCAGTTGGGTGAATCCCACTACTGGGGCCACAACGCGATCATCCGCATGCAGCCGTTCATCGAGCATTGCGCCCTGGCGCCTTTGCCGGGCAAAGGTGCGTTCGCCGGTGCGATTCTTTCCCACGACTTCGTCGAAGCTGCGCTGATGCGCCGTGCCGGCTGGGGTGTGTGGATTGCCTACGACCTGCCGGGCAGCTATGAAGAACTGCCGCCGAACCTGCTGGACGAACTCAAGCGTGACCGTCGCTGGTGCCACGGCAACCTGATGAACTTTCGCCTGTTCCTGGTAAAAGGCATGCACCCGGTGCACCGCGCGGTGTTCCTCACTGGCGTGATGTCCTACCTGTCGGCGCCCTTGTGGTTCTTCTTCCTGGTGTTGTCCACCGCCCTGCTGGCAGTGAACACGCTGATGGAGCCGCAGTACTTCATGGAGCCGCGCCAACTGTACCCGCTGTGGCCGCAATGGCACCCGGACAAGGCCGTGGCCCTGTTCTCGACCACCATCGTGCTGCTGTTCCTGCCCAAGTTGCTGAGCATCATCCTGATCTGGGCCAAGGGCGCGAAAGAGTTCGGCGGCAAGTTCAAGGTGACCCTGTCGATGCTGCTGGAGATGCTGTTCTCCATGCTGCTGGCGCCGGTGCGGATGATTTTCCACACCCGCTTCGTTCTGGCCGCGTTCCTCGGCTGGGCTGCGACCTGGAACTCGCCACAGCGTGACGACGACTCCACGCCGTGGAGCGAGGCGGTCAAGCGCCACGGTCCGCAGACCTTGCTGGGTTTCTTCTGGGCATTGCTGGTGGTGTGGCTGAACCCGAGCTTCCTGTGGTGGCTGGTGCCGATTGTCGGTTCGCTGATGCTGTCGATCCCGGTGTCGGTGATCTCCAGCCGTGTCGGCCTGGGCCTGAAGTCCCGTGACGAGAGCCTGTTCCTGATCCCCGAGGAATACAATCCGCCGCAGGCCTTGCTGGCAACTGACCAGTACACCCACGAAAACCGCTGGCACGCCCTCAACGACGGCTTTATCCGTGCCGTGGTCGACCCGCAGCAGAACGCCCTGGCGTGTGCGCTGGCGACCTCCCGTCACGGTCAGGCCGAGCCGATCGAGTGGCTGCGTATCGAGCGCGTGCGGCATGCGCTGAAAGTCGGGCCGGCGGCCCTCAACAACAGCGAGCGCCTGGCGCTGTTGAGCGACCCGGTGGCCCTGGCCCGCCTGCATGAGCAGGTCTGGAGCGAAGGCCACGGTGAATGGCTCGGTGCCTGGCGCCAGTCGGTAGACGCCGACCCCCATGCCCCGCTGTTACCGTTGCAACCGCTGATCGCGGCCCCGCAACCGGCCTGACGCCAACGCCCTTGAGCTCCCACTCAAGGGCGTTTTACATTGCACCACCCCCCTTCAACCCCGTAGCCGCTGCCGCAGGTTGCGCCCGCCGGTACTGGCGCCACCTCTTTTCCTGACACGCTCCGGCGCCCCATAGGGCCAGCGCAGCCTCGCGGGCTCGGCAGCGGCTACAGGTCATACTTTTTCTGGTGCTTCTGCGGTGCTCTCTGGGGCCAGCGCACGGGGTTGTCGTGCTGACAAAAAACCTTGTGCAAATGGCCGAGTGCGTTAGCATCGCTCCCGCAAATTCTTGCGCGTGAACGACAACGGCTTGATATCCGGAGATTTTCCGTCCGGCGCCAGTACGCGCAGGCATCACAATAAAATCGGTTCAGGGGACTTGAAGATGAAGAAGTATCTCTCGATGCTGCTGCTCGGCGTCAGCGCCTTGGTGGCAGTCAACGCAGCCCAGGCGGGCGCCATCGACGACGCGGTCAAGCGCGGCACATTGAAAGTCGGCATGGACCCGACCTACATGCCGTTTGAAATGACCAACAAGCGTGGCGAGATCATCGGTTTTGAAGTCGACCTGCTCAAAGCCATGGCCAAGTCCATGGGCGTCAAGCTGGAGATGGTTTCCACCGGTTACGACGGCATCATCCCGGCCCTGCTGACCGACAAGTTCGACATGATCGGCAGCGGCATGACCCTGACCCAGGAACGCAACCTGCGCCTGAACTTCAGCGACCCCTTCATCGTGGTCGGCCAGACCCTGCTGATCCGCAAAGAACTCGAAGGCACTATCAAGTCCTATAAAGACCTGAACAGCGCCGACTACCGCATCACCTCCAAACTCGGCACCACCGGTGAGATGGTCGCCAAGAAGCTGATCGCCAAAGCCAAGTACCACGGTTACGACAATGAGCAGGAAGCGGTGCTCGACGTGGTCAACGGCAAGGCCGACGCCTTTATCTACGACGCCCCGTACAACGTGGTGGCGCTGGGCAAGGTCGGCAACGGCAAGCTTACGTTCCTCGATAAGCCGTTCACCTACGAGCCTCTGGCCTTCGGTCTGAAGAAGGGTGACTACGACAGCATCAACTTCATCAACAACTTCCTGCACCAGATCCACGAAGACGGCACCTACGATCGCATCCATGACAAGTGGTTCAAGAGCACCGAGTGGCTCAAGGACATGGAATAAGCACCCTGTAGCCAAGGCGCTGGTTTTCTTCGGGCCGCTTTGCGGTTCCGCCAGCGCCGTCGCCGCGCCCCGCTCTTTGACCAAGGCAGCATCCCCCTACCGTTGGGGGCTGTCCTTTGATCGCTATGGATTCACCGACCCATGAAGCAGAAAAAAGCCCAGTGGCCCTGGCACATCCTGACCGTACTGGTCCTGATCGGCCTGGCCGGCGCCTTGTATTACGCCACCTCGCTGATGTCTTACGAATGGCGCTGGAACCGCGTACCGCAGTATTTCGTCTACCAGGCTGAAGAGCCCCAGCGCGCCGCGGAGGTTTCCACCGTCAGCCAGCTGGTGCGCAAGGGCGATACGTTCGAGGTCTCCCTGCGCAACGACGGCGGCAACGAGCAGGTGCTGACGGTCGATGCGACCAGCCTGCAAGTGGCCAATGGCGACGATGTGGGCGAAGGCGATGTGATTGGCATGACTTACCACTGGGCGGCCGGGCCGCTGTTGTGGGGGCTGTGGACCACCTTGTGGCTGTCGGTGGTGTCCGGCGTGCTCGGGCTGCTGATCGGCCTGGCAACGGGCCTGTGCCGGCTGTCGAGCAACCCGACCCTGCGTGATCTGTCGACGATTTATGTCGAGTTGGTACGGGGCACGCCGCTGCTGGTGCAGATTTTCATTTTCTACTTCTTTATCGGCACCGTGCTCAATCTGTCCCGGGAGTTCGCCGGGATTGCCGCGCTGTCGCTGTTCACCGGCGCCTATGTGGCGGAAATCATTCGCGCCGGGGTGCAGTCCATTGCCCGCGGGCAGAACGAAGCCGCGCGCTCCCTGGGCTTGAGCGGTGGCCAGTCGATGCGCCATGTGGTGCTGCCGCAGGCGCTCAAGCGCGTGCTGCCGCCGTTGGCCGGACAGTTCATCAGCCTGGTCAAGGACACCTCGCTGGTCTCGGTGATCGCCATTACCGAACTGCTCAAGAGCGGCCGCGAGGTGATCACCACCTCGTTCTCGCCGTTCGAGATCCTGTTCTGCGTGGCCGGTCTTTATCTGTTGATCAACCTGCCGCTGTCGAAAATCGCCAGCCGGCTTGAGCGGAGGCTCGCGCAAAGTGATTGAAGTCCGCGATCTGGTAAAAGTCTTCGACACCCGCGGCCAAGTGGTGCGCGCGGTGGATAACGTCACCACCCAGGTGGCCCGTGGCGAAGTGCTGGTGGTGATCGGCCCGTCCGGCTCCGGCAAATCGACCTTCCTGCGTTGCCTCAATGGCCTGGAGGAATTCGACTCCGGCTCGGTGAGCATCGACGGCCTGCAACTGGCCGACCCCAAGACCGATGTGAACGCCTACCGCCGGGAAGTGGGCATGGTGTTCCAGCACTTCAACCTGTTTCCGCACATGACGGTGCTGGAAAACCTGTGCCTGGCGCAGAAAGTGGTGCGCAAGCGCGGCAAGAAAGAGCGCGAGGCCAAGGCCCTGGCACTGCTGGAAAAAGTCGGTATTGCGCAGAAGGCCAATGAGTTTCCGTCACGTCTGTCCGGCGGCCAGCAGCAGCGCGTGGCGATTGCCCGGGCGCTGGCGATGGAGCCCAAGGTCATGCTGTTCGATGAGCCGACCTCGGCCCTGGACCCGGAAATGGTCGGCGAAGTGCTGGACGTGATGAAAACCCTGGCCCTGGAAGGCATGACCATGGTCTGCGTGACCCACGAAATGGGCTTCGCCCGGGAAGTGGCGGACCGGGTGCTGTTTTTCGACCACGGCAAACTGCTGGAAGACGCCGCGCCGGCCGCGTTCTTCGACGCCCCCCAGGACCCCCGGGCCCAGGCCTTCTTGCGCCAGGTGCTGTAGCCGCTCCTGATTCACTCGGCCCCGAGTGCAACCTGCTGGCAGCGGCTACAAATGTAGCCGCTACCGAGGAACGAGGCTGCGCTGTCCATCCCTGACACACCCGCTCACCTGCTAGGCCATTGCGGCTACCGGTCAGACCCGAAAGCGCCCCACCAGGCTTTGCAGGTGGATGCCCAGGCGCGCCAGTTCGGCGCTGGAGGCGGCGGTTTCTTCGCTGGCGGCGGAGGTCTGCTCGGAAACGTCACGCACGTTCAGCACGCTGCGGTTGATCTCTTCGGCCACGGCGCTTTGCTGCTCGGCGGCGGTGGCGATCTGTTGGTTCATGGCCTGGATCGCCGACACCGTACGGGTGATGTTCTCCAGGGCTCCGCCGGCACGCCGGGTCAGCTCGACGCTGCTTTCGGTCAGGCCACGGCTGTTGTCCATGATGGTTGCCACCTGCTGAGTGCCGCTTTGCAGGCCGACGATAAGCTCCTCGATCTCCTCGGTGGACTTCTGTGTGCGCTGGGCCAGGCTGCGCACCTCGTCGGCCACCACCGCAAAACCACGGCCGGCTTCCCCGGCACGAGCGGCTTCGATGGCGGCATTGAGCGCCAGCAGATTGGTCTGCTGGGCCACGGACTTGATCACATCCAGCACGCTGCCGATCTTGTCGCTCTCGTGCTTGAGGTGGCTCATGGCGTCAGTGGAGTTGCCGACCTCGGTCGCCAGGCGCTCGATCTGGGCGATGGCTTCGCTGACCACCCGATCACCCTCGCGGGCCTGCTGATCGGCAGCCACAGCGGCCTCGGAGGCCTCCTCGGCGTTACGCGCGACCTCTTGCACGGTAGCCGCCATCTCATTCATGGCGGTGGCGACCTGGTCGGTCTCGACTTTCTGGTTATTGACCCCGGCGCTGGTCTGCTCGGTGACGGCCGACAGCTGCTCGGCGGCGCTGGCGATCTGGGTCACGCCATCGCCGATGCCGCCGATCAGCTCGCGCAGGCTCAGAGTCATGCGCTGCATAGCGCCTTGTAGCTGGCCCAGCTCATCACGGCGCTCGACGTTGAGGTTCTGGCTCAGATCCCCCGAGGCGACCCGCTCGGCAGCTTTCAGCGCCTGTTGCAGGGGAATGACGATCTGCCGGGTGATGCTCCACGCGGCGATCAGGCCAAAGAGCAGGGCCAGTGCGGTGACGATGATCAGCGTGTTCCGGGCCTGGGCCGCGTCGCTGTCGCGCTTGAGGGTCTGGGCGCTGGTGAGCTGCTTGCTCAGGTCCATCAGGCGCGTGCCTTGATCGGCCATGCGTTTGAGCGCTGCGGCACTGGCCACTTGCGAGTCACGGAACTCGCTGACGGCGGCGCGATAGCCTTTGAGGGAGTCGGTGGCCTGTTGCAGGTTGGCGATATGTTGCTCCGGCAATCGGCTCGGCAGGCTGGCCAGGTTGCTCAGGGCGTTGTCGATGGCGTCCAGGGCCGGCTGCTCGGCATCGGCCTTGCCGCTGTAGGTGTAGCCACGCACCTGGAAGCGCGCCTGCTGGATCAGCTTGGAAAGATCGATGACGCTGTTGAACTGGGCGACGCTGTCGCCCTGCAGCAGGGATTTCTCGACCTCGGCAACCCGGGCCACGGCGTTGTCCGCGGTGGCCCCGAGTTTGCCGCGGGCGGCCTCACGGCTGTCGGTGGCACGGGTCATGTCGCTGAAAGCGGCCTTGTACTCGCCGACCGCTGCCAGCTGTTGGTCAATCAGGGTCAGGCTGTCGGATTGCTCCAGCATGCCGCGTGCGGTCTGCAAGCCGCTGTCGAGCTGCTTGAGCAGGTCGCTGACCGCCCCCGGGCCTTGTTCGCCGCGGCGCATTTCGTAATCCAGGCGCGCGGCACGCAGGTCCTTGGTCAATTCGTTGAGGCTGGAGATGTAGCCGAGCTTGTCGCCACGCTCGATCACGCTGCCCAGGCCCATCCAGCCGGTGGCGGTGATCAGCAGGGTCAGGAGCAGCACCAGGCCGAAGCCAAAGCCCAGTTTTTTATTGACGCTTACATTCCCCAGGGTTTGGGCGAGCCAGCGGTACATGGTGTGAACTCCCTTTTTTGCCGATTGGGTTTATCCATACGCTATCGGCGGGCACGGGCGTTCCTGTAGGCAACGGCCTGCCGACAATGGCGCAATAGAGGGGGTAGCGCTGGATGCAAGGCGCCGGCGAGCACCTGCTCGAGCCTCAGAACAAGCGGGCGAGCAGGGCGGTGACGGCGGTTTCGACGCGCAGGATGCGTTCGCCGAGCTGTACCGGCTGCAGGCCGGCCTTGCCCAGCAAGTCGATTTCGTAGGGGATCCAGCCGCCTTCGGGGCCGATGGCCAGGGTCACCGGCTCGTCCAGCCCGCGTGGGCAGGCCGGGTAGGGGCCCGGGTGGCCGACCAGGCCTCGCGTGCCTTCAACCAGGCCAGGCAGGCGGTCTTCGACAAAGGGCTTGAAGCGTTTTTCGATCAGCACCTGCGGCAGCACAGTGTCCCGGGCCTGTTCAAGGCCGAGAATCAGCTGTTCGCGAATGGCCGCAGGTTCGAGGAAGGGGGTTTGCCAGAAGCTCTTTTCGACCCGGTAGCTGTTGACCAGGATCAGCCGTGGCACGCCCATGGCGGAAACGGTCTGCAGCACCCGACGCAGCATCTTCGGCCGGGGCAGGGCCAGCACCAGGGTCAGCGGCAGCTTGGCGGGTGGCGACAGGTCGAGGTTGACCCGCAGTTCGGCCTCATGGGCCTCCAGGCGCAGCAGTTCGGCCGAACCCATCGCGCCGTCGATGCGCCCGACCCGCAGGCTGTCACCGACCGCGGCGCGATGCACTTCCTGCATGTGGGTCAGGCGCCGGTCACGCAGGATCACGCGGTCCGGCGCGATGAAATCGGCCTCTTCGAGGAGCAGCAGGTTCACGCCTGGGTCGCTGGCGGCTGGTCGTTGTGATCGTCGGCCGGTTGATCGTCCACGTGGTCGCCACGCTTGCTGATCAGGCTGCCGAACAGGATGCCGATTTCAAACAGCAGCCACATGGGAACGGCCAGCAGCGTCTGCGAGAAAATGTCCGGCGGCGTGAGGATCATGCCGACTACGAAGCAGCCGATGATCACGTACGGGCGGATCTTCTTCAGGTATTTGACGTCGACCACGCCGATCCAGACCAGCAGCACCACGGCCACCGGGATCTCGAAGGCCACGCCAAAGGCGAAGAACAGGGTCATCACGAAATCGAGGTAGCTGGTGATGTCGGTCATCATTTCGACGCCGGCCGGAGTGGCGGCGGCAAAGAACTTGAAGATCAGCGGGAACACCAGGAAGTAGGCGAAGGCCATGCCGGTGTAGAACAGCATGATGCTCGACACCAGCAGCGGCACGGCGATGCGTTTTTCATGCTTGTACAGGCCCGGTGCGATAAAGCCCCAGATCTGATGCAGGATCACCGGGATCGCCAGAAACAGCGAGACCATCATGGTCAGCTTCAGCGGCGTCAGGAACGGCGAGGACACATCGGTGGCGATCATCGTCGCGCCCACCGGCAGGTACTGGCGCAGCGGCGTGGAGACGAAGGTGTAGATCTGCTGGGTGAAGGCGAACAGCCCGGCAAAGATCAGGAAGATCGCCGCGACGCAGCGCAACAGGCGGGTGCGCAACTCGGTGAGGTGCGACACCAGCGGCATGTGTTGGTCGTTTTCCGGAATATCGCTCATGGGGCTCGCGGCGGCAAAGTAGGGTCATGGGGCGCGGGCGTGGCTGGAGCCGCCGCGGCAGGTGCAGGTTCAGTCAGCGTCTGGGGCGTGGCCGGCTCGACGGGGCCGGTCGGTGCTGGCGCCGGGGCGCTGGCCACTGGCGGAGCGGGTTGTTCAGCCACCGCTGGCGGCGGGGTGGCTTCCAGCTGGGTCGGTGCCAGGATCTTCCGCGCTTCCTGCTCCAACGACAGAATGTGTTCGTTGTGCAGTTGCCGGCGAATCTCGTCGGCACCGATTTCCCGTTCAACTTCCTGTTTAATCGCGTTGAAGCTGCGCTTCAGGCGCCCGACCCAGAGACCGGCGGTCCGCGCAGCACCCGGCAGGCGCTCCGGGCCCAGGACCAGCAGGGCCACGAGGCCGACGAGCAGCAGTTCAGAGAAGCTGATACCAAACATTAGTCAGTGCTCACGAGTCTTTGCGGGTCGGCTCTTCGACTTTTTGGGCCTGCACGTCAATGGTGTGCGGTTGGCTCAGCGGCGCGGTGGTGTGTGGTTGCACCGGTGGCACGGGCTGCGCGGTCGGCGGTACCACAGGCTCGGCAGGCTTTTCATCGTCGTTCATGGCCTTGCGAAAGCCCTTGATCGATTCGCCGACGTCAGTACCCAGGTTCTTCAGTTTCTTGGTGCCGAATACCAGTACCACGACAACCAGGATGACGATCCAGTGTTTCCAGTCAAAAATGCCCATGCTGCGTTTTCCTCTCTAAAGTGTGGTTCAGGCGGATGGGCGCGAGGCCTTCTCGGCGTGCCCGGACAAACCGAAGCGACGATCCAGCTCATCGAGAACGGCCTGCGGATGCTGCCCCAGTTGGGCGAGCATGACCATACTGTGAAACCACAAATCGGCGGTTTCGTAGATCACATCGCTGCAGTCGCCACTGATGGCGGCGTCCTTGGCGGCGAGGATGGTTTCGACCGACTCTTCGCCCACTTTCTCCAGAATCTTGTTCAGACCCTTGTGGTACAGGCTGGCGACATAGGAACTGTCGGCCGCGGCCCCTTTGCGCTCTTCCAGCACCTGTGCCAGACGGTTCAGGGTGTCATTCATGTTCAGTGTCCTGCCGAATAAATCGCATGCGGGTCTTTGAGGACCGGTTCGACGGTCTTCCACTCGCCGTTCTCGTGAACGCGGTAGAAGCAGCTATGGCGGCCGGTGTGACAGGCGATGTCGCCGACTTGCTCGACCATCAGGATGATCACGTCGGCGTCGCAGTCCAGGCGCATTTCGTGGAGCTTCTGCACGTGCCCGGACTCTTCGCCCTTGCGCCACAGTTTGCCGCGCGAACGTGACCAGTAAATGGCACGGTTCTCGGCGGCGGTCAGGCCCAGGGCCTCGCGGTTCATCCAGGCCATCATCAGCACGCGCCCGGTCTTGTGATCCTGGGCGATGGCCGGCACCAGGCCGTCAGCGTCCCATTTGATCTCGTCCAGCCAATCTTTCATCTTCGACTCCGACTACCAGGTTCAACCCGATGGTTGCGCCTCGGCGATTTGAACAGTTTGCCAGCCGACTGCGTCACTGGCTATCGGCGAACGACCAGATACAGGCCGACCGCAATCATGATTCCCGCCGGCCAGTGCCCCAGTTCGTGCAACGGGCCACCGACTGCCAGGATCGCGCCGCCGGCCAGATGGGCGCAGCCCAGCAGGCGCAGGAACCAGTCGTCCTTGCGCTGATGCCAGGGCGGCGGCGGGTCCTTGGCGTGGGGTTGGGACATGCGTTCGAGCAGGTCGCGGGTCATGTTGGCCAGGTGCGGCAGTTGTTCGACCTGGCTGTGGAGGTTGCCCAGCAGGGTTTTCGGGCTGACCCGCTCGCGCATCCAGCGTTCGAGGAAAGGCTGCGCGGTGTTCCACAGGTCCAGGTCCGGGTACAGCTGGCGGCCCAGGCCCTCGATGTTGAGCAGGGTCTTTTGCAGCAGCACCAGTTGCGGCTGGACTTCCATATTGAAGCGCCGCGCCGTCTGGAACAGGCGCATCAGCACCTGGCCGAAGGAAATATCCTTTAACGGTTTTTCGAAGATCGGCTCGCACACGGTGCGGATCGCCGCTTCGAATTCGTTGAGTTTGGTTTCCGCCGGCACCCAGCCGGAGTCAATGTGCAACTGGGCCACGCGGCGGTAGTCGCGCTTGAAAAAGGCGAACAGGTTGCGCGCCAGGTAGTCCTGGTCCTCGGGCGTCAGGCTGCCGACGATGCCGCAGTCGATCGCTATGTATTGCGGGCTCCACGGGTTGACGGTGCTGACGAAAATGTTGCCCGGGTGCATGTCGGCGTGGAAGAAGCTGTCGCGGAACACCTGGGTGAAGAAAATCTCCACACCGCGCTCGGCAAGCATCTTCATGTCGGTGCGCTGGTCGGCCAGGGTCGCGAGGTCGGTGACCTGGATCCCGTAGATACGCTCCATCACCAGCACTTTGGGGCGGCACCAGTCCCAGTAGACCTGGGGTACATACAGCAGCGACGAGCCCTCGAAGTTGCGCTTGAGCTGGCTGGCGTTGGCCGCCTCGCGCAGCAGGTCGAGTTCGTCGTAGATGGTTTTTTCGTAGTCGCTGACCACGTCCACCGGGTGCAGCAGGCGTGCGTCGGCCGAGAGTTTTTCCGCAGTGCGGGCCAGGATGAACAGCCACGCCAGGTCCTGGGCGATGATCGGCTTGAGGCCCGGGCGGATGACCTTGACCACCACCTCTTCACCACTTTTGAGCTGCGCGGCGTGCACCTGCGCCACCGAAGCCGAGGCCAGGGGCTCGATATCAAAGCGACTGAAGACGTCGCTGATCTTCTTGCCCAACTGCTGCTCGATCAGCGCCACGGCCTTTTGCGAGTCGAACGGCGGCACGCGGTCCTGCAGGCGCATCAGTTCATCGGCGATGTCTTCGGGGAGCAGGTCGCGGCGGGTGGAGAGAATCTGCCCGAACTTGATAAAGATCGGCCCCAGGTCCTGCAGTGCCAGGCGCAAGCGCGCACCCCGGCTCAGCTCCAGCGGTTTGCGCGGCAGCCAGCGCCAGGGCAGGGCGTAGCGCAGGGCCAGGAGAAACCAGGGCAGGGGCAGGGCAAACAGCAAGTCATCGAGGCGGTAACGAATCACGACGCGCTGGATGCGCAACAAACGGCGGACGGCGAGCAGCTTCATGCGTTATCGCTTGGATCAAGGGATCGGGAAAGGCGCTCGAAGCGCGCCTCAAGACGTTCCAGGTCGAGTTTGATCTGGTCCAGCTCGCTAAACCGGGCTTCGGCTTCGCGCTGGCCTACCAGGGTGCGTGATTCTTCGGCCAGGTATTCACCCAGGTTCTGATTGAGGCTGGCGAACCCTTGCTGATACCAGCGGGCCCGGCTGCGCACATGGCCGCTGAACAGCGAGGTGGTGACCGGGCCAAGCCAGCGCGACAGCTCGTATTCCCAGTCCAGGTCGAGGTCCTGGAGGATCGCCGCCAGTTCCAGGAGCACGCCGCTGTCGCCTTCCAGCTCGACCTCGGGACCATGCAGGATTGTGGTCTTGTCTTTGCTCAGGGCCAGCTTTAGCAGGCTTGAGGCCGGGGCCCGCAAGGTGCAGTCGGCATCGGTGGCCCAGTGCGCGGCCAGCATCAGGCCTTCATCGCTGGGCAGGATAAACAGCTGCAACGCCGGGTTGCGGCAGTCGACCGCGATCACCTTGCCGCTCAGTTGTTGCAGACGCGGCAGGGCCGTGCTGTCGAGGCGCAGCACGCGATTGACGCCGAGTTCGACGCTGGCGAGCAGGCCGCTGAGCAACATCAGGGCTTGATGCCGCGATGCAGGGCGACGATGCCCGCGGTCATGTTGTGGTAGGTCACGCGGTCGAAACCGGCCTCGACCATCATCGATTTCAGGGTTTCCTGATTCGGGTGCATGCGGATCGATTCGGCCAGGTAACGGTAGCTTTCCGAGTCATTGGTGATCAGCTTGCCCATCAACGGCATGAAGGCGAACGAATACGCGTCATAGGCCTTGGACATCAGCGCGTTGGTCGGCTTGGAGAACTCCAGCACCAGCAGGCGGCCACCGGGCTTGAGTACGCGCAGCATCGAGCGCAGGGCGTCTTCCTTGTGGGTGACGTTGCGCAGGCCGAAGGCGATGGTCACGCAGTCGAAATGGTTGTCCGGGAACGGCAGTTTTTCTGCATCGGCCTGGACAAATTCGACATTGCCGGCCACACCGAGGTCCAGCAGACGGTCGCGACCGACCTTGAGCATGGATGCGTTGATATCAGCCAGTACTACCTGGCCGGTCGGGCCAACCAGGTGCGAGAACTTCTTGGTCAGGTCGCCAGTGCCACCGGCGATGTCCAATACGCGGTTGCCGCTGCGTACGCCCGACAGCTCGATGGCAAAGCGCTTCCACAAACGGTGCATCCCGCCCGACAGCAGGTCGTTCATCAGGTCGTACTTGGCGGCTACCGAGTGGAACACCTCAGCGACTTTTTCCGCCTTTTGGCTTTCTGGAACGTTCTTGAAGCCGAAGTGTGTGGTGGGTTCGGCATCGCTGCCTTTGCGCTGATCAGTCATATCGCTGTCACCAAAAGAGAATGCGGGACATTCTAATCCCGGTGGCGGCCTTTGTCTTGGCAAGGCTGAATGTAAGATAGTGCGCCGCCGAGACGTTTTGACGCAGCCACGGTCAAGATGCTTCAGGCAAGTCCCGATAAATCAGGAGTTATTTAATGGCCCGTATTACTGTTGAACGTGCCCATGGCCTGGGCAAGGAAGCAGCCCGTGAAAAGGCTGAGCAACTGGCGCAGAAACTGGCCGACCAATATGGCCTGGAACCCAAGTGGTCGGGCGACACCCTGAACCTCAAGCGTTCCGGAGTCAAAGGCACGGTGCACGTGGGCGAGGAGTTGATCCGGATTGATGTTGAACTGGGCCTGTTGATGTCCGCCATGAGCGGCACCATCAAGTCGGAAATCGAAAAGGCTATGGATAAAGCTCTGGCCTGATTGTCTGTTACAGCAACTGGCTTGCCGGCCATCGCAGGCGTTGCAATGGCGCTGATTGAACACCACCGGTAAGCCAGCACCCCTATCAAGTTGCTTCACTGTTTTGTTGCAGTGGTTAGGGTGCCGATTCTAATTTTTCTCACTACTTTGTGCTTCAGCCCCATTTTCTGTGGGCAGTTCCTCCAACCTTCTGCGCGTGAGGTGCACCATGGCCAAAGTAATTCTGAAGAAAAAAGTTGATGTTTCGTCGACTGCTCTGAGTGAAGTCAAATCCTATGCCCGCAAGATCTGGCTGGCAGGCCTGGGTGCCTACGCCAAGGTCGGGCAGGAAGGCAGCGAGTACTTCCAGGAACTCATCAAGGAAGGTCAAGTTGTTGAAAAGAAGGGCAAAAAAGTTGTGACTGAACAACTTGATGCTGCCAACAGTCAAATCGACAACGTCAAGGGTGATGTCACCAGTCTCAAAGGCAAAGTTGAAGTGCAACTGGATAAAGTCGAAAAGGCTTTTGACACGCGCGTCGCAAGTGCCTTGAATCGCATCGGCATTCCGTCTAAACATGACGTTGAGACACTCTCTGCTAAGCTCGATGAGCTGACGGCATTGCTCGAACGTGTCGCGCGTAAACATTAAGGAGAACGGGATGGCTGGTAAAAAGAATACTGAAAAAGAAGGCAGCTCGTGGATCGGGAAAGTCGAAGACTACTCCCGCAAAATCTGGCTTGCTGGTTTAGGCGTGTACTCGAAGATTGACACTGACGGCAGCAAACTCTTCGAGACCCTGGTCAAAGATGGCGAGAAAGCCGAGAAACTGACTAAAAGTGCGGTCGGCAAGAAAGTTGAATCCGCCAAGGATTCCGCCAGCTCTGCCAAGTCGCGTATCAGTGATGTCAAAGACCGTGCACTGGGCAAGTGGGACGAACTCGAAGGTGCGTTCGACAAGCGTCTGAACAGTGCCATCTCGCGCCTCGGCGTGCCAAGCCGCAATGAGGTCAAGGCCCTGCACAGCAAGGTCGATACCCTGACCAAGCAAATCGAAAAACTCACAGGTGCCAAGGTGGCTCCCGTTGCGGCTAAAACTGCAGCGGCCAAGCCGGCTGCCAAACCCGCCGCCAAGCCACTGGTCAAGGCTGCTGCTAAACCAGCTGCCAAGCCAGCTGCAAAACCTGCCGCCAAGACCGCAGCGGCTAAACCGGCAGCCAAACCTGCCGCCAAGACCGCCGCCGCGAAACCTGCCGCCAAACCCGCGGCCAAACCAGTAGCCGCCAAGCCGGCAGCCAAGCCAGCAGCTAAACCTGCTGCGAAGCCCGCCGCTAAAACAGCCGCCGCCAAACCGGCAGCTGCTGCCAAGCCTGCGGTCAAACCGGCAGCCAAGCCGGCCGCGGCGAAAAAGCCGGTAGCCAAGAAACCTGCTGCGGCCAAACCCGCCGCTCCAAAAGCAGCGGCGCCAAAGCCTGCTGTTGCAGCAAAACCTGCCGCCCCGGTCAGCCCAGCGAACTCCTCGTCGGCTCCGACCCCGGTTGCAACCCCGACTGCCGCGCCAACTCCAGTGACGCCAACCAGTCAAACCTGATCTTTTCAGGTTTTGCAAAAACGCCCGGCCTGCAAAGGTCGGGCGTTTTTGTTGCTGCCCGCCAGGGCTTGAATCCTTGAATGCACTGCTTGCCGGTCAGCACTGCCGACAGTGGCTTATTCATGCTGGTCCAGATACTGGCGTGCCATCTGTTCGGTTGCCATCTTGGCCGGCGGCAGCAAGTGCGGCGCCACCAGCATCATGATCTGGTACACCACCAGCCGCACCTCGCCTTCGCGGTCGAGGATTCGCTGGTAGTCCAGGGAAAACAGCAAGGTCATGGTGATCTGTTCCACCAGTTGGCCCAGGGCCTGGGTGTCGCTGACCAATTGACCGGCCGCCTTGAGTCGGGCCAGCAAGGACGCCAGGGTGCGTTTGAGGGCATTGAGCAGGTTGCGAATGCCCCTGGCCAGTTTCGGCAGGCGCCCGGCCAGGTTCGACAGGTCCTGGAACAGGAAGCGGTAGTGCGCCAGGCGCTCGACGATCAGGTGCAAAAACAGCCAATAGTCTTCTGGAGCCAGCAACGCATCGGCGGGCGGGTCCAGCAAGGGGGTCAGCTCGTTCTGGAAGCGCTCGAACAGGCCCAGGATCAACGGCTCCTTGCCGTGGAAATGGTAGTAGAGGTTGCCGGGGCTGATCCCCATTTCATTGGCAACTTCCATGGTCGAGACATTGGGTTCGCCCTTTTGGTTGAACAATTGCAGGGCACATTCGAGGATCCGGTCGCGGGTTTTCATCCAGTCTTCTTGATTGTTCCGTCAGGCCACGGCCCGCTGGCGGGCGTGGCGCCAGGGTTGTTCAGCGTACGTGCACGTAAGTGCCGGGTGCCGCTTCCATGGGTGGATAGTTCTGGTTGCCGAGGGTCATCTGGGTTTCGCGCTGAACGCCGGAACGTTCCTGAATCCAGCCCAGCCACTGAGTCCACCAACTGCCATCGACGTGCTTGGCGTCGTAGTACCAGGCGCGCGGGTCGCTGCTGAGCTTGGGGTTTTCAACGTAGTTGGCCTTGGGGTTGCTCGGCGGGTTGAGGATGCTCTGCACGTGGCCGCTGTTGGACAGCACGAAGCGCCGCTCGCCGCCCAGCAGCAGGGTCGAGCGATACACCGCGTCCCAGGGCGTGATGTGATCGTTGATCCCGGCCACGCTGAAGCTGTCGACATTGACCTTCTGCAGGTCGATCGGTGTGCCGCAGACCTCCAGGCCCCCGGCATGGCTCAACGGGTTGTGCTTGAAGAAGTCCAGCAGGTCGCCGTGCAGCGCGGCCGGCAGGCGGGTGTTGTCGTTGTTCCAGTAGAGGATGTCAAAAGCCGGTGGCTCTTTGCCCAGCAGGTAGTTGTTGACCCAGTAATTCCAGATCAGGTCGTTGGGGCGCATCCAGGCGAAGACTTTGGCCATGTCCCGGCCGTCCAGCACCCCTTGCTGATAGGAGCGGCGCTTGGCGGCTTCCAGGGTCTGTTCGTCGGCGAACAGGGTTGCCGGGCTGTCCATCTGGCTGTCGAGCAGGCTGACCAGGTAGCTGGCGCTGGACACCCGGCGCAATTGGCGCTTGGCCTGCAAGTGGCCTTGCAGGGCAGCGATGGTCAGGCCACCGGCGCAGGCGCCCATCAGGTTCACTTCGCGGCTGCCGGTGATCGCCCGGCACACATTCATCGCCTCTTCGGCGGCTTCGATGTAGCTGGAAAGCCCCCATTCTCGGTGGCGGATATCCGGGTTGCGCCAACTGATCATGAAGGTCTGCAAGCCGTTTTTCAGGGCGAACTGGACGAAGCTGTTGGCCGGGCTGAGGTCGAAAATGTAGTACTTGTTGATTTGCGGCGGCACGATCAGCAAGGGCTTGGAGTATTGTTTCTCGCTCATCGGCTTGTACTGGATCAGCTCCAGCAGCTCGTTGCGAAACACCACCGAGCCTGGAGTGGTGGCCAGGGTCTTGCCGATCTCGAAAGCCTGTTTGGTGACCTGGCTGGGCAGGCCGTTGTTGTGCAACAGGTCGTCCACCAGATGGCCAAGACCGCGAACCACGCTGTTGCCGCCGGAGTTGAACAGCTCCTTGATCGCCAGCGGGTTGAGCAAGGTGTTGGAGGGGGCGATGGCGTCATTGAGCAAGGTGAAGGCGAAATGCGCGCGGGCGCGGTCGTCGTCGTTCATGCCACTGTCGTCGATCCAGTTCCTGGTCTGCTTTTGCCAACTCAGGTAAGCCTGCAGGCTGCGCCGATAGAAGGGGTTCAGGCTCCAGGTCGGGTCGGCGAACCGACTGTCCTGGGGGTTGGGTTTGTGCAGGGTCTCGCCCAGCAGTACCCGACCCCATTGGCCGCCCAGGGCCAGGGCGTGCCGGGCGCTGTGCAGGGGGTTGCGCAGGCCGTGAGCGGCCACGTTGCGCAGCGTCGACAACAGATCTCGACCGCGCAGGCCGGTGATCGCGCTTTGAGCATTGATAAACGCGGCGGGCGTCGTCAACGAGCCTGTCGCTGGTTTTTCTCGCATGAGTCAACACTCCTTCGTCACCATCAACAAGCACACCAATCCAAGACAGACAACATAGTCGGTCCCGGGCCAACTTGCGCGCGAAGTCCTGTTCGACGTGCGCCTTCTCACGTACCGCTGAAAGGCGTCGGGTGCGGATGCATCACGGCCCGCTGCCGCTCCTCCTGGAGAAATTTCATGATGATCGGTGCAACCGCTTCGGCCCGGGTGATCAGAAACAGATGGCCGTCGTCGATGATGTGCAACTGAGCATTGGGGATGCGCCAGGCGAGCAGGCGCATATTGATCAGCGGGATCAGCGGGTCGTCGTCACCGGCCAGCACCAGGGTCGGCTGATGGATCTTGTGCAGCCAGTGGATGCTGGTCCAGCCCATCCCGGCGAACAATTGCCAGTAGTAGCCCAGTTTGCCCGCCGAACGCACCTTGGCCGCGTGTTCTGCGGCCAGGGACGGATCGCGACGAAAGGCGCCGCCATAGATCATCGGTGCGATGCGAATCACGTGGGAGGGCTGAATGTAGCGCCGTGGACTGGCCATCATCCACAGCACCTTGGGCTTTCCCGGGACCATGAAGGCGCCGGCGGCGGTAGCGGCCAGCACCAGCTTCTTGCAGCGCTCGGGATAGTCGTAGGCGAACTGCTGGGCCAGGGCGCCGCCCCACGACACGCCCACCGCATTGACCTGGCCATAGTCGAGGTAATCGAGCATGCGCGCGGTGAGCTTGGCCAGGCCGGGAAAGCGGTAAGGGTGGCTGGGCGTCGAGGAACCGCCGACGCCTGGCACATCGAACGCGATGACTTCCAGGTCCGGGTCCAGGGCCTGGACGAACGGAAACACCAGCTCCAGGTTGGCGCCGATGCCGTTGAAAATCAGCAGCGGGGTCAAGTGAGGCTTGCCTGGGCGTACGGCGGTGCGGATGGTCTGTCCATCCAGATCGACGGTACGAAATATGAACGGTTGAGGCATGCCTGGACCCTGTGAATTAAACCGCCGGAGCCGCCATCGTGGCTGAATCCGGATGACCCGAGGTGGGTATCCGCCTCGTCGAAAAGTAAGGCTGACGGCACCTCCAGGTGCCGGGTTGGTCATTGCCGGCGGACGGTTTACCGCTCGTGGACATAGGTGCCGGGTGCGGCTTCGGCGGCGGCGAACTTCTTGTTGCCCAGGGCGGTCGGCGACGCTTTCAGCTTGCCCGAGCGCTCGGCCTGCCAGGCCTGCCAGTGCAGCCACCAGGAGTCAGTGTGCTTGGTAGAGTTTTCCTGCCAGTCGTCGGCTTTGTCGGTCATTCCGGTGCCGGTCATGTAACGCGACTTGGGGTTGCCCGGCGGGTTGAGAATGCTCTGGATATGGCCGCTGCTGGACAGCACGAACTCGACATTGCCGCCAAACAGCTGGGCTGACTTGTAGCAGGACTTCCACGGCGTGATGTGATCGTTGGTGCCGGCCAGGGAGAAGATGTCGGCGGTGACTTGTTTCAGATCGATCGGCGTGCCGCACACTTCCAGTGCATTGGGCCGGATCAGTGGGTTGTTTTTGAACATCTCGATCAGGTCGCCGTGGAATGCTGCCGGCAGCCGGGTCGTGTCGTTGTTCCAGAACAGGATGTCGAACACCGGCGGCTCGTTGCCCAGCAGGTAGTTATTGACCCAGTAATTCCAGATCAGGTCGTTGGGGCGCATCCAGGCGAAGACTTTTGCCATGTCGCGCCCTTCCAGGACACCGGCCTGGTAGGAGTGGCGCTTGGCCGCC
The DNA here is from genome assembly GCF_002018875.1 of Pseudomonas sp. MF4836. Taxonomy (GTDB): domain Bacteria; phylum Pseudomonadota; class Gammaproteobacteria; order Pseudomonadales; family Pseudomonadaceae; genus Aquipseudomonas. Next base: position 396,975 of record NZ_MVOL01000002.1, read on the forward strand.
TCCAGCGTCTGCTCGTCGACAAACAACGCCACATCGCTGTCCAGGGTGGTGTCGAGCACGCTCACCAGCAAGGTCAGGGCGTTGACCTTCTTCTCACCGATCGCGGCGTAGTGCCCGAGCAGGGCGGTGCAGGTAATGCCGCCGGAGCAGGCGCCGAGCATGTTCACGTCTTTGCTGCCGGTGATCGCGGTGACCACATCGACCGCTTCCTTGAGCGCCTCGATATAGGTCGACAGGCCCCACTCGCGCTGGGCCTTGGTCGGGTTGCGCCAACTGATGATAAAGGTCTGCACATTATTGCGCAGGCAGAAGCGCGCCAGGCTTTTGTCCGGGCTGAGGTCGAAGACATAGAACTTGTTGATCTGCGGCGGCACCACCAGCAGCGGACGCTCGTGCACCTGTTCGGTGATCGGGCGGTATTGGATCAATTCCAGCACGTCGTTGCGAAACACCACCGCACCTTCGCTGGTGCCCAGGTTCTTGCCGACCTCGAAGGCGTCCATGTTGACCTGGCTGGGCATGCCGCCGTTGTGCACCAGGTCCTTGGCCAGATGGGACAGGCCGTCGAGCAGACTCTTGCCGCCGGTTTCAAAGAAGCGCTTGACCGCCGCCGGGTTGGCCGCACTGTTGGTCGGGGCCATGGCTTCGGTCATCAGGTTGATCACGAAATGCCCGCGGCTGATGTCTTTGGGTGAGAGGTTACTGTCGTCGATCCAGTCGTGGAGCTCCTTGCGCCACGCCAGGTAGGTTTGCAGGTAACGCTTGTAGAGCGGATTCTGGCTCCAGGCCGGATCATTGAAGCGGCGGTCATCGCCAGCCGGTTGCAATTGCGATTTGCCGAACAGTACGTTTTTCAGTTCAAGACCGAAATGGGTGACGTGCTTGACACTGTGCAGCGGTTGTTTGATGGCCTGGGTGAGCACCATGCGAGCAGAGCCAAGAAGATCCTTTCGACGCAAGCCAATGACCGGATTTAGCCCCAGGGTGTTTTCCGAGGCTTGGGCTTTCAGGTCATCGTTATTCTTGTTACTCATCTACGACGCTCCATTGTCCTGAGACGAGTACCAGACCTGCTGTGTAGTCACACAGCAAAGATGCCAGGTACTACTGCTCGGGTGACCGTTGATTCCACATCGCTGCTTTGTTGCTGCACAAAGCATTGCAGGGAACTTGCCAGCTCCATTGGTTACCCGAGTTTAATTTTTTTCGCAAGCAGGCCAATGCATGGCACTGCGGCCAAGCATTCAAACAGATGAAATTAGAAAATGCGTTCTAATCAGTTGGAGGCTTGAGCTAGAGCATCAGCTTGACGATCGACTCGCTCGGATCGCGGGATTTTCCAGCCGCTTTGAGCTCGGCCAAATAATCGTTCCACAGCGTGTCCTGGCGCACAGCCAGCTGGTACAGGTAGTCCCAGGTGAACAGGCCGCTGTCATGACCGTCGTCGAAGGTCAATTTCAGTGCGTACTGGCCGGCCGGTTCGACCTTGGTCAGGCCGACGTTGATCTTGCCCCATTGCAGGATGGGTTTGCCGTGGCCCTGGACCTCGGCGGAAGGAGAGTGCACGCGCAACAGCTCGGCGGGCAGGTGATAGACCTCGTCCGGCCCATAGGTCAGGGTCAGGGTTTTCGAGGCTTTGTGCAGGTTGATGGCAGTCGGGAGTTTGGTCATGGGGGGCAGCTTAAAGCTGCGAGCTGCAAGCCACAAGATGACCGCGGTCAACTTGCAGCTTGGCGCTCGTCACGGGTCGCTTAAAGAATGTAGCGCGACAGGTCTTCGTTCTGCGCCAATTCGCCGAGGTGGCTGTTGACGTAGGCGGCGTCGATGCGGATCGGCTCTTCGCCATGGGCGCTGGCCAGGTCACCGGCGCTGAACGACACCTCTTCGAGCAGACGCTCGAGCAGGGTGTGCAGGCGGCGCGCACCGATGTTCTCGGTCTTCTCGTTGACCTGCCAGGCGATTTCCGCCAGGCGCTTGATGCCGTCGGGCAGGAACTCGATGGCCAGGCCTTCGGTTTTCAGCAACTCGCGATACTGCTCGGTCAACGAAGCATGGGGCTCGCTGAGGATGCGCTCGAAGTCGCCGGGGGTCAGGGCCTTGAGTTCGACGCGGATCGGCAGCCGGCCTTGCAACTCGGGGACCAGGTCGCTCGGTTTGCTCAAGTGGAAAGCGCCGGAGGCGATGAACAGGATGTGGTCGGTCTTGACCATGCCCAGTTTGGTGTTGACCGTGCAGCCTTCGATCAACGGCAGCAGGTCGCGCTGTACGCCTTCCCGGGAGACGTCGACGCCGCCCGAGTTGCCGCGCTTGGCGACCTTGTCGATTTCGTCGATGAACACGATGCCGTGCTGCTCGACTGCTTCCAGGGCCTTGGCTTTCAATTCTTCATCATTGACCAGGCGCCCGGCTTCTTCGTCGCGCACCAGCTTCAGCGCTTCCTTGACCTTGAGCTTGCGGTTCTTGCGCTTGCCCTTGCCCATGTTGGCGAACAGGCTTTGCAGCTGGTTGGTCATTTCTTCCATGCCCGGTGGCGCGGAGATATCGACGCCGGCGCTTTCCGCCACTTCGATCTCGATCTCCTTGTCATCCAGTTGCCCTTCGCGCAGGCGCTTGCGGAACAGCTGGCGGGTGTTGGAGTCCTGGGCGGGAGCGTCGTCGCTGCTGAAACCCATGCGTGCCGGGGGCAGCAGGGCGTCGAGAATGCGCTCTTCGGCAGCATCTTCGGCGCGATGGCGAACCTTGATGATTTCCTGCTCGCGAAACAGCTTGATCGCGGCATCGGCCAGGTCACGGATGATCGACTCGACATCGCGGCCGACGTAGCCGACTTCGGTGAACTTGGTCGCTTCGACCTTGATGAACGGTGCATTGGCCAACTTGGCCAGGCGGCGGGCGATTTCGGTCTTGCCGACGCCGGTCGGGCCGATCATCAGGATGTTCTTGGGGGTTACTTCAACGCGCAGCTCTTCCGGCAGCTGCATCCGGCGCCAGCGGTTACGCAGGGCGATGGCGACGGCGCGCTTGGCATCGTCCTGGCCGATGATATGGCGGTTGAGTTCGTGGACGATTTCGCGGGGAGTCATGGACATAGTAGTTGGCGGTCCTCAAGCAAGAATAAATACCGTGGCCCTGGGCCTGTACCGGATTTATTCCGCGAGATCCTGCTCCTCAATGGTGATGTTGTGGTTGGTGAATACGCAGATATCGCCGGCGATGCCGAGGGCGGTTTCAACGATTTCCCGGGCCGACAGGTCGGTTTTCTTCAGCAGGGCGCTGGCTGCGGCCTGGGCGAAGGCGCCGCCGGAACCCATGGCGATCAGGCCGTCTTCGGGTTCGACCACGTCACCGTTGCCGGTGATGATCAGGGAAGCGTCCTTGTTGGCCACGGCGAGCATGGCTTCCAGGCGGCTCAGGGAACGGTCGGTACGCCACTCCTTGGCCAGCTCGACAGCGGCGCGGACCAGATGGCCCTGGTGTTTTTCCAACTGGCCTTCGAAGCGCTCGAACAGGGTGAAGGCGTCAGCGGTGGCACCGGCGAAGCCGGCAATGACTTCACCGTGGTACAGGCGGCGCACTTTTTTGGCGTTGCCTTTCATCACGGTATTGCCCAGAGAAACCTGGCCGTCGCCGCCCATGACGACTTTGCCGTGGCGGCGAACTGAAACGATGGTGGTCAAGGGAGAGTCTCCACGCTGCGGGGCGAAAATGCCCTGATGGAAACTCATATGGGGGTGGTGAGAGGTTTTTCAACCGTGGGGCGGGGATAGAGACGAGCGGTGAGACGGGTCTAATGTCACAGAGTGTGACTTGCCAGACAGCGCAGCCGCACGTTGTAGCCGCTGCCGCAGGCGGGAGGGACTGCGTGGCTTTCACTGATGCTCCAGCGGCGGTCCTGATGGCCAGCGCTGCTTCGTGTCTCGGCAGTGGCTACGGGCGAATACGGTGGTGAGGGTATTGAGCCATACCCCCGCCACGGATTGGCTTAGCGGCTTTGGCGCTGTTGCAGCAGCAGGTTGCTGAAGCCGGCGCCGGCCAGTTGTTTCTGTGCGGTGGTCAGTTGCTCGCGGTTGCTGAACGGACCGACCAGCACCCGATACCAGGTCTCGTCCTTGACCGTGCCCGACTCCACGGCCACCGACTGCCCGAGCAGGATGATCTGTGCGCGCACCTTGTCGGCGTCGGCTTCCTTGCGGAACGAGCCCGCCTGCAGGAAGAACTTGGTGACCGCTGCGGCCTTGGCCACGGGCGGTGGCGGCGGCGGGGTGATGCCGGCCAGCGCCGCCTGTGCGCGGGCGGTGTCGATCTTCGCCGCTTCGGCTGGGGTGACCGGAGTGGTGGGAGTGGTCTGCGGCGTCGGCAGGGTTTTCTCCGGCACGGCCTCAGGCGGCACTATCACTTCCGATTCCGGCAGCAGGGTGTAGAAGTCGTATTTCGGCTTCACCGGTTGCTGCGGGCTCGGCGGGGTCTTGTTGGCCTCGGCGATCTTGCTGGCCTTTTGCTGCTCCAGCTTTTCCCGTTTGACGTTGTCGCCCTTGCCTGGCTCCAGCTTCATCAGGAACACGATAAACGCGCCGACGGTCAGGCCGATGGCCAGCCACAGCCAGCCCGGGATCGGTTTCTTCGCAGGAGCTTGGTAACGGCTGGCGCCACGCTTGGGTGCAGGTTTTTTCTTGGCAGCCAACTTACATGCGCTCCAGAGTTTCCAGACCCAGCAGTTCCAGGCCTTGCTTGAGTGTGCGGCCGGTCAGTGCGGCGAGGCGCAAGCGGCTCTGCATCTGAGCCGGGGTTTCGGCGTTCAGGATCGGGCAGTTCTCGTAGAAGCTGGAGAACAGGCCGGCCACATCGTACAGGTAGGTGCAGAGAATGTGCGGCGTGCCTTTTTCGCCAACGCTGTTGAGCACTTCACCGAACTGCGCCAGCTTGGCCGCCAGTTCCTGCTCGTGAGCGGCTTCGAGCACGATCTGCCCTTCGACCTGGCTGAAGTCCTTGCCCAGCTTGCGGAATACGCCAGCGACACGGGTGTAGGCGTACAGCAGGTAAGGCGCGGTGTTGCCTTCGAAATTGAGCATCAGGTCGAAGTTGAAGCTGTAGTCGCTGGTGCGGTGCTTGGACAGGTCGGCGTATTTGACCGCGCCAATACCCACCACGCGGGCGATGTTGCGCAGTTCGTTCTCGGCCAGTTCCGGGTTCTTTTCCTTGACCAGGGTGTAGGCACGCTCCCGGGCTTCGGTCAGCAGGTCGATCAGCTTCACGGTGCCGCCGTCACGGGTCTTGAATGGACGGCCGTCGGCGCCGTTCATGGTGCCGAAGCCCATGTGCTCCATTTCCATCGGGTGGGTCACGAAGCCGGCCTTGCGTGCTACCGCGAACACCTGCTGGAAGTGCAGGGCCTGGCGCTGGTCGACGAAATACAGCGCGCGGTCGGCCTTGAGCACGCCGCTGCGGTAACGCACGGCGGCCAGGTCGGTGGTGGCGTAGAGGTAGCCGCCGTCGGCCTTGACGATGATCACCGGCAGCGGCTCGCCATCAGCGTCCTTGAACTCGTCGAGGAACACGCACTGGGCGCCTTTGCTCTCGACCAGCATGCCCTTGGCCTTGAGGTCATTGACCACGTTGATCAGGTCGTCGTTGTAGGCGCTTTCGCCCATCACGTCGGCCATGGTCAGTTTGACGTTGAGCAGTTCGTAGATCTTCTGGCAGTGGGACAGCGAGATGTCCTTGAACTTGGTCCACAGCGCCAGGCAGTCCGGGTCGCCGGCTTGCAGCTTGACCACCAGCCCACGGGCGCGGTCGGCGAACTCCGCAGACTCGTCGAAGCGCTGCTTGGCGGCGCGGTAGAAGTTCTCCAGGTCCGACAGCTCTTCGCTGGTGATCGGGTTTTCCTGCAGGTAGGCCATCAGCATGCCGAACTGGGTGCCCCAGTCGCCAACGTGGTTCTGGCGGATCACGGTATCGCCGAGGAACTCCAGGACCCGCGCCACGCCGTCGCCGATGATGGTCGAGCGCAGGTGGCCAACGTGCATTTCCTTGGCCAGGTTTGGCGCCGAGAGGTCGACCACCGTGCGTTGTACCGGGCCAGCCTTGCGTACGCCAACCTGCTCATCGGCCAGGGCCGCATCCAGCCGGCTGGCCAGGGCCTGGGTGTTCTGAAAGAAGTTGATGAAGCCTGGGCCGGCAATTTCGGCCTTGGTCACGCTGTCATCGGCCGGCAGCGCGGCGATGATTTTTTCCGCCAGGTCTCGCGGTTTCATGCCGGCCGGCTTGGCCAGCATCATGGCGATATTGCTGGCGAAATCGCCGTGGGTCTTGTCGCGCGTGTTTTCTACCTGGATCGCCGGCGTCAGGCCTTCTGGCAACACACCGTCGTTGACGAGTTGGGTGATGGCTTGCTGGATGAGCTGGCGAATGGTGTCTTTCATGGTCTTCTCTTTCGACCGCAGGCGCGGCGGCGCTTCGATGCGCAGGTGGAAAAACTGGGCATTATCCGTTGCCGGGGCAGGCTTGCCAACCTTCGCACGCCCCGGACGGACGATTAACCGGTGCTGGGGGAGCAAGCTCCCGCGCCACAGGCTTATCAATATAGATCGACGGGATCCACATCCAGCGACCAGCGCACCTGGCGCCCGCTGGGCATCTGTTCCAGCACCAGCAGCCAACTGCTCAGCAGGCGGTGCAGGGGTGCGCGGGCGTTGGCCTGCAGCAGCAGCTGCGCGCGATAACGCCCGGCGCGGCGCTCCATCGGCGCCGGCACCGGGCCCAACAGCTCGATGCCGCCCAGGTTGTGCTCGGCGAGCAGGCGTTCGGCTTCGCTGCAGGCTTCATCGAGAAACCCCTCGGCCTGCCCCGGTTTGTGGGCTTCGGCCCGCAGCAGCGCCAGGTGCGCAAAGGGCGGTAGCCCGGCGGCGCGGCGCTCGCTCAGGGCCTGTTCGGCAAAGGCGAAATAACCCTGTTCGGTCAGTTGCACCAGCAAGGGGTGGTCGGCGAGGTGGGTCTGGATGATCACCTTGCCCGGCTCCTCGGCGCGTCCGGCACGGCCGGCGACCTGGACGATCAACTGGGCCATGCGTTCGCTGGCGCGGAAGTCGCCGGAAAACAGCCCGCCGTCGGCATCCAGGATCGACACCAGGGTCACCCGGGGGAAGTGATGGCCCTTTGCGAGCATCTGCGTGCCCACCAGGATGCACGGGTGGCCCTTCTGGATGGTGGCGAACAACTGGTTCATCGCGTCCTTGCGCGAGGTGCTGTCGCGATCCACCCGCAGCACCGGGAAATCGGGAAACAGAATCCCCAGGCGCTCCTCGGCGCGCTCGGTGCCGGCGCCCACCGGACGCAAATCGACTTTGCCGCACTGCGGGCAGTGCCGCGGAACCCGCTCGACATGGCCGCAATGGTGACAGCGCAGTTCGCCGGAGCGCTGGTGCACGGTCATCCGCGCATCGCAGCGGTTGCATTCGGACATCCAGCCGCAGTCGTGGCACAGCAGGGTCGGCGCAAAGCCGCGGCGGTTGAGAAACACCAGCACCTGCTGGCCGGCGGCAAGCGTCTGGCCGATGGCCTGCTGCATCGGCCCGGAGATGCCGCTGTCCAGGGGGCGGCTTTTGACGTCGAGGCGCAAAAAGCGCGGTTGCTTGGCGCCGCCGGCGCGCTCGGTCAGGCGCAGCAGGCCATAACGGCCGGTGTAGGCGTTGTGCAGGCTTTCCAGGGACGGCGTGGCGGAGCCGAGGACGATCGGAATGTTTTCCTGGCGCGCGCGCACCAGGGCCAGATCGCGGGCGTGGTAGCGCAGGCCTTCCTGCTGTTTATAGGAGCCGTCGTGTTCTTCATCGATGATGATCAGCCCGGGGTTCTTCATCGGCGTGAACAGCGCCGAGCGGGTGCCGATAATAATGTCGGCATCGCCGTCCCGCGCTGCCAGCCAGGCGTCCAGGCGTTCGCGGTCATTGACGGCCGAGTGCAGCAGGGCGATGCGTGCATTGAAGCGCTGTTCGAAACGCGCCAGGGTCTGGGGCCCGAGGTTGATCTCCGGGATCAGCACCAGGGCTTGCTTGCCGGCTTCCAGGGTTTCGCGGATCAGTTGCAGGTAGACCTCGGTCTTGCCGCTGCCGGTAACGCCTGCGAGCAGGAACGCGTGGTAGCTGTCGAAACCCGCGCGGATGGCCTCGTAGGCGGCGCGCTGCTCATGGTTGAGGGGCAGTTCCGGCTGCGCCAGCCAGTGTTCATGGCGCGCTTCGGGGGCGTGCTTGCGGATCTCGACCTGGACCAGCTCCTTGGCCAGCAGCAGGTCGAGGCTGTCCTTGCTCAGCATCAACTTGCTCAGCAACTGATGGGCGACGCCGTGGGGGTGCTGGGCCAGGGTCGCCAGGGCTTCCCGCTGGCGTGGCGCGCGGGCGATACGCGGATCGTCCAGCTTGGCGCCGGGGCTGACCGACCAGAAGCGCTCCTGGCGCGCCTCGGCCAGCTCGCCCTGGCGCAGCAGCACCGGCAGTGCCCAGCTCAGAGTGTCGCCGAGGCTGTGCTGGTAATACTGCGAGGTCCACAGGCACAGTTTGAACAGCGCGGGCGGCAGAGGTGGGGTGGCGTCGAGCAGGGCGAGGGCCGGTTTGAGTTTCTCGGCGGGGACTTCGCTGCTGTCGGCGATCTCCACCAGGATGCCGATCATCTCCCGGCGACCAAAGGGCACTCGCAGGCGCATGCCCGGGTGCAACTGGGCTCGCAGGACGCCGGCCGGGGCACGGTAGTCGAACAGGCGGCGCAGGGGCGAAGGCAGGGCGAGGCGCAAGATGGCGTCGGGCACGCGGGGAAATCTCATGAACGGGCGGTAAAGAAGGCCCGGAGCCTAGCAGACGACCGGTGTAAGGGACAGCTTGCGTGATTGACGCGCTCTGGTAGAATCCGCGGCCTAATTACGTGCGGTATTCAACAATAGTGTTGGGTGGCGGCACGCTAGCCTGAGGAAGACACCATGAAAGCCGATATCCATCCAGTATACGAAGCCATTACCGCTACTTGCAGCTGCGGTAACGTCATCGAAACTCGCTCCACCCTGGCCAAGCCTCTGAGCCTGGACGTGTGCAACGAGTGCCACCCGTTCTACACCGGTAAGCAAAAAACTCTGGACGTTGGCGGCCGTGTCGACAAGTTCAAGTCGCGCTTCGGTGCTTTCGGCGCAACGAAAAAAGCCTAAGGCTGATCGTTCTGGAAAGCCAATACGGCCTTTCCTCGCTGATGAAAAAGGCGTCCCTGGTGGGCGCCTTTTTTGTGTCCGCGATTTGGCTGACAGCCGCCCAGGCATTTTGCCCAACCCCCAGCGGCCTGACGCCGGCCGTGGTGCAGCGCGTGGTCGATGGCGACACCCTGCGCCTGAAAGACGGTCGCAGCGTGCGCCTGATCGGCCTCAATGCGCCCGAGCTGGCGCGCCAAGGTCGTCCTGCCGAGCCTTTCGCGGCGGCGGCGCGTGCGCGTTTGCAGGCGTTGGTCAAGCAAGGCGCAGGGCGAGTGGGCTTGCGGCTCGGGGCCGAGACCAGGGACCGTTACGGCCGGACCCTGGCCTACGTCTACGGTGCCGATGGCAGTAACCTGGCCGCGCGTTTGCTGGCCGAGGGCCTGGCCTATCAGATTGCGATTGCGCCCAACGTCGCCCTGGCGTCCTGCCAGCGGGCTGCCGAAGACAGCGCGCGCCAGGCTCGGCTGGGCCTGTGGCGCCAGGCATCTGTACTGAAAGCGCAGCAGATCAGGGCCTCGGGCTTTGCCGTGCTCAGTGGGCGTGTGAGCAAGGTGCAACGCAATCGCGGTGGGGTTTGGATTGAGTTGCAGGGTTCGGTTGTATTGCACATTGCGCCCAAACTGCTGGCGAATTTCGATGCTTCGCTGCTGGATCGCCTCCAGGGTCGGGAAATCGAGGCGCGGGGCTGGGTCGTGGATCGCGCGCGAAAAGCCCCGGTCAGGTCTGGTCAGGCTCGCTGGATGTTGCCGCTGACCGATCCAACGATGCTCGGAATGTTCTGATAAATAAAAATTGTAGACATTTTTTATTTGGATTGTGAACAGTTGTAGGCCTTGTGTTCCGTGGCTCTTGGGCCAAAGTCGTATGCCAGGGCCCTTGACAGGGGTGACTGGTCAGTCTTGTAGGGACTTTGCGACACGCGTATCCTCGGCGGTCCGTCTGTCCAACAGTAAAAAGCGGAATGCCCACATGTCTGATTTGAAAACTGCCGCTCTCGAATATCATGCCCATCCTCGTCCAGGAAAGCTGAGTGTCGAGCTCACCAAGGCCACTGCTACCGCTCGCGACCTGTCGCTGGCCTACAGCCCCGGCGTAGCCGAACCAGTACGCGAAATCGCCCGCGATCCTGAGCTGGCCTACAAATACACCGGCAAGGGCAACCTGGTTGCAGTCATTTCCGATGGCACCGCGATTCTCGGCCTGGGTAACCTCGGTCCATTGGCTTCCAAGCCAGTCATGGAAGGCAAGGGCGTGCTGTTCAAGCGTTTCGCCGGCATTGATGTGTTCGACATCGAAGTCGACTCCGAAAGCCCGCAAGCCTTCATCGACACCGTCAAGCGTATCTCCATCACCTTCGGTGGCATCAACCTGGAAGACATCAAGGCACCTGAGTGCTTTGAGATCGAACGTGCTCTGATCGAGCAGTGCGACATTCCGGTATTCCACGATGACCAGCACGGCACCGCGATCGTTACTGCGGCCGGCATGATCAACGCCCTGGAAATCGCTGGCAAAACCCTGCCTGAAGCGAAAATCGTCTGCCTCGGTGCAGGCGCTGCGGCCATCTCCTGCATGAAGTTGCTGGTGAGCATGGGCGCCAATATCGAAAACATCTTCATGGTTGACCGTACCGGCGTGATCCACTCCGGCCGTGACGACCTGAACCAGTACAAGGCGGTGTTCGCCCACGCTACCGACAAGCGCAGCCTGGCTGATGCCCTGCAAGGCGCTGACGTGTTCGTTGGCCTGTCCGGCCCGAACCTGCTGAGCGCTGAAGGCCTGAAGTCGATGGCCGCCAACCCGATCGTGTTCGCGTGCTCGAACCCGGATCCGGAAATCGCTCCTGAGCTCGCCCACGCCACTCGTGACGACGTGATCATGGCCACCGGTCGTTCCGACTACCCGAACCAGGTCAACAACGTACTGGGCTTCCCGTTCATCTTCCGTGGTGCCCTGGACGTTCGCGCCAAGCGCATCAACGAAGAAATGAAAGTCGCCGCAGCCAACGCCCTGCGTGAACTGGCCAAACTGCCAGTGCCACAGGAAGTCTGCGACGCCTACGGCGGCATCAAGCTGGAATTCGGTCGTGAGTACATCATCCCGAAACCAATGGACGCCCGCCTGATCACCGTGATCTCCGATGCCGTGGCCAAGGCCGCGATCGAGACTGGCGTAGCGACCCTGCCGTATCCGAAGAACTACCCGCTGAAAAGCGTGGATGACGTGTTCAACGGTTAACAGCAGCGCATAAAAAACCCGGCCTTTGAGCCGGGTTTTTTTATGGGCGTTTTGAGCTGCAAGCTACAGGCGGCAAGAAGCAGTGCGTACTGCTTCTCTCTTGCCGCTTGAAACTAAAAGCTTGCCGCTGCCCCCTTAGAACAAGTCGGCTGGCGCTGATTCGTCGGCTGGCAGTGGGCTGCCCGGCACGCTGCCGTTGCCCAGTTCGTTGACCGACGGTGGGCTGTCTTCGCTTTTGAACAGCTCGAAGTAGGCGTTTGGCGTGCCTGGGGTGGCGGCGCGGCCACTGACCGGGTCGACCCGCAGGCTGAGGATGCCTTCCGGTTCGGGCTGGGTGTGTGGTGGCCGGCCCTTGAGCGCGGCGCCCATGTAGTTCATCCAGATCGGTAGGGCCACGGTGCCGCCGAATTCGCGGCGGCCGAGGCTTTCCGGCTGGTCGAAGCCGGTCCACACGGTGGTCACGTAATCGGCGTTGTAGCCGGAGAACCAGGCGTCCTTGGACTCGTTGGTGGTACCGGTCTTGCCTGCCAGGTCGGTGCGGCCCAGGGCCAGGGCGCGGCGCCCGGTGCCGAGCTTGATCACGTCCTGCAGCATGCTGTTGAGGATGTAGGTGGTGCGCCCGTCGACAATCCGCTCGGCAACGGCCGGGGTCTGGGCCACTGGCTGAGCCGGGTTTTCGCCGCCAACCTGGTTGACGGTGAAGGTCTGCTCACTTGGCGCCGCGATGCCGCTGCTGGCGCTGACGCTGTTGGGCACGCTGGGCGGGTTGGCGGTGAACAGGTTCTCGCCGTTGCGGCTTTCGATCTTGTCGATGATGTACGGCGAGATCTTGTAGCCACCATTGGCAAAGGTGCTCCAGCCGGTGGCGATTTCCATCGGGGTCAGCGTCGCGGTGCCCAGGGCCAGGGACAGGTTGCGTGGCAGGTCCTGCTTGTTGAAGCCGAACTTGCTGATGTAGTCGATGGTGCGGTCGACCCCCATGCTTTGCAGGAGGCGGATCGATACCAGGTTGCGCGACTTGTACAGCGCTTCGCGCATGCGAATCGGGCCGAGGAAGGTGTTGGTGTCGTTTTTCGGACGCCAGATCTTATCCAGGTATTCGTCGACGAACACGATCGGCGCATCGTTCACCAGGCTGGCGGCGGTGTAGCCGTTATCCAGGGCAGCGCTATAGACGAACGGCTTGAAGCTCGAGCCGGGTTGGCGCTTGGCCTGCATGGCGCGGTTGTAGTTGCTTTGCTCGAAGGCGAAGCCGCCAACCAGTGCCCGAATGGCCCCGTTCTGTGGGTCCAGGGACACCAGGGCGCCCTGGGCCACGGGAATCTGGCTGAATTTCAGCGAGTTGTCAGCCTGGCGTTGCACGCGGATCAGGTCGCCGACCTGGGCCACGTCCGATGGCTGCTTGGGCGCCGGGCCCATGCTGTTGGTGTTAAGGAAAGGGCGGGCCCATTTCATGCTGTCCCAGCTCACATGCTCTTCACCGGTGCGGGTCAGGACCTGAGCGCCGGTCTTGTCGACCTGGGTGACGATGGCGGGTTCAAGCCCGCTGATGGGGCGTTGCTTGGTCAGCTCCGAGGCCCAGGCTGCCTGGGTCTTGCCGGGCAGGCGCGATTCCGGGCCACGGTAACCGTGACGCTGGTCGTAGCTGATCAGGCCTTCATGAACGGCGGTGTTGGCCATTTCCTGCAAGTTGCTCGGCACCGTGGTGGTGACACGGAAACCTTCGGTGTAGGCGTCGCTGCCGTAGCGCCCGACCATCTCGGCACGGGCCATTTCGGCGATGTACGGTGCGTTAACTTCAGGGGTCGGTACGTGGTAGCTGGCGTTGAGCGGCTCGTTGATCGCGGTGGTGTACGCCGCTTCGTCGATTTTGCCGAGCTTGTACATGCGGCCCAGGATCCAGTCGCGTCGCTCCTTGCTGCGGGCCGGGTTGGCCAGCGGGTTGAAGCGTGACGGCGCCTTGGGCAGGCCGGCAATCATCGCCATCTGCGCCAGGCTCACGTCACGAATCGATTTGCCGTAATACACCTGCGCCGCCGCCTCGATGCCGTAGGCACGGTTACCCAGATAGATCTTGTTGACGTACAGCTCAAGGATTTCGTCCTTGGTCAGCTGGCGTTCGATCTGCAGGGCCAGGAGGATTTCCGTGGTCTTGCGCGAGAAGCTGCGTTCGCTGGTCAGGAAGAAGTTTTTTGCGACCTGCATGGTGATGGTGCTGCCGCCCGACTGGATGTGGCCACTCTTGACCAATTGGGTCGCGGCACGCATCAGGCTGCTGGGGTCAACACCGTAATGGTTAGCAAAGTTGTCGTCTTCAGCACTTAGTAACGCATTGATGAAGTTGGGGGGAATGTCGGCGAAACGTATCGGTGTACGGCGCATTTCGCCGAATTCTGCGATCAACTTGCCGTCGCTGCTGTAGACCCGGAGGGGAATCTGCAACTGGATACTTCTGAGCGCCTCTACGGACGGTAACCCAGGACTAAGATAGAGAAACGCGCCGGACAGAGCCAAAAGCAGCCCGCAGAACACAGCGACGATGGACCACCCGAAAAACTTCAGCAGACGAATCAAGGCTTTTGGATTTCCAGAGAAAGGAATGAATTAGGCGTCAGGGCATTCACGGCAAGTATTCACGGTAAATGGGATCGACCCACGCGGCAGGCAAAGCGGAAAAAAACGCTGGGCATTATAAGCATTTTCCGCCAAGGGCGTCATTTGCCGGCCTGTCAAGGCGCGGTGATTGAACGCAATGGGCATTAGGGAGTCCGTAACTCACGGAAAGTCATAGGGAATGGGTAGTGCTAGGACTCTTCAGTAAAAAGACGAGTTCCCTCCTGGGAATCGATATCAGCTCCACCTCGGTCAAGCTGGTCCAATTGAGCCGCGTCGGCGATCGCCACCGGGTCGAGGCCTACGCCGTGGAGGCGCTGCCTCACAGTGCGGTGGTCGAGAAGCGGATCGCCGAGCTTGAGGTGGTCGGGCAGGCCCTCTCGCGAGTAGTGCTCAAGGCCGATTCGCTCGGCAAGGGCGCAGCGGTAGCGATGGCCGGATCGGCAGTCATCAGCAAACTTATCCAGATGCCCGCCGGACTTTCCGACGAAGCGTTGGAAAACCAGCTCAAGGTCGAGGCCGGCCAATATATTCCCTACCCCCTGGACGAGGTCGCCATCGACTTTGAGGTCCAGGGCTGTTCTGCGCACCACCCGGACCAGGTGGACGTGCTGCTGGTGGCTTGTCGCAAGGAGCACGTCGAGGCGCGGGAAGCGGTCCTGGCGCTGGCGGGACTGACGGCGCGGGTGGTTGATATCGAGGTCGCCGCACTCGAGCGCGTCCTGGCGTTGCAGGTCGCGGTGCCGGGGCGGACTTCGGCGCTGGTCGATATCGGCGCCAGCATGACCACCCTCAGCGTGCTGCACGACGGTCGAGTCATTTATAGCCGCGAACAATTGTTTGGCGGGCGCCAGTTGAGTGAAGCCATCCAGCGGCGTTATGGCCTGTCGGCCGATGAGGCCGAGCGGGCGAAGCATGATGGGCGTTTGCCGGACGACTACCCCGATCAGGTCCTGCAGCCGTTTTGCCAGGAGCTGGTGCAACAGGTCGCACGTTCCCTGCAGTTCTTTGCCGAGTCGCCCCAGGCTCGGGCGCTGGATGACCTGCTGCTGGCGGGCGGTAGTGCCGGGTTGCCGAGTTTGGCGGAGGTCTTGGGCCGGGAGCTGGGTGTTGCGGTTCGGCTGGCCGATCCCTTCGCCGGCATGGCCATCGGTGACAAGGTCGATGCGTTGGCCCTGCAGCGTGAAGGGCCGATGTTGATGATTGCCTGCGGCCTGGCGTTGCGAGGGCTCGACTGATGGCGCGGATCAACCTGTTGCCCTGGCGCGAAGAGTTGCGCGAGAAGCGGCGCAAGCGTTTTTTCCTGACCCTGGGCGCAGTGCTGGTGGGCGGCTTGGCCGTGGTGCTGGTGGCTGAGCGCTACATTGATGCCGCGATCGAACGACAACTGGCCCGCAACAACCACCTTAGCCAGCAGGCTGCCCACCTCGATCAGCGGATCGTGCAGATCAACGAACTCAAGGCCCATCGCCAGCAACTGATGGAGCGGATGAAGATCATCGAGGACCTGCAAGGTAACCGCTCGATCAGCGCGCGGGTGTTCGACCAGTTGGTGCGGACCCTGCCTGACGGGGTGTATTTCACCGACGTCTCCCAGGTGGGTACTACTCTGGCGATCTCCGGGTCCGCCGAGTCCAATGACCGGATCTCCGAGCTGATGCGTCAGCTGGACCGCTCCGAGTGGTTTGACGCGCCGGTGCTTGGCGAGGTCAAGGGAACGGCGGCCGAAGGTGCGAACCAGGCCAGCCGCTTCCAACTGAGCGTGCGTCAGACCCGGGCTGCCGCACCGGAGGACCAGCAGTGAGCACCAGCCGTTGGTTTGCCGCGTTGCGCAAGACGGAATGGGGCGAGCTGGGTACCCACAACATTGGCTCCTGGCCGATCACGGTGAAGACGGCCGTGGCCGGCCTGGTGCTGCTGGTGGTGCTGGCGACGGGCTACAACCTTTATCTCAGCGGTTCGCTGGAACAACTGGAGCACAAGCGCGGGGAGGAGGTGCAGCTCAAGCAGCAGTTCGCCAGCAAGGCCCGCCAGGCTGCGAACCTTGAGCGCTACAGCGAGCAGCTGCATGTCATGCAGAACGCCTTCGGGCTCTTGCTGCGGCAACTGCCCAGCGATACCGAGGTGCCCGGCCTGTTGGAAGACATCAGCCGGACCGGACTGGGCAGTGGCCTGGAGTTCGAGGAGATCAAACTGCTGCCGGAGGTGACGCGGCCGTTCTATATCGAGCTGCCGATCCAGATCACCGTGATCGGTGCCTACCATGACCTGGCAACCTTCGTCAGCGGTGTCTCCGGACTGCCGCGCATCGTGACCCTGCATGATTTCGAGATCAAACCGCTGGCGGCGGGCGACGGCTCCCGGTTGCGCATGAGCATCCAGGCCCGGACCTATCGCTACAACGGCCAGGAGCCGCAGCGATGAACGTGCGGCAGTGGGGCCTGATGGTGATGCTGGGCGGCAGTTTGAGCGGCTGCGATGGCCGCGATGATTTCAGTGATCTGGACGCCTACATGAATCAGATGCGCCTGCAGCCGCCGGCGCAGATTGAACCAACGCCGGCAATCCGGTCTTACCCATCATTCACCTATGACGCAGCGTCGTTGCGCAGCCCGTTCCAGCCGCCACTCAGGGTCGATCCGGCGGGACGACTTCGGGGTTCGAGCAACGTGGCGCCGGACCCGGCCCGGGTGAAGCAGTTTCTCGAAGGGTTCGGCATTGAACAGTTCGAGATGGTCGGGACCCTTTCCAATGCTTCCGGATCCTTTGCCTTGCTGCGCGGTGCGGGTGGTGTGTACCGGCTGAAAGTCGGTGACTACCTGGGGCGCAACGATGGCCGAGTCATCGCTATCAGCGATTCACAGATCGAGGTGGTCGAGATTGTTCCCGATGGAGCGGGAGCCTGGCTGGAGCGACCACGAACGATCCCCTTGAAAGAGCACTCTTAGTGGAACTCGAATAATGAACAGGATTCTTTCAGCCTTCGGCACCGCGCTATGGATAGCGCTGCTGTCGCCCATGGCCTTCGCTGCCAGCCCCAAGACCCAGGATGCCTCCGCCCAGGGGCGCGCCATCAACAGCCTGGATTTCCAGCGTGGCGATCGTGGCGAAGGCAATGTGCAGATCCGCTTGTCCGACCCGGGCATCAGCGCGGACGTCCAGCGCCAGGACGGCAAGATCGTCCTCAGGTTCAGCCGGGTCCAATTGCCCGAGCGGCAGCGTGTGCGCCTCGACGTCAAGGATTTCGCCACCCCGGTGCAGTTCGTCAACGCCACGGCCAAAGCCGATCAGGTGACCATCAGCATCGACGCCGGCGGCGAATCTGATTTTTCGACCTATCAGACCGACCGCCTGCTGACGGTCAGCGTTCGTCCCCTGAATGATAAAGACCGGCAAAAACGTGCCGCGACGCCAGCCTACAGCGGTGAAAAGCTGTCGCTGAATTTCCAGAACATCGAAGTGCGTTCCGTGTTGCAACTGATCGCCGATTTCACCGGGCTCAACCTGGTGGCCAGCGATACGGTGCAGGGCGGCATTACCTTGCGCCTGCAAAATGTGCCCTGGGATCAGGCGCTGGACCTGGTGCTCAAGACCAAGGGGCTGGACCAGCGCAAGATCGGCAACGTGCTGCTGGTGGCGCCGGCGGATGAAATCGCCGCCCGCGAACGCCAGGAACTGGAGTCGCAGAAGCAGCTGGAAGACCTGGCGCCGCTGCGTCGGGAACTGTTGCAGGTCAACTACGCCAAGGCGGCGGATATTGCCAAGCTGTTCCAGTCGGTCACCAGCGTTGAAGAAAAGGCCGACGAACGAGGCTCGATCACGGTCGATGACCGGACCAACAACATCATTGCCTACCAGACCCAGGAGCGCCTCGACGAGCTGCGGCGGATCGTGGCGCAGCTGGATATCCCGGTGCGCCAGGTGATGATCGAGGCGCGCATCGTCGAAGCCAACGTCGACTACGACAAAAGCCTGGGCGTGCGCTGGGGTGGCTCGGTGCAGAACCAGGGCAACTGGAATGCCTCCGGGGTACAGAACGGTGCCAATGGTTCGTCGACCATCGGCACGCCGGGCAGCACCAGCAGCAACGCGCCCTTCGTCGACCTGGGGGCGGTGGCCAACACCTCGGGGATCGGCATCGCCTACATCACCGATAACGTGCTGCTCGACCTGGAGCTGACCGCCATGGAAAAGACCGGCAACGGGGAAATTGTCTCGCAACCAAAGGTGGTCACTTCCGACAAGGAAACCGCCAAGATCCTCAAGGGCACCGAGATTCCCTACCAGGAGGCCAGCTCCAGTGGCGCCACCTCGGTGGCATTCAAGGAGGCCTCGTTATCGCTGGAGGTGACGCCGCAGATCACCCCGGACAACCGCATCATCATGGAGGTCAAGGTCACCAAGGATGAGCCGGACTACCTCAACAGGGTTCAGGATGTGCCGCCCATCAGGAAAAACGAGGTCAACGCCAAGGTTCTGGTCAACGACGGGGTGACGATCGTCATCGGTGGGGTTTTCTCGAATACGCAAAGCAAGGTTGTAGATAAAGTGCCATTTCTTGGCGATGTGCCGTATCTTGGCCGCCTTTTCCGGCGTGACGTGGTGTCGGAGAAAAAATCCGAGCTGCTGGTATTTCTCACTCCGCGTATCATGAATAACCAGGCGATTGCTGTGAGTCGTTGATTCTGTGCGAAATTTGATTCTTGTTGGGCCGATGGGGGCTGGAAAAAGCACCATCGGTCGCTTGCTGGCCAAAGAGCTGCGCCTGCCATTCAAAGATTCCGATAAGGAAATTGAACTGCGCACGGGCGCCAATATCCCGTGGATCTTCGATAAGGAAGGCGAGCCCGGCTTTCGTGACCGCGAGCAGGCGATGATTGCCGAACTCTGTGGATCCGACGGCGTGGTGCTGGCCACCGGCGGCGGCGCGGTCATGCGTGAAGCCAATCGTCGAGCCCTGCATGAAGGCGGGCGCGTGGTCTATCTGCATGCTTCGGTGGAGCAGCAGGTGGGGCGTACCGCACGGGACCGCAACCGTCCGCTGCTACGCACTGCCGACCCGGCGAAAACCCTTCGCGACCTGCTGACCATCCGCGACCCGCTTTATCGGGAAATCGCCGATCTGGTGGTGGAAACCGATGAGCGGCCGCCGCGAATGGTGGTTCTGGACATACTGGAGCGCTTGCAGCAGCTTCCTCCCCGTTAATGCGCCGAGCGAAATGCGCTATCCTCGGCGTCGCGCTTTGACCGCCTGAGGTCGTGGCGTAGAGCCATCAGAGAGCGTCAGAACACCAGGCAATGCCAGCCGTTGATACAGGGCTCGGCGCCTGCTTCCATCTTCACTGTGGGGACACATGCAGACACTTAAGGTCGACCTGGGCGAGCGCAGCTACCCGATTCATATTGGCGAAGGTTTGTTGGATCAACCCGAGCTGCTGGTACCGCATATCGCCGGGCGGCAAGTGGCGATCATTTCCAATGAAACTGTCGCGCCGCTGTACCTTGAGCGTCTGACCCGCAGCCTCGGGCAGTTTTCCGTGATCTCGGTGATTCTTCCGGATGGCGAAGCCTTCAAGAACTGGGAAACCCTGCAGCTGATTTTCGACGGCCTGCTGACCGCGCGGCATGATCGGCGGACCACCGTCATCGCCCTGGGTGGCGGGGTTATCGGCGATATGGCCGGTTTTGCCGCAGCTTGCTATCAGCGCGGTGTCGACTTCATCCAGATTCCCACCACCCTGCTGTCGCAAGTGGATTCCTCGGTCGGCGGCAAGACCGGAATCAACCATCCGCTGGGCAAGAACATGGTTG
This sequence comes from Pseudomonas sp. MF4836, assembly GCF_002018875.1. Taxonomy (GTDB): domain Bacteria; phylum Pseudomonadota; class Gammaproteobacteria; order Pseudomonadales; family Pseudomonadaceae; genus Aquipseudomonas. The sequence goes on from NZ_MVOL01000002.1 coordinate 416,860, forward strand.
GGGCGTTCTATCAGCCCAATGTAGTGCTGATCGATACCACCAGTCTCAACACCTTGCCGGCGCGCGAGCTATCGGCAGGCCTGGCGGAAGTGATCAAGTACGGGCTGATCTGCGATGAGCCTTTTCTCACCTGGCTTGAAGAAAACGTCGACCGGCTGCGAGCTCTGGACCAACAAGCGCTGACTTACGCCATCGAACGCTCCTGCGCGGCCAAGGCGGCCGTGGTCGGCGCCGACGAACGTGAGTCCGGTGTTCGCGCCACGCTCAACCTGGGCCACACCTTTGGCCACGCCATCGAAACCCACATGGGTTATGGCGTATGGCTGCATGGCGAGGCGGTGGCTGCGGGCACCGTAATGGCCCTCGAAATGTCCGCGCGCCTGGGCTGGATTTCCGCCCAGGAACGCGACCGCGGCATTCGCCTGTTCCAGCGCGCTGGCTTGCCGGTCATCCCCCCTGAAGAGATGACCGAAGCGGATTTTCTCGAACATATGGCAATTGACAAGAAAGTGATCGACGGTCGTTTGCGTCTGGTGCTATTGCGCCGCATGGGCGAAGCCGTAGTGACCGACGATTATCCGAAAGAGGTTTTACAGGCCACGCTGGGAGCGGATTACCGCGTTCTGGCTCAGCTTAAAGGTTAATAAGATCCCCATGACTAGTTTGCACGCCGACGAGGCTTTCCTCGGCCATTACCAGTTAAGCCACGACCCTTTTGCACCGCGGGTCCCTGGTTTCAAATTTTTCCCTGCCCAACGCAAACCGGTGTTGGGCCAGTTGCATCATCTGGCGCGTTATAGCCAGCTGTTGCTGGTGGTTACCGGCCCCCAAGGCAGTGGCAAGACCCTGTTGCGCCAGGCCCTGGTGGCCAGCACCAACAAGCAATCGGTGCAGAGCGTGGTGGTTTCCGCCCGTGGCGCCGGCGACGCGGCCGGCGTGTTGCGCCAGGTGGCGCAGGCGTTGAATGTGGCCCAGGCCGAGGTCGGGCCGATCCTGTCCCAGGTGGTGCAACTGGCACTGACTGGCCAGGAAGTCTATCTGCTGGTGGATGATGCCGAGCAACTCGACGAGTCAGCCCTGGAAGCCTTGCTGGCCCTGGCCGCTGGCGCGCCGGAAGGTCGGCCACATGTGTTCCTGTTTGGCGAGTCGTCGCTGATTGCCGCCCTGGAGCAATTGAGCACCGAGGAAGAGCGCTTCCACGTCATCGAATTGCAGCCCTACAGCGAAGAAGAAACCCGCGAATACCTGGCCCAGCGTCTTGAGGGGGCAGGCCAGGGGATCGAACTTTTCTCTGCGGATCAGATCACTGATATTCACGAAAGCTCCGATGGCTGGCCTGGCAACATCAACCAGGTCGCTCGCGATGCAATGATCGAAGCCATGATTGCCAGCCGCTCAGCGGTCAAGCGTCCAAGTATGGGGTTCAACATGCCGAAGAAACACGTATTGGCGATATCCGCAGTAGTGGTTGTCGCGGTGGCCGCTGCCTGGTTGATGCCGGGTCGCAGCAAAGCGCCGGCGACCGGCGCACCTGCTACTGAACAAGCGCAGCTGCCCCTGGGGCAGAAACCGACACCTAACAGTGGTGGAAGCCCGGCGGTCGAATTCGCCGGCTCTTCGCAGCCAATGCCGCTGCCGCTGGTAGGCCAGTCGCAACCGGTCATGCGCGGCCCTCTGGCCGAGGCGGCAGGTGGCATCAGCGAAGGCGACGATGGCGTGCCGGTCGAAGGCTCCAGCGCCACGCCACCGACCGTGACCACCACCGCGCCGCCTAGCGGCATGGCAGCGGGCCCGGCGCCGACTCCGGCCACGCGTCCGACCCCGGCACCGACCCAGGTCGCCACCGCCAAACCTGCTGCCAAGCCCGCAGAGAAACCGGTCGCCGCCGCCAAACCGGCTGCGCCTGCCAAACCTGTCGAGAAACCAGTGGTGGTGGCCAAGGCCGCCGGTGGCAGCTGGTACGCCGGCCAGGCGCCGGGCAACTACGTGGTGCAGATCCTCGGCACCAGCTCGGAAACCGCAGCCCAGAGCTTCGTCAAGGAGCAGGGTGGCGAGTACCGTTATTTCAAGAAAGTCCTCAACGGCAAGCCGCTTTACGTGATCACTTACGGCAACTTCTCCAGCCGTGATGCAGCTGTAAACGCCATCAAAGCCTTGCCAGCGAAGGTTCAGGCTGGTAAACCTTGGCCTCGCACTGTCGCCAGCGTCCAACAAGAACTGGCAACAACTCGCTGAAGATTCGGCGGCCTTACCCAGGCCGCCTCTCCCGGCACCTCAAAAAAAATCACACGGGCATGCTGCCTTCCAGGCCGCGTGCCTTGTGGTGTCTGCGTCACAGTGGCTTTTGAGTCGTAGCGGTCAACATTAAAAATATTTTGACTAGCACAGCGTATCGCTTTAAACCTTTCATAAATGCGACATAGATTTGCGACATTTCGTCGCCAAATTTGTGAGCGTCTGTGTCGGTGTGTACAATGACCTCCCTTTTGCCCCCGCAAAGCTGGCGTACGTTCGGCGCGGATGGTAACGGGTTGAATTGAAAAGAAATTTGCCTCGAGCAAGAGGCAGCCTGGTGAGAAAGTGTCTATGAAAGCAGGTCTGTACCAACCAGATGAATTCAAGGATAACTGTGGTTTCGGCCTGATAGCCCATATGCAGGGCGAACCCAGTCATACCCTGTTGCAAACGGCCATTGAGGCCCTGACCTGCATGACCCACCGCGGTGGGATCAACGCAGACGGCAAGACCGGCGACGGTTGCGGTCTGCTGATGCAAAAGCCCGATCTGTTCCTGCGCGCCATTGCCAAGGAACACTTCGGCAATGACCTGCCCAAGCAGTACGCCGTGGGCATGGTGTTCTTCAACCAGGATCCGGTAAAAGCCCAGGCTGCTCGCGAGAACATGAACCGCGAGATCCTGGCTGCCGGCCTGCAATTGATTGGCTGGCGCAAAGTGCCAATCGATACCAGCGTGCTCGGCCGCCTGGCCCTGGAGCGCCTGCCGCAGATCGAACAGGTGTTTATCGGTGGCGAGTCCTTGAGCGATCAGGATTTCGCGATCAAGCTGTTCAGCTCCCGTCGTCGCTCCTCGGTGGCCAACGCCGCCGACACCGACCACTACATCTGCAGCTTTTCCCACAAGACCATCATCTATAAAGGCCTGATGATGCCGGCCGACCTGGCCGCCTTCTATCCAGACCTGGGTGACCCGCGCCTGCAAACCGCGATCTGCGTGTTCCACCAGCGCTTCTCCACCAACACCCTGCCGAAATGGCCGCTGGCCCAGCCATTCCGCTTCCTCGCCCACAACGGCGAGATCAACACCATCACCGGCAACCGCAACTGGGCCCAGGCCCGTCGCACCAAGTTCGCCAACGACCTGATCCCGGACCTCGAAGAGCTCGGCCCGCTGGTCAACCGCGTGGGTTCCGACTCTTCCAGCATGGACAACATGCTGGAGCTGATGGTCACCGGCGGCATCGACCTGTTCCGTGGCGTGCGGATGATCATTCCGCCAGCGTGGCAGAACGTCGAGACCATGGACCCGGACCTGCGTGCGTTCTACGAGTACAACTCGATGCACATGGAACCGTGGGACGGTCCGGCCGGCGTGGTCATGACCGACGGCCGTTATGCCGTGTGCCTGCTCGACCGTAACGGTCTGCGCCCGGCGCGCTGGGTCACCACCAAGAACGGTTTCATCACCCTGGCTTCGGAAATCGGTGTCTGGAACTACCAGCCTGAAGACGTGATCGCCAAGGGCCGTGTCGGCCCGGGTCAGATCTTTGCCGTGGACACCGAAACCGGGCAGATCCTCGACACCGACGCCATCGATAACCGCTTGAAGTCCCGCCATCCGTACAAGCAATGGCTGCGCAAGAACGCCCTGCGTATCCAGGCGACCATGGAAGACAACGACCACGGTTCGGCTTTCTACGATGTCGACCAGCTCAAGCAGTACATGAAGATGTACCAGGTCACGTTCGAAGAGCGCGACCAGGTGCTGCGTCCACTGGGCGAGCAGGGCTACGAAGCGGTCGGCTCCATGGGCGACGATACGCCGATGGCCGTGCTGTCACAGCGTGTGCGCACGCCGTACGACTATTTCCGCCAGCAGTTCGCCCAGGTCACCAACCCGCCGATCGACCCGCTGCGTGAAGCCATCGTCATGTCGCTGGAGATCTGCCTCGGTGCCGAGCGCAATATCTTCCAGGAGTCGCCGGAACACGCCTCGCGCGTGATCCTCAGCTCGCCGGTCATTTCCCCGGCCAAGTGGCGTTCGCTGATGAACCTCGACCGCCCGGGCTTCGAGCGTCAGATCATCGATCTGAACTACGACGAAAGCCTTGGCCTGGAAGCGGCGATCCGCAACGTGGCCGATCAGGCTGAAGAAGCCGTGCGCTCCGGCCGCACCCAGATCGTCCTCAGCGACCGTCATATCGCACCGGGCAAGCTGCCGATCCACGCCTCCCTGGCCACTGGCGCGGTGCACCACCGCCTGACCGAAAAGGGCCTGCGTTGCGACTCCAACATCCTGGTCGAGACCGCCACTGCCCGCGATCCGCACCACTTCGCGGTATTGATCGGTTTTGGCGCTTCGGCGGTCTACCCGTTCCTGGCCTACGAAGTGCTGGGCGATCTGATCCGCACCGGTGAAGTGCTGGGCGACCTCTACGAGGTGTTCAAGAACTACCGCAAGGGCATCACCAAGGGCCTGCTCAAGATCCTGTCGAAAATGGGTATCTCGACCATCACTTCGTACCGCGGTGCGCAGTTGTTCGAGGCCATCGGCCTGTCTGAGGAAGTCTGTGAGCTGAGCTTCCGTGGCGTACCAAGCCGCATCAAGGGTGCGCGCTTTGTCGACATCGAAGCCGAGCAGAAAGCCCTGGCAGCCGAAGCCTGGAGCCCACGCAAGGCCATCCAGCAGGGCGGTTTGCTGAAGTTCGTCCACGGTGGCGAGTACCACGCTTACAACCCGGACGTGGTCAATACCCTGCAGGCCGCTGTGCAGCAGGGCGACTACGCCAAGTTCAAGGAATACACGGCGCTGGTGGACAACCGCCCGGTGTCGATGATCCGCGACCTGTTCAAGGTCAAGGTCCTGGATACCGCGCTCGACCTCAGCGAAGTCGAGCCCCTGGAGTCGGTGCTCAAGCGCTTCGATTCCGCCGGGATCTCCCTCGGCGCACTGTCGCCCGAGGCCCACGAAGCCCTGGCCGAAGCCATGAACCGCCTGGGTGCGCGTTCCAACTCCGGTGAAGGCGGCGAAGACCCGGCGCGTTACGGCACCATCAAGAGCTCGAAAATCAAGCAAGTGGCCACCGGTCGTTTTGGTGTCACCCCTGAGTACCTAGTCAACGCCGAAGTGCTGCAGATCAAGGTGGCCCAGGGTGCCAAGCCCGGTGAGGGCGGCCAGCTGCCAGGCGGCAAGGTCAACGGCCTGATCGCCAAGCTGCGCTATGCGGTTCCGGGTGTGACCCTGATCTCGCCACCGCCGCACCACGACATCTATTCCATCGAAGACTTGTCGCAGCTGATTTTCGACCTGAAACAGGTCAATCCCCAGGCGCTGGTCTCGGTCAAGCTGGTGGCGGAAGCCGGCGTTGGCACCATCGCCGCTGGCGTGGCCAAGGCCTATGCCGACCTGATCACCATCTCCGGCTACGACGGCGGCACCGGCGCTTCGCCGCTGACGTCGATCAAGTACGCGGGCGCTCCGTGGGAGCTGGGCCTGGCGGAAACCCACCAGACCCTGCGCGGCAACGACCTGCGCGGCAAGGTCCGGGTGCAGACCGACGGCGGCCTGAAAACTGGCCTCGACGTGATCAAGGCCGCGATCCTCGGCGCCGAAAGCTTCGGCTTCGGCACCGCGCCAATGATCGCCCTGGGCTGCAAATACCTGCGCATCTGCCACCTGAACAACTGCGCCACCGGCGTGGCGACGCAGAACGAGAAACTGCGCAAGGATCACTACATCGGCACCGTCGACATGGTGGTGAACTTCTTCACCTACGTCGCCGAAGAAACCCGCGAGTGGCTGGCCAAGCTCGGCGTGCGCTCCCTCGAAGAGCTGATCGGGCGTACCGATCTGCTGGAAATCCTCGAAGGCCAGACCGCCAAGCAGCAACACCTGGACCTGACGCCGTTGCTGGGCAGTGATCACATTCCGGCCGACAAACCGCAGTTCTGCCAGGTGGACCGCAACCCGCCGTTCGACAAAGGCCTGCTGGCCGAGAAGATGGTCGACATGGCGAGGTCGGCCATCAACGACCTCAGCGGCGCCGATTTTGCCCTGGATATCTGTAACTGCGACCGTTCGATCGGTGCGCGGATCTCCGGTGAAATCGCCAAGCTCCACGGCAACCAGGGCATGGCCAAGGCGCCGATCACGTTCCGCTTCAAGGGCACCGCAGGCCAGAGCTTCGGCGTATGGAACGCCGGTGGCTTGAACATGTACCTGGAAGGCGACGCCAACGATTACGTGGGCAAGGGCATGACCGGCGGCAAGCTGGTGATCGTTCCGCCCAAAGGCAGCGTGTACAAGACCCAGGACAGCGCGATTATCGGCAACACCTGCCTGTACGGCGCCACTGGCGGCAAGCTGTTTGCCGCAGGTACGGCCGGCGAGCGGTTCGCGGTGCGCAACTCCGGTGCCCACACCGTGGTTGAAGGCACGGGCGATCACTGCTGCGAATACATGACCGGTGGTTTCGTCTGCGTACTGGGCAAGACCGGTTACAACTTCGGCTCAGGCATGACCGGCGGGTTCGCCTACGTGCTCGACCAGGACAACACCTTCGTTGACCGGGTCAACCACGAACTGGTGGAAATCCAGCGGATCAGCGGCGAAGCGATGGAGGCCTATCGCAGCCACCTGCAACGTGTGCTGGACGAGTACGTCGCGGAAACCGACAGCGAGTGGGGACGTAATCTCGCCGAGAACCTCGACGACTACTTGCGTCGTTTCTGGCTGGTCAAACCCAAGGCGGCGAGCTTGAAATCTCTGCTCACCAGTACTCGTGCCAACCCGCAATAACGACGCAGCTGCAAGCGGCAAGCTTCAAGCCGCAAGTTAACAGCAGTGCGCGATATGCCTGCACACGTGATTGTCTTGCAGCTTGAAGCTTGTAGCTTCGAGCTGCTGCTAAGAGGTTTTGATAATGGCCGAACGTCTGAATAACGACTTCCAATTCATCGAAGTCGGGCGTAAAGACCCGAAGAAGAAACTGTTGCGTCAACGCAAGAAAGAGTTCGTGGAAATCTACGAACCGTTCAAACCCCAGCATTCGGCCGACCAGGCCCATCGCTGCCTGGGTTGCGGCAACCCGTATTGCGAATGGAAGTGCCCGGTGCACAACTTCATTCCCAACTGGCTGAAGTTGGTGGCCGAGGGCAACATCCTCCAGGCCGCCGAGCTGTCGCACCAGACCAATACCCTGCCGGAAGTCTGCGGCCGCGTTTGCCCCCAGGACCGGCTGTGCGAGGGTGCCTGCACCCTTAACGATGGTTTTGGCGCGGTGACCATCGGTTCGGTGGAGAAGTACATCACCGACACCGCCTTCGCCATGGGCTGGCGTCCGGACATGTCCAAGGTCAAGCCGACCGGCAAGCGCGTCGCGATCATCGGCGCCGGCCCGGCAGGCCTGGGCTGTGCCGACGTTCTGGTGCGCGGCGGCGTGACCCCGGTGGTGTTCGACAAGAACCCGGAAATCGGCGGCCTGCTGACCTTCGGCATCCCCGAGTTCAAACTGGAAAAGACCGTGCTGAGCAATCGCCGCGAAGTCTTCACCGGCATGGGTATCGAGTTCCGCCTCAACACCGAGGTGGGCAAGGACGTGACCATGGAGCAACTGCTCGCCGAATACGATGCCGTGTTCATGGGCATGGGCACCTACACCTACATGAAAGGCGGTTTTGCCGGTGAAGACCTGCCAGGCGTGCATGACGCGCTCGATTTCCTGATCGCCAACGTCAACCGCAACCTGGGCTTTGAAAAGTCGCCGGAAGATTTCGTCGACATGAAAGGCAAGAGGGTGGTGGTCCTGGGCGGCGGCGACACGGCGATGGACTGCAACCGCACGTCGATACGCCAGGGTGCCAAGTCGGTGACCTGCGCCTATCGTCGTGACGAAGCGAACATGCCGGGCTCGCGCAAGGAAGTGAAAAACGCCAAGGAAGAAGGGGTGAAGTTCCTCTACAACCGCCAGCCGATCGCCATTGTCGGCGAAGACAAGGTCGAAGGCGTGAAGGTGGTCGAGACCCGTCTCGGCGCGCCGGATGCCCGTGGCCGCCGCAGCCCCGAGCCGATCCCGGGTTCCGAAGAGATCATCCCGGCCGACGCCGTGGTCATCGCCTTCGGTTTCCGCCCGAGCCCGGCACCCTGGTTCGAGCAGTTCAGCATCCAGACCGACAGCCAGGGCCGCGTCGTGGCCCCGGAACAGGCCCAGTACAAACACCAGACCAGCAACCCGAAAATCTTCGCCGGTGGCGATATGGTGCGCGGTTCTGACCTGGTGGTGACGGCGATCTTCGAAGGGCGCAATGCGGCCGAAGGGATCCTCGATTACCTGGGCGTCTGACGACGCCAGCGGCAAGCTGCAAGCGGCAAGTCAGAGGCGATACAGCCTCTCTCTTGAAGCTTGCGCTTGCAGCTTTCAGCTGCTCCCCTCTGTGACAAATTGCCCCCATAGACATAAAGAAACGGCTCTTGCCGTGCCTTTTGCGTCGCGCTCTGAGAAAATGCCCCCACTTTTTTTCCGGATGCCGACATGACTGCCCTGAAGAACGACCGTTTCCTTCGTGCCCTGCTCAAGCAACCCGTAGACGTCACCCCGGTGTGGATGATGCGTCAGGCTGGGCGCTACCTGCCTGAATACCGCGCCAGCCGTGCCAAGGCCGGTGACTTCATGAGCCTGTGCATGAACCCGGAGTTCGCTTGCGAAGTCACGATGCAGCCTCTGGACCGCTATCCGCAGCTGGATGCGGCGATTCTGTTCTCCGACATCCTGACCATCCCCGACGCCATGGGCCAAGGCCTGTATTTTGAAACCGGCGAAGGTCCGCGCTTCAAGAAAGTCGTCAGCACCCTGGCCGATATCGAAGCCCTGCCGATTCCGGATCCGCACAAGGACCTGGGTTATGTGATGGATGCGGTCAGCACCATTCGTCGCGAGCTCAATGGCCGTGTACCGCTGATCGGTTTCTCCGGCAGCCCTTGGACCCTGGCGACTTACATGGTCGAAGGCGGCTCGTCGAAAGACTTCCGCAAATCCAAAGCCATGCTTTACGAAAACCCTCAAGCCATGCACTTGCTGCTGGACAAGCTCGCGCAGTCGGTGACGTCCTACCTCAATGGCCAGATCATGGCCGGCGCGCAAGCGGTGCAGATCTTCGACAGCTGGGGCGGCAGCCTCTCGGCGGCGGCCTACCAGGAGTTCTCCCTGGCCTATATGCGCAAGATCGTCAGCGGCCTGATCCGCGAGCACGAGGGGCGCAAGGTTCCGGTGATCCTGTTCACCAAAGGCGGCGGCCTGTGGCTGGAAAGCATCGCCGACGCTGGCGCTGATGCCCTGGGCCTGGACTGGACCTGCGATATCGGCAACGCCCGTGAGCGCGTCGGCAACAAAGTCGCCCTGCAAGGCAACATGGACCCGACCGTGCTCTACGCCAACCCGGAAGCGATCCGCACTGAAGTCGGGCGCATTCTCGCCAGCTACGGCAAAGGCAGCGGCCACGTGTTCAACCTCGGTCACGGCATCACCCCGGAAGTCGATCCGGAACACGCCGGCGCCTTCCTGCGTGCGGTGCATGAGCTGTCGGCGCAGTACCACGAGTAAGCGTCATCCGCTAAAAAACGCCCGGCCAGTGCCGGGCTTTTTTATGGGCGGGGTAAAGCGATCGGTGGATTAAGTTTCAATTCAGCATCACTGGTTAACCTGGCTCCATCGAAACCCACACTGGATCACTGCCATGAAAACCCGTTATCTCGTTCTGCTGCTTGCTCCGCTGTTCAGCACCGCTGCTCTGGCTGTCGGTTACACCGGCCCGGGCGCGCACGCGGTCACCACCGTTGCCGCGGCCAACGACGCCGCAGACGACACGCCGGTGGTGTTGCAGGGCCACGTGACCAAGAAGTTGAACAATGACGACAAGTACGAATTCAAGGATGCCAGCGGCACCATCACCGTCGAGATCGATGACGAGGACCTGCCGCCCGTGGCGTTCAACGAAAAGACCCGGGTCAAACTGACCGGTGAAGTCGAGAAGAGCCTGATGAAGCGCGAGATCGATGTCGACCTGGTGGAAATCGTCCAGTAATTCGCCCCGCCTTCTCAGATGCAGTCGCCCATGCCGGCGATCGGGTCCTGGTGCTCTACGCGCCGAACCCGATCGCCGGCATGGGCGTTTCAGATCACTGGGTGGCCAGTGGCGGCAGTTTCGACAGCTTCATGGCAATCAGCAGCGCGCCCACCAGCAACGCCCCGATAAACAGCCCGATCCCATTCCAGCCCCCCAGATGCCAGAACACCCCGCCGGCGGTGCCGGCGATGCTGGAGCCGGCGTAGTAGCTGAACAGGTACAGCGACGAGGCCTGGCCCTTGGCCTTGAGGGCGCGGCGGCCGATCCAGCTGCTGGCCACCGAGTGCGCGCCGAAGAAGCCGAAGGTGAACAGCAGCATGCCCGCCAATACCAGCGCCAGAGGTTGCAGCAAGGTCAGGGCGATGCCCGCCAGCATCAGCACGATGGTGCCCCAGAGCACGCGGCGACGGCCGAGCCGGTCGGCCAGGGCGCCGATTTTTGCCGAGCTGTAGATACCCGACAGATAAACCACCGACAGCAGGCCGACCAGCGCCTGGCTCATGTGATAGGGCTCGGCCAGCAGGCGGTAGCCGATGTAGTTGAACAGGGTCACAAAGGCCCCCATCAGCAGGAAGCCTTCAAGGAACAACCAGGGCAGGCCGGCGTCGCGAAAGTGCATGGTGAAGCCGTCCAGCAGGCTGCGCGGGTGCAGCGAGCGGGCGCGGAAGTTGCGTGATTCGGGGAGGATCTTCCAGAACACCGCCGCCGCGATCAGGGACAACCCGCCGATCACCAGCATCGCTGTGTGCCAGCTGACGAAGTCGATCAGGACCCCGACGATCAACCGCCCGCTCATGCCGCCGATGGCGTTGCCGCCGATGTACAGGCCCATGGCCAGACCGATGTGCTGCGGGTGGATCTCTTCGCTCAGGTAGGTCATGGCCACCGCCGCCAGGCCGCTCAGCGACAGCCCCACCAGCGCGCGCATCACCAGCACTCCCTGCCAGCTTGGCATCAGGGCGCTGGCCATGGTGCAGGCGGCCGCGGCCAGCAGCGCCGCGACCATCACCGGCTTGCGGCCGATACGGTCGGAGATCGGGCCGGTGATCAGCAAGCCGACCGCCAGCATGCCGGTGGCAACGGACAGGATCAGGCTGCTCTGGGCCGCATTGATGGAAAACTCTTTGGACAGCAGCGGCATCATCGGTTGCACGCAGTACAGCAGGGCAAAGGTGGCGAAGCCGCCGGCAAACAGGGCCAGCACGGTACGCATGAACATCGGCGTGCCGTGTTCGATGTAAATGTCACTGCGCAAAGGGAGAACGTCGTCGAGGGCGGGAGCGGGTGTTTCTTGGGCAAGTGGAGCAACGGCAGATTTCACGGGGACCTCAGGGGGGATGCGCAGCCGGTCAGGCAATGGAAAAAAGCATATAGCTGGCTAATGATTCTTTCCAATATATTGTTCGACCTGTTTGATAGGTTGTACGACCTAATGGAGTCTTTATGGAATTGCGTCATCTGCGCTACTTCATCGCGGTGGCCGAAGAGCTGCATTTCGGCCGCGCCGCGCAGGCCTTGGGGATCTCCCAACCCCCGTTGAGCCAGCAGATCCAGGCACTGGAACAGGAGATCGGGGCGCGGCTGTTCGAGCGTACCAACCGTCGGGTCGAACTCAGCGAGGCCGGGCGCCTGTTTCTCGAAGAAGCACGGCTGGTCCTGGCCCAGGTGGATAAGGCCGCCGATGTGGCCCGTCGCGCGCAACTGGGGGAGTTGGGGGAACTGAAGATCGGTTTCACCTCGTCGGCGCCCTTCAATTCCAATATCCCCCAGGCGATCTTCGCCTTTCGCCAGCGCTTCCCGGCGGTGCACCTCAACCTGCGGGAGATGAGCAGCACCCAGGTGGCGGATGCGTTGGTGGACCAGTCGATCCAAGTCGGCCTGATGCGACCCTTGCCGCTGCCTGACTCTTTGAGCGTGGTGGAGTTGCTGCGCGAGCCGCTGGTGGCGGTCCTCAGTGCCAAGCACCCGCTGGTGACGGGCAGTGAGGACGGCCTGCCATTCTCGGCGCTGGCCCATGAGCCGTTTGTGTTCTTCCCGCGCAGTTATGGCAGCGGCCTGTACGCGCAACTGCTGAGCCTGGCCCGTGATGCCGGGTTCACCCCGCATTTTGCCCAGGAGGCGGGCGAGGCCATGACCATCATCGGCCTGGTGGCGGCCGGGCTTGGGGTCTCGGTGTTGCCGGCGTCGTACCAGCGCATGCGCATCGACGGCGTGGTCTATCGCCGGCTGCTGGACCCGGAAGCGGTGTCGGCGGTATGGCTGGTACAGCGCACCGATCAGGCTTCGCCGATGGCCAAGGCCTTTGTCGAATTGCTCACGCGCAAGACCGAAAGCCTGGGAGGGCGGGCCTGATCGCCGGCCGGCAGGTTATTGCAGCCGCACCAGGTCGCCGCGCAACGCCACGCCGGCCATCAGCACTCCGGCATGGCACTCGTAGGTGTTGAGGTCCTTGCGCACGTGGTGCTTGTAGTAACTGACGATGTTGGTCACGGCATTGGCCCCGGCCTTCTTGGCAGCGGCCTGCAAGGTGATCAACGCCGATTGCAGCACCCATTCGCAGGCGTCGTTGTCGCTCTTGTTGAAGCCGTTGGTCTTTTTGTTGGTGGCGACGTCGCTTACCAGTAGGCGCATCGGTCCTGCCGGCTGGTTGCCGGCCAGGTAGAACTGCACGCTGCCGTCCAGGCGTCCGGCGCGGATCGCATCGGCCACGACTTTCTCGAAGGGCATGTACAGCAGGTTGGTGGCGTGCCCGGTGTCGGGCAGCAGGCTGAGCAGGGCAACGGCGAACAGGGCTTTGATAGGCATGGTCAGCTCCTTGACGTTGAAGGAGAACCGCGATCATCCGCCGGCCCGGAATGCGTTTGGACAACGCCGTGACGGTCACCTCGCAGTTCGCGCGGGCTGCAATGGGTCAGCTCGCTGTTGCGAGTGTAGACCGGGATTTGCCCCGCGCCGTAGCCGCTGCCGAGGCTCGAGGCTGCGCCGGCCCTCACAGCCGCCGTGGTTGCTTTGGCTGGCGGCAGCAACAGAAAGGGCGCCCTGAGGCGCCCTGGATGCAGCGGGGGCTTGGCTTACTGCACTTTGGCCAGGTCGCCGCGCAACGCTACGCCGGCCATGACGGCGCCGGCGTGGCACTCGTAGGTCTTGGCGTCTTTGCGTTCGTTGCTTTTGTAGAAGCTGGCGATGTCGGTCACGGCATTGGCGCCGACTTTTTTCGCCGCCTGGTGCAGGGTGATCAGCGCCGACTGCAGGGCCCATTCGCAGGCCACTTCGTCAGACTTGTTGAAAGCGTTGGTTTTCTTGTTGGTCACGGCGCCCGGGCTGATGACCGAGACCTTGCCCGCTGGCTTGTTGCCGGCCAGGTAGAACTTGACGCTGCCGTCGATCTTGCCGGTGGCGATGGCTTCGGCGACGACTTTGTCGAATGGGAGGTACAGCGCGGTGTCACGGGCCTGGCTGATGCCGGGCAGGGTAGCGAGCAGCAGGGTGGCGGCCGCGGCCAGGGTCTTGATTTGCATGGTGGTCTCCTTGACGTCTAAGGGGGGCAAAGCACAAAGGTGCAGCCGCCGCCCTGGGGCGACGGCTACAGATCAGTTCGGCGCAGGGATGGCCTGGGCCGCGTCGGACAGCTGTTGCGCGGTGCGTTCGTTCTGGTTGTCACGCAGCTCGCGCAGGATGCCCTTGTCCAGCAGGCGCACCCAGCGGATGTAGTTCTTGTGGATCTTGCCGTCCTTGTAGTCCAGGTCACGGCTGTCGCGGTAGACGATCTTGTAGAAGCTGGCCGAGTACTCGATGTCGATCTCGGCATGGAATTCCTGGCGCACGGTGATCTGCGCCTGGATCAGGCCAGGGCTGATGCGTTGCACCTCCCACTTGCGGGCCACCAGGTTTTTCAGGATGGCCTGTTTGACCTGGTCCTGGTCGGCGGTGATGGTCGCCGGGATGACGCGGTTCGGGGTGTACATGCGTTTGCTGGTGCAGGAGACCGTGGTCAGCAGCGCCAGGACGATCAAGGTTGCGCGAAGCAGGGAAGACATTCCGTTTTCTCCAGTGGGGTGGGGCGGTTACGACCAGCGGCGGAAAATCAACGATGTGTTGACCCCGCCAAAGGCAAAGTTGTTGTTCATCACGTACTGATGGCTCATCTGCCGGAACTCGCCGCGCAGGTAGTCCAGTTCGCCGCAACGGGGGTCGACCTCATCGAGGTTGAAGGTGTGCACGTACTGATCGCGGTTGAGCATCTCGATGCTGAACCACGACTCCAGCGCGCCGCAGGCACCCAGGGTGTGGCCGAGGAAGCTCTTCTGCGAACTGATGGGCATGCCGCTGCCGAACAGGCTGCTGGTGGCCAGGGTTTCGGCAATGTCGCCCTGTTCGGTGGCCGTGCCGTGGCCGTTGACGTAGCCGATGGCGGACGCCGGGATGCCGGCGTCTTCCAGAGCCAGCTCCATGGCCCGGCGCATGGTGGTCTGCTCCGGCCGGGTGGTGTGCTGGCCATCGGCGTTGCTGCCAAAACCGACGATTTCCGCGTGGATGTGCGCACCGCGCGCCAGGGCGTGCTCCAGTTCCTCGAGCACCAGCATGCCGCCGCCTTCACCGATCACCAGGCCGTCGCGGCCGCTGTCGTAGGGCCGAGGACTGGTTTGCGGGGCGTCGTTTTTCAGGCTGGTGGCGTACAGCGCGTCGAACACCATGGCTTCGGTGGGGCACAGCTCTTCGGCGCCGCCGGCGAGCATCAGCGGCAAGCGTCCGAACTTGATCGCCTCATAGGCGTAGCCGATGCCCTGGCTGCCGCTGGTGCAGGCGCTGGAGGTGGGAATCAGGCGCCCGGTGAGGCCGAAGAAGATGCTGATATTGGCCGCCGTGGTGTGGGGCATCATGCGCACGTAGGAGTTGGCGTTCAGGCCTTCTGCCACCGAGTTCAGCAGCATGTTGCCGAAGGCCTTGATCTCGTCGGTGCTGCCGGTGGACGAGCCACAGGCCACGCCCATGCGCCCGTCCTTGATCGACTCGTCGCCCAGCAGCCCGGCGTCGGCCAGCGCCTGCTCGGCGGCGCCCACGGCCAGGCGCGAAACCCGGCCCATGCTGCGCAATTGTTTGCGGGTCCAGTGGGCCGGAACCTTGAAGTCATCGATCGGCCCCGCTAGACGGGTGTTGAGTTCGGTAAAGCGATCCCACTCGTCCATGCGCCGGATGCCGCTGCGGTTGGCGCTGAAGTTGCCGGCGATGGTGGCCCAGTCGCTGCCCAGGGAGGTAATGCCGGCCATGCCGGTGACGACCACGCGTTTCATCAGCACAGGCCTCCGTTGACGGCCAGCACCTGGCGCGTGATGTAGGACGCTTCGGCTGACATCAGGAAGTTCACCGCACTGGCGACTTCTTCCGGGGTGCCCATGCGTTGTGCGGGGATCATTTTCATCAGTTCCTCCACCGGGACGTTCTCGTCGAGCATGGCGGTGTCGATCAGGCCCGGGGCCACGCAGTTGACGGTGATCTTGCGCTTGCCCAGCTCAATGGCCAGGGCCTTGGCGGCACCGATCACACCGGCCTTGGAGGCGCTGTAGTTGACCTGGCCACGGTTGCCGATCAGCCCGGAGACCGAGGTGATGCAGACAATGCGCCCGGCGGCGCGGCGCCGGATCATCGGCATCATCACCGGGTGCAGCACGTTGTAGAAACCGTCGAGGTTGGTGCGCAGCACGTCGTCCCAGTCGTCCTCGGTCAGGGCCGGGAAGGCGCCGTCCCGGGTCAGCCCGGCATTGAGTACCACGCCGTAATAGGCGCCGTGGGTGTCGACGTCGGCTTCAAGAATGGCCTTGCAGGTGGCGCGGTCGGCGACGTCGAATTGCAGGATGCGCGCATTGCGGCCCAGGGCCTGGACTTCGGCCTGTACCGCTTGAGCCTCGGCGAGGCCGGTGCGGCAGTGCAGCACCAGGTCATGCCCGGCCTGGGCCAGGCGCAGGGCGATGGCGCGGCCGATACCACGGCTGGAGCCTGTGACCAGTACGGATTCAGTCATGGCGGGGTTCCTGTGTTTCGTCGAGATAGTGGGCCGCGTGCGGCGGGCGGAACACGTTGAGGCGAGCGCTGGCCTGGATGCCCGGGCCGCTGAGGTGGCACTCGAATACGCCCATGCCGTTGTCGTCTTCCAGGGAGCGCAGGGCGTGGATGCGCAGCTCGCTGCCGGCCGGAAAGTGTTCCACATTGCATTCGAATTTGCGCGTGCCGAGCAAAAAACCCAGCTCCACGGCCTGCCCTTGCTGGCGTGCGCGGCAGCCGGCATAGGCGGCCACGCTCTGGGCCATCAGCTCGATGCCGAGCCAGGCCGGCAGGCTGCCGTCGGCGCGGTTGAACAGGCCACCGGGCTTGAC
Source organism: Pseudomonas sp. MF4836 (assembly GCF_002018875.1). Classification (GTDB taxonomy): domain Bacteria; phylum Pseudomonadota; class Gammaproteobacteria; order Pseudomonadales; family Pseudomonadaceae; genus Aquipseudomonas. The sequence continues at coordinate 433,589 of NZ_MVOL01000002.1, forward strand.
GGTGAGGCGGGTGTGGATCTGTTCTTCATCGAACCCCAGGACCTGATCGATCAGGATCATGTCGCCCGCGTGGGGCAGCAGTTCGGCGAGTGGCCAAGGGATCATGGGGCGTCTCCGATAATCAGGCTGACGTTGTTGCCGCCGAAGGCAAAGGAGTTGCTCATCAGGCAGCGCGGTGCGCCCGTGGCCAGGCGATCGGCGCTGCCGACCCAGCGCAGGGCGGGCAATTGCGGGTCGGGCTGGGCGTCCCAGACATGGGGTGGCAGGGCCTGTTGCCGATTGTCGGCGGCCAGGCTCAGCCAGCAGAAGGCGGCTTCCAGGGCCCCGGCGGCGCCCAGGGTGTGGCCGCTCATGGGCTTGGTCGACGAGCAGGGCACGCCTTCGGGAAACAGCTCGGCCACGGCCAGGCTTTCCATGGCGTCGTTGTGCTGGGTGGCGGTGCCGTGCAGGTTCAGGTAACCGATCTGCTGCGCTGCCAGGCCGGCACTGCTCAAGGCCTTGCGCATCGCTTGCAGGGCGCCCCGGCCGCTGGGCTCGGGCGCGGAAATATGGTGCGCATCGGAACTCGCGCCGCCGCCCAGCAGGGCGATGGGCTGCTGCGTGTCGGATTCCCTGCTCATCAGGAACAGCACCGCAGCCTCGCCGATATTGATCCCGTCGCGGTTGACCGAAAATGGGTTGCAGCGCTGGCCACTGACGGCTTCCAGCGCCGAAAACCCATTCAGGGTCAGTTGGCACAGGCTGTCGACCCCGCCGCACAACACCGCGTCGCACAACCCCAGGTCCAGCAGGCGCCGGGCGCTCATCAGGGCCCGGGCGCTGGAGGTGCAGGCGGTAGAAATCACGTAGGCCGGACCGCTCAGTTGCAGCCAGTCGGCGAGAAAGTTCGCCGGTGCCCCGAGTTCCTGCTGCTGGTAGTCGTAGTGGGCCGGGAAGTGCTGGTCGCGCAGGTAATGGGCGATGCCACGGCTGGCTTCGTCGATGCCCGAAGTACTGGTGCCCAGCACCACGCCAATGCGCCCCGGGCCGTAGGCCTGGATCGCCTGATCGATGTCGTCGCGGATCTGCAGCGCCGCCTCCAGCAGCAGCTGGTTATTGCGACTGTGCTGCCGGCTCAGGTGCGCGGGCAGGGCCGCCAGCGGGCCCTTGACCGCCGCCACCGGCAGGCTGCGCTCGGGTACCCAGCCGGCTTCGTCGCGCATGCCTGAGCAGTCACCGGCAAACAGGCTGCGGGCCACCTGTTGTTTGTCCCGTCCGAGGGCGCAGATCAGCCCCAGGGCGTTGAGGTAGGCCGTCATGGCGCGCGCTCGGCGGTCAACGGGCTGACGTGGTATTGCAGGCCTTGAGGCAGGTTCAACTGGAAATCCAATGGTTGGCGATAACGGAGCTGCCAGCGCGGGGCGAGGCTGCGTTGCTCGCCCCGGGCCTGCGCAGCGGGGTAATTCTCGGACAGCTCGGCGGCTGGCGTCAGGGCAAACAGCAGCGCGGCGAACAGCTCCCGCGCTTCGGGGTTGGGTGGCAGCAGGCCATCGGCCTGCCACTGGCCATCGATCAGGCGCTGGCGGGCCAGGGGAATGCCCAAGGGGTCCATCAGCGACCAGCGCAGGCCGGCGCCTTCGGCCTGGATCACCAGCAGCCAGTCCTGGCGTTGCGCTGCCTGCTCACGCTCGATATGCAGCTGCAACGGCAGGGCCAGGCTCGGGGTTTTTGCGGGCAGCGGCGCCTGGCTGGCGCAACCGGCCAGCAGTAACAGGCAACCCACCAGCAGGGCGCGGATCATGCCGGCTGCCCTGGCGCGCAGTGCTCGTCCAAGGGCTTGCGCGCCACCACGTTGACCAGGGTCTCTTCACGCTGGCCAAAGGGTTTCGGGCGGCGCAGGCCGAAGCGTTCCAGCAGGCCGAAATCCGTCGAGCGGCTCCACCACAAGTAGGGGTAGGAGACGTTCTGCGGGGTGAACTCGAAGCCCTGGTTGCGGATCATGTCCAGGTACTGGGCGGCGCTTTTCTGCACGTGCATCGGGTGGCGGAACAGCCAGCGAATGACCCAGGTGTCGATGTAGGCCTCGGTGGACTCGGCAAACAGCAGATAGCCGCCGGGCTTGAGCACCCGGTAGAACTCGGCCAGGGCTTTGTCCTGCTCCACCAGGTGGTGGAAGGTCTGGTGGCAGAACAGCAGGTCGACGCTGGCGTCCGGCACGTCCAGGGTCGCGCAGTCGCTGCCGATCAGTTCCACCTGCATGCCCTGGCGCGCCGCTTCCTGGGCGCTCAGTTCCAGGCTGTGGGGGTCGGCATCCAGGCCGATCAGGCGCTGGGGCGCGAACACCTGGCGCAGGTGCTGGAACGACTTGCCCTGGCCGCAACCGGCGTCGAGCAGCACCGGGTTGTCGGGCAGGTCGCGGGTGAACAGCGAGCGCAGGTCGTTGATCGCCACCCGCAATACATGGTGCTGCCAGGTGTGGCTGCGCAGGAACCAGAAGCCGAAGCGGGTTTCCTCGACGTACTTATCGCTCAGGTACTGTGGCTGGGGACTGCTCATGCCACCTCCGTCGCGCAGATTTCCGAGAGCATGCGCAGGCGGCGCTTGGGTTCGCTGACAAACGGGTTGCGCTCGTCCCAGGCGTAGCCGGCGAGAATCGAACTGATCATGCGGCGGATTTCCGGCGAGCTGCCGGGGTGGAAGATCACGTCCTGGAAGGTCCCGGCGTACCAGCCTTCGACGTAGCAGCGGAAGGTGTCGACCCCGCGCTTGAGCGGCTCGGCAAACTCGAGCTGCCAGTCGACGCTTTCACCTTGCAGCTGACGATGCAGCACGGCGGCGGCCATGCTCGCCGAACGCATGGCGATGGTGACCCCGGAAGAGAACACCGGGTCGAGGAATTCCGCGGCATTGCCCAGCAGGGCGAAGCCCGGGCCGTGCAGGCTCTTGACGTTGGCCGAGTAGCCGCCGATGGTCCGCGCCGGGGTGTCCCATACCGCGTTGGCCAGGACCTTGGCCAGGCTCGGGGTCTCGGCGATAAAGCCGCGCAGGCACTGGTCCAGGTCCTGGTCGCGGCCGACAAAATGTTCCTTGGCCGCGACCACGCCCACCGAGCACCGGCCGTTGCTGAAGGGGATGCTCCAGAACCAGATGTCGCGCTGGGTCGGGTGGGTGGTGACGAGGATCTTTTCCCGTTCGAAACCGGGGTGATCGATGCGGTCTTCGACGTGGGTGAACACCGCCTGGCGCACCGGGAAGTTCGACGGCGCTTCCAGGTCGAGCAAGCGTGGCAGGACCCGGCCATAGCCGCTGGCGTCGAGTACGAAATGGGCCTCGACCTGATACTGGCTGCCGTCTTCGCGGCGCACTCCGAGCTGCGGCTGGGGCAGGCTGAAATCGGCGCTGACGATCTCTTCGCCATAGCGCACTTCAACCCCTTGCAGCGCCGCCTGGTCGGCCAGCAGCTTGTCGAAGTCGCCGCGCTGGACCTGGAAGGTGGTGGGCTTGCCGTTGCTGAAGGTGTCGCCGAAATCAAAGGCGCTGTAGCGCTCGCCCCAGGCGAAGGCCGCGCCGTTCTTCAATTGGAAGCCGGCGGCTTGCACGGCTTCGAGCATGCCCGCTTCCTCGACGAAATCCAGGCAGTGGGAGAGCAGGCTTTCGCCGATGGAGAACCGCGGGAAATGCTGGCGCTCGATGATCAGCACGTCGTGGCCCTTGCGCTTGAGCAGGGCGGCGGCAATGGCGCCCGATGGGCCGGCGCCGATGACCACAACCTGGCGGCGTTCCATTTCAACTGTTGGCACTGGGGCTCCTTGCCGGTTCGGCGATGTTCAGATTCAGAGGGACCAAGGGGGTTCGATGCATGCCGGCTACTGCCGGCAGCAGGGTCGCGATCAAGCCCATCAGCATCAGCGCAAAGTACAGCGCCGGGCTGATCAGCTGTTGTTGCAGCAGCAGGTTGAGAAACACGATCTCGCTCAGGCCGCGAATATTGAGCAGCAGGCTTTCCCGCCAGCGGCTGGCACCGGCGAAGGACGCACCGGCCCAGCCCAGGCCCAGCCAGTTGCCGGCCAGCTTGCTGGCAATCGGCACCAGCAGCAGGGCGCCCAGTTGCAGCCAGCTCAGGCTGTCCATGGCGCTGTGCACGTTGATCTGCACGATGCCGAACGTCAGGATCAGCGGGATGGCGATGTAGGTCTGCAAACGGCTCATCCAGGCTGCCTGTAACGGCAGCACCAGCGCCACCTTGAGGGCGGCCATGCACAGCAGGTAGCCGATGCCGAAAATCAGCGCATTGAGCTTGTAGTGCTCGGCCACCACCAGCAGCGCAAAGAAGCCCAGGCTGTACAGCAGCGGCTGGCGCAGGCCGAGCAGGCGCAGGAGCAACGGCAGGCAGGCACCGGCCAGGGGCAGCAGGAGGCTGGCCAGGTGCAGGCTGCCCTGAGCGATGGCGAACAGGCTCCAGCAGGTCAGGTCGATCAGGATCGCGGTCTGCACCAGGCGCCGAGTGGCGGCGGCCGGGTAGTTGATATGGCGCAGGTACAGGTAGAGCACCGGGATCGCGGTGATCGCAAACAGCAGGCCCACTGCCAGGGAGCTCAGCCACGGCTGCGGCGGCAGCAGCCAGAAGGCGATCGCCAGGCCGCAGGCGAAGGGGATGATGAAACTCGGCAGGGCGATCTTCAGGCTCTGGCGGTCCAGGCGCAGGTCGATCACGTCGCTCAGGATATGCCCCAGCAGCAGGGCGAAGCTCAGGCTGTAGAGGTTTTTCAGCCACACCGGGGACACCAGTTGGGCGCCGCTCAACTGCCAGTGCGGCTCGATCCACAGCAGCATCAGCAGGGGCAGGCCGAAGGTTGCCAGCAGCAACTGGCTGACGATCGGGATCAGGCCCAGGCGCCGACCGACGACGGTCGCCAGGGCAAACAGCGCCAGGGCCAGGCACCAGAACAGGGCGATCAGCATGGGCTTGGCTCCGTCACCTTGGCGTGGTGTTGCTGCTGCCCGGCCCAGGGCGCGAGCATAAAGCTGAAGGCCAGCCCAAGGCTGACCGACAGCCCGAAATTGCTCACCGCCGGGGTGCTGGAGATGGCCAGCAAACCGAACGACAGCCAGGTGGTCAGGGCCGCCAGCAGGGTGCCCAGCAGGCTGACGGCGGCGCCGCCGATCTGCTCGCGCATGAGGATGGCGTAGTCAACACTGATGGCGGTCACCAGCAGCAGGCCGAACAGGCTGAACAGGGTCAGCGGTTGCCCCAGCCAGCCGAGGCTGGCCAGGCTGCACAGGGCCGCCAACAGCGGCAGGGCGACGATGCGCAGGGCCCCGCCAAGGCCGAACGGCAGAATCAGCAGCAACACGATCAGCACGCAGGAGGCGAGTTTGAGTTCGGCGGCACTGATCTGGGTTGCGGCAAAGACTTTATTCAATTCGCCAAGCCGGTCCACCAGTTGCACCCCGGGCAGGTCCTGGGCCTGGGCCCGCAGCAGGCCGGCATCGTTCAGCCCTTGCAGGCTGACCATGGCCGCCACGCCCTCGGGGCCGGCGCCCAGCCACAGTGTGCGGTAGGGTTCGGCCAGCGGGCCGCCGAGGGCGGCATCGATGTCCTGCACCGGCAGCGCCTGCAACTGGGCCAGCTCGGCCTGCAGGGCACTGGCCGGCACGCCGAGGTCCAGCAGCGGCTGCCAGAACTGCGGCAGGCGCGTCAGGGCCTCACGCAGTTGCTGTTGGTCGCTGGGCAGGTTGACCAGTTGATTGAGCGCCAGGTAACCCTGCAACTTGCCCTGCTTGACCAATTGCCCCAGGCGCTCGCCCAGGGCTTGCTGGCGTTCGAGCAATTGCTGCTGGTCGGCGGCGCGCACCAGGAAGAACTGGCTGGTGGGCTGATAGCCGGTGATGCGGGCAATGGCCTGGGCTTCGTTGAGCAACTGCGGCGGTGCACCGACCCACTGGCGAATATCGTTTTTGCTGGTCAGCTGCCACAGCCCGGCGGCGCAGAACACCGCCAACAGTGCCAACAGCACCGGGCTCGGCACTCGCCGCAGCAGGGCTTCGCGCAGTTGCAGCAGGCACTGCGCAACCCGCAGCGGCCATTGCGCCGGGCGCAGGTCAGCGCCCTTGAGCAGGGCCGGCAGCAGGCACACCGCCGACAGGTAGGCGCCGAGCAGGCCAGCCGCGGAGAACACGGCGATCTGGGTCAGGGCCGGGAACGGGGTCCAGGCCAGCGCCAGGTACCCGATGCAACTGGTGGCCAGGCTCAGGCTCAGGCCCGGCAGGGTCAGGCGCAACGCCGGCCAGCTGTGCCAGGGTTTCAGGCTCCAGCTCTTGGACAGGTAATGCAGCGGGTAGTCGACCGCGACGCCGATCAGGCTCGAGCCCAGGACCAGGGTCATCACATGCATATGGCCGAACAGCGCCACGCAGGCCACCGCGCCAAACAACATGCCCACCAGCACCGGCACAAACGCCAGCAGCACCCGCAGCCGGCGGAACGCCAGGAGCAACAGCAGCAGAATGCCCACGGTCGCACCGCCGCCGACCCAGGTGATTTCCCGGGTGGCTTGCTGCTGGCCATTGGCGGCGTACAGCTGGCCGCTGGCGGCCAGCAATTGCACATCGGCCTGGCTCGCCTGTTCGCGGCTTTGCCGGAGCAGCTCGGCCACCTGCAACGGCAGGCTCATATCAAAGGCGTTGCCGGTGGTGCGCGCCCGCAGCAGGACCCAGCTTTTGCCGTCGGCGTCGGCCACCAGGGCGCCGCTGCCGATGTCCAGTTGCACTGCGCCGCGTTGCGGTTGGCTGTTCTGGATGCGCCCGGTAAGGCCCAGCCAGTCATCCTGGCTCGGCACCAGGCTGAACCCGGTAAAGGGGTCGAACAAGGCTTGGACCCGCTGCTGGATAAAGGCCGCGGGGTGTTCAATCAGTTGTTGCCGGTCGGCCGCCGAGAGCATCGCCAGCCGGCCTTGCAGCAGTTGGCTGCGCAGTGCCGGAAGGTCGGCTTGCAGGTTCCACTGGACCTTTTCGAACAGCCCGCTGGCCTGCCAGCGCTCACCCAGTTGCTGGGCCATGGCCACCGCCTGCTGACGCTCGGCATGGCCCACCAGCACCAGCATTTCGCGGTTCAGCGGCTCTTGCATGCGCTGCTCGGCCTTGAGCTCCAGGGCGTCCGGGGCAGTGCCCGGCACCAGCTCCATCAGGTTGGCCGACAACGGCGCACCCTGGCGCCATTGCCAGCCGGCCAGGGCCAGCACCGCCACCAGCAGGATCAGGAACAGCCTGGGCAACCAGCGCTCACTGGGCAAAGTCATGTTGCTCCGCTGCGCTCAAAGGTTGGCTGCTGGTGCTGTCGCGCATCTGCAGCAGGGTGCTGTCGCCCTGGGTTTCCAGGAGTTCGATGCGCTGCACCAGGGCACCGCCGTCGATATTGATCTGGGTGAACACTTGCTTGAGCAGCAGCGAGCGCGGGGTCAGGGTCAGTTTCCAGTCCTGGGCGTCGCCCGCCAGCTTGAGTTCGAAGTCGCGCTGCAGGCCGCTGCTGTCGCCTTGCAACACCGCGAGGAACAGGCGGTTCTGCTCGGCGCCGGCACTTTTGCCCGGGAGCATCTGCCAGCCATTGGCGTCACGCCGGGCGATGCCCTGGCCGGTGATGCGGTAGTCCTGCTGCAACGGCGTTTTCAGCAGCCAGAGCAGGCCGTGGTCCTTGGCCAGGACGAACGTGCCCTTGCTGGTCAGGGGCTGGGGCAGGGCCCGCAGGTGCTTTTCCTGGATGAAGTTGCCGTGGATGACCTCGGGCTTGGCCAACTGCTCGCTGAGTTGTTGCAGGTCGAAGGCCTGGGCCAGGGAACTGAACCCCAGCAGCACCAGGCCCGACAGGGCCACCCTGGCCAGAGGCAGGAAATTCAACCGGCTCATAGCAGCACCTTGGCCACGGCGTCGGTAAAGACCCGGGGCGAGGCCAGTTGCATCTCGCGGCTGGCCATGTCCACCGCGACCTGCACCGAGCTGGCGCGGGTCAGGCGTTCGCCGCTGGCGAGGTCGGTGATCAGGTAATTGATCTTCAGCCGGTTTTCCCACTCCACCAGGCTGGCGCGTACGTTCAGGGTCTGGCCGAACACCGCGCCGCGCACGTAGCGCAGTTGCAGGTCGATCACCGGCCAGGCGTAGCCCGACTCGACCATGGCCGTGTAGTTGTGGCCGATCCGATCGAGCAAGGCGCAGCGGGCGACCTCCAGGTATTTGACGTAATGCCCGTGCCAGACGACGTGCATCGTGTCGACGTCGAAAAACGGCACCAGGATCTGGGTGTCGGCGTGCAGCACTCCCTTACTGCGCATGCAGCCTCCAGTGTTGCTCGGCGATGCGTTGCAGGCACAGGCGCAGTTCCCCTTCCAGGGCGCGGTCTTCGATCACCGGCGGGAAGTCCTTGGCCAGCTCTGCGTGCATCGCAGCCAGGGCCGGAGGCAGGGGGCGGGCATCGGCGGACTGGGCGCGCAGCCACACACCCTGGTTGGCCGCCAGCAGGGTGGCGGCGGCGACCTGTTCGGTCAGCTCCAGCACGCGAATCGCGTCCCGGGCGGCGATGGTGCCCATGCTCACCTTGTCCTGGTTGTGGCACTCGGTGGAGCGCGAGAACACGCTGGCCGGCATGGTGTTTTTCAGGGCTTCGGCGGTCCAGGCACTGGTGCCGATCTGCACTGCCTTGAAGCCGTGGTTGAGCATCGCGCGCTCGGCGCTGGCGCCGGACAGGTTGCTCGGCAGGCCGTGGTTGTAACGCACGTCCACCAGCAGCGCGAGCTGCCGGTCGAGCAGGTCGGCGACGTTGGCCACCAGGGTCTTGAGGCTGTCCATGGCGAACGCAATGTGCCCGCCGTAGAAATGCCCGCCGTGCAGCACGCGCTCGGCTTCGGCGTCGATGATCGGGTTGTCGTTGGCGCTGTTGAGCTCGGTCTCGATAAACGCGCGCAGCCAGTTCAGGCTGTCGGCCAGCACCCCCAGGACGTGGGGCGCGCAGCGCAGGGAGTAGCGGTCTTGCAGGCGATGCAGCGGCGCGGTCGGTGCGTCGATGGCCAAATCCTGGCGCAGCCAGGCCGCCACTTGCATCTGCCCCGGGTGCGGCTTGGCGGCGAACAGGCGCTCGTCGAAATGCTCGGGGTTGCCTTGCAGGGCTACTACGTTCAGCGCGGTGATGCGGGTTGCCAGTTGCAGCAGGTAATCAGCGCGGGCGAAGGCCAGGCAGGCCAGGCCGGTCATCACCGCGGTGCCGTTCATCAACGCCAGGGCTTCTTTGGGGCGCAGCACCAGCGGGTCCCAGCCCAGTTCCCGGTGCACGTCGGCGGCCTGACGGCGTTCGCCACGGAACAGGACTTCACGCTCGCCGGACAGGGTCGCAGCCACGTAGGACAGCGGCGTCAGGTCGCCGCTGGCGCCGACCGAGCCTTCTTCCGGGATCAGCGGCAGGATATCGTGTTCGAGAAAAGCCTGCAGGCGCTCCAGCAGCTCGACCCGCACCCCGGACACGCCGTGGCACAGCGACTGCAAGCGCGCCGCCAGTACCGCGCGGGTGGCCTGGGCATCCAGCAGCTTGCCCAGCCCGCACCCGTGGAAGGTGTACAGGTGGCGCGGCAGGGCTTCGACGTGTTGCAGCGGCACCGCGACCACGCAGGAGTCGCCGTAGCCGGTGGTGACGCCATAGATCACGCCTTCCTTGTCGAGCAAGGAGTCGAGAAACTGCGCGCCCTTGGCGATGCGCTGGCGAAACCCGGCATCACCTTGCAGTTGCACGGGCACCTGACGGTTGGCCAGGGCCAGCACGTCTTCGATGCGCAAGGGGAGTTCGCCGAAGGTTACCGGCTCAAGCGGATGCGTCGTCATCGGTCTTCCAGAATGGGTAAAAGTTGAACCACTGTTGCGGCGCTTCGAGGCAGTACTGGCCCAGGCGTTCGGCGTAGCGGGCGGTCCACTGGGCGATCACTTGCTCGCGGTCGCTGCGTTTCCAGGCCACGGCGTCGGTGAAGGGCTCGAGGATCACCCGGTAGCGACCCTGATGCTTGAGGCACAGCAGCAGGTTGACCGGGCATTTGAGCAGCCCGGCCAGCAGCCACGGGCCTTGGGGGAATGCCGCCGGATGGCCGAGGAAATCCACCCGTACATTGCGTCCGCCGTGCAGCGGCACGCGGTCGCCGGCAATCGCCAGCCACTCGCCGCGGTCAAGGCGCTGGCTCAGTTGCAGCATGATCGCCGGGTCCAGCTCGCTGACCTGGATCAGCCGCAGGTTGGTGGCCCCGGCCTCGCCCAGCAGGCGGTTGAAACGTTCGGCGTGCTTGGTGTGCACCAGCACGTTCATGGTCACCTGCTCACCGAGTTCCGCCAGGGCGCGGCAGACTTCGAGGTTGCCCAGGTGCGCGCCCACCAGCATCTGCCCGCGTTCGCCGCGCAATTCGTTGCGCAGCAGCGCCGGGTCGACAATCTCGATCTGCTCGATGCGCAGCTTGCCGTTCCACACGTCGAGCTTGTCCAGCAGGGCGTCGGCAAAGGCCATGAACTGGCCGAACACCCGACGCTGGGTCGGGCGCAGTTCGTTGCGTCCGCTCCAGTCGGCGAGCCGTTGCTGATACTGCCAGGCGCTGTGTCGGGCGTTGCGGCCGAACAGGAAAAAGTACAGAACGATGGCGTACAGCACCGGGCTCAGCACCCGCCGCCCGAGGATCCTGACCCCGAATGCGGTGAGCTTCATCAGCCAGAAGCTGCCGCGCTCTTCATGCTCGGCCCAATGCTGTTGCTGACTCATGCTCGCCACCGTCGCCAGAGGATCTGCGGCGCCCGCAGCAACATGCCGAAAAACAGCCGGGTGTGCATGCTGGAAATCAATGCGTTGTCGTGCAGCAGGCGAAAGTGCGAGAGGCCATCGGTGGGGTAGTGGACCTTGGTCGGCAGCCAGCGCATCGGCTGATTGCGCCAGGCCAGGCGCACCAGGACCTCGGGATCGAAATCCATGCGCTTGCCGAGTTTGACCGAATCGATCAGCGCCAGCACTGGCGGCAGCGGGTAGACCCGGAAGCCGCACATGGAGTCGGGAATCTGCAACGACAGGCTGTTGATCCAGACCCAGACATGGGTCAGGTAACGGGCATACAGGCGGCCCTTGGGCACGCTGCTGTCGTACTGTGGATAACCGCAGATCAGTGCCTCGGGGTGGGCGCGGGAGCTGGCGATAAAGTTATCCACATCGCGCAGGTCGTGCTGGCCGTCGGCATCCACCTGCAGAGCGTGGCTGAAGCCCAGGCGCGAGGCCTCGCGCAGCCCGGCCATGACCGCGCCGCCCTTGCCCTGGTTCAGTGCCAGGCGGATCAGGAACACCTGCTCGCGCTTGGCCAGTTGTTCCAGGACCGCCGCGCAGGCCGGGCTGCTGGCGTCGTCCACCAGCACGCAGGGCAAGCCACCGGCGAGCAGGGCTTCGACCACCGCCGGCACCGCGCCTTCGTGGTTATAAACCGGAATCACCGCACAGGGCTTATGCATCGACCGCCCCCTGCCGCAGGCTGCGGCCAATGGCCCGGAACACGCGGGTTCCCCGATAAAACTTATCCACAGGCTGCCTCCAGCAAAATGCGCCCACTGGAACAGGCCGCCGTGTCGTTGCGGTAGGCGAAATACAATTTGCCGCGTTCATCGTCGAACCGCAGGTGCAATTGCACCTGGTCGCCGGGGCGCACCAGTTGCTGGAATTTCAGCACTTCCATGCCGGCAAAGCGGCCCGGCCGGTCCAGCAGTTGCTGGCCCAGGGCCAGGGCCCAATCGACCTGGACCACCCCAGGCAATACCGGGGTCTGCGGGAAGTGCCCGCTGAAATAGGCCAGGTCCGGGGGAATGCTCAGTTGCAGGTTCCACTCGCCGTCCTGTTCGTGCTGTTCCAGCACTTCAGGCGCTTGTGGGCGCGGTGCCAGCAGCAGAGCCTCGACCTCGGCCTGGGGCAACTTGCCCTGGGCGTTCAGCGGCAACTGGCGCAGCAACCGCCAGCGGCGCGGCAGGGCCAGGGCTTCGCAGTGCTGGCTCAGGTGCTGGCGCAGGGACTGGGTCAGGTGGCGGCGGCCGCCGTTGCGCAGGGCCTGCAAGCCCGCTTCGCTCAAGACCAGCACGGCGCCGAGGGAGGCTCGGTTTTCCTGGACCACGCCCAGGCGCGCTTCGCTGACCCAGGCATGGCTGGCCAGGGCCTGTTCGAGCATGGGCAGGGAGATGCGTTTTTCTTCCAGCTTGACGATCCGGTCCAGGCGCCCGAGCAGCTCGAAACGGCCATCGGCCTCGATTCGTGCGGCATCGGCGCTGTGTTCGACATGCCCTTCTGGCAGGTAGGTCGAGGCAATCAGCAGCGCGCCGTCCGCGTCCTGGCTCAACTGCACGCCGGCGAAGGGTTGCCACAGGCTCGCGCCCTGGCGCCAGGCGATGCCGCCGGTTTCCGAACTGCCGAAAATCTCGGTCGGCCATTGGCCCAAGCGCTGTTGCAGGCTGTGCGCGGCCTCGGCGGGCAAGGCGCCGCCCGAGGAAAACACCCGGCTGACCTGGCTCAAGGCCGGCCAGTCGAGGTTGTCGCCCATGCGCTTGAGCAGCGCCGGGCTGGCGACCCAGGCAAAGGCCGGGTACTCGCGGCTGGCGCGTTGCAGGTCTTCGGGGAACGGCAACTGGCGGCGCACGAACGGGCGCCCGGCGCACAGCGGCCACAGCACCCGAAACAGCAGGCCGTAGATGTCTTGCGCGGCGACGCTGCCAATCATGCAGGCGCTGCCCAGTTCCGCGCCCCACAGCTGTTCCAGGGCCTGGACCTCGTTGGCCAGTTGCACCAGGGTCTTGTCGATGCGCTTGGGTTCGCCACTGGAGCCGGACGTGCACAGGCTCAAGCGGCACTGCGCCAGGTCCAGCTCGGCAGCCGGCAGCGGCGCCTGCAACAGGGCAGCGAGGCGCGTGTCGTGCTCCAGGTCGGTGAGCCACAGGTCGACCTCACCGGACCAGCGCTGGCGGGTCTGGGCCTGCAGGTCGGCCGGCAGCAGTACGCTGACCCCGGCCCGCCAGGCGCCGAGCAGGGCGATGGCCAGTTGCGCGGCATCTTCCAGGTGCAGGGCCATGCGTTGCACGCCCCGGGCCTGGAGCCCGGCGGCCAGGCGCAGCGCCTGGTCGTGCAGGGCGCTGTGGTCGAGTACCGGGTCGAAGGTCACCGTCCGCCCCGGGTGAGCCTTGAGCAGCAGGTGCTCAAGCTTGATCCAATTCATGCGCGGCCTCGTACGCGTTGTCGTAATAGCCATTCAATGGCAAACAGCAAGCCCATCAGCCCGTAGGCGATCAGGCCGTTGTACAACGTCCACCAGCTCAGCGGCGCCCAGAGGGTCAGGGCGGCGGCGAGCAATCCGTTACAGAGGAAAAACACACTCCAGGCCACGGTGACCTGGCGTGTGTAGCGAATCGCCTTGGGCGGCAGCGCAGGCTCACGCAGGCGCGCCAGGCGCTCGGCCACCGGCGGGCCGTATTTCAGGCTCAGGCCGAACAGGCCGAGCATGAAACTGCTGATCAGCACCGGGTACCAGCGCAGCAATTGCGGGCTGTCGAACAGCGCCAGCAGCAGGCAGAACAGCATGGCCGCCGCCGCCATCCACAGGCTGCTGGCCCGCCGTTCGCCGGTCAGTGCGCGGGCCAGCCACAGGCCGCCCAGCAACAGGCCGAACTGCCACGGGGCGAAGTGCTCCATGCCGAAATACACCGCAAAGGGGTACAGCAAGCCCGCCAGCAGCAGGCCCAGGCCGATCAGACGGCTCATGCGGCCGGCTGGACCAGACGGTAGACCGCCTCGACCACGTCATTGACGGTGCGCACCGACTTGAATTCCTCGGCGGCGATTTTCTTGCCGGTCTGACGCTTGATGTGGTCGATCAGGTCGACCGCGTCGATGCTGTCGATTTCCAGGTCCTGGTACAGGTTGGACTCAAGGCTCACGCGCTCGGGTTCCAGCTCGAAGAGTTCGACCAGGGCATCGCGCAGGGTGTTGAAGATATCGTCACGAGTTTGCATGGTCCGGTCTCAAGCTGCCTGTTTTGCAGTGACGAAGGCCGCAAGGCTCGCCACGTTACTGAAGTGATTGCGCGTGTCCTTGGCGTCGGCGTCGATCTTGATGCCGTACTTCTTCTGGATCGCCAGGCCCAGTTCCAGGGCGTCTACCGAGTCCAGGCCCAGGCCGTCGCCGAAAAGGGTCTGCTCGTTGCCGATATCCTGTGCGCTGATGTCTTCGAGGCCCAGGGCGTCGATGATCAACAGCTTGATCTCAAGGGTTAAGTCCGGGTGCAGATTGCTCATCTGAGGCGAGCTCCTTAATGAAATAGTGATGCAAGTGGTCGTTGAGTTTACGCGAGGCCTGGGGTGCGGGGCCTTGAGCGGCGAAGGTCTGTGGGTCTATATCGGCACCCACGCGGAAACTGAAGTGCACGCGACGTTGCGGGATGCGGTACCAGGGTTCGGCCTTGGTCAGGGTGGTCGGGCTGACCTTTATCACCACCGGGGTGAGGATTCTCGCACCCCGCAGGGCAATCGCTGCCCCGCCCCGATGAAAGGCCGGTGCCTGGCCCGGTACGGTGCGCGTGCCTTCGGGGAAAATGATCAGGGTCTGGCCGTCCTGCAGTGCCTGGCCGGCGGCATCGAGCATGTCCATGCTGCCGTCATTGCTGATATAGCCGGCTTCGCGCACCGGGCCGCGGGTGAAGGGGTTCTGCCACAGGCTCTGTTTGACCACGCAGTTGGCGTTGCGCACCAGGCCGATCAGAAACACCACGTCGATCAGCGACGGGTGGTTGGCGATGATCATCTGCCCCGGGCGGCCGAGTTTCTCCGCGCCCTGGACGTCATAGGTCAGCACGCCGCAGCGGGCCATGAACCGGATAAACAGCCAGAACAGCCGGCTGATGGTCGCGCGGGCACGACGCTGGTGCGCCTCGGGTGTGCCCGGCAGGCAGCTCAATAGCGGAAAAATCACCAGGCGCAGGCACAAACTACCTAGACCGAACAGCGTAAAGCTCGCTGCCGTGGCCATCAGGCGCCAGTAGTAGGCATCGCGCGGTTTCGCGCTTACCGGTTGCGTTGCCAGGTCCATACACGATTCTTCCAGGCATGTTGGCAGGTGGCCTGCGGGGTGAGCAGGGTACGCAACAGATTCAGGGCATGGGGCCACTGGGCTCGCGGGCTGTCTTCAGACGCGCTGCCATCGCCGGCGCTGCCGAGGGACAGCTGCCAGTCGTCGCCCGGGGTCAGCAGCAGGCCGACCGCATAAGGAAAGGGCACGTCGTCGATCCATTCGGCATAGGCCTGTGGCGGCTGCTCTTCGGTGATCAGCAGCAGCACCGCCGGGGCGCCTTCGGCGAGCAGCGCGGCGGCTTCGAGCATGCCGTGTTCCAGGCCGTCGCCGGCGGCGGCGAGGGCGGTCATTTCGCTGGTTTCGCCGCGCATGATCGACCACAGGCCGATCACCGCGTTATGCACCGACAGGCTGAACTGGGTCGGCGACAGGGGCTGGCCGGCGGCCAGGTCGCTGAGAATGTCGAAGGTGCGTGGGGTTTCGCCGTGGCGTGAAACAAACACCAGGGGCAAGTGTTCCAGGCCTTCGGCCAAGGGCCAGCCAACGCTGAAGGCCATTCGTGCCAGGCGGCTCAGGCGTCGGCGTTGCATGGCGGGCAGGAAGGACACGTCGGGGGCGGCATCGCTGCTGGCAAGCACGGTCGGTTGGCGGCTCCAGGCCTGCCAATCGTCCACGCTTTCGAGCCCAGGGGCCCATGCGCGCCATTGAGCGATGTTGAACTTGATCACTGGTTTTCATCCCGCCCCTGCGGGCTTCCTTGACGCGGTGAGTCGCGTTGATAGCGAACCGACTCTACGTGGCCCTATGGCCGAGTGGCGCGCATTATCCCGGTGCGGCTGGCTTGTAGCAAATATTGGTTACATTTGCTTGAAGAAATAAGACGCTTCTCATGCGGAGATGTCATTTTGACATCTTTTACCCCGAAAAATAATGCAGCCCATCGGTAATACGGGGGCTTAGGATGATATTTTCCACTGCCGGCTGGGCTCGTGTGCGAGTGGGGCGCCAACGAGGTAGCTAAGCGGCAACCAGGGCTACTACACTCGCTGATCTTTGATACACGGAGGTTTTGACATGCGGCGTGTGGTGTTCAATCAGAAAGGTGGCGTGGGCAAGTCGAGTATTGCCTGCAATCTGGCGGCGGTCAGCGCCAGCGAGGGTTATCGCACCTTGTTGGTGGATCTGGATGCCCAGGCCAACTCCACCCAGTACCTCACCGGCCTGACCGGCGACGACATTCCCATGGGCATTGCCGATTTCTTCAAGCAGACCCTGTCGTCCGGGCCGTTTTCGAAGAAAAACCAGGTGGATATCTACGAGACTCCGTTCGACAACCTGCACGTGGTCACCGCCACCGCCGAGCTGGCCGACCTGCAACCCAAGCTCGAGGCCAAGCACAAGATCAACAAACTGCGCAAATTGCTCGACGAGTTGTCCGAAGATTACGACCGGATCTACCTCGACACCCCGCCGGCCCTGAATTTTTATGCGGTATCCGCATTGATTGCCGCTGATCGGGTGTTGATCCCCTTCGATTGCGACAGCTTCTCACGCCAGGCGCTATACGGCCTGCTGGCAGAAATCGAAGAATTGAAGGAAGACCACAACGAAGACCTGCAAGTGGAAGGGATCGTGGTCAATCAGTTCCAGGCCCGGGCCAGCCTGCCGCAGCAGATCCTCGACGAGTTGATAGCCGAAGGCCTGCCGGTGCTGCCGGTGTACCTGGCCAGCTCGGTGCGCATGCGTGAATCGCACCAGGCCAACATGCCGCTGATCCACCTCGACCCACGGCACAAGCTGACTCAGCAATTTGTCGAGCTGCACAATCTGCTGGAAAACGCCTGACTCCACCATGAGGGGGCAAGCCCCTCATTGGCCGGCGCAGGGCCTCAGATGCCCTGGCTGCGCAACCAGCCCAGCAGTTGCGGCAACGGCAGGGCGCCGCTCTGGCGGGCGACTTCCCGGCCGTTCTTGAACAGGATCAGGCTGGGAATCGATCGAATCCCCAATTGCCCCGACAACTGCTGATTGCTTTCGCTGTCGAGTTTGGCCAGCCGGCATTTGCCCTTGAGCTGGGCCGCCGCCTGTTCGAACACCGGGGCGAAGGATGTGCACGGCCCGCACCACTGCGCCCAGACATCCACCAGCAACGGCAGGTCGCCCTTGATCTGGCTGGCGTAATCGCCCTGGGTCAGTTCAAAGGGTTTACCCAGCAACACCTCGGCCTTGCAGCGCCCGCACTTGGGCAGGTCGCCCAGGCGCTCGCCGGGGATGCGGTTGAGACCGTTGCAATGAGGGCAGGGGATCAGCAGTGGCTCGGACATGGTTGGGCTCCGCAAGCAGGGTAGAGCGCCTTAAATGGCGGCGCCCGAGGTGAATATCAAGTCGGCGCCGGCAGGCAGGTGCCGACGTGGCGCCCCGGATTCACGGGGCGGACGGGGCCTGCTCGACGCTGACCAGGCGGTCCATGGAACGGCCGATGTAAAAGGTGAAGGGCCGACCCAGGGCCATGGCCATACGCTCGCAGCGGCCCATGAACCCTATGTTTTGCAGGGGCGAAATCTCTCCGTCCTCGTGGTGCTGCAGGCCCAGGGAGCCGACATTGAACCCGACCCGGTCGGCCCGGCGATTGGGGCGCGTACCCCAGGAGGTTTTGATTGCACCCAATGTGATGCGGTTGTCGAACAGCTGCTGGTTGAGCGTGGGGTTGACGAAGGTGATGTTGCCGAACAGGTACTGCGCGGGCGCGTGCTTGTCCTCTTTCCACTGCAGGTACAGGTTGTAATCGCCTTTTCCGGTCCCGGCCTTGCTGCCCATCTGGCTGAACGGCATGCCCGGTGGCCGGACAGTGGCCTGGTATTGGCAAAACGCCTCGTTGGGGGTGCCGGCGGCTGCGAGCTTGCCGGTGGCCAATTCCTCTGCCGAGAACTGAAACATGACGTCGGCGAACTTCACCGGTTCCAGGGGCAGCGGCAAGCGGCGCGGCAGGTCCATGGCCTTTTTGCGGTAGTCGGCGCTGGTGTATTTCCCGGTTTCCGGGGCGATCTCCAGCACCGCTTCGAAGGTGCCGGCTGCACGGGCCTGGACGATCTCGTCGAACAGTTCTCGCAGGCGCAGGCGCTGGGCCTCGGGCACGCTGCTGTCCAGTTTGATATGCAGGGTCTTGTCGTCCTGGCGGTCCATCTCCAGGCCGATGTCGCCGGCCTCGATGCCGATCCCGGCGGCCATCTGGGTGATGGTCTCCTCAAAGTACGGCACGATTCTGGCCTGCTTGGGGTTACCCACCTCTTCCTGGAAATGCAGGGTGAGGTAGGTCTGCTTGCAGCCGGTCAGCAGCATCAGCAGCAGGGCGGTCATGCAGAGGCGTCGGTTCAATGGGGATCCTTGTCGCGCAAGTGGTTACAGGTAATCGACCCGGCTCAAACGATCCAGGGTCCGGCCCATCTGAAACGTAAATGGCCGGCCCAGGGTCTGCATCTTTTGATCGCACAGCGCTTGCAGCTCATCTTTGCGGGTGTCGAAAGACTGGGCGGTTGTGAGCTTCTGCACGCCGATGGAGCCGATGCTGATGGCGAATTCGTCGAACGGAACAGGCGCGGGCCGGGTGATTTTCGAGCTCGATGGCCAGATCTGGACGTTTTTCTGTTGCAGGTGCCGGTTCAGGTCCGGGTCATCGAAATGCACCCTGAGCGGTACCTTGGCGATGCTGCTGCGGATCATCAATGAGATCAGGCCGGGCTCCCTGAGGTCGTCCTCGAGGGCTTCATAGGCGATCAATTGCAAGCGCTCGGGCATTTTCAGGTGGGCGGTGATCTTGCAAGTGACCGGGCCTTCGATTTCGCTCTCGCTGACGATGGCGCTCATGGTGTCCTCATAGCTGCGGGCCAGCAGCATTTCGAAGGTCGGGTCGAACTCCAGGCTGGCGTCGATGCTGTCCGGCAGCCCGCTGGAGCCGGACGGGGTGACGCTGGCATGGGCGTTATCCAGGTCCAGGCGCAGGTTCATCGAGCTGGCCTTTCGCGCGTTGGTGACCCCTTCGAAGAGGGACCTGAGGCTGCCTCGTTGTTCCGGGCTCAGGGAACGGTCCGCCAGGCGCAGGTGGATCACCTTGTCATCCTCCGCGTCGCGCTCCAGGGCGATGGCATCCGGGTCCAGGCCTTGGGCGCTGAGCGCGGTGTAAATGCTCTGCTTGTACGCCTCGTGCACCAATTGGTCGGAGAATTGCGGGCCGGCCTTGGGGTCGGAACGCACCGAGTCCTGGAAGTGCAGGGTCGCGAAGTCTTCCTTGCATCCGGTCAGTGAGAGCAGCAGTGGCAACAGCAGCAGGCAGCAACGTTTCATGGTGGGCTCGTGCAGAGGATCAGCGGGGGCAGGGTTCGCGGCATGGGCGAACCGGAGAAGGTGCGGACAGGCGGCCGACGCGTCACTGCGCGAGGCGGCGACCATTGAGGCCGATGACCACGGCGAACTTTTTGGCGATGACCACCTCGGCCAGGTTGCTGGCGGCCAGGAAGTTCTGCATCGGGTAGGGAAATTCCACGGGGATTTCACCGATCGACACATGTTGCAGCGCTTGCGCCGGCAGCTCGATGCCGTCGCTCGCGGCGCCGCCGCGAATCAGGTAGACGTTGTCGCTGACAGGTTCGTAGGACATGCCGCCACTGCCCTGGATCCGTTGCAGGCTGGCGGTCTGTTCGGCCAGCACTTCCAGTTCGGCCTGGGTGATGGTGCGATGGGGTTTGCCGTGCAGGCGCAGGTCCTGCAGGTTCATGCGGTACTTGGCGCGGCGGCTCAGGTAGATGACAGCCGACACCAGGCTGATGACACCAAAAACCAGGGTGACCAGGTTGAGGAACAGGTTCATGCGCATCCTTGCAGGTACTGGCAATCAGGGTCGCGCATTATCCGCATCCGTTGCCGGTGGGTCCATGGCCCAGCCCGGGGCTTGCCCACTTTTTTGCGCGGCAGGCCAGGGCTTAATCGAAGCTCATGAAGCAGTCGCGCTCGGCGTAGTACTCGATGGCCGCCAGTAGCTCGGTGTTGCTCACCGTCGGCTTGTGGTGCAGGGCGCTCATGACCACGTCTTCGAGCAGTTCGTCGCTGAACCAGAATTCCAGGCCGTTCTGGATGACGTACGGCGGGTAGATTTCTTCGTCGTCATCGGTGATCTGGGAAAACGCCTCGATCACGCAGGGGGTTTGCAAGGTCAGAGGGGTGTCTTGTGGCGCGCCGTAGACGCAGAACTGCAGGGTTTTTTCCTGCTGGCGCAGACGCTCGATCAAGTCGCCAAAGGCCAGGTGCTGCTGGTAGTGCATAACACCTCCGCCGGTCATTCGCGGTAGCTGACGCTGGCGATGTAGTGAACGATCACGCCGCGGATGCTGGCGGTCGATGGGGTGCCGGTGAAACGGTGGTCGTAGGCCAGCACCAGTTGATTGAACGGCTGCGGGGTTTGCCCCAGGCCTTGCTCGGTGAGGCTGTCGCAGATGCTGGCGGCGTATGAAAAGTCTTCAAGGGCGGCGAGCAGCGAGCAGCCCACCTCGACTCGCGCAACTTCCAGCAGGTCGTCGTCGAGGCTCACGCCGAAGGCCCGGGAAAACTCCGAACCCTGGCTATCGCCGTCTTCGGTGTAGCTGGGGCAGGTCAGGTGGTGCAGCGTGTCCTCGCTCCAGTCAGCGTGGGTCGCCCAGATCGAGACGGTTTTTTCCGGCATTTGCGGTTCCTTGGCAAGCGCTCGGCATGGGGGCTCAAGCGTGCTCGGTAAAAGTGTTGCGGACTTTACCAGACACCAGAGTGCCCTGGAGTTTGTTGCAATCGCTCACACACTGCGCGGCAGGCAGGCGCCTTGGCTGTCTAGGTGGCAGTACACGAGCGCCGTTGGTCTGACGGCGGATATAGCATATTGAGATATCAGATGCTCGCGTCTAGCCTCCATAGCACTATGCGATAGGGACATTGCATGCGAATCATCACGGTCAAACGAATCTGGGAAGCCAAGGCGCGCTGGCAGCAGTCGGCCAATGCCCTGGATACGTGGTATCGGCTGCTCAAGGGCAGCAAACCGGTGGATTTCGCCGCCCTGCGCGCTCTTTGTCCGGCGGTGGACAAAGTGGGCCCGCTGCATGTGTTCGATATCGGTGGTAACAACGTGCGGTTGATTGCAGTGGTTCGCTATACCACGCAGAAGCTGTACATCCGTCATGTGTTGGATCACCGCGACTATGATCGCGGCCAATGGAGGGAGGAACGAGGATGAGTGTGTTGGTCGAGCAGGCTGCCGAGCATTGGCAGTATGTGGCGCCCCTGGTGTGCAAACCCAGGACCGAGGCGGATTACGACAGGTTGGTCGCGGCGCTCGATGAGTTGCTGGAGCTGACCGGGGATGACGAGGCGCATCCGCTCAACAGCCTGGTGGATATCATCGGCGACTGGATTGAGGCCTACGACGAAGAGCATCGGCCCATGCCGCAGGTCAGTGGGGTCAGTATGCTGGCGTCCCTGATGCGCGAGCACGGCCTGACCCAAAGCGACCTGCCCGGGGTGGGCGCGCAGTCGGTGGTGTCGGAGGTGCTCAGCGGCAAGCGCCAGCTCAACCTGCGGCAGGTCCGCTGGCTGGCCGAGCGCTTTGGTATCTCGGCCGAAGTGTTCATCTGAGGGCGCGACTCAGGAAGAACAGCTGATCTCCAGGTGCTTGCCCCACTCCGGGGGCCGCTCGGCATAGGCCTGCATGCCGGGCTGCTCCTCGAACGGCTGGCTCAAGACGCTGTGCAGGCGGCGTACCTCGCTGTAGTCGCCGCTCTCGGCGGCATCGATGGCCTTTTGCGCCAGGTAGTTGCGCAGGATGTACAGCGGGTTGACCCCGTGCATCCGTGCCCGGCGCTGAGCCTGAGGCTCCTGCGGCTCGCGGGCGACCCGGGCCTTGTAGCGCTCGGCCCAGGCGTCGAACCCCTTGATGTCGACAAAGTCGTCCCGCAGGCGGGCCACGGCCAGTTCGGCGGACTCGTCCCCCAGGCGGCGGAAGAACAGGGTGTAGTCGACGCTGCTGCCCTGCATCAGTTGCAGCAGTTGCTCCAGCAACTTCTGGTCCTCGTCCTCGGCGGTGGTCAGGCCCAGGCGCCGGCGCATCAGGTCCAGGTACTGCGCCTGGTACAGCGGCAGGAACAGGCCGAGGGTTTCGCGCAGCGCCTCGACGCTGATGAAGGGGGTCAGGGCCTGGGCCAGTGCGCTGAGGTTCCACTGGCCGATCGGCACCTGGTTGCTGAAGGAATAGCGGCCCTGGTCGTCGGAATGGTTGCAGATGAAGTGGGCGTCGAAATCGTCGAGAAAGGCGAAGGGGCCGAAGTCGAAGGTGATGCCCAGGATCGACATGTTGTCGGTGTTCATCACCCCGTGGCAGAAGCCATAGGCCTGCCACTTGGCGATCAGTTCGGCGTTGCGCTCGACGATCTCGCGAAACATCGCCAGGTACGGCTCGGGCTGCTCAAGGCACTCGGGGAAGTGCATGGCCAGCACGTGTTCGCCGAGCTGTTTTTGCTGCTCGGGTTTTTTCGTGTAGTAGAAATATTCGAAGTGGCCAAAGCGGATATGACTCGGCGCCATGCGCAGCACCATCGCCGCCCGCTCCTGTTTCTCGCGCCAGACCGGGGTGTCGGAGCCGATCACGCACAGCGCCCGTGAGCTGGGGATGCCCAGGGCATGCAGCGCCTCGGAGGCGAGGAATTCGCGGATCGACGAACGCAGCACCGCGCGGCCATCGCCCATGCGCGAGTAAGGGGTTTGGCCGGCGCCCTTGAGGTGCAGGTCCCAGTGCTCGCCGGCGGCGTTGTACACCTCGCCCAGCAGCAGGCCACGGCCGTCGCCGAGTTGCGGGTTGTAGGAGCCGAACTGATGCCCGGAATACACCATCGCCCGTGGCTCGGCCTCGGCCCACAGCTTGTGCCCGCCAAACAGCTCGGCGAACACCGGGGTCTCGGCCAGCGCCGGGTCCAGGTCCAGCAGGGCCATGGCGGCGTCGCTTGCCACCACCAGGCGCGGGTTGTCGATGGGGTCGGGCAGGACGTGGGTTGAGAAGGCGTCGCCCAGGCGGGCGAAGCGATTGTCGAAGGTCAGTTCGTCGAGGGCTTTCAACGGCCATCTCCTGGGGTCTGGTGCCGTTTGGTGATGAGCCGCGTTGCGGGGCCAAACGGTGCGAGGAAAGGCGCGGCCTGTCACCAAGCGGCAACAGGCCCTCGCAGAATGTCCGAGCATTCTGCTCGGGATAGGGCGCCTAGTCGAGTTTGCCCGGCGGCGGCTCTTGCAGCGGCTTGCCTTCGGGCAGCGGGACAATGGTCTTGGTCTCCGGCTCGATGGGCACCATTTTGTACTCCTGGCCGTGGAGGTTTTTCAGGTAGACCTCCATCTGCCGGAACGAAATGTTGATGTGCTGCTTCTTGAACTCGCGGTTGATAAAGCGGTTGACCTCATCCACCACCGGGTTGCGGTCGCCCAGCTCGCGCACGTGCATGCGCAGTTCGTGGTCCAGGGTGCTCTCGCCGAAATTGAGGAAGTACACGTGGGGCTCGGGCTCCTTGAGCACCCTTGGGTTCTCCCGCGCGGCCTTGAGCAGCAGTTCTTTCACCAGGTCCAGGTCCGAGCCGTAGTCGACGCCGAGCTTGAGGGTGACCCGGGTGATGGTATCGGTCAGCGACCAGTTGATCAGTTGCCCGGTGATGAAGGTCTGGTTGGGGACAATGATGTCCTTGCGGTCGAAGTCGGTGATGGTGGTGGCGCGGATGCGGATCTTGCTCACCGTACCCGACAGGTTGCCGATGGTGATGGTGTCGCCAATGCGCACCGGGCGCTCGAACAGGATGATGATGCCGGAGATGAAGTTGGCGAAGATCGCCTGCATGCCAAAACCCAGTCCCACGGACAAGGCCGCTACCAGCCACTGCAACTTGTCCCAACTGACCCCGAGGGTCGAGAGGGTGGCGACGAAACCGACCCCGGCAATGGCGTAGGACAACAGGGTGGTGGTGGCGTAGGCGCTGCCCTGGGCCAGGTCCAGCTTGGACAGCACCAGCACCTCCAGCAGCCCCGGCAAGTTGCGCGCCAGGGCGAAGGTGATGCCGATAATGATCAGCGCGCCGAGCATGTCGCCGATGCTGATCGGCACCATGCTCATGTTGGCGCCGGTGCCGCTGGTGTATTCGTAGAGGGTGACGTTGTCCAGGTAGGAGAACACGGTGATCAGGTCCGACCAGACCCAGTACAGCGCCGCCATGAAGCCGCCGAGCAAGGCCAGACGGATCAGGCGCAGGGATTGCTCGTTGACCTTTTCGATATCCAGGGGCGGCTCTTCGACCATCGCATCGCCGCTTTCCCCGGCTTCCTTGGCAGCCTGGCGCTTGCTCAGAGCGCGCTGGTAGGCCAGGCGCCGTGCCGCGACGCTGAGGCCGCGCACGAAGGTGGCTTCGATCACCAGCCAGAACATCAGCAGGTACAGGGTATTGATCAGGCGGTCGCTGAGTTTCAGCGCGGTGTAGTAGTAGCCGAAGCACACCGCGATGAACAAGGCGATCGGCAACGCCGTGAACAGCACCCCCACCGCCTTGCGAAACAGCGAGGCGTTCTGGTGGGTCGGGCTGCTCAGCAGCAGGCGGCTGAGCAGCCAGGCCATCAGCGCGTAACAGGTCAGGACTACGGCGATCCCGAGCACATCATCGGCCAGGGCCGCCGGTTGGTGCTCGGCCACCGCCACCACGGCCACCAGTGCCAGCACCACCAGGCCCAGGCGCCGGACCCAGCCCTGGAGGAATTCGACCTGGGGCTTCTCCCAACGGAAATGCAGTTCGGCCACGCCGCCCGGCGCGAGGATGCGATAGGCGGTGTAGAACACCAGCCAGGCCTGGGCCGTCTGCAACAGCGCGGCACCGAGGTTGGCGTTCTGCCCCCGGGCGTCGATCTGCAGGGCATAGCCGCACAGCGCCAGGGCCAGGGTCACCGGCATGGCCAGGAGGATATTGACCAGGATCGCCAGCGGTGTGTGCCACTGACTGTCGCGCTTGAAGTGGCCGATGTCCTGGTGAACCTTGTTCAGGCGCGAATACAGGCTCTTGCGTCGCCACAGCAGGGCACCGATCAACAGCAGCAGCGGCAGGAACAGCAACGGGCGCTGGGCCAGGCCGTCGGTCAGCTCGCTCAGGCTCGAGGCCCAGGGCAGGGTGGTGATCTGCTTCTGCAGGCGCTGCGGCACGCCTTCCAGCCATTCGAGGTCCAGCGGCTTGTTGCTGGGGATCCAGAACATCTGCTCGTCGAGGGTCGCCCGCAGGTTTTGCGAGGTGCTCAGCAGTTGCTTCTGGTTCAGTTGCAGGGTGATGGATTCGTTGAGCAGCGCGCTCAGTTCGCGGTTCAGCCGCTCCAGCAGGTCGGCGCGGGTGATCGCCAGGTCGAGCAGGGTCCGGCGCAATTGCGGCGTGACCTGCTCGGACGGCTGGGTGGCCAGCAGGTTGTCGACGTAGGTGCTGGGGCTGCTGATCAGCTCGCGCTGCTGGTTGACTTCGAACTGGTACAGGCGGATGTCGGCGATCTGGTCGGCTAGGTCGCGGTCCAGGCGCAGGCACGGCAGGGCCTGTTTCTGCTTATAGAGGATCTTCGACAGCAGCAGGCTGCCCTTGAGCACGCTGATCTGCTCGTCCAGGGCTGCATCGCTCTGGGTCACGCTGTCCAGTTGCTGCTTGGTTTCCAGGTTCTGCTGGGTCAGTTCGTTGAGACGGTCGGTGCTTTTGAGCAGGTAGTCGGAGAGCTTGAGGTTGGCCGCGCTTTCGCTGGCCAGCAGGCTGCTGCTGCCGGCCTTTTGCGCTTCGATGGACTGCTGGGTGACGGTCTGCTGCGACTGGGCCAGGCGTTTCTGGTTGATCAGGGTCTGCAGGTCCTGGATTTCCTGTTCCAGGCGCGCAGTTTTTTCCATCAGCAGGTCATGCTGGCTGTTGCCCAGATCCTGCAACTGGCTATTGCCTGCCAGCTCCTGGCGCCGCAGGGGGATCAAGGCATTGATCGCCGCCAGTTCGGCATTCAACAGGTTGCGCTGGTCGGCGCTGAGCAGCTTGCCGTTGTCGCGGCCGGACTTGAGGGTCAGGTTGATCTGCTGGGTGCGGGTCTGGCTGCTGCTGATTTCCGCCTGGGCGCGCTCCGGACGGGTTTGCGCGGTAATGGTCAGGCTGTTGGCATCGGCCAGGGCTTTTTGCAGGTCGCTTTGCTGGGTGGTGCGTTCGGTGAGCAGTTGCTCCAGCTGCGACACCGGCGCGCTGGCATAGCGTTGCGCTACCGGCACCACCTTGGTGGCTTTGAGGCGAGCCAGTTCACGCTGGTTTTCCGTGGTCTGGCGCGGCGCGTTGGCCAGTTGCTGCTTGAGGTCGTTCAGCCGCTGTTCGTAGTCCTGCTTGTTGCTCAACTGGGTCAGGGTGTTTTGCAGCACCGTCTGCAAGGCTTTCTGGTCGGCCTCGGGCAGTTTGCGGTCGGCGATTTTGTCCAGGCTTTGCTGGACCGCTTCGGCGCTGGGCGGTTCGGCAGCCTGGGCGGCGCTTACGGAAAAACACAAGCCCAGCAGGGCAATGGCGAGAAAAGTGCGCAGGGTTGGCATAGAGACCGGTCAAGCAAGTGGAAAAAGGGTCGGGTGCGTCAAAGCTGGTATCAGGTTGATACTAAACCGCAACGCGCCCTGGAGTTTAGAGGAAGAGACCGGGGCCCGGGCGACTTCCTTCGGGGAATCTGACGCCCACTTTGCTGATCTTGTTCCCGTCCATCACTGCAACGGTCCAGATGGTGCTGTTCCACTCCACCTGGTCGCCCACCACCGGTGCGCCACCGACCTTCTGGGTGATGAAACGGCTCAATGGCATGTCGCTATCAAGGCCGTCCAGCTTAAGCCCGTACAGCGCCGAAACCGCGCCCAGCTGGGCGTCTCCTTCCAGCACGAAGTCGCCGAAGAAGCGCAGATCCAGGCCACGTTGCGGGGCCTGGCTGAAGAGTTTGCCGAGGGCCGACAGGTTGTGTTCATGGCCGATCACGCACAGCAAATCATCGGCTTCGAGCACCGTACTACCCGACGGATGGAGCAGTTCCTGGCCGCGGAACAGGGCCGCGATCCGCGTGCCCTCGGGCATTTTCAGCTCGCGCAGGGCGGCGCCGATGCACCACTTCTCCGCGCCCAGGCGGTAAACGAACAGCTCCCACTCGCTGGTGACGTGGACTTCCAGCGCGGCCCGGGAAATCGGCGCCGGCTCCGGCGGCACCGTGACCTTCAGCAGCTTGGCGACCCAGGGCAGGCTGGTGCCCTGGACCAGCAACGACACCAGGACGATAAAGAACGCCAGGTTGAAGTACAGCTGGGCGTGGGGCAGCCCGGCCATCAGCGGGAACACCGCGAGAATGATCGGCACCGCGCCGCGCAGGCCGACCCAGGATATAAAGGCTTTTTCCCGACCATGGAAGGCCTTGAACGGCAGCAGGCCGACCATCACCGACAGCGGCCGGGCAAACAGGATCATCCACAGCGCCAGGCCCAGGGCCGGCAGGGCGATGGGCAGCAGGTCGTGGGGGGTGACCAGCAGCCCCAGCACCAGGAACATCCCGATCTGCGCCAGCCAGGCCATGCCGTCGAGCATGTGCAGGATGCCGTGGCGGCTGCGCACCGGGCGATTGCCGATCACCAGGCCACACAGGTACACCGCGAGGAAACCGCTGCCATGCAGGGCGTTGGTCAGGGCGAACACCAGCAGGCCGCCGCTGATCACCAGGATCGGGTACAGGCCGTTGGCCAGATGGATGCGGTTGACCATTTGCAGCATCACCCAGCCACCGCCCAGGCCGATCACGCCACCGATGCCGAACTCGCGCAGCAGGTGCCCGAGCAGGCTCCAGTGCAGGCCGGTCTGGCCGCTGGCGAGCATGTCGATCAGGGTCACAGTGAGGAACACCGCCATCGGGTCGTTGCTGCCGGATTCGATCTCCAGGCTCGCGGTCACCCGTTCGTTCAGGCCCTTGCCGCCCAGCAGGGAAAACACCGCCGCGGCATCCGTGGAGCCGACGATGGCGCCGATCAACAGGCCCTGGATCAGGTTGAGGTCAAATAGCCAGGCGGCGGCCATGCCGGTCAGCCCGGTGGTAATGAGCACCCCGACCGTGGCCAGGGACAACGCCGGCCACAACGCCACGCGAAAGCTCGAGACCCGGGTGCGCAAGCCGCCGTCGAGCAGGATCACGGCCAGGGCCAGGTTGCCCACCAGGTACGCGGTTGGGTAATTGTCGAAAATGATCCCGCCGCCATCGACGCCGGCAGCCATGCCCACGGCCAGGATGATCACCAGGATCGGGATGCCCAGGCGGGACGAAAGTGAACTGACTAAAATGCTCGCACCTACCAGCAACGCGCCGATCAAGAACAGGCTGTTGATGGTCGTCGCATTCAAAGGCAGTACTCCAGGAGCGAAAAGGCGGGCACAAACTGACCATGCAGTCTGCGTGCCAGCGATTCTAACCTGTTGAAATACGGTGATGTCAAAAAGCTTTTTATCGCGGCGTGCCGGGTGTTCTGGGTACCCCGTTCTATAGGGATACCCAGGCGGCCAGGCTACAGGTGAAAGCGTGTCACCAGGTTACTCAGGCCGACTGCCAGGCGCGACAGTTCCTGAGCCGCTGCACTGGTCTGGCCGGCCCCGGTTGAGGACTGCACCGACAGGTCGCGAATGTTCACCAGGTTGCGGTCGACCTCGCGGGCCACGGTGGCCTGCTCTTCCGCGGCGCTGGCGATCACCAGGTTGCGTTCGTTGATTTCGACAATCGCACTATTGATGGTGCCCAGGGCCTGGTCTGCGCCGCGCGCGATGGTCAGGGTCGATTCAGCGCGCTCGGTGCTGTGGTGCATCGAGCTCACGGCCTCTTCGGTGCCGGTCTGAATGCTGGCGATCATGCGCTCGATTTCGCTGGTCGATTGCTGGGTGCGATGGGCCAGGGCCCGCACCTCGTCGGCCACCACCGCAAACCCGCGTCCGGCATCGCCGGCCCGGGCGGCCTCGATTGCCGCGTTCAGGGCCAGCAGGTTGGTCTGGTCGGCCAGGCCGCGAATCACATCCAGGACCTTGCCGATATCGCGCGATTCATTGGCCAGGTCGCCGATCAGGCTGGCGGAGCCCTGCACGTCCTGGGTCATGCGTTCGATGGCGATCAGGGTTTCCTGAACGATGTCGCGGCCCTCGCCCGCCGAGGACGTGGCGTTCTGCGAGGCTTCACAGGTGCTCACGGCGTTGCGCGCGACCTCTTCCACGGCGCTGGTCATCTGGTTGACCGCGGTCGCTGCTTGCTCGATTTCGTTGTTTTGCTGGCTCAGGCCCTGGGCACTTTCGGCGGTCACGGTATTGAGTTCTTCAGCGGCCGACGCCAGTTGCGCCGACGAGCCGGATATTTCTTGCAGGGTGTCCCGCAGTTTTTCCTGCATGGTGCCCATGGCTTGCAGCAAGCGGCCGGCCTCGTCCTTGCCATCGACCTGCACCGCTTGGGTCAGGTTGCCCGCAGCAATCGCCTCGGCGGCCTTCAGGGCACTGGCAATGGGTTGGGTAATGCTGCGAATCAGCAGCCAGGCAAAAATCGCGGTCAGCACGCTGGAGAAAATCAGCAGCCCGACCACCAGGTTGAAGGCCCGGGAATATTGCTCTGTGGCCTGCTCGTTGCTATCCAGGCTCTGCTGGGTATTGACCTGCATCATCTGGTTCAGCAGCGCGTTGACCGCCTCGGAGTTGGTCTTCATCTCGCCATTGACCAGTGCACGCAAGGCTTCGATCTGGTTACTCCGTGACAAGATCGCCATGCGCTGTTCGAGCTGGCGATATTGCTCATGCAGTGCCTGGAACTGCGTATAGCCGGCCTGTTCCTCGGGGCTGCTGATGGACTCTTCGTAAGCGGGGCGTATGGCCCGCATCTGCTGTTCGCTGTTCTCCAGTTCATCGAAGGTCTGTTGCAGTACGTCAGGTTCACGGTTGACCAGCAGCCGGTAGGACAGCACCCGCTGGCGCATGGTCAGTTGGTTGAATGTATTGAGACCGCTGAGGCTGGGGATGTTGTCGCGAGAGATGTCTTCAGCCGCGCCACGGATCTGGCGCATCTGGGTCAGGGCAAAGATGCCGAGGGCCAGCATCAAGCCGCCGATCAGGGCAAACCCGAGGACGGCCCTTGGGCCGATATTCATATTGCGCAAAGACATGGTGCTTACCTCGAGCAGGGGCGCTATGGGAGGCGCCGGGGTTTTTGGACGGAAGTACAAAACCTATCGGGCTGGCCAATCAAAGCTTGATACATCTGATGCACTTTCAGAAAAATCCTACAGGGCGAGGGGATCTCAGGAACCACGGGGGCGAAACACAGTCTTTAAAGCTCGCCGAAAAGGACCGCGGCCAGGTTTATCAAGGCGTTGCGCCGGATAGCCCTGGCATCCGTGGTGACTTTTCTTTATCGTACGCGCCCTTTGAAAATGCTCGGAAAATCATAATGTTGGAAGCATCCCTAAGCCAATTGGAACAGCTGGTCAGCGACCTGGTGCAACAGAACCAGGAACTGCTCGGCACGAACGAAACCCTGAAGAGCGAACTGGCTCAGGCCAAGGATGAAAACGAAAGCCTGCAACTGAGCCTGATGGAGCAGGAAGAGAAACAAGGCGCGACCGCCGCCCGTATCCAGGCCCTGGTCGAGCGCGTCAGCGCTGGTCCCGTTAGCGCATGATGCACGGCGCCGAAGGGGTAAAAGTCGTCTCGATTCTCGGTGAAACCTATTCGATCAAGGCGCCGGCCGGGGAAGAGCAGACCCTGCTGGACGCTGCATTGATGTTGAAAGCCGCGTTGGCCGACACCAAGAAGAAATACCCATCGTTGATTGGCGACCGGTTGTTGGTGCTGGCAGCGATGAATCTGTGTTCGCAGCAGATCGAGATGCAAAAGCGCCACCAGCAGGAACTCAACCGTTACCAAGAGCAAGTCAGCGCCACGGTTGAAGTCATCGCCAAGACTATCAACCAGGGTTGAAGGGTTTGAGTACAACCAAGGAGTAGATTGTCGATTGAGTTGTATACAATCGGCACGGCTGTTGCAGTGTTTCAGCCTCTTATTCTTTGGGGGTGCTCCATGCAGTTCTGGCGACGCAGTATTCAATGGCAACTGATCCTGGGCATGGGTACTGCCCTGCTGGTCAGTGTTCTGATCGTGGTTGGCCTCTACACCCTGGTGGTCAACCGCCTGGCCCAGAGCTATCTGCTGGAGCAGGCACTGCCGTCGAGCATCGAAGCGATGCGCAACGATATCGAACGGATTCTGGTACAGCCGCTGACGGCAGCGAAGGACATTGCCGGCAACACAATGGTGCGTGATTGGCTGGCGGGGGGCGAAAACGTCGCTCAATCGGACAGCTTCGTCAGCTACCTGGAAGGTATCCGCGCCGAGCACCAGGCCTTCACCGCCCTGATCGCGGGCACCGCCAGCCACCACTACTACAACGAAAAAGGCCTGGACCGGACCCTCAGTCGGTCCAATCCCGCCGACTCCTGGTTCTACTCCTTCATCGACGGCGATTCGCCGCGCCTGCTCAATATCGATAACGACACCAGCACCGGCGAGCTGGCGCTGTTCATCGACCTCAAGGTGCGCCAGGCCGGCAAGGTGGTGGGTGTGGCCGGGCTGGGCCTGAGCATGCGCGAGCTGTCGGAGCTGATTCACAATTTCAGTTTTGGCGAGCGCGGTAAGGTGTTGCTGGTGCGAGACGACGGCCTGATCCAGGTCCACCCCGAGGCCCGGTTCAGCGGCAAGCGCCAGCTGGCGCAGCAGATCGGCGAAGACGCGGCCAAGGCGGTGATGGGCCATCAAGGCCTGTCCAGCAGCGCCTTCATCCGCGACGGCGAGGACTACCTGGCCTTCAGCCTGCCCCTGCGCGACCTGGGCTGGACCCTGGTGGCCGAAGTGCCCAGGGCGCAGATCTACGCCGAGGCTCGGCAGGCCCTGTGGCTGACCAGCGGCATCGGTTTGGCCGTGGCCCTGGCCTGCCTGTTATTGGTGGTGCTGCTGGCGCGTGGGCTGGTGCGCCCGATCCGCCAGGTAACAGCGGCGCTGGTAGCGATTGGTAGCGGTGGTGGCGATTTGACCCATCGCCTGGATGCCAGTCGTGCCGATGAGCTGGGTGATCTGGCCCGGGGCTTCAATCGTTTTCTGCAAAGCCAGCGCGACATGATCGGCGAAGTCCTGGCCACCAGCGAGCGCCTGCGTGCGGCCGTGGGCCAGGTGGCGCAGGTGGTGGACAACACCGCCGGGCGTTCCGGCCGCCAGCAGGAAATGACCGACATGGTGGCCACCGCCGTCCACGAAATGGGCCTGACGGTGCAGGACATCGCGCAGAACGCCGGCAACGCCGCGCTCGCCTCGCAGTCGGCACGGGACGAGGCGTTGCAGGCCCGTGACGTGGTGGGGGGATCGATCCGGCATATCCAGAGCCTGTCCGATGAAGTAGGGATTGCCGCCGAGGCGGTGAGCGAACTGGCGACCCAGGTGGCTTCCATCGATCAGGTGCTGGCGGTGATTCGCAGTATTTCCGAACAGACCAACCTGTTGGCCTTGAACGCCGCCATCGAAGCGGCGCGGGCCGGTGACATGGGCCGTGGTTTCGCGGTGGTGGCCGATGAAGTGCGAACCCTGGCGCGGCGGACCCAAGCCTCCACTGATGAGATCCAGCACATGATCCAGCGCCTCAAGCAGGGCGCGGAGAACGCCGTGTCCTCCATGCATTCCGGGCAGGCGGCCACCGGCACCGGAGTCGAGTCGAGCCAGCGCACCGGGGCTTCCCTGACCGCGATTACCGGCCAGGTCGAGCGCATCAGCGACATGAACCATCAGGTGGCGACGGCCACCGAGGAGCAGTCGGCGGTGACCGAGGAAATCAATCGCAATGTGCAGGGCATCTCCGACCTGGCGCGGGCCACGGCCAGTGAAGTGCAGGCCTGCCGCGAAGACTGCCAGACCCTGCAGCGCCTGGCGGATGACCTGGCGCGGCAGGTGGGCGGGTTCAAACTGGGTTGATCGAGTGCGTCAGGCCCCGTGTCTCAGAGCCCGCGCCTCAGAACCAGGCGTCCTGCATGGTCAGGCAGGTGTCGTCCCGGGCTTCGAGCAGGGCCAGTTCATGATGGCAACTCGGTACTTCCCAGGTCAGGAAGTACCGCGCCGCCTGCAATTTGCCCTGGTAGAAATCGCTGTCCGCCGGGTTGCCCCTGGCCAGCCCTTGTTCGGCGTGGATCGCCTGTTCCAGCCAGCGCCAGCCAATCACCGTGTGGCCGAAAGCTTTAAGGTACAGCGCCGAGTTGGCCAGGCTGCTGTTGACCCGGCCCTGGGCCAGGTCGCCGAGCAGGCCCAGGGTCACGCTTTGCAGGCGTGCCACCAGTTGCTCCAGGGGCTGGCGCAGGCGCGTCAGTGATTCATGGGCCTGGGCCCGTTCTGTGGTCTGGGCGATCAGGCGGATCAGTTGCTTCAGGCCGGCGCCACCGTTCTGCGCCAGCTTGCGCCCCAGCAGGTCGAGGGACTGGATGCCGTGGGTGCCTTCGTGGATCGGGTTCAGGCGGTTGTCGCGGTAGTACTGCTCCACCGGGTATTCGCGGGTGTAGCCGTGGCCGCCGAGGATCTGGATCGCCAGCTCATTGGCCTTGAGGCAAAACTCCGAAGGCCAGGATTTGACGATCGGGGTCAGCAGGTCCAGCAGTTCGTGGGCCTGCCTGCGCTCGGTCTCGCTGCCCAGGGTGGTGGTGTCATCGAACAGCCGCGCGGCGTACAGGCCAAGGTCGAACGCGCCTTCCACATAGGCCTTCTGGGTCAGCAGCATGCGCTTGACGTCGGCGTGCTGGATGATCGACACCGGTGCGGTGTTCGGGTCCTTGCTGTCCGGCAGGCGGCCCTGTGGCCGTTCGCGGGCGTACTCCAGGGAGTACAGGTAACCGGCATATCCGAGCATCACCGCGCCCATGCCGACGCCGATCCGTGCCTCGTTCATCATCTGGAA
Source organism: Pseudomonas sp. MF4836 (assembly GCF_002018875.1). GTDB lineage: Bacteria > Pseudomonadota > Gammaproteobacteria > Pseudomonadales > Pseudomonadaceae > Aquipseudomonas. Next base: position 467,721 of record NZ_MVOL01000002.1, read on the forward strand.
CATATAGCTCAGGCCCTGGTGCGGCTTGCCCACCAGGTAGCCGACGCAGGCGCCGTTGTCGCCGAAGTTCAGTGCGGTGGAGGTGGTGCCGCGCCAACCCATCTTGTGGAACAGCCCGGCCAGCAGCACGTCGTTGCGCGGACCGAGGCTGCCGTCATCGTTGACCAGGAACTTGGGCACGATAAACAGCGAAATGCCCTTCACTCCGGCCGGCGCATCCGGCAGCTTGGCCAGGACCATGTGCACGATGTTTTCCGACAGCGGGTGATCGCCGCCGGAGATAAAGATCTTGTTGCCCTTGAGCCGGTAGCTGCCATCGGCCGCCGGTTCGGCGCGAGTGCGGATATCCGACAGCGAAGAGCCGGCGTGGGGTTCGGTGAGGGCCATGGTGCCGAAGAAACGACCGTCGATCATCGGTTGCAGGAAGCGTTGCTTCTGCTCCTCGGTGCCGAAGCTCTCGATCAGGTTGGCCGCACCCATGGTCAGGAACGGATAAGAAGTCGAGGCCGCGTTGGCCGCCTGGAAATGCGCAAAGCAGGCCTGGGACAGCAAGGTTGGCAACTGCATGCCGCCAGCCTCGAAACTGCGGGCAGCATTGAGAAAGCCGGCCTCGAGAAAGGCGTCGACGGCGGGTTTGACGTCAGGAATCAGAATCGCTGCGCCGTTTTCATAGCGCGGTTCGTTCTCGTCACCCTTGCGGTTGTGCGGGGCGAAGAACTTCTCGGCAATGCTGCGGGCGGTGCCGATGGCGGCATCGAACGTTTCGCGATTGTGTTCGGCAAACCGCTCGCGCTGGGTCAGGCCCTCGGCATCGAGGACTTCATACAGCTCGAAAGCCAGATTGCGGGAACTGAGCAGCGTCTCGGACATGGCGGCCTACCTGTAGAAAAGTATGCCGCGAGTGTAGGAAGGCTTATAAAAAGGGGGAAGGAAGATAGATGGGGGTGATGGGGCGGCACAAGCAGCAAGTAACAGCGGCAAGTTGCAAGCCTCTAGCGGCAAGAAAAAAGCAGCCCGAACTGGACTGCTTTTCCTTGCCGCTAGAAGCTTGCCGCTGCTCTTACCCGATGGTCATGAGGCTGGCGTTACCGCCCGCCGCAGCAGTGTTGACGCTCAGTGCGCGCTCGATCACCAGGCGTTCCAGGGCCACCCCGGTTTCGCCCTGGGACAGGCCGTGCACGCCGACGATGGCGCCGGCACGCTTGGCCACTTGCTCGCACACTGCGCGCAACTGGTCGGAGTCGCCGTGATGCAGCACGGCATCGATCAGCACCTCGTCCTTGGTCCAATCGGCGACGCGCTGGATGCGGGCCTGGACGTCCTTCGGCAGGCGCGCATACAGCGCCTTGCCCGGTTCACCTTCCGGCCATACCGCGCTGCCGCCTACGGCCAGTACCGCGGCCAGTTGCGTCAGCAGGTCGCCTTCGTCCTGGGCCAGGCACAGCACGTGTTCGCGGGGCAGGATCGCGTAGCTGTTGCGCTCACCGGTCGGGCCGGCCAGGGTCCGGGTGACGCCACTTTGCGATTGCGCCGCAAACTGCACGCAGAGCGCGCCCAGTTCCGCCAACTTATTGCTTTCGGCCCAGGCTTGCAGGGCGCCCAGCGGTTTGCTCATGGCGTCGCGCAGGCGCACATCCGGTGCATTCAGGGCGTCGCCACGAGCGAACGACTGCTCGATGGCGTCCACTGGGCGGGTCGACAGCAGGCGGTACAGGTACAGCGGGCCACCGGCTTTCGGGCCAGTGCCCGACAGGCCTTCGCCGCCGAACGGTTGCACACCGACCACGGCGCCAACGATGTTGCGGTTGACGTAGACGTTACCGGCATGGACGTTGTCGATCACCTTGGCGATGGTTTCGTCGATGCGGGTGTGCACGCCCAGGGTCAGGCCGTAGCCCGAGGCGTTGATCTGGGCGATCAACTGGTCGATCTCTTTGCGCTTGTAGCGCACCACGTGCAGCACCGGACCGAAGATCTCCCGTTGCAGCTCGTCGAAGCTTTCCAGTTCGATCAGGGTCGGCATGACGAAGGTGCCGCGCTTGATTTCTTCGCCGTCGGCAATCGCCACCTGGTACACGTTGCGACCTTTGTCGCGCATGGCCTGGATATGTTTCTCGATGCCGGCCTTGGCTTCGGCGTCGATCACCGGGCCGATGTCCACCGACAGGCGCTCCGGGTTGCCCAGACGGCATTCAGCCATGGCGCCCTTGAGCATTTCGATCACGCGGTCTGCCGAATCTTCCTGCAGGCACAGTACGCGCAGGGCCGAGCAACGCTGGCCGGCGCTGTCGAAGGCCGAGGACACCACGTCGATGACCACTTGTTCGGTCAGCGCCGAGGAGTCGACGATCATCGCGTTCTGGCCGCCGGTTTCGGCGATCAGCGGAATCGGCCGGCCCTGGTTGTCCAGGCGCCCGGCGACGTTGCGTTGCAGCAGTCGCGCCACTTCGGTGGAGCCAGTGAACATCACGCCTTTGACCCGATCGTCGCCAACCAGGCGGGCGCCGACGGTTTCGCCGCGGCCCGGCAGCAGTTGCAGCACGCCTTCGGGAATCCCGGCTTCGAGCAGAATGCGCACGGCTTGTGCCGCCACCAGCGGAGTTTGCTCGGCAGGCTTGGCCAGTACCGGGTTGCCGGCAGCCAGCGCTGCGGCGACCTGGCCACTGAAGATGGCCAGCGGGAAGTTCCACGGGCTGATGCAGACCACCGGGCCCAATGGGCGGTGGGCATCGTTGGTGAAGTCGTTGCGAGCCTGTACCGCGTAGTAGCGCAGGAAGTCCACGGCTTCACGCACTTCGGCGATGGCGTTGGCGAAGGTCTTGCCGGCTTCGCGGGCCAGCAGGCCCATCAGCGGCTGGATCTCGCCTTCCATCAGGTCGGCGGCGCGTTCCAGGATCGCGGCGCGTTCGGCGGGCGGGGTCGCCTGCCAGATCGGGCCAGCGTTGATCGCGCACTGGAGAGCATTGTCGACGTCTTCGACCGTGGCTTCCTGGACATGGCCGACCACGTCGCGCAGATCCGACGGGTTGAGCACGGGGGCAGGCGCTTCGGTGCTGGACGCGCAGCCCAGCATCGGCGCGGCTTTCCAGTTGTTGTGAGCAGTGGCCAGCAGGGCGCAGGACAGCGATGCCAGGCGGTGTTCGTTGGCCAGGTCGATGCCCGCCGAGTTGGCGCGCTCGCTGCCGTACAGATCACGCGGCAATGGAATACGCGGGTGCGGCAGGCCGAAGCCGCCTTCCAGCGTTGCCATTTGCTCGATGCTGGCCACTGGATCGGCCACCAGCTCCTGGATCGAAATCGACTGGTCGGCAATCCGGTTGACGAACGAGGTGTTGGCGCCGTTTTCCAGCAGGCGACGGACCAGGTAGGCCAGCAGGGTCTCATGGGTGCCCACCGGTGCGTACACGCGGCACGGTCGGTTCAACTTGCCTTCGGCAACCTTGCCCACCACTTGCTCGTACAGGGGTTCGCCCATGCCGTGCAGGCACTGGAACTCGTACTGGCCCGGGTAATAGTTCTGCCCGGCGATGTGGTAGATGGCCGACAGGGTGTGGGCGTTGTGGGTAGCGAACTGCGGGTAGATGACTTCCGGCACCGACAGCAGCTTGCGTGCGCAGGCGATGTAGGAAACGTCGGTGTAGACCTTGCGGGTGTAGACCGGGTAGCCCTCCAGGCCTTCGACCTGGGCGCGCTTGATTTCGCTGTCCCAGTACGCGCCTTTTACCAGGCGGATCATCAGGCGATGGCGGCTGCGGCGCGCGAGGTCGATCACGTAGTCGATCACGTACGGGCAGCGTTTCTGATAGGCCTGGATCACAAAGCCGATACCGTTCCAGCCGGTCAGCTGCGGCTCGAAGCACAGGCGCTCCAGCAGGTCCAGGGACAGCTCCAGGCGGTCGGCTTCTTCGGCGTCGATGTTCAGGCCGATGTCGTATTGCTTGGCCAAGAGGGTCAGCGACAGCAGACGCGGGTACAGCTCGTCCATCACGCGCTCGTACTGGGCGCGGCTGTAACGCGGGTGCAGGGCCGAGAGCTTGATCGAGATGCCCGGGCCTTCATAAATGCCGCGACCGTGGGAAGCCTTGCCGATCGAATGGATGGCCTGCTCGTAGGAGGCGAGGTACTTCTGTGCATCGTGTTCGGTGAGTGCCGCTTCACCGAGCATGTCGTAGGAGTAGCGGAAGCCCTTGGCTTCGAACTTGCTGGCGTTGGCCAGGGCTTCGGCGATGGTTTCGCCGGTGACGAACTGTTCGCCCATCAGGCGCATGGCCATGTCGACGCCCTTGCGGATCATCGGCTCGCCGCTCTTGCCGATGATGCGGCTCAGGGACGATGTCAGGCCGGCTTCGTTGTGGGTGGCCACCAGTTTGCCGGTCAGCAGCAGGCCCCAGGTGGCCGCGTTGACGAACAGCGACGGGCTGTTGCCCAGGTGCGGCTGCCAGTTGCCGGTGCTGATCTTGTCGCGGATCAGCGCGTCACGGGTGCCCTTGTCGGGAATGCGCAGCAGCGCTTCGGCCAGGCACATCAGGGCCACGCCCTCCTGGGACGACAGGGAGAACTCCTGCAGCAGGCCCTGAACGATACCGGCACGGCCGCCGGCGCTCTTCTGGTTGCGCAGTTTTTCCGCAATCGACGACGCCAGCTTGTTGGTGGCTTCGGCCATGGCCGCCGGCAGGCGGGCCTGCTCGATCAGCATCGGCACCACTTCCGGTTCCGGGCGGCGGTAGGCGGCGGTGATCGATGCACGCAGTACCGACTGCGGGAGGATGCTTTCGGCGAATTCGAGGAAGCACTGGTGCGCGTGGTCGAGTTGCACCTCGCCGGCTTCGTCGCCGTCGGTGCGGATCGAACCGCTGAGCTCAGTCAGGGTTGCACCACCCTCGAGTTTTTCCAGGTAATTGAAAATTGCCTGCTTGATCAGCCAGTGCGGTGTGCGATCAATCGAGGTCGCGGCCGCCTTCAGGCGCTCGCGGGTCGGGTCATCGAGTTTGACCCCAAGGGTGGTGGTAGCCATATTTTTATCCTCATGTTTGCCACGACTGCGTGGCATCAGCTGGGCGCAAGATTAGCCGGGCGCCGAAAGAGGTGCAACCGGGTGCAACCCTTTTTTTGTCGGACAAATACGCAGCTCATCAGGAAAAAAATTCCAGTTGCTTGGGTGTGATCGCAGTTGGTGCTTTTCATTCTGAAAATCAGGCTTTTTGCTCCAAAAGGGAGCAAGAAATGGGTTATTACGGATTAAAACGACTAGGTGCAACTAATTCTCAAGAAACTGGTTGCACCCTATTTGAGTTGTTGAATAGGATTCGCGCCCAAGGTGCAACCGTCTCACGAGGGCGGTTCACCGGCTGATGGCTTTCCTGGGGAAACATCGGTCATAAATGCGCGGAACACCCCATCGTCTGTCAGACGTACACGTTTGGCGGTGAAGAATGACCGCAGCACCATAAAAACAAAGCCAGGGCGTAACTCAATGAGTGCAAGCAATCCAACCTTGATCACCTTCGTGATCTACATCGCAGCAATGGTGCTGATCGGCTTCATGGCCTATCGCTCTACCAATAACCTTTCCGACTACATTCTGGGCGGCCGCAGCCTGGGCAGCGTGGTAACTGCGCTTTCCGCCGGTGCCTCGGACATGAGCGGCTGGTTGTTGATGGGCCTGCCAGGTGCCATCTATATGTCGGGCCTGTCGGAAAGCTGGATCGCCATCGGCCTGATCATCGGCGCCTACCTGAACTGGCTGTTCGTGGCCGGTCGCCTGCGGGTGCAGACCGAGCACAACGGCGATGCCTTGACCCTGCCGGATTATTTCTCCAGCCGTTTCGAGGATAAAAGCGGTCTGCTGCGGATCATTTCCGCGGTCGTGATCCTGGTGTTCTTCACCATCTACTGCGCTTCGGGCATCGTGGCCGGCGCCCGTCTGTTCGAAAGCACCTTCGGCATGTCCTACGAGACCGCGCTGTGGGCCGGTGCTGCCGCGACCATCGCCTACACCTTCGTCGGCGGTTTCCTGGCGGTGAGCTGGACCGACACCGTACAAGCCACGCTGATGATCTTCGCCCTGCTGCTGACGCCGATCATCGTGCTGCTGGCCACCGGTGGCGTCGACACCACCTTCCTGGCCATCGAGGCCCAGGACCCAAGCAACTTCGACATGCTGAAAAACACCACCTTCGTCGGCGTGATCTCGCTGCTGGGCTGGGGCCTGGGTTACTTCGGCCAGCCGCACATCCTGGCGCGCTTCATGGCCGCGGATTCGGTGAAATCGATCGCCAAGGCCCGTCGCATCTCCATGACCTGGATGATCCTGTGCCTGGGCGGCACCGTGGCGGTGGGCTTCTTCGGCATCGCCTACTTCTCGGCGCACCCGGAAGTGGCCGGCCCTGTGACCGAGAACCACGAGCGTGTGTTCATCGAACTGGCCAAGCTACTGTTCAACCCGTGGATTGCCGGCGTCCTGCTGTCGGCCATCCTGGCGGCGGTCATGAGCACCCTGAGTTGCCAGTTGCTGGTGTGCTCCAGTGCCCTGACCGAAGACTTCTACAAGGCTTTCCTGCGTAAAAACGCTTCCCAGGTCGAGCTGGTGTGGGTCGGTCGGGCCATGGTGCTGCTGGTGGCCCTGGTTGCCATCCTCATGGCCGCCAACCCGGAAAACCGCGTACTGGGGCTGGTCAGCTACGCCTGGGCCGGCTTCGGCGCTGCCTTCGGTCCTGTGGTGCTGATCTCGGTGCTGTGGAAAGGCATGACCCGTGACGGCGCGTTGGCGGGGATCATTGTCGGTGCGGCCACTGTGATTCTGTGGAAACACTTCGACACCATGGGCCTGTACGAAATCATCCCGGGCTTTATCTTCGCCAGCCTGGCGATCCTCCTGGTCAGCAGCAAAGGCCGCCCTACGGCGGGCATGCTGCAACGCTTTGACGCTGCGGAAAAAGACTTCAAGCTCAATCGCTGACGGCCACGAGCCAAGGCTCGTTGCCCTCGGATAAGAAACGGCCCGCCACCTTCTGGTTGCGGGCCGTTTTTTTTAGGCCAGGCTCAGGGCCTGGTCGAGGTCGGCAAGGATGTCTTCGATGGCTTCGATGCCCACCGAGAGGCGGATCATTTCCGGTTTGACCCCGGCTTTGGCCTGCTCCTGCTCATTCATCTGGCGATGGGTGGTGGAGGCCGGGTGACAGGCCAGGGACTTGGCGTCGCCGATGTTCACCAGGCGCTTGAAGATCTGCAGCGCGTCGTAGAAACGCACGCCGGCTTCATAGCCGCCCTTGAGGCCGAACGAGAGAATCGCCGACGGTTTGCCCTTCATGTATTTCTGCGCCAACTCGTGGTGCGGGTGGTCAGGCAGCCCGGCGTAGCTGACCCAGGCCACCTGGGCATGCTGCTGCAGGAACTGCGCGACCTTGAGCGCGTTCTCGGTGTGGCGTTCCATGCGCAGGGCCAGGGTCTCCAGGCCTTGCAGCAGCAGGAACGCGTTCATCGGCGCCAGGGCTGCGCCGGTGTTGCGCAGTGGCACGGTACGGGCGCGGGCGATAAAGGCCGCCGGGCCGAACTTCTCGGTGTAGACCACACCGTGGTAGGCCGGCTCCGGGGTGTTGAGGCTGGCGAATTTTTGCGGGTGGTCGGCCCACGGGAAGGTGCCGCTGTCGACAATCACCCCGCCCAGGGAGTTGCCGTGGCCGCCAACGTATTTGGTCACCGAGTGCACCACGATATCGGCGCCGAACTGGATCGGCTTGCACAGGATCGGCGTGGCCACGGTGTTGTCCACCATCAGCGGCACGCCACGGGCGTGAGCGGCCTGGGCCAGGCCTTCGAGGTCGACGATGTTGCCGGCCGGGTTGCCGATGCTTTCGCAGTACACCAGCTTGGTCTTGTCGTCGATCAGCTCGGCAATCGCCTCGGCCGAATCATCCCGGGCAAACCGCACCTCGACGCCGAAGCTGGGCAGCAGGTGGGCGAACAGGGTGTAGGTGCCGCCGTACAGCTGCGGGGTGGAGACAATATTGTCACCGGCCTGGGTCAGGGTCTGGATCGCGTAGTGGATCGCCGCACTGCCCGCGGCCACTGCCAACCCGGCAATCCCGCCTTCCAGGGCTGCCATGCGCTGCTCCAGCACATCGTTGGTGGGGTTCATGATGCGGGTGTAGATATTGCCCGGCACATCGAGGTTGAACAGGTCCGCGCCATGCTGCGCGTTATCGAACTCGAACGCGACGTTCTGGTAGATCGGCACGGCCACGGCCTTGGTCGTCGGGTCTGATTTGAATCCATGGTGCAGCGCAATCGTTGCGTCTTTCATAAGTGGCTCGACCTCCTTGGCTTGCATTGGTTTTTTTGTAGGGCCTGAATGTAATGCCTTCGCAGCGCACAGGTCGAACTGGCATTAGAATTTTTTCTCACCCCGGCCCCGGTTTGCGGCATAAGCCAGGGGCTGCGCGGCGTGACCTGACGACGGCGCGTGTACAAGGTAAACTTCGCCCCCTGCGCAGGAGCAACCATGAACTATCGTCACGCCTTCCACGCCGGCAACCACGCCGACGTCTTCAAACACCTGACCCTGACCCGCCTCATCGCCCTGATGTCGCGCAAGGAGCAGCCATTTGCTTACCTCGACAGCCACGCCGGCATTGGTCTGTACGACCTTCAGGGCGACCAGGCGTCGCGCACCGGCGAGTACCTGGAGGGCATTGCCCGGTTGTGGGGCGAGCAGGATCTGCCGCCGCTGACCGCCGATTACATGGACCTGCTGCGCAAGATGAACCCGGATGGCCAATTGCGCTATTACCCGGGCTCGCCGGAGCTGGCGCGGCGCCTGACCCGCCCGCAGGACCGGGTGCTGCTCAACGAGAAACACCCTGAAGACGGGCAGTTGCTCAAGGACAACATGAAAGGTGATCGCCGGGTGGCGGTGCACCTGGGCGAAGGCTGGCACGTGGCGCGGGCGCTGCTGCCGGTGGCCGAGAAGCGCGCGTTGATGCTGATCGATCCGCCCTTCGAGCAATTGGACGAAATGCAGCGGTGCGCGGCGTCGCTCAAGGAAGCCATCGGCCGCATGCGCCAGACCGTGGCGGCCATCTGGTACCCGGTCAAGGATCAGCGCATGTTGCGCCGCTTCTACCAGGACCTGGCCGGCACCGGAGCCCCCAAACTGTTGCGCGTGGAGTTGCTGGTGCACCCGCTGGACACCCCCAACAGCCTCAACGGTTCCGGCCTGGCCATCGCCAACCCGCCGTGGGGCCTGGAGGAAGAGCTGCGGGAACTGCTGCCGTGGCTGTCGAAAAAGCTCGGCCAGACCCAGGGCGGCTGGCAGATGGACTGGCTGATAGAGGAGTAACAGCGGCAAGCGGCAAGCCAGGACTGAACCGCTTGTCGCTGCTCTTAACTTGCCGCTTGTGGCTGCTCTAAATGGGGCAAGTGACCCCGGTGCCACCGATGCCGCAGTAGCCGGCGGGATTTTTCGCCAGGTATTGCTGGTGGTAGGCCTCGGCAAAGTAGACGGTCGGGGCTTCTTCGATTTCAGTGGTGATGGTGCCCAGGCCGGCCTTGGTCAGTTCTTCCTGATAGGCCTGTGCACTGGCTTTTGCCGCCGCCAACTGCTCTGGCGTGGTGGCATAGATCACCGAGCGATACTGGCTGCCGATGTCATTGCCCTGGCGCATGCCCTGGGTCGGGTTGTGCAGTTCCCAGAACATTTTCAGCAGGTCTTCGTAGCGGGTCTTGGCCTGGTCGTAGACCACCAGCACCACTTCGCTGTGGCCGGTCAGGCCCGAGCAGACTTCTTCATAGGTCGGATTGGGCGTCACGCCGCCGGCATAGCCGACCACCGTGCTGACCACGCCGTCGTGCTGCCAGAAGCGGCGTTCCGCGCCCCAGAAACAACCCAGGCCAAAGATCGCGAAGCCCACATCGTCGAGGAATGGGCCCAGCAGCGGGTTGCCATTGACGAAATGGGTTTCGGGCAGGTTCATCGGGGTTTCGCGGCCAGGTAGAGCTTGTTCTTTAGTCGGTAGCACGTTTTTGTTCACCAGGATTTCCGAGCGCAGAACCATGATTCAGTCCTCTCAGTCAGGTTGGGGAGTCAGTTACAGAATAGACACGCAGTTTGCCCGAGTGTTACAGCGCTGTCAGGCGATTGGGCCGCGCGGGTAGCGTTTGAGCTTGTCGATCAGCTCGGAGCCGGGGATCGGGCGGTCGAACAGGTAGCCCTGGCCGACGTCGCAACGGTGGCGGCGCAGGAAGGCCAGTTGCTCGGCAGTCTCGATGCCTTCGGCCACCACCTTGAGTTTCAGGTTGTGAGCCATGGCGATCACCGCTGAAGTGATCTCCATATCGTCCTGATTGTCGGGAATTTCGTGGATAAAGCTGCGATCGATCTTGATGATGTCGATCGGGAATTTCTTCAGGTAGCTCAGGGACGAATAGCCGGTGCCGAAGTCGTCCATGGCCAGGGTCAGGCCGAGCTTTTTCAACTGATCCAGTTGCTGGTGGGTGTCTTCCGTGGCTTCCAGCAGCAAACCTTCCGTCAGTTCCAGCTCCAGCAGCGAGGAGGGCAGTTGCTCCTCCTTGAGGATGCTGGCGATCGAGGCCACCAGGTCCGGGTCGGAAAACTGCTTGGGTGACAGGTTGATCGCCACCTGCAGGTTGCCCAGGCCCGCTGCGGTCAGTTGCTTGCTCATGCGGCAGGCCTGGCGCGCGATCCACTTGCCGATGGGGATGATCAGGCCGGTCTCTTCAGCCACGCTGATGAACTGGTCCGGGCGGATCATGCCCTTTTCCGGGTGGTTCCAGCGCAGCAGGGCTTCCATCCCCAGCAACCGGCCGCTGCGCAGGCAGAGCTTGGGTTGGTAGAACACGTCGAGTTCGTTCTGGGTCAGGGCGCGGCGCAGATTGTTTTCCACGAACAGCTTGTAGCTGGCCTCGGCGTTCAGTGCTTCGGTGAACACCTGCACCTGGTGCTTGCCGTTGGCCTTGGCCTTGTGCAGGGCCAGGCCGGCGTTGCGCATCAGGGTTTGCGGGTCGCGCCCGTGCAGCGGCGCGCAGGCCAGGCCCACGGAGCCGGTGACGCTGATCAGCTGGTTGTCGACGAACATCGGCTTGTCCAGGGTCGTCAGCAACTGGCTGGCAATCAGCTGGCCGGCCTCCAGGCTGGTGTCATCCAGCAGCACCGCGAACTCGTTGCTGGCGAAGCGCGCCAGGCTGCCGCTCGGGCTCAGGCTGTTGCGCAGGCGGCGGGCCAGGCTGATTAGCAATTTGTCGCCGGTCTGGTGGCCGAGGCTGTCGTTGATCCGCTTGAAGTTGTCGATGTCCACCAGCAGCAGGCTGATGGGGGTGTTGCTGTCGCGGGCGAAACGTTCGTCAAGGTTGCGGATAAAGGCCGGACGGTTGCCCAGGTTGGTCAGGTTGTCGGTGTAGGCCAGGCGCTCGATGCGCTGCTGGGCCAGCTTGGCCTGGGTGATGTCTTCGTAGATGCCGATGTAGTGCGTCAGCTCGCGGTTGTCGCCATAGACCTTGGAGATCGACAACTGGCCCCAGTAGGGCTCCAGGTTTTTGCGGCGGCTCTTGAACTCGCCTTGCCAGCTGTTGCTCTGGGCCAGGCTTGATGGCGCGTCGAACAGCAGCTCGCTGAGGTTTTCCAGGGCCGGCAGTTCCGACAGCCGATGACCGTGGACTTCCTCGGTGCTGTACTGGGTGATCGCCGTGAAACTGGGGTTGACGTACTCCACCACGCCATCGCAATTGACCAGCAAAAACGCGTTGGCGCTTTGCTCCACGGCACGCTGGAACAGGTGCAGGGCGCTGGTGGCGGTGCGGCGGTTGTGATTGTTGATGACTTGGGCGAACTGATCGGCCAGCTCGCCGGCAAAGGCGATCTCGTCGGACTGCCAGGCCCGGGTCACGCCGGTCTGTTCCAGGCACAGCACGCCGACCACCTGGCCGTCGATGCGGATGCTCGCGTCGAGCATCGCATTCACGTCGCGGGGCCTAAGGCTTTCTGCCATCTCTCGGGTGCGCGGATCGCGCATGGCGTTGTGCGCATCGATGGCGCGGCAGCTGTGCAGGGCCTCCAGGTAATCCGGAAAACCACTGGCGTCGATAACCTCGGGGATCCGGTATTCCTGAGTCGCGCGGGTGTACGCGGCGATCGGCTTCAGCAGCTGGTCTTCGAGGTTCCAGATGCTCGCGCAGTCGATCTCGTAGATGTCGCAGGCGCAGCGTGTGATCAGCTCGGCGGCTTCCTTCAACGAGTTGCCGGAGCTGTAGCGCTGGCGCGTCAGGAGCAGGATCAGGTCCTGCTGGGCGCGTACCCGGTCCAGGTGCTGCAGCTGTTCCTGCTGGGCGCGCTGGTTGAGTTCCAGGGCGATCTGCAGACGGCTGTTCTGGGTTTCCAGGTCCTGGGTGGGCAGTGTGGGGGCGTCGCTGAACAGGCCGTCGACCACCAGCAGGTAGCCGCGCAACAGGTGGCGATTGTGCTGTTTGTAGGCTTCGCCCAGCTCCAGCAGGCTCAACGGGCCTTCGGCTGTATGCAGGGTGTAGCGCACCAGATAGTGCGGGCTGTGGGTCAGTTGCTGCTGGATGGCGTCATGCAACTGATAGCGCGCTTCAGGCTCCATCAGGCTGGCGTAAGGGGCGCCGACCAGGGCACAGAGTTCGACCGCCGGCAGGCCGAATTGGCGTTCGCAATTGGGGTCGAGAAACAGCAGCGCCCAGCTAGCTTCGTTCAGCCGTTCGAAACGCAGCATGCCGAGCCTGGAAGGCACGGGCAACTGCGTCACTACCTCGGCCACCATACGGCTGGCGGCATCGGGTTGGCTTTTCATTGAGGAACTCGCTTCGAAAATGCTGATCGCGCTGGGCTCGCGCCCTCTTCACTGTTGTCTGCGGCAAGGTTGCATCATGCGGCACTTACTGACAAGAGAGATGAAGGCTAAGTGCTATAAGAATCTATCGGCAGCGCTCAGGATTTCTGCACACTTATCGCGTGCCGTTTGGCGCCGGGCTCTGGCCTGGCTGCTGCGCCGATGTGCAGGCAAAAAAAAGCCCCGCCAAATTGGCGGGGTTGAGGTACGAGCGTGGCGCTCGGAAAACAGTGCGTATCGGCTCTCCCATGACAGGAGAGCCGATTGGCTTACAGCAGGATGGTGCGGATGTCGGCCAGCAGGTCGCTCAGGCGCTTGGTGAAGCGTGCCGCAGCGGCGCCGTTGATCACACGGTGATCGTAGGAGAGCGACAGGGGCAGCATCAGCTTCGGCTGGAAGGCTTTACCGTCCCAGACAGGCTGGATGGTGGCCTTGGAAACACCGAGGATCGCCACTTCCGGCGCGTTGACGATCGGCGTGAAGCCGGTGCCGCCAATGTGCCCGAGGCTGGAGATGGTGAAGCAGGCGCCCTGCATGTCGTCGGCCGAAAGTTTCTTGGTCCGGGCTTTTTCAGCCAGGGCCGCGGCTTCGGCAGCCAGTTGCAACAGGCTCTTCTGATCGACGTTCTTGATCACCGGTACCAGCAGGCCATCAGGGGTGTCGACCGCGAAGCCGATGTTGACGTACTTCTTGCGGATGATCGCCTTGCCGCTAGGGGCCAGCGAGCTGTTGAAGTCCGGCAGTTCCTTGAGCAGGTGTGCGCAGGACTTGAGCAGCAATGGCAGCACGGTCAGCTTGACGCCAGCCTTCTCGGCGACGGCTTTCTGGGCCACGCGGAACGCTTCCAGCTCGGTGATATCAGCCGAGTCGAATTGGGTCACGTGCGGCACGTTCAGCCAACTGCGGTGCAGGTTGGCGGCGCCAGCCTGCATCAGGCGGGTCATCGGTACTTCTTCGATCTCGCCGAAGCGGCTGAAGTCCACGACCGGGATCGGCGGGATGCCAGCGCCACCGGTTGCGCCGGCAGCTGCCGGTGCTTCCTTGGCTTTCTGCAGCATGGCCTTGACGTAGACCTGCACGTCTTCTTTCAGCACACGGCCGTGTGGGCCGCTGGCGCTGACGCCGCTCAGGTCGACGCCGAACTCGCGAGCCAGTTGGCGAACCGCCGGACCTGCGTGAACCTTGGCGCCCGGCTTGGCCGGGGCTGCCGCAGGTGCCGGAGCCGCAGCGGCAGGTGCGCTTTCAGCCTTGGCCGCGGGAGCCGCAGCAGGGGCTGGAGCAGGAGCGGCTGCGGGAGCTGCGCCCTTGACCTTGAGCTTGAGGATCAGGTCGCCGGTGCCGACTTCGTCGTCCAGCTTGATCGAAACGCTTTCCACGACGCCGGCGGCAGGCGATGGAATTTCCATGCTCGCCTTGTCGGATTCGAGGGTGATCAGCGACTGGTCGGCGGTGACGGTGTCGCCAGCCTTGACCAGGACTTCGATGATCTTGGCCTTGCCCGACGAACCGATATCCGGGACGTGGATGTCCTGGACGGTGTCGGCTACCGGTGCTGCAGGCGCGGCCGCAGGAGCGGCAGCGGCTGCCGGAGCAGGCGCTGCAGCCTGGGCTGGCGCGGCGGCGGCAGGGGCCGCAGCACCCGCCACTTTCAACGCCAGGATCAGGTCGCCAGTGCCGACTTCGTCGTTGAGCTTGACGCTGATGCTCTCGACCACGCCAGCGGCAGGCGATGGAATTTCCATGCTCGCCTTGTCGGATTCGAGGGTGATCAAGGATTGATCGGCCTCAACGGTGTCGCCGACCTTGACCTGGATCTCGATGATCTGGGCCTTGCCCGACGAGCCGATGTCCGGCACGTGGACTTGCTGCGTGGTGGCAGCAGCCGGCGCGGCGGCTGGAGCGGCGGCGGCAGGTGCGGCCGCCGGTGCTGCTTCAGCTTTGGCCGCCGGCGCAGGGGCAGCCGCAGGGGCCGCAGCAGCGGCACCTTCGACTTCCAGCTCCAGCAGTTCGTCGCCTTCTTTCAGGCGATCGCCCAGCTTCACTTTCAGGGCTTTGACGATGCCGGCCTTGGGCGCAGGAATTTCCATGCTGGCCTTGTCCGACTCAAGCGTCAGGATGCTCTGGTCGGCTTCGACACGGTCGCCGACCTTCACAAATAGTTCGATTACTTCACCTTCACCGCTGCCGATGTCAGGTACGCGAATGAGTTCGCTCACAGAGTGTCTCCTCAGCAGTCCAGTGGGTTGCGTTTTTCCGGGTTGATCCCGAACTTGACGATAGCCTCGGCCACCACCTTGGGTTCGATATCACCGCGGTCAGCCAAGGCTTCCAGGGCTGCCAACACCACGAAATGACGGTCTACTTCGAAGAAGTGACGCAGTTTCTTGCGGCTGTCGCTGCGGCCGAAACCGTCGGTGCCCAGGACTTTGAATTCCTTGGACGGGACCCACTGACGAATTTGTTCAGCGAACAGTTTCATGTAGTCGGTAGAGGCAATGACCGGACCTTTACGGCCGCTCAGGCACTCTTCGACGTAGCTCAGTTGCGGCTTCTGGCCCGGGTGCAGGCGGTTGCTGCGCTCGACGGCCAGGCCATCGCGACGCAGTTCGTTGAAGCTGGTAACGCTCCAGACGTCAGCGCCGATGTTGAACTCTTCACGCAGGATCTTCGCCGCTTCACGCACTTCGCGCAGGATGGTGCCGGAGCCCATCAGCTGGACGTGGTGTGCCGCTTCCTTGGTGTCTTCTTCGAGCAGGTACATGCCCTTGATGATGCCGTCCTCGACACCGGCCGGCATGGCTGGCTGCTGGTACGACTCGTTCATCACGGTGATGTAGTAGAAAACGTCCTGCTGCTCTTCGGTCATTTTCTTCATGCCGTCCTGGATGATCACCGCCAGCTCATAGCCGTAGGTTGGATCAAAGGTGCGGCAGTTCGGGATGGTGCCGGCCAGGATGTGGCTGTGGCCGTCTTCGTGTTGCAGGCCTTCGCCGTTCAGCGTGGTGCGGCCGGCGGTGCCGCCGATCAGGAAGCCACGGGTGCGGCTGTCGCCAGCGGCCCAGGCCAGGTCGCCGATACGCTGGAAGCCGAACATCGAGTAGAAGATGTAGAACGGCAGCATCGGCTGGTTGTGGCTGGAGTACGAAGTGCCGGCAGCGATGAAGGAGCTCATGGCGCCCGCTTCGTTGATGCCTTCTTCGAGAATCTGGCCCTTCTTGTCTTCGCGGTAGAACATCACCTGGTCTTTATCGACTGGCTCGTAGAGCTGGCCGACGGACGAGTAGATGCCCAACTGGCGGAACATGCCTTCCATACCAAAGGTACGGGCTTCGTCAGGGATGATCGGAACGATGCGTGGGCCGATTTCCTTGTCCTTGACCAGCTGCGCGAGGATCCGCACGAAGGCCATGGTGGTGGAGATTTCACGGTCGCCCGAGCCGTCGAGGATGGCCTTGAGGGTGCTGAGGTCTGGCGTCGGGACGGCGAAGCTCTCGGCGCGGCGCTGTGGCACGAAACCACCCAGGGCAGTGCGGCGCTCGCTGAGGTAGCGGGCTTCGGCGCTGTTTGGCTCTGGCTTGAAGAACGGCAGGTTCTCCAGCTCTTCGTCCTTGACCGGGATGTCGAAGCGGTCGCGGAACAACTTCAGGCTGTCGACATCGACTTTCTTGGTGTTGTGCGCGGTGTTTTTCGCTTCGCCGGCACCGGTGCCATAACCCTTGATGGTCTTGGCCAGGATGACGGTAGGTTGTTCTTTGTGGTTGACCGCTTCGTGGTAGGCCGCATAGACCTTGTACGGGTCGTGGCCGCCACGGTTGAGTTTCCAGATCTCGTCGTCGGACAAGTCGGCAACCATGGCCTTGAGTTCAGGCGTGTTGAAGAAGTGCTCGCGAACGAAGGCGCCGTCTTTGGCCTTGTAGTTCTGGTACTCGCCGTCGATGACTTCGTCCATGCGACGTTGCAGGATGCCGTCGACGTCCTTGGCCAGCAGTGGGTCCCAGAAACGGCCCCAGATGACTTTGGTCACGTTCCACTGGGCGCCACGGAATACGCCTTCGAGTTCCTGGATGATCTTGCCGTTGCCGCGAACCGGGCCGTCGAGGCGCTGCAGGTTGCAGTTGATGACGAAGATCAGGTTGTCCAGCTTCTCGCGGCCGGCCAGGGAGATGGCGCCCAGGGATTCCGGTTCGTCGCACTCGCCGTCGCCCAGGAAGCACCAGACTTTCTGCTTGCCTTCAGGGATGAAACCGCGGGCTTCCAGGTACTTCATGAAGCGCGCCTGGTAGATCGCCTGGATTGGACCCAGACCCATGGATACGGTCGGGAACTGCCAGAAGTCAGGCATCAGCCAAGGGTGCGGGTAGGACGACAGGCCCTGACCGTCGACTTCCTGGCGGAAGTTGTTCATTTGTTCTTCAGAGATGCGGCCTTCCATGAACGCACGGGCGTAAACGCCTGGGGAGGTGTGGCCCTGGAAGTAGATCAGGTCGCCGCCGTGTTCGTCGGTCGGGGCCTGGAAGAAGTAGTTGAAACCAATGTCATACAGCGTCGCGCTGGAGGCGAAGCTGGAGATGTGACCGCCCAGGTCTGAATCCTTCAGGTTGGTGCGCATGACCATCGCCATCGCGTTCCAACGTACCAACGAGCGAATGCGGCGTTCCATGAACAGGTCGCCAGGCATGCGTGCTTCGTGGGTGACGGGAATCGTGTTGCGATAGGGCGTGGTGATGGCGTAGGGCAATTGCGAGCCGCTGCGGGTCGCGAGTTCGCCCATACGGGTCATCAGATAGTGAGCACGGTCTTCGCCTTCTTTGTCGAGAACCGATTCCAGGGCGTCCAGCCATTCCTGGGTTTCGACGGGATCGAGGTCTTGCATGGCTTGCTCCAGGGCGGAAAGGCTTCCAGAATCGGTTGCCTGAGTTTGCGACTGGCCTTGTGGGCAGACGATTATAAATTCTTGGATTGCCGGAGGGTTGATCCGGCGGCGTGTAGTTTTACTACAAATCGTCGGCCATTTCAGCCTTTCGAATGTATATACGAGTAGTAAAACTACAGAAGATTGGCTTGTGGCCTCCTGCTTCGTTGTGAGAAAAATCGTTACTGTTGGTCAACGGCCAACATCCTTGGGTAGGAATTTGATGCTGGCTGCCAATAAAACAGAATTTTCAGCTATTTCTAACCTTTGTTCGACAGTCCATCACGACGCGTGTTTGCGGTATTTGCCACAGCCCCTCACTTTCCACGCCGATCAAGGATAGCCCATGAGCCTGCCCGTGCTTGCCCAAGTCCCCGCGATTCTCCTGCCATTAGTCACTCGTGCGCAGCAGTCGTTTCGTGACGCGGTGGCAGCCCTGGATGACGAACACGGGCTTGGAGCCTGGACCGAGCAACGCTGGGACGACTTTGCCCGGGTCGGCGCGGCCAGCGATTTTGTCATTGAGCAGAGTCTGCGTGACCCTTTGATGTTGCTGCAACTGGTGCAGTCCGGCGAGCTGGATCGCGGTTTTGCGCCGGGAGAGCTGTGCGCCCAGATTGCAGCCGCGGTGCAGCAGGCCGAAACCGAAGACGAGTTGGGTCGGGTGCTGCGCCGCCAGCGGACCCGGCACCAGGTCCGGATCATCTGGCGCGACCTGACGCGCCAGGCGGACCTGGTGCAAACCTGTCGCGACCTGTCCGACATGGCCGACGCCAGCATCGACCAGGCCTATCAATGGCTGTACCTGCGCCATTGCCAGCAGTTCGGCACCCCCACCGGTCGCCGCAGCGGCGAGCCGCAACAGATGGTGATCCTCGGCATGGGCAAGCTGGGGGCGGTGGAGCTGAACCTGTCTTCGGACATCGACCTGATCTTTGCCTACCCCGAGGGCGGCGAGACGGTGGGGGTCAAGCGTTCGCTGGATAACCAGGAATTCTTCATTCGCCTCGGTCAGCGCCTGATCAAGGCCCTGGACCCGATGACCGTCGACGGTTTTGTGTTCCGTGTCGACATGCGCCTGCGCCCTTATGGGTCGGCCGGCGCCCTGGTCCTGAGTTTCAATGCCCTTGAGCAGTACTACCAGGACCAAGGCCGGGACTGGGAGCGCTACGCCATGATCAAGGCGCGGGTGGTGGCTGGTGATCAAGTGGCCGGGGCCCAGTTGCTGGACCTGCTGCGGCCCTTTGTCTACCGGCGCTACCTGGATTTTTCGGCGATCGAAGCGCTGCGCACCATGAAGCAGTTGATCCAGCAGGAAGTGCGGCGCAAGGGCATGGCCGAGAACATAAAGCTGGGTTCTGGTGGCATTCGCGAGGTCGAGTTCATTGCCCAGGCGTTTCAACTGATCCATGGCGGGCGCGACCTCAGCTTGCAGCAGCGGCCTTTATTAAAGGTGCTGAGCACCCTGGAAGGTCAGGGTTACCTGCCGCCGGCAGTGATTGGTGAGTTGCGCGAAGGTTATGAGTTCCTGCGTTACACCGAGCATGCAATCCAGGCGATTGCCGACCGCCAGACCCAAATGCTGCCTGACAGCCCGCAGGACCAGGCGCGTATCGCCTTTATGCTGGGCTTTGCCGATTGGGCGGCGTTCCACGAGCAGTTGATGTACTGGCGCGGCCGGGTGGAGTGGCACTTCCGCCAGGTGATTGCCGATCCGGACGAGGAAGACGGTACCGAGAGCGAAGTGGTGGTCGGCGGCGAATGGCTGCCGCTGTGGGAGGAGGCCCAGGACGAAGAAGCCGCCTGCCGGCAGTTGCAGGAAGGCGGCTTCAACGATGCGCCCAAAGCCCTGAAAACCCTCGCCAGCCTGCGCAGCAGCCCGCAACTGCGGGCCATGCAACGCCTGGGGCGGGAGCGGCTCGACGCCTTTATCCCGCGCTTGCTCGCGCAGGCGGTGGAACATGCCAACCCTGATCTGGTGCTGGAGCGGGTGTTGCCGCTGGTGGAGGCGGTGGCGCGGCGTTCGGCCTACCTGGTACTGCTCACCGAGAACCCCGGGGCCCTGCGCCGTTTGCTGACCCTGTGCGCCGCCAGCCCGTGGATTGCCGAGCAGATCACCCGATTCCCGCTGTTGCTCGATGAATTGCTCAACGAGGGCCGGCTGTTCAAGCCGCCCCTGGCCCCGGAGCTGGCCGCCGAGCTGCGGGAGCGCCTGACCCGCATCCCCGAGGACGACCTTGAGCAGCAGATGGAAGCCTTGCGCCACTTCAAGCTGGCCCACCGGCTGCGGGTCGCCGCCTCGGAAATCGCCGGCAGCCTGCCCTTGATGAAGGTCAGCGATTACCTGACCTGGCTGGCCGAGGCCATTCTCGAACAGGTTCTGGCCCTGGCCTGGCGCCAGACGGTGGCCAAATATGGCTCGCCCCAGCGCAGCGACGGCACCCTATGCGACCCGGGCTTTATCATTGTCGGCTACGGCAAGGTCGGTGGTATCGAGCTGGGGCACGGCTCCGACCTGGACCTGGTGTTTATCCATGACGGCGATCCCCAGGCCGAAACCGATGGCGCCAAGCCGATCGACGGTGCGCAATTCTTCACCCGGCTGGGCCAGCGGATCATTCATTTGCTGACCACCCAGACCAACTCCGGGCAGCTCTATGAGGTCGATATGCGCCTGCGTCCGTCCGGCGCTTCGGGGCTCTTGGTCAGCTCCCTGGGGGCCTTTGCGCGTTATCAGGAAAACGAAGCCTGGACCTGGGAGCATCAGGCCCTGGTGCGGGCGCGGGTGCTGGTCGGCAGCCAGGATGTGGGCCGGGCCTTTGAGAAAGTCCGCGCCGCGGTGCTGGGCAAGGCCCGCGACCTGCCCAAGCTGCGCCAGGAGGTCAGCGAGATGCGGGCCAAGATGCGCGACAACCTGGGCAGCAAGCTGACCGCCGCCGGAACCGCGGCAAACGCCTTCGAGGCCACGGCGCCGTTCGATCTCAAGCAGGACGCCGGTGGTATCGTCGATATTGAATTTATGGTGCAATACGCGGCCCTGGCGTGGTCGCAAGAGCACCCGTCATTGCTGCGCTACACCGACAATATCCGCATTCTGGAAGGGTTGGAGGAGGTCGGGCTACTTCCCGCAGCCGATGCCAGCCTGCTGCGCGAGGTGTATAAGGCCTACCGTTCCGCCGCCCACCGCCAGGCCTTGCAGAACGAGGCCGGGGTGATTGCCGGTGATCAGTTCGCCAGCGAACGGCGCGAGGTTTTACGGATTTGGCGCGAGCTGGGGCTAAGCTAGGTTTTTGCCCATACCCGCGCAGCCAGGGTTGGCCAGCAACGTGAGGTTGCTACAAACGTACCCGGCGAGCCGTTCGCGGCTGGTCGTAAATCAACTGGCGGTGAAGGCCGCGGGTGCTGGATTCTCGAGGCGGGGAGGCGGAAGCCTCCCCGGTTCGTTTTTGGAAACCACATGAATATTCTGATCGTTGGGCCCAGTTGGGTCGGTGACATGGTGATGGCACAGACGCTGTTTCAGTGCCTGAAGCAGCGCCATCCGCAATGCGAGATCGACGTGCTGGCCCCCGAGTGGAGCCGCCCGATCCTGGAGCGCATGCCCGAAGTGCGCCAGGCCTTGAGCTTCCCGCTCGGCCACGGCGCGCTGGAATTGGCCACCCGTCGGCGCATCGGCAAATCCCTGGCCGGCCAGTACGACCAGGCGATCCTGCTGCCCAATTCCCTGAAATCGGCCCTGGTGCCGTTTTTCGCCGGCATCCCCCAGCGCACCGGTTGGCGTGGCGAGTTCCGCTATGGCCTGCTCAACGATGTGCGCAAGCTGGATAAAGAACGCTACCCGCTGATGATCGAGCGCTTTATGGCCCTGGCCTACGCGCCTGGCGCCGAGTTGCCGACGCCTTACCCGCGCCCGAGCCTGCGCATCGAACCGCAAAGCCGCGATGCCGCCCTGGCCAAGTTCGGCCTGAGCCTCGATCGCCCGGTATTGGCCTTGTGCCCGGGTGCCGAGTTTGGTGAATCCAAACGCTGGCCGTCCGAGCATTACGCCAAAGTGGCCGAAACCAAGATCCGCGAGGGCTGGCAGGTCTGGCTGTTCGGTTCGAAGAACGACCATGGTGTGGGTGAAGAGATTCGCGCCCGACTGATTCCGGGCCTGCGTGAAGAGTCATACAACCTCAGCGGCGGCACCTCCCTGGCCGAAGCCATCGATCTGCTGTCCTGCGCCGACTCGGTGGTGTCCAACGACTCCGGCCTGATGCACGTGGCCGCCGCCCTGAATCGCCCGCTGGTGGCGGTGTACGGTTCCACGTCGCCGGGTTTTACACCGCCGCTGGCGGAGAAAGTCGAAATCGTGCGCCTGGGCCTCGAATGCAGCCCCTGCTTTGACCGCACGTGCCGTTTCGGCCATTACAACTGCCTGCGCCAGCTCCTGCCGCAGCCGGTGAACGAAGCCTTGCAGCGCTTGCAGGGCACTGCGGTCGAGGTCCAGTAAGTTGCGGGTACTGTTGATCAAGACTTCCTCCCTGGGTGATGTGATCCATGCGTTGCCGGCGCTGACCGATGCCGCGCGGGCGATTCCCGGGATTACGTTCGATTGGGTGGTGGAAGAAGGTTTTGCCGAGATTCCCACCTGGCACCCGGCGGTGGGCAAGGTGATTCCGGTGGCGATCCGCCGCTGGCGCAAGAACATCTGGCAGACCATCAAGAGCGGCGAGTGGAAACGCTTCAAGCAAAGCGTGCGTTCGACCAAATACGACCTGGTGATCGACGCCCAGGGCCTGCTCAAAAGCGCCTGGTTGACCCGTTACGTGCGCGCCCCGGTCGCCGGCCTGGATAAAGAGTCGGCGCGTGAGCCGCTGGCGGCGCGCTTTTATTCGCGGCGCCTGGCGGTGGCCCGTGGGCAGCACGCGGTGGAGCGGGTGCGCCAGCTGTTTGCCGTGGCCCTGGGCTACGACCTGCCCCAGGGCCTGGGTGACTACGGCCTGAACCAGGAAAAACTGGTGGAGCTGCCGCGCAAGAATCCGTTTGTGCTGTTTCTGCACGGCACCACCTGGGACACCAAGCACTGGCCCGAAGCCTACTGGCGCGAGCTGTGCGAGCGCATGGGCAACCTTGGGGTCGAGGTCCGCCTGCCGTGGGGCAATGTGGCCGAGAAGGAGCGTGCGGAGCGCATTGCCAGCGGCCTGAAAAATGTCACGGTGTTGCCGAAGCTGAACCTGGCCGGAGTGGCCAAGGTGCTGGTCCAGGCCCAGGCCTGCGTGGCGGTGGATACCGGTCTTGGCCACCTGGCCGCGGCGCTGGATGTGCCGACCATCTCCCTGTTCGGCCCGACCAATCCGGGCCTGACCGGGGCCTATGGCAAGGTGCAGGTCCACATGGGCAGCGACTTTCCTTGCGCACCCTGCCTGCAGAAAAAATGCACCTACCAGCCGACGCCCCAAGACCAGCGCCGGTTTGACCTGAAACGCGAGTGGCCGCTGTGCTTCACTCGCCTGAATCCTGAGCGTGTCGCCAGCCGGCTGAGCAGGTTGTTACTGGCTGAGGAGCTGCGCTGATGCAACTGGCTTTTGTCCTTTACAAATACTTCCCCTTTGGCGGCCTGCAACGCGACTTCATGCGCATTGCCCTTGAGTGCCAGAGCCGTGGGCATCAGATCCGCGTCTACACGCTGATCTGGGAAGGTGATATTCCACCGGGTTTCGAAGTGCTGGTAGCGCCGGTCAAGGCCTTCTTCAACCATCGGCGCAACGAGAAACTCAGCGCCTGGATGGAAGCCGACCTGGCCCAGCGCCCGGTGGACCGCCTGATCGGTTTCAACAAAATGCCGGGGCTGGACGTGTACTACGCCGCCGATGGCTGTTTTGAAGACAAGGCGCAGAACCTGCGCAACTCGTTCTATCGTCGCTGGGGCCGCTACCGGCATTTCGCCGAGTACGAGCGCGCGGTCTTCGCCAAGGATGCCAAGACTGAAATCCTAATGATTTCCGAAGTCCAGCAGCCGCTGTTCATCAAGCATTACGACACCCCGCTGGCGCGTTTTCACCTGCTGCCGCCGGGCATTGCCCAGGACCGCCGGGCGCCGCCCAATGCGCCTGAAATCCGTGCCGAGTTCCGCCGCGAGTTCGGCCTGGCCGACGATGACTTGCTACTGGTACAGATCGGCTCCGGGTTCAAGACCAAGGGCGTCGACCGCAGCCTCAAGGCCCTGGCCGCGCTGCCCCCGGCCCTGAAGAAACGCACCCGGCTGTTTGTAATTGGCCAGGACGACCCCAAGGTATTCCAATTGCAGAGTGCTGCATTGGGCTTGGGCGAGCATGTGCAGTTCCTCAAGGGGCGCAGCGATATTCCGCGCTTCCTGTTGGGCGCCGACCTGTTGATCCACCCGGCGTACAACGAAAACACCGGCACTGTATTGCTCGAGGCCCTGGTGGCCGGGCTGCCGGTGCTGGTCAGCGCCGTCTGCGGTTATGCCCATTACATCGCCGAGGCCGACAGCGGCCTGGTGCTGGATGAGCCGCTGGAGCAGGCGCAACTCAATCAATACCTGAACACCATGTTGACCGACGACGCTGCACGCGCGACCTGGAGCCGTAACGGCCTGGCGTTCGCCGAGACGGCCGACCTCTATAGCATGCCGCAGCACGCTGCGGATGTGATTCTGGCGGAGCAACACTGATGAAGTTGATTCTTGCCGAACCGTTCAAGAGCCTTTGGGCCGGGCGCGATGCGTTCGCCGAAGTCGAGCGTCTGGACGGCCAGGTTTATCGTGAACTGGAAGCCCGGCGCACCTTGCGCACGGAAGTCGCCGGTCACGGTTTCTTTGTAAAAATCCATCGCGGCATCGGCTGGGGCGAGATCTTCAAGAACCTGCTCACCGCCAAGCTGCCGGTGCTCGGCGCCGGCCAGGAATGGCAGGCCATCCAGCGTCTGCAGCAGGCCGGCGTGCCGACCATGACCGCCGTCGCCTATGGCGAGCGCGGCAGCAACCCGGCGGATCAGCATTCGTTTATCGTCACCGAGGAGCTGGCGCCCACCGTCAGCCTCGAAGACTTCAGCCTCGACTGGGTCAAGCAGCCGCCCGAACCCCGGCTCAAGCGCGCGCTGATCGCCGAAGTGGCGCGCATGACCGGGATGATGCACCGCGCCGGGGTCAACCACCGCGACTGCTACATCTGCCACTTCCTGCTGCACACCGACAAACCGGTGACCGCCGATGACTTCAAACTCTCGGTGATCGACCTGCACCGGGCCCAGACCCGCGACGCCATTACCCGGCGCTGGCGCGACAAGGACCTGGCCGCGCTGTACTTTTCGGCGTTGGACATCGGCCTGACCCGGCGCGACAAGCTGCGTTTTCTCAAGGGCTATTTCCAGCAGCCGCTGCGCCAGATCCTGGCCGAAGAAGCGGCGCTGCTGGCCTGGCTCGAAGGCAAGGCCAACAAGCTCTACGCACGTAAGCAGCGGTACGGAGATGCGCTCTGATGGCGGGTTGGAATCTGGAACCTGGCTACGAGGATCTGGCGCAGAGTTTTGGCAGTCTTGAGGCGGTGTTCGCCCTGCAGGGCGAGCGCCTGACCCGGGACCCGCTGTCCGAGGTCATCCGTGTCGAGCTCAAGGGCGTCAACTATTACGTCAAACGCTACAGCGGCGCCGGCAAGAACCTGCGGCGCTACCTGGGCAAGCCACGGGTCAAGTCCGAATGGCAGAACCTCAAGCGCTTCGCCAAGTGGGGTATCCCCACTGCCGAAGTCGTGGCCTGGGGCCTGGAGCGTCGTGGCCTGGCCTACGACCGCGGGGCGATGATCACCCGCGAGTTGCCGCAGACCGAAGACCTGTCGGCCCTGGCCGAGCGCAAGGACCCGCGCCTGGCGGATCGGGCCTGGGTCGATGGCATCAGCCGGCAGTTGGCGGGCTACACCCGGACCATGCACGATCAGCGCTTCACCCATAACGACCTGAAGTGGCGCAACCTGCTGGTGGATGATCAGGCCACGCTGTACCTGATCGACTGCCCGAACGGCGACTTCTGGCGCGGTTTCTGGCTCAAATATCGAATTACCAAGGACCTGGCGTGTCTGGATAAGGTGGCCAAGTATCACCTGTCGGCCACCCAGCGCCTGCGCTTCTACTTGCAGTACCGCGAACGCAGTCGACTGAGTGAGGCGGACAAGCAACGGATTCGCCACGTGGTGAGATTCTTCGAGGGACGCGAATGACTGACTTCCTGGCGGCTGAAGACCGTGCCCTGCTGGAGCGCCACGGCTTGGGCGATTTTGATGCGCTGTGGGCCAAGCAGCTGGAGGCGGTGGATGAGCCCAACACCAATCGAGGTGGCTGGAGCAGCGTCTATCGGCTGGATCTGGAAGGTCGGGGCTTTTACCTCAAGCGCCAGAGCAATTACCTGACCCGGACCCTGCATCGCCCTTTTGGCGAGCCGAGTTTTGCCCGCGAGTTCCGCAATATCAGCCGCTACCGGCAACTGGGTATCCCGGCCCTGCAGGCAACGTTCTTCGGTGAGCGCAAGGTGGCCGGCGAGACCCGGGCCATCCTGCTGACCCGGGCGCTGGACGGCTGGAATGACCTGGACTCGCTGTTGCAGCAGTGGGAGCGGCTCAGCGTCGCGCAGCATCAGGCGATCCTGCGGGCGTGCGGCCTGCTGGCGCGGCAACTGCACGGTCTGCGCCAGGTGCATGGTTGTTTCTACCCCAAGCATATTTTCCTGCACGCCACCGGCGACGGTTACCAGGCGCAATTGATCGACCTGGAAAAGACCCGGCCGTTGCTGTTCGGGCAGCGCGATCGGGTCAAGGACCTTGAACCCCTGTTGCGCCGGGCTTCTGTCTGGAGCGTGGATGAGGTGCGTAGCTTGCTCGCAGCGTACCTGGACCAGCCGGTGGACAGTTCGCTGGTGCACACCTGGGTTCAGCGCCTGACCGCGCGCAGCAGTCACAAGAGGGCGCGCTGATGCGGTTGTCTGAATTGAAAAACGCCGGGCGCACCCCGCGCTTGCCCCTGAGCCTGGAACTGGCGGACGCCGCCGGCCCGGCCCAGTTGCAATTGCTCAGCCTGCTGCGGGTGCTGCCCGGGCAGCGTTATGTCGGCGCCGGCGTCTGGCGTGGGCGCACGGTGCTGGCCAAGCTGCTGGTGGGCAATAAGGCGGCCCGGCACTTTCAGCGCGAGCTGCAAGGGGTGCGCCTGCTGGCCGAGCAGGGCCTGACCACGCCGCTGTTGCTCGCCGATGGCTTGCAAGAGGGCGAGGGCGGCTGGTTGTTGTTCGAGTTTCTCGAAGGCGCCCACAGCCTGGGCGATGCCTGGGAGCAGGTCGCGGCGTTGCCGGTGCTGGCGGATCCGCAGCTGGATGTGCTGGGGCAGGCGTTGGCTGCGATTGCCGAACTGCATGCCAGGGGCCTGTGGCAGGAAGACCTGCACCTGGACAACCTGCTGCGCCATGACGACAAGCTGTATTTGATCGACGGCGCGGGTATCTGCGTGGAGCACGCCGGGCAGCCGTTGTCTCGGCAAAAGGTCCTGGAAAACCTCGGGGTGTTCTTCGCCCAGTTGCCCAAGAGCCTGGAGCCCTTCACCGAAGAGTTGCTGGTGCATTACCTGCTGGCCAATCCCGAGCACGCCTTGCCCCTGGAGATGTTGCAGAAGCAGGTGAGCAAGGTGCGCAGCTGGCGCCTGAAGGACTTCCTGAACAAGGTCGGGCGCGAGTGCAGCCTGTTCAGCGTGCAGCGCGGGCCCTTTGCCTTGCGCGCGATCCGCCGCGAAGAAGAGGCAGCGATGCTGCCGGTGCTGGAGCAGGCCGATCAACTGCTCGACCAGGGGCACCTGTACAAGACCGGAGGCGCCGCCAGTGTCGGTCGGGTCGAAGTTGCGGGTCGCAGCCTGGTGGTCAAGCGCTACAACATCAAAGGGCTGGCCCACTGGTTCAAGCGCTTCTGGCGCCCGAGCCGGGCCTGGCATTCCTGGCGCGAGGGCAATCGCCTGGCGTTCCTGGGGATCGCCACACCCAAGCCGCTGGCGGTGTTGGAGAAACGCTTCCTGTGGTTGCGCAGCCGCGCCTACCTGATCACCGAGTATTTGCCGGGGCCGGACATCATCGAGCGTTTTGCGCCTTTCGTCGAAAGCGGCGCGGCGCCGGAATCCGAGCTGGTGGCGCTGGAGGCGTTGTTCGCCGAGTTGCTCAAGGAGCGCATCAGCCATGGCGACTTCAAGGGGCACAACCTGTTCTGGCAGGAGGATCGCTGGGCCCTGATCGACCTCGATTCCATGTGCCAGCACTCAAGCCTGAGCAGCTTCGCCCCGGCCTACGCCCGCGACCGGGCGCGCTTCATGCGCAACTGGCCGGAAACCAGCGCCCTGTACCAACTCATCGATCAACGCCTACCCAAAACCGCCCTGTAGCCGCTGCCGAGGTACGAGGCTGCGCTGTCCCTCGCGGGCGCCGGCGTCGTATCTGACCCATCACGGCCAGCCTGCGAATCCATCAGATCAAAACCGATACTCGGCGCCTGCGCCGGCATACCACGAGCGCCCCGGTGCGGCTTCGTAATAGCGTCCGTTGCCGTCGCCAACGATCACCGAACCGACGTACTGCCGATCCAGCAGGTTGTCCAGGCGCAGGGTCTGGTGGAAGGTCCAGTGCTCGACCTTCTGTTCGAAGCGCGTGCGCCAATTGAACACGCTGTAGCCCGGCGCGGCCTTGTCCTGGTTGCTGTCTTCGACGTAAACCTTGCTGCGGTACAGGCCTTCAAGGGCGGTGCTGACCCAGTCCCGCGGCTTCCAGTTCAGCTCGGCGAACAGCGTGGTCTGCGGTACGCCGGGCAGGTAGTTGCCCTTGTCGATGTGTTTTTGCGTGGCGCCGCTGCCGCTGGTGAAGTCGCTGTCGTAGGTGGCTTGCAGGCGGGTGTAGGCGAGGTTGGTGCTCCATTGTTCGCTGAGCTGGCTCTCGATACCCAGCTCGAATCCGCGGCGCAGGGTGCGTCCGGCGTTTTGGTAAGTCGTGCGGCCGCCACTGGATTGCTGCACCACCAACTCGTCGTCCGTAGTGATCTGAAACAACGCAGCATTGATACGGGTGTCTTGACCGATCCGCGCCTTCAAGCCGACTTCATACTGCTTGCTGATCGACGGCTTGAGCGCAAAGTTGAAGCCGCTTGTGGTGCTGGAGTAGGCAGACTCTGCCTGTGTCGGTGTTTCAAAGCCCTTACCCGCGCTTACGTAGCCATGCAGGTTGGGAGTGAAGGCGTACATGACGCTCGCCGATGGTGTGTTCTTCTGATAGGTCTTGCTGCCACTGTCGTTTCCGTCACTCAGGAAGTGATCGTCGACCTCCATTTTCATGGTGCTGTGGCGCAGACCTGCTTGCAGGGTCCAGTCGCCTATAAGCCAGTTGGCTTGGGCAAACGGATCGAGGCTGGTAGCGGTGTCGATTTCATCGCGACCCAGAGCACCTTTCACTCCGTGCTCGCCGTTGAGGGTATTGGAATAACCTTGGCGATCATCCTGACTGCGGTCGTAATCCAGCCCGGTGATCAGAGTCAGATCGCCGGGGGCGCTAGTGATAGGTTGCAACCAGTGAACCGAGCCGCCGTAGAATTTGCGGTCAAAGGCAACTACGCCGCCGCGAGCGTTTGCAGGATTGGGGTTTCCATTACCGAGCTTGTCTGGAATCGACAAGTACTGAATCACACTCCGCCGTCCCGTATAAGCATTGACCTGCAAGGTCGCATCGCCGAAATAGCGCTCGTAATTCATCCCCAATTGCTGATGATCGATGCTTTTACGCGTGTTGTAGCTCAAGGCGTTGGCAGTCACCGAACGTGGATCGGCCTTATAGGCCGCCCAGGTCTGCCCCAACGGGTCCTGGGTGCCATTCTGCTCCAGGCTGCTGAAAATCAGCGCCATCTTGCTGTCGTCGTCGGGCTTGAAGTTGACCTTGGCGAAGGTCTGGTCGCGCCGCGCGGCGCTGTGGTCACGGTAACCATCGGTGTCCATGCGCGAGGCGTCCAGCACAAAGCCTGCGCCGTCGACCGCACCTTCGGCGCTCAGGTGATTCTTGCTCAGGCCGTCGCTGCCGATCAGGGTTTCGGCGCCGATCCGTGGTGGACCTTCGCCATCACGGGAGAACATCTGGATCACCCCGCCGGCATTGCTGCCATACAGGGTCGCCGCCGGACCGCGCAGCACTTCGATGCGCTCGGCGGTGTCGAGGTTGAAGGTTGCCGCCTGGCCCTGGCCGTCCGGAGTGCTGGCCGGAATGCCGTCGGCCAGCAGCTTGATGCCGCGCACGCCGAAGGCCGAGCGCGCACCGAAGCCGCGGGAGGAAATCTGCAGGTCCTGGGCATAGTTCTGGCGGTTCTGCACCACCAGCCCGGGCACCCGTGACAGGGCCTCGGAGGCGTTGATGCCGAGCTGGCCGTCACTGATCTGTTGCTGGCTGACGCTGTCCACCGAGTAGGGCAGGTCGAAGCTCTGGGTGGCGCTGCGTGAGCCAGTGACGACGCTGGGGTCGAGTTCCAGGGGCGCTGGTGCGGCGAGGCTGGCACCACTGAGGCCAAGGAGCAGGCCCGGCAACAGCGGGACGAGGCGGGCAGGAGCGGCTTTTTTCATGGGGTGAGTCGAATTCCGGAAAGCGGGTCGCCCTGTCGGGGCGAGCAAAGGGGCGCGAGTTTACCCAGTGTGGGGCGCCTGGCAGGCGTCTGCGACATTCAGTCGCAAGCGGCGGGCCGGGTTGGCGATGGTAGCGCTGTTTCAGATAGACGTCCGGCTCGCGCCATAAAAAAGGCCGTCATGGCCTTCGCAGGCTGTCGCAAGGCCTGAATATCGGCAAAAGTCGCCTCAATCGCCGGCCGTTTGCCGCTAGAGGCTTGCCGCCGCTTTTACGTTATAATCCCGCCCTTTAGTTGTTTCTCGCCCTTTTGCGAGCACACATTTTCTCAAGGCGCATCGCGCCTGCACGCAGACTAAACGAGGCTAGACCCCTGTGGCATTGACGATTCTTGGCCTGTCCGGCGCCCTTAGCCATGATCCTTCAGCAGCCCTGTACATCGACGGCAAACTGATTGCGGCCGCTGAAGAAGAGCGCTTCGTGCGCGACAAACATGCAAAGAACCGCATGCCCTACGAATCGGCGAAGTTCTGCCTGGAACAGGCCGGGATCAAGCCTTCCGACGTTGACGTGGTGGCGATTCCGTTCGCCCCCATCAGCTTGTTCGGCGAGGCCCGCTGGCACTACGCCAAGCGTTACTGGTACGCCCCGGACCGCGCCCTCGACGCGATCCTGATGGGCAACCGCCGCTACAAACGCTATCGCAACAAGATCGTCTGGTGCCTCGAGCAACTGGGTTTCGATCCGAAGAAAATCAAGATCGAGCCGGTCGAGCATCACCTGGCCCACGCCTCCAGCGCCTACCACTGCTCGGGCTTCCAGGAGAAAACCGCGATCCTCGGGATCGACGGCAAGGGTGAGTACGCCACCACCTTCTTCGGCTACGGCGAAAACGGCAAGATCCACAAGATCAAGGAATTCTACGACCCGGACTCCCTGGGTGGCCTGTACGGCGCGATCACCGAGTTCCTCGGTTTCGAGATGCTCGACGGCGAGTTCAAGGTCATGGGCATGGCGCCTTACGGCGATGCCAGCAAGTACGATTTCTCGCGTCTGGCCAGCTTTGAAAACGGCCAGTTGGTGATCAACACCGACTACGCCAACGTCATTGGCCTGCGTCGCTATAAAGAGAAGGGCAAGGGCTTCTACTTCTCGCCAAAACTCATCGAGTGGCTGGGTCCCAAGCGCGAAGGCGACATCGCCGACGAACCGTACATCCACTACGCGGCCAGCATGCAAGCGCTGTTCGAGAAACTCTCGCTGCAGATGATCGACTACTACCTGGGCGATGTGCTCAAGGAAACCGGCAAGCTGGCCTTCGCTGGCGGCTGTGCGTTGAACGTCAAGCTGAACCAGAAAATCATCGCTCGCGACGACGTCAAGGAACTGTTCGTGCAGCCGGCCTCCGGCGACGCCGGGACCGCAGTCGGCGCGGCGGCCTACGTTTCCCACGCCCGTGGCGTACCGGTGGAGAAGATGGAACACGTCTATCTCGGCCCGTCCTACAGCAACGAAGACGTGATCGCCGCTTGCGCCCGTCATCCGAGCAAGCCGGTGTGGCGCAAGCTCGAAGACATGCCGGAAAAAATCGCCAAGATCATGGTCGACGGCAACCCGGTGGCCTGGTTCCAGGGCCGCATGGAGTTCGGCCCGCGCGCCTTGGGCGGTCGCTCGATCATTGGTTGCCCAAGCGCCACCGGCGTGGCCGACCGCATCAACCACCAGATCAAGTTCCGCGAGCGCTGGAGGCCTTTCTGCCCGTCGATGCTCGACACCGTGGCTCCACAGATGATCAAGGTCGATCACCCGGCGCCGTTCATGACCTTCACCTTCGAAGTGGCTGAAGAGTGGAAAGCCCGCGTGCCGGAAGTTGTCCATGAAGACGGCACCTCCCGCGCCCAGGTGCTCAAGCGCGAATACAACCCGCGCTACTACGACATGATGAAGGCCCTGGAAGTCCTGACCGGCAACGGCGTTTCCCTGAATACCTCGCTCAACCGTCGTGGCGAACCGATGATCTGCTCGCCGACCGACGCGCTGAACATGTTCTTCGGCTCCGACCTGCAGTACCTGATCATGGAAGATATTTTGGTGGTCAAAGACGGCGCGGATGCTTATGACTCGCTCGGCTGAGCGCCATGTGCTGCAGTTCTGTCACGGATATGACGGGCCTTTTCTGGACTGCGCCCGGCAGTACGCCAGCCTGTTCGTGGGGCGCGGCTATCGGGTGACCACGGTCTTTTTGACCGGTGCCGCGGATGCGGAAGTCGCTGCTGGCTGTGCTTCCGATGAAGTGCTGTTCATGGAGCGCAGCTCCAAGAGTATCCGTGGCCTGAAACTGGGGGCGATCGCCGATTTGCGCAAAATCGTCGCCTCGCGCAATTTCAGTTTCTGTATCGCCCATCGTTTCAAGCCGATCTACATCGCGCTGCTGGGCAGCCGCTTGCCGGTGATTGGCGTGCACCACGCGTTTGGCGACTATCAGCGCTGCAGCCGCAAGCTGTTCGCGCGGATCTTTCGCCAGCGCTTGAGCCTGCTCGGTGTGTCCGATGCCGTGCGCGATGACATTCGTCGCTGCTTGCCGAATTGGTCGCCCTCACGTATTCAGACCCTCTACAACCGCATTGATATAGACGCCTTGCAGGCGTCTCAGTTGGACGCGGTCGAAGCCCGCCAAGAGCTGGGGCTGTCCGCCAATGCCTGGATTGTCGGCAATGTGGGTCGCCTGCACCCGGATAAAGACCAGGCGACGTTGTTGCGTGGTTTCGCGCTGGCCTTGCCGGGGCTGCCCGAGAACAGCCAGCTGGCAATCATGGGCAGCGGTCGGCTGGAATCGGACCTCAAGGCCCTGGCTCTTGAGCTGGGGATTGGCGAGCGGGTGCTGTTTCTCGGACAGGTGGCGCAAGGCCGTCGCTACTTCCGGGCGTTCGATGTGTTTGCCCTGAGTTCCGATCATGAGCCCTTCGGCATGGTGCTGCTCGAAGCCATGGCGGCCGGCGTACCGCTGTTGGCTACGGCTTGCGGTGGCGCCAGCGAAGTGGTCGAGGGCGTGGGTATTCTGTTTCCACTGGGCGATGCCGAGCACATGGCCCAGGGCCTGAAGCATCTGGCCGCGATGGAACCCAAGCAGCGCCTGCAATGTGCCGAGCTGATGCTTGATCGCTTGCGTGAGCGTTTTTCGGATCAGGCCGTGCGCGATGCATTCTGGCGTTTGCCATCCGTCACCGACCTGACCGCGAGGGGCTGATGCTTAACCGATTTCAAGGCTGGCGCGAGCGCGGTTGGTCAGTCATCGACGCGCCTGCCTATGCTACGGCCTGGCAGCGTTTTGGGGGCAGCGTCGCGACCCATCCTCTGGTGGTTGAGCGTCTTGCGGACCTGGCGAAAATTCCGGTGCGCTACCTTGCCTGGGAGCAGGACGGCGAGCTGACAGCCGCTATCCCGACCTGGGGGCGCGACTTGGCGCTGTCCAAGGATGTGCTCAAGCGGGCCGGCAAAAAAGGCTTGTTCGACCTCGGCAATGCCGAACTGATTCTGCCTGCCGCGCCTGAGGCCGGGGCGGTCTTGCGTCATCGTGGGCGTTACTTGTCGGCACTCAACGAAGGCCGATTCACGGCACTCAAGCCCCAGGCCGAGCAATTGGCCATGGCGCGCACGCCGGAAGAGCTGTCGAAGAAATTTCGCTACAACCAGCGCCGTGAGCTGCGGCTGCTGGAAGAGGCGGGTGGCGTGGTGCGCCCGGTCGGAGAGTTTTCCAGTGCCGAACTGGCCGCCATCTACTGCGATCTGTTCAAGCGGCGCTGGGGCTTTGTTGCCACCGGCGCAGAGCACATGGCGCAGGTCATCGAGTTGCTGGGCGAGCTATTGATGGGGTCGGTAATTTTTCTCAACGATGCGCCGATTGCCATCCAGCTGGTCTATCGGGTGGAAGCGCCGGAGTGGATCAGTGTCGAGTACGTCAATGGTGGCGTCGATCCGCAAACCCGCGAGTTCAGTCCGGGCAGCGTGCTGAGTTTCCTCAATACGCAAAGTGCCTGGGAGCACGCGCGTGCGCTCGGCAAGCCGCTGCGTTTTTCCTTCGGGCGCGCCGACCGTGAATACAAGGACCGTTGGTGCAATCCTGTACCGGTCTTCCAGGTATGAGCCAGCCCATGAGTCGCAAACAGCAACTGCTCAAACGCCATCGGCGCAACAAGCGTATCGGTCTGATGATCGGCCTGTTGGTGTTGCTGGCTGTTGGCGTGCTTGTGGTCTGGTGGCTGCCGTTGCTGCTGGCTGTCCTGGCCTGGGTGGCCCATGAGGCGTGGTTTGCCGATCACTTGTTCTATTCCCCCAGCGATGATTACGACTATCAGCTCGCCGCCGATGAGCAACTGGCGCTGACGCTGGTGGCAGGCCGCTTGAGCCTGCCCGGGACCTTGTCGCTGGGGGCTGGCGATACCTTGATGTTGAAGGTGCGCATCCGCGCATCCTGGTGCGGGCGGTTTCTCGATCCCGGAGTAAAGATTCTGGGCGGAACGGCCGATCAGCAGGATTTCGAGCGTGGCACCCGCGGTATTCGCTACCTCAATCTGACAGGTCAACATGAGGCACTGCTTGGCGGTCGGCTCCAGCTCCAGGGGCGTTTCTGTAAAGTTGCCGAGGCAGTAGAGCTGTCAGTCGTGCGTCACCCGGATTACCGAGCGCAGCGCTTACTGGTGATAGCGCCCCATGCCGATGACGCCGAGCTTGCGGCTTTTGGCCTGTACAGCAGCGCCGAGGAAAGCTGGGTGGTCACCCTCACGGCGGGTGAAATTGAGGCTGAGCATTATCAGGCAATGGGCCTGGATCGAGTCGCCGCCGCGCGATTGAAAGGCTCGTTGCGGGCGTGGGACAGCATCAGCGTGCCGTTGTGGGCGGGCGTGCCCCAGGAGCGTTGTGTGCAACTGGGCTATTTCTGCCTGCAGTTGCCGCAGATGCAGGCAGCGCCGAGCGTTGCCGTGCCTTCGCGAGAGGCAGACTTGAGCGATACCCGGTACTTCCGGCGTTTTAATGCCTTTGCTCTGGGCAGTGACGCTGATGGCATTGCGTCATGGGACAACCTGGTGGCTGATCTGGTCGAGCTGATCGAGCGCATCGAGCCGCAGGTGGTCGTCTTGCCGCACCCGCGCTTCGATCCTCATCCCGATCACATCTGTGCCCAACAGGCGCTGATGCAGGCCCTTACCCGCAGTTCCTGGCAGCCGCAATCACTGTTGCACTATGCCAACCACCTGCATGATAACGACCGCTGGCCCATGGGCGCCGCTGGCAGTGGCGTCGCCTTGCCGCCACAGCTCGCCAGCCAGGGGCCGTTGCGGCCTTGGGCGCTGCCCGTTTCAGACCAGCAACAGTGGCACAAGGCTATGTCCTTGGGCATGATGCACGACTTGCAGCCCGCGCCCCCTTTCAAGCGCACGTTGCGGCGCATTATCCAGCGCTACCTCGCCGCGCGCCGGTGGCCTGCTTTCGGTGATAACGAGTTCTTTCGCAAGGCGGTTCGGCAGCACGAATTGTTCTGGGTCGACGAGAACCTCAGTAAGAGAGACAACCCTTGAAAGTCCTGTTTCTGGTGCAGAAAGAACAGCGTGCCATTCTCGACCGGTTCTACGACGGGATCGCTGAGCGTTGCGAGTGCGATATGCGCGAGCTGACCAGCGCTGAACAAGACAATCTGCGCAAGTATTTCCGCGAGCATGTGGATGTCTCGCGTTACGACCGCATCGTTTTTTTCCTGCGCTTCAAGAAAGAGATCAGACAGGTCAGGTTCATACAGACCCTACCCAACCTGGTTATTCTCGAGCATGACGCCTATCAGAACTATATCCCCTGCAAGTACACCGGAAAATTCAGCGCCCATTACCGCAAGCTGCCTTGGGCCAGGGTCATCAGTTCCGGGTTCATGGTCAGCGAACGCTTGCGCCAGGAGGGCTTCGACGCGCACTTCGTGCCCAAGGGCTACGATCAGGCGCTGTTGCAGAATCGCGGGCGGGAGCGGGATATCGAACTCGGGTTTGTCGGCAGCCTCAACAGCGTGGCCTATGCCGGGCGCAAAGCCATGCTGGAGTCGGTGGCCGAGGTGGAGAACCTGCTGATCACCCGGACCAAGTCGGGTGAGGAATACTGCGAGACCTTGAGTCGTATCCGCTATTTCGTCAGTGCCGATGTCGACATGGGCGAGTACATGATCAAGAACTTCGAGGCGATGGCCTGTGGTTGTGTACTCCTGGCCTATGACCAGGGCGAAGAAGAAAACCGTGCGCTGGGTTTTGTCGATATGCAGAACATCGTGTTGTACCGCACTCGGGAAGAGCTCAGGAGCAAGCTGCAAACGCTGCGCGCCTCTGCCGCCTTGAGTCTGGCAATCGCCCAGGCCGGCCAGGCGCTGGTCGAACAACGTTACAGTTTCAGGGCTCTCGGGCACGCCGTAGTCGAGGCCATGAGCGCCCCGCTGCGTGAGCGCGCACCGCTGAGCTGGAAAGAAAAACTACGTCTGTCGTTAGGTTTCTAAGAACCGGCGGCTACTCCACCCTTAATAAGGCGGTGCACATACATGCTGTTCAGTGAGAGTAGCGATATCTCGGTGATGGTGACCAGTTGCGGGCGTTTCGACTTGCTCAAGCGAACGCTCGAGACATTTGATCGCTTCAATACTGCGCCTATTCGCAAAGTGTTCATTACTGAGGATTCAGGTGATCGGGCCGTCGAAGACTGCATTCCCGAGCATTGGAGACCTCACACGGTTTTTCTCGTCAACAATCCGCGATTGGGCCAGTTGCGCTCGATCGATCTGGCCTATGGGCAGATTGAGACCCCGTGGATTTTCCATTGCGAAGACGACTGGGACTTCTACCGCGAAGGTTTTATCGAAGAGTCTCAGCAGTTGCTGG
The DNA here is from genome assembly GCF_002018875.1 of Pseudomonas sp. MF4836. Taxonomy (GTDB): domain Bacteria; phylum Pseudomonadota; class Gammaproteobacteria; order Pseudomonadales; family Pseudomonadaceae; genus Aquipseudomonas. Next base: position 505,014 of record NZ_MVOL01000002.1, read on the forward strand.
AAGACGACCCTCAGGCCTTGCAGGTCTGGCTGCGCAGTGCCCATCACGACTTGGCGGTGCACAGCCCCTATGTCTTCTTGAATGAGCGCAAGGTGGCACATGGAATTGCGTTCTATGTGCTGGGCTCGCATAAAGCCGATTGGCAGGGGTTCTCCTTCAACCCAGGGTTGCGCCGGCGTGCCGACTACCTGCTGCATGCTCCGTATGCGGCGTTTTCCGGGGAGAAGGATTTGTCCCGGCTGTACGCCCAGGAAAATCGTTATGCGTTGATTCTGGAGAATGATGCGGTTCTGCACACCGGGTTTGGTGAGCATGTGGTGGTTCCTGAAGAGCGTTCGAACAAGCTACGGCGCAAGCGTCGAGACCGCGTAAAGCTCATGGCAACTTTAATTTTAGGTATGGCGATAGGGTGGTTGCTACATGGAATTTAATGGCGTGAAGTTAAGCAGAGTGACCACTTACTTCAGTGCGATGTTATGTCTGTTTCTGTTGAGCTTTGTCGTTGGTTGGTCGTCAAAATCGACCAATAACGTGTTTTACGGGCTGATTGCCCTGCCAGGGTTGTTCTTCCTGCTAAAAGGTCACGGCCTCAAGGTACTCAAAGAGCCATTGGCCTGGCTTTGGCTGGTGTTTATGCTCTGGTTTGCTGTTTCGGCCACGGTATTTGGGGCGATGGAGTTCTATAAACCCATTGTCTACGTCTTATCGTTTGTCTTTATCGTTGCCAGCCTGGTAAGCCCTGATTTTTTCAGAAGCAAAGAGTTTATCCGGGCCCAGTTCTGGATTCTGATTCTCTACATTTACCTGAGCGCGATATACAGCTGGAGCACAGGGCAATTCCCCTTCGGCAGTCGAGTGGCCTTGTTGCCAGCCCGGCTGATAAACGTGATTTACGCCAGCATCTGGTTGTTCTGTGCCCTGGCCCTGGCCTTGCCATACTGGGTCAAGACCAAGCGTTGGATTGAGGCCACTGCCGCAGTGCTGCTGTCGGTGATTGCCGTGACCTTTGTTCTGCAGACCCGGACCGCTCTGGTGGGGGCTGCATTTCTATTCGGGCTTTGGGTGCTGTATGGCCTTTATCTGCGGCCGAAGGTTGTCGGTAGCATTCTCCTGGTGGGAGCCTTGGTCCTGGGCCTGGTGGTCTGGGGCGTGCATAACGAAGCCTGGTACATCTCGCTGTGGAACCGTGGAGACTCTTACCGGGTCGAGATCTTCAACGTCATGGTCGGCGAGTGGAGAAACTGCGGCTGGACCTTGGGCTGCGGCGTTGGCTTCCACACTGAGCAATTGTTGGACGGGTTTATGCCGATCCAGCACCCACACAATATCTTCGTGGCCCTGGGTGTTTACACGGGGGCTCCGGCCTTGTTGCTGTTTGTGGTGCTGATGCTGACAAGCCTGCTGGCGGCCTGGCGCCTGCGCGATGCCTGGGGCATGTTCCTGGCCTGTGCGCTGGTGATGCTCAACTTTGATGGCAGTATTTTGGTCCACAGTCCGGATGAGCTGTGGCCGCTGGTGTTGATGCCCGCGGCATTGATCCTGGGACGTGTCTCGCAAGCGCGGCAGTTGCAGCGCGGGTAAGGCTTTGCACCCGCCAGCGCTGAGGCGCTGGCGGGTGGTGTTCAGTTTTTATGCAGTTCGGTATTCAATTCGCTTATCGAGCACGTGCTTTGCGCCGCGGCGTAGTGCTCTATAAACACCCCGCCGTGGTTATCCAGCAACCACTCCCGATCTTGCTTGTAACGCAACATGTGTTTGAAGTTGCGCAGGCGCAAGGCCTTGCGCAATGGGCGGGAAAAGACTTTCAGGTCGGCAATGTCGATCAGCCCCAACTGCCCTTCAGGTGTCAGCACGATATTGCCCAGGTGCGCAGAGCGAAAGTAAATGCCGCGCTCGTGGAGTATCGCGATGAACGTGCCCAGTTGCGCCCTCAGTGCATCGCCGCGCAGGCCATCATCCAGCAACTGACGCAGGGTCTGGCCCGGCAGTGGATCATAATGCACGGCATCCCTTTGAATGCTTGAGATCCGGTAAACCTGGCGGATGCTGGGGCACGGTATCTGGCGTTGCTTCAAGCGCGTGCAGTTATCGGCGAAGCGCTTTGCATAGGGATACCAGGCCGCCGAAGTCAGGAGGCGCTTGCGCCGGAACAGTTTGAGTATCGAGCCATCCGTCAACCGCAGCACCTTATCGCCAGAACCGTCGGCTTCGAGAACTTCAGCTGCTTCGCGCAAAGTGAGGTAGTGATTATGGTCAAGCGCTTGCATCAATACTCCAGAGTTCAACAACAGCAGGCGGGGTCAAGGTACATGGTACCGTAGCTCATCGACTAAAATGGCCTGTGTTATAGTTGCGGGCTCATTTCTCATTCAACGGCTTCTCATGACTACCCCTGATTCGCCTGCGGCGTCGAGCCTGAAGATTTACCTGCGATTGCTGTCGTACGTCCGTCCCTATGCGGGGATGTTCGCGCTCAGTATCCTGGGTTTTGTCATTTTCGCATCGACGCAGCCGATGCTGGCGGGAATCCTCAAGTACTTTGTCGACGGCTTGAGCAACCCCGAGGCCGTACTCTTTCCAAACGTCCCTTACTTGCGTGATCTGCAACTGCTGCAGGCCGTGCCGATGCTGATCGTCCTGATCGCCGCATGGCAGGGGCTGGGTTCGTTTCTGGGTAACTTCTACCTGGCCAAGGTGTCCCTAGGGCTGGTGCATGATCTGCGGGTCGAGCTGTTCAACAAGTTGCTGGTCCTGCCCAATCGGTACTTTGACACCCACAACTCCGGACACCTGATTTCCCGCATCACCTTCAACGTGACCATGGTTACCGGTGCTGCAACGGATGCCATCAAGGTGGTGATCCGCGAAGGCCTGACCGTGGTGTTCCTGTTTGTCTACCTGTTGTGGATGAACTGGCAGTTGACCCTGGTGATGGTCGCGATCCTGCCGTTGATCGCGGTCATGGTCAGCAGCACCAGCAAGAAATTCCGCAAGCAAAGCAAGAAAATCCAGGTGGCCATGGGGGATGTCACCCACGTGGCCTCCGAAACCATCCAGGGCTATCGCGTGGTTCGCAGCTTTGGTGGCGAGGCCTATGAGCAGCAGCGTTTCGCCTTGGCCAGCCAGAGCAACACCGATAAGCAGCTGCGCATGACCAAGACCGGCGCGGTGTACACGCCCATGCTGCAGTTGGTGATTTATTCGGCCATGGCGGTGCTGATGTTCCTGGTGCTGTTCCTGCGTGGCGATGCCACGGCGGGTGACCTGGTGGCTTACATCACCGCTGCCGGCCTGTTGCCCAAGCCCATCCGCCAGTTGTCGGAAGTCAGCTCGACCATTCAGAAGGGCGTGGCTGGCGCGGAAAGCATCTTTGAGCAACTGGATGTCGAGCCTGAATCGGACACCGGCACCGTCGAGCTCGAGCGTGTCGAAGGGCGGCTGGAGGTGCGTAACCTGAGCTTCACCTACCCGGGCACCGAGCGTGAAGTGCTGCGTGATATCAGCTTCAGCGCCGATCCAGGACAGATGATTGCCCTGGTTGGGCGCTCCGGTAGTGGCAAATCCACATTGGCTGCACTTATTCCGCGCTTTTATCACCACGATATCGGGCAGATTCTGCTGGATGGTGTCGAGGTCGAAAGCTACCGCCTGCGCAACCTGCGCCGACATGTGGCCCAAGTGACCCAGCATGTGACCCTGTTCAACGACACCATTGCCAACAACATCGCCTATGGCGACCTGGCAGGAGCTCCACGGGAGGATATCGAGAAGGCGGCCAAGGATGCCTACGCGATGGACTTCATCGCGCAAATGCCCCAGGGGCTGGACACCCAGGTCGGAGAGAACGGTGTGCTCCTGTCTGGCGGTCAGCGTCAGCGGTTAGCCATTGCCCGGGCCCTGCTGAAAAATGCCCCGCTGTTGATTCTCGACGAGGCAACGTCTGCGCTGGATACCGAATCCGAGCGGCATATTCAGGCTGCGCTGGACAAGGTCATGAAAGGCCGTACGACCCTGGTGATTGCACACCGCCTGTCGACCATCGAGAAGGCCGACCTGATCCTGGTCATGGATCAGGGGCAGATTGTCGAGCGCGGTACCCATACGCAGTTGTTGGAGCAGAACGGCTATTACTCCCGACTGCACGCCATGGGGCTGGAAGAGCCCGTTCATAACGATATTGCCTGACCGGTAAAAGGCAGCGGCCAGGCCACTGCCAATCAGGCCCGCATTGTGCAAGGCAATGGGGCCTGGTTTGTATCCGGATATTTACTGTCTTGACCAAGCCTAAATAATTTCTCCCGCCGTGCTTGTTATGGTTTCCCGCTATTAGTCGAATGATCGACGGGGCTATCCCCGCCGCGTGGGGGCTGGAATGCTGCAACGCTATTTGTGGAAGTTATTGCCCAAATCCCAGCGCACCTTGCTGTTGGGGCGCTTGTCGGTAGTGGATCGCCAGGCAGTGAATAAATCCATGTCTGCCGATATACGCTTTCCCGAGGCGTTCACCAAACACTCCTGCTTGTACATCCATGTCCCCAAGTGTGCCGGTAGCAGCGTGTGCTCCGCTTTGTTCGGGGGCTGGAGCCCGGGGCATCTGCCGCTGTACTGGTACGAGCAACAGTTCCCGTGCGCGTTTGCCAGCAGTTTCAAGTTCGCCTTCGTCCGTGACCCTCTGGCGCGCGCCTACTCGGCCTATACCTTTCTGCGAAGCAATCGGCTCAACCCCAGGGACCAGCCGGCCCAGGTCCTAGTCAACCAGTATCGGGATTTCGACGACTTCGTGGCGCGCTGGCTGCGACCGGACACCATCTGCAAGCAGATCCATTTCGCCCCGCAGAGTGACTTTCTCACCGATTCCCTGGGGCACATGTCGCTGGACTTCATCGGCTATCAGGAGCATTTGCCCCGTGATTTCGAGCTGGTATGCGAACACTTGGGCATCCACTCGCGACTGCCGCTGCTGAACGCTTCCTGCCAGCCTGCCAATGGCTCTGTGCGGGACCTGTGCTCAGTGCGTACCCGGCGCCTAGTGCGTCGGGTCTATGAGCGCGACTACGAGATGCTGGGTTATGAATAAGCCGATGCTCGCTGCCATGGAACAACCGCAGATCCGCCCTTATGCGCTGTCATTGTCGTGCGCTTCCCGAGCGGCCCTGAAGCAGCAGAAGCCATGCTGCCTCTGGTTGACCGGGCTATCCGGTGCGGGCAAGTCGACCCTGGCCAATCTGCTGGAACTGCGCCTCAACCAACTGGGGCGGCACACCTTTATCCTCGATGGCGACAACGTGCGCCATGGCTTGTGCAGCGATCTGGGGATGAGTGCCGAGGCGCGCAAGGAAAATATCCGGCGCATGGCCGAAGTGGCGCGCTTGATGGTGGATGCCGGCCTGTTGGTCATCGTCTCGGCCATTTCGCCATTTCGCGCCGATCGTGAGACAGCCCGCGCCTTGTTCGCGCCTGGCGAGTTTCTTGAGGTGTACATCAGCACGGCGTTTGCGACCTGTGCAGAGCGTGATCCAAAAGGCCTGTATAAAGCCGCGTTGGCTGGGCAGATCAAGGATTTCACCGGCTTGGACAGCCCCTACGAAGCGCCGCTGCAGGCGGACTGTGAAATTGATACTGCCCGGGTCGGGGTCGATCAGGCCACGGCCCGCCTGTTGCAGCTTCTACTCGAGAAGTAAGCCGCTGAAAAACTTCAAGACCCAGGCTAAAGCCATAGAACTTGACGGCGCCAACCCTGTGTTAATATCGCGCCCCTGTTCATTTTGTATGTGGGTTGCACCATGAAGTTGTCCATGCCGCGATTCGATCAAGCCCCTGTCTTGGTGGTCGGCGATGTCATGCTCGACCGTTACTGGCATGGTGGTACCTCACGGATTTCCCCTGAGGCGCCGGTGCCGGTGGTCAAGGTCGAGCAGATCGAGGACCGCCCGGGCGGTGCCGCCAACGTTGCCCTGAACATTGCCGCCCTGGGCGCGCCGGCTTCCCTGGTCGGTGTGACCGGTGACGATGAAGCCGCCGACAGCCTGGCCAATAGCCTGCGCGGGGCGGGTGTGCGGGCGTTGTTCCAGCGCATTGCGCATCAGCCGACCATCGTCAAGCTACGGGTCATGAGCCGTCACCAGCAGCTGTTGCGCATCGACTTTGAAGAACCCTTCGCCACCGACGCCCTGGCTCTGGGCGCGGAAGTGGACGCGCTGCTCGAAGGCATCAAGGTCCTGGTGTTGTCCGACTACGGTAAAGGCGCCCTGAAGAATCACCAGGCGCTGATCCAGGCCGCCCGTGCCCGCGGCATCCCGGTGCTGGCGGACCCCAAAGGCAAGGACTTCTCGGTCTATCGCGGCGCGAGCCTGATCACGCCGAATCTCAACGAGTTCGAAACCATCGTCGGCGGCTGCGCCGATGAGCACGAGCTGGTCAGCAAGGGCGCGCAGTTGATGCACGACCTGGAACTGGGCGCCTTGCTGGTCACGCGCGGCGAACACGGCATGACCCTGTTGCGTCCCGATCACGCGGCGTTGCATTTGCCAGCGCGGGCGCGTGAGGTGTTTGACGTCACCGGTGCCGGCGACACTGTGATCTCGACCCTGGCGGCGGCGATCGCGGCCGGTGAAGAGCTGCCCCACGCAGTGGCCCTGGCTAACCTGGCGGCGAGCATCGTGGTCGGCAAGTTGGGTACCGCCTCCATCAGCGCGCCGGAACTGCGTCGCGCTATCCAGCGCGAGGAAGGTTCCGAGCGCGGCGTGCTGAGCCTCGACCAACTGCTGCTGGCAATCGACGATGCCCGTGCGCACAAGGAAAAGATCGTCTTCACCAACGGTTGCTTCGACATCCTGCATGCCGGCCACGTGACCTACCTCGAACAGGCTCGGGCCCAGGGCGATCGCTTGATTGTCGCGGTCAACGACGATGCTTCGGTCAGCCGCCTGAAAGGGCCTGGACGGCCGATCAACAGTGTCGACCGGCGCATGGCGGTACTGGCCGGCCTCGGCGCGGTGGACTGGGTGATCAGCTTCCCTGAGGGCACTCCGGAGAACCTGCTGAGCCAGGTGCGGCCGGATGTGCTGGTCAAGGGCGGAGACTACGGTATCGACCAGGTGGTCGGCGCCGATATCGTGGCGGCCTATGGCGGCACGGTGAAGGTGCTGGGGCTGGTGGAGAACAGCTCGACCACCGCGATCGTCGAGAAGATCCGCAAGACCTGAGTGACCGCTGGGCGCCATGCCGACTCCGCTGCCGGAGCGGCGTGGCGGCCCTTCAACGCTGCCGGCTGGCCTTGGCCGGCACGATCTTGCGCAGTATCTGCCGCGCCCTGCCGGTCAGCCGCTTGAGTTTCGAGTCCTTTTCCGGCGCGCTCAGGCCCTGCTGCCGCAGCCAATCCTTCCAGCGAATCCGTTCATCACGCACCAGCCAACCGTCCTGTTGGGCGAAGCTTTCCGCCAGGTATAAACCGCGGGTGCTGGCGGGTTGCAGTTGGTCCTTTTTCAGGGTGTAGAGCTCGGCGCAGGGCTGGCCGTCCTGCAAGGGCATCAGGTACAGGTCCGGGCGCTTGCGGTCCAGGCGTGCGACCAGTTGGTCGCCTTCCAGACGTTCATCGACATGGAACAGGCTCAGGGACTTGGCCTCCTTGGGGATCTCCAGGCGCAGGTCGTAAATCAGTTGCAGCGACGCGGTCGGCAAGTGCACGTAGGCCCGCGGGCGCTCGATCAATTGCAGGTTGGCGCAGCGCACCGGGCGGGCAGCGCCGGACAGCGGTGTCAGGCGAAAGGGCAAGGCCTCGCGATAATGCAGTGCGTTGGCGTAGGGCGCTGGCAGCCAGGTGTCGTTGAAACGGCCGCTGAGCCAGCCCTCCGGGGTTTCCAGCAGGCACTCCTCGGCGATCTCCTGAATCGCGGTGTGCAGCGGCAGGTTCAGCTCCTGGGCGGGCACATAGCCGGATATGAGTTTGAGCACCACGTCGCCACGGTCCTGGCGCCGTTGCCGGACCAGCACCCAGTAATCGCGGTTTTGCCAGTGCAGGGTCAGGCGCACCGAGACCCCGAGGTTGGCCAGCTCCACGGAAAAGCGCTCGGCGTCTTCCACCGTGACCGGACGCCGACGTTGCAGGGTTTGGGAGAAATTGAGCGGCATCCCGACGCTCTGGTAGCTCAGGCCTTCGGGAGTCGCTTCGACGAACAGGGGCAGGGTCTTGAAGTTGCTGGGGTTCTTTCTTATGAGCGTGCGCGGCATGTCGGCTCCTTCTTGCGTCGGGGTCGGCCGCATGGGCGGCATCAGTTTTTGCGCAGGACCTGCGCCACAGTGGCCACATTGTGCGCCAGATGCAGTGGATTGATGGTCCCGACAATAGCACTGGCAACACCGGGCTGGTCAAACAGCAGTTCAAAGCTGGCCCGCACCGGATCGACCCCCGGGCTCAGGCACGCATGGCCGCTGGCCAGGGCTTTTTTTACCAGGATGCCTTTGCCGTGGGCAGCGGCATATTCAATGACCGCCTGCTCGCCGCGTTCGTTCAGATTGTAGGTGACCATTGCGCAGTCACCGTGCTCCAGGGCCTTGAGGCCGCCTTCGACGGTTTTTCCGGAGAAGCCGAAACCGCGGATCTTGCCCTCGCGCTTGAGCTCGGCCAGGGTCTGGTAGACCTCGCACTGTTCGAGAATCATCAGGTCGTTGCCGTCGGAGTGCACCAGCACCAGGTCGATGAAGTCTGTTTCCAGCCGTTGCAGGCTGCGCTCCACCGAGCGTCGTGTGTGCTCGGCGCTGAAGTCGTGCCGGGACTGGCCATCGCTGAATTCCTCACCGACCTTGCTGACGATCACCCAGTCCTGGCGTTGCCCGCGCAGCAACGGGCCCAGGCGCTCTTCGCTGCGGCCATAGGCCGGCGCGGTATCGATCAGGTTGATCCCCAGGTCGCGGCTCATTTTCAGCAGCATGCGCGCTTCGTCGTCATCGGGAATCTGGAAGCCATTGGGGTACTTCACCCCCTGGTCACGACCGAGCTTGACGGTGCCCAGGCCCAGGGGCGAGACCACCAGGCCGGTGTCGCCCAGGGGGCGGTGGAACGGGTGCAGGGTCGCGAGGCTCATGGCAGCAGTTGCTCCCAGGCGGGTTGGGCCAGGGGCGGTTTGGGCAGGTCAGGCAGGTCGGTGGCGGGGCCCGGACGAATGCCATCGCGCTCCAGGGCAGCCAGTACCCGGTCGGCGAAGTCCGGGGCCAGGGCCAGTTTGGTCGGCCAGCCCACCAGCAACCGGCCCTCTTCGGCGAGGAAGGCGTTGTCCGGGCGAGTCAGCCCCGATTGCGCCGGCTCGGCTCGATCGACCCGCAGGGTGGCCCAGCGCGCTTGACTGAGGTCGACCCAGGGCAGCAGGTTGCCCAGCTCTTTTTGCGCCGCCGCGATCTGCGCGGCCGGCTCCCGGGCCACGCCTTCGGCTTCGGCGATATCGCCCCCCAGGTACCACACCCATTGCCCATCGGCGGCCGGGTGGGTAGTGACGGTGATTCGCGGTTTGGGGCCGCCACCGAGGCAGTGGGCGTACAGCGGCTTCAGGCTCGGGCCCTTGACCAGCACCATGTGCAGAGGGCGTTTCTGCATGGCCGGCTGGCTCAGGTCGAGGTTGGCCAACAGCGCGGCGTTGCCGGCACCGGCGCTGAGCACGATGCGTTGCGCGCGAATCTCGCGGTCATCGACCCGCAGGCCGACCAGGGCGTTGTGTTCCACCAGGGGCTCGATTTTCTGCCCAGCCAGCAAACCGTCGCCGGCCAGCGCCGCGAGGCGTTCGATCAGGCTGGGCACGTCCACCACCAGCTCGGCCAGGCGATAGACCTTGCCCTTGAACCGCCGGTCCTGCAGTGCCGGCGGCAACTGCTCGCCTTTGACCTGGTCGACCCGGCCGCGCACCGCCTTGCTGGCGAAGAAGCTGGTGAGGTTGCCGGCCAGGGTGCCGGGGGACCACAGGTAGTGGGCCTCGGACAGCAGGCGTACCCCCGACAGGTCCAGCTCGCCGGTGCCGGCCAGGGCTTCGCGCCAGCGGCGTGGCATATCGGCAATGGCTTCGGAGGCGCCGGTCAGGGCACCGTGCAGGGCGTACTTGGCGCCGCCGTGGATGATGCCCTGGGACTTCACGCTCTGCCCGCCGCCGAGGCTGGCGCTTTCCACCAATACCGTCGAGAAGCCCTGGCGACGCAGGCGCGCGTTGAGCCAGAGGCCGGCGACGCCAGCGCCGACAATCAGCACGTCGGTGGAAATAACGGATGGCATGCGGCGACCTCGGGAAACAAAACGGAGGCGCAAGTTTCAAGCTTCAAGCCGCAAGCTGCAAGCGTGTCGCCTTTCTTGCCGCGCAAAGCCTGTCGCTTGCCGCTGTTTTCCTAGTGCCCGGCGGTTTTCGAAAACAGCTGGATCACCACCACGCCAAGGACGATCAGGCCCATGCCGAGCATGGCCGGCAGGTCGAGTTTCTGGCCATAAATGAACAGCGCCGCGACGCTGACCATGACGATGCCCATGCCGGCCCATACCGCGTAGGCCACGCCCACGGGGACGGTACGCACCACCAGGGTCAGCATCCAGAACGCAATGCCATAGCCGACGATGACCAGCAGCAGTGGCAACGGGGTGCTCAAGCCTTTGACCGCTTTCATCGAAACGGTGGCGATCACTTCGGCGCAGATGGCGATGGCCAGGTAGGTGTAAGCGTTCATGGGGACTTCCTCGTGGTGGTGCGTGCTGGATGAGGTCGGCATTTTAGAGTGCGCCCAGATGCGGTAAAGTCATTACCTATCTGAATTGAAGATAGGTTGCGCCATGAGTGTGCAGTGGAATCTGGAACATCTGCAGTTGTTTATCAGCGTCGCCGAACTGCGCTCCTTTTCCGCTGCGGCGCGGGATCAGCGCAAGGCGCAATCGGCGGTCAGCAGTGCGATTGCGTTGCTTGAGGCGGACCTGGGATTGAGTCTGTTCGAGCGTAGCAGCGGGCGTCAGCCACGCTTGACCGAGGCCGGCGAGGCGTTGCTCGAAGATGCGCGGGAAGTATTGCGCCAGTGCGAGCGCCTCAACGGTCGGGCGCTGGCCATGATGCGCGGCCAGGAGCCACGGCTGCGTGTGGCGCAGGACGAGGCGATGCCCTATCAGGCGGTGGTCGACAGTTTCGAGGCCCTGGCCTTGCAGTTCCCCAGTATCGAAGTGCAATTGACCAGTGCCGCCCAGGGTGACGTGGCGCGCAAATTGGTGGAGCGCCGGGCCGATCTCGGGTTGCTGTTTTATCACGAGCAGATTCCCGAGGCCCTGGAGCGTCGGGTATTGGGCAGTGTGGAAATGGTCACCGTGTGCGGCGTGGCGCACCCACTGGCCCGGCAGGCGCGGGTGGATTGCCAGCAGTTGGCGCAGCATCGCCAGCTGTTGATGTCGACTCAATCCAGCGTCTACCCCGGCAGCGAGGCTGCCAGCCCCCAGGTCTGGCGCGCCGACAGTTTCTATGTAATGGCCGAGTGGCTGGTGCGCGGCCTGGGGTGGGCCTGGTTGCCACGGCATGTGGTGCAGTACCCGGCGTATCAGGACCAGATGGTCGAGCTCAGCAGTGAGTGGACGCCCCCGGCGCTGGTGGTCGAGCTGGTGTGGCGTCGCGATGAGCCGCTGGGACCTGCGGCGCGTTGGCTAGCGGAACGTTTTGCCGTGCACTTGCAGGCTATCGGCGGCAAAAGCCGATAAACTCCGCCGCCATGAATAGAACTCTGTATACCGCGCTGTTTTACCTGGGGCTGCCATTGGTGGCGATTCGGCTATGGCTGCGTGCGCGCAAGGCGCCGGCCTATGCCAAACGCATTGGCGAGCGCTTTTCCTATGGCCTGCCGCCGTTGCAGCCGGGCGGGATCTGGGTGCACGCGGTGTCGGTGGGCGAAAGCATTGCGGCGGCGCCGATGATCCGCGCATTGCTGGCGCGCTACCCGCAACTGCCGATCACCGTGACCTGCATGACCCCGACCGGCTCGGAGCGGATCCAGGCGATGTTCGCCAATGAGCCACGAATCCAGCACTGCTATCTGCCTTATGACCTGCCCTGTGCCGCCGCGCGCTTTCTCGACCGGGCAAAGCCGAGCCTGGCGGTGATCATGGAGACCGAGCTCTGGCCCAATCACATCCACCAATGCGCCAAGCGCGGCATCCCGGTGGCGCTGGCCAATGCGCGCTTGTCCGAGCGTTCGGCCAGGGGCTACGCACGGTTTGCCCGATTGACCCGGCCGATGCTCGAGGAAATGAGCTTGCTGGCGGTGCAGACCGCTGCCGAGGCTGAGCGCTTCCTGAGCCTGGGCGCGCGCCCGGAGGCGGTGCAGGTCACGGGTTCGATCAAGTTCGACCTGACGATCGACCCGCAATTGCTGGTGCGGGCCATTGAGCTGCGCCAGCAGTGGCGAGCGGTGGAGCGTCCGGTATGGATCGCTGCCAGTACCCACGAAGGTGAAGACGAGGTGGTACTCAATGCCCATCGTCAGTTGTTGGCGAGCCATCCGGATGCCTTGCTGATCGTGGTGCCGCGTCATCCGGAGCGCTTCAACTCGGTGTTCGAACTGTGTCGCGAGCAAGGGTTCGAGACTATTCGTCGTTCCACCGGTGAGCCGGTCACCCGCAGCACGTCGGTGCTGCTGGGCGACACCATGGGCGAGTTGCTGTTTCTCTACGCCCTGGCCGACAGCGCCTTTGTCGGAGGCAGCCTGGTCAGCAACGGCGGGCATAACCTGCTGGAGCCGGCGGCGCTGGCCAAGCCGGTACTGAGCGGGCCGCACCTGTTCAACTTCCTGGAAATCGCCGCAATGTTGCGCGAGGCGGGGGCCTTGCAAGAGGTCGACGATGCCGAGGGGCTGGCGGTGGCGGTGCAGCGTTTGTTCGAGCTGCCACGGGATGTGCAGAAAATGGCCGACGCGGGCCTTAAGGTCATGGCGGCCAACCAGGGTGCCCTGCAACGCTTGCTCGACGGCCTCGACCGCCTCCTAAACCCCGGCTGACCTGTAGCCGCTGCCGCAGGCTGCGCCGGCCCGAATCGACGCTGGGGATATTCCTGAGGTACCTCCGGCATGGCCAGCGCAGCCTTGTGCCTCGGCCGCGGCTACAGATGAGCCACTGTAGCCGCAGGCGGCAATAAAAAAGGCCACCCGCTTGGGTGGCCTTTTTTTCTGTCGGTGTGCTCAAGGGCGGGCTTTAAGCTGCTCTTGCGCGGCTTTGGCCAAATCCGGTGGGAGGAAGTCGCGGTCCGGGTTGTAATCGGCCTTGAGGTAGCGCGACAGGTCCTGCAAGTCGCCCGGGCTCAGGGTGCCCGCAGCCTGCTTCAGGCGCAGGTTGTCGAGGATGTAGTCGTAGCGGCTGTTGTTGTAGTTGCGTACCGAGGTGTACAGCTGGCGCTGGGCGTCGAGTACATCGACGATATTGCGCGTGCCCACCTGGTAGCCGATTTCGGTGGCTTCCACCGCGCTCTGGTTGGAGATGATCGACTGGCGCCGGGCTTGTACCTGCTCGACATCGGTATTCACCGCGCGGTGCAGGTTGCGGGTGTTTTCCACCACCTGCCGGCGCAGGCCTTCGCGTTGCTGTTCGGTCTGGCTCAGGCGCGAATAGGACTCGCGCACCTGGGAGCTGGTCAGGCCGCCGCTGAAGATCGGGATATTCAGCTGCAGGCCGACGGTGCGCTGCTCGACGTCGCTGCCATAGCGCTGGCCCAGGGGGTTGGGGTTGCTGAAGCCGAGGGCGTCGTTATCGCCTTTCTTGTACTGCGCTACTGCGTCCAGGGTCGGTGCGTGGCCGGCCTTGCGCTGCTTGAGGGTTTCTTCGGCGGCGCTGACCGCGTAGTTGCTGGCCAGCAGGTTGAGGTTCTGGCGGGCGGCGGTGTCGACCCAGGACTTGGCGTCATTCGGCGTCGGCGCCAATACCGGCAAGGTGTGGACAATGCCCTGGATCGAGTTGTACTCGCGGTTGGTCAGGGTGATCAGTGCTTCGAAGGCATCGTCCACCTGGCGCTGGGCGAGGATCCGGTTGGCCCGCGCCGTGTCGTAGCTGGCCTGGGATTGCAGGACGTCGGTCTTGTCCGAGAGGCCGACATCGAAGCGCTCGTTGGACTGGTCCAGCTGGCGCTTGAAGGCCGATTCTTCGGCCTTGGTCGAGGCCAGGTTGTCCTGGGCACGCAGCACTGCGAAGTAGTTTTCGGCGGACTGCAGGATCAGGTTCTGCTCGGTGGCCGACAGTTGCAGGGCCGCCTGTTCATTGATGTCTTTGGCGGCTTGCAACTGGAACCAGCGGTCGGCGCGGAACAACGGTTGAGCCAGGGTCGCCTGGTACACGGTGCCGCTGCGGGTGGCGGTCATCGAAGGTTCGTCGAACTTGGTTCGGGTGTTGTTCATGTCGGCGCCGGCCGAAAGATTGGGTAGCAGGCCGGCACGAGCCTGGGGCACGACTTCTTTCTGTGCGCCGTATTGGGCGCGGGCGGCGGCCAGGTCGGCGTTGTTGTCCACGGCTTCCTGGTAGACGCTGACCAGATCGGTCTTGGTGGTTAAGGGCGCTTCTGCTGCCCAGGCCAATCCATTGGACGCACAAGACACGGCAAGGGCCAGTGAGAGTTTGCGCAGCATGAGACGATCCCTAGAGTTGATATTACGGCGATAATTCAAGCGCCAAGGCTACGGCGCGGCCCGTGGAGCGTCAAGGCGCTGCACAGCCCCGCGAGTGTAGATGTGCTGACCTGTCGCAACAATCCTGCAATTACGCCATTCATCATGCTGATTGCACGGGCATTGGCATTGGGCGCGGACTTTGGTCTAGACTGCGCGAGTTCTTGTCGGGGTGCCTTGCTATGAGGCTGAGATCGGATAATCCGGATCCCGTTGAACCTGATCAGGTTAGCGCCTGCGTAGGGAACAAGATTTCTCGTCACCCGGCGAGTCCTCTTGTGCTTCGTCCGGGATGTTGTTCGACAATCGAACACCCCTCGAGCACTGAGCACAGCACCCACTGGTTTTTTCAGTGACGCGTGCGTCCATTCGTTACAGGTTCGCTCCGACAAAAATCCACTGCCTGGATGCTGTCTGGAGAGCCCGTGATGACTACAAAACTAAAAAGCGCAACCAACCTGAGTGACTCGGCCAAGGTCGATCAACAATCGGTTCAGCCCTTTACTCGCTCGCAAAAAATCTACGTCCAGGGCTCGCGCCCGGACATCCTCGTGCCAATGCGCGAAATCAGCCTCGATGTGACCCCGACCGACTTTGGCGGCGAGATCAACGCGCCGGTCGTGGTCTACGACACCTCGGGCCCGTACACCGACCCCAACGTCATCATTGACGTGCGCAAAGGCCTGGCCGATGTGCGTTCGCCATGGATCGAAGCCCGTGGCGACACCGAGCGCCTGCCCGGCCTGAGCTCCAACTTCGGCCAGGAGCGCCTGGCCGATGCCGAACTCACCAAGCTGCGCTTCGCCCACGTGAACAACCCGCGCCGGGCCAAGGCCGGGGCCAACGTCAGCCAGATGCACTACGCGCGCCAGGGCATCATCACCGCCGAGATGGAATACGTCGCCATCCGCGAAAACATGAAGCTTGAAGTGGCCCGGGCTGCCGGCCTGCTCGATCAGCAACATGCCGGCCACAGTTTTGGCGCCAGCGTGCCGAAAATCATCACCCCCGAATTTGTCCGTGAAGAAATCGCCCGCGGTCGCGCGATCATTCCAGCCAACATCAACCACACCGAACTGGAACCGATGATCATCGGCCGTAACTTCCTGGTGAAGATCAACGGCAACATCGGCAACAGCGCCCTGGGTTCGTCCATCGAAGAAGAAGTGGCGAAGCTGACCTGGGGTATCCGCTGGGGTTCGGACACGGTCATGGACCTGTCCACCGGCAAGCACATCCACGAAACCCGCGAGTGGATCATCCGCAACTCGCCGGTGCCGATCGGCACCGTACCGATCTACCAGGCCCTGGAAAAAGTCGGCGGTGCCGCCGAAGACCTGACCTGGGAGCTGTTCCGCGACACCCTGATCGAACAGGCCGAGCAGGGCGTGGACTACTTCACCATCCACGCCGGCGTGTTGCTGCGTTATGTGCCGCTGACCGCCAAGCGCGTGACCGGCATCGTCTCCCGGGGCGGCTCGATCATGGCCAAGTGGTGCCTGGCCCACCACAAAGAGAACTTCCTCTACACCCATTTCGAAGACATCTGCGAAATCATGAAGGCCTACGACGTCAGCTTCTCGCTGGGCGATGGCCTGCGTCCGGGCTCGATTGCCGACGCCAACGACGCCGCGCAATTCGGTGAGCTGGAAACTCTCGGCGAACTGACGAAGATCGCCTGGAAGCACGACGTGCAGTGCATGATCGAAGGCCCGGGCCACGTGCCGATGCAGTTGATCAAGGAGAACATGGACAAGCAGCTGGAGTGCTGTGACGAGGCGCCGTTCTACACCCTTGGCCCGCTGACCACCGACATCGCTCCGGGCTACGACCACATCACCTCCGGCATCGGCGCGGCGATGATCGGCTGGTTCGGTTGCGCCATGCTCTGCTACGTCACGCCCAAGGAACACCTGGGCCTGCCGAACAAGGATGACGTGAAGACCGGGATCATCACCTACAAGATCGCCGCCCACGCGGCCGACCTTGCCAAAGGCCATCCCGGCGCGCAGATCCGCGACAACGCCCTGTCCAAGGCGCGCTTCGAGTTCCGCTGGGAAGACCAGTTCAACCTCGGCCTGGACCCGGACACCGCGCGCTCGTATCACGATGAAACCCTGCCGAAGGATTCGGCCAAGGTCGCGCATTTCTGCTCGATGTGCGGGCCGAAGTTCTGCTCGATGAAAATCACCCAGGAAGTCCGTGAGTACGCGGCCAACCAGCGGATCGAAGCCATCGACGTGGACGTCGCCCAAGGCCTGGCGGAACAGGCCGAGCGCTTCAAGCAGGAAGGCAGCCAGCTGTACAAGAAGGTTTAAGCCGCAAGCGGCAGGCTGCACGTTGCAAGCGAGGGCGCCGCGCCTTTTCTTGCAGCTTGAAGCTTGCTGCTGCGTTTCTCTGTCCCTCTCTGAGTCTCTCCCCTTGAGCATTCAACCCAGCACCTATTCCCCGGATATCCCGGTGCCCACCGACAAGCGTGTGTTTGGCGGCCGCGATCTGTTTTCCCTGTGGTTTTCCCTCGGCATCGGCCTGATGGTGTTGCAGACCGGTGCCTTGCTGGCGCCTGGCCTGGGCATGTCCGGCTCGTTGCTGGCGATTTTTTTTGGCACGGCGGTGGGCGTGTTGCTGCTGGCGGCGGTCGGTGTGATCGGCAGTGACACCGGCCTGTCGTCGATGGCGGCGCTCAAGCTCAGCCTCGGCAACCGTGGCGCCAGCCTGCCGGCGTTGCTCAACCTGCTGCAACTGGTGGGTTGGGGATCGTTTGAAATCATCGTCATGCGCGATGCGGCCAGCCTGCTCGGCGCCCGCGCCTTCAGCGAAGGCAGCCTGTGGAGCAACCCCGTGCTCTGGACCCTGTTTTTCGGTGCCCTGGCGACCCTGCTCGCGGTCAGTGGCCCGCTGACCTTTGTCCGCCAGATCCTGCGCAAATGGGGCATCTGGCTGCTGCTGGCGGCCTGCCTGTGGCTGACCTGGAACCTGCTGGCCAAGGTCGATCTGGCGGCCCTGTGGGCTCAGGCCGGTGACGGTTCGATGCAGTTTGCCGTGGGTTTTGACATTGCGATCGCCATGCCGCTGTCCTGGCTGCCGCTGATTGCCGATTACTCACGCTTCGGCAAGCGCGCCAGGACCGTGTTCGGCGGCACCGCGCTGGGCTTCTTTATCGGTAACTTGTGGCTGATGAGCCTGGGCGTGGCCTACACCCTGGCCTTTGCTCCGAGCGGCGAGGTCAATGCGCTGCTGCTGGCGTTGGCGGGGGCCGGCCTGGGGATTCCACTGTTGCTGATTCTGCTGGATGAGTCGGAAAACGCCTTCGCCGACATTCACTCTGCGGCGGTTTCCAGCGGGATTCTATTGCGCCTCAAGGTCGAGCACCTGGCCCTGGCCATCGGCGTGCTCTGCACTGTGATCGCCTGCCTGGCACCGCTGGCGCAGTACCAGAACTTCCTGCTGCTGATCGGCTCGGTATTCGCGCCGCTGTTCGGCGTGGTGCTGGTGGATCACTTCATCCTGCGCAGACGCAGCGCCCAGGTTTCGGCTGCGAGCTTGCGCTGGCCGGCGCTGCTGGCCTGGCTGGGTGGGGTCAGCACCTATCACCTGTTGGCCAACTTCTACCCGGATGTCGGCGCAACCCTGCCGTCGCTGATTCTGGCAGGGCTGCTGCAATGGCTGCTGGGCCGTGCCTTCAGTTACGGGCGGGAAACAGCTCGGGTTTGAGGATGCCGTTCAGGCGGTTGTAGGGGATCTTCAGTTCAACGTGGCCGAGGGCGTAAGGCGCGATCACCGACACGTTGTACTTGAGGATCACGCCGCCGGAGGTCAGCGCCACATTCGGGGTTTTCTGGAAGGGCCAGCTCTTGATGTACTCCGGCTCCTGATCCAGCTTGGTGCTGATCAGCCAGCTGTTGTGCGCCACTTGTGCGGCCTTCCAGAAGTTGTCTTCCTGCCCCGGCAACAGCATGTCGGCGAGGTTCAGCGCCTTGTGCTGCGCCCGTGAATAGTTGATGAAGCCGCGGCCCGGCGTGCCATGGGCGGCGCCGGTATCCAGATAACTGGCCAGCTCGATGATCACCAAGCCGTCATGCTGCTCACGTACCTTGGCTTGCAGGTACATGCTGTTGCGGCTGGGGGCGTCGCGTAAAAACGTCTGCCGATAGGCGCTGAGTGTGGCCGGAACCGAGTCTTGCGGGCTGGTACGCGTCATCTGCAAAAGGCGCTTTTCGATGACGGCGTCCAGTTGCGGCTCGTCCGGGAAATGCACGGTGTCGATATTGACCAGCGGACAATCCGGGGCATTGCACCCGGGCTTGATCTGCTCCAACTTGTCGCTGGTGGTGCTCAGCGGAGTCTTGTAGCTGGGCTGGAACAGGCTTTGGCAGGCGCCCAGGGTCAGGGCGATACAGGCCACGGAGGCAATTTTGGCAAGCGACATGGGCGTCCTTCATAAACCAGGGGGGAGCGAAAGTTACCGGCTTCGACTGTCGGCGAGGCAGTCAGTTCGCCACTAAGCTCAATACAGGCAATTAGATTAGGTTTGCCCCCTCGCCGTCTATCCCGCTGACAGGAAAGGGGCTGCATCCGGGGTCACGGGCGCGTTAGGATGGCGCGAAGTCGAGGGGGATCCTCGCAAGAACAGGCAGTAGACGAGGATTGCTATGACTGACTTTGCCAACGCCACGCCGAGCGCGGTCGATATTGTCCGCCGCGAGAAATGCTACCAGGGCTTCTATCAGCTCGATCGGCTGCACCTGCGCCATGAGCTGTTTGCCGGTGGCATGGGCAACGAGATCAGCCGTGAAGTGTTCGTGCGTCATGATGCCGTGTGCATGCTGCCTTACGACCCGCAGCGCGATGAAGTGGTGCTGATCGAACAATTCCGCGTCGGTGTCGTGGGAAAGACCGGCAACCCATGGCTGATCGAACTGGTGGCTGGCCTGATCGACAAGGACGAACAACCGGAACAGGTTGCTCACCGCGAGGCGCAGGAGGAAGCTGGGCTGGACATCAGTGCGCTGTGGCCGATGACCAAATATTTTCCATCGCCGGGGGGCAGCACTGAATTCGTTCATCTGTTTCTCGGGCGCTGCGACAGCCGTGGCGTCGGCGGCCTGCACGGGCTGGTGGAGGAGGGTGAAGACATACGCGTGTCGGTCTGGGCTTTTGAAGACGCGCTGCAGGCGGTACGGGATGGGCGGATTTCCAACGCGGCGAGCATCATTGCCTTGCAATGGCTGGCTCTGAATCGCGCTGAAGTGAGGGGGCTATGGTCGTAAACAAGCAACGCGACCGCTATCGGGTCGATCTGGTGGGGCTGCAAACCTCCTGCGAGGCCAACTACGCGCGCTTGATGCGCCTCTTGCCCGACATGCGCAACCAGCCGGTCGCCCGGCGCATTGCGGTGACCCAGGGTGACCAGATGCTGGGCGTGCTGGCCCTCGAAGTGCTGCAGGCCTGCCCCTATACCACCACCTTGCAGGTGCGCCAGGAACACAGCCTGCCGTGGCTGCCGGTGCCGCAGCTGGAAGTGCAGGTGTATCACGATGCGCGCATGGCCGAAGTGATCAGCGCCGAACATGCCCGGCGCTTTCGCGGCATTTATCCTTATCCCAATGCACACATGCACCAACCGGACGAGAAGGCCCAGCTCAACGTATTCCTCGGTGAATGGCTGAGCCATTGCCTGGCCTGCGGCCATGAATTCGAAGCAGTGCGGTAGTTGTGAACTGCGTCCGGTTCGCCAGTTTCCTCTTTTGAATTTCCCCCAGCATAATTGCGCCACCTTTTATATCCCGTGACACGCCCTGGGAGACCGCCTTGCCGAGCGTATCCACTCTGACCACCGACGATAGCGTGTTGCTGGTGCAACTCTCCGACAGCCACCTGTTTGCCGAGGCGGACGGCACCCTGCTGGGCATGAATACCTGCGACAGCCTGCAACGGGTGATCGAACTGGTGCTGGCCCAGCAACCGAAGATCGACTTGCTGCTGGCCACCGGTGATCTGTCCCAGGACGGCAGCCTGGAGTCCTACCAGCGTTTTCGCCAGATGAGCGCGTCCATTGCCGCCCCGGCGCGCTGGATCCCGGGCAATCACGATGAGCCCCTGGTCATGGCCCAGGCCGTCACCCAAAGCCCGCTGCTCGAGCCGGTGGTGGACATCGGCAATTGGCGCATCACCCTGCTCGACTCGGCAGTGCCGGGCTCGGTGCCGGGTTATCTGCAGGATGAGCAGCTGCAATTGCTGGTCCGTTCCTTGAGCGAGGCGCCTGATCGCCATCACCTGGTGTGCCTGCACCATCACCCGGTGTCCATTGGCTGTGCGTGGATGGAACCGATCGGCCTGCGCAACCGCGAAGCGCTGTTCGCCGTCCTTGAGCGCTTCCCTCAGGCGCGGGCGGTGCTCTGGGGCCACGTGCACCAGGAGATCGACCGCTTGCACGGCAGCCTGCGGCTGCTGGCATCGCCCTCGACCTGCATTCAGTTCGAGCCCGGCAGTGAAGATTTCAAGGTCGATGAGCGGGCGCCGGGTTATCGCTGGCTGCGGTTGCTGCCCGATGGCGGCCTGGAAACCGGCGTCGAGCGGGTGACCGGCTTTGATTTCGAGGTCGACTACGGCAGCGACGGCTACTGAGCCCGGGGTGCCTGTCGCCACGGCGGGACAAGTCGATACACCTGAAGGCAAGTCAATCCGCCAGACTCCCTGTAAACTGCGCCCTTTGCTTGATGCCTAGGGAGCTCGCATGTCCGGTTCGATCCTGTATATCCACGGTTTCAACAGCGCACCGGCGTCGCAGAAGGCCAGTCAGTTGAGTTCGGTGATGAGCACCCTGGGGCTGTCCGATCAACTGCGGGTTCCGGCCCTGCATCATCACCCGCGCGAGGCGATGGTCCAGCTGGAGCAGGCGATTGCCGAGCTCGGAAGGCCATTGCTGGTCGGCAGCTCGCTCGGCGGCTACTATGCCACTCACCTTGCCGAGCGCCATGGCCTGAAAGCCCTGTTGGTCAACCCCGCTGTCAGTCCGCATCGGATGTTCGACGGCTACCTGGGCACGCAGAAAAACCTGTACACCGATGAAACCTGGGAACTGACCCACGACCATGTAGCGGCCCTGGCCGAACTGGAAGTACCGGCGCCCCAGGATCCCCAGCGCTATCAGGTGTGGTTGCAGACGGGTGACGAGACTCTGGACTATCGCAGCGCTCAGCTGTATTACCGTGCCTGTGCCTTGCGCATTCAAGCCGGCGGCGACCACGGGTTCCAGGGTTTTGCCGGACAATTACCGGCGTTGTTGAGTTTTGCCGGCATTGGCACAGATCAGTACCAGGCGATCGATTTCACTGCACTGTGAAGCCGCGCCTCTATTTTCATTGAACGACTAACGACGAGACCCCATGGCCACTCCCAGCGCTAGCTCTTATAACGCAGACGCCATCGAAGTCCTCTCGGGCCTCGACCCGGTGCGCAAACGCCCGGGCATGTACACCGACACCAGTCGGCCGAACCACCTTGCCCAGGAAGTCATCGACAACAGTGTCGACGAGGCCTTGGCCGGGCATGCGAAGTCGGTGCAGGTCATCCTGCATGCCGATCACTCCCTTGAAGTGTCCGACGATGGTCGCGGCATGCCGGTGGATATCCACCCCGAAGAAGGGGTTCCCGGTGTCGAGCTGATCCTCACCAAGCTGCACGCCGGCGGCAAGTTCTCGAACAAGAACTACCAGTTCTCCGGTGGTTTGCACGGCGTGGGCATCTCGGTGGTCAACGCCCTGTCGACCCTGGTCCGGGTCAAGGTCAAGCGCGACGGCAACGAATACCAGATGACCTTCGCTGACGGCTATAAAGCCACCGACCTGGAAGTGATCGGTACCGTTGGCAAGCGCAACACCGGGACCAGCGTGTATTTCGCACCGGACCCGAAGTATTTCGATTCACCGAAGTTTTCCGTCAGCCGCCTCAAGCACGTGCTCAAGGCCAAGGCCGTACTGTGCCCGGGGCTGCTGGTCAGCTTTGAGGACAAGTCCACCGGCGAGAAGGTCGAGTGGCACTACGAAGATGGCCTGCGCTCCTACCTGGAAGACGCGGTCAGCGAATTCGAACGCCTGCCCAACGAGCCTTTCTGCGGCAGCCTGGCCGGTAACAAGGAGGCGGTGGACTGGGCCCTGCTGTGGCTGCCCGAGGGTGGCGACAGTGTGCAGGAAAGCTACGTCAACCTGATCCCTACGGCGCAGGGCGGGACCCACGTCAACGGCCTGCGCCAGGGCCTGCTGGATGCGATGCGCGAGTTCTGCGAATTCCGCAGCCTGCTGCCGCGTGGGGTCAAGCTGGCTCCGGAGGACGTCTGGGAACGCATCGCTTTCGTGCTGTCGATGAAGATGCAGGAGCCGCAATTCTCCGGCCAGACCAAAGAGCGCCTGTCGTCCCGTGAAGCGGCGGCCTTTGTTTCGGGTGTGGTCAAGGACGCCTTTAGCCTGTGGCTCAACGAGCATCCGGAGCTGGGTCTGCAACTGGCGGAACTGGCGATCAACAACGCCGGCCGTCGCTTGAAGGCCAGTAAAAAGGTCGAGCGCAAGCGCATCACCCAGGGCCCTGCACTGCCGGGCAAGCTGGCCGATTGCGCCGGGCAGGACCCGATGCGTTCCGAGCTGTTCCTGGTGGAAGGTGATTCCGCGGGTGGTTCGGCCAAGCAGGCGCGTGACAAGGAATTCCAGGCGATCCTGCCGCTGCGCGGGAAAATCCTCAACACCTGGGAAGTCGACGGCAGCGAAGTGCTGGCCAGCCAGGAAGTGCACAACATCGCCGTGGCCATCGGTGTCGATCCGGGCGCAGCGGACATGAGCCAGCTGCGTTACGGCAAGATCTGCATCCTCGCCGACGCCGACTCCGACGGCTTGCACATCGCCACCCTGCTTTGTGCGTTGTTCGTCCAGCATTTCCGCCCGCTGGTGGATGCCGGCCACGTCTACGTCGCCATGCCGCCGCTGTACCGCATCGACTTGGGCAAAGAGATCTACTACGCCCTGGACGAGGCCGAACGCGATGGCATTCTCGATCGCCTGGTGGCCGAGAAGAAACGCGGCAAACCTCAGGTCACCCGATTCAAGGGTCTGGGTGAAATGAACCCGCCGCAACTGCGCGAAACCACCATGGACCCCAATACCCGGCGCCTGGTGCAGTTGACCCTCGAAGATTTCGAGGCGACCTCGGAAATGATGGACATGCTGCTGGCGAAAAAACGCGCCGGCGACCGCAAGTCCTGGTTGGAATCCAAAGGCAACCTGGCGGAGGTTCTGGGCTGATGCGCAGAGGCTTTGCCCTGGCCTTGGCGCTGGTGGTGACGTCGGTGCTGGCAGAGCCTGTACCCGAGCTGAAATTGCTTGCCGAACACCCGGTCGAAGGCATGCGCGGCGGCAACCTGTCGGGGTTGGCGCTGTGCGGCAATGAGCTGTGGACGGTCTCCGACCGTGATGATGATCAGATCTATCGTCTCGATACCCGGGACACGGTGTGGCAGGCCGAGACCGTGCACATCGAGGTGCCTGCGGTGCCGGATGCAGGCTTGCCCTGGGGCCTGAAGTCGCGCACTTGGGCGACCTCGCTGGTGCGCGGTGGCGCGCTGGATTTCGAAGGCATCGCCTGCGATGGCGCGGGCAACAAGTACATCGTCAGTGAGTCCGAGGCCACGGTGCTGCAGGTGCCGGTAACGGGGCGGCCGGACTGGCTGAAAATCTCGCCGATCCTGGTGCGTGAGGCCCGGGCCAGTGGCATGTTGCTGCACTTCAATGCCTTGTTCGAAGGGCTGGCGGTCAACCCGGAAGGTAACCGCTTATGGCTGGCGGCCGAGCGCGAGCGCCGTGGGTTGTTGCTGATCAAGCGCGAACAAAGTGTCTGGAACTGTGACGGCGCCTGCGTATTGCTCAGCGAAGCGGGTGTGGAAATGCAGCCGGCGCAGATGCCCAAGGCTCGCGCGGTATCTCGGGACTTTGCCGATCTGGCCTTGTTCGAGGGCAAGTTATTTACCCTGGAGCGCAACGCCTATCGGATCTGCCGCCGGGATGCGCAAACGGCCAAGGTCGAGCGGTGCTGGTCGTTTGCCGCCGAGGCGCTGGTAGAGAATCGCCAGTATCCACAGGCGTACGGCCTGGCCGAAGCATTGCTGGTGGATGCCGATGGCGCCTGGATCGGCCTCGACAACAACAACGGTGCCCGGGTCGATGGCGAGAGCAGGCCGATCGTCTGGCGCTTTGCCGCCCCGCAAGGTGGCTGGAGCGACAAATCATGAGCCGACAGCCGGGCAGTCGTGCAGGGAGGATCATGCTGATCCTGGCTTGGGCCGCCGGTCTGTTTTTGGCCACGCAGTTTTTTTCGCAGTGGGAGCGGCGGCAGGAGAACCCCAACGCTGTCGTCACTTCGCAACAGCACGAGGGTTACATCGAAGTGAAACTGGTCGGAAATGGCCAGGGACATTTCGTCGCCAGCGGCCAGATCAACGGCCAGCCGGTGGATTTCATGCTCGACACCGGGGCCACCGATGTGGCGATTCCCACCCGCCTGGCCGAGCGCCTGGGGCTGGAGAAGGGCTCCCCGGTAACCCTGAGCACTGCCAATGGTCGCAGCGAGGGCTATCGAACCCGCCTCGACCGCGTGCAGTTGGGCGATATTGTTTTACGTGATGTCCGGGCGCTGGTGGCGCCGGGGCTGGGCGGTGAACAAGTGCTGCTGGGCATGAGCGCTTTGAAACAACTTGAATTTACCCAGCGTGGCGGCACTTTGCTGCTGCGCCAGACAACGAACTGATGAGGCCCGCATGAGCGACTCCCTTGATCTCAGCCTGGACGGTGTAGAGCGCCGGTCATTGGCTGACTTCACCGAAAATGCCTACCTCAACTACTCCATGTACGTGATCATGGACCGTGCCCTGCCGCATATCGGCGACGGCCTGAAGCCCGTACAGCGGCGGATCATCTACGCCATGAGTGAGCTGGGGCTGGACGCTGATTCCAAGCACAAGAAGTCCGCGCGTACCGTCGGTGACGTGCTCGGCAAGTTCCACCCCCACGGCGACTCGGCCTGCTATGAAGCCATGGTGCTGATGGCTCAACCCTTCAGCTATCGCTACACGCTGGTGGACGGGCAGGGCAACTGGGGTGCGCCGGATGATCCCAAGTCCTTCGCGGCCATGCGTTATACCGAGGCGCGGTTGTCGCGTTACTCTGAGGTGCTGCTCAGCGAACTGGGCCAGGGCACCGCGGACTGGGGTCCGAACTTCGACGGCACCCTGGACGAACCCCTGGTGTTGCCGGCACGTTTGCCGAATATCCTGCTCAATGGCACCACCGGTATCGCCGTGGGCATGGCCACCGACGTGCCGCCGCACAACCTGCGTGAAGTCGCCACTGCCTGCGTCAGGCTGCTGGATGAACCCAAGGCTACGGTCGAACAGCTGTGCGAGCACATCCAGGGTCCGGACTACCCGACCGAAGCGGAGATCATTACCCCGCGCGCCGATCTGCTGAAAATGTACGAAACCGGCAAGGGCTCGGTGCGCATGCGTGCCGTGTACCACGTCGAAGACGGCGATATCGTGGTCACCGCACTGCCGCACCAGGTTTCCGGGGCCAAGGTCCTGGAACAGATCGCGGCCATGATGCAGGCCAAGCCGTCGAAAGCACCACAGGTTGCGGACCTGCGCGATGAGTCGGACCACGAGAACCCTTGCCGTATCGTGATCATTCCGGTCAATAGCCGGGTCGATCACGAAGCGCTGATGCAGCACCTGTTTGCTACCACCGATCTGGAGTCGAGCTACCGGGTCAACATCAACATCATTGGCCTGGACGGCAAGCCGCAGCTGAAAAACCTGCGCGCGCTGCTGGTGGAATGGCTGGAATTCCGGGTGCAGACCGTGCGTCGCCGCCTGCAATTCCGCCTCGACAAGGTCGAGCGTCGCCTGCACCTGTTGGACGGCTTGTTGATTGCCTACCTCAACCTGGATGAAGTGATTCACATCATCCGCACCGAGGAGCACCCCAAGGCCAGCCTGATCGCGCGTTTTGCCCTGAGTGAAATCCAGGCCGACTACATCCTCGACACCCGCTTGCGTCAATTGGCGCGACTGGAAGAGATGAAGCTGCGTTCCGAGCAGGATGAACTGCTCAAGGAACAGGCCAAGCTGCAAGCCTTGCTCAACAGCGAAGCCAAGCTGAAGAAGCTGGTGCGTACCGAACTGATCAAGGACGCCGAAACCTATGGCGACGATCGCCGCTCGCCGATTGTCGAGCGCGCCGAAGCCAAGGCCATGACCGAGCATGATCTGCTGCCCAACGAGAAAGTGACGGTCGTACTCTCGGAAAAAGGCTGGGTGCGCTCGGCCAAGGGCCATGACATCGACGCCACCGGGCTTTCCTACAAGGCCGGTGACGGCTTCAAGACCTCGGCGCCGGGGCGTTCCAACCAATATGCGGTGTTTATCGATTCCACTGGCCGCAGCTATTCGGTGGCTGCGCACACCCTGCCGTCGGCACGGGGCCAGGGCGAGCCATTGACCGGCCGTCTGACACCGCCACCCGGGGCGAACTTTGAATGTGTACTGCTCCCTGAAGACGATGCTTTGTATGTCATCGCCTCTGACGCCGGTTACGGTTTCGTGGTCAAGGGTGAAGACCTGCAGGCCAAGAACAAGGCGGGCAAGGCGCTGTTGAGCCTGCCCAACAACGCCAAGGTGCTGCCACCACGCCCGGTCGCCGACCGCGAGCAGAACTGGCTGGCTTCGGTCACCACCGAAGGTCGCCTGTTGATCTTCAAGATCAGCGATCTGCCGCAGTTGGGCAAAGGCAAGGGCAATAAGATCATTGGCATTCCCGGCGAGCGCGTAGCCAGCCGTGAGGAATATGTCACTGATATTGCCGTGCTACCCGATGGCGCAACCCTGGTGTTGCAGGCCGGTAAACGTACCTTGTCGCTCAAGGCCGATGACCTGGAGCATTACAAGGGCGAGCGTGGACGCCGTGGTAACAAATTGCCACGTGGATTCCAGCGGGTGGATGCGTTGCTGGTAGAAAATCTCAATTAATGCGGGTTAGAGCGCTCGATCTGCGATTTAACGCGTAGATCGACGCTACAGCGCTGGAGTCAGGACGCATATTCACGGATGATATGCGCTTTCAAGCGCCGGCGTAGCTGAGCGTTGTTTAGAGTTTTTTTGAGTATTTACACTGTGGCTAGCCTTGTGGCCGCCACCTGGATGGGATGATGACTGCTCTGCGCCTTCCTTTGGTTTTTTTGCTCGCTGGCGTTCTTGGCCTGGCGGGTTGCAGCGTACACCAACCGGTGTCGCTGTATCAGCTGGACAGCGGAAGTCCAGCTCAGCCGGCCAATGCCGGCATGTCGGTGGTGCTGGGTCCGGTGTTGATCGCCGATTACCTGCAACGTGAAACCCTGCTGCAACGCCAGGATGATGGCAGTCTGCAAGCTTCGACCGATGGTCGTTGGGCGGGTAGCCTGTCCTCCGATATCGGCCAACTGCTATTGCGCCAGGTGGCAGGTCACCTGGACAGCCAGCGCGTAGTACTGGCGCCGGCGACCAGCGGGTTTACCCCGGATGTGCAGGTGCTGCTGTCGATCACCCGCCTGGATTCCGGTAAATCGCAGCCGGCGGTACTGGATGCGCAATGGCGCCTGATTGACCGTCGTGGCCAGGTGCGTGATAACCGCATCGTGCACTTGCAGGAGCAGCACGCGGGCACTACGGCCTCCCAGGTCCAGGCCCAGGGCGTATTGCTGCAGCGTCTGGCCGAGCAACTGTCGGGCGCTCTGAAGCCGCTGGCCAACCAGCCTGTGGTGGCTGAGGTGCCACGCAAGGCCGCTCCAGCCCCTGCGGCCAAGCCTGTCGAGCAGGAGAAGCAGCCAAAGATCCCGATGGCTACTCCTATCCGTACGGATATGGAAGTGTTCAGGTTCTAGGTTGTTGGCCCCCAAGACAAAGCCCGCTCTGAAGCGGGCTTTGTTGTTTCTGGGGTAAACCTTTGCCCATTGCCGTTGGCTGCGAGCTGGCAGGTTCGGGCGCTTGAAGGCTGCTGCCGCGATAGCGGTGGAAGGCGCCGTTACTCGACAGGCGCGTTGTTCAGCCACAAAAAAGCCCGCTACACAGCGGGCTTTTTTATGGGCGGGGCCAGGCTTAAAGCTTGGCCCGTGTCTCGTGCATGCGTGCCAGCTGGCGCTCCAGCATCGATGGGTAGGGTTCCATCAGGCGTTCGACGCAGCAGGCGCCTTCCGGGCTGGCGATTGGGCGAATGCGTGCGCGTTGGCGGATCAGCGCGTCATCACTGATCTTGCGTTCCACCAGCAGCAGATTGCGGCTGTGCTGGGACAGCGCCAGGGCATCCTGGGCGGTTTCGGTCAGCAGCAGGTCGATCTGGCTCAGGCCAAACAGCTCGTCACCCAGAGTCAGGCCCAGTTGCAATTGCAGGGTGATGCCGCTGTCCGCGACTTCGATCTGCAAGGCATGGCCCAGGGCGCGCAGCAGTTCGCCACAGCAGATGGCGTTGGTCAGGTAGTCGTCACCACTGTCTTCACTGTGGAACAGCATCAGGGTGCTGCCGTCGTTCAGGGTATGCAGCTCGCTCTGGTAGAGCGACGCAGCCTGGTCGAGGCAGTCGCGATAGCGTTCCAGCAGCTCCGTCAGTCGAGCACGGGGCAGGCGACGCAGCTGATCCTGGGCGCCGAGTTGTACCGCCAGCACCGCACTGTGCTGCGGTTGCGCGGGCGTTACCGGCCGTGCCAGCGGCTTGGGTGCGGTGGGTGTGGTGTGATCGCGCAGGTCGGCGAACGGGTCTTCTTCGTCCAGTTCGTCTTCTTCGGCGCTGACCAGCCGCCGCGGCGCAGGCTTGAGGCCGGCGACCGGGGCGCTTTCATCAAAACTAGGGTCGCGCAAGTTACGCATCTCGAAGGCCGGCTCGCGGTCCTGCGGTTCGTCGTAATCCTCGTCGTCGTAATCGGCCTCGGGTTCGGGTGCCGGCTGCGGTTTCTCCGGTGCCAGGCGCGCATGGAGCTGGCGCGCCAGGTCGCCGATTTCATCCTGGCGCTGGGTAGCCGGGGTGTGTTCGTCCATGTCACGCAGCCAGACCCGCAATTGCATCAGGGGGGTCGAGATGTGGCGCCCCAGGCGCAGGCTCAGGGCCAGGGCCAGGGCCAGCAGGATCGCGCTGAGGATGCCCATGCTCTGCAGGCTGATGGTCATCGGCTGCTGGAACTGCGCCATGTCCAGGCTGATCCGCAGGTTGCCGGCGGTCACGTCCTGGAAGGTGATCTTGGTCTGGTAGACGCCTTCGGTCTCGCCCAGCAGGCTGCTTTTCGGGCGTTGGCCGGCTTCGGCGAGGATCCGGTTATCGACGCTGTAGATGGCCGCGTGGGCCACCAGCGGATTTTTGGTCAGGTTGTTGAGCAGCACATTGAGGCTGAGGATGTCGTTGGACACCAGCAGCTCGGTCGCCGAAGTGGCGGTCTGGGTGGTCAGGCTTTGGCCCAGGGCATCGGCTTGTTCATGCATGGCTTGCTTGAATTGCAGGCCCATCACGCAGGCGTAGATCACCAGGGCCAGGGCGACCAGGATCACGTTATGGCTGGCAATGCGCAATGCAATCGGTACACGGCGGTGGCGCAGTGCACGGAAGATCAGCAGAAAGAAATTATCGGTTTTAACAGGCGTGGGCCGGTTCACTGAGCTCGGCTCTTTTGTCCGTGAAGTTGACGCGCAGTATAGCGACAGGCCCTAGGCCGGCAAAGCGCTGGCTGTGCCCGATGGTCACTGAATGTGGGTAGAATGCGGTTTTTTTCCACCTGCGGGGGTGCGCCTTGCGCGAAATCGTCCTGATAAACATCACCGGTGAAGATCGTCCCGGTCTCACTGCAGCCATTACCGGCGTTCTGGCCCAGGGTGGTGTGAATATTCTCGACATCGGTCAGGCGGTGATCCACGACACCTTGTCGTTCGGCATCCTGGTTGAAATCCCGAGTACCGAACAAGCGTCCTCGGTGCTCAAGGACATTCTGTTCACCGCTTACAAGCTGGACCAACAGGTACGTTTCACCCCGGTTTCCGAAGAGGATTACCAGCAGTGGGTCGGCGGTCAGGGCAAGAAACGCCATATTGTGACCCTGCTGACCCGCAAGGTGACGGCCGAGCAGTTGCAGCGAGTCAGTTCGATCACCGCCAAATACGGCCTGAACATCGACCATATCGACCGTCTGTCGGGGCGCATGCCCCTCGACACCCCGGCCGATCAAGGCAAAGGCTGCATCGAGTTCTCGGTGCGCGGTGAAGCCGCCGACCCCCAGGCATTGCGCGCCGAGTTCCTGAGCGTCGCCCAGGAATTGAACGTCGATATCGCCTTCCAGGAAGACTCGCTGTTCCGCCGCAATCGCCGCCTGGCGGTATTCGACATGGACTCGACGCTGATCGAGGCCGAAGTCATCGATGAATTGGCCAAGGCCGCAGGCGTGGGTGACCGTGTTGCCGAAATCACCGAGCGGGCCATGGCCGGCGAACTGGATTTTCGCGCCAGCTTCAAGGAACGCCTGGCGTTGCTCAAGGGGCTGGACGTCGGCGTGCTTGATTCCATAGGTGCATCACTGCGCCTGACCGAAGGCGCCGAGACGCTGTTTGCCGAGCTCAAGCGCCTGGGCTACAAAACCGCGATCCTCTCGGGCGGTTTCACCTATTTCGCCAAGCAACTGCAGGCCAAGCTGGGTATCGACTATGTGTTTGCCAACGAGCTGGAAGTGGTAGATGGCAAGGTGACGGGTGTGGCGGTCGAGCCGATTGTCGATGCCCAGCGCAAGGCTGATCTGCTGCGCGAACTGGCGCACAAGGAAGGCTTGCGCCTGGAGCAGACCATTGCCGTGGGTGACGGCGCCAACGATTTGCCGATGCTGGCGATTGCCGGGTTGGGCGTGGCGTTTCGCGCCAAACCGCTGGTCAAGCAATCGGCCAAGCAGGCGATTTCCACCCTGGGCCTGGACGGTGTGCTGTACCTGCTGGGCTTCCGTGATCGCGACGGCCAGCTCTAAGGGCCAGGTGTGCTGTTTTGCTCAGCTAACCCCCCCATAAAAAACGCCGCTGATCAGCGGCGTTTTTTTGCGTCCGGGAATGGCTTCAGGCTTTTGGCGAGCCCAGGCCCTGGCCCATCTGCACCGGCGAGCCGGCGACCAACTCCTGCGCCCACTGCACCTGATCCGGGCCGAACAGCACGATGGCGGTCGATCCCAGTTTGAAGCGGCCCAGCTCGGCGCCTTTTTCCAGGTGGATCGGCGCACGCGCGGCTTCGTCGTAACGCACGGTTTTCAGCTCGCGCTTGGGTGGCGTTACCAGGCCGGCCCAGACGGTTTCGATCGAAGCGACAATCATCGCCCCCACCAGCACCACGGCCATTGGGCCGCGTTCGGTATCGAACAGGCATACCACGCGTTCGTTGCGGGCAAACAGCTCCGGGACGTTTTCGGCAGTGGTCTGGTTAACCGAGAAAATCCGGCCCGGCACGTAGACCATTTCACGCAGGGTGCCGGCCAGCGGCATGTGCACGCGGTGGTAGTCCTTGGGCGACAGGTAGATGGTGGCGAAGTCGCCGCCCATGAACGGCGCGGCAACGGCAGCATCCCCGCCCAGCAGTTCGAGCACGCTGTAGCTGTGGCCTTTGGCCTGGAACACCCGGCCATGTTCAATCGGGCCGAGCTGGCTGACGGCGCCGTCGGCCGGGCTGAGGATGGCGCCCGGGGTTTGGTCCAGCGGGCGGGCGCCGTCTTTCAGGGCGCGGGTGAAGAAGGCGTTGAAGTGCTCGTAGGCACTCAGGTCTTCCACCAGGGCCTGGGACATGTCCACTTGATAACGCTTGGCGAACCAGGCAGTGAAGGCATTCTTGAACCAGCGCACGCGGCACTCGGCAATGCAGCCGGCCAGGCGCGACAGCAGGTGGTGAGGCAGCAGGTACTGGCTGAGGATAAACAAACGCTTTTTCATTAACTGTCCTTAAAAACCTTAAATCTCTACAGGCGTGTCGGGGTGGTTGCCCCATTCGCCCCAGGAACCGGCATAGCCCTTGACCCGCGGATAACCGAGCGCCTTGGCCACCAGGTAGGTGAAGCCAGAGCGGTGGTGGGTCTGGCAGTGGGTGATGATTTCTTTGTCTTTGCTGATGCCGAGGTTTTCGAGGATCTGCGGCATGTCGGAGCGGATGCGCAGGTTGCGCGTCTGGTCCATGCCGGCGGTCCACTCGAAATTCACAGCGCCGGGGATGTGGCCGCCTTTGGCTGCCAGGACTTTTTCGCCCGAGTACTCCAGCGGTCCACGGGCATCCCAGATCGCCAGGTCGGCAGCGCCGAGGCGGCTTTGCAGGTACTCGCGAGTGGCGGTGGGTTCGTCGTGCAGGGTCAGGGCGACCGGGCCGCCAGCGGCCGCCGGCACAGCAGTGGACACCGGCAGGCCTTGCGCCAGCCAGGACAGCAGGCCGCCATCGAGGTAGTGATACCGGGTGTGGCCGATGACATCGAGCAGCCAGATGAAGCGCCCGGCCCAGCCGCCGCCTTCATCGTCGTAGACCACATAGACCGCGTTGGGGTTGTGCCCCAGTTCGCCGAACAGCGCTTCAAGCGCGCCTTGGGTCGGCAGCAGGCCCGGTGCGGGAGGCTGGCCGAGCTGGGTGCGCTTGGGGTCGACAAAGTGGGCGCCGGGAATATGGCCGGTGGCATAGCGAGCGGCGCTGGTCAGGTCGACCAGGATCAGTTCGCGGGATTCGAGGCGGTCGAGCAAGTCGCTCGGCTCGATAACCAGCGGCAAGCCAGAGAAGTCAGACATGTGAGGTCTCCAGAGCACAAAGGGGAGGATTGTAGCGCAAGCGTCATTGGCTGCGGTTGGTAAAGCTGTGAAGGGCTTTTTCAATACATTGCGCAGTTTTGCCAAAGGCCTGGACGCTGATTTCCGAGAACGGCCCGCCGCCCTGGTCGGCGGCGATCAGCATCACCACGCGGCCGTTGCTCGAGAGTGAGCGCAGCAGCAGGTGCTCGCCACGGAACAGGCCGCGCAACTGCGGCGGCAGCAGGGCCGAGAATTGCGCGTTGTTGTCCGGGTTCAGGCGCACCTGAGCCGATTTGGTCACCAGGCGTTGCAGCACGTTGCTCTGGCTGACGCGCAGGGTCAGGTTCGCCGACTCCGCAGGCAGGCCGGCAATTTGTTGTGCCCGCAGATTGGCCAGGCCGCGATCGACCATCAGCAGCATCACCCGGCGCATGCCACAGGCCACCAGCGCATCGCAGGCGGCGCTGGTGAGGTGCAGCGCATTGCGAAAGGCGCTCGGTTCGACCAACAGTTGTGCACATTGTTCGCGCCAGTGTCCCAGCGCTTCGGCAGTCGGTGCCGGCGCCGGCAGCAAACCCTTGGGCAGGCGCCGTGCATCCCACGGCCAGAGCAAGGCCTCGGCAGGGTGCCAGAGACCGGGCGCCGCGTCGTTGCGCGCGCTGATCACCGCCTGCTGGTGCAGCTGCTGTTGCAGGTTGTCCATGGGCATTTGCAGATAAAGGCTGGTCAGGTGCTGCCAGCGCAGGCAGTGGGTGCTGTCCCAGGCGTATTGCGCCGAAAGTGCCAGGCCGTTGGCCAGCAACACGCTGTTGGCCGGCTGGTTCAGCCAGCGACGCAGGTCGGGGTCGGCATCCAGGCGTTGTTGCTGATGCAGTGGATGTTCGCTGTCGCGGGCAATGTGCAGGACCTTGACCAGCAGCCGGCGCTCGCTGATCAACAGGCGATAGCCCTGTTGGACCCAGATCGGCAGGTGCCAGACCTCCACCAGTGCCTGGCATATCTCCAGCAACCTGACGCCGAACAACTCCAGCTCGACCTTGTGCGCCGATTCATGCTTGTGGATAACTCGCAGTTCCCACTCTTCCAGCAGCTTCGGCTGGGCCAGGGCCAGGGGCCACAGTGGCGATAGAAACAGCAGACTGCCCCAGTGGATGTCCTGCCAGAGGCGGGCCAGGCGGCTGGCGAAAAAACCATTGGCCTGCTGGCTGGCGTGCTGGCTGATCAGTTGCAGTTGGCGCAGGACCGGCGGGATCTGCCCTTCCGGCAGCGCTGGCAGGCGAGCGAGCAGTTCTTCGGTGCGCTTGAGGCCCAGGCGGTTGAGGGCGACCTCAAGGTTTTCCGCAGGCTCGCTCATGCTGCCGTGGGTATGCCGATTGGCCTCGCGGATGATGCTCAAGGCCAGCGCTGGGCTGTTCTGCATCAGGTCGGCGATATCGCGCAACGAACTGCGGCTGTCGGCGATGGCTCGACAGACTTTGTCGTGGCTGACTTGCGGCACCGGCAACGGCACCCCGTCCAGGAGCTTTATCCAGCCGCTGAGGGTCGTCGGTCGGGGAGTTGGGACTGTCGTTTCATTAGACATGGCTGGGCGCAATCATCGTCTGCTGTAAACACGCCCAGAGCGGGCCAAACTGGCTTTTCGCCTTAACTGGCTATAGTCTGGCGCAGTTTTGCCGATAAGTAGAAGAAGAGTTTTAAGAACTTCCGAATATGACCTTGAACCCGACTCAATAAGTACTCTCCTACCTATGGCTAAAATTATCGGCATCATCGTCGTATTCGCGAGCGTGCTCGGCGGATACGTGCTCTCACACGGCAAAATCGCAGCCCTGATCCAGCCTTTCGAAGTGCTGATCATCGGCGGCGCGGCCTTTGGCGCATTCCTGCAGGCCAACCCCGGCTATATGACGATGCACGTCATCAAGAAATCCCTGGGGATGTTCAGTTCGCGCTTCACCCACACGTTCTATCTGGAAGTGCTGGGCCTGGTGTACGAGATCCTCAACAAGAGCCGCCGCGAAGGCATGATGGCGATCGAGGGAGATATCGAGGACGCTGCCGCCAGCCCGATTTTCGCCAAGTACCCGGCGGTGCTCAAAGACGCCCGCATGACCGCTTATATCTGTGACTACCTGCGCATCATGTCCTCCGGCAACATGGCTCCCCACGAGCTTGAAGGCCTGTTCGACATGGAGCTGTTCAGCATGAAGGAAGACCTCGAGCATCCTTCCCATGCGGTGACCGGCATCGCCGACGCCATGCCCGGCTTCGGTATCGTTGCCGCGGTATTGGGGATCGTGGTGACCATGGCTTCCCTGGGTGAGGGCGACCAGAAGTCCATCGGTCTGCACGTAGGTGCGGCGTTGGTGGGTACCTTCTTCGGTATTCTCGCGGCGTACGGCTTCTTCGGCCCGCTGGCCACCTCCCTGGCCCACGATGCCAAGGAAGAACTGAACGTCTACGAAGCCATCAAGGCGGCCCTGGTCGCCTCCGCTTCCGGCATGCCGCCATCGCTGGCTGTGGAGTTCGGGCGCAAGGTGCTGTACCCGGCGCACCGTCCAAGCTTCGCCGAGCTGGAACAAGCGGTTCGCGGTCGCTAAGTCATGGAAAATAACCAGCCGATTATCATCAAGCGCGTCAAGCGCTTCGCTGGCGGACACCACGGGGGCGCCTGGAAAATCGCCTTCGCCGACTTCGCCACGGCGATGATGGCGTTCTTTCTGGTGCTGTGGTTGTTGTCCACCGCCACCCCGGAACAGAAGATCGCCATCGCCGGTTACTTCAAAGACCCGATCGGCTTCTCCGAAAGCGGCACACCCTACATCATCGACTTGGGCGGTTCGCCTGAGCTGGCGCCGGACACCACCCTCAACCCCGAGGTGAAGTCCCAGCCACAGCCGGACAAGGTGACGGTCGATTCCGAACAGGTCGAGGGCATGGCCGAGCAGGTCGAGCGCGAACGTCTCGAGCTGTTGTTGCAGGAGCTGCAGAACAAGGTTGAAGAGAACCCGCAGCTGCAGAAATTCAAGGACCAGATCCTGTTCGAAATCACCCAGGACGGCTTGCGCATCCAGATCATGGACGCCGAGAACCGGCCGATGTTCGACTCGGGTAGCGCGCGTCTGAAACCGTATTTCGAAGACATCCTGCTGGCCATGGCCGACACCATCAAAGCGGTGCCGAACAAGATCAGTATCAGCGGCCACACCGATGCCAAGCCGTACTCGGGCGCCGGTGACTTTGGCAACTGGGAGCTTTCGGCCAACCGTGCCAACGCCGCACGCCGCGCCCTGGTCGCGGGCAGCTATCCCGACTCCCAGGTGGCACGGGTGGTGGGGTATGCCTCGTCGTCGCTGTTCGATCGCAAGGACCCGTTCAACCCGGTCAACCGGCGGATCGATATCGTGGTCCTGACCAAGAAGGCACAGCGTGCCATCGAGGGTGAGCAACTGCCGGCCGATGTGCCGACTCAGGGGCAGGGTGCGCCGGGCGAAGTGCCGGGGGCTGCGGCTGATCCGAATGCCTTGCCGCCAGGCGCCGATCCGCTGCCGGCCCATGAAGTGCGGCAGCGCCTGAATATCTTCGAGGATGGGGTGTTGAAGATGGATGAGCCCGGCAAGTCTGGCCAGCCTTCGACCGCACCGGCACCGGCCACGCCACCTGTGGCGCCACCGCCAGCGTCTGCGCCCGCAGCGCCGAAGTAACCCACAAAAAAGGCCGCGATGATCGCGGCCTTTTTGTCAGTGCGGGGTACGACAGGTCAGTAGCTGGTTTCCGGCAGGCTGGCGATGATCGAGCGGTAGCTGTTCATCCGTTGCTGCTGCACGCGGCCATCTTCAAGGGCCTTGAGCAGGGCGCAACCGGGTTCGCGATCATGTTTGCAATCGCGGAAGCGGCAGGTGCCCAGCAGGTCGTTGAACTCGATAAACCCGGCTTCGACATCGGCGCGGCTGACGTGGCCCAGGCCGAATTCGCGAATGCCCGGGGAGTCGATCAATTCGCCGCCACCCGGGAAGTGGAACAGTCGCGCGGTGGTGGTGGTGTGAGTGCCCTGGCCGGACAGCTCGGACAGCGGGCCGACGCGGGTTTCGACTTCCGGCAGCAAGCTGTTCACCAGCGAGGATTTGCCGACACCGGACTGGCCGACGAACACGCTGATGCGCCCGTCCAGTTGGGCCTGCAATTGCTCCATGCCATCGCCGTGGTGCGCCGAGACTTCCAGCAGCGGGTAACCCAACTGGCGATACACCGCCAGCAGAGCGTTGAGTGCCGGAGCGTTCTGCTCGTCGATCAAGTCGGCCTTGTTCAGCAGCAGCAACGGACGGATGCCGGCGTGTTCGGCGGCGACCAGGTAGCGGTCGATCAGGTTGGCATGGGGTTCGGGCAGCGGGGCGAAGACAATCACGATCATGTCGACGTTGGCTGCCACCGGCTTGAGCTGGCCGCGGCTGTCCGGGCGGCACAGCTCGGTGTTGCGTGGCAATTGGGCGACGATCACGCCGATGCCCTGGTTGCCGGCACGCCACACCACCTGGTCGCCCGTTACCAATGCTGGCAGGTTGGCGCGCAAGTGGCAGCGGAATACCTGGCCGGCCAATTCGCCTTCGCGAGCTTCGACTTCGACCTGAACGCCGAAGTGGGCGATCACCAGGCCGGTCTGCTCGGGGCCCAGGTCGCCTCCCTCAAGCGCTTCCACGGCGGATGATTCCCGCTTGGCGGCGCGGGCGGCGCGTTCGCCTTGAATTTTTTCGATGCGCCAGTTTTGGCGACGGTTGAGCTGGCGTTTGGCCATGGGTGTTCCGTGTTGATAATGCAGCAGGATAGGTAAAACGGCCGCGAGTTTAGCACGCCGAGGAGGCCCTCTAGGCTAAACTGCGCAACTACGCCGAGGAGCCCACCCATGCAAAACCCACAGAATCTGATTTGGATCGATCTGGAAATGACCGGTCTGAACCCTGACACCGACGTCATCATCGAGATGGCCACCATCGTCACCGACAGCAACCTCAATACCTTGGCCGAAGGTCCGGTCATCGCCATCCATCACAGTGACGAAGTCCTGGCCGG
Organism: Pseudomonas sp. MF4836; assembly: GCF_002018875.1. Lineage (GTDB taxonomy): Bacteria > Pseudomonadota > Gammaproteobacteria > Pseudomonadales > Pseudomonadaceae > Aquipseudomonas. The sequence continues at coordinate 543,571 of NZ_MVOL01000002.1, forward strand.
CATGGACGAGTGGAACACCCGCACCCACGGTGGCTCGGGCCTGACGCAACGGGTCCGCGAGAGTCGCATCAGCATGGCCGAGGCCGAAGCCGAGACCATCGCCTTCCTGGAGCAGTGGGTGCCTCGGGGCAAGTCGCCGATCTGTGGCAACAGCATCTGCCAGGATCGCCGCTTCCTTTATACCCACATGAAATCCCTGGAAAGCTTCTTCCACTACCGCAACCTTGACGTATCGACCCTCAAGGAACTGGCCGCGCGCTGGGCGCCGGACGTGCGCGACAGCTTCAAGAAAGGCAGCACCCACCTGGCCCTGGACGACATCCGTGAGTCCATCGCCGAGTTGCAGCATTACCGCAAACACTTCATCAAGTTCTGATGTCGGGCAGGCCGGCCTGGTCGTCCAGGGCTATTTCCCGGCCTCGCCCTCTTTTGGTGCTCGTGCCAACTGAGTAGACTGCGCGCCTTCCTGCAAGGACCGCCATCATGCTGCTGATGCTCTACCTGATCGCCATTACCGCTGAAGCCATGACTGGCGCCCTGTCCGCGGGGCGCCGCGGCATGGACTGGTTCGGCGTGGTGCTGATCGCCTGCGTCACGGCCCTGGGTGGCGGTTCGGTGCGTGATGTATTGCTCGGCCACTACCCGCTGACCTGGGTCAAACACCCGGAATACCTGGTGCTGACCTCGGTGGCGGCCCTGGTGACGATCTTTATCGCACCGCTGATGCGCCACCTGCGTTCGCTGTTTCTGGTGCTCGACGCCGTGGGCCTGGTGGCGTTTACCCTGATCGGCTGCATGACCGCCCTGGAAATGGGCCACGGCATGTTGGTGGCCTCGGTCAGCGGGGTGATTACCGGGGTGTTCGGCGGGATTTTGCGGGATATCTTCTGCAACGATATTCCGCTGATCTTCCGCCGCGAGCTGTACGCCAGCGTCTCGTTCGCCGCGGCCTGGTGCTACATGCTGTGTATCTACCTGCAACTGCCCAGCGAGCAGGCGATCCTGGTCACCCTGTTCGGCGGCTTTCTACTGCGCCTGCTGGCGATCCGCTTTCACTGGGAAATGCCCAAGTTCGTCTACAACGACGCCGAGTGACGCTTGGCGTGTTGCGCCAGCGCCCACTCCACGTGTTCCTGCACCAGTTCTGATGGATAGTCCCGGCGCGCCTTGAGCGCTTCCAGCACCGGAATGCTCGAGGGCGCATTGCCCAGGCCGACCGCCAGGTTGCGCAGCCAGCGCTCATACCCGGCGCGCCGCAGGGGCGAGCCCTCGGTGCTGCTGAGGAAACGCTCCTCATCCCACATGAACAGCTCGGCCAGTTCGGCGTTATCCAGGTTGTGCCGCGGCTTGAAGTCGTTTTCTCCCGACGGGCGAGCGAAGCGGTTCCAGGGGCAGACGATCTGGCAGTCATCGCAGCCGAACACCCGATTGCCGATCAGCGCGCGCAACTCTTCGGGGATGGCGCTTTTGAGTTCGATGGTCAGGTAGGAAATGCAACGCCGCGCATCCAGCACGTAGGGGCCGACAAATGCCTGGGTCGGACAGATATCGAGGCAGGCGGTGCAGCGTCCGCAGTGCTCGCTGGCGTGGGGCTGGTCCACGGGCAGCGGCAGGTCGACGAACAGTTCGCTGAGGAAGAAATAGCTGCCGGCCTTGCGGTTGAGGACCAGGGTGTTCTTGCCGATCCAGCCCAGGCCGGCCTGTTCGGCGATGGCTTTTTCCAGCACCGGGGCGCTGTCGACAAAGGCGCGATAGCCAAAGGGGCCGATGGCTTGCTGGATGCGCTCGGCCAGTTGCTGCACGCGTTTACGAATCAATTTGTGGTAATCGCGGCCCAGGGCATAGCGTGAAACGTAGGCTTTGGCAGGCTGCGCCAGGCGCTGGGCCATTTGCGTATCGCCTGGCAGGTAGTCCATGCGCAGCGAAACCACGCGCAAGGTGCCGGGCACCAGCTCCTCGGGGTGGGAGCGTTTGCTGCCGTGGGCGCCCATGTAGTCCATCTCGCCGTGGTAGCCAGCCTCGAGCCAGCGTTGCAGGTGCTGCTCGTGCTCGGCCAGGTCCAGGCCGCTGATGCCGACTTGTTGAAAGCCCAACTCGCGGCCCCAGTCTTTGATCGATTGGGCCAGAGCGGGCAGATCGGTGGTAATAGCAGGCATGAGGCGAGAGAAACCGGGGCTGAGGTGCGTATAATTCTGCCAGACATCGGAGCCTGAAGACGCATGCCGCAGACAAAACACGATTTACCCGACGCGCAGTTACTGATGCCCGGCCATTTGCCGAGGCTGGCTGCCCGTTCGCCGGACGCCCACAAGGGCCAGTTTGGCCATGTCCTGCTGATTGGCGGCGATCGCGGCTTTGGCGGCGCGGTGTTGCTGAGCGCGCAAAGTGCCCTGCGCAGCGGCGCTGGCCTGGTGTCCCTGGCGACGCGCAGCGAGCACGTGCCGGCCGCCCTGGCTCGTTTGCCGGAGGTGATGAGCCAGGGCGTGCATTCGGCCAATCAACTGATGGGGCTGCTCGCCCAGGCATCGGTGCTGGTGGTCGGCCCCGGCCTGGGCCAGGCGGCATGGGGGCGCAGCCTGTTGTCGGCGGCGGCAAATGCCTCGCAACCGCAGGTCTGGGATGCCGATGCGCTGAATCTGCTGTCCAAGGGCGGGCTGAGCTTGCCCGAGGGCAGCGTCATTACCCCGCATCCGGGAGAAGCGGCGCGTTTGCTCGGGTTGTCGACGGCCGACGTGCAGGCCGACCGTCCGGCGGCGGCGCGAGCCTTGAGTAAAAAGTATGCAGTGGTGGCCGTCCTCAAGGGGGCGGGTACCCTGATCGCCAGCCCCGACGGCCAACTGGCACGTTGTGATCAAGGCCATCCGGCCATGGCCAGCGCCGGGTTGGGCGATGTGTTGGCGGGCGTGATCGGCGCCTTGCTGGCCCAGGGCATGAGCGCATTTGATGGCGCTTGCCTGGCCGTCTGGTTGCATGCGACGGCGGGTGAGCAGCAAGGCAAGTTGGGCCGGGGGCTGGCGGCCAGTGATCTGATACCGGCCATTTGTCAGTTGTTGGAGGAGCAAGCACCGTGTCTGAACTAACCCTTTATCTGGCCGATGAGCAGGCCATGGTCGAATTGGGTGCGCGAATCGCTCAGGTCACCCGAGGGGTTGGCGTGATCTTCCTGGAGGGCGACCTGGGGGCGGGTAAAACCACCCTGTCACGGGGCATCATTCGTGGTTTGGGGCATGTGGGGGCGGTCAAGAGCCCGACCTTTACCCTGGTCGAGCCCTATGAGATCGGTGAGATTCGAGCGTTTCACTTTGACCTGTATCGCTTGGTCGATCCGGAAGAGCTGGAGTTTCTAGGTATCCGCGATTACTTCGACGGCGATGCCTTGTGCCTGCTTGAGTGGCCCCAACGTGGTGCAGGCTTTTTGCCAAAGCCGGACCTGACCATTACCATTACCCCGCATAACAACGGGCGTTCTCTGCATTTGTTGTCGCAAGGCTCGCGTGGCGAGTCCTGGTGTGCCGCTTTGGCGTTGGAATTCAAATAAATTATGGGGTTAGGTATGCGCATTCGCGCGTTGGTTGCTGTCGTAGGACTGTTGCTTACGGCATTGGCCGTCGAGGCTGTAGCCGCGACACAGGTGCGCAGCGTGCGCCTGTGGCGAGCACCGGATAACACTCGTTTGGTGTTCGATCTGTCCGGCCCGGTTCAGCACAGCGTGTTTACCCTGAGCGCCCCCGACCGGCTGGTGATCGATATCAATGGCGCGACCCTCGGCGGTCCGCTGAACATTGCCACGGCCAACACCCCCATCACGGCCATGCGCTCCGCGCAGCGCACGCCGACCGATCTGCGGGTGGTCATCGACCTGAAAAAAGCCGTCACCCCCAAGAGCTTCACCCTGGCGCCGAACGCGCAATACGGCAACCGCCTGGTGGTCGACCTGTTTGACAACCCGGCTGACGCTGCTCCGCCGCCCACCCCTGCGCCCAGTGTCGCCACGGTCCCGGCGGTGCCGGTCACTCCGGTCGAGCCGGCGATCAAGCTGCCACCGGCGCCTGCCGGCAAGCGCGACATCATTGTGGTGATCGATGCCGGTCATGGCGGTGAAGACCCGGGTGCCTCCGGCTCCCGCGGCCAGCATGAAAAAGACGTGGTATTGGCCATCGCCCGCGAGTTGCAGCGCCAGGTCAATGGCCTGAAAGGCTTTCGCGCCGAGCTGACCCGTACCGGCGATTACTTCATTCCGTTGCGTGGCCGTACCGAAATCGCCCGCAAGAAGGGCGCCGATCTGTTCGTGTCGATCCACGCCGATGCCGCGCCGTCGGCCGCCGCCTTCGGGGCCTCGGTGTTTGCCCTGTCGGACCGTGGCGCCACTTCGGAAACAGCCCGTTGGCTGGCGGACAGTGAAAACCGTTCCGACTTGATCGGCGGGGCCGGCAACGTCAGCCTGGACGACAAGGACCGCATGCTCGCCGGGGTATTGCTCGACCTGTCGATGACCGCCTCGCTCACTTCCAGCCTGAATGTCGGGCAGAAGGTCCTGAGCAACATCGGCCGGGTCACGCCGTTGCACAAGCAGCGGGTGGAGCAGGCCGGGTTCATGGTGCTGAAGTCGCCGGATATTCCGTCGATCCTGGTGGAAACCGGCTTTATCTCCAACGCCAACGAGGCCTCCAAGCTGGCCGCCGCCAGTCACCAGCAGGCCCTGGCGCGTTCTATCAGCAGCGGTATTCGTCAGTTCTTCCAACAGAATCCGCCGCCGGGCACCTACATTGCCTGGTTGCGCGACTCCGGGAAAATCGCCCAGGGCCCGCGTGATCACCGGGTCAGCCCGGGGGAAACCCTGGCCATGCTCGCGGTGCGTTACCAAGTGTCGGCGGCCACCCTGCGCACGGCCAATAACCTGAAGACTGATGAACTCAAGGTCGGGCAGACCCTGACCATCCCAGGCACTGAACTGGCGTCCAAGCAATGAGTGATACGGTCCTGAACAACGCGCGCATCGAGCTGCTCAGCCCGCGCCTGGCGAACCAGATTGCCGCAGGTGAGGTGGTCGAGCGTCCGGCTTCGGTGATCAAGGAGCTGCTGGAAAACAGTCTCGACTCGGGTGCCAAGCGCATCGACGTGGATGTGGAGCAGGCCGGCGTCAAGCTGCTGCGAGTGCGTGACGATGGTCGCGGGATTTCCGCTGATGATCTGCCGCTGGCGTTGGCGCGACACGCCACCAGTAAAATCCGCGATCTCGAAGACCTAGAGCGGGTGATGAGCCTGGGGTTTCGTGGCGAGGCCCTGGCGTCCATCAGCTCCGTGGCACGCCTGACCCTGACCTCGCGCACCCGCGACGCCGAGCAGGCCTGGCAGGTGGAAACCGAAGGCCGGGACATGGCGCCTCGGGTCCAGCCCGCAGCACACCCGGCCGGGACCTCGGTTGAAGTCCGCGACCTGTTCTTCAATACCCCGGCGCGGCGCAAGTTTCTCAAGGCTGAAAAAACCGAATTCGATCATCTGCAGGAAGTGATCAAGCGCTTGGCGCTGGCCCGTTTCGATGTGGCCTTCCACCTGCGACACAACGGCAAAAGCATCCTCAGCCTGCACGAAGCCAATGATGACGCGGCCCGCGCCCGGCGCGTGGCGGCGGTCTGCGGCGCGGGCTTCCTCGAGCAGGCATTGCCGATCGAGGTCGAGCGCAATGGCCTGCACCTGTGGGGCTGGGTCGGGTTGCCGACCTTCTCCCGTAGCCAGGCGGACCTGCAGTACTTCTATGTGAATGGCCGCGCGGTGCGCGACAAACTGGTGGCCCACGCGGTGCGCCAGGCTTACCGCGACGTGCTGTTCAATGGTCGGCATCCGACCTTTGTGCTGTTTTTCGAGGTCGACCCGTCGGTGGTCGACGTCAATGTGCACCCGACCAAACACGAAGTGCGCTTCCGTGACGGGCGCATGGTTCACGACTTTCTCTATGGCACCCTGCACCGCGCCCTGGGCGATGTGCGCCCCGAAGACCACCTGGCTGCGCCGGCCGCAGTCGCGGGCATGGTCCGGCCAACAGGCATCGACGCCGGTGAATTCGGCCCCCAGGGTGAAATGCGCCTGGCGGCCCATATGGCGCTGGAGCAACCGCAAACCCAGCCGGGCTTGAGTGCGCCGGGCACTGGGGCGGGGGCCGGTTATCAGTATCAGTACACGCCGCGTCCACAGGCGGTCCTGCCGGCGGCAGAGGCGCAGAGTGCCTATCGCGAGTTTTACGCGCCCTTGCCCGACGCCGGCGGCGTTTCGCTGCCCGAAGGGCAAGGGGATATTCCGCCCCTGGGTTATGCCTTGGCGCAGCTCAAGGGGATCTACATCCTCGCGGAAAACGCCCAGGGCCTGGTGCTGGTGGATATGCACGCGGCCCACGAACGGATCATGTACGAGCGCCTGAAGGTGGCCATGGCCAGCGAGGGCTTGAGTGGCCAGCCGCTGCTGGTGCCGGAGTCGATCGCCGTCAGCCAGCGCGAAGCCGACTGCGCCGAAGAGCACGTCAGTTGGTTCCAGCGCCTGGGCTTCGAGCTGCAGCGCCTGGGGCCCGAGTCGTTGGCGATCCGGCAGATTCCGGCGTTGTTGAAGCAGGCTGAAGCCAATCGCCTGGTACACGACGTACTCGCTGACCTGATGGAGTACGGGACCAGCGACCGGATCCAGGCCCACCTCAACGAATTGCTCGGCACCATGGCCTGCCACGGCGCGATCCGCGCCAATCGGCGCCTGGCCCTGCCGGAAATGAACGGTTTGCTGCGCGACATGGAAAACACCGAGCGCAGCGGCCAATGCAACCATGGCCGACCGACCTGGACCCAATTGGGCCTGGACGATCTGGACAAACTATTCTTGCGCGGTCGTTGATGAGCCAGCTTCCTCCAGCGATCTTCCTGATGGGCCCGACTGCTGCTGGCAAGACCGACCTGGCCATCGAACTCACCAAAGTCCTGCCTTGCGAGCTGATCAGTGTCGATTCGGCGCTGGTCTATCGTGGCATGGACATCGGTACGGCAAAGCCTTCCCGGGAACTGCTGGACGAGTTTCCACACCGTTTGATCGATATTCTCGACCCGGCCGAGAGTTATTCCGCCGCCGATTTTCGTAAAGACGCCCTGGCGGCCATGGCCGAGATCACCGCGCGCGGCAACATTCCGCTGCTGGTGGGCGGCACCATGCTTTATTACAAAGCGTTGGTCGAAGGGTTGGCGGATATGCCCGCGGCTGATCCGCAGGTCCGTGCCGAGCTTGAGGAAGAGGCCGCACGCCTTGGCTGGCAGGCCCTGCACGATCAGTTGGCGGCAATTGATCCGGAGTCGGCGGCAAGAATTCACCCCAATGACCCTCAACGCCTGACGCGGGCGCTGGAAGTCTATCGGGTCAGTGGCCTGAGCATGACCGCTCACCGCCAGCGACAATCTGCGCAAAGTACTGAAGCAGCCGCTTCGGGACAGGGACAATTGCCCTATACTGTCGCGAACTTGGCCATCGCTCCGGCGAATCGCCAGGTACTGCATCAGCGGATTGCACAAAGATTCACACAAATGTTGGAACAGGGATTCATCGACGAGGTCGTAGCTCTGCGTTCAAGAAGTGACCTGCATGCCGGGTTGCCGTCTATACGTGCGGTGGGCTATCGCCAAGTCTGGGATCATCTGGATGGCAAGCTGACGTCAGCCGAGATGCAGGAGCGGGGCATCATTGCCACGCGCCAATTGGCGAAGCGCCAGTTCACCTGGTTACGCAGTTGGGCTGATTTACACTGGCTGGACAGTCTGGATTGCGACAATCTGCCACGCGCCTTGAAATACTTGGGAACGGTCTCCATATTGAGCTGAGTCCTTGCAATTGCCGTCTATCCTTGGGGGTGTGGCGGCATAAGCCATCTGTTTTCTAATTTTTTATTATTGATCCTTAAAGGAGTGCGGCACATGTCAAAAGGGCATTCGCTACAAGACCCTTACTTGAATACTTTACGTAAAGAGAAAGTTGGGGTTTCCATCTATCTGGTTAACGGGATCAAGCTGCAAGGTACGATCGAGTCCTTCGACCAGTTCGTCATCCTGCTGAAAAACACCGTCAGCCAAATGGTTTACAAACACGCTATCTCGACAGTGGTGCCAGTTCGTCCAATTCGCCTGCCTAGCGCATCCGAATCCGAACAGGGCGACGCTGAGCCAGGTAACGCCTGATAGGAGTCTCCTTTGTTCTTTGAGCGCCACGGTGGTGGTGAGCGAGTGATCCTCGTTCACTTGGATGGACAGGACCCTGAGGCGCGCGAAGATCCGCAGGAGTTTCAGGAGTTGGCAAATTCGGCCGGCGCCGAGACCGTCGCGTTTTTTAACGTGCCGCGTCATCGGCCAACCGCCAAATTCCTGATTGGCAGTGGCAAGGTCGAGGAATTACGCGACCTGGTCCATGCCGAAAAGGCCGATCTGGTGATTTTCAATCACATCCTCACGCCCAGTCAGGAACGTAACCTCGAACGTGTATTCGAGTGTCGCGTGATCGATCGCACGGGTCTGATTCTCGATATTTTCGCCCAACGCGCCCGTACCCATGAAGGCAAGCTCCAGGTTGAACTGGCCCAGCTTGACCACATGAGCACCCGTCTGGTTCGTGGCTGGACTCACCTTGAGCGTCAGGGCGGCGGTATCGGCATGCGTGGCCCGGGTGAGACTCAGTTGGAAACCGACCGACGCCTGCTGCGGGTCCGCCTGCGACAGATCAAGGGTCGGCTGGAGAAGGTGCGCAGCCAGCGTGAGCAATCGCGGCGTGGTCGGATGCGTGCGGATATTCCTACCGTTTCCCTGGTGGGCTATACCAACGCCGGTAAATCAACACTCTTCAACAACGTGACGAAATCGGACGTGTACGCGGCCGACCAACTGTTTGCCACGCTCGACCCGACCTTGCGCCGTCTGGATCTGGACGACCTGGGGCCGATTGTCCTGGCCGATACCGTGGGTTTCATTCGTCACTTGCCCCATAAGCTGGTCGAGGCATTTCGGTCTACGCTCGAAGAGTCGAGCAACTCCGACCTGCTGTTGCACGTGATTGACGCGGCCGAGCCGGATCGCATGTTGCAGATTGAACAGGTCATGGTGGTGCTGGGCGAGATTGGTGCCCAGGACTTGCCGATCCTCGAGGTCTATAACAAACTCGATTTGCTTGAAGGCGTTGAGCCACAGATCCAGCGCGACGAAAACGGCAAGCCCCAGCGGGTATGGCTTTCGGCGCGTGATGGCAGTGGCCTGGAATTGCTTGAGCAAGCCATTGCCGAGTTGTTGGGCAGCGATTTGTTCGTCGGCACCTTGCGCTTGCCTCAACGTTTTGCTCGGTTGCGTGCTCAGTTCTTCGAACTGGGCGCGGTACAGAAAGAAGAACACGACGAAGAAGGTGTCAGCTTGCTGGCCGTTCGATTGCCACGCTCGGAGCTGAATCGGCTGGTCAGCCGTGAAGGCGTTGTGCCGATGGAGTTCATCGAGCAACACACTTTGCAATAAAAGCCTGGGAAAGCGGTTGTGCCGCTGTGACAGGCATTCTGTAGCATTGGTCGGCGCGCCGTGGGTGCGTCTTTGCTTTATCAGATGGAGAGCGCTATGGCTTGGAATGAGCCGGGTGGCAACTCGAATAATCAGGATCCTTGGGGTGGTAAGCGCCGCAATAACGGCGACCGCAAGGGGCCACCGGATCTCGACGAGGCCTTCCGAAAGCTGCAGGAAAGCCTGAATGGGTTGTTCGGTGGTGGTAAGAAACGTGGTGGTGACGAGGGCGGCAGATCGGGTAAAGGCGGTGGTTTCGGCTTGCTCGGTATCGGCCTTGTCGTACTGGCGGCCGTTTGGCTGTACAGCGCGGTTTACGTGGTGGATGAGCAGGAGCAAGCCGTGGTGCTGCGCTTCGGCAAGTACTACGAAACCGTAGGCCCGGGCCTGAACATCTACTTCCCGCCGATCGATCGCAAGTACATGGAGAACGTCACGCGCGAGCGTGCCTATACCAAGCAGGGCCAGATGCTGACTGAAGACGAAAACATCGTCGAAGTGCCGCTGACCGTGCAGTACAAGATCAGCAACCTGCAGGACTTCGTGCTGAACGTCGATCAGCCGGAAATCAGCCTGCAGCACGCGACCGACAGTGCCCTGCGCCACGTTGTGGGTTCCACCGCGATGGACCAGGTGCTGACCGAAGGTCGTGAATTGATGGCCAGCGAGATCAAGGAGCGTCTGCAACGCTTCCTCGATACCTATCGCACCGGTATCACTGTCACTCAGGTCAACGTACAGAGCGCAGCGGCACCGCGTGAAGTGCAGGAGGCCTTCGATGACGTGATCCGTGCTCGTGAAGATGAGCAGCGTTCGCGCAACCAGGCTGAAACCTACGCCAATGGCGTGGTGCCGGAAGCCCGTGGTCAGGCCCAGCGTATCCTCGAGGATGCCAACGGTTACCGCGATGAAGTGGTTTCCCGCGCCAAGGGTGAGGCTGATCGCTTCACCAAGCTGGTCGCCGAATACCGCAAGGCTCCTGAAGTCACACGTGAGCGTCTTTACCTGGACACCATGCAGGAAGTCTTCAGTAACACCAGCAAAGTGCTGGTGACCGGTGGCAAGGGGGGGCAGAACAACCTGCTTTACCTGCCGCTGGACAAGATGATCGACAGCGGTCGTAGCAACAACGCTCCGGCAACGGGTGCGGCGTCTGCGGCTGGCAATGAAGTGAATGCACGTGCGGCGGCTGACTTGCAGCAACAGCAGACGCGTTCTAGGGAGAGTCGCTGATGAGCAATAAATCGCTGATCGCCCTGATTGTGGGTGTTGTCGTGGCGGTAGTTGCCTGGAACAGCTTCTACATCGTGGCTCAGACCGAGCGCGCGGTGTTGCTGCAGTTCGGTCGCGTGGTTCAGGCCGATGTCCAGCCTGGCCTGCATGTGAAAGTGCCCTACGTCAACCAGGTGCGTAAGTTCGATGCGCGCCTGATGACCCTGGATGCACCGACGCAGCGCTTCCTGACCCTGGAAAAGAAAGCGGTCATGGTCGACGCCTTCGCCAAGTGGCGGGTCAAGGACGCCGAGCGTTTCTACACCGCGACTTCCGGTCTCAAGCAGATTGCCGACGAGCGTCTGTCTCGTCGTCTGGAGTCGGGCCTGCGTGACCAGTTCGGCAAGCGCACCTTGCATGAAGTGGTTTCCGGTGAGCGCGACGCCTTGATGGCTGACATCACCGCTTCGTTGAACAAGATGGCCGAGAAAGAACTGGGCATCGAAGTTGTCGACGTACGGGTCAAGGCCATCGACCTGCCCAAGGAAGTGAACCGCAGCGTGTTCGAGCGTATGAGCACCGAGCGTGAGCGTGAAGCTCGCGAGCACCGCGCCAAGGGTAACGAGCTGGCCGAAGGCATCCGTGCAGACGCCGATCGTCAGCGCCGTGTGCTGCTGGCAGAAGCCTATCGCGAGTCTGAAGAAGCGCGCGGTGATGGTGATGCCCAGGCAGCGGCGATCTACGCCAAGGCCTACGGCCAGGACCAGGAGTTCTACGCGTTCTATCGCAGCCTGCGTGCCTACCGTGAAAGCTTCGCGAACAAAAGTGACGTGATGGTTCTGGATCCGGGCAGTGACTTCTTCCGTTACCTGGAAAAAGCCAAGCCTTGATCTCACACTGACCCAGATCACCCCGCCGGGCGGCTAACGCACTTGGCGGGGTGATCCTTTGGGAAAACGTGTGTATCATGCGGCAGCCGGGAAATTCCCGGCTTTTTTGCGTCTGCACGTTTGATTGGTCGATTCGTTCAAGAGCTCGACAAGATTTTTCGAGGAAAGTGGTCTGTACAGCTGATTCCTGGCTGCCTGTCCGGCTGAGTTCGCGTCGGATGCGATCGCTTTCTGCTTCACTCAAGGCTGGCCGAAGGCTTGCCGCCCGGATCATAGGGGAAAGGCGTAATGGCAACGGTAGACCGCTGGCTGCTGCCAGATGGCATCGAAGAAGTATTGCCGCCGGAAGCGGCGCGCATCGAAGTAGCGCGTCGTCAGGTGTTGGATCTGTTCCAGAGCTGGGGTTACGAGTTCGTCGTGACCCCGCATATCGAATACCTGGAATCCCTGCTGACAGGTGCCGGCCAGGATCTGGATCTGCGCACCTTCAAGGTCATCGACCCGCAATCGGGTCGGCAGATGGGCTTTCGGGCCGACATCACGCCGCAAGTGGCGCGCATCGATGCGCACACCTTGCGTCGCGAAGGTCCGAGCCGCCTGTGCTACGCCGGCAGCGTGCTGCATGCCCAGCCGCGAGCCCTGTCGTCTTCGCGCAGCCCGATCCAGTTGGGCGCCGAGTTGTATGGCGATGCCAGCCCGAGCAGCGACGTCGAAGTCATCAGCCTGATGCTGGCGATGCTGCAACTGGCTGATGTACCGGATGTCCACATGGACCTGGGTCACGTCGGTATCTACCGCGGCCTGGCCCGTGCTGCCGGCTTGTCCGGTGAAGTCGAGCAACAGCTGTTCGATGCCCTGCAACGCAAGGCGATCGACGAGGTCATTACCTTGACCGAAGGCCTGCCTGCCGACCTGTCGGGCATGCTGCGTGCCCTGGTCGACTTGTGTGGCGGCCGTGAGGTATTGACTGCCGCCCGTGACCGCCTGGCCCACGCGCCGGCGCCGGTACTGGCGGCACTGGATGATTTGCTGGCGATCGCCGAGCGTTTATCGGCGCGTTTCCCGGAGTTGCCGCTGTATTTCGACCTAGGTGAACTGCGCGGTTACCACTACCACACCGGTGTGGTGTTCGCGGTGTTCGTTCCTGGCGTGGGTCAATCCATCGCCCAGGGTGGGCGTTATGACGATATTGGCGCCGATTTTGGCCGTGCGCGGCCGGCGACCGGTTTTTCCACCGATTTGAAAACCCTGGTGACCCTGGGGCGTGCTGAAGTCGAGCTACCGTCTGGCGGTATCTGGATGCCTGACAGCACTGATGCGGCACTCTGGCAGCAAGTCTGTCAGTTGCGCGGTGAGGGTCAGCGTGTCGTCCAGGCGTTGCCTGGGCAACCTTTGGCCGCTGCCCGTGAAGCGGATTGCGACCGACAATTGATTCAGCAGAATGGGCTTTGGCAGGTACTGCCGCTGTCTTCTTGAGTTTTCCCGCCGGCGGCTGCCGGCACCAAGTTTGCGCGAATGAGGACAAGTGTTATGGGTAAGAATGTCGTAGTCCTGGGCACCCAGTGGGGTGATGAGGGCAAAGGCAAGATCGTTGATCTGCTGACCGAACATGCTGCCGCCGTAGTGCGCTACCAAGGTGGCCACAACGCGGGTCACACCCTGGTGATCGATGGCGAAAAAACCGTCTTGCACCTGATCCCGTCGGGTGTACTGCGCGAAGGCGTGCAGTGCCTGATCGGCAACGGCGTGGTGGTTGCACCTGACGCCCTGCTGCGCGAGATCACCAAGCTGGAAGAGAAAGGCGTGCCAGTGCGCGAGCGCCTGCGTATCAGCCCTTCCTGCCCTCTGATCCTGTCCTTCCACGTTGCGCTGGACCAGGCCCGTGAAAAGGCCCGTGGCGAGCTGAAGATCGGTACTACCGGTCGCGGCATCGGCCCGGCCTACGAAGACAAGGTTGCACGTCGTGGCCTGCGTGTGGGCGACCTGCTCAACATGCCGCGCTTTGAAGACAAGCTGCGTGAACTGGTGGATTACCACAACTTCATGCTGGTGGGTTACTACAAAGAGCCGGCCATCGAGTTTGAAAAGACCCTGGCCGAGTGCAAGGAATACGCTGAGCTGCTCAAGCCGCTGATGCTGGACGTGACTGCCGAGCTGCACGACCTGCGTCGCGCCGGCAAAGACATCATGTTCGAAGGCGCCCAGGGCTCGTTGCTGGACATCGACCACGGCACCTACCCGTACGTGACCAGCTCCAACACCACCGCTGGCGGCGTTGCGACTGGTTCTGGCGTTGGCCCGATGTTCCTGGACTACATCCTCGGCATCACCAAGGCGTACACCACGCGTGTAGGTTCGGGCCCGTTCCCGACTGAGCTGTTCGACGATGTCGGTGCGCACCTGGCCAAACAAGGTCACGAATTCGGTGCTACCACCGGCCGTGCCCGTCGTTGCGGCTGGTTCGATGCCGTTATCCTGCGTCGCGCTATCGATGTGAACAGCATCTCGGGCATCTGCCTGACCAAGCTGGACGTACTCGACGGCCTGGAAACCATCAACATCTGCATCGGCTACAAGGATGCGCAAGGCAAGGACGTTGCCCCGACTGACGCGGACAGCTACGTAGGCCTGCAGCCTGTGTACGAAGAAGTGCCGGGCTGGACTGAATCGACCGTGGGCGCCAAGACCCTGGAAGAGCTGCCAGCCAACGCCCGCGCTTACATCAAACGCGTCGAAGAGCTGATCGGTGCGCCGATTGACATTATTTCGACAGGTCCGGACCGCAACGAAACCATCGTTCTGCGTCATCCGTTCGCGTAATAAGTCGTTGATGTAAATCACAAAGGGCCCTGAATTGGGCCCTTTGTCGTATCTGGTGCTTGAACGGCACGACCCTTGCTGTTAACTCTGATTCTAGAGTGCCATCAATTTTATGGCGTCAAAGCAGAGGGATTTCCTGTGTCGGCCGTTCTCTCACTGTTACAAAGCCGTTTGCTGCGGCCAGTGTTCGTTACCCTAGGTATCGCCCTTTTGGTGCAGGTACTGGTGGCGGTTGCCCTGACCCGGAGCACGGTGACTGCGCTCGAGGCTGATCTTGCCGCCCGTCTGGGCGTTGATAGCCAGAAGCTGTCTGCGGAACTGGAGCAGGCCGGGCGTGAAGTCACATCCAGCCTGGAGAGCCTCTCCAGCAGTACCCGTCAGCGCCTGACCGCGGGCCTGTCCTCGCGCCTGCAGGAAGAGCAGGCGCAATTGCGCGCCACCCTGGAAAAAGACCTGAAGGATTCAGCCAATGACATGGCCCAATTGCTGGCGTCGGTAGCGCCGCGAGCAATGTGGGACAGCGACGTGCCGACTCTTTCCGAATTTGCCCGGCGTGCGCAACGCAATCCCAACGTGTTGTTCGTGGTTTACGACGACGCTGCGGGCGAGCACTTGACCCGTTACCTGAACCGGGAAAACCCGATCAACAAGGCACTGCTGGAGAAGGGCAAGGGCGACCGAGCCCTGGACAAGGTGCTGGATGCGGCCAAGAACGACCCCTCGGTGTACTACCTCGAAGCGTCGATCAACCCCAATGGCGTGGAAATCGGCAAGGTGTTGATGGGTGTGTCCACTGCCTCGGTCGAGGCGGATGTGGCGGCGCTGGACAAGCGTTTTGCGGCGCTGATTGCCAGCAGCGATCAATTGGTGGGCGACAGCGTGAAAGGCGCCTCGGCAGAGAGCTCGGCGGCCATGCGCTCGCGCCTGCAATCGGCCCAGGGTACGGCCACGCAAATGCAGGCCAACACTGCTAGCACCGTGCAGGACGCGGCGCAGACCCTGCGCTGGCGGATCGGCCTGGGCCTGGCGCTGGTGGGCTGCGGTGTCTTGTTGTTGCTGGCGGTGGTGCTGGGGCGGCGTGTGGTCAACAAGCTGCACCTGCTGATCGCCGCGCTGAATGATCTGGCGGCGGGCGAGGGGGATCTGACCAAACGTGTGCAGCTCAACAGCAATGATGAAATCGGCGACATGGCCTCGGCGGTCAATCGGTTTGTCGACAAGTTGCAGCCCATCGTGCGCGAGGCGGGGGATGTGGCGCAGCGCACCGGGGTTGAGATCGGTGCCATGAGCCTGCGCAACGCCGGCGCCGATGCGGCGGCCGAAGCCCAGCGCGATGAAGTGGCCGAGAGTCTGCGGGCACTGTCGCAAATGGCCGATGAGGCCCAGGCCGAAAGCCAGGCGATGCAGGCAGCGTTGCAGCAAGTGGTGGAGATTCGCCAGGCCACCGACGAGAACACCCGGACTTCGGCCCAGGTCGGCGGCCTGATCGAGGCGCTGGCGGGGCAGGTCGATACCGGGGCCAAGGTCATCGAGCGCCTGGCCCAGCAGAGTGAACAGATCGAGGTGGTGCTGACGGTGATCCACGGTATCGCCGAGCAGACCAACCTGCTGGCGCTGAACGCGGCCATCGAAGCAGCGCGCGCGGGCGAAACCGGCCGCGGCTTCGCGGTGGTGGCCGATGAGGTCAGGGCCCTGGCCAGCAAGACCCAGAGTTCCACCGGCGATATCCAGGCCCATATCGGCGCCCTGCAGCAAGGCGCGCGCGAGGCCGTGGCGGCCATCGGCCAAGCCGGACGCCAGGCCAGCGAGGGGTTGTTGGTGCTGCGCGACAGTGCACGGCTGCAACAGTCAGTGCAGTCTTCGGTGGAGCAGGTGCACGCCGCCATCGGACTGGCGACCAAGGCTGCGGCTCATCAGGCGCAAGGTGCGCAGGCGGTGCGCGGGCGGGTTGAGACCATTCATGCCCAGGCCGAACGCGCGGCTCAGGCGGTGGTGGAGACCACGGCCAGTGGCAAGGTCCTCGACAGTCTGGCCGCGCAGCTCAAGGCCAGCCTGGGGCAATTCCGGGCCTGACCGTCCGGCCAACCGACTCCTGCAGGGGTGTGGATAACTGCAGGAGCGGTTGCGCGCACGCTCAGCGACTCAGGTACATCCGCGTGGTCAGCAGATACACCGGCAAGCCCGAGACCAGAATCAGCAGCGCCGCATAGGGCGCGGCCGCCGCAAACTCGACATTCGCCGTATGTGCCCAGACTTCAGTCGCCAGGGTGTTGAGCCCGGTCGGGCTGAGCAGCAGGGTGGCGGTGAGTTCTTTCATCGCATCCAGGAACACCAGGGCAAACGCGGCGCCAAGGGCTGGAAAGATGATCGGCAGCGTCACCCGGCAGAATGCGCTGAACGAGGAAGCGCCGAGGGTGCGCGCGGCTTCTTCGAGTTGTGGCGCGGCCTTGTTCAATGCGGTGCGGATGGGGGCCTGGGCCAGCGGCAGAAACAGCAGTGCGTAGGCGATCAGCAGCAACGCCGAGGTCTGATACAGCGCCGGCACATAGTGCAGGGCGAAGAACACCAGCGTCAGGGCGATTACCAGGCCCGGCAAGGCATGCAGCAGATACGGCAGGCGCTCGGCCCATAGCGCCAGGCGGCCCTTGTAGCGCACCACCAGCAGCCCGACCGGCACCGCCAGCAGCAGGCACAGTGCAGCGCCGCCCAGGGACAGGGCCAGGGACGAGAGCAGGGCCTCGCTGATGGCCGCCACCGGAAAGGCCGCCGAAGAGCCCACAGCCAACCAGTAGGCAAGCATGCCCAGGGGGATGCCGCTGCCGATCACCGCCAGCAA
This sequence comes from Pseudomonas sp. MF4836, assembly GCF_002018875.1. Taxonomy (GTDB): domain Bacteria; phylum Pseudomonadota; class Gammaproteobacteria; order Pseudomonadales; family Pseudomonadaceae; genus Aquipseudomonas. Next base: position 560,883 of record NZ_MVOL01000002.1, read on the forward strand.
CAGGCAATAGACTTGCCCGCCCCAGGCCCAGTACCCCAGTCGAACCTGTTCGGCGTGACGCGCCGCACCCTGGCCGGTGCGCACATGGCGGCCCTTGCCGCGAACCCGCAACTCCAGCCACAGCAGCATCAGGCACATCGCCAGCAGCACGGCGGAAAGCATGGCTGCGTTGGCGTTGCTGAACTCCAGCTCGAACTGTTGATAGATCGCAGTGGTGAAGGTTTGCAGGCCGATGATCGACAGCGCGCCGAACTCCACCAGCATATGCAGGGCGATCAACAACGAGCCGGCCAGCAGTGACGGCCAGAGCAGAGGCAAAGTGATTCTGAAGAACACTCCCAGGCGGTTTTGCCCCAGGGTGCGCGCGGACTCTTCCAGGGAAGGGTCGAGATTGCGCAGGGTCGCCGCCACCGGCAGGAACACCAGCGGGTACTTGGACAGCGTCATCACCAGGATCGCCCCGCCCAGCCCTTCGAAATGAGCGCTGAGGGAGACCCAGGTAAAGCTGCTGACAAAGGCCGGCACCGCAAAGGGCAGGCACAGCACCACGCCCCATAGCCGCCGCCCTGGCAAGTCACTGCGCTCCAGCAGCCAGGCCAGCGACAAGCCGATGACCGCACAGGCCAGCGTAACGCCGACCATCAGCAGCAGGGTGTTGCGCAGCAGCCCGAACACGTAGGGGCGCCACAGCAGGTGCAGGGCTTCAGCCCAGCCGGCCTGCCAGGCCTTGAGCCCGACATAGAGCAGCGGCAACAGGCTCAGGCCGACCAGCAGCAGCACCGGCAGCAGCAGCCAGATCGACGGCCGCTTGCGCCGCGGGACATAACCGACGCGGGCAGTGCCGGCGGGCAGCGACAGGCTCATCAGTTCAGGCCAACTTCACGTTCCAGTTCCAGGGCTTCCTCGGCGTTGCCCAGGTCGGCCGGGGTGACTTTCGGTGCCTGCAGCTCGCTGAATGGCTTGAGCCCGCGATCCGACTCCAACCCCTTGCGTAGCGGGTATTCGGCGGTGGTCTGGGTGATGACCCGCTGGCCTTCTTCGCTGGCCATGTAGGCCAGGAACTGCTGGGCTTCCTTCGGATGTTTGCTCGACTTGAGCACCGCCGCGCTGGAGACCGTGATCAGGCCGCCGACGTCGCCGCCGGTGAAGTAGTGCAGTTTCGAATCCAGTTGGCCTTTCTCGCGTTGCAGGGCGAACCAGTAGTAGTTGTTCACCAGCACGGTGGCGACTTCGCCGTTTTCCACCGCTTTGAGCGCAACCATGTTGTTGCTGTAAGTCTTGCCGAAAGCGCGCAGGCCGGTCAGCCATTCTTCCGCGGCGTCCATCCCGTGCAGCTTGATGATGGCCACGGCTTGTTCCTGGAACGCGCCGCTGGTGGGCACGAACCCGACTTTGCCTTGCCATTGCGGCTGGGCGAAATCGAGCACCGACTTGGGCAGGTCTTTTTCGTCGATCAGTTTCGGGTTGAATGCCACTACGCGCACCCGAGCGGTGATGCCGATCCAGGTGCCATTGGTGGCGACGTAGTCCTTGGGCAGGACCTCCAGGGTCGCGGCATCGGTCTTGGCCAGCAGGCCTTGCTCACCCAGCTTGTTCAGCGGTGGCGACTCTTCGGTGTAGATCACGTCGGCCGGGGAGCGATCGCCTTCCTCGACGACCTGGCTGGCCAGTTGATTGCTGCTGCCCTTGCGCACATTGACGTGGATGCCGGTCTTGGCTTCAAACGCCTTGGCGATGGCGTCGCCGACCTCCTTGTGCTGACCGTTGTAGAGGGTCAGGGAAACCGGGTCGGCGGCCATGGCCTGTGATGCCCCCAGAATCAGGCCCAGCATCGAAACGGCCAGGCCGCGCAGCATCGGGTTATTGCGAATCGTCATGCGGGTACTTCCTCGCTTGCGGCTACATATCTTGAAATAATGATAAACGATATTGTTTCTCAAGTGCCTTTTTGCGGGAAATTGATAAGCAGGCTATCGGTCTTCGCCGCTGCCTTTTGCGTCACGCCCCTCCATTTTACGGCCCCTGCCCAGGCCCATTCCTCCCTAGGCAATCCCCTTCTGGCCGCAGCTTTTACTCCCGCGGGCGGCCATTCAAGGGCGAATCAGCCGTTATGCAACCGGGAAAAGTTCCCGCGGCACCATCGCGCATAGGAATTACTTCGATGTGCATACAAAGCGAAGTGAGATTCATTTGCATTGGTGAGTAGTATCACTGCGTCGCCCGAGAGGGCCCGGAAACATCGTTTCGCAGTGCATGAAAACTACAGGTCCTCGCTATGTCCTTGCTTAGCCCGTCGCCTTCGCTGAACAGATTGAAGCCCATGGCCTGTTCGATTCTGTTGGCGCTTGCCACTTTGTCTACCCAGGCCCAGGAAGCGCTTGAAAGCCCCGCCCCGCAGGCGCCGCTGAAGATGGGGGCGGTCGAGATCGAACTGCCCGCGGGGGTCGAGGAAGAAAAGCACCAGGGCACCTCGCAGAAAGGACTGGAGGTGCTGCAGGCGATCGAGGTCAAGGGCGAGTGGGAGACCAAGGACGAGATCGGCCAGAACAACGTGTTCGCCAAGGATGTATCCAACGTCTACGCCGGCAAGGATGACCTGGAGCGCTATAAGGGCGCGAGCGTGTCCGATCTGTTCAAGGGCTTGAACGGCGTGTACAGCGGCGATGCGCGCAACAGTGGCTCGCTGGACCCGAATATCCGGGGCATCCAGGGCGAAGGGCGGATCCCGGTGACCGTGGATGGCACTGAGCAGGCCACGTCGGTGTGGATGGGCTCGGCGGGCGTCGCCAACCGCAATTATGTCGACCCGAACATGATCGGCAGCATCGCGGTGGAGAAGGGCCCGTCGATGAGTTCCGGGATCAAGAGCGGCATCGGCGGCTCGGTAGAGATCAAGACCCTGGACGTCGACGACATCGTCAGGCCTGGCGAAAGCTTTGGCCTGGAGATCAAGACCGAAACCGCGACCAATTCCATCAAGCCCAATGAAAGCGGAATGAAGTCTTTCGGCCGCGACTATCGGGATATCGATGGGGCCTACGCCGGGTACGACGGCAACCTGACCTTCAGCAAGGGCGGCGGCACCGAGTTCAGTCCGCGCGGCGGCTCCCATTCCGGGAACTTCGACTTCAACGACAACGCGTTTCGCATCGCCACCGCTACGCGCCAGGACAACTTCGACCTGTTCGCGGCCTACAGCTACCGCAACAAGGGCAACTACTTCAGCGGCAAGGGCGGTAGCCAGCGCTACCAGACCAGCGACTGGCTGGCCGATGCGAAGGCCGACGCGGGAGCCAAGGACGCCCCCGGCGACGCGAACGTGCAGTCCTACGTGGCTAACCTGTTCCTGCCCGGACACGAAGTGGCCAACACCTCCAGCGAGATGCGCACCACCTTGCTCAAGGGCACCCTGTACCTGCCCGATGAGCAGAGCCTGAAGCTGTCCTATATGCACAACGAGTTGGAGTACGGGGAGAGTTCGCCGTACCTGGTCTCTTACTACGTGGGTCTGGACAAGGCGGGGGGCAACAATATCGGGTTGCAGTTCCCCTACAGCCAGGTCAAGCAAGACACCTACAACCTGAACTACAGCTGGAACCCGGACAACCCGCTGATCGACCTCAAGACCGGTCTGTGGATGACCCGCAGTGACAGCGAGCGGCATCAGAATGGCGACGACGTCTATGGCATAACCGCGGCCGATGTCCGTGGCCAGGATGTGGCCTGGGACAACTATGTGCGCTGCCAGGCAGGCGCCAACCCCAGCAGTTGCGGGACGGCCCCGGAGAAGCTGCCCAATATCAACGATCGATACACCATCTACGCCAAGGCCCTGCAACTCTCGAAGCATGACCGTTGGGGGGTGAATGTCAGCAACAAACTGCAATTGACCGATGATCTGGCGGTAACCCTGGCCAGTGATTTCAGCCATGAAAAACTCGAGCAAAAAGACGCCTCGCAAGATCGCGCCGCGACCACCGCGACCTGGGGCAACCGGCATATGGGGCCGCGCAGTGGCAACCGCCAGCAATACAACTTCTCCTTCACCGGGGACTGGTCGCCCACCTCCTGGCTGGTCTTGAGCGCGGGCGCCCGCTACAGCGATTACAACTCGTTTGATGAGGGGTTGAAGCGTCACCGCGAAAACCAGGACGCCAACTGGCAGGTCAACGCGCCTACCGACCGCAAGGGGTTTGAGTATCGAAGGGTGATGAGCGATGCGGAAAACCAGCAGTTCGTGGATGCCGTCAATGAAGAGTTTGTGAACGGCAATTTAACCGCGGAAGACCTTCCGTTCGTGCTCGACAAAGACAAGGTCAACGGCGTTCGTTATACGACCGAATCGGTGGATATTCCCTTTAACGGGTTCACTCTGGATCGCTCGCAGAACCCTTTTCTCAATGGCGGGATCAACCTTCAGGAAACGGTCAACAACCCCCAGGGCGTTTCCGGGGACTATGCCCGCTACCTTGTTAACCGCAGTTACACCGGTGTTGCCAAGTCGGGTACCGAACCCGCCGATAAATGGGCGTTGCCGAAAAAACGCAAGGACAGTGCGTGGGCACCCATGGCGGGGGCGACTGTCTTTCTGACGGAGCATGCACGGGTCTACCTGCGCTACACCGAGTTCGTCCGCTTCCCCTCCATTTATGAAGATACCCAGGCCGCTTCGGGGTTTGGCGGCACCGGTGTGTCAAACAATGCGATGCGCCCCGAGCACTCGTATAACTGGGAAGTGGGGTATGCCCACGACTTGAGAAGTTATTTTGAAGAGTGGCGGCATGCGGACTTCAAGATCAACTACTACAACAACACCATTCGCGATTATGTTGATCGCGATTACAACTTCAATATCGTTCAGTATGACAAGAAAGTGTATTCGGGTATTGAGCTGCAAACCCGGTTCGATACGGGTAAGTACTTCACCAACTTCTCCGCGAGTTATCGCCTGCAACAAAAGCTCTGCGACAAGGATTATGCCGCCACCCTGGATCCTTATTACAACAACGCGATCTCTACCTGCGTCACGGCCGGGTTCCCTACTACCTTTGCCCGCAGCAGCCTGCAGCCCGACTATTCGCTGAACCTGGACAGCGGCCTGCGCCTGTTCAATGAGAGCCTGGAGTTGGGCGGGCGCATGATTTACCACAGCAGTGCAGTCAATAAGGATGAAGAAGACTGGATTCGTAATGGCGTGATGTATGTCGACGGGTTCAATCGACCTCTTAATTGGCACCCGATCTGGGTCTTCGATACTTACGCCAGTTATCACGTGAATAAAAATGTCGATGTCGATTTTGGCATTAATAACCTGACCAATCGTTATTACCTCGACCCTTTGGCTCGAGTCATGATGCCGGCGCCGGGGCGCACCATGAAACTTGGTTTGACCGCCCGTTTCTGATTTTTTGCTGTTTTTAGTTAAAAACAGTGGTTTTTATCATTTTAACTTGGAGGTTGTTATGAAAAAACTGTTTGTGTTTAGCGCGCTGGCATTGGTGACGTCGGGTAGTTTTGCTGCCCCTGTCACGGGTGGCTCTTCGAGCGCTTATGTACAGGTCGGACAATCTAACTTGCAAGGCATTGGGGAAGTTGGGATTGCCATGCCGACTGCCGTCGGCGGGACTGCCGATACCAGCAAGATTGTCAGCTTCAAAAGCGGCCCTATTGCCCAGACCAATGCCTTGATCGCAACACCAGGCACGGCATCTGCGCATATCGTGATGAATGGCAACAAGATCTCGGAAACCTGGAAGTCTTCGGTTGCCTATGGCACTCAAGTCTATTCCTATCGGCAGATCTCCGACCCATTGCCAAACTTCCCGCAGTTTGGCGGTGAAGTGATCGCCAAGGTCTCCGGTGCCGAAGTGTATTTCGGCGAATGGGCTCCGCGTAAAACCGGTGTGCAGCCGGATAACAGTACGGATCTCAATTTGACTCACGCCAACCGTACGGTGTTCTTCGCTGGCGAAAACCCAACGACCAGCATGCCGACGCTGGTCAATGCCAAGTACGACGTTGTCGGGATCAAGAAGTTTGATCCGGGGGCGCCGAATGTTTCGACGGGCACTCTGACTGCCAACTACGGAGGTGGCAGCGGCACCTTGGCCGGTTCTATTGCCGGTGGTGCGGGCACGGTTAACTTCGCGGGCACCAACATTGCCTCCAATGGCTCGTTCCAGAACACCAGCGGCCTTATCAAGGGCCAGTTCTATGGTGCAGGTGCTGAGGCATTGGCGGGTATCTACAACAACGGCATCTCATCCAGCAGCGTTGCCTTTGGTGGCAAAAAACAATAACTGAGCCTGGCATCAGAAAAGGGAGAGTCGATCTCTCCCTTTTTTAATCATTGTCTATTCGCTGGATCTGACCCACATGTCGATGTGCTTGCCTGTGCGGCTTGTCTTAATGCTTGCATTCACTCTATTGGCCGGTGCCGCAGGGGCCGATGAAGACGATACCCGGCGACTGTTGAACAAGATTGACCGAACGGTGAACGAGCGTGAGCGCTCGCATTTGATCGATATTGATCCGGCCACGGATGACTCGTCACTGATTACCATCGAGGGGCGCACGTACAACGTGCAGAACACTCTGGAGGATCTGGGGCCTGCCATCTATGTCACGCTGAATTTGCAGCAATGGCCCAAGGTGCGCCAGTTCGTCGAGCGCTACCGGCAACTGCCGGGGCATGAAGAGAAAGTGGTGCTGATGGCCGAAGGCATGCTGGCCCGGCAGGAAAAGCGCTACGGCCGGGCCATCGCCCATCTTCGAGCCGCAGCGGCCATGGACCCGGCTTTTGTGCGGGCCAAGCTGGAGCTGGCCCGGGCTTTATTCGAGGACAACCAGTCGCGTGAAGCCAAGGTGCTGTTTGATGAAGTGGCGGCGAGTGCGGTTCCTGAGCAGGTCATTCCAGTGCTTGAGGGTTATCAGGGGGCCTTGCAGGAGCGGCGCAGCTGGCATGGGTCGGTTGCCCTGGGCGCCGGCTACAACAGCAACGTCAACCAGGCCAACGGCATGACGACCCATACGGACGTGTGTGATTTCTTTGGCTGCTACCGTTTCAGTCGCAAGATGCCCGAGCCCATCAAGTCCTCCAGCCTGGTGTACGACGCCGTGGCCGAGCGGCGCTTTCAGATCGATGGGCATCATCATGTGCTGGTTCGCGGACTCAGCTATGGCAACTACTACCATCGGCACAAGGAAGACGAGCCCGAGACCTATTACGACGAAAACACCAGTGTGATTTATGTCGGCTACAACTACCTGAGCGCGTTGAATGATGTCTCGGTGTCGCCACTGTTCGAAAGCTACTACGGCGATCGGCACAACAAGTATCAAGCCAGCGGCCTGCGCCTGGAGTGGAAGCACACCCTGACCGAGCGGCTGCAACTGAGCCTCCAGGGGCAGCAGAAGCACTTTCGTTTCCAGGGTGAGGAGCGGGACTACTTCGAGAACTACGACGAGCGCCTGGTGGGCGGCTCGGCGTCTTACCTGTTGGGCGGTCAAACCCTGGTGTACGGCGGCTTGACCTATACCCGTCGGACCCAGCCGCAGGAGTCGGCCAGTAACAAGGAATACATGGCGAGCCTTGGGCTGTATCGAATGTTCGATGTGGGGCTGAACCTCAATGCGACGGCGCTCTACCGGCGCACGCGGTATGACGAGCCGGATTACTTTCTCGGCGGGCTGCGCGAGGATCGTCAGCAGATCTATATCGCCAACCTGGCCATGCCACGCTTTAAAGTGGCGGGCGTGGTGCCCAACCTTTACGTCAAGCGCACCCTCAATGCGAGCACCATCGATTGGGCTTATCAATATCGCCAGACGGAAGTGGCGCTGAAGCTGGAGAAGAGTTTTTGATGGGGGAGGGTGTGTAGCGCGTGACCGGGGAAAAACAGGAGGCCAGAAACGAAAAAACCCGCTTTCGCGGGTTTGATCTGAATTGGTGCCCAGAAGAAGACTCGAACTTCCACGACCTTGCGGTCACCAGCACCTGAAGCTGGCGTGTCTACCAATTTCACCATCTGGGCAGTATCGACATCGTTGCCGTGTCGATGGAGCGCACTATACGGAGCGTGATTTGATCTGTAAACCCCTGTTTTGGTTTTAATAAATCAAATACTTAGAATGCAAAAACCCGCTTTCGCGGGTTTTTGTGTGAGCCTTGAGATTGATCTACTCTCAAGCTCGAAATTGGTGCCCAGAAGAAGACTCGAACTTCCACGACCTTGCGGTCACCAGCACCTGAAGCTGGCGTGTCTACCAATTTCACCATCTGGGCAGTATCAACGACGTCGCCGTGTTGATGGCGCGCACTATACGGACCACTTTTTAAGCTGTAAACCCCTGTTTTGAAAAATACCCAAAAAATTGCGCAAGCCATGCTGCTAAGAGGTTTCCGAGGCGTTTCACGGATCTTTCGCGCGTTGTCTGAGCCTGAAATTTCCCGTTTCAATACGCGTATGCCAAACTAACCCGCATATAGACAAGGTGAAATTTATCTAATGGCCGATTGGCAGTCCCTCGATCCCGAGGCCGCTCGTGAAGCGGAAAAATACGAAAACCCTATTCCTAGCCGCGAACTGATCCTGCAGCACCTTGCTGACCGGGGTTCGCCTGCTAGCCGCGAGCAGTTGGTAGAAGAGTTCGGTCTGACCACAGAAGACCAGCTCGAAGCCCTGCGCCGCCGCCTGCGCGCCATGGAGCGCGATGCTCAACTGATTTACACCCGTCGTGGCACCTATGCCCCGGTGGACAAGCTCGACCTGATCCTGGGCCGCATCAGCGGTCACCGCGATGGCTTCGGCTTCCTGGTGCCGGACGACGGCAGTGACGACCTGTTCATGAGCCCAGGGCAAATGCGCCTGGTGTTCGATGGCGACCGCGCCCTGGCACGTGTCTCCGGCCTGGACCGTCGTGGTCGCCGTGAAGGTGTGATCGTTGAAGTGGTATCCCGTGCCCACGAGACCATCGTCGGCCGTTACTTCGAAGAGGGTGGCATCGGCTTTGTCGTGGCCGATAATCCGAAGATCCAGCAAGAAGTGCTGGTGACCCCGGGTCGCAACGCCAACGCCAAGGTCGGTCAGTTCGTCGAGGTGAAGATCACTCACTGGCCGACGCCGCGCTTCCAGCCGCAGGGCGATGTGGTCGAAGTGGTGGGCAACTACATGGCGCCGGGCATGGAGATTGATGTCGCGCTGCGTACCTACGACATCCCTCACGTCTGGCCGGAGGCCGTCCTCAAGGAAGCCGCCAAGCTCAAGCCGGAAGTCGAAGAAAAAGACAAAGAGAAGCGCATCGACCTGCGTCATCTGCCGTTCGTCACCATTGACGGCGAAGATGCGCGGGACTTCGATGACGCGGTGTATTGCGAAGCCAAGCCTGGCAAGTTGCGCCTGTTCTCCGGCGGCTGGAAGTTGTTCGTCGCGATTGCCGACGTTTCCAGCTACGTGAAGATCGGTTCGGCCCTGGACAACGAAGCCCAGGTGCGCGGCAACTCGGTGTACTTCCCCGAGCGCGTGATCCCGATGCTGCCTGAGCAGCTGTCCAACGGCTTGTGCTCGCTGAACCCGAAAGTCGACCGCTTGGCCATGGTGTGCGAGATGACCATCTCGAAAACCGGCGAAATGACCGACTACCAGTTCTACGAAGCGGTGATTCACTCCCAGGCCCGCCTGACCTACAACAAGGTCAGCACCATCCTGGAGCAGCCGAAAACCAGCGAGGCCAAAACCCTGCGCGGTGAGTACGGCCATGTCGTGCCGCACCTCAAGCAGCTCTACGCACTGTACAAGGTGCTGTTGGGCGCTCGGCATGTGCGCGGCGCGATCGATTTTGAAACTCAGGAAACCCGGATTGTCTTCGGTTCCGAGCGCAAGATCGCCGCGATCACCCCGACCACGCGCAACGACGCTCACAAGCTGATTGAGGAATGCATGCTGGCGGCCAACGTGGCCACCGCTGAATTCCTGAAGAAGCATGAGATCCCTGCGTTGTACCGAGTACACGACGGCCCGCCGCCGGAGCGTCTGGAGAAGTTGCGCGCGTTCCTCGGCGAGCTCGGCCTGTCCCTGCACAAAGGCAAGGACGGCCCGACGCCGAAGGACTACCAGGCACTGTTGGCCAGCATCAAGGACCGTCCGGATTATCACGTGATCCAGACCGTGATGCTGCGCTCCCTGAGCCAGGCGGTGTACAGCGCCGATAACCAGGGCCACTTCGGCCTGAATTACGAGGCGTACACCCACTTCACCTCGCCGATTCGCCGTTACCCGGACCTGCTCACGCACCGGGCGATCCGCAGCGTGATCCATTCCAAGCAGAACACCCCGCACGTCAAGCGCGCCGGTGCCATGACCATTCCGAAGGCGCGGATCTATCCGTACGACGAAGCGGCCCTGGAGCAACTGGGCGAGCAGTGCTCCATGAGCGAGCGGCGTGCCGACGAAGCCACTCGCGATGTTGTGAACTGGCTCAAGTGCGAGTTCATGAAAGACCGTGTGGGCGAGTCGTTCCCGGGCGTGATCACCGCGGTGACCGGCTTTGGTCTGTTCGTCGAGCTGACTGACATCTACGTCGAAGGCCTGGTGCACGTCACCGCCTTGCCGGGTGACTACTACCACTTCGATCCTGTGCATCACCGCCTGGCGGGCGAGCGCACCGGTCGCAGCTTCCGTCTGGGCGATACCGTGGAAGTACAGGTCATGCGCGTCGACTTGGACGAGCGCAAGATCGACTTCGGCATGCCGGACAAGCCTGTTGAGCCGACTGGCCGTAAAAAACGTGGCAACGAAACCGCAGCACCGGCCGCGAAAGGTAAAGGTGCTCCTGCGAAAGCAGCGGCCGCCGAGCCTGCGCCAGCCAAGGCGGGTCGTCGTTCGTCTGCCAAGGACAAGGCCCCCGAAGCCTACCGCCCAAGCGATGCCGCGGCAAAAAACGCCGAAGTACGCAAGAGTCGTGAGTTGAAGCAGCAGTTGCTCAGCGAAGCCAAAAGCGGTGGTAAAGCGGCGTCTGGGGGAAAGTCCCAGGGCGCAGAAAAGAAACCGAGCAAACACCGTAAAGGCCCGCCGAAAGCGGGTTCGGCCCCCGCGAAAAGCGGCGGGTCGCGCAAACCTAAGGCCAAGTCATGAGTCTGGAAAAAATCTACGGCGTACACGCCGTAGAGGCATTGCTGCGTCACCACCCGAAACGCGTCAAGCAGGTGTGGTTGGCAGAAGGCCGCAGTGAGCCACGCGTTCAAGCGCTGGTCGAGCTGGCCAACCAAAACAAAGTGGCGATCGGCCAAGCCGAGCGTCGTGAGATGGACGTCTGGGTCGAAGGCGTTCACCAGGGCGTGGTAGCGGACGTAAGCCCGAGCCAGGTCTGGGGCGAGGCGATGCTCGATGAGCTGCTCGATCGCACCGAAGGCGCACCGCTGTTGCTGGTGCTCGACGGCGTGACCGATCCGCACAACCTGGGCGCCTGCCTGCGCTCGGCCGATGCTGCCGGTGCGCTGGCGGTGATCGTGCCTAAAGACAAGTCGGCGACCTTGACGCCTGTGGTGCGTAAAGTCGCCTGCGGTGCGGCGGAAGTGATTCCGCTGGTGGCCGTGACCAACCTGGCGCGCACCCTGGAGAAGCTCCAGCAGCGTGGCCTGTGGATCGTGGGCACGGCGGGGGAGGCCGAGGTCAGCATTTATGACCAGGACCTGACCGGCCCAACCATCCTGATCATGGGGGCTGAAGGCAAGGGCATGCGTCGCCTGACTCGCGAGCATTGCGACTACCTGGTGCACCTGCCGATGGCCGGTAGCGTCAGCAGCCTCAACGTTTCAGTCGCAACGGGTGTCTGCCTGTTCGAAGCCCAGCGCCAGCGTGGCGCCAAGGCCAAAGCCAAGAAGTAACCAAGTTTGACGCAGGTCAAAGTGTGGGAGGGGGCTTGCTCCCGGATACGGTGTGTCAGCCAGTGCATTGGTTAACTGGCATACCGCTTTCGGAAGTGCGCCCCCTCCCACATTTGTTTTTGTGGTGTATGGGGGATTGTTCAAATAATCACCAATCACCTTGCGCCCTTTCTCCCCCTTCTCTACAATTGCGCCCCTTGCCTTCCTGGCAGGCACGCATGTGCCTCCCTGCGGCAAGATCCATAAGTGTCATTCACTCCTTGTCTGACCGTTTTTGAGCGGCAGGCTACAACCCGTAAGGAGCATTCATGCGTCATTACGAAATCATCTTTTTGGTCCACCCGGATCAAAGCGAGCAAGTCGGCGGCATGGTTGAGCGTTACACCAAGCTGATCGAAGAAGACGGCGGCAAAATCCACCGTCTGGAAGATTGGGGCCGTCGTCAACTGGCCTACGCAATCAACAATGTTCACAAGGCTCACTACGTGATGCTGAACGTTGAGTGCACTGGCAAGGCCCTGGCCGAGCTGGAAGACAACTTCCGCTACAACGATGCAGTGATCCGTAACCTGGTCATCCGTCGCGAAGAAGCCGTTACCGGCCAATCCGAGATGCTCAAGGCTGAAGAAAACCGCAGTGAGCGCCGTGAGCGTCGTGACCGTCCTGAGCATTCTGACAGCGCCGATGGCGATGACAGCGATAACAGCGACGCCAGCGATAACGCTGACGAGTAATCCACGGACCTTTTGAGGAGCCAATTACATGGCACGTTTCTTCCGTCGTCGTAAATTCTGCCGCTTCACCGCTGAAGACGTGAAAGAGATCGATTACAAAGATCTCAACACTCTGAAAGCCTACGTATCCGAGACCGGCAAAATCGTTCCAAGCCGCATCACCGGTACCAAAGCTCGTTATCAGCGTCAGCTGGCCACCGCTATCAAGCGCGCCCGCTTCCTGGCCCTGCTGGCCTACACCGACAGCCACGGCCGCTGAGACCGGGCAGTCGACAAGTAGTAAGGGATTGAATGCATGCGCGCCTTAGCTGAGTTCATCATGCGCGGTCGTGTGCAGGCCACTCTGGTAGTGGCTGGATGTGCGGCATTGCCGTTGTTGTATTGGTTGGGTGCTGCTGCGGGAAGCCTTGTGCTCCTGCGGCGCGGATTGAAGGACGCCGTTGGTGTCCTCGCCCTGGGACTGCTGCCAGCGTTGATCTGGTGGTTTTATTCCGCTGATCCCCGCGCGCTTTTAGTGATGCTGGGGTCTTCGGGCCTTGCGTTGGTTTTACGCGCAAGCGAGTCCTGGAACCGTGTGCTGCTGGTCAGCATAGCGCTGGGCCTGGTGTTTGCTGGAGTGCTGGGTGTGACTTTCCGCCCCCAGATCGAGATGCTCTCGCAGGAGTTGGTAAAAATCCTGCCGTTGGCCCTCGGTGATCTCTACCAGCAATTATCGGTTGAAGAGCGAGCTCGTCTCGCCTCGCTGATAGCACCGGTCCTGACCGGCCTGATTGCGGCCTTGTTGCAGATCGTCAGTGTGCTGAGCCTGATTGTTGGGCGCTACTGGCAGGCGTTGTTGTACAACCCTGGTGGTTTTGGTCGCGAGTTTCGCGCGATCAGAATCCCGCTGGGGCCGGCGATGTTGCTGCTGGCGTGCATGCTTCTGGGACCGAACTTCGGCCCCCAGATGGCGATGTTGACGCCGTTGTGCAGCGTACCGCTGGTGTTCGCCGGGCTGGCCCTGATTCATGGGCTGGTGGCTGAGAAGCGGCTGGCCAGATTCTGGCTGGTGGGGTTGTACGTAACGCTGCTGCTGTTCATGCAACTGATCTATCCGTTGCTGGTGGTCTTGGCCATCGTCGACAGCCTGATTGATTTTCGCGGTCGTTTGGCGCCGAAAGACGCCGATAACGCGAACGGTGAAGGTTAAAAGTTAAGAGGATTTTCACATGCAACTGATCCTTCTGGAAAAAGTCGCCAACCTGGGCAACCTGGGCGACAAAGTGAACGTTAAGGCTGGTTACGGCCGTAACTACCTGCTGCCTTACGGCAAAGCTACCGCTGCGACCGCTGCCAACCTGGCTGCGTTCGAAGAGCGTCGTGCTGAGTTGGAAAAACTGGCTGCAGACCGTAAAGCATCGGCTGAAAGCCGCGCTGCCCAACTGGCTGAGCTGGAAGTGACTATCACTGCCACCGCCGGTGACGAAGGCAAGCTGTTCGGTTCGATCGGTACTCACGACATCGCTGATGCACTGACCGCCTCTGGCGTTGAAGTTGCAAAAAGCGAAGTTCGTCTGCCGAACGGCACCATCCGCAACGTAGGCGAATTCGACGTAGCCGTGCACCTGCACGCCGAAGTTGAAGCCACCGTACGCGTTGTCGTGGTAGCAGCTTAAGCAGCACTTGTCGGCTGGCACCCCCGGGTGCTTGCCGGTAACATCGGGCACGATCCTGTTTACAGGTCGTGCCCTTTGTCTTTCTGCACCCTGTGTTTTTTACTCCCCTGATTCCAAGTGGCCATGAACGATATCTCCGCTCCCGAGCAATACGATCTGCAAACCGCTGCCCTGAAGGTGCCGCCGCATTCCATCGAGGCCGAGCAGGCCGTGCTCGGTGGTCTGATGCTGGACAACAACGCCTGGGAACGCGTGCTCGATCAAGTATCGGATGGCGATTTCTATCGACATGACCACCGCCTGATCTTCCGTGCGATCGCCAAGCTGGCCGATCAGAACATGCCGATCGATGTGGTGACCCTGTCCGAGCAATTGGACAAGGAAGGTCAGACCTCGCAAGTGGGTGGCCTGGGCTATCTGGGCGAGCTGGCGAAAAATACCCCGTCGGTGGCCAACATCAAGGCCTATGCCGCGATCGTGCGCGAGCGTGCGACCCTGCGCCAACTGATCGGCATCAGCACCGAAATCGCCGACAGCGCCTTCAACCCCGAAGGGCGCACCGCCGCCGAGATCCTCGACGAGGCCGAGCGGCAGATCTTCCAGATCGCCGAGGCCCGGCCGAAAACCGGCGGTCCGGTCAGCGTCAATGACCTGCTGACCAAGGCCATCGACCGCATCGACACCCTGTTCAACACCGACAACGCGATTACCGGCCTGTCCACCGGCTACACCGACCTCGACGAGAAGACCAGTGGCCTGCAGCCGTCCGACTTGATCATCGTCGCCGGCCGTCCATCCATGGGTAAAACCACCTTTGCGATGAACCTGGTGGAAAACGCCGTACTGCGCAGTGACAAGTGTGTACTGGTCTACTCCCTGGAGATGCCAGGCGAATCGCTGATCATGCGTATGTTGTCGTCCCTGGGGCGGATCGATCAAACCAAGGTCCGGGCCGGCCGCCTGGACGACGACGATTGGCCGCGCCTGACTTCGGCGGTCAATCTGCTCAACGATCGCAAGTTGTTCATCGACGATACGGCCGGTATCAGCCCCTCGGAAATGCGTGCGCGGACCCGACGCCTGGTGCGTGAGCACGGCGAAGTCGCGCTGATCATGATCGACTACCTGCAGTTGATGCAGATCCCGGGTTCGGGTGGCGATAACCGGACCAACGAGATTTCGGAAATCTCTCGCTCCCTGAAAGCCCTGGCCAAAGAGTTCAACTGCCCGGTGGTGGCGCTGTCGCAGCTCAACCGCTCCCTGGAGCAACGCCCGAACAAGCGCCCGATCAACTCCGACTTGCGGGAATCCGGAGCCATCGAGCAGGATGCCGACGTCATCATGTTCGTGTACCGGGACGAGGTGTACCACCCGGAAACCGAGCACAAGGGCATCGCCGAGATCATTATCGGCAAGCAGCGGAACGGTCCGATCGGTACCTCGCGACTGGCGTTTATCGGCAAGTACACCCGCTTCGAAAACCTGGCCCCAGGCAGCTACAACTTCGACGACGAGTAAGCCCGCCGGAGCTTCAGGCTCCCGGCGGCAGGTCCTAAGCCCGGCGCTGATATTTCCGACCGTTGCAGTCGGAATTGGTCATTTTTTGTGCTATATTCCGCGCCCGCGAAATTCAATGAAAGCCAACACCGGTTATCGACATGATGCAAGCAGCCAAGCCTCTCTTTGACTATCCCAAGTACTGGGCCGAATGTTTCGGGCCAGCGCCGTTCCTGCCGATGAGCAGGGAGGAGATGGATCAGCTCGGCTGGGATTCATGCGACATCATCATCGTGACCGGTGATGCCTATGTCGATCACCCGTCGTTCGGCATGGCGATCATCGGCCGGCTGCTGGAGTCCCAGGGCTTTCGCGTCGGGATCATTGCCCAGCCGAACTGGCAGTCCAAAGACGACTTCATGAAGCTCGGCGAGCCGAACCTGTTCTTCGGCGTCGCGGCCGGCAACATGGATTCGATGATCAACCGCTACACCGCCGATAAAAAGATCCGTTCCGATGACGCCTACACCCCAGGTGGCATGGCTGGCAAACGTCCGGATCGCGCCAGCCTGGTCTACAGCCAGCGCTGCAAGGAAGCCTACAAGAATGTGCCGATCGTCCTCGGCGGCATCGAAGCGTCCCTGCGCCGTATCGCCCACTACGACTATTGGCAGGACCGCGTACGCAACTCGATCCTGATCGACGCCTGTGCCGATATCCTGCTGTACGGCAACGCCGAGCGGGCGATTGTCGAAGTTGCCCAGCGCCTGTCCTACGGTCACAAGATCGAAGACATCACCGACGTGCGTGGCACCGCGTTCATCCGTCGCGATACACCGAAAGACTGGTACGAAGTCGACTCCACGCGCATCGACCGTCCGGGCAAGGTCGACAAGATCATCAACCCCTACGTGAATACGCAGGACACCCAGGCTTGCGCCATCGAGCAAGAGAAAGGGCCGGTTGAAGACCCCAACGAAGCCAAGGTGGTGCAGATCCTGGCCAGCCCGCGGATGACCCGGGACAAGACAGTGATTCGCTTGCCTTCGGTGGAAAAGGTCCGTGGCGACGCGGTGCTGTATGCCCACGCCAACCGCGTGCTGCACCTGGAAACCAATCCGGGCAACGCCCGCGCGCTGGTGCAGAAGCATGGTGAAGTGGACGTCTGGTTCAACCCGCCGCCCATTCCCATGACCACCGAAGAAATGGACTACGTGTTCGGCATGCCCTATGCGCGCGTCCCGCACCCGGCGTACGGCAAGGAAAAAATTCCGGCCTACGACATGATCCGCTTCTCGGTGAACATCATGCGTGGCTGCTTCGGCGGCTGTACCTTCTGCTCGATCACCGAGCACGAGGGGCGGATCATCCAGAACCGTTCCGAAGAGTCGATCATTCGCGAGATCGAAGAGATTCGCGACAAGGTCCCGGGCTTTACCGGCGTGATCTCCGACCTCGGCGGCCCGACCGCGAACATGTACCGCATTGCCTGCAAGAGCCCGGAAATCGAATCCGCGTGCCGCAAGCCGTCCTGCGTGTTCCCGGGTATCTGCCCGAACCTGAATACCGACCACTCGTCGCTGATCCAGCTGTATCGCAGCGCCCGTGCCTTGCCGGGTGTGAAGAAGATCCTGATCGCTTCCGGCCTGCGCTACGACCTGGCGGTCGAGTCGCCGGAATACGTCAAAGAGCTGGTGACCCACCACGTTGGCGGCTACCTGAAGATCGCCCCGGAACACACCGAGGAAGGTCCGCTCAACCAGATGATGAAGCCGGGCATCGGCAGCTATGACAAGTTCAAGCGCATGTTCGAGAAGTACACCAAGGAAGCCGGGAAAGAGCAGTACCTGATTCCATACTTCATCGCTGCGCACCCTGGTACCACCGACGAAGACATGATGAACCTGGCCCTGTGGCTCAAGGGCAACGGCTTCCGTGCCGACCAGGTGCAGGCGTTCTACCCGTCGCCGATGGCCACCGCCACCGCCATGTACCACTCGGGCAAGAACCCGCTGCGCAAGGTGACCTACAAGAGCGACGCGGTGACCATCGTCAAGAGCGAGGAGCAGCGTCGCCTGCACAAGGCGTTCTTGCGTTATCACGACCCGAAAGGCTGGCCGATGCTGCGTGAAGCCTTGACCCGCATGGGCCGCGCCGACCTGATCGGGCCGGGCAAGAACCAGTTGATCCCGTTGCACCAGCCGGCCACCGACAGCTACCAGAGCGCCCGTCGCAAGAACTCGACGCCGGCTGGCAGCCACAAAGTGGCCGGCGAGAAGACCACCAGGATCCTGACCCAGCACACCGGCCTGCCACCACGGGCCAGCGATGGCGGCAACTCGTGGGACAAACGCGAGCAGGCCAAGGCGGCGGCTTTCGCCCGCAACCAGCAGGCGGCCAAGGAACGCAAGGATGCGGCCAAGGGCAAGGGCCCCAAGCCCGCGCGTAAACCGGTCGTACCGCGTTAAGCGCAACGCCAGCCTCAGGGCTGGCGTTTTGCATTCCGGCGAAACATTTTGCCGCGCTGCCGGTCTTAAAAGTCCTGCCGGCTTTGTTAAGGTGGCGCCAGCCTGCACCGCCGAGGTGCCCGAGGCAGCTGCCAGCTGACGCATGGCAGGCCGACTTTTCACCCATGAGATCAAGGACGAATCCCGTGACCATCGCTTTAGACGAAGTGATCGGAGACCTGCGCCTGACGCAGGTTCTTGCCCGCCAGCGGATCGAAAGCCAGATCAACCTGCCGCGGCTGTTTGCCGCCATCGATACCGACCCCTCGATTGCCGGCGCCGGGGTGGTGTACATCGATGCAGACTTCAATGTGATCACCCTGCGCGAATTTCGGCCGATCTGCAGCATCCGGCCCAAACGGCTGATTCTGCGGGAGGCCAAGCGCTACATCGCGCCCCAGCAGTTTGTCGACCAGGTGAAGAACAACCCGCGGGAGTCGCGGCTGGCCAGTGAGTCCTTCAACACCACCCTGGCCTGCACGGCCGCGGTGATCGGCTGGGTGGTGGTGTTCAGTGGCAGCATTGCCGTGCCTTTCACCGCCGGCGCCAGTGCCTGGCTGGTGGTGCTGGGGGCTTCGGCAGCGATGGCCGGCACCGCTCAATGCGTGATCGGGGGTGTGCGGGTGGCCAACGAGATCCAGGACCCGGCGGCCAACGACCGCATGGACGATGCCGAGTGGTACAACGTCGTCTCGCCGATTCTCGATGGCATTTCCCTGGTGGGGGTCGGTGGATCAGCGCTGACCACCTACAGGCTGCTCAAGGCCAGCAAAGCGGCCAACGCCGGCAGAAGCTGGACGCAGTTGCTCAAGGGCCTCAACCGCCAGGAACGGGCCAAGTTGACCAACGAGCTGTTGAGCCTGCGGGACCCGAGCCTGACCGCCAAACTGTTGAAGCTGCGCCAGCGTGCCGGTGTCTTGCCCAAGCGCTATTCGACAACGCAGATCAGTCACGCGACCCTGACCCAGATGCAGGATGCCCTCGGCGCCACGCTGAGTACCGGCGGCAGCCTTAGATCCGGCAACATCAAAGCGGCGAAAGAATACGTGGTGCAAAAAGCCATCGCGCTGGGTCTCTACGAGGAGTTCGACGAATGATTGGCGGTGGCCGGACGGTGGATTTTCTTGCGCGTTATTTTCCGACCTTCATGCTCACGATCCTGCTCGGCTGCTTCAGTGGCTCGATCCTGCTGTCCCTGGCCGGCACCACCTATTGGCGCATGCTGGAGCCTTCGCGCAGTACCGATAATGTCGGGCTCGGCATGTTGGTGCTGGTGACGCTGCTGGTGTTCGGCAACCTGATGATTGTGCGCGGGCGGGAATGGGCGGCGTGGCTGGTGGCGGGGTATTTCCTGCTGTGCCTGGCGGCGC
The DNA here is from genome assembly GCF_002018875.1 of Pseudomonas sp. MF4836. Classification (GTDB taxonomy): domain Bacteria; phylum Pseudomonadota; class Gammaproteobacteria; order Pseudomonadales; family Pseudomonadaceae; genus Aquipseudomonas. The sequence continues at coordinate 580,530 of NZ_MVOL01000002.1, forward strand.
TGGTGCCGATGTACCGGTATGGGCCGCACCCGGGCCTGTATGGCTTTGCGCTGTTGCTGCCATTGCTCGGCCTGTTGTTACTCAACAGCCGACGCCATCGGGAGATGCGCAAGCAGCTTGTGCAGATTCGCCACGAACGCCAGCGCATCAAGCGTGAGGCCAAGGGACCGGGCAAGCGCGGGTGAGGTATCGCACCGTGCCTGCCGCATTTGTGTGCAACCCTTGCACGGCAATGCAGGCACTGCGCGGTTTTGGTGCTGTACTGCGTTGAGTCACAGTGGAAAGCGTTGGCGGGGCGGGATGGCATAAGTCTTGCGCGCTTTCTTTCACCGCCCAGGCTCGCAGGAGGCACGCCGTGTCGATCCATGTCGCATTGCACCATGTCACGCATTACCGCTACGACCGCGCGGTCGAACTCGGCCCGCAGATCGTGCGCCTGCGCCCGGCCGCCCACAGCCGGACGCGGATTCTCTCCTATGCGCTGAAGGTTTTGCCTGAGCAGCACTTTATCAACTGGCAGCAGGACCCCCAGGGCAACTACCTGGCACGCCTGGTGTTCCCGGAAAAAACCAGCGAGCTGCGGATCGAGGTCGATCTGCTGGCCGAGATGGCGGTGTTCAACCCGTTCGACTTTTTCCTTGAGCCCTACGCCGAGCAAATCCCCTTTGTCTACGCCGCCGACGAACAGCGCGAGCTGGCGCCGTATCTGGAAACCTTGCCGCTGACCCCGAAATTCCAGGCCTACCTGGACGGCATCGACCGCACGCCACTGCCGGCAGTGGATTTCCTGGTGGCCCTCAACCAGCGCCTGAGCGAAGACATCGGCTACCTGATCCGCATGGAACCCGGGGTCCAGACCCCGGAGCAGACCCTGGCCAACGCCTCGGGCTCCTGCCGCGACTCGGCTTGGCTGCTGGTCCAGTTGCTGCGCAACCTGGGGCTGGCGGCGAGATTCGTCTCGGGCTACCTGATTCAACTGACCGCGGATGTAAAGGCCCTCGATGGCCCCTCCGGCACCGAGGTCGACTTCACCGACCTGCATGCCTGGTGCGAAGTCTATTTGCCGGGTGCGGGCTGGATCGGCCTGGATGCCACCTCCGGGCTGTTTGCCGGCGAAGGGCACATTCCGTTGGCGTGCAGCCCCGATCCGTCCTCTGCGGCGCCTATCAGCGGCCTGGTGGAGCCTTGCGAGTGCGAATTCACCCACGAAATGTCGGTTGAGCGGATCTGGGAAGCCCCTCGGGTCACCAAGCCCTACACCGAAGAGCAGTGGCTGGCGATCCAGACCCTGGGGCGGCAGATTGACGCCGACCTGCTGCAAGGCGATGTGCGCCTGACCATGGGCGGCGAGCCGACCTTTGTCTCGATCGACGACCCGGACGGTGCCGAGTGGAACACCGCAGCCCTGGGTGCCGACAAGCGACGGCTGTCCGCCGAGTTGTTCCAGCGCATGCGCAATCACTACGCGCCCAAGGGCCTGGTGCATTTCGGCCAGGGCAAGTGGTACCCCGGCGAGCAACTGCCGCGGTGGTCGTTGAACTGCTACTGGCGGCGGGACGGTGTGCCGATCTGGCACAACAGCGCCTTGATCGCCGATGAGCATCAGGACTATGGCGCCGATGGCCTGCTGGCTGGACGTTTTCTGGCGAGTGTCGCCGAGCGCCTGAAGCTGCCGGCGCGCTTCGTGTTTGCGGCTTACGAAGACAATTTCTACTACCTGTGGCGCGAGGGCGCCTTGCCATCCAACGTCACCGCCGAAGATTCGCGCCTGGACGATGCCCTGGAACGCGCGCGGCTGCATAAGGTGTTCAGCCAGGGCCTGGACAAGGTCATCGGCCAGGTCTTGCCCCTGGCGCGCACGGCCAAGGGCGACCAGTGGCAGAGCGGCCGCTGGTACCTGCGCGACAGTCACTGCCGGCTGATTCCCGGGGATTCGCCCCTGGGATATCGCCTGCCCCTGGGGTCCCAACCCTGGGTCAAGGCAGCGGAGTACCCGTTCATTCACCCGACCGACCCCAACCAGGAGTTCGCCGAGCTGCCCGGCAGCCAGCAATTGCACAGCCATGGCGAACCGTCTCCCGTGGATGAGCGGGTGCCGGCCATCGATGAGTCCGCCGACTGGCTGACCCGCACTGCGCTCTGCGCCGAGGCGCGTGAGGGGCGTCTTTATCTGTTTATGCCGCCGCTGGAGCGAGTGGAGGATTACCTGGAGCTGGTGAGCGCCATCGAAGCCACCGCCGAGGAGTTGCACAGCCCGGTGTTGCTGGAAGGGTACGAGCCGCCCAGCGATCCGCGCCTGAGCAACTTCAGGGTCACCCCGGACCCGGGTGTGATCGAGGTCAACGTGCAGCCTTCGGCCAGTTGGGACGAGTTGGTGGAGCGCACCGAGTTTCTCTACGAAGAGGCGCGGCAGAACCGCCTGACCACCGAGAAATTCATGATCGACGGGCGCCACACCGGTACCGGTGGCGGCAACCACTTCGTCCTCGGCGGCGCGACCCCAGCGGACTCGCCCTTCCTGCGGCGCCCGGACCTGCTGCGCAGCCTCATCAGTTACTGGCACAACCACCCCTCGTTGTCCTACCTGTTTTCCGGGTTGTTTATCGGGCCGACCTCCCAGGCGCCCCGGGTCGACGAGGCGCGCAACGATGCCTTGTACGAGCTGGAAATCGCCTTCGCGCAAATGCCCGAACCAGGCCAGGAGTGCGCGCCGTGGCTGGTGGACCGGCTGCTGCGCAACCTGCTGATCGACGTCACCGGCAATACCCACCGGGCCGAGTTCTGCATCGACAAACTGTATTCGCCGGATGGTGCCACCGGACGCCTGGGGCTGCTGGAGCTGCGGGCCTTCGAGATGCCGCCCCATGCGCGCATGAGCCTGGCCCAGCAACTGCTGCTGCGGGCCCTGGTGGCGCGCTTCTGGCGCGAACCTTATGCGCCGGCCAAGCTGGCGCGCTGGGGCACCGAGCTGCATGACCGCTTTATGCTGCCGCACTTTATCGAGCAGGACTTCGCCGACGTCATTGTCGAGCTCAATGCGGCCGGCTACGGGCTGCGCGCCGAATGGTTTGCCGCGCACCTGGAGTTTCGATTCCCGAAGGTGGGGGATTACGCGGTCAGCGGTATCGAGCTGGAACTGCGCCAGGCCCTGGAACCCTGGCATGTGCTGGGGGAAGAGGGCACGGCCGGCGGCACGGTGCGTTACGTCGACTCCTCGCTGGAGCGCCTGCAGGTCAAGCTCAGTGGCCTGGCACCGCAACGCTACATCCTGACCTGCAACGGGGTGGCGGTGCCGTTGCAGCCAACCGGCCGGGTCGGTGAGTTTGTCGCTGGCGTGCGCTATCGCGCCTGGCAGCCGGCCAACTGTCTGCAACCGACCATCCCGGTGCATGCGCCGCTGGTGTTCGACCTGCTCGACACCTGGATGCAGCGCTCCCTGGGCGGTTGCCAGTACCACGTCGCGCACCCGGGCGGGCGGAACTACGACAGCCTGCCGGTCAACGCCAATGAGGCGGAAAGCCGGCGCATGGCGCGCTTTTTCCGCCTGGGCCACACCCCGGGAACCTTGCCCGTGCCGAGCTTGAGCATCAACGACGAGTTGCCGATGACGCTCGATTTACGACGCTTCTAAAGCAGACGCGACGTCCGGAGGATTCGAATATCCGGGCGTCATGTGTCTGCGTTAATCTGACGGTCCTTGCTGTCTGCCGAGTTTTCCATGCCCGACCTGCTTGCCCGCTACCCGCTGACGGCGGGTACTTACCATGAACTGCTGGACGACAGCGGTGCGGTCCGGCCGCACTGGCAGCGCCTGCTCGAGCAATTGCAACGCAGCACGCCGACGCAGTTGGCCCAGCGCCAGGCGCTGCTGACCCGGCAAATTCACGAGAACGGCGTCACCTATAACGTCTACGCCGATCCCAAGGGCGCCGACCGGCCCTGGGAGCTGGACTTGCTGCCCCATGTGATCCCTGCGGACGAGTGGCAGCATTTGTCGGCCGGGATCGCCCAGCGTGCGCGCCTGCTCAACGCCGTGCTGGCCGACCTCTACGGGCCGCAGCGCCTGATCAGCGAAGGCCTGCTGCCGGCTGAGCTGGTGTTTGGCCATAACAATTTCCTGTGGCCGTGCCAGGGTATCCAGCCACCTGACGGCGCCTTCCTGCACCTGTACGCGGTGGATCTGGCGCGCACCCCCGATGGCCGCTGGTGGGTCACCGCCGACCGCACCCAGGCGCCCTCCGGCGCCGGTTATGCCCTGGAAAACCGGATGATCGTGTCCCGGGCCTTTCCCGATCTGTACCGGGACCTGCAAGTGCAGCACCTGGCCGGGTTCTTCCGCACCTTGCAGGAAACCCTGGCCCGCCAGGCTCCGCGAGACGAGGAAGCGCCACTGATCGTGCTGCTGACGCCGGGGCGCTTCAATGAAAGCTATTTCGAACACCTGTACCTGGCGCGGCAGCTGGGCTACCCCCTGGTCGAGGGCGGCGACCTGACCGTGCGCGATGCCACGGTCTACCTGAAAACCCTCAGCGGGCTGCGCCGGGTGCACGCCATCATGCGCCGCCTGGACGATGACTTCTGCGACCCGCTGGAGCTGCGCACCGACTCGGCGCTCGGCGTGCCCGGGCTGCTGGAGGTGGTGCGTCAGGGCCGGGTGCTGGTGGCCAATGCCCTGGGCAGCGGGGTGCTGGAGTCTCCGGGGCTGCTCGGCTTCCTGCCGAAGATCAACCAATACCTGTTCGGCGAAGAGCTGATATTGCCGTCGGTGGCCACCTGGTGGTGCGGCGAGGCGCCGGTGCTGGCCCAGGCCCTGGAGAAAATGCCGGAGCTGCTGATCAAGCCGGCGTTTCCCTCGCAAAGCTTCGCGCCGCTGTTCGGCCGCGACCTGACCCCAGAGCAGCGCGTGGCGTTGGCCGAGCGGATGCGGGCGCGGCCCTATGCCTATGTCGCCCAGGAGTTGGCGCAGCTGTCCCAGGCGCCGATCTGGCAGGCCGACGACGGCCAGTTGCAGCCCCGTGCGATCGGCATGCGGGTCTACGCCGTGGCCAGTGCCGATGGCTATCGGGTGTTGCCCGGGGGCTTGACCCGGGTCGCCGCCGAGGCGGATGCCGAAGTGGTGTCGATGCAGCGCGGTGGCGCGAGCAAGGACACCTGGGTGCTTGGCGAGCGGGCGCCCAGCGGCGAGCAGTGGAAGGGCCAGCGCAGCATTGGCGTGTACGACCTGGTGCGGCGCGATCCGTACCTGCCGTCGCGGGTGGTGGAGAACCTGTTCTGGTTTGGCCGTTATTGCGAGCGTTGCGATGACAGCGCGCGGCTGTTGCGGATCATGCTCGCGCGCTACGTTGACGGCGATGACCCACAGGCCTTGCAGGCCGCCGTCGACCTGGGCGAAAGCCTGATGCTGCTGCCGGATGAAGGTGAGCTGCCGGAGCGCTTGCTGGCGGCGCTGCTGGGTGACGACTGGTCGTTCAGCCTGCGGTCCAATCTGCAACGCTTGCAGTGGGCGGCGTCCCAGGTGCGCGGCAAGCTGTCCCGGGAAAACTGGCAGGCCCTGGTGGAGTTGCAGCGCGAAGCGCTGGAGCTGGACACCGAGGAGCCGGACTTTGGCGAGCTGCTGGACTTTCTCAACCGCTTGGTGATGTCCCTGGCGGCGCTGTCCGGGTTTGCCCTGGACGACATGACCCGCGACGAGGGCTGGCGCTTCCTGATGATCGGCCGGCGCATCGAGCGCCTGCAGTTTCTCAGCGCCAGCCTTGCCGCATTCCTGCGTGGCACTGGCGCGTTCGATCAGGCCGGGCTGGAGTGGCTGCTGGAGCTGGGCAACAGCAGCATCACCTACCGCTCGCGCTACCTGGCGGTGGCGCAGTTGATCCCGGTGCTCGACTTGCTGCTGCTGGATGAGCAGAACCCGCACGCCGTGCTGTTCCAGTTGAAACTGGTGACCCGCACCCTGAAGCGCTTGAACGATGACTTCGGTGCCCCCCGCGAAGCCGGCCTGCCCAAACTGGTGGAGCGCCTGTCGCGTTTTGACCTGGGCTGCCTGGAAAACTCCCTGTTTGGCGAAGCCAGCGTGCACGCCGCCATCGATGGCCTGGCCGACCTGTTGCAGGAGATCGCCGATGCCAGTAGCCAGGTGTCCGATCGCCTGGCCTTGCGCCATTTCGCCCATGTCGACGATGTCAGCCAACAAACGGTGTCTGTCTGATGAGCGCTCGGTACCAGATCTTTCACGACACTCACTATCACTACGACAGCCCGGTGTCCCTGGCCCAGCAACTGGCTCACCTGTGGCCGCGAGCCTGCGCCTGGCAGCGTTGCACCGAACAGCAGTTGCTGATCAGCCCGGAGCCGACGGTGCGCCGCGATGAGCTGGATGTGTTCGGCAACCCGCTGACCCGCCTGGCGTTCGAGCGGCCCCATGATGAGTTGCTGGTCAATGCCCAGCTGACGGTCGAGGTGCTGGCCCGGCCGCTGCTGGATTTCAGCCAATCCCCGGCCTGGGATGAAACCCGCAGCGCGCTGACCTATAGCGGCCAGCCCTTGTCGGCAGCGTTGCTGGACGCCTGCCGTTATCGGTTTGAATCGCCCTATGTGCACCTGAAGAAAAGCTTCGTCGAGTTTTCCGCGAGCTGTTTCCCGAGCGGGCGCCCGCTGTTGCTCGGGGTGCAGGCGCTGATGGAGAAGATCTTCAGCGAGTTCACCTTCGACGCCGAGGCTACCCAGGTCGCTACGCCCCTGGTGGAAGTGCTGGAGCGGCGGCGCGGCGTGTGCCAGGACTTTGCCCACCTGATGCTCGCCTGCGTGCGTTCCCGCGGGCTGGCGGCGCGTTATGTCAGCGGCTACCTGTTGACCCAGCCACCGCCCGGGCAACCCAGGCTGATTGGCGCCGATGCGTCCCACGCCTGGGTTTCGGTGTTTTGTCCGGTGCTGGGTTGGGTGGATTTCGACCCGACCAACAACGTCCAGCCGGCGCTGGAGCACATCACCCTGGCCTGGGGTCGGGATTTTTCCGATGTCTCGCCGTTGCGCGGGGTGATTCTGGGCGGCGGCAACCACGATCCGGAAGTGCAGGTCACGGTGATGCCCCTGGAGTGACTGCGGTTTGCCGGGCTTTCACCCAGGCGTGCTTGTACCTACGGCGGGGCTGGCGATCGGGATTTTTTGAGGGGGCGAGACCCGTGGGTCAAGGGGTGGGTCTGTGAGGACCGGCAGCGTGGCTGCCGATCCTGGGCACAGATCCCGGGGCCTGATCGGAACATCGGGCCCGGCGGGTATCAGGCCTGGGGAGCCTGATTGTCTACGGCGTCACTATCATCGGCTGCCACTTCACCTTCTGCTTCCGGGTTCAGTGCGCTGGCTTCTTCTTCAGCGGTCGCTTTCTTGCGTTGCAACTTTTCCTCTTTCTTCTGCTCCTTTGCCAGGTCTCTCTGACGTTTGGCGAAGGAGTAATTAGGTTTAGCCATGGGCGATCCTCTTGGGGTCGAAGGTGAGGTTGAGCGGCGCGTATTCTGCCTTGTATCGGGCCTGGGCGGTTAGCTGGGTTTTTGTTCGGCCCATTTTGCCGGGGCCGAAGGTTGCCAGGCGTCCAGTACATCCAGCAGTTCTGCGGGCGATTCGCTCATTTGCAGCATGGCACGGTGCGGAGCCCGAACGAAGCCTTCGCCGACGATATGATCGAGAAAACCACTGAGCTTTTCATAAAAGCCGTTCACTTCCAGCAGACCCAGCGGCTTGCCGTGGTAGCCCAGCTGACCCCAGGTCCAGACTTCGAACAGCTCTTCCAGGGTGCCGAGACCGCCTGGCAGGGCGATGAAGGCGTCGCTCAATTGGGCCATGCGCGCCTTGCGTGCGTGCATGCCATCGACCACTTCCAGGCGGGTCAGACCGGTGTGGCCGATCTCCGAATCCTTCAGGCTTTGCGGGATGATCCCGATCACTTCGCCGCCGGCCGCCAGGGCCGCATCGGCAACAATCCCCATCAGCCCGACGGCGCCGCCGCCGTAGACCAGGGTCAGCTTGCGCTCGGCCAGGGCCCGCCCGAGGGCGGCGGCCGCTTCACGGTAAACGGGGTTGGTGCCGGTGCTGGCACCGCAGAACACACAGACAGACGTTAATGGCATGCCTTACTCCCAGGTCATTGAGGGCCCAAGAGTAATGGCTTGAGGGTGATGCGCCAAACGTTAAACCTCGTGTTGCGGGGTTTCATGGGTGCCGCTGGCCCCACAGGCATAGGCGGCGAGCAAGCTGCGAAACAGGCTGTTGAGAGGCATGACGGTGCTCCAGCTGGGGGAATGAGCGGATCATAAAGGCCGAGTCGGCCCCGGGCCGGTCAATTGTCTTAATCGGGGCTATAGGTCGAAAGTTGTATACAATTTCTTGATGCAAATCATAGGAACTTGCGAAGTTTTCAGGCAGTCTTCACCCCCATGGATTCAGATGGATTTTGTTAAACCCTGCCTTGGAGATTCACCATGTTTGCCAAACTTGTTGCGGTATCCCTGTTGACACTGGCTAGCAGCCAATTGATGGCCGCCGAATGCAAGGTCGATGTTGATTCCACCGACCAGATGTCCTTCAACACGAAGGAAATCACCATCGACAAGAGCTGCAAGACGTTCACCGTCAACCTGACCCACTCCGGCAGCTTGCCGAAGAACGTCATGGGCCATAACTGGGTCCTGAGCAAAACCGCCGACATGGCCGGTATTGCCACCGACGGCATGGCCGCCGGCATCGACAAGAGCTACCTGAAAGATGGCGACACCCGCGTTATCGCCCACACCAAAATCATCGGTGCTGGCGAAAAAGACTCGGTGACCTTCGACGTGTCGAAGCTGACTGCCGGCGAAAGCTACCAGTTCTTCTGCTCGTTCCCTGGCCACAACTCGATGATGAAAGGCGCTGTGGTCCTGAAGTGATCGGTTGACCCGGCAGCAACAAAAAAGCCGCTTTCCTGATAAGGGAAAGCGGCTTTTTTTATGGGGGGAGCCTGCTCCCTGGCCATAGGTGTTAGCGGGACCAGGGCCCGCAGGGACTCACGGCGCGAAGGGCATTTCGCGTTTGTGGTGGGTCTTGCGGTAGGTGTCGCAGATGATCTTGAACGCTTCTTCGCGCACCGGCTGGCCGTGCAGGAAGGCGTCGATCTCGGTGTAGGTGACGCCGTGGGAGGCTTCATCCGGTTTGCCCGGCGACAGGTCTTCAAGGTCGGCGGTGGGGACTTTTTCCACTAGGGACTCCGGCGCGCCGAAATGCCGGGCGATGGCCCGTACCTGGTTCTTCACCAGGCCGCTCAAGGGGGCCAGGTCGCAGGCACCGTCACCGAACTTGGTGAAGAAACCCATCACCGCCTCGGCCGCATGGTCGGTGCCGATCACCAGGCCATGGGCGGCGCCGGCGATGGTGTACTGGGCCACCATGCGCATCCGCGCCTTGGTGTTGCCGAGAACGAAATCCACCGACACCGCGTGCTGCCCTTCAAAGGCGGCGACTTCATTGGCCAGGGCCTTGACCGCAGGGCCAATATTGACCGTGTGCCGCTCATCGGGGGCGATGAAGTCCACCGAGGCCTGGGCATCGTGCTCGTCGAACTGGGTTTCGTAGGGCAGGCGCACGGCGATGAAACGGTACTTGTCGTCACCCGTGCGTGCGCGCAGTTCGCGCATGGCCCGTTGTGCCAAGAGGCCTGCGGTGAGGGAGTCGACACCGCCGCTGATGCCCAGCACCAGGGATTTGAGCCCCGAGTTGAGCAGGCAGTCCTGGATAAAGGTCACGCGCCGGGCGACTTCCGCCTCCAGGGCGGCCTGGTCCTGGAACGGTGCCTGGACCTTGAGCTGCTGCGCAATCTCACGCTGTACGGCTTGCATGATTCACTCCTTGCTTGATGTGCCTGAAAGGGCGGCAGGTACTTGGAAAACGTGGCGCAGGTAACCTACGAAGTTCGGATCCCGGCAATGGGTCTTGCCCGCTTCGTCGGAGATCTTGGCGACCGGCTGGCCATTGCAGGCGGCCATTTTAAGCACGATGCTCATCGGCTCGACACCGGGAATATCGCAGGTCAGGTTGGTGCCGATGCCAAAGCTGACATTGATCCGACCACGCAGCGCCCGGAAAATCTCCAGGGAGCGGGGCAGTGTCAGGCTGTCGGAAAACACCAGGGTCTTGCTCATCGGCTCGATGCCCAGCTTGTGGTAATGGGCGATGGCTTTTTCGGCCCACAGGATCGGGTCGCCGGAATCGTGGCGCAAACCGTCGAAGAGCTTGGCGAAGTACAGGTCGAAGTCGCCGAGAAAGGCGTCGGTGGTGATGCAGTCGGTCAGGGCGATGCCCAGCAGGCCGCGGTACTCGCGGACCCAGCAGTCCAGGGCGGCGATCTGGCTGTCGATCAGCCGTGGGCCGAGCTGCTGGTGGGCCATGATCCATTCGTGGGCCATGGTGCCCAGGGGCTTCATGTCCAGCACCCGCGACAGGTGCACGTTGCTGGTGCCGACGAAGCGCCCGGGGAAGTCGTGCTTGAGCACGTTCACCACTTCCTCCTGCACGCGGTAGGAGAAGCGCCGGCGGGTGCCGAAGTCGGCGACCTGCAGCTCCGAAAGCTCTTCGCTGCTGGCGTTGGCGCTGAGCCAGTCGAACTTGCGGTACAGCTGCTCGCGCGCCTGCTCCAGCACCACTTCGCGGTAGCGATAGCGGTTACGCACTTCGCTGACGATGGCCAGCATCGGCACTTCAAACAGGATCACGTGCAGCCAGGGCCCGCGCAGGCGGATAAACAGCTCGCCGTCCTCGATGCCGGTGTAGACGTAGCGCAGGTTGAAGCGGAACAGACCGAGAAAACGCAGGAAGTCGGGCTTGAGGAAGCTGATGCGCTCCAGGGAACTCAGTTGGTCAGCGCTCAGGCTGAGTTCGGCCAGGCGTTCGAACTGGTAGCGGATTTCTGCCAGGTACGGCCGCAGGTCCTCGCTGTTACGGCAACGGAACTCCCATTCGACTTCCACGTTGGGGTAGTTGTGCAGCACCGCCTGCATCATGGTCAATTTGTAGAAGTCGGTGTCGAGCAGGTTCTGCACGATGCGATCGGCAAACACACTCTCGCTCATAACGGGAATCTCCAGGCGGGCCGCGTAGAAATGCGCGGCTTTGCAGCTTTTTTCAATGAAGGCGGTAGTGGCGCATATCCGCAGTCTGTTTTGCCAGCGTTTTTTTAGCGGGCGCGGCCGAGCCGCTAGGGGGTCGGGCTGTCGACCTGCTCCAGCATCCAGCGCACAAAGTCGCGGACCTTGGGCACTTCGGCGGAATGCTCGGGGTAGGCGATGAAGTACGCATCGTTACTGGGCATCGCGTACTGCCAGGCGATTACCAGCTTGCCGTCGTTCAACTCTTCCTCCACCAGAAAGCGCGGCAGCAGGGCCACGCCGCAACCGACCTGGGCGGCGCGGATGCACATGTAGAAGGTTTCGAAGCGCGGGCCGTGATAGCTGTGTTCGGTGTGGTAGCCCTGGCTGTCGAACCAGTCGTGCCAGGCCTGGGGCCGGGAGGCATTCTGCAGCAGCACCAGATCGGCCAGTTGCGTCGGGTCGGTGAACGGCTGGTCCGGCAAGCTGCCTGGGGCGCAGACCGCCACCAGCTCTTCGCTGAACAGCTTCAGGCACTCGGTGCCGGGGCGCGAACCCTGGCCGAAGTAGAACGCCAGGTCGCTGCGGCCCTGCAGCAAATCATCGGCCTCCTGCTCGTTGCACAGGTCCAGATGGATATGCGGATGACGCAGGCGCCAGCCCTTGAGGCGTGGCACCAGCCAGCGCGCGCCGAAGGTCGAGGGCGTGGACACCCGCAGCACTTCGGTTTCACCGCCGTAGGAACGCAGGTAGTGGGTCGACATCTCGACCTGGGTCAGGATCTTGCGCACTTCCACCAGGTACAGGTCGCCGGCCGGAGTCATCTGCAAGCGTCGGCGCACGCGGCGGAACAACAGGTGTTGCAGCAGCTCTTCGAGTTGCGCCACCTGCTTGCTGACCGCGCTTTGGGTCAGGTTCAGCTCTTCGGCGGCACGGGTGAAGCTCAGGTGGCGGGTGACCGCTTCGAAACACTGCAAGGCGGTGATCGAGGGCAGGTGGCGTTTGTTCAGCATGGCGCAAGGTCCCTGGTTCTTGTCTCAGCGCTGCTTGGCCGACGCAGCATGAATAAACGGAATGATATCTCGCCTAATCGTCGTTTGTTGGCAAGTCTCAGGCCAGCTACAACTACAGGCCTCAATAGCTGGTTTATCGGCTACGACTTTTTGTTTTTTCATCTGTAAGGAGTGACCCATGGTTGCCGCATTGCTTGATCGTCTCGGTGTGAACCCGGCCCTGTATCAGTCGGGCAGCCAGCCCGTGCACTCGCCGATCGACGGCAGCCGCATCGCCGCCGTGAACTGGGAAGGTGCAGCCGAAGTCGAGCAACAGGTCAGTCGCGCAGAGCATGCATTCGAACTCTGGCGCAAGGTGCCGGCGCCCCGTCGCGGCGAGCTGGTCCGCCAGTTCGGTGAAGTGTTGCGCGAGTACAAGGCCGACCTTGGCGAGCTGGTGTCCTGGGAAGCCGGCAAGATCACCCAGGAAGGCCTGGGTGAAGTGCAAGAGATGATCGACATCTGCGACTTCGCCGTCGGCCTGTCGCGCCAGCTCTACGGTTTGACCATCGCCTCCGAGCGTCCTGGCCACCACATGCGTGAAACCTGGCACCCGCTGGGCGTGGTCGGGGTGATCAGCGCGTTCAACTTCCCGGTGGCGGTCTGGGCCTGGAACACCACTCTGGCGCTGGTCTGCGGCAACCCGGTGATCTGGAAACCGTCGGAGAAAACCCCGCTGACCGCCCTGGCCTGCCAGGCGTTGTTCGAGCGCGTGCTGAAAAACTTCAGCGACGCTCCGCCCTACCTCAGCCAGGTGATCATCGGCGGGCGTGAAGCCGGCGCCGCGCTGGTGGACGATCCGCGTGTGGCCCTGATCAGCGCCACCGGCAGCACCCGCATGGGCCGTGAAGTGGCGCCCAAAGTCGCCGCGCGCTTTGCCCGCAGCATCCTCGAGCTGGGCGGCAACAACGCGATGATCCTCGGCCCAAGCGCCGACCTGGACATGGCCGTGCGCGCCATTCTGTTCAGCGCCGTCGGCACCGCCGGCCAGCGTTGCACGTCCCTGCGTCGACTGATTGCCCATGAGTCAGTCAAGGAAGAAATTGTCACCCGGCTCAAGGCCGCCTACTCCAAGGTGCGGATCGGTCATCCGCTGGAAGGCAACCTGGTCGGCCCGCTGATCGACAAACACAGCTTCGACAATATGCAGGACGCCCTGGAACAGGCCTTGAGCGAAGGCGGCCGGGTGTTTGGCGGCAAGCGGCAGTTGGAAGAACAGTTCCCGAATGCCTATTACGTGTCGCCGGCCATCGTCGAGATGCCTGAGCAGAGCGACGTGGTGCGCGATGAAACCTTTGCCCCGATCCTCTACGTGGTCGGCTACACCGAGTTTGCCGAAGCGCTGCGCCTGAACAACGCTGTGCCTCAGGGCCTGTCGTCGTGCATCTTCACCACCGATGTGCGCGAAGCCGAGCAGTTCATGTCGGCGGTGGGCAGCGACTGCGGCATCGCCAACGTCAACATCGGCCCGAGCGGCGCGGAAATCGGCGGCGCCTTCGGTGGCGAGAAAGAAACCGGTGGCGGTCGTGAGTCCGGCTCCGATGCGTGGCGCGGTTACATGCGCCGCCAGACCAACACTGTCAACTACTCCCTGGAGCTGCCACTGGCCCAGGGCATTACCTTCGATTGAATGAAGGCGGCAAACCGGTAGCCGCTGCCGAGTTTGGTGAGGCTGCGCTGGACGCTGGAGTGCATCCGGGAACGGGGCGTTGTTTTTCAGGGCCAGCGTAGTCTTCGGCAGCGGCTACAACTGAAGCGGGTGTCCGGGGAGGGCGTTGTTTGCGAGAAGCAGCGTCCGAACGGCGGGCCGAGCCTGCGGCAGCGGTTACAGCGGCGAATGCAAACCTGTATGTGGTTGATTTCGGAGTCTGGCAATGGCGTTACGCGAAGAGTGTCTATGGGAAAAACTGACGCCGCAAAGGCCTGACAACGCCGCGCTCAACGGCGAGGTCGCGGTGGATGTCTGCGTGATTGGCGCAGGCTTCACCGGTTTGTCGGCGGCGGTGCATTTGCTGGAGCAGGGCAAGCGGGTCTGCGTGCTGGAGGCTCACCGCGCGGGGCATGGCGGCTCGGGGCGCAACGTCGGCCTGGTCAACGCCGGGATGTGGATCGCGCCCGACGATATCGAGGCCGGCTTCGGCGAGCAGGTCGGCAGCCAGCTCAACCGCATGCTGGGCGCGGCGCCGTCCCTGGTGTTCAGCCTGGTGGACAAATACCGCATTGATTGCCAGTTGCGCCGTGAAGGCACCTTGCACATGGCCCATAACGCCCGGGGCGAGGCCGACCTGCGCAGTCGCGAACAACAATGGAAGCGCCGTGGCGCGCCGGTGGAGTTGCTGACCGGTGCCGCATGCGAAGCCGCCACCGGCACCCAGAGGATTGCCGCCGCGCTCCTGGATCGACGCGCCGGCACCATCAACCCCATGGCCTATACCTCGGGCCTGGCCAAGGCAGCGGTGGACCTGGGCGGGCTATTGTTCGACCACTCGCCGGTTACTCGCCTGGAACGCCAGGGCCAGCGCTGGTCGGTGCAAACGGCTCAGGGCTCGGTGCTGGCCGAGCAGGTGGTGATTGCCTCCAATGCCTACACCGAAGGCGACTGGACCGAACTGCGGCGCAATTTCTTCCCCGGTTACTACTACCAGGTTGCCTCCCGGCCTCTGACGGAAGACGCCGCGCAGCAAATCCTGCCGGGTGGCCAGGGCTCCTGGGACACGCGCCAGGTGCTGAGCAGCATCCGCCGCGATGCCGAAGGCCGCCTGCTGCTCGGCAGCCTGGGCAACGGCAACCAGAAACCCGCCTGGTTCCTCAAGGCCTGGGCCGATCGGGTGCAGCAGCATTACTTCCCGTATCTCAAGCCGGTGGAGTGGGAGTGCACCTGGACCGGCTGCATCGCCTTCACCCCCGATCACCTGATGCGTCTGTTCGAACCTGCGCCCGGTTTAGTGGCAGTCACCGGTTACAACGGGCGTGGCGTCACCACCGGGACCGTGGTCGGCAAAGCCTTTGCCGATTACCTGTGTAACGGAAACCCTCAAGCCCTGCCGATTCCCTTCGCGCCCATGCAGCCGCTGGCCGGGGTGGGCCTGCGCAGTTGCCTGTACGAGGCCGGGTTCTCTCTGTATCACGCGGGCCAGTGCCTGCGGATCGTCATCTGATCGGCGAAATTCAACCCCTGGGGCGGCGCTTTTCGGCGCAGCGACTAGCCTGTAATGGTGCGGCTCGTAGCAGTGCCGCACCAGCAGTGTGCACTTCGGTGACGCAGGCTGTTACAGGCTGGTTGCACGTTGATTTGCGCCGTGGTTGCAATGATGGCGCGTGCGGGTTGCGCCTTTCATTTTTTACGGTTTCACCTTCCGCGGTTTAGACGGTTGCACGCCCAATAAAAAAGGGCTCGAAACAGTCGAAATAACAACATCAGAACGACTTTTTTCAGAATAAAAAACCAATGGCACGGCCCTTGCTCTGAGCATTCAGTGAAGTCGCATTGCCAACTAAAAAAACCTTGGAGCACCACCCCATGTCCCAGACGTTTTACAAGAAAGGCTTTCTGGCCCTCGCAGTGGCAGCTGCGTTGGGTGTTTCTGCGTTTGCTCAGGCCGACCTGAAGATCGGCGTAGCGGGTCCCATGACTGGCGCCAACGCGGCATTTGGCGAGCAGTACATGAAGGGTGCACAGGCAGCGGCTGACGAAATCAACGCCAAGGGCGGTGTCAACGGCGAGAAGATCGTCCTGGTCAAGGGCGATGACGCTTGCGAGCCCAAGCAAGCGGTGGCCGTGGCCAACCGCCTGGTGGATCAGGACAAGGTCGCAGGCGTGGTCGGGCACTTCTGCTCGTCCTCGACCATTCCGGCGTCCGAGGTGTACAGCGATGCGGGCGTGATCGCCATTACCCCGGGCTCGACCAACCCGCAGGTTACCGAGCGCGGCCTGAGCGCCATGTTCCGCATGTGCGGGCGTGACGACCAGCAGGGCATCGTTGCCGGCGACTACATCGTCGATGTGCTCAAGGGCAAAAAGGTCGCGGTGCTGCACGACAAGGACACCTACGGCCAGGGCCTGGCGGATGCCACCAAGGCACAGCTGACCAAGCGCGGCGTGACCCCGGTGCTGTACGAAGGCCTGACCCGTGGCGAGAAAGACTTCAGCGCCGTCGTGACCAAGATCCGCTCCGTGGGGGCCGATGTCGTGTACTTCGGTGGTCTGCATCCGGAAGCCGGTCCACTGGTACGCCAACTGCGCGAGCAGGGCCTCAAGGACGTGAAATTCATGTCCGATGACGGCATCGTCACCGACGAACTGGTCACCACTGCTGGCGGCCCGCAATACGTCGACGGCGTGTACATGACCTTCGGTGCCGACCCGCGCCTGCTGCCAGACAGCAAGACCGTGGTCGACGCTTTCCGCAAGGCCGGCACCGAGCCTGAAGGCTACACCCTGTACGCCTACGCGTCGGTCCAGGCCCTGGCTGCCGGCTTTGGCGGCGCCAAGTCGAACAAGGGTGAAGACGCGGCCAAATGGCTGAAAGCCAATCCGGTGAAAACCGTGATGGGCGAGAAGACCTGGGACGCCAAAGGCGACTTGAAGATCTCCGACTACGTGGTCTACCAGTGGGACAAGGACGGCAAATACCACCAGCTCGAAAAACAGAAGTGACATGAGCGTCTGAGAACCGGTTTACGGTCCGGCGAGCAAGGTTCAGGCACTTTTAACGTCGCCTGAGCCTGGCGCAACTGACCGTATACCGGTTCTGAGCCGTCCGGCACCGCCCCCCGGTGTCGGCCGGTTGCCCGTGCAGTACTTGTCTTTTCTCGTAGAGCTGCACAATGGCCGTGTTGCGCCGGTGGCTGAACACCAGTCCGTCGTCTCCGCTGTGTGCAGTCTCTCAAATGCGTGAGATTGCGTTATGGATGGTATTTTCCTGCAGCAACTGATCAATGGACTGACCCTCGGGTCTGTCTATGGTCTGATCGCCATAGGCTACACAATGGTCTACGGCATCATTGGCATGATCAACTTCGCCCATGGCGAGGTTTACATGATTTCCGCTTACCTCGCGGCAATCAGTCTGGCTCTGCTGGCCTACTTTGGCATCGAATCCTTCCCGCTACTCATTCTCGGCACCCTGGTCTTTACCGTCGTCGTGACGGGGGTCTACGGCTGGGTCATCGAGCGCGTCGCCTACAAACCCCTGCGCAACTCCACCCGCCTGGCGCCGCTGATCAGCGCCATCGGTATCTCGCTGATCCTGCAGAACTATGCGCAGATCAGCCAGGGCGCCAAGCAACAGGGTGTGCCAACGCTGTTGGCCGGTGCCTGGAAGGTCGATATCGGCAGCGGTTTCGTCCAGCTCACCTACACCAAGATCTTCATCCTGGTTGCGGCATTCGCCGGCATGGCATTGCTGACCTACATCATCAAGTACACCAAGCTTGGCCGCATGTGCCGTGCTACCCAGCAAGACCGCAAGATGGCCTCGATCCTCGGGATCAACACCGACCGCGTGATCTCCTATGTGTTCGTCATCGGCGCCGCCATGGCTGCGCTGGCGGGCGTGCTGATCACCATGAACTACGGCACGTTCGACTTCTATGCCGGCTTTGTCATCGGGATCAAGGCGTTTACCGCCGCGGTTCTCGGCGGCATTGGCTCGCTACCGGGCGCGATGCTGGGCGGGATCATCCTCGGGATCTCCGAGTCGCTGTTCTCCGGGTTGATCAACTCCGACTACAAAGATGTGTTCAGTTTCTCGCTGCTGGTGCTGATTCTGATCTTCCGTCCCCAAGGCCTGCTGGGTCGCCCACTCGTGGCGAAGGTATAAGTATGTCTGCTGCCAATAAACCGATTGATATCAAAAAGAGCGTTATCGACGCCGTGCTGGCCGGGCTGATCTCGCTGATCGTGTTCGGGCCGATTGTCGGCGTGGTCCTGGATGGCTACAGCTTCAACCTGCAGCCGGCGCGCGTCGGCTGGCTGGTGGCGATCGTGATGATCGGCCGCCTGGCCATGAGCCTGTTCCTGCAGACCCCCAAGGGCCTGAAGATTCTCCAGGGCTTCGAGAGCACCGGCTCCGGCGTGCATGTGCGCCCGCCGGACTACAAGTCGCGGCTGCGCTGGATCATTCCGGTGCTGATCGTGATTGCCATCGTGTTCCCGATCTTCGCCAACAAGTACCTGCTGACCGTGGTGATCCTCGGCCTGATCTATGTGTTGCTGGGCCTGGGCCTGAACATCGTGGTCGGCCTGGCCGGCCTGCTCGACCTGGGTTACGTGGCCTTCTATGCCATCGGCGCCTACGGCCTGGCATTGGGTTACCAGTACCTGGGCCTGGGTTTCTGGTCGGTGTTGCCGCTGGCGGCGATTGCGGCGGCGCTGGCCGGCTGCATACTCGGCTTCCCGGTCTTGCGAATGCACGGTGACTACCTGGCCATCGTGACCCTGGGTTTTGGCGAGATCATCCGCCTGGTGCTCAACAACTGGCTGTCCTTCACCGGCGGTCCCAATGGCATGCCGGTGCCGTCGCCGACCTTCTTCGGCCTGGAGTTCGGCCGCAAGGCCAAGGATGGCGGTGTGCCGTTCCATGAGTTTTTCGGCATGGACTACAACCCCAATCTGAAATTCCTGTTTATCTACATCGTGCTGTTCCTGGTGGTGCTGCTGGTGCTCTACGTCAAGCATCGCCTGACCCGCATGCCGGTCGGCCGGGCCTGGGAAGCCTTGCGCGAAGACGAAATCGCTTGCCGGGCCATGGGCCTGAACCACGTGCTGGTCAAGCTCTCGGCGTTCACCATCGGCGCCTCGACCGCGGGTCTGGCCGGGGTGTTCTTCGCCAGCTACCAGGGCTTCGTCAACCCGTCGTCCTTCACCTTTTTCGAGTCGGCGCTGATCCTGGCCATCGTGGTGCTGGGCGGCATGGGGTCGACGGTGGGCGTGGTGATTGCCGCGTTCGTGCTCACCGTGGCCCCCGAACTGCTGCGCAGCTTCTCCGAGTACCGGGTGCTGCTGTTCGGGGTGTTGATGGTGTTGATGATGATCTGGCGACCCCGTGGCCTGATTCGCATCAGCCGTACCGGTGTGACCCCGCGTAAAGGTGTCCTGACCCAGAGGAGCGCATCATGAGCGATGAAGTGATTCTCTCGGTAGAGAACCTGATGATGCACTTCGGCGGGATCAAGGCCCTGAGCGACGTCAGCCTCAAGGTGCGCCGCAACTCGATCTTCGCCCTGATCGGCCCCAACGGTGCAGGCAAGACCACGGTGTTCAACTGCCTGACCGGGTTCTACAAGGCCTCCGGCGGGCGTATCGAACTCAATACCCGGGGCCAGAGCACCAACGTCATCAAACTGCTCGGCGAGCCTTTTCGCGCCACTGACTTCGTGTCGCCCAAAAGCTTTGCCAGCCGCCTGTATTACAAGATGTTCGGCGGCACCCACCTGGTGAACCGGGCGGGCCTGGCGCGGACCTTCCAGAACATTCGCCTGTTCAAGGAAATGTCGGTGCTGGAGAACCTGCTGGTGGCCCAGCACATGTGGGTCAACCGCAATATGCTGGCCGGTATTCTCAACACCAAGGGCTACCAGAAGGCCGAGAGCGACGCGCTGGACCACGCTTTCTACTGGCTGGAAGTGGTGGACCTGGTGGACTGCGCCAACCGCCTGGCTGGTGAATTGTCCTACGGCCAGCAGCGGCGCCTGGAAATCGCCCGGGCCATGTGCACCCGTCCGCAGATCATCTGCCTCGACGAACCGGCCGCCGGCCTCAACCCTCAGGAAACCGAAGCGCTGAGCGCGATGATCCGTCTGCTGCGTGACGAGCACGATCTGACCGTGGTGCTGATTGAACACGACATGGGCATGGTGATGAGTATTTCCGACCACATTGTGGTGCTCGACCACGGCAACGTGATCGCCGAAGGCGGGCCGGAGGCGATCCGCAACGATCCGAAAGTGATTGCCGCCTACCTGGGTGCCGACGAAGAGGAGCTGGTATGACTCAACCTATCCTCGAACTCAAGGACTTGGACGTTTACTACGGCCCGATCCAGGCCCTGAAGAAGGTCTCGCTGCACATCAATGAAGGCGAGACCGTGAGCCTGATCGGCTCCAACGGTGCCGGCAAGTCGACGTTGCTGATGTCGATTTTCGGCCAGCCCCGGGCCGAGTCCGGGCAGATCCTCTACCGTGGCGTGGACATCACCCACAAGTCGTCGCACTACATCGCCTCCAACGGCATCGCCCAGTCGCCGGAAGGGCGACGGGTGTTCCCGGATATGACGGTGGAGGAAAACCTGCTGATGGGCACCATCCCCATCGGCGACAAGCACGCCACCGAAGACATGCAGCGCATGTTCGACCTGTTCCCCCGGCTCAAGGAGCGGCGTACTCAGCGGGCCATGACCATGTCGGGCGGTGAACAGCAGATGCTGGCCATTGCCCGGGCGCTGATGAGCCGGCCCAAGCTGCTGTTGCTGGATGAGCCGAGTCTGGGCCTGGCGCCGATTGTGGTGAAACAGATCTTCTCCACCCTGCGTGAGCTGGCGGGCAGCGGCATGACCATTTTCCTGGTGGAGCAGAACGCCAACCATGCGCTGAAGTTGTCGGACCGGGCCTATGTGATGGTCAACGGCGAGATTCGCCTGAGCGGCACCGGGCAGGAACTGCTGGTCAATGAGGAGGTGCGCAACGCGTATCTGGGCGGCCACTGACGCCCCGCACTGTGGATAAAACCCGCCCCGATGTGCCTTGGCCATCGGGGCCTTTTTTTGTCCACAGGCGCCTGAAAAAGCTGAAACGGAGGGCGTTTTATCGGATGTCCGCAGCGGGCACTGGAAATTGTGGAAAACATTATTCGCAAGCTATCAAAGCGCGGCATAAAGCCGCTGCAATTAGTTGTTTTGTCACGGTTTTGACTTGTCCCCGTTTGCTGTGGAACTGGCTGTGGGTAACGTGGGAGTAGCTGGCTGGAGGCCTTGATTGGCGTGGCCTGCAAGCGGGTGGTTGTTTTTTGATCAGGGGTTTTTGGTGAAGCGGGCGGCGCGATTGTCAACCCCTTTATTGTCGCAGCCAGACGCTCTTGAAGGTGTCCCTCAGCCTGTGGATAAGTCTGTGACTAAACTCTGGAAAGACTCGGCTAAGCGCCGTAGTTACTGGCTTCAAGCCATCTCCTTAAACCGCTGTTTCGTGGTCAAACCCCTAGGGGCTGCATGATGGCCATGGGCGGGTCAAGCAAAAAACTTGCAAAGCCGGGCTGCAAGCCCTGTGGACAGCGGCTTCCAGACTTTTGCACTTGCCCCCAAAGACTGTGGACCGGCCTGTGGATAAGATGCGCGCAGATGGCTGCAGGCCATGTAAATCAACGCCTTGCGCCTGCTGATCGTTTTTCGTACAGCGATCCATCATTTATCACGCAAATCCTGTAGCCGCTGCCGAAGGCTAGGGCCGCGTTCGGACGCGGGCCCTCAATTTCGCCGTGAAGTACCTGACACCCCTCTATCGCCCATCCGGGCCAGCGCCGCCTCGCGGGCTCGGCAGCGGCTACGGGTGCAACGTCTGGTTGCCGCTCGGAGCGAGGCCGGGCATGCTGCGAAGCGATTTTCCATTCCAATGGCTGCGCGCCACCCAGCAAGGAGAACACCATGACTTCCACCCTGTTTATCACCGGGGCCACTTCCGGTTTTGGCGAAGCCTGTGCCCGGCGTTTCGCCGAGGCCGGCTGGTCGCTGGTGCTCACCGGTCGTCGTGAAGAGCGCCTGAATGCGTTGTGCGCCGAGCTTTCCAAACAGACGCAGGTGCATGGCCTGGTGCTCGATGTGCGTGACCGCAAGGCGATGGAGGAGGCGATCGCCAACCTGCCGCCGTCCTTCAGCACGCTGCGCGGCCTGATCAACAACGCCGGCCTGGCCCTGGGCGTCGATCCGGCGCCCAAGTGCGACCTGGATGACTGGGACACCATGGTCGACACCAACATCAAGGGCCTGATGTACAGCACCCGCCTGTTGCTGCCCCGGCTGATCGCCCACGGTCGCGGCGCCGGGATCATCAACCTGGGGTCCATCGCCGGCAACTACCCGTATCCGGGCAGCCATGTCTATGGCGCGAGCAAGGCCTTCGTCAAACAGTTCTCCCTGAACCTGCGCTGCGACCTGCAGGGCACCGGCGTACGGGTGACCAATATCGAGCCGGGCCTGTGCGAGAGCGAGTTCTCCCTGGTGCGCTTCGCCGGTGACCAGGCGCGCTACGACGCGACCTACGCCGGTGCCGAGCCGATCCAGCCGCAGGACATCGCCGAGACGATTTTCTGGGTGCTCAACACCCCGGCCCACATCAATATCAACAGCCTGGAGCTGATGCCGGTCAGCCAGACCTGGGCCGGCTTCTCGATTGAGCGCAACGCCAAGCCCTGAGGCATGTACGTGGTGGGCGCGCAGCCTGGCGGCACAGACTCCCTGTAGTCGCTGCCGCAGGCTCGGGCCGCGTTCGGACACTGGCCATCGACAACCACCCACCCATTGGCCTCCCCCCAAGACGCTCGCCAGCTACAGTTGTTGTGCCTGGAAACACATAAGCTGATTCGTTTCAGCTTGAGGTCAGCCCAGCCCAGGTAGAATCCCCGCCAGACACTTCGCTACCGTCTCCTTCGAGGCGGTGGGTTTGAGGTTCGATAGGAGGCGTTGTGAGTAACCGAGGTGAGCAGGTTCTGCTCAAGCAATCGACCGTACTGATGTTCGCCGTGGCGATCGCCGGTATCGTCACGGGTTTTGTTTCTGGTGCCCAGTCCATCCTGTTCGATGGCTTTTTTTCCCTGATCGCGACCTTTATCAAAGTCCTGATGCTGATCACCGCCAAGCTGATCGCCAAGGAAAGCAACCAGCGTTTCCAGTTCGGCTTCTGGCACCTGGAACCCATGGTGCTGTTGATCGAAGGCAGCTTCCTGCTGTTAATCGCGATCTACGCCTTTCTCAACGGTGTGTTCGGCATCATCAATGGCGGGCGTGAGATCGAGTTGGGGCTGGTGATCATCTACGCCGCGGTATTCACCGTGGTCGAGTTCGCTTATTTCTTCTACATCCGCCATCGCAACCGCACGCTCAAGTCCACCCTGATCCAGTTCGACAACATCAGTTGGCTGGTGGACGCCATGCTGTCCGTCGGCCTGTTGGTGAGCTTTCTTGCCGCCTTGCTGCTCAAGAGCCAGGGCTACCACGACTGGGCGATGTACGTTGACCCGCTGATCCTGATTCTGTTGGCGCTGAGCATGCTGCCCGCGGCGTTCAAGATCCTGCGGCCGGCGCTGCGGGACGTGCTGGGCATTGCCCCGGATCAGTTGGACGACAAGGTGCGTAACGTGATGGAAGCGGCCAAGGCCGAGCACGGTTTCGCCGACTATGTGTCTTACGTGCAGAAACACGGCCGGGCGCGCTTTATCGAGATCCATATCGTGCTGCCGGACGGCTATCCGCTGCACAGCGTGGCGACCCTGGATCAGTTGCGCGAAGAGATCTCCAGCCAACTCGGCCAGGCGGACACGGCGCGTTGGCTGACCATCAGCTTCACCGGGGATCGCAAGTGGATTGCCTGACCTGAAACTTGGGGCCGGCCGGAGTCTGTACGACCCCGGCGGCCCAGTCAGGTGAAGTATTCAGTCAGGCCGCGATAGCAGGTGGCCAGGTGATAAGGCGTGGTCGACGGCATGTCTTGCCGGCTGACCTTGCCGGCTGCGTCCAGGCATTCGTTCCAGCCGGCGGGGTGCAGGAAGTGTTGCTGCAACGCCAGCAATTGGCGACGCAGCGATGTCTGGCTGTGAGGGCGCAAGGTCAGCGCGCGCAGGTATTCGGCCTGGGCCCAGATGCGCTGGGTGGCATCCCTTGGCTGTGCTGTGGCTTGCAGGTCGAGCATGGCCGCCACTGCGCCGGTCTCCGGGTCGACTCCGCAGTCTTCGGTGAAGGCAAAAGCCCGATCCAGTGAGCCGTGCAGCGCCGTGCCTCGCAGCAGGGGCGAAGATTCCAGGAGGAAAAACCACTCGAACTGATGCCCCGGCTCAAACCAGTTATCCACAGCCCCCAGCGGCTTCTCCAGCATCACCCCGGTCTGCGGGTCGATGAAGCGCCGCTGCATGGCCTCGCATAACGCGCTGAGAGCGCCTTGCGCGCGACTGTCTTCGCGCACCGCCAGGGTTGCCAGGAAGGCTTCGGCCAGGTGCATCAGCGGATTCTGCAGCGGCCCGGAGCCCAGGGACGACCAGTCCTGATCAAGGCTGGCCTGGTACAGGCCGTCGCCGCTGGCGAAACGTTCGGCCACCACGCTCAGCGCCGCATTGAGTACCGATTCCACCAGGGGCTCGCGCGCCTTGGCCCAGTAATGAGCGCAGGCGAAAATGATGAACGCGTGGGTGTAGAGGTCCTTGCGCTTGTCCAGCGGCGCGCCCTGGGCGTCGATGCTGTAGAACCAGCCGCCGTGCTCGGCATCGTGAAAGTGCTGCTGCAGGGAGCGGAACAGTGCGGCGGCGCGTTGTTCAGCCGCGGGCACCTGGCCGATCAGGCTGGAGAACAGATACAGCTGCCGGGCGCAGGCCATGGCGCGATAGCGCTGCACCGGCAATGGCTCATGCCTGGCGTCCAGGGCTTCGAAAGGCAGCGCCAGCGCCGGGTTCCAGCCAGGGCCTTGCCACAGAGGCACGATGACCCCCTGGAAGTGCTGCTGCACGGCCGCGAACAGAGCGGTCAATTCAGGCTGGGAGGCGGAGCTGGAAACATCGGGCATTGGCTGGCGTCGTCACGGCAGGGTTGAGTGCGCGACATGGTAGCAGGGCGAACGGGGCGGGCGCTCGCGAAAGCGCCGGCCCGTCTGTTCGGTCGTCGCTATTGGTCTCAGCCGGCCAGCAACCACACACCGGTGGCCGCCGATGCCGCACCGGCGACCCGTACCAGCGGCGCCGCAGCCTGGGGCAGGACCCGTACCACGGCGTAACCCGCGGCGTGCAGGGCGGCGGTCGCGGCCACGAAGCCTGCGGCATAGGCCCAGGGGCTGGACATGTCCGGCAGTTCCAGGCCGTGGGCTACACCGTGGAACAAGGCAAACAGCGCGGTGGCGGCCAGGGCCAGGCTCAGCGGTGGGCGTACCGCCAGGGCCACGGCCAGGCCCAGGGCCAGCACCGATGCGGCGATCCCGCTTTCCAGGGCCGGCAGGTTCAGGCCTTCAAAACCCAGCAGGCCGCCGATCAGCATGGTGCCGACGAAGGTGCAGGGCAGGGCCCAGCGAGCGGCGCCTTGTTGCTGGGCCGCCCATAAACCGACCGCCAGCATCGCCAGCAAGTGGTCGAGGCCGCCGATGGGGTGGCTGATGCCGGCCATCATACCGTTGTCGCCATGCCCCGGGTGGGCGAAGGCCAGGGCCGGGGTCAGCAGCAGGGCCAGGGCCCCGAAAATACGCTTGAGTGTCATAGGGTGGCTTCCTTGTTGAGTCGTTTATCAAGGGGAATCAGGCGGCGCCAAGCAGGCCCTGGCGTTCGATGAATTCGATGATCTGGTCCAGGCCGAGGCCGGTTTTCTGGTTGCTGAAGACGAACGGCTTGCCCGCGCGCATGCGCTGGGTGTCGCTGTTCATCAGTTCCAGGGAGGCGCCCACCAGCGGCGCGAGGTCGACCTTGTTGATCACCAGCAGATCGGACTTGCAGATCCCCGGGCCGCCCTTGCGCGGCAGCTTGTCGCCCGCGGAAACGTCGATCACGTAGATGGTCAGGTCCGACAGCTCCGGGCTGAAGGTCGCCGACAGGTTGTCGCCGCCGGATTCCACCAGAATCAGGTCCAGCCCGGGGAAACGCCGGTTCAGTTGATCCACCGCTTCGAGGTTGATCGACGCATCTTCGCGAATGGCGGTGTGCGGACAGCCGCCGGTTTCCACGCCGATGATCCGCTCCGGCGCCAGGGCCTGGTTGCGCACCAGGAAGTCGGCGTCTTCGCGGGTGTAGATATCGTTGGTGACCACCGCCAGGTTGTAGCGCTCGCGCAGGGCCAGGCACAGGGCGAGGGTCAGGGCGGTCTTGCCGGAGCCGACCGGGCCGCCGATGCCGACGCGCAGGGGTTGTGAGTTCATGTGCTTCTCCACAATAAAAGGCGCCATGTCAGAGGCCCTAGGAACGGAATAGACGGCTGTACTGGCGCTCATGGGCCATGCACGCCAGGGACAGGCCAAACGCGGCGCTGCCGTAATGAATGGGGTCGCTGTGGGTGGCGGCATGCTGCGCCTGTTGCAGCAGCGGCAGCAGTTCACTGGTCAGGCGCTGGGCGGCTTGCTGGCCCAGGGGCAGGGTTTTCATCAGCACCGCCAGTTGGTTTTCCAGCCAGCTCCAGAGCCAGGCGGCCAGGGCGTCCTGGGGACTGATCTGCCAGGCGCGCGCCGCCAGGGCCCAGCCCAGGGCCAGGTGCGGCTCGCCGCGTTGCTGGAGAAAATCCCGGGCGGCCTGATCCAGCTCAGGCAGGCCGTTGAGCAGTTGCTGCAGGGAATAGCCCATCTGCCGGCTTTCCTGATACAGCTCGCGGGTTTCCCGGCTGGCGCGATGCTCGTCGCACAGTTGCAGCAACTGCGCCCAGTCTTCATCCGCTGCGGCCTGGCAATGGGCGAGCAACAGCGGCGCTTCGAACCGCGCCAGGTTCAACAGCAATTGATCGCTGATCCAGCGCCGGGCGCTGGCCGAGTCCATCACGCGCTGCTGCTCCACGGCCATTTCCAGGCCCTGGGAATAGCTGTAGCCGCCAATCGGCAACTGCGGACTGGCCAGGCGCAGCAGGGCCCAGGCTGGGTTCATGGGCGCACGCCAAACTGGTGCAGGCGCGGCGGGTAGTTGAAGTCCTCGTCACCGTGCCGCGAGTGATGGTGGCCGCCGCCGTAGGCGCCGTGTTCCGGTTGGAATGGCGCTTCAATGGCTTCGGCCGTGGCTCCCAGTTGTTCGAGCATGGCCTTGAGCACGTAGTCATCGAGCAGGCGCAGCCAGCCATCACCGACTTGCAGCGCGACATGGCGGTTGCCCAGGTGATAGGCGGCGCGGGTCAACTCGAAGGCGTTGCGGCAGGTGACGTGCAGCAGCGCTTCCGGGCGAGCGCAAACGCGCACGACGCGCCCGTCTTCGGCAGCCAGGCATTCACCATCGTGCAGCGGCGGCTGGCCGCGCTCCAGAAACAGACCGACGTCTTCACCCTCGGCACTAAAACAGCGCAGACGGCTTTTGCTGCGGGCCTCGAAGTTCAGGTGCAGCTCGGCGGACCATTGGGCTTGAGGTTCGATTCGGCGATGAATCACCAGCATGTGAGGGCTTCCAGCTAAGAGCGATGCAGGTGCTAGAGCAAGGGCCTTGCCAATCACCGGATACGCTCGAAAAACCCGGCGACCCTCCTATGTGCACGCCTGAAAATGGGGCACGCTCGTGTTTTATTTTGTTACAAGTTGTCGAGGTGCACTGATTTATAGCACCGGCTTGGTGCGCCGTCGGATTTTTTGCTGCAAGGCGGGGCGCCGCGTCGGGTGCTAAGCGTTCGGCTTGATCGGGGAGAGGGGGGGCTCGGTGGGGAAGGTACGGGGTTACTCGGTGCTGCCCAGGCCTTGCCAGTGCTTGAGGCCAATGAAGATAAAGCGCAGTTGCTGGGTGATCTTGGCCTGAGGCGTCAGGTGTTCGGGCAGGGCCGCAGCGGGCGGGTCGATGATGTCCGGCAGGGTGGCGAACACACTTTTGACGATCAGGTCGGCGATCACGCCGAGGTCCGCCGTCGCCAGGTGCTGCAATTTGGGCATCAGGCTCAGGTCGGTGGCGAGGTCGGTGCTGATGTTTTCCCGCAGGTTGGCAATCGCCTGGCGCACCGGCAGCGAGCCCCCGTACTGCTCACGCGCGAGAAACAGGAACTGCGAACGATTGGCCGCCACCACGTCGAGGAAGATCCGAACCGATGCGTCGATGATCCCGCCCATGACGAACTCGTTATGGCGGACCAGGCGAATGGTTTCGCGGAAGGTCTGGCCGACTTCGCTGACCAATACCAGGCCCAGTTGGTCCATATCGGCAAAGTGCCGGTAGAAACCGGTGGGGACCATACCGGCGGTCTTCGCCACTTCGCGCAGGCTCAGGCTGCCAAACCCTCGGCCACACTCCATCAAGTGACGGGCTGCGTCCATCAGGGCATTGCGGGTTTGTTGCTTCTGTTCGGCACGGGGCAGCATTGGCGGGCTGACTTTCTACTCAGGAAGAGCGGGGCACTCTAGCAAATCAACTTTGTCGGCGTCGAACCCGGGCTGGATTGACGGGGAGGCGTGTTGGAACGAGGTGAGGGCTTTACAAAGTCAAAGCCCGATCCAGGGACCGGGCTTTTTTCTGGGCCAGCATGGGCTCAGCTCACAGCTTGATGACGTTGTTCCAGACGATCAGCACCGTCTGCGGCAACAGTCTGACCTTGTGGGGTGCGATCAAAGCCATCTTCGGCAACGGTCTGGCCTTGTGGGGTGCGGTCGAAGCCATCTTCGGCAACGGTCTGACCTTGTGGGGTGCGGTCGTAGCCATCTTCGGCAACGGTCTGACCTTGTGGCGTGCGATCGTAGCCGTCTTCAACCAGGCCTTTCTGTTCCAGGCGATCACGGCCACCTTCGGCTACGGTTTGGCCTTGTGGGGTGCGATCATAGCCGTCTTCGGCAACGCTCTGGCCTTGTGGGGTACGGTCCGAGCCATCGGCAGCGACTTTGTTGCGTTCGATCAGGCGGTCCGAACCACCTTCAGCGAGGGTCTGGCTGAACACGGTGTGGCTGGCTTTGACTTGTGGAGTGGCCTGTTCGGCGGCTGGCAGGGCATAAGCGTTGGCGGCCAGGATCGAGAGGGTCAGGCTGAGCAGTAATTGGCGTTTCATGATGGGGGTGCTCCTCGGGAGGGCGATAAAGTGGGTACGGAGCCAATGTTACGCGCGCTAAATCGATAGAAAAGTTCATAAAGACAATGGTAATAATCAACGGAATTGATTGTTCGGCCCAAAGGCTCTATCTCGGGCGTTTGCGGCGAGGTGTTTTGCACCGGAGTGGGTATTTCCGACTCACTTGCGCTTCACATTCGGGCGGGCGCGGTAACGCGAAGCTGGCGGCCTGGTCAGAAAACCCCGGGTTATTTCGTCTAAATCGGCATTCGGGTTAAACCTGAGAGCGCTTTATCAGTCGTAGTTTTCATGGCCGATCATTTTTGTCCGGCATTTCATCCAAGGCGCCGTCCTACGCGCGCCTCGTCGTATTCAGGAGCCCTGTGCAATGACGCGCACTCGTAAAATTTTCGCCTGGACCACCGCCATCCTGGTGCTGCTATTGGCCGTGTTGGTGCTGTTGATTGCCTTCTTCGATTGGAACCGGATCAAGCCGCAGATCAACGCCAAGGTGTCCGAGGAGCTGCATCGGCCATTCGCAATCAATGGTGACCTGGCGGTGATCTGGCAGCGCGAGCCCGACGAAGGTGGCTGGCGGGCCTGGGTGCCGTGGCCGCATGTGGTGGCGCAAGACCTGACCCTGGGCAATCCGGACTGGTCCAAGGCCCCGCAGATGGTCACTCTCAAGCGTGTCGAGTTGCGTATTTCGCCCCTGGCACTGTTGGCGCAGCGCGTGCACATCCCGCGTATCGACCTGACCGAACCCAATGCCGCACTGCAACGGCTGGGCGACGGGCGCGCCAACTGGACCTTCAAGTTCGACCCCAAGGACCCCAACGCCGAGCCCTCCAATTGGGTGGTGGACATCGGCGCCATCGGTTTCGACAAGGGCCACGTGACCCTCGACGACCAGAGCCTGAAAACCCAGCTCGACCTGCTGATCGACCCTTTGGGCCAGCCAATTCCATTCAGCGATATCGTCGGCGACAAGGCCGCGAAAAAGGTCCAGGAAAAAGGCGCCGAGCCCCAGGCCTATGCCTTCGCGTTGAAGGTCAAAGGTCAATACCATCAGCAGAAACTGACCGGCACCGGCAAGATCGGCGGGCTGCTGGCCTTGCAGGACGCGGCCAAGCCGTTCCCGTTGCAGGCCAAGGTCAAGATCGCCGACACCAGCGTTGAGTTGCAGGGCACCCTGACCGATCCGCTGAACCTGGGGGCGCTTGATCTGCGCCTGAAACTGGCCGGCAGCAGCCTGGGCAACCTGTACCCGCTGACCGGCGTCACGCTGCCGGATTCGCCGCCCTATGCCACCGACGGCCACCTGATTGCCAAGCTGCATGACCCGGCCGGCGCGAGTTTTCAGTACCAGGACTTCAACGGCAAGATCGGCGACAGCGACATCCATGGCAACCTGGCCTATGTCGCCAGCCAGCCGCGGCCCAAGCTCACCGGGGCGCTGGTGTCCAACCAACTGCTGTTCGCCGACCTCGCGCCGCTGATCGGTGCCGACTCCAATGCCAAGCAGAAGGCCCGGGGCGGCGAAAGCAAACAGCCGGCGGACAAAGTGCTGCCGGTGGAGGAGTTCCGCACCGAACGCTGGCGCGATATGGACGCCGATGTCGAATTCACCGGCAAGCGCATCGTCCACAGTGCCGACCTGCCGTTCACCGACCTCTATACCCACCTGGTGCTCAATGACGGGCACCTGAGCCTCGAGCCGCTGCGTTTTGGCGTGGCCGGCGGCAAGCTCGATGCGCAGATCCGCCTCAATGGCCAGGCCACGCCCTTGCAGGGCCAGGCCAAGCTGACGGCGCGCAACTTCAAGCTCAAGCAGTTGTTCCCGACCTTTGAACCGATGAAAACCAGTTTCGGCGAGCTCAATGGCGACGCCGATATCTCCGGCACCGGCAATTCGGTGGCCGCGTTGCTGGGGACCGCCAATGGTGACCTGAAGATGCTGATCAACGATGGCGCCATCAGCCGCAGCCTGATGGAAATCGCCGGGCTCAACGTCGGTAACTATGTGGTGGGGAAAATGTTCGGCGACAAGGAAGTGAAGATCAATTGCGCTGCCGCCGACTTCGGGATCAAGAGCGGGCTGGCCACCTCGCGCCTGTTCGTCTTCGACACCGAGAACGCCATCATTTACATCGATGGCACGGCAAACATGACCCGCGAGCAGCTCGACCTGACCATCACCCCGGAATCCAAGGGCCTGCGTCTGTTCTCCCTGCGCTCGCCGCTCTATGTGCAGGGCCCGTTCATCAAACCGAGCGCCGGGGTCAAGGCGGTGCCGCTGATGCTGCGCGGTGCCGGCATGGTTGCCCTGGGGGTGATTGCCGGGCCGGCGGCGGGCCTGTTGGCGCTGGTTGCGCCGAGCGGGGGCGAACCGAACCAGTGCGCGCCGCTGCTGGATCAGATGCGCTCGGGCAAGGCACCGGTCACGGTCAAGCCGACCAAGTAACCCGCCCAAACGAAAACAGCCAGCTGCGGAGAGCTGGCTGCGGTATTACGAGAAGCGGCTTACAGGCAAGGTCTTACAGGTCGGCCAGGATATCCGCCATGTCGTCGGCGTGTTCCTCTTCCTGGGCCAGGATGTCTTCAAAGATACGACGCGTGGTCGGGTCCTTGTCGCCGATGTACTGGATGATCTCGCGGTAGCTGTCGACGGCGATCCGCTCTGCCACCAGGTCTTCGTAGACCATCTCTTTCAAGGTATTGCCGGCCACGTACTGGGCATGGGAGTTCTTGGACAGCAGGTCGGGGTTGAACTCCGGTTCGCCACCCAGTTGCACGATGCGTTCGGCCAGCTTGTCGGCGTGCTCGGCTTCCTGGTTCGCGTGTTCGAGAAATTCGTCGGCGGCGACACTGGCCTTGATCCCGTTGGCCATGAAGTAGTGCCGTTTGTAGCGCAGGACGCAGACCAGTTCAGTGGCCAGCGACTCGTTGAGCAGGCGCAGGATCTCTTCCCGGTCGGCACTGTAGCCTTCGGTCACGGCGCCGTTCTCCACATGCTGGCGGGCGCGTTCGCGAAGGGTGTTTACATCAGATAAATGCATGTCGCTCATCTCGATCTCCTGGAGGCTAATCCGATTGACGCCAGGCTCTGTCGGCCTGATCGCTACCTTGGGTGTGAGTCTCGGGAGCTGCAAAAAGTTTTATCGGATGTGTCCGGCGGTCAACTGCGCGCCAGGGGTGGATGCCCGGCCAGCAGCGATTCTTGCTGCAGCCATTGGAGAAAGGCGCGCACCGGCGGATGGCGCTCGCGCCCCGGCACACACAGTGCGCTGTAGCCGGCACCGTCCACTTGGACCTCGGGCCGGTAGGGCTGCAGCAGGCCGCCGGCCACGCTCTGTGACACCAGGATGTTGCTGGCCAGGACCAGGCCCTGACCGGCAATCGCGGCTTGCAGGGCGTACTGTTCCTCGTCGTAGGAGCGGATCAGCGGCTGGTGCTCGAACCAGCTTTCCCCGGCCAGGGCGCACCAGGCCTGCCAGCCGTCGGCATAGAGCCGGGAGTTGCGCCAGTGCACGCTGATCAGGGTCGGTTGCTGCTGGTGGGCCTGGGCCACTTGCTGCGGGGCGCCATAGACCGCGAAACGCTCGTCGAACAGGCACAGGCCGTGCAGGTTCAGGTAGCCCTCCTGGCTGTAGCGGATCGCCACATCGATGCTCGCATCCTGTTGCAGGTCGACCACCTCGGATTGGCTATCCAGGCGCACGCTGATGTTGGGATACCGGGCATAGAAACGCCCCAGCCGCGGCACCAGCCACAAGGCGGCAAAGGCCGCGGTGGTGGAGACCGTCAGTTGGGTGTTGCTGGGTTTTGGGCGCAGGGTGTCGACGCTCTGGGTCACCTCCAGCAGGGCGCTATGCAGGCTGTGGAACAAGCGCTGGCCGGGCTCGGTCAAGCGCACCTGGCGCGGCAACCGTTCGAACAGCGCCACCCCCAGCCAGTGTTCCAGGCTACGGATCTGGTGTGACACCGCGGTGGGCGTCACCGACAGGTCTTCGGCGGCGGCCTTGAAACTCAGCAGGCGCGCGGCGGACTCGAACGTGCGCAGGGCGGTGAGAGGCAGGTGAGCAAACATCCAAGGCTCCATGATTGATTTAAATTCATCTGAAAGGATTTCTGCTCATTTGTTGAAGCAGGGTTTGGCTAATAGATTTAGCGCGGACAGGCCGTGGTTTCAAGGCCGCAATCAGCAACCTGCATGAGGCAGATGAGATGAATACAGTTCTTGCGGTTCACGGTAGCCCACGGGGCGAGCGCTCCCATACCCGGCGCTTGGCCGAGGTTTTTCTCCAGGCCTGGCAAACGGCCAACCCCCAGGGGCATCTCACCCGGCGCGAGGTCGGACGCGGGCATTTGCCCCACGTCAGCGAGGCTTTTATCGCCGCGGCGTTTTATCCACAGCCCGAGGCGCGGCCGCTGTCGATGCAGGCGGACCTGGCTTTGAGCGATGAGCTGGTGGCGGAGCTGCTCGGCCACTCGCGCCTGGTGATCGCGGCGCCGATGCACAACTTCAGCGTGCCCAGCGGGATCAAGGCCTGGGTCGATCACATTGTGCGCCTGGGGCTGACGTTCAACACCCTGCAGGACAGCGGCGTGGCTCAGTACCAGCCGTTGGTTCAGGGCAAGAAAGTGTTGATCGTCACCAGTCGTGGCGGGGGCGGCTTTGGTCCGGGAGGCGAGCATGAAGCGATGAACCACGCGGATCGCTGGTTGCGTACCGCCCTGGGTTTTATCGGTATCGAGAACGTCACGGTGGTTGCCGCGGAGGGTGAGGAGTCGGAGAGCGAGGGTTTTCAGCGTTCCTGCGCAGAGGCGCAGCAGCGCTTGCTGGCCCTGGCGCAAACCTTCTGAGAAGGCAGTGTTGGCCAGGATGTTGCTGCGGTTGGTGGGGCTGATGGAGGCGGGGGTGGTCAGGCTTAAGCAGCCGGGTGGGCAACAGGGCTGTCATCAGCGTGTCGCCAAAGCGTCATGGGGGCTGACGATGTCCCTGGTTATGGTTTAGCTTTCAGCCAGCCCCGCTGCCTTCGCACAAGGACGTCGCCGCATGTCTCAAGAGCTCGCCACGCGTTACCCGCTGGTCCTGGTGCCCGGCATGCTGGGGTTTGTCCGCCTGCTGCTGTACCCCTATTGGTACGGGATAGTCGCAGCCTTGCGCCGGGGTGGTGCGACCGTGATTGCGGTGCAGGTTTCGCCGCTCAACTCCAGTGAGGTGCGCGGCGAGCAGTTGCTGGCGCGGATTGAAGCCATCCGCCAGGAAACCGGAGCGGCCAGGGTCAACCTGATCGGCCACAGCCAAGGCTCGCTGACCGCGCGTTATGCCGCGGCCAAACGCCCCGACTGGGTGGCGTCGGTGACTTCGGTGGCCGGGCCCAATCATGGTTCGGAACTGGCTGACTACCTGGAGAAACACTACCCGGCGACCACCGCCAAAGGGCGACTGCTGAGTGTTGCCCTGCGCCTGATTGCAGCGCTGATGAGCCTGCTGGAGACCGGCTATCGCGGGCCGCGGCTGCCGGTGGATGTGCCGGCGGCGCACCAATCGTTGACCAGCGAGGGCGTGGCCCTGTTCAACCGCCAGTACCCCCAGGGCTTGCCTGATACCTGGGGCGGCCAGGGGGCGGAAGAGGTCGACGGCGTGCGCTATTACTCCTGGTCCGGGACCTTGCAGCCCGGCAAGACCGACCGCGGGCGCAATCTGCTGGACGGCACCAACCGCAGTTGCCGGCTGTTCGCCAGGACCTTCGTGCGGGAAGCCGGGCACTGCGATGGCATGGTGGGGCGCTACAGCTCGCACCTGGGCACGGTGATCGGCGACGAATACCCGCTGGATCATTTCGATATCGTCAACCAGTCCCTGGGGCTGGTGGGCAAGGGCGCCGAACCGGTGCGACTGTTTGTCGAACATGCCCGGCGTCTCAAGGCCGCGGGCGTCTAGCCTGTGCCTGGGGGATGCAGCCGCTTCAGGCCGGTTGCGGCGAACGGCCGATGACGGTGGTCCAGCGTTCGCAGACAATCACCCCGCCCAGGGTCAGAACGCCGCCCACCAGGTGGTACAGGGCCAATTGTTCGTGCAGCACCACGGCCGCGATCAGTGCGGTGACCAGCGGCAGCAGGTTGAAAAACTGCGTGGTGCGGCTCGGCCCCAGGCGCGACACGGCCTGCATCCAGGCCAGGGGCGCCAGCATCGAGGCCAGCAGGCAGGCATAGAGCACCAGAGGAATGTTGCGCAGGGTCGGGCCGACTTTCTCGGACAGCAGAAACAACGGCAACAGCACCAGCACCGCCACCAGCACCTGCAGGTACAGCAGCACCAGGGGCGGGATGCGCAGCTGCCATTTTTTCAGCAAGGTGCTGTAGATCGCGTAGGCCAGGGTGGCAATCAGCATCATCGCGTCGCCCAGGTTCACCCCATGTTGCAGCAGGGTCTCCAGGCTGCCGGCGGACACCACCACCAGCACCCCGGCAAATGACAGCAAGGCGCCGACCAGCGCGCCGGCGGTCAGGCGCTGGCCGAGGCTGATAATGGCCATGGCCAGCGACATCAGCGGCATCAGCGACAGGATGATCCCCATGTTGGTGGCCGACGTGCGGCTCGCGGCGAAGTAGGCCAGGCTCTGGTAAACCGCCATGCCCAGTACCCCGAGGATGAAAATCCGCCCCAGGTTCGGGCGGATCAGCGGCCAATGCTGCTTCACCGGCTTGAGCATGAACGGGGTGAACAGCAGCCCGGCCAGCAGCCAGCGGTAAAAGCCGATCTCCGCCGGGAAGATGGCGTCGGCCGCCAGTTTGGTGACCACGGTGTTGCCGGCCCAGATCAGAATCGCCAGCAAGGGATAAGCGTATTGCATGAGAACAGCCATAACGTTGATGAGGAGGGATTATCCGTCTGTCTGGATAAATGCTTATACTTCGAAACAGACAACCCGCCCTTGAATCCGGACAGCATGAGCAAAAAACATATCGAGCTGCTGCCTTTCAGCGGCCTGCCGGCGCCGCTGTACTTTCGCCATGCGCACTTTCATGCCCACAGCCATGCCCTGGAGCATCGGCATCCCTGGGGTTGCCTGGAGTATTCGGCCCATGGCGTGCTGCACATGGAGATCGCAGGCAGCCGCTTCATGTCGCCGCCGCAGTTCGCCATCTGGGTGCCACCCCACACCGAGCACAGCTTCTACAGCCCGCAGCCGATCACCTACCGTGCCGTGTGCCTGGTGCCCGAGTTGTGCGAGGCGCTGCCGCAGCAGGGCTGTACCCTGGCCATCAGCGATATTCTCAAGGCCATCCTCAAGGACTTTGCCGTGCGCGACGTGCAGATACCCGACGGCGCGGCTGACCAGCGCCTGGCCGAGGTGGTGCTGGATCAACTGCAACAGGCGCCGGTGCATGACTGCTATCTGCCCTACGCCAGCAGCCCGGCCTTGCTCGGGGTGCTGGAAGCCTTGCAGGCCGCGCCGGGGGACAACCGCCCGCTGGCCGACTGGGCCGGGCAGATCCATGTCAGCGAACGCACCTTGGCCCGGCAGTTTGTCCGGGAACTGGGGATGAGTTTTGGCGAGTGGCGCCAGCGCCTGCGCTTTTTGGCGTCGATCGAGGCCCTGGACAGTGCCCGCAGCGTCCAGGAAGTGGCATTCGACATGGGCTACAGCAGCGCTTCAGCTTTTATCGCGATGTTCCAGCGCCAGGCCGGCTGCACTCCCGAGCAATACCGGCGGACCAGTTTGCAGAACAGGTGAAGGTGTAACCGGGTTTGTCTACACTGCGCTGGAGGCCGTGCCGATCGGCGCGGTAACCAGGAGAAAACTCCATGAAGATGCTGCGTATTCCGTTGTTGATGGTGGGCCTGTTGCTGTGTTCCCAGGGGTTTGCCGCAACGGCTGCCCAACAGGCCCAGCAGGACAAGATGAAGTCCTGCAATGCCGACGCCACCACCAAGGCCCTCAAGGGTGATGAGCGCAAGGCCTTCATGAGCACCTGCCTGAAAGCCGCCAAGCCCACTCAGCAAGACAAGATGAAAACCTGCAACGCCGACGCCACCACCAAGGCCCTCAAGGGCGATGAGCGCAAAACCTTCATGAGCACCTGCCTCAAGAACAAGTAAATCCCCCCGGTTCAGGCCTCTGCTGTTGCCGCAGTCGGAGGCCTTGGCCGAGGTTCAAGTCCCTTCGCCAAATCCCTGCATCCCGACCTATCCCTTTGGTTATGATTCGGCGCCGTAGTGGCGCTTTGTCATTGTCTGCGATGAGGCGTGCGGGTCCCGCTCGCTCATTGCTCTACCCAGGAATACGCGGTGAAGAAAATCGTATGGATGCTGCTGCCCCTGTCGCTGCTGGGGTGTGATTTTCACGCCCGCAGTTCCGCCCCGACGCTCTGGAACGACGGCATCATGCTGGAGCAGAAAAAGGTGGCGGTGGATGAACAGCACGCAAAAGTGATCATGCAGTCGACGAGTGTCAGCGCAGTGGAGTTTTCGGTTAGGCGCGAAAACGATCCGGACCCGCGTCCCGAAAAACTGGGCACCGCGTCCAAGCCTCTGGGCGGCAAGCTGGGGGCTTGGTTCGCCACCTTCGAGAGCGCCGTGCACAAGAACTTCCCCCAGCTTGAAATACCGGCGCAGCCGGGCCAGAAGTTGCAGGTGCTGGGCTATTGGGAAACCTCGGGCACTCAGCCGGCGCCGGGTTATGAGTATCAGAGCACAGTGCAGAAGGTGTACGACCCGCAGAAGAACAAGTGGGAAGACAAGCCGGTGTCCATTCCCACCGTGCCGACCTCAAGCCATTGCGGGCCGTTGGGCAGCACCTTTGTGCCGGAGAAGCAAAAGGTCTACCTGGTGGAGTTCGCCAGGGTCGATAACGACACGGCTTGCCAGCAGCATGTCTATGACATCACCCAGCCCAATCAACGCATTCCGGTGGTGCTGATCGATGACATGCCCGGTTCGAGCATGCAGGCGTTTCATTCGCCTTAGAACGGGCGCCGAAGCAGGAGGTTTTTCAATAGGCCCGGCTATGAAAAGCCCACCAGCGAGAGCGGCAGGGCGCAATGGGTAGGGGAAAATCCGATGTGTCTATTTGGATACAAAACACCTCGTCCGGCGTGCTCCCAGCTGCTTTTTTTGCCGACGCACTAGTGGCAATAAGCCTTGTAGCCGCTCGTCGTATTTCTGTCATGTAACGGATTTAACGCCTTAATATCTTTTCCCTTCAAAAGCAGGTGCTGGATTACACCTGATAGGCGCTGCGGTTTTCTGCGTCGGTTATTCAAGGGAATTGAATGAATGTCACGTTTTGGCATCACGCCTGTAGTAGCGTTTTGTGCTCTGTTCACTTCCATGCTCCAGGCTGCCCCGGTGCAGACCCCGGGCGATCGCGACCTGATTCGTGATCGCCAGCAGCAGTTGCTGCAAGAGCAGCAAAAACGTCTCGAAGAACTCCAGCAGCTGCCGGGTAAGTCCCTGCCGCCTGCACCCACCGAAAAAGCCGATGAACAGCGCTGCTTCACCATCAAGACCGTGGTGCTGGACGGTGCCGAACACTTGAGCTCCGGCGATCGTGACCGCTTGTTGGCGCCCTATCGCAACCAGTGCCTGTCGGTCGGCCAGATCAACACCCTGCTCAAAGCCATTACCCATCACTACCTGGAACGCGGGTATGTGACCACCCGTGCCTATCTGCCGGCCCAGGACCTTTCGACTGGTGAACTGAAGATCGTCGTGGTCGAAGGCCGCCTCGAGTCCCTGGACAGCTCGGCGCTGGCCAGTTCCCGGGAGTTGGCGATGACCTTTCCGGGGCAGGTGGGGGACGTGTTGAACCTGCGGGAACTGGAGCAACTGGTCGATCAGTTGACGCGCCTGCCTTCGCGCCAGGCCGAGCTTGAGCTGGCCCCCGGCGACGAGGTGGGCGGCAGCCGGGTCGGGCTCAAGGGTGAACGACTCAAGCCCTGGCGCGTCTCGGCGACCCGTAACAACGATGGCGATAAAACCACCGGCGAGCAGCAGATGGGCGTCGGTCTCGATTGGGACAGCCCGCTGGGCCTGGCCGACCAGTTGAGTTTGCGCGCCAATCAGGATGCGGTCAGTGATCGCTGGCGCCACTCCGACAACCAGAGCCTCTACTACAGCCTGCCCTGGGGCTGGTGGACCCTCAGTTATTCCTACAGCCAGAGCTACTACCGGACCCGCAACGACGACGCCGGGTTTGCTGTCGAATTCGATGGCGTGAGCAAGAGCCAGCAACTGCGCGCCGAGCGTGTGCTGCACCGCGACAACCTGAGCAAGACCGGCATGAGCCTTGGCCTGAGCCAGTTGCATACGCGCAATTACATCGATGACAACTTTATCGATGTGTCCAGCAACCGCATCACCGAAACCCAGTTGGGCTTCAACCACGGCCGGCGTATCGGCAGCGCCTTTGTCAACGCCGATATCGGCTGGCAACAGGGCATCGGCGCCCTGGATGCCCAAGGCAGCGGCCACCCGCGCGGCAGCGAGCCCGTGGCCCGCTACAACAAATACACCCTGACCCTGAGCTACCTGCAGCCGTTTCGCCTGTGGGACGAGAACTTCAGCTTCGACAGCCTGGCCACTGGTCAGCGCAGCGAAGACGTGTTGTTCAGCCCGCAACGAATCAGCCTGGGCGGGGTCAGTTCAGTACGGGGCTTTCAAGACCAGAGCCTGTCCGGCGACAGCGGTGGCTACTGGCGCAACCAGTTGCGCTGGCGGCGCGCCGTGACCTGGCAGCCGCTGCTGCCTTTCGTGCATGAGTACGGGGCGGCCCTGGCCTATGACGTTGGCGTGATAAAGGGCGGGCGCTACAACCCGGATGCCAAGGGGCGCATGACCGGCAATGCCCTGGAATTCAACGCCCGCGGCCAGTACCTGGCGGCTTCGGTCAGTTTTGCTCGATCCCTGGAGCGACCCGGCCTGATCGAGAAACGAGAACATCCGGTGTATTTCCGCCTCGACATGTTCTTTTGATTTGACTCACTTTCAGTGAATGGATGATTGCCACATGGACGTTCGCAAGCCCTTTGCTCAATGCATTGCCCTATCACTGTCGGGCATCATTTTCCTGAACCCGATTGTCAGCGTCGCCGCCGGGCTGACGCTCGATCCCCAGGCGGGTGGCAATGCCACCATCGGCCAGGCAGGCAATGGCGTGCCGGTGGTCAATATCAATGGGACCAACGGCAGCGGGCTGTCCCACAACAAATTCAGCGAATACAACGTCGGCAGTAACGGCCTGATCCTCAACAACAGCGTCAATTCGGTGCAGAACACCCAGCTTGGCGGTTACATCCCGGGCAACGCGAACCTCAAGGGCCAGGCCGCGCAAGTCATCCTCAACGAAGTCACCGGCAGTAACCGCAGCACCCTCAAGGGCTACACCGAAGTCGCGGGCCAGGCGGCGCGGGTGATAGTCGCCAACCCCCATGGCATCACCTGCAACGGCTGCGGCTTCATCAATACGCCGCGCGCCACCCTGACCACCGGCAAACCGGTGATCAATGGCCAGAAACTCGATCATTTCCAGGTCGATGGCGGGGATATCTCCATCGAGGGCGCGGGGCTCAACGCCAGCAATATCGACCAGTTCGACCTCATCACCCGCAGCACCAAACTCAATGCCGACCTGTACGCGAAGAAGCTCAATGTCATCACCGGCCGCAACGATGTCGGCGCCGATGACCTGAGCGTCACCGCGCGTGCAGACGACGGCAGTGCCAAGCCGGAAATGGCCATCGACAGCTCGGCCCTGGGCGGTATGTACGCCGGGGCGATCCGTCTGGTGGGCACGGAAAAGGGCGTGGGGGTGAACATCTCCGGCGAAATGGCCGCCAGCACCGGCGACATCCAGATCGATGCCAGCGGCAAGGTAACCGTAGCCAGCATGGGCGCCAACCAGGCCATCGCCATCA
This sequence comes from Pseudomonas sp. MF4836, assembly GCF_002018875.1. GTDB lineage: Bacteria > Pseudomonadota > Gammaproteobacteria > Pseudomonadales > Pseudomonadaceae > Aquipseudomonas. The sequence continues at coordinate 621,501 of NZ_MVOL01000002.1, forward strand.
AGGCCCAGAGCGTCGAGCTTCAGGGCCCGGCCTATGCGGGCACCGAGGCGCGGATCGACAGCCGCGGCGCCGTGACCGTCAGCAAGAGCCTCGCCGCGCGGGACAAAGTACAGGTCACCAGCGGCAGCCACATACGCAACAACGGCATCATCGAGGCGGGTGTCAACCCGGATAACACGCGCACCGCCACGGGCGATGTGACCCTCGTCAGCCAGACCCTGAGCAACCAGGGCAATGTGCTGGCCAGCCGCACGCTCAACGTGAAGGCGCAACAGGCCGTCGAAAACAACAACGGCGTGATACAGGGCGCCAAGGTGCAAGTGAGCACCGCGCGCCTGGTCAGCCAGGGCGAGCAGGCGCGGCTGCTTGCGCAGCACACCCTCACCCTCGACACCCCGGCCATCGTCAACCTCGGCGGGCTGATCCGCTTTGGTGACGGCCAGGCGGTCGACCTCAACCTTGCCAGCCTGGACAACACTGGCGGGCGGATCGAGGTTGCCGGTGCCGGTCTGAACCTGCGTACCAGCGATTTTATCAACCAGAAAGGCAAGGTGATTGCCGACCAGGTACTGGTCAGGGTTGATCGCCTCAACAACCAGCAAGGCCTGATCGGTGCGAGCCAGGGCAGTGCGATTTTCAAGATCAGCGGCCAGCTCGATAACGACGGCGGCCACCTCCAGGCCAAGAGCCTGCTTGAAGTGCAAGCGGGTGAAGCCCTGAACCGTGGCGGCAGCTTGCTGGGCGACCAGATCACCCTGACCGCGCAACGCCTGGACAACAGCCAGAAAGGCATGATCAGCGCAGAGAACGGGGCGACCGCAATCACCCTCGACCAGGACCTGATCAATGCCGGTGGGCAGATCCAGGCCACTACCGCGCTCGACCTCAAGATGGCGAGCCTGGACAACCGTGGCGGCACTTTGATTGCGCCGCAACTGACTCTGGACAGTCGCGGCAGCCTGGCCAACCAGGGCGGCACCATCAACGGTGATGTGCTCAAGCTCAAGGCCGGGGATGTGGATAACAGCGGCGGCCTGCTGCAAGGCCGGCAAACACTGAATCTGCAAGCCGGTGACCTGGCGAACAATCAGGGTCGTGTCCTCGGCAACGAACTGACGACCCACCTCGACGGGCTCAGCGACAACGCCAACGGCGTGCTCAGCGCCGAGAACGGTCCGCTGACGCTGATCGTCAAGCAGCACCTGAATAACGCCCTGGGCCATCTGCAAGCCAAACAGGGCAATGTGCAGGTCGAAGCCGGCAGCGTCGGCAACCAGCAAGGGGTCGTGGTGGGCAACCAACTGGTGCTGACCAGCAGCGGGATGCTCGACAACCGTGGCGGGCGCCTGGTGGGTGACCGCCTGACGGTCACCGCCAGCGGCCTGGACAACCAGGCCAAGGGGCTGCTCGCGGCCGGAACCGATGGCTTGACGTTGACCATCAACCCCAACGGCACCGCACCGGGTCAGGTGAGCAACAGCCAGGGGCGGATCCAGAGCGATGGCGCCTTGCAGATCGACGGTGGCCAGTTGAGCAACAGCGCGGGCGTGATGCTCGGCAATAGCCTGGTGATCAATGCCGACAGCCTGGACAACAGCAACCAGGGCGCACTGGTCGCCCAGGCCGGCAATGTCGCCCTGACCCTCAGTGGCGCCTTGAACAACAACGCCGGACTGATCGATGCCGGCGAGCAGAAACTGCGGGTCAGCCAGTTCAGTCAGCTCGACAACCTGGGTGGCACCTTGAAGGGCAAGCGCCTGGAAATCCAGGGCGCGGCTGTGGATAACCGTCAGGGCCAATTGCTCGCGGGCGGTGCGGGCCTGGAGCTGATCACGGGCAACCTGGATAACCGCGGGGGCATGATCCTGGCCAAGGACAGCCATGCCGAAGTGGCCCTGGCCCAGGGCGCCATGGATAACCGTGGTGGGACCTTGCAAGGCGCCAGCGTTGCGCTGACTGCCGGCTCTGTGGATAACAGTGCCCTGGATGGCAAGGCCGGCCTGATCAGCAGCCAATCCGGCGCGCTGAAATTGACAGTCGACCGCCTGACCAACCAGGCCGGCAAGCTGTATGCGAACGGCTTGCTCAGCTCTTCCGGGCAACTGCTGGACAATCGGGGTGGCGAAGTCAGCGCCCGGCAACTGGAACTGGCGGCCCGTGGCGACCTGTTGAACCAGGGTGGCCTGATCGAATCGGCTGACGGCCTGCTGCTTACCGGCGGCAACCTGGACAACAGCAGCGGCGGTCGAGTGCGGACGCTGGCGGGGCAGTTGGGCACTGTTGCGCTGACCGGCAACCTGAATAACCAGGGCGGATCGCTGGCCATCGGTACGGCTGCATTTGCCCTCAACGCCGGGCTGTTGAGCAACTCCCTGGGGAGCATCGAACATGCCGGGGGCGGCCTGTTCAAGCTGGACCTGGCCGGGCTTGCGGGCAGCCAGGGCCGTATCACCGGTCTCGGCCACGGCGATTGGGATATCGGCGCGGTCAATGGCGCCGGGCTGTTGCAGCTCAATGGCGCACTGGACTTGAGCACCTCGGGTGATCTCAGCCTGAATGCCGGCGACCGCATTGCCAGCGCCAGCGGCCTGCGCCTGGCCGCGGTGAACCTGAACAACGGGGGCGAGCTGGTCAGCGATGGCGACCTGGCCCTGGAGCTGGGTGGCAACCTGAACAACAGCGGCCTGCTTTCGGCGCAGAAAAAACTCACGGTCGGCGCCACCGACTTGAGCCAGCTCGGCGGACGTATCGCCAGTGGCGGTGATACCCAACTGAACCTGCGCGGCACCCTGGACAACCTGGGGCGCCTGATCGCCAGCCAGAACCTGTCGGTGTCCGCAGCGCAGATCAACAACCGCGGCACCCTGGGCGCCCTGGGGCAATTGGAACTGCGCTCGGCCAATGGCATCACCACCTCGGCCGACACGCTGATCTACAGCGGCGCCGACATGATCCTGCGCGGCAACGGCCTGGCCAACAGCTACGGCGATATCTACAGCGCCGGCAACCTCAGTTTCACCGCGTTGGATGGCGGGCGAGCGGCGTTGCTCAGCAACCGTTCCGGCACCATCGAAAGCGAAGGCGACATGTACATCGACGTGGGGTTGCTGGAAAACGCCATGGACAAATTCAAGATCGGCGAAAGCATCGTCAGTCGCCGTATCGACATCAATTGCACCGACTGCTCCGGCGACCACAACACCGGGACTTACATCGTCAACACCACCTACGAGGACAAGGTCCTGGAGCAATCGCCGGCTGCACGGCTGGTCTCCAATCGTGACCTGATCCTTCATGCCGACACCGTGGAAAACAAGCAAAGCCTGATCGCTGCCAACCGCGATGCCTTTGTCACCGCCAATAACTTCTACAACCGCGGCTCGACCTTGAACAAGCGGGTCGAGAGTATTTCCTACCTGTTGCATGGCGTTTCCAAAAGCGCGTTCCGCTATGCCCAGCAAGAAACGGTTGCCTGGAATGCCCGTAATGCAAATGTTGCCCCCGACCATCAGGAACCGGTGCCGGCGGTGATTTTGCAATACCCGGTCTGGGCCTCCAACAGCACCCTCCTGCCGGGCACACAAACAGGCTACGCCTCGACCTTGCAAGCGGGTCAGCGGCTGAACCTGCAAGTCAGTGGCAATCTTGAAAACGGCACCCTGACCGAACAGAGCCGCGCCCAACTGACGGGCCAGCAGTTGCAGAACAACCTGTCCCAGGCCGGTGGCCAGGTGATCACGGTCAATGCGCAAAGCTCTGCCGCCAGCAATCAGGAAGCCAAGGATGTGCAGCGCGTCGAGCGCGTAGCCGCCGATGGCAGCACCCAGGTCGGTTTCGTGCCAGTGGACTTCAGCGGCACGCCGTTCGTTGCGGTCGATCCGACTTCGCTTGCGAGCTACCACCTGCCCCAGGGCGAGTACGGCATGTTCGTCAAGAGCCAGAACCCCAGCGGTCGTTACCTGATCGAGACCAACCCGGCCTTTACCGATCTGTCGCGCTTCATGAGCTCCGACTACATGCTCGGCCATCTCAACTACAACACCGACCAGACCTGGCGCCGCCTGGGCGACGGGCTGTATGAGACTCGGCTGATTCGCGAGGCCGTGTTGGCGCAAACCGGGCAACGCTTCCTGGCGGCCAGTCTGACCAGCGATTACGACCAGTATCGCTACCTGATGGATAACGCCATTGCGTCCAAGGACCAGTTGCAACTGAGCGTCGGGGTCTCCCTCAACGCGCAGCAAGTGGCGGCCTTGACCCACGACATCGTGTGGATGGAAACCCGCCAGGTGCAGGGCGAACAGGTATTGGTGCCGGTGCTGTACCTGGCCCAGGCCGACTCGCGCAATCTGCGCGGCGGCAGCTTGGTGCAAGGGCGGGATATGACCGTGCTGGCAGGCAATGACCTGACCAACGTCGGCACCCTGCGCGCCAGCAATGACCTGAGCGTCAATGCCGGCGGCAACCTGTATCAGGGTGGCCTGGTGGAGGCCAACCAGCGGGTCAGCCTGATGGCCCAGGACAGCGTGCGTAATGCCCTGGGCGGTGAAATCCGCGGTAACCAGGTGAGTGTCACCGCGATCAAAGGCGACCTGATCAACGACCGCACCGCCGTTGCAGTGGGTTATGGCTCGGGTTCGCGCACGGTGCTGGATCAGGGCAGCCAGATCAGCGCGCGGCAGCAGCTGGACCTCAGTGCCGGACGCGACCTGACCAACGCAGGCCAGATCAGCAGCGCCGGCGATGCCAAGCTCAGTGCCGGCCGGGATATCGATCTGCTCGCGGTGCAGGACCATACCTTCACCCAGAGCGCCATCAGCCGTGGCCTGGTCACCAAGGACACGCTGCAGAACCTGGGTTCCAGCGTGACCACCCAGGGCAATCTCGAACTCAATGCCGGGCGTGATTTGGCGGTGGTGGCGAGCAAGGTCGCTGCGGGCAAGGACCTGACGCTCAATGCCGAGCGCGATATGGTCATCGCTTCGGCCCAGGACGCAGAGGCGTCGACCTTCTCCCAGAAGAAAAAAGGCTCCTGGGGCAGCAGCAAGACCACCCGCAGCGCGGATTCAGCCACCACCAACGTCGGTTCTGAAATCAGCGCCGGGCATGACCTGATGGTCAATGTCAGCCAGGACAAGGACGGCCGCATCAGCCTCAATGGCGGGCGCGATGTCACCGTGGTCGGCAGCCAGTTGAAAGCCGGCAATGACCTGTTGCTCGGCGCCGGTGGCGATGTGAGCCTGGTCTCGGCGCAAGAGCAGCAGGACAGCGCCTACAGCCAGAAGAAAAAAGGCAGCTTCGGCCTCAATAAAAGTGGCAACAGCCGCAGTTCCAGCACCACCACCCAGGTGGGCAGCGAGCTGAGCGCCGGCAATGACGCCGTGATCATCGCCGGCACCAACGTCAACCTGTCGGCCAGCACCGTCGAGGCCAAGCGTGATGCGGAACTGCGAGCAGGGCTGATCGACAAGAACGGCGACATCAACCTGATCGATGCGGCGAACGAGTCCACCAGCCAAAGCGAGAAGTACCGGAGCAAGGTCGGTTTATCCAGTTCCGGCAGTTTTATCTCGATTGCCTCGTCCAAGAAGTCGGGGCAGGAAAACCTGCAGACCCAGAGCGTCGGCAGTGTGGTCAGTGCCGGGCGTGATACCACGCTGCAAGCGGCCCGTGATGTGAACATGATCGGCAGTACCGCTGCGGCGGTGCGCGACCTCAACGTCGGTGCGGGGCGCGACGTCAATGTCCTGGCCGGCAGCAACAGCCAGGACCAGAGCAATTGGAAAAGCGAGAAGCACACCGGCTTGTCCCTGGAAAGCGACCGTAACGGCGTCACCGCCTTCCTGGGGCGTGAGGCCCTCAAGGAGAAATCGCGCAATGCCCAGCAGACGGTCGCCGAGAGCCAGTTGCTGGCCGGGCAGGACGTCAACATCAAGACCGGTCGCGACCTGACTGTGGAAGGTTCGCGGATCGACGCCAATCGCGACGTCAACCTGCAGGCCGGACGCGACATCAATGTCGATGCCGGCAAGGAAACCTCGATTCAGGAAAACAGCAAGAGCCGCGACCGCAACGGCCTGACGGTCAATATCAGCCACAACTATGGCAACACCAAGGACGCCCTCGCAGGCACCGGCAAGGGTGAAGACGGCGTGAGCAAGGCCTCGAGCGTGCTGAGCACCGTGGATTCGATCAACCAGTTCACCTCCGGGCCGACCAGCGCAACCCACTTCGGCTCGGCCAGCCAGGCCACCAGCTCACGCCAGGAAGTCCGGAGCAACAGTCCGTCGAATGTGGGCGCGGGTCGAGACATCAGTGCCGTGGCCGGCAATGACATCACTGTCCGTGGCAGCCAGTTTGACGCCGGGCGCGATATCACCCTGGCCGGGCGCAACATCACCGTGGATGTGGCGCGTGGCGTGGTCTCGGAAGAGAGCAAGACCACCCGCAGCCAGGGTGGCATCAACGGCCAGAGCGGCGGTGGCAGTGCCCGGGCCGGGATCGGCGGCAGTGTCGGCTCGGCTACCGAGCAGCTCAGCGATGGCACCAGTACGCCTTCGGTGTTTCTGGCCGGGCGTGACGTCAGCCTTGAAGCCCGTGACAACCTGACGCTGATTGGGACCCAGGTCCATGCCGGGCGGGATATCGACCTCAGTGCCGGCAAGGACCTGACCATTCGCGCGGCGCAGAATGACTCCAGCAGTGAGTCCGATCGCAGCAGTGGCGGCGGTGAAGTCGGCCTGGCAGTGGGCGGCAAGGACTTCATCTCTGTGTATGCCAGTGTCGATATGGGCAAGGGCAAGCTTGATCGCGAGAACGAACGGCAGCAGAACGCCAACCTCGTTGCCGGTGACCAGTTGCGCTTCACCAGCGGCAAGGACAGCACTATTTCCGGTGCGACCTTGCGTGGCGATGAAGTCATCGGCCGGGTGGGCGGTGACCTGACCGTGTCCTCGGTGCCCGATACCGGAAAAGTCAGCGGCAAGCAACTGGATGCCAGTGTGACGGTGAGCATCGGCCTGGGCGGCGGTGGCAGTGTCAGCGGCTCGCTGGGGGTGGGCAAGACCACCGGCAAGACCGATTGGGTACAGGAACAGACCAGTATCACCGGCAAGAACGGCGTGGATATCCGCACCGAAAACCATACCCAGATCGACGGTGCGGTGATCGCCGCCGACAACGGCAAGCTGAAGCTGGACACCAACACCCTGGGCTTCCGCGATATCTCCGGCCAGGACAAGGAGCACAGCTACTACGTCAACGCGGGCGGCTCCTTCGCCTGGGGCGGCGGTGGCGACGGCGCCAAGTCGACGGGCGGCAAGGACGTCGCCTTCACCACTGACAAGAGCGTCGCCGGCAAGGGCCAGAATGGCGTCGCGGGCTGGAGCGTCAGCGGTTATGACTACCGCAAGGAGAAGGAGCAGGAAGTTCGCGCCACCGTGGGCGCCGGCAGCATCATCGTGCGCAACGACGCCAAGACTGGCGTGGACTCCACGACAGGCCTGAACCGCGATCTGACCAAGGCCTTCGAGATCACCAAGGACAAGGAAAAACGCACCGACCTGTATGTCAGCCAGTCCTCCCTGGACGGCGTGTCGCATCCGGTGGATACCGTGAACAACTGGCGCCAGGGTGTGAAGGACTATGGCAAGAACGCGGCGGGGATTTTTAGCCAGTACGCCGCCTTGAGCGGTGCCGCCAGCGCGGCGCTTGAAGAGAACCCGTCGCTGTGGCCATTGGCATGGATTCCGGGGCTGCTGGAAACCGTCATGGACAAGGCGTCCACCTACACCCTCGGGGTCATGCCGGGTGTTGAAAGTCATGGTGGCCTGATTACCCAGGTGCCGACTCTGTTGACCGGGGACATGCGTTTTTATCGAGTCAAAACCGGCTTCGAATACGAGTCAGACGGCAAGACCATCAAAGTAGATGACGGTGGCAAACCGGTGCTCAAGAAAGATCAGAGCCTGGTTGAGATCAGCCGGCCGGATGGCGATGGTGCGATTTTCACCAACGGCATTCAGAACTCGCTGCTCTCGGCCCTGGTCAATGGCGCTATGCAGACCGGCTCGGATACCTTCATGCAGGCCTACAACCCGGAGCACGGCATATTGGGCGACCTGGTCGAGTCATTGTGGGATGTGGCGCTGGGGGGGGTAGTGCGCTCCGGTAACGCGCGCGAACTGCATGACTTCTATCAGGCTGGCATCGACGACAATTACAAACTGGACATCGCCGGCCACAGCCAGGGTGGTCTCCTGACCTACCGCGGGATCTCGGGGCTGGACTTCAACCTCAATGGCAAAGTGGGCAGCATCCAATTGTCCGGCGCACCTGTGGGCTCGACGAGTTTCTTCCAGGCAGCCAAGGAGGCCGGGTTCAACATTGAGGACGGCGCGTACTTCCAGGTGAACCGTCCCGGGTCGAAAAACTTCTTCGGCATGTTGCCCGTCACCGATACCGTGTCTGACTTGTTGGGCGGCAACTTCCTTCATTCGTCCGACCCGGTGGCGCGCTTCTTTGGTTCCCTGACCACCAGCACGTCGTTGCTGGGTGCGGCCAGCCCTCACTCCAACTACTTGTGCGTGTCCAAAGCCATGTGCGGTGATCAACCCAACGCCCTGCAAGATCAGTTCAAAGGCAATTCGCGCTACATCACGCCGACGGTGATCGACGCCAACGGCACCCACACGCGCTTGCCCGATCCGGCCAACAAGACCAACAAGCTATGAAGATTCTCAGAGCAGTCGTGGCAGGCGGGTTGCTGATCCTGGGCAGCGGGTGCAGCAACCCGCCCCTGGTCTACGAGAATGCTCGCTTCGACAACCGCATGCTCTGCACCGAAGGCGCCAAGCGGGTCACGTTGATGCAGCGTTATTCCTTCGACCTGCCGGGGCCTTTTCGTCATGCGCCCTGCGGGACGATCACCAGCGGGTTTTATTATGAGAAGGGACTTGATGCTCTCTCCGTGGGGACGTCCGGAACCTTTTCCTATGGCGATATCCAGGTGACGGCGTCCGGGCTCTATATGCGGGTCAACAGCTTTCTCAGTGGCAGGTCGGACGGGCTGCTCTATCCCAAGCAGGCGTTTAAGGACGATCTGGTGGCCAGGCAGGCGTTGCCTTCCTATCACGGGGTCAAACCCAGCAGTTTCGATTGGGTGACACACCAGGGTTTTCAATGCCTGCGTACCTACGAGCGCTGGGAAGGGAAGGCGGTTGGCATTTTCGAGGATGAGGTCAAGTACTGGTGCTGGGAGCAGGAGAGCGGCTTGAAGCAGCCTTTCTACGTGCATGCGGGCCAGCGCCTGCCCTTGGGAACCAAGGGCTACGACCTGGATCAGGTCTTTATCGAACCGTTCTTCCAGAGCCTGAAAATCAATCGATTGCCCGCACCGGTGCTGGCCAAGGCGCAGGCGGATCTGCAAGCCTTCTGTAGCCACGTCAAGTCGCGTCTGGACAAGAACCTGCCCTGGGGCGATGACTACCCCGACAAGCGCCTGAACCTGACCTTTCTGCATTACTGCGGCTACGACGTGCCGCTGCCTGACTCGGCCGCGCCAGCGCTCTGATGGCACCATTGATTCGAACCAACGGCTGTCGCGACACTCTTGTAAATAATTGAGCCGCTTTCCTTACGGCGCCTGCCCCTATTCGTGCCCGGAGAACGCTGGCAGACTGCCAATCTTTTCAAGCCGTTCGTTTTGAGGCTATATGCCAACGTTTTCTCAGCGTCATCTGTTGTTGTTCAGTTGGGTCATCATTTTCGGCGGGTTGCTTCTGGTTCTGCCGCTGCGACTATTGCCAAGCCTGCTGGCCGGGCTGCTGGTTTTCGAGCTGGTCAATATGCTCACCCCGCAGCTGCAACGGCTGATCGAAGGAAGACGCGCGCGTTGGCTGGCAGTGGCGTTGCTCGGCACCCTGGTGGTCAGCCTGCTGACGCTGCTGTTTGCCGGGGCCATCAGTTTTCTGCTGCACGAGGCGGAAAACCCAGGCGCTTCCCTGGATAAATTCATGGCCGTGGTCGACAAGGCGCGTGGCCAGCTGCCGCCGTTTCTCGACTCCTACCTGCCGGCCAGTGCCGCAGAATTCCAGGCCGCGATTGGCGCCTGGGCCAGCAAGCATTTGAGTGAGTTGCAACTGGTGGGCAAGGACGCGGCCCATATGTTCGTGACCTTGCTGATCGGCATGGTGCTGGGGGCGATCATCGCCTTGCAGCGGGTGCCCGACCTGACCAAGCGCAAACCGTTGGCCGCTGCCCTGTTCGATCGCCTGCACCTGCTGGTCCAGGCGTTTCGCAACATCGTGTTTGCCCAGATCAAGATTTCCCTGCTCAACACCTTCTTCACCGGGATCTTCCTCGCGGTGGTACTGCCGATGTTCGGGGTCAAGCTGCCGCTGACCAAGACCCTGATTGTGCTGACCTTCCTCCTGGGCCTGCTGCCGGTAATCGGCAACCTGATCTCCAACACCCTGATCACCATAGTCGGGCTGTCACTGTCGATCTGGGTGGCGGTGGCGGCGCTGGGCTACCTGATCTTTATCCACAAGCTGGAATACTTCCTCAACGCGCGAATCGTCGGTGGGCAGATCAGTGCCAAGTCCTGGGAGTTGCTCCTGGCGATGCTGGTGTTCGAGGCCGCGTTCGGCCTGCCGGGGGTGGTGGCAGGGCCGATTTACTACGCCTACCTGAAAAGCGAGTTGAAGCTGGCGGGGCTGGTCTAGGCCGCCGCTTGCTTCAATTGCGCTTGTCGCCCTCATAGGTGACCGACTGGAGGCGATCAAGACCTGAGCCGATATGGAACGAGAACGGCCGGCCCAGTTGCTGGATCTTCTCGGCGCATTGAGCGTTCCAATCGTCGTTACGGTTATCGGGGCTGAAGTCGGCGGTTAGCAACTGTTCACCCAGGTTGGCGACTTCAATCGACAGTTGCAGCTTGGTCCGCAGCAGGTCGTCCTGAACCATGTCTTCGCTCCACAGGCGAATCTCGCCTTTGCGCACGCTTTCGCGCAATTGGGTGTCCTTGACGATCATTTGGCCGGTCACGGTCTTTTTTCTATACCCCTGGCTGCGGTAGTTGATGCGCACATGCTCCGGTGATTGCCCGGGAACTTGTTGCACGCTCACCGCGTTGAAGGGCAGGTCGCCGTCCAGTTGGCCCTGGATATTGCAGACGATTTCGACCGGAACCCCACTCTTGTTGTAATAGCCCAGTGCCCGGTCGAGCAGCAGGTAGCGCGCCGAAAGCCTGACCTCGGAGTTGATGGACAGGGTCAGGGTGGTCGGCTGCGGGGGCGCGTCCCCCGGCTGCGGTTCGAGTGTCATGTCGATGGCCATGCTGCTGGCCGTTCGCGCTTTGAGAATGTCATCGAACAGTGCGCGCAATGCCTCGCGCTGCTCGGGGCTCAGGCTGTCCTTGAGGGACAGATGAACCACTCGGCTGTCTTGCTCATCCAGCTCCAGCTCGACCTTTTCAGGATCGATGCCGCGGGCGCGAATCGCCTCCACCAACAAGGCGCTGACACTGCCATTGACCTGCTGGCCCTGGTACCCAACCGGCTGCTCGAAGTGCAGGGACATGAAGTCTTCCTTGCAGCCGGTCAGCAGCAGGGCGGCGAGCAGGGGCAACAGTTTGTACAGGTTCATCGTTTCGGTTCCTTGCGAAAATTTTCCCCAGCCCTGGGGCACGACGGTCGAGCGGGTTTCTAGCCGTAGCGCTTCCTGGCTTCAATCGCCAGACCGCTGCCGATGCTGCCGAAGATGTTGCCTTCGACGTGGCGGGCATTGGGCAGCATGGCCGAGATGCTCTGGCGCAGGGCCGGGATGCCGCTGGAACCGCCGGTGAAGAACACCGTGTCGACCTGGGCCACATCGACGCTGGCATCGTCCAGCAACTGGGTCACGCTGTTGCGGATGCGCTCCAGCAAGTTGTCGATGGCCGACTCGAACAGCGCCCGGCTCAGCTCCACGCTCAACCCCGGCTCGATACGGTCCAGGGGCACGTGGCGGCTGTCGGTGTGGGTCAGCTGGATCTTGGTTTCCTCGACTTCCATCGCCAGCCAGTGGCCGGCACGCTGCTCGATCAGCTTGAACAGGCGGTCGATGCCACCGGTGTCTTCGATGTCGTAGCGCATGCTGCCCAGGGCCAGCTGGGATTTTTGCGAGTACACCGAGTTGATGGTGTGCCAGGTCGCCAGGTTCATGTGGTGGCTGGTGGGCATGTAGGCGCCGCTTTTCATCCGGCTGCCGTAGCCGAACAGCGGCATCAGGCCTTGCAGGCTCAATTGCTTGTCGAAATCGGTACCGCCGATGTGCACGCCACCGGTGGCCAGGATGTCGTCGTGGCGGTTGTCCAGGTCGCGGCGCTCGGGGGCCAGGCGTACCAGGGAGAAGTCGGACGTACCACCGCCGATGTCGACGATCAGCACCAGTTCTTCGCGTTCGATGGTCGACTCGTAGTCGAAGGCTGCGGCGATGGGTTCGTACTGGAAGGACACTTCCTTGAAGCCCAGCTTGCGCGCCACCTCCACCAGGGTGTTTTCAGCTTCCTGGTCGGCGGCGGCATCGTCATCGACGAAGAACACCGGGCGACCCAGGACCACTTCCTCGAATTCCCGACCGGCGGCGGTTTCCGCGCGGGCCTTGAGTTGGCCGATAAACAGGCCCAGCAGGTCCTTGAAGGGCATCGCCGTGCCCAGCACGCTGGTGTCGTGCTTGATCAGCTTGGAGCCCAGCAGGCTTTTCAGCGAGCGCATCAGGCGGCCTTCATAGCCTTCCAGGTACTCGTGCAACGCCAGGCGACCGTACACCGGGCGACGTTCTTCGATATTGAAGAACACCACCGAGGGCAGGGTGATCTTGTCATCCTCCAGCGCGATAAGCGTTTCCATGCCGGGGCGCAGCCAGCCGACAGTGGAGTTGGACGTGCCAAAGTCGATACCGCAGGCACGGGCCGGAGATGCGTTTTTCATGTCTTTCAAGTTCCGGTTAAAAAACGGCCGCGCAGTGTATGCCAGTCGCTGGCAGATTCGAAGGCCGACTATCCGCTAAATCGAAACCTTTTCCTGCCTTGAAAGACTATTCTTCACCCCAAACTTGCAGGCATGAGCCGGGCAATCACCGGGCGCTCGCAAGAACCGCCGGCGATTGCCGATAAACTTTTGATGCGCCGCACCAGTCAACGGGTTGAGATTGATCAATCCTTATGCTGCCAATGAGAGCATGCTGCACTGTATGCCGCGCGATATTGATAACGGATGGTGATTCCCTCGATGGACTTCAAAGACTATTACAAGATTCTCGGTGTGGAACCGACGGCGGACGACAAGGCGATCAAAGCGGCCTATCGCAAGCTGGCGCGCAAGTACCACCCTGACGTCAGCAAGGAAAAGGACGCCGAGGCAAAGTTCAAGGACGCCTCGGAAGCCTATGAAGCGCTGAAAAGTGCCGACAAACGCGCCGAATACGACGAAATGCGCAAATACGGCCAGCACGGCCAACCGTTCCAGGGGCCGCCGGGCTGGCAGGGCCGTGGCGGTTTTGGCGGTGGCCAGGATACCGGCGACTTTTCGGACTTCTTCAGTTCGATCTTCGGTAACCGTGGCCCGGGCTTTGGTGGTGGTGAACAATCGCGGCGCAGCGCCGGACGTCGTGGACAGGATGTGGAAATGGAACTGCCGATCTTTCTTGAAGAAACCCTCTCTGCCGAGTCGAAGAAGATCAGCTTCCAGGTGCCGCAGTACAACGCCGCCGGCCAGCATGTGAGCAACACCAGCAAGAGCCTGAACGTGAAAATCCCGGCCGGGGTCAGCGATGGCGAGCGTATCCGCCTCAAGGGCCAGGGCGCGCCGGGTGTGGGCGGTGGGGCCAATGGTGACCTGTACCTGACCATTCGCTTCGCCCCGCACCCGAAATTCGACGTCGAAGGCGAGAACCTGATCATCACCTTGCCCCTGGCTCCGTGGGAGCTGGCGCTGGGTACCGAGGTCGCGGTGCCGACCCTGACCGGCAAGATCAACCTCAAGGTGCCGGCCGGCAGCCAGAACGGCCAGCGCATGCGCGCCAAGGGCCATGGCTTGCTGAACAAGGCCGGCGAGCGTGGTTCGCTGTTCGTCCAGCTCAAGGCGGTGATGCCGAAACAGGCTGACGATGACGTCAAGGCGTTGTGGCAGGAGCTGGCGAAAAAGGCGGCGTTCGACCCACGGGAACATTTTTGATTCGAGAATGGAGTAGCTGAGTATGAGTACCCTGATCGTTCAGCTGGACATGGAAGAATTCTGTGAGGTGACCGACCTGTCGGCCGCTTACGTGATCGAAATCGTCGAACACGGGATCCTCGAACCTCAGGGCCAGGCGCCCAAGGATTGGCGTTTCAACGATTACCAGCTGGCCCTGGCCAAGCGCGCGGCCATCCTGCACCGCGACCTGGAACTGGAGTGGCAAGGCGTGGCCCTGGCCCTGGACCTGCTGGATGAAGTGCGCGAACTGCGCGCGGAAAATCGCATGCTCAAACAACGCCTGGGGCGCCTGGTCCTCGACTGACCTGTAGCCGCTGCCGAAGCCTCGGGCCGCGTTCGGACGCTGGCCCTGATAAACATCGCGGATGTTTCAGGAAAACGTCGGCGCCTTGGCGCCCAGTTGTGTTTTCAGGGCTGTGCCCGGGAAACCCGGGGCAGGGTGACGGTGAAGGTGGTACCGTCGCTTTCGTTGGAGCTGACTTCGATGCTGCCCTGGTGCGCGCTGACCACTTCCTTGACGATAAACAACCCCAGGCCAAGGCTGGTGGAGGGAGTGCCGAGTTCTTCACTGGCGCTGCGCACCAGGGGGTCGAACAAAGTGCTCAGGGCGTCCTTGGGGATGGGCGTGCCGTAGTTGTGCACCGTCAGCAACACCTGTTCGGCGCCGCCGGTGATGGTCACGGTCACGGTGCGGCTGTTGTTTCCGTGCTGCAGCGCATTGCCGATCAGGTTCTGCAGCATCTGTTCGATGCGCCCGCGATCCCAGATGCCGTGGCCATCACCGTGGAAATTCAGCGAGGGGGAGCAATCGGGCTGCCCGGCGCAGGCTTCATCCATGGCCGCTTTGGCGGCGCTGGCCAGGTCCATCGGTGCCGGCTCGATCGGCAAGCCGCTGCCCAGCCGGCTGCGCACAAACTCCAGCAAGTCACTGACCATCGCCCCCATGTGTCGCGCGCCGCTCTTGATCCGCGCCACGTAGGCCAGGCCCTCGGCGTCCAGCGCGACACGCCGCGCCAGCATCTCGGTGGACATGCTCACGGCCTGCAACGGCGCGCGCAGGTCATGACCGAGAATCGCCAGGAAGATATCCCGCGAGCGATCGACCTGTTCGGCATAGGCCGCGGTGGACTCGGCCAGCGCTTCGTCGATGGCTTCGTTGAAGCGGATCATGTCCTGGAAGTACATCAGGTCCGGTGATTCCAGGCTGCCCACCCACAGGCGGATCACGCAGGCGCGCAGGTGGCGAAATTCGGAGGTCATCTGCGCCAGGTCAAAGCCCACGGTGTGCCGCAGTTCTCCATGGCTGGCGGCGGCCTCATCCAGGCTTGGGGTTTTTTCCGGCCCTTCGCCCTTGGCCTTGGCCTGTTGTTCATGGGCGGTCTGGGCGGTGCGCATGTCGCGCGCAGCGGCCAGCAGGATCGATTTTGCGTGATCGCGCAATTGCAGGCGGGTCATGGAGTCGGCGGCAGGGGCGATGGATTTCGCAAACTGCTCCCATTCATCAACGATTCGATCAACGTGTTGCACGATGAAATCGGACAGGCGCATAGCCGGGAACCCTGCAGGCAATTGTGAGAAATCGAGTGGCATCTTAGCGCCAAACCGGGGTTTTCAAAACTCGCGCTGCCAAACAGGGTTCCGGGCTGATCAGTGCAGGGTTCTAGAAGAGAAAATAACGTTGTGCCATGGGTAGCACCTCCGCCGGTTCACACCACAGCAGCACACCATCGGCCTTGACCTGATAGGTCTGCGGGTCGACATCGATCTGTGGCAGGTAGTCGTTGTGGATCAAGTCGGTCTTTTGCACCTGGCGACAGCCCTTGACTACCGCGATGCGTTTTTTCAGGCCCAGGGTCTCGGGCACGCCGGCGTCCAGGGCCGCCTGGCTGATAAAGGTCAGGCTGGTGGCATGCCGGCTGCCGCCAAAGCTGGCGAACATCGGGCGGTAATGCACCGGCTGCGGGGTTGGGATCGAAGCGTTGGCGTCGCCCATCAGGCTGGCGGCAATCGCCCCGCCCTTGAGGATCAGGGTCGGCTTGACCCCGAAAAACGCCGGGCGCCACAGCACCAGGTCTGCCCACTTGCCGACTTCGATCGAGCCCACTTCGTGGCTGATGCCGTGGGTGATCGCCGGGTTGATGGTGTATTTGGCGATGTAGCGCTTGACCCGGAAGTTGCTGTTGCCCTCGCCGTCGCCCGGCAGCGGACCGCGCTGCTTGTGCATCTTGTCGGCGGTCTGCCAGGTGCGGGTGATGACTTCGCCGACCCGGCCCATGGCCTGGCTGTCGGAGCTGATCATGGAGAACGCGCCCAGGTCGTGGAGGATGTCTTCGGCGGCGATGGTCTCGCGGCGAATGCGGCTTTCGGCAAAGGCCACGTCTTCGGCGATGCTTGGGTCCAGGTGATGGCAGACCATCAGCATGTCCAGGTGCTCGTCGATGGTGTTGCGGGTGAAGGGCCGGGTCGGGTTGGTCGAGCTCGGCAACACGTTGGCAAAACCGCAGGCCTTGATGATGTCCGGCGCATGGCCGCCACCGGCACCTTCGGTGTGGTAGGTGTGAATGGTGCGGCCCTTGAAGGCGGCCAGGGTGGTTTCGACGAAGCCCGACTCGTTGAGGGTGTCGGTGTGGATCGCCACCTGGACGTCGTACTGGTCGGCGACGCTCAGGCAGTTGTCGATGGCCGCGGGGGTGGTGCCCCAGTCTTCATGCAGCTTGAGGCCGATGGCCCCGGCCTTGACCTGCTCGATCAAGGGCTCCGGCAGGCTGGCGTTGCCCTTGCCGGTAAAGCCGATGTTCATCGCGAAGGCGTCGGCGGCCTGGAGCATGCGCGCCATGTGCCAGGGTCCCGAGGTGCAGGTGGTGGCGTTGGTTCCGGTGGCTGGCCCGGTGCCGCCGCCGATCATGGTGGTGACGCCGCTCATCAGCGCTTCTTCGATCTGCTGCGGGCAGATGAAGTGGATATGGGTGTCGATGCCGCCGGCGGTGAGGATCATGCCTTCGCCGGCGATGACTTCGGTGCTGGCGCCGATGGCGATGGTCACGTTGGGTTGGATGTCCGGGTTGCCGGCCTTGCCGATGGCGGCGATGCGCCCGTCCTTGAGGCCGACATCGGCCTTGACGATGCCCCAGTGGTCGATGATCAGGGCGTTGGTGATCAGGGTGTCGACCACCTCGGCCGCCAGCAACTGGCCCTGGCCCATGCCGTCACGGATCACCTTGCCACCGCCGAACTTCACTTCTTCGCCGTAGGTGGTGAAGTCCTTTTCCACTTCAATCCACAGCTCGGTATCGGCCAGCCGCACCTTGTCGCCGACGGTGGGGCCGAACATGTCGGCGTAGGCCTCGCGGGAAATGCGCATTCCTCGGTCCTCGGAAATAAGCGGCAAGCTTTAAGCTGCCCGCTGCAAGAAAAATCAAAAGCTATCGATAGCGCCGCAAATGGCTGTTACTTGCCGCTTGAAGCTTGAAGCTGCGCTCAAAGAGCGCCCATCACTCGCCCGGCAAAGCCGAATACCCGGCGATGCCCGGCCAGGTCCACCAGTTCCACTTCCCGGGTCTGCCCCGGCTCGAAGCGCACGGCGGTGCCGGCCGGGATGTTCAGGCGCATGCCCCGGCTGGCGGCGCGGTCGAAGGTCAGGGCGTCATTGGTCTCGAAGAAGTGGTAGTGCGAGCCGACCTGGATCGGCCGGTCGCCGCTGTTGGCCACTTTCAGGCTCAAGGTGCGGCGGCCGACATTGAGTTCGATGTCGCCGGGCTGGATCTGGTATTGGCCTGGAATCATGCGGGCAGTCCCAAAGTCTTGAAGTAAATGGCGGTCGGGGTGTAGGTGCCGTCCGGGCTCTGGCAGTAGTTGGGCAGTTCACCGACCCGGATGTAGCCCAGGGAGCGGTAGAAGTCCTCGGCGGGGGAGCCGGCTTCGGTGTCCAGGTACAGCAGGCCGCGCTTGTTCTGGCGGGCTGCCTGCTCCAGGGCCGTCATCAGTTGCTGGCCCAGGCCGCGGCGACGGGCGTCGTGGCGCACCTGGAGTTTCTGGACCTCGGCGCGATTGCGTCCGTTGGGTTTCTGGCACAGCGCCAGTTGCACGCTGGCCAGGACCTTTTCGTTATCCACCACTACCCACAGCAGCAGGCTGGCGTCTTCCACCCCGGCCTGCAGGTTGCGCAAGTAGGCATCGGCCTGGGCCTGGTCGAGGTCGGCCATGAAGCCGATCGAGGCCCCGTGCTGCACCGCGTCGAACAGCAGATCACTCAGTCCCTGGCGGTAATGGGCAAAACTTTCCCCATGTACTCGGCGCAGTTGGGCAGCGTTCATCGGGTATCACTCCTTGTCGATGGCGGGCGGCAGCGCCCCGGGGTTGAGGATCAGTTGCATGAAGGTCAGGTCCAGCCAGCGTCCGAACTTGGTGCCTACTTGAGGCATCTGTCCGGTGGTGATGAAACCCAGACGCTGGTGCAGGCGGATCGAAGCCTCGTTGCCGCTTTCGATGGCTGCGACCATTACGTGCTTGTCACAGCCCCGGGCGCGTTCGATCAGTGCTTCCATCAGGCGTGGGCCAAGGCCGTTGCCGCGCTGGTCGTCGCGCACGTACACCGAGTGTTCGACGCTGTGGCGAAAGCCGTCGAACGGTCGCCAGTCGCCGAACGAAGCGTAGCCGAGCACCACCTCGTCGGCGTTGATGATCACCAGGATCGGATAGCCCTGGGCCTGCCGGGCGCTGAACCAGGCCTGGCGGTTGCCCAGGTCCACGGGCTGCTCGTTCCAGATCGCCGTGGTAGTGCGCACAGCGTCGTTGTAGATGTCACGGATCGCCGGCAGGTCGGCATGCAGTGCATCGCGGATGCGGTAAGTCATGGCGCGGCCTCAGGCGATAGGTTGGTGGACGGTGACCAGCTTGGTGCCGTCGGGAAAGGTCGCCTCGACCTGGATCTCCGGGATCATTTCCGGGATGCCCTCCATCACTTGTTCACGGCTGAGCAGGGTGGTGCCGTAGTGCATCAGTTGGGCCACGGTCTGGCCGTCACGGGCGCCTTCGAGCAGCGCCGCGGAGATATAGGCCATGGCCTCCGGGTAATTGAGTTTCACGCCACGGGCCAGCCGTCGCTCGGCCACCAGGCCGGCGGTGAAGATCAGCATCTTGTCTTTTTCGCGTGGGGTCAGGTCCATCGTGTTCAATCCGTTTGGGCAGTTAAAAGGTTCAGCGCGTCAGGGCGGCGGTCCCGCGTGACAGGCGCTTCATGTATTCCAGATCCTCGGCGGCACGGCCTCGCGCCCGAGCAGGGCGGGGCGCAGCAGGCGCCACAGGTCGATCAGCCAGGCCCGGGCCAGCAGCGCTTCGCTGGCCAGGCAGCGGGCCACCAGCAGCCCGGGCAGTTGTGTCAGGTCGCCGCGTACCTCGTGGGGCAGGGAGCGGCAGGTCTCCAGCAGTTGCGTGTCGATTTCGCCGGTGACCAGCAGGGTCGCGAACACCGGGTGGCCGTCCAGGCCGATGGGCGAGTCCAGCAGGCCGTCGCCCCCGACAATGCGCTGGCGTTCGTGCCAGAGCAACTGGCCGTCACGGCGGATATCCAGGTGCGATTGAAAATGCCCGAGGTCAAAGCGTTCACCGCTGGCCGGGCGGCCCAGGGCCACGATGTCCCAGTAGAACAGTCGAGCGTCGCCCTCAAGCTCGATCACGGTCGCCAGTTCCGCCTGGGCGGCACTGAACACGATGCTCTCCTGGGGCAGCCATTCCAGGGTGGCACCGGCGGCGACGTGCAGCTCAAGGTTTTGGTACGCCGGCCCAGCGGCGCGGTACCACTTGGCGGCGCCAGGGCTGGTCAGTTGCGCCCAGGCATCGGTGCCGACGCTGGCGCGGATGTCCAGGCGGTCGCCACCGGCAATCCCGCCAGGGGGGTGGACGATGATGTGCTGGCAGACCTCGGGGCCTTCGGCATACAGGTGCTTCTGCACCCGCAGCGGGCCCAGGTGACGGCGCTGCACCGGACGCGTGGTGTCGCCGAAACGGGCGTAGCCCAGCTCCAGCTCGGCATGCCAGCTAGGGGTGAACAACGCGGTGTGGGCAGGAAGATTCATGGTTCGCGCTTATCGTCAGGAGGCTACAGGTTAGATCGTAACCAGGCCGCGTACACCTTCGGTTTCCATATTTTCGCCCCGCCCTTGCTGGACGATTTCACCCCGGGACATCACCAGGTACTGGTCGGCCAGTTCAGCGGCAAAGTCATAGAACTGCTCCACCAGCAGGATCGCCATGTCGCCTCGTGCCGCGAGTTTTTTGATCACCGCGCCGATCTCCTTGATCACCGAAGGCTGGATGCCTTCGGTGGGCTCGTCGAGGATCAGCAAGCGCGGGCGGCTGGCCAGGGCGCGGCCGATAGCCAGTTGCTGCTGCTGACCGCCCGACAGATCGCCGCCGCGACGCTGCTTCATTTGCAGCAGCACCGGGAACAGTTCGTAGATAAAGGCCGGCACCTCCTTGGCTTCCTTCGCGCCGAAACGTGACAGCCCCATCAGCAGGTTCTCCTCCACCGTCAGGCGCGGAAAAATCTCCCGGCCCTGGGGCACATAGGCAATACCGGCGTGCACCCGCTGGTGCGGTTTGTAGCCGGTGATGGCCTGGCCTTCCCAAGTGACCGTGCCTTCCTTGGTCGGCAGCAGGCCCATCAGGCACTTGAGCAGGGTGGTCTTGCCCACGCCGTTGCGCCCGAGCAGGCAGATGACTTCACCCACCGTCACGTCAAAGCTCAGGCCACGCAGAATGTGGCTGCCGCCGTAGTACTGATGAAGGTGTTGGATCTGGAGCATGGAAGAACCTCAGATAGGAGAGCGGCAAGCTTCAAGCTGCAAGCTGCAAGAAAGAGCGGGTGTACGGTTTTGCTTTCAACTTGCCGCTTGAAGCTTTCAGCTGGCCGCTTCATCGGCCCAAATAAACCTCGATGACGCGTTCATCGGCTTGCACCTGCTCCAGGGAGCCCTCGGCCAGTACGCTGCCCTGGTGCAGCACGGTGACGTGGTCGGCGATGGCGCCGACGAAGCCCATGTCGTGCTCCACCACCATCAGCGAATGCTTGCCCGCCAGGCTCTTGAACAGTTCGGCGGTGAACTCGGTTTCGGCGTCGGTCATGCCGGCCACCGGTTCATCGAGCAGCAGCAACTGCGGGTCCTGCACCAGCAGCATGCCGATTTCCAGGAACTGCTTCTGGCCATGGGACAGCAGGCCCGCCGGGCGCTGGACCGAGGCGGTCAGGCGAATGGTCTGCAGCACCTCGTCGATACGGTCGCGCTGTTCACCGCTGAGTCGGGCCCGCAGGCTGGCCCACACCGATTTGTCGGTCTTTTGCGCCAGCTCCAGGTTCTCGAACACACTCAGGGCTTCGAACACCGTGGGTTTCTGGAACTTGCGGCCGATCCCGGCCTGGGCGATCTGCACTTCGCTCATCGCCGCCAGGTCCAGGGTCTCGCCGAACCAGGCCTTGCCGTGGCTGGGCCGGGTCTTGCCGGTGATCACGTCCATCAGGGTGGTCTTGCCCGCGCCGTTGGGGCCGATGATGCAGCGCAGTTCGCCCACGCCGATGTACAGGTTCAGGTCGTTGAGGGCCTTGAAGCCATCGAAGCTGACGCTGATGTCTTCCAGGGTCAGGATCGTCCCGTGGCGCGTGTTCAGGCCCTTGCCAGCGGCCTGGCCGAGGCCGATGGCATCGCGGCTGCTGCCCTGGTCCTTGTTGGGTTCCAGGATAGGTTCGAGCATGAACTCCGCCGTCGCCGTGACTCTCATTGCTCACCTCGTTTTTTCAGCAGGCCGATCACGCCCTTGGGCAGGTACAGGGTCACCACGATAAACAGCGCCCCGAGGAAGAACAGCCAGTACTCAGGGAAGGCCACGGTGAACCAGCTCTTCATGCCGTTGACCACGCCGGCCCCCAGCAGCGGCCCGATCAGCGTGCCACGCCCGCCCAGGGCCACCCACACGGCAGCCTCGATGGAGTTGGTCGGCGACATTTCGCTGGGGTTGATGATGCCCACCTGGGGCACATACAAGGCCCCGGCCAGGCCGCACAGCACCGCGCTCAGCACCCACACGAAGAGCTTGAAGCCGCGCGGGTCGTAGCCGCAGAACATCAGGCGGTTCTCGGCGTCGCGCAGGGCGGTCAGGACCCGGCCGAACTTGCTCTGCGCCAGGCGCCAGCCAATCCACAGGCTGGCCACCAGCAACAGTACGGTGGCGAAAAACAGCACCGCGCGGGTCCCGGGTTCGGTAATGCCGAAACCGAGAATGGTGCGGAAGTTGGTGAAGCCGTTATTGCCGCCAAACCCGGTTTCGTTGCGGAAGAACAGCAGCATCCCGGCGAAGGTCAGGGCCTGGGTCATGATCGAGAAATACACGCCCTTGATCCGCGAGCGGAAGGCGAAGAAACCGAACACCAGGGCCAGCAATCCCGGGGCCAGCACCACCAGGCACATGGCCCAGAGAAAATGGCTGGTGCCGACCCAGTACCACGGCAGCTCGGTCCACGAGAGGAAGGTCATGAACGCCGGCAAGCCATCGCCCGAGGCCTGGCGCATCAGGTACATGCCCATGGCATAGCCGCCCAGGGCAAAGAACAGCCCGTGGCCCAGGGACAGCAGCCCGGCATAGCCCCAGACCAGGTCCAGGGCCAGGGCGACGATGGCGTAGCAGAGGATCTTGCCCACCAGGGTCAGGGTGTAGGCCGAGACGTGCAGCGGGTTGTCCGCTGCCAGCAGCGACAACAGCGGCAAGGCCAGCAGCACCAGGAGCAGCAGCGCACCGACGGTGAGCGTGACCCTGGGCCCGGCTTTCTGGCTGGCGGTAACGAGCAGTGGTTGATTCATCAGTCGATCACCCGTCCTTTCAGAGCAAAGAGGCCTTGCGGACGTTTCTGGATAAACAGAATGATCAGCGCGAGGATCAGGATCTTGCCGAGCACGGCGCCGATCTGCGGTTCGAGAATCTTGTTCGCGATGCCCAGGCCAAAGGCCGCCAGCACGCTACCGGCCAACTGGCCGACCCCGCCCAGCACCACCACCAGGAACGAGTCGATGATGTAGCTCTGGCCCAGGTCCGGGCCGACGTTGCCGATCTGGCTCAGGGCCACGCCGCCGAGCCCGGCGATCCCCGAACCGAGGCCGAAGGCAAGCATGTCGACGCGCCCGGTGGGCACGCCGCAGCAGGCGGCCATGTTGCGGTTCTGGGTCACGGCGCGCACGTTCAGGCCCAGGCGTGTCCGGTTCAGCAGCAGCCAAGTGAGCACCACGACAAACAGCGCGAAGCCGATGATCACGATGCGGTTGTACGGCAGCACCAGGTTGGGCAGCACCTGGATCCCGCCCGAGAGCCAGGCCGGGTTGGCCACCTCGACGTTCTGCGCGCCGAACACCAGGCGCACCAGTTGGATCAGCATCAGGCTGATGCCCCAGGTCGCCAGCAGGGTTTCCAGCGGGCGGCCGTAGAGGTGGCGAATCACCGTGCGCTCCAGGGCCATGCCGATCGCCGCGGTGACGAAAAACGCCACCGGCAGGGCAATCAACGGGTAGAACTCGATGGCCTGCGGGGCGAAGCGCTGGAACAGCAACTGCACCACGTAGGTGGAGTAGGCGCCGAGCATCAGCATCTCGCCGTGGGCCATGTTGATCACCCCCAGCAAACCGAAGGTGATCGCCAGCCCCAGGGCCGCCAGCAGCAGGATCGAGCCCAGGGACATACCGCTGAAGGCCTGGCCCAGCACCTCGCCCACCAGCAGCTTGCGCTTGACCTGGGCCAGGCTGGTTTCGGCGGCGGTGCGCACCGCAGCGTCGGCTTCGACCCCGGGTTCGAGCAGGCCTTCGAGGCGGGTGCGGGCCAGCGGGTCGCCGGTTTCGCCGAGCAGGCGCACGGCGGCCAGGCGTACCGCCGGGTCGCTGTCCACCAGTTGCAGGTTGGCCAGGGCCAGGCTCAGGGCGGCGTGTACGCTTGCGTCCGGTTCCGCGGCCAATTGCCGATCCAGGAAAGTGAGTTGCGCCGGCTTGGCGCTCTTTTGCAATTGCTGGGCTGCCGCGAGGCGGATCTTGCTGTCGGCGGCAAGCAATTGGTGGCTGGCCAGGGCGGTGTCGATCAGCCCCCGCAAGCGGTTGTTCAGGCGCAGGGTCTTGGCTTGGCCATCGACCGTCAACTGGCCTTGCTGCAAGGCGTTGATCAGTTCGACGCGCGCCGGGTCGGGCTGCGCAGCCCAGGCTTCCAGCAGTTGAGCCTGCTGAGACGGGTTGGCCGCGACGAAGTCTTCGGCGTCACCGGCCCTGGCTGCCAGCGGCAACAGCAGCAGGCAGGCGAGGATAAAACGGTAGAGGGCAGTGGGCATATCGTTGGCCTTGCGCGGACAGGCCGGGGCCTGTGCGTGATCCTGTCGCCGTTGCCGAAGGCTGCGCTGACCCGGTTGGCCCGGGCTGGTCACAGCTTTCGGCAGCGGCGACAGAGGTTGTGCCGGACCGTAGACGGCGTCCGGCTTCCATCCCTTGCTTAGTTGCTCTTGACCGCGTAGTCCGGCTTCTTGTCGTTACCCGGAATGAACGGGCTCCACGGCTGGGCGCGGATCGGGCCTTCGGTCTGCCACACCACGTTGAACTGACCGTCGGGCTGGATCTCGCCGATCATCACCGGCTTGTGCAGGTGGTGGTTGGTCTTGTCCATGGTCAGGGTGTAGCCGGACGGCGCGGCAAAGGTCTGGCCGGCCAGGGCTTCGCGGACCTTGTCGACGTCGGTGGATTTGGCTTTCTCCACCGCCTGGGCCCACATGTGGATGCCGACATAGGTGGCTTCCATCGGGTCGTTGGTCACGGCCTTGTCCGCCCCCGGCAGGTTCTTGGCCTTGGCGTAGGCCTTCCAGTCGGCGACGAATTTCTTGTTGGTGGGGTTATCCACCGACTCGAAGTAGTTCCACGCCGCGAGGTTGCCCACCAGGGGTTTGGTGTCGATACCGCGCAGTTCTTCCTCGCCCACGGAGAAGGCCACCACCGGCACGTCAGTGGCTTTCAGGCCCTGGTTGGCCAGCTCTTTGTAGAACGGCACATTGGAGTCGCCGTTGACGGTGGAGATAACGGCGGTCTTGCCCCCGGCGGAGAATTTCTTGATGTTGGACACGATGGTCTGGTAGTCGGCATGGCCGAACGGGGTATAGACCTCTTCGATGTCCTTGTCGGCCACGCCCTTGGAGTGCAGGAACGAACGCAGGATTTTATTGGTGGTGCGCGGGTACACGTAGTCGGTGCCCAGGAGGAAGAAGCGCTTGGCGCCGCCGCCGTCTTCGCTCATCAGGTATTCCACGGCCGGGATCGCCTGCTGGTTGGGCGCGGCACCGGTGTAGAAGACGTTGGGCGACATCTCTTCGCCTTCGTACTGCACCGGATAGAACAGCAGGCCATTGAGCTCTTCGAACACTGGCAACACCGACTTGCGCGACACCGAGGTCCAGCAACCGAACACCACCGCGACCTTGTCCTGGGTCAGCAACTGACGGCCCTTCTCGGCGAACAGCGGCCAGTTGGAGGCGGGGTCGACCACCACCGGCTCCAGCATCTTGCCGTTGACCCCGCCCTTGGCGTTGATCTCGTCGATGGTCATCAGCGCCATGTCTTTGAGCGAGGTTTCGGAGATCGCCATGGTCCCCGACAGCGAATGCAGGATACCGACCTTGATGGTCTCGGCGGCCTGGACGGTCCAGGTCAAGCCCATCGCGGCAATGCTTGCCGTGAGTGTGAAAGCCTTGATCAAGCTGCGACGCTTCATTGTGCGATCCCCATGACTATTTGAGTTTTTCAGGTGGCAGATGCGAGCTACTGAAAAGCTGTTTTGCAAGGGGTGTGCCGAGTCGCTGCAAGGCATGAAAACGTCGCCTTGCGCGCACAGGCAGGGCAGGCGATGCCCCAAGACGAGGCCTTGGGCAGGGGGTGGTGCGTCGGGGTGCTTCATTGTGGTGCTGCCGCAGGGCGGCAGCCGAGGTCGCGAAGGAGCCTCAATTCACGCCGGGGAAGGAGTCCACATACTCGATGGTGAAATCGGGAAAGGAGTCGACAATCTGGACCTTGTAATCCGGGAAGCTGTTGACGATTTTCCACTTGCCTGCCGAGTCGGGGAAGGCGCTGACCTGCTTCACCTTCAGGTCGGGAAAGGAGTGCACCACTTTGACTTTGTAGTCCGGGAAGCTGTTGACGAACTGGATGTTGCCGTAGATTTTCGAGACATCGACCGTGGTGTCGGCCATTGCGCAACTGGAGCCGAACACCAGCAGCGACAGGCAAATATTTTTCAACATGAGACTCATCCTGAGCAGTGTGAGGCGCGCATTCTAGGGCGCGCCGAGCCGTTGTGGGAAATCGTCCTATCGCCGCCTATCTGTATGCCGAAGGCCTTCAGCGCCGGCGCATCAGCCCGATAAAGAACAACCCGCCGATAGCCGCCGTGGCCACGCCGATCGGCAGGTCTTCGGGGGCGATCAAGGTGCGTGCCGCGACGTCGACCCAGACCAGGAACAGGCTGCCCAGCAGCACGCACACCGGCAGCAGACGCCGGTGTTCGGCGCCCACCAGGCGGCGGGCGATGTGCGGCACCATCAGCCCGACAAAACCGATGGAGCCGCTGATGGACACCAGCACGCCGGTCATCAGGGAGGCGATCAAAAACACCCGCAGGCGCACGTTGCGGGCGTTCAGGCCCAGGGTCACGGCGGTCTGCTCGCCGGCCATCAGCGCGTTCAGTGGGCGGGCCATGCCCAGCAGCAACACCAGGCCGAGCAACACGCTGATGGCGGGGATCGTCAACAATTCCCAGCGCGCCAGGCCGAGGCCGCCCAGCATCCAGAACATCACCGCCGAGCTGGCGCGGTGGTCGCCCAGAAACAACAGCAGATTGGCGATCGCCATCATCACAAAGGACACCGCGACCCCACACAGCAGCAGTCGATCGCTGTCGAGACGGCCGTGGCGCGCGGCGATGCCGAGCACCAGCAGCATGCTCAGCAAGGCGCCGATAAAGGCCGCCAGGGGCAGGGTCAAGAGACCGATCACTTGCCCCACATGCAGCACCACGATTACGGCGCCCAGGGTTGCGCCGGACGTCACCCCCAGCAGGTGCGGGTCGGCCAGCGGGTTGCGCGTCACCGCTTGCAGCACCGCGCCGATCAGCGCCAACCCGGCGCCTACCAACGCCCCGAGCACCATGCGCGGCACGCGGATCAGCCAGACGATATGTTCCTGCCCGGCACTCCAACTCACCTCACCGATACCCAGGGCCTTGTGCAGCAGGATGCGCCACACCACGTCCAGTGGCACCGGCGCCGGGCCGAAGCCGAGGGAGACCACGCAGGACACCAGCAACAGCGCGCCCAGGAGCATCAGCAGCCCGGCATAACGACGGTTGATCATGGGCCGTGGAAACCCTTGGCCAGGGTCTGCACCGCCAGCACGTTGTCGATGCCCGGGGTGGCCTGGACGTAGGGGATCACGATAAAGCGCCGGTTCCTGATGGCGTCCACCGACTGCAACGCCGGGTTGTCCAGCAAGAACTGCTGCTTCTGCTCGGCGCTGATTTCGCTGTAGTCGACGATCACAATCACCTGCGGATTGCGCTCGACCACGGTCTCCCAGTTGACCCGGGTCCAGCTGGTGTCCAGGTCAGCAAGAATGTTGCGCCCGCCAGCAGCATCGATCAGCGCCTGGGGCATGCCCAGGCGACCCGAGGTCATGGCGCGGTCTTCACCGCTGTCGTAGAGGAATACCCGTGGCCGGTCGGCGGGCAGCTGTCGTTTGACCTCGGCCACCTGCTGCTGCATCTGGCTGATCAACTGATTGGCGCGGTCCTGCACATCGAAAATGCGCCCCAGGTTGCGCAGGTCGTTGTAGGTGTCGTCGAGGCTGGCGGCCGGGCGCTTCATGACAAAAGCGCAGGACTCGGTCAGCTCATAGACGTTGATGCCCAGTGGCGCCAGAGTCTGGGGCGTGAGGTCGCCGCCGACGCGCATGCCGTAGTCCCAACCGGCAAAAAAGAAGTCGACGTTGGCGTTGAGCAGGGTTTCCACCGATGGGTATTTGGCCGCGAGTTCCGGCAGCCCGGCGAGGCTGGCCTGCATCTCGGGAGTCATGGCTTTCCAGCCGCTGATGCCGCTGTAGCCGACCATGCGCGGCTTGAGGCCGAGGGCGAGCATCATCTGGGTCATGTTGATGTCATGGCTCAGGGCGTGCCGGGGGGCCTGGTTGAAGGTCACTTCGCGGTTGCAACTGTGGACGGTCAGCGGGTAGTGGGTGGCCTCGGCCAGGGCTTGGCCGGCCGCCAGGGACAGGGCGAGGCACAGCAGGACGCGCAGGGTCATGGTTGGGTTATCCAGGTAATGCGTGGATGGTCGGCCAGCGGATGGCGATCGATCAGGGCCTCGACCCCGAACACTTCCCGCAGCAGTTCGGCGGTCAGGACCTCGGTCGGCGTGCCGCTGGCGACGATGCGCCCGTGATCGAGCACGTACAGCCGGTCGCAGAAAGCCGCGGCCAGGTTCAAGTCGTGGATGCTGGCCAGGGTACCTACCCCCAGGCGTTTCACCCATTGCAGCAACTGCAATTGGTAGCGTGGGTCGAGGTGGTTGGTCGGCTCGTCGAGGATCAGCAATTGCGGCTGCTGGGCCAGGGCGCGGGCCAGAATCACCCGCTGCTTTTCACCGCCGGAGAGGGTGGCGAAGGCATGCGTTTCAAAGCCCAGCAGGCCTACTGACTGCAGGGCCTGGCGGGCCAGTTCGCGGTCATGGGCGGTGTCGCCATCGAACAAGCCCTTGTGCGGGGTCCGGCCCATGGCGACCACTTCTTCAACGGTCAGACCGAAGGCGTCGGGGAACTCCTGCAGCACCACGGCAATGCGCTGCGCGCACCAGCGAGGCGATTGCCGCCACAGGTCGTAATGCTCCAGGCGCACTTCGCCCTGCTGCGGTTTGCTGAAGCGATAGGCGCAGCGCAGCAGGCTGGTCTTGCCGCTGCCATTGGGCCCGATCAGGCCGACGAACTCCCCCGGTGCCACATGCAGGCTGGCCTCACGCAGCTGGAACTGGTGATGACAATGGCCCTGGCCCAGGGGTGTCCAGGCCAGGTTGGTGAGGTTCAGCGAGGTCATGCGCGATCCGTATTGATTGCCCGGCGCCGCGATGGGGCGGCGGGCAGCAAGCTTACACTTGCAGGTTACAAAGTAACATTGGTCCGGGTCGAACCGGGCCGCGCACAGTCTACAGAAGCGCAAACGCTGCGCATCTCGCCAGGTTCATGTTGAAGATGAGGCGGACTCAGAGGCACGGTTCCAGCGTGATAACAGCAGGCGATCGAGCAGCCACACCGCAATCAGCGACGCGCCCACCAGGGGAAACGCCAACGCCAGGGCCAGCATCACCCACATCGCGGTTTTCCACTTCGGCAGGTCATGGCGCAGCGGCGGCACGCCGAGTCGGCCAGTGGGGCGGCGCTTCCACCAGATCACCAGGCCGCTGACGGCGCTGAGCAGAATCATCAGACAGATCAACAGCACCGCCAACTGATTCAGCGGCCCGAACATCTTGCCTTCGTGGAGCATGACCCCGACCTCGGTGGCGCGGGCCACGGGGCTGTAGTCCTGCCAGCGCACATCGGCCAGGACCTGGCCGGTGTACTGGTCGATGTGCAGGGTGGCGTCGTTGCGCGGGTCGTCGGCGAACACCGCGACGGTGAACACGCCGCTGGCGGTAGTGGGCAGAGTGATGCTGTAGCCGGGCTCGACCTGGCGCTGGCGAGCGATGTCCTGCACCTGTTGCAAGCCGATGGCTGGCGCTGCCGGCGCGTGGTCGGCACCACCGTGGGCCATGTGCTCGGCATGGTCGCCGGACATCGGCATCGGCGTGTTTTCCAGGGCCCAGGGCACGGTCTGGCGCGTGGCGTTATTCAGGGCGCCGGCCTGCTGGTCGGACTGCGGCACGTTGTTCCACATGGCCGCCGGGAAGCGGTTCCAGAGGTCGGCGTATTGCTTGCCCCAGAAGCCGGTCCAGGTCATGCCGCTCAACAGCATCACCAGCAGGAATGCGGCGCCCCAAAAGCCCACCACGCTGTGCAGATCGCGCCAGAACAGGCGGCCGCGGCTGCTCAGGCGTGGCCACAGGACCCCGGCCGTGGACTTGCCGCGCGGCCACCACAGGTACAGGCCGGACACCACCAGCATCACGCCCCAGCCAGCGGCCAGTTCCACCAGGCGGTCGCCCAGGGTGCCGATCATCAGCTCGCCGTGAATGGCCCGGGCCACGGCTTGCAGCGTGCGCTTGGCGTGCTGCTCGCCGAGGATGTCGCCGTGGTAGGGATCGACGAACACGTTCAACTCGACGCC
This sequence comes from Pseudomonas sp. MF4836, assembly GCF_002018875.1. Lineage (GTDB taxonomy): Bacteria > Pseudomonadota > Gammaproteobacteria > Pseudomonadales > Pseudomonadaceae > Aquipseudomonas. The sequence goes on from NZ_MVOL01000002.1 coordinate 652,106, forward strand.
GGCGTTTTGCGCCACGAACTGTGCGCTGCGCTCGGCATTGATCGGCGGCAGGTACTGTTTGATCTGGGCCTGTGGATAAACCGCCTGCACCCGCTTGAGCAGCTCGTCGGCGCTGAGGCTGTGGTGCCCGGCGGGGACGTTGAGCAGCTCGCCGTACATCAGCGGGTCGAGCTGGGGCTTGAACAGATAAATGATGCCGGTCAGGGCCAGCATCACCATAAAGGGCGCGACCAGCAGCCCGGCGTAGAAATGCCAGCGCCAGGCCAGGTTGTAGAAAGACACCTTGGGTTGAGTCATCGAATAAGGCTCCGCACGGCAGTGGATCTGTTGTTGTAGGGGCAGCTGTTGCTGCCAGTCATGCTCTGTAGCCGCTGCCGAGGCACGAGGCTGCGCTGGTCTGGGCGGATTCACTCGCTCATCCCCAGCGCAGCCTGGCGGCAGCGGCTATGGGGTCAGAAGCTCAGGTCGACCTTGGTCCAGAGCGTGCGTCCCGGTTCGTTGATGGCTTGCGGGTCATTGGCCGGATAGCCGAACCCGGCGTTGCCGGCCAGGTTCAAGTGCTCGGCGTAGGCTTTGCCGAACAGGTTGTCGACGCCGCTGCTGAGTTTCAGGTTCTTGTTGATGCGGTAGGCGCCGTTGAGCGAGAACACGCCGAAGCCGCCGCTCTTGTCGAAGTCCTTGCCGACCACGTTGCCCTTGTTCTGGTCGATGCGGTTCTGCGCCGCGACCACCCGCCACAAGGCGCCGGCGCTCCACTGATCCTGGCTGTAGGTCAGGCCCATGCGGGCGTCGAGCGGTGGCATTTGCGGCAGGGCCTTGCCATCGCTGCTGTTCTTGCCCCAGGCGTAGGCCAGGGTGGCGTCGGCCTTCCAGTTGGAGGTCAGCTTGTAGGCCGCCCCCAGTTCGCCGCCCATGATCCGGGCGTCGATGTTCTCGGCCTGGGAGGTGGTGCCCATCATCCCCGGGCGGTAGTTGAACAGGATGTAGTCGCGGATTTGACCGACATAGCCCGAGGCCCAGGCCTCCAGGTCTTCGCTTTTGTATTGCAGGCCGAAATCAAGCTGGGTGGTTTTCTCCGGCTTGATCGAATCGAAGGCGTTGACCGAACCGGCAGGGCCGGTATTGGGCGAAAACAGCTCCCAGTAATCCGGGAAACGCTGGGTATGGCCAAGGCCGGCGTACAGGGTGGTGGGGCTGTCGGCCAGATCATGCTCGTAGCGCACAAAGCCGCTGGGCAGGGTGTCGGCGCGGGTGTTGTCGGCGGTGGGGTTGGGGCGGCTCATCATGTTGCTGGTGAGGCGCTGGCGATAGTCCTTGGCCGAGGCGCGGTCCAGCCGCGCGCCGCTGATCAGGCGATCACGGTCGGCGGCGTACCAGGTCAGCTCACTGAAGACTCCATAGTTGTGGAAGTCGGCGTCCTTCTCGCGGGGCAGTTGCTTGTAGGTGTCGACGCCGCTGCTGGCGCGTTGGCGGTGTTCGTTGGTCTGTGCATCCAGGCCGCTGATCAGCTGCACATCGGCCCAGCGCCAGGTGGCCTTGATCCGCGCGCCGAGGGTCCGGCGATCGACGTTGGACGCCATGGGCCCGGCCATCATCCCGGTGCCCGACGGCGTGCGCAGGCTGTAGTTGTCCATCACGTGGTCGGCGTAGTTGTAGTAGACCTGGGCCTCGACCTTGTCCAGCACTTCGCCGAGGTTGGACTTCTCGAAGCGCAGCCCCAGGCTTTCGCGCTTGAACTGCGAACCGTCCATGCCGCGTCCGGCGTAGCGAGCCTCGCCGTCGCCCTTGCCGGCGGTCAGCTCCAGCAGGGTGTCGGCGTCCGGGGTCCAGCCCAGGGCCACATCGCCGTTCCACTTGTCGTAGCGCGAGGCCACGGTGTCGTTGTTGCCGTCTTTGTAATCGTCGGCGTGGGCGGTGTTGCCGATCACCCTGACATAGCCCAGCGGGCCACCGGCAGCGGCATCCAGCACCTTGTCGAAACGACCGTTGGAGCCGGCCAGCAGGCTGGCATTGACCCGGGTTCCCAGTTCGCCGAAATGCTCGGGCTCACGCTCGAACAACACGGTCCCGGCCGATGCGCCCGGGCCCCAGAGCACGGTTTGCGGGCCTTTGATCACGGTCAGCTTGTCGTAGGTCTCGGGGGAAATGTAGGAGGTCGGAGCGTCCATGCGCCCGGGGCAGGCGCCGAGCATCATGCCGCCATTGGTCAGTATGTTCAGCCGCGAACCAAACATCCCGCGCAGCACCGGGTCGCCATTGGTGCCGCCGTTGCGCACCAGGGCAAAGCCGGGAATGGTCTTCAGATAGTCGCCACCATCGCTGGCCGGCACTGGCTGACGCGGGTCCTTGGGGTTGGTGACCACGGTCAGCGGCGAGCTGGGGGCAATGGCGGTAATCACCGTGGGCGTGAGCTCTTGCGGATGCGGGTGCTGGTGCAGGTCCTCGGCAGGCTCGGCGGCCATGACCAAGGGGGCGAGCAGCGCCCCGCACATGACGCTGATGGCGCAGTTGAACCGCACACGGGACGGTTTCAGGGCAAAGGTGTTGCATGCCTGGGCGGCGCCCAGGCGAGTGTTGGCAGAAAACATAAATGTTCCATCAATAGGCACAAACGACACGGCCGAGCGCCTGCGACTGGGGGCGACAGTCGGCCGTGGGAGAGAAGCAAGGGGCCTAGCGGATGGCGGGCGGGGCGCGGGTCAGGGCGCCGGGGAACACGGTCTGCCGGGCGTGACCCAGGCGCGGGGAGGGGCTGACAAAGGGAGTGTTGGGGGGCATCGCCGCGATGCTGAACGACAACCCGCCGGGCAGCGCCGGGCAGTTGAACAACAGGCTGCAGTAGCCGCATTTTTCCCAGAGCCCATGGTGCTCGCTCTGGGTCTTGCCTGGTTGCGCGCTGGGTTGGGTTTCGCCGTGGCAGCCGGGTTCGCCGCTGTGCATGTCCATCGACATGGACATGTTCATCGGCATGGCCTGATCCATCGGCATCGCTTGGGAAATCAGCGGACCGATAAAGATCATCAGCATGGCGAACAGGCTGATCCAGCTACCGCGACGCACTTTTATCGAGTGGCGAGGCGGCACGGATCGCCTGGCGCCGGGCGGGCGCAGGGCGTTCACGAACAGCGCGGGTCAGTGATTACTGGGCGTGCTTGTGCTCGGCCATGTTGTCGGGCGCCTGCTTCTGCACCGCGACCTCGACCGTTACGTCACCGGCCTTCTCGAAGTGCAGGGTCAGCGGGAAGCGTTTGCCGTCGCTCAGCAGGCTGCGGTCTTTAAGCTCCAGCAGCATCACGTGGTAGGCCATGGGCGCGAAGCTGACCTCGGCACCCGGGGCAACGGCCACCTTCGGCACTTGCTGCATTTTCATCAGGTCGCCCTGCATCACGTGTTCATGCAGCTCGGCTTTGCCGGCAATCGGTGTGTCGACGCTGAGCAGGGTGTCGGCCGTGCTGCCGGTGTTGTGCAGCACGAAGTACGCCGCAACGGTCGGCGCGTTCGGCGGCAGCTCCTGGGACCAGGGGTGGGCAATCTGAATCTCGCCGGCCTTGTATTCATGGGCATTGGCGAAACAGGCAGGTAGCAGTACAGCGGCCAGCAGCAGGGCTTGCTTGACCAGGGATGGTTTGAACATGGCAATTCTCCAGGGTGATTCAAAAACGCAGGTCACTTGCGAAAGGAATCACGCCAGGGGCGGTGCACCGGGGTTCAGGCTCGGCCATTGCTGGCGCGGCGTGGGGGTGTCGATCAGGGTGGGCGGCAGGCTGCCGTGGGTGGCGTAGCGTGCGAAATACGGCTGCGGCACATGCCCGGGCATGGCCATCAGGGGCGCTGAGCCCGAGCAGCACCAGCAATGCTGCATGTTGGAGTGATCGTCGTTCTGCGGGGCTTTTTGCTCGAGCTTGCCCAGGGAGATCGCCACCAGCTTGGTGCCGGTCGAAGAACAGAAGCTGCCCCACAGCAGTTGCTCGGTGGCGCCCTGGTCGTCCCGCGGCATGGCCCCGGAAAGCGGCATGGCAAGCATGTTGAACAGCACTGCGAAGCAGGCGATCCAGGCAAATGCGAGCCGTTGTCGGGACATGATGGACGATCCGTCGGGTTGAGCGATCAGGCGGGTATTTAGCCTGATCGCCGGGCATAAGTAAAAAAGCCGTGTGCGGTGTGGTGTCGCAGCGCGGCTCAGGCAGTGCTGGCGTGCAGCTTGAGGCCCAGGGCCTTCATCACCTTGATGATAGTCGCGAACTCGGGATTGCCCTGGCTGCCCAGCGCCTTGTACAGGCTTTCACGGCCCAGGCCGGTGTCGCGGGCGATCTGGGTCATGCCCCGGGCGCGGGCGATGTCGTTCAGGGCCGCGCGAACCAGCACGCCGTCGCCGCTGTCTTCCTCGAAGCAGGCGTCGAGGTAGGCCACCATGTCTTCGGGTGTTTTGAGGTGCTCGGCGGCGTCGAAAGGGATCAGTGGGTGGTTCATGGTTCAGTCCTCGCTCTTGAGGTCATGTGCCAACTGCCTGGCACGTTGGATATCGCGCGGCTGGGTGGTTTTGTCGCCACCTGCCAGCAACAGGTAGATCACCTTGCCGCGTCGGGAAAAGTACACCCGGTACCCGGGCCCGCGATGGATGCGCATTTCGTAGACGCCCCCGCCGACGGCTTCGCAGTCTCCGAAATAACCAAGCTGCGCGGCCCTTACCCTGGCCAGTACCCGAGCCCTGACGGTGGAATCTCTCAAGGCCTGGAGCCAGCGGACAAACACTGGGGTCTGTTCAAAGATAAGCATGGCAACTGTATTCCTTGGGATACGTCCTGGCAAGTCATTTGCCAGGTGACCAGCCCGCGAGGCGACGACCGGCCCTTCGGGGCTGTGACCATGGCCATCGATCTGGCTGTGCAAGGAACATTAAAGCGTCGGCTTTTTTAAAGCTGTCAGGGGAATCCCAAGGGGCTGTGGGCCGGAGCTTTATTGTTTGTCAGGCGTGAGGCTGATCGCTCAACGCCAGCAGTAGCTCGGCCACGGAGGTAAAGCAGCGATCGGCCTCGGGCAGCGCCGGGCGCTTGAGCACCAGCACCGGTATCCGGCGTTCGCGGGCCACTTCCAGCTTGGGCTCGGTGGCGCTGCTGCCGCTGTTTTTGCTGATCAGCACATCGATTCGGCGCTGCTCGAACAGCTCGCGCTCGGCGTCCAGGTGGAACGGTCCACGGGCGCCTATGACCTCGCAGCGCGAGTTGCCGGGGTAGGTGTCGAGGGCGCGCAGGGTCCAGAACTGCCCTTCGGGGATCTCATCCAGATGCTGCAAGGGTTCGCGCCCTAGGGTGAACAGCGGGCGCTGGAACGGGCGCAGGGCCTCGACCAATTCGTCCCAGTCAGTGACTTCCCGCCAGTCGTCTGCAGGCTGCGGTTGCCAGGCCGGACGGCGCAGGGCCCAGCATGGAATGGCGCTGTGGCGCGCGGCCTGGACCGCGTTGTGGCTGATTTGCGCGGCGTAGGGGTGAGTGGCATCCAGCAGCAGGTCGATGCCTTGTTCCTGGATAAACCGTGCCAGCCCTTCGGCGCCACCGTAGCCGCCGACCCGCACCTGGCAGTCGAGGTCGGTGGGCACCCGGCCGACCCCGGCCAGGCTGTAGATGTGCGCCGGGCCCAGGGTACGGGCGATGGCCAGGGCTTCGGTCACGCCGCCCAACAGCAAAATACGTTTCATTGGAAGGCTCCGGCCCGGCCGACAATGCCGCCCTGGCGATCAATGGCAAACACCTCGACCTGCACCTGGGTCGGCACCACGCTGCGGGCAAACGCCAGGGCGTGCTGGCACACCGCGTCACCCAGGGCGATACCGGCGGCGCTGGCCAGGGCCAAGGCCTGCTGGCTGGTGTTGGCCTCGATGATGGCCTGTTGCAAGGCCCCGTCGGCGCCAATGGCCGCCGCCCAGGCCGCCAGTTGCGGCAGGTCGATGCTTGAATGGCGGCTGTGCAGGTCCATGTGCCCGGCGGCCAGTTTGCTGATCTTGCCGAAGCCGCCGCACAGGCTGAGTTTATCCACAGGCACTTTGCGCAGGTGCTTGAGCACCGCGCCGACAAAATCGCCCATCTCGATCAGGGCGATTTCCGGCAGGTCGTAGACCCGGCGCATAGTGTCTTCACTGGCGTTGCCGGTGCAGGCGGCGATGTGCTGGTAGCCGTTATGGGTGGCGACATCGATGCCCTGGTGGATCGAGGCGATATAGGCCGCGCAGGAGAACGGCCGCACGATGCCGCTGGTGCCGAGGATCGACAGCCCCCCGAGAATGCCCAGGCGCGGGTTCATGGTCTTCAGGGCCAGGGCCTCGCCGCCCTCGACATTCACCGTGACCTCGAAGCCGCCGCCGTAGCGTTGTTCCAGCGCCAACTGGCTCAGGTGATCGCTGATCATCTTGCGCGGCACCGGGTTGATCGCCGGTTCGCCGACCCCCAGCACCAGCCCCGGGCGAGTCACGGTGCCCACGCCGTTGCCGGCGATAAAGCGGATCCCCGGCTCCGGGGCCAGGCGCACCCGGGAGTAGAGCAGGGCACCGTGGGTCACGTCGGGGTCGTCGCCGGCGTCCTTGATGGTGCCGGCCTCGGCGCCGTCGGCATTGAGGCGGCAGAACTCCAGGCGCATCTGCACCTGCTTGCCCTTGGGCAGGGTGATCTGCACCGCATCGGCGTCCACGCCACTGAGCAGCAGGCGCGCAGCCGCGAGGCTGGTGGCCGTGGCGCAGCTGCCGGTGGTCAGGCCACTGCGCAGGGGCGCGGGCTGTTCGGCGGTTTCGTCACGCATCGAGCGCTCCCGGCTGTGGCCGGACGCGGGCTGTTGCGCGTGGGGAATGCTGGCTCATAGCGGTTTGCCGAGGTCGAGCAGGGTGATCGGCAGTGCCTGGCGCCAGGTGTCGAAGTCGCCCAGGGGTTGGGCCTGGGCGATGTGGATGCGGGTCAACTCGCCGCCATGGCGTTCGCGCCAGGCCATCAGGGTCATTTCGCTTTGCAGGGTCACGGCATTGGCGATCAGCCGGCCGCCGGGCTTGAGCTGCTCCCAGCAGGCTTGCAGCACACCCTCGCGGGTAACGCCGCCGCCGATGAAAATCGCATCCGGGCGCTCCAGCCCGGCCAGGGCCTGGGGCGCGCTGCCGCGAATCAGTTGCAGGCCGGGCACGCCCAGGGCGTCACGGTTGTGTTCGATCAGTTGCTGGCGCCCGGCATCGGCCTCGATGGCCAGGGCCCGGCAGCTGGGGTGGGCGCGCATCCACTCGATACCGATCGAGCCGCTGCCGGCGCCCACGTCCCACAGCAGTTCGCCGGGCACCGGTGCCAGGCGGGCGAGGGTGATGGCGCGGACATCGCGTTTGGTCAGTTGCCCGTCATGGGCAAAGGCGTCGTCGGGCAGCCCGGCCAAGCGTGACAGGCGCGGCGTGCCGGGTTCGGCGAGGCATTCGATGGCCAGCAGATTGAGGTCGGCGTGGGGCGTATCGTTCCACTGGTTGGCGATGCCGTCGATCCGCCGTTCGGCCTCGCCTCCCAGGTGCTCGAAGACGCTGACGCGGCTGGGGCCAAAGCCCCGCTCGCGCAATAAGCGAGCAACCGCCGCCGGGCTCTGGCCGTCGTTGCTCAACACCAGCAGGCGCACGCCGCTGAACAGCTGGGCACTGAGGGCGGCCACCGGGCGTGCCACCACCGACAGGGTCACCAGCTCTTGCAACGGCCAGCCCAGGCGGGCAGCGGCCAGGGAGTAGGAAGAGGGCGCGGGCAGCACCTGCATTTCGCCCTCGGCCACCTGGCGCGCCAGGCTGGCGCCGACGCCGAACAGCATCGGGTCGCCGCTGGCCAGCACGCACACTGCGTCGCCGCGCCGGCCGAGCACCGGCTCCAGGGAAAACGGGCTGGGCCACAGCTGGCGTTCGCCACGGATGCACACCGGCAATAAATCCAGTTGCCGCTGGCCGCCCACAATCCGCGAAGCACCCATCAGGGCCCGACGGGCGTTTTTGCCCAGTCCCTTGAAGCCGTCTTCACCGATTCCCACTACCGTCAGCCAGGGCGACATCTATATTCCTCAAAAGCAAAGCGCTTGAAACTGGAAGATCCGACGGGCAGGCTTTTCATGCCTTCGGACAAAGCAGGCATAATACCGCGCCTTCGCCCGCTAAGCGCCTTTCCCACCAGCCGGTTGCCCCTTTGAATCAACGCCCGATGTCCACTGCCTTACGCCCCTCGGCCTGCCCGGGGTTGCTGCGTATTGTCCCGGCGCTGGATGGCGGGATCTGCCGCATCAAGCTGGCCGGCGGCGCCATCAGCGCGGCCCAGGCCGTGGCCGTGGCCCAGGCGGCCGAGCGCTATGCCGGCGGGGTGATCGAGGCCACCAACCGCGCCAACCTGCAAATCCGCGGCATTGGCGAGCAACAGTCGGCGCTGATCGCCGAACTGCTGGCCGCCGGCCTCGGTCCCAGCACCGCCGCCGGCGACGATGTACGCAACCTGATGCTCAGCCCGACGGCCGGTATCGACCCGCAGATGCTGATCGACACCCGTCCGCTGGCCGCGCAGATACTCGGCACCTTGCAAAACCACCCGCGCTTCCACCAACTGTCGGCCAAGTTCGCCGTGCAGCTGGACGGCGGCGAAGCCCTGGCCATGCTCGACCATCACCACGACCTGTGGCTCTCGGCGTTCGCCGGGGTCGATGGCCCGTGCCTGGCGTTCGGCCTGGCCGGCTGCCCGGTGGACCCGCCCCTGGGGGCGGTGGCCCTGGAGCATGGGCACCGATTGCTGGTGGCGGTGCTGGAGCTGTTTCTTGACCGGGCGCGTCCGGAGCAGACGCGCATGCGCCATCTGCTGGCCGACTATTCGGCGGCCGAGTTACTGGCGCGTCTAGACCTGCCGCTGCTCGAAATCGAGGCCTGGGCTCGCCCGACGACCCCAGCCGGTTTGCACATCGGCAGCCACCCCCAGGTCGGCGGCGGACGGGTGTATGTCGGCGCGGTGACCCCACTGGGCCGGCTCGACCCCACTCTGTTGCGGGGCGCCGCCCGACTGGCCAGTGAATGGGGTGATGGCAATCTGCGTTTCAGCCCCTGGCAGAGCCTGTTGCTGCCCAATGTCCGGGCCGAAGATGGGCCCGAGGTCTGTCGGCGCCTGGAGCAACTGGGGCTGCTGTGTTCGGCGGACCGAGCCCTGGCACACCTGGTGGCCTGCACCGGTTCCAGCGGCTGTGGCAAGGGCCTGGCCGATACCAAGGGCGACGCCCTGCAACTGGCCGCACTGCTGCAACGCCATGCCCGGACCCTGGAGGTGCACCTGTCCGGCTGCCCTCGTTCCTGCGCCTGCGCCCATGTTGCGCCGGCCACTTTGCTGGCCGTCGGCCCCGGCCGCTACGACCTCTATTTACGCGATGCAGGGCAGCCGGGTTTCGGCGCCCTGCACGCACGCAACCTTTCTATTGAAGCGGCAGGCGCATTGCTCGACGCCCGCCCACGGAGCAACCTTGATGCTTGATTACATCCGCGACGGTCAGGAGATCTATCGCAACTCCTTCGCCATTATTCGCGCGGAGGCTCGGCTCGACCGAATTCCGGCCGACCTGGAAAAACTCGCGGTGCGGGTGATCCACGCCTGCGGCATGGTCGACGCCATCGACGGCCTTGAGTTTTCCGAGGGCGCCGGCAAGGCCGGGCGTGATGCCCTGGCCGCTGGCGCGCCGATTCTGTGTGATGCGCGGATGGTTTCCGAGGGCGTGACCCGCGCTCGGCTGCCGGCCAACAACCAGGTGATCTGCACCCTGCGCGACGACAGCGTGCCGGAGCTGGCCCGCGAGCTGGGCAACACCCGTTCGGCGGCAGCCCTGGAGCTGTGGCGCCCGCACCTGGAGGGCAGTGTGGTGGTGATCGGCAATGCCCCCACCGCGTTGTTCTACCTGTTGGAAATGCTCGACGCCGGGGCCCCGAAACCGGCGCTGATCCTCGGCTTCCCGGTGGGTTTTGTCGGCGCTGCCGAGTCCAAGGCGATGCTCGCTGCCGACAGCCGGGGCGTGCCCTTTGTCATCATGCAGGGCCGCCTGGGCGGTAGCGCCATGGCCGCCGCAGCGGTCAATGCCCTGGCCACGGAGGTCGAATAATGCAGCAACCTGGACGTTTGATCGGCCTTGGCGTGGGCCCCGGTGACCCGGAACTGATTACCGTCAAAGCCCTGCGCCTGCTGCGTGAAGCACCGGTGGTGGCGTATTTCGTGGCCAAGGGCAAAAAGGGCAACGCCTTCGGCATCATCGAAGCCCACCTGCAATCGGCCCAGACCCTGATGCCCCTGGTGTACCCGGTGACCACCGAAGTGCTGGAGGCGCCGCTGTCCTACGAGCAGGTGATCAGCGATTTCTACGACAGCGCCGCCCAGGATCTGGCCCTGCACCTGGATGCCGGTCGCGACGTGGCGGTGATCTGCGAGGGCGACCCGTTCTTCTACGGCTCCTACATGTACCTGCACGACCGTCTGGCCGAGCGCTACCAGGCCGAAGTGGTGCCGGGCGTGTGCTCGATGCTGGGTGGGGCCTCGGTACTGGGGGCGCCGCTGGTGTACCGCAACCAGAGCCTGTCGGTGCTTTCCGGCGTGCTGCCCCATGACGAGCTCAAGCGACGCCTGGCCGATGCCGATGCGGCGGTGGTGATGAAGCTGGGGCGCAACTTCCCCAAGGTGCGCCAGGTCCTGGAAGAACTGGGTCTGGCGGAGCGTGCGCTGTACGTCGAGCGCGCGACCATGGCCAACCAGAAAATCGTCCCCCTGGATGAGGTGGTGCCGATGTCGTCGCCGTACTTCTCGCTGATCATCGTTCCCGGCGAAAGGTGGCAAGGTTGATGGCCCGTTCAACACCGGCCATCGTCATCCTCGGCCAGGGCAGCCTCGCGACTGCCCGCAGAATCCAGCAGCTGTACCCGGACGCGCTGATCCACGGCCTGGCCGAACGGGTGGAAGGTGCGGACCGTCCGTACCAGGATTTCGGCGCGACCCTGCGTCAGTTGTATCAACAGGACACGCCGATCATTGCCCTGTGTGCGGCCGGTATCGTGATCCGCACCCTGGCCCCGCTGCTGCTGGAAAAAGGCGCCGAGCCGCCGGTGCTGGCCGTCGCCGAAGACGGCAGCGCCGTGGTGCCGCTGCTCGGTGGCCTGGGCGGGGTCAATGTGCTGGCGCGGGAAATCGCCGCCGGACTGGGCGTGGCAGCGGCCATCACTACCAGCGGCGAACTGCGTTTTGGCACCTGCCTGCTGAACCCGCCCAGCGGCTATGCCCTGGGGGACCTGGAGCTGGGCAAACGCTTTGTTTCCGACCTGCTGGGCGGTGAAAGCGTGCGCATCGAAGGTGCCGCGCCGTGGCTCGCCGAGGCCCGGTTGCCCGAAGATCAGCAAGCGCGTCTGAGCATTCATGTGGGCTCGGCCGAGCGCGAGCCGGCGGCCAATGAACTGCTGATCTACCCGCGCTGTGTGCTGGTGGCGTGCAGCAGCCAGGGGCATGAAGACCTGGCGCTGCAGATTCGCCAGGCGCTGCACCAGGCCCGAATCGCCGTGCAGTCCGTGGCCTGCCTGCTGGCCGCGGACAGCGACATGGCCTGCCCGTCCTTGCGCGAGGCGGCCCTTGAACTGGGCGTGCCCCTGCGTTTTGCCCCAGCGGCAGAGAGTGTCAGTGCGCTGGCACAAAATGCGGTGCCGCAACTGTTGCCGCCGCTGGCCGTTGGCGCTGGGATTGCCATCGCCGTCGCCAACCAGCCGCTGGACCCCGAGCAGATCGGCCGTCCTCGCGGGCGGCTGGCGGTGATCGGCCTGGGCCCGGGTGCGGCCGAGTTGATGGTGCCGGCGGTGAAGGCCGAACTGGCGCGAGCCAATGACATTCTCGGCTACGAAACCTATGTGCGCATGGCCGGGCCGTTCCGTGCCGATCAGGTCATGCACTGCACCGACAACCGCGAAGAAATGCAGCGCGCCCGCCACGCTTTCGAACTGGCAGCCCAGGGCCGCTCAGTGGTGGTGGTGTCGTCCGGCGACCCAGGTGTGTTTGCCATGGCGGCGGCGGTGCTGGAGGCGCTGCACGAGTCTGCGGACCCGGCCTGGCATAACGTCGAGCTGGAAATGCTGCCGGGGGTTTCAGCCTCCCTGGCCACCGCCGCTCAGGCGGGGGCGCCGTTGGGGCATGACTTCTGCGTGCTGTCGCTGTCGGACAACCTCAAGCCGTGGGCGATCATCGAGAAACGCCTGGACCTGGCGTGCGAGGCCGATCTGGCATTGGCCTTCTACAACCCGATCTCCCGTTCGCGACCCTGGCAATTGGGGCGAGCGCTGGAGATCGTGCGCGAGCACCGGACCCCGCAAACGCCGGTGGTGCTGGGGCGCGATATCGGCCGGCCGGGCCAGACCCTGCGCGTCATCACCCTGGGCGAATTGACGCCGGAGCAGGTGGATATGCGGACCATGGTGTTGGTGGGATCGTCGATGACCTGCACCTTCCCCAAGGCAGGGGGCGGCGAGTGGGTCTATACGCCGCGTTGGTATAAAAGCAGCTGAAAGCTACACGCTAAAAGCGGCTACAGGTGCCCCCCGTGGCGAGGGAGCTTGCTCCCGCTCGGCTGCGCAGCAGCCGTAAACCCTGCCGGCCGGTTCTGCCTGAATGCACGCGTTGCCTGCTTTGGGGCCGCTTCGCGCTGGAGCGCCAGCCCGGCCCAGCGGGAGCAAGCTCCCTCGCCACAGAGAGGTGCCCGGCCAACGTCTTGATTGCCCAGTGTCCGGGGTAGGGGCGATCAGGATTTGATTCACTTCGTCAGCGTGGCCCATTTGCAGTGGCGTATCGCAAGCTGACGGACCCTGAGTAGAACCGGCCGCTCATCCCAGGGCGGCGGTTTTAGTCTTCCTCTGCTTCGGCCGTCAGCAGCCAGGTGATGAATTCAAAGAAACCGCTCCATCTGGCCGGGATACGGCCGGCGGTGAAGTCTTCCCAGTGGGCCAGGCCGAAGTCCCAGACGCCGCCGCTGTCTTTGTCCAGCAGGTAGCCGCCTTCGCCTTGCAGCGAAGTGAAGGCGATGAAGTTCTGCGGCAGCTCCCACACCTCGTGAATGAACTCGGTGCCCATGAGGATTTGTTCGGTGGGCTCGGCGATGTCGGAAATCATTTCGTAGTTGGCCCGGCTTTCGAAGTCGCCGGGGTGGCAGGCCAGGTAGATCTGGGCGAATTCGCTGTCGAGGGCGATGCCCAGTCGGTTCAGCGCCTGGGTCGCCCTGGCGATGTCGGTGCGGGGGCGGTGGTCGGGTTGGGCTTCGATCAGGGCAGCCAGTTGCGCAGGGATCATGGGTGGGCCTCAAGGGTTCGCGGCCATTTGTCCAGGGCCAGCTCTCCCTGGTGGCGGGCGAAGTGGTCCCGGGCCTGGGCCAGGGTCATGTGGTTCGGCCCGCTGTACACATCCGTTGCCTGGCTGCCGTCATCTTCCCAATGGCACAGGTCGCAGATTTCATACTCGGCCCGTGCGCCCAGGGTCAGGTAACCGCAGCAGGGGCAGGCCAGCAACGGCTCGATGGGCCCCTCGACCTGATGCTCTGCACCCCCGGCTTCTGCCAGGCAGCGGCTCAGGTAGCCGTTGGTGACGCCGTGGTATTGCGCGCGCAGGGCGAGCAGCAGTAATGGGTCGTAGCACCGGTCTTGCGCATCTGCGGGTGGCTCGGGGTGGTCGAACATCAGCTGGCGCAGTGTGGGCGGCAGCCCGGCAAACTCGGGATGCTCGTCACCCAGGCCCCACCAGTCCAGCAGCAGCTCGGCGCGAGCGCACGGGTCGAGGGTCAGCAGGCGCTGCCGGCTCAGGCGGTCGATGGCGACGGGGCGGGTCAGGGTGGACATGGCGGCGGGTGCTCCGGGCGGGGGTTCAGTAGCCATAGATCGGGTCGTAGTAGGACAGTGGCGGGTGGGTTTTTTCCCAGCCCTTGGCAAATGCCAGGCCTTGCTCGATTTGCGCCGGGGTCATCTTCGCAGCGATTTCATCCAGGGTCAGCTTGGCTTCCCGGGGCGAGTTGCCGCCGCCTTCCAGGTGGGCCACCAGGTACGTCAGGCCGTAGGCCTTGACCAGGTCATGGGGATGGCCGAAGCGGTTGGGCTGGTCGGACAATTCGCTGGCATAGGTGGCCACCGAGTCGATGTGTCCACCCTCGGCGGCCTGTTCGAGCCAGTGGCCGATTTCCCGGGGGTCGCCGTTGTTGTCGTACAGCAGGCTGGCATACAGGAACATGCCCTTGGGGTTGCCGCCCTCGGCCGAGGCCTTGTACCACTTGCGGGCAGCCATTTCGCCCAGGGCGGGAATCAGGTACCAGCCACCGCCATCCTTGTAGATCCCGGCCAGCCACTCCTGCGCGCGGCTGTCCCCGGCCTCGGCGGCCATTTGCAGCCAGCCCAGGTCATGGCGCGTGATAAACAGCACGGTCATGGCCTCGGTATCGCCCTGTTGTGCGCGGGCATAGGCCTGCTCGGTGGCGACCTTGCGCCATTGCATGTCGTTTTCGCCGTCGCAGTCGCCCAGGTATTTGCAAAAGTCATCGGCGTTGCCCAGGCGCAGCATGGCGTACAGATGGCCTTGGCGCGCCGCCGCTTCATACCATTTGCGGGCGTCTGGCGTGCTGTAGCGGTTGCTCAGGCGCAGGGCCTCGCCCAGGTAGTACTGGGCTTGCGCATCACCGGCTTCGGCGGCGGTTTGGAGCAGCGGCTGCGAGTCGTACCAGTCACTTTGCTTGTACAGGGCAATGCCCTTGTCGCGGGCGTTTTGCTGCGCGGGAGTCAGTTGGGCCAGGGCCGGCCCGGACAGGGCGAGGGTCAGCAGGAGGGTGCTTGTCAGAAACTTGATCAAACGCGGTTCTTCCATGGGACGGTGTGTTTATTGCCTGTAGCGTGAGCCGGCCGCGCTTTCAGTCGCTGGGCCAGGCCAGGGTCAATTGGTCGGGGCGGTCGACAGGGATCCGGGCGATGACGCCGCAGGTGGAGTGGGCATGCACCGAGCCCTCGCGGATTTCAATCCGGCTGAAGGGGTTGGTGTCGCGCAAGACCAGCAACCAGATCAGCCGACCCGATTCCTTGTCCTGCAACGCCACAAAACCATCACCACCATAGGCGGCGCATTCACCGCCCCTGGCCTGAAACGGCTGCGGGCCGTCGGCTGCGGTGCCCAGGGTCGCCAGGCAATCGCAGGTTTCCTGGGCACGGTAATCCAGGGCCGGCAGCCACACCTTGTTGGTCAGGTGCGGGTGTTGATCAGGCAGGTCGAACAGGCAGTAAAAGCCATTGCCCAGGGTCAGGCTGTTTTCCCGAGGGTAGGCTTCATCCCGCCACTGTTCCTGGATAAAAGCCATGTCGGCGCTGTAAGGCATTGAGGTTCCTTGATCCATCAGGAGAGGCATGGGCTGCTCTATAGGCTCGGCACCAGCAAGAAGCCGGAGTAGTAGGCGCAGTGCCCGGGGTAGCCGGGGCGTGCATCGCAGGGCTTGAGGCAACCCTGGGCGCCGCCGGGGAAGCGCGCCGCCACCGACATGGCAAAGCCGTAGGTCGGGGTGGTCACCGCAAAGCTGTTATCGCACGCGGCCTTGGTGGTGTAGGTGAAGGTCATGGCCTCGCGCCGGCCGTTGTGGGCAAAGGCCACCTCGAAGCTGTTGAGGCTTTTCCAGCCGGACAGTGGCAGCACCACAAAGCGATAACGGGTGCTGTCCAGGCGCTGGCCCATGACCCGCAGCGAACGGGTCGAGGAATCGGTCTTGGGCGACGGGTAGGGCAAGGCCAGCAGCGCCCGAGGGTCGCCGAGCACACCCAGCTCGAAGCTGATGCCCTTCTGGTAGAACGGAATTTCGATGTTCGGGTAACCCTCGATCTTCACGTAGCGGCTGGGCGCGTAAGGCCCCGAGGTGTCGGGCTTGTAGTCCGGCGCCTGGGCAAAGGTCACCTCAAGCTCCAGCACCGCGTCGGCGGCCTTGGCGTCTTCGCTGCGAATATCGCTGGGCTGCTCGCTGCTGTGGCTGACGCAGCCGGCCAGCAGTACGCTGCAGGCTAGGTGCAGCAGGCGTTGCAATAGGCAAGTCGGCATCACTCAGTGCTCCGTCTTGAGAGGGCTGGAGGTCAGGCCCAGGCCCTTGAGTTGCCAGGTCCCTTGTACCTGCTGCCAGCTGAATTGCCGGCCCACCCACTCCACTTCGAGGGCGCGTTGCAGGCGCCTCTGGTCGATGCGCCGGCCTTCGTCCAGGGCTTTGCGGGCGCGGGCGCTGGCTTCTTCGTACAGCGGCCAGAGTTGGCTCAGGTTCAGCTCCTTGCTGATCGGCAGTTGGGCGTAGACGCCTTTCTCCGTCGAGCTGAGCAGCAAGCCCTCCTTGGCCAGGAACGCCGCGCTGCGGTTATCCGGCGCCACCGAGACCAGCATCCCGTAGTGGGAAAAACCCCAGCCCGGCAGACGCTCGTCAAACCACAGGACCTGTCCGGTCGAGGGCACAAAGGCCCGTGCGCCCTCGGGAAACAGCAACAGGTCGCTGCGCCCGGCTTGGGCCTGGCCCCAGTCGGGTTCGTCGCGGCTTTTCACCGGGCTGAGGATGCGTGCCAGGGGCGTGTCGTTCTGCACCGCGATCACCACCGTGCCGACGCCCATCCATTCAATGGTGGTCGCCAGCAGCACCGGCTGGCCATTCTGGATCGCGCCGGTGGGGCGCACATCGGTTATCTGCCAGGCGTTCAGCGGCCGATAGGGCCGGCCCTTGTAGGTGATTTCCAGGGTGCTGATGGACGACTTGCCGCGAAACACCTGGAAGTCGCCAAACTGTTCGCTGTAGCCGCTGAGGTAATCGAGCTTGGCCTTGGCGGCGGGTTGTACCGGGTCGGCGGCGAAGCCCGGCGGCGCCATCAGCATCAGCAGGCAGGCCGCCAGCAGCGGTCGTGGCCGCGTCACAAAGGGCTGGCGCGTCGAGGTGGAGTCCTTGCTGCGAGGTCTCTGAAGCATGTGCATTCCATTGCCTGTGATTGCATGAGGACGCTATGGCACCAGGTAGCCGCGAACCCCGGTGAAGATGATCTGCGCCGCCAGGGCGCACACGAACAGCCCCATCAGCCGGCTGACGATCTGCAAGCCTTGCTCACCGAGAATGCGTTCGATGCGGTTTGATAGGTAGAGCACCACGCCGACGGTAAAGCTGGCCAGGGCGATGCTGAGGATGGCGGTGAGTTTGTCGTCCCAGTGCGGCTGGCTGACCCCCATCACCAGCAGCGCACCGATGGTGCCGGGGCCTACGGTCAGGGGAATGGTCAGCGGGACGATGGTCACGTCCTGTTGCACGTTGTCGGTCTGCACTGCGGACTTGCCCTGGGCCATGCCCAGCGCCGAGATGAACAGCACGCTGCCGGCGCCGATGCGAAAGGCGTCGACGGTAATCCCGAACACACTGAAGATCACGCGTCCGAACAGATACAGCAGCACGCTGGAGACCAGGGTCGCCAGGGCCACCTTCCAGGCCAGGCGCCGCCGCTCCTTGCTGGAGTAACCACGGGTCAGGCTGATAAAGCAGGACAGGACGAAGAAGGGGCTATAGAGCACCAGCATCTTCAGGTAAACGCTGAACAGCACGTGGAGCATGGTGGAAGCTCGCAGCGAAGGAGGGCGAGCGCGAGTTTAACAGGCGCCGCGCAGTCTGTCGGCTCAGCTGGCAGGCTCGGCGCTGCGATTGTGCTGGTCGCGCTGGGCGACCCAGTGCTCGATCAGTTCGCGCAATTGCGAGAGCTCCACCGGCTTGGCCATGTGCCCATCCATGCCGGCCTGGCGCGCGCGTTCCTTGTGTTCGGCAAGGATGTGCGCCGTGAGGGCCACCACCGGGGTGCGTACCCGTTGGTTGCCGACTTCCCAGGCACGCAGTTGCTGGGTGGCCGAGAAACCGTCGAGGACCGGCATCTCGCAATCCATCAACACCAGGTCGTAGCGCTGGGCTTTCATCGCCTGCAGGGCTTCTTCGCCATTGCTGGCGGTGTCCGGCTGCAGGTTGAGCTTGCCCAGCATGCCGCGGATGACCTTGGTCGAGATGCTGTTGTCTTCGGCCACCAGGATGCGGAAATCGCTGGGCACGGTGATGGGCGTCGCGGCTGGCGCCGTGGTGTTGCCCGGCAGGTAGTGCGGGGTAACCAGGCCTTTGTTGCGCTGGGTCAGCTCGTCGGCCAGGGTGGTCTTGAGGGTGTAGCCGGCCACCGGTTTGGCGAGGATGCGCTTGATCCCGGCATTGCGTGCGATGACCTTGCTTGGCGCGTTGCTGATGCCAGTGAGCATGATCAGCAGGATGTCGTGGTTCAGGCTCGGGTCTTCCTTGATCTTGGCCGCCAATTGCATGCCGGTCATGCCGGGCATGTTCTGGTCGAGCAGGACCACATCGAAGTAATCGCGCAGGTGGGCCTTGGTCCGCAGCAGGGCCAGGGCTTCCTTGCCCGACGGCACGGCACTCACGTTCAGGCCCCAGGCGCTGCATTGCTGCACCAGGACTTTGCGGCAGGTGTCGTTGTCGTCCACCACCAGCACCCGCGCGCCTTGCAGCGGGCCGTCGAGGTCCGAGGTCGGGTGTTCCAGGCGTTCCGGGTCCAGGGGCAGGGTCAGCCACAGGGTGCTGCCCTGGTTGGCGCTGCTCTTGATGCCGAATTCGCCGTGCATCAGCAGCACCAGTTGCCGCGCGATCACCAGCCCCAGGTTGCCCCCCAGGCGGGTCGCGGCGAGGAAGTTCTTGCTGTGCAGTTCCGAGTGCAGCAGGGCGTCGCGCTCTTCGGCGTCCATCGGCTGGCCGCTGTCCTGCACGGCGATGCGCAGGCGCGGCTTGCTGCTGCGCTCATCGAGGGCGACCACGATCAGTACTTCGCCTTCGTCGGTTTTCTTCAGGGCGTTTTCCAGCAGGCTGAGCAGGGCCTGGCGCAGGCGGGTCGGGTCACCGCTGATCACCCGTGGCACTTGCGGCTGGATAAAACTGATCAGCTCGACATTCTGCTGTTCGGCCTTGGCGCGGAAGATGCTCAGGCAGTCTTCGATCAGCGCATTGAGGTCGAACTGCACGTCGTCCAGCTCGATCTGCCCGGACTCCAGCTTGGTGATGTCGAGGATCTCGTTGATCAGGGTCAGCAGCTCGTTGCCGGCGCTGTGGATGGTCTGCACGTAGTCGCGCTGCTTGACCGACAACGGCGTGCCCAGCAGCAGCTCGGTCATGCCCAGCACACCGTTCATGGGGGTGCGGATTTCATGGCTGATCTTGGCCAGGAACTCGGCCTTGGCGTTGACCTCGGCATTGCTCGCGGCCAGGTCGCGGCTGACGCTGAAGCGGTTCTCGGTGATGCTGCGCTGGCGCTCGCCGAGGGCGACGCTCATCAACAGGCCGCTGATGCAGATCACGCTGAGCAGGGTGATGATCAAACCCTGTGGCGCCACCAGGGTCAGGCCGAGCAGGGCCGGGAGAATCACCAGGGTGCCGAGGTTGAAGATCACCATGGCCGCGACGAACAGCCGCGCCGGGCGGTAGCCCTTGTGCCAGTGGTAACCGCCCACCAGCAGCATGCTCAGGCCGGCCAGCGCCACCAGGGCGTAGGTGATGATGTTCAGCGGCAGGGTGTTGACGAACAACAGCAGCAGCCCGCAGAGGATGATCAGCAGGATGTCGCCCAGCAGCAGCTTGTTCAGCGGGTGCGGGCCCAGCGGGGCGAAGTAGCGGTAGGCGAACATCAGCCCGCAGGGGGCGGTCAGCAGCAGCGCCAGGTAAGCCCCCGGGGTTTGCAGCGCCTGCCAGTTCGGCAGCCAGGGGCCGGCCAGGTTCAGCAGCATCAGCAGGCTCAGGGACAGCAGTACCTCACAGGCGGCGAGCCACAGGCTGCTGCGGGAGCGGGTGTAGGCATAACGGGTGAGGTTATGCAGGATCAGCATCGCCATGCAGCCGAACAGGACGCCGTAGATCAGGGTCTGGCTCTGGTTGGCCGCGGCCATGACTGCCGTTTGCAGGGTGATGTAGGGGCGCAATTGATGGTCGGAAACCAGGCGCAGGTAGACGTCGAGGGTTTTCTCGTTCTGCGGCAACGGCAACATGAAGTCGTTGCTGGGCAGGTTTTTTTCGGTCTGGGGCTGATGGGTGCCGGTGTTCACTTGCTCGATCAGGCGGTCGCCGTCGAACACATACAGATTCAGCTGCGACAGGTCGGGAGCGAAGATGCGCAGCAGTTGTTCGTGCTGATCGGGATGCAGTTTGAAGCGTACCCAGAGCGCGCCGTCGGGTTCGGCAGCGGTCAGCTTGTCGAGTTCGATCGGGCTGAATTGCGTGGCGTAGCGTTGGGAGCGGATGTCACTGAGCTGCAAGCTGGCCTGTTCATCGAGCAATACCGCCCAGCCACTGCCTTGAGCGGCCAGGGCCGTGTTCAAGCAGAGCAGGGTCAGCAGTGTAGCGATGAAGCCTGTGGCAATCCTGAGCCAGCGCACGGCGAAATCCCTTCGTAGGTTGATGCCAGGTTGTAACTATGCGCGGGGGCATGCCGCTACGGCAAGGGCAGGGACCCTTGCCGAGCGATAGGGCCGCCTTATTGCTGTTCTTCGCCACGCTCGCGGGCAATGGCACGGTAGCCGATGTCCTTGCGGTAGAAGCAGCCTGGCCAGTCGATCTTGGCGGCCAGTTTGTACGCTTGTTGCTGGGCGGCGTCGACACTGTTGCCCAGGGCCGTGGCGCACAGCACGCGACCGCCGGCGGTCACCACCTGGCCGTCCTTGAGCGCAGTGCCGGCGTGGAACACTTTGCCTTCCAGGCTGGCGGCGGCGTCCAGGCCGGTGATGGCTGCGCCTTTGGCGTAGTCACCCGGGTAGCCACCGGCCGCGAGCACGATGCCCACGCTCGGACGTGGATCCCATTGAGCTTCGACCTTGTCCAGGGCCTGGGCCAGGGCGGCTTCCACCAGCAACACCAGGCTCGACTGCAGACGCAGCATCACCGGTTGGGTTTCCGGGTCGCCGAAGCGGCAGTTGAACTCGATGACTTTCGGATTGCCAGCCTTGTCGATCATCAAGCCGGCGTACAGGAAGCCGGTGTAGACGTTGCCTTCGTCGGCCATGCCGCGCACGGTCGGCCAGATCACCAGGTCCATCACCCGCTGGTGCACTTGGGCCGTGACCACTGGCGCCGGGGAGTAGGCACCCATGCCGCCGGTGTTCGGCCCGGTGTCGGCGTCGCCGACGCGCTTGTGGTCCTGGCTGGTGGCCATGGGCAGCACGTTCTTGCCGTCGACCATGACGATGAAGCTGGCTTCCTCGCCGTCGAGAAACTCTTCGATCACCACCCGCGAACCGGCTTCGCCGAAGGCATTGCCGGCCAGCATGTCGCGTACCGCGTCTTCGGCTTCGCCCAGGGTCATGGCGACGATCACGCCTTTACCGGCGGCCAGGCCGTCGGCCTTGATCACGATCGGTGCGCCTTTTTCACGCAGATAAGCCAGGGCCGGCTCGATCTCGGTGAAGTTCTGGTAGTCGGCAGTCGGGATCTTGTGGCGGGCCAGGAAGTCCTTGGTGAAGGCTTTCGAACCTTCGAGCTGCGCGGCACCGGCGGTCGGGCCGAAGCAATCCAGGCCACGGCTGCGGAACAGGTCGACCACACCGGCCACCAGCGGCACTTCCGGGCCAACAATGGTCAGGGAGACATTCTTCTCAGCGAAATCGGCCAACTGCTCCAGGGCCAGCACGTCGATGGCGACGTTCTCGCACTTGGCTTCAATGGCGGTGCCGGCGTTGCCCGGTGCCACGAATACTTTCTGGACGCGTGGGTCCTGAGCGACTTTCCAGGCCAGGGCGTGTTCACGACCGCCGCTACCGATGATCAGTACATTCATTTCAAAAACCTCGGATGACGCTAATTCTGTTTTAGAACCTAAAGCGCTTCACGCCGTAGGAGGCTGCAATGACACCGCTAGATGCAAGGCGGAGCCCACCTCGATGAGCGGAGTTGCCTGTTGGCAATGAGCATCATCGGGGTGGGCTCCAACGCAGCAGATGCCGGTGTCAGTGCGACCGTTGTCGTATCAGTGACGGAAGTGGCGCATGCCGGTGAATACCATGGCAATGCCGGCTTCGTCGGCTGCGGCAATCACTTCGCTGTCGCGCATCGAGCCGCCTGGCTGGATCACGGCGGTGATGCCGACCTTGGCTGCGTTGTCCAGGCCGTCGCGGAACGGGAAGAACGCGTCGGAAGCCATCACCGAACCCGCGACCTGCAAACCGGCGTGCTCAGCCTTGATCGCGGCGATGCGCGCCGAGTTCACGCGGCTCATCTGGCCGGCGCCGACACCGATGGTCTGGCGGTTCTTGGCGTAGACGATGGCGTTGGATTTAACGTACTTGGCCACTTTCCAGGCGAAGATCAGGTCGTTGATTTCCTGTTCGGTCGGGGCGCGCTTGGTCACCACCTTCAGGTCCTGGCTGCCGATCATGCCGATGTCGCGGCTCTGTACCAGCAGGCCGCCATTGACGCGCTTGTAGTCCCAGGCAGCGGCACGTTCAGCCGACCATTCGCCGCAGGCCAGCAGGCGCACGTTGGCTTTGGCAGCGACGATGGCGCGGGCTTCTTCGCTGACGCTCGGGGCGATGATCACTTCGACGAACTGACGCTCGACGATGGCCTTGGCGGTCTCGGCGTCCAACTCGCGGTTAAAGGCAATGATGCCGCCGAAGGCCGATTCGGTATCGGTGGCGTAGGCCAGTTCGTAGGCCTGGCGAATGCCGCCTTCGGCGTCCGGGCTCACGGCCACGCCGCACGGGTTGGCGTGCTTGACGATCACGCAGGCCGGCTTGACGAAGCTCTTCACGCATTCCAGCGCGGCGTCGGTGTCGGCCACGTTGTTGTACGACAGCTCTTTGCCTTGCAGCTGGGTCGCGGTGGCGATGCCGACTTCGGCAGGCTTGGCTTCCACGTAGAACGCCGCGCTCTGGTGCGGGTTCTCGCCGTAGCGCATTTCCTGGGCCTTGATGAACTGGCTGTTGAAGGTCCGCGGGAACTGGCTGCGGCCGGAAGTCGACAGGGTTTCAGCCGCCTGGTTCACGGTGCCCATGTAGTTGGCAATCATGCCGTCGTAGGCGGCGGTGTGTTCGAAGGCCTTGAGCATCAGGTCGAAACGCTGGGCGTAGGTCAGGCCACCGGCTTTCAGGCCTTCCAGGACACTGGCGTAATCGCTGGCGTTGACCACGATGGCCACGTCTTTGTGGTTCTTGGCCGCCGAGCGAACCATGGTCGGGCCGCCGATATCGATGTTCTCGATGGCCGTCGGCAGGTCGCAGCCTGGCTTGTTGATAGTGGCTTCGAACGGGTAGAGGTTGACCGCGACCAGGTCGATCGGCTTGATCCCGTGTTCGCTCATGATGGCGTCGTCGATGCCGCGACGGCCGAGGATGCCGCCGTGGATTTTCGGGTGCAGGGTCTTGACCCGACCGTCCATCATTTCCGCGAAGCCGGTGTAATCCGCGACTTCCACTGCGGCCACGCCGTTGTCGCGCAGCAGCTTGAAGGTCCCGCCGGTGGAGAGGATCTCGACGCCCAGGGCTTCCAGCTCCTTGGCGAATTCGAGGATCCCGGTCTTGTCGGAAACACTGATCAAGGCGCGGCGGATCGGCAGGCGGGTGGTCTGGTCGGTCATCTCAATTTCCATCAAAAGCAAAGGAGTCAGCAAAAAAGGCGACCGGTTTTACGCGGGCGCCTTTCTGGTTTGATTGAATGCTTACAGCAAATCGTATTGTTTGAGCTTCTTGCGCAGGGTGCCGCGGTTCAAGCCCAGCAGCTCGCTGGCCTTGGTCTGATTGCCCTTGACGTAGTTCATCACGCTTTCGAGCAACGGGGCCTCGACTTCGGAGAGCACCAGGTTGTACACGTCCGTGACGGCAGCGCCCTCAAGGTGGGCGAAATAATTGTGCAGCGCCTTTTCGACACTCCCGCGAAGGGTCTGGCCTTCTTCGCTCGGCGTATTGAGGTGCTGTTTCAAATTCACGTTGTCGCTCACGGGTGTTGTTCCACTCACTAAAGTCTCGGTCATCATCGTCATGCGGCCACCCCTTCTCCGTCCCCTGTCACCAGGCTCTTGTAACGCTCGGCAAAGAACTCACGAACGTTGGCGCACTGTGCTTCCGTATCTTCCAAACGATTGAAGTGGGCGCGAAACTCCCTGGCGCCCGGCAGGGTTGCGAGATACCAGCCGACATGCTTTCGAGCAATGCGTACGCCCATGACATCTCCATAGAAGGCATGCAGCGCGGCCAGGTGCTCTAGCAGAATACGTTCCACTTCAAACAGCTCCGGTGCCGGAAGAATTTCGCCGGTACGCAGAAAGTGCTCGATTTCACGAAAAATCCATGGCCGCCCCTGGGCGGCCCGGCCGATCAACAGCCCGTCGGCTCCGGTGGCATGCAACACCTGCCGGGCCTTTTCGGGTGAGTCGATATCGCCGTTGGCGAAGACCGGAATCGACACCGCCTGCTTGATCGCGGCAATGGTGTCGTACTCGGCTTCACCGGTGTACAGGTCGGCGCGGGTCCGCCCATGGACCGCCAAAGCCGTAATGCCTGCCTGTTCGGCGATCTTCGCCACCGTCAGGCCGTTCTTGTTCGCCCGGTCCCAGCCGGTGCGGATCTTCAGGGTGACCGGCACATCGACCGCAGCCACCACGGCCTGCAGGATCTCGGTCACCAGCTCTTCATCTTTCAACAGTGCGGAACCGGCGGCCTTGTTGCAGACCTTCTTGGCCGGACAGCCCATGTTGATATCAATAATCTGTGCGCCCAGCTCGACGTTGGCCCGGGCTGCATCCGCCAGCATCTGCGCATCACCGCCGGCGATCTGTACCGAGCGCGGCTCGGGATCACCTTCGTGAATCATGCGCATCCGCGATTTGCGGGTGTTCCACAAACTCATGTCGCTGGTGACCATTTCCGAGACTACAAGCCCTGCGCCCAAACGCTTGCAAAGCTGACGAAAGGGCTGGTCGGTGACACCCGCCATGGGGGCGAGAATCAAGCCGTTGTGCAATGTATATGGGCCGATGCGTACCGCCGACATAGGACTTCCCTGTTGTGGGGCCGGATCATGAGAGTTCGAAAAAGGGTTGGCATGATACCCGCTCTCGATGACTGGTTAAAGGCTGAATTGGATAAAATCTGAACAGTTATTCCTTTATCGCCAGCGGTTTGGTCGGCCGGGGCTATCGGAAAACTGCCGTCAAAAGTGTGCCGCCTGTGCGGCCAGTGACCGGATCACTCGGGAGAGTGGAAGCTCAGACTGTAGTTCACGGCCTTGGGGCCCGGATCAAGAATGTCCAGGGCGATGTGGATTGGCGTCTGCGGTGGCATTTCCGACAGGCCTTCGAGCTCGCCGTTGAGGTACTCGCCGGGTTTGAAGCGTCGACTGGCGATCAGTTGCCCATTGAGGTCGGCGAAGCGCAGTTCCAGCAGGGGGAACGGCTGGGAGAACGGCGCGCGGTTATAGATGATGGCGTCCACCACCAGCGCGCCGCTGAAATCCGGATGGCTGCGGACCACCAGGTTGCTGCTCTTGATTCGGGCGATATCGACCTTGGACGGCACGGTGCAGCCCATTTCCGGGCACAGTTGCTGGAACCAGGGGCGGTACTGGTCCTGGCGCGCCAGTTCGTCGAAGTGATAGGCAATGTACTGCCCGGCCAGGGCCGCGGCGGCCAGCAGGATCAACAGGCTCCACAGCAGGCGCCGGCCCCAGGGCGAGCGACGCTTTTGCCAGTCGAGGTGAATCGGGTCGTCGACCAGGTCCAGCAGCACGTCGTCCTGGACGCCGGGTTCGCTGCGGCCGCGCTTTTGCTTGCCGTTGACGGGCACCTCGACGTCGTCCTCGTCGCGCTCGGCGGCGATCGGCGCGGTTGGATGCGCAGCTGGTTCGAGGTCGTTGTCGTGCTCGATGTGGCGTGTGCCGGGTTCGTCTTCGAGGTCGGCCAGGTTGAATGACAGCGAAGGCTCGGTGCGTCCGGGTTTCTGCGGCTCGGCGGTCGGGGCCGGGTGCTCTTGCGTCTTGCTGGTATCGAGCTCGTCGCGCTCGTCGGCGGTGGCGCTGAACAGGCTGTCGGGCCAGTGTTCGTCTTCGGCGTCCGGTTGATCGCGGCGGGCGCTCAGCGACTCTTCGCGGTGGCCGCGGTCCTGGCCGAAGGCCTTGGCGGGCTGGATTTCCCGTTGTTCGAGCTTGGCCAGTTCCTCATCGAGGTCCAGGTGATCCAGGTCGAGTTCGCTGGCCGACCATTGCTTCTGGCTGATGGCGCGCTGCGGGGGAGGGGCAACGGGCGCCACCGGTGCCGGAGTGGCCGCGGCGTCCCGGTTGGCGCGTTGTTCCAGCAGTTGGCGCGCCGCGTTGAACACCTGCAGGCAAGAGCCGCAGCGCACCACGCCACGGGCCACGCTCAACTGGGCGTGGCTGACGCGGAAGCTGGTCTGGCAATGCGGGCACTGGGTGACAAAACTGTCGGTCATGCGGCCATCCGGATTATGCAGGCGGCCATTCTAGCGCCGACGGCCGCTGATGCGCACCCAGCCATCGCGATTGGCGATGGGGTCCAGGTCGAAGTCCTGGGCATAGGCCGCGGCGACTTCTTCGCCCTGTTCCGCCAGGATCCCCGACAGTGCCAGGCGACCGCCGGGCTTGACCAGGCTCGACAGCTGCGGGGCCAGGGAGACCAGGGGGCCGGCGAGGATATTGGCCACCAGTACATCGGCCTGGACCTGGGGCAGATCCTGCGGCAAGTACAGCGGGAACAGCGCTTCGGCGATATTGTTGCGCCCGGCGTTATCGCGGGAGGCTTCCAGGGCCTGGACGTCGATGTCGGTGCCGACGGCTTCCTTGGCGCCCAGCAGCAGGGCGGCGATGGCCAGGATCCCCGAGCCGCAGCCGAAGTCGAGCACGTTGCAGTCCTTGAGGTCCTGGCCATCCAGCCATTCCAGGCACAGTGCGGTGGTCGGGTGGGTGCCGGTGCCGAACGCCAGGCCCGGGTCCAGCAACAGGTTGACCGCGTCCGGCTCCGGCGCGGCGTGCCAGCTCGGGACGATCCACAGGCGCTGGCCGAAACGCATGGGCTGGAAATTGTCCATCCAGCTACGCTCCCAATCCTGGTCCTCGATCACTTCGCTGTGGTGCTCGGGCAGCGGGCTGCCGGTCAGCAGCTCGAGGTGGGCCAGTACGCTGGCCGGATCGGCGCCGTCTTCGAACAGGGCCAGCAGGTGAGTGTGGGACCACAGCGGGGTGGTGTTGAGTTCCGGTTCGAAGATCGGCTGATCCTCGGCGTCCATGAAGGTGACCGAGACGGCACCGACTTCAAGAAAAGCGTCTTCATAGGTTTCGGCTTGTTCTGGGCTGATGGCGAGACGGACTTGCAGCCAAGGCATGGCGGGCACCTTTGAAAATATGTGTTGTGCAGCCTAGCGGGCCGCGAGAAGCGCGCAAGTTTACGCGAGCCAGGACCGGGTTGCACAGGATATCCCGGTGGCGACGGAGCGTGCCCTTCGCCGCGGCGGCGGAGGTCATGTCTGTGTTTCAGAAACAACAAAGCCGCTCGAAAGCGGCTTTGTCGGTGTGGCGTGTGCCGATCAGTGTTGCTCGGCCAGCTTGTGCTCCAGGTAGTGAATGTTCACTCCCCCTTTGCAGAAGCCTTCGTCACGGGTCAGGTCGCGGTGCAGCGGGATGTTGGTCTTGATCCCGTCGACGACGATTTCGTCCAGCGCATTGCGCATGCGCGCCATGGCTTCGTCACGGGTCGCCCCGTAAGTGATCAGCTTGCCGATCAACGAATCGTAGTTCGGTGGAACCGCATAACCGCTGTACAGGTGCGAATCGACACGTACGCCATTGCCGCCCGGAGCATGGAAATGCTTGACCGTGCCTGGGCTTGGCATGAAGGTTTTCGGGTCTTCGGCGTTGATCCGGCATTCCAGCGCGTGACCGCGGATGACCACGTCATCCTGGGTGAACGACAACTTGTTGCCGGCGGCGATGCTGAGCATCTCCTTGACGATGTCGATGCCGGTGACCATTTCCGATACCGGGTGCTCTACCTGGACACGAGTGTTCATCTCGATGAAGTAGAAGCTGCCGTTCTCGTAGAGGAACTCGAACGTGCCGGCGCCACGGTAGCCGATGTCGATGCACGCCTTGACGCAGCGGGCGAAGACTTCCTGACGCGCTTTCTCGTCGATGCCCGGTGCCGGTGCTTCTTCGAGAACCTTCTGGTGACGACGTTGCAGCGAGCAATCGCGGTCGCCCAGGTGGATGGCGTGGCCCTGGCCATCGGAAAGCACCTGGACTTCCACGTGACGTGGGTTGGTCAGGAATTTTTCCAGATAGACCATCGGGTTACCGAACGCTGCGCCCGCTTCGGAGCGGGTCAGCTTGGCCGAGGAGATCAGGTCTTCTTCTTTGTGCACCACACGCATGCCGCGACCACCACCGCCGCCAGCGGCCTTGATGATCACCGGGTAGCCGACTTCACGGCCGATGCGCAACGCGGTTTCTTCGTCTTCGGGCAGTGGGCCGTCGGAGCCTGGAACGGTCGGTACGCCGGCAGCGATCATGGCGTGCTTGGCCGAAACCTTGTCGCCCATCAGGCGGATGGTTTCAGCTTTCGGGCCGATGAAGGCGAAGCCGGAGTTTTCCACCTGTTCGGCGAAGTCGGCGTTTTCCGCGAGGAAACCGTAGCCTGGGTGAATCGCCGTGGCGCCGGTGACTTCTGCTGCCGCGATGATGGCCGGGATGTGCAGGTAAGACTGTGCAGCTTGCGCCGGACCGATGCAGACGGATTCGTCTGCCAGGCCCAGGTGCATCAGCTCTTTGTCCGCCTTGGAGTAAACGGCGACGGTCTTGATTCCCATTTCCTTGCAAGCGCGCAGGATCCGCAGTGCAATTTCACCGCGGTTGGCAATCAGGACTTTTTCCAACTTCGCAGGGGTCGGCATCAAAGGCACTCCGCGGCTCAAACGATGGTGAACAGCGGTTGGTCGTACTCAACCGGCTGGCCGTCTTCGACGAGGATGGACTCGATCACACCGCTGGTTTCAGCTTCGATGTGGTTCATCATCTTCATGGCTTCAACGATGCACAGGGTGTCGCCTTTCTTCACGCTCTGGCCAACTTCAACGAAGGACGGCGAGGACGGGGAAGACTTGCGATAGAAAGTGCCAACCATTGGCGAACGGGCAACGGTGCCGTTCAGCACTGGGGCTGCGGGTGCGGCTGGCGCAGCAGCGGCGGCCGGAGCAGCGGC
This sequence comes from Pseudomonas sp. MF4836, assembly GCF_002018875.1. Classification (GTDB taxonomy): domain Bacteria; phylum Pseudomonadota; class Gammaproteobacteria; order Pseudomonadales; family Pseudomonadaceae; genus Aquipseudomonas. The sequence goes on from NZ_MVOL01000002.1 coordinate 681,393, forward strand.
TGGAGCGGCAACCGGAGCGGCCATTGGAGCCGGTGCGTAGTATTGCTGGGCTGGAGTCTTGCTGTGGCGGCTGATGCGTACGGACTCTTCGCCTTCCTTGATCTCCAGCTCGTCGATGCCGGACTCTTCCAGCAGTTCGATCAGTTTCTTAACTTTACGGATATCCATGAATCATCAACTCCCAAGGGTCGGTCAGGGGCGTTTAGCTTGTTGTTCAAGCTGCTCTAGTGCGGCCTCCAGGGCCAGTCGGTAACCGCTGGCGCCAAGGCCGCAGATCACTCCCACCGCAACGTCGGAGAAGTAGGAGTGATGGCGGAATGGTTCGCGTTTGTGCACGTTGGACAAATGCACTTCGATGAATGGGATGCTCACCGCCAGCAGCGCGTCACGTAATGCGACGCTTGTATGTGTAAAAGCTGCTGGATTGATCAAAATGAAGTCCACGCCTTCGCCACGGGCAGCATGGATCCGATCGATCAATTCATACTCGGCGTTGCTTTGCAGGTAGAGCAAATGGTGCCCGGCATCACGGGCCCGCTGTTCCAGGTCTTGATTGATCTGGGCCAGGGTCACTGCACCGTAGACGCCCGGTTCACGGGTGCCGAGCAGGTTCAGGTTGGGTCCGTGCAGAACCAGTAGGGTCGCCATCTGCTGTTCCTTGTTATCGCGCCGTTATTAGAGTGAGCAGTGCCCAGAACTGCGCGACTATGCCGCAAAGCGTTTATGACTGTCCAGTTCTCTGCAATAGCCAGCACGATGACCGATGTTTGCGCAAAATATGTGACTGGGTGTTTAAATCCGGTCATTCGCTTTGGCTACACGTTCGGCGAAGTCCGCCGCGTTGATTTCACCAATCACCCTGACTTCTGCACGTTCGGCGCCATCTTTGCCAAAAAACAGCAAGGCCGGTGGCCCGAACAATTGGTAGCGATCGAGCAGGGCGCGTTGCTCGGCATTGCTGGCGGTCATGTCGAAGCGGATCAGGCGATAGCCCTTGAGCCGGTCGACCACCTGGCTGTCGTTCAGCACCTGGTGCTCGATGACTTTGCAGCTGATGCACCAGTCAGCGTACCAGTCGAGCAGCAGCGGCTGGCGCGCTGTTTTGGCCTCGGCCAGTGCCTGCTCCAGCGCGGCCGGCGTATCGATGGTTTGCCAGGCGCCGTTCGACGCCTGGGTCGCCACCGCAGGCGTGCTGCCGGGAAGAGGGCGCAGCGGGTCGGTTTGACCGCTGAGCGCGCCATACCAGCAGGCCAGTGCATAAAACAGCAGGAACAGACCCAGCAATTGCGCCAGGCGCTGGCGGGGCGCCTTGTAGATAAACTCCAGCGCGCCGAGGAACAGCCCGACGCCCGCCGCCAGCGCGCCCACCAGCAGCAAGGTGATCTGCCCCGGCAATACCCGGCTCAGCAGGCCGATGGCCAGGCCCAGCAGGAGCACGCCAATCGCGTTTTTCACGTAGATCAGCCATGAGCCGCTTTTCGGCAGCCAGGCCGCGCCACCCGTGGCCACCACTACCAGCGGCAGGCCCATGCCCAGGCCCAGGGCGAACAGTTTCAAGGCCCCGCCCAGGGCATCGCCGCTGCCGCTTATATACAGCAGGGCGCCGGCCAGTGGCGCGGATACGCAGGGCGATACCAGCAGGCTGGAAACCACTCCCAGAACCGCTGCGCCCCACAGCGACCCGCCTTGGGTACGCCCGGCAATGTGTTCCAGTCGGTTGCTGATAAAGCGCGGCAGCTTGAGTTCGAACACGTCGAACATCGCCAGGGCGAACAGCGCGAAGAACAGCGCGAAAGGCCCCAGCACCCAGGCCGATTGCAGGCGCGCCTGCAAGTTCAGTTGTGCGCCGAACATCCCCATCAGAGCACCGAGCAGGGCAAAGCAGGCGGCCATCGGCAGCACGTAGGCCACCGAGAGGGTGAAACCGCGCCAGCCACCCACCTGGCCACGCAACACCACCCCGGACAGAATCGGCAGCATCGGCAGGACACAGGGGGTAAAGGTCAGCCCGATGCCGGCGAGCAGGAACACCGTCAGTTCGCGCCAGCTCCAGTGTGTTGCAGGGCTGCCCGTCGGGTCGATCTGCAGGCGTTCGGTTTCCGGTGGATAACACAGGCCCTTGTCGGCGCAGCCCTGGTAGGTGACGGCCAGGGTAAAGGCCCGTGGGTCGTTGGCCGTGCGTGGCAGCTCGACGTCGAGAATGCCGTGATAGACCTCGACATCGCCGAAGTACTCATCGTGTTTCTGCTCGCCTGCGGGCAACTGCGCCGCGCCGAGGCCGATATCGGCCGGCTCGCTGCGGAACTGAAAGCGGTGGCGGTAGAGGTAATAACCTTCGGTGGCGACGAAGCGCAGCTTGATCGACTCGGGCGTGCTCTGCACCAGGCTCAATTGGAAGGCTTGGCGCACCGGCAGGAAGTCGGCGCTGTTATTGACCGCGCCCAGGGTCGAGCTGGGGCGTGAATCCAGAAGCCCGGCGGCGGTTGCCGGCAGGGCGAGCATTAGCAGCATCAGGCAGAGCAGGCGGCGCATGGCGATCTCGCGAATCGAAAGTGTGCGCATGATAACGGACGCCGGCCTTCATGGCCGCTGTGGCGTGCCTGTAGCCGCAGCCGGGCGGTAGCGGCTACGGGGTGGGTCACACGCGAAAGGCCTGCACGGCGGTGTGCAACTGACCGCCCAGGGTCAGCAGGGTGGCGCCTTGTTCGCGGCCTTCGCCGATGCGCAGCAGGTTGTCGCCGCCCAGTTGGTGGATGCGTTCGCTGTGATCGCGGATCTCGCTGACGGCGCCGCTTTGCTGGGCAGTGACGTCGGCGATGCGCACGGCGGTATCGGAGATGGTCTGGATCGCGCCGACGATCTTGTCCAGCGCGCCATCGGCGGCCTGGGCCTGATTGGCCGTGGCTTCGGCGTGTTCGACCTGGGCGCGCATGCCTTCCACCGATTGCCGGGCGGCGGTCTGCAGGCCGGCGATCAGGGTCTGGATCTCGGCGGTGGCGCCGGCGGTACGTTGCGCCAGGGAGCGCACTTCCTCGGCCACCACGGCAAAACCACGGCCCATTTCCCCGGCCCGAGCCGCTTCGATGGCCGCGTTAAGGGCCAGCAGGTTGGTCTGGTCGGCGATCGAGCGGATCACCGTCAGTACGCCGCCGATGGTCGCCGACTCTTCAGCCAGGTGCTCGATCATCTGTGCGTTGCCTTGCACTTCATCCACCAGTGCGTGGAGCCCGGTCAGGCTCAGGCCAATCACTTTCTGCCCGTGCTCCACGGCGAGCCCGGCGCTGCGGCTGGCGTCGGCGGCCTGGCTGGCATCGCCGGCTACTTGCTGAATGGTGGCTTCCAGTTCGCCCAGGGCATCGCGGATCTGCGCGGTATCACCCGCCTGGCGTTGCGCGCCGCTGTGCAAGCCGCTGCTCAACTCGGCCAGGGCTCGGCTGCTGCCGGCGACCTGCTCGGCGTTCTGGCGAATGGTGCCCACCAGGTCCACCAGATAGGCCCGCAGGCGATTCAATGACTCCTCGATCGCATGCAACTCGCGGTTGGTCTTGCCCAGGTGGATGCCCTGGCTGAAGTCGCCCTCGGCCCAGGTCGACAGCGCCGGGGCCAGGTTGGTCAGGACCCGCGCCAGCTTGCGTTGCAGGGTGTCGATCACCAATGCGATCAATAGGATCAGGCCGATCATCAGGCCTTGCATCAGCCGCACTTCGCCCTGGATCTGCCCGTGCTGGGCGCGCACCGCCGGCTCCAGCCCGGCGATGGCCTGTTGCACGGTGGCGATTTTCAGGTGGGTGGCGGCGCTGAGGTCGGCGCGTTTCTGGATCTGTTCGCGGGTGCGGTTCAACTCGGCCGGGTAGCGGGTGAGCAGGCTGTTGAGTTCCCGCTTGAGGCCGACGCCGGTGTCTTCGGCGACGGCTTTCACGCTGTTGTCCAGGCCCATCAGGGCGGCGAAGTCATCGGTGTTGGATTCACTGCTGCTGGTCACTCCGAGCAACGGCAGGGCCTCCAGGCGCTCGGCCTGGCTGCGGATGTTGTTCACCTCGCGCTCGACATCGGCGGCCAGCTCGCTGCGTCCGCTGCTCACCAGTTTGTCCCGGGCCAGGGACAGCTTGCCCAGGTGCTGCGCGGCGCTCAGCAGCAGCGGCAGGTAGGCACGGGCGTTGGCGCTGTCGGTGCTGCTGGCGTATTGGCTGAGCTGTTCAAGGTTGGCCCCCAGCTCGCGTTCGGCCTGCAGCAACAGGGCCTGCGGGTCGCCGGCCAGCTTGCCAGCGGCCAGCAGATCACTCTTGCTGAACTGGTCGAGGCTGGCCAGGCTCGGGCGCAGGCTTTGCGCCAGCTCCGGGGGCAATTGGCCAAGCTCGTTCTGCAGGGTTTCGATGGCCTGGCTGGCGCTGCTCAGGCGCAGGGCGTCGCCGCTGGCCAGGTAGTCCTCGATATTGCGCGCCACGTCGCTCTGGAACTGCTGGGACAGGCCCAGGTAATGCTCCATCAGCAGATAGGGGCGCTCCAGGGCCCGCTGCGACCACCACAGGGTCGCGCCCAGGGCCAGGCACACGGCAACGAGTAACAGGGTATTGAGATTGGTCAGCAGCTTCAGGCGCATCGGGGCTCTACCAACGACTTGAATGGTAAGCGCCTGAATTTATTGCGTTTGTGTTACAGGGTTATGACCGAATCGGCCGATTCGGTGGAAAAGATAGCACTTTGATGTCGCGCTGCCTGGACCCGGTTGCGGCCGCTGTTCTTGGCGCGGTAGAGCGCTTCATCGGCCTGGCTGGCCATCATCAGGCTGTCGGAATCTTCGCGCAGTTCCACCACCCCGGCGCTGAAGGTGCACCACAGGTCCTGGGGCTGTGCGGGGTAGTGGATTTCGGCGAAGCGCTGGCGGATTTCGTCCAGCACCTTGCAGGCCGATTCGACGTCGGTGTCGGGCATGACGATGGCGAATTCTTCACCGCCGTAACGGCCGATAAAGTCGGTCTTGCGCAGGCGTTGCTTGAGAAACAGCGCCAGGCTCTTGATCACCCGGTCGCCCATGGGGTGGCCGTGGCTGTCATTGACCCGCTTGAAGTGGTCGATATCGAGCATGGCAAAGCTCAGCGGCTTGCTTTCGCGGCGGGCGCGGAAGCTGCAGTCTTCGAGCAGTTGCAGGATATGGGTGTGGTTGTACAGCCCGGTCAGGCTGTCGCGGACCATCCGCGCCTTGAGGTTGCGCGCCCGTGCCGCGCGGTTGCGCACGGTGGTGATCAGGTGGCGCGGCTTGATCGGCTTGGTCAGGAAGTCGTCGCCGCCTTCGCTCATGGCGTCGAGTTGCTTGTCCAGGTCGTCTTCGGCCGACAGGTAGATGATCGGCACGCTGACATAACGGTCGTTATGGCGGATCACCTTGGCCAACTCGGTGCCGGTGCAGGCCGGCATGTACATGTCGAGGATGATCAGGTCCGGCTGGAAATCCGCCAGCTCGGCCATGGCCTGGATCGGTTCGATCAGGGTGCGGGTGACAATCCCGGCGCTGTTGAGCAGGCGCTCGGTGTGCATGGCCTGGGCCCGCGAGTCGTCGATGATCAGCACCTTATAGGGCTCGTACTGGGCGACGCAGGTCAGGACTTCGATTTTCTCCAGCAGGCTCGAGGCTTCCAGGGTTCCGGTGAGAAACTCCTGGCCACCGGCACGCACCGCCGCGAGGCGGGTCGGGGTGTCGGTTTCGTGGAGGCTGAAAAACAGCAGCGGCAGTTTGTGTTCCAGGCCTTCCTGGGCTTCGGCCGCCAGTTTCAGGCCTTGGCCGGCGCCGCTGAAGTCGACGTCGATGACGATCGCCGCCGGCAGGCGCTCGACCATGGAGGCGCGAAACGCATCGACGCTGTCCAGGGACTGGGCACTGAGACCGAAGAACTCCAACTGCTTGGCCAGGCGTTCGGCGCGATCGTGGTCTTGCAGCATCACGTAGATCGGCTTGCGCAGGGGCGGCAGGAAGGTTTGTTCCAGTTGGTCGCCGTGGCGCAGGCCGGTGCGCGACAGGCGTTGCATCAAGCGGTTGAGGTCAGTGATCAGGCCACTGCTCAGGCGTCCGCGATTGGCATCCACGGCGCTCAGCGAATCGCTGATGCTGCGGGCCAATTGGCTGTGTTCGGGTTGTTCGAAACGTTCGGCGAAACGCAGCAGGCGCAGGTTGGCCTCACTGAGTTCGGACATGTCGGCGGTGGACCATTCGCTGCGTTGCAGGCGTTGCCATATCTCAAGAATCTGACGTGCCTGATGAATTACCCGCTGGGCAAAGTGGTGCTTGAGGCGCTCACGGCTGGGGTCTTCTGGCTCGGTCATATCCTGACTACTAGTTAGGCTGCATGCTGAGGTCGACTGGTGGCTCTATGCTAGCACCTCTTTTCAATCCTATGAGTGTCGTACGTCAATAATCTGCAATGCGACCTGATTCATTTCGCGACCGACTGGTCGCATAGGCTGTGGGCTGTGCTTCATTTATAGTGGCGCGTCGATCTGCGGCGGTGCTCCGGGTCACGGGCGATTAATCCGCTCGGTGCCCGGCACGATGGAGTAGGGTTGTGGTCGAACCGATGAACTCAAGTGATTGAAAGGATATAGCCATGCTGGACTGGAAGAATCGCGCAGGCAGCGCGCCGGATCGTGCTGCCGAACCCAAGTCGGCGACACGCAGCTATTTCGGTGGCCTGCTGTTCAGCCGCGCCCTGGCCACCCTGGTGGGGCTCTACCTGCTGGTGACCATTGCCCTGGGCTGGTATTGGAGCCAGGAGCCGGCTCTGTTTCCGGTGCAGCAGAATGCCCAGATCGCCGCCGAGAAAGAAGGCAAGCAGATGGTCATCGGCTATACCACGGTGGAAACCCTGAAGACCGTGGCCGGCACCCTGCTGGACAAACCGGGTGGCTATATTTCCAACGACCGTTTTCCGCCGGGCCTGTGGATGGACAACATGCCGAGCTGGGAGTACGGCGTGCTGGTCCAGGTCCGCGACCTGACTCGCGCCCTGCGCAAGGATTTCGCCCGCTCGCAGTCGCAGTCCGCTGAAGATGCCGACCTGGCCAAGGCCGAGCCGCGCTTCAACTTCGACAACAAGAGCTGGGTGCTGCCGTCCAGCGAATCGGAATATCAGGATGGCATCAATTCCCTGAGCCGCTACCAGGCTCGGTTGTCCGATCCGAACCAGAAGGGCGCGCTGTTCTATGCCCGCGCCGACAACCTCAACAACTGGCTGGGCGACGTCGGCACCCGCCTGGGTTCGCTGTCCCAGCGTCTGTCGGCCAGCGTTGGCCGGGTCAAGCTCAATACGTCGCTGAAAACCGAAGCGCCGGCCGTGGGCCAGGTGCCGCAGGTCGATGAAGAAGTGGTCGAGACCCCGTGGATGCAGATCGACAACGTGTTCTACGAAGCCCGTGGCCAGGCTTGGGCGCTGTCGCACCTGCTGCGCGCCATTGAAGTCGATTTCGCCGACGTGCTGGCGAAGAAGAACGCCACCGTCAGCGTGCGTCAGATCATTCGTGAACTGGAGGCTTCGCAGGAGCCCGTATGGAGCCCGATGATCCTCAACGGCAGCGGTTTCGGGGTATTGGCCAACCACTCGCTGGTCATGGCCAACTATATTTCCCGCGCCAACGCCGCAGTCATCGATCTGCGTCAACTGCTGAACCAGGGCTGATTCATGTCCGCCTCCCACGACGAGGCCGCGCACCGTGCGGCCTCGGATGCAGAACATATCGCCTGGGTCGACGGTGAAGACCAATTGCTCGGGGCCATGGTCCGCTCGCAGTTGCGCGAGCGCGGGCTGATCGGCCGTGGCACCTATATCCTGCTGTTCAACTCTGCCGGTGAGCTGTGCGTGCACCGCCGTACCCTGAGCAAGGCCATCTACCCGGGATACTGGGACGTGGCGGCAGGGGGCATGGTGCTCGCCACCGAAACCTACGCCGAGTCGGCGGCCCGTGAACTGGAAGAAGAGCTGGGGGTGGGCGGCGTCGAGCTGACCGCCCATGACCACTTTTACTTCGAGGACACCGGCAACCGCCTCTGGTGCTCGGCGTTCTCCGCGGTGTGGGACGGTCCCCTGCGCCTGCAGCCCGAAGAGGTGCTGGAAGCGCGGTTTCTGCCGATCGATGTGGTGCTGCAGGAAATCCAGGAAAAGCCCTATTGCCCGGACTCTCTGGCGGCCCTGCAACGCTATCTGGCCCGACGTCGTTAAAGTTGCATAAATTGACGCTGATTGGCTCTTAGCAACGGGGCTTTTTGCCGTTACACTGCGCGACTTTTCAAGCTGAACCGGCGGTGCTTTTATCGGCGCCCCGGTCCAGTAGCGCTGCCCCTGCCTGAGTGGGGCTTCGCGGTCGATGGCACGGCCTTGTGCTTCGACCAGTCTTTGTCCTCCCAAGAGGATTGCCGGTGGCCAAAAAAGCCGCATCCTTCGCCGCCCTTGGTGGCCTGGTATTTTCCACCGACGCAGGTCGACATTGCCCGGACTGTAGCCAGCCGGTGGCAGCCTGCATCTGCAAACAAACCGCTATCCCGGCCGGCGACGGCATTGCTCGCGTGCGTCGCGAAAGCAAGGGCCGTGGCGGCAAGACGGTGACCACCATCACCGGCGTGCCCCTGGCCGAAGACGCGCTCAAGGATCTGGCAACGAGCTTGAAGAAGCGTTGCGGCACCGGTGGCGCGTTGAAAGACGGCGTGATCGAGATCCAGGGTGATCATGTCGAGCTACTCTTGGCCGAGCTGATCAAACACGGTTTCAAAGCGAAGAAGTCCGGCGGCTAGCAGCCTCTGTGAAAACCACCCCCTCGACTTGATGCAGCCGGTTCATAGCGGCTCGTGCGTCGTCTCCATGGTTTTCACAGAGCCTGTTCATGACCGGTTTCTAAACTCGGCACGGCAACTGAGGTCTACCCCCTCGTTGCAGGCTAATCGTCATTTTCATTCTTTAGACTGCGCCAGCCTTCGATAGGGGTGGCGCTCTATGACTTCTTTATAGGGGACTTCGATGTCCGTACGACGCACACGCAAAGACGATGGCAGCCAATGGACAGTTGCGGACAGCCGCAGTGTTTATGGGATTCGCCATTGGGGGGCCGGGTATTTCGCGATCAATGACGCCGGTCGCGTCGAAGTTCGTCCGAACGGTCCGAACAGCTCGCCCATCGACCTCTACGAGCAAGTCGACGAGCTGCGCAAAAGCGGCCTGTCCTTGCCGCTGCTGGTGCGCTTCCCGGATATCCTGCAGGACCGCGTGCGCCAGTTGACCGGTGCCTTCGACTCGAACATCGAGCGCCTGGAATACCAGAGCAAATACACCGCGCTGTACCCGATCAAGGTCAACCAGCAGGAAGCGGTGATCGAAAACATCATCGCCACCCAGGACGTCTCGATCGGCCTGGAGGCCGGCTCCAAGCCCGAGCTGCTGGCGGTCCTGGCCCTGGCACCGAAGGGCGGCACCATCGTCTGCAACGGTTACAAGGACCGTGAGTTCATCCGCCTCGCGCTGATGGGCCAGAAGCTGGGCCACAACGTATTTATCGTGATCGAGAAAGAATCCGAAGTCGGCCTGGTGATCGAAGAAGCCGCCAACCTCAAGGTCAAGCCGCAGGTTGGCCTGCGAGTGCGCCTGTCGTCCCTGGCGTCGAGCAAATGGGCCGACACCGGTGGCGAGAAGTCCAAGTTCGGTTTGTCGGCGGCGCAGCTGCTGTCGGTGGTCGAGCGCTTCCGCGCGGCCGGCCTGGACCAGGGCATCCGTTTGCTGCACTTCCACATGGGTTCGCAGATCGCCAACCTGGCGGACTACCAGCACGGCTTCAAGGAAGCGATCCGCTACTACGGCGAGTTGCGCAACCTCGGCCTGCCGGTGGATCACATCGACGTCGGCGGCGGCCTGGGCGTGGACTACGACGGCACCCACTCGCGCAACGCCAGCTCGATCAACTACGACATGGACGACTACGCTGGCGTGGTGGTGGGCATGCTCAAGGAATTCTGCGATGCGCAGAACCTGCCGCACCCGAACATCTTCTCCGAAAGCGGCCGCTCGCTGACCGCGCACCACGCCATGCTGGTGGTGCAGGTGACCGACGTCGAGAAACACAACGACGACGTACCGCTGATCGAAAACAAGGAAAGCCTGCCGGAAACCGTGCAATGGCTGGTGGACCTGCTGGGCCCGACCGATATCGAGATGGTCACCGAGACCTACTGGCGCGCGACCCACTACATGAGCGACGTCGCGGCCCAGTACGCCGACGGCAAGCTGACCCTGGCGGAAAAAGCCCTGGCCGAGCAGTGCTATTTCGCCGTGTGCCGCCGCCTGCACAACTCGCTGAAAGCCCGCCAGCGTTCCCACCGTCAGGTGCTGGACGAGCTCAACGACAAGCTGGCCGACAAGTACATCTGCAACTTCTCGGTGTTCCAGAGCCTGCCCGACACCTGGGCCATCGGCCAGGTGCTGCCGATCCTGCCGCTGCACCGCCTCGACGAAGAGCCGCTGCGCCGTGCGGTGCTGCAAGACCTGACCTGCGACTCCGACGGCAAGATCAAGCAGTACGTCGATGAGCAGAGCATCGAGACCAGCCTGCCGGTACACGCCCTGAAAGAAGGCGAGGATTACCTGCTGGGGATTTTCCTGGTGGGTGCCTACCAGGAAATTCTTGGCGACATGCACAACCTGTTCGGCGACACCGACTCGGTGAATATCTATCAGAAGGCCGACGGCTCGGTGTACAGCGCGGGTATCGAAACCCACGACACCATCGAAGACATGCTGCGCTACGTGCACTTGTCGCCCGAAGAGCTGATGACCCACTACCGGGACAAATGCGCCAGCGCCAAGATCAGCGCCTCGGAGCGCACCCAGTTCCTCGACGCCCTGCGTCTGGGCCTGACCCGCTCGTCGTACCTGTCGAGCTGATAAAGCCCTTACACGGCTGAACGATCGCGGTCTTTGCCGGTTCCTACCTTGTAGATGCCGGCGCAGACCGCGATTTTTTTTGCCTGTGCATCCCTGCACGCCAGCTAGCCTGCTGCATAGGGCCTGGCGCCCGAACCACCGAACCTGGGGTAGCGCGATGTCGAATAAACGGATGCGGGTGTGGGTGCTGGCGGTCAGTGGGGTGCTGATGGCGATACTCAGTGGGTGCTCGCCGCTCAAGGTGCTCAATGCCCTGACCCCCAGCAGTTCGTTCAGCAAAGTCAGTGGGATTGCCTATGGCAGCGATCCGCGGCAGAAGCTCGACATCTATCAGCCCAAATCAGCAGTGCCGAATGCCCCGGTGGTGGTGTTTTTCTACGGGGGCAGCTGGAACAGCGGCTCGCGCGAAGACTACGGTTTTGTCGGCGAGGCCCTGGCCTCACGCGGCATGGTGGTGGTGCTGGCCGACTATCGCCTGTACCCGCAAGTGCGTTACCCGGCATTTTTGCAGGACGGGGCGCAAGCGGTGGCCTGGACCTACCGGCATATTGCCGACTACGGCGCCGACCCGGCGCGCCTGTATCTGATGGGCCACAGCTCCGGTGCCTACAACGCGGCGATGCTGGCCCTGGACCCGAACCTGTTGGCGGCGCAGGGCCTGAGCCCGGCGCTGATCAAGGGCTGGATCGGCCTCGCGGGCCCCTATGACTTTTTGCCGATCGCCAACCAGGATGTGCGCCCGGTGTTCTTCTACCCGGATTCACCGCCCGACTCGCAGCCCATCAACCATGTCAGCCGTGGGGCGCCGCCGGCGCTGTTGATGGCGTCCAGCAAGGACTCCCTGGTCAACCCGCAACGCAACACTGGTGGCCTGGCCACTACCTTGCGCCGGGCAGGGGTGCCAGTGCAGGAGTTCTACTTCTCCAGAACCAATCACGGCACCCTGGTGGCGGCGCTGTCGCGGCCCTTGCGCGGCCTGGCGCCGGTGCTCGACCGAGTGACCGAGTTCGTCGGTGCCACGCCCGCTCAGTGAGCCTTGGCGAACCAGCCGTCGGTTTTCTCCAAGTGCCAGGCAAAGGCCGCCAGGGTCAGACTGCGCAGGGCCATGAACAGCAAAAAGGTCAGCCACAGGCCGTGGTTGCCGAAACCGCTCAGGGCCCAGGCGAAGGGCATCAGCATCAACACGCTGAGCAGCATGCCGTTGCGCATCTCACGGGCGCGGGTGGCACCGATGAACAGGCCGTCGAGCAGGTAGCTCCAGACCGCGATCAGCGGCAGGGCAGCGAGGTAGGGCAGGTAGATAAAGGCGGTCTGGCGCACCTCGGGGATGTTGGTCTGCATCTCGACAAACAGATGGCCAGCCAGCATGAACAGCGCGGCAAACCCCAGGCTGGCCAGCAGCGACCAGCCGCAGGCGACCACCAGTGAGCGGCGCAGCGCGCGTCGATCATGGGCGCCGATGGCGTGGCCGCACAGGGCTTCTACCGCATGGGCCAGGCCATCCAGGGCATGGGCGGTGAGCAGCAGCCCGTTTAGCAGCAGGGCATTGGCCGCCACCGTGGCATCCCCCAGGCGTGCACCCTGGACCGTGATCAGGAAAAACACCGATTGCAGGGCCAGGCTGCGAATGAAGATATCGCGATTGACCGCCAGCAGCGGGCGCCAGCTCTGCCAGCGGCGCAGCGCCTGCCAGGCGATCTGCCCCGGGTAGGCGCGCAGGGCCGGGCGGGTCATGGCCAGGCCGATCAGTGCCCCGGTCCACTCGGCGATCACCGAAGCCCGCGCCGAGCCGACCACACCCCAATCCAGGCCCAGCACGAACCACAGGTTGAGGGCGATGTTCACCAGGTTGGTGCTCAGCAGAATCGCCAGCGGCGCCCGGGCATTCTGGGTCCCGAGGAACCAGCCCACCAGGGCGAAACTGGCCAGGGCCGCTGGCAACCCGAGTAGCCGGGTGTGGAAAAAGGCGCGGGTCATCTGGTCGAGTTCCGCCGAGGGCTGCATCAGCTGCAGGGCCATGCCGCTCAGGGGAACACCGATCATCCCCAAAAGCAGCGCCAGACCCATGGCCAGCAACAGGCCTTGCAGCAGAATCTGCCGCAGCGCGGCGCCGTCGCCACGCCCGGCGGCCTGGGCGGCAAAGCCGGTGGCCCCCATGCGCAAAAAGCCCATGGCCCAGGCGAGGAAGGTATAGAGGCTGGCGCCGACGGCCACCGCGCCCAACTGGTGGGCGTGGGGCAGGTGGCCGATCACGGTGCTGTCGACCAGGGCCACCAGGGGCACGGAGATATTCGAGAGAATCATCGGCGCAGCCAGCGCCCAGACCCGCCGGTGGGTCGGGCGGTGGCGCCAGTCGTTAATCAGGGGGGGCATGCAGGCTCCTTGCGAGAGCAGGCATTGTAGCCGCAGCGCACCTCGTCGCGGCGGCCGGAGGGCATTTTACCGGTAGGTGCGGCTCAGGCCGTGGCTCAGTGGACGACCCAGCTCAACAGCCACAGGCCGAGCATCAGCCAGATGATGCCCATGATGATCGAGGCTCGCATAAAGGCCCGCACGGCCGAGTACAACAGCATCAGGCCGATGATCAGCGCGGCGATGCTGATGATCGAGGTGTCCATGCCCAGGGTCCGCGACAGCCCGTCGACGAAGTTGCCGCCGGCGTGGGTCAGGGCGTTGAACAATCCGCTGAGGCCATCGACGATAAAACGGATGACCGAGCCCAGGGCCTGGCCGAGCCATTCGAAAAAGCTTTCTACCTGCATGGGGGTGTCCTGATCAGTGAGCGGCGTACTTGCCGGGTCTGTGCCTTGGGCCGTTGGATCGTCTGCCGAGTTCCCTTCAAGCATAGAACCGCTGGCGCATGAGAGCTGCCGGGCATTCTGTAGCAGGCGCCGGCCCGGCGATAGTGCGCGGTGCTTGCGTCCCATGGCCATCCCCCGGAAGCTATACGCCTTCAGGAGACCCCGATGAACCTAGACGAACTGACCCAACGCCTGCACGCCATTCGCGACCGCAATGACTGGCGGCAATTTCACAGCCCGAAGAACCTGGCCATGGCCGCCAGCGTGGAGATGGCCGAGCTGGTGGAAATCTTCCAATGGCTGAGCGAAGACCAGTCCCGCCAACTGCCTGCCGACAAGCTGGCCCATGCCGGCCAGGAAGTCGGCGACATCGTGCTGTATCTATTGCTGCTGTGCAGCGAGCTGGGGTTGGACATGGAACAGGTGGTGCGCAGCAAGCTGGCGGACAGCGAACGGCGGTTCAGCTGATGAGCGACCGTCATTTCGATCAGTTGGCGACCCGTTTCGCCGAAAAAATCTACGGCGGTGCCAAGGGCGCGATTCGCCTTGCGGTGTTGCAGGCGGATCTCGCCGAGGTGCTGCCGGATCGCCCATTGCGGGTGCTGGATATCGGCGCCGGGCTGGGGCATATGTCACTGTGGCTGGCCGAGCGTGGGCACCAGGTAACCCTGGCCGAACCCGCAGCACCGATGCTTGAAGGGGCGCGCCAACGTTTCGCCGATGCCGGGCAGGTGGCGACCTTTATCCAGGCGCCGTGGCAGGAGCTGCTGGGCCAGCTCACCGAACCCTACGACCTGGTGCTGTGCCATGCCGTGCTCGAATGGCTGGCCGAGCCTCACGCGATCCTGCCGGTGCTGCATCAGCTGACGGCCCGCGATGGCTGGTTGTCGCTGGCCTTCTATAACCGCGATGCCTTGATTTACCGCAACCTGCTCAAGGGCCACTTTCGCAAGATGCGCAGCAACGACATGGCCGGCGAGAAGCAGAGCCTGACCCCGCAGCGGCCCCTTGATCCGCGCGAACTGGCGGCGCAACTTGAGGGCCTGTGGACGGTCGAAACCCAGAGCGGGGTCCGGGTGTTCCACGATTACATGCCGGTGGAGTTCCAGGCCCGTGCCGAGCTGGTGGATTTACTGGAAATGGAACTGGCTCACCGTCGTCACCCAGGCTTTGCCGGGCTTGGGCGTTATCTGCACTGGATGTGTCGTCCGGTTTAACGGAGCGCAAAATGAACCGCCGTCTTGCTCTGATCCTGTTGTGCACCGGGCTTGCCGCCTGCCAGGGCAGCAATCCTTACGTCGCCAGCTCCACGCCGATACCGCCGGCGCCGCCGCAAGCGGCCACCACCTTCGACCGCAGCGCCTACCCGGCGCCGCAACGTGACTACGGACGCTACCGCAATTGGGCCTGGCTCAACGGGCGCCTGCCCAGCGGTTCGGCCTGGGCCGACTCGGCGCAGGTGGCCGAAGCGGTCAGCAATGCCCTGGATCAGCGCGGCTTGCGCCCCGTGCATGACAACCGGCCGGCCGACCTGTGGGTGAGTGCCGACCTGCATCTGGAGAAGCGCCTGCGCCAGGAGCGGGACGACTACGGTTACGGCGGCTATGGCGGTTATAACCGGTACGGCAACGGTTACGGGATGTATGGCAGCGTGCCGGTGGTGCGCACCTACGAGGTGGAAGTGGTCGTGGTGCGGGTCAACCTGTTCGACGGCGGCAGCGGGCAGCCGGTGTGGAGCGCCAGCGCCGAGACCAGTAGCCGCGGCAGCTTGAGCGAACGTGCCGATGCGTTGCGCAAGGCTGTGGAAAAGGCCATGCAGGCGTATCCTCCCAGCTAGTGGCAACTGTTCAGGTCCCTGTCTTGAGCCGGAGAAAAATCATGTTCCGTCGTCTCGCTTTACTGGTCGCTGCCGTGCTGCTCAGTGCTTGTGCCGCCAACCAGATCAACCATGACTTCGACGCCAGTCGCGACTTTGGCGCCTACCGCAACTGGAGCTGGAAAGAGCCCGGCCTGCAGTACCGGCCCGATGACCCGCGAATCAAGAGTGACCTCACCGAGCAGCGCATCCGCCAGGCGGTGGCCGATCAACTGGACCAGCGTGGCCTGCGTCCGGCCGCAGCGGGCACCCGGCCTGACCTGAATGTGCAGGCCTACCTGATCGTCGAAGACCGCCAGCAGCAAGTCACCACCAATTATGGTGGCGGTTGGGGCGGGCCCTGGAATGGCTACTGGGGCGGGCCGATGTACAACGAGACGCGCAATATCACCTACAAGGTGGCGACCATCCAGATCGACCTGCTCGATGGCAAGGACGGCAAGCTGGTATGGCGCGGCAGCGACGAGCAGATGCTCAGCAGCACGCCGAACCCGGCTGACCGCAGCGCCGCAGTGCGTGCCACCGTGGCCCGCATCCTGAGCAACTACCCACCCCGCTAAGCCTTCCCACCCGCCCGCAGGCACCGCCAGTCGCCTGCGTCGGCCCCTTGCCTGCGCGCTGTCGCGGGCTTGACTACACTGCTGAACATCCAGGGAGATGGCACCCGGCATCGCGCCGGTAAAGGAGTGCTCCGTGTATCGGTGTGTGCAGTTTTCCGGGCCGGGCCACCAACGTGGCGCCATCGGCCTGATAGCGGCGGTGACCTTGGGTCTGGCGCTGCTGTTCATGTTGCTGGTGATCGACAGCGGTCGGCTGTACATGGAGCAGCGCAAGCTGCAACGGGTCGCCGACAACGCCGCGCTGGAAGCCGTGAGCCGTGGCGGCACCTGCCTGTCCGGGCTGACGGCTGCCGCCTACGCCGGGCAAAGCGCGGTACGCAACGGCTTTGTCGTCGACGCCGATACCACCCTGGTGACCACCTGTGGCTCGCTGGTGACCGGTGCCAACAACCTGCGTACCTACACGGTGGATGCCACTCAGTCTTCGGCGGTCCGGGTGATTGCCAGCGACGCGGTTTCCACCAGTGTCGCCGCCGGCATCGGCGCGCTGTTTTCCGGCGGTCCGGCCAGCTTCAATACCCGGCTCACCGCCACCGCTGTGGCGGCTGTACCCACCCCGTCCGTGGCGCAGTTGACCATCCGCAGCACGCTGGCGACGATCGACAGCACCAAGTCGAGTCTGCTCAATCCAATTGTCGGCGGGCTGTTGGGCGGCAGTGTGAGTGTCACGGCTGCGGGCTGGACCGGCTTGCTCAACACCAACATCAACCTGCTCAGTTACCTCAACCAACTGGCGATCAACCTCAATGTGGCCGCCGGCAACTACACCCAGCTGCTCAACACCACGGTGACCGTTACCCAGTTGATCCAGGCGGCAGCCACTGTGGTTCAGGCCAATGGCGCGACGGCCGATGTGATGACCGCCCTGGGCAACCTGCAACTGGCGGCGGCCAATGCCACACCGGTCAAGCTCGGTGATCTGCTCAATCTGCAGACCGGCCTGCCCACGACCGCGCTAAATGCCAACTTGCAGTTGTTTCAACTGGTGCAGGCGATGGTGCAGTTGTCCAACAGCAAAAGCGCGGTGGCGGCGACCCTGCCGATCAGCGTGCTTGGGCTGGCGAATGTCACGGTGCGGGTCAAGGTCATCGAGCCGCCGCAATTGTCGGCCATAGGCGATCCCAAGCTGGCCAAGGCCAACCCCTTGGGAGCCAACCAGATTTACGTGCGCACCGCCCAGGTACGAACCTTGGTCTCGGTTAACGTGACCGGGCTGGCCGGAGTCACCGGGATTGCCAATGCCCTGCTGGGATTGGTGGGCAACCTGACCCCGACCATCAACAGTCTGTTGAGCCTGAACCTGGCGGCGACCATCAACTCGGTGGGTTGCCTGTTGGGGGCCGGTTGCCAGCAGATCGACCCGGAGCTGCTGCCATCGCCGGAAGTTGACATCGCCCTGGATGCCGGCGGTGGCGTGGCCTATGTCACTGACTACAGCTGCCCGACGGGCACGGTCGGAACAAAGAGTCTGACCGCACATACCATTACCTCGCTGGCTGATCTGAAGGTCGGCAAGATTGACCCGACCAATGCCTTCTCCTCATCGGCCGAGCCCACGGTGACGCCGGTGGCAGTGATCGATCTGGGGATCTGGACCTGTCACAAAATCCTCGGCATCGGTACCTGTGGTCCGGCGCGCACGGCATTTGCCGCGGGAGGGCTGGGCCTTATGGTGCAGAGCAGCGTGGCGCAGACCACTCAGGACTTGGTGTACTCCAGCGGTACGCCGTTCCCGACACCGCCCAACGTCAATCTGGCGCCGACTTACCAGACTGCGGCGCCAAGTACCAATATCGTCGGCAGCCTGGCGGCCACCCTGGCGGGGATCAACCTGGTGACCTACCAACCGGTGGGCGCCAACCCCCTGGGCTCGGTCGTCGCCGGTGTGGGCGGTCTGGTCAACGGTGTCACCAGCCTGCTGATGCCGTTGATCACCTCGGTGCTGAGCCCGTTGCTCGACCCCGTGCTGAACAACCTGTTGTCGAGCCTGGGGATCAACCTGATGGATGTCGAGGTCGGCGCCAACCTGACCTGTGGCCAGACGGGCAAGGCTTACCTGGTGATCTGATCGGCCTGGATTATTGGCAGTTCGATGCAGAAGCGCGCGCCTTCAGTACCGTTCTCGACGCTGAGGTAGCCGCCCATGTTTTCCACGATGCCATAGCTCACCGATAGCCCGAGCCCCGTGCCCACGCCCACCGGCTTGGTGGTGAAAAACGGTTCGAAGATCCGCTCCAGCAGGCGTGGGTCGATACCGCCGCCATTGTCCTCGACCCACAGCCGTACCTTGTGCGTATCACGCTCGGCGTGCAGGGCGATCCAGGGCTGGAAGTCCGGCTGTTTCTCGCGCTTGCCCAGCAACGCATCCCGGGCGTTGACCATCAGGTTGATCAGTACCTGCTCCAGCTGATCGGCATAGCCTTGGACCTGCACCTCGAAACCGAAGTCGCTGATGCGCAGTTCCACACCTTTGCCGCGCATCGCTTCGGCCAGCAACGACAGCGTACCGTCCACCGCCTGTGCCGGGTTGAAGGGCTGCTGTTCGATCTCCGAGCGCCGGCCGAACACCCGCATATGGTCCACCACCCGCGCGGCCCGTTGGACCTGGGCGTCGATGCGCTTGAGCTTGTCCTGCAGGTAGTCGACCTGCACATCACCGTTACCCAGGCGCTTGAGGACATTGACGATGGCCATGCTCATCACGTTCAGCGGCTGGTTGATCTCGTGGGCGAGGCCGGTGGCCATTTCACCGAGGGTGGCCATCTTCGCGCTCTGCATCAGTTGCAGTTGGGAGCGGCGCACTTCGGTGTTGTCGCGGCCCACGGCCTGGACCTCCAGCAGCCGGCCCAGGGCGTCAAATACACCCCGGTCTGACCAGACCCACCAGGCATGTTCGCGACCCGGCAATTGCAGGCTGATTTCCGCGGTGCTCACCGGTACGTCGGGGCTGAGCCGGCCGATACGCTGCACAAAGGCCTCCCGTTGCTCGTCCGACAGCCACTGTCCGAGGTTGCTGCCGGGCAGTTCTGCGGGCGCGCACTCCAGGTACGCCGCCAGGGGCCGGTTGCCGAAGGTCAGGGTCAGGTCGGGCTGGTAGCGGCAGATCATCGCTGGCGAATCTTCCACCAGGATTCGGTAGCGCTCCTCGCTCTGCCTGACCAACTCGGCGCTCTGGGTCGCCTCGGTGACGTCCAGCCACAGCCCGACCGCTTCGGTCGGCAGGCCCAGGTCGTCGCGCAGCAATTTGGCTTCGTCCAGCAGCCAGTGGTAGTGGCCCTGGCTGTCGCGCAGGCGATAGCGGCTGCGCACCGCGCCTTCACGCAGCAGTTGTCGGGTGCGCTGGAAATACAGCTCGCGATCATCCGGGTGCAGGCGCTCCGGCAGCGAGTCGTTCTGGCAGTCAGCCAGAGTCCAGCCCAGCAGCGGCTGCAGGCTGTCGCTGAAAAAACTGGGTTGCAGGGCGCCTTCGACATAGCGCTGTACATAAATCACCGCTGGCGAACTGGCGATCAGGTTGTTCAAGCGGGCGCAGGCAGCCGCGGCCTGCTGTTCCTGGTTCTTGATATCGCTGATGTCGAGCATGAACCCCACCAGTCGCTGGTTTTCACCCACTCCCAGGGCCTGGCCCTGGACCCGGTACCAGATCGCCGGCAGGCTCGGATCCGGGCGCAGCAGGCGCACGCACAGCAGCAGCGGCTTGCCCTGTTCGAGGTCGCGCAAGCGGCTGCCCAGCTCCTGGCGATCGGCCGGGTGCACCTGTTGCAGCCAGTCTTCCAAAGGCAGGCGCGTGGTGTCGGTGTCCAGTTGCAGGCTGGCCGTCAGTTGCGGCGCCAACTGCACTTCGGCGCTATGTGGGTACAGCTCCCACCAGCCGGTGCCGAGCAGATCCTGCAAGGCTTCGAGCCGCTCCAGGTGCTGATGGTGGCGTTGTTCCCGCAGGCGCCCGAGCAAGGGGCCGGCCAGGGCTGCAGCCAGCATCAGCCAGTCGCGATCACTCAACTGCGGTGCCAGATGCTGCACCGGATACGGCGCGCACAGCAGCCAGGCGGCCAGGCCGTGGTCGTCACGGTAGGGCACCAGGAAACCCTCGTGATGGCCGAAGGCGCTGATCAGCCGTGGGTGCTCGCTGAGGCCATGGATCGGGTTCAGGTGCAGCGGGGCATTGCCGCTCAAACTGTCCAGGCTGGTGCCCAGTACCTGGCCGACGTGCCAGAGTTCGGGGGCGTCATGGGCGGCGTAATAGCCGTGGATCTGCCAACGCTGGTCCTGCTCGTCGAGCAGGGCCAGGGCGATACAGGGAACGCGCCAGCGCTGGGCCAGGCTCTGCAGTTGCTCGTTCAGCACCTCGGGCAGGCGCGCCATGCTGCACAAGCGCAACTGTTCGCCGATGTGCGCCGCCAACTGCTGGCAGTGTTCGCGGATTCGCGCCTGCTCGCGCTCTTCAAGCAAGTCGCCGATATCCAGCAATTGCAGGATCCAGCCCTCGGCCAAGGGTTGGACCCAGCCACGCAAATGCAGGGCCTGGCCCCCCAGGCGCTCGAAGTCCAGGTCCAGGGTCTGCCCGGTCCAGTCGGCCGGGCGGCCTTCGACACTGGTGCGGCTGTGGGGCAATAGAAATTCGCTCAGTAGCGGCGGCTGCTCGCTGGGCGCCTGTTGCCCCAGGGCATGGCGCAACGGGCCGGCCATATGCAGCACCCGGCCCTGGGCATCGAGTTGCAACTGCAAGCCGATAGCCTGAGGGACAACGAGAGGGGCAGGGGCCGCCTGGCGACCCAGGATGCGGTCGAACAGGGTGTCTCCTGAACTCAAAATTGCAGGCTCGACGAGGCGGTCAGGGTGGTTGGCAGGCTGGGAACGGTGCCTATCCCGGGCAGTACCAGAAACGGAACCACCTGGTTCAGTTTGCTGGTGGGGTAGTTCACGCTCACGGTCAGCACGCCGCCGCTGTACACCGAGCTGTAATCGGTGGCGGCGAAGTTGAAGGCCGATGGAATCCACGCCAGTTGGGTGGCGATCACCGAGTTGGCGAGGTTCTGCACGGTGGTGCCGTAGTTGGCGGTATTGGGGTCGACCGCCACCGCGCGCCGCACGGCTTCGGCAGTGGCCTCATTGAATGACTGCATCATCAGCAGCGGCAGGCTATAGCTGACCAGACCATAAAACACGGCAAAAAAGATCACGAACACCGCGGCGAATTCAATCGCCACGGCGCCTTTTTGCTTGCGGGGGAGGCTCGATTTCATGACTGCGTCTACCCTGACAATGGCTGCCTGATATTGAGCATAGGACCATTCCGCCAAAAGGGACGTTTTTTACCGGATGCCGTATTTCGTACTGTTTATCTGGCTGGCGCTCTGCGCGGCGCAGGACATCCATCAGCGCCATATCGCCAACAGCCTGACCCTGGGGGCGGCGGCGTTGGCCCTGGTTTACCTGTTATGGACCGGCAGCACCTGGCTGGGGGCCAATGCGGCGCAGGGCGGCTGGGCGTTGCTGCTGGCCCTGGCGTTCACCTTGCCCGGTTACGCCATGTCGCGCATGGGCGCGGGGGATGTGAAGCTGCTGGCAGCGTTGGGGCTGGCGACCGATCATCTGTATCTTTTAGGCACCTTTATCGGTGCCGGGGTCAGCAGCCTGCTCTGGGTGTTGCTCGCGCCAAAAGTCTGGCCCCATATAAGTCAGAAACTTAGGTTGCGCCTGCAATATCTTGATCCAAAACAGTCAAAAAAATACGCCTTCGCGCCTTTCGTCCTGGTGGGAATGGTCTTGACTGTCCTCTGGATCCACTAGTCGCCGTGCCCTCTAGCGCTATGTACATAGTCGGAAAGTACGTCTAGGTTTAATTTGTGTGTCGGCCCTTATTGCGGGCGGAACAGGAGCGGTCAGGCTCTGGCTGACCAGGCATGGAGTTACATGTGAACAAGCCTAGATTGCAGATGAAGGTGCTGGTCGTCGACGACCAACCGTTGATCGTCGAAGAGCTCTGCGAGTTTCTCGAGAGCAGTGGTTACCGATGTGTCCCCTGTGAATCAAGCCGCGAGGCCATCGAGCGTTTCAGCGAAGACGCTGAGATCTCCCTGGTGCTCTGCGATTTACATATGCCGGGCCTGGATGGCATCCAGTTGGTGCAGGAGCTGCAACGCATTGCCGGCAAACAACGGGTGTTCGAGGCCATCATGCTGACCGGCCGCGCCGAGAAGCAGGACGTGATCAAGGCCCTGCGCGCCGGGATCGCCGACTACTACCAGAAGCCAATCAATCTGGACGAATTGCTCGAAGGCCTGCAACGCCAGGAAGTGGCCCTGCAGGAACGGCAAAAAAACCTGCACCTGGGGCACTTGAACCAGAAGCTGCAATTTCTTTCCGAATCCATCGACGACCTCTACCAGGACCTCGACAAGGTGCGCCGCGCCCCGCAAACCGTACGCGGCGAGGACACGGAGGCGCTCAGCGATGCCGAGGCCATCGAGATGCCGGCCATTTTCCACCAACTGTCACCGCGTCAGCTGGATGTGGCGCGACTGGTGGGCAAGGGCCAGACCAACTATCAGATTGCCTGTGAGCTGGGCATCACTGAAAACACCGTGAAGCTGTATGTGTCCCAGGTGCTGCGCCTGACCCATATGCATAACCGCACCCAATTGGCCCTGGCGCTGTCTCCGAGCAATTCGGGGTTGCGCCAGCGCGGGGTGACCGCCCACTAGGCCGGACCACTGCCCAAGCCGGGCAGTGGCTAATTGACCGTTACCTGCCCGCCGCTTATTTGGTAGAAACCTTGCCGCCTGCATCCGGATCGTAGAAGTCCGGAATCTCGTAGCTGTATTTTTTCAGCCAGCGCTGCAGTGCCAACTCGCGTTCGGTGGGTGTGGCGGTCTGTGGGATCTGTGAAGCGACCTTATTGCGATTCTGCAGCAGCAACCAGCCTTCGGTTTCCTGTTGCTGGGCCGAGGCCGGCCCCGGCTCTATGGCCTGGGCGGCTACGGGCAGCATCAGCAGGGCGATGCAGCAAAGAGTCTGCGGCTTCATCATGAGCACTCCTTTGGCTTACTTGATACTCGGTGACAACGGATCGTCGACTACAGCGACCTGGCCCTTGGCTGCCGAACTGCCGACCGGCGCCTTGAGTTTCTGCGCGCGCTCCTGGGCCTGGTTGAATTGCTCCGGGCTCAGGCCGGCGCGGCTGACCACCTCGGCCGCCTGTTTCCAGTTGTCCTGATAGATCAGCAGGGTCACCAGGTTGACCGCTGCCAGTGGATCGTTCTGCTTGAGTTCGATGGCGGTGAGGAACTCGAAACGGGCGTCTTCAATACGCAGTTGATTGAGGTAGACCACGCCCAGGTCGTTGCGGATTTTTTCATTGGTCGGTGCCAGCAGCGCGGCGCGTTGCAGATGGGCCTGGGCCTGACCGTTATCGCCCCGGCCGGCGGCAATCTGCCCGAGGCCGTGCTCGGCGTCGGCCGCCAGGCAAGTGCCAAGCAGGCTGCGATACAGCGGCTCGGCTTCGCTGCGGCCCAGCAGCCGGTAGACCTTGGCCTTGCGCAGGCGCACTTCACCGAGGTTTTCCGGCAGGCTCTGCAGGTTGGCCAGGCTGGCGTGCAGCTTGCCTTCATTGGCCATGTCGTCGGCCAGGCTCAGGGACAGCTCCTGATCGGGGCTGGGCTTGGCGCAACTGGTTGAGGACGTCAAAGCGGCCCAAGGCGTTTGTCCATTGGTGGCACAACCGCTGAGCAGCACCAGGCTAATCATGGCGAGTATGACTTTCATCAGGTTCCCTCTAGGAAGCAAAAGCGCGGGCGATGGCGGTGAATCCAGGCCCTGCCAATACGATCAGCAAGGCCGGGAATAGAAACAGCATCATCACCACCGACATCTTGGCCGACATTTTCGAGATGTATTCCTGCAGGCGCGTCAGGCGCCGATCGTCGAGCAACTGCTTGAGCGACTGCAGCGATTTCATCGCGCCGCCGCCCTGCTGGATCAATTGCTGGAGGATCACGCAGGTGTCGGTGAATTCATCGACCGCCAGCAGCACGGCGGTCTGGTTCAATTCGTGGCCCAGCTCAAGCCCGGAGTCGACCCGGGTCAGGATCAGGCGCAACTCGTGGGTCAATTGCGGCAGAAGTTTTTGCCCTTCGCTGGCCAGTACGCGCAACGCCTGCTCCACCGCCATGCCCGACTCGAAGAGGATGCGCAGCAGCGGGATAAAGGTGGAGACCTCGACCGCGATCAGTTTCTGCCGGCGCTTGGCCAGGTAGGCCAGGGCCCGCTTTGGAATCAGGTAGCCGGCACCCGCCGCCAGCAGCGGTGCCAGCCATTTGTTGTCGGCTTGGGGAAACAGCAGCTCCTGGACAAACAGCGCCACGCCCAGCACCAGCAGCGGCACGCCGACCTGGCAGGCGGCGAACAACGAGCGCTGGCTGGCGCGGCGCCAGCCCATGCGGTTGAGCAGGGTCAGGGTCTCGCTGTCGATGCTCACCGAGCGCTGGCCGAAGCGGCTGTCCCCCAGTATCCGCAGCCAACTGCTCAGGCGGTTGTCGCGCACCATATGGCCTTGCAGGCGCTGGGTCACCTGGCGTTCGCGCCGGCGTTGTTCCAGCAGGCTGTTGGCGACCAGTAACAGGGCGCCGAGAAACAGCAGGGCACTTGCCAGGAGGGCCATCTCAGATACTCCGCAACATGCGCCACAGCGCCAGGCAGCCGAAGGCTTGCAGGAGGATGGCGGTGATCAGCATGGTCCTGCCGCTCGGGTCGTTCCACATGCCGAGCATGTAGCCCGGGTTGGTGGCCATGAAGTACGCCACCAGCAGCAACGGCAAGGCGCCCAGGACCCAGGCGGTCATGCGGGTTTCACCGGTCAGTGCGCGCAGTTGCCGTGCGCCCTGGTCGCGCTCGCGAATCAGCTTGATCAGGTTTTCCAGCAGCTCGCTGGCGTTGCCGCCATAACGGTGATTGACCTTGAGCCCCAGGGCGAACATGCGCAGTTCGTCCTGATCGTACAGCTCGGCAAAATCATGCAGCGCCTCCGGCAGGTTGACCCCCAGTTGCACGTTGCGCTCGACCCGGCCCATGGCGGTTTTCAGCGGCGGGCTGCTGGCGTCGATGCTGCCCAGTACCGCGTCGGCCAGGGTGCGTCCGGATTTCAGGCTGCGCACGGTGTGGTCGAGCAACTGCGGCAACTGCTCGATCATGCGTTTGATCCGGCGCTTGTACAGCCAGGCGACGTAGGTGCGCAATGCCAGGGGCGGCAACAGCACCAGGCACAGTGCGCCGACCCAGCCCGCCGCTGCGAGGGCCAGCAGTACCGAGAGCGCCCACAGGGCCAGCCACAGCCCCAGGCGTTCGGTGGGGCGTCCCAGGCCGGCCCGCAGGAAGGCCCGTTCGAGGCCAGTCCAGGTGGTTTTCTCCGGCACCAGTTCCGGCTGTCCTTCGGCCAGGCGATTGAGCACCTTTTCGGTATTGGTCTTGCGGATGCCGTTGTAGAACAGCCACAGCGAGAGGCCCAGGAGCACCAGGCAAATCAGGGCCAGCAAGGGACCGATCATGGGCTCGCTCCGCCTCAGTTAAGGCTCAGGTCATGTTCGCGACGCAGCTTGTCGCCCGCCGGGTTGATCGCCTCGCGCAGGAAACCGAAGCCGTTGCGTCGATCGAGTCGAAACAGGGTGTTGGTGACGTAAATGTCATCGCGCACACCCACCACCTCCACCACTTCACTGACACAGCGCCGGCCATCGGGCATGCGCGTCAGCTGAATCACCACATCCAGCGCGGCGCAGATCATCTGGCGCAGGGTACGTTCGGCGATCTGGCGCCCGGTCAGGCCCACCAGGGTTTCCAGGCGCAGCAAGGCGTCCTGGGCGGTGTTGGCGTGCACCGTACTCATGGAGCCGTCGTGGCCGGTGTTCATCGCGGTCAGTATGTCGAGCACTTCGACGCCGCGGATCTCACCGAGAATGATCCGGTCCGGGCGCATCCGCAGGGCGTTGCGGATCAGGTCGCTGGCTTTCACTTCGCCATGGCCTTCAGCATTGGGCGGACGGGTTTCCAGGCGCACCACATGGGGGTGGCCCAGTTGCAGTTCGGCCACGTCCTCGATGGTGACCAGGCGTTGGTGCGGGTTGATCAACTGGCTGAGGATGTTGAGCAGGGTGGTCTTGCCGGTCCCGGTCCCGCCGCTGATGAGGATGTTGCAGCGCTTGCTCACGGCCTCCTGGAAAAACTCGAAGATCGCCTGGTCGATGGTCTGCATGGCCACCAGATCGGCGCTCTTGAGCATGTCCTTGCGAAACTTCCGAATCGACAGGCAGGGCCCGTCGAGGGCGATCGGCGGGATGATGGCGTTGACCCGGCTGCCATCGGGCATGCGCGCATCCACCATCGGCGAGGACTCATCCAGGCGTCGACCGAGGGGCGCGAGGATCCGTTGCATCACCCGTTCGACATGGTGCGCGTCGATGAACCGCAGGTCGCTCTGGTGCAGCACACCGTCGCGTTCGACGAACACCCGGTGCGGGCCGTTGACCAGGATCTCGGTGACGGCCGGGTCCCGAAGCAACACTTCCAGCGGGCCGAAGCCGGTCAGCTCATCGACTATCTCTTCGGCCAGGCGCTCCATTTCATAGCGGGAGATGGCTAAGTGCATGCGGGCGATGTACTCCGCCACCTTGTCGGTGACGAACTGCGAAAGGTTCTGCCGCGAGCCTTCCAGCAGGTTTTTTCCGGACTCTTCGATGGCGTCGATGATGTAGCGATGCAGGACCAGTTTCAGCCCTTCATGGTCGGTGTTGCCGACCGGGCCGCGCGATTGTGCGCCGAACAGTTTTTCTCCGTTCATTTGGTTCCTCGCATGCGGTTGAACCAGTTGGACTTGGGTTTGGCCAGGCCTTCGGAGCGCTTGGCCAGGCGTTCGCCAAGAACGCGCAGGGACTGGGTGAGGTTTTCCCGGGGGGCCATTTCAAACAGGGTGACTCCCTGGTTCTTGGCGTTCAGGCGCACCTCCGGGCTATGGGCCAGGGCTGCGATCACTTCCAGGCCGAAGGTCTTGCCCAGGGTGTCGGAGTCCGGGGCGACATTGCGCAGGTAGCGGTCCACCAGCAGTCGTGCATGGTCCAGTTTCATGCCTTTTTCGCGCCACAGATTGAGCACCGCCAGATTGCGCCGGCAGTCCAGGACGCTCTGGTCGGTGGACCACAGCAATTTGTCGCAATGGCTGACAAACGTGCGCAAGGCCTCGCTGTCGGGCTGCCCGGTGAGGTTCACCACAATGTGCTGGAAGTGCTGGCGCAGAGCGCTGAGCAGCATGTAGAGCTCGGCGGCGCTGGTGCGGTCGAGGGGCTCGTCATTGGCCGCATAGGCGAGAATCCGCAGGCCGGCCTCGGCGGTGGTAAAGGCGCTGTCGATCAAGGTCGAATCCAGGCGGCGCAGATGGCGCAGGGCATCGCCGAAGTGGAACGAACTTTCCAGGCCCAACAGCGCCAGGCTGTCACCCGGAGGCAGGCCCAGGTCCAGCAGCAGGGTCTGCTGTCCGCTTTTTTGCACCACCAGCGCCAGATGGCTGGAGATCAGGGCGCCGTCGGTATCGCTCTTGGTGCCGTAGAGCACGGTCAGGCCGCCGAGCAGAGTGCTCGGCGCCACCGGGGGCAAGCGTTTGCTCAGGCGCCTGACCAGGCCGGCGACTTCGCTGGAGCGCGAGCCATAGGCGACGAAATCCCGTGCGCCGGCGCGCATCGCATTGAGCACCAGTTGATTGTCCATGCCGTCGCCCAGCGCGACGATGGCCAGCATCGGCTTCGCCTCCAGGGCGCCCTCGATCAAGGCCGACTGGGCCACGACGTGCTCGCGGTCGAGGCCGATGAACACCAGGTTGGCGAACGTGACGTCGACCAGGGCCAGCAACTCGTCGAGGCTGCCGCCGCCGGCACTCACCACTTGGCCCAGGGGCGCGAGGGCGCCTTGCAGCCACTCCAGGTCGGTGTCGTTGCGGGTGATGGCAAGAAAGGTCTGGCTCAGGCTTTGGCTCATTGCGATAACCCACTGCGTTTATCGAAGTTACCGTTTTCCAAGAAGAACATGCGGTAGAAGTTCGGGTCGTAGTTGCGCAGGCGTTCGCCGGGCAGGGATGGCAGCCGGGCATCGGCCGCCAGCGGCTGCACCAGGTGCGGGGTGACGATCATCAGCAGCTCGCGTTCTTCGCGGCTGATGTTGGTGTCGCGAAAGAACGCACCCAGTACCGGTATATCGCCCAGGCCCGGGAATTTGTTGACCTGGGAGCTGTTGCGGGTGCTGATCAGGCCGCTGATGACGAAACTCTCGCCGTCGGCCAGGGAAATACTGGTGTCGGTGCGGCGTATGGTCAGCGCCGGAACCTGGGTACCGGCGATGGTCACGGCGTTGCTGTAGTCGAGCTCGCTGACTTCCGGGGCCACTTTCAGGCTGATGCGCTGGTTGTCGACGATGGTCGGGGTCAGGGTCAGGCGGATGCCGAACTCCTTGTATTCGATGGTGACGCTGTCGCTGCCGGCACTGGGTACCGGAATCGGAATCTCGCCCCCGGCCAGGAAGCTTGCACTCTGTCCGCTGAGGGCCACCAGGCTGGGGCGCGCCAGGGTGTAGGCGAAGCCGCTGCCCTCAAGGGCGTTGATCAGGGTCAGTACCCGGCCGTTGCCGAAACCGAGGTTGAAGCTGCCGTTGTCCAGAGGAATGTTGGTCCGCGCGCCACCGAAAGTGGGAGTGGTGCCGCCGGTATTGGGCGCGGTACCCGGGGCGCCGAACAGGAAGTTGCTACCACGGCCGAAGATCGAGGTGCTGGCTTCCTTGAGCTTGGTGCGGCTGACCTCGACAAAGCGGATATCGGTCTGGACCTGGCTCGGCAGCAGAGGGTCTTGCGAGGCCAGGGCCACGCGCCCGGTCATGTCGGTCGTCGCCCGGCCCTGGACGAACACCATGCTCTGGCGCGGGGTGCTGGCGCAGGCGGTCCAGACCATCAGGGTGGTGGCGCCCGGCGCCATGCCGGTCAGCAGGAACGCCTTGTCGCCGTTGGGGTGGACGTCGGCGATTTTCGGGTCGCCCACCGCCAGCCGGGTGATGGCTACCGGTGACTGCAGCTCCTGCTGCAGGCCTTCGCCGATTTGCAGTACGGCGGGTAACGGTGCCAGGCCGCCGCAGCCTGCGGTACTGGCGGCCAGCACTTGACCCATAGGCTGGCTGGCCAGCATCAGGGTCAGGAGTGCGGCTTGGGACATCAGCATGGAACGACTGCGCATGTGTGCATCCTTGCTCAATCAGGGAGTTTGTTGGGTGACCTGGTTACCGCGAATCACCTCGACCGCACGGCGGGTTCCGCCGCCATGCGTCGCCGGGCTCGCGGGGCCGCTGCCAAGGGCCAGTTGGGTGAACTGGAACAGGTTGCTGTTGGCGGCATCGATATTGGCCAGGGAGTCCTGATCCCCGGCCCAGTAGCGCGCCAGGCGCTGCTCCTCGCTGCTGCGCACGGCCAGGCGCAGGGTGCCGACCTGAGTCGCGAGCATCATCCGACTCAGCAGTTGTTCCGGCACTGCCAGCACCACCGTGCGTGCGGCCAGCCGCCGTTGGTCCTGCTTGATTCGTTCATCGACGCTCAGCGCCGGGGATGCCGGTTTGCCGTCGTTGGTCAGGCCCAGCTGGTCGCCGACGGCCAGTACCCGCATCGCCGGGACGGCAATCTGGGCCGATTGCTGGAGGTTGGTGGCGTCCTGGCGCAGGAACAGCAGCACATCGACGTAATCCCCCGGGCTCAGTTGGCCGGCGGCGCCTATCACCTCGTCTACCGCGACTGCCAGGGCCCGTTCATCGGGGTGGATCATGCGGGCCAGGGCACCGCCGGTGGTGAAGCTTTCGTCGCTGAGCCAGGTGCCGCCGGCCAACTGGCGCCAGGGCGTGCGCCCGACGGCCTGGTCGATGCTGGTAAGGCTGCCGGGCGGCACTGTGCGCAGCCGCTCCAGGGTCAGGTCGGCAGCGCTGAGGGCGACAAACGGCGGCACATCATGGGCCAGGACCACCACCGGTTGGCGGGTCTGGTCCTCGGCCGTGGCGACGGTTTTTTCCACGGTACCAGGGGTGGCGGGCTGGGCGACCGGAGCCGGCGGCGGGGGCTGGCGGCTGACAACCAAGCCCCAGTAACCGACGAACACCGCGCCCAACAACAGCAGCCCAGCCAGAATCATGGTGACGCGACTGTTCATATTAGGTTCTCCCTTTCCTGCTGCACTACTAAGCCTGCGCTTGCAAATGACTCAACATCGCAAATAAGGCAGCTATGAACATGCAACTATTTCGCTATTTGAAGGTAGCCCAGCTAGGACGAAACGCCATTACTCGTCTGAAAATAACTAACGAAAGTATGATGAGCGCCATTGAAACAAGGTTTTCTGGCGTCAACCTTCCAATTAATACTTAGTGATTAATCAGTTCTTACAGTTGTAGGTCGGCCGATTGTTGACAATGCTCTGGTTGCAAAGAAGGTCAATGTTGCAGCGCAGTAGTGTTATATCGGCGCCCTTGGCGCAAGGAGAAGTAAGATGATTCTTCAATATCTGATACTCAGAGCACGTCTTTTCTTCGACCGAACCGAAGGTGCCTCAGCGATCGAATATGCGATTGTGGTAGCGATGGTGGCGGTTGTCGTGGTGGCTTTCGTGACCCCAATGGGCGCACGGGTCCTGGCCATTTTCAACAACGTTCTGGTCGCCCTGGGAGGTACCGCGGTCACTCGTCCAACCCCATGACAGCCGCTCGTTGATCTTGATGATGTAATCAGCCGGGAGCATCGGGTTGCCGGCTGGTTGGTCGCTACGGGGTCTGTCCATGATTCTTGACTATCTTGTACTGCGCATGCGCCTTTGGCTGCTCTGCACCGAAGGCGCCTCTGCGATTGAGTATGCAATCGTGATCGCCATGGTCGCTGTGGTGGTATTGGTCTTCGTGACCCCTGTGGGCGACCGCGTTGTAGCGATATTCAACAACCTGCTGGTGGCTCTGCAAGGCACGGCGGTGACACGACCAACGGTGCCTTGAGGTCGATTGTTGCCTGCGATCAAGGTCTCCCAATATTCAGCGCCAAGGTGTTGCTCATGACTGCTTCATCGTCTCCACGCCAGCAGCTTCTCCTCGTGGACGACGAGGAGGATGCAGTGCTTGAACTGGCCGAGCTGCTGGAAGGCGAAGGCTTTTGCTGCTTCACCGCAACCTCGGTAAAACTCGCCCTGGCCCACCTCACGCGCCATCCGGATATCGCATTGGTCATCACCGACCTGCGCATGCCGGAGGAAAGCGGCCTGTCGTTGATCAGGCGCCTGCGCGAGCACACCTCGCGCCAGCACCTGCCGGTGATTGTCACATCCGGGCACGCCGACATGGATGATGTCAGCGATCTGTTACGACTCCAGGTACTGGATCTGTTTCGCAAACCCATCTATCACGTGCGCCTGCTGGAAACCCTCGACAACTTGTTTCCTCAGCCTAAGTTGCACTTGGTGGGGCCTCACTAGATGCAGGTGATCCAATGGCTGGGTGTCGGCTAGTTGAGGACGTGCGGAAAAGTTTGTAAGCCTGTCGATACTTTCAAGTAGCAACAGGCTACTCAGGTTTCTGGGAAAACCGTCTGCAACATATGAATGAATAACAACAAGACAACCCGCTTGGCGCGGGTTGTTTTTGTGGGGGTGTTCAACTAAAGCTGGTAACTGAAGCTCAAGGTGTAGCGCGGGCGCCGGTTGTAAGTGTCCAGGGCTTCATCGGACATCGGCTTGGCGACCTCAAGGGCGATGTTGTAGTACTTGGCGTCACCGAAGCGCAGGCCTGCCGCGGCCGAAGACATATCGCTGCCCTTGATCTGCAGTTCGTTGAACCAGGTCTTCGCCCGGTCCAGCACCACGTAGGGTTGCAGCACCCTGACCCAGGCGCCTTCGCGATAGAAGCTGTAGTTCACTTCATAGGCCACGCCCCAACCCTTGTCGCCCAGGCCCTGGTCGTCCGGGTAGCCACGGCCGAAGTTCTGCCCGCCGAAAGTCGCGCGTTCGCTGTCTGGCACGGTGTCGTCGGTCCAGTACAGCGCGGCCGACATCACCCCCTGCCAATTGTCGAGAAACTTGTCACTCTGCACCCCGGCCAGGCGCAGCCGGAAGAAGTCCAGGTCCAGCTTGTTGTCGGTCTTGGCCCCCATGCCATCGATGCCCTGGTACATCCCGGCGCTGAGGATGCGCAGTTGGCGCGGGTCGGATTTGCTCCAGTCGCCTTCAAAGGCCACGGCGCGGGTGTTGGTTTTTTCATCCAGGGTCAGCGATGTGCCGTTTACCTTGTAGCGGGTCTTGTCGTTGATCGCATACAAGCGTGCGCCGGCGCTGAGCATTTCGTTGGGCGAGGCAATGAAGGGGTGGGTGAGGCCGATGGAAAAACGATCGTTCTCGCGGTGCGGGTCCAGCTCCAGGCCGTTGCCCAATTGCAGGCTGGCGCGTGGGTCAGCACGGTAGCGGGTGCCGTAGAGCACCAGTTGGGTGCCTTCGGCGTTGATGAACTGGTTGTAGTCCACGCGGTAGTACTTTTCGTGGTCCTTGCCTGGCGGAAACAGCCCGCTGATGCCCAGTTGTTCGCCCATGGAAGTCTGCGAGTTGCTGCTCACTCCCAGCAACGCCTGCAGGCCGTTGCGGTTGTCCTCGGTGGTGCCCAGGGTGCTGGTGAACGGTTTGCGGCTGGCCTGGGCAATCAGGTAAGTCGCGCCATCGGTGGTGCCGGGAGGCGGAACCTGTGCTTGCAAGGTCACCCCTGGCACCCGGCTCATCAGGGTGGTGTAGCGCTCGAAGGTCTTGCGCGTCAGTGGCCGTTCGGCCTTGAGCTTGGCCACCAGTTTGTCCAGGTAGGCCGAGACCGGGCCGATATCGCCCTGCAACTGGTAGTCCTTGATATAGCCCTCCACCAGTACCACGCGTACCAGGCCCTGGTCGAAATTCTGCTGGGGCAGGAAGGCGTAGGACAGCAGGTAACCGTCCTGCTGGTAGCGGCGAGTGATATTGCGCGTGGCCTCGATCAGCGCGCCAAGGTTGCTTTCGTGCCCGATCAGCGGTTGGTAGATCGCCGCCAGTTCTTCGAGGGGGTAGACGGTGCCGCCTTCGATCTGCAGCTTGCGGATGGTGACCTTGGTCCCCGTCATCAGGGGCTGTCCCTGAGCGGCACTCGGCTCCGGCAACTGCAATTGCGGGGTGGCCGGGCGATAGGCATCGGCCGGCAGGTTGGGCTGGGGCAGATTGCGGATGGTGTCGTTGCCATTGAGAAAACGCGGGAGGGAGTCAGCGTGAACGTAAGAGCAAAAGCCCAGTAACAGCAAGGAAGCCAAAGCGCGCATAGGACACTCCATGGTCAAACCGCAGCATCGCGAAAAATCTTCAGTCGAGTCGTCCGTCAGGATCTTGGTCGAGATGGGAAACGCAAAACTGTCCTGCTCCAAAAAGAAAAAGACGAGAGACTCATCTGAATCTCTCGTCCCAACCAAGCGTAGGCGCTGTAGGTAAGGCCGTCGAATCGGCCAGGTGCAATTTATTTTTTGCCGCCGCCCAGTGCGCCGGTCAAGCCACCCAATACGCCACCCAGGCCACCGCTGACGCCGACCCCGGCTCCCGCACCGACACTGGCGCTGCCACCCAGGCTACCGGTCAAGCCACCCAGACCACCCAGACCGGCACCGCCTGTGCCGCCGTTGACCAGGCCACCGACCGAGGCCACGGCACCGCCCAGGCTGGTGACGGTTTGGCCCAGGGCACCGGCCACTGGATTGCCGTTGCCGGCGCTGAGGGTGGTGCCGACGCCGCTGACTGCGCCGCCCACTTGGCCCAGCAGGCCGCTGACCGGGCCGCCGAGGCCGGTGGCTGCACCGACTTGTTGAGTCAGGCCGGTGACGCTGCTGGTGACCGGGTTGAGCGCCGAGCCGAAGTTGCCGCCGACACTGGCCAGAGGAGCACTGACCACCAGGTTCGGGCTGCCGCTGCCGCCGAGGGCGCCACCGACCGAAGCGATCAGGCCGCCGATCGAGGCACCGGCCACGCCGCCAGCGCTGACCACGCCATTGTTGCTGCCGGCGTTCAGGCCATTGCTCAGATTGGCCACTGCGCCGCCCACGGTTTCCAGCAGGCCGTTGTTGTTGCCGGTGCCTCCAGTACCTGTGCCAGTGCCGTTGGGGCTGACATAGCCGCCGACTTTGCCGACCGCGGTGCCGACGTTGCTCAGGGCGCCACCGAGGGTATCGGTGAGCGGGTTGCCATCGCCGGCATCGGTGACCTTATCGCCGACACCGTCCACAGCCTGGGCGACCCCGTTGAGTACCCCTTTGACCGGAGCGCCGAGACCGGTTGCGCTGCCGACTTTGCCGGTCAGGCCTTCAGCCAGGGTGACCACGGGCACCAGGACATTGTTGCCAACGCCATCGGTCAAGTTGCCGACCGGGCCGCTGCTGGTAACGGTATTCAGGGTGTTGCCGAGCATGGTCACCCTGTCCCCTACGCCGTCCAGGACCGGAGCGACTTTGGTGACGATGCCACCTACCACGGGAACGCTTTGGGTCGTGGTGGCGAGTTTGCCGCTGAGGTCGGAAACACCGTTACCGACATCGCTCACTACATTGCCCACCACGGCTGTGGTTTTGCTCACGGCTTTAGGGTCGGTACCCAGTTTGCCGAGGCCGTTGGTCAAGCTCGAACCCACGGTGTCGACCACATTGCCGGTGGTATTGACAGCGCTCTGGACCACGCCGCCGACCACTGGAACCGCGGCCAGGGAGTCGCCCAGGTCGCTGACGCCATTGCCTACGCCGCTGACGGTGCTACCAACGGTGGACACCAGGCTGCTGGTGACCAGTGGGGTGGTAGTGCCACCGCCTGTGCCACCGCCTGTACCTCCACCGGTGCCACCGCCAGTGCCGCCGCCGGTACCGGTGGTGCTGTCAGGGGTGGAGCTGCTGGAACTGCTTTTGTGGCCGCCACCGCCGCTGCTGCAGCCTGCCAGGCTGAGAGAGAGGATAAGGGCTACTGCTGTGCTTGCTTTCAACCAAACTTGAGTGTTCATGAGAGAAATTCCTTGCACCTGTACAACGTTCGTTGTTTTCGATAGCTCTCCAGTTCTGTCGCTGGGGATGCCTTCGTCCGTTGTCTACATAAAAGGCTCAGGTGCTGTTTCCCACCATTCTCAACTTGGTATTAACAACTTATATATTCGCTCTCAGGCCTCGCGTAGTGACTAATACCAAGGGTAGGGGTGACGGTATTGTGTTGCGATAAAAGTCTTATAAATCAAAGGCTGTCAGTTTTCTGCCGGCGGGTGTGGGGCGGCTTAAAACTTAAGTTATATATATACAATTAATCATTGGATTCAGCGCTCAAGGCGCTGGGTGAGGGGGGTTAAAGTGTTGGCCCGTTACACCCATCTTTATCGCCGGGCGGATTAACCTATACTGCGCAGCCAAAAATCCTGCCGGAGTTCCCTATGCCCGCCCCAGTCTGGTGGCTGTTGTGCCTGCCTTTTATTGCCGGCGCCTTTTTGCCCCTGCAAGCCGGAATCAATGGCCAGTTGGCCAAACAGGTCAGCAGTGTGCTGGCCGCCGCCCTGATTTCCTTTTTTGTCGGGACCCTGGCCCTATTGGTGCTGGTGATGATGCAGCGTGAAGTGCCGAGCCTGGGGGCGCTCAAGGGCCTGACCTGGTGGCACTGGTGCGGTGGCCTGCTGGGGGCTTTTTTCATCACCACGGCGGCCTTCGCCGGCCCGCGGATCGGCGCCATGCTGTTTATGTCCCTGGTCCTGGCGGGCCAGCTGGGCATGGCGATGGCTCTGGACCACTTCGGCTGGGCCGGTTTTCGCGAGGCGCCGATCAGTGTCGGCAAGGCCGCCGGGCTGGTGTTGATCCTGGCGGGGGTGTTCCTGATTCGTCGCGGTTGAGAAGCCCCTCAGGCAATCGGGCGCCAGGTGCCCAGCATGTGCTGCAACTCGCCTGCACCGACCAGTTGCAGATCGCCGCTTGAGCCCGGCGCGCTGCTCAGGAGCGTGACCTCGCTGGGCAGGCGCACCGGTTTCCTGAACTCCACGGCAATCTCGATGTTCGCCGCCGGCAGATGCTCCGCCAGCGCGGCCAGGGTACGTGCCTTGTTCCACAGGCCATGGGCGATCGCCTGGGGGAAGCCGAACAGTTTGGCGCTCGCAGCACTGAGGTGGATCGGGTTGTAGTCCCCGGACACCTTGGCATAGCGCCGACCGATGTCCGCCGGGGCTGGCCAGCGCGTCAACTCTTCAAGGGCGGCGGATGCCTGCAGGCTATCGGCCGCCGGCGTACCGGGCAGCTCCACACCTTTGCACAGCATCCGACTCTCGGCTTCCCACAATGGACCAAGCTGGTCGTCGACCTGGGTGATGACATCGAACACCGCACCCTTGGCATGGGCTTGCAGATTGCGCACCCGCACCCCGACCTGCAGCCGGCCAACACCCCCCAAGGGGCGGATGACACGGATCCGGTTGGCCAGGTGAATCAGCCCCAGCAACGGGAACGGAAAGTCCTTGGCGGTCAGCAATTGCATCTGCAGGGCGAACGCCAGCACGTGTGGATAAGTGGGCGGCAGCAGGCCGTTCTCGGCAAAGCCGCAGACCTTGCGATAGGCCGCAAGGTTGCTGGGCTCGACATCCAGCCACAACCGCAGGCCGGATTCGGGGAGCTCGGTGCCGGTGATCTTGCGGCGCAGGGCGGCCCGCAGGTACAGCTCGGGCAGCTTGGGTGGGGCGTCGAGTTGGTGCCAATGCTCAGCCATGGTCATGCTCCCAATACGCTTTGCCCGCAGACGCGCAGGGCTTGTCCGGTGACCGCGCCGCTGCCGGGCTGGGCCAGCCAGGCCACGGCTTCAGCGACGTCCTGCGGCAGGCCGCCCTGGCCCAGGGAGCTCATGCGGCGCCCGGCTTCGCGCAGGGCGAAGGGAATATGTGCAGTCATCTGGGTTTCGATAAACCCCGGTGCCACCGCGTTGATACTGATGGCGCGTTGCTGCAACAGCGGCGCCCAGGCCTGGGCCAGGCCGATCAGACCGGCCTTGCTCGCGGCGTAGTTGGTCTGCCCGCGATTGCCGGCGATGCCGCTGATGGAGGCCAGCAGAATCACCCGGCCCTCGTCATGCAGTGTTCCGCTGTCGAGCAGGGCCTGGGTCAGGACCTGCGGCGCATTGAGGTTGACCGCCAGCACCGCATCCCAGAATTCGGGCGTCATGTTGGCCAGGGTCTTGTCGCGGGTGATGCCGGCATTGTGCACCACGATGTCGATGCCATCGGGCAACTGTTCGATCAATTGCTCGGCAGCGTCGGCGGCACAGATGTCCAGGGTAATGCTGCGCCCGCCCAGGCGTGCGGCCAGGGCTTCAAGATCGGCCTTGGCCGGGGGCACGTCCAGCAGGACCACGTCGGCGCCATCCCGGGCCAGGGTTTCGGCAATCGAGGCGCCAATGCCCCGGGCGGCCCCGGTGACCAGGGCCTTGCGCCCGGCAAGGGGGCGACTCCAATCCTGCACCTGGGCCGCGCAGGCCTGCAGGCGCACGACCTGGCCGGAGACGAACGCGCTCTTGGGCGACAGGAAAAACCGCAGCGCCCCTTCCAGCTGTTCTTCGGCACCGGCCCCCACGTACAACAACTGCAGGGTGCCGCCATCGCGCAGCTCCTTGGCCAGGGAACGGCTGAAGCCTTCCAGTGCTCGCTGGGCGCTGGCGGCAAAGGGCTGGTCGAGGGTTTCCGGGGCGCGGCCGAGAATCACCAGATGGGGGCTGTGATCGAGGTTTTTCATCAGCGGCTGGAAGAACTCGCGCAACTGTTTGAGCTGGTCGGTGTGCACCAGGTCACTGGCATCGAACACCACCGCCTTGAGCTTGGGCCCGTGGCCGGGAATCCATGGGGTGCCCAGGCTGGGGTCGTTGCCGTAGTGATAGGTGGCATCGGTCAGGCGCTTGGCTAACTCGCCCACCTGCTGCGCCAGTGGCCCGCCGCCGATCAGCAGGGCGCCGTCGATGGGCCGCAGGCGACCGGCCTGCCAGCGCTCCAGACGTACCGGTGACGGCAGGCCAATGGCCGAGACCAGACGATGGCCGAAGGCCGAATTGGCGAAGTCGATATAACGGTCAGACATGGAATGCTCTCCGATTCAGGCTGTCTGAAAACTACTGCGTGCTGAACGCGTTCGGCGCCCGGTCCACTCTCAGCCTGGTTGCTGGGGGGTTAAGACTGTGGACCACCTCGGGCCTTCAGTCGTTCGATCCACGAGATACAACCTACGCTTGTGGGTTGTCGCACTCACAGAATAGGGAGCTTTCCATGACTCAGCTGCGCCGCGTCGCGATTATCGGCGGTAACCGCATCCCCTTTGCCCGCTCCAACGGCCCGTACGCCACCGCGAGCAACCAGGCGATGTTGACCGCAGCGCTCGAGGGACTGATCGAACGCTACAACCTGCACGGCCTGCGCCTGGGGGAGGTCGCTGCGGGGGCGGTGCTCAAGCACTCGCGGGATTTCAACCTGACCCGCGAATGCGTGCTCGGCTCGCGCCTGGCGCCGACCACGCCGGCCTATGACATTCAGCAAGCGTGCGGCACCGGCCTGGAAGCCGCGTTGCTGGTGGCCAATAAAATTGCCCTGGGGCAGATCGAGTGCGGGATTGCCGGCGGTGTGGACACCACCTCCGACGCGCCGATCGGGGTCAATGAGGGCTTGCGCAAAATTCTGCTGCAGGCGAATCGGGAAAAGAGCCTGGGCGACAAGCTCAAGACCTTTCTCCAGTTGCGTCCCCATCACCTCAAGCCCGAGCTGCCGCGCAATGGCGAGCCCCGCACCGGGCTGTCCATGGGCGAGCATTGCGAACTGATGGCGCAGACCTGGAACATCCCCCGCGCCGAGCAGGACCAACTGGCCCTGGAAAGCCATCAAAAAATGGCCGCGGCCTACGCCGAAGGCTGGCACAACGATCTGATTACGCCCTTTCTTGGCCTGACCCGCGACAACAACCTGCGCCCGGACCTGACCCTGGAAAAACTCGCCAGCCTCAAGCCGGCGTTCGAGCGCAGCGCCAAGGGCACCCTGACCGCCGGCAACTCCACACCGCTGACCGATGGTGCTTCTCTGGTGCTGCTGGGCAGCGAAGCATGGGCCAAAGAACGCGGCTTGCCGGTGCTGGCCTACCTGCGTGATGGCGAGGCGGCGGCGGTGGATTTCGTCAACGGCGCCGAAGGCCTGCTGATGGCGCCGGTGTATGCCGTGCCGCGCTTGCTGGCGCGCAATGGGTTGACGCTGCAGGACTTTGATTACTACGAAATCCATGAGGCGTTCGCAGCCCAGGTGCTGTGCACCCTCAAGGCCTGGGAAGACGCGGATTACTGCAAAAACCGCCTCGGGCTTGAGGCACCGTTGGGGGCTATCGACCGCAGTCGCCTCAACGTCAAGGGCAGTTCGCTGGCGGCGGGGCACCCGTTTGCGGCCACGGGCGGGCGCATCGTGGCCAATCTGGCCAAGTTGCTGGAGGTGGCAGGGCAGGGGCGCGGGCTGATCTCGATCTGCGCCGCCGGTGGCCAGGGCGTGACGGCGATTATCGAGCGCTGAAGGGGGGCGCCTGCAGGATAGGTGCAGGCGCCGCTTGCATCAGGTCTTGAAGCGGCGGACCAGGCTGTCCAGTTCATCGGACAAACCGGCGAGGCTTTGGGAGTCCAGGCGCGCCGAGTTGGCCAGTTCCGCCACCAACTGCGCATCGCCATGGATCTGGCTGATGTGGCGGTTGATGTCTTCCGCCACCTGATGCTGTTCTTCGGCGGCGGTGGCGATCTGGGTGTTCATGTCGCGGATCACGTCCACCGACTCGCGGATCTGCCCGAAGCTGCTGCGCGCCAGACCGATACGGCTCACCGACTGCTGCGACACTTCCAGGCTGGCGTGCATCTGCTGGGTCACCGCACTGGTGCGCTTGGCCAGGTTGCCCAACAGGCCATCGATTTCCGCGGTGGAATCGGCAGTGCGTTTGGCCAGGGCGCGCACTTCGTCGGCCACCACGGCAAAGCCACGACCCTGTTCACCGGCACGGGCCGCTTCAATGGCCGCGTTCAGGGCCAGGAGGTTGGTCTGTTCGGCAATTGAGCGGATGGTGCCGAGGATCGACTGGATGTCATTGCTGTCGCGTTCCAGTTGTTGCATCGACTGCGCCGACTGTTCGATTTCCTGGCTCAACTGATCGACGCTGTGCACGGCGGCGTCGATCTGCTGCTGGCCTTCCCGGGCCTGGCGCTGGCCGCTGTCGGCCGACTCGGCGGCCTGGCTGCAGGAGCGTGCGACTTCGTTGGCGGTTGCGACCATTTCGTGGAACGCGGTGGAGACCATGTCCACGGCTTCGCGCTGGCGTCCGGCGGCTTCGGCCATGTCGCTGGAGACCTGGGTCGAACTGCGGGAGGTGGCGAGAATCTTGTTCGCCGCCTGGCCGATGCTCTGGATCAGGTTGCGGATCGCGGTCAGGAACTGGTTGAACCAGTTGGCCAGTTGCGCGGTTTCATCGCTGCCCCGGATGTTGAGGTTCTGCGTCAAATCGCCTTCGCCCTGGGCGATGCCTTCCAGGCCGCTGGCCACACTGCGGATCGGGCGCACGATCACGCTGGCGAAACTGGCGCCCACCACCGCGAACAGCACCGCCAGCACGCCGGCAATGATTGCGATCAGCCAGGTCAGTTGGGTCGCTGCGCCCATCACTTCGTTCTGCTTGATCAGGCCGATAAAGGTCCAGCCCAATTGCTCCGACGGCCAGACGTTGGCCATGTAGCGTTCGCCATTGAGTTCGACCTCCACCAGGCCCTTGCCGGCCTTGGCCAGTTGGGCATAACCCGCGCCTAGGCTGTCGAGGGCCTTGAAGTTGTGTTCCGGCAGCTTCGGGTCCACCAGCACGGTGCCGGTGTTTTCCAGGAGCATCAGGTAGCCGGACTCGCCCAGTTTGATCTGCTTGACGATCTCGGTGAGCTGCTTGAGCGACACGTCGATGTTGACCACGCCGCCCTGGGCGCCCAACTGGTTGGCCACGGCGCGCACGGTGCTGACCAGCACGGCGTCGTCACCGGCCCAGTAATAGGCGGCGGTTCGTACGGTCTTGCCCGGGTTGGCCATGGCGGTCTTGTACCAGGGGCGGATGCGCGGGTCATAGTTGGACATTTTCGGGTCCCCGGGCCAGAAGGCGTAACCGCCACTGGACAGGCCGTAGGACACATAGGAGTACGCGGGATGGCTGGCGGCCAGGCTGGCGAACAGATCAAACAACTGCTTGTCCAGCTCGCCGTCGGGGAGTTGCGCGGCATCGGCGCCGACACGGCTTTTCACGCTGGCGTCGGCCGATTTGACCAAGGGTTGGCTGGCCAGGTAATCGACGTTCTGGCTGATGCCCTCGAAAAACAGCTGCATGGCGTTGCTGACCTGGCGGATCTCCCGGGCGCTGCCGTCGACGAAATTGTCCTTGGCCTCGCTGCGCAGGTTCAGCACCACGAGCGTGGCGACCAGCACCACCGGCAAGCAGGCGATGATTGCAAACGCCCAGGTCAGTTTCTGTTTGATGTTCATCCGCGCTCCAGAGTTTTTTCTTGTAGGCCCACGACGTGCACATGACTCGCGGATTAACGGCAGCTTTAAACAATGCGGTGATTTGCGTCCGTTGGGCGGGCATCGAGCGAGGCAGGGCGAACCAATGCCGGGTGCTGACGTCTCTATCGGATTGTCGAACAAACTCCTTTTGTCCCTGATGACTTCGGCTGCATAGAGGGAAAATTGAGGTGCTTCGAGAAAATTCCTCCGCTAAACAAGGAAAAATATCTCGGCCTCTATTGGAAATGTCTGCGACTTGCATCCCCACGGCCTGGCTGCCACTGGGCTATGATCTGCGTCGGTCGATAGGCGTCGGCTGATGTGTTCGATTTATCTGGCACATTGAGTGCATCTTTACCGTTGCTATCTGCGGTTCATAGGTCGGCAACCTCTCCCCGCCATGCGAGGATTGCCGTATAACGAGTGACATTCGCGTGTTCGGTAATAAAGGACCCACAATAAAAGCTGATGAAGACTCCAAAACGCATTGAACCCCTGATCGAGGACGGTCTGGTCGACGAGGTGCTGCGCCCACTCATGAGTGGTAAAGAAGCAGCTGTTTATGTGGTGCGCTGCGGCAACGAGTTACGTTGCGCCAAGGTTTACAAGGAGGCGAATAAACGAAGTTTTCGTCAGGCGGCCGAGTATCAGGAAGGCCGCAAGGTGCGTAACAGCCGGCAGGCGCGAGCCATGGCCAAGGGCTCCAAGTTCGGTCGTAAAGAAACCGAGGATGCCTGGCAGAACGCTGAAGTGGCGGCCTTGTTCCGTTTGGCGAGTGCCGGCGTGCGAGTGCCCAAGCCGTTCGATTTCCTCGAAGGCGTGTTGTTGATGGAGCTGGTGGCCGACGAATACGGTGACGCCGCCCCGCGCCTCAATGACGTGGTGCTGGAGCCGGACCAGGCCCGTGAATATCACGCGTTCCTGATCTCGCAGATTGTGCTGATGTTGTGTACCGGCCTGGTGCACGGTGACCTTTCCGAGTTCAACGTGCTGCTGACGCCGGACGGTCCGGTGATCATCGACCTGCCACAGGCGGTGGATGCGGCGGGCAACAACCACGCGTTCAGCATGCTGGAGCGTGACGTCGGCAACATGGCGTCCTACTTCGGGCGCTTTGCCCCGGAACTCAAGCGCACCAAGTACGCCAAGGAAATGTGGGCCCTGTACGAAGCCGGGACCTTGCACCCGGCCAGCGTCCTGACCGGTGAGTTCGACGAACCGGAAGAGCTGGCAGATGTCGGCGGGATCATGCGCGAGATCGAAGCAGCGCGTCTCGACGAAGAACGCCGGCAAGCGGTCCGTGCCGCTGACGATGCGCCTCCCGGCAAGTCCGAAGAGCCGCCGCCTCCGCCCTGGATGCAGTAAGCCTCAAAAAAATCCGGCCTTAGCCGGATTTTTTTTGCCCCTGGTTCTGTAGTCGCTGCCGAAGGCTTGGGCGGCGTT
The DNA here is from genome assembly GCF_002018875.1 of Pseudomonas sp. MF4836. Taxonomy (GTDB): domain Bacteria; phylum Pseudomonadota; class Gammaproteobacteria; order Pseudomonadales; family Pseudomonadaceae; genus Aquipseudomonas. The sequence continues at coordinate 724,684 of NZ_MVOL01000002.1, forward strand.
CGGACGATGGTCGGACGGGCCGCTATGGAAGGTCAGCGGTATGAAGAGCGTTGCAGGGGGCCAGCGCAGCCTTCGGCAGCGGCTACAGCTGTGCCTCAGGCCGGAACAGGCTCGCAGCAGCTACCCGACGCCAATTCCTTGAGAATCGGACAGTCCGGTCGGTGATCGCCCTGACAATGCTCCACCAGGTCCTGCAAGGTGTCGCGCAGCGCGGCCAGTTCGCGGATCTTCTGGTTCAACTCGTCGATATGTTGCCGAGCCAGGGCTTTGACATCGGCACTGGCCCGCTGGCGGTCCTGCCACAGGGTCAGCAGCTTGCCGACTTCCTCCAGGGAAAACCCCAAATCCCGCGAACGCTTGATAAAGGCCAGGGTGTGCAGGTCATCCTCGCCATACAGGCGGTAGCCGCTGTCGCTGCGATGGGCCGGCTTGAGCAAGCCGATGGATTCGTAATAACGGATCATCTTCGCGCTCAGGCCGCTGTGGCTGGCTGCTTGGCCGATGTTCATTCCAGCTTCTCCAGGTCTTTGGGTTTCCAGGTCTTCAAGAGCAGGGCGTTACTGACCACGCTGACGCTGGACAGCGCCATCGCCGCGCCCGCCAGCACCGGATTCAACAGGCCGAAGGCCGCCAGCGGGATGCCGATCAAGTTATAGACGAAGGCCCAGAACAGGTTCTGGCGGATTTTCGCATAGGTCTTGCGGCTGATCTCCAGGGCCGCAGGCACCAGGCGCGGATCGCCACGCATCAGGGTGATCCCGGCCGCATGCATCGCCACGTCGGTGCCGCCCCCCATGGCAATACCGATGTCGGCGGCCGCCAGGGCCGGGGCGTCGTTGATGCCGTCGCCGACCATGGCCACCACTCCGGTTTTCTTCAGTTCGGCGACGGTGGCGGCTTTATCCGCCGGCAGCACTTCGGCATGCACATCGGTGATGCCCAGGGCCTCGGCCACGACTTTGGCGCTGCCACGGTTGTCGCCCGTCAGCAGGTGGCTGCTGATATGGCGTGCGTTGAGTTGTTGCACCGCTTGCAGGGCGCCCGGCTTGAGGGTGTCGCCAAAGGCGAACAGGCCCAGGACTCGCAGTTGCGGACTTTGCTCTATCAGCCAGGACAAGGTCCGGCCCTCGGTCTCCCAGGCCTGGGCCGACTCGGCCAGGTCGCCGGCGCTCAGGCCGCTTTCTTCGAGCATGCGCTTGTTGCCCAGGGCCAGTTGTCGGCCGTCGAGGCTGCCGGCGATGCCGCGACCGGTCAGCGACTGGCTGGAGGTGACGTCGGCCACCGGCAATTGACGTTCGGCGCACAGGTCCAGCACCGCCTTGGCCAGCGGGTGTTCGCTGCCACGTTGCAGGGCGCCGGCCAATTGCAGCAGGGTGCTTTCATCGGTATCCACCGCGCGCAGGTGGGCGATGCGCGGTGTGCCGGAGGTCAGGGTGCCGGTCTTGTCGAATACCACGGCGCTGACTTCATGGGCGCGTTCCAGGGCTTCGGCATCCTTGATCAGAATGCCGTGGCGGGCGGCGACCCCGGTGCCGGCCATGATGGCGGTCGGCGTGGCCAGGCCCAGGGCACAGGGGCAGGCGATGACCAGTACCGCGACGGCGTTGATCACGGCGGTTTCCAGCGGTGCGCCGTATAGCCACCAGCCGATCAGCGTCACCGCTGCCAGCAGGATCACGACCGGGACGAACACCTGGCTGACCCGATCCACCAGCTTCTGGATCGGTGCCTTGCCGGCCTGGGCGTCTTCCACCAGGCGGATGATGCGTGCCAGCACGGTTTCCGCACCGAGGGCCAGGGTCCGTACCAGCAGCCGGCCTTCACCGTTGATGGCACCGCCGGTGACCTGGTCGCCCGGCTGTTTCGGCACCGGCAGGCTTTCGCCGCTGATCAAGGCTTCATCGGCGTGGCTCTGGCCTTCGATCACTTCGCCGTCCACCGGGAAGCGCTCGCCCGGCTTGACCATGACCAGGTCGCCCAGGCGCAGTGCACTGATGGCGACGTCCTGTTCGCGACCGTCGATCACTTGTATGGCTCGTTCCGGACGCAGGGCTTCCAGGGCGCGGATGGCGCTGGCGGTCTGGCGCTTGGCCCGGCTCTCCAGGTATTTGCCCAGCAGCACCAGGGCGATCACCACGGCCGAGGCTTCGAAGTACAGGTGCGGGGTGTGGCCATGCATCGCCGTGGCCCATTCGTAGATGCTCAGCCCATAACCGGCGCTGGTGCCCAGGGCCACCAGCAGGTCCATGTTGCCGGCACCGGCGCGTACGGCTTTCCAGGCAGCCACGTAAAAACGCGCGCCAAAGATGAATTGCACCGGAGTGGCCAGGGCGAACTGGGCCCAGGCCGGCAGCATCCAGTGCAGGCCAAAGGGTTCCACCAGCATCGGCAGGACCAGAGGCAGTGCGAGGAGGATGGCCAGCACCAGGGTCCAGCGTTCGCGGCGCAGGCGTTGCTGTTGGTCATCGGGCGCTTTCTGGTCGGCCTGCCACAGGCTGGCGCTGTAACCGGCCTTGGTCACTGCGTCTATCAACACCGCAGGCTCGACCTGGCCCAGCAACTCCACATGTGCCCGTTCGTTGGCCAGGTTGACGCTGACGCGGCTGACCCCCGTCACCTTGTTCAAGGCCCGCTCGACACGGCCGGCGCAGGAGGCGCAGGTCATGCCGCCGATGCTCAGTTCCAGGCTCTGGGCCGGTACGCTGTAGCCGGCGCTGTGCACCGCCTCCAGCAATGCCGGCAAGCTGTCCGTGGGCGCCTCGACTCGGGCCTGTTCGGTGGCCAGGTTGACGCTGACCGCGCGAGCGCCGACGACCTTGCTCAGGGCGCGCTCCACGCGCCCGGCGCAACTGGCGCAGGTCATGCCGGCAATGGGCAGGTCGAAGGTGGTTGATTCAGGCATCGCTGACACTCCCTGTAAAAGTTGCCTACAGGATCAACCTTGCCATGCGGGCAAGGTCAAGCGCCATGACGCGGGGTGCTTCAATTTGTCTCGCCGGCCCCGTGTGAGGCCCGCGTTCAATAACCCAGGGCGGCGGGTTTGAGGTAAATACCGGACTCGCTCATGGCGATGCGGTATTTGACGACGTCACCGGCCCTCAGGGAAATGTCCTGGGAACCCGGTGCAAGCAGGCCCGGGCTGCAACCCGGGACCTGGCCCGGCAGCAGTTTCAGGCGCAGCGAAACCTTGCCTGGCGGCAGGTTGAACGAGGCGGACTGCTCCTGAAACAGTCGGCCTGCCAACTGATCCTGGATGTACAGGCCGATTTCGCAGGAGGTGGCGACTTCCAGGCGTTCCCTGGAAATGATCAGAACCCCGTAGTCTTCCCCGGCGGCGCTGGCCGCAGGCGCGGCTGCCAATAAACCAAGCAGGCTGAATAGGCTGAAAGCTGACCAGCGCATGGCTGAATCTCCTACTGTCGTGTCATAGAGGGTCAAGCTTGGCCGAGCGCGGCGCTGATTGCCAGCCCGGCAGCGCAAAGCAGAACTTGACCTTGCCATGGTGGCAAGGAAGAGACTGGGTCCAACCCTCACAACAGGAGCAACCTCATGCAAGTATTCAATGTTCAAGGTATGTCGTGCGGCCACTGCGTCAAGGCCATTACCCAGGTGCTTCAGGCCAAGGACCCGGCGGCCGAGGTCAAGGTCGACCTGGGCGCGAAGGAGGTCGGTGTGCAAAGCCGGCTGACCGACGACGAGGTCATCGGCCTGATCAGCGGCGAAGGCTACAAGGTGCAATTGGCCTGAGTATTTTTGATAGGTAGCGACCTATCGGAATGTTCAAGGCATCCAAGCGCGGCTAGACTGTCGGGTTGCTGACTGATGCTCGACTTGGATGCCTGATGAATTTACGCACGATCCTGATTCTGGGCGCCTTGAGCGCCTTTGGCCCGCTGGCGATCGACTTCTATCTGCCGGCTTTTCCGGCGATGGCGCTGGCGTTTGGCACCGATGAAAAACACGTTCAACTGACCCTCGCGGCCTACTTCCTGGGGCTGTCCATCGGCCAACTGGCCTATGGCCCGGTGGCGGACCGCTTCGGGCGGCGCATGCCGTTGCTGGTCGGCGTCAGTTTGTTCACCCTGGCGTCGCTGGCCTGTGCCTATGCGCCGAACCTTGAGTGGTTGATTGCGGCACGCTTCGTCCAGGCCCTGGGCGGTTGCGCAGGGATGGTGATTTCCCGGGCGGTGGTCAGCGATAAATGTGATGCCGTGGGTTCGGCCAAGGTGTTTTCCCAGCTGATGCTGGTGATGGGCCTGGCACCGATCCTGGCGCCAATGCTCGGCGGCCTGCTGGTGAACCTCTATGGCTGGCAATCGATCTTCATCATGCTCACGGCGTTCAGTGCCCTGTCCGGTCTGGCGGTGGCCCTGGGCTTGCCGGAAAGCCTGCCGGCCGGCCTGCCACGCCAGCCGCTGTCCGGTTCGTTGCGCCAGTACGGTCGCCTGCTGGCCGACCGGATATTCCTCGGCCACGCCCTGACCGGCGGCATCGCGATCGCCGGGATGTTTGCCTACATTGCCGGTTCGCCCTTTATCTTCATCAAGCTGTATGAGGTGCCGGCCGAGCATTTTGGCTGGTTCTTCGGGATCAACGCCGGCGGTTTTATCCTGGTGGCGCAGATCAATGCGCGGCTGTTGGCCAAGCGTGGCCCGACCTTCCTGCTGGCGCGCACGGTGTGGATTTACCTGGCAGCGGCCCTGGTCCTGCTGGGCATCAGTTCAATGCACACGCAAAAGCTGTGGCCGCTGTTGCTGCCGCTGTTTGTGTGTATTGCCAGCCTTGGCTGCATTATTCCCAATGCCTCGGCATGCGCCATGAACGGTCAGGGCGCACGCGCTGGCAGTGCCTCGGCCTTGCTCGGTTGCCTGCAGTTCAGTGTGGCGGCCGGGGCAGCCTGGCTGGTGGGGTTCCTGCACGATGGCAGCGCCATGCCGATGGCCATGGTGATCAGCCTGTGCGGCGTCCTCGCGGTGACGATGGCCGTGCTCACCCGGCGTTTGCAAAACGCCAGGGCAGTTGAGGCGGCGAAGCTCTGACTCAGCCGGCAGCGCGCTGCTGGCTTTCGGGGAATCGGTGGGGGGCTTGCAGACGGGCTTCCAGGGTTTGAGCGAAGGCGCGGGCTTCGGCTTCGCTGCGAAAGGTGACCGCATGCTGGTCCAGGCGGACCTGCCATTGGGAGCCTTGGGGTTTCGCCAATTCTTTTATCAGGATCTTCATTGCTGACCTCCTCGGGTAAAAGACTGCGTTGCAAAGGCCTCCAGTGTAGACCCGAATACGGTCATGAATATGACAAGCGTCAACTCTCGGACTGACGGCATTGCCCCTCTGGCAATGCCGTCTGCCCCGGCCTTCAGAACCTGTTCACGATCTAGCGAGCGACGCTCAGGCAAGGCAAAAATGGCTGAGAAAGCGCAGTTTTAGGGTCCTAAATGAGCATTTCGAAGCCATTTTTAACGCCGCATGAGCTAAGCGCAGCAGATCGTGAGCAGTTTCTTAGAAGCCTTCGAGGACGATCTTGCCCTTGGCCGTGCCGCTTTCCAGCAGCGCATGGGCCCGCCGCAGGTTGGCCGCATTGATGGTGCCGAAGTGCTCGCCGACCGTGGTTTTCAAGGTGCCGGCGTCGATCAGCTCGGCGATGCGGTTGAGCAAGACATGCTGTTCTTGCATGTCTGGGGTTTCGAACAACGAACGGGTGTACATGAACTCCCAATGCAGCGACAGGCTCTTGCGCTTGAGCTTGGTCACGTCGAGGCTTTTCGGGTCGTCGATCAGCGCCAGCTTGCCTTGGGGGGCCAGGGCTTCCACCAGTTGGTCCAGGTGCAGGTCGGTCTGGGTCAAGCTGGCGACGTGGGTCACGCTGGCCTGGCCGGCACGCTTGAGTTCTTCGCTCAGCGGCTGGCTGTGATCGATCACCAGGTCGGCCCCCAGGTCCTGGACCCAACGTTGGGTTTGCTCCCGTGATGCGGTGCCGATGACCTTGAGCCCCGTGAGCTGGCTGGCCAACTGCGTCAGGATCGAACCCACGCCACCGGCGGCGCCGACGATCAGCAGGCTCTGGCCCACGTCTTCGCGGCCTTCGCGGATCTGCAGGCGTTCAAACAGCAGCTCCCAGGCGGTGATTGCGGTCAGGGGCAGGGCCGCCGCTTCAGCAAAGCCCAGGGTCTTGGGCATATGGCCGACAATCCGTTCATCGACCACGTGCAACTCGCTGTTGCCGCCGGCACGGGCGATGGAGCCGGCGTAGAACACCTTGTCGCCGGCCTTGAACAGGCTGACTTCGCTGCCCACGGCCTTGACCACACCGGCCACGTCCCAGCCCAGGACCTTGGCCGCGCCACCTTCGGGCTGGGCGTTCTGGCGCACCTTGGTATCCACCGGGTTGACCGAGATGGCTTTGACTTCCACCAGCAGATCACGGGGGCCGGCGACGGGCTCGGGGAGTTCGATGTCCTGCAGGGACTTGGGGTCGTTGATCGGCAGGGCGTTGTAATAAGCGATGGCTTTCATGCTGGGTTCCTGATGAAGGGGGCGAAGAGGGTCAGATAATCAACTGCAGGCGCTTGAGCTCGAAGTGCTCGATCGCCTCGCGGGTCTGGGCAATGAAATGCTGGAAGTGCGCGGTGTTGTTGTGAAACTCCAGGGCCGCCTCATCGTCCCAGCGCTCCAGCACGTAGAAGGTATCGGGCTGCGCGGCGTCCTGGTGCAATTCGTAGTACTGGCAGCCGGCTTCGTCGCGGCTCGGTGGGACCAGGGCGCTGAGCTCGCGCAGCAGCCTGGCCTGTTGATCGGGCTTGGCAATCAGGGTGGCAATGGCGGTGAAGGACTGGGACATGTGGTGTTCCTGAAGTAGGTAGCTAGGCGATGGACAGATGATTGGCTATTTCTCTTGAAGATAAAACCGGCTAAAAGAGCAGGCTCTTTCAATATTTTTTTGATAATGCCGGGTGCAAGATGCTGCGATTCGACGATCTGCAATTGTTTGTGCGCGCGGCCGACCTGGGCAGCCTATCGGCCGCGGCGCGGGTCATGGACATGTCGGCGGCCGTGGCCAGCGCCGCCCTCAAGCGGATCGAACAGCAGTTGGGGGCGCGTTTGCTGGCGCGCTCGACTCGCAGCCTGCGCCTGACGGCCGAGGGCGAGGGGTTTCTCGAATATGCCCGTGCGGCCCTGAGCAACCTCGACGAAGGCCGGCGCCTGCTGGCCAGCGGCCAGGATCAGGTCAGCGGGATTCTGCAGTTGTCCGCACCCTCGGATTTCGGGCGCAATCTGCTGCTGCCCTGGCTCGACGAATTCCAGCGCGAGCACCCCAGGTTGACCCTGCGCCTGCTGCTGGGGGACCGCATCGCTGATCTGTTTCGCCAGCCGGTGGACATCGCCCTGCGCTACGGCGAGCCCGAAGACTCAAGCCTGGTGGCGCTGCCGGTCGCTCCGCAGAATCGCCGGGTGCTGTGCGCCGCCCCCGGCTACCTGGCCAGGCATGGCGAGCCGCGCCAGCTGGAGCAACTGGCGCAGCACAACTGCCTGCTTTATATGCTCGGCAGCCGAGTCCACGACCACTGGAGTTTCCATGACGGCAAGCGCGAAGTGGGCCTGACCGTCAACGGCGACCGCTTCAGTGACGATGCCGATGTGGTGCGCCTGTGGGCAGTGGCCGGGGCGGGGATTGCCTACAAGTCCTGGCTCGATGTGGCCGCCGACGTGCTGGCCGGGCGCCTGAAAGTGCTGATGCCGGAACTGCTCTGCGAGCGTGCGCCGCTGAACCTGTTGTGCGCTCACCGCGCGCAGTTGAGCAAACCGGTCAATCTGCTGCGCGAGATGCTCCAGTCGCGCTGCGCCGCGATTTCCGCCCACTACCCCGCCGGCAGCGCTTTGGATCAATGATTACGGGGCCCGCGCGTCGTTCTCGGACGCAGCCGAGTCGCATCCAGCAATAGCCGCCAGCCTCGATCGCGCACACTCGATTGCAGACCATCAATCGGGGGCAGGCTATGAATATTCAGGGGTACAGCGCCGCAGAGCGACTGGAACGGTTGCCCATCAGTGGCTATCACCGAGTTATTTTCATCATCATTGCCTTGGCGTTTTTCTTCGACTCCATGGACCTGGCGATGATGACGTTCCTCCTGGGCTCGATCAAAACCGAGTTCGGCCTGAGTTCGGCCCAGGCCGGGTTGCTCGCCAGTTCGAGCTTTTTCGGCATGGTGGTCGGGGCGTCCCTGTCGGGAATGCTCGCCGACCGCTTCGGCCGCAAGCCGGTGTTCCAGTGGAGCATTGTGCTCTGGGGGATCGCCAGCTACCTGTGCTCCACGGCGCAGACCGTCGAGGGCCTGACGTTGTTTCGCATCCTGCTGGGGATCGGCATGGGCATGGAATTTCCAATCGCTCAATCGATGCTGTCGGAGATGATTCCGGCGAAGCGCCGCGGGCGTTACATCGAGTTGATGGACGGGTTCTGGCCCCTGGGCTTTGTTGCCGCCGGGGTGCTGTCGTACTTCCTGCTGCCGTTGATTGGCTGGCGCGATATCTTCCTGGTGCTGGCGATACCGGCGGTGTTTGTGCTGGTGATCCGCTTTTTTATTCCCGAGTCGCCGCGCTGGCTGGAGCAGGCCGGGTGACACGCCGATGCGGACCGGGTGCTGTGCGCCATCGAGGACAAAGTCCGCGCGTCGTTGCAGCGTGTCGACTTGCCCGAGCCGATTGCCTTGCCACGGGTTGCAAGTACGCCGGGCACGTTCTTTTCGGCGTTGCGCGAGATCTGGTCGCCGCTCTATCGCCAGCGCACGATGATGATCTGGAGTGTGTGGTTCTTCGCCCTGCTCGGGTTTTACGGGCTCACGTCCTGGCTCAGCGCGTTGCTGCAACAGTCGGGGTTTGCGGTCACGCAGTCGGTGTATTACACGGTGCTGATTTCCCTGGGCGGGATTCCCGGATTCTTGATGGCGGCCTGGCTGGTGGAGCGCTGGGGGCGCAAGCCGGTGTGCATCGTCACCCTGTTGGGCGGCGGGGTGATGGCATTTCTCTACGGGCAGAGCGCGGTGTTTGGCGGCAACGTCAGCCTGCTGATCGGCTCCGGGCTGTTGATGCAGTTTTTCCTGTTCGGCATGTGGGCGGTGCTCTACACCTACACCCCTGAGCTGTACCCGACATCGGCGCGGGCCACCGGCTCCGGGTTTGCTTCGGCGATCGGGCGGGTGGGCTCATTGCTCGGGCCGTTGGTGACCGGGCTGGTGTTCCCGATCACCGGACAGGGCGGGGTGTTCGCCCTGGGTGCACTGTGCTTCGCGATTGCCGCGGCGGTGGTCTGGCTGTTCGGCACGGAAACCCGCGGCAAAACCCTCGAGGAGTTGAGCGAAGCCACGGTGTAGCCGCTGCCGGCAGGCTGCGCTGGCCACACCAGACACCGCCCACTCACCTGACACCCCTGGCCGATCTCCCGGGCCCGCGCAGCCTCGCGGGCTCGGCAGCGGCTACCGACTTACGGTTTGACCAGGCGCGCGTCGAGGCTGTTCTGGGCCAGGCGTTTGGCTTGGTCCTGGGTCATGCCGAGGTGGGTGTGCAGGGCGTGGAAGTTTTCGGTGACGTAGCCGCCGAAGTAGGCCGGGTCGTCCGAGTTCACCGTGACCTTCACCCCACGCTCGAGCATGTCGAGGATGTTGTGCTGGGACATGTGGTCGAACACGCAGAGCTTGGTGTTGGACAGCGGGCACACGGTCAGCGGGATCTGCTCGTCGATGATCCGCTGCATCAAACGCTCGTCTTCGATGGCGCGCACGCCATGGTCGATGCGCTGGATTTTCAGCAGGTCGATGGCTTCCCAGATGTATTCGGGTGGCCCTTCTTCGCCGGCGTGGGCCACGGTCAGAAAGCCTTCGTGACGCGCCCGGTCGAACACGCGCTGGAACTTGCTCGGCGGGTGACCCATTTCCGAACTGTCCAGGCCCACGGCGACAAAGGCGTCACGGAACGGGAGCGCCTGGTCCAGGGTTTTCTGCGCTTCGTCTTCGCTCAAATGGCGTAGGAAGCTCAGGATCAGGCCGCTGGTGATACCCAGTTGCTGTTCGCCATCTTTCAACGCAGCGGCGATGCCGTTGAGCACCACTTCAAACGGCACGCCACGGTCGGTGTGGGTCTGCGGGTCGAAGAAGGGCTCGGTGTGAATCACGTTCTGGGCTTTGCAGCGCAGCAGGTAGGCCCAGGTCAGGTCGTAGAAATCCTGGGAGGTGCGCAGCACGTCCGCGCCCTGGTAATACAGGTCGAGAAACTCTTGCAGGTTGTTGAAGGCGTAGGCCTTGCGCAAGGTTTCGACGTCGCTCCACGGCAGGGCTATCTTGTTGCGTTCGGCAAGGGCGAACAGCAGCTCGGGCTCCAGCGAACCTTCAAGGTGCAAATGCAGCTCGGCCTTGGGCAGGGCGTTTAGCCAGTCGTACATGGTTCAGTCTCATCAGGTGCAGTCGGGTGCTGCGAAAAGCTCGCCATTCTACAGGCGCCCGCTGAAATATTCGGTAAAACCTGACCAAGCGGTTGCTCAGGCGCCTTCCAGCTCACGCCGGTAAGCATAGGTGTCGGCAAAGCGCGAGAGCAGGAATTCGGCGCAACTGGTGGCGGGGTATTTTGCTGGCTGTTCGGCGCTCTGGCAGCCGGGCAGGCACTCGATGCGGGTGTCGGGATGGGGCTCGGCGAAGAACGGCATCGAATAGCGATCGACTCCCAGCGGGCTGATGACCCGGTGCGGCGTCGACAGGTAACGGTCGTTGCTCCAGCGCGCCATCATGTCCCCCAGGTTGACCACGAACGTGCCCTCGATCGGCGGTGCATCGATCCATTGGCCCCGGACATTGCGCACTTGCAGGCCACCGGCGGTGTCCTGGTAGAGCAGGGTGATGCAACCGTAGTCGGTGTGTGCGCCGGCGCCTTGCTGCTCCTCGGAGCTGGCGGTGTGACGCGGCGGGTAGTGGATCATCCGCAGCACACTCACCGGCTGTTCGAAGCGGCTGTCGAAGAAGTCGCGGTCGATGCCCAAGGCCAGGGTCATGGCCCGCAGCAGGGTCTGTGCCAGGGCCTGCATGTCCTGGTAGTGGCGTTCCATCAGGGTTTCCCAACCAGGCAGGTCCGGGTGACGGTTGGGCCCGCGCAGGGGTTTGTCCGCCAATACCTCCGGGTGATCGGCCGGCAGGTGCAGGCCCATGTCGAAGGTTTCCTTCAAGTCGCTGGGTTTGCTCGGGTCCAGTTGCTCGGTGGCGATGGCGCCGTAGCCGCGGTGATGGCGGGTCTGGGTGATGTCGATCTTGAGCTTTTCGGCGGTGGGCAAGGCGAAGAATTGCCGGGCGCTGTCCAGCAGGTGTTCGATGCGCTGGGCGCTGATCGGGTGGCCCTTGATGTAGAAGAAGCCCCACTCGCGGCAGGCCTGGTCGATCTGTTGCGCAACGCTGTGCCAGCCTTGGGGATGATCCTGGTAGAGCGGGCTGATATCGATGACGGGCAGTTGGTTCATAAGAGGATCTGCTCCTTGTTGTTCGCGATAACTGTAGCCGCTGCCGAGGCTGCGAGGCTGCGCGGGCCCTCCCATACGCCTGCACTGTCGGGAACATCCGCAGTGCCTTGAGGCCAGCGTCCAAACGCTGCAAGAGCCTGCGGCAGCGGCTACAGGTTCAGAGGGGTTATTTCGGGATATCGGCTTTCATGCCTTCGACGTAGTAGTTCATCGAGGCCAGTTCGGCGTTGCTGGCGCTGACGCCAGGGCCCAGTTTTTCGACGCCGGCCTGGTCCTTGATCGGGCCGGTGAAGGGGTGGAAGGCGCCGCTCTTGATATCGGCGATGATCTGTTCGGCTTCGGTTTTGACCGGGGCCGGCACCAGGTCGCTGATGGGCAGTTCAACCGTGCCTTCCTTCAGGCCGCCCCAGTAGTCCTGCGGTTTCCAGCTATGGTCGAGCACGCCCTGGGTGGCCTGGATGTAATGCGGGCCCCAGTTGTTGACGATGGAGGTCAGCACGGCCTTGGGCCCGAAGTGCGCCATGTCCGAGGCGTAACCCACGGCGTACACGCCACGACGTTCGGCGGCCTGGATCGGTGCCGGGCTGTCGGTGTGTTGGAAGATCACGTCGGCGCCCTGGTCGATCAGGGCATTGGCGGCGTCGGCTTCCTTGCCCGGGTCGAACCAGGAGTTGACCCACACCACCTTGATCTCGGTGCCCGGGTTGTATTTGTTCAGGGCCAACTGGATGGCGTTGATGTCGCGAATCACCTCCGGAATCGGGAAGGAGGCGACGTAGCCAATCTTCTTGGTCTTGGTCATCTTCGCCGCCAGGAAGCCACCGACGTAGCGCCCCTCATAGGTGCGCGCCAGGTAGGTGCCCAGGTTCTTGTCCTGCTTGTAGCCGGTGGCGTGTTCGAAGGTGACCTTGGGGAACTGCTTGGCAACTTTCAGCGTCGGGTTCATATAGCCGAAGGACGTAGTGAAGATCAGGTCGTACTTGTCCTTGGCCATATTGCGGATCACCCGCTCGGCATCAGCGCCCTCGGCGACGTTTTCCACGTAGTTGGTCTTGATCTGGTCGCCGAACTTTTCCACCAGCGCCTTGCGGCCCTGTTCATGCTGATAGGTCCAGCCGTGGTCGCCGATCGGGCCGATGTAGACGAAGCCGACTTTCAACGGATCGGCCGCGCTGGCACTCAGGCCGGTACTCAGGCCAATGGCCGCGGTCAGGGCGCACAGCAGCTTTTTCAACGGACGTTTATGCATGAATTCGAACTCCATTTTGTTGTGGGGAGGGCTGGGCTTTCAGGCTCTGACAGCCCAATGCAAATAGCTGACCAACAAGACAACAAAACGCCCGGGGCAGGTTTTACCTGGGCTGAAGGCCCTGGCACGGCGGTTCGGCGGGTGGAAGATGAGGGGCGTGAAGGTGGCCCGAACAGCCTCGGGAGCCAACCCGGTGCGCTGGCCGCCCGGCATGCCAACCCCTGGTGCACTAAGGTGTAACGAAACGTTAGTGACTCGCAGCAGTCTGTAGCTCATCTCCTGTCTTTGTTTCGAATTGTGTAAAGGACTGCAATGCTCACGTCACTCAAGCAAGAAACCTTCCTGTTGCTGGCGCTGGTCGCCGCGCTGGTGGCCTATCCCCTGGAGCATGTATTGCTCAACAGTGGCCAGGGCGTGGCGCTGGGGTCCGGGCTGGTGCTGATCGGCTTTATCGTCGCCGCCTCGATGCGCGTGGCGCACCATGCCGAGCTGCTGGCGGAAAAAGTCGGCGACCCCTACGGCACCATGATCCTGACCCTGGCTGCGGTGCTGGTGGAAGTGGTGATCCTGGCGATCATGATGAGCAACGAGGCCTCGCCGACCCTGGTGCGCGACACCATCTACTCGGCGGTGATGCTCGACATCAACGGCATTCTCGGCCTGGCCGCGCTGATGGGCGGGATCAAGCACGGCGAGCAGTCGTACAACGATGATTCGGCGCGCACCTACAGCGTGATGATCCTCACCGCCATGGGCGTGTCGATGGTGGTGCCGGAGTTCATTCCCGAGTCTGACTGGAAGGTCTACTCGGCCTTCACCATCGGCGCGATGGTGGTGCTCTACACGTTGTTCCTGCGGATGCAGGTCGGGCCCCACAGTTACTTCTTCAGCTACAGCTACCCGCAGAAGCGCCGGGCCAAGGACCCGTCCGAGCAGGCGCCGGCGATCAACCTCGGGCTGAGCATCGGCATCCTGGTCTTTGGTGTGGTGGTGATCGGCGCGTTGGCCGAGGTGATGTCCAAGCCTCTCGACCTGGGGCTGGAAGGCACGGGGGCGCCGCCGGTGATCACGGCGATCCTGGTGGCGGCGATTTCCGCCGCACCGGAGATCCTCACCGCATTGCGCGCCGCGTTGGCCAACCGCATGCAGTCGGTGGTCAACATCGCTCTGGGAGCCTCGCTGTCGACGGTGATTCTCACGGTGCCGGTGATGGAAGCCATGGCGCTGTACACCGGCCAGCCGTTCCAGATGGCCATGACCCCGGTGCAGACCGTGATGATTTTCATCACCCTGATCGTCAGTGCGATCAACCTCAATGACGGTGAAACCAATGCCATCGAAGGCATGACTCACTTCGTGCTGTTTGCCACTTTCATCATGTTGTCGCTGCTGGGGCTGTAGCCCTTTCGCCGACCCGCCGCTTGCAGCGGGTCGACGAAAGCCGGCGATCAGCTGCCGGCAATCAACTGCCGGGCCGCCTGGCTGTGATCGGCGATCAGGCCTTTCAGGTCGAGGCCCTCGACCTGGCCATCGACCACCCGCCACTGACCGCCGACCATTACCCGATCCGCCCGATCAGCGCCGCACAACAGCAGCGCCGACAACGGATCGTGGCTGCCGGAAAAGCGCAGTTCATCGAGCTTGAACAGGGCCAGGTCAGCCTGTTTGCCCACCGCCAGTTCCCCGATATCACTGCGCCCAAGCAGTTGCGCCGAGCCACGGGTAGCCCAGCCCAGGACCAATTCGGGGGTGATCTTCTCGGCGCCATAACGCAAGCGTTGCAGGTACAGGGCCTGGCGGGTTTCGAGGATCATGTTCGAGGCGTCGTTGGACGCCGAGCCATCCACCCCCAGGCCCACGGGGGCGCCGGCGGCGATCAGGTCCAGGGTTGGGGCGATGCCCGAAGCCAGGCGCATGTTGGAACTCGGGCAATGGCAGATGCCGGTACCGGCGGCCCCGAGGCGGGCGATTTCATCGGGGTTGAAATGGATGCCATGGGCCAGCCAGGTGCGGGGGCCGAGCCAGCCGACGCTGTCCAGGTAGTCCACGGTACGCAGGCCGAAGCGTTGCAGGCAGAAGTCTTCTTCATCCAGGGTTTCCGCCAGGTGCGTGTGCAGGCGCACATCCAACTGTTCAGCCAATTTGGCGCTGGCGCTCATGATTTCCGGCGTCACCGAGAACGGCGAGCAGGGCGCGAGGGCGATCTGCACCTGCGCCCCGGCTCCGCGCTCGTGGTACTGCGCGATCAGGCGCTGGCTGTCATCGAGAATCACCTGCCCCTGTTGCACCGTCTGCTGTGGCGGCAGGCCACCATCGGCTTCGCCCAGGCTCATGGAGCCGCGTGTCAGCATGGCGCGCATGCCCAACTCACGGACGCTTTCGACCTGCACGTCGATGGCGTTTTCCAGGCCCTCGGGAAACAGGTAATGGTGGTCCGCCGCCGTCGTGCAGCCCGACAGCAGCAGCTCGGCCAGGGCGACCTTGGTGGCCAGGGCCAGCTTCTGCGGAGTCAGTCGGGCCCAGACCGGGTACAGGGTTTTCAACCAGGGAAACAGCGGCTGGTTGACCACCGGCGCCCAGGCGCGGGTCAGGGTTTGATAGAAGTGATGGTGGGTGTTGATCAGCCCGGGCAGCAGCACATGCTCGCGGGCGTCGAAGACCTGCGCGCAGGGCACGGACGGTTGCTGCCCGGCGCCGAGCACTTCGACGATCAGGCCGTCTTGCAGCACCAGGCCGCCACGGGCGTCGAGGGCATTGCCGGTGAAAATGGCGAGGGGGTTTTTTAACCAGGTACGGGTCGCAGGCATGGTGGCCGGCTCCTCTGAAAGTGGGTTCAGGTTAGCCAGCTCAGTGTTTTCCTGTCTGCTGATCCAGGTTCGTCGCGGGGACGAGGTGCGCAGTCTAGCGAAAGATCGGGCGCTCGACAAAACTTCTCGGCGGCGCCTTGCAGCCGCAGCCAGGGGCCACGGCTACAGCGGCTCTCGGCTTACCAGGGAATGGTTTCGCCCTTGTAGTTCACGAAGTGGTGCCCACCCTTGCCGGTGTAGGCATTGACCTGGGCGATCAAGCCTCGGGTGCTGGTTTCCACGTCGATGTCGGCGCCTTCGCCGCCCATATCGGTTTTCACCCAACCCGGGTGCAACGACAGCACGGTGAGTTTCTGCGAGCCAAGCTGGCTGACGAAACTGTTGGTCATGGAGTTGAGCGCCGCCTTGCTCGCCTTGTACAACGCCAGGTCCGGCGCGTCGGGCATGGTCACGCTGCCCAGTACCGAACTCATGAACGCCAGTACGCCGCTGCCATCGCGAATCTGCCCGGCAAAGCGCTGGGCGAGGTTGATCGGGGCCACGGCATTGGTGAAGAACAATTGGCCGACTTCGGCCAGGGTCGCCTTGCCCGGCGTCTGGTCATCCGGGCCCTTGACCCCGGCGTTGACGAACAGCAGGTCGAACACCTGGTCCTTGAGCTTCTGGTTCAGGGCGATCACGGCCTGCTGGTCATCCATGTCCAACTGTTCGATGCGCACCGCGCCCAGCGCCTGCAAGGCCTCGGCCTTGTTCGGGTTGCGCACGGTGGCGGTGACCTGCCAGCCATCTTCCAGCAGGCGCTGGACCAGGCCCAGGCCGAGGCCGCGGGAGGCGCCGATGATCAGGGCGTGTTTAGGCGTAGACATGAGTGGCTTCCTTGATAAATGAATGTCACGGATTCAATGGACAGCTTTGCCCGAGCCTTTGTTGCAGCTCCTGGCGCAGCTCGCCCAGTTCATTGATGCGGGTTTCGATCAGGGTCAGTTTGTCTCGCAGCAGTTGGCTGACGGCGCTGTCGGGGTCGGCCGCTTGCCACAGTGCGCCGACGCTGCTGCCGATCTCGCCCAGGCTAAAGCCCAGGCGCTGGGCGGTCTTGATGTAGAGCACCAGTTGCACCATTTCCGCCGGGTAGTGCCGGTAACCGTTGGCGCTGCGTTGTGCGGCGATCAGCCCGCGTTCTTCATAGAAACGCAGGGTGTCGCGGCTGACGTCGCAGGCTTGGGCGAGTTCGCCGATGCGCATGGGGATCGCTCAAGAGGGCTTGACCTTGGAGCATACTCCAGGCTTTAGCCTGCGCGCTCCTTGAATATTCGGAGCGAGTTTTATGTGGACTGCACAGCATTACCGGACACTGGTCCGCGCCAGCGGTTGGTACGACCTGCTGGTGACCGTGGCGTTTGTCACCCCCTGGAGTTTCCTGGCCCTGCACGGGCTGCTGCAAGGGCTGGCCCAGAGCTTGAACCTGCCCGGTGAATTACCGGCGTTCGAACCCGCTCATCTGTTGATGGCCAACCTGATGGGGTCGATTGTCTGCGTGTGGTCAGTGCTGCGTATCCGCGATCCGCAGCAAGCGTTCGGCCGTTATGACGCGGTGGGGCGCATCCTGTTCGCCACCTGGCAGATCTACGCCATCGCCCACGGCGCCACGGCGCTGTTGTGGGGCATCGTGTTTTTCGAACTGGCCTGGTGCATCGCGCAACTGCTGCCGGTGCAATCTAGCGAGGGAACGGGCTTCCGCTCGCCTGCGCAGCAGGCGTAAACCCTGAACCCCCAGGCTCCTGAGCTGAACGCCGGGCCCGGCTTCAATGCCCCGCCTGCCACGGCTGCCCCAGTGACACCGGGGCATACAGCCGGGTGCGCAATGCATCCCGCGACAACAGCACCAGGACCACGATGGTCGCCACATACGGCAGCATCGCCAGCAGGTTCGACGGGATCGCCAGCCCCAGCCCCTGGGCCACCAGGTGCAGGATGCTGGCGAGACCGAACAGGTAGGCGCCGAGCAGCAGGCGCCACACCCGCCAACTGGCGAACACCACCAGGGCCAGGGCGATCCAGCCACGCCCGGCGCTCATGTTCTCGGCCCACATCGGTGTATAGGCCAACGACAGATAGGCCCCGGCCAGCCCGGCCATGGCCCCGCCAAACAGCACCGCCAGGGTACGTACCCACAGCACCGGCAGGCCCATGGCACTGGCGGCATCGGGGTTTTCGCCCACCGCCTGGATGATCAGGCCGACCCGGCTTTTGAGAATGACCCAGGCCAACAGGGCAAACAGGGCGAATGACAGGTAGACCAACAGGTCCTGGGCGAACAGCATGCGCCCGATCAACGGGATCTCACTGAGCAGCGGGATCGCCAGGGGCTCGAAACCGGCCAGGGGCTTGCCGACCCAGGCCGCGCCGACAAAGCTCGACAGGCCCACGCCAAAGATGGTCAGGGCCAGGCCGGTGGCCACCTGGTTGGCATTGAACACCAGTGCCACCAGGGCAAACAGCGCCGACAGCAGCATCCCGGCGAGCATCGCCAGCAGCACCCCGAGCCACAGGTTGCCGCTGCTCAGGGCGACGATAAAACCGATCACCGCGCCGAACAGCATCATGCCTTCCTGGCCCAGGTTGAGGACGCCGCTTTTCTCGCAGATCAGTTCGCCCAGGGCCACCAGCAGCAACGGCGTGCCGCAACGGACCATGGCGTAGAAAATATTGCTCAGCAGATCGATATCCATCACAGGGCTCCTGCGTGCACGGAAGAGGTGGCGGCGCGGCGGGCCCAGCGCAGGTTCAGGCGTGGCCGATAGAGAATCAGCACATCACTGGCCAGCAGAAAGAACAGCATCATGCCCTGGAACAATTGGGTGATGGCCTGGGGCAGGTTGAGGCTCATTTGCGCGCTTTCGCCGCCGATGTACAGCAGGGCCATCAGCAGGCTGGAAAACAGAATGCCGATCGGGTTCAAGCGCCCGAGAAAGGCCACGGTGATCGCTGCATAGCCGTAACCCGGGGATACCTGCGGCACCAGTTGGCCGATCGGCCCGGTGACCTCGCAGACCCCTGCCAGCCCCGCCAGCCCGCCGCTGATCAACAGCGCGAGCCAGATCAGGCGCTTCTCGCGAAAGCCGACAAAGCCGGCAGCGCGCGGGTCCAGGCCGAGCACCTTGATCTGAAACCCGACAAAGCTCTTTTGCAGCAGCACCCAGACCGCCACCAGGGCCAGCAGGGCGAAATACACCCCGGCGTGGACCCGGCCATCGTCGAGCAGCAGCGGCAGGCGGCTGGCGTCGCCGAACATCGCCGATTGCGGGAAGTTGAACCCTTCCGGGTCCTTGAGCGGGCCGTGGACGAAGTACAGCAAAAGGTTGAGGGCGATGTAGTTGAGCATGATGCTGGTGAGGATTTCATTGGCATTGAAGCGCGTGCGCAACCAGGCCGTGAGCCCGGCCCAGGCGGCGCCGGCCAGGGTCCCGGTGAGCAGGATCAGCACCAGCGCCCAGCGGCTTTGCATATCGATGATGTTCACCGCCAGGGCACTGCCGGCCAGGGCGCCGAGCAGCAGTTGGCCTTCGGCGCCGATGTTCCAGATCCGCGCCCGGTAGGCCACGGCCAGGCCCAGGGCGCAGAGCAGAATCGGCAAGGCCTTGACCAGCAATTCCGAGACGCCGTAGAGGTCGCTGATGGGGGCGATCAACAGCGTGTGCAGGGTCAGCAGCGGGTCATGGCCCAGGGCAATAAATAGCAGCGAGCCGCAGCCCAGGGTCAAGGCCGCCGCCAGCAGCGGCGAGCACCAGAGCATCAGGCGCGATTGCTGGCCACGGGGTTCGAGAGAAAGCAGCATGGGAAACTCCGTCAAAGCGCCGGGGCGGTTGGGTGGCAGGGGGCGTCGAACTGGCCGGCCATCCAGCCGCCCACTTCCACCAGGGTGGTGTCGCCGGTGGCTTTGAGCGCCGACAGGCGGCCGCTGCACAGGGCGCCGAGGCGGTCGCTGATCTGGAACAGTTCATCGAGGTCTTCGGAGATCACCAGGATCGCCGCCCCCGCATCGCGCAAGGCAATCAGCGCGCGGTGGATGGTGGCGGCGGCGCCGACGTCGACGCCCCAGGTCGGGTGCGCGGCAATCAGCAGCCGGGGTTGCTGGAGAATTTCCCGGCCCAGTATGAATTTCTGCAGATTGCCCCCCGACAGGCTGCGCGCCGGGGTCTGGGCGTCGGGTGTTTTGACCCCGAAACGCTGGATGATCTGCTGGGCCAGGGCTTGCACCTTGTCGCGCTGGATCAGGCCATGGCTGACCAGGCCTTGCTGGAAGGCGGTCAGCAGGGCGTTGTCCGCCAGGCTCAATTCCGGCACCGCACCATGGCCCAGGCGCTCGGCGGGGACGAATGCCAGGCCCAGGGCGCGGCGCGCATCGGGCCGCAAGTGGGCCACGGCGTGCTCGGCAAAGCAGATGCGCTGGCTGTCCGCGCGGGGCAGTGTCTGTTCGCCGCTGAGCAACGCCAGCAGTTCGTCCTGGCCATTGCCCGCGACCCCGGCAATGCCGACGATTTCACCGCTGCGCACCTCCAGGTCCAGGCCTTGCAACGAGCAGCCGAACGGGTCGGGGTTGTGCCACGCAAGGTTCTGCACCCGCAGGAAGGCCGGGCCACCGCTGACTTTCGGGTAGTGGGCGAGCAATCCCGCGGCCTCGCCGACCATCAACTGCGCCAGTTGCTGGTCCGAGCAGTCGGCCGGCACGCAATGCCCGGCCACCCGTCCTCCGCGCAGCACCGTGGCGCTGTGGCACAGGGCACGGACCTCGCCGAGTTTGTGGCTGATAAACAAAATGCTGCAGCCTTCGCTGGCCAGGCGGCGCAAGGTCACGAACAACTCGTCGGCCTCCTGCGGGGTCAGGACCGAGGTCGGCTCGTCGAGAATCAACAGGCGGATGTCCTGCATCAGGCAACGAATGATCTCCACCCGCTGGCGTTCACCCATCGACAGGCTGTGCACCAGACGGTCCGGTTCCAGGGCCATGCCATAGCGCTGCGAGACTTCGCGGATCTTCGGTTCCAGCGCTTTCGGCGTACCCGCCTTGGCACCCATGGCCAGGGCAATGTTCTGCGCCACGCTGAGGGTTTCGAACAGCGAGAAATGCTGGAACACCATGCCGATCCCCAGGCTCCGTGCCTGGGCCGGGTTGCGCATGAGCTGGCGTTGTCCTTGCCACAGCAGTTCTCCGGAGTCGGCCTGGGTCACGCCGTAGATAATCTTCATCAGGGTGCTTTTACCGGCGCCGTTTTCACCCAGCAGGGCGTGGATTTCACCGGGCTGGATGCTCAGGTCGATGGCGTCGTTGGCCAGACAACCGGGGTAGCGCTTGCTGATTCGGCGCAGTTGCAGGCGAGGCGTTGGATCAGGGACGGGCACGGGGTTTGGCATGACGGACTCGGGTCGCTTGGCGTTATGCCTGTGGATAAAGCAATTTCCTGGCCAGTGAGTCAGGAAACCGCCAAAAAGCGCAGCGGGCTGCGGCTGCGTGCACCTTGGCGGGATTTATTGCAGGCCGCGGCGGCACCACTTCGGGGCAAGTGGCTGAAAAAGGCGGCGGGGCGCGAAAATTTTCCTGATCAAAAAACAGTCAGGCGTCTGCGAGCCAGGAGGGATATGGGGTTGGCGCAGCGTTGCACGGGTTATCCACAGCTTGCTCCACAGTATTTGTGTGCAAGCGCTGCGCGCGGGCATAAGCGTCGAGGGGCTTTGTTCCAAAGGAGATAAACCGGCCTAAGCCGCTGTTTTGCTGTGAAAAAAAGCGTATCAGTCGCGGATTGGACAAAAACTGAACAACCGCCGCAAAGCCACGTTACAGAAGGGTTACAGCCGGATGTGCCCAGTTTATCCACAGCCGGGTGCACAGCAGATGTGGGCAAGTTCGGAGCGGCGCAAAAGGTTGTGCACAGGTGGGCGAGGCGGTGCCGGGCCGTCTTGGTGCAATCAGCGCTGCAAGAGGATGCGTCCGCGGCTCAAATCCGCCAGTTGGTTTTGCAGGGTGTCGAGTTGCGCCTCGCCCAGTGCCAGTTGCAACTCCACGCCATTGGCGGTGAAGTTTTCGGCGACCACCAGACCACCCAGTTCCGCAACCCGCAGCTTGACCAGTGCCAACTCGCTGAACGCGCAGGCGCAGTGCACCGGCACGCGCTTGATCAGCTCGATGCGTTCGGCGCCTTGCAGGCACTTGTTGGCGCCCCCGCCGTAGGCCCGGGCCAGGCCGCCGGTGCCGAGCTGGATACCGCCGTACCAGCGGATCACCAGCACCGCCACCTGATCACAATCCTGAGCCTCGATGGCCGCCAGGATCGGCCGCCCCGCGGTGCCGCCGGGTTCGCCGTCGTCACTGCTGCGGTACTGGTCGGCCAGCTTCCAGGCCCAGCAGTTGTGGGAGGCATTGAGGTCGCTGTGTTGCTCGATAAAGGCCTGGGCCTGGGCCGCGCTGGTGATGGGCGCGGCGAGGGCGATAAAGCGGCTTTTGCGAATCTCTTCGCGGTACTCGCAAAGGCCGGCAAGGGTAAAGGGCATGCGCAGGTTTCTTAGATGACGGGCTTGAGGCCGCAGCCTTTGAGGATTATGCGGATCAGATTGTTGCCGGCGTCTTCCATGTCTTGCTTGGTCAGCTTGCTGCGTCCGGTGACGCGGCAGATCTGGGTGGCGAAGTCGGCGTAGTGCTGGGTGCTGCCCCACAGCAGGAAAATCAGGTGCACCGGGTCCACCGGGTCCATCTTGCCGGCGTCGATCCAGGCCTGGAACACCGCGGCACGGCCCTGGAACCAGGCGCGATAGTCCTGGCTGAAATATTCGCTCAGGCATTCGCCGCCGCTGATGATTTCCATGGCGAAGATCCGCGAGGCCTGGGGTTGGCGGCGCGAGAATTCCATCTTGGCGCGGATGTAGCGGGTCAGGGCTTCGGTGGGATCGTCATCGGCGTTCAGGGCGTTGAAGGTGCTGTCCCACAACTCGATGATGTTGCTCAGCACGGCGATGTACAGGCCAAGCTTGTTGGTGAAGTAGTAATGCAGATTCGCCTTGGGCAGCCCGGCATTCTGGGCAATGGTGTTCATGCTGGTGCCTTTGAAACCATGACGGGCGAACTCGTCTTCGGCGGCCTTGATGATCGCCTCTTCGTTCTTTTGACGAATGCGGCTGGCGGGTTTTCCGGAGTGAGCACCGGCGTGGGCTGGGACTTCAAGGGTCATAGGCATTTCCGAGCGGGTCTGTGGGTGCAACCAGTGCGTTGATAGCGCACCCACAGGCATCAGACAAGCCTTATGGCCATAAAAGCCTTAAAGCGGTTCCAGGGTATCGCTTTCCAGGGCCGGTTTTGTGTCACGGGCATCGCGGGAGGTTTCCGGCAGCAGCAGGCACATGATCAGCGCAGTCAGGCCGCCGCTGGTGATCGCCGAGTCGAACAGGTTTTGCACCAGCTTGGGCAGCAGGTGCAGCAGGTTGGGCTGCGCGGCGATGCCCAGGCCCACGCCGAACGAGGTGGCGATGATCAGCATGCTGCGCCGGTCCAGCGGCGCCTGGGCCAGGATGCGCACACCAGCGGCGGCCACGCTGCCGAACATCACCAGGGTTGCGCCGCCCAGCACCGGCTTGGGAATCTGCTGCAACACCGCGCCAATCAGCGGGAACAACCCCAGGCAGAACAGCACCAGGCCGATGTACAGGCCGACGTAGCGGCTGGCCACGCCGGTCAACTGGATCACCCCGTTGTTCTGGGCAAAGGTGGTGTTGGGAAAGGCACTGAAGGTGGCGGCGATCATGCAACTGACGCCATCCCCCAGGACCCCGCCCTTGAGCCGGCTTATATAAGAAGGACCGCTGATGGGCTGGCGGGCGAGCATGCAGTTGGCCGTGAGGTCGCCCACGGTTTCGATGGTGCTGATGAGGTAGATCAGGGCCACCGGCAGAAAGGCGCTCCAGTCGAAATTGAACCCGAACTTGAACGGGATCGGCAGGCTTACCAGCGGCAGGTCGGGCAGGGGCTGGGGCACCAGCTTGCCGCTGAACCAGGCCGCCACGCAGCCCAGGGCCAGGCCGATGATGATGGCTGAAAGGCGGATCCACGGGGTATTGGAGCGGTTGAGCAGGATGATGGTCAGCAGCACGAACACGCCCAGTGCCAGGTTGCCCGGCGCGCCGAAGTCTGCGGCATTGAAGCCGCCTCCCAGGTCAGTGATGCCGACCTTGATCAGGCTGATGCCGATCAGGGTGATGACGATGCCGGTCACCAGCGGGGTGATCACCCGGCGCAGCTGGCCGATAAAACGGCTGAGTACGATCTGCACCAGTGCGCCGAAAAAGCACACGCCGAAGATCATCGCCAGGATGTCTTCCGGGCTGCCACCGCGCTGTTTGACCAGAAACCCGGCCGAAAGCACGGCGCCAAGGAAGGCGAAGCTGGTGCCTTGCAGGCAGATCATCCCGGCACCGATGCCGAACGGACGGCGCGCCTGGATAAAGGTCCCGACCCCGGACACCATCAGCGCCATGCTGATCAGGTAGGGCAGGTGGGCCGTCAGGCCCAGGGCCGAGCCGATCACCAGCGGCGGAGTGATGATGCCGACAAAACTCGCCAGCACATGCTGCAACGCGGCAAGCAGGGCCGCCAGGGGTTTGGGGCGATCATCGAGGCCGTAGATCAGATCGTTGGGGGTGGACGATTGTTCTTGCATGGGCGTGGAACTCTGGGCTGACGGTTCAAGGTCTTCATGCCCTGCAAAAAGCTGTCCAAGTGCTCAGGTTATTTTTCCGTATGGCTGCCGGTGCCCAATGGATACGGGTTTTGCGTGGGGGCTAGTGATCTTCAGCGAGTGGCCGCCAGGCTCTCGAGAAAGCTTTCAAGCACCAGATGGGGGCGTCGGCCCTTGCGCGTGACCGATGCCAGGCTCAGGTCATAGAAGCGCGAAGCGGGCTTGAGCGCACGCAGCCGCCCCTGTTGCACCCAGAGTTGGGCGTAATGGTCCGGCAGGTAGCCGATGTAACGCCCGGTGAGAATCAGGAACGCCATGCCTTCGCGGTCCGACGCGCTGGCGGTGCAATTGAGTGCCTGGTAATGGGCCTGGATCTCCCCCGGCAGGCGGAAGGTCGGGGCGATGGCGTCCTGATCGTTGAGGCGCGCATCCTCGAGCTTTTTATCATCGACATAAAACAGCGGATGGCCGACCGCGCAGTAGAGCAGCGAACGCTCGCTGTACAGCGGCTGGTATTCGAGACCGGACAAGGCGCTGGCCTGGGGCACCACGCCGACGTGCAGGCGGCCGTCGAGTACGCCCTGCTCGACTTCGTTGGGGGCGATCATGCGGATCTGGATTTGCACGTCGGGCCCGCGCTCCTTCAACTGCGCCAGGGCGTGGGTGATGCGCATGTGGGGCAGGGTCACCAGGTTATCGGTCAGGCCGATGATCAATTCACCGCGCAGGTGGCGGTGCAGGCCGTTGACCTCGGTGCGGAAACTTTCCAGGGCACTCAACAGTTGCAAGGCCGACTGATAGACCTCGCGGCCCTCTTCGGTCAGCGAGAACCCCGCGCGTCCGCGTTGACACAGGCGCAGGCCGAGGCGTTGCTCCAGATCGCTCATCTGCTGGCTGATGGCCGAGCGCCCGATCCCGAGTACGGTCTCTGCCGCAGAGAATCCGCCACATTCGACCACGCTGCGAAAGATCCGCAGCAGGCGGATATCAAAGTCGCTGACCTGGGCCAGCGGATCGGCTCGACGGCTGCTCATAGTTTAGTAAAGGCCTGACTGAAGGTTATAAAAGTTGGATTTCACAGACTTTATAGCCGTGGCAACTTAGCTGCAACAACGCTTTTGGCTTCCTACGCCGCTTATTGCCCCGCGAGGTTTTGCTCATGAACATGCCTGAAAACGCTCCAGCTTCCCTGGCCAGCCAGCTCAAGCTCGATGCTCACTGGATGCCGTACACCGCCAACCGCAACTTCCAGCGCGACCCACGGCTGATCGTTGCCGCAGAAGGCAGCTACCTGATCGACGACAAGGGGCGCAAGGTTTACGACTCCCTGTCCGGTCTGTGGACCTGCGGCGCTGGTCACACGCGCAAGGAAATCCAGGAAGCCGTTTCCAAGCAACTGGGCACCCTCGACTACTCGCCGGGCTTCCAGTACGGCCACCCGCTGTCGTTCCAGTTGGCCGAGAAAATCACCGACTTGACCCCGGGCAACCTGAACCACGTGTTCTTCACCGACTCCGGATCGGAATGTGCCGATACCGCAGTGAAGATGGTGCGTGCCTACTGGCGCCTGAAAGGCCAGTCGACCAAGACCAAGATGATCGGCCGCGCCCGTGGCTATCACGGGGTGAACATCGCCGGCACCAGCCTCGGTGGGGTCAACGGCAACCGCAAGCTGTTCGGCCAGTCGATGATGGACGTCGACCACCTGCCGCACACCCTGTTGGCCAGCAACGCTTTTTCCCGTGGCATGCCGGAGCAGGGCGGCATCGCCCTGGCCGATGAGCTGCTGAAATTGATCGAACTGCACGACGCCTCGAATATCGCGGCGGTGTTCGTCGAGCCGATGGCCGGTTCCGCCGGTGTCCTGGTGCCGCCACAGGGTTACCTCAAGCGCCTGCGTGAGATCTGTGATCAGCACAGCATCCTGCTGGTGTTCGACGAAGTGATCACCGGCTTCGGTCGTACCGGCTCGATGTTCGGCGCCGACAGCTTCGGCGTGACCCCGGATCTGATGTGCATCGCCAAGCAAGTCACCAACGGCGCGATCCCGATGGGCGCAGTGATTGCCAGCTCCGAGATCTACCAGACCTTCATGAACCAGGCGACGCCCGAGTACGCGGTGGAATTCCCCCACGGCTATACCTATTCGGCTCACCCGGTGGCCTGCGCGGCCGGCCTGGCGGCACTCGATCTGCTGCAGAAGGAAAACCTGGTGCAGAGCGTGGCCGAGGTTGCGCCGCATTTCGAGAATGCCCTGCACGGCATCAAGGGCTCGAAAAACGTGATCGACATTCGCAACTACGGCCTGGCCGGTGCGATCCAGATCGCCCCGCGCGATGGCGATGCGATTGTCCGTCCATTCGAAGCCGGCATGGCCCTGTGGAAGGCCGGGTTCTACGTGCGCTTTGGCGGCGACACCCTGCAGTTCGGCCCAACCTTCAACAGCAAGCCGCAGGACCTGGATCGCCTGTTCGACGCGGTCGGCGAAGTGCTGAACAAGATCGACTGATTCGCCCTTCTATATAGAACACTGATCAGGCGCGCAGCGATGGGCGCCTGTGGACAACTTTTCAGGAGCCCTGCATGAGCCTTATCCAGCATTTGATCAACGGCGAACTGGTGACCGACAACGGTCGCAGCGCTGATGTCTTCAACCCGTCCACCGGCCAAGTGATCCACCAGGTGCCGCTGGCCAGCCGTGAAACCATGCAAGTCGCCATCGACTCGGCCAAGGCTGCGTTTCCGGCCTGGCGCAACACGCCACCGGCCAAACGCGCTCAGGTGATGTTCCGTTTCAAGCAACTGCTGGAGCAGAACGAGGCGCGGATCTCGCAACTGATCAGCGAAGAGCACGGCAAGACCCTGGAAGACGCTGCCGGTGAACTGAAGCGCGGTATCGAGAACGTCGAGTACGCGTGCTCGGCTCCGGAAATTCTCAAGGGCGAGTACAGCCGCAACGTCGGCCCGAACATCGATGCCTGGTCCGACTTCCAGCCTCTGGGCGTGGTGGCCGGTATCACCCCGTTCAACTTCCCGGCCATGGTGCCGCTGTGGATGTACCCGCTGGCGATCGTCTGCGGCAACTGCTTCATCCTCAAACCCTCGGAGCGTGACCCAAGCTCGACGCTGCTGATCGCCCAGCTGCTGCTGGAAGCCGGCTTGCCTAAAGGTGTGCTGAGTGTGGTGCACGGCGACAAAGGCGCAGTGGATGCGCTGATCGAGGCGCCGGAAGTCAAAGCGTTGAGCTTCGTCGGTTCGACGCCGATTGCCGAGTACATCTATTCCGAAGCCACCAAGCGCGGCAAACGCGTTCAGGCGCTGGGTGGGGCAAAGAACCATGCGGTGCTGATGCCGGATGCCGACCTGGATAACGCAGTAAGTGCGCTGATGGGCGCGGCTTATGGTTCCTGCGGCGAGCGCTGCATGGCGATCTCCGTGGCCGTGTGTGTCGGCGACCAGGTGGCGGACGCCCTGATTGCCAAGCTGGTGCCGCAGATCAAGGCGCTGAAGATCGGTGCCGGCACTTCGTGTGGCCTGGACATGGGGCCCCTGGTCTCCGCCCAGGCGCGGGACAAGGTCAGTGGCTATATAGAAGACGGCGTATCGTCGGGCGCCAAACTGGTGGTCGATGGTCGTGGCCTGAGTGTGGCGGGTAACGAAGACGGATTCTTCCTGGGTGGCTGCCTGTTTGATCGGGTGACCCCGCAGATGCGCATCTATAAAGAAGAGATCTTCGGCCCGGTACTGTGCGTGGTCCGGGTCAACAGCCTGGAAGACGCCATGCAACTGATCAACGATCACGAGTATGGCAACGGCACGTGCATCTTCACCCGCGACGGTGAAGCGGCGCGCCTGTTCTGCGATGAGATCGAAGTGGGCATGGTGGGTGTCAACGTACCGCTGCCGGTGCCGGTGGCCTACCACAGCTTTGGCGGCTGGAAGCGTTCGCTGTTCGGTGACCTGCATGCCTATGGCCCGGATGGTGTGCGCTTCTATACCCGTCGCAAGGCCATTACCCAGCGCTGGCCGCAACGCGCGAGCCACGAAGCCTCGCAATTCGCCTTCCCTAGCTTGTAAGTAGAAAGGTAAAAGGCCGGCCCTACAGGGGCCGGCCTTTGCTTTTAAGGGCTTTTTTGATCGATATGACAGAATTGTGAAATTAGGGGTTGACGGCAGATTCTGGAAGTCTATAATTCGCCCCACTTCCGGCGCAGTCGAAACGGAAAACTCCTTGGTAAACAAAGAGTTACGCGGTTTTCGACAGCGAGCTGCTTCAGATCATCGAAGCCCAGAAGGAGTTGATAGAGCGGTGTTGTTTGGCTCTATTAACGGTTCGATCTTCTCGGTCGAAAGCGGTGAAAAGAAGGTGTTGACAACAGCGAGTAACGCTGTAGAATTCGCCTCCCGCTAACGAGAGATCGGAAGCGCAAGTGGTTGAAGTTGTTGAGGAAATCTTCGAAAACTTCTGAAAATAATCACTTGACAGCAAATGAGGCTGCTGTAGAATGCGCGCCTCGGTTGAGACGAAAGATCTTAACCAACCGCTCTTTAACAACTGAATCAAGCAATTCGTGT
>NZ_MVOL01000003.1 GCF_002018875.1 Pseudomonas sp. MF4836
CGAGCGGGGCGAGGGGTGGGACGGCGGGGGGGGGGGTGTGGGGGGAGTCGGGCCGGCGTTGTTGCGGGTGGCCCTGAGTGGCCTGTTGCTGCCCACGCTGCGGGTGAGCCCACGCCATGAGCGCTGGCTGGGGCCGCTGTGTGGCCTGGTGACCGGAATCATCACTGCGGCCACCGGGGTCTTTGTGATTCCGGCGGTGCCCTATCTGCAAGCCCTGGGGCTGACCAAGGATCAACTGGTCCAGGCCCTGGGCCTGTCGTTCACTGTCTCGACCCTGGCCCTGGCCGCCGGGTTGTTATGGCGCGGCGCCCTGGGCGGTGGCGAGTTGAGTGCATCGCTGCTGGCCCTGGCGCCGGCATTGCTGGGGATGTGGTTCGGCCAATGGCTGCGCCAGCGCATCAGCGCCCGGTTGTTCAAGCGGGTGTTCTTTATCGGCCTTGGGGTGCTGGGGGCGCATCTGCTGGTCAGTGGCTAGGGACACGCCAGCCCTCAACTCAGGCCCGTGCGGGGGCAATAACGGCGCTCATCCAGCATTTTCGGACACTCCTTAACGCTCATCAGAAACACTTCGAATAGGGTGTTCGACGATGAAAAGGAGGGCCGCGATGGCCGATACCGTTCGATGACGATCACTGGCAACAACCGCCGCCTCCCTATGCCGGGAGGCCAGTAATTCATGCCCCGAGAGTCGTTATCGACCCTGGCGTTGTATGCCCTGGCATCGCTGGCGGTGTTCCTGGCGTTCTATCTGACCTCAAGAAGCATTTCAGGCGTTCACCGCTCGCCGCGCAGGTTCTGGTGTTTCTTTGTGCTGCTGGTGCTGTGGGGCGCAGGTCAACTGAGCGTGGCTCGTTACGGTTGCAGTGTTTTTCAACTCCCGTCCAAGGACTTTCCGGAACGCGACTGCATCATTCGCTGGGTGGCTTTTATAAGCGCCGCGCTGCAGATGTTTTGTCTGCCGAGTTCGGCCAATCCTGAACCGTGGTTTTCCCGAAAAGTCAGGCCTCGCTAATCAATCTCGCCCCGCTTGCTGCGCCGGCGCTATCAGCCATTCGCCGAAGATTGGCTCAGCATGTCGATCCGCCGAATCTCGAAATCCCGCTCCAGGAAGTCCATGCGCTGTTCGAAAAAACGTTTCATGTGCGGCAGGTTGGAATGCACGTCCAGGTGCGCCCGGGATTGCCAGATCTCATAGAAGATAAACAGCGTCGGGTCCTGCTGGTCGCGCAGCATGTGGTACTCGATACAGCCCGGCTCGGCACGGCTGGGTTCGACGTAGGCGCGAAACAGCGCCTCGAAGGCCTCGGCCTGTTCGGGGCGGGTTTTGGCATGCAGGATAAAACCGTGTTGCTCGGACATGGGGCGCTCTCGCTGAGTAGGATTTAAAAATCCTATAACAACAATCACCTGGTTATTCGTGCGTATAGGTCAAATGTATTTTGTCCGACCCAGGCTTATTCCCGCGCCTGTGCATCGATACCCTGCCGCCATCGTTTTTAATCTTTTCAACTCGGCGCCAGGCACAAACCACGCGCCAACGGGTTGTTCCCGATGAGGCTGGATCATGAAAAAAGTACTGTTGCTCAACGGCGGCAAAAAGTTCGCCCATTCCGATGGCCGCTACAACACCACCCTGCATGAAACCGCCCTGGCGGTGCTCGACCGTGGCGGCGTGGACGTCAAGGTGACCCACATCGACGCGGGTTACGACATTCAGGAAGAAGTGGCGAAGTTTCTCTGGGCCGACGTGATCATTTATCAGATGCCGGGCTGGTGGATGGGCGCGCCGTGGATCGTCAAGAAATACATCGACGAAGTGTTCACCGAAGGCCACGGCAGCCTGTACGCCAGCGATGGCCGGACCCGTTCCGACGCCTCGCAGAAGTACGGCAGCGGCGGCCTGTTGCAGGGCAAGCAGTACATGCTGTCGCTGACCTGGAACGCGCCGCAGCAGGCGTTCGATGACCCTAGCGACTTCTTCGAAGCCAAGGGCGTGGATGCGGTGTACTTCCCGTTCCACAAGGCCAACGAGTTCCTGGGCATGGACGGTTTGCCGACCTTTCTCTGTGTCGACGTGATGAAGCGCCCGGCCATCGAGGCCGACATCAAGCGCTACGAAGAGCACCTCCAGACCGTGTTCAATCTGCCGGCGTAAATCCGACTACTATTGACGGCCTTGAAAGCGCCTATGCGCTTTCGTCGCGAGGGCCCATGCTCCCTCGCAGCGCCGTTAATTGTTGCCAGAGAGGGTTCACGTGAAAGCCAGATCCGACGAATTGCAGATTTTTGTCTGCGTCATCGAATGCGGTTCGATTTCCGCCGCAGCCGAGCAGATCGGGCAGACCCCCTCGGCGGTCAGTCGCACCTTGTCGCGGCTCGAGGCCAAGCTCGACACCACCCTGATCAACCGCACCACCCGGCGCATGGACCTGACGGAGGAGGGCAAGTACTTCTTCGAACAGTCCAAGCTGATCCTCGACCAGATGGACGAGCTTGAAGAGCGCCTCAGCTCACGACAGCAGACCCCCTCCGGGCGCTTGCGGATCAACGCCGCGTCACCCTTCATGCTGCATGCCATCGTTCCCTATGTGGCCGAGTTCCGCAGCCTGTACCCGGATATCCAGCTGGAACTCAACAGCAATGACCTGATCATCGACCTGCTGGAACAGAGCACCGACATCGCCATCCGTATCGGCGTGCTGGCCGACTCGACCCTGCATGCGCGCTCCCTGGGCTGCAGCCCGCTGCACATCCTCGCCAGCCCGGCCTACCTGGAACGTCACGGCACGCCGCAGAGCGTGGCGCAGCTGAGTGAGCACACGCTGCTGGGCTTTACCCAGACCGAGACCCTCAACCACTGGCCGCTGCGCCACGTGCACGGTGATCGCTGGCAGATTGAACCGGGCATCAGTGCCTCCAGCGGTGAAACCCTGCGCCACCTGGCGCTGGAGGGGCAGGGCATTGCCTGCCTATCGCACTTCATGACCATCGACGACATCAACGCCGGGCGTCTCAAGGTGCTGCTGGCCGAGGCCAACAGCGGCTACCGCCAGCCGATCAATGCCGTGTACTACCGCAACTCGCAGTTGGCACTGCGCATCCAGTGCTTCCTCGACTTCATCCAGGGCAAGCTGGCCGGCTACGCCAACCCGGTGTTCAAGGGCTGATTCGTGACTCCCACGCAAGATTGAATTGGGCCAGCCTGGCTGTTTCCGCACGGAGCAGGCCTCGATACTGGCGGCATCACTTTTCAACCCTGGGAGTTACTCCATGAACGTATTCGTTACCGGCGCGGCAGGTTTTATCGGCGGCTCGATTGCCACGGGGCTGGTCAAGGCCGGCCACCAGGTCACCGGCCTGGTGCGCAGCGCCGAACAGGCCGCAGAACTGAGCGCGCTGGGAATCACCCCAGTGCTCGGCACCCTGGACGACCAGGCCCTGCTCACCGAGCAGGCGCGCAAGGCCGATGCGGTGATCAACGCCGCCAGCAGCGATCACCGGGGCGCGGTGGAAACCCTGCTCGCGGCGCTCAAGGGCAGCCACAAAACCTTCCTCCACACCAGCGGTTCAAGCATCGTCGGCGACGCTTCGGGCGGGCACGCCAGCGACCGGCTGTACCTTGAGGACCAACTGCCGCAGCCCACGCCGGACAAGGCCCCGCGGGTGGCCATCGACAACCTGGTGCTGGCGGCGGCCAGGGACGGGGTGAACTCGGCGGTGATCTGCAACACCCTGATCTACGGCCACAGCCTGGGGGTCAAGCGCGACAGCGTGCAGTTGCCTCGGTTGCTGAAACAGGCACACAACAGCGGTGTGGTGCGCCATGTCGGGCCGGGGCAGAACATCTGGTCCAATGTGCATATCGAAGACGTGGTGGCCCTCTACCTGCTGGCGCTGACCGGCAACACCCCGGGCACTTTCTACTTTGTCGAAAGCGCGGAAGCCTCCTTTATCGAGATGACCACCGCCATCGCCCAGGCCCTGAACCTGGGGCAGCCGCAGGATTGGCCGCTGGCCGATGCCGAAGCCGAATGGGGCTATGAAATGGCCAACTATGGTCTGGGTTCCAACAGCCGGGTCCGGGGCAAACACGCTCGCGAACAGTTGGGTTGGGTGCCCAAGCGCACCTCGGTGGTGGAGTGGATCCGCAACGAAATGCTCTGATGTGCAGCCGCGTGCGGCAATGCCGGTTGCGTGCTTTTTTGGCGAGGCGTGACCGCCCTCGCCATCGGTAACCTGTTCACCCCGGGCTGATCGACCTCAGCCCGGGGCCAACTTTTGTTGTTGATCCGATTTGCCCCGATCGCGAATTTGGGCATAAGGTTCTGCCTGTTAAAAAACAATAAAAGGACGGACTTCATGCGCATTGTGCTGTTTAAAACCTTGGCCCTGACGGTGGCCATTGCGGCCAGTTCCCAGGCGTTTGCCGTGACCCTGGAGGGCGGCGCGGTGGCCGCGCCGAACCAGTACGGCGCCGATGTCGCGGCGCAGGTCCTGAAAAAAGGCGGTAACGCGGTGGACGCCGCGGTGGCCACGGCCTTTACCCTGGCCGTGACCTACCCCGAGGCCGGCAACATCGGTGGCGGCGGCTTCATGACCCTGTTCATCGACGGCAAACCCTACTTCCTCGACTACCGCGAGACCGCGCCCAAGGCCGCGTCCCGCGACATGTACCTCAATGAAAAAGGCGAAGTCATCGAAAACCTGAGCCTGGTGGGGGCGCGCGCGTCCGGGGTGCCGGGCACGGTGATGGGGTTGTGGGAGGCGCATCAGAAGTTCGGCAAATTGCCCTGGAGCGAGCTGATCACCCCGGCGGTGGGCTACGCGAAAAACGGCTTCAAGGTGGCCGACAAGCAGTATCAATACCGCGAAGACGCATTGAAGCTGTTCAACGGCAGCACCAACTTCGGCGACTATTTCGGCAGCATGAAACCCGGTGAAACCTTCCGCCAGCCGGAGTTGGCCGCGACCCTGGAACGCATTGCCGACCAGGGCGCCAAGGAGTTCTACAGTGGCAAGACTGCCGATCTGCTGGTGGCGCAGATGCAGGCCGACAAGGGCCTGATCACCAAGCAGGATCTGGGCGACTACAAGGTCCAGTGGCGTGAGCCGCTGCAAGTGAGTTTTCGCGGCAACACCCTGTACACCGCGCCACCGCCCAGTTCTGGCGGCGTGGCCCTGGCCCAGCTGGTGACCATCAAGGAAGAGCGCGCGGCGGCATTCAAGGGCGTCGAGCTGAACTCGGCAAAATACATTCACCTGTTGGCAGAAATTGAAAAACGGGTGTTCGCCGACCGCGCCGACTACCTCGGCGACCCGGCGTTTTCCGAGGTCCCGGTCAAGCAACTGACCGACCCGGCCTACCTGAAAAAACGCGCGGCCGAGGTCAACCCGGACGCCATCTCGCCCACGGAAAAAGTCCGTCCCGGCCTTGAGCCGCACCAGACCACCCACTTCTCCATCGTCGACGCCCAGGGCAACGCAGTGAGCAACACCTACACCCTGAACTGGGACTACGGCAGCGGCGTGGTAGTCAAGGGCGCGGGCTTTTTGCTCAATGACGAAATGGACGATTTCAGCTCCAAGCCCGGGGTCGCCAATGCCTTTGGCGTGGTCGGCGGCGACGCCAATGCCATCGCCCCGGGCAAGCGCATGCTGTCGTCCATGAGCCCGAGCCTGGTGACCCGCGATGGCAAGGTCACCCTGGTGCTGGGCACGCCCGGCGGTTCGCGGATCTTCACCTCGATCTTCCAGGTACTGAACAACCTCTACGACTTCAACCTGCCCCTGGAAAAAGCCGTGGCCGCGCAGCGCGTGCATCACCAGTTGCTGCCCAAGGACACGATTTACTTCGACGCCTACGCGCCGCTCACCGGCAAAGTCGCCGATGAGCTCAAGGGCATGGGTTACACCCTGGAAGACCAGGGCTGGGAGATGGGCGATATCCAGGCTATCCGGGTCACTGGCAACCAGTTGGAAACCGCGTCCGACCCACGGGGCCGTGGGGTGGGCCTGATCGTCAAGTAACCCATGGGCAGCGCCGGCGCTCAACCTGGCTGCGCCCCGCCTGCCGCCGCGCAGCCTGTCCGGGGGGCGGGGCGTGATACCGCTCCCCGGCGCCGGCCAACTGGCCGAATCGCCCTCAATTCCGTAACATTCCCCGCCTTCTTCCCGCCACGCCCAGGCCCGGCACCGCCGGCCTGCATTGTAGGTAACCCATGAAAGTCACACGTCTGCGGGCCGATGCCCTGGCCGGACTCACCACCGCGTTCGCCTTGCTCCCCGAATGCATCGCCTTTGCCCTGGTGGCCCACCTCAACCCGCTGATGGGCCTGTATGGCGCCTTTATCATCTGCACCCTGACCGCGCTGTTCGGCGGCCGGCCGGGCATGGTCTCGGGGGCCGCCGGCTCGATGGCGGTGGTGATTGTCGCCCTGGTGGTGCAGCACGGCGTGCAATACCTGCTGGCCACGGTGTTGCTGGGCGGGCTGGTGATGATCGCCTTCGGCCTGTTGCGCCTGGGCAAGCTGGTGCGCATGGTGCCGCACCCGGTGATGCTGGGCTTCGTCAACGGCCTGGCGATCATCATTGCCATGGCTCAGCTGGAGCACTTCAAGAGTGGCGAACACTGGCTCAGCGGCAATCCGCTGTATGTGATGAGCGCCCTGGTGCTGCTGACCATGGCCATCGTCTATCTGCTGCCGCGCCTGACCCGGGCGGTGCCGCCGGCCCTGGTGGCGATTCTTGGGGTGGGGGTGCTGGTGTACCTGTTCGGCCTGCCGACCCGGACCCTGGGCGACATGGCGCACATTGCCGGCGGCCTGCCGAGCCTGGCCTTGCCCCAGGTGCCGTGGACCCTGGAAACCCTGGGCATCATCGCCCCCTACGCGATTCTGATGGCCTTGGTCGGCCTGCTGGAAACCCTGCTGACCCTGAACCTGACCGATGAAATCACCGAGAGCCGGGGCTTTCCGGATCGCGAGTGCGTGGCCCTGGGCGCGGCCAATATCGCCTCCGGGATGTTCGGCGGCATGGGCGGCTGCGCGATGATCGGGCAGACCGTGATCAACCTGAGTTCCGGTGGCCGTGGCCGGCTGTCGGGGGTAGTGGCGGGGGTGATGATCCTGCTGTTTGTGCTGTTTCTGTCGCCGCTGATCGAGCGCATCCCGCTGGCGGCGCTGGTGGGGGTGATGTTCGTGGTGTCGCAGCAGACTTTCGCCTGGGCCTCGCTGCGGGTGATCAACAAGGTGCCGCTCAACGATGTGCTGGTGATCATTGCGGTCACCACCATTACCGTGTTTACCGACCTGGCCACTGCCGTGCTGTGCGGGATCGTGATTGCGGCGCTCAACTTCGCCTGGCAACAGGCCCGCGAGCTGTATGCCGACAGCCACCTGGAGGCCGACGGCAGCAAGCATTACCAGTTGCACGGCACCCTGTTTTTCGCCTCGACTGCGCCGTTTCTCAACCAGTTCGACCCGGCCAACGACCCGCCGCACGTGACAATCGACTGCCGCCACCTGAGCTTTGTCGACTACTCGGCCATTGCCGCCCTGATGACCCTGCGCGAACGCTACGCCAAGGCCGGCAAACACCTGCGGGTCCTGCACCTGTCGGAACGCTGCAAAAAACTCCTCAAGCGCGCCCGCGTGCAACACGACTGACATAGCCGAGTTGTAGCCGTCGCCGAGCCCGCGAGACTGCGCTGTCGCTGCCGGACACCCGATTAGCCCCGGGAAATAATGTCGTCCCCAAGGGCCAGCGCAGCCTGGCGGCAGCGGCTACAGGTTTGCCGAATTTACGCGGGCCCGCCCCCCGAACACAGCCACTGGCCCCAGCAACGATTGCAAAAGGCCGCTATGAAAGGCGGCATTTTGCTGGCCCCCGGCACTGCGCTTCGTTGCCAAACTTGCTGTCTTTTCAGAAGCTTAGGTGTTGGCTAAATGCGGACTTTGGTATTGCCCCTGGCGCTGTTGGTCCTGGCGGGTGGCTCTTTTGAGGTGCAGGCCCGGGAGTTGAGCAAGCGTGAGCGTTTTGCCTGCAGTTGGGGTTCGGGCATCGCCGCCGGAGCCCAGCAGTCGAAGCTGTCCGGGGTGTCGCTGTATGGCGCGCGCAAGCAGTTGCAGG
The DNA here is from genome assembly GCF_002018875.1 of Pseudomonas sp. MF4836. Lineage (GTDB taxonomy): Bacteria > Pseudomonadota > Gammaproteobacteria > Pseudomonadales > Pseudomonadaceae > Aquipseudomonas. The sequence continues at coordinate 8,128 of NZ_MVOL01000003.1, forward strand.
TGCGCAAATTCCCCCAGCCGTGGATGCGCATGTCGGCCATGGGCATCACCGAGCAAACCTACAACAGCCAGTCGCGGCTCAAGCCGGCTGCGGTCAAGCAGACCTATTACGAACAGTGCACGCAGCATGATTTCGCCCGCCGCTAGGGCCTGAAACCTTCTCCCCGAGCCCCTAGCCTGCCGCCCCGGTGCACCGCTGTGCGCCGGGCACAGCATCCCGAAATGGGATGAAAATACGCCTGCCGATTTTCATAACCGACGCTGGCGCATGTCGTTTCGCGACAAAGCGTATCTCTTCACGAAAGTTAGTTTCATATGGTTTGAAAGCTGCTCCTCGAAATGCTTTAAGAGTTTCACAACCATTCGACGTGACCCTGTCTTTCGAGGAGTAACGCATGACACCTGCATCGGGATACTGGCTGCTGGGCTATGCCGCCATGGCCATCATTGCGCTGATCGTTCTGATCGCGCGCTATCGAATCAATCCATTTATCGTCATCACCCTGGTCTCGGTGGGCCTGGCGCTGCTCGCCGGGATGCCGCCGTCGGGGGTGATCACCGCCTACGAGGCCGGGGTCGGCAAGACCCTGGGGCATATCGCGCTGGTGGTGGCCCTGGGCACCATGCTCGGCAAAATGATGGCCGAGTCCGGCGGTGCCGATCAGGTGGCGCGGACCCTGATCGACCGTTTCGGCGAACGCAACGCGCACTGGGCCATGGTCTGCATCGCCTTCCTGGTGGGCCTGCCGTTGTTCTTCGAGGTTGGGTTCGTGTTGCTGGTGCCGATTGCCTTTACCGTCGCACGCCGGGTCGGGGTCTCGATCCTGATGGTGGGCCTGCCCATGGTCGCCGGGCTTTCGGTGGTCCATGCCCTGGTTCCGCCGCACCCGGGGGCGATGCTGGCGGTGCTGGCGTATCAGGCATCGGTGGGGCAGACCTTGCTCTACGCGATTCTGATCGGGGTGCCGACCGCGATCATCGCCGGGCCGCTGTACGCCAAGTTCATCGTGCCGAGCATCCACCTGCCGGCGGACAACCCGCTGGAGCGCCAATTCACCGAGCGCGAACCCCGTGAGCGCCTGCCCAGCACCACGCTGACCCTGTGCACGATTCTGCTGCCGGTGGTGCTGATGCTGATCGGTGGCTGGGCCAACCAGTTGTCTACCCCGGGCACCGGCTTCAACCAGTTCCTGCAATTTATCGGCAACTCGGTGATTGCCCTGTTGCTGGCAACCCTGGTGAGCTTCTGGACCCTGGGCATCGCCCAAGGCATGAGCCGCGCCTCGATTCTCAAGTTCACCAACGAATGCCTGGCGCCCACGGCCAGCATCACCCTGCTGGTGGGCGCTGGCGGCGGCCTGAACCGGATTCTGATCGACGCCGGCGTCACCGAGCAGATCGTCGGCCTGGCCCACGAATTCCAGCTGTCGCCGTTGTGGATGGGCTGGCTGTTCGCGGCGCTGATGCGGATTGCCACCGGTTCCGCCACCGTGGCCCTGACCACCGCTTCGGGGGTGGTGGCACCGGTGGCGATTGGCCTCGGCTATCCGCACCCGGAACTGCTGGTGATCGCCACCGGCGCCGGCTCGGTGATCTTCTCCCACGTCAACGACGGTGGCTTCTGGCTGATCAAGGAATACTTCAATATGACCGTGGTCCAGACCTTCAAGACCTGGACGGTGCTGGAGACGCTGATTTCGGTGATCGCCTTCGGCTTGACCCTCGGTCTTTCGGAGTTGCTGTAGATGGACATCCTTTATCAGATTCGCGCCCGCCAGGACTCCTTCAGCGCCGGCGAAGGACGCATCGCCCGGTTGATGCTGGACGACGTCGGGTTCGCCGCGTCCGCCAGCCTCGACGAACTGGCGCAGCGCGCCGAGGTCAGCACTGCGACCCTCTCGCGCTTTGCCCGCAGCGTGGGCTGCCGCGACCTGCGTGACCTGCGTCTGCAACTGGCCCAGGCCAGCGGCGTCGGCAGCCGCTTTCTCGACCCCACCGGCGCGCCGGAGTCGTCGGGGTTTTACCGGCAGATCCTCGGCGATATCGAAACCACCTTGCATCAGCATCTGGCCGGTTTCGACGAGGCACGTTTCACCGATGCCGTGCGCCTGCTGGGCAAGGCGCGGATGATCCACGTCTTCGGCCTGGGTGGCTGGTCGGCCCAGTGCAGCGACGAATTGCAGGTGCGCCTGGTGCGCTTTGGCTATCCCATCGTGGCCTGCCATGACGCGGTCATGATGCGGGTCACCGCTGCGGTACTCGACGAAGAGCACCTGGTGGTCGCCTGCTCCCTGACCGGCCGCACCCCGGAGATGCTCGACGCCGTGGCCCTGGCGCGCAACTACGGGGCCAAGGTCATCGCCATCACCCGCAGCGCTTCGCCGCTGGCGCAGTTGGCCGACGTGCTGTTGCCGCTGCAAAGCGCCGAAACCTCATTCATCTACAAGCCGACCGCCGCGCGCTACGGCATGCTGCTGGCCATCGACGTGCTCGCCACCGAAGTGGCGCTGGTGCTGCCCGAGGAAAACCAGGAGCGCCTGCGCCGGATCAAACTGGCCCTGGACGACTACCGCGGCGGCGATGACCACCTGCCGCTGGGAGACTGACATGCACTACGACACATTGATCCGCAACGCCCTGATCATCGACGGCAGCAACCGTCCCGGCTACCTGGCCGACGTGGCCCTGAGCGAGGGCCGCATCCAGCGCATTGGCGACCTGCAGGGCGCGCAAGCCAACCAACAGATCGACGCCGGCGGACGCGTGCTGGCGCCGGGCTTTATCGACGTGCACACCCATGACGACACGGTGGTGATCCGCCAGCCGCAGATGCTGCCCAAACTCAGCCAGGGCGTGACCACGGTGATTGTCGGCAACTGTGGCATCAGTGCCGCGCCGGTCAGCCTGCGCAGCGATCCGCCGGACCCGATGAACCTGCTGGGCGCGCGCGGGGCCTTTGTCTACCCGCGTTTCAGCGATTACCGGGCGGCGGTGGACGCGGCGGTTCCGGCGGTGAATGTGGCGGCGCTGGTGGGGCACACGGCGCTGCGCAGCAACCATCTGGATGACCTGCAACGCACCGCCAGCCCCTCGGAAATTGCCGCCATGCGCGAGCAACTGCGGGACAGCCTGGCGAGCGGTGCCCTGGGCCTGTCCACCGGCCTGGCCTACGCCAGTGCGTTTTGCGCCGAGACCGATGAAGTGCAGCAACTGGCCGAAGAACTCAGCGCCTCTGGCGCTCTGTACACCACCCATTTGCGCAGCGAATTCGCGCCGGTGCTGGAGGCCATGGACGAAGCCTTTCAGATCGGCCGTCACGCCCGGGCCCCGGTAATCATTTCCCACCTCAAGTGCGCCGGCGCCGGGAACTGGGGGCGCAGCCCGCAGCTGTTGGCGTCCCTGGAGCGGGCAGCACTGACCCAATCGGTGGCCTGCGATTGCTATCCCTATGCCGCCAGCTCCTCGACCCTGGACCTCAAGCAAGTCACCGATGCCCATCGCATCACCATCACCTGGTCGACCCCGCACCCGGAAATGGGTGGCCGCGACCTGCTGGACATCGCCGCCGAATGGGCTTGCCCGCTGCTCGACGCCGCGCGTCGCCTGCAACCGGCGGGGGCGGTGTACTACGGCATGGACGAGGCCGATGTGCAGCGCATCCTGGCCCATCCACTGTCGATGATCGGCTCCGACGGCTTGCCGGAAGACCCGTTTCCCCACCCACGCTTGTGGGGCGCCTTCCCTCGGGTGCTCGGGCATTTCAGTCGCGACCTGGGCTTGTTCCCGCTGCACACCGCCGTGCACAAAATGACCGGGTTGTCGGCGGCGCGTTTCGGCCTGGAGCAGCGCGGCGAGATCCGCGAAGGCCACTGGGCCGACCTGGTGCTGTTCGACCCGGCCCGGGTGCGCGACGTCGCCGACTTCAAGGACCCGCAGCGCGCGGCCGAGGGCATCGACGAGGTCTGGGTCAATGGTCTGCGCAGCTATGCCGCCGGCCAGGCCAACGGTCAGCGCGCCGGGCGTTTCTTGCCGCGCAAAGGCAGTTAGTGCCGGCCTGAATGGGGGGCGCGATGGCTGTGGCGGTACTCGCCGGGGGGCATGCCGCTGCGACTTTTGAAGGTGCGGTGGAATGAGCGCTGATCGGAGAAACCCAGGTAGTGGGCGATGTCCTGGATCGGCAGATCGCTGTGCAGCAGGTAGTGCTCGGCCAGTTCCTGGCGCAGGTCATCGAGGATCTGCTGGTAGGAGGTGCCGGCCTGTTGCAGTTGGCGCTGCAGGGTGCGCACCGACATCGCCAGTTGTTCGGCCACCTGCTCCTTGCGCGGCAAGCCCTGCTTGAGCAACTGGCGCAGGGCGTTTTTGACTTGCAGCGGCAAGGCTGCATCTTCCAGCGACGCCATGAGGCCCAGGGCATGCTCTTCCAGGGTGCGCAGCAACTGCGGGTCGGCCTGGCGCAGTGGCAATTGCAGGTATTCCATGGGCGCCAGCAGGGCCGAGCAGCGTTGCTCGAACAGCACCGGGCAGCCAAAGAAATTTTCGTACTGTTCGCGCCGGGCCTTGTCCGGCAGCGGGTGCTCGAACCACACGGCGCTGGGCGAGAGCGGGGTGTCGGCGATCCAGCGCGCATACAGCAGCCAGGAGGCCAGCACATCCTCCACCATGTGCCGTCGGGTTTCGGCGCGCTGATGGCGGCAACTCCAGATCAGCCGCACCTGGCCATCGACCACCTCGGCGCGGCTGACCCCCATGTCGCCCACCAGTTTTTCAAAGGGCATGATGCGGTTCATCGCCTCGCCCAGGGTCGCGCAGTTCATGGTGATGTAGCCCAGCACACTCCACGAGTTGGGCAGGACGAACCGCGCCGAATGCAGGCCGAACAAGGGGTCGCCGGAGTGGGCGCAGAAGTAGTCGAGCAGGCGTTCGTGAACCTCCACCGGCAGGCGCAGGCTGTTATCGCTCAACTGCCCGGCCTCCAGGCCGGCAGCGGCCAATGCCGGAGCGATCGGGAGGCCCAATTGTTCGGCATGGCGCAGGTATTTGAGCAGCGGCGGGACCGAGGTGTAGCCAAGGGTCATGGCGAGGCGTCCTGGCGGCGAGTCCTTCACGTGGCGAGCTGCAAGGTAATTTGAAACCCACGACAAAGTAAATGGCCAACCCCAACCCCAACCCTGTAGCCGCTGCCGAAGGTTCGGGCCGCGTTCGGACGTCGGTTCGGAAGGACTGTGTGTTGGAGCGGCGATAAGTTCGACTGGCTAATGCGGTTTTTCTCTTTGATTTGTAGGGCTTTTCCGAGAGAATCGGCCGGTTACATTTCAGCTGTTTCACTGTCTTGCGCCTTCTGAATGTCCGGGCCTAGTCTTCGCCCGTCGCTGCCTATTCAGCGACCGGGTCTGCAAGCCCGAACAAGCAAGAAGCGCTAAGCGTCCACGCTGAATCACTGAGTTTTCAGTTCGATTTATGGTGGCTACGTGTGGGAGACCTTCGGGTCTGCCGGGCTTGCTTCTTCTTCCCGGTCTTGCAGACCTGCACGTAGCCGCCACCCATCATCTGCAAGTGATGCTGGCGGCCTTCATCCAAGAAGGAGCTGTGTGCCATGAAGAAGATCGTTCCCGGTCCACCTTTCCCGCAACCCAGTCGTGAGCTGATCAGCGCACTGGAAGTGCCCAATAAAACCCTACTCCAGGCTCTGCAAAGTAGCGATGCCACGCCGCCGTTGCATCACACCTTGAATGTCACGGGAGCCACGACCTTTGGTTGCCGCGACGGTGAAGGACGGCCGCTGTTCGCCGTACGCCCGGGGGTGAACGCCGAAGAAGCGCTGCTGCATGTCTCGCTGTTGCTCAAGTGTGCCGAGGAAACCGCCGATGAGATCACCAGCGCCAGCGGTATCGAGCGCGGTTTGATCTGGTCGATGATCCATTCCGTGGAAATGGCCAGGGCCGTGGTCGATGCCTTGCTCGACGGTGTACCGCGCCCGGTGAGTTGAGGCCTGGGTGAGTTCCCGCCCGTGGAGGGCGAGGATGCAGCGGCTACGGGTTCGCCCTTGCAGCGGGGGCTGCAGGGGCGATGGGGGGAGGGTCAGACGCGGAAGTGGCTGACCATCATTTGCAGTTGGTTGCCCAGGCGAGCCAGTTCGACGCTGGAAGCGGCGGTTTCGTCGCTGGCGGCGGCGGTTTGTTCGGAGACGTCGCGCACGTTGATGATGCTGCGGCTGATCTCTTCGGCCACGGCGCTCTGCTGTTCGGCAGCGGCGGCGATCTGCTGGTTCATCGACTGGATGTTGGACACCGTGCGGGTGATGTTTTCCAGGGACACGCCGGCTTTGCGGGTCAGTTCGACGCTGCTGTCGGTCAGGCTGCGGCTGTTGTTCATCACGTTGGCCACTTGCTGGGTGCCGTTCTGCAGGCCGGCCACCAGGGCTTCGATTTCCTCGGTGGATTTTTGCGTGCGTTGCGCCAGGGCCCGCACTTCGTCGGCGACCACGGCAAAACCACGGCCGGCTTCTCCGGCGCGGGCGGCTTCGATGGCGGCGTTGAGGGCCAGCAGATTGGTCTGTTCGGCCACGGCCTTGATCACGTCCATGACGCTGCCGATCTTGTCGCTTTCCTGTTGCAGCACGCTCATGGCGTCGGTGGAGCGCACCACTTCGCTGGCCAGGCGTTCGATCTGGGTGATGGCTTCGGCCACCACTTTGTCGCCCTGGCGGGCTTCACCGTCGGCGGCGGCTGCGGCCAGGGACGCCTGTTCGGCGTTGCGTGCGACTTCCTGCACGGTGGCGGTCATTTCATGCATGGCGGTCGCGACCTGGTCGGTCTCGATTTTCTGGCTGTTGACCCCGGCGCTGGTTTCTTCGGTCACGGCCGACAGTTCTTCGGCCGCGCTGGCGATCTGGGTAACGCCGTCACGGATGCCGCTGATCAGCTCGCGCAGGGTCACGCCCATGCGGGCAATGCCTTGTTGCAGCACGCCGAGTTCGTCGCGGCGAGTGACGCGCACATCCTGGGTCAGGTCGCCGGAGGCGATGCGTTCCACCACAGCCAGGGTTTCGCGCAACGGGCGGGTGATCTGGCGGGTAATGATCACCGCGGCCAGGACCCCAACCAGCAGGGCGAGCAGGGTGCTGATCAACTGCAGGCTGCGGGCCTGGGCGCTTTCGACATCACGACGGTCGAGCTGGATCTGGTACAGATCGTCGCTGCGGGCAACGATGTCGGTGCCTTGATCGGTCATTTCCTTGCGTGCTTGAACCGCATCGCTGAACGCCGCCTTGAACGCTTGCAGCGAGGTGCGATAGGCACTCAGCGCGGCTTCCAGTTGGCGCAGGGCGTCCTGCTGGGTGCTGCTGAAGTGGGTGTTGAGCTGGGCCAGTTCGCCGATGGCGTTATTGAGCTGGGCCACGGCTTTCTGTTCGGTTTCCGGGTTGCTGTTGGCGGTGTAGCCGCGCACTTCATAGCGCGCCAGCATAAAGGCTTCCTTGGCCTTGGTGATGGCCTGGAACTGCTCGAAGCGCTCGTCGCTCAACGGCATTTGCTGCACCCGGGTGTTGATCGCGTTGATCAGGCCGTTGGCGGTTTCGGCGTTGTTGCCCATGGCCTCGCGCGCGGTGTTGCCGGTGCGGTAGGCGCTGCGCATTTTGTTCAGCGAAGCCTGATAGGCGCTGATGGTCGCGCTCTGCTCCTTGAGCAGCTTGAGGTTGTCCGGGCTCTTGAAGCTGTTGAGCAGTTTCTGCTGCTGGGCGACGAAGGCATCGAGGGTGGCCTGCACGCTCTGCGCGGCGGTTTCGTCGCCATTGGTCAGCATGTATTGCAGGCGTGATACCCGCAGCTTGGTCAGGCCGGCATTGAGCTGGGTGATGTCGCTCATCCAGTTACTGCGGTCGATCAGGCTGCCCAGACTGGTCCAGCCGGTCAGGGCGAGGATGGTGGTCAGGGCCAGGACCAGGCCAAACCCCAGGCCGAGCTTAAGGTTGACACTGATGTTGGCAAACCAGCTATTCATTCAATTCCTCCAGGAACGTTGCGCTTCTTTATCGTTAGGTAGCCGGAAGATTGTTGTTTTTGGTGGCCAGCAAGGTGTGTTCGTAGGGGGATATCGGCGGCAAATGCGATTGCTAAAACGTTTTTGTCGGGATTAGCGCAATAGGCGGATGGTCGGGGTTGTCCGGGGGGGCTCGGCTGCGGGTTGAGACTTTTTTCACATCCATTTCACCGCCGGCCTACGCCGGGCTGCTTAGAGTCTTGGCGTCACTCGGCGCTTGCCCGCCGGTTGACGGCGCCGTTGAGCGTTCAATTGTCATCCGGGCCAGGTAGCGTCTGCGTTGGCTGCTGGTAGTCCCGGTCATTGTCAGAGAGGCAGCGTGCACGTGGAATCAAGACTCGGTTTTGCCCTGACCCGACGAGTGCCGGATTTTGGCCGCCTGGCGCGTTTCAAAAACGCCGCCGTGGTGTTGCTGGCTGCGCTGCTGGTGCTGCCGCTGACCCTGTGGCTGCTCAAGCCGATGGCGGTGCCGGACCTGGCCCATGGCAATGGGGCGGGACTCAAGGCGCTGAATGCGGGCTGGGCCAGTGGCCAGATGATCGTCCTGGTGCGCCATGTGGAGCGTTGCGATCACTCCAGGGCCGCGTGCCTGGGAGCGGCCGACGGCATTACCGATCGTTCCCGCGATGTGGCAGTCGGGGTCGGGGCGCAGTTCGAACACCTGGGCCTGGACCGTTCCGACATCTACCACAGCCCGCTGACCCGTGCGGTGCAGACGGCGGGCTATATGTTCAGCGACGCCGGCAGCGGCGAGGACTGGCTGTTCAACTGCAAGAACACCATGTTGCGCGATGCCCTGGCGCACAAGGTGCCGGGGCGCAATCTGATTCTGGTGACCCACAGCGAATGCATGGCGCAGTTGGAGAAAGACCTGAAGCTGCCGGTTTCAAGCTTTGGTTATGGCGCCTCGCTGTTTGTCTCCAGTGCGAGCCTGGAGGCCGCGCCGAAGATGCTTGGCTTTATTGAAGCCAGCGACTGGCGTTCGTTGGGGCTGGACCGCCGCTGAACCGGGCGGGCTTTCAACCGGGCCCTGCGCGAGATAAAAAACGGCACCTGATCGGGGTGCCGTTTTTTTGCCGTTGACCTCAGTGGCTGACGAAATAGTAAGCCTGGCGCCCGACTTTCATGCTCTTGACCACCCGCAGCGGAGCCTGGGGTTCCTGCTCGGCGGCCATCAGCGCCACATGTTGCGGCGAGGCCGCGAGGAAAGCGTGCAACTGGGCCTCGGTCTGCAGGTCCGGCAACTGGCTTTGGGTGTAGAACACGCTGGCACCGCCGACTCGCTCATTGGCTTGATAGATCCCGACCTGGTGCTGGTCAGCCTGCAGCGCCTGCACCTGATTCATCAGCGGCAGGAACGACAGCGTGCGGTCGGCCCGGGGCGCGGCCCACTGGGCGGTGGCCAGGTAGCTGCACACCACCAGCGTCATGATGCCCACTGCCAGGCCACGACGGTGCTGGCCCAGTTTGCCCAGCCAGCTGCCCGTGCCGGCCTGCCGGCCCAGGCGCTGATACAGCACGGCGGCGTATTCGGCGGCCAGGACCGCGGCGGCTGGCGTCAGCGACATCAGGTACACCGTGCGCTTGCTCGACGCCAGGCACAGCAGGGTGAACTGGGCCACCAGCCACAGACTGAAGAACAGCCGGTAGCGGTTCTCCATCAGGCTTTTGCGAAAGTGCCACAGGCCCAGGTAGACCAGGATGTTCCACGGCAGAAAGGCCTGGGGCAGCTTGGCCAGGTAGTAGTAGAACGGCTCGTAATGCCCGGCTTCCTCGAAGGAGCCGTCGAAGCGCCCGACGCTGTTGGTCCACAGCACCTCGCCCAGGGCTTGCAGGCCGCCGCGCTGATACAGCAGGTAGAGCCAGATCAGCAGCGGGATCAGGCCCAGCAGGGTAAACAGCGCCGGGCGCAGCCAGTGGCTCGGGGCCAAGCGTTTTTCCAGCAGGCTGTCGGCGACCAGGTAGGCAAAGATCACCACCCCGGGCATCGCCAGGCCCAGCACCCCCTTGCTCAGGGTGGCAATGGCGATCCCGACGGCGAACAGCAGCCAGGCCAGCAGCGCCGGTTGCTGATCGGCCGCGCGGCGCTGAGCCTGGAAGAACGCCAGCAGCGCCAGGGTCACGCCCAGGCTGAGCAAGGCGTCTTCGCCCACGCCGCGCACGTTGCTCCAGTAACTGGCCATGGTCGCCAGCATCGCCGCCGCGACCCAGGCCACCGTTGTCGGCCGGCCAAAACGGCGCAGCATGGCGTACAGCAGCAGCACACTGAACAGACCGGCAAAGGCCGAGGCCAGGCGCACGGCCCAGGGGGTGCCGCCGAAGGCGCGGATGGCGCCGGCGTCGAGCCACAGGCTCAGCGGCGGTTTTTCCAGGAAGGGCTGGCCGAACAGGCGCGGGGTGACCCAGTCGTTATCCAGGTGCATTTGCATGGCGATCCCGGCGACCCGGGCTTCGGTGGAGCCTTGCAACTGATGATTGCCCAGGGCGAAAAAGAACAGCAGGCCGGCAAGCAGGAAGAGCAGCGGGGCGGGTCGCGACATGAGCTTGGGGCCACCAGTAGAGGATTGATCGAAGTGCCGCGAGGCAATCGACGAAGTATACGGGGCCAATTCTTAACAATTCGTGAACGGCGGGCGCGATGCTCGCGGGCTTCAGCCTTGCGGCCGCCAATACGCCGCCGCGTGCTGGGCGAACAGCTCGGCGTAGGGCGGCTCGCTGATTCCCAGGACCGTGACTTCAATGGCGTCTTCCCCGCAGTCGGCGGAAAAGTCCTGGATGTAGACACCCGCGCAGACCAGCGCTTGGCCCTGGTGCAGCACGCTCAGGTGCAGGTCGCTCTGATCGCTTTCGGCCCGGGCGCGGATCAGCGCTTGCACCTGGGCATAGGCCGGCGCCGGGATAAACAGGCCGAACGCCACGCCCATGGGCGGGTCGCCGGACTCCAGTTCGGACCAGCCGATCAGCTGTGCGTGATGCCAGACTTCAAAGCGCGGCATGGCCTCAGTCCTCCTCCTGAAACCAGGCGCAAGCGATGCGCCCGGGGGCCAGGGCCAGTACGCCGCTGTCGAAGGTGCAGTCGCTGACAGCAGTCCAGTTGACCTCGCCGCCGGGGTTGTCCGGGGTCTTGATCAGCGGGCCGTTGGTATAGAAGGCGGCGCCGGGGGCGGCAAGATGGGTCATCAGTTCGGCGGCGAAGCGCTGGGCCTGGGCCCTGGGCATGAGTTTCAGGCGGTGGACCATGTCGCGCCGCAACAGCCAGACCAGCACTTGCTCGGCCTCTTCGGCACTGATTGCGCGATAGATGCCGGGGTTGTCGAGCAGTCCGAAGCGGCGTGCGGCGTCTTCCACCGACCCGGACTCCCAGGCCTGGATGCCCATGATCGAGTTGCCGACATCGCGCAGGTCGAGAATCTGGTGTTCCAAGGCATCGAGGGAGCGGGCAACAGGCATTTCAGGTTTCCGGGCAAATCGCGATAGTCTCTGCCAGCGAGGCTGGAGGCGCAGGGCAGTGATGCTAGCGCACTCGGGCCTCGTTGCGCTGTATCAACCCCCTTTGCAACACCCGAGAAGGAGATGGACATGTTCAGGTTCCTCACGATTACTGAGCCGCCGCAAACCCCCGCGCATTGCCATGGAGGCTCCGTCAACGGAGCCATAGCTGCCTGGGAGCTGAAAAATCTGGCTCTCAATGCAAAGGGGTTTGTCTCATGTCCAAAGAGTTACTCGGAGTTTCTGCTGTAGGGTTGATGGTGCTGGGCGAGTTCTGCGCCATCTACAGTGAAGTGGTCGCCGCGCGCCTGGCGCATACCGGCAACACCACCTGGGCCGACCTGGCATTGCCGGTGTTGATCATGTGCTTTGCCGGTATCTGCCTGATTGGCGCGTACTGGCTGGGGTATGTCGCGGTCGGTGATATCTGGCTGATTACCGTGGTCTCCGTCACCTCGTTGCTGCTTCTGGAGCCGCTGGTGATCTGGGCGATCTTCCATGAGCAGCCGGGGCGTGGCGCCTTGATCGGGTTCTGCCTCGGGGCCCTGGGCATGCTCTCGGCGGTATTCCTGTAGAACGCTGCGCTGGGCGCAGCCACTCGCCTCTGGTCCGGCAGGCAATCTGCCGGTCCAGGATGTTCAGGCCCCCGGGCCTGGACTCACACAGCCTGTTTGGGAAAGTAGCGACTGGGCGCATCCCCCAGCACTCGACGAAACACACTGCTGAAGGCGCTCGGGCTGCTATAGCCCAGGTCGGTCGCGACCCGGGTGATGGCCTCGCCCTCGCCCAGGCGCGCCACGGCCGCCAACAGGCAGGCCTGCTGACGCCATTCGACAAAACTGATGCCGGTCTCCTGGCGAAACAGGCGGGTGAACGTGCGCCGGCTCATGTTCACCTCGCGCGCCATGCAGTCGATGCCGATTTCCAGGGACGGCTGGGCCAGCAAGCGCTGGCAGGCTTTTGCCAGGCGCGGTTCATCGGGCAGCGGCGCGTTCAGCGACAGCGGCGCCATGGCGGCTATTTCATGCAGCAGCAAGGTCATCAAGTGCCCGTCGTGGCTGTCTTCGGCGTAGAGCGCGGGAATGTTCATGGCCCGCAGCAGCAACTGGCGCAGCAACTCGGACACACCGAACACCTGGCACCGCGCGGGCAGCTTGAGCGCGGTGGCGGCGGGGGGGCGGATGTAGGTGTTGAGCATGGTCACCGGGCCGCTCATCTGCATTTCATGGGGCACGCCGGCGGGCACCCAGACTGCCCGTTGCGGCGGCACCACCCAGTTGCCGGCATCGGTGAACAGGGTGATCACGCCACTGGCGGCCAGGGCGAATTGGCCGCGTTGGTGACTGTGGCGGGGGAAGTGCTGGCCGGCGTGGTAGTCGCTGGCGGTGACCACGGCGTCGCGTGGGGTGTTTTCGTAAGGATCGATATCTATCTGGCGCATGGCCCGAATTTAATGATCAATGGCCTGGCATTGCAAGCGGGCCATGGCCCGGGCTAGTCATAGTGGCATCTTCGCCGGCGCGTCTCTGCGCGGGCCTTTGTGCTGGAACGCGAGCTGATGCAGAAGCGACACTTGATCCTGGCCGTGCTGGTGACAGCGCTCTGGGGCTTTAATTTTCCGATCACCAAGCTTGGCCTGGCCAACCTCGACCCGCTGCTGCTCACGGGCCTGCGCTTTACCCTGGCGGCCCTGCCCTGGGTGTTTTTTATCCGCAGGCCCCAGGTCGCCATCGGTTGGCTGGCGGCGTATGGCGTGATCTTCGGGGTGGCGATGTGGGCCTTGATCAACCTCGGGATCAAGCTGGGCGTGGCGCCGGGCACCGCCGCGCTGCTGATCCAGTTCAGCGCCTTTTTCACCCTGGGCTGGGGGGTGTTGCTGTTTGGCGAACGCTTGAGCCGAGGGCAGGTGCTCGGGCTGGTGCTGGCGGCGCTGGGGTTGCTGTGCATCCTGCAAGGCAGCCCGGGGCAGGGCACGTCACTGGGCTACGGGCTGTTGTTGATCAGCGCCCTGAGCTGGAGCCTGGGCAACGTGATCATCAAGCGCTCCGGAGTGCGCGAGATCTTTGCCTTTGTGGTCTGGTCGAGCCTGTTTGCGCCGCTGCCGCTGTTTGCGCTGACCTGGCTGAGCCAGGGTTCGGCGCCTTTTGTGAACCTGGCGAGAGGGCTGGATCAACGCACCCTGTGGTCCCTGGCGTTCCAGGTCTATGGCGCCACGCACTTCTGCTACTGGGGCTGGAACCTGTTGCTGCGCGAGTACCCGGTGTCGCGGGTGGCACCCTTGTCGTTGCTGATCCCGGTGTTCGGCGTGCTGGGCTCGGTGCTGCTGCTGGGGCATCAGGTCGACGCCCGGGAGGCGCTGGCCATGGTGTTGATTCTGTCGGCGCTGGCCGTGGGCCTGATCAAGGGCCGGCGCCCGCCCCAGGAGCCCTGCGCAACCCGATAGGCTTACGCCGGACCGGTGCCGGCCGCGGCATCGAACACTGCCAAGGCCATGGGCAGGGTGGCCAGCAGCCGTGGTTTTTCGATGCCGTCCCGAGCCTGCACCGACAACCCGTGCAGCAGGGTGGCGTAGCAGTCGCCCAGGGCTTGCACCGAGGTCTGGCGCGGCAGTTCGCCGGACTCCACGGCCTGTTCCAGGCGCTGGATGATCGAGCGGGTGCGGTCGCGCCGATGCCCGGCCAGCCACTCGCGGATGCTGTCGTTATCCAGGGTGCAGTTGGTCGCCGATGACACCACCATGCAACCCAGGGGCCCGTCGGGACGGGTGTAGAGCTCGATGGCGTCGCGCAACATGCGCTCGATGGCCGCGCGCGCCGTGGGCTCTTCGCTCAGGGCCTGGTCGGCAAAGGCGCCTTCACCGTTCTCGTACAGGGCAATGGCTTCGCGAAACAGCGCTTCCTTGGAGCCGAAGGCGGCGTAGATGCGGGCCGAGGCGATGCCCAGGGCCTGCACCAGGTCGGCCATGGACGTGGCTTCAAAACCGCGCTGCCAAAACACATCGCGGGCCTGGCGCAAGGCCTGGTCTCGATCGAACTCCCGGGGTCTGCCGGCCATGCTGTGGATGCCTCGCCTGAATGATGGGTGTGTGCCGGCGTGCATTATTGATCGATCGACAAAAAAATCAAGCCCGCGTATTGACGGGGTCATGGCGCTGCCTCTATTGTTTGTCGACCGACAAATAATAGGAGTGCCCGATGAAAACCCTTAAAGGACCGAGCCTGCACCTGGCTCAATTCAGTGACGCCGCGGCGCCGTTCGACAGCCTGCCGTCGATTGCCGCCTGGGCCGCCGGCATGGGCTTCAAGGCCTTGCAGTTGCCGGCCTGGGATGAGCGTCTGTTCGACGTCAGCCTGGCCGCGCAAAGCCAGGATTACTGCGATGAAATCAGCGGTGTGGTGGCCGAGCACGGGCTGGTGATCAGTGAGCTGACCACCCACCTGTTCGGCCAGTTGGTGGCCGTGCACCCGGCCTATGACAGCCTGTGCGACGGCTTTGCCCCGGCCCGGCTCAAAGGCAATTCGGCGGGCAAGACCCAATGGGCACTGGAGCGTTTGCAGATGTCGGCCAAGGCCTCGCGGCGTCTGGGCCTGACAGAAATGGGCAGCTTCTCCGGCTCCCTGGCCTGGCCGTATTTCTTTCCGTTTCCGCAGCGCCCCGAAGGCCTGATCGATTCGGCGTTTGCCGAGCTGGCCAAGCGCTGGCTGCCGATCCTCGATGCCTGTGACGAGCAGGGGGTGAACCTGTGCTACGAGATCCACCCTGGCGAAGACCTGCACGACGGCGTGACCTTCGAGATGTTCCTGGCGCGGGTGGGCAATCACCCTCGCTGCAAGATGCTGTTCGACCCCAGCCACTTCGTCTTGCAGCAGCTCAATTACCTGGACTACCTGGACATCTACCACGAGTTCATCGGCATGTTTCACGTCAAGGACGCCGAGTTCAATCCCACTGGACGCCAGGGTGTGTACGGCGGTTATCAGGGCTGGGCTGATCGTGCCGGGCGCTTCCGCTCCCTGGGCGATGGCCAGGTCGACTTCAAGGGGATTTTTTCCAAGCTGGCCCTGTATGACTACGACGGCTGGGCGGCGCTGGAGTGGGAATGCTGCCTCAAGGATCAGCAGCAGGGGGCTCGCGAGGGCGTGGCCTTTATCAACCAGCACATCATCCAGGTGACCGACAAGGTGTTCGACGACTTCGCCGGAGCTCCGGTGGATCAGGCCCAGATCAATCAACTACTCGGCATTGCGCCGGTCGCGGCATAAGGATGATGAGCATGAATAACGCTGAACAATCGGCCGTTGCCGGACATGAGCCGCACCACGGTTATGAGCGTATCGACGGCCTGCGCCTGCACTACGTGACGCAAGGCCAGGGTCGGCCGGTGCTGTTGATACCGGGCTGGCCGCAGACCTGGTTCACCTGGCGCCACGTGATGCAGGCGTTGGCCGAGCAGGGCTACCAGGCGATTGCGGTGGACCTGCCGGGCATGGGCCTGTCGGATAAACCCCGGGACGGCTACGACACCGGCACCAGTGCCGGGCGCCTGCATGCCTTGATGCAGGCTCTGGGGCACGAGCGTTATTCGGTCCTGGGCCATGACGTGGGCATGTGGATCGCCTACGCCCTGGCCAGCGACCAGCCGCAGGCGGTGGAAAAACTGGTGCTCACCGAAGCCGTGATTCCGGGGCTGGCCCCGGCGCCGTCGATCTTCGCCCCGCCGGAGCTGAATATTTTCCTCTGGCACTTCATGTTCAACCAGTTGCAGGACTTGCCCGAGGTGCTGATCACCGGCCGCGAGGCGCAGTACCTGGCCTACATGTTCGAGAAGTGGTCGTTCCGCCAGGACCGGGTGGCGGTGGACACCTACGTCAAGGCCTACTCGGCGCCGGGCGGCTTGAGTGGCGGCTTTGGTTATTACCGGGCGATTCCGCAAACCATCCGCCAGAACCAGCTGCGGGCGGCGACCCCACTGGCCATGCCGGTGCTGGCGATTGGCGCGCAGCACGCCACCGACAATGCGCCGCTGGAGACCTTGCAGGGCAATGCCCTGGATCTGCGGGGCGCCATCGTCGCCGATTGCGGGCACTTCATTACCGAGGAGGCGCCTGAAGCGTTCATCGCCCTGGTGCTGCCGTTCCTGTCGCAGCAGAACTGACAGCGCCATCGCCGGTAAACCGGCTCCTGCAGCTCAATGGCAAGCACGCACCCTTGATCAGCGCAGGTGCCGGCCGCTGCGCCACCAGAATATCGCCCCCAGCAAGGCCCCCGAGGCGCCGAACAACGGCGCCAGGGGCCAGCAGCGCTCCAGGGTGCTGGGGGATACCTGCTCTTCGGCTGGATCGGTATAGAAATCCGGATCCAACTGCATCACCAGGGGAATGGTGGGCAGCGCACTCAGGGCGCCGCACAGCAGGTAGATCGCGATATGGCGCCAGGTAAAACGCTGGGCCAGCCAGAAGAACAGGGCGCAGGGCAGGGCCGCGACGGTGCCGACCACCATGACGCTCAAACACCCGATCGCCAGGCTGAAAGACATCACCGACGGCAGGCTGCTCCACAGCGTGGGGCTGCCACCAAGCATCAGCAGGCCGAACGACAGGGCCACAACCAGGGACAGCGCCGCGACGCCGACCAGGTAGGTGATAAACCAGTCAATGGCGCGCACGGTACGAATGGGGGTGGAGGTTCGGGACATGGGGAAGCGGACCGTTGAGGGCTGATGAGCGCAAAGGCTATCGATAGCGGGCGCGGCACACTGTGGAGTTTGTGTGGTTTTCCTGTGGTGAATCGGGGCTGACGCCAGCCCGCACAATCGTACAAGACCCTGTTGCCTGAGCCTTGCATGCTGCCCGCGGGATATCGGAGGTGGTTATGCAAGGCAGTGAGTTGGAATGGACACCGGGCCGCTCGAGTGTCTGGCGCCGGGTAGCACCGACGGCGCTGGCCATCGTGCCGGTCAGCCTGCTGTTCGGGGTGCTGGCGGGGCGTGCGGATTGGTCCCTGCTGGAGGTGGCCTTGATCGGCGTGCTGGGGTTCTCCGGCAGTGGGCAATTTGCGGTGCTGCCCCTGGAGCAGTCCGGGGCGGGCTTTTTCACCATGCTGCTGGTCACCGCCTCGATCAACAGCCGCTACCTGCCGATTGCCTTTACCACCGCGGGCCGCTTGCCCCGGCCCTGGGGGCGCAAGGTGCTGGCCGCGCACATGCTCGGCGATGAAGCCTACGCCACCGAACGGGAACAGGACGGGCCCGGGGCGGTGCTGTTGATTCGGGCCACGATCTTTCTCACCTGGGCCGCCGCCGGGGTCCTGGGTGCGCTGCTCGGCCAACTGCTGCCGGCGCAGTGGGTCGGCGCCGAGGTCAACCTGGGCTACCCGGCCAGCGTGGTGCTGATGTATTTGTCGATTTCCCAGCTGCGTGGCCGCCTGCTGCAAGTGCGTGAGCGCTGGCTGCCGATGCTCGGTGCGCTGACGTTGTGCGTGCTGTGCGCCTGGGGGCTGATCCAGTGGCTGGGGCCGGTGTATTTCTGGATCCCCAGTGTGCTGCTGGCGACCCTGATCCTGACTTGGGCCAAGCTATGAACCCCTCGACGCTGATGGCCATTGCCGCACTGTTCACCGCCAGTTGCCTGGTGCGGGTCGTTCCGGCGCTGGTCCGGGTGCCCTTGCCCTGCAGCCTGCAACGCTGCCTGGAGCGGGTGCTGCCGGTGGCGGTGTTTATCAATTTTGCGCTGTACATCGCCTACAGCGAGATCAGCCGCGACCCCCTCGCCGCCAGCCTGTCTATGCTGCTGGTGGCAGGCCTGGCGCTGCTCACGGGGTGCGGGTTGATCAGTACCGCAGTGATCGGCACCGCCGCCTACGCGCTGCTGCTTCATCTGTATTGAAACCACTGTGGCGAGGGAGCTTGCTCCCGCTCGGCCGCGCAGCGCTTGTAATGGCGTGTTCGCGGCGCGTCATTGGGAGTGTGCCGTTCGTCATCGGGCAAACTCTTCAGCACAACAAATGCGGGGTTTGCGGACGGCCGCCCGGATTTTTCAACGCCCGTTCAGGAGGCGTTCAGGGGCTGCCCCGGCACCATGGCCACGCCCATTGAGCGGCGAATCAACCTGACGGGTCAGCGATGGATCACAACACAAGGTATCGCGTCGAATCGTTCTGCATCCTGCTACTGGCCCTGGTGCTGTTCACCCTGGGGATCTGGGACCAGCAGCCCCAGGGGTTCGATGGACGCTGGGCGCTGTTCCTTCAGGAAATGTTCCGCCACGGCCCCAGCCTGTTCCCCACCACCTACGGCCAGCCGTACCCGGATTACCCGGGCACCGCGACCTTGTTCAGTTGGCTGTGGGCCCAGCTGTTCGGTGCGCCCAACCACTTGGCCAATGTCTTGCCCACGGCCATCGCCTCGGCCGGTGTGCTGGCGCTGTTGTATCGCCTGCTCGCGCCCCATGGTCGGGCCTGGGCATTGCTGGCGGTGTTGCTCACGGCGCTGACCACCCAGTTGCTGGAGAAGTCACGTTCGGTCTGCCTCGACCAGATGGTCTCCCTGCTGTGCCTGGGGGCCTTCTACCTGTTGCACAGCGGCGAGCAGATCGGCTCGCGCTGGCGGCGCCTTGGCGTGTTGCCGTTGCTGGTGATGGCGTTCGTCATTCGCGGCCCGCTGGGGCTGATCGAAGTCTGCGGCGTGGCCTGTACCTATTGCCTGCTGGGGCCGCTGCGTTCGCGCGCCGAGCGATTGCTGGTGCTCAAGCGGGTACTGGCCTATGGCGTGCTCGGGCTGGTGCTGCTGGCGGGCTGCTGGTGGGGGTTGATGCACCTGGCGCGCCTCAGCGGCGGCCAGGCGTTTGCCGATCAGGTGTTCAACATGCAGGTCAGCGGTCGCCTCGATGAAAGCGGCGAGCCGTTCTATTTCTACTTCCAGCTCAGCCTGTATCGCTACTTCCCCGTGGTGCCCCTGGCCCTGGCGACGCTGTTTGCCCTGCGCCGGCAGTGGCACCTGCGGCATGCCCAGGGCGATCTGCAATTGGTGATGCGCCTGGGGGCATGCGGCCTGATGCTTCTGCTGGGGCTATCGGTGCCGCACTTCAAGCGTGCCTATTACATCCTGCCCATGGTGCCGATGTTCGCGGCGGTGGCCGCTTACGGCCTGCTCAACGCCCAGGGCTGGATGCTCAAGGTGCGAGGCGCCTACACCTGGCTGGTGGCGGTGTTGCCGGCGTTGTGCATCCTGGTGCTGTTTGTTTGTCGGCACAGTTGGCACAAGCACGGTTACTGGCCGCCGGTGTCCCTGCCGCTGTTGGTGGGGACGTTTGTGCTTCTGCAACTGCTGGCCATCCAGGGCTGGCGCAGCACGCGCCAGGCCCTGGGCCGCCGCCTGGTGTTGCTCAGCCTGATCGCGCTGGCGGCGCAATGGTGGCTGTTGATCAAGGTGGTGGAGCCGGCCAAGGACCTGCAGTTCGACACCCGGGGTTTTGTCGATCAGGTCGAAGGGTTGCGCGCCGCCAACCCGGGGCCGCTGGTGTTTTTCAACCTCGGCCAGGACACCTGGGCCGTGCGCTACATGATGAACCTGGATCACGACGAGCAGCCGCTGTTTATCGCCAAGGCCCAGCGTGCACAACTGGACGCCCTGCCACGCGGGGCCTGGGTAATCGTGGCGCGCAAGGATCGGGCGCTGTTGCAGGGCAGCGTGCTGGAGCCATCCACCCCGGCCTTTGAAGGGCGCCTGAACGACAGCCCGTGTCTGGTGTTCCAGATGCCATAAGCCTTGGGCACTGTACGAAAACTACCTGCGCTTGGATTATGCTGAGCAGTCAAGTGTGCGGTTTCATAGCGGGAGAAGTTATGCCGTGTCTGATTCGATTGGCCCGTGACAGCGATGCACCTGGAGTCAGCCAGGTGATTCTTGCAGCGTTGCTCGGCAGCAACGCCCAGGACTATCCGCCCAGTGTCATCGCCCGGGTGCAGCAGAGTTTCACTCCGGCCGCGGTGGCCGAACTGATGAAGAAGCGCCAGATGTTCGTGGCCTTGATCGGCGGCGTCCCGGTCGGCACCGCCAGCCTCGACGGGCGCGCGGTGCGCTCGGTCTTTGTCGACCCTCGGATGCACAAGCGCGGCATCGGGCGGCACCTGATGTTCGTGGTCGAGCGCGCGGCCCGCGAGGCTGGGGTGACGGTGCTGGCAGTACCGTCATCGTTGACCGCCCAGGCCTTCTACGCGCGGCTTGGCTACCAGGTGGTGCGCGAGATCGAGGACGACGGCGAGCGCACCATTGTCATGGAACGCGAGCTGTCCCCTGAGCCGTGAACGCGCAGCCTGTTGTGTGGCCGAAGCCTGTATTCTTTTCGCGCCACTGACGAAGGACCGCACATGTCCAACAACCGACTGTATGACGTAACCCACCTCGACCTGGAACCTCGGGTTCGCTCCCGACTGGATGACGACCAGTTGGACCAGGTCATCGTGCAGTTCTACCGCTCCGATCAGTACGACGCCGCGCTGCTGACCCAACTGGATGCGCTGTGCAAAGAGTACGGTCGGCGGATCAACGTCCGTTTTTACTCCCATTACCCGAATGATGCGTTCGACTGCGCCAACCTGCGCCTGCTGCCCCATGTCTGCTCGTTGACCCTGGACTGCGAAGAGACCCGCGGCGACCTTGGCGCGCTGGCGGGCCTGGCCGCGCTGACGGAGTTCGGGCTGCAAATCCGCATCGGCAATACGCCCGATATCCTCGGCTTGCCCAACCTGGGCCAACTGCAGGAGCTGCATGTCTCCCAGGACAAAGGCCCGCCGCTGGACCTGGCGCCGATTGCCCGCATGCCCGGGCTGAAGAAACTTTCAATCAGCGCGCAAAGCCACAACCTGCGGGTGCTGGCCGAGCATGCGGGGATCACCCGGCTGGCCTTGCACCGGTTGCCGGCCAAGACCTCGCTGGAGATGGTCAGCCCGATGCGCGGCCTGCGGCAATTGTCGGTGAGTTTTGGCAGCCGCGAGGCCATGCCGGAGTTGCACCACCAGCAACTCGACAGCCTGGAAGTGCTGCGGGTGCGGGGGCTGGCCGAGCTGGACCTGGGGCGCTTTGCGGCACTGAAAAAGCTCTACGTGGCCGATCAGGCGCAGCTCTCGCAGCTGGCGTTGGAGCGGGCGCCGCTGCTTGAGCAACTGCACCTGGACAACCTCACGGGCCTGACCGGGCTTACGGGGCTGGCCGCCTCCCGGTTGACCCAGTTGCGCCTGATCAAGACCCCGGGGCTGGACCTGCTGGCGCTGATCCAGCAGCCCCTGCCACCGGCCCTGAGCAGCCTGGCGCTGTGGACCGGCAAGCGCAAGATCGATGCCCTGATCGACGCCGAGCAGCAGCGCCTGGGGCTGGCGAAGGCGCGCGGGGTGTTCTGAGGTCGCCTGCTAGACCTCGCAGAGCATGCCGTCCGTGAGGTCGAGAGTGCCGTTGGCCAGCCCCCTGGCGACGTGCTCGATCAGGCCCTCGACCCCGGGCGCTACCAGGCTGCGATAGGTCTCGTCATGGAAGTAGGCGAGCACTTGCCCGGGCTGCCCGCCGGGTGCCGGGTCAAGGTCGACGCACAGATAATCGCCGCCGCCATTGGCCATGATCGGCAGCCATTGCGGCCACCACCAGGTCGGGCGAATACCGGCATCCACCTGCATCGGCTCGTGGTCGGGGTCTTCTTCGTTGATCCCGCCCGGGAAGAACTCGTTGAGGAAGGCCGCGCGATCCACCACCTCGCTCAAGGGCATCCAGGCAAAAGCATCCAGCAGCGTGGCGGCGCCTTCGGTCTGGCCGTCGGCGATGGCATAAAGCGCGCGCAGCATGGGCGGCAGGGGCAGCCCAAGCTGGCATTCAGCCTCGGCCATCTCTGCCTCTGATGCGCCGGGCCGGAACATCGGCGGCAGGTCTGGCGCGTGTTGCGCAACCCAATGGGCGATGGCGGCCAGGGTCTGGGCGTGGGAGTGGGTAGCGCTCATGGGGTCAGCCTCAAAGGGGAGTGCACTCAGGTTTCTGGTTGATCGTCTTCCTGGCAGAACTGGGCAAAATCAACGCAGCCCTCAGGCACTGATGGATGGACCTGGACGTCCTCCAGCAGTTGCGCAAAACGCGCCCGTGAAATCAGCCCCAGGGCGTTACGCTCGGCGTCTTCGAGCTGCATTGTGCGGCTCAGCCAACCGAGGACCTGGCAGCTGGGTTGGCGCGCCAGGGACGCCAGCAGCGCCCCTTCATAGGCCGCAATGGCCTGGGCTTCGATCAGCATCCCGAACGGTCCGGGGCCGCCGTAATCCAGTTCCGGATAGGTTTCGACCAAGGCCAGGATCTGCTCCAGTACCTGCGGGTAGTCATGCAGGCGCAGGGCGTCGAGGTGCTGGTAGGCACAGTCGATGACGATCCATTTATCGCCCTGGGCGCGTGATTGTTCGGCGGCCTCGGCCAGGGTGGTGAAAATCGAATTCAAGGCTGTGTTCATGTTCAATCGCCTAGCGGTTGAAAAGGGTAGGGTCAGGCTATCGCCGCGACAAACACCGGGAGGATATGGCGCGTCGCCTCGGGCGTGTGGATCTGCCTCGGCAGTTCGTGCCAGTCGGCATACAGGCGCTGGGCGATGTCTTCGACCTGCTCGGTGCGCCGGGTCTTGCGCCCGAAGGGCAGGCGGCCGTGGCTTTGCGAGACCAGGCTGAAGCGCAACTGGCGCACCTGAGCGTCGTGCCAGCAGTAGAACAGCATCGCGCTTCGGCCCAGGCTGGCGCGGCGGGCTTCGAGGATGGCATTGATAAAGCCACCGATGCCGGCCACGGTGATGCCCGGGGTCTGCTCGTCGGTGGGCGAAAACCGCCACAGGTTGCTCTGGGCTTCGTGGTTGATGTGCTCCGGATCGATCACCACCTCATCATCCCGGGCCAGGTCGAGCCACTGTTGCAGCACTTCGGCCCCGTCCAGCCGGTAGTAGTCGGTGCGGATGCGGGCCATGGCGTGGGCCACGGGCTCGGGGTTCCAGGCGGTGATTTCTTCCTGAAGGCGTGCATTCCACAGGCAGATGACGTCGATATCAGGGTCCAGCTGCACCGCGAACGCCGAAGGCCCGGTGCCGCAAACGGCCCAGACATCCGGCAGTTCACCGTTGCGGAAAAACCGCACCTGGCCTGTCAGTGAGGGGAAGTGCCGATACAGCTCGGCAAACAACGTTTCACCGAAGCCGCTGTAGCGAGCCAGGGCCTGCTGCTCGCTTTCGGCCTGGTAAGACACTGCCGGGTTTAATAGATCGTGCATCCTGCACCGGGTGTAGATAGGGGGCGGCAAGCTTATCAGAGGCCGTACCGACACCGGTACAGGGCGCAGCGCTCGCGGCTCACGGGGCCGGGCGGGCCTCGCCGATCAGGATGTCCTCGAAGAATGCACCGACGGCTTCGGTGGGATGGCAGAGCTGAATTTCCAGGACCCAGACCATCTCGCTCGGTACGATTTCCAGCTCGGCCAGTTTTTTATTGCCGAACAGGGCGTGGGGGAAGTCGGCGATGCGGTGCCCGGCCAGGTTTCGTTCCAGCATCCAGCCCTTCGCCGCCGCGCTGCGCTCCGCGAAATCGTAGAGCCCGCGACCGGTCAGCCCCCGCTGCCAGGCCTCGCGGGTTTCGTCGAAGACCTTATGCAAGGCCGTGACGCACGCCCGGTGCAGCGGGTGCTCGCCGAACACGAAAGTGTCGCCATAGTCGCCTTCATAGCCGTCCCACACCGGGCCGAGATCGACCACGGCGATATCGGTCGCGCGCAGCTGGCGCAGGGGGTCGATGCCCTCCCGTGGCGAGCGAATGGTGTCTTCGCCGAAGCGGATATAGGTCGGGTGCCACGTGTGGGATGCGCCCATCCGGGTCAGTTGCCGGTTGGCCATATCAATGGCTTCGGCGGTGGTCATGCCGACCCGCAGTTGGCTGGCGATCAAGGCCAGGGCGCGAACCGATTGTTCGCGGGCGGCCAGCATGCCGTCCAGGGAATAGCGCGGGCCGACCTTCTCCCACACGGGATCCAGAGGCTTGAATGTCGACACCGGGGCTGGCACGCCGTTGGGCACAAAGGCTTCCGCGACAAAGCGGTGTGGCGCCAGGCCGGCAGCCAGGCATTGCGCGCTGACCTGGCTGATCATTGTGCTGTTGCCGCAGGCATAGACCTGGGCCTCTGCCCAGGGATGCCCATGGCCGAGTGCGACCTGTTGCACCCGGGCTTGCGCCGCCAGCACCGGGTGCCAGGCAAACCCCGGGTGCTCGACGCCGGCCCGGTCGAGGAAGTCGCGGTCGTAAAAATCCGCCGGGCCTGAGCCGCCCCAGTACAGCGTCAGCCTGGCTCCCCGGGCCAGGGCATTGAGCAGGATCGGCTTGACCCCGGCATAGCCGGTGCCGGTGGCGAACAGGACGACCGGACGATCATCATCGTGCTGCCAGGTACAGGCGCCGAACGGGCCTTCCAGGGTCAGGGTCTGGCCAATCTCCAGGGTCGGCAGGATGCCCTCGGAAAACCACCCGCCGCGAACCTGGCGAATATGAAAGACCAGTTGCCCCTGATCCTCGGCCGGGAGGTTGGCGATCGAGTAGCAGCGGCTGTGGTCCTCCCCCAGACGAAACTTCAGGTACTGCCCGGGCCTGACGTCAAGGGGCTCCCGGGTGCCCGGCTGCAGCACCAGTTCGATGACGTCGGCGCTCAAGGCACGAAGGCTCAGCACTCGGGCGTCGATCGCCAGGGTCGGGGTGTCCAGGGACCAGCCGGGGATCTCCAGGCGCATGTCCGCGCAGGCATGGCTCTGGCACAAAAGCAGTTCATCGGCCGCCAGGGGGAAGGAGGCAGGCGCACCATTCGCAGCCTGGGGCGTGGCGCGGTATTGCCCGCTTATCACCTTGACCTTGCACGACCCGCACGCCCCGCGGCGGCATGAGAACGGCACCGGCAAGCCGCTGGCGAGCATGGCGTCGAGCAGCAGCTCATCCCCGGCGTCAAAGGTTTTCCCCGATGGCGACACTTCAATGACATGGCGTTGGTTCATAAGGACCTCGGGTAAGTGAGGCCTGATTGTTGCGCTAGACTAGGACCATTAGAACCTCCAGATTTGGATATTTCAGATGGTCCAGATGCGTAAATGGCGCCCCTTGCTGCAACTTGAGGGGAGCGAGTCCCAGGCGTCTTACCGGCGGATTGTCGACGGCCTGGTAAAGGCCATTGTCGACGGACGCCTGACCCCCGGGACGCTGCTGCCCGGGACACGGGAAATGGCGCAGCTGCTCGACGTCAATCGCAAGACCGTGATCCTGGCCTATGAAGAAGCCATCACCAAGGGCTGGCTGGTCAGCGAGCCGCGCCGCGGCACCTTCGTCAACGCGCAATTGGCCGCCCAGCCCAGCGCCCGCAGTGCCCAGCCGTCTTTCGCCCTGGAACTGCTGGCGTACCCCGCGGTGGCGTATTTCACCCAGGGCGACCAGGTGCCGGCCTTGCAGCATCGGCCCGGCACACTGTTCATCGATAACGGTGCGTGCGACCACCGCCTGCTGCCTCAAGCCGTATTGCACCGCTACTATCGCACTGCGCTGCGCAGCAGTTTCGCCTCCAATACCGTGCGTCACGGCAGCGAGCAAACCAGCCATCACCTGCGCAGCGCGCTGGCCGACATGCTGCGCCACAATCGCGGCCTGGCCGTTGGCGCCGAGCATATCTGCCTGACCCAGGGTACCCAGATGTCGCTGTACCTGACCGCCAGCGCGCTGCTCAAACCCGGCGACGTGGTGCTGGTGGAGCGCCTGAGTTATCCACCGGCGTGGGAGATCTTTCGCAAGCTGGGGGCGCAACTGGTGACCCTGGACCTGGACAGCGAAGGCTGCCGGGTCGATCAGATTGACGCGCTGTGCCGGGTGCACAAGGTGCGGATGATCTACCTCACGCCCCATCACCAGTTTCCCACTACCGTCAGCTTGCACGCCGGACGCCGGCAACAATTGCTGGCATTGGCCAGGCGCCATGATTTTTGTGTGATCGAGGAAGACTACGACCACGAGTACCACTTTGACGGGCGGCCGTACCTGCCCCTGGCCAGCGACAGCACGCAGCGCCACGTGATCTACATCGGCTCGCTGTCCAAGGCCCTGGGGTCGACCTTCCGTTGCAGCTATGTGGTGGCGCCCACCAATGTCATCGAGGTGCTGGAGCGACATGCTGCGCTGACCCTGGGCCAGGGGGATGCGGTCATGCAGCGGATGCTCGCGGACCTGATCAATGACGGTGAACTGAAGAAGCACCTGCGCCGGGTTTCGAAGGAGTATCTGCGGCGCCGGGAAACCCTGCACAGTGGCCTGCTGGATGGGTTTGGCGAGCGGATTTCAGTTCGGGAGCCGGAAGGCGGGCTGGCGCTGTGGGTCGGTTTCGAGGCGGAAATCGATGTCGATCAACTGGTAAAAAAGGCCCTGGAATATGGCCTGGTGGTGCGCAACGGTCGCCAGTTTTCGCCGCTGGATCAACCGGAGAATGCCTTGCGCATAGGCTTCGCCTCGCTCAATCGGGAGGAAATCCGGCAGGCCACGGCGCGTCTGGTGCAGGCGGCAGCTGCCATCGCCCGCTAGGCAATGCAGGTTCAGCCGCTGCCGAGAGCGGGCTGCAGCGCGCCGCTGCAGGACGGCGGTCTAGGCCAGTGATCCCCAGACCTGCACCAGGCCGAACAGGTGCACCAGGCCATAGACCAGGCACACCACCGAGCTGACCACCACGAAGCGCACGCTGCGCCCGGTGCCGACCAGGGTGAAGGGCCCCAACAGGCCGCGCAGCAGGTAGACCAGGGTGATCGCGCACAGTGCCGGGCGCAGCAGGGGCAGGGGCTCGATGACGCCGGCCGCGGACAGGGCATACGCCGCCCATGCGCCGAGCACCAGGGCAATACCCGCCGTGACCAGCGCCGGAAACCAGCGCCCGGCCTGGGCTGCCCGCACAAAGCGTTCGCCCGCGCCAAACAGGCGATACCAGGAAGGCCCGCCCACTATCACCCCGACATGCATCAGCGCCGCCAGCAGGCTGAGCCCGGCGCCGATCACCAGTGCCATGTTGTATTCGTTTGTCATGCCATCGCTCCTTGAGGCCCGAGGGCCACGCTGAGCCCCGAGGCGTTGCTTCGCCAGGGCTCAGGGTAGCCACTTGATCAGCTGGTTGCCGCTTCGGCGCGGGTGCCGACGTCCATCACCTGGTAACGCACGTGACGCCCGCACACCGCCGCGGCCGCTTCCACACCGCCGGTCATGGCGCCAAAGATGCCGTGCCCGGTACGGGTAGAGGCGCCACACAGGTACAGGTTGCGGATTTCGGTCTTGGCCCCCGGCCGGTTGTGCAGGAAGTACTCCGGGGTAAAGGCCAGGCCGTAGGAGGTGCCGCCTTCGGAGCCGATAAAGCGCGTCACCGAGAACGGGGTCGAGACCTCCTGATACACGATGTGCGCCGACATGTTCGGAATCACCCGCTCCGCCAGGGCAATCAGCTGGCGCGCGTAGCGGTCTTTCTTCGCCAGGTAGGCCGGGTTGGTGCGGTAGCTGCCATCGTCCAGCTCAGCCTGGGTCACGCCCCAACTGTGGGGGGTGGAGGGCACGACCGACATCAGTTGCAGGTTGTAGATGCCTGGCGGGGCGATGGCCGGGTTGTCCGGGTCTTTCATCGTCGCGTTGCCGATGAACAGATGGGGCTCGTCGGGGAACTCGCCGGCGAACACGTCGCGGTAGGCCTTCTCGTAGTCGTAGCCGGGGTAGAGGCGGTAGTTGGTGTTCTTCAGGCCCATGGCCTTGAGGTCCATGTCGATGCCCAGGTAGACCACGCCCATGGCCGGTGACATTTCGAATTGCTCGGCGCGGCGCACGGTCTGCGGCTTGAGGTGTTCACGGCCGATCAGGCCCAGCAGGGACTGCTTGAGGTCGGCATTGCAGATCACCGAGTCGGCCTTGACCACCCGCTTGCCCAGGTGCTTGTTGCTGAACTCGACGCCCACCGCGCGACCGTTCTCGATCAGGATGCGTTCGACCTTGGAGCGCAACAGGATCTTGCCGCCCTTGCGCTCGACCACTTCGCCGAGCTTGTCGGAGAACACCTGGCCGCCGCCCGAAGGGTAGTAGGAGCCCTGCAGGAAGTGGTTGACCACCGCCGCATGGCCGGCCATGGTCGCGCGGCTTGGCGGCTGGTGATAGACCCCCAGTTGCCCGGTCAGCACCGCCCGCAGGCGTTGGTTCTGGGTACAGGTGTCGAGGAACTGCTCCACTGTCGATTTGGCATGGCGCATCAGCATCCACGAACGTGGCAGCACCCACAGCGCGGTCAGCGGCCGCGAGTGGATGCCCATGAAGTCCCAGACCTGCTGCAGCATCTTGAAGTAGCGGTTGATCCCCGCCCGTTCCTCGGGAAAGGCCTCCAGCAGCTTCTCGCGAAAGCGTTCATAACCACGGGGCACCGCGAACTCGAAGGCGGGGAAGCACAGGGTCTCGAAGCCCTCCGGGTCCTGCTCGATAAATTTGATTTCGCCGTCATTGATCCCGGCGCCGCGCAGGATTCGCGGAATCAGGCCGTGCTTGCCGCAGTCCCCGATGTAGTGCAGGCCGACATCGAACTCGTAGTCCTTGCCCTTGCGGTGGAACACCGTGGCGCAGCCGCCCATTTCATAGTGCATGTCGAGCACCAGCACCTGTTTGCCGCGATTGGCCAGGGTTGCCGCCGCCGTCAGGCCACCGATGCCGGCGCCGACCACGATCACGTCAAAGGTGTCGCTCTCTAGGGTTTTGAATCGATCAAAGCTTTGCATGGGATAGGTTCCAGTCGCACATCAGGCATGGGCTAGGTGGTGGTCGCGGGTCGGGTCGACCGCCTCGGCCTCACGTATCAGGTGGGGCAGCTTGTTCGGCTGGCGGCTCCAGTGTTCGTGGTTGGCCAGGGGCGGGATCCGTTGCAGGATCACCGGCCAGTGCTGGACCAGCTCGGCATTGAGTTCGATGAAATGCCGGTTGCTGTCATCGAGCTGGTTCTCCGGCTGGATCGCTTCCTCGGGGCACTCCGGCAGGCACAGGCCACAGTCGACGCACTCCTGGGGGTTGATGGCGATAAAGTTCGGCCCTAGGTGGAAAGCATCCGCGGGGCAGATATCGACGCAGCTGGTATGGCGGCATTGAATGCAGTTGTCAGTCACTACGTAGGTCATGGTGTGTCTCGTAAAAGTCGGGTTTGACAGGGGGAGGGCGCCACTCAGAAGTAGCGGTCGACCAACAACCGCGCCGACAGCATCGTTCCGATGAAGCCTGCGCCCGGGAAGGTCCAGGCCCCGACCTGGTACAGCCCCTTGACCGGGTATTTCTGCGGGAAACGGTTGAACAGGCCGGATTGCCGGGTGTTCTGCTCGAAGCCGTAGATCGCGCCCGCCGGGTTATGGGTGAACTTGGTCATGGTCCGGGGCGAGCCGCTCTCGCAGACCTCGATGTGCTGCCTCAGGCCGGGAATGACCCGTTCGGCGTTGGCGATCAGCAGTTCGGTGAGTTCCTGCTTCTTGCGCCGGTAGTCGAGCTTGTCCAGGGACAGCCACTCCTTGGCGCCCGTCAGGGTGAACAGGCCCAGGCTCGACTTGCCGGCCGGGACCATCGACGGATCGACGTTGGAGAAGTAATTGATCGACCAACTGGTGTTGTCGCCATGCAGCTCGCCGGCCTGGATGTGCTCGAACTGTTCGCTCTGGGTTTTCTCCGGGGCGAAAAAGTGGATGTACTCCTCGGGGCCCACGCCCAACTCGCTGAGCGGGCAATCGAGCCCCAGGTAGACCTGGAACCCGGACACCGACAATTTGAGCCGGCGCAGGCGCGAACGGTACTTGGCGTCGAAGTGCTGTTCGCCGGCCAGGGCTACCACCGCATGGGGTGAAATATTGGCCACCACATTGCGCGTCTTGACCCGGCCGGACTTGCGCGTCACTACGCCATTGATGCGCCCGCGCTCGATCACGATCTGGTTCACCGCCGACTCCAGTTCGACCCGGCCACCGTGCTGCTCGATCACTTCCACCAGGGCATTGGACAGGGCCTGGGAGCCGCCCTTGATCGAGTAGCCGCCGTTTTCCAGGTAGTCGATAAAGGGGTAGGAAAAGTAGCCGAACGCCAGGTCCTTGGCCGGCAGGCCGTAGTAGCTCCACTGCGCCGACAGCACTTCCTTCAGGCGTTCGTTGGTGGTGAAGCGCGAGAAGTAGTGGTCCACGGTTTCGTGGCCATACTTGAGCACCCGCGGATAGACCAGGGGCGTGGCCATCAGCCTCATCCAGAACGGTTTGCGCGAATACAGGAAGCCGCACAGGTCCTTGTAGTTGCGCTGGGACTCGTCGAACAGGCGATTGATGTTGTCGACTTCTTCGGGAAAGAAGCGGAACAACTCGCGCTTGTAGCCTTCCAGGTCGCGGTGCCCGACGGTGATGTCGACGTCTTGCGAGCGATAGCGGTACAGGGTCGGGTGATGCAGAAACTCGACCTTGTCCGCCACGCCGCAGGCCTCGATTACATTGAACGACTCGGCGCCACGCACCACGCCGTCGAACGAGTGCAGGGACACATCGAAGTTGAAATCCTTGCGCCGGAAATTACTGGCATAACCGCCGGGTACATTGTGTTTTTCCACCACCAGTACCTTCTGGCCGCGTTGCGCCATCAGGCTGGCACTCGCCAGCGCGCCAAGGCCCGCGCCGACGAAAACGGTATCGTATTCTTGACTCATTACATCTCCAGGCTCTGCGGCCGGATCGGGACAGCTCAATCAGACCGTCAGGCCGCCGTCGATTACGAATGTCTGGCCGGTGATGTAGTCGGCCTGGTTCGACAGCAGGAAGCTGGCCAGGGCCGCCACTTCACGCACTTCACCGAAGCGCTTGAGGGGAATGGTGTCGGTGATCGATTTGCGCACCGGGTCGGCGATCTGCTCGACCATTTCGGTGGCAATGAACCCCGGGGCGATGGCGTTGACGTTGATCTTGAAGCGCGCCAGTTCCAGGGCCATGGTCTTGGTGATGCCAATCATCGCCGCCTTGGTCGCCGAGTAACTCAACTGCCCCTTATTGCCCTTGAAACCACTGACCGAGGACATGTGCAGGATTTTGCCGCGCCGCTCGGCCGCCATGGCCGGCGCCAGGCATTTACTGAAATACACCGCCGAATCGAGGTTGGTCGCGATCACATCGCGGTAACGCTCGATGTCGAACTTGAGCAGCAACTGGTCGCCGGTGACCCCCATGTTGTTGATCAAGCCGTAGGGCTCGCCGAGGGTCTCCACCAGCTGTGCGCACACCGCCTCGACCGACCCATGGTCGCGCCCGTCACAGGCGTGGCCGTGGGCCAGACCACCGCTGGCCGCCACTTCCTGCTCCAGTTGCCGTGCCGAGTCGGCCGAAGACTGGTAGGTGAACGCGACTTGATACCCTTCCCGGGCCAGGGACGAAACCAGTGCGCGGCCAATGCCGCGACTGCCGCCACTGACCAGCACCCATTTACCGTTTGAAGCCTGCTGAACATCCATGATCTACATCCTTTAGCCTGATGGTCCTTGCCGTTGTTACGCGGGCACGACGGGTGTTTTAGCTTCTGCACGGTGGAAGAAATCGAAGATTTCCTCGAAGTAGCGGTCCCGATGCTTCTTGTGGTTTTCCAGATGGCGACAGCCTTCGAAACCGACCAGGTGCAGCGCCGCGCAATCGAGGCTCAGACCCGCGACGCTGGCCGCTGGGATAAAGCGGTCGTCGAGGCCGTAGAAATAGGCGATCGGTAGCCGGCCTACGCCGCGCAACGAGTGGTCGATGGCGCAGGTTCCGGTGGGCACTGCCAGGCGGCTGCCGCTGATCCAGCGCATGGCCAGTCGCAGCGGGCCACGGGTGAAATAGCTGCGCACCGACACCGGCACACTGTCCAGCACCGCCGAGGTGAAGGGCGTGGTATCCCGCGCCAGGGCATGGGACAGGTGATAGCCGCCAAACGAACAGCCCACCAGGTGCATGGGCAGGCCGGGGTTGTCCCGCTGCACCCGTCGGGCAATGGCCAGCACATCGTCGGCAAAGGCGTGGCCGCCGATGGTGCTGCGGCCGAAGCCTTTGAAGTTGAAGGCGACCACGTGATAACCCTGGTCGAGAAACGCCTGGTCCAGCTTGTTCTCGAAGAAGTAATGCATGCCGTACTTGAGGAACGGGTGGCATAACAGCACCACGCCCCGAGGGTGCATGACGGTGGTGCGCAGGGACGCCCCCTCCAGCCGACTGCCGTCGCGCGCGACTTCGACAAAACCTGCCGCGCGACTGGGGACGTCGCGCTTCCAGCCCTGGACCTGGCGGAACATGGTGCGGATGAACAGCTTGGAAATGGCCACACCCAGCCAACCCGTCGATTGCTCGTTTTTGCTCATGCTCGTTTCCATTGTCTGGCCTTCATCTCGGCATAACCGAATGCCGCTTCGTAACTGGGACCCGCCACCCAGGCGCTGAGGAACTGCACGCCCTGCACCGGGAAGCCGTGATGGAAGACATGGCCGCTCAGGTCCGTGCTCACCATCGCCCCATAACCCGAACCGTCGGTGTTGTTGGTGAACCGCACATAGGTGTGGGGCGTGGCCACTTCGGTATGCAGCACATGCCCGCGCAACCCCGGCACCTGGCTCAACAGACGCTCCACCAGGACGGCGCCGGCGCGCTGTTTCTTGGCCCGGTACTGCTCGGTACGGCGCTGCGGCCAATGAGCGATCGAGTCGAGCACGTTGATGCACACCACCAGGCCCGCAGCCGGGTCCAGGGCGTGATAGTTGGTAACCTCGACCGGCGACATTTCCCAGAAGGCTCGCTCACTGAGCGCCGCCTCATAACCGCTGCGTTCGGCAGCCATGCGCAGCTCGGCGCCGGCGCCCGGGTCCCCGGGGAACAACATCGACTCGCTGTGCAGCAAGCCCAGTTGCGCCGGTGGCAGGTCGGTCACCAGGTACACGGTGGTGGTCGAGCGGGCCGGTTTCAGCGCGGTGAGTTTCTCCCGCGTGGGGGCCAGCTCCACATCCGCCGCGAACAGCGACTGCACCGCGTAGTGCGGTGAAGCGTTGATGTACACCCGTGGCGAATGGAACACGCCGCGCCTGGTGCTGACCCCCGTGACGCTGCCTTGCCCGTCGGTGAGCACTTGATCGACCGCCGTGCTGAGCAGCACCTGCCCACCGGCCTGCTCGATCCGCTGCGCCAGCAGGTTGGACAGGTGCTGGGACGAGCCCCTGACATAGGCGTTGCCACGGTTGAGGGTGGCGTACACCACATGCAGGTAGTACAGGTAGCCCAGGTCTTCCGAGTAGCCGCCGACGTAGATGCCCGGCGCCGCCAGGATCTCGATCAGGTACGGGTCGTCGAACAGCTCGTGCAGCGCCTGGCGCACGGTCTTCTGCTTCAGGTGGCGATGGGCGAAGCGCAATTGGGCCATGTCCGGCTCAAAGGTGCCTTCCAGCATCTGGAACTGGTAATAGCCGTTGCGCCCGTAAGTCCGAACCTGTTCGAAGAAGGTCGCAATGCCCTCGGCCTGATGGGGAAAGCGCTCCAGCAACTGCTGTTGCGCGTCGTCCACATCGTTGGCCAGGGGCAAGGGTGTGCCGTCCTGGTAAGCGCAGAAGTAGTCTTCGGGATAGACTAGGTCCAGCGTGTCCTCCAGCTCGAGGCTGCGCAGGATGCGGATCAGGTTGCCGCCCTCGGCCATGCCGCTGAGCTTGTGCAGGCTGCAATCGAACACCGCCTCCTGCTTCGGTCGGCTGAACGTGGAGGCATACCCGCCGACGACAATATGCTTGTCGATCACCAGCAGGCGTACCCCAGGGTCACGTTTGACCAGCATGGCCGCACAGGCCAGGCTGGTGATCCCGGCACCGACGAAAATCGCGTCCCAGGACGGCTGGCTCATTGACGCAACCCCAGCTTGTCGACCCAGGCGTAGATCTCGGTGAAACGCACATCGTTGATCCGGGCGTTGTTGTCCGAGCGCCAGACTTCTTCGATCTTCGCCTTGTCGTCCATCGCGATCGGGAACTCGAACGACGTGTGCCGGGCGATTTCCGGGTTGTAGGTGAACATGTCGATCAGCGCCGGAATGATCCGACGGCTCATGGCTTTCACCTGGGCGATGGATTCCGCGCTCGCCGTTTCAAAGAACGACTCGCTGATCCAGCGACCGAAGGCGATGTGCCGGGCCTCGTCATGGTGATGTTCACGGAACAGGGTCCGGGTCATGGGTTCAATGCCAGGCCCCTGGGAGGTGTGCATCGCGCCCATTTCCGCCACCCACTCGATCAGCAGGGTGAACAGCACGCCCACCGCCGGCTCCATTTTCGGCAGGGTCACGGTCAGCAGTTCGTAGAGCCCTACCGGCGGGTTCCAGATCTCCAGGCCGGCCTTGACCATGAAGCGCTTGAAGGTCAGGGTGTGCACGATCTCCTCCTTGGAGAAGATCATCAGGTACTCCTGCAGGTCCTGGGAGATCCGATCGTGGAACTGGGTGATATAGCCCATGTACAACGACGGAATGGTCTGCTCCAGCCAGATGAACATGGAGATATCACGGCCGGTTTCCAGCCAGGCCAGCTCCAGTTTCTGCGCCTCGCTCAGGCCTTCACAGAAGCGCGTGCCATTGATCCACAGATGATCGGGGTCCTTTGGATAAAGGCTGCGATCGACTTCCTGGTTCCAGGGCAATACGGTCGCGTGGTCCATGGTCTTGTGATGCGAGACCTCGCTCAGCTTGCGGACCTTCGATTCCCTTGCCTCTGAAATGGTGAGCACACTATTGGTCAGCGTGGACATTCCCTTGCTCCTAATGGGTAACGGTGGATCTGCCGGTCAGGCAGGTGCGGTGGCCGATTCCTTGACCTCGACCACGAATTCGCACAGCTGGCGCAACGTGGCGATCTGGCGGCTGGCGAACGAGTCGGGATCCAGCGCCACGCCAATCTTCTTCTGCACCACAAGCTGCATCTCGACGAAATCCAGGCTGTCGAACGCCATCGATTCGATCTGGGTATCGAGGGTCACATCGTTTTCGTCGACGTCCTTGAGTTCCAGAATGAGGTCACGAACAACGGCAAATACTTTCTCTACGGTGGTCATTGCACAGCTCCTTGGTGGGGTTAAAGGGTTTTTGCCATCAGCCCGAGGGTGATGGTCATGACGTGGCGATCGCTGACATGCACCCCAAGATCGAGGGTGCCCACGGCCTTGCCGGGGCTTTCGATCAGGTTGATGTTGCCGATCTCACAGCGAATATCGGTCTGCAACCCGCCCAGGGAACGCAGCGAGGTGCAGAAGTTGATCTGGTGGCTGGTCTGCACCACCAGCAGGTCCGACAGGTCCTCAAGCCGGTTTGGTCTTTCCCGCTGCCGGAACTGCGCTGACAGGGAGTCGAAGACCACCCCCATGTGGTTGCGAATGAAGTGGGAAAAGATCAGCGCATCGAGCGCGACCCAATCATCGAAACCCTGGCCCAGGCCCTGGCGAAATTCCGCGAGCCAGGCCGTCACTTCCTCCCTGACCAGCAGAAAGCCCGCAGTGCTGGAGGACCAGAGCGGCGCGTCGACGATGCGCACGTGGCCGATCATGTGTTCGCTGTTGCCGATGCTCGACTGCAACTTGAACGCAGTGCTGTCGCTGCGCTCGCGGGTCGACAGGGCGACCAGGCTGTCGCGCAGCACCGGCGTCTTGAGCAGCGCCTTGAACTGCATCCAGTCCTGGGGCAGCACTGGGTTGACACGGCCCATGCGCTGCTTGACCGGCAGCAGCGCGAGCATGCCGTGCACCACCACATCGGCGGCGTCCATGCGGCGCGCGGCTTCCAGGTCGAAGTGAATCGGGTTGCGATCACCGGAGAGGCCGGCCCAGGCCTCGATCTGCTCGGCTGCAAATTGCAACTGCATGCTCAAACCACCTTGCGCAGCATGATGCCGGCGTTGGCGCCGCCGAAGCCGAAGCTCAGGTTCATCACGTTGTTCAGGCTCTGCCCATGCAGGTGCTCGTTGGGCACGTAGTTGAGGTCGCACTCGGGGTCGGCCTGATCCATGTGGATCGTCGCCGGGATAGTGCCGCGGGCCATGGCCTTGAGGCAGAACACCGCTTCCATCGAACCGGCAGCACCGATCAGGTGGCCGGTGTAGGACTTGGTGCTGGACATCGGAATGCCGTACGCGGCGTCCCCCAGGGCCAGCTTGATCGAGCGGGTTTCGTTGACGTCGTTGAGCGGGGTCGAGGTGCCGTGCAGGTTGATGTAGTCGATCTGCTCCGCCTGCACGCCGGCCTGCTTGCAGACCTCATTGATCACCCGTACCCGGGCCTGCATGTCTTCGGCCGGGGCGGTCATGTCGTAGGCATCCGAATAGTTGGCGTAGCCGGTGATCTCGCCAAGAATCTTCGCGCCCCGGGCCCTGGCCGACTCGTAGTCCTCCAGGCACAGCACCGCCGCGCCCTCGGACAGCACGAAGCCGCTGCGGCCCTTGCTGAACGGGCAGCAGGCCAGGCGGGTGTTTTCCTGCTCTTTGCTCAGGGCCTGGATGACATCCACCGACCACACGTTGAACTGCTCTTTCAGGGACTCGCTGCCACCGGCAATCATCACCTTGGCGCGGCCGCTGCGAATCGCCTCGTACGCTTCGCCGATGGCGATGGTGCCCGTGGCACAGGCCGCCACCGGGCTGTTCTGGATGCCGCGCATGTTCCAGTTCATGGTGATGCCGGCCGTGGCCGCATTGCACATCGACATGACCGTGGCGAAGGAGGTGGAGATGCCGTGGGCACGGTATTCGTTGTTATTGCTGTTGGCGGTGTCCAGGCCGCCCCAACCGGTGCCCAGGATCACGCCGCGATCGAAGGGCGAGACGATCTCATCCAGGGGCGTATCACCGAACGCCATGCGGATCGCCTCATGGGTCGCCACCAGGCTGTATTTGGCGAACAGCGGCAACATCTTGGAGATTTTCTTCGAAAACGGACGCATCGCCGCATGCCCGAAGTCATCGATAAAACCAAAGTAACGGGCGTGGATGCTCGGATCATCGAAGGTGTGCTGACGGTAGCCCACCTGGTAATCCATCATCGCGTCCCAGATAGCGTCGGCATTCTCGCCAAGCGAGCAGATGGCGCCATAACCGGTTACCACGACCCGGCGCGGTTCTGAAGAAGCAGACTTTTCCATGATCTTCCCTGTTTCGATGTCTTTGGCTTGAATGCCGCACAGCATGAAGAAGCCTGATCCAGACACTCAGACTGTCATTGGCATAGTTGGCGATAGAGGCAGATGGAGTACTTTCAATTACAAGCGATGACGGCAACTTAGAACAATCGTCCAATATTGAAAGTTCAGCGTGCAGCGTCATCCGGGCTTAACCACTGCCCGGCATAAGTTGTCGTAATTGCCAGGGCAGGACAACTGTATCTAGGTACAGATAGGTGATTAAAATCAAAGTGCGCAGGCGCCAACTGCACTAAGGTACAGGTCGCTACTGAACGGATATTGATAAACTAAGGAAAGTCGTTGGGGGTTATCTTCGATGTGCGGAAGTTAATGCCTTGCGCTCCTGCACCCATCGCTCTACTTAGTACTTAAGTACTACATTCATGGAAGAACGTTAATAATATGAACGCTATCGATTTTTACACGCTTGACTATAGTGCGACGCCCCATGCCTGGGTCGCTGACTTGTATGGCCTGCGCAAGGAAGTATTCGCCGACCGTCTGAATTGGAAGGTCAATGTAAACAACGGCATCGAGTTCGATGAATACGACAACGAGCGCACCACCTACCTGATCGGCACCTGGGAGGGCATTCCCCTGGCCGGCCTGCGGCTGATCAACACCCTGGACCCCTATATGGTCGAAGGGCCGTTCCGTGATTTTTTCCGCTGCGAGCCGCCAAAACATGCGCTGATGGCCGAATCCAGTCGCTTCTTCGTCGACAAGATCCGCTCACGCCACCACGGCCTGGCCCAGGTCCCCCTGACCGAAATGCTGCTCTTGAGCATGCACAACTACGCCGCGGCCAAGGGCCTGGAGTCGATCATCACCGTGGTCAGCAACGCCATGGGGCGGATCGTGCGCAACGCCGGCTGGCACTACGACGTACTGGATACCGGCGAAGCCTCGCCAGGGGAAAAAGTGCTGCTGCTGGACATGCCGGTCAACGAGCTGAATCGCCAGCGCCTGCTGGCCACTATTGCGCGCAAGCAACCCCTGTCAGCGGCACAGGCCAGCCTGTGGCCGCGCCCTCTGCAGGCTGGCGACAGCCCGCTCGATGTGCCCGAGCGGGTCCGTGCCTGAATCAGAGGATGCCTTGGCGCTGAGCCTCATAAACCGCCTGTTTGGCATTGCAGACCTGTAGCTTGCCGGCGATGTTGGACATGTGAAATTTTACCGTCCGCTCGGAAATCGCGCAGATCAGCGCGATTTCCCGGTAGGACTTGCCCATCATCACCCACTTGAGCACCGCCATCTCCTTGGCCGAAAGCGGCCCGCTCTGAAGCTTGGCAAACCACTCATCGACCGTTCGTAGGCTCAGCAGCCG
Source organism: Pseudomonas sp. MF4836 (assembly GCF_002018875.1). Taxonomy (GTDB): domain Bacteria; phylum Pseudomonadota; class Gammaproteobacteria; order Pseudomonadales; family Pseudomonadaceae; genus Aquipseudomonas. The sequence goes on from NZ_MVOL01000003.1 coordinate 47,233, forward strand.
GCGATGAAAGCGGATCAACGCCATCTGGATCTGCGCTTCCTGGTCGGCCATGCGTCGCTCAAAATCGGCTTGCGGCCCTTTGTTGCAAAGGCTCAACGAACTGAAAAGGCCGCAGGGGTCATGCAGGATAAAGGTGGCGCCGGAGCAGATCCGGTGTTGAGTGGAGCGGCGAAAAAACTCCCGGCTCTTTTCACAGGACGCGCTCTGCAACGCATCATCCCAGGAAAAGGGCGCACAACTTTTAAGCGCGTGATGAATGATCGGGTCGATCAAATGATAGCTGGCGTCCTTATAAGCTTTGAGCCAGGGCAAGGGGTAGTTTGAAACAATAAGAGGCGCCGCCTCACGATTACGAGGAACGGCAAAGTAGGCATAACTTAGCCCTTGCAGCTCCCCCAGCTGCGTTTCAAGTTCAGATTGTAAACAGACGTTTGAATGACCTTCGTCGACTGGGACGAAATCAGCGTATTTGAATTGACTATCCATGTCATGAGCTCATTATCCATCAGGATTAAGCGAACTTTGCTCAAACATTGAAGACAATGCAAGATTTTTCATTACGCCGAGCAAGTACGTACATGCCGCTGACATACAAGGCGTTTAATGCCGGTACAAGCGGACAGACGGTATTCGACCAAGGCCTAATATAAATCGACGAGACTAACTAGACGGTTTGTTTAGAAAACGATTGAAGTAAACACTTGCTTTTAACAACCTTGCTGTTTGAGGTTGAAAAACGCTGCCTTGATCCAAAGCCGGAGCATTTCTGCTTGCGGTTCGGTGATTATTGCCGAGCTGTTCCGTTCAGATTGTGCTGGTGAATTTTTAACAAAAGTTGCTCATCTTTCGGTCATCTGCCTCATACCTCCAGCAACAAAAGCCCCATGCACCTCCCTAACAATCCACACCAGAATATCGGCGATCTCTATCGCGACCACCGCCAGCGCCATGGACATTCGCTTCGACCACCCGCAACGCCCGGTGTGCCTGGAAGCCGGCCAGCAGACCGATTTCAGCCGCGCCCTCATTTCGCCCATCATCCCCTGAGCAAGACGCGGATGTGTGGCGCTGGACGGTGGGGTGAATCGGTATGAGAAACAAGAGGCCTGTGGCTGTGGACAGTTTGGAGGTCTACATCAGAATGAAGTAGCGATCGCCAGGGCCAGTTGTTGGTCGGTCATCAAGGGAGGGGTGTATGTCGTACGGTAATACCGCACTGCTTGCTCAAACTGAGCGCCGCGAATATCGCCATCTGAACCGACGAACGCAAGTGCGTCGGCTTTTGCAGGTTTGAAATTTTTAGCCGCCAGCTCAGAAAACCCGGTGGTTGCGGAAAGGACCGTGGTTGGGGCTAGCGTTATCATGATCATCGATTTTTCATAGGAATCATCGGACCGCTCAGTGGCATGAGCGCTGATCGATAACGTGAGGGCGGCAGCCATAATCTTCCATGAATCCATTCTTCGTTGCTTCCATTGCGATCCGAGGTCGCGACGATAGCAAATCAGGGTATCGCCAGAAACAAGAAGCCCGCGCAGTGGCGGGCTACAGAACACAGATCGGTGGCACATCAGTCCGACTCCCAGGTCTTCAACCTGGTCAAGCCGAACTTTAGTAGCGGGATAGCGGCTTCTATCGCAATACAGTCAACTTGCTTTGGCCACAAACCAGCGGCTCGAAGTGGTGATGAGTCTCGGCTCCCATGACGAAGCCACAATCCAGCGTCACCCTGGTTCCATTCGGCAAGTTTTCTCCGTCGTCTAACGCGAACTGCACACGATCTGCAGTGACTACATTTCCGATATCGGTCCGAACGGTCTTCTGCTCATCCAGAACCAATGCGGTATATCCAATTTTTGCAGGAGGTTTGATTTGCCCCAGTGGGTCGTTCGCGGCAAGCGTAAAAACGCGTCCTGTAAACTGCATGGGATTTGGTCCCGGCGGCGTAGGTGTCTCAGCTGCTGATACCGCAAGTGAAAACAGCGCCGGAATGAGCAAAAGTGATTTCATGATTTTCCCTTCACAGATCGAAGCCAAGCGGCATGCAGCAAATATATGGCTATAAGCCACCTGTCGAGTCAATAGCTTGCCCAGGAGTTCGCGATGGGCGCCGGGCACTCTCCATGGTTAGGCAAACTTATCGAGAGCACGCCTGTACGCGTACCTCAAAGCCCAATTGATGCGCTCGCTTAGCCGCAAGGTTCAGTTGCGGGCATCGTTTTGTTCAGCCTTAGTAAAAGCAGATTGCTCTGCGGGCTTCCCAGGCTTACGGCAGGGCGTTTACCTGCGGACCTTCAAGCGCGGTCGCAAAAATTAGCATGACCTCGATTCGTGTTGGAAAAACGGGACACCCAGCGTGCCAATCAAGTCGGGTCGACTTGTTGTGGCACTACATACTCAATACAAATGCTGTCATTAAGCTGGCATAACCGAGCCAAAACCATCCATTCAGGCACAAAAAAGGCACTTGCGATAAACGCTAAGTGCCTGATTTGTGTAGCTTGTTTGGTGGGCCGGGGTAATCTGAATAGGGCCAATAACTTCATGATTTTATTGTAGAAAATAAGTTTGTTTTTTTGTTTGGAATACCGTTTGGAATACTGGATTCCGTACTTAAGCCTTGTGGAGCATCTGTCCAAGATGCAAGCCCGTCTCTGCCTCGTTGAGGATTAGCTGTTCGAGGATTTTCGTCCTAGACAGCTTATGTTCCTTGGCAAGTTTATCGAGGGCGGCGTTGACATCGTTGGTGAGTACAAAATTGTACTGCTTCTTGTTGGGCGAATTCTCTCGCGTCTTTCGGGTGCTCCAACTCCGTTTGATTTTGAAAACGTAGAGCTCCTTTTCACCTTGGGTCGCGTCATGACGGTCGAAAAATTCCAGTAGCTCGCTATGGCTTGCGAAAGGGGGCTCATTTCGGGTTTGTTGAGGCAGGTGCTTCTTCATCCACTCCCATGCCATCAAGCATTTTGATTTCTCGTCCTCTTCCTTGAACCACCTAAATAGTTCGTCGTGCTGCAGATGCTCTCGCCACGCATATTCAAGGTCGATCAGCGCCATTTTCTTGTCGCTTAAGCGGGCGCTCCACAGATCAAAAATAGCAATTACTTGCTGCCGTATCGGCAATGTTGTGAGCGGCTGGGGAAGTCGTCTTTCGCCTACAACTTGCAGGGCTTTGCGTACCAGCCAGTTCGGCTGCCGTCCATCTTTCGCAACCCCGCGGAATTCGTCTTCGGAAAGAAACTGGGTGTCCTTGGCATGCTCAAGTGCCGCTATGAGCTTAGGGGTGAGGTGCCCAGCTATCTGCTGGCGCATGACTAAGCTGTTGAGCTGGCAGTCGTCAAAGTCAATCCCGTCATTTGACAGTGCATTCCATAGCCAAGTTATCTCCCTTGGCGGCATCTTCATAAGCCGACCGAGTGCGCCTTCACCTCTGCTCATTTCCTTTTCCTAGTATCTATCTAGTCTGATTATAGATCGTTAATAGCATGAATCTATAACAATTTATAGATGTTTTCTAGGTTGTTTATAGATGACATTACGTGATGCGAAACACCCTGTATTCGAGGCGTTCATGGCTTTTTAAGATCTACCCGTGCGATCACACACTCCATTCGCTGGATAAGCGACTGATGGCAAAGGTTGTGACAATCTTGAGTTTCTGCCCTGATGCAACCAGCATGAGCTGGTTGCGGGAGTCCAGGCAGAGATCGATGGCGAGCGCTTGCTGTTGCTTCAGCGAGGCCAAATGCAATATTGAGAAGGGCAAGGTGCTAGTGCGGGAGCAGGGCCGAGCTCCTATGCGTCTCGTTCTGTCGGGTGGCAGAAAGTTTTTCCTAACTGCTCCTGCAGATCCTCTGAGCTAATAGAGGAGCCTGCTCATGAGGATCATTCGTCTAAAAGAAGTCATCGACTCGACCGGTCTGGCACGGTCGACCATCTACAAATTCATTACCCTGGACACCTTTCCGAAGCCGGTCTCTCTGGGAGATCGATGCGTTGGATGGGTGGAAAGCGAGGTGCACGACTGGATCCTGGCAAGGATTGAAGAGCGCGACCTAGCTGAGAGTGCTTCAGCCCGATCTGGCCGTCTGAGTATGGCCAGCTAGAAACTAATCATAGCGCCATGATTGGCTGCGGCTGGTCATGGCGTTTATGTCGGGTTGGTCCATTGGTGCCCATGGACCAAACAAGGGGGCTTCCGCTAGGTCGAGCGATGCTGCTCCACATTGCTCGGTCTCTTGGGAGGCAAGCTTTCTTGGGGGCAGAGCTTCTGAACGATGATTTGTTTCCGGAGTGAGGCTAAGTCCAAAAAAGCCGGTGTGGCTTGAGCATTCGGGATTGGTTTCCCGAGCCGGTCGAGAGAGCCATTCTCGGTGCGGGTATTATGCTTTTAATAGTACTTATTACCCGTAGGGTTGGGAGGTTTGTGACATGGAGCTATGCATTTACCTGATGGGCTATCACCTGTACGGTTCCCACCTAGCCAACTGATACACAGCCGAGCACCGACCTATCTACTCAATAGAGGGATCAGGCAAGAAAATCATGGAGAGGTAACGGTTAAAAAGTACTCACCAGACGCAGCTTATGAAACTCAGCCCGAGGAGTAGTAACCCATGCGTCGACATCCAGATAACTCCAACCTCCACCTGTACTACGAACCCATCTACGAGGGCCTGCCAACGATGATCGAGGCCGGCCCCTTCATCCTCCAGTACATTTCCTCTCTCAAGCGCACCATAGGCTTGGCACTGGCTCAATACCCGAGAGTGCTGGCCTTTAGAGCTGATCTTCGGCTGCCGCAGGGTATCGATCTGTCTGAGTGCACCTACACGAATCAGGTCATCAGTAGGTTCATCGAATCTTTCAAGGCGAAGATTGAGCACAACCGTGAGAAGGCTCGTGATCGGAACCAGTATGCCCATGACTGCAAGGTTCGATACGTCTGGGCTAGGGAGTTAGGGGAGGGGCGACGACCGCACTACCATCTGCTGATCCTGCTTAACCGTGATTCCTTCTACACGTTGGGTCGGCTACGTTCTGAGAGGGCCAATAATATCAGCCGCCTGGAAGAGGCCTGGGCCAGTGCTCTGAGGCTGTCAGTGGACGAAGTGAGAGGGTTGGTCCATATCCCTGGGAATGCTGAATACCGAATAGACCGGAATGTCTGTCCAGGCGATTCTGACGAGTTACCAGCGCTATTCCATCGTGCCAGCTACCTCTGCAAGGCGGCTACGAAGTCGTACGGTGGTCGTCAGCGTGGATTCGATACCAGTAGGGGATAGCTGGTATTGCCGTCTGTTAGTGGTCGCCGAGTGGTGAGTTATCAGGAACTGTCGGCGGTGCATGGTTATCATGGTGATCATGATTCGCTCATCATAGTGATATTGTCTTCGTATTTTTGTAGGTATTATGCATCTACAAATTCCCGGAAGCGCATACGCTAACCCCGAACGAGCCCGTCAGATGTCGAACCAGCAGCTTTCAGATCTAACTCAGCCACAACGTGATCGTCTCGCGTTCGTAGAGTTGCGCGTCCGTTTTATTGGCGAGATACGCCGCCAGGACCTGGTGGTGCGGTTTGGCATCCAATCCGCCGCCGCATCAAGGGATCTGGCGCTGTATAAAGAGTTGGCCCCAGGCAATATCGACTACGACGCCAAGGGCAAGTCTTACGTCCTTGGGCCGGACTTTCAGCCGGTCTTCGACTTTCTCCCGGCGCGGGTACTTTCGTGGCTAACCCAGGGCTTTGGCGACGGTGAGCCAATGCGCCTCAAAGCGTCGGTTTCGAGTGAGAGCCCGTTACGTTTCACACACCCGGATCTGGATGTGCTGGCGAGTGTGACTAGGGCAATCCATCAGGAGTGCCCCCTGGGCATCGAGTACCACTCCATCTCCAGTGGTTGCACCGAGCGGGAAATCGTACCGTTTGCGCTGATCGACAATGGCCTGCGCTGGCATGTCCGCGCCTACGACCGTAAGTCGCAGGAGTTCCGGGACTTCGTCGTTACCCGGATCAAACGGCCGACCTTGATGAAAGGGGAATGTGTTCAGCTCCATGAACGCAGTGACCAGGACATTCAATGGACTCGAATCGTCGAGCTGGAAATAGTGCCGCACCCCGATCAGTCAAGCCCCGAAATCACGCAGATGGATTACGGGATGGTTGACGGCTCACTGCGAATGAAACTGCGCGCTGCCACCGCCGGTTACATCTTGCGCCAGTGGAGCGTTGACTGTTCATCCGACCACAGCTTGCGTGGTGACGAATACAGATTGTGGCTGAAAGACCATCTGGCGCTCTACGGCGTCAAGAACGCGGTATTGGCCCCGGGCTACCGCTTGCCCGATAAGAATAAAGGAGTGCAATAACGTGGCCTACGATCCAAAACGCGCGCTGGAACTTCTTCGGATCGGCTCCGGGCGTGCTGATGCTACTTTCCGCGATGGCCAGGAAGATGCTATTCGCCACATCGCCGAAGGCAAAGGCCGCTTGTTGGTCGTGCAGAAGACAGGATGGGGTAAGAGTTTTGTCTACTTTATCGCGACCGCGCTGCTGCGCGAGGCCGGTGCTGGGCCTGCGTTGTTGATCTCGCCGCTGCTGGCGCTGATGCGAAACCAAATCACTGCGGCGGAGCGAATGGGCGTTCGCGCCGCCACGATCAACTCCGACAACATGGATGACTGGACGGCAGTCGAGGGCAAACTGTCCAGGGGGGAAATCGACATTCTGTTGATCTCGCCCGAGCGCCTGGCAAACGAGCGCTTCCGCACCCAGGTATTGGCGGGTATCGCCGCACAGATTTCAATGTTGGTCATCGACGAAGCGCACTGCATTTCCGATTGGGGGCACGACTTCCGTCCTCACTACCGGCTGCTGGAGCGTATCGTTAAGACGCTGCCGCCCAATCTTCGACTCCTTGCTACGACGGCTACGGCGAACAATAGGGTCATGGAAGATCTCGCTGCGGTGCTCGGGCCCAAGATCGATGTGTCTCGGGGTGATCTTAATCGCACCTCGCTTTCTTTACAGACCATCCGCTTACCCAGCCAAGCCGAACGCCTTGCATGGCTGGCGGAGCAACTCGCCACGTTGCAAGGTCACGGCATCATCTACACGCTGACGGTGCGTGACGCCAATCAAGTGGCTGAATGGCTGAAGACCCAGGGCTTCAACGTAGAGGCCTACACTGGTGAGACCGGTGATCGCCGAGAGCAGCTTGAGCAGGCGCTACTCAACAACCAGGTCAAAGCGCTGGTTGCCACGACGGCTTTGGGGATGGGGTATGACAAGCCCGACCTGGCATTTGTCATCCACTACCAGATGCCGGGTTCGGTGGTCGCCTACTACCAGCAGGTCGGTCGTGCGGGACGTGCACTGGACTCCGCCTACGGGGTGCTGCTCAGCGGTGAGGAAGAGTCTGACATCACTGACTGGTTTATCCGGAGTGCCTTCCCGACCCGACAGGAAGTGGCCGATGTTCTGGAGGCGCTAGAAGAAGAACCCAACGGTTTGTCCGTTCCTGAGATGCTAGGCCGACTCAATCTCAGCAAGGGGCGTGTTGAGAAGACGATTGCACTGCTTTCGCTCGAAGCACCAGCGCCCATAGCCAAGCAGGGCAGTAAGTGGCAGCTTACGGCGGCAACTTTGAGCGAAAGCTTTTGGGGGCGAGCGGAACGGCTCACTGCATTGCGGCGTGACGAACACCAGCAGATGCAGGAATACGTTGGTCTGCCGTTTGGCGATCACATGGGGTTCCTGATCGGCGCACTCGACGGTGATCCAACTGTTGTAACGGAACCTGCCTTACCGCCATTGCCTACAACTGTGGATACCGAGCTGGTCAAAGCTGCCGTTTCGTTTCTTCGTCGAACCAGCTTGCCCATTGATCCGCGCAAGAAATGGCCGGACGGCGGGATGCCCCAGTACGGCGTTAAGGGATTCATTGCTCCCGCCCATCAGGCCGAATCCGGCAAAGCGCTATGCGTTTGGGGGGATGCTGGTTGGGGCGGGCTGGTTCGGCAAGGTAAGTACCACGATGGCCGTTTTTCCGACGACCTAGTTACTGCTTGCGTGAAGATGATCCGCGACTGGAGTCCGCAACCGACCCCGACCTGGGTGACCTGCGTTCCTTCGCTTCGGCATCCTGGTTTGGTACCCGATTTCACGCAACGCTTGGCTGCTGCACTGGGTCTGCCGTTTCACATGGTCATCACGAAAACAGACGCAAGGCCCGAACAGAAAACGATGGCAAACAGTACACAACAGGCGCGTAACATTGATGGCTCGCTCGCACTTAACGGCCAGATCATCCCTCCTGGCCCGGTCCTCTTGGTTGATGACATGGTCGATTCGCGCTGGACGCTGACGGTGTCTGCGTGGCTACTGCTCAAGAACGGTAGTGGCGCGGTTTGGCCGATGGCCCTTTCACAGACGGGGCACGACGAATGACGCCGGTCCTATCACCCAACACGCAGGCGATCCTGCTACTGACTGCGCCGCTCATTGCCGGGCGCGGAACCGCGTCATCCGATCTACTCTCGCCCGGGGAATACAAACGCCTCGCACGTCATTTGCGCGAAATCCAACGGCAACCATCCGATCTCATCTCGTCAGGCGCGGCTGAGATCCTGCGTGCCTGCCAGCCGGTGATTGACGAAAGCCGTTTGCAGCGGTTGTTGGGACGCGGATTCCTGCTGAGCCAAGTGGTTGAGCACTGGCAGGCACGTGCCATTTGGGTGGTTAGCCGTGCCGACGCCGAGTATCCGCGTCGCTTGAAGGCACGTCTTCGCGAAGACTCGCCAGCTGTACTCTACGGCTGTGGTGACATGAGTTTGCTTGAATCTGGTGGGCTTGCTGTCGTCGGGTCGCGTCATGTGGACGAATCTCTGATCAACTACACGATGGCAGTTGGTCGGCTCGCTGCTCAAGCAGGGAGAGCGCTTGTCTCAGGCGGTGCCAAAGGTATCGATCAAGCCGCGATGCGCGGGGCCTTGGAGGCAGGTGGAAAGGTTTGTGGTGTTCTGGCTGACAGCCTCGAAAAGACCACCATGAACCGCGAGCACCGCAATCTGTTGCTTGATGGCCAGCTAGTGCTGGTTTCGCCCTACGACCCGAATGCCGGGTTCAACGTCGGTCATGCCATGCAGCGGAACAAGCTGATTTACGCATTGGCCGATACGTCCCTCGTAGTGAGTGCCGACTTTAACAAAGGTGGTACTTGGGCGGGCGCAGTCGAGCAGCTCGACAAGCTCAAGTTCGTCCCTGTCTTCGTTCGACCGACGAGCGACTCTTCTGTGGGGCTGGAAGGTTTGCGAAAGAAAGGCGCGCGTCTCTGGCCGAACCCGCAAGACGTGGATTCGTTCGAAGCGGTGTTCAACGTAGTGATGCCGACACAGGCGGCCGCCACACAGGTTGGTTTTGCGCTGTTTTCGAACGATGGGCCATCGCCAACTGACTCCAAGCCAACGGCATCTTTAGACGTTATTTCCGATGTGCAATTAGCAGTTGCGACCTCGGAAGAGCTGCCGCCAGTCAAACCAGAGTGCGTGGCACCGATGGAAGAGGCTAAGGGATCTCCGCAGCCGGAATCGACCCCTGCTGAAATGCTCTTCGCCGCTGTGCGCCCTGTTATTCAGCAGCTCTTGAATGCACCGATGAAAGACGTCGAAGTGGCCGCCGCGCTGGACATCTCAAACGCGCAGGCCAAGGCGTGGCTACAGCGTCTCGTCGACGAAGGATTGATCGAGAAGCAGAAGAATCCACTGGGTTACATCGCTAAGCAGTCCAACCTTTTCGGCTAAACAGTGAAGAATATGTACGTATACAGGCCGCTTTGCGGTGAATTTTATGAAAAGGGCTACTTTTTTGAGTGACCAACTAATTACCCTTAGTCAGCTCGAAAGCCACCTCTGGGAGTCCGCCAACATCCTGCGCGGTCCGGTAGATGCAGCTGATTTCAAGACCTACATCTTCCCGTTGTTGTTCTTCAAACGCATTTGCGACGTATGGGATGACGAGAATCGCGAAGTCGTTGAAGAGGGCGGCGATCCTGAGCTGGCACTTTTTCCTGAGTCGCATCGATTCCAGATTCCTGATTACTGCCACTGGGAGGATGTTCGCGAGAAGTCGATCAACGTAGGCGCAGCACTTCAATGGGCTATGCGCCAGATCGAAAAAGCAAACCCAGAAAGCCTCTACGGGGTATTCGGCGATGCGCAGTGGTCAAACAAGGATCGTCTGTCAGACCCATTACTCAAAGATTTGATCGAGCACTTCTCCAAGCTTCCACTAGGCAACAAAAATGTAAGTTCAGATCTTCTGGGCGATGCCTACGAATACCTGATCAAGAAATTTGCCGACGCCACCAACAAGAAAGCCGGTGAGTTCTATACCCCGCGCAGCGTAGTGCGGTTGATGATCGACATGCTTGATCCGAAAGAGGCCGACACCATCTATGACCCAGCCTGTGGGACGGGAGGTATGTTGCTCGCTGCCGTCCAGCACGTGAAGGAAAAACACGGCGATGTAAAACGCCTTTGGGGCAAGCTCTTCGGCCAGGAAAAAAACCTTACCACGTCTGCTATCGCTCGCATGAACTTGTTCCTGCACGGTATTGAAGACTTTCAGGTAGTGCGTGGCGACACGTTGCGCAACCCTGCGTTCTTTGAAGGCGACCATCTGGCGAGTTTCGACTGCGTGATCGCTAACCCTCCCTTCTCGCTTGAAAAATGGGGGGAGGAACAGTGGATCAATGATCCTTTCGGCCGCAATTTCGCTGGTCTGCCACCATCCAGTTCTGGCGACTTCGCCTGGGTACAACACATGGTTAAATCCATGGCTGATGCAACGGGACGAATGGCTGTGGTGCTACCCCAGGGGGCCCTATTCCGCAAAGGTGCCGAAGGCAGCATCCGCCAGAAGTTGTTAGAAATGGATTTGGTTGAAGCGGTTATCGGTCTCGCCCCTAATCTGTTCTACGGTACAGGCCTTGCCGCAAGTATCCTGGTCCTGCGCAAACGCAAGCCGGTAGAACACAGAAATAAAGTGTTAATCGTCGACGCATCACGCCTGTTCAAGCGAGGTCGTGCGCAAAACTTCCTTGACACGGTTCATGCCGATGAAATCCTGGCCTGGTATCAAAGCTTTACCGATGTGCAGGATGCAGCAAAGGTCGTCACCCTCGATGAAATTAAGGCGGAAGACTGGACGCTGAACATTTCGCGGTATGTCCTACCTCCGCTGCGAGAAGACATCCCGCCACTGCCTGACGCCATCGCGGCATTTAAGGACGCACTCACTCGCTGTCGCGAGGCCGAAGAACAGCTCGCGAAGCTCATGGCAGAAGGGGACTGGCTTAAATGAGTTACCTAAGCAAACGCATCACCCAACGAGAGCTCGAAAGCTACCTGTGGGGCGCAGCCGTGCTGCTGCGCGGCCTCATCGACGCAGGCGACTACAAGCAGTTCATCTTCCCCCTACTGTTCTACAAACGTGTGGCCGATGTATGGGAGGAGGAATACCAGGCGGCGCTAGCCAACTCCGCCGGGGACCTCTCTTACGCCAAGTTTGCTGAAAACCACAGATTTCAGATTCCTGAGGGAGCCCATTGGAAGGATGTAAGGCAAACCGCAATGAGCGTGGGTGCTGCAATTCAAAGGGCCATGCGAGCAATCGAGACGGCCAATCCAGATCTGCTGGACGGCATTTTCGGTGATGCTCCCTGGACCAACCGTGAGCGTTTGCCTGACGAAACGCTGAAAAACCTTATAGAACACTTCTCCACTCAGACATTGTCAGTGGCCAACGTGCCGGAGGACGAGCTCGGTAACGCCTACGAATATCTGATCAAAAAGTTCGCCGATGACTCGGGCCATACGGCCGCCGAGTTCTACACCAACCGCACCGTGGTACACCTGATGACGCAACTCCTGGAGCCGCAGGCGGGCGAGTCGATCTACGACCCCACCTGCGGCACAGGCGGCATGCTGATCTCGGCATTGGACGAAGTGAAGCGCTCTGGTGGCGAATACCGCACGCTCAGGCTCTACGGGCAGGAGCGCAACCTCATCACGTCGTCCATCGCCCGTATGAATTTATTCCTGCACGGCGTGGAAGACTTCGAGATCATCCGTGGTGACACCCTGGCCGACCCCAAGCACATCGCGGGCGACCGACTTCGCCAGTTCGACGTGATCCTAGCCAACCCGCCGTACTCCATCAAGCAGTGGAGCCGCGAGGCTTGGAGCAGTGACAAGTGGGGCCGTAACTCGCTGGGCACCCCGCCGCAGGGTCGCGCCGATTACGCCTTCCAGCAGCACATCCTGACTAGCCTCACGACCAAGGGGCGTAGTGCAGTGCTCTGGCCCCACGGCGTGCTGTTTCGCAACGAAGAGCAGGCCATGCGCGCCAAGATGATCGAGCAGGACTGGGTGGAGGCCGTGATCGGCTTGGGCCCCAACCTGTTCTACAACTCCCCGATGGAGTCGTGCATCGTTATCTGTAACCGCAAGAAGTCGGCCGTACGCAAAGGCAAGGTGATCTTCATCGACGCGGTGAACGAGGTCACGCGGGAAAGTGCACAGAGCTTTCTGAAATCCGAGCACCAGCAGCGCATCCTGACTGCCTACAAGACGTTTGCGGATGAGCCCGGCTTCGCCAAGGTCGCCACCTTGGCCGAGATCGGCGCCAGCGCTAGCAACCTGTCTATCCCGCTTTACGTGAAACGCATTGCCGCCGCCATCGCAACCGATAGTAATGGCGACGCGTTATCGCTGCGCTCCTCCTGGGAGCGGTTGCAGAACGAAGGCCGCGCCTTCTGGCAGCAGATGGATGCGCTTGTAGAAACGCTGGATGGGATGATTGCGGAGGACATCGATCGTGTCTGATAAGAACATTAAAGCGCTAAAGCCCGGCTGGCGGCGGGTGAAGTTTGGCGACGTGGTGCGCCTCTCGAAAGCCCGCAGCCAAGATCCGCTGACAGATGGCTTTGATCGCTATGTTGGCATGGAGCATCTGGAGCCGGGCGATTTGCGCATTCGCAGTTGGGGCAATGTCGCTGACGGCGTGACCTTCACCAGCGTGTTCCAGCCCGGGCAGGTGCTGTTTGGCAAGCGCCGCGCTTACCAGCGCAAGGTGGCCGTGGCGGATTTTGCCGGAGTTTGCTCCGGTGACATCTATGTGCTTGAAACAAAGGATGTGCAGGTCTTGCTGCCGGGTTTGCTGCCTTTCATTTGCCAGACCGAGGCTTTTTTCGATCACGCGGTAGGCACATCGGCCGGCTCGTTGAGCCCCCGTACCAACTGGACGAGTTTGGCGGATTTCGAGTTCTCGCTGCCGCCGATGGATGAGCAACATCGTCTCGTCAAGCTTCTCGGCGCTATTGAAGAATGCTTGGTTTCGTTTGTGGAAGCGGACCTCGCGACAATAGCACTAGAAAACTCACGCCTTGAAGACGCGCTGGCTTCGGTGCAGGCTGACCGTTTCATTACGGTCGACAAACTCGTGCCAACGGGGCCAAAAAACGGGGTGTCCCCGAAAGCTAACGCTGACGAGCGAGGATATCCAACTCTCAGTATCGGCGCCGTAAGAGATGGTCGCATTGTGACAGAGGGCAATACTAAGTACGCCGAGATATCCGAAACTGAAGCTGCTACGTTTGAACTGAAGGCCAACGACGTTCTTGTTGTGCGTGGAAACGGCAACAAGCTACTCACAGGCAAGTGCGGTCTTGTCGATGTTGTGCCAAAGGGTTGTTTCTATCCAGACCTGCTTATTCGACTGAAGTTTGACGAGAACATCATCAGGCCAGAGTTTGCGGTTTGGCAGTGGAACAGCCAGAGCACGCACAATCGACTGATCTCTCGCGCCAAATCCACAAACGGAATCTGGAAGATCAACGGTGCTGATATTCGCCAGCACCAGCTCAAGGTGCCAGAAGTAGAAGAACAGGATGCTCTGTTGGCAGAGATGAGAGCGATTCGGTCGGCTCGGAAAGACATAGCTACTCGCAAGGAGGCGGCGCAGAACCTGAAACTGCACGCGCTCGAGTCAATTGAGAATAGGGGCGCAAATGGCATTTAACGAATCCAACACCGTCGAAGCCTACGTCCGCGACCTGCTCGCGGGCCCCATCAAGGCTGTCCCGACCAATATCGTCCAAGAATCGCAAGTCAGCTACGGCCCCAATCCAAAAGGCATCGGCTGGCGCTACGCGGTGCCGAGTGAAGTGCCGCGCCAGATTCAGGACGTGCTGGTCGAGCCCTGGCTGCGGGATGCGCTGATCCGTCTGAACCCTGATATTGCTGCACAGCCCGACCGCGCTGACGAAGTGCTCTACAAGCTGCGCGCCATCGTGTTGTCTGTGCGTTCGGATGGCCTGATACGCGCCAACGAGGAAATGACCGCTTGGATGCGTGGCGAGCGCTCGATGCCCTTCGGCCAGAACAACGAGCATTTGCCGGTGCGGCTGATCGATATGGACGACTTGTCGCAGAACCAGTACATCGTCACCCAGCAGTACACCTACCGTGCCGGCCCCACTGAGCGCCGCGCCGATCTAGTGCTTTTGGTCAACGGTCTGCCGCTGGTGCTGATCGAGGCCAAGACGCCGGTCAAGAAATGCATCAGCTGGGTCGATGGTGCAGTGCAGGTACACGATGACTACGAGAAATTCGTGCCAGAGCTGTTCGTCTGCAATGTGTTCTCGGTGGCCACCGAGGGCAAAGCCTACCACTTCGGATCCGTTGGCCTGCCGGTTAAGGACTGGGGGCCGTGGCATCTGGAGGGAGGCGATGCGCAGCACCATCCGCTGAGGTCACTCAAGCTGTCGGCCGAGAGCATGTTGCGGCCGCATGTGGTGTTGGACATCCTCGGAAGCTTCACCCTGTTCGCCACAGACAAGAAGCAGCGCCGCATCAAGGTTATCTGCCGCTATCAGCAGTACGAGGCAGCTAACAAGATTGTCGAGCGCGTGCTGGCAGGCTACCCCAAGAAAGGCCTGATCTGGCACTTCCAGGGCTCGGGCAAGTCGCTGTTGATGGTGTTTGCCGCGCAAAAACTGCGGATGCACGCCGGGTTGAAGAACCCCACTGTGTTGATCGTGGTGGACCGAATCGACCTGGATAGCCAGATCACCGGCACCTTCACCGGGGCGGACATTCCCAATCTGGAAAAGGCCGATACGCGGGAGAAGCTGCAGCAACTGCTAGCGCAGGATGTGCGCAAAATCATCATCACGACGATCTTCAAGTTCGGCGAGGCCACAGGCAGCCTGAACGATCGCAGCAACATCATTGCACTGGTGGACGAAGCACACCGCACGCAAGAAGGTGATCTGGGCCGTAAGATGCGCGAGGCCCTGCCCAATGCATTTCTGTTCGGTCTGACCGGCACACCCATCAACCGTGCCGACCGCAACACCTTTTACGCCTTTGGTGCCGACGAGGACGAAAAGGGCTACATGAGCCGGTATGGTTTCGAAGAATCGATCCGCGACGGCGCCACGCTGAAACTACACTTCGAGCCGAGACTGATCGATCTGCATATCGACAAGGCAGCCCTCGACGCTGCCTATAAAGATTTGACCGGTGGCTTGTCGGACCTTGATAAGGACAACCTCGCCAAGACCGCCGCGAAGATGGCCGTGTTGGTTAAGACCCCCGAGCGTATCCGCAAGGTGTGTGAGGACATTGTTCAGCACTTTCAGGGCAAGGTAGAGCCCAATGGCTTCAAGGGCCAGATCGTCACCTTCGACCGTGAGTCGTGCCTTCTGTTCAAGGCGGAGTTGGATAAGCTGCTGCCACCGGAGGCCACCGATATCGTTATGTCGGTGCAGGCCGCTGATAAGAAGGCGCACCCGGAGTACGCTACTTACGACCGCTCGCGCGATGAAGAAGAACGGCTGCTCGACCGCTTCCGCGACCCGGCCGACCCGCTGAAGCTGATCATCGTCACAGCCAAGCTACTGACCGGCTTCGATGCGCCGATCTTGCAGGCGATGTACCTGGATAAGCCTTTGCGTGACCACACCTTATTGCAGGCGATCTGCCGGGTGAACCGGACATACTCCGAGCAGAAGACCCATGGTCTGATCGTGGATTATCTGGGCATCTTCGACGATGTTGCTGCTGCGCTGGAGTTTGATGACCAGAGCGTCAAACAGGTTGTTAGCAACATCCAAGAACTGAAGGACAAGCTGCCCGAAGCGATACAGAAGTGCCTGGCCTTTTTCCCCGGCATCGATCGTGACCAGCAAGGCTATGAAGGCCTGATGGCTGCGCAGGAGTGTTTGCCGAACAACGAGGTGCGGGACAACTTTGCCGCCGAATACAGCGTACTTAACAAGATCTGGGAGGCGTTGTCGCCCGACTTGGTGCTAGGTGCCTTCGAGAAAGACTACAAGTGGCTGTCACAGGTGTATCAGTCGGTGCAGCCTTCCAGCGGTCACGGCAAGCTGATCTGGCACTCACTAGGCGCCAAGACTATCGAGCTGATTCACCAGAACGTGCATGTGGATGCGGTGCGCGATGACCTCGACACCCTTGTGCTGGACGCCGATTTGCTAGAGGCAGTTCTCTCGAACCCTGACCCGAAGAAGGCGAAGGAAATCGAGATAAAGCTTAAGCGCCGGCTTCGTGGGCACAGTGGCAACCCCAAGTTCAAGCAATTATCGGAGCGACTTGATGCCTTGAAAGATCGCTTCGAGTCCGGGCAGATCAACAGCGTGGAGTTTTTGAAAGCTTTGCTGGAGATCGCCAAGGAAACGCGTCAGGCCGAGAAGGAAATACCGCCCGAAGAGGACGAGGATCGCGGTAAGGCAGCACTGACCGAGTTGTTTAACGAGGTTAAGACGGCTGATACGCCGATCATGGTCGAGCGGGTAGTCGCGGACATTGATGAGATCGTGCGTTTAGTGCGCTTCCCTGGCTGGCAGGGTACGCAAGCTGGTGAGCGTGAGGTCAAGAAAGCCCTGCGCAAATCTCTCTTTAAGTACAAGCTGCACGCGGATGAAGAGCTGTTCGAGAAAGCCTATAGCTACATCCGACAGTATTACTAAGGGGGCAGGGATGCTTCAACAGTTGTAATCACGACAAGGACCAGTACGGTGAACGGTGCATTCTCGGCGTTGTACGACTAGACGATTTGAACATCCGGAGCCATGTCCACTATGCGATGCGCTATGTGTCAAAAATCACCATTTGGGTATGAAGCCGTTGCGAGGTAATTGCCTGCGTAAAGGTCAGCTTCGGTGACCCAAGCGTTATGACCGAAGTACACCCTTGATTCTGCTCAACCGTAATGCTGTGAAGGGTTGGGCGGCCAAGTGCCGCCCTGCCTTGTAGTTGTGCCATTAGACTGCCCTAAACCTGCCAGCTTGATCAGGAAGCGCTGGCTCCGAGCAACCTTGCGATCACCCTCGAGCTTTTGCGATTGTCTTCAGGCGATCATCGACGGTCTTACGCCACGCATCCAGCTTCGCAATGTCCTGTTCCAGTTCATCGGGCTCTGGAACGGGCAACCTTCCAACCGCCATTGCCGCATCGTGCTCGAATTTGGAGCTTTTAGTCATTCCGGCATCAATTTCGTGATAGTCGTCATCGGTCACGACGACAGACTTGAGGCGTTGAGTTGAAACGCCCTCGCCGAACCGCTGAACAGCACCATTAAGAAGAACTTCCTCGATACATCGCTCCCATGCAAGACGCAGCTTTCCATAGCAGGCTGCGGTAAGGTGGCGATGATCGTCATCATTTCCCACTTTCTGCGCCTTGCGAACCTCCACCAGCATATCCCTAAGTCGAGCCAGGCGACCTTTGGTGCCCAAAACGTCGAAGGGCAAGTCTTGGGAGTGGACACCAAAGCCTCGCTCTGTCCTGCGGATGTAGTTTTTGGTCAGTGTGCCAGCCAGCTCCTCGATTTTTTGCTCCAAAATGCAAAGGAAGTAGATGTCATGTGTGAAGATAATCACTTGACGAGTCAGAGACTCTATTGCCAGACGCTCAGCCACCTCCCACCGGCGCCGGTGGTCAAGCGAAGAGACCGGATCATCGAACACGATGCCGCCGCGTCCCTTGCCAAGTTTGATCTCGGCTAGGAAGGAAGCGATAGCAATCGCGCGCTGTTCCCCTTCGCTTAGAATTGCCCCAGGTGCACCACCACCGGGCAGTTGCAAGACAAGCTTGAATTGCGTCCGGCCCCCAGGCGATTCCGGCTTCATTACTACTTGTAGCTGATGCACCTTGAGCCGCTTGAGTTCTTCGTTAAGGGCATCGGCTAATTCCTGGCTAGCCGTTGTACGAGAAAGCTCGGTGGACTTCCTGGATATGCCACGGGCATCCAGGCTGTCGATGCAGATTTGCAGCTTGCGACAAATTTCATGCTTGGCTAAAGCCTCCAAAACAGCGTCTTTGACCTCTGCAAGCCGCACACGAGCGTCGAACTCACGTTTCTCGGCAACCATGGCGGCACGTACCGCCTCATCAGCGGTGGCTTCCAGCGCCTTCGCCTGCTCTTGCAATTCTTCAATGATGATAGTCAAAGCATGCTGTGGGTTGGCCGATAGTTTCGGAACTTCGGCCCACGGGAGGTCCGCTGCAGCTGCCCGTAACGTGGACTTCTGCCGGAGGAGCAGGCTGTCCTGCATTGATGTGCATTCTGCTGCTAGGATTGGATCAATCTCTGTCAGTTCCTCAATCAGCGCATCGCGGAACATCACATCTAGAACGGCTTGCTGGATTGCCCTATAGGCAGATGCCGCGAGCTCTCGCGCTTGCTTCGCAGTCTGCTCGGCTTTCTGTTTGATGAAGGCATCGAATCGGACAAGACGCGTAGCTCCCTCCGGGCCGAGGGCATTTTGGCAAAGCGGGCAGGCAGCGCCCTCAGAAAGATCTGGGAACTCATGGCCAGGGTGGCAAGTTTGGGCGAATACTCGGGCCGCTTCGAAGAGAGCCTTCCACTCCTCTCCGCCGGTGCCTATCAACTGCC
The DNA here is from genome assembly GCF_002018875.1 of Pseudomonas sp. MF4836. Classification (GTDB taxonomy): domain Bacteria; phylum Pseudomonadota; class Gammaproteobacteria; order Pseudomonadales; family Pseudomonadaceae; genus Aquipseudomonas. The sequence continues at coordinate 66,218 of NZ_MVOL01000003.1, forward strand.
CAGGGGTCTGCTTGAATTCGGTTGAGGCCAGTTCAGCTGCGGACTTTGCCGTTTTGGATTTTTCAATGAGTGCTTGAAGTTGGGTGATCTTATCGTCGTCGACAAAGACTATCGCCGTAGCGATACGACCCTTCAATCCAGCGAATCGCGTGGCTTTTTGGCGCAGCGCTTGGGCCTTCTGCTTTGGGTCGGCTTCCGACAAGGTCTTGGTCAGAAGAGTTAGCCGGTTCTGCTCAGCCTCGGTGACCTTAGCCAGTGCTTCAATTTGATCTGATTTGGTCTTGGCCGGTATACCGAGAAGCGCCACCGCAACTGCCGTTTGTTCCTTCGTCAGCGCCACATATGCCGCGTCACTCGGAGCGTTTGCCGTCTTGTCCTGCGTGGCACGAGCCTTGAGTTTGTTGCATGCACTGGTCAGACCTTCCAGGATGTCCAGCCCATATGGGGCGTAGGCGAAGTCACCATGGTTGTCGATGTAGGCGCGAGCGCAGTAGGTATCGAAGATGGATATGTCTGATAGCGGCTCGGGAGCAGCGGCTCCATAGCGCCAGGGTAAGTCTGTGGCAACACCGTCTATCATCGTCTCGAATACAGCTTGAGCTACGCCGGCATTTTTGGGGTCGAGGTTCGCATTGGGAAGGATCGGTTCGCGTCGGTCCCTTGCGCGGCACGCATGCTTGAATACCCTGGAGTAGCCCGACTTACCGGCGCCGTTCTCACCATAGATGACGGTCAAGCCTGTCAATGCAATTGGGACACTGCCGCCATGCGCCAACGCGTTGACATGAGCCAAATCCTTGATGGCAACCAACTGAACGATTCGAGCTGGATCGACCGGTGGGGCAACCTGGGCATCTTGAAGCTTTTTGGGTTTGCGACTTTCTGGGTCCGGAATTCCGGCTTCTACTTTGACCAGCGCATATAGGTCCTCAAGATCGACTGCGCTAAGCGTCCGATCCTCATAGAGCCTGGCTACTGCATCTTGTTGCCAGTCTGCGAGCCCCTTAGACCACGCATGGATCTCTTGGATAATGGTCACCAGCCTTCCTCCTTGTTCGCGAGTTTTACCAAAACCGATTGTTGGTCCCTCTAATTACAGCAGATGATATTAATTTGCTATTGTGAGGCGAGCTTTTCTTGATTGCTCCAATCGAGCCCCGTCTATCGCGGCACCTGGTTTTTGGTCGTACTCTGCCGATTGCTACCATTTCATCTATAGAGCAACGGGCTGGCGGCACCAATTCGATCCGATCATCTGGCGGTAACCGTCCGGGCAGCACATCTCCTGCCTTTCAACTGATTTTCTCAATGCAGAAGAACAAGCAGTGAGTCTCATTGTCTGGCGAAGGTAACGTCGAAGCCGTTACCAAGAGCCTAACCATTGGCTGGTATGGGAATACTCGATGGGGGGCGATTGCCAGGCAAAAACCGTAATCTTGATGTCAGATACCCCGTTCGTTCGAGCGGTGCGTGCTTGCAGTTATGGCTTAGTGTTTTTATTGAAAAAAATATATAGGGTAGGTAGGGAATGATTTTTAGTAAAAAGGACCTTAAGCAGTTCAAAAGAAATCAGCTAGATTCCGATAGTGTCAAAATTAGCAAAACATTCTGCTCGGTGTGCTCTGCTATAATAACTTTTTCGCAGGTTTGGACCATGGAGGTAAATGCTGGAGTCATTACTCTCCCCGCGCAAGACGACAATGGTTATATCCTTGGTGCGTGTAATAATTGCTCGCATCAATTCAGTATCCATGTCGTCAATCCAGACTACAGCGCCTTCTCTGAGGGCGCATCCTTAATTGGTTATATCCTAGAGGACGAGGCAACTGCTGAGGAAATAAATAAGCTTGCGGCATTTCCAAATTTAACGCAGGTCTTGAGTCGTGAACTCGATATGAATCGGCGTTCTCATGTGTATGATTACGCTGGTCGCGCTCTATATGAGTGCGAAAAGTGTAGTGCGGGATTGGACGGTTTTATCTTTGAAGAGCTGAGAAGGAACTTCAAATCTATTTTTGCTGAATTCTCAGGTTATTATAGTTGGTCGTTGAAGCATGGTCGCGGCCTTCCTCCAGAGTACATGTTTATTCGTATGTCATTTAATTGCTTGTGCGGAAGTAGCTATGTCTCCTTTCTGAGCAAACCATACGTAGAGAGCTTTGAGTTTGATGAGTGTGATTTTTCCATATGTAATGTAGTTGGTGCAAAACCTATTTCCCAGACAATTCGCCCTGGCGTGTACTCTAAGAGCCAAATAATGCAATGGCTTCACAAGCTATTGGTACGTTGGACGGTGTTGTTCGATAAAATCTACATCATTGTCCCGTTTGTGGGGCACCAGTGGATGAAGGATCAAGATCTAGTCGACACTTGGCTTGAGCTAATTCTTCGAGCAGACCCTGGCAAGGTTCGGTTGGTAACCCGTAAGGGCCAGCTAAATTCCTTCAAGAAAGCTTATCAGCAATCTAAAGGTATAGATTACTCTTTGTTGGAGAAGTTGGATTTGGCTTCGCGCTTATTGCGTGAGGTGGTTCCAGATTCTAAATTCCATGCCAAAATTTATGGCGCGGTGTCGAAGTCTGGATGTGAGGTTTTCAGCGGGTCAGCAAACCTCTTAAGTGGACCGTCTAAAGAAGTCATGCACTTTACCGAGCTGAAGGATATGGAGGTATTCGATGACGCATTCATCAATCCTCTAAATCTGACTTTCAACGAGGAGGTCTGGGAAACCGAAAAACGTTATTCTCTTCTATTTGATGGGGCTGAAAACTTCAGCACTCGTGGTGCCACGAGTACTGTTCACAGTGGTGAATATCGAGACCTGATGCTTTTTGACCAGTTGCCAAAACGCGCCTTTTGATTCGATCGCGGGAGAAAAATCGGCACAAAATTTGGTTCGGTCGGGGGCTTGGCTCTTTATGCAGTGATACAGGGTATTGGACTGCCCAGCCCCTATTAATTATCGATACTACAATCGCACTAAAGGCCTGCACTGGCGATAGGTATGTCAAGTTGTTTGCATGCTGGATAATTTGGGCTTTTAGGGGCTTAGGGTAGAAGTCGGTTAGCGCATGGGCACCTCGATCCTGACATAATCAGGATAGAGTGGGGGCCATCGTTGGACTCTTATGGTCTGGGCGCGATTATGCTTTGGCAAAAATAAAAAATCTTGGCTAGTAATGGGGGGCGTATGCCCCCTGTTATTGGGGTTAGCAAGGCGCGACTATTCTAGATTGTCCGGCAGTGCTCAGGATTGTTATGGCAACAGATAGCCCATCGGCTGTTCGTCTTTGTCGAAGCAGAGGATGGCCTCGCAGTGACCTCCTAGCTGGTCGGCATTCGATTCGCTGATGTCCGGCAACCATTTGCCCAGTTCAGCTACTGGCACTTTCTTGCTGTTGATGTAGCAGTCGTCATCCATGCGCGGATTGCACCAGGCAGTTTTGACTTCTGGCCATTCGGATTGGGGATTAGAAGGGGATTTTGCTGCTGATGCTGCCTCGCCCTTCGTCTGATTCCACGCTGTCCAACCCCCGATGTAGCGTTTGTCGAAGGTCGAGACCAGTTCATTGTCCGGGACACCTGCATCCAGGTAGAACTTCATCAGTAGACTGCCTGCTTCGACGTACGACACTTGACGAGTGGCGTCGGTACGGTAGGCGACTGGCTTGCCGTCAGTGCTACTGCCTATGCGATACCAGATCGAGAGTTGGAACGGAGTGTCCTCCTTCCAGTTACCTACATCCGCACCTTGCATTCGACAGTTGCCACGCTGACACATGCCGTTGACTTTGTTGGTGATGCGGACATTTTGCTGGCGCTGAGCGTCCCAGATGTCCACGTACCGCGTGCTGGTGAGCCAAGTGCAGAAGAGCATGGGTTGGCCAGTTGCTGCAGAGCGAGTGACACATGGAATCGCTTCCGGGAGGTTGTGAGTCGATTTCTCGTCTGGAAAGAAAGCCGCTGTCCCTTGGTACGCGGAGATCTCAGCGTTGGCGTGAGCACAGGACGCGAGAAGAAGGATGCTGAGGATACGGTTCATGGTTTATTTCTTACTATGGAGGGTTTGAGGAGAGGGCTGAGCAAAGCTGCTATTTCTTGTAAACAACCTTTAGCCGCTTGTTGACGTAGTCCTTGATGATTTCGTAGTCGGGGTTGTACGTAACTAGTGTATGACCTACGCCTGCTGCAGCCGTTAATGTCGCTATGGTCAATGTGGCTGGTGTTGTGAGGACAGTGAATACGGCGCCGAGTGCACCGCCTTGCACTACTGCACTTTTCACATCGCTTTTAACTCGACACTTCATCCCCAGGTTTTCAATCTTGGTTTCAACCTGTTTGATACCTGCCATGAAATTGCCCCTGAGACCATGGATCTCGAAGGACGCTTTACTTTTCACGAGACCTTCAATCTGCGCTTCATTCAGACCTGTTACGACGATCATGGTTTTTCTGAGCTCCCTGCAAGAGATAGTGGTTTTGAGAAAGGATGCGATAGAACCTTTTAGGTTGAGTCTCAACTTAATAAGTCCTTCATGTCAACGGGTTGATAGCCAACCATCCAGGTTGAACTGGAGGGCGGCATGTCAAAAACCAAATCGAAGCAGTTGGCTGAGCTTGTTGGCCAAGCAATTGCTCGCCAGCGTGCTCGTTGCAAGCTGAGTCAGGAGCAGGTTGCGGAAAGGCTTGGGATTGGAAGCGAGGCCGTATCCCGTATCGAGCGAGGGATCGTTATGCCTAACATCGAGCGTTTGGTGGAGCTGGCAGCGGTTTTTCGTTGTGAAACGGCTGACCTGCTGACCGAGGGGAGTTCACGCCCTGAGGATCAGGCGCGGAGGCTTTATGACTTGCTGTCTAGGCTGGAGGAGTATGACCGCGACTTCGTCATGGACATGGTGGAGCGTCTTGTCACTAGGCTTGATCGCAACTGATTGGCTCAGTCACGGCGGTTGCTTTGTTGTTTCAGAGGATTCTTTTTCCCGAGGCTCGTCGAACAGAGCACCACAGCGTAGGCACAAACAGTTGAACCCCGCGAAGTGAAACTTGGCGACATCCTCGGCTAACCGCAACGCCGATGGATACGCGGGAGTGATAGCGGCCAACCCATTGATGAGCAGATGGCTGCCTGGCGCTTGGGTATTCTCATTAGATTTCTGCGCTTCTCGCAGCGCGCTGTCAGCCAGGCCGAGCAACAGGGCGATGCCTTTGGCTGCTTCCCTTGTCAGGATGGCCTTGGAGTCGCAGATCAAGCAGTATCGAAGCATGATTCATTCTCCTGGTAAAAGCGGCCGCGTGCATGGCCGCTGACGTTTACTTGGAATATTTCAGGTGGGTTTTCTCCGGCAAGAGGAAATTAGCCTGTGCAAGCGACTCAGTATCCAGCAGGCCAGCACCAAGACCAGTAACAGCGGTGGGAAGCGCAGCATGAGCAGAATGCTCAGCACCAGCGCCCCGGCGGCTGCAAGCGCGCCGACGAATATGAACAAGCAGAGCAAAAATCGCATTAGCGACATGGTGGGACTCCAAGATCTTGTATCGGGCCGATGTACTCGGCACCGACAGGTTTGATTCAGTGGGCCTGCGACGTGAGGGCTTCTAGTTTTCCCGCGAGGGAGTTGGGAGCGGGCTGCGATTCATCCTGGCTAGAGGTGCTGGCGGGCTCCGAATTTACGAAAAACTCCTCGATCACGACGTGACTGTCCTCCTCGCTGTCCTCGAAGGCGCCGTTGCCGAAGCCTCGGCGAGCCGCGTCATCTAGAGCCCTCTGATCGAAACCTGCTGTTTGCCGCTGTGTATCCAGCTCGCTCGCCTTCTGCAGTGCTTCGCTCATATCCATGCCAGCGCGTATCGTGATGTCGACATAGAAGATCGGCGTGCCATGGCTTTGCCGGGTGGATTTACCGCGTAGACGCAGCTCCAGCGGCAGGCAAGCCAGTCGATTGCCCGAGATGGCCTGGAAGTAATGCAGTCGAGCGGCCAGGGTGCGGATGCTGTTGAATCCGGTGGTGCGGAACACAAAGCTACCCAACGAATCCTCATCACCGATAATCACATTCAGTCGCCCGTAAGGCTTGCAGGCACCGCCTTTGGCCAGTGGGCAGGCATCGGGCGAAGGGCAGGGCAGAGACTGTATGCCGTCCTGGGCAGCGCGCTTGCAGGTTTCACCATTGCCCACGCACAACGGTCGCCCGGACTGCCGGTCGAACAGGGTGTAATCGGCCCGGAAATTCAGCTCCGGTTCGTTGAACAATAGGCGTATAGGAATACTGCGCAGCTTGTCTTCCTTACTCTGGCGCAGTTCGTCGTTGAGTGGATGTAGCAGCCAGCCATCCCTGCTTTGTACTTGGGATGTGATGGTGAACTGATCATCTTTCTCCGGCAGGCGTTTACCGTTTCTTTCAACGACTTTGCCGATGGAGATGCGTCCGAGCACGGGCGGAGTCAGTGCTAAGCCTTTCAACATGATGGTTCTCCTGGAAATGAAAAAAGACCAGTCACGCAGCGCGAACTGTATGGACTGGCCAAGGGGAGGGAAGAGTGAAAGAGGTGGAAATCAGCCGACCAGGAAACGCCTTGCACCGGGTTTCAGCAGCGGGTACTTGGTCTGCAGGTAGGGCTTGTCCTGGAGCAGTTGAGCGACATCGAGACCGATGCTGTCCTTGGCCTTGCGCCAGGAGACGTAGCCGTTGGAGAACTCCGCCCGACTGGCATCGCCCATGGCCTGCTGCAGCATCTGCTTGAGCTCAGCCTCGCGCTTTTCCTTGTCGGCAATCGACTGGCGTACGGCCTTGAGCTCTAAGTAGGCCGCAGCCAATCCTGCATGGCCGCTGAAGTCGACGGTCTGACCGTTGCCCTCCGGGTACAAGCAGCGCAAAGCCGCCTCGGCCGATGGACTGCCGTCGGCTGGCGGCGGGGTATCGGTTTCCACGTAGGTCCAAAACTTACGCTCCAGTTCGATCAGGCGGGCGATCATCTGCTCATCTCGCTTAATGCGATGGATCTCCAGGTGCTGACCTCCGAGCAGCACCGCTACATCTGCCGCCTGCTTGCCGGTGACTGCGAGTTGGTGCATCACTTGCAGTTCTACATACTCGGGTACACCTTCCTTCCAGAGGCGTGCCCCATTTATGCCGGCGGTCTTACATTCGAGGATCTGCACGTCGTCCGCGCCGATCACCTCACGGTCGATGTTGGCTAGCATCCAGGACATATCCGGATTCGGATGCTGCAGTACGGCGTTGATACGTCGCACCTTATTCTTAGTACGCTTGCTGTAGTGCCAGGCCACGATTGGTTCCAGCACGTTGCCCCAGTACATCGGACTTTCTTCATCATGTGGGTCGGCTTTTGGCAGAGTGGTGTATCGACCGGTTTTCTCCAGCCACAGCTCCAACTGCGATTTGTAGGGATTTAGACCCACCGCAGCGCCGGCATCCGAGCTGCCGATGCCTTGGTTGCGCACCGCCAGCCAATCTTCACGAGGCAGTTCCTTGGTGCTGATCAGGCGCAGCGCTGGACGAGCCTTGCTAGTGCTGCGCAACGGAGTAGCGTTCATAGCGTTCACCTTGCAGAAATAGAAACGCCCGATCAGCCTCGTTGCTGATCGGGCGTTTTGGGGGGAGGAAGTAACCGTTTAGGCGACAAGCTGCAGGGCGGAGTCCAGAGCACGTTGCTTGATCTGCGCCCCTTGGCCGAACCAGGCCGAGTCCATGCGGTACTCGTTGCTACGGGCGCGACGTTCATGGTCGACGTACTCGGTTACGGCGTTGAGCAGGCCCCAGGCGGTACCGCGAGCCGAGTCCAGCTGACTGCCCCGACCGCGGCCTTCATACAGCTCTTGCACCTTTCGCAGGGCGCGTTCGTTGGGCAGTACCTCCGGCAGTGCGCCGGTTGGACTGGTCTCACACAACACTGTCATGAAGAACCCCAGTGCCTCATGCCACTGAACCTTGCGCTCAGACAAGGTCCGCATGCGGTACATAAACTCATCCCACTGCGAGACGGCGATGCCGAGCTGTTTCTTTACTGCTTTCTGATCGAAGCGGGTGTTGTGCGGCACCTTGATCGCGCGGCTGGTGCCGTCCAGGGCGATGGTCAGAGTGTTGTTGCACACCACTCGCACGGTGGTAGGTGTTGCTGTGGTGGCCAGGGTGCCGTCGCAAGATGTGGCCAGCAGCAGGTAGCCGTTGACCTGGTCGTTACCATTGAGCGTTGCGCCTTGCCCGGTACGCGCCAGCGCCCAGAACTTGCGACCGCCCTTGAGCACACCGGCCGTTTCCAATTCATAGCCGGAGACCTCGGTGAGATCCCGATAGAACTCCAGCACCTCGCGCGGCTGCACGGTGTGATAGCGTTGAGAGACTACCGACAGTGGTGCCTTGGTATCTGATCGGTAGAGCACCTTCTGCTCAGGGAAGGAGTGGATGGTGCCCAGGCGGCCGACAGCATCCGATTTGAAATGCACGGGGCTTTCCTCGATTTTCCAGTTCATGCCGGCTTCGCGTTGCCAAACTTCGATGGGTTGTTTTTGAGTGAGCTGGTTACCCAGGCCGTGCCAGGGAGAAGCGCCAGCGTAGGCCATAGTTTCGACGAGATGAGCCATGGTTGAGGTTCCTTTGGGTGCAAGTCGGCATAAGCGCCGCGCACTGCGCAGCACCGTCCCGACGATATGGATAGAAAGAAATGGTACGGCCAGGTCAGGTCGGCAGGTTGAAGCGGTGACCACAGAGCAGGCAGAGGTTGTGGGCCAGGACGTGGCGGTCGAGCGACTCGCCTAACTGAGCGCCGAGCGCGCAGCCGCCCACGCCACCAGCCAGGCCGCCTAGGATGGCGCCCGACACTGATCCGAGGGTGACGCCGACAGGTCCGGCGATAGCGCCGATGAGCGCACCAGCCTGACCACCTGCTATAGCTGTGCTGACGCCACGGGCTGCACCGCCTACGGTGCCGATAGCGGCCCCGATTTTCATGGCGTGGTGGAAGGAAGCGACTTTTGGGGAATGACAGCGAGGGCACTGCAATGACATGGGGCAAACCTCTCTGGTGGTTATGTCATTGCGATTATGTAGGGCTGAGTTTTTTTCGAATTGAATCCAACTCGGCATCTTGATCTGGTTGAAGGAGTTTTAGAGGTAATTTTCCGTTTGCGACGTTTTGGCACCACTCAACGAATCAGGCTGAGCGTCCGGATAGGATTCTGATTGGAGGGTAGTCACCTATCAGCTAAGATCTTGTGTTAAGGCACAGGGAATAGTCCAATGCAGAGCAGTAGGGACAGAAGGCACGGATTGACGCGGCTGGGAAGGCTTACCCTTTTCCTAGTGTCTTACATTCCGTTGTTTTTGATAATTATTTTTCAGCAATTCTATAAAAACAGCGACTATATAAGCTTTGGCGGTTTCAACAGCGATGCCTGGATGAATTTCGCAAAGAAATTCGGTGTGGCTACCACTCTTATAATTATCTCGGTTCTGGCTGTTATTTTCTTGATGGTCTTACTCAAAAATCTCGGAGAGAGAGCTGAGGAAAGCGGCGAAATTTCCAAGGTAGTTGACGTAGAAAATAAAAACTCAGAATCAATCGCTTATCTATTTACTTACATTATCCCTTTCGTATTTCAAGATCCCGCTGACCCTGCCCAGTTAATACCAATAGTCACTTTGATGTGTGTTACGTATACAATTTACGTCAATTCATCAATGATACTTATAAACCCAACTTTGAGTTTTTGGTATTCGCTCTATCACGTAGAGGTCGAAAGCCTAGCGGGAGTAAAGAGGAAAATAATAATTCTTACCAAAGAAAAGTTTATGGAAGAAGGTGATTTGCTCAAGATGAAGCGAATTGCCCACAGATTGTATTTTGGTATAGATTTGGGGAGGAAGGATGAGTAGCGAAGCGTTGAGCACCGTTAAAGGTTTACTAGAGCAGCCAAATCTTTCGTTCGAGGTTTTCTTTATACAAAGAAAAGCCAAGACTGAAAATAAGAAAAAAGGATTTAGCTATGCTCTTAGTAGGATAGATGCATCGAAGGAAATCAATGGTTTTTTTCTTAAGTCTGCAAAGGCGCAAGTTGATAAATATGTAGAGTCTTCGGCAGTGGCTCAGAAATATGCTGTCATCTCCGATGACATGCCAAAAACGCTGTTCAAGTATGATGAGGCTGGAAAGTTAAAGGTTTCAGATCATACCTGGAAGAAAATTCTCAACGGCACGGAAATAAAGTCCGCCGTTTCTTTAAATGAGCTAAAAAAGAATATTTGGTGCTACTGCGTTAAGATTGTAAGTACGACTGATGGTGGAAAGGCAAAAGCCTTATTTTTCAAAAAGTTAACAGCTACAAGTGTTGCTACAGACACACCGCAAGGCTTTGGGAAGAAAGTTAAGGCTCACTTCGACTCCGCAGACCCTAAGTTGGTGGAGGTTAAGGCTGAGCATATTACTTTTGAAGATAGATTTGATTGCGTATTGCAAGACAATTCGTTTCTGATTTTCTCTAAGGCTGCGTTCGAAAAAATTGCCGAGTTAGAAGATGAGTTTGTTGAGCTATCAAACAAAACATTAGAGATAATAAATAATCATTCTGTGGTCGAAGGTTTAGAAATTGTTCGTGCGGAAGTCACATCAAAACCTTCTATGATGCGAGCCCTAGCGAATATCGCTAAAAATAACAATCATGCTCAAATCGGTGCTGCTGAAATTGAGAATATGAAGCAGATGCTTCTTCAGTATGAGGGGCGAGAACTGAAGTCAACTTCAGATGGAAGAGTCCTAATTGAAGACAAGAATGATGTTGAGGATTTTTTGAAGTTGCTCAATGACTATTACAAGCAAGGTATGGTTACAGGTAAGACGTATGGATCAAATTCTGGAAGCTTGTTGATTAAAAGGAATTGATTTTAAGCTCTTGCTTATTCAAGCTGTGTTGTGATTTATGTATTGATGGTCGCTGTGGCTTTAGAGCTAGCTATTGAGCTGTTTTCGAACCACTCCAGATATGTAGCATCTGGAGTGGTTAGTTAACGGATATAGGATATCTGAGGGGGCGCTATTTCGGTAGAGCTTTATCACTCAACGAATCGAGACGATCTTCCTGTCCCGGTTGTCCTGAATGGCCGACATCGAAAGATTGCCGGTAGCTGCTTCTTGGATGTGCTCGCTCCACCACTTCATCATTGGGCGTCTGCGCTCAATGTAGTCCGCTCGATTATATGCGCTACGTACCTCGTCTTTATCGACGTGTGCAAGCGCTACTTCAATCAACTCAGGATCCCAGGCATTTTCGTTCAGGATGGTACTGGCCATAGAGCGCATCCCATGGCTTACCAGTCGTCCTTCGAATCCCATGCGTTTCAGTGCCATGTTGGCGGTTTGGCTGTTGCAGTGGGTTCGAGGATTTCGGTCTGCAGGGAACACGTACTCGCGGTGTCCGCTGTAGAGCTTGATTGCTTCAAGCAGGGCAAGGGCCTGGTCTGTGAGCGGCACTATGTGGATCCGGCGTTTCTTCATGCGCTCAGCTGGAATCGTCCATACCCTCTTTTCTATGTCGATGTCAGCCCAGCGGGCGGTAGCAGCCTCTGCGGGGCGGGTCATGGTATGGAGCTGCCATTCGATTAGGCAGCGGGTAGTCCTTTTTATGCTGGCATTGGCGATTGCCAACATCAAGTCTTTCAGCTCATCGGGTGGGAGTGCCGCCATGTTCTTCTTTTTGGGCTTTTTGAAGACGGAACGGATTCCGCTGAGCGGGTTTGAGTAAATCAGTCCTGAATTGACGCCGTAGGTCATGACCTCGTTGAGACGCTGTGTTAGGCGCTTAACTGTTTCGAGGCTGCCTTTGGTTTCCAAGGGTCTGAGCATACCGATGACCTTAGGGGCATTGATGGCTGAGATTGGTGTGCTGCCCAGGTCCGGGAAGACGTGCAGCGTGAGAGAGCGCCAAATGTCTTCAGCATAGGCAGCGGTGACTGAATCCTTTTTGAGCTCAAACCACGCCGTCGTCACGTTTTCGAGAGTGTGTTCTGTGGCTGCTTTTTTCGCATGCCGCTCCGCATCGCGCTGCTCTTTCGGGTCCAGCCCCTGAGCGACGATCTCCCTTGCTTCAACGGTTCGCTTGCGTGCTTGAGCCAGGCTCACCTCGGGGAACGTGCCTAGTCCCATGTTTATCCGTTTTTTGGTTACGGGATGGATATAGTTGAAATTCCATAATTTTGAGCCATTGATTCGTACTCGCATTTGAAGGCCGTTGCCATCAGTCAGCGTATAGTCCTTTTCCTTAGGTTTGGCGGCTTTGACTTTCAGGTCTGAAAGGCGCGTGGCTTGGGCACCCATGGTGTATTCCAATGCTGTTTGTGTATTCCAAAAATTACCAGTTAGGAGCTTGGAATACCACTTGGAATACACGTTTGCATGGACGTCGGTGGACGCTGATGGATCTTGATGGTGCCTAAGCCCCCGGATTTACTGGGTTTCAGGCACAAAAAAAGACGTCCGTGGACGTCTTTAGATGTTGAAGTGGTGGAGCCGGGGGGATTTGAACCCCCGTCCGCCAGTACTCCGCTGTCGGTACTACATGCGTAGCCGTGTCTATTAAGTTAACCCTCAGCGACCCGACGGGCAGGGTGCTTTGGGCGAGTTGTGTAAGTTTTAGCCGCTTCGTCCACAACGTACTGCACGGCGATTCTGTTCTATATGACAATCACTTTGGGTTTACAGACATCCCCTGATGATTGCTGGACCCGAAGGTACCAGGAGGGAAGGGCTAAGGCTGCTTACGCAGCGAGAGCGTATTCCCCGTAGGTTTCGTCATTGGCAACTATAGGAAGTTGCAACAGTGGATTTACGAGTTCTGTTACCAACTCGGCATGCACCTAAAGTTTCGCAACCGGCGTCGAATCCTAAACGGCCCCGAACCTGCTGTACGTAACCAGCAGGTCGACACAGTGTACGCCAACCGGGCTCAGAAGGCCAACCCGAAGGTTGACCTTGAGCGGTTGCTTACTGATCGCCCTTGGTGTTGTTCTGCAATTTCTGGATCGCCTGGGTGGTCAGCGAGATGCAATTCTTGGTGCCTTCCTCGGTGCCTTTGGCTTTCTCGGCGGTTGCCTGTTGAACCGACGCGTCGATGTCGTTGCTCAGTTGCTCGCTCATGGCTTCAGTGCTGACTTTGGCGTCGCGGATTTTTTGCAGGTTGATCTGACACAGGTCTTCCTGCGCGGCCGCGAACACCGGGGAGGCCAACATTGCCGCAGTAATGAACAGTCCAGCCAATGCAGAACGCTTCATAAGGTATCTCCTTGAACGATTAGTCTCGGTGCTGCCGATCAATCAGGACAACCTGCCGAGGTCGGTTATAAGCCTCATTCACTGGGGCCTAAGCAGATGACTATAGCCGCGCGCAGGAATTCGGTTTTTTTTACTCCGGTTATGAAAAAACCACCTGGCTAGTGCCGGGGGCACTAAAAAGGGGCAAAGATGCCCCTTTTCAGTCAGGTTGATGCCTCAGGCCACCTTGGCCCGGGTGACCCTGTCCACCAGGTACACCAGCCCGTGATAGTCGATGCCGCCGTGCTGGCTGAGGCCGATTTCACAGGTGCGGCTGGTGGAGATCCCTTCGCTGCAATGCTGCACCGCGTCCTTGAGGCTACGCAGTGAGTGGGCATTGAGTTCGGGGGTGGTGAAGCCCTTGTCGCCGGCGAAACCGCAGCAGTGGATACCCTCCGGAATCACCACGTTGCTGCTGCAGCGCCGGGCCAGGTCGATCAGGGCCTGGCTTTCTCCCAGGTGCTGGGTGCTGCAGGTGACATGCACTGCGATAGGCGCTTCCTGGGGGGTGAATTCCAGCCGATCCATCAGGTGGGTGCGGATGAAACGTACCGGGTCATACAGGTCCAGGCGCACATCGCCCAGGTCCTGTACCAGGCGCAGGGTGCACGGGCTGGTGTCGCAGTAGATCGGGTCGAGGCCGCCACGGCTGGCGTGGAGCAGGGCGCCGATCAACTCCTGGCGCTTGTGTTCGGCCTGCTCCGCATAGCCTTTGGAGGCGAATGGCTGGCCGCAGCAGAGGCTGTCCGGATTGTCGGGGATCACCACCTGAAAGCCGGCTTTTTCCAGCAGGCCCCGGGTCTTGTCGTAGAGCGACATCTGTTCCTTGTCGCCCGCTGCCGGGCCCATCACCCGCGAGACGCACGCCGCCAGGTACACCACCCGTGGGCGCTGATCGCTGACGCTGGGGCTGAAACGGATGGCCTTTTCCGGTTGCGGCATGGCGCTGGTCCATTGCGGGACCTGACCCTTGGACAGCTTGCTCAAGGACGCCGACAGCCTGGCCAGGCGCGGAGCCCCCAGCAGCATGCGCGCGCCGTTGGCCACGTGCAGGGTAAAGCGCGCGCCCTGCAAGGTGGTCGCGAAGTGATTGCCCAGCCAATCGGCGGTCTTGCCGTGGTTGGCGCTGCGGCTGCGCAGTTGCTTCACCAGCTCCCCGGTGTTGATGCCCACCGGACAGCGTTGCGCACACAGGCCCGTCGCGGCGCAGGTGTCGATGCCCTGGTACTGATAGGCCTCTTCCAGTTCGCGGGTGTCGATGCCGGCACTTTTTTTCGCCTGGATATCACGCCAGATGACGATGCGCTGGCGCGGACTCAAGGTCAGCCCCTTGGACGGGCACACCGGTTCGCAGAACCCGCACTCGATGCACTTATCCACAATCTCGTCCGCCGCCGGCAGCGGCTTGAGGTGCTTGAGGTGGATTTGCGGGTCGTCGCTGAGCACCACGTCCGGGTTGAGGATGCCGTTGGGGTCGAGCAGACGCTTGAGTTGCCACATCAACTGGTAGGCATCGCTGCCCCATTCCAGCTCGACAAAGGGCGCCATGTTGCGCCCGGTGCCGTGTTCGGCCTTGAGCGAACCTCCGAACTCCACCGCCACCAACTGCGCCACGTCATCCATGAACGCCTGGTAACGCGCCACTTCTTCGGCACTGTTGAAGCCCTGGGTGAAGACGAAGTGCAGGTTGCCCTCCAGGGCATGGCCAAACAGGATCGCCTCGTCGTAATGGTGTTTGTCGAACAGCTCGATCAGGCGGTTGACGCCGATAGCCAACTGTTCGACCGGGAACGTCACGTCTTCGATGATGACCGTGGTCCCGGTTTTACGCACCGCGCCCACGGCGGGGAAGGTGTCCTTGCGGATTGCCCAGAGCTTGGCGTTTTCCTGCGGGTCTTCGGTGAAGTCCACCTGCTTTTCCACCGGGAAGGCAGCCAGGGAATTCATGATCTGCGCCAGTTGCTCGTGCAGCAGCGACGACGACGCGGCGCGGGACTCGATCAACAGCGCGCAGGCACTGGCCGACAGTTGCTGGACAAAGGCCGGCATCCCGGGCTTGTCCTGCACCGAGCGCAGGCTGCGGCGGTCCAGCAGTTCCACGGCCGAGACCGGTTGGCTCTTGAGCACGGTCACGGCGTTGCAGCAGGTTTCCACATCGGGGAACACAATCAGCGCCGACGCCTTGTTCGGGTGGTCGATCACCGTGTCGTAGGTCACTGCGCTGATAAAACCCAGGGTGCCTTCGGAGCCCACCAGCAGATGGCTCAAGATATCCACAGGCTCGTCGTAATCCACCAGGGCATTGAGCGACAGGCCGGTGGTGTTTTTCAGGCGGTATTTATGGCGGATCTTGGCCGCCAGCTCGGCATTGGCCCGCGTCTCGCGGCCCAGGGTTGCCAGGCGCTCCAGCAGTTCGCCGTGGCTGTTGCGGAACGCGGCCACGCTGTTGGCGTCTTCGGTGTCGAGGCGGCTGCCGTCGGCCAGTACCAGGCGGATCCCAGCCAGGGTGTGATAGGTGTTTTGCGCGGTGCCGCAGCACATGCCGCTGGCGTTGTTGGCGACGATACCGCCGATCTTGCAGGCATTGATCGAGGCCGGGTCAGGGCCGATCTTGCGTCCGAACGGTGCCAGCCAGGCATTGGCCTGGGCCCCGATCACCCCCGGTTGCAGACGGATCTGCATGCCTTGCCCGCGGATTTCTTTCGCGTTCCAGTTATCTCCCAGCACGATCAATACCGAGTCGCTGATGGCCTGCCCCGAAAGGCTGGTGCCGGCGGCGCGGAAGGTCACCGGCACGCGGTCACGCTGGGCCAGTTCGAGCAGGGCGACCACTTCGTCTTCGGACTCGACGCGGATCACCAGCTTGGGGATCAGCCGATAAAAACTGGCGTCGGTGCCAAAGGCCAGGGTCGAGAGCGGGTCGTCGAAACGGCGCTCCTGGGGAATCAGTTGCTGCGCATCACGCAGGAAAGCGGCCGGTAGGCTCATTGGTCCTCCAGGATCAGTACCACCAGGTCTTTCGGGCCGTGGGCGCCGTAAGCCAGGACTTGCTCGATGTCGGCAGTCTTCGACGGGCCGGATACCAGCAGGGCATTGGTCGGCATGCCGGCAGCCCAGTTCATCTGCTGCTGGACCTGATAAAAGTTGTCGCGAATTTCACTGGCCTTGAGCAGGGCAAAATGCACCGGCGGCACCAGGCTCATCAGGCGCGGCTCTTCCCGGGTCGGCCACAGGATCAGGCTGCCGGTGGCGGCAATTGCGCCGAGGGTGGTGGTGAGGCTGGCCGGGGTGTCATTGAACAACTCGGCTTTCCACTCTTCCACCGGCCGGTCGTAGGCCTTGAGTGTCGGCAGATCCGAGTGTTCGGCCCAGTACGCGGTGACACGCTGGCCGTGGGCCGTGGTGGGGGCGATCAGCAGGCTGGGCAATTGCCGGTCCTTGAGCAGCTGGGCCAGCAGCTCGGGCCAATCGGCGCCGGTGCTGAGGTGGATTTCGGTGTGTACCGCTTCCATCAGTTTGCGCAGTTGCGGGATGCGTTGTTCCGGGCTGTAGGTGTAGGGCTCGGTCACCAGCGCTTCGTCGAAGTTGTCCGCCACCGTGGTGGTGCCGGTCAGGCTGTGGCGCAGCTTGGCGAGGATGTTCTGTTTGGCGCTCATCGACGGTCCTCCTGTTTGGCCAGGTGCTCGCGGGCCAGGTCATGCAGGGAGCGAGCGGCAGGTTTCGGCGCGCTGTGGTTTTGCGTCCAGGGCCCGACATTGCCTGGCGTCAGCCCACGCAGGCGAGTGGCGGCCAGGAGAAACAGCCGATAGAGCGTGGGCGAGCTGTTGAGCCGGGCCCAGGCGTTCCAGATGAAGCGTTCCTTGCGCGAGTACTTGCTGCCTTGGCCGCGCATCACTTGATGAGGGCTGTCCGGGGCCTTGACGTTTTCTTCGCGCAGGCGCCGCAGCAGCGCCGGGATCGGGATCTTCACCGGGCACACTTCACCGCAGGCGCCGCACAGCGACGAAGCGCTGGGGTGATCCGGAACCTTGGCCAGGCCGACCATGTGCGGGGTGATGATTTTGCCGATCGGACCGGGGTAGACCTCGCCGTAGGCGTGGCCGCCGATGCGGGTGTAGACCGGGCAGTGGTTCATGCAGGCGCCGCAGCGGATGCAGTTCAGGGTCTGGCGCAGCTCGCTGTCGGCAAAGGCCTGGCTGCGACCGTTGTCCAGCAGCACCAGGTGCACTTCCTGCGGGCCGTCGAGCTCATGCGCCTGGCGTGGCCCGGAGATCATATTGACGTAGGTGGTGATGGGCTGGCCGAGGGCCGAGCGGGTCAGCAGCGACAGCAGCGGCACTACGTCGCGCAGGTTCTCGACGACTTTCTCGATGCCGGTGACGGCAATGTGCACCGGCGGCACGGTGGTGGACATGCGCCCGTTGCCTTCGTTTTCCACCAGCAGCAGGGTGCCGGTCTCGGCCACTGCGAAGTTGACGCCGGAGACGCCGATGTCCGCTTCGAAAAACTTCTGCCGCAAGACCTTGCGACCGATCTGAATGAGTTGGTCAACGTCCTTGGTGTACTCCACGCCAAGTTTGTCGTGGAACAAGGACGCGACCTGACCGGCGTTCTTGTGGATCGCCGGCATAATGATGTGTGAAGGCTTCTCGTGGTCGAGCTGGACGATAAATTCGCCCATGTCCGACTCAAGGCATTCAATGCCTTGTTCAGCGAGGACATGGTTCATTTCCATCTCTTCGCTGACCATCGATTTGCCCTTGATCACTTGCCGAGCCTCGTGAGCGCGGATGATCGAGAGGACGATGCCATTGGCCTCGTCCACCGTTTCCGCCCAGTGCACTGTCACACCGTTGCGGGTCAGGTTCTGTTCAAGTTGCTCGAGCAGGTCGGGCAGCTTGGATAACGCACGGGCGCGGACAGCATTGCCCAGCGCTCGCAGATGTTCCCGCTCGTGGGCATCGCTGAACGACGCCGCACGCTTGGTCATCAATGAATCCATCGCACTGCGAAAGTTATTGCGCAGTTGCGTATCACCCAGGGCCTGGTGGGCCCGGGTGCGAAAATCTTCCGACACGGCAACGGTCGGTATCAGCTGCGGCGTGCTCATTGGCCACCTCCGGTACGCTGCCAGAGGAAGCTTGCCAGGTGTTGCCCACGCAGCGCGGCCTGTTGTTTCTCCAGCGAGCCGTTGATGTTCATCAGGCAACCGCAGTCGGCGCTGAGCACCTTGTGCGCGCCGGACTCTTTCAGCGAGCGGGTCTTGTCCGCCACCATCGCGCCGGAGATGTCTGGCATTCGGACGCTGAAAGTCCCGCCGAAGCCACAGCATTCGCTTTCATGGCTGTGTTCGACCCGTTCCACATTGTCCAACTGCGACAGCAATTGGCGGCCATGCAGGTGGGTGTTCATTTCCCGACGTGCCGAACACGAGGTGTGCAGCGCGACCTTGATCGGCTCGCCGCTGTCCTTGAGTTGCACCTTGCACACAAACAGCAGGAACTCCGCCAGCTCGTAGGTCCGCGCCGCGAGGGCCTGAACCTGTATCAGCATCTGCGGCTCATCCTTGAACAAGTCGGCGTAATGCTCGCGCAACATCCCGGCGCAGGAGCCGGACGGAACCACCACCGGATAGTCCCCGGCAAACAGCGCCAGTTGCGAGCGCGCCACGGCCCGTGCCTGCTCGGTATAGCCCGAGGTGTAGGCCGGTTGTCCGCAGCAGCTTTGTCCTTGCGGGTACTCGACGCGAATGCCTTCGCGCTCCAGCAGATGAATCGCGTCCATCCCGGCTTCGGGATAGAACAGGTCGACCACGCAGGTTCCGAACAGATAGACCTGCTGCGGTTTTTCGCTGGGGTACTGGCGTGGTTCGGCCAGCGGCGGTGCGACGCGGGTCGCATTGGGCACGGCGTTGTAAAAAAGCTCGCTCATCAGGCGTGTCTCCGGGTGGTCCCGGTTATCCGTCCGCTGAGGCTGCTGATAGTAGAGAGGCAAACTTTCAGCAGCCTTGCAGACCCGGTTGTGAATTGCTTGCGCCGGGGGCTGGCCCGGCGCAGGTTCTTGCGTCTACGTGTCGCGCTTAGTGCACCAGCATGCCGGTAAACCAGTAAGCCTGGGCCAGGGTGATGAGACCGACAATAGTGGCAAAAAACAGACTGTGCTTGAGGGTAAAGCGGAACAGGTCGGATTCCTTGCCCACCAGGCCGGTCGCGGCGCAGGCCACGGCGATCGATTGCGGGGAGATCATCTTGCCGGTGACGCCGCCACTGGTGTTAGCCGCCACCAGCAGGGTGTCATTGACCCCGATCTGGTGCGCGGTGGTGGCTTGCAGCGAGCTGAACAGGGCGTTGGACGAGGTGTCCGAGCCAGTCAGGAACACACCGAGCCAGCCGAGGAACGGCGAGAAGAACGGGAAGGCCGCGCCGGTGCCGGCCAGGACCAGGGCCATGGTCGAGGACATGCCGGAATAGTTGGTGACAAAGGCGAAGGCCAGCACCATGCCGATCGACAGAATCGGCCAGCGCAGCTCGTAGAAGGTCTCTTTCAAAGTGGTAAGACCAGTTTTGAAATCGATCTTCAGCACCAGCATCGAGATCAGCGCCGAGAAGAAAATCGCAGTGCCGGTCGCGGAAATCGGGTCGAGCTTGAACACCGCCGGAATCGCGGTCGGGTTGGTGACGATCGGTGCGACCTTGATCACCATCTGATCCAGGTGCGGAATCGCGAAGTTGAACACCCAGCTGTACATCGAGCCGCCCGCGGCGAACATGGCCTTGAAGGGCTTGAGGGTCCAGATGGTCACCAGCACGGTCAGGATCAGGAACGGCGACCAGGCCTTGAAGATTTCACCCAGGCTGTAAGGCGAGGCCACGGTGCTGCGCGGCAGGCCGAAGCCGCCGGCGCTGGCAGTGATTGCGGTGCCTGAGGTCGCGCCGGCGATTTGTGCGCCCGCGCTGCGTTTTGGCTGCCAGACCTTGAGGAACAGGGTCAGGGAAATCAGGCTGGCCAGGGCCGAGGTGATGTCCGGCAGTTCCGGGCCGATGAAGTTCGAAGTGAAGTACTGGGTGATGGCAAAGCTCAGGCCGGCGACCAGCGCGGCAGGCCAGGTTTCTTTGACCCCGCGCATGCCGTCCATCATGAACACCAGCCAGAACGGCACGAACAGCGACAGCAGCGGCAGCTGGCGACCGGTCATGGCGCCGATCTTGAACGCGTCGATACCCGTGACCTGGCCAGCGACGATGATCGGAATTCCCAAGGCACCGAAGGCCACGGGCGCGGTGTTGGCAATCAGGCATAGGCCGGCGGCGTACAGCGGGTTGAAGCCCAGGCCTACCAACAGCGCGGCGGTGATCGCCACCGGCGCGCCGAAGCCGGCTGCACCTTCGAGGAAGGCACCGAAGCAGAAACCGATCAGCAACACTTGCAGGCGCTGGTCGTCGGTGATTGACAGCACCGAGCTGCGGATGACTTCGAACTGGCCGCTTTTTACGGTCAGTTTGTAGAGGAAGACAGCGGCGACAATGATCCAGGCGATAGGCCACAGACCGTAGGCAAATCCATAGCCAGCGGCAGCGAGGGCCATGTCGACAGGCATCTGGAAGGCAAAGATCGCCACCAGAATCGACAAGGCCAGGGTAATGCTCCCGGCGACGTGTCCTTTGAGGCGGAACACGGCCAAAGCCAGAAAGAAGAACACGATCGGGATAACGGCGGCGAGGGCGGACAGGCCGAGGCTGCCAAGCGGACTGTAGAGCTGTTGCCAGGTTTGCATATGGGGTGGCCCCTAATTGTTGTTGGTCAGGCACTTCAATGTGATGCGGTAAATTGGTAAGACCAATTTACAATCACTGTTGGCTAGGGTAAAAGCCTTGTGTGGGATGTGTCAATTTGCCGCCCTAAAACTTTTGT
Organism: Pseudomonas sp. MF4836; assembly: GCF_002018875.1. Lineage (GTDB taxonomy): Bacteria > Pseudomonadota > Gammaproteobacteria > Pseudomonadales > Pseudomonadaceae > Aquipseudomonas. The sequence goes on from NZ_MVOL01000003.1 coordinate 87,449, forward strand.
CGAATGCGCTATGTGGCGAGCATCTGATCGGTTCAATCGAGCAGCGTCTGGTAGGTGTCGGCCCGGCCTCAATAGGCCAGAATAGAGAGCCCGGCACATGGTCGGGATGGTGGAGAGTGGGTTATGGGGTTTGATCAGATACGTCAGCGCCGTTTGTCTGACGATATTGTCGAGCGGCTCGAGGGCATGATCCTTGAGGGCACTTTGACGTCAGGTGAACGCTTGCCGGCCGAGCGGGCCTTGGCCGAACAATTTGGCGTGTCACGTCCTTCATTGCGCGAGGCGATCCAGAAACTGACAGCCAAGGGTTTGCTGATCAGTCGCCAGGGGGGCGGTAACTATGTGGTCGATTCCCTCGGCTCGACCTTTAGCGATCCGCTACTACACCTGCTGGAAAGCAACCCTGAAGCCCAGCGCGACCTGCTGGAGTTTCGCCACACCCTGGAAGCCTCTTGCGCTTATTACGCGGCCTTGCGCGCCACCGAGGTGGACCGCGAGCGGCTGACGGCAGCGTTTGAGGAACTGCAGGACTGTTACAGCCGCCCAGGCGATATCAGCCGGATCGAAGAGGGCGCCGCCGATGCCAGGTTTCACCTGGCCATTGCCGAAGCCAGCCATAACGCGGTGTTGCTGCACACCATTCGCGGGCTGTTCGACCTGCTCAAGCGCAACGTCGTGACCAACATCGGCGGCATGTACAAGCAGCGTACGGAAACCCGCGACATGCTTATCAGTCAGCACCGTGATTTGTATCTGGCGATTATCGAAGGGCGCGCGGAACAGGCGCGGGAAGTCTCCAGTCGCCACATTCTGTATGTGCAGGAAGTGCTGGAGGAAGTGCGTCAGGAAGTGCAGCGCATGGCACGCGCCGAGCGGCGCAAGGGGATGTAGGCGGGGTAAACGCCGGCAGCCAGCTCCTGGATCAGGAGCCGGCATGCCGGTGGCAAGGGGGGCAGGTCGAGGTCTTACTCTTCCTTGCCCTTGTTGCGCACGGCGCGATGCAGCTCACGATTGGAGTCGCGTTCGCGCTCGGTGTCACGCTTGTCGTATTCCTTCTTGCCCTTGCCCAGAGCGATTTCGCATTTGATCAAATGCTTGCTCCAGTACAGCGACAGGCAGACACACGCGTAACCCTTCTGCTGCACCGCGGCAAACAGCTTGGCCAGCTCGCGCTGGTTGAGCAGCAGCTTGCGCGTGCGTACCGGGTCGGCAATGACGTGGGTGCTGGCGGTGGTCAGTGGCGTGATATGGCTACCCAGCAGCCAGGCCTCGCCATCTTTGAGCAGCACGTAACTGTCGACCAGTTGCGCTTTGCCCGCCCGCAGACTTTTTACTTCCCAGCCGGCCAGGACCAGACCAGCCTCGAACCGATGTTCGATGAAGTAATCGTGTCGCGCCTTTTTGTTTTGCGCGATGGTCCCTGTTGGGTGTTTCTTCTGATTAGCCATAGGGGCGGCATTATAGGGAGTTGCAAGGCTGTCGGCTACGGTGAAGCTGCGTGCTTGAGCCCTATGAGTGAATCCCGGACAATGCGCCCTCTTTTTTTATCGGTTGGGCGCGTTAACGATGTCGTCAGACAAGGTTTCTGTCCACGGCGGCTGGGCTAGCCGTTGGGTCTTCATACTCGCCGCGACGGGTTCTGCCGTGGGCTTGGGCAGTATCTGGAAGTTTCCCTACATGGTCGGCGTCTACGGTGGCGGTGCCTTTGTCCTGATGTTTCTGCTGTGCATTGCCCTGATCGGCATCCCGGTGATGCTGGCAGAAACCCTGATCGGCCGGCGCGCCCGACAAAGCCCGGCCAATGCCCTTAAAGTGCTGGCGACCGAAGCCGGGCACTCCGCCAAATGGTCCTGGGGTGCCTTTGCCGGGATGATCACGGCGCTGCTGATTCTTTCTTTTTATAGCGTGGTCGGTGGTTGGTCGCTGGACTACATCATTGATATGGGGCGCGGCGATTTCCAGGGCGTGACGGCTGACCAAGTCGGTGCCTACTTCGCCTCGGTCACGGCCGACCCCTGGCGTCTGACGCTGTGGCACAGCTTGTTTATGCTGCTGTCGGCCCTGGTGATCGCCAAGGGTGTGGTCGCGGGGCTGGAGCGCAGCCTGCGAATCATGATGCCGCTGCTGTTCGTGATGCTCCTGGTGCTGCTGGGCTACAGCATGACCACCGGGCATTTCATGCAGGGTGTGCACTTCATGTTCGACTTCAACCCGGAAAAGGTACTCGACGGATTGCTGCCGGCCATGGGGCACGCGTTCTTTTCCCTGAGCGTGGGTGTCGGTTCGATCATGATCTATGGCGCCTACATGCCGAAGAATGCATCGCTGTCCGGTACTGTAGTGGGCGTCGCGCTGCTCGATACTTTTGTGTCGCTGGTGGCTGGGCTGGCGCTGTTTCCGATTGTGTTTGCCGCCGGGCTCAACCCCAGCGAGGGGCCGGGGCTGATGTTCGTCAGCCTGCCATTTGCCTTCGGTAATGTGGCGTTCGGCCAGTTGATGGGCGTAGTGTTTTTTGTCCTGGTGGCCATTGCTGCCTGGAGTTCGGCGATTTCCTTGCTTGAACCCATGGTGGCTTATCTGGTTGAGAGGACTAAAATCCGCCGCGCCTGGGTAACATTCTGGCTGGCCTTTAGCTGTTGGTTCGTGGGATTGGGGACGGTTTTCTCCTTTAACATCTGGCAGCAGGCCAAATTTTTCGTGAACGAAGGCGGGGTTTTTCATCTCTACCAGTGGGGGGCGGCCAGCGGCCTGGACCTCTTTGGAGTGATCGACTTCTTCACCTCGCGGATCATGCTGCCTCTGGGTGGTTTGTGTTTCGTGGTGTTTGCTGGCTGGGTGATGGGGCGCGATGCGGTTCGTGATGAACTGTCGATGCGCAGCCCTGTGTTGTTCGCCTTGACCTTGTTTTTGATGCGCTATGTAGCGCCCATCGGCATTCTTGTAGTGTTTGCCGCCCAGCTGTGGAAATGACGCTGACATGACGACCCATATTCAACGCTCGGCCCTTTTGCCTTATCCGGCGCAGTTTCTCTATGAGCTGGTCAATGACGTGGCGCGTTATCCGGAATTCCTGCCCTGGTGCTCATCTGCCGAAGTGCTGGAAAGCAGTGATGAGCATATGCGCGCCAGCCTGGCGGTGGCCAAGGGCGGGCTCAGCCAGCATTTTGTAACGCGCAATATCCTGGTCCCGGGGCAGTCGATCGAGATGAACCTGGAGGAGGGGCCGTTCAATCAGTTGCACGGGGTCTGGGTTTTCAAACCGTTGGGCGAGAAGGCCTGCAAGATCAGTCTGGACCTGTCGTTCGACTATGCCGGGCCGCTGGTACGGGCCACCCTGGGCCCCTTGTTCAACCAGGCGGCGAATACCCTGGTTGATGCGTTCTGTCAGCGTGCAAAACAGTTGCATGCTTGAGTCAATCATCGAGATCGAGGTGGTGTATGCCGCCGTCGACCGCCAAGTGTTACTCAAGGTGTCGCTGCCAGCCGGCTCGACCCTTCGTGCGGGGCTGATGGCTTCCGGCATTGCTGCGCAGTTTCCCGAGCTGGATGTGCAGTCTTGCCCCGTGGGGATTTTTGGCAAAGTGATTGCCGATCCTGATCGTCACGTGCTGCAGGCGGGTGAGCGGATTGAAATTTATCGTCCGTTGCTGGCGGATCCAAAGGAGGTCAGGCGCCTGCGCGCGGCCAAGGCAGCACAGGCCCGCCTGCAGGATTAGCGCTCCAGGCCAGAAAACACGCAATAAAAAGCCCGGACATGCCGGGCTTTTTTATTTCGACACAACTTATTGTGGCGAAGTATCCAGTGGCTCCGGTGTCGGAACCGGGACGGCTTTTACCCCATCCACGTCTTTCTGGATCTGATCCAGCAGAGAGCCAGGCTTGACTGGTTTCTCTGGTTTTGGCTTCTCGGTGTTCTCGGCCGGCGCGGTCACGGTGGTGCCGCTGTCCTTGCCCAGCAGGGCTTCGTCGCGGCTTACGCCAGGCATGAAGTCGCCCGAAAGGCTGACGAGTTGGTCATTGTCATTGAAGATAACGCTGACGCGTTCCTGTTGGCGCTCACCGCCCCCTGGTTGCAGGCTATACAAATAATCCCAGCGATCGGCATGGAACGTGTCGGTCAGCAGAGGGTTGCCCATAATAAACCGTACTTGCCGGCGGGTCATTCCCGGGCGTAACTGGTCTATCATGTCCTGCGTGACGACATTGCCCTGCTGGATGTCGATTTTGTAAACCCCGGGGAATGAACAACCGGCGAGTGCGAGCAGTCCCACGAAGGTGAAACTGGTTAGCAAGAGCTTGGTGTTTTGCATCGGTGGGCGACTTCCACTATCTTGGCTGGGACAACGTAAACCCCGATCATACCCGCATTAAGAGAAGCTGCGAAGCAGCATCCGCGAGAAAGCTGACCATGGTTGAAAATAGCGAACTACGTAAAGCCGGCCTTAAAGTGACTCTGCCACGGGTCAAAATTCTACAAATGCTCGATTCCGCCGAGCAGCGACACATGAGCGCCGAAGATGTTTACAAGGCGCTGATGGAAGCTGGCGAGGATGTCGGTCTGGCCACGGTTTACCGTGTACTGACTCAGTTCGAAGCTGCAGGCCTTGTGGTTCGCCACAATTTTGATGGCGGCCACGCTGTATTCGAACTGGCCGACGGCGGCCACCACGACCATATGGTCAACGTGGAGTCTGGCGAAGTGATCGAATTCTTCGACGAAGAAATCGAAAAACTGCAAAAGGCGATCGTCGAGAAGCATGGCTTCGAGTTGGTGGATCACAACTTGGTGTTGTACGTACGCCACAAGAAAAAGTAAGCATGTCGCGCGGGCCATGTCCGCGAAACGAACGAAGGCGACCCTAGGGTCGCCTTCGTGCTTTCTGGCTTTCGAGTAACGAGCGCTTAGATTTTTGCGGTCACCACCATCTTTTTCGCATGGGCCAGCGACTCTTTAGTCAGGTCGATGCCACCCAGCATGCGAGCGACCTCTTCGACACGCTCGGTCTTACCCAGATTGGACACCGCCGTATGGGTGGCGTCGCTACCGCGCACCTTATGCACGAATAGATGCTGATGGCCCTGGGCAGCCACTTGCGGCAAGTGAGTGACGGTGAGTACCTGGCCTCGTTCGCCCAGTCGACGCAACAATTGGCCAACAATCTCTGCGGTCGGGCCTCCGATACCCACATCCACTTCGTCGAATACCAAAGTCGGTACTCGGGAGGTTTGCGCGGTGATCACCTGGATCGCCAGGCTGATACGTGACAGTTCGCCCCCGGACGCGACCTTGGCCAGGGCCTTGAGCGGTTGCCCAGGGTTGGCGCTGACCAGCAATTCCACCTGTTCCAGGCCATAGGGCAGCAACTCATCGCTGGTGTTGGCGTGCAACTCGATGGTGAAGCGCCCGCCGGGCATGCCCAGGCGCTGTATCTCCTGCTCGACCGCACTGGCCAGGGTGGTGGCGGCTTGCTGGCGCAGGCGGCTCAGTTCCTTGGCTTTCTCCTGGTAATGCCGGGCATATGACTTCAGCTCGTCACCAAGGCGCTCGATGGACTCGTCATTGGCGTCCAGCGCTTCGATTTCATCCAGCAGCTGTTGCTGCATGGCTGCCAGTTCGGTTGGCTGGATTCGGTGCTTGCGGGCCAGGGTATAGATAGCGTCGAGGCGCTCCTCCAGTTGTTGCAGGCGTGCTGGATCGGCATCGAAGTGGTCGAGAAAGCGATTCAGCTCGCCCACGGCTTCCTCGACCTGGATCTGAGCGCTGGCCAGCAGATTGGTGGCCTCACCCAGGGCGGTCGGCGAGTTGCCGACGCTCGACAGGCGATTGAGGCTGGCGGTCAGGGCATTGAGGACATTGCCGGAATCGCTTTCACTGCATTGCTCGACCACCTGTCGGCAAATGCCGAGCAGGGTTTCGGCGTTGGTCAGGTTTTTGTGTTCCTGTTCCAGTTGCTCCAGTTCGTTGTCGCCCAGGCCCAGGTTTTCCAGCTCTTCCATTTGATAGCTGAGCAGTTGATGGCGGGCGCGTTGCTCGTCGCCGGAGTTGGACAGGCGTTCAAGCTCCTGGCGCGTCTGGCGCCAGCGTTGCGCGGCAAGCTGTACCTGGCGCGACAGGTCGGTAGCGCCGGCGTACTCGTCGAGCAGGCGCCGATGGGTCTCGGTTTTCAGCAGCGACTGATGTTCGTGCTGGCTGTGGATATCGATCAACAGTTCGCCGAGGGCCTTGAGATCACCCAGCGGGCAGGGCGAGCCATTGATATAGCCGCGCGAGCGCCCCTCGGCCGTAATGACCCGGCGTAAAATGCACGGGCTCTCGCTGTCCAGGTCGCGTTCGGCCAGCCAGGTACGGGCTTCAGGGATATCCACAAGGTCGAACGTCGCGAGGATGTCGGCCTTGTCTGCGCCCGGACGCACCACGCCACTGTCGGCGCGATCCCCCAGGGTCAAGCCCAGGGCGTCGAGCATGATCGACTTGCCGGCGCCGGTTTCGCCCGTGATGACGCTCATCCCGCGATCCAGTTCCAGATCGAGATGTTCAACGATGGCGTAGTTGTGTACGGACAGGTGCACCAGCATGACGGCCGCTCCCAGGCTTTAAGTCTGGTTATTTATACAGTGTTTTGTTTCTGGCTGACAATGCCCTCCCTTAGCTCGATTTGCTTGGGTGGAAAACTTTTTTAGCGCAACCAGGAATGTCGAACCCAGGTGTGTTTCCAGTCTTGAAAGGTTTTGCCATGGGTCGAGCCCTTGAACCTGAGAAATGCGACCCCATATACCGGGACAGAAGCGTGAGTTGAGCTCACGGACGTTATTGAAAGGAGAATTTCATGGCTGACGAACAGACGCTGGATACGCAAAATCTAGACGCCAATCAGGCTCCCGAGACCTCGGGCGAAGACCTGGTGGCTCGTGTAAAAGTGCTCGAAGAGCAGCTGGCCGGCGCTCAGGATCAGGCTTTGCGTGTTGCTGCCGATCTGCAGAACGTCCGCCGCCGTGCCGAGCAGGACGTGGAAAAAGCGCACAAATTCGCGTTGGAACGCTTTGCTGGCGACCTGTTGCCAGTGATCGACAGCCTCGAGCGTGGCCTGGAGCTGTCCAGCGCGGATGACGAAAGCATTCGTCCGATGCGTGAAGGGATCGAGCTGACCCTGAAGATGTTCCACGACACCCTCAAGCGCTATCAGCTGGAAGCCATCGACCCGCACGGCGAACCGTTCAACGCCGAGCATCATCAGGCGATGGCCATGCAGGAAAGCGCCGATATGGAACCCAACAGCGTGCTCAAGGTGTTCCAGAAGGGCTATCAGCTCAATGGCCGCCTGCTGCGCCCGGCCATGGTCGTGGTCAGCAAGGCTCCGGCTCCGGTTTCGCCTTCTATTGATGAGAAGGCTTGAAATCAGCCGTAAGGCCCCCATTTAGAAGTCAAGCGTTTAAGTGCTACCGCAGTTGGCCACCACCGCTGCGGCAACAAAATCCAAAGTTTCGGGAGAGTTAACATGGGCAAAATTATCGGTATCGACCTGGGGACTACCAACTCCTGCGTCTCTATTCTTGAAAACGGCAACGTTAAAGTTATCGAAAACGCCGAAGGCGCGCGTACCACGCCGTCGATCGTTGCGTATGCCAACGATGGCGAAATCCTGGTTGGTCAGTCGGCCAAGCGTCAGGCAGTGACCAATCCGCATAACACCCTGTACGCGGTGAAGCGTCTGATCGGTCGTCGCTTCGAAGAAGAAGTGGTACAGAAAGACATCCAGATGGTCCCTTACAAGATCGTCAAGGCTGACAACGCTGACGCCTGGGTTGAAGTGAACGGCCAGAAAATGTCGCCGCCACAGATTTCGGCTGAAATCTTGAAAAAGATGAAGAAGACTGCCGAAGACTACCTTGGCGAGCCAGTGACCGAAGCGGTGATCACCGTTCCGGCCTACTTCAACGACAGCCAGCGTCAAGCCACCAAAGACGCCGGTCGTATTGCTGGCCTGGACGTAAAACGCATCATCAACGAACCAACCGCGGCCGCTCTGGCTTACGGTATGGACAAGGCCAAGGGCGATCACACCGTGATCGTTTATGACCTGGGTGGCGGTACCTTCGACGTTTCGGTGATCGAGATTGCCGAAGTTGATGGTGAGCACCAGTTTGAAGTGTTGGCCACCAACGGTGACACCTTCCTGGGTGGTGAAGACTTTGACATTCGTCTGATCGACTACCTCGTCGACGAATTCAAGAAAGAAAGCGGCATGAACCTCAAGGGTGACCCGCTGGCCATGCAGCGCCTGAAAGAAGCTGCCGAAAAAGCCAAGATCGAGCTGTCCTCGAGCCTGCAGACCGACGTCAACCTGCCGTACATCACTGCAGATGCCACCGGTCCTAAGCACTTGAACGTGAAGATTTCTCGCGCCAAGTTGGAAGCTCTGGTTGAAGACCTGGTTCAGCGCACCATCGAGCCTTGCCGCATCGCTCTGAAAGACTCGGGCATCGAAGTTGGCGCGATCAACGACGTGATCCTGGTCGGTGGTCAGACCCGTATGCCGCTGGTGCAGAAGCTGGTGACCGAGTTCTTCGGTAAAGAAGCACGTAAAGACGTCAACCCGGACGAAGCGGTTGCCATGGGTGCTGCTATCCAGGGTGCGGTACTGGCCGGTGACGTGAAAGACGTCCTGCTGCTCGACGTCAGCCCGCTGACCCTGGGTATCGAAACCATGGGTGGCGTGATGACCGCGCTGATCGAGAAAAACACCACGATTCCTACCAAGAAATCGCAAGTGTTCTCGACTGCCGACGACAACCAGGGCGCTGTGACCATTCACGTGCTGCAAGGTGAGCGTAAGCAAGCGGCCCAGAACAAGTCCCTGGGCAAGTTCGATCTGGCCGAGATTCCACCAGCACCACGTGGCGTGCCACAAATTGAAGTGACCTTCGACATCGACGCCAACGGCATTCTGCACGTAGGCGCCAAAGACAAGGCCACCGGCAAGACTCAGTCGATCGTGATCAAGGCCAACTCCGGTCTGTCCGAGGAAGAGATTCAGCAGATGATTCGCGATGCTGAAACCAACGCCGACGAAGACCGCAAGTTCGAAGAGCTGGCCAGCGCGCGTAACCAAGGTGACGCCCTGGTTCACTCGACTCGCAAAATGATCGCTGATGCTGGCGACAAAGTGACCGCTGAAGAGAAAACCGCAATCGAAGCGGCTGTGGTTGCCCTTGAAGCCGCCGTCAAAGGCGACGACAAAGCAGCCATTGACGCGAAGGTTGAAGAGCTGTCCAAAGTCTCGGCGCCGGTTGCTCAGAAGATGTACGCCGAACAGGCCCAGCCTGCAGAAGGCGCGGCTCAGCCAGGCGAGTCGGCTGAAAAAGCTGACGATGTAGTCGACGCTGAGTTCGAAGAAGTAAAAGACCACAAGTAAGACTGCTTGTTGGTCGGCCAGTTGACTGCCTTTGTGCGGTGGCTGGTAGGATGTCGCCGCGCGGGAGCTTGCTCCCGCGTTGGCGTGTCTGGAGCAAGCGAAATTTTTTACTCGGCGTGACCTGTCACGCGGGGTGGCGGTATGGCCGGAAATGCTCCTGCTTTCCGAGCGGGATTACCGCAATGGCCGGCCACTGCTGGCTGGTTTTTTCAAAGACCAGGATCGTTGAATTGACGTGAGTTGGGTCCGGGCCTGTATTGGGGCTCAACGAGTTTGGCGAGGCTCAGGAGAGCTTGGCCGGACGTCCTTAAGAGTGCAAAGACTTATGGCAAAGCGTGACTATTACGAAGTATTGGGTGTTGAGCGAGGCACCAGCGAGGCCGACCTGAAGAAGGCTTACCGGCGCCTGGCGATGAAGCATCACCCGGACCGTAATCCTGACGACAAAGCGTCGGAAGAACTGTTCAAAGAGGCCAACGAGGCCTACGAAGTACTCTCTGATTCGAGCAAGCGCGCCGCCTATGACCAATACGGTCATGCCGGTGTTGATCCGAGCATGGGTGGCGGCGGTGCTGGCTTCGGTGGTCAGAACTTCTCCGACATCTTCGGTGATGTCTTCAGTGATTTCTTCGGGGGCGGTCGTGGCGGTTCCCGTGGCGGCGCTCAGCGCGGCAGCGATTTGCGCTACACCCTGGAGTTGAACCTGGAAGAGGCGGTGCGCGGTACTACCGTGAATATCCGCGTTCCGACGCTGGTCAATTGCAAGCCGTGCGATGGTTCGGGTGCCAAGAAAGGCTCCTCGCCTATCACTTGCCCGACCTGTGGCGGTATTGGCCAAGTGCGCATGCAGCAGGGCTTCTTCTCGGTGCAGCAGACCTGCCCGCGCTGCCATGGCCAGGGCAAGATCATTTCCGATCCGTGCGACTCCTGCCACGGCGAAGGCCGTGTCGAAGAGTACAAGACGCTGTCGGTCAAAGTGCCGGCGGGTGTCGATACCGGCGACCGTATCCGTCTGTCGGGTGAAGGTGAGGCGGGTGCGCAGGGTGGGCCTACCGGCGACCTGTACGTGGTGATCAATGTGCGTGAGCACGCGATCTTCCAGCGCGACGGCAAGCACCTGTTCTGTGAAGTGCCAATCAGCTTTGTTGATGCGGCGCTGGGCGGCGAGCTGGAGATTCCGACCCTCGATGGTCGGGTCAAGTTGAAGATTCCCGAGGGGACTCAGACCGGCAAGCAGTTCCGCGTGCGTGGCAAGGGTGTGGCGCCGGTGCGTGGTGGCGGTGCGGGTGATTTGATGTGCCGCGTTGCGGTGGAGACTCCGGTCAATCTGGGGCGTCGTCAGCGTGAATTGCTGGAAGAGCTGCGCAGCTCCCTGGCCGATGACAATACCCATTCACCGAAAACCACTGGTTGGTTTGAAGGCGTGAAGCGCTTCTTCGGCGATCTGTAAGGAGCGACACATGCGACGTATAGCTGTGATGGGCGCCGCTGGGCGCATGGGCAAGATCCTGGTCGAGGCGGTGCAGCAACGTGCGCCGCTGACCGGCCTTACTGCTGCCATTGTGCGTCCTGGCAGCACGTTGATCGGGGTCGATGCCGGCGAGCTGGCTTCCCTGGGTCGTATCGGCGTGCCGCTATCGGGCAATCTCGAGGGTGTCGCCGATGAATTCGATGTCTTGATCGACTTCACCTTGCCGGAAGTGATGCTGAAAAACCTGGCCTTCTGCCGCAAGGCGGGCAAGGCGATGGTGATCGGCACGACTGGGCTTGATGCTGCGCAGAAGCAGGTGCTGGTCGAGGCGGGCAAGGATATTCCAATCGTGTTCGCGGCCAACTTCAGTGTCGGCGTCAACCTGTCGCTGAAGCTGCTGGACATGGCGGCGCGGGTGCTGGGTGATGATGCGGACATTGAAATCATCGAAGCCCATCACCGGAACAAGATCGATGCCCCTTCGGGCACGGCCCTGCGTATGGGCGAGGTGATTGCCGATGCGCTGGGGCGTGATCTGCAGAAAGTGGCGGTCTATGGCCGTGAAGGCCATACCGGTGTGCGTGATCGTGAAACCATCGGTTTCGCCACGGTTCGTGGTGGTGATGTGGTGGGCGATCACACGGTCCTGTTCGCTGCAGAGGGTGAGCGTCTTGAGATCACTCACAAGGCCTCCAGCCGCATGACCTTTGCCAAGGGTGCGGTGCGTGCGGCGTTGTGGCTGGACGGTCGCGAGCCAGGTCTTTACGATATGCAGGATGTACTCGACCTGCGCTGATGATGCACTCAAAACAGGGTTCAGCCATGTGCCTGAGCCCTGTTTTATCCCGCTAAGCGATGTTCTGTCGCATTCCTCTGCCTTTTAGGCTCATTAGCGGTGGACCAAAAAAGCCTTTTTCTGTAAGCTACAGCTTTAGTGTGTTCACTAAAAGCGCGCAGAATAATTCAGTGAATGAGCGGGGTGACGTGTCCATACGTCACTCCGCTTTTTTACACCTGCGATCGCCCTTTCAGGCTTTACTTACGGGAGGTCTTCTTGACTAAGCCAGCCATACTCGCCCTTGCTGATGGCAGCATTTTTCGCGGCGAAGCAATTGGAGCCGACGGTCAAACCGTTGGTGAGGTGGTATTTAACACCGCCATGACCGGCTATCAGGAAATCCTTACCGATCCTTCCTACGCCCAGCAGATCGTTACCCTGACTTACCCGCACATTGGCAACACCGGCACCACACCGGAAGACGCCGAATCCGACCGCGTCTGGTCCGCCGGCCTGGTCATTCGTGACCTGCCAATGGTTGCGAGCAACTGGCGTAACACCATGTCCCTGTCCGATTACCTGAAAGCCAACAATGTTGTGGCAATCGCCGGTATCGACACCCGTCGCCTGACCCGCATCCTGCGTGAGAAAGGCGCACAGAACGGCTGCATCATGGCCGGTGACAACATCTCCGAAGAAGCCGCCATCGCCGCCGCCCAGGGCTTCCCTGGCCTCAAGGGCATGGACCTGGCGAAAGTCGTCAGCACCCAGAAGCAATACGAGTGGCGCTCGACTGTCTGGGACCTGAAAACCGACAGCCACGCGACCATCGAGGCCTCCGAGCTGCCGTACCACGTGGTGGCCTACGACTACGGCGTCAAGGTGAACATCCTGCGCATGCTGGTCGAGCGCGGCTGCCGCGTAACCGTGGTCCCTGCACAGACCCCGGCTGCCGATGTCCTGGCCCTGAAGCCGGATGGTGTATTCCTGTCCAACGGTCCTGGCGATCCGGAACCTTGCGACTACGCCATCAAGGCCATCAAGGAAGTGCTGGAAACCGAGATTCCGGTATTCGGTATCTGCCTCGGTCACCAACTGCTGGCCCTGGCCTCCGGTGCCAAGACTCTGAAAATGGGTCACGGTCACCATGGCGCCAACCACCCGGTCCAGGACCTGGATACCGGTGTGGTGATGATCACCAGCCAGAACCACGGTTTTGCGGTAGATGAAGCGACCCTGCCAGCCAACGTCCGGGCGATTCACAAGTCGCTGTTCGACGGCACCCTGCAGGGTATCGAGCGTACCGACAAGAGCGCCTTCAGCTTCCAGGGTCACCCTGAAGCCAGCCCAGGCCCGAACGATGTGGCGCCGCTGTTCGACCGCTTCATCAACGAGATGGCCAAGCGACGCTAAGCGCTCGCCTTGAGAATGTAGCGAGAAGTCGTCCGAGGGCGGCCCCGATCAACCCGGTGGCCCCCTTGGAGCTTCAGAAATTGATCAAGACGGCTTGCCGACTGACCTGCGGATTTGAGTGACAAACCCATGCCAAAACGTACAGACATTAAAAGCATCCTGATTCTCGGCGCTGGCCCGATCGTGATCGGCCAGGCCTGCGAATTCGACTACTCCGGCGCCCAGGCCTGTAAAGCCCTGCGCGAGGAGGGGTACCGCGTCATCCTGGTGAACTCCAACCCGGCCACCATCATGACCGACCCGGACATGGCCGACGCCACCTACATCGAGCCGATCAAGTGGCAGACCGTTGCCAAGATCATCGAGAAGGAGCGTCCAGATGCCCTGTTGCCGACCATGGGTGGCCAGACCGCTCTGAACTGCGCTCTGGACCTGGAGCGCGAAGGCGTTCTGGAGAAGTTCGGCGTAGAAATGATCGGCGCCAACGCTGACACCATCGACAAGGCCGAAGACCGTTCGCGCTTTGACAAGGCGATGAAATCCATCGGCCTGGACTGCCCGCGTTCGGGTATTGCCCACAGCATGGAAGAGGCCAATGCGGTCCTCGAAAAACTCGGCTTCCCGTGCATCATCCGTCCGTCCTTCACCATGGGCGGCACCGGTGGTGGTATCGCGTACAACCGTGAAGAGTTCGAAGAAATCTGCGCTCGCGGCCTGGACCTGTCGCCGACCAAAGAGCTGCTGATCGACGAATCCCTGATCGGCTGGAAAGAGTACGAGATGGAGGTTGTCCGCGATAAGAAGGACAACTGCATCATTGTCTGCTCCATCGAAAACTTTGACCCGATGGGCGTGCACACCGGTGACTCGATCACTGTTGCGCCAGCACAGACCCTGACGGACAAGGAATACCAGATCATGCGCAACGCCTCGTTGGCGGTACTGCGTGAGATCGGCGTTGAAACCGGCGGTTCCAACGTTCAGTTCGGTATTTGCCCGGACACCGGCCGCATGGTCGTGATCGAGATGAACCCGCGTGTATCGCGTTCGTCGGCACTGGCATCGAAAGCTACCGGCTTCCCGATTGCGCGCATCGCCGCCAAGCTGGCGATCGGTTACACCCTGGACGAGCTGCAAAACGAAATCACTGGCGGCGCTACGCCGGCGTCCTTCGAACCGTCAATCGACTATGTCGTGACCAAGCTGCCACGTTTTGCTTTCGAGAAATTCCCGAAGGCCGACGCTCGCCTGACCACCCAGATGAAGTCTGTCGGTGAAGTCATGGCCATCGGCCGGACCTTTCAGGAGTCTCTGCAGAAAGCCCTGCGTGGCCTGGAAGTGGGCGTTTGCGGTCTGGACGAGAAGCTCGACCTGAGCAACCCGGAAAGCATGAGCGTGCTCAAGCGCGAGCTGACCGTGCCGGGCGCTGAGCGTATCTGGTACGTGGCTGATGCTTTCCGCGCCGGCATGACCGTCGAAGACATCTTCGGCATGAACATGATCGATCCGTGGTTCCTGGTGCAGATTGAAGATCTGATCAAGGAAGAAGAGAAGGTCAAGACCCTCGGTCTGTCCTCCATCGACCGCGACCTGATGTTCCGCCTCAAGCGCAAGGGTTTCTCCGATCAGCGTCTGGCCAAGCTGCTGGGTGTGACCGAGAAGAACCTGCGCACGCATCGCCACAAGCTGGATATCTTCCCGGTCTACAAGCGCGTTGACACCTGTGCCGCCGAGTTTGCCACCGACACCGCGTACCTGTACTCCACCTACGAGGAGGAGTGCGAAGCTGCGCCGTCGGGCCGCGACAAGATCATTATCCTGGGCGGTGGTCCAAACCGTATCGGCCAGGGCATCGAGTTCGATTACTGCTGCGTACACGCCGCCCTCGCGCTGCGCGAAGACGGGTACGAGACCATCATGGTCAACTGCAACCCGGAAACCGTTTCCACTGACTACGACACTTCCGACCGTCTGTACTTCGAGCCGGTAACGCTGGAAGACGTGCTGGAAATCTGCCGCGTCGAGAAGCCTAAAGGCGTGATCGTCCAGTACGGCGGCCAAACCCCGCTGAAACTGGCGCGTGCACTGGAAGCTGCTGGCGTGCCGATCATCGGCACCAGCCCTGATGCAATCGACCGTGCCGAAGACCGCGAGCGCTTCCAGCAAATGGTGGAACGCTTGAACCTGCGTCAGCCACCAAACGCCACCGTGCGCAGCGAAGATGAAGCGATTCGTGCAGCTGCCAAGATCGGCTACCCGCTGGTGGTGCGTCCTTCCTACGTGCTGGGCGGTCGGGCGATGGAAATCGTCTACGAAGAAGAAGAGCTCAAGCGCTACCTGCGTGACGCGGTGAAAGTGTCCAACGACAGCCCGGTGCTGCTCGACCACTTCCTCAACTGCGCCATCGAAATGGACGTGGATGCAGTTTGCGACGGCACCGATGTGGTGATTGGCGCAATCATGCAGCACATCGAACAGGCCGGTGTTCACTCCGGTGACTCTGCCTGCTCCCTGCCGCCATACTCGCTGCCTGTGCATATCCAGGACGAGATGCGCGAACAGGTCAAGAAAATGGCCCTGGAGCTAGGTGTTGTCGGCCTGATGAACGTGCAGTTGGCGCTGCAAGGCGAGGACATCTACGTCATCGAAGTCAACCCGCGCGCTTCCCGTACCGTACCGTTCGTATCCAAGTGCATCGGTGTGTCCCTGGCCATGATCGCGGCTCGCGTGATGGCGGGTAAAACCCTGAAGGAAATCGGTTTCACCAAGGAAATCATTCCGAACTTCTACAGCGTGAAAGAGGCGGTGTTCCCTTTCGCCAAGTTCCCTGGTGTGGACCCGATCCTCGGCCCAGAGATGAAGTCCACCGGTGAAGTGATGGGTGTCGGTGACACCTTCGGCGAGGCCTTCGCCAAGGCCCAGATGGGGGCCAGCGAAGTGTTGCCGACTGGCGGTACCGCGTTCATCAGCGTGCGTGACGATGACAAGCCGCTGGTTGCAGGTGTGGCTCGTGATCTGATCAACTTGGGTTTCGAAGTGGTTGCCACTGCCGGGACTGCCAAGCTGATTGAAGCTGCCGGTCTGAAAGTGCGTCGTGTGAACAAGGTGACCGAAGGTCGTCCGCACGTGGTCGACATGATCAAGAATGACGAAGTCACTCTGATTATCAACACCACGGAAGGTCGCCAGTCGATCGCTGATTCCTACTCCATTCGTCGTAATGCCTTGCAGCACAAGATCTACTGCACCACGACCATTGCTGCTGGCGAAGCCATCTGCGAAGCGTTGAAGTTCGGTCCCGAGAAGACCGTGCGCCGCTTGCAGGATCTACACGCAGGATTGAAGGCATGATCAAATACCCGATGACTGTCCAGGGCGCTAAAGCCCTGGAAGAAGAGCACGCTCACCTGACCAAGGTCGTTCGTCCTAAGCTTAGCCAGGACATCGGAACGGCCCGCGAGTTGGGTGACCTTAAAGAGAACGCCGAATACCATGCTGCCCGCGAGCAGCAAGGTATGGTCGAGGCGCGGATTCGCGATATTGAAGGCCGCATGCAGAATGCGGTGATCATCGATGTCACGACCATTCCTCACACCGGTAAAGTGATTTTCGGCACCACGGTCGAGATCGCCAACGTCGAAACTGACGAAAGCGTGACCTATCAAATCGTGGGAGAGGATGAAGCGGACTTCAAACTCGGCAAGATCTCCGTCGGTTCGCCACTGGCCCGTGCCTTGATTGCCAAGGAAGAGGGTGATGTGGTCGCCGTCAAAACGCCAGGTGGCGTTATCGAGTACGAGATTGTCGAAGTTCGTCACATCTGAAAGACGGCACCCGCTTCGCGCGGGTGCCATGCTTTGGCAACTGGCCCAGATGCTCTGGGTCGGTGGCTTGTGGCTTCTGCACATCGGTTTGCTGCCGGTGCTCGAGCAAATAGGCTTGGCACCGCTGCTGATCGACGATATCGGCAAAATGCTGGGTGCGTTGCTGGTGGGCTTTTCGGCGGCGTGCCTGGTGTTGCAGGTGCTGATATTGATTCAGTCCGAAGGACTGGCAAGCGTGTGGCGGGATATTCGCGGGCAGCTGCTGCTGATGGGGCTTTATGCGTGTGCGATGTATTTCGTGGTGCGCATGCTGTTGCCTGAGGCGCAACGCTGGCAATTGTTCAGCTATCTTGTGCTTGGGTTTTCCGGCCTGGTGCTGGTGCTGCAGCCAGTCCCTGGATGGGGTGGCAGGGTACGCGAAGCGCACCCTTGACCCTTGTCGACGTCAGTGGAAGCGATGGACGTTCGACAGTTGCTTGTTTACCTTGGCGTTTTTGCGGTAAATCAACGCCATTTTGCCGATGACTTGCACCAAGTCAGCCTTGCCCGCCTTGCACAGCTCGGCGATGACCGCCAGGCGAGGCTCGCGCTCGAGGATGTTGAGTTTGATCTTGATCAGCTCATGATCGCTCAAGGCGCGTTCAAGTTCGGCTAATACACCTTCGGTCAAACCGTTGTCAGCCACAGTCAATACTGGTTTCAGATGGTGGCCAATGGATTTGTACTGTTTCTTCTGCTCTTGAGTGAGCGGCATAATCTGACCCCTGCGTCTGATCTTGTAAAAAGCGGCGGCCAGTTTACCCGAGCGAGTCCGGGACCGCCCAGTTAATCACTACCCGTTTTATTTGAGGTGGCCCGTGGCCCGTTCCAAGACAAGCCTTAAGTGGCTGCAAAGACATGTCAATGATCCCTATGTGAAGCAGGCGCAGAAGGATGGTTACCGCTCGCGTGCGAGTTACAAGCTTCTGGAGGTCCAGGAGAAATACAAACTGATCCGTCCAGGTATGAGTGTTGTCGACCTGGGAGCGGCGCCCGGTGGCTGGTCGCAGGTTACTAGTCGGCTGATCGGTGGTCAGGGGCGACTGATCGCCTCGGACATCCTGGAAATGGACAGCATTCCGGACGTGACTTTCATCCAGGGTGACTTCACCCGGGACGACGTGCTCGCTCAGATCCTTGAAGCTGTTGGTAATTCGCAGGTGGACCTTGTGATTTCCGATATGGCCCCCAATATGAGTGGTACGCCTGAGGTGGACATGCCGAAAGCCATGTTTTTATGTGAGCTGGCTCTTGATCTGGCGGCTCGGATACTCAAGCCGGGTGGTAATTTCGTGATCAAGGTGTTTCAGGGCGAAGGGTTTGATGCTTACGTGAAGGACGCTCGTCAGAAATTCGACAAGGTCCAGATGATAAAGCCGGACTCTTCCCGTGGCAGTTCCCGCGAGCAATACATGCTGGCTTGGGGCTACCGCGGCCGTAGTGAATAAATCGAGGTTTTTTGGCGGGTCGATAGGTTTTTCGTATTTCGCCCCGTGAGCATTAGCGAATATTGTGTAGAAAGTGTTTCACAAAGGGTTACAGACGGCGCCTGCCAGAGCCGTAGGTAATGTAGTAAGTTAGGCCGGTGAATATCATGCGAAGCGCGCGCCAGTAGCGGAGCTTGCTTCAGAGGGTAGTTAATTGAACGATATGGCAAAGAATCTGATCCTGTGGTTGATCATTGCGGCTGTCCTGGTGACGGTAATGAACAACTTCTCCAGCCCTAACGAGCCGCAGACCCTCAACTATTCCGACTTCATCCAGCAAGTTAAGGATGGCAAGGTCGAGCGCGTAGCGGTAGACGGCTACGTGATTACCGGCAAACGCAACGATGGCGACAGCTTCAAGACCATCCGTCCTGCTATCCAGGACAACGGCCTGATCGGTGACCTGGTGGATAACCACGTGGTTGTCGAAGGCAAGCAGCCTGAGCAGCAAAGCATCTGGACCCAGCTTCTGGTCGCCAGCTTCCCGATTCTGGTCATCATTGCCGTGTTCATGTTCTTCATGCGGCAGATGCAGGGCGGTGCAGGCGGCAAGGGTGGACCCATGAGCTTCGGCAAGAGCAAGGCGCGCCTGCTCTCTGAAGATCAGGTGAAGACCACCCTGGGTGACGTTGCAGGTTGTGACGAAGCCAAGGAAGAAGTGGGCGAGCTGGTCGAGTTCCTTCGTGATCCGGGCAAGTTCCAGCGTCTGGGTGGCCGCATTCCTCGTGGTGTGCTGATGGTTGGCCCTCCAGGTACCGGTAAAACCCTGCTGGCCAAGGCTATTGCCGGCGAAGCAAAAGTCCCGTTCTTCACCATTTCCGGTTCCGATTTCGTCGAAATGTTCGTCGGCGTGGGCGCCAGTCGTGTTCGCGACATGTTCGAACAAGCCAAGAAGCACGCGCCGTGCATCATCTTCATCGATGAAATCGACGCCGTCGGTCGTCACCGTGGCGCCGGCATGGGCGGCGGTCATGACGAGCGCGAGCAGACGCTTAACCAGTTGCTGGTTGAGATGGATGGCTTTGAAATGAACGACGGCATCATCGTGATCGCTGCGACCAACCGTCCGGACGTACTGGATCCTGCGTTGCTGCGTCCGGGCCGTTTCGACCGTCAGGTTGTCGTCGGTTTGCCGGACATTCGTGGTCGTGAGCAGATTCTCAAGGTTCACATGCGCAAAGTGCCTATGGGTGAGGACGTCGCTCCGGCCGTGATCGCTCGTGGTACCCCTGGCTTCTCGGGCGCCGACCTGGCCAACCTGGTGAACGAAGCATCTTTGTTTGCGGCTCGTACCGGCAAGCGCATCGTTGAAATGAAAGAGTTTGAGCTGGCCAAAGACAAGATCATGATGGGCGCCGAGCGCAAATCCATGGTCATGTCCGAGAAAGAAAAGCAGAACACCGCTTATCACGAGGCGGGCCACGCTATCGTCGGCCGTGTTGTGCCTGAGCATGACCCGGTTTACAAAGTGTCGATCATTCCGCGCGGTCGTGCGCTGGGTGTGACCATGTTCCTGCCGGAAGAAGATCGCTACAGCTTGTCCAAGCGTGCCCTTATCAGCCAGATCTGCTCCCTGTACGGCGGCCGTATTGCTGAAGAGATGACCTTGGGTTTCGACGGTGTGACCACCGGCGCCTCCAACGACATCATGCGGGCGAGTCAGATCGCACGGAACATGGTCACCAAGTGGGGCCTGTCCGAGAAGCTTGGCCCGTTGATGTATGCCGAAGAAGAGGGTGAAGTATTCCTCGGTCGCGGCGGTGGCGGTCAAAGCGCGAGTTTCTCGGGTGAGACGGCCAAGCTGATCGACTCCGAAGTGCGCAGCATCATTGATCAATGTTATGGCACGGCGAAGCAAATCCTGACGGATAACCGTGACAAGCTGGATGCCATGGCCGATGCCTTGATGAAGTACGAAACCATTGATGCCGAGCAGATCGACGACATCATGGCGGGTCGTACTCCGCGTGAGCCGCGGGATTGGGAAGGTGGCTCGGGCACTACTCCACCTGTTGTGCAGAATGAGCGTCCAGAAACCCCGATTGGCGGCCCAGCTGCTGACCATTAAGGTTTGAAATGACTTCTGTGTCGTCCTCAACCCGGTTGCCTTGCGGCAACCGGGTTCTTGATTTGGCCCATACGCATGTTATGGGCATTCTTAATGTCACTCCTGACTCCTTCTCCGATGGCGGTCGTTTCAGCCAGCTTGACGCTGCCTTGCGGCATGCCGAGGCAATGGTTGCGGCCGGTGCTACGCTGATCGATGTTGGCGGTGAGTCGACTAGGCCTGGCGCACGAGCGGTTTCTCCCCTGGAGGAGCTGGAGCGAGTGGCACCGATTGTCGAGCGGATTCATCGCGAACTGGATGTGATCATCTCTGTGGACACTTCCACGCCTGCGGTTATGCGAGAGACTGCGCGCCTGGGGGCTGGCCTCATCAACGATGTGCGCTCCCTTCAGCGTGATGGTGCGCTGGACGCCGCTGCAGCTACCGGCTTGCCGGTATGTCTGATGCACATGCTGGGTGAGCCTGGCGATATGCAGAATGATCCGCACTATCGCAGCGTGACTGAGGAAGTGTGTGAGTTTTTGGCTGAGCGCATGGCTCAATGTGCGGCGGTCGGCATCGCAGCTGAGCGGATCGTGCTTGATCCGGGTTTTGGTTTCGCCAAGACCCTGCAGCATAACTTGAGCCTGCTCAAGCATATGGAGGCCTTGAATGTCTTCGGACGCCCCCTGCTGGTAGGGGTTTCCCGCAAGAGCATGATAGGTCACGCCCTGAATCGTCCGGTGGGAGAGCGCCTCTATGGTGGCCTGGCTCTCGCTGCGCTGGCCATGGGCAAGGGCGCGCGGATTTTGCGCGTCCATGATGTGGCAGAGACGGTGGATGTGGTGCGGATGATCACGGCAGTGGAAATGGCCGAATAAGAATGATGGAGCACTTATGACTAAAAAATACTTTGGCACCGACGGCATTCGCGGTCGTGTGGGCGTGTACCCGATTACCCCCGATTTCATGCTCAAGCTCGGTTGGGCCGCTGGTATGGCCTTCCGTAGCATGGGCGCTTGTCGTGTTCTGGTGGGTAAGGACACGCGAATTTCCGGGTACATGTTCGAATCTGCACTGGAGGCCGGTCTTTCCGCCGCAGGTGCCGATGTTTTGCTGCTGGGGCCTATGCCGACGCCGGCCATTGCTTATCTGACGCGGACGTTCCATGCCGAGGCCGGGATTGTGATCAGTGCGTCGCACAATCCGCATGATGATAACGGCATCAAGTT
Organism: Pseudomonas sp. MF4836; assembly: GCF_002018875.1. Lineage (GTDB taxonomy): Bacteria > Pseudomonadota > Gammaproteobacteria > Pseudomonadales > Pseudomonadaceae > Aquipseudomonas. The sequence continues at coordinate 109,153 of NZ_MVOL01000003.1, forward strand.
CTTCTCCGGTGAGGGCACCAAGCTTCCGGATGAAGTGGAATTGATGATCGAAGAGCTGCTGGACGCCCCCATGACCGTGGTGGAGTCGAGCAAGCTGGGCAAAGTGTCGCGGATCAATGACGCCTCTGGGCGTTACATTGAATTTTGCAAAAGCAGCGTACCTTCCAGCACCAGTTTTGCGGGTCTGAAAATCGTCCTCGACTGTGCTCATGGCGCTACCTACAAGGTGGCTCCAAGCGTGTTCCGCGAGTTGGGTGCTGACGTCACTGTGCTGTCGGCGCAGCCCAACGGCTTGAACATCAACGACAATTGCGGTTCGACCCATATGTCGCAGTTGCAGGCCGCGGTATTGGCTGAGCATGCCGACCTTGGGATTGCCTTCGATGGCGACGGCGACCGGGTGCTGATGGTCGATCACACCGGGGCGATTGTCGACGGCGATGAGCTGCTGTTTATCATTTCCCGTGATCTGCACGAGCGTGATCGCCTGCAGGGCGGCGTTGTAGGGACCTTGATGAGCAACCTGGGGCTCGAACTGGCCCTGGCTGATCTGGGGATTCCCTTCGTGCGCGCCAATGTCGGCGACCGCTACGTGATTGCCGAGCTGATCGAGCGTAAATGGCAGGTGGGCGGCGAGAATTCGGGGCATATCGTGTGTTTCCGGCATGCCACCACGGGTGACGCAATCATCGCTGCACTCCAGGTGTTGATGGCGCTCAAGACGCGTAACGAGAGCTTGGCTCAGTCCCGTCAGGCGCTGCGCAAGTGCCCGCAAGTTCTGGTCAACGTGCGTTTTTCCGGTGGCAAGAACCCGGTCGAGCATCCGGCGGTCAAGGAAGCGTGTGAGCGTGTTACGGCTGCCATGGCGGGGCGCGGTCGCGTGTTGCTGCGCAAGTCGGGTACCGAGCCTTTGGTGCGCGTCATGGTCGAAGGTGACGACGAGGCTGTGGTTCGTGGCTACGCCGATGAGCTGGCAAAACTGGTTGCTGAAGTTTCTGCCTGATTTCGGCTTGCCAGTGTTAACGCGGTTGGGTAACATCTGCGCCCACTTTGACCGACGAGGTACAGCATGCGTCGCCCTATGGTAGCTGGTAACTGGAAGATGCACGGTACCCGCGCCAGCGTCGCTGAGCTGATCAATGGCCTTCGTCATCTGGCCTTGCCTAGCGGTGTTGATGTCGCGGTATTCCCTCCTTGCCTGTATATCAATCAAGTGATTGATGGCCTGAAAGGAAAGTCGATTTCGGTCGGCGCGCAGAATTCTGCGGTGGAATCCATGCAAGGTGCGCTGACGGGTGAGATTGCTCCCAGTCAGTTGGTGGACGCAGGTTGTTCTCTGGTGCTGGTTGGGCACTCTGAACGCCGCCTGATCATGGGCGAGCGTGATGTGACTCTCAACCGCAAGTTCGCAGCAGCACAGGCATGTGGCTTGAAGCCGATACTGTGTGTGGGGGAGACCCTGGAGCAGCGCGAAGCCGGTAAGACCCTGGAAGTTGTCGGGCGTCAACTGGGCAGCATCATCGAAGAGCTGGGTGTTGGCGCTTTCGCCAATGCGGTCATCGCTTACGAGCCGGTCTGGGCCATTGGCACCGGGCTGACTGCTTCACCGCAACAGGCGCAGGATGTGCATGCAGCCATTCGCGCGCAGTTGGCGGCAGAGAATTCTGAGGTCGCACGAGGTGTGCGACTTCTATACGGCGGCAGCGTGAAGGCGGCCAATGCGGTCGAACTGTTCGGCATGCCGGATATCGATGGGGGGCTCATTGGTGGAGCTTCCCTGAATGCAGATGAGTTCGGTGCGATTTGTCGCGCCGCGGGAAACTGAAAAAATGCTGGAAACAGTCGTAGTCGTTTTTCATCTGCTGGGCGCTCTGGGCGTAGTTGCTCTGGTTTTGCTGCAGCAGGGTAAAGGTGCGGATGCTGGTGCGTCTTTCGGTGCAGGTGCTTCAAATACTGTGTTCGGAAGCCAAGGTTCCTCTACCTTTCTTAGTAAGTTTACTGCTATACTTGCCGCAGGTTTCTTCATAACCAGCTTGGGGTTAGGTTACTTTGCTAAAGAGAAAGCTCATGAGCTGACTCAAGTAGGTTTGCCAAACCCAGCGGTGTTGGAAGTTCCAAAGCAAAAGCCGGCTTCTGATGATGTACCGGTGCTTCAAGAGCAAAAGTCGGCTAACACTGCGACTGACGTACCTCCAGCTCAAGAGCAAAAGTAAGAAGGGTTTCACGCAGTAACGCAGTATTTGCCGAGGTGGTGGAATTGGTAGACACGCAACCTTGAGGTGGTTGTGCCCATAGGGTGTAGGGGTTCGAGTCCCCTTCTCGGTACCAATTATCAGGAGAGCCCGCTGTTGCGGGCTTTCTTGTAGGTGGAAGGTTACATTGACCCTTAAGGGGATCGGTCGTATACTTCCGCCCCAGCTTTGTCGCGGGGTGGAGCAGTCTGGTAGCTCGTCGGGCTCATAACCCGAAGGTCGTCGGTTCAAATCCGGCCCCCGCAACCAGTTTTAGCGGAGCCCCTTTTCAGGGGCTTTTTGTTAGCTGGACACTTTATAACGCCGCTATTCAACGGCGTTTCCGGGATGGGCGCTTCGCCCATTTTTTATTTGCACAAGCATGCACGAGGGGGTTCAGGTGTCGAGCAAGCTAGAACAGTTGCAGGCCTTGTTGGCCCCGGTGGTCGTGGCCCTTGGCTATGAATGCTGGGGTATCGAGTTTTCAGCTCAAGGCCGCCACTCACTGTTGCGCGTTTATATTGATAAAGAAGGCGGTGTGCTGGTGGACGATTGCGCCATCGTCAGCCGTCAGATCAGCGGTGTTCTGGATGTCGAAGATCCAATCACTGTTGAGTACACCCTTGAAGTTTCCTCTCCTGGCATGGAACGCCCGCTGTTCACTCTTGAACAGTTTGCCAAGTATGTCGGTGAACAAGTGAAGATCAAGCTGCGCTCGCCTTTCGAAGGTCGGCGTAATTTTCAGGGCCTTCTCCGCGGGATAGAGGAGCAGGACATCGTGGTGCAGGTAGAAGACCATGAGTTCCTGTTGCCGATCGATATGATCGACAAGGCCAACATAATTCCCAGTTTTGACTGAGACGCGGATCCCGCGGATCCAATGGCTTGCGAAAGGCGAGGCGTACGATGAGCAAAGAAGTACTGCTGGTTGTTGAGTCGGTATCCAATGAAAAGGGTGTACCGGCAAGCGTGATTTTTGAAGCGCTGGAGCTGGCTTTGGCCACGGCTACCAAAAAGCGTTTTGAAGACGAAGTTGACCTGCGTGTGGAAATCAACCGCCACACCGGTGCCTACGAGACTTTCCGTCGCTGGACTGTCGTCGAGGAAGCCGACCTGGACGATCCTGCGATCGAAACCTGGCCGAGCAAGGTTGCTGAAACGCATCCTGGCGCCAAGGTTGGCGACATCGTTGAAGAAAAGATCGACTCCATCGAGTTCGGCCGCATCGCTGCACAGACTGCCAAGCAAGTCATCGTGCAGAAGGTTCGCGAAGCTGAGCGTGCTCAAGTCGTCGATGCCTATCGCGAGCGCCTGGGTGAAATCATCTCCGGCACCGTGAAAAAAGTAACCCGCGACAATGTGATCGTCGACCTGGGTAACAACGCAGAAGCGTTGCTGGCCCGTGAAGACATCATTTCTCGCGAAACTTTCCGGGTTGGCGTGCGCCTGCGTGCGCTGCTCAAGGAAATCCGCACCGAGAACCGCGGCCCTCAGCTGATCCTGTCGCGTACCGCGCCGGAAATGCTGATCGAGCTGTTCCGTATTGAAGTGCCGGAAATCGCTGAAGGCCTGATCGAAGTAATGGCTGCCTCCCGTGACCCGGGTTCGCGCGCCAAGATCGCGGTCCGCTCCAAAGACAAGCGCATCGACCCGCAGGGCGCGTGCATTGGTATGCGCGGTTCGCGCGTCCAGGCCGTTTCCGGTGAGTTGGGTGGCGAGCGTGTGGATATCGTCCTGTGGGATGACAACCCGGCGCAGTTCGTGATCAACGCCATGTCCCCGGCTGAGGTTGCGGCAATTATCGTTGACGAAGATGCCCATGCAATGGACATCGCCGTTGGCGCAGACAATCTGGCCCAGGCCATCGGTCGCGGTGGTCAGAACGTGCGTCTGGCCAGCCAGTTGACTGGCTGGACCCTGAACGTCATGACCGAATCGGACATCCAGGCTAAGCAGCAAGCAGAAACCGGCGACATCCTGCGCAACTTCATCGACGAGCTGGAAGTCGACGAAGACCTGGCGCAGGTGCTGGTAGATGAAGGCTTTACCAGCCTGGAAGAGATTGCCTACGTACCGTTGGAAGAAATGCTCAACATCGACGGCTTTGACGAAGACACCGTCAACGAGCTTCGCGCTCGGGCCAAGGATCGCTTGTTGACTAAAGCCATCGCTACTGAGGAAAAGCTGGCAGACGCCCATCCGGCCGAAGACCTGCTCTCGCTTGAGGGTATGGACAAGGATTTGGCGATGGAACTGGCGGTGCGCGGCGTAATTACCCGCGAAGACCTGGCCGAGCAGTCTATTGACGACCTGCTCGACATCGACGGCATTGACGATGATCGTGCCGGCAAGTTGATCATGGCCGCCCGAGCCCATTGGTTCGAGTAATTAGGCGCGGCCTGAGGAGAGAAGTGCATGACGCAAGTCACGGTGAAACAACTGGCCGATGAGGTCAAAACACCGGTAGAGCGCCTGTTGCAGCAGATGCGTGAGGCAGGTCTGCCGCACACCGCCGCCGAGGAACATGTGAGCGACAGTGAGAAGCAGTCGTTGCTGACTCACTTGAAAAGCAGCCACAAGGCGAAAGTGGAAGAACCGCGCAAGATCACTTTGCAGCGTAAAACCACCAGCACCCTGCGTGTTGCTGGCAGCAAAAGCATCAGCGTTGAAGTACGCAAGAAGAAAGTCTTCGTACAGCGCAGCCCGGAAGAAATCGAAGCCGAGCGCAAACGCGAACTGGAAGAACGTCGCGCAGTAGAAAATGCTGCACGTCAGAAGGCTGAAGAAGAAGCCAAGCGTCGCGCCGAAGAAGAAGCGCGTCGCCAGCCTGCTGCTGCGCAAACCACGACTACCGAAGTTGCTGCAGCTCCTGCCGCAGTTGCCGAGCCTGTGCGTGAAAGCGCGCCGGTCGTGGCCGCTGCTCCAGCCCCTGCTGTCGACACTCGCAAGCGTGAAGAACAGCGCCGTCCTGACAAACCACGTGCCGACGATAACAATCGTCGCGGCAGTGGCGATGGTGAGCGCAAAAACGCTCCGCATCGTGCTTCGGTCAAGGAAAAGGCGCCGGCACCTCGCGTTGCCCCACGTACTACCGACGAAGAAAGCGACGGCTTCCGTCGTGGTGGTCGCGGCAAGGCCAAGCTGAAAAAACGCAACGCCCACGGTTTCCAGAGCCCAACCGGCCCTGTCGTGCGCGAAGTGAAGATCGGCGAGACCATCACTGTGGGCGATCTCGCTCAACAGATGTCGGTCAAGGCAGCTGAAATCATTAAGTTCATGTTCAAGCTGGGCACTCCGGCCACCATCAACCAGGTACTGGATCAGGAAACTGCCCAACTGGTTGCTGAAGAGCTGGGCCACAAAGTGACCCTGGTCAGCGACACTGCCCTGGAAGATTCCCTGGCCGAGTCCCTGAAGTTTGAAGGCGAGACCTTCTCCCGTGCACCAGTCGTGACCGTAATGGGCCACGTTGACCACGGTAAGACCTCGCTGCTCGACTACATCCGTCGTGCCAAGGTAGCGGCCGGCGAAGCCGGTGGTATCACCCAGCACATCGGTGCGTACCACGTTGAAACCGAACGCGGCATGGTCACCTTCCTCGACACCCCAGGTCACGCCGCGTTTACCGCCATGCGTGCCCGTGGTGCCAAGGCGACTGACATCGTGATCCTGGTAGTTGCGGCGGACGACGGCGTAATGCCGCAGACCATTGAAGCTGTCCAGCACGCCAAGGCGGCCGGTGTTCCTCTGGTTGTGGCTGTGAACAAAATCGACAAGCCGGGCGCCGATCTCGATCGCATCCGTAGCGAACTGTCGGTTCACGGCGTGACCTCGGAAGAGTGGGGCGGCGACACCCCGTTCGTATCGGTTTCGGCGAAAGTCGGTACCGGTGTAGACGAACTGCTCGAAGCTGTTCTGCTGCAAGCCGAAGTTCTCGAACTGAAAGCAACTCCATCGGCCCCGGGTCGTGGTGTTGTGGTTGAATCGCGTCTCGACAAAGGTCGTGGCCCGGTTGCTACCGTTCTGGTTCAAGACGGTACCCTGCGCCAAGGCGACATGGTACTGGTCGGTTCGAACTATGGCCGCGTTCGCGCCATGCTCGACGAGAACGGCAAGCCAATCAAGGAAGCCGGTCCTTCCATCCCTGTCGAGATCCTCGGCCTGGACGGTACCCCGGACGCTGGCGACGAGATGAGCGTGGTTGCCGACGAGAAGAAAGCCCGTGAAGTGGCTCTGTTCCGTCAAGGCAAGTTCCGCGAAGTCAAGCTGGCCCGTGCTCACGCCGGCAAGCTTGAAAACATCTTCGAAAACATGGGTCAGGAAGAGAAGAAGACGCTCAACATCGTCCTCAAATCCGATGTCCGTGGTTCGCTGGAAGCGTTGAACGGTGCCTTGAACGGCCTGGGTAACGACGAAGTGCAAGTGCGTGTTGTGGGTGGCGGTGTCGGTGGTATCACCGAGTCCGACGCCAACCTGGCACTGGCCTCCAACGCTGTACTGTTCGGCTTCAACGTGCGTGCCGATGCTGGCGCTCGCAAGATCGTCGAGCAGGAAGGTCTGGATATGCGTTACTACAACGTGATCTACGACATCATCGAAGACGTCAAGAAAGCCCTCACCGGTATGCTTGGCAGCGACGTGCGGGAGAACATCCTGGGTGTTGCTGAAGTCCGCGACGTGTTCCGTTCGCCGAAGTTTGGCGCGATCGCCGGTTGCATGGTTATCGAAGGTGTTGTGCACCGTAACCGTCCAATCCGTGTACTGCGTGAAGACATCGTTATCTTCGAAGGCGAGCTGGAATCCCTGCGCCGCTTCAAGGATGACGCTTCCGAAGTACGTGCCGGCATGGAATGCGGTATCGGCGTGAAGAGCTACAACGACGTCAAAGTCGGTGACAAGATCGAAGTCTTCGAGAAGGTTCAGGTTGCTCGCAGCCTCTAACTCGCGCACTTCAAGGGCCGCCATGGGCTGCAGCATGAAACATGCTCGGACCATCGCAGGACTCTAAACGCAACGCCCGGTCTGGCTTCTGTCAGGCCGGGCGTTTGCCGCTTTCAGACCATGCGGGTTTCACCGCAGGGCAGTAACAGGTAACAAGACATGGCAAAAGAATATAGCCGTACCCAACGTATCGGCGATCAGATGCAGCGTGAGCTGGCACAGCTGATCCGTCGTGAAGTGAAAGACCCGCGCGTCGGCCTGGTGACCATCACCGCCGTGGAAGTCAGCCGTGACGTCGGTCACGCCAAGATTTTCATCACCGTGATGGGCCAGGACAGCGCTGAAGACATCGCTCAAAGCATCAAGGTGCTGAACTCGGCGGCAGGCTTCCTGCGCATGCAGTTGGCCCGTGAGATGAAGTTGCGCAGCGTTCCGCAGTTGCACTTCCACTACGACGAAAGCGTCGTGCGTGGTGCCCACCTGTCGGCCCTGATCGAACGTGCCGTGGCTGAGGACAATCAGCACCCGGTTGCGGCAGAACCCGAAGACACCAAGGAGTAATCGGTGGCTCAGGTCAAACGTATCCGTCGTAACGTCAGCGGCATCATCCTGCTCGACAAGCCGTTGGGGTTCACCTCCAACGCTGCCTTGCAGAAGGTGCGCTGGCTGCTGAATGCTGAAAAGGCCGGGCATACCGGTAGCCTCGACCCGCTGGCCACTGGCGTATTGCCGCTGTGCTTCGGTGAGGCGACCAAGTTCTCCCAGTACCTGCTCGACTCCGACAAGAGTTACGAAACCCTGGCGCAACTGGGCAAGACCACGACTACGGCGGACGCCGAGGGCGAGGTTTTGCAGGAGCGCCCGGTGACCGTTGGTCGCACCGATGTCGAGGCGGCGTTGCCGAGATTTCGCGGGCAAATCAGTCAGATACCGCCGATGTACTCGGCCCTCAAACGTGATGGCCAGCCGCTGTACAAGCTGGCTCGTGCAGGCGAAGTAGTGGAGCGCGAAGCGCGTTCTGTTACTATTGCGCGCTTGGAATTACTGGCCTTCGAAAGCGATACTGCGCGGCTTGCGGTGGATTGCAGCAAAGGCACCTATATCCGCACCCTGGTGGAGGATATTGGTGAAGAGCTCGGCTGTGGCGCTTACGTTGCTGAACTGCGACGTACCCAGGCCGGACCTTTCACCCTGGCGCAGACGGTTACGCTGGAAGAGTTGGAAGCGGTACATGCCGAAGGCGGCAACGAAGCGGTCGACCGTTTCCTGATGCCATCGGACAGCGGCCTGCTGGATTGGCCGCTGTTGCAGTTCTCGGAGCACAGCTCGTTCTACTGGCTCAACGGCCAGCCGGTACGAGCCCCGGATGCCCCGAAGTTCGGCATGGTACGGGTACAGGATCACAACGGTCGTTTCATCGGTATCGGTGAAGTGAGCGAAGACGGGCGCATCGCGCCGCGTCGATTGATTCGGTCAGAATGACCGGACGAGGGTGGCTGTTAATAGGCATGGTCACTTCTCATTTTAAAATACGAGGGTTTGCCCTCGGCCTATTGAAGCGGTTCTCGCGAATCGTTTCCTGATAAAAGGATTGCCTCATGGCTCTCGACGTTCAAGAAAAAGCTCAAATCGTAGCTGACTACCAGCAAGCTGTTGGTGACACTGGTTCGCCAGAAGTGCAAGTTGCACTGCTGACCCACAACATCAACAAACTGCAAGGTCACTTCAAGGCCAACGGTAAAGATCACCACTCCCGTCGTGGTCTGATCCGCATGGTAAACCAGCGCCGTAAGCTGCTGGACTACCTGAAAGGCAAGGACGTGAGCCGTTACAGCTCGCTGATCGCTCGCCTGGGTCTGCGTCGCTAATAAGCGATTGCGCTAGAGGTTGGTTGTTTGCTGTGCGTCAGCGGGTTTCCCGCAGGCGCATGGCAGGCTCCCAGCCTCAAGTTTTATCTGGACAATAGTTTTACCTGGACAACGACAGCTGGGCCGATTCCCGGCGTTGCCCAAGAATTTCGCAAGAAGACAAGTTCCCCAAGAGCCACAAAGAAGGTAGGACACCGTGAACCCGGTAATCAAAAAATTCCAGTTCGGTCAGTCGACCGTTACCCTCGAGACTGGCCGTATCGCCCGTCAGGCCTCCGGCGCAGTATTGGTCACCGTTGACGACGACGTCAGCGTATTGGTGACCGTAGTCGGTGCCAAGCAAGCCGATCCAGGCAAGGGCTTTTTCCCTCTGTCCGTTCACTACCAGGAAAAGACTTACGCTGCCGGTAAGATCCCTGGCGGTTTCTTCAAGCGTGAAGGCCGTCCTTCCGAGAAAGAAACCCTGACCTCGCGTCTGATCGACCGTCCGATCCGCCCTCTGTTCCCAGAAGGCTTCATGAACGAAGTGCAGGTTGTCTGCACCGTGCTGTCCACCAGCAAGAAAACCGATCCGGACGTCGCTGCGATGATCGGTACCTCGGCTGCGCTGGCGATCTCCGGTATTCCATTCGACGGCCCGATCGGCGCCGCTCGTGTTGCTTTCCATGAAAGCACCGGCTACCTGCTGAACCCGACTTACGAGCAACTGAAAGCATCGAGCCTGGACATGGTCGTTGCCGGTACTTCGGAAGCCGTGTTGATGGTTGAGTCGGAAGCCAAAGAGCTGACCGAAGACCAGATGCTGGGCGCCGTACTGTTCGCCCACGACGAGTTCCAGGTGGTGATCAACGCCGTCAAGGAACTGGCCGCCGAAGCCGCCAAGCCAACCTGGACCTGGGCTCCACAGCCAGAAGCCACCGCACTGCTGGGCGCTATCCGCTCCGAGTTCGGCGAAGCCATCTCCCAGGCTTACACCATCACCATCAAGGCTGACCGCTATGCGCGCCTGGGTGAGCTGAAAGACCAGGTCGTCGCCAAGCTGTCCGGTGAAGAAGGCCAGCCGACTTCCAGCGAAGTCAAAGCTGCCTTCGGCGAAATCGAATACCGCACCGTTCGCGAAAACATCGTCAACGGCAAGCCACGTATCGACGGCCGCGACACCAAGACCGTACGTCCGCTGAACATCGAAGTCGGCGTTCTGCCAAAGACCCACGGTTCGGCTTTGTTCACCCGTGGCGAAACCCAGGCCCTGGTTGTTGCAACTCTGGGCACCGCCCGTGACGCACAGCTGCTGGACACCCTGGAAGGCGAGAAAAAAGACCCGTTCATGCTGCACTACAACTTCCCTCCGTTCTCGGTAGGTGAGTGTGGTCGCATGGGTGGCGCCGGTCGCCGCGAAATCGGTCACGGTCGTCTGGCTCGTCGTTCGGTTCAGGCCATGCTGCCTGCTGCCGACGTGTTCCCGTACACCATCCGCGTGGTATCGGAAATCACCGAGTCCAACGGTTCCAGCTCCATGGCTTCGGTCTGCGGCGCTTCCCTGGCCCTGATGGACGCTGGTGTGCCGATGAAGGCACCGGTTGCCGGTATCGCCATGGGTCTGGTTAAAGAAGGCGAGAAGTTCGCCATCTTGACCGACATCCTGGGTGACGAAGACCACCTGGGCGACATGGACTTCAAAGTAGCCGGTACCGCCAAAGGTGTGACCGCGCTGCAGATGGACATCAAGATCAAAGGAATCACCGAAGAAATCATGGAGATCGCCCTGGGCCAAGCCCTGGACGCGCGCCTGAACATCCTCGGTCAGATGAACCAGATCATTGGTCAGTCGCGTAACGAGCTGTCGGAAAACGCTCCGACCATGATCGCTATGAAAATCGACACCGACAAAATCCGTGATGTCATCGGTAAAGGCGGCGCGACCATCCGTGCGATCTGCGAAGAGACCAAGGCTTCGATCGATATCGAAGACGACGGCTCGATCAAGATCTTCGGCGAAACCAAGGAAGCCGCAGAAGCCGCGCGTCAGCGCGTTCTGGGCATCACCGCGGAAGCCGAGATCGGCAAGATCTACGTCGGCAAGGTTGAGCGCATCGTCGACTTCGGCGCATTCGTCAACATCCTGCCTGGCAAGGACGGTCTGGTTCACATCTCGATGCTGAGCGACGCTCGCGTAGAGAAAGTGACCGACATCCTGAAAGAAGGCCAGGAAGTGGAAGTACTGGTACTGGACGTGGACAACCGCGGCCGTATCAAGCTGTCCATCAAAGACGTGGCAGCGGCCAAGGCTTCGGGCGTTTAATCGCACCCACGCCTGACGCTTCAGCGTTATGAAGATGCCCCGCAGTGAAAGCTGCGGGGCATTTTTTTGTCCGCCCGTTACCGAGACGGTGACGACGGTGGACGCGGATCAAAGCTGTGCTAGGTTTAGCTCACCGCCCGTGTAGCTCAGTCGGTAGAGCAGCGCACTCGTAACGCGAAGGTCGCAGGTTCGATTCCTGTCTCGGGCACCAGCGCCCCCCATCACTTCACTTTTCTGCTCAACTCCTCGACCGTGCGCTTGAGCTGGTCCAGGGCGCGGTCCTGATCGCTGACTTCACGCTTGAGGCTGGACAAGTCGCTGGCGCTCGAACTGGAGCCAGCGCTGCGCTTGAGATCGTCCAGTTGTTTGCGGAGGTTCTTCAGGTCGCTTTCCTGCTCACGAACGGTGCGCTTGAGGTCGGACAGTTCACTGGCGTTCGAACTGGAACTCGAGCCGTTGTTGCGCTTGAGCTCTTCGATAAGGCGCGCCTGGTCCTTGATGGTTTTCTTCAGGGTTTCGATTTCAACCGAGTTGCTCTTGACCGTGCTCTGCAGCTTTTCCATCCCATCAATACTGAAGTCGCTTCGGACCACGACGTCCTTGCCGAACGAGTTGTGCACGGCAGCCAGTTTGTCCGAATACGAAGGGTGGTCAGAACTGAGTTCAACCCCTGCCTGAGCCGTGTTGGGCAGCACCATACTGCCAAGCAGCAGGGCAGCCATGCCGGTTGCAAACAGGGTGGCCGGGAGCTTCGAAAAATTGCGCATCACCTGAATTCCTTGTGAAGTGCCTAGATGGCACATCGCTATGACTTTGTGCTGTGGAACTTGTTCCTGGGCGCCTGCATAAATGGTCGACACCTGATGGCGTCGGCTTATTTGTAGATTTGATGTAACGACTCGTATAAATCGTCAGCCAAAGGTCCTATATTCGGACTTTGCACGAACACCCCCGTAGCAGTTTTCAGATGATCCCCGAATGGTTCTGAAGGCCAGACAAACCGGGCTTGTCACGGTTTTTTGCGTCAGAGAGATCCTTGATGATCCAGATCCATCTTCCATTCCCCAGATCAACGAGAACGACATGACCGCTAAAGAATTGACCCAAGAAGCCAGGCACGAAGAAGCACTCAAGCAGTACCTGCTGGACTCGCCGCAGTTGGCGGAAGAGATCAAGGACCTGAGTGCCGACGATCAGAAAGACCAGATCCAATGGGCGTTTGAGGATGAGGCAGAAGCCCAGGGCTTGCAGCCGTGGGAACTGACGTTGAAGTACACCTCGACCCCGGAAGAGTTCGAGGCGGCGCGCCTGGTTCTGCACAAGGAGGCGGCAGAGGTATTGGGCGTGGATTGGGAAGAGTACTGCGAGATGAACAATCTGGTGGTTTAAAAGCAGCTACAAGCTGCAAGCCAAAGCAAATCAGCTTGCGGCTTGCAGCTTGTGCCTTGTCACTTAGATGCTGAGCCGCATCGACAGATCCACCGCTTTTACATCCTTGGTCATGGCACCAATCGAAATGTAATCCACACCCGTCTCGGCGATGGTGCGCAAGGTGCTTTCGTTGATCCCGCCGCTGGCTTCGAGCTTGGCCTTGCCAGCATTCAGACGCACCGCTTCGCGCATGTCATCCAGGCTCAACTCGTCGAGCATGATGATGTCCGCCCCGGCTGCCAGGGCTTCCTGCAGCTCTGCCAGGCTTTCCACTTCGATTTCGACCGGCTTGCCCGGGGCGATCTTGTGGGCGGCCTTGATGGCTTCAGGGATGCCCCCGCAGGCGGCGATATGGTTTTCCTTGATCAGGAAGGCGTCGTACAGGCCAATGCGGTGGTTATGGCAGCTGCCGCAGGTCACGGCGTACTTTTGTGCCAGGCGCAGCCCTGGAAGCGTTTTACGCGTATCCAGCAGCTTGACCTGGGTGTCGGCGACGAAGTCGGCATAGTACTGCGCGCGGGTGGCGACGCCGGACAACAGTTGCAGGAAGTTCAGCGCGCAGCGCTCGCCGCTGAGCAGGGAGCGTGCCGGGCCTTCGAGGTGGAACAGCGCCTGGTTGGGGCTGACCCGATCGCCATCGCGAACCTGCCAATGCACGGCAACCCGCGGATCCAACTGCCGGAACACCGCATCGACCCAGGCCGTGCCGCTGATGACCGCCGCCTCACGGGTAATGATGGTGGCTTTGGCCAGGCGCTCGGCCGGGATCAGTTGCGCGGTGATGTCGCCGCTGCCGATGTCTTCGAGCAACGCACGGCGCACGTTGGCTTCGATTTCGGCGGTCAAATCGGCGAGACGTAGATTCGGCATAACGGGCTCCACTAACAAAGTGGGGCCGATTATAGGGCCATGCCGTGAGTGAACCCAAGGCGCGCGCACGGCACTTATCGCGTGTGTCGTCGCCTTTTGTCGCATCAATCGAGTCATTTGCCGTTATTGACGGTCATAAATTGCGGGCTATTTCAAAGGATCAGCAGAGTCTGCTGGCACTCGGAACGCTTTTTGCCAGATAATCCGCCTTGTAATTGGCGTCATGGCTTTGACGTCTTCTTGTTTCCCCTGAAAATCCCCATGCAGTGAGTGCCTGCAGGTACTCGACTGTGAGCGGTCGGCGCCCGCCATTTTCACCTTGAAGCACAGCGACACCTTTCTGGAGGCTTGGATGCACAACGACGGGAATGTAGTGCCTTTGCACAAGGCGGCTACCGATCAGGCGACCGCGTCGCCGCTCGCCCGCCTGCCTGTGATTCTGCTCCAGGTGCGTGACAAGGCCGCACAGCAGCTGCGCCATGGCTTGCAGGAGTTGTTCGATAACGCGGACGACACGCTGTTTGAAATGGCCGACAGGGCGCAAAACAATGTCGACCAGAACACCTTCTTCGAGGCCATGCGCGACCTGCGCCTCAAGCGCAAAAGCATCGAACGCGGCTTTCTCGAAATGTTCTTCGAGGCCTTTGTCGGCCTTGTGCAGTACGACCCGACCGCGGCGGCACATCAGGCGGTGAGCTACGACCCCGCAGCGCAGTCGAGCCGTGACGATCTGGAGCGGACCGTGGCCGTCGACGCCATGGTGGCCAAGGTGCTCAATCGCGATGGCCTGGCTTTGGGCCAGTTGCATGCGCGCCTGGCTGCGCTGCTTGGCAAACGCCTGGATCAACGCAGCAACCCCCTGGGGCCGACACTGCTCTGCGAGTACTTTATGCAGGCGGGGCGCAACCTGGGGGTGGAGATCAAGGTCAAGCTGATCATCCTCAAGCTGTTCGAGCGTTACGTGCTCAGCGAAGTCCACCAGTTGTACGCCGAAGCCAACCAGTTGTTGATTGCCACTGGCGTCCTGCCTGAGCTGATGCCCGCGCCGGCCCGTCGCAGCACCGATCGCACCGCCCCCGACACCCATGCCAGTGCCAGCGAGGCAGCAGTCAAATCGGGCGGGCCGCAGATCGACGACAGTGTCCAGGAAGTGTTTGCCGCCTTGCAGGAGCTGTTATTCCACGTGCGTGGCAGCGTTGCCCCGACCCTCGAGGCCAGCGCCGAAACCCAGCCAATCTCGACCCGCGACTTGCTGCGCCTGCTTTCGCACCTGCAGCAATATGTGCCGGCCGGCGCCCAGGATGACTTCGACCTGCGCAATCAGCTTGAGCAATTGCTCACTCGGGTCAGCGTCAAGAGTGGTAAATCGCGGGTGGTCGGGGTGGCCGATGAGGATGTGATCAACCTGATCGCCATGCTTTTCGAGTTCATTCTCGACGACCGCACCGTGCCGGACTCGCTCAAGGCATTGATCGGCCGCCTGCAGATCCCGATGCTCAAGGTCGCGGTGCTGGATAAGAGCTTCTTCAGCCGTGGCTCCCACCCGGCCCGGCGCCTGCTCAATGAAATTGCTGCGGCCGCCCTGGGCTGGGGCGCCTGCGACGATTACCAGCGCGACAGCCTGTACCTGCGGATCGAGCAGGTGGTGCAACGGCTGCTGAATGATTTTGTCGATGATCCGGCGATTTTCTCCGAGTTGCTCGCGGACTTCCTGGCCTTTACCGCCGATGAGCGGCGCCGCAGCGAACTGCTCGAACAGCGCACCCGCGATGCCGAAGAAGGGCGGGCCAAGGCCGAGCTGGCGCGTCGGCGCGTTGAACAGGTGCTGAACCACGGCTTGCTGGGCAAGGTATTGCCCCAGGTGGTGGTGGAGTTTGTGCAGCAGGCCTGGAGCAAGGTGCTGTTGCTGACCTGCCTCAAGCACGGCGAGCAGTCGTCCGAGTGGCAAGCCGCCGTGCAGACCATGGAAGAGCTGGTGTGGAGCGTTGAGCGCCACGATGAGCCCGATGCCGCCCTGCAACTGCTGAACCTGGTGCCGGGGTTGCTCAAGGGGCTGCGAGACGGACTGAGCAGCGCCGCATTCGATCCTTTTGCCACCAGTGAGTTTTTCAGCCAGCTGGAAGTCTTGCACCTTCAGGTTTTCGAGCGCCTGACCCCAAACCCCGAGCCCCGGGTTGTGGCCCTCGAAACCCAGGCACCAGCGATGGTTGCGGTGGAGCAGGAAATAGTCCTGGCGTCGGCCGAAGAGGGCCCCCTGGAAGCCGCGCCCGTGGCCCTGGCCGCCAACGACACCAGCCTGCTGCTGGTGGACCAGTTGCGCCTGGGTGCCTGGGTCGAGTTTCAGGAAGACGAGGAAAACACTGTGCGCTGCAAATTGGCGGCCATCGTCCAGCCCGGCGCCAAGTACATCTTCGTCAATCGCACCGGGATGAAGGTCCTGGAACGCACCCGCATGGGCCTGGCCCTTGAGTTTCACCGCGCTGCCGTGCGCACCCTCGACGATACCTTGCTGTTCGACCGGGCCCTGGAATCGGTGATCGACAACCTGCAGCGCCTCAATCGCGGCAAGTGATCGCAACCTGGGCCTGGATCGCGGCATACTGAGCCACCCAAGGCTCTAGTTGAAGGAATCTGTATGCAGTTGGACCCTGCCAGTGGTTGGTGTCACGGCGTGCGCCATTGCCCGTCGCCCAACTTCAATCTGCGCCCTTGCGATGAAATTTCCCTGCTGGTGATTCACAACATCAGCCTGCCTCCAGGGCAGTTTGCTACCGGCAAAGTGCAGGAATTCTTTCAAAACCGTCTGGATGTCACCGAACACCCTTATTTTTCCGGGATCGCCGAGCTGCGGGTGTCTGCGCATTTCCTGATCGAGCGTGATGGCAGCGTGACCCAGTTTGTCTCGTGCCTGGATCGCGCCTGGCATGCCGGAGTGTCCTGTTTCGAGGGGCGCGAGACCTGCAACGACTTTTCCCTGGGCATTGAACTGGAGGGCACAGACGAGTTGCCGTTCACCGATGCCCAGTACCACTCGCTGATTGCCCTGACCCGGCAGTTACAGGCTGTATACAGCGCTATCACCGTGCAGCGGATTTGCGGTCATAGCGATATCGCCCCGGGGCGCAAGACCGACCCGGGACCAGGTTTTGACTGGGCGCGCTATCGCGCAGCCCTGGAAAGGGGGGACGCACAATGAGTTTTCTGGTGTTGCTGCTGGCTGTCTGGGTCGAGAAGTTTTCCGCCCTGCGTCATCGCGTGCAGCGCGACGGTGCCTGGCTCGGGGAACTTGCCCGGTTGCAAGCCAGCCCGCGGTTGGGCAATCGGCCCTGGTTGATCCTCACGTTCCTGGTGCTGTTGCCGGCAATCCTGCTGGGCATGCTGCTGTGGGTACTGGAGCCGGTGGCCTATGGCTTGCTGGCGCTGCCGGTGCATTTGCTGGTGGTGATCTACAGCCTGGGGCGTGGCGATCTGCTGGGGGGGCTCGGACCGTTTCGCGATGCCTGGCGCCGCGAAGACCTGCAGGCCGCGGCCCATGTCGCCCAGCGTGACCTGGGGATCTGCGCCGACAGCGGTGAGCAGTTGCTGGAGCGGGTGCAAGGGCATTTGCTGTGGCAGGCCTATCAAAGCTTCTTCGCGGTGATTTTCTGGTACTTCCTGCTGGGGCCGGTGGCGGCTTTGAGTTATCGGCTGCTGGCCCTGGCCGCCGAGCACGGCACGACGCCAGCCCTGGTGGAGCGCGCTGGGCAACTGCGGCATGCCTTCGACTGGCTTCCGGTGCGTTTGCTGGCGGCGAGCTTTGCCCTGGTCGGCAACTTTGTCGCGGTCAGCCGGGTGATGCTGCATGAGCTGCTGAACTGGAACATCAGCGCTGCACAGTTGGTGGAAAAGGTCGGCCTGGTGGCCGGCGAAATTCCCGCTCCGGTGGCGGGCGCCGATGGCGTCAATAGCCTGGACCAGCTCTGGGAGTTGCTGCTGCGCGCGGCGCTGCTGTGGTACGCAGGCTTTGCCCTGTGGACCGTGCTGGGCTGATTGACCCGGGGCGGGGCTGCCCGCCAGCCCTGACCCGATCCCCGCCTCAAACCCTTCTCGCATCCCCCAGTACCCGCGCCGGTTTCCCGCGGGCGGTTAACTTTAAGTTACAAACCCTTTCGCCGATTTGAGCTATACAGACGTGACGCTCAATAGTGGCACTCTGACCCTTTTGCGCGGCTGCCCATAACAATAAAAAGCCCGAAGGGAGACTACTTTTGAAGAGTTTGCTCTATCCCGCCGTCGCACTGATGAACCGCCTGAGCTTCGGCATGAAGTTCAGCCTGATCAGCGTGTTGTTCTTCCTGCCGATGCTGGTCACCAACTTCTACCTGGTGCGCGATTCCTATCGAGAGTTCCAGGGCACCCAGGTCGAGCTGCAAAGCCTCGACCTGCTGGGCAGCAGCCTGACCTTGCGGCGCGACCTGGAAACCCTGAACAACCTGGTGCAGATCAACGCCACCCTCGGCCAGTCCGCCAAGGGCGGCGATACCGAGAGCAAGATCAGCGCCCTGGAGCGCACCGTGCTCGAACGCCTGCAAGGCTTGCGTGCGGTGGCGGTCGATCCGGAGCAGATCGGGGTATTCGACGCCAAGCGCGATGAAATGATCGCGGCCTTCAAGGTCCAGCAAAGCGAGAGCTCGCTGCAGAGTAAAAGTGCGTTGATCGGCAAGCTGCTGGGCAGCGCGCAAATCTTCAGCCAGATCATCGCCAGCCAATCGGGCCTGAGCCGGGATGGGCAGAGTGATATCCGCCAATTGAGCGAACTGGTGACCAGCGTCACCCCGCAGATCACCCAGACCCTGGGCGAGGGGCGGGCGATGGGTGCCTACTCCCTGGGCCAGGGCTTTCTCAACTCCTCGGCCAGCACCCGCTTCGACGAGTTGCTGGTGCAGATTGAAAAACTCCAGGCCGAGTACGGCCTCAAGCTGCAAGACGCCCTGGGGTCGAGCAAGGCCGCCCACAGCGCGCTGGACGGCCTGGCCAGCGCCAGTAAAAGCAGCCTGAAACAGGCCAGTGAGCTGTTCGAGGAAAAGGTGGTGATGGCCGACACCCTCGACACGCCGTGGCAGGGCTTTTACGACCAGGTCAGCGGCCTGATGGATCAGACCTACCAGCTCAACGAAGCGACCCTGAAGTTTCTCGGCGTCGAACTGCAACAGCGCCTGGGACAGAACCGCAGCCACATGGTGCTGCTGGTGGCGGCCCTGGCCGGGGTGTTTTTGCTGATTGTCTACCTGTACGGCGGTTTCTACGCCTCGACCCGGACCACCCTCCGGCGCCTGGGGGCGGTGATGGACAAGGTCGCGGCGGGGGACATGACGGTCAGTTTCACCGCCCACAGCCGCGATGAGCTGGGGGAGCTGGGCAAAGTGTTCAACGGCACCGTGGCCAAGATCCACGATCTGATCGAGCTGGTGGGGCAGACCGTGGGCGAAGTCGAGCGCCAGGCCGGGCAAGTCGAGAGCGTGTCGGCGCAAAGCAACCAGGCGGTGGCCGGGCAGCGCAGCCAGATCGAACAGGTGGCCACGGCGATGAACCAGATGTCGGCCACCGCCCAGGAAGTGGCCCGCAGCGCAGCGGCGGCGGTCAGCAGTGCCCACAGCGTCAACGACGAGACCATCAATGGTCGAGGCCTGGTGGAATCGCAGCAGGACAGCATCGCCCTGCTTGCGGGGGAGATCGACCAGTCGGTGCGGGTGATCAACCAGCTGGCCAGTGACAGCCAGTCCATCAGCCGAGTCCTGGAAGTGATCAAGAGCATCGCCGAACAGACCAACCTGCTGGCGCTCAATGCCGCCATCGAGGCTGCTCGGGCCGGCGAGCAGGGGCGTGGTTTTGCGGTGGTGGCCGACGAGGTGCGGACCCTGGCCAAGCGCACCCAGCAATCCACCGAGGAAATCGACCAGATGATCGCCAAGCTGCATGGCGGCGTGGGCGCAGCGGTCAAGGCCATGGGCGTCAGCCATGAAATGGCCAGCGGCACCGTGGGGCAGTCGGAAAAGGTCCAGCAGGCCCTGGAGAACATTCTTGGCGCGGTGGGCATGATCGTCGACCAGAACCAGCAGATTGCCGCAGCGGTTGAGCAGCAGACCGCCGTGGCCCACGACATCGATCAGAACATTGTCGAAATCAACCGGGCCGGAGAGCGCACCGCCGAAGGTGCACACCAGACCGAAGACGCCAGCCGCCGGTTGTCGGCGCA
Organism: Pseudomonas sp. MF4836; assembly: GCF_002018875.1. Lineage (GTDB taxonomy): Bacteria > Pseudomonadota > Gammaproteobacteria > Pseudomonadales > Pseudomonadaceae > Aquipseudomonas. The sequence goes on from NZ_MVOL01000003.1 coordinate 129,031, forward strand.
GGTGGTGCAGCTAAAGCAACTGATCAGCGCGTTTCGCGTCTGACGGCCGCTACCGCCGGCCACTTCAGGCGGGTGGCCAGTTGAACAGCTCGCAGGCGTTGGCCGTGCTCGCAGCGGCCAGTTGTTCGGCGCTCAGGCCCATGATCTGCGCCAGGGCGGCGCAAATGGCCGGCAGGTGTTGCGGGCTGTTGCGCTGGCCGGGGTACATGGCCGGCGCCATGTCCGGTGAGTCGGTCTCCAGCACCAGCGCTTCCAGCGGCAAATCGGCCAGCACCTTGTGCATGCGCAGGGCCTGGGGCCAGGTCGCGGCGCCGCCGAGGCCCAACTTGAACCCCAGCTTGATGTATTCCCGGGCTTCCTCGCGGCTGCCGGCGAACGCGTGGATGATCCCCGCGCGCTTGAGCTTGAAGCGCTTGAGCGTGGCAATCACCGCAGCATGGCTGCGCCGTACATGGAGCAGGGCCGGGAGCTGGAAGTCGGCCGCCAGTTGCAGTTGCGCCTCGAACAGCTGCTGCTGACGCGGGCGGTCCAGGTGTTCAAGAAAGTAATCCAGGCCGATCTCACCCACCGCACACACCTGCCGATGGCCGGCCAGGCGTGCCAGCCAGTCACCGAGTTGAGTGAGGTCGGCGGGCTGGTGCTGATCGAGGTACACCGGGTGCAGGCCGAAGGCGGCGTACAGCTCGCGGTCGCCTTGCACCAGGTCCCAGATCCGCTGCCAGTTGTCCTGATACACCCCCAGCAGCACCATGCGCCGCACCCCGAGGGCGCGGCTGTCGGCCAGCAACGCCGTACGGTCGGCGTCGAAGTCCGGGAAGTCGAGGTGGGTGTGGGTGTCGATCAGCTCCACGTTCAGGCCTCGTGAATACGCTGCTTGAAGGTCCGGGGGATGGCGTGCACGCCAGGCTGGTAATGGGCTTGCTCGACGGCGGCCAGGGCCAGTTGCAGGGCCTGGTCGGCAATCAGCTGATGCTGCTGGGCCATGGCATTGACCGGCAGTGGCAGGAAGTCCAGCAACTGGGTGTCGCCGAAGGTCCCCAGGCGCAGTGGCCGCGATTTGAGCGGGAAGTCGTGCAGGGCATCGAACACCCCCTGCAACAGCACATAAGAAGTCGTGACCAGCGCATCCGGCAGATGCCCCAGGCGCTGCAACAGCTCTTGCATCAATTGCCGGCCGCAATCGCGACTGAAGGCCTCGCCATGCTCCACCAGCACCTCGCCGGCGAAGCCCGCCAGCGCCTGCTGGAAGCCCGCGCGACGGTCCTGGCTGATGCTCAGCTCGGGGCGTGCGCCGATCAGCACGATCTGCTTGGGCTGGGGCTGCAACAGGCTGCGGGTCAATTGCAGGCTGGCCTGCTGATCGTCGCTGATCACCGAGCAGAACAGCTCGGGCTGCATCACCCGGTCGATGGCAATGATCGGCAGGCCCTGGGCTTGCAGGGTGCGGTAGCTGTCATCGTCGGCGGGCAGGCAACTGGCGACGAACAGGGCGTCGCAACGCCGTGCGCGAAACAGCTGCAGCAGTTGCCGCTCGCTGTCCGGGGCATCGTCGGAGCTGGCGATCAGCAACTGATAACCACGGGCGCGGGCGCCTTGTTCCAGCAGCTTGGCGATCCGCGCGTAACTGGGGTTTTCCAGGTCCGGCAGGATAAACCCGAGGGTGCGCGTGCGTCGGCTGCGCAGCCCGGCGGCCTGGGGGTTGGGGGTAAAGCCATGCTCTTCGACCACCGCGCGCACCCGCTCGACGGTGGCGTTGCTGATGCGTTGCTGTTCGGCTTTGCCGTTGATGACGTAGCTGGCGGTTGTCACCGACACACCGGCCAGCCTGGCTATATCACTGAGTTTCAACCCGGGATTTCCTTGTTTTTTTGGTGCTTGCCGGACATTTTCGTCAATCCTACCCGATAAGGGCAGGCGACCATTGTCGCAACATGCATTCGACCGGTAGGGCTTCAAGGATGAGAGATTATCGAGTAACGTGCCAAACATTCTAGATTAAACGTTTCAGCAAGCGTATTTTCTAGGCTTGAAGAAACGGCTGGAGGGCCTGCCAAGCACCCTCGGCCGTTTGCGACAGCAAACACGCCTAAGCTTTGATTCATTCAAAACAATACCTAGCGCCGCCCCCCTGCGCTAAATAGGAGAAAGCATGCTCGAGCTCACCATAGAGCAGATATCCATGGGCCAATCGGCTGTGGATAAGTCCGCGGCGCTGCAGCTGCTCGCCGACAAACTGGTTGCCGACGGCCTGGTGGCCGAGGGTTACCTCGCCGGCCTCAACGCGCGCGAGGCCCAGGGCTCGACCTTTCTCGGCCAGGGTATTGCCATTCCCCACGGCACGCCGCAGACCCGCGACCAAGTGTTTGCCACCGGCGTGCGCCTGCTGCAATTCCCCGAGGGCGTGGACTGGGGCGATGGCCAGATCGTCTACCTGGCGATCGGCATTGCCGCCAAATCCGATGAGCACCTGCGCCTGCTGCAACTGCTGACCAGGGCCCTGGGCGAGACCGACCTGGGCCAGGCCCTGCGTCGTGCCAGCTCGGCCGAAGCCCTGCTGAAACTGCTGCAGGGCGCGCCACAAGAGCTCGCGCTGGATGCACAGATGATCGGCCTGGGCGTGGCCGCAGAAGATTTCGAAGAACTGGTATGGCGTGGCGCACGCCTGTTGCGTCAGGCGGACTGCGTGAGCAACGGCTTTGCCGCGGTGTTGCAGCAAGTCGAGGCGCTGCCCCTGGGCGATGGCCTGTGGTGGCTGCACAGCGAACAGACGGTCAAACGCCCGGGGCTGGCCTTTGTCACCCCGGACAAACCCATCCGCTACCTCGGTCAACCGCTGAGCGGGCTGTTCTGCCTGGCCAGCCTCGGTGAGGCGCACCAGGCGCTGCTCGAACGCCTGTGCGCGCTGCTGATCGAAGGCCGGGGCCACGAACTGGGGCGCGCCACCAGCAGCCGCGCGGTATTGGAAGTGCTCGGCGGCGAACTGCCGGCCGACTGGCCCAGCGCCCGTATCGCCCTGGCCAACGCCCACGGCCTGCATGCACGCCCGGCCAAGGTCCTGGCGCAACTGGCCAAGAGTTTTGAGGGTGAGATCCGCATCCGTATTCTCGACAGCCAGGGTGCCTCGGTGTCGATGAAAAGCCTGAGCAAGCTGCTCAGCCTCGGTGCCCGGCGCGGCCAGGTACTGGAACTGATCGCCGAGCCGACCATCGCCGCCGATGCCCTGCCGGCGTTGCTGGCGGCCATTGAGCAGGGCCTGGGTGAGGAGGTCGAGCCACTGCCGGCGGTCAGCGAAACTCCGGCCGCCGCGGAAGAAATCGAGGCGCCCCTCAGCGCCCCGGCTTCCGGCAGCCTGATCCAGGCGATTGCTGCCGCCCCGGGGATCGCCATCGGCCCGGCACATATTCAGGTGCAACAGGCCATCGATTACCCGCTGCGCGGCGAGTCCACCGCCACCGAGCGCCAGCGCCTGCAACAGGCACTGGCGCAGGTACGCGGCGATATCGAAGGGCTGATCCAGCGCAGCCAGGCCAAGGCCATTCGCGAGATTTTCATCACCCACCAGGAGATGCTCGACGACCCGGAACTGACCGATGAAGTCGACACCCGCCTCAAGCAGGGTGAAAGCGCCGAAGCCGCCTGGATGGCCGTGATCGAAGCTGCCGCCCGCCAGCAGGAGTCGTTGCAGGACGCCCTGCTCGCCGAGCGCGCTGCCGATCTGCGGGACATTGGCCGCCGCGTGCTGGCCCAGCTGTGCGGCATCGAGACCCCGGCCGAGCCGGAGCAGCCCTACATTCTGGTGATGGACGAAGTCGGACCGTCGGACGTGGCGCGCCTCGACCCGGCGCGGGTGGCCGGGATCCTCACGGCCCGGGGCGGCGCCACCGCCCACAGTGCCATCGTTGCCCGGGCCCTGGGCATTCCGGCCCTGGTCGGGGCGGGCGCAGCGGTGTTGCTGATCAAGCCTGGCACGCCGCTGCTGCTCGACGGCCAACGCGGGCGGCTGCATGTGGATGCCGACAGCAGCACCCTGCAACGGGCCGGCGAAGAGCGCGACAGCCGCGAGCAACGGCTCAAGGCCGCCGCCGAGCAACGCCATCAACTGGCCCACACCATCGACGGCCATCACGTTGAGGTGTTCGCCAATATCGGTGAAAGCGCCGGCGTCACCAGCGCCGTGGAAAACGGCGCCGAAGGCATCGGCCTGCTGCGCACCGAACTGATTTTCATGGCCCACCCGCAAGCGCCGGATGAAGCCACCCAGGAAGCCGAATACCGCCGCGTCCTCGACGGCCTGGCCGGGCGCCCGCTGGTGGTGCGGACCCTGGACGTGGGCGGCGACAAACCGCTGCCTTACTGGCCGATCGCCAAGGAAGAAAACCCCTTCCTCGGCGTGCGCGGCATCCGCCTGACCCTGCAACGCCCGCAAATCATGGAAGCCCAGCTGCGCGCCCTGCTGCGCTCAGCCGACAACCGCCCGCTGCGGATCATGTTCCCCATGGTCGGCAGCGTCGACGAATGGCGCCAGGCCCGGGACATGACCGAGCGCCTGCGCCTGGAAATCCCGGTCGCCGACCTGCAACTGGGGATCATGATCGAAGTGCCATCCGCCGCCTTGCTGGCGCCGGTCCTGGCCAAGGAAGTGGACTTCTTCAGCGTCGGCACCAACGACCTGACCCAGTACACCCTGGCCATCGACCGTGGCCATCCGACCCTGTCGGCCCAGGCCGATGGCCTGCACCCGGCGGTGCTGCAACTGATCGACATCACCGTGCGCGCCGCCCATGCCCATGGCAAATGGGTTGGGGTCTGCGGCGAACTGGCGGCCGATCCGCTGGCGGTGCCGGTGCTGGTCGGGCTCGGGGTGGATGAACTCAGCGTCTCCGGGCGCAGCATTGCCGAGGTCAAGGCGCGCATTCGCGAGTTGAGCCTGAGCCGGGTCCAGGTTCTGGCGCAGGAGGCCCTGGCCGTCGGCAGCGCGGATGACGTGCGCGCCCTCGTGGAGGCCCTGTAATGGCCAAGATCCTGACCCTGACCCTGAACCCGGCGCTGGACCTCACCGTGCAACTGGTGCGTCTGGAACCGGGGGCCGTCAACCGCAGCCAGGCCATGTACACCCATGCCGCCGGCAAGGGCGTGAACGTCGCCCAGGTGCTGGCGGACCTTGGTCACCAACTGACCGTCAGCGGCTTTCTCGGCGCCGACAACCCGCAAGCCTTCGAAGCGCTGTTTGCCCAGCGGGGGTTTTTCGACGCCTTTATCCGCGTGCCGGGGCAGACCCGCAGCAACATCAAGCTGGCCGAAAGTGACGGCCGTGTGACCGACGTCAACGGCCCGGGACCGGAGGTCGACGAGGCGGCGCAACACGCGTTGCTGGAGCGCCTGGAACAGATCGCCCCGGGCCATGACGCGGTGGTCGTTGCCGGCAGCCTGCCCCGTGGCGTCAGCCCGCAGTGGTTGCAGGCGCTGCTGGTACGGCTCAAGGACCTGGGCTTGAAAGTCGCCCTGGACACCAGCGGCGACGCCCTGCGCGCCGGCCTGGCGGCAGGCCCCTGGTTGATCAAGCCGAACACTGAAGAATTGACCGAGGCCCTGCTCAGCCCGGTGTTGTCGGTGGCTGAACAGGCGGCTGCAGCCCAGCGCCTGCATGCCCAGGGCGTGGAGCATGTGGTGATCTCCCACGGCGCCGACGGGGTCAATTGGTTCAGCTCGGCCCCGGCGTTGCAGGCCGTGCCGCCCAAGGTCAGCGTCGCCAGCACTGTGGGCGCCGGCGACTCGCTGCTGGCGGGTGTGCTGCATGGCCTGCTCAGCGGCGATAGCGCCGAACAGACACTGCGCCGCGCCACGGCGATCGCCGCCATGGCGGTCTCGCAAATCGGTTTTGGTATCAGCGATGCGGCGCAACTGGCGCAGCTCGAACAGGGCGTGCGCGTGCGCCCCCTGACAGAACAATAAGAGGGTTGGACATGAAGTTAGCCATTGTTACTGCCTGCCCCAACGGCATGGTCACCAGTGTGCTGTGCGCCCGGCTGCTCGACGCTGCGGCGCAGCGCCAGGGCTGGAGCACCAGCGTCGAAGTGCACGACGAGGCGCACCCGGAACGCCAACTCTCGGCGGCCACCCTGGAAGCGGCCGAGTGGGTGTTGGTGGTCAGCACCGGGCCGCTGGATATGGCGCGTTTTGTCGGCAAGCGGGTTTACCGCAGCACACCGTCCCAGGCCTTGCAGGATGTGGACGCGGTGCTGCGCCGTGGCGCCGCAGAGGCCCAGCTGTACAGCGAGGCCGCGGCCAGCGTTGAGCCGGTTGCGACAGTGGCCGCCAGCGCGCCGCGCATCGTTGCGGTCACCGCCTGCCCGACCGGGGTCGCCCACACCTTTATGGCCGCCGAAGCCTTGCAACAGGCGGCCAAACGCCTGGGTTACGAGTTGCAGGTCGAAACCCAAGGTTCGGTCGGCGCCCGTACTCCATTGAGCGCGGAGGCTATTGCCCAGGCCGACGTGGTGCTGTTGGCGGCGGATATCGAAGTTGCCACCGAACGCTTTGCCGGCAAGAAAATCTACCGCTGCGGCACCGGCATTGCCCTCAAGCAAGCGGAGGCCACGCTGCACAAGGCCTTGGCCGAAGGCCAGGTGGAATCGGCCGCAGGCGGTGCCCAGGCGCCGGCTCGGCAAGAGAAGACCGGGGTCTACAAGCACCTGCTGACCGGGGTCTCGTTCATGCTGCCGATGGTGGTGGCGGGCGGCTTGATGATCGCCCTGTCCTTTGTCTTCGGCATTACCGCGTTCAAGGAGCCGGGCACCCTGGCGGCGGCCTTGATGCAGATCGGCGGCGAGACCGCCTTCAAACTGATGGTGCCGCTGCTGGCGGGTTACATCGCCTACTCGATTGCCGACCGTCCGGGCCTGGCGCCGGGGATGATCGGCGGCTTGCTGGCCAGTACCCTTGGCGCAGGTTTTATCGGCGGCATCGTCGCCGGTTTCCTCGCCGGCTATGCGGCCAAGGCTCTCAGCCAATATGTGCGTCTGCCCCAGAGCCTGGAAGCGCTGAAGCCGATCCTGATCATCCCGTTGTTCGCCAGCCTGTTTACCGGCCTGGTGATGATTTACGTGGTGGGCAAGCCGGTGGCGGGCATGCTCTCGGCCCTGACCCAGTTCCTCGACAGCATGGGCACCACCAACGCCATCCTGCTGGGCGTGGTGCTGGGGGCGATGATGTGCGTCGACCTTGGCGGGCCGATCAACAAGGCGGCCTACGCTTTTTCGGTGGGGCTGCTGGCGTCCCAGAGTTATGCACCGATGGCGGCGGCGATGGCCGCGGGCATGGTGCCGCCGATTGGCCTGGGGATCGCGACCTTTATTGCGCGGCGCAAGTTTGCCCAAAGCGAGCGTGAGGCGGGCAAGGCGGCGTTTGTGTTGGGGTTGTGCTTTATCTCCGAGGGGGCGATTCCGTTTGCGGCCAAGGACCCGTTGCGGGTGATTCCGGCGAGTATTGCCGGGGGCGCGTTGACCGGGGCGTTGTCGATGTATTTTGGCTGCAAGTTGATGGCGCCCCATGGGGGGTTGTTTGTGATGCTGATTCCGAATGCGATTAATCATGCGTTGTTGTATTTGCTGGCGATTGTGGCGGGGAGTTTGGTTACGGCGGTGGTGTATGCGGTGGTGAAGCGGCCTGAAGTTGGGGAGTTGGCTTTGGCGCCGGCGGGGGGCGGGGCGGCCTGATAGCCGGCCCCGTTCTTTGGGGGGGGTAGGGGTGCATATCCGTTGCTGCGGTAACGGCGGCTTAGGGTTTCGCCCTTACGGCGAGGTACTTTTGGCAAACGCCCGGAATGCCGGCCCAGCCAAAAGTACCCAAAAGGTCTCGCCCCGAGCGTACGGCCCTCGCTGCGCTCGGGTTCCCTCGTTCCGGCGTCCCTCAGGGGGCATCGCTACTAGCGATGTCCTCGACTGCGTCGAGGGGCGCTACGCGCCAATCCCCTGATGAACACCTCCACTCGGCCTGCCGAAGGGGCGGGTAGATCAAAATCGGGCTGCCGCCAGCTGGCGCTGGGCGGGCATGTCTTCCCGCTACACCGTATAGGTATCAGGCCATCCCATCGCTCCCTGTAGCTGCTGCCGATAGGCTCGGGCCGCGGCGGGTCGGTTGTGGGGTTTTGTAATGTAAGTGCAGCCTTGGTTAGCGCTAAAAGAAGTGCATTTCTCTTTCTTTTGTAAGGGCTTTCCGAAAGGTTCTCTTTCGCTTGAGGTTGGAGACCTGCTGGCTAGACTCGGGTTGTCACTGCACTTCAGTGATCGGGTCTAGCAGCCCGGGTCAAGTCGCAAGCGGAGCCATCAGCACTGCATTTCATATGCAGCACCTTGTTATGGCGGTTGTACGTGGGGCGCCTTTGGGTGCGCCGGTGTCCTCGGATCGGTCTGCTAGCCGACGTGCAACCGCCTCCCTAACGTATCGCAACGTCAGTTCGTGATGGCTCCATCCCGAGAACTACGAGCGCGCCATTAGTATTGAGCGTTGGCAGATATGCATCGTTGATGTCTGCACAGGAGATGGCCGCTGGAGTGGTGGATTTCTTGTTCGCGGCAATTGTTGTTTCCCTAACTGAGACCCTTCTTTCGTGGCGAAGGCGCTTGCTTCCTCTCGGCCGCTATGCGGCCCAGCGGGAGCAAGTTCCCTCGCCACAGGTAGGGTATTGGGCCGGATAAGAAAGTCGCTTGATAAGTGTCCGATCAGATATTCCACTCCTTCATTTCTGGGGTGTATGACTTTATTTGGCAGGCTTAGCGCAGACTTTTTGAGCGGTTAAAGAAGGGCATTTCTCTTTCTTTTGTAAGGGGTTTCCGAGAGACTCTCTTTCGCTTGCGGCTGGGTACTTAGCTCACTAGGCTCGGTTCGTCACTGAATGTTCAGTGATCGGGTTTAGCAGCTCGATAAGTCTCAGACGTATAAGCGCTATCTCTTCCTTGGCCGGATTTCATTCTGGCCAGCTTGTTATGGCGGCTGTACGTGGGGCACCTTCGGGTGCGCCGGGTTCCTGAGCCCTGGTCTGCTAACCCGCGTCCAGCCGCCACCTTTCGTTTAGCAGCGGTGGGTGAAGGCTCTATTGCTCGGGAGCTACACCATGAAAAAGATCGTCCCCGATCCGCCTGTTACTCGCCCTTTCTCACGCCGAAATCCGGAACATGACCGGGCTAATGAAAGAGTGCGCCATGCCCTGGCCAATACCGGCGTAAACGGCTCGTTGATCTCAACTCTGCTACCCACCGCGGCCGGCCCAGCAGGCCCCGATAACCCCTTCAGCGTGCGCCCCGGTATCAGTGCCGAAGAAGCGTTGATCCATGTGTCCATGCTGCTCAAGTCTGCCGAGGAGGTGTCCGATGAGATCACCGAGCACGCCAGTGGTATCGAGCGTGGGTTGATCTGGTCGTTGGTGCATTCGGTGGAGATGGCGCGCGGTGTGGTGGAGGCGTTGTTGGATGGCAATCGCCGTTCGCCGAGTTGAAGTGAAACTCAGCGTGCAGTGAGCGGTTGTGGTGAGGGTGTTTGCTTTCGCTCGGGCAGCCAGCCTTCTAAATACTCAGTACCCGCAAGCCGGCCAATGCGGTGCGGCAGGTGTTTCGCGTTGGCCGGGTTGGGGCCGCTATGCGGCCCAGCGGGAGCAAGCTCCCTCGCCACAGGGGGCCAGTTGCCAAGCCAGGAGCCTAAGGACCCCGCGCTGCTTTTGTGGCGAGCGAGCTTGCTCGCGCTGGGGGGCGTAGCCGCCCCAATGGCTGCACCGCCATTCCCTCCGGTCAACGGGCACTGGCTCGCGACCGTGCTCCCTCGCCCCTGGTGCGCTCGGTCAGTACACATCCCGCCGATAGCGCCCTTGCTCGATCAGGCGCTCCACGGCTTCAGCCCCCAGTACCTCGTTGAGCACGTGGTCGACGCCTGAGGCCATGCCTTGCAGGCTGCCGCAGATGTAGATTGCGGCGCCGTCGGCCAGCCATTTTTTCAGTTCCGGCGCGGCTTCGCGCAGGCGGTCCTGGACGTAGATTTTTTGCGCCTGGTCGCGGGAGAAGGCCAGGTCGAGGCGCGCCAGGTCGCCACCGGTCAGCCACTCCTGGAGTTCGTCCTTGCAGTAGAAGTCGTGTTCGGCATTGCGCTCGCCGAAGAGCAGCCAGTTGCGTTGCTGGCCGTCGGCGATTCGCGCCTTGAGCAGGCTGCGCAAGCCGGCGAGGCCGGTGCCGTTGCCCAGCAGGATCAATGGGCAGGGTTCGGCCGGTAGGTGGAAGCCGCTGTTGCGCCGCACGCGCAGGCTGATGGCCGACCCCACGGCTGTGTGTTCGGTGAGCCAGCCGGAGCCCAGGCCCAGGCTGCCGTCGGGGTGGCGTTCCTGGCGCACCAGCAACTCCAGCACGCCGTCGCTGGCGATCGAGGCGATGGAGTATTCGCGCAGGGTCACCGGCACCAGGGCATCCACCAGGGCCTGGGCGTGCAGGCCCACCAGGTGGCTGCGGTTTTCCGTCAGTTGGCGGTTGGCCAGGGCCTGGGACAGGGTTTCCTGAAGGCCGTCGATCTGTACGGTGCTCTCGCCATCCAGGCCCAGGCCGCTCAGGAAGAATTCCACGGCCCAGGGGCTGTTGCGTGGCATCACTTCCACCAGGTCGCCCGCCAGCCAACTGCTGGCACTGGGCGCAGTCAGCCCCAGTAAGTAGACGCCGGAGCCACGGCTTTCAGGGTTGAGCAGCTCGCGCCGGGTCAGGGTCCAGTTGTCGAAGGCCGGGGCCTGCCATAGGTCCACCGGCGCTTGCCCGGTCAGTTGCCCGAGTTGTTGCTGCCAATGGCGCAGGGCGTAGCTGTCGCCGCTGTCGACTTCGATCGGGGCAAACAGGGTGCTGCCGCCGTGCTCCATCAGCCAGCCGTGCAGGCGCCGGGCGAAGCCGCAGAAGTGTTGATACTGGCGGTCGCCCAGGCCCAGCACCGCGTAGTTCAGGTGGTCCAGCGACAACGTGCGGCCCAGTACCTTGCGTTCGAAACCGCGAGCGCTATCCGGCGCTTCGCCGTCGCCAAAGGTGCTGACCACGAACAGGGCATTGCTCGCACCTTGCAGGTCGTGTTCGCTGATGCTGGCCAGGGGCTGGACGTTCACCGGCAGCCCGGCGGCCTGCAATTGCCCGGCCGTCTGCCAGGCCAGTTGTTCGGCAAAACCGCTCTGGCTGGCAAAACCGATCAGCCACGCGGCGCTGTCGTCGCTGCTGTTGGCCAGGCCTTTGCGGGCCTCCTTGATCTGGCGTTTTTTACGTCGGCGGTCCAGGTACAGCAGCCAGCCGGTAATAAAGAACAACGGCATCAGCACCGAGGCCACGGCGAGGATGATGCGCCCGGCCAGGCCGAAATAGCTGCCGACGTGCAGGGCGTAGATGCTGGTCAGCAGTTGCGCTTTAAAGCTCTTGTCGGCGTAGCGCTCATGCAGGCTGACCGCGCCGGTGGCCGGGTCGATCTGCAACTGGTTCAGCGCGCGCTCGTGGGGCGAGGTCTTGAGCAGGTAGTAGACCGTGGCGGGTTGCCCGGCCACTGGCGGCATGCGGATGTTGTAGGCGTTGAGGTCTTTGCCGGCATTGCTGTAGAGGCTGCTCCACAGGGCGTTGTAGTCGGCCACCGGGGCTTCGCCCTTGGGCGGCGGCGCGCCACGGCCGCCTCGCTTGCGCTCGCTGTGGGGGGTGTCGGAGAGCAGTTTGTTCAGGCCGTTGCTGTACCACTCGTAGGACCACGACAAACCGGTCAGCGCCGCCAGCAGGTACACCGCCAGGCACCAGGTGCCGGCCACGGCGTGCAGGTCCCAGTTGAAGCCCCGGCCTTTCTTGGCCCAGTCCAGGGTCAGCCAGGCGCGCCAGTTGCCGACTTGGCGTGGCCAGCGCAGGTACAGGCCGGACAGGCAGAAGAAAATCAGGATCAGGGTGCAGGCACCGGTGATTTGCCGGCCGGTATCGCCCATGGCCAGGAACCGGTGCAGTTGCATCATCAGGCCAAAGAAGTCCTGGCCCACGGCGTCGCCCAGGAACTCGCCGGTGTAGGGGTCGAAGTAGCGCATCTGGCCACGGCGTTCACCCGGTGGCGGGGTGAAGAACACCCGCGCGGCATTGCCGCTGTCAGTCTCGACCCAGAGCATGGACACGGTCTTGCCTTCGGCAGCCTCGACCTTGGCCACCAGCTCGGCCGGTGGCAGCACGCCGGCAGGGCGTTTCTCGACCTGCAGCACCGAGGGGTTCATGAGTCGCAGGATTTCGTCCTGAAACGACATGCTTGCGCCAGTGATGCCCATCAGGGCCAGAACCAGACCCGCGCTGATACCGAAGAACCAGTGCAGCTGGAACAGGGTTTTCTTCAACACATCGACCTGCCTTGTTGCTCAAAAGTAAGAAACACGGCGCGCATTATGCCGTGAGTTGTCGAGAAGCATTCTTTTTTACACACAAAAACCCCACACATTGCCATGTGTGGGGTTTTTGCCTTTGGCCGAGTCTGCAGGCCAGGGAACCTGAGTGAACTCACGCCCCTGGTGCAGCCTGCGGCAGCGCCTACATCAGAAGTGAACGTTGGTGCTGAGCAGCGCGGTGCGCCCCGCCGCCTGGTTGGCGAAGTGGGTGCTGAACGCTTTGTCGTAATAGGTTTCGTTGGTCAGGTTTTGCACGTTGAGTTGCAGGTCGACGTTCTTGGTCAGCTTGTAGGCGGCCATGGCGTCGTAGCGCACGTAGGAATCGACCATGGTGGTGTTGGCCACGCTGCCGAAGACGTCGTCGACATAGAACGCACCACCGCCGACGGTCAGTTTTGGCGTCAGGCTATAGGTGGTCCACAGGCTGGCGCTGTTTTTCGGTGTGTTGGGCAGTTGGTTGCCATCGTTGGCCTTGCCCAGTGGGCCGCCGTCGATTTGTTTGCCGTCCAGGTAGCTGTAGCCGGCGAACACCTGCCATTTGTCGGTGAGCTTGCCGCTGGCCGACAGTTCCAGTCCGTCGACCCGGGTGGTACCGACGTTCTCGTAGGACGTGGTGTTGACCTGGACTCGGGCGTTTTCCTTCTCGGTGCGGAAGATGGCGGCGGTCAACGACAGGCGATCATTGAGCAGGTCCCACTTGGTGCCCAGCTCGTAGTTCTTGGTGGTTTCCGGCTCCATGTCGCTGCTGAGCACGTTACGGCTGCGGTCGGTGGTGCCGCCCAGCGGGTTGCCTTCCTGACCTTCGCCCAGGGTCGCGCCCGGCGGGGTGGCCGAGGTGGCGTAGGAGGCATAGATGCTGCCGTGCTCGGTGGGCTTCCATACCAGGCCGAACTGGCCGGTGATGAACTCGCTGGTGTCCTTGCCTTTGGCCGGCACGCCGTTGTTGACCACGGTGGCACCGGCGTTGTCGTAGGTGCGGTATTGAGTGTCGAAGTGGTCGTAGCGCAGGCCCATGTTCACCAGCCACTGCGGCGACAGTTCCAGGGTGTCGAACACATACAGCGCGCGGGTGTTGCTGGAGGTGTCGGTGCCGGCGTAGTTGCGCGAGATCGCGCCATTCCACGGGTCATCCGGGTTCGGGTTGCTCAGCGAGGTGCAGTTGTAGTTGCTGGGCAGCCCGATGCTGCCCGGGGTGCAGACGCTGGGGTTGCCGGCGACCAACGGGGTGGTTTCGGTGTCGACGTTGTACGAAGATTTTTTGCTTTCCTCGTGGCTGAACTCGATGCCGGTGGCGAAGCTGTTCTTGAACCCAGCCACATAGAAGTCACCGAACAGATCGGTCTGGTTGGTGGTGGTGGCGGTGTTGCTCACCCGGGTGTTGGCCCGGCGCCATACGCTGCCGTTGTTGACGTTGCGCTGGCTGTCGTCGGGCTGGGTGAGGATGTAGTCCTGCATGCTGGTGCCGTGACGCAGGGTGTTCTTGATGGTCAGGGCGTCGCTCAGGTCGTGTTCGATGGCGAAGGTCGCGGTGTCGACCCGGCTCTTGCGGAAGTCACGATCGGTCAGGCCGTAGAAGTTGCTGCTGTCGCCCCCGGCGTAGGGTTTGTCCGGGTTGCTTTTGGTCCGCGCGTTGCCGCCCCCGGCCGGAATGGTGTACGGGATACCCGAGTCCGGCAGGTCGTCGCTTTGCAGGTGGTAGTAGTCGAGGTTGACCCGGGTATCGGTGCCCAGGCCAAAGGCCAGGGACGGGGCGATGCCCCAGCGGTCGTAGTTGACCTTGTCGCGCCCGGCGACGTTGCTTTCGTGGCTCATCAGGTTCAGGCGACCGGCGGCGCTGTCGCTGAACTGGTAGTTGCCGTCAAGGGTGTAGCGCTGGGTCTGGTCCGAGCCCCAGGTGAATCCGCCGTCGAAGCTGTTGCCCAGGTGGGCTTTCTTGCTCACCAGGTTGATGCTGCCGCCCGCGGCGCCACGTCCGCCGATGGCCGAGTTCGGGCCTTTGCTGACTTCAATCGACTCCACGGCGAAGATTTCGCGGCTCTGGGAACCGGTATCGCGCACGCCGTCCAGGTAGGTGTCGCCCTGGGCGTCGAAGCCGCGGATAAACGGACGGTCACCTTGTGGGTTGCCACCTTCGCCGGCTCCGAAGGTGATGCCGGGCACGGTGCGCAGCGCATCCTGCATGGAGAGGGCGCCGGTGTCCTTGAGAACCTGCTGGGGGATAACAGTGATCGAGCGCGGGGTGTCGATCAGCGGCGCGGTGTACTTGGGCGAGGACGCTTTTTCGACCTGATAGGAGGTGGGCTCCTGGGCTTCGCCGGTGATGGCGGTGGCGTCCAGGGAAATGGCATTGCCCGAGGTTTTCTTATTGGTGTCTTCAGCCGCCTGGGCCAAGTGGGCCGCAGAGCCGGCGCTGAGCGCCACGCCAATTGCAGAGGCAAGCAGACGCGGTGAACTGACAGCAGAAAGTGGTAGTTGGCGTGACATTTTATTCCCCTCCCCAAGGATTTGAGGCCGCGGAATATAGGAGAAACAAGTATCTGTATCAATTGCGAAATGTTTCCATTCGCACTAAATTTACATTCTTTACAATTTCCCTTTACGGTTTTTACGAACTCATCCGTCATGCCGGTTTTACAGCGTCAATAAGAATCAATATCATCGCTGATCCTCGACCTTCAGGTACCTCGCCATGTTGCTGCACATTCCCGGCTTGTTCACTCGCGAAGAAGTGCTGCGCATTCGCCAGGCCCTGGAGCAGGCCGATTGGGCCGACGGCAAGATCACCGCCGGTTACCAGTCGGCCAAGGCCAAGCACAACCTGCAACTGCCCGAAGGCCACCCCCTGGCCAAGGAGATCGGTGCGGCGATGCTCGAGCGGCTGTGGAGCAACCCGCTATTCATGTCGGCGGCGCTGCCGCACAAGGTGTTCCCGCCGTTGCTCAACTGCTACAGCGCCGGTGGCAGTTTCGATTTTCATATCGACAACGCGGTGCGCCAGCCCAAGGGCAGCCCCGAGCGGGTGCGCACCGACCTGTCGTCGACCCTGTTTTTCAGCGACCCCGAGGATTACGACGGCGGTGAACTGGTGATCCAGGACACCTTTGGCACCCAGCAGGTGAAGCTGCCGGCCGGCGATATGGTGCTGTACCCCGGCACCAGCCTGCACAAGGTCAACCCGGTGACCCGGGGTGCCCGCTATGCCTCATTCTTCTGGACCCAGAGCCTGGTGCGTGAAGACAGTCAGCGTGCGCTGCTGTTCGAGATGGACGGGGCGATCCAGGCGCTGACCCGGGACGTTCCTGATCATCCGTCGCTGATTCGCCTGACCGGCACGTATCACAACCTGTTGCGGCGCTGGGTCGAGGTGTAGGCCGTGAGCTATCAACTGCGGCGCGAGGAAGTCCTCGACGGCGAGCAACTGCGCGCCATGCTCGACCACAGCCCGGCCCGCGCGGCCCAGGCAGTGCTGATCGCGGCCAAGGCCGAAGTGCTCGACGCCCAGGCGTTGCTCGGGCAGATCCTGCTCGACGGCTTGGGCATCGAGCAGGATCAGGCGCTTGCCGTGCGCTGGTTTGAAATCGCGGCCCGGCGTGGGCACCTGATGGCGCGCAATATGCTCGGGCGTTGCGCGGAGCATGGCTGGGGCTGTACTGCCGACCTGTTGGCGGCTGCCGGCCATTATCGCCAGGCGGCCGATGCCGGGCTGGATTGGGGCTTGTACAACTACGCCAACCTGCTGGCCACCGGGCGCGGCGTGCCGCAGGACCAGGCGCAGGCCTTGGCTTGTTATCGCCGGGCCGCGGCGTTGGGGCATGCCAAATCCATGAACCTGCTGGGGCGGTACCTGGAAGAGGGGATTGTCTGCCCGGCCGACCCGGAACTGGCCCGAGACTGGTACCGCCGCTCGGCCGAGGGCGGCGATTTTCGCGGGCAGTTCAGCTACGCGGCGGTGCTGGCCGACGCCGGTCGTATCGACGATGCCCTGCATTGGCTGCGCCAGGCCCTGGCGGGTGGCAACCTGAAATTCCTCAGCGTCGCCCACCGCGCCCTGCTCAGCGCCACCCACCCGCAAATCCGCGCCCTGGCCACTGAGTACCAACAGCGCGCCGCCCAACTAAGCCCGTAGCCGCTGCCGAGGCACGAGGCTGCGCTGGCCTGGTTAGGCGCTGAAGACCAGGCGTCGGTAAAAGCGACAGACGAAAAAAAGCCCATGTCGATGCATGGGCTCCTCTCTTGCAGCTTGTCGCTTACAGCTTGCTACTGCTCTTAAACATAAAACGATTTCAGCGGCGGGAAGCCATTGAACTCCACCGCGCTGTAGCTGGTGGTGTAGGCGCCGGTGGACAGCCAGTACAGGCGATCGCCGATGGCCAGGTTCAGGGGCAGGCCGTACTTGTAGTTCTCGTACATGATGTCGGCGCTGTCACAGGTCGGGCCGGCGATGACCACTTCTTCCATCTCGCCTTTCTTCTCGGTCCAGATCGGGAACTTGATGGCTTCGTCCATGGTTTCGATCAGGCCGGAGAACTTGCCCACATCCGTGTACACCCAGCGCTCGACGGCGGTACGGGATTTACGCGCCACCAATACCACTTCACTGACCAGGATCCCGGCGTTGGCGATCAACGAACGGCCTGGTTCGAGGATGATTTCCGGCAGTTCGTCACCGAAGTCTTCCTTGAGGAAACGGATGATTTCTTCAGCGTAGGTTTCCAGGCTGTTGGTGCGGGTGATGTAGTTGGCCGGGAAGCCACCGCCCATGTTGATCAGCTTGAGGTGGATGCCGTCTTCTTCCTTCAGGCGCTCGAAGATCACTTTGACCTTGGCGATCGCCGCGTCCCAGACGCTGATATCACGCTGTTGCGAACCCACGTGGAACGAGATGCCGTAAGGCACCAGGCCCAGGTCACGGGCCAGGATCAGCAGGTCCATGGCCATGTCGGTCTGGCAGCCGAATTTGCGCGACAGGGGCCAGTCAGCCGTGGTCGAGCCTTCGGTCAGGATCCGCACATAGATTTTCGAGCCCGGTGCGGCCTTGGCGATGTTGCGCAGGTCGGCTTCGGAGTCGGTGGAGAACAGACGCACGCCTTTCTCGTAGAAATAGCGGATGTCCTTGGATTTCTTGATGGTGTTGCCGTAGCTGATACGGTCGGCGCTGACGCCACGGTCCATGACCTTGTCCAGCTCGTAGATCGAGGCGATGTCGAAGCTCGAGCCCTTGTCCTTGAGCAGGTCAATGATCTCGACGGCCGGGTTGGCCTTGACCGCGTAATACACCTTGGCGAATTCGAAACCGGCGCGCAGGTCATCGTAGGCCTGGCTGATCATCGCGGTGTCGATCACCACGAACGGGGTTTCTTGCTTGTCGGCGAACGCCTTCATTTTGTCAAAAGTGGCGCGCGCGAAATAGTCTTCGACGTTGATCGACATGCTGGGAACTCCTACTGGCAAACTAAATTGATCAATGGGTGCAAATGAACGTCCTCCGTATCCCCACTTTGGTTCGCCTACTTCCCAAGGCATGTCGCCGAAAGCAAAAAGGCCATGGGGCGCTGCCCTTGGCCTTGCTGTCTCGTCGTCAGTACTTGAGCCGGATGGATCGTTTCCAGCATGGACGTTCGGCGCGAACTTTAGGGCGTGAGGGGCCTGAGATCAACTAAAAATGTCGCGTTTTTGCACGCGTCTGACCTGCGTAATCGATATCACTCTTTGTAGCCGACCGAGATGACGGACAGATGTTCCCCAGGATTTTTCCAGTGTTAAAAATACCTGCACGTTCGAAGCTTTTGTGCGCTAAGTCGCAGGCAAGTGTGATGGCGTCAACATCGGCGACGTTGGCGGCGAGAGGGTGGCGTGAGGCGTATTTTGGCTGTTTTGCAAAGTACAGTCGGTCTGTTTTTACGGGTGGCGCTGTTGATATTTTTTTCCGGCTGCGAGTGCCGATGAAGTTACACGAGGCCTATGGCAGAGGGCTTGTTCGCGAAGGCATTTTTACCGTCACATCATTGCTGAGTGACATTTCGCTTTCGCGAGCAAGCCCGCTCCCACCGTTTTTGTATTTTTACGCGACTACAGCCTCAGCCGGCGAGACGATATTGGTCTTCATCCCGCGTGATCGCCCCGAACTCAGATAAGCGGCAATCGACTCCTGGGTCACTTCACCCAGGAACACGCGATCAGCGTCCATCACCGGCAACCACGAACGGTTGAACTCGTACATCCGCGACAACAGGATGCGCAGGTGTTCGTCATAGGCTGCGGTGGCGTTGAACTCGCGCAGGTATTGGGCACAGGTGCCGGTCTGGCGGTGCAGGTCGCGGCGACGCACGTAACCCATGGCTTTGTTCTCGCCGTCGGTCACCACCACGTAGCGGCGGTCGTGTTCGTCCATCAGCTCCAGGGCATCGGCCACCGGGGTTTCCGGACTGACTGACGGCGCGTTGTCCGCCGCGTCCTCGGCCTTGACCAGCAGCAAGCGCTTGAGGGTGCTGTCCTGGCCGACGAAGTTGCTCACGAACTCGTCTGCCGGGTGCGCCAGCAAGGTGTCCGGATGGTCGATCTGCAGCAGCTTGCCGGCACGGAAGATCGCAATCTTGTCCCCCAGCTTGATCGCTTCGTCGATGTCGTGGCTGACCATGATCACGGTCTTGTTCAGCGCGCGCTGCATCTCGAAGAACTCGTTCTGGATCATCTCGCGGTTGATCGGGTCGACCGCGCCGAACGGCTCGTCCATCAACAGCAGCGGCGCATCGGCGGCCAGGGCGCGGATCACGCCGATCCGTTGCTGCTGGCCACCCGAGAGTTCACGCGGGTAGCGGTGCAGGTACTGCTTGGGTTCGAGCTTGATCATGCTCATCAGCTCGCGGGCGCGGTCGTGGCATTTCTGCTTGTCCCAGCCCAGCAGCTTGGGCACGACCACGATGTTTTCTTCGATGGTCATGTTGGGGAACAGGCCGATCTGCTGGATCACGTAGCCGATGTTGCGACGCAGGGTCACTTCATCCAGGTCGGTGGTGTCTTCGCCGTTGATCAGGATCTTGCCCGAGGTCGGCTTGATCAGGCGGTTGATCATTTTCAGCGTGGTGCTTTTACCGCAGCCCGACGGGCCGAGGAATACGCAAATTTCGCCTTCGTTGACGGTCAGGCTCACGGAATCAACGGCGGTGATGGTCTTGCCGTT
The DNA here is from genome assembly GCF_002018875.1 of Pseudomonas sp. MF4836. Classification (GTDB taxonomy): domain Bacteria; phylum Pseudomonadota; class Gammaproteobacteria; order Pseudomonadales; family Pseudomonadaceae; genus Aquipseudomonas. The sequence continues at coordinate 148,620 of NZ_MVOL01000003.1, forward strand.
GCTTTGGAAGGTCTTGGTCAGGTTTTGAAGTTCGATCATTTGAGCAGTCCTTTTGGAGTCAGCGTGCGTTGCAGCCATTGCAGGAGCAGGTCGGCGAAGATGGCCAGAAGACTGACCAGCACGGCGCCGACGATCAGCATCGACATATCGCTGCGGCTGATGGAAGCCAGAATAAGTACACCCAGGCCGCCGGCGCCGATGGTGGCGGCGATGGTCATCACGCCGATGTTCATCACCACGGCGGTGCGCACCCCGGCGAGGATCACCGGTACGGCGATGGGCAGTTCGACCATGCGCAGGCGCTGGCCGAAGGTCATGCCGATGCCCTTGGCCGCTTCGCGGATGCCGGGCTCGACCCCGGTCAGGGCCAGGTAGGTGTTACGCATGATGGGCAGCAGGGAGTAGAGGAACACCGCGGTGATCGCCGGCATCGGTCCCAGACCCTGGCCGAACTTGGAGTAGAACGGCAGCAGCAGGCCGAACAGGGCGATGGACGGCACCGTCAGCAACACCGTGGCGCTGGCTTGCAGCGGGCCGGCCAGGGTCGGGAAGCGGGTCATCAGCACGCCCAGGGGCACGCCGACCACGATGGCCAGGATCACGGCGATGCCCACCAGGGTGATGTGCTGCCAGGTCAGGTGCAGCACCTGTGTCCAGTCAAGATGGGAAAAGGCGTTCAGAAATTCCATGTCTTCTCCTCTTTATTGGGTGATCGGGTGTTGGCGCAGGAAATCTGCGGCCACGGCGGACGGGCTTTCATGGTCGACGTCGACCCGTGCATTCAGCTGGCGCATGGTTTCGTCGTCGAACAGGGCGGCCAGCGGCTTGAGCTCCGCGGCGAGTTGCGGGTGGGCGTCGAGATAGACCTGACGCACCACCGGCGCTGCGGTGTAGTCGGGGAAGTAATGCTTGTCGTCTTCCAGCAGCTTCAGCTTGAACGCGTTGAGGCGCCCGTCGGTGGTGTAGACCAGACCGGCAAACACCTGGCCATTGCGCAGGGCGGTGTAGACCAGGCCGGCGTCCATCTGCCGGGTGTTTTTGCGGGTCAGGTTCATCTCGTACAGCTTGACCATGCCGGCCATGCCGTCGGAGCGGTTGGCGAACTCGGTGTCCAGGGCCACCAGGCGGTTTTCCTTGGTCTTTTCGGCCAGCGCAGCGGTCAGGTCGCTGATGCTGTTGATCTGCGGGAACTCCTTGGCCACGTTCTCTGGCAGCGCCAGGGCGTAGGTGTTGCTGAATGTCGACGGAGAAAGCCAGACCAGGCCTTTTTTCGCATCGAGTTCCTTGACCCGGGCGTAGGACTGTTCGCTGTCGAGTTTCTCGTCGACGTGGTTGTAGGCCACCAGCGACACGCCGGTGTATTCCCAGATCAGGTCCAGCTGGCCACTTTCCTGGGCACTGCGCGCCAGGTTGCTGCCCAGACCGCCGGTGACACGGGTGTCATAACCCTTGGTGCGCAGGTACTGCGAGGTGATTTCCGCCAGCAGCGTCTGCTCGGTGAAGACCCGGGCGCCGATGCGGATCACCGGCTTTTCAGCCGCTTGGGCGACGCCTGCGAACAGCAGGACGCAGCCCAGTATCAAACTTAGCTTTTTCATAAGGATTCCTTTGCTCGGCCTGGCGATTAAGACGGGCGCAGACCGCGTTCCAGCCAGAGGCGGCTGGCCATGGTCAGGATGCCGTCAAGCAGCAGTGCCAGCAGTGCGGTACAGGCCGCTCCCAGTAGCAGTTGCGGCTGATTGTTCAGGGCGATCCCCGGGAAAATCAGGCTGCCCAGGCTGTTGGCGCCAATCAGGAAGGCCAGCGGCGCGGTACCGACGTTGATCGCCAGGGCCACGCGCACGCCGCCGATGATGATCGGCACGGCATTGGGCAATTCGACTTTCCACAGCACTTGGCCCGGGGTCATGCCGATGCCGACGGCGGCTTCCTTGAGCGAGCCCTGGACGTTTTTCAGGCCTTCGTAGGTGTTGCGCACGATCGGCAGCAGGGAGGCGAGGAACAGGGCAAAGATAGCGGGGCCGCTGCCGATGCCGAGAATCCCCAGGGCGATGGCCAGTACGGCCAGAGGAGGGACGGTGTTGCCGATGTTGAAGATCTGCATGAAGCGTTCAGCGCGTCCCACCATGTGCGGGCGGCTGAGGTAAATGCCGGCCGGGATGCCTACCACCAGGGCAGCGAGCATCGACACCAGGACCAGAATCAAATGAGCTTGCAGGTAGAACAACAAATCGTCGCGGTACATTTCGATGGTATTGATGCCGATCCAGTGGACCAGCAGGGCCAGGAGAGCGACGACAACCGCTCCTCCTATCAGCCCTTTGCCATAGCGAATAGCCACAGGCGGACTCCTTTATGTCAGTCGGCGCACACATTTCCGGGCGGCATTGCCATTCCTGGCTGCCGGTGAATGTGGTCGCGAAAAGCAGCTCGCCAATGCCGGCAAAACGGCATGAGGTCGAGCCATGAGCGCAGCCTCGTCAGGCTAACTTGCTGATATTTCAGCCCCTGATGAAAGCGTGTAGCAGGGGAGTGGACGTCTGCACCTTTTAAAAGGTTCCATAGTTGACAGCATTTAGCCATCGCCAATTGCCCAACGGTCCCCGCCCAAACCCTCTCTTGCAGCCGCTGCCTCCGGCTGTGCTGTCCCTCGAAACCGCCTCCACTGCCTCGAATGTATGTTGGCGTCTGGTGCGGAGAGTGCAGCCTGCGGCCGCGGCTACAGGGGCGTCGACGGCAGGCCGAGCGGTGGCCTGGAAGGCTTGCTTTACGCTATACTCGCCGCCCTTTTTTGAATCACCGCCAGGCGATTTCCCATGACCAAACAGGCCGCCGAAGTCGCGAAACGCCGCACTTTCGCCATTATTTCCCACCCGGATGCGGGTAAAACCACCATCACCGAGAAGCTGTTGCTGATGGGCAAGGCGATTGCGGTCGCCGGTACCGTGAAGTCGCGTAAGTCCGACCGTCATGCCACTTCCGACTGGATGGAGATGGAGAAACAGCGCGGGATTTCCATCACGACCTCGGTCATGCAGTTCCCTTATCGCGAACACATGATCAACCTGCTCGACACCCCGGGCCACGAAGACTTCTCGGAAGACACCTACCGCACCCTGACCGCGGTCGACTCAGCGCTGATGGTGCTCGACGGCGGTAAGGGCGTAGAGCCACGGACCATCGCCCTGATGGACGTCTGCCGCCTGCGCGATACGCCGATCGTCAGCTTTATCAACAAACTCGACCGCGACATCCGCGACCCGATCGAGCTGCTCGATGAAATCGAAGCAGTCCTGAAGATCAAGGCCGCACCGATCACCTGGCCGATTGGTTGCTACCGCGACTTCAAGGGTGTGTACCACCTGGCCGACGACTACATCATTGTCTACACCGCTGGCCACGGCCACGAACGCACCGAAGTGAAAATCATCGAGAAGCTCGATTCCGATGAAGCACGGGCTCACCTGGGCGACGAGTACGACCGCTTCGTCGAACAGTTGGAACTGGTGCAGGGCGCTTGCCACGAATTCAACCAGCAGGAATTCCTCGACGGCCAGTTGACCCCGGTGTTCTTCGGTACGGCCCTGGGTAACTTCGGGGTCGATCACGTGCTCGACGCCGTGGTCGATTGGGCTCCCAAGCCCCTGGCCCGGGTCGCCAACGAGCGCACCGTGGAACCGGTTGAAGAGAAATTTGCCGGCTTCGTGTTCAAGATCCAGGCGAACATGGACCCGAAACACCGCGACCGTATCGCCTTTATGCGTATCTGCTCCGGCAAGTACGAGAAAGGCATGAAGATGCGCCATGTACGTACCGGCAAGGACGTGCGCATCGGCGACGCCCTGACCTTCTTTTCCTCCGAGCGTGAACAACTGGAAGAAGCCTTCGCTGGCGACATCATCGGCCTGCACAACCACGGCACGATCCAGATCGGCGACACCTTTACCGAAGGCGAGGCCTTGGGTTTCACCGGTATCCCGCACTTCGCCCCGGAACTGTTCCGTCGCGTGCGCCTGAAGGATCCGCTCAAGTCCAAGCAACTGCGCCAGGGCCTGCAACAGCTGGCCGAAGAGGGCGCGACCCAGGTGTTCTTCCCGGAGCGCAGCAACGACATCATCCTCGGCGCCGTCGGTGTGCTGCAGTTCGATGTGGTCGCCAGCCGCCTGAAAGAGGAATACAAGGTCGAGTGCTCCTACGAGCCGATCACCGTGTACTCCGCGCGCTGGATCGAGTGCAGCGACAAGAAGAAGCTGGAGGAATTCTCCAACAAGGCCGTGGAAAACCTGGCCATCGATGGCGGCGGTCACCTGACCTACCTGGCCCCGACCCGGGTCAACCTGGCACTGATGGAAGAGCGCTGGCCGGACGTGAAATTCCGCGCCACCCGCGAACACCACTAACACTGCCGCACCCCAAAGCCCCGCTGTTGACCCAGCGGGGCTTTTTCATGGGTGACGGATTGGTGGGAGTGGCGCCAGGTCGGCGTACATAACCACTGGCTGTAGGGCCTAGTCGAAAGCAATCTACCCATGTGGCGGCTTCCGGGTGGCTCATCTGGAAAACCCCATCCATCACGACTAGTTTCACAGCAGTGCCACAGGCTCGAAGACTCAAGGCCTGTGGCCATCAATGGTGCACCTACGAACGGATGGGATCGGTCATGAGCGTCTTTCAACGCGTGGTGTTGTTGATCAAAGTGCTGGTGCTGTTATCGGTGGGGACTTCGGCGGCCTGGGCCCATGCCGGAGTGCAGCAGGAACCTGGCGCGTGGGCGGCAAAAAGCCCCCATGGCAGTGCGCTGATGCTGGCCAAGTCCGACTCGGAAGCCGGGGATCAGGGGCAGGGCGGGAGCAAGGGCGATGATGATTCGACCACCGACGACCCGGATCCTGACAGCGATGATGACGGCGATAACGACAGCTGACAGATAGACGCCTCCCTGGCTGCGGGTGCTATGCACCCATGCCCTGGGAGGTTTGAGCGAAACCGGCGCCCCCGGATTGATTCCGGGGGCGTTTTTTTGTGGCTCAGCCGAGAAACTGTTCGGCGTAGTGGCAGGCGACCTGGCGGTTGTCGAGGAGGCGCAAGGCCGGCTCTTCAGTGCTGCACAGTTCAGTGGCGTACGGGCAGCGTTTGTGGAAGGCGCAGCCGGAGGGCGGGTTCAGCGGGTTGGGCAACTCGCCGACGATCTTGATTTTCGGTTTGTCCGGATCCGGGTGAATGGTCGGCGTGGCCGAGAGCAGGGCCTGGGTGTAGGGGTGCAGGGGCCTGCTGTAGATCTCCTCCTTGGGACCCATTTCCACCGGCCGGCCGAGGTACATCACCATGACCTGGTCGGCGACGTGCCGCACCACCGCCAGGTTGTGGGAGATAAACACGTAGGCGGTGTTGAACTCCTGCTGCAGGTCCATGAACAGGTTGAGCACCTGGGCCTGGATCGATACGTCGAGGGCCGAGGTCGGTTCGTCCGCCACCAGCACCTTGGGTTGCAGCATCATGGCTCGGGCCAGGGCAATGCGCTGGCGCTGGCCGCCGGAAAACATATGGGGGTAGCGCTGGTAATGCTCGGGGCGCAGCCCGACCTGTTTCATCATCGCCTGGACTTTTTCGCGGCGCTCGGCGGCAGACAGCTTGGTGTTGATCAGCAGCGGTTCGGCCAGTTGGTCACCGACCTTCTGCCGTGGATTGAGCGACGCGTACGGGCTCTGGAACACCATCTGCACGTCTTTGCGCAATTGCTTGCGCTGCGCCTTGTCGGCCCCGGCCACTTCCTGCCCGGCGATTTTCAACGAGCCGGAGGAGGGCTCTTCGATCAGAGTCAGGGCGCGGGCCAGGGTCGACTTGCCGCAACCGGACTCGCCCACCACGGCCAGGGTCTTGCCGGCTTCGAGTTCGAACGACACCCCATTGAGGGCGCGCACCAGGGCGGTGCCCTTGAACAGGCCACGGGACACTTCGTAGTGACGGGTCAGGTCGCGGGCGGTAAGAACGACGGCCATTACGCCACCTCCTGATTCAGCGGGTAGAAGCAACGGGCGAGGCTGGCGGCTTTCGGGTCCAGGCCTGGGCGTTGCTGCCGGCAGTGGTCCTGCACGTACGGGCAGCGCGGCGACAGCAGGCAGCCTTGGGGCCGGTCATACCGCCCGGGGACAATGCCCGGCAGAGTCGAGAGACGCGCCGCGCCCATGCTGTGTTCGGGAATCGCCGCCAGCAACGCTTCGCTGTAAGGGTGGGCGGGAATCTCGAACAGCTCCGGCACCTGGCCGACTTCCACCGCCTGGCCGGCGTACATCACGCACACCCGCTGGGCGGTTTCGGCCACCACCGCGAGGTCGTGGGTGATCAGCACCAGGCCCATGTTCTGTTCCCGTTGCAGGTTGAGCAGCAGGTCCATGATCTGCGCCTGAATGGTCACGTCCAGGGCCGTGGTCGGCTCGTCGGCAATCAGCAGCTTGGGCTCGCCGGCAATGGCCATGGCGATTGCCACGCGCTGGCTCATGCCGCCAGACAGTTGATGGGGGTAGGCGTTCATGCGGCTGGCGGCGCCGGGGATTTCGACTTTTTCCAGCAGCTCGATGGCACGCTTGCGGGCCGCCTTGCTCGACATTTTCAGGTGCAGGCGCAGCACTTCCTCGATCTGGAAACCCACGGTGTAGCTCGGGTTCAGCGCGGTCATCGGGTCCTGGAAGACCATGGCCAGGTCCTTGCCGACAATCTGTCGGCGTTGCCGCGCGCTGAGCTTGAGCATGTCCTTGCCGTCGAAGTGCAAGGCGTCGGCGGTGACGATGCCCGGGTGCTCGATCAGCCCCATCAGCGCCATCATGGTCACCGACTTTCCGGAGCCCGATTCGCCGACGATGGCCAGGACTTCGCCCTTGTCCACGCTCAGGTCGAGGCCATCGACCACGGGGACGGCCTGGGCGTCGCCGAAGCGCACGTTGAGATTCTTGATTTCTAGCAATGACATGGGAATCTCCTCAGGCGGCGTTTTTGAGTTTCGGGTCCAGCGCATCGCGCAGGCCGTCGCCCATCAGGTTGATTGCCAGCACGCTGAGCAAAATGGTCAGGCCGGGCAGGCTGACGACCCACCAGGCGCGCTCGATATAGTCGCGGGCCGAGGCCAGCATGGTGCCCCACTCCGGGGTCGGCGGCTGTACGCCGAGGCCGAGGAAGCCCAGGGCGGCGGCATCGAGAATCGCCGAGGAAAAGCTCAGGGTCGCCTGCACGATCAGCGGTGCCATGCAATTGGGCAGCACGGTGATGAACATCAGGCGCGGCAGGCCGGCACCGGCCAGGCGCGCGGCGGTCACGTAGTCGCGGTTCAACTCGCCCATCACTGCGGCGCGGGTCAGGCGCACATATGACGGCAGGGACACGATGGCGATGGCGATCACGGTGTTGATCAGGCCAGGGCCGAGGATGGCGACAATCGCCACCGCCAGCAGCAGCGAAGGCAGGGCCAGCATGATGTCCATCAGACGCATGATGGTCGGGCCCAGCAGGCGCGGGAAGAACCCGGCAAACAGGCCCAGCATCACCCCCGGGATCAGCGACATGACCACCGACGACAAGCCGATGATCAGCGACAGCCGCGACCCCTGGATCAGCCGTGACAGCAGGTCACGCCCCAGTTCGTCAGTGCCCAGCAGGAACTGCAGTTGCCCGCCTTCGAGCCAGGCCGGCGGGGTCAGCAGGAAGTCGCGGTATTGCTCGCTGGGGTTATGGGGCGCGACCCAGGGGGCGAAGATTGCACAAAAAATGATCAGCAGCATGAACAGCAGCCCGGCCACTGCGCCTTTGTTGCGCGAGAAAGCGTGCCAGAACTCTTTGTACGGGGAGGGGTAGAGCAGGCTTTGATCGACTGCTACCGAGGAGGTTGGAGTGCTCATAGGTCTTGATCTCAGCGCTGGTGGCGGATGCGTGGGTTGGCAAAGCCGTAGAGGATATCCACCACGAAGTTGACCAGAATCACCAGGCAGGCAATTAACAGGATGCCGTTTTGCACCACGGGGTAATCCCGGGCGCCGATGGCTTCGATCAGCCACTTGCCGACCCCGGGCCAGGAGAAGATGGTCTCGGTCAGGACCGCGCCGGCCAGCAGTGTGCCGACTTGCAGGCCGACCACCGTCAGTACCGGAATCAGCGCGTTGCGCAGGCCGTGGACAAACACCACCCGTGCTGGCGACAGGCCTTTGGCCCGGGCCGTGCGAATGTAGTCTTCGCGCAGCACTTCGAGCATCGAGGAGCGGGTCATCCGCGCGATCACCGCCAGGGGAATGGTGCCGAGCACGATGGCCGGCAAGATCAGGTGATGCAGGGCGTCGAAGAAGGCCCCCGTGTCATCGGCCAGCAGCGTGTCGATCAGCATGAAGCCGGTTTTCGGCTCGATGTCGTAGAGCAGGTCGATGCGCCCGGAAACCGGGGTCCAGCCCAGGCTGACCGAGAAGAACATGATCAGGATCAGGCCCCACCAGAAGATCGGCATCGAGTACCCGGCCAGGGAGATGCCCATGACCCCATGGTCGAACAGGGACCCTCGTTTCAAGGCCGCGATCACCCCGGCCAGCAGGCCGAGGATGCCGGCGAACAGCAGGGCCGCCATGGACAGCTCCAGGGTCGCCGGGAACAGCGAGGTGAACTCGGTCCAGACACTGGTGCGGGTGCGCAGGGACTCGCCCAGGTCGCCATGGGCCAGCTTGCCGATGTAGTCCAGGTACTGGGCGTACAGCGGTTTGTTCAGGCCAAGGCGCTCCATTGCCTGGGCATGCATCTCGGGGTCGACCCGGCGTTCGCCCATCATGACTTCCACGGGGTCGCCGGGAATCATGCGAATCAGGGCAAACGTCAGCAAGGTGATGCCGAAGAAGGTGGGGATCAACAACCCCACGCGGCGGGCGATAAAACTAAACATCTTCTGGAGTACCTCATCAGCCGGTTAGGCGTGCCCGGCCTCCTTGGGGTCAAGGGGGCCAGGCGTTTCTTAGAACCTGGTCACGATCTGCTGCGCTGGGCTCATGGCGCGTCAAACATGGTCGGGCGTCGCTTGCTGGAGCGTGAACAGGTTCATTTCTACTTCACCTGGGTCGTGGCGAAGTTGTTATTGGTCAACGGGTTCTGGTGGTAACCCTCGACGTTCTTGCGCATGGCCGTGAACATTTTTGGATAGGCCGTGGGAATCCAGGGTTGGTCTTCAGCGAAAACCAGCTGGGCTTTTTCATAGAGTGCCGCGCGTTGCGTCGGTTCGGTGTCGGCACGGGCCTGATCGATCAACGCTTGAAAGGCCTTGTTGCACCAGCGGGCGTAGTTTTCGCCGTTTTTCGCCGCATCACAACTCAAGTTCGGTGTGACGAAGTTATCCGGGTCGCCGTTGTCGCCAGCCCAGCCGGCCGTCACCAGATCGTGTTCGCCATTCTTGGCCCGTTTGAGCATCTCTCCCCATTCCATGACGCGGATGTCGAGCTTGAGTCCGATCTGGGCCAGGTCGGACTGCATCATCTGCGCGCCCAGCAACGGATTGGGGTTGGTCGGGCCGCCGCCGTTGCGGGTGAACAGGGTCAGCACGGTGCCTTCGGGAACCCCGGCTTCCTTGAGCAGCGCCCGGGCCTTGTCGAGGTCGCGCGCCGGGTTTGTCAGGCTCCGGTTGAAGCCTAGCAGGGTCGGCGGGTAAGGCCCGGTGCCGAGTATGGCGTTGTCCTTACCGTACAGGCTGTCGACGTAGGCCTGTTTGTCGAAGGCGATATCGATGGCCTTGCGTACCCGGACATCGCTGATATAAGGGCGGGTGGTGTTCATCGCGGTGTAGCTGGTGATCATCGCCGCCAGCTCGGCGAGCTTGAGGTTGGGATTGGTCTTGATGCTGGGGATGTCATCGGGCTTGGGGTAGAGGGCTATCTGGCATTCGTTGGCCTTGAGCTTTTGCAGGCGCACGTTGTTGTCGGTGGTGATGGCGAAAATCAGCGGATCAGCCGGGGGCGCACCACGGAAGTACTCCGGGTTGGCCTTGAACCGGACTTGGGCATCCTTGGCGTAACGGTTGAAGACGAAGGGCCCGGTGCCGATCGGTTTGCTGTTGAGCTCGGCGGTTTTTCCGGCCTTGAGCAACTGGTCGGCGTATTCGGCCGGGTAGATCGAAGCAAAGGCCATGGCAATGTCGGCGAGAAAGGGCGATTCACGCCGGGTCAGGGTGAAGACCACGGTGTGCTCGTCGACTTTCTCGACGCTCTTGAGCAGCTCCTTGAAGCCCATGCTCTCGAAGTAGGGGAAACCCACGCTGGATTTGTCATGCCAGGGATGTTTCGGGTCCAGCTGGCGCTGGAAACTCCAGAGCACATCGTCGGCGTTCAGGGTGCGGGTCGGCTTGAAGTAATCGGTGCTGTGGAACTTCACCCCTTGGCGCAGGTGAAAGGTGTAGCGCAGCCCATCCGGGCTGATCTCCCAGGACTCGGCCAGGGCGGGTTGGATGTCTACGGTGCCGGGCTTGAAGTCCACCAAACGGTTGAACAGGGTTTCTGCCGCCGCATCGGCGGTGACTGCGGTGGTGAACTGGACGATATCGAAGCCTTCCGGGCTGGCTTCGGTACAGACCACGAGGGGCTTGGCCCAGGCGCTTGTGGCAAGGGTCAGCAGGGCGGCGGCGATGGCCGCTTTCAGGGGAAGCAATTTCATCAGGAACCCTCTGCAATCAGTTGAACCAGATTAGCTTGAATGGCGGACTCTTCCTGAGTCCGCCCTCCGACTGGCGGCCTAGAGAATGTTGAATGGAATGGTGGTCACCAGGCGGAACTCGTTGAGGTTGCCGTCGGGTTGTTCGGAGCTGGCGCGGTGCGTGGTGTAGGTCGCGCGGATCGCGGTGGCCTTGAGCGGGCCGCTCTGCACCGCATATGAAGCGCCGACGCCGTACTCCTGGTGCTTCTCGCCGTCCATCAGGCGCAGGTCGCTGCGCGATTTACCCGATGTGCCATAGCCGATGCCGGTGTACTTGTAGTTCGTACCATCGATACCCCAGCCACGCGCGCTGTATACGTTGAACTTGAGACCCGGTACGCCGTATTGGGCCAGGTCGAGGCCATAGGCGATCTGGAACGATTTCTCGTTCGGGGCGTTGAAGTCCGACAGCAGGGAGTTGGCCAGGTAGATGCCGTTGGTGTCGTGCAGGTAGTCGAAGTATTCGTCGCCGTTCACTTCCTGGTAGGAGAACGTCAGGGTATGGGCCTGGTGGGTCAGCCCCAGGGACAGGCTGTAGGTGTCGTTGTCGATGCCGCCGATCTTGGCTTTGCCGCTGTCGGTGGTCTTGTAGTAGTTGAGGCCGGTGGTCAGGCTCAACACCGAGCTGTCACCCAGTTGGTGGGTGGCGCCGAAGTAGTACTGGTTCCAGAAGTCTTCGACGTGGCTGCCGTAGAGGCTGGTCTTCAGGCTTTTGGTGGGTTGGTAGTTGAGGCCGGCGATATTGACGTGGTCGGTCTCTGCCCGTTGCTGATACTCGGAGACGAACTTGGTCACGCTCTGCTCGGAGCGTGGCGATACGCGGTCGTAGGTCCCGAGGTCGAACGACAGGTTGTTGAATTCTTCGCTGTGCAGGCTCACCCCCTGGAAGCTGGAGGGCAGTGGCCGGTTACCGATGACGTCGACCACTGGCGTGCTGACGTTCTGGCGCCCGGCGGTCAGGGTGGTGTTGGAAATCCGTGCCTTGACGTTGGCCAGGCCGAGCTTGCTCCACTGGCCCACTGCGTCGCCGTCGGCATGGGTCAGGGTACGGTTGTTCGGGCCGGCGATGTCCTTGCGGTCACGGTCCAGGGCAATCGCGTTGTAGACCGCGACTTCGGTGCTGAAACCGACGGTGCCCTGGGTAAAGCCCGAGCTGTAGTTGAGGATGGTGCCCTGGACCCAGTTGATACGGCGCGCGGTCGGGGTCGCCACGTTGTTGTGGTTGTAGGAGAAGCGATCATCGCGGCGGCGCAACTCGTTGGCGTACCAGTTGCGGGTGGTGCCCGAAAGGCTCTGCCCTTCGACGAACCCTTTGCTTTCGGCCTGGGCGCTGGTGTCGCTGAGCGTGGTCGGCACGAATTGCTGGCTGACGGTTTCGGCATGGGCCACAGCGCTGACGCTGCTGATAGCCAGGGCCAATAATGCAATCTTGCTTGGTTTCATCGGTGAGGCTCCTTTGCTTTTTATGTGCCGGTCTTCAGTGATCCGGCTATCGGTTTGGAACTCATTCAGGTCATCGCAAACGTTTGCATCAGCCGCGTTAGCCGAATTCAGGCAACAGGCCTGCATGAGGGCGAATAACGCCCCCAGGCTTTGGGTTTTCAGTTATTGGTCGAGGCTGACGCCCGAGAACACGTTACGGCCGAAGGGGCTGACCTTGAACCCTTCGACTTTGGCGCTCAACGGCTGGTTGACCGTCGAGTGAGCGACAGGCGTGATCGGCACCTGCTGCTTGAGCAACTGCTGGGCCTGTTTGTAGAGCACGCTGCGTTGCTCGCGGTCGGTGATCAGCTTGGCCTGCTTGATCAGCGTGTCGTAGGCCGGGTCGCACCACATGGAGTAGTTGTTGCCGCCAATGGCGTCGCAGCTGTAGAGGGTACCGAGCCAGTTGTCCGGGTCACCGTTGTCGCCGGTCCAGCCAATCAGGCTGATGTCATGCTCGCCGTTCTTGGTGCGCTTGATGTACTCGCCCCATTCGTAGCTGACGATTTTCACCTTGAGCCCGATCTGCGCCCAGTCGGCCTGAAGCATCTCGGCCATCAGCTTGGCGTTGGGGTTGTAGGGACGCTGCACGGGCATGGCCCAGAGGGTGATTTCGGTGCCTTCCTTGACCCCGGCGGCCTTGAGCAGCTCACGGGCTTTTTCCGGATTGTAGGCAGCATCCTTGATGCTCTCGTCGTAGGACCACTGGGTCGGCGGCATGCCATTGACCGCCAGTTGCCCCGCGCCCTGATACACCGCGTTGAGGATGCTGGCCTTGTTCACCGCCATGTCCAGCGCCTGGCGCACTTCGAGCTGGTCGAACGGTTTGTGGCGCACGTTGTAGGCGATGTAGCCGAGGTTGAACCCGGGCTTTTCGATCAATTGCAGTTTCGGGTCCTGCTTGAGCGCGGCCACATCGGCGGGGCGCGGGTGCAGGGTGACCTGGCACTCGCCGGCCTTGAGCTTCTGCACCCGCACCGAGGCGTCGGTGTTGATGGCGAAGATCAGGTTGTCGAGCTTGACCCGGCTCGGGTCCCAGTAGTGTTTGTTGCCGGCGTAGCGGATTTGCGAGTCTTTCTGGTAGCGCTGGAACACGAAGGGCCCGGTGCCGATCGGCTTCTGGTTGATCTCGTTGGGCTTGCCGGTCTTGAGCAATTGCTCGGCGTATTCGGCGGAGAGGATCGCGGCAAAGCTCATGGCGATGTTCTGGATGAACGCGGCGTCCACCGAGTTCAGGGTCATGACCACGGTCAGCGGCCCGGTCTTCTCGACCTTGGCGATGTTCTTGTTCAGGCTCATCCCGTCGAAGTAGGGAAACTCGGTGGGGTAGGCTTTGCGGAATGGGTGCTCGCTATCGAGCATGCGGTTGAAGGTGAACAGCACGTCGTCGGCATTGAAGGTGCGGCTGGGTGTGAAGTACGGGGTGGTGTGGAACTTCACCCCCTCACGCAGGTGGAAGGTGTAGGTCAGGCCGTCCGGGGAAATATCCCAGCGCGTGGCCAGCCCGGGCACCACGGTGGTGGCGCCTTTTTCAAACTCCACCAACCGGTTGTACAGCGGTTCGGCGGCATCGTTGTCGGTGGCGGTGGTGTACTGCGCGGTATCGAAGCCTGCCGGGCTGCCTTCCGAGCAGAACACCAGGCTGTTGCCAGCGGCCAGGCTGATGGTGCTGGCGGCCAGCAGGCCGGTGCCGAGCAGTGCCGATAAAACCAGGGTATGACGCATGACGGTGCCTCTCCTTTTTATGTGTGTGATCAATGCGCAATAGCTCCTTCCTGGAACGTGGACGCGTCATTGATATTCAACCATCGCTTGCAGCAAACGCCGGCTCACGGATACAGATTCACCCAGCCTTGACGGTAGAGGTCATCGGCGAAACCGTAAATGCGCGGGAGCCTTAACGTCTCGTAGGAAACCGCTGAAAATCCCGCAGTCTGCTGCCTGAAAAGCGCAGCGATTCCGGAGATGGCGGGTGACCCGGTGACGTGGCAGGGCTGGTGGCGACGTCGTTGAACGTCGCCACCGGGCCTTATTTGCTGATGCTGACACCGTAGAAGGAGTTCAAGCCGAACGGGCTGATCTTGAAGTCCTGCACGGAGTTGCGCATGGGTTGAAACACCGTCGAGTGTGCGATAGGTGTCATTGGAACCTGGTCTTTGATGATGTGTTGCGCCTGCTTGTACAGCTCGGTGCGCTTGGCCACATCCGGCGTGGCCTTGGCTTGCTTGATCAGTGCGTCATAGGGCTTGTCGCACCACTTGGAGAAGTTGTTGCCGTTCATGGCGTCGCAACCGAACAGGGTGCCGAGCCAGTTGTCCGGGTCACCGTTGTCGCCGCTCCAGCCGATGATCATCGCCTGCTGCTCGCCGCCTTTGGAGCGCTTGATGTACTCGCCCCACTCGTAGCTGACGATGTTCACTTTAAGACCGATCTTGCCCCAGTCGGACTGCAGCATTTCCGCCATCAGCTTGGCGTTCGGGTTGTAGGGACGCTGTACCGGCATGGCCCACAGGGTGATCTGGGTGCCCTCCTTGATGCCGGCCTCCTTGAGCAGTTGCTTGGCCCTCTCGGGGTCGTACTTGGCGTCCTTGATGGTGGTGTCATAGGACCATTGGGTCGGCGGCATGGCGTTGACCGCCAACTGGCCGGCGCCCTGGTAGACCGAGTCGATGATCTGGGCTTTGTTCACCGATATGTCCATGGCCTGGCGCACCTTGAGGTTGGCCAGCGGATTGGGTTCGGTGCCGCCCTTGAGTACCGGCATCACGTTGTAGGCCACATAGCCCAGGTTGAAGCCTGCCTGCTCCGGCATCTTCAGGTCTTTGTCTTCCTTGAGTGCCTTGAGGTCGGCCGGACGCGGAGAGAGGGTGACCTGGCATTCGTTTTTCTTCAGCTTCTGGACTCGCACCGACGGGTCGGTGGTGATGGCGAAGATCAGGTTGTCGATCTTCACGTCTTCAGGCTTCCAGTAGTCCTTGTTGCCGGTGTAACGGATGTTGGAGTCTTTCTGGTAGCTCTTGAACACGAACGGCCCGGTGCCGATCGGCTTCTGGTTGAGGTCGCTGGCCTTGCCTTCCTTGAGCAGCTTGTCGGCGTACTCGGCGGACTGCACCGAAGCGAAGCTCATGGCGATGTTCTGGATAAAGGCGGCGTCGACGCTCTTGAGGTGGAACTTGACCGTCTTGTCGTCGATCTTCTCGACCTGGGTGATGTTGGTGTCCATCCCCATGTCGGTGAAGTAAGGGAATTCGGTGGGGTAGGCCTTACGGAACGGCATGTCCTTGTCGATCATGCGGTTGAAGGTGAAAAGCACGTCGTCGGCGTTGAAGGTACGGGTCGGGGTGAAGTACGGCGTGGTGTGGAATTTGACCCCTTCGCGCAGATGGAAGGTGTAGGTCAGGCCGTCGTCGGAGATATCCCAGCTGGTGGCGAGGCCAGGAACGACGGCGGTGCCTCCACGTTCGAACTGGCTGAGGCGGTTGTAGATGGTTTCTGCCGAGGCATCGAAGTCGGTTCCGGTGGTGTACTGGCCTGGGTCGAAACCGGCCGGGCTCCCTTCAGAGCAGAACACCAGGTTAGTGGCCGCATGGGCGAAGGGTGCGCTGGCAAGCAAGCCTGCGCCGAGTAAAAACGGAATGACCGCGTGTTTAAGCATGGTGGCCTCATGATTTGTTGTCATTTTTGGTTAGAGGACGACCTCGTGAGTCGACCTGCCGATACTTATGCAGGCCTCATACCCAATGCAAGATGCAGAACTGCCGCAGGTCTTAAACAGTGGAACGAACGTACATGAATGTCGCATATGTATAAAATTTGACGCATTTGATCGTTTGCGCAGGCATTTTTTGCTGTTTTTACGGCCAAAACAGCACAACCGGGGCGTCTGACGCACCCGGTTGGTTCACGCTTGAGGGTTATTTATTCAGGCTGACGCCGTAGAACGGCGTGAGGCCGAACGGGCTGATCTTGAAGTCCTGCACTTCCTTGCGCAGCGGCTGGAACACCGTGGAGTTGGCGATCGGAGTGATCGGCATTTGCTGTTTGAGGATCAGTTGCGCCTGCTGGTAGAGCTTGATGCGTTCGTCGCGATCGCTGCTCAGCTTGGCCTTTTGCACTAACTGGTCGTAGGCCGGGTCGCACCATTTGGCGTAATTGCTGCCTTTGACCGCTGCGCAGCTGTAGAGCACGCCGAGCCAGTTGTCCGGGTCGCCGTTGTCGCCGGTCCAGCCGTAGATCATCACGTCATGCTCGCCGTTCTTGGCGCGCTTGATGTACTCGCCCCATTCATAGCTGACGATATTGGCCTTGATCCCGACCTTGGCCCAATCCTCCTGGATCATCTGTGCCGACATCCGCGCATTGGGGTTGGACGCCCGCTGCACGGTCATGGCCCACAGGTTGAGGGTCGTACCCGGTGCCACTCCGGCTTCCTTGAGCAGGGCGCGGGCCTTGGCCGGGTCGTGGGGCGCGTCCTTGATGTTCGGGTCGAATGACCATTGCGCCGGTGGCAGGGCGTTCTGCGCCAGTTGCCCGGCGCTCTGGTACACCGCCTTGATGATGGCCGGCTTGTCGATGGCCATGTCCAGGGCCTGGCGCACCTTGAGCTGGTCCAGCGGTGGGTGGGTCACGTTGTAGGCGAGAAACCCGAGGTTGAAGCCGGGCTGCTGGAGCACCCGCAGGTTGGGGTCTTTTTCCATCACTTCGATATCGGCCGGGCGCGGGTAACCGCTGACCTGGCATTCACCGGCCTTGAGCTTCTGCAAACGTACCGCCGCGTCGGGGGTGATCGAGAAGATCAGGTTGTCGAGCTTCACGTCCTCGGGTTTCCAGTAGGCGGTGTTGCCGGTGAAGCGAATCTGCGAATCCTTCTGATAGCGCTTGAACACGAATGGCCCGGTGCCGATCGGTTTCTGGTTGAGGTCGGCGGCCTTGCCCTGCTTGAGTAGCTGCGCGGCGTATTCGGCGGACTGGATCGAGGCAAAACTCATGGCCAGGTTTTGCACAAAGGCGGCGTCGACGTTGTTCAGGCTGAAGCGCACGCTGTGCTCGTCGACCTTGTCGATGCTCTTGATCGTGGTGTTCAGGCCCATGTCGGTGAAGTACGGCGACTCCGAGGGGTAGGCCTTGCGGAACGGGTTTTCAGGGTCGAGCAGGCGCTGAAAGGTAAACAGCACGTCGTCGGCGTTGAAGTCGCGGCTGGGGGTGAAGTAGTCGGTGCTGTGGAATTTCACCCCTTCGCGCAGGTGAAAGGTGTAGCTCAGGCCGTCCTTGGACACATCCCAGGAGGTGGCCAGGCCCGGCTCGACTTCGGTTGCGCCGCGCTTGAACTGGGTCAGGCGGTTGAACACGGTCTCGGCCGAGGCGTCGAAGTCGGTGCCGCTGGTGTATTGGCTCGGGTCAAAGCCGGCCGGGCTGGCTTCCGAGCAATAGACCAGGGTCGAGGCGGCCTGGGCGAGGGGCGCACAGGCCAGCAGGCTGGCGGCGAGCAGCAGCGGTTTAAAGACAATCGTGTCCATGAAGTCCCCTAGTGATGACCGGGCCAGAGCGGCCAGGGCGAAAAAGGCAGGCATGAGATTACCGCTGCCGGGTTGAATCAGAAACAGCGGGTTGGTTAGCAGCTCATAACCAAAACAACCGCGTCGTTATTCCAGACCAAGCCTAGTAAAGTTGCGCGCTCCCAGGGAGCAAGGGGGAAAAGGGGAGCTGGACGCTGCCAGGTTATGGATAGACCGGTTTGCTGATCACGGCCCGGGGCAGGCATTTTTCGTCAAAGGGACAGGGGCAGGCAGGATCATGGGTGTTAGAGGGTGGATGGTGGCTGGGTGCCTGCTGCTGGCAGGTTGCAGTGAAGAGAAGTCGCCGCCCGTTGCGTGGTTTCTTGAGGACACTTCTCGCCTATTCAGCACACTTCGGGCGTGCGACTCGGTCAAGAACAAACCGCATTACAGCTGGTGCAACAACGCGAATCTGGCCGCCATGACGCTGCGGCAGCGGTCTGAGGAAAAAGAGCGGCAGGAGCGTCTGGAACGCTTCAACCAGGCACCCTACCGAGTGAAACTGATTTATTGGTACGGGCTGAATCCCGACGCGTTGAGCGCGGTGCTCGAGGTGTGCCGCAACGCGATGGAGCGCCAGATGCTGGAATCTGATTTCGCCATGGGCTGCACCCTGGCCAGCCAGGCTCGGCTCAGCAATATCATGCGCAAGCTGCAGTAAGCCGCCCGAGCCGCAGGCGGCTTGTGTGGTGAGCCGGACCCGCCGGGCGGCAGGTCCGGCAACCGCTTATTGCATCAAGACTTCAATCGAGCCATCGGCGGTCATGCTGACCTGGCTGGTGCCGGCCTCGACTTCCGGGGTCACCGGCGCCGAATCCATGCTGGCCGCTTTCATCATCATCGGTGCGCGCATGTACGGCTGTGGATAACCGTTGCTGTTGAGGTTCAGGTTGACGATTTTGTAACCCTTGCCGCCCAGGGCGTCGGTGGCCAGTTGGGCGCGGGCCTTGAAGGCGTTGACCGCGTCCTTGAGCAGGGCGTCTTCGCTGGTCTTGCGGGTCGGGTCGGCGATGGCGAAGTCCATGCCGGCCATTTTCAGGTCGCCGAGCATCTCGCCGGTGAGCTTGGACAGGGCGGCGAAGTCCGAGCTTTCCAGGCGCAATTCAGCGCGCTCGCGCCAGCCAGTGATTTTCTGGCCCTTGGTGTCATAGATCGGGTAGCTGTTGCGGCTGCCCTGGCGCAAGGTGATGTCCTTGACCTGACGAGCCTGGCCCAGGGCCTTGTTCATGGTGGTGGTGATCTGCGCCGCCAGCTTGGCCGGATCGGCATCCTGGGCTTCGCTGTACAGGGTGACGATCATCAGGTCGCGCGCCACTTCCTGGCTGACTTCGGCGCGCAGGGCGATCTGGTTGTAATGCAGTTCATCGGCGGCCAGCGCCGGCAGGCTGGCGATGGAGCCGATGCTGAGGGCGAGAAGGGCGGCGCTGCGACGGAATGTATGCATGAAAACTCCTTGAGTACGGTCCACAGGTGACGGTCCCGTTCCTGCGTGAAACCATCAGACAGTATTGGGCAGCGGCAAGTTTCAAGCGCCAGGCTGCCAGTTGAGAACCCCTAGGCTTGTAGCTTAAAACTTGGCGCTTGCCACTGCTTTTCTGTGACGCTTTGCCGCAGTTTTGCCTGCGGGGCGTGCTGCTTGGTTATACTCGTCGCGATCCGCCTGGAGCGCTCATCAGGAGAGCTCATGCTCGCCCCCGTACAATTGCTTTCCGCCACTCGCCAGAACCTCTGGCGCCTGACCTTTATCCGCACCCTGGTCCTGGCTGCCCAGGCCGGTTCGGTGGGGCTTGCCTACTGGTTTGACCTGCTGCCGCTGCCCTGGCTGCAACTGGCGGTGACCCTCGGCTTTTCGATGATCCTCTGCGCCTTCACGGCGATTCGGCTGCGTACCTCATGGCCGGTCACTGAGTTGGAGTACGCGGTGCAGCTGGCCTGCGACCTGTTTATCCACAGCGCGCTGCTGTATTTCTCGGGGGGGTCGACCAACCCTTTCGTCTCCTATTACCTGGTGCCGCTGACCATCGCCGCCGTGACCCTGCCATGGCGTTACTCGGTGATTCTCTCCGGTATCGCGCTGACCATGTACACCCTGCTGCTGGCGCAGTTCTACCCGCTGCAGACCTTCCCCATCGCCCGGGAAAACCTGCAGATCTACGGCATGTGGCTGAGTTTTGCCCTGGCCGCGGCGGTGATCACCTTTTTCGCCGCGCGCATGGCCGAAGAGTTGCGCCGCCAGGAAGAGCTACGGGCGATCCGTCGTGAAGAGGGCCTGCGGGACCAGCAATTGCTGGCCGTGGCCACCCAGGCCGCCGGTGCCGCCCATGAGTTGGGTACACCGTTGGCGACCATGAGCGTGTTGCTCAAGGAAATGCGCCAGGACCATCCCGATCCGCTGTTGCAGGACGACCTGAGCGTGCTTCAGGACCAGGTCAAGCTGTGCAAGGAAACCCTGCAGCAACTGGTGCGCGCCGCCGAAGCCAATCGGCGCCTGGCGGTGGAGATGCAGGAAGTCACCCAGTGGCTGGATGAAGCCTTGAACCGCTGGCACCTGATGCGCCCCGAAGCCAGTTATCGCTTCCTGCTGCTGGGCCAGGGACCGGTGCCGCGCCTGGCGCCGCCGCCGGACCTGACCCAGGCCTTGCTCAATCTGCTGAACAATGCCGCCGATGCCTGCCCCGAAGGGCTGGAAGTCCGCCTGGACTGGGACGAGGAAAACCTGACCATCAGTATTCGTGACCACGGTCCCGGCGTACCCTTGGCCATCGCCGAGCAGATCGGCAAGCCGTTTTTTACCACCAAGGGCAAAGGTTTCGGCCTGGGCCTGTTTTTGAGCAAGGCCAGCGTGACCCGCGCCGGTGGCTCAGTGAAACTCTACAGTCATGAGGAAGGTGGCACGCTTACCGAGCTGCGCCTGCCCCGTGTCGCCCGAGGAGACCAAGATGAGTGACGAACCCCAAGTCGAAGGCGAAGAGCTGCCGCATCTATTGCTGGTGGACGACGACGCTACTTTTACCCGCGTAATGGCCCGCGCCATGAGCCGTCGCGGTTTTCGCGTCAGCACCGCAGGTTCTGCCGAAGAAGGCCTGACCATCGCTCAGCAGGACTTGCCGGACTATGCCGCGCTGGACCTGAAAATGGACGGCGACTCCGGCCTGGTGCTGCTGCCCAAGCTGCTTGAGCTGGATCCGGAAATGCGCGTGCTGATCCTGACCGGCTATTCGAGCATCGCCACCGCTGTCGAGGCGATCAAGCGCGGTGCCTGCAATTACCTGTGCAAGCCGGCGGATGCCGACGATGTGCTGGCCGCGCTGCTCTCCGAACACGCCGACCTGGACACCCTGGTGCCGGAAAACCCGATGTCGGTGGACCGCCTGCAGTGGGAGCACATCCAGCGTGTGCTGACCGAGCATGAAGGCAACATCTCCGCCACTGCCCGCGCCCTGGGCATGCATCGGCGCACCTTGCAGCGCAAGTTGCAGAAGCGCCCGGTACGCCGCTGAACCGCGCCTGAACGAATGTCCGCAAGGCATCGTGAAAAAGCCAGCCGATCAACTATGATCGGCTCAGAGCTTGCCCCTTCCCTACCGAGCCACAACGATGAATCAGAACGCTGAATATTCCGCGGTCAACGATACTGTGCGCGGGCAGTTTTTCCGACGGGTCTGGGCGATGGTCACGCCATACTGGCGCAGCGAGGAGAAGGGCAAGGCCTGGCTGCTGCTGATTGCGGTGATCGCCCTGTCGCTGTTCAGCGTGGCGATCTCGGTGTGGATCAACAGTTGGTACAAGGATTTCTACAACGCCCTGCAAAAGAAGGACGAAGCGGCGTTCTGGCACCTGATCCTGTATTTCTGCGGGATTGCCGCCGTGGCGATTCTTGGTGCGGTGTATCGCCTTTACCTGACTCAGATGCTGACCATTCGCTGGCGGGCCTGGCTGACCGAGAAACACTTCGCCCGCTGGCTCGGCAATAAAAACTACTACCAACTGGAGCAGGGTGGTTACACCGACAACCCGGACCAGCGGATTTCCGAAGACCTCAACAGCTTCACAAGCAATACCCTGAGCCTTGGCCTGGGGCTGATCCGCACGGTGGTCAGCCTGGTGTCGTTTTCCATCATCCTCTGGGGCGTTTCGGGCAGCATCGAGGTCTACGGCTACACCATTCCCGGCTATATGTTCTGGTGCGCGCTGGTGTACGCCGCCGTCGGCAGTTGGCTGACGCACCTGATCGGTCGACGCCTGATCGGCCTCAATAACAATCAACAACGGTTTGAAGCCGACCTGCGTTTCTCCATGGTCCGAGTTCGTGAAAACGCCGAGAGCATTGCCCTGTACAACGGCGAGAGCAACGAGAACCGGCGCCTGAGCGCACGCTTCGGCATGGTCTGGCACAACTTCTGGGACATCATGAAGGTCTCCAAGCGTCTGACCTTCTTCACCGCCGGCTATGGCCAGATTGCCGTCATCTTCCCGTTTATCGTCGCAGCCCCGCGTTACTTCGCTGGGAAGATCGAGCTGGGTGAGCTGATGCAAATCAACTCGGCGTTCGGCAATGTGCAGGAGAACTTCAGCTGGTTTATTTCGGCGTACTCCGACCTGGCCGCGTGGCGCGCGACCTGTGATCGTCTGTTGAGCTTCCGCCAGGCCATGAGCGAAAACGAAGAGCGCACCCCGGCCATCGATGTGCAAAACGAAGGCGGCGAGCTGAAGGTGCATGACCTTGGGCTGGACTTGGCAGATGGCCGCAACCTGCTGGAAGGGGCCGAAATGAGCGTTGCCCCCGGCGAGCGCCTGATGCTCAGCGGTCGTTCCGGCAGTGGCAAAAGCACGTTGTTGCGGGCGATGGGGCGCTTGTGGCCTGCGGGTCACGGCAGTATTCGCATGCCGGACCAGCGTTATCTGTTTTTACCGCAAAAACCTTACTTGCCCATTGGTAGCCTGCGTGAAGCCTTGAGTTATCCACAGTCGGGCGACACCTACCCTCACGAACGCTACGTGCAAGTGTTGGAAACCTGCCGCCTGCCGCACCTGGTATCACGCCTGGACGAAAGCAATCACTGGCAGCGCATGTTGTCTCCCGGCGAGCAGCAGCGCCTGGCCTTTGCCCGTGCATTGCTCTATGCGCCGACCTGGCTGTACATGGACGAAGCCACATCCGCCATGGACGAAGAAGACGAGGCGACGCTCTACCAGGCGCTGATTGATCAACTGCCAGGCTTGAGTATTGTCAGCGTTGGTCACCGCAGCAGCCTCAAGCGCTTCCATCCTCGGCACATCCGGATCGAGCACGGACAACTGATCGAACAGTCGATGCTGGCCTAGCATCGCCTGCGCCGGTCGGCACCCAGGTGCTGGCCGGCGTGCTTGACCTCAACGGCTGTCCTTTTTCCTGTCGAATAAGACAGGGTTTACGCTGGACGGTGATCGTACAACTAAGCTGAGCTATGATGCGTTCTCAGTTGCCTAAAAAGATGCCCACCATGGAAAACCTCAACACCGCGCCCCGCCTACCCCGCAAGCGCCGTAGCCTGGCGCAGGAGCTGGTCACGGTGCTGTCCGAACAGATCCGTGATGGGCTGCTCAAGCGCGGTGACAAGTTGCCGACCGAGTCGGCGATCATGGAAGCCCACGGCGTCAGCCGGACCGTGGTCCGCGAGGCGATCTCCCGCTTGCAGGCGGCGGGGCAGGTGGAAACCCGCCACGGTATCGGTACCTTTGTTCTGGACACCCCAAGCCCCAGCGGTTTTCGAATCGACCCGGCCACCGTGGTCACCCTGCGTGATGTGCTGGCGATCCTCGAGCTGCGCATCAGCCTCGAAGTGGAGTCGGCAGGGCTCGCCGCACTGCGTCGCAGCGATGAGCAACTGGCCGCCATGCGCGCGGCACTGGATGCGTTGAATGAAAGCGCAGCCCATGACAGCGATGCTGTCGCCTCTGACTTCCAGTTTCACCTGCAAATCGCGCTGTCCACCGGCAACCGCTATTTCACCGACATCATGACCCACCTGGGTACCAGCATCATTCCGCGGACCCGGCTCAACTCGGCGCGCCTGGCCCACGATGACCAGAAGCACTACATGGGGCGCCTGAGCCGCGAGCATGAAGAGATTTATGAAGCCATCGCCCGCCAGGATTCGGATGCAGCCCGTGCGGCGATGCGTTTGCACCTGACCAACAGCCGCGAACGCCTGCGTCATGCCCACGAGGAGGCAGAAGCGCAGCGCGGCTAGGCCATTTCTCCAGCAGGCGCCGCTGATCAAGCTTCGGGCGCAATGACATCGCGGGCAAGCTCGCCCCCTACCGGTTGTAGGGGGCGGCCTTGCCCGCGATGCTTTTTAGCGGATCAAGCGCTTTGCAGAATCGATCGGTCGACTCTCACGGCCAGTTGGCCCTCGTGGGCTGAGGTGTCGAACGTCACTTTGCCGTCGGCGGCCACCTGCGCGCGGGCAATCGCTACGCCGTTGGACAGCAGTTCCAGGGGCGCGCCCTGGAGAGATTGGCCGGAGGCCAGTTGCAGTGTCAGGTTGATACTCATGGTGAGGTCCTTGTCAGGCAATGCGGTCGATAAAGGTGCTGGAACTGGCGTCGATACTGGCGATCAGCTCGGGCGAACCCCCAAGAAATTGCCGGTAAACGTTGCGTGTCAGGCTGCTGCCTGAGGCTGCGGCAATGCCCAGGGTTGGCTGGAAACGGTCACTGAGTTGGGCATAGGCCGACCAGTGGCCGGTGTACGACTCGCTGAGCCCCTGGCTTTCGCTGATGGCGTAGCGCACGGCATTGCCCGGTAGCCAGTTGGGTTCGCTCGGCGTCTGGCTTTGCCAGCCGTCGGCCAGGATGGTCGGCGCTGCCGTTGGCGCTTCGAGGTAGCCGGCGGGTTTGTTGGGTGTGTAGTGGGTCAGCAGCAGATAGGTGCTCCAGCCCCACCAGTTGTCGACGGTCTTGCTGTCGTTGAGGTTATTGACGTCGCTGCGGCGCAGCACCTTGTCGCCCTGGGTCACGAACAGGGGCGAGAAGTTGGCACCAGGGCTGGAGACCGCTTGCAGGTCCGGCAGCCCTTGCAGCGCGGCGAAGCTGGCAGGCGCCGCCGGGTTGCCACTCTGGTAGCAGGCGAAGATTTCATCGGCCGAGCTCTGCACGGCCCGTTGCACCTGCTGGCGATTGCGCTGGTCGACGGTGTCGAAGTAACGCTTGTCGCCATAGGCGTGCCATTGCTCGCCTCGGGCGTTGCGGACATTGAGGCCGAACTTGCTGTCTTCGTCGTGCATGAAGCGGGTAATCAGCGAACCCAGGTCACTGGGGGTGACCACCGCCGCCAGTTGTTTGCGCGGCACCCGCAGGTGGCCTGCGGAGAACAGGTCGGTGAGGTAGTGATCGGCAAAGGCGTTCATTGCATAGGCCAGCTCCAACGGTTGGGTGTCGGCGCTGCCATGAGCCAATCGCGCCTGCTCCAGTGCCGCGCTGTGCCCGGCGATGTAGGCAAGCTTTGCCCACTCGCCAAAGTGGTCGGCGTTGTTCGCCGCCAACTTCAGGTAGCGCCCCAGGGGCAGCATCGGCGAGACCACGCTGCCACCGCCGGTAATCCGGTTCCACTCTTCAGACAACGTATCTCCAAGGGCGTCATACGCCTCATGGGGCTGCTTGCCATCGCGGATCGCCTGGTGAGTGGCGACGATTTCTTTCTGCATCACCGCGAGGATCTGCCGCGCTTCGTCTTTCGACGCCGGCAGGACCGCCAGGGAGTTGAAGGCCGCGCTGAAACGCTGCACGCGCTCCACCGCCGAAGCGCCTTCGCTGATCGGTCGGTCGGGGATGCCGTAGAAGTCACCGCCCAGCGCCACCACCTGGCCATAGGTCAGTGCCAGGCCATTGGGCAGGTGCAATTCGACCTGGGAGGCAGCAATCGGCGGGGCATCCGCGGCGAAGCGCAACCAGGTGTTGTCGCCGATAGCGGTGTGCTCGCCACCTTCGAAACGCAACTGGGGCTTGGGTTTCAGCGGGTTTTCCGGTGGTGTGCCCGGCGGCCTGGGAGGCGAATGTTTGCGGCTGTGGTGAGGGGCGACGCGCAGCAGCAGGCTGTCGCCATCGCCGTTGATGGCCAGGCCCTGTTCGCTGAACAGCTGGTCGAGATCGGCCGCGATTTTGCCGGCAAGCGATGCTTGTTGCGGCAGGGGGGTTGAGAGTGCTGACATTTCTAGCTCCTTGATATGTCATCGTTCAGGTCACTATTTAACTGTATGGATATACAGTTAAATCGAGCTTAGATGAAATCATTGGCTCGTCAAGGAGCCGCAGGCGAGCCGATCAATTTTCTTTGTAACGACGAAATGCAGTTGACGATTATATTTTTAGTTGTACGATGACCTACAACTTCAGCCAAGCCTGAGGTCTTTTCCATCACAATGTTTCCCAGGGTGTTCGAATAATGAATCCACAAGAACTGAAGTCCATCCTCTCCCATGGCCTGTTGTCTTTCCCGGTCACCGACTTCAATGCTCAGGGCGACTTCCATCGCGCGGGCTACATCAAGCGTCTCGAATGGCTCGCCCCTTACGGCGCCTCGGCGCTGTTCGCCGCGGGCGGCACTGGCGAGTTCTTCTCCCTGGCAGCCAGTGAGTATTCGGAAGTCATCAAGACTGCGGTCGATACCTGCGCCACCAGCGTGCCGATTCTTGCCGGTGTTGGCGGTTCGACCCGCCAGGCCATCGAATACGCCCAAGAGGCCGAGCGCCTGGGGGCCAAGGGCCTGCTGTTGCTGCCGCACTACCTGACCGAAGCCAGCCAGGACGGGGTTGCGGCCCACGTTGAGGCCGTGTGCAAATCGGTAAAAATCGGCGTCGTGGTCTACAACCGCAACGTCTGCCGCCTCAACGCGCCGCTGCTGGAGCGCCTGGCCGAGCGTTGCCCGAACCTGATCGGCTACAAGGACGGCCTGGGCGACATCGAGTTGATGGTGTCGATCCGCCGTCGTCTGGGCGATCGCTTCAGCTACCTCGGCGGCCTGCCGACCGCTGAAGTCTATGCCGCGGCCTACAAGGCCCTGGGCGTGCCGGTTTACTCCTCGGCGGTGTTCAACTTCATCCCGAAAACCGCGATGGATTTCTACCACGCCATTGCCCGTGATGATCACGCTATGGTCGGCAAGATCATCGATGACTTCTTCCTGCCTTACCTGGATATCCGTAACCGCAAAGCCGGTTACGCAGTGAGCATCGTCAAGGCCGGGGCGAAAATCGTCGGTCACGACGCAGGCCCGGTACGGGCCCCGCTGACCGATCTGCTGCCGGAAGAATACGAAGCACTGGCGGCGTTGATCGACGCTCAGGGTGCGCAGTAATTGATCCGGGGCCGCTGAGTAATCAGCGGCCTTTTACGTACAGAATTTTGTGTGAGGAGTGACTTCGTGGCAGAGGCAAAACGATTCGATAACTACATCGGCGGCCAATGGGTTGCCGGCGCCGACTACTCCACCAATATCAACCCGTCGGACCTGTCCGAGGTGATCGGCGAGTACGCCAAGGCCGACCTGGCCCAGGTGCATGCCGCCATCGACGCAGCGCGTGCGGCGTTCCCGGCCTGGTCGACCTCGGGCATCCAGGCGCGCAGCGATGCGCTGGACAAAGTCGGCAGCGAGATCCTCGCCCGCCGTGAAGAGCTCGGCACCCTGCTGGCCCGGGAAGAGGGCAAGACCCTGCCCG
The DNA here is from genome assembly GCF_002018875.1 of Pseudomonas sp. MF4836. Taxonomy (GTDB): domain Bacteria; phylum Pseudomonadota; class Gammaproteobacteria; order Pseudomonadales; family Pseudomonadaceae; genus Aquipseudomonas. The sequence continues at coordinate 176,059 of NZ_MVOL01000003.1, forward strand.
AAGCCATCGGTGAAGTGGCGCGTGCCGGTAACATTTTCAAGTTCTTCGCCGGTGAGTGCCTGCGCCTGTCGGGCGATTACCTGCCCTCGGTGCGCCCGGGCGTCAACGTCGAAGTGACCCGCGAAGCCCTGGGTGTGGTGGGCCTGATCACGCCGTGGAACTTCCCGATCGCGATCCCGGCCTGGAAGATCGCCCCGGCCTTGGCCTACGGCAACTGTGTGGTGCTCAAGCCTGCCGACCTGGTGCCGGGTTGCGCCTGGGCCCTGGCGGAAATCATTTCCCGCGCCGGCTTCCCGGCTGGGGTGTTCAACCTGGTGATGGGCAGCGGCCGCCTGGTGGGCGACGCCATCGTCAACAGCCCGAAAGTCGACGGCATCAGCTTTACCGGCTCGGTGGGCGTAGGGCGGCAGATCGCCGTCAACTGCGTGGCGCGCCAGGCCAAGGTGCAGCTGGAGATGGGCGGCAAGAACCCGCAGATCATCCTCGACGACGCCGACCTCAAGCAGGCGGTGGAGCTGGCGGTGCAGAGCGCGTTCTATTCCACTGGCCAGCGTTGCACGGCGTCGAGCCGGCTGATTGTCACCGCGGGCATTCACGATAAGTTCGTTGCTGCGATGGCCGAGCGCATGCAGTCGATCAAGGTCGGCCATGCCCTGAAAGCCGGCACCGATATCGGCCCGGTAGTGTCCCAGTCGCAACTGGAGCAGGACCTGAAGTACATCGATATCGGCCAGTCCGAAGGTGCACGCCTGGTCAGTGGTGGCGCGCTGGTGACCTGCGACACCGAAGGCTACTTCCTGGCCCCGACTCTGTTTGCCGACAGCGAGGCCTCGATGCGCATCAGCCGCGAAGAGATCTTCGGCCCGGTGGCCAACGTGGTGCGTGTCGCCGACTACGAGGCGGCGCTGGCCATGGCCAACGACACCGAATTCGGTTTGTCGGCAGGCATCGCCACCACCTCGCTGAAGTATGCCAATCACTTCAAGCGCCACTCCCAGGCGGGGATGGTGATGGTCAACCTGCCGACCGCCGGCGTCGACTACCACGTGCCGTTCGGTGGTCGCAAAGGTTCGTCCTACGGTTCCCGCGAGCAGGGTCGCTACGCGCAGGAGTTCTACACCGTGGTCAAGACGGCTTACATCGGATCGTAAAGGCTGGATCTGCAGGGGCCGCTTCGTCGGCGCCTGCAGCACAACGTGATTACCCGCATAAAAATAAATAGTGGGAGTACATCCAAATGCAAGCGACCAAGCCGACTCACGTCCGCTATTTGATCCTGCTTATGCTGTTCCTGGTGACCACGATCAATTACGCCGACCGTGCCACTATCGCCATCGCGGGTTCCAGCCTGCAAAAAGACCTGGGTATCGACGCCGTCACCCTGGGCTACATCTTCTCTGCATTCGGTTGGGCCTATGTGGCCGGGCAAATTCCCGGTGGCTGGCTGCTCGATCGTTTCGGCTCGAAAAAAGTCTATGCCCTGAGCATTTTTACCTGGTCGCTGTTCACCGTGCTGCAAGGCTATGTCGGTGAGTTCGGGGTTTCCACTGCGGTGGTGGCGCTGTTCATGCTGCGCTTCCTGGTGGGCCTGGCCGAGGCGCCATCCTTCCCCGGCAATGCGCGGATCGTTGCCGCCTGGTTTCCCACCGCCGAACGCGGTACGGCGTCGGCGATCTTCAACTCGGCGCAGTATTTCGCCACGGTGCTGTTCGCGCCGTTGATGGGCTGGATCGTCTACCGCTTTGGCTGGCAGCACGTGTTTATCGTGATGGGCGGGATCGGCATCGTGTTTTCGCTGATCTGGCTGAAAATTATCCACAGCCCGCGCCAGCACCCGATGATCAACGAGGCCGAGTTCAAGCACATCGCCGACAACGGCGGCATGGTCGACATGGACCAGGACAAGGTCGCAGGCAAACGCACCGATGGCCCGAAATGGGACTACGTGCGCCAGTTGCTGACCAACCGCATGATGCTCGGGGTGTACCTGGGCCAGTACTGCATCAACGGCATCACCTACTTCTTCCTGACCTGGTTCCCGGTGTACCTGGTGCAGGAGCGCGGCATGACGATCCTCAAGGCGGGTTTCATCGCTTCCCTGCCGGCCATCTGCGGCTTTATCGGAGGCGTGCTGGGTGGGGTGATCTCCGATTACCTGCTGCGCAAGGGGCACTCGCTGACGTTCGCGCGCAAGGCGCCGATCATTGCCGGGCTGCTGGTGTCCAGCAGCATCGTGGCCTGCAACTACGTGGACATCGAATGGATGGTGGTCGGCTTCATGGCCCTGGCGTTCTTCGGCAAGGGCGTGGGCGCCCTGGGCTGGGCAGTGGTGTCGGACACCTCGCCAAAACAGATCGCCGGCCTGAGTGGCGGACTGTTCAATATGTTCGGCAATATCGCCTCGATCACCACGCCGATCGTGATTGGCTACATCATCAGTTCCACCGGTTCGTTCAAGTGGGCCCTGGTGTTTGTCGGCTGCAACGCGCTGGTGGCGGTGTTCAGCTACCTGGTGATCGTTGGCCCGATCAAACGAGTGGTGCTCAAGGAGCCGCCAAGCGACGGCCCCGAGTTGAGCAAACTTTCCCACGCACATTCCTGAAGGGGCGGCGTCATGCAGTTGATTGAACATTCAGACTCGCCGCGCTACATCCGCCTGCACGAGCTGGACAACGTTGTGATTGTGGTCAACGACCAGGGCGTGCCGGCCGGCACCGAGTTTGCCGATGGCCTGGTGACCGTGGATTTTGTGCCGCAGAGCCACAAGGTGACGCTGGTGGATATCCCCGAAGGCGGCCAGGTGATTCGCTATGGCCAGACCATCGGTTATGCCTTGCAGCCAATCCCCCGCGGCAGTTGGGTCAAGGAAGACCAACTGCGCATGCCGACCGCGCCGCCCCTGGACAGCCTGCCGCTGTCCACCGAGGTGCCGCCGGCCCAGGCTGCGCTGGAAGGGTTCACCTTCGAGGGTTATCGCAACGCCGACGGCACGGTCGGCACGCGCAATATCCTGGGAATCACCACCACCGTGCAGTGTGTGACCGGGGTCCTGGACCATGCGGTCAAGCGCATCCGCGAAGAGCTGCTGCCCAAGTACCCCCATGTCGATGATGTGGTGGCCCTGACCCACAGCTACGGCTGCGGCGTCGCCATTACCGCCACCGATGCCTATATCCCGATCCGCACCGTGCGCAACCTGGCGCGCAACCCCAACCTGGGGGGCGAAGCGCTGGTCATCAGCCTGGGCTGCGAGAAGTTGCAGGCCGGCCAGGTGATGCATGAAAACGACAGTTCGGTGGACCTCAGCGAGCCCTGGCTGTATCGCCTGCAGGACTCCAGCCACGGCTTCACCGAGATGATCGAGCAGATCATGGAGCTGGCCGAAACGCGCCTGAAGAAGCTCGACCAGCGGCGTCGGGAAACCGTGCCTGCTTCCGAGCTGATCCTGGGCATGCAGTGCGGCGGCAGTGACGCGTTTTCCGGGATCACCGCCAACCCGGCCCTGGGCTATGCCTCGGACCTGCTGCTGCGAGCGGGGGCAACGGTGATGTTTTCCGAAGTCACCGAAGTACGAGATGCCATCTACCTGTTGACCTCGCGCGCCGAGACCGAAACCGTGGCCCGCGAGCTGGTACGGGAGATGGACTGGTACGACCGCTACCTGGCCAAGGGCGAGGCGGATCGCAGCGCCAACACCACGCCGGGCAACAAGAAGGGCGGTCTGTCGAACATCGTTGAAAAATCCCTGGGCTCCATCGTCAAGTCCGGCAGCAGCGCGATCAATGGCGTGCTGGGCCCGGGCGAGCGTTTCAGTCGCAAGGGCCTGATCTTTTGCGCGACGCCGGCCAGCGATTTTGTCTGCGGCACCTTGCAGCTGGCTGCCGGGATGAACCTGCACGTGTTCACCACCGGACGCGGTACGCCCTATGGCTTGGCGATGGCGCCAGTGGTCAAGGTCTCGACCCGCACCGAGCTGGCCCAGCGCTGGCCGGACCTGATCGATATCGACGCCGGGCGCATCGCCACCGGCCGCGCCAGTATTGAAGAGCTGGGCTGGGAGCTGTTCCACTTCTACCTGGACGTGGCCAGTGGCAAGAAGCAGACCTGGGCCGAGCAGCACAAGCTGCACAACGACATCACCTTGTTCAACCCCGCACCTATTACCTGAGGCCGATGGCCTGTCGCGGCGGGTGCCGGATACCCGCCGCGACCCCGGTTCTTGTCACCCACAACAATAAAAGCAGGAGTGCATGGCAGTGAAAATCGCCAGCATCGAAGTCATTCGGCTGAGTATTCCCTTCAGCACCGGCGCGACCCAGCGCAGTAACAGCGGGCCGGTCCAGGACGATGACGCCTTCAACGCCGCCTCGACCCGCCATCGGCGCATGGAAAGCCTGATGCTCAAGGTCAGCACCGACAGCGGCCTGGTGGGCTGGGGTGAAGCCTTCGGCCACGGCAGCAACCCGGTGACCTACAAGGCCCTGACCGACCTGGTGGCGCCGCAGTTTCTCGGCAGTGACGTGGCGAATTTCCAGGACACCCTGGAAGCCGCGAGGCGCGCCCTGCATGGCTTTGGCAGCAGCGGACCGGTGACCTATGCCTTGTCGGCAATGGACATCGCGCTCTGGGACCTGGCTGCACAGCGCGCTGGCCAGCCGCTATACAAGCTGCTCGGCGGCCGAGACCGGCCCCTGGAGCTGTACGCGAGCCTGGTCAGCTACGGCAACGACCCTGAGGAAGTGGCGCGCCAGGTACGCCGTGCGCGCGGCCAGGGATTTCGCAAGATCAAGCTCCACGAAACCACCTACGCCGCCATCGCTGCTGCCCGTGAGGCGTTGCCGGTGGAGGAGGGCGAACTGATGGTCGACGTCAATTGCCCCTGGAGCGTGAGCCAGGCCAGCGACATGGCCGGACAACTGCGCCCGCTGCAATTGGCCTGGCTCGAAGAGCCGGTCTGGCCGCCGGATGACGCCCATGGCTTGGCTCAGGTGCGCAGCCACGGCGTGCCCATCGCTGCCGGGGAAAACGCCGCCGGGGTCCAGGGCCTGCGGGCGATGTTCGAGCAAGGTGCGCTGGATATCGCCCAACCGAGCGTGGCCAAGATCGGCGGTATCAGCGCCATGGTCCAGGTCTTCGAGCTGGCCCGGCGCTACCAGGTCAAGGTCGTGCCCCATTGCTTCTACTTCGGTCCCGGGCTGTTGGCGGTGGCGCATCTGTGCAGCCTGCTGCCGGCGGATATCAGCCTTGAGGTGCCCTTTATCGAGTTCGAGCGCCTGCTGTACCCGCAGCTCGCGTTCACTCCGCAGATGAGCCTGCCGCAGCAGCCGGGGCTGGGCTTCGCGCCTGACGCCGAGGTGCTCGGCGCTTACACCGTGGAATCTGTAGTGCTGTCCTGACAACAATAAGGGTCGACAAAAATGTTAGGTAAATACCGCTGGAAAATCGCCGGCCTGCTGTTCTTCGCCGGGATGCTCAACTACCTCGACCGCGCTGCGTTGTCGGTGGTGGCGCCGCTGCTCAAGGGCGAGCTGAACATCAATGACGCGCAAATGGGCTTTATCTTCAGCAGCTTCTTTATCGGCTACTGCGCCTTCTGTTTTATCGGCGGCTATGCGGCGGATAAATTCGGGCCCAAGCGCGTGTTCGCCTGGGCCGCGGGCGGCTGGTCGGTGTTTTGCGGCCTTACGGCGCTGATCACCGGGTATGTGCAGTTGCTGATCTGTCGGATCTTTTTCGGCATGGGCGAAGGCCCGATGGGCACCACCACCAACAAGGCGATCACCAACTGGTTCCCCCGTGAGGAGGCTGGCCGCGCGATCGGTTTCACCAACTGCGGCCAGCCCCTGGGCGCGGCACTGGCGGGGCCGATTGTCGGCCTGGTGGCGTTGAATTTCGGCTGGCGGATTTCCTTCGTGGTGATCGCGGTGCTGGGCGGCCTGTGGCTGCTGGCGTGGCTGAAGTTCTTCAAGGACACCCCCGAGCAGCATCCGCGAGTGTCCGAGGCCGAGCGCGAGCTGATTCGCCAGAGCCGCGCCAACATCATTGTCGAGAGCGTCGAAGAGGGTCGCAGCCTGACCCATTACATCTTTTCGGTGCCGGTACTGGCCGTGGCCATGGCGTTTTTCTGCTTCAACTACGTGCTGTATTTCTTCCTCACCTGGCTGCCCAGCTACCTGATGGACTACCAGCACCTGGACATCAAGAGCATGAGCATCATCGGTGTGATCCCGTGGCTGGGCGCGGCGGTGGGCTTTCTTGGCGGCGGCTTTTTCGCCGATGGCCTGGGCCGGCGCCTGGGGAATGTGATCCTGGCGCGCAAGATCGTGCTGACCCTGGGCCTGGGCGTGGCGGCGGTCTGTGTGCTGCTGACCACCCAGGTCGCGTCCCTGGGGATGGCGGTGGCCTGCATCACCGTGTCCAGCGTGTTTCTGTTCATGACCCCGCAGATCTGCTGGGCGCTGATCCAGGACATCGTGCCGAAGAACCGCGTGGGCGGCACCGGTGGCTTCGTGCATTTGCTGGCGAACCTGGCGGGTATCGCCGCACCGTCCCTGACCGGCCTGCTGATCCAGTACGGTGGCGGCTACAACTCGGCGTTCTTCCTGGCCGCAGCGGTCTCGGCGGTGGGCATGGTGGTGGTCGTGTTGGCGGTGCGTTCCCGGCAACCCGAGGCGGGTGTTGCGCAAATGGCCTGATCCACCTGCCGGGGTGAAGGGTTTTGGTCCGGTGGTGGCGCCGGGCCTGAGACCGGGCCGGGAAACTGGCTTATCATTGGCGCCCTGACCACGGGCTCAAGGTTCACCCCGCATGCTGGCTATTTTTCTTCAAACACTGAGCATCACCGCCCCCGTGTTTGCGATGTTGTTTCTTGGCGTACTGCTCAAGCGCGTGGGCTGGATCAACGACAATTTCATTCATACCGCGTCGGCCCTGGTGTTCAACGTCACCATGCCGGCGTTGTTGTTTCTGGGCATCCTCCATGCCGACCTGCATTCGGCGCTCAAGCCCGGGCTGCTGATCTATTTCGCCGTGGCCACCCTGCTCAGTTTTATCGGTGCCTGGGGCTGGGCGATCTGGCGTTGCCCGCGAGAAGACCGGGGCATCTATACCCAGGGCGCGTTTCGCGGCAACAACGGCGTGATCGGCCTGGCCTTGGCGGCGAGCATGTATGGCGCGTACGGGATCTCCCTGGGGGCGGTGCTCGCGGCGCTGGTGATTCTGTTCTACAACACGCTGTCGACCATTGTCCTGGCGGTCTACAGCCCGGTGATCAAGTCCGATCCGTGGAGCATCTGCAAAAGCGTGGTCAGCAACCCGCTGATCATCAGCGTGCTGCTGGCGGCGCCCTTTGCTTATTGGCAGATCAGCTTGCCGGGCTGGCTCGAAAGCTCCGGCCAGAACCTGGCGCAGATGACGCTGCCCCTGGCCCTGATCTGCATCGGCGGCACCTTGTCGCTGGAAGCCTTGCGCAAAAGTGGCGACCTGGCGCTGAGCTCGAGCCTGGTGAAAATGGTCGGGTTGCCGGTGCTGGCGACATTGGGCGCCTGGTTGTGCGGCTTTCGCGGGGCGGAGCTGGGGATTCTGTTTCTGTACTTCGGCAGCCCCACGGCGGCCGCCAGTTTTGTCATGGCGCGCGCTGCCAATGGCAACCATGAGTTGGCGGCGGCGATCATTGTCATCACCACGCTGATGGCGGCCGTGACCACCAATATCGGGATCTTCCTGTTGCAGTGGGGCGGCTGGATTTGACGCCGGCAACGGACTGATCGCCAGCCCATTGCCGAGTCCGGCGAGGCCTCAGTCGGGCTTCTGATAGGTATCGATCACTTCCTGCGCTGCACGGAAGGCATCGATGGCCGCCGGCACTCCGGCATACACCGCGCAATGCAGCAGTGCCTCGCGAATCTCTTCGACGCTGCAACCGTTGTTCAATGCGCCACGCACATGGCCCTTGAGCTCCTGCGGGCACTTGAGCGCGGTCAACGCGGCCAGGGTGATCAGGCTGCGGGTCTTGAGCGGCAAGCCCTCGCGGTTCCAGACGCTGCCCCAGGCGTGTTCATTGACGAAGTCCTGCAGCGGTTGGGTGAAGTCGGTGGCGTTGCCCAGGGCGCGATCGACGAACTCATCGCCCATGACTTGGCGCCGCACTTCAACACCGGGCTTCTTTGGGTCGGTCATTGTGCTTCTCCTTTCTTGTGTTGGCGGCGCCAGGCACGCAGCGAGCTGAATAGCAAAAAGGCCACCAGCGCCGGCAGGACGAAAAACAGCATCAGGTTTTCCAGCTTGCCGGCCAGGGGCATGCCGGTGGTGAAGGACACCACGTGCAGCCCATAGGCCAGGTACAAACCCAGAAACAGCAAGCCCTCGGCCCGGGTCACCCGGTAACCGGAATAGAACACCGGCAGGCACAGCACGGCGACTCCCAGCATCACCGGCAAGTCGAAATCCAGGGCGTTGGGCGAGACCGACAGTGGCATCGGTGCCACCAGGGCGGTGAACCCCAAGACCCCCAGCAGGTTGAACAGGTTGCTGCCGATGACGTTGCCTACGGCGATATCCCGCTGCCCGCGCAAGGCGGCGATCAGCGAGGTGGCCAGCGCCGGCAGCGAGGTGCCGACCGCAATCACGGTCAGGCCGATGATGCGCTCGGACAAGCCCAGGTCGGAGGCCACTTCCACCGCCGCCTGCAACAGCAGGTGCCCGGCGAAGGCCAGCAGGCCCAGGCCCAGCAGCATCGACAGCAGGCTGCTGACCCAGGGTGGGTTGCTGCTGGCAGGGTGCAGCCCTTGCCCGGTGTGGTCGGCGCCGGCCTGGGGGCGGGCGCTGTGGCGCGACTGGCGCAGCAGCAGGCCCAGGTACAGCAGCAGGGCGGCCAGCAGGATCAGGCCATCGACCGGGGTCAGTTCTTCGTTGTAGGCCAGGACGAACACCAGCAGGCTGGCGCCGATCATCAGCGGGATATCCAGGCGCACCAGTTGCCGCGAGACCCGCAGCGGGATGATCAGGGCCGACAGACCTAGGGTGACCAGGATGTTGAAGATGCTGCTGCCGATCACGCTGCCCACGGCGATATCGGTGTTTTCAGCCAGGGTCGCCTGCAGGCTGACCGCCATCTGCGGCGCGCTGCTGCCCAGGGCGACGATGGTCAGGCCGATGATCAGTGGCCGCACATGCAGGCGCGCCGCCAGGCGCACGGCGGCACGCACCAGCAGCTCGGCGCCGGCCACCAGCAGGATCAGGCCGCTGACAAGCTGCACCAGGCTGAGCAGAGGTAAATCGGCTAATCCGAAAATGGTCAGGGCTCCGTCGGTCAGTCGCTGAGGGCTTGCACGCGCACCCGCGCGGTGCCGCTGCGCAGCATGCCCAGTTGCTCGGCCGCGGCGCGGGACAGGTCGATCAGGCGGCCACGGGTGTGGGGCCCGCGGTCGTTGATGCGCACCACCACGGTTTTGTCGTTGCTCAGATTGGTGACTTGCACCCGAGTGCCGAAGGGCAGCTCGCGATGGGCGGCGCTCAGGCCGTGCTGGTCGAAGGGTTCGCCGCTGGCGGTACGTTTGCCATGATGGCGGGCACCGTAATAGGAGGCGGTGCCGGTTTCGTCATAACCGCGTGGGTCGATGACATGGCTGGTGGCGCAGCCGGCAAGCAGGGAGAGCAGGGCACAGGCACCAAGCAGACGCTTCATAAACCGGGCTCGCATAATAAATGTGGCGAGGGAGCAGGCTCCGTCGCCACAGGGGCGTGTGCCATGACCGGGGTCAGGCACACGCTCGATAAACCGCTATCAGCCTTCAAGCTTGCTTTTCAGCAGCTCGTTGACCTGTTGCGGGTTGGCCTTGCCTTTGGAGGCTTTCATGGCCTGGCCGACGAAGAAGCCGAACATCTTGCCGCGCTTGGCTTCATCGGCGGCGCGGTACTGCTCGACCTGCTCGGCGTTGGCCGCGAGCATTTCGTCGAGCACGGCAGAGATGGCGCCGCTGTCGGTGACTTGCTTGAGGCCGCGCTTGTCGATGATTTCGTCAGCACTGCCTTCGCCATTGGCCATGGCTTCGAACACGGTCTTGGCAATCTTGCCGGAGATGGTGTTGTCCTTGATCCGCAACAGCATGCCGCCCAGTTGCTCGGCCGAGACCGGAGCCTCGTCGATTTCCAGGCCCTGCTTGTTCAACAGGCTGCCCAACTCGACCATGACCCAGTTGGCGGCCAGTTTGGCGTCACCGGCAATCTTCACCACCTTCTCGAAGTAGTCCGCCTGCTCACGGCTCGACGCCAGCACGCTGGCATCGTAGACCGACAGGCCGAACTGCTCCTGGAAGCGCTCGCGTTTTTGCGGTGGCAGTTCCGGCAGGGTGGCGCGCACGGCATCGAGGAACGAGTCTTCGATCACCACCGGCAGCAGGTCCGGATCGGGGAAGTAACGGTAGTCGTTGGCTTCTTCCTTGCTGCGCATCGGACGGGTTTCGTCCTTGTTCGGGTCATACAGGCGGGTTTGCTGGATGACCTTGCCACCGTCTTCGATCAGTTCGATCTGGCGGCGGACTTCGCTGTTGATCGCCTTCTCGATGAAGCGGAACGAGTTGACGTTCTTGATCTCGCAGCGGGTGCCGAATTCGACCTGGCCCTTGGGCCGGATCGACACGTTGCAGTCGCAACGCAGGGAGCCTTCGGCCATGTTGCCGTCGCAGATGCCCAGGTAGCGCACCAGGGCGTGGATCGACTTGACATAGGCCACGGCTTCCTTGGCGTTGCGCATGTCCGGCTCGGAAACGATTTCCAGCAACGGCGTGCCGGCACGGTTCAGGTCGATGCCGGTGGCACCGTTGAACTCTTCGTGCAGGCTTTTGCCGGCGTCTTCTTCCAGGTGCGCGCGGGTGATGCCCACGCGTTTGACCGTGCCGTCTTCCAGCGGAATATCCAGGAAGCCCTTGCCCACGATCGGCAATTCCATCTGGCTGATCTGGTAGCCCTTGGGCAGGTCCGGGTAGAAGTAGTTTTTACGCGCGAACACGTTGTGCTGGCCGATCTCGGCGTCGACCGCCAGACCGAACATCACCGCCATGCGTACCGCTTCCTGGTTCAGCACTGGCAGCACGCCGGGCATGCCCAGGTCGACCAGGCTGGCCTGGGTGTTGGGCTCGGCACCGAAGGCGGTGGAGCTACCGGAGAAAATCTTCGATTGAGTGGTGAGCTGGGTATGAATCTCCAGCCCGATCACGACTTCCCATTGCATGTGTGTCTCCTCAGAAGCCGGTTGGGGTGCGGGTGTGCCAGTCAGTGTTGAGCTGATACTGGTGGGCAACGTTCAACAGGCGACCTTCCTGGAAATAAGGAGCGAGCAACTGCACGCCAACCGGCAGGCCGTCGACGAAACCGGCGGGCATGGACAAGCCCGGCAGGCCGGCAAGGTTGGCAGTGATGGTGTAGACGTCTTCCAGGTACGCAGCGACCGGGTCGCTGCTCTTGGCGCCGATTTTCCAGGCCGGGTTGGGCGTGGTCGGGCCGAGGATGATGTCGACTTCATTAAAGGCAGACATGAAGTCGTTCTTGATCAGGCGGCGGATTTTCTGCGCCTTCAAGTAGTAGGCGTCGTAGTAACCGGCAGACAGGGCGTAGGCGCCGACCATGATCCGGCGTTGAACTTCGGTGCCGAAGCCTTCGCCGCGGGAGCGTTTGTACAGGTCTTCAAGCTTGGTCGGGTTTTCGCAGCGGTAGCCGAAGCGCACGCCGTCGAAACGCGAGAGGTTGGAGGAGGCCTCGGCCGGGGCGATCACGTAGTAGGCGGGAATCGCGTGCTGCATGTTCGGCAGGCTGATTTCCTTGATCACCGCGCCGAGCTTTTCCAGCTCCTTGACGCTGGTGTGGATCAGCTCAGCGATACGCGGGTCGAGGCCGGCGCTGAAATATTCCTTGGGCACGCCGATGCGCAGGCCCTGCAGCGAGCCGTTGAGGCTGGCGCTGTAGTCCGGGACCGGTTCGTCGATGCTGGTGGAGTCGTTAGGGTCGAAGCCGGCCATGCCTTGCAGCAGGATCGCGCAGTCTTCGGCGGTGCGCGCCAACGGGCCGCCCTGATCGAGGCTGGAGGCGTAGGCAATCATGCCCCAGCGCGAAACGCGACCGTAGGTCGGTTTCAGCCCGGTGAGGTTGGTCAGCGCAGCGGGCTGGCGGATCGAGCCGCCGGTATCGGTGCCGGTGGCGGCAGGCAGCAGGCGCGCGGCAACTGCTGCGGCCGAACCGCCGGACGAGCCGCCCGGCACGCATTCCAGGTTCCACGGGTTTTTGGCCGGGCCGTAGAAGCTCGACTCGTTGCCCGAACCCATGGCGAATTCGTCCATGTTGGTTTTGCCCAGGGTCACGGTGCCGGCGGCGGCCAGTTTGGCGACCACGGTGGCGTCGTAGGGGGCCTTGAAGTTGTCGAGCATCTTCGAGCCGCAGCTGGTGCGGATGCCCTGGGTGCAGAACAGGTCTTTGTGGGCGATCGGCGCGCCAAGCAGGGCGCCGTTCTCACCGTTGGCGCGACGTGCGTCGGCGGCCTTGGCCTGGCTCAGAGCCAGGTCCTGGGTGAGGCTGATGAAGCTGTTGAGCTGCGGATCGAGCTGGGCGATGCGCGCCAGCAGGGTCGTGGTCAGCTCTACGGAAGAAAACTTTTTATCGGCGAGTCCGCGGGCGATCTCGGCCAGAGTCATGTGATGCATTGCAGGCTCTTTCCCTTTAGTCGATGACTTTCGGAACCAGATACAGGCCGTTTTCGACCGCTGGCGCGATGGACTGATAAGCCTCGCGGTGATTGGACTCGGTCACAACGTCTGCGCGCAGGCGCTGGCTGGCTTCCAGTGGGTGGGCCAGGGGTTCGATACCGTCGGTATCGACTGCCTGCATTTCATCCACCAGCCCGAGAATGCTGTTCAGGGCGGAGGTGATGTGTGGAAGATCGGCTTCATTGAGGCCCAGACAGGCCAGATGAGCGATTTTTTCCACGTCGGAGCGTTCAAGCGCCATGGGATTCTCCAGTGGAAAACAGAACGGAGGTCGTCCGTGTGTTAGATTGTCGGAACACTACCGCATTTCTACGGTCATAAGGCCGCGATTGTGGGGGTTGGTGCACAGAAAAGCGGCCAATTTAACATATTGGCGCCTTGCCCAAAATCCCTGTCGTTGTTAGAGTTTGCCGCACTTTTTTACCCACGCGTTGCCTAGGGTCCCTTTCCCATGTTCAAGAAACTGCGTGGCATGTTTTCCAGCGATCTTTCCATTGACCTGGGCACTGCCAACACCCTTATTTACGTGCGCGAGCGCGGTATCGTCCTGAATGAACCATCGGTTGTGGCCATTCGGACCCACGGTAATCAGAAAAGTGTCGTTGCCGTCGGCACCGAGGCCAAGCGCATGCTGGGCCGTACACCGGGCAACATTGCTGCCATTCGTCCGATGAAAGATGGCGTTATCGCCGACTTCAGTGTCTGCGAAAAGATGCTGCAATACTTTATCAACAAGGTTCACGAAAACAGCTTTCTGCAGCCTAGCCCTCGTGTGCTGATCTGCGTTCCATGCAAGTCCACCCAGGTTGAGCGTCGTGCCATCCGTGAATCGGCCCTTGGCGCCGGTGCCCGTGAAGTGTTCCTGATCGAAGAGCCGATGGCTGCTGCGATCGGTGCCGGCTTGCCGGTTGAAGAAGCCCGCGGTTCGATGGTCGTGGATATCGGTGGCGGTACCACTGAAATCGCGCTGATCTCCCTGAACGGTGTGGTCTACGCCGAATCCGTACGTGTGGGCGGCGACCGTTTCGACGAAGCCATCATCACTTACGTGCGTCGCAACTACGGCAGCCTGATCGGCGAATCCACCGCCGAGCGCATCAAGCAGGAAATCGGTACAGCCTACCCGGGCGGCGAAGTCCGTGAAGTCGACGTTCGCGGCCGCAACCTGGCCGAAGGCGTACCACGTGCATTCACCCTGAACTCCAATGAAGTGCTGGAAGCTCTGCAAGAGTCCCTGGCCACCATCGTTCAGGCAGTAAAGAGCGCCCTGGAGCAATCGCCTCCGGAACTGGCTTCGGATATCGCCGAGCGTGGCCTGGTGCTGACCGGTGGTGGCGCTCTGTTGCGTGATCTCGACAAGCTGCTGGCCCAGGAAACCGGCCTACCGGTGATTGTTGCCGAAGACCCGCTGACCTGTGTTGCTCGCGGCGGCGGCCGTGCATTGGAAATGATGGACAAACACACCATGGACCTGCTCTCCAGCGAATAACTTCGCCGGATGCATCTATGCTGTTCCGCTCGCAGGTAGCACTTTGCAGTGCTGCCTGTTGGCGTTTATCTTCTGTCAATCTGCATCCAGGCCGGTTTGATGCCGTATGAATAACGAGAACATTTGCCTGGGAGGAGCGGCTTATTAAACCGCTTTTCGCCAAGGGCCCCTCACTGGGCGTACGCTTGTTGGTGCTGGTCGTGTTATCGGTCGCGCTGATGGTGGTCGATGCCCGCTTTACCCTGCTCAAGCCTGTGCGCAGCCAGATGTATGTGCTGATGGAAGCGTATACGGTCACCGATCTGCCTGATCGGTTCTGGCAGTTCGTGTCCAGCCAGCTGGGCAGCCGTACCGAACTTGCTGCTGACAACGAAAAACTCAAGACCGAAAACCTGCTGTTGCAGGGGCGCATGCAGAAGCTTGCCGCCCTGACCGAGCAGAACGTTCGGCTGCGCGAGTTGCTCAACTCCTCGGCGCTGGTCAATGAGAAGGTCGAAGTGGCCGAATTGATTGGCATTGATCCCAACCCGTTCACCCATCGCATCATCATCAATAAAGGTGAGCGCGACGGTGTGGTCCTCGGTCAGCCGGTGCTCGATGCCCGTGGCCTGATGGGGCAGGTGGTCGAGCTGATGCCCTACACCTCTCGCGTGCTGTTGCTGACCGACACCACCCACAGTATTCCGGTGCAGGTCAATCGCAACGGCCTGCGTGCCATCGCCAGCGGCACCGGCAACCCGGAGCGCCTGGAACTGCGCCACGTGGCCGATACCGCCGACATCAAGGAGGGCGACCTGCTGGTCAGCTCCGGCCTGGGCCAGCGTTTCCCGGCGGGCTACCCGGTGGCCACGGTCAAGGAAGTCATTCATGACTCCGGCCAGCCGTTTGCCATTGTCCGTGCGGTCCCGACCGCCGCCCTCAACCGCAGTCGCTACCTGCTGCTGGTGTTCAGTGACAGCCGTACCCCTGAAGAACGTGCCAATGACGCGGCCAAGGCCGAAGAGGCTCTGCATCAGCCTGGCGGCGTCGGTGACGCCCCGGTCAAACCCGCTGTAACGCCGGCACCGGCGACAGCCCCAGCGGTTGCGCCTGCCGCAGCAACCCCGGCTGCCGCGACACCTGCCAAACCGCCTGCCCATGCAGCGCCGGCCAGGCCGGCTGCCGCCAAACCACCTGCAACCACCACCCGGGCGCGAGAATAATGGCCAGTGCGCAATCCCAGAATGGCTGGATCATCTGGCTGACCTTCTTTATCGCGTTGCTGCTTGGCATCGTGCCGTTTCCGCATTTTGAAATCCTGCGTCCGTTGTTTATGGCGTTGCTGCTGGCCTTCTGGGCCCTGGAGCTGCCGCAGCGGGTGGGGATGGTCACTGCCTGGTGCCTGGGGATTGCCCAGGACGTGCTCGACGGAACCTTCCTCGGGCACAACGCGCTGATCCTGACCCTGATCACCTTCCTGGTGCTGTCGTTGCAGCAACGGGTGCGGATGTTCCCGATGTGGCAGCAAAGCCTGGTGGTGCTGGTGATCTTCGGGCTCGCGCAGTTGCTCCAGCTGTGGCTCAGCGCCCTGACCGGCAATCGGGAAACCCTTGCCGTGCTGCTGCCGGCCTTGATCAGCGCCTTGCTCTGGCCGTGGGTCAGCTTTGGTCTTCGCGGGTTGCGCCGACGCTTCAAAATCAATTAATTCGGTCAGGCATTGACCCGCACCTCGACAGGGAGATGTCTTGATGAATCCGCTTTACCTCGCCTCTGGCTCGCCGCGTCGCCGTGAATTGCTCACGCAGATCGGCGTGCCCTTTACCGCCATCAGCGCGGATATCGACGAAACCCCTCTGCCCAATGAAGCCCCAGCGGCCTATGTCGAGCGCCTGGCGCGGGGCAAGGCCGAGGCCGGGCGCGGCCTGATCACCAGCAGCGAATCCCAGGCGCCGGCCTGCGTGCTGGGGGCCGACACGGCGGTGGTGCTCGATGGGCGGATTCTTGGCAAGCCCCTGGATCAGGCCGATGCGCAATCCATGCTCCTGGCCCTGTCGGGGCGTGAACATGAAGTACTGACCGCCATTGCCGTGCTCGATGGCCAGCGCTGCGAGTCACGGGTAGTGCGCAGCCTGGTGCGTTTCCGGGAGATTGGCCGCGATGAAGCCACGGCCTACTGGCACAGTGGCGAGCCCCAGGACAAAGCCGGCGGCTATGCGATCCAGGGGCTTGCGGCGGTGTTTGTCGCCGGGCTCAATGGCAGTTATTCCGCCGTGGTGGGCCTGCCTGTTTGCGAAACCGCAGAACTGCTGGGCCATTTCGGCATACCCTGTTGGCAAAACTTTACAGTGCGCTAAGCGCCGTACCTGACTGATGCGGCCATCTATAGTGAACATGCCTGAACGAGACCCTGCCATGAGCGAAGAGATTCTGATCAACATCACGCCGATGGAGTCGCGCGTGGCGGTGGTCGAAAACGGTGTCCTGCAAGAAGTGCATGTCGAGCGCACCCAGCGCCGCGGCATCGTCGGCAACATCTACAAAGGCAAGGTGGTCCGGGTATTGCCGGGCATGCAGGCCGCCTTTGTCGACATCGGCCTGGATCGCGCGGCGTTTATCCACGCCTCGGAAATCTCCCTGCGCGAAGGCTCGACGGTCGAAAGCATCAGCGCCCTGGTGCACGAAGGGCAGAGCCTGGTGGTGCAAGTCACCAAGGACCCCATCGGTTCCAAGGGCGCACGCCTGACCACCCAGCTGTCGATCCCGTCGCGCTACCTGGTGTATATGCCGCGCACGGCCCATGTCGGTATTTCCCTGAAGATCGAAGACGAAGCCGAGCGCGAGCGCCTGAAAAAGGTGGTCAGCGACTGCGTGGCCCAGGAAGGCATCAAGGAAGCCGGCGGGTTTATCCTGCGCACCGCTGCCGAAGGCGCGGGTGCTGACGAAATCATGATGGACATCCGCTACCTGCGCCGGTTGTGGGATCAGATCGCAACCCAGATCAAGACCATCGGCGCGCCGAGCGTGATCTATGAAGACCTGGGCCTGGCGCTGCGTACCTTGCGCGACCTGGTCAGCCCGAAGATCGAGAAGATCCGCATCGACTCCCGGGAAACCTTCCAGAAGACCACGCAGTTCGTGGCCGAGCTGATGCCGGAAATCGCCGACCGCCTGGAGCACTACCCGGGGGAGCGGCCGATCTTCGATCTGTACGGGGTCGAAGACGAAATCCAGAAAGCCCTGGAACGCAAGGTGCCGCTCAAGTCCGGCGGCTACCTGGTGGTCGATCCGGCCGAGGCCATGACCACCATCGACGTCAACACCGGGGCTTTCGTCGGCCATCGCAACCTTGAAGAAACCATCTTCAAGACTAACCTTGAAGCCGCGACCGCCATTGCGCGCCAGCTGCGCCTGCGCAACCTGGGCGGGATCATCATCATCGACTTCATCGACATGGAAGATGAAGAACACCAGCGTCAAGTATTGCGGACCCTGGAGAAACAGCTGGAGCGGGACCACGCCAAGACCAACATCATCGGCATCACCGAGTTGGGTCTGGTGCAGATGACGCGCAAGCGCACCCGCGAAAGCCTGGAGCAGGTCCTGTGCGAGCCCTGCAGCAGTTGCCAGGGCCGGGGCAAGTTGAAGACTCCGGAAACCGTCTGTTACGAGATTTTCCGCGAGATCCTGCGCGAGGCGCGGGCCTATCAGGCTGAAGGTTATCGAGTACTGGCCAACCAGAAAGTGGTGGATCGCTTGCTCGACGAGGAGTCGGGCAACGTGGCCGAGCTCGAGGGGTTTATCGGTCGGACCATTCGTTTTCAGGTCGAAACCATGTATTCCCAGGAACAATACGACGTGGTGCTGCTCTGAGTCCGCGTGTTTCAACTTATTGGCAACGGCTGGCTTCAGCTTTTTGCATGACTATTGCCTTGGGAGCCCACTGACATGGAGCGGTTGATCCGCCTGTTCGCCGCACTGATTCGCTGGGGGCTTGGGCTTTGCGCGGTGCTGCTGGTGCTGACTGCGCTGTACGTCAGTCTCGGCCGCGAGCTGACCCCGCTGGTCGCCGAATACCGTGCCGAAGTCGAGGACAAGGCGCAGCAGGCGTTGGGCCTGCCCGTGCACATCGGCGCCCTGGAAGGCAGCTGGAACGGTTTGTCACCGGTGCTGGTGGCCCGTGACGTGATGGTTGGTGAAAGTGCCAATGCCTTGCGCCTGGACCAGGTGCGGGTCGCGCCGGACGTGCTGGCCAGCCTGCTGGCGTGGGAGGTGCGCATCGGCCGCCTCGAGCTCAACGGCCTGAACCTGAATCTCAAGGAAAACTCCGACGGCCGTTGGCAGCTGGAAGGCTTGCCGATGCAGCAGGACCAGCCGCTGGACCCCGAGCAACTGCTCAATCGCATGCAAATGGTCGCCCGGCTGTCGGTGCTCGACAGCCAGGTGACCCTGCAGCCGCTCGATCATGGGCCGATCAGCCTGACCTATGTCGGCCTTGAGCTGAGGACCGGCGCCAGCCGTCAAAGCCTGGAGGCGCGCCTGACCCTGCCTGACGGCCAGCCGGTGGCGCTCAACCTGCAAACCCGGATCCGGGCTAGCCAGTGGCGCGATGGGCAGGCCGATGCCTACTTGAGCCTGCCGCAAAGTGACTGGGCGCGCTGGTTGCCGGCCCGCTTGAGCCAACAGTGGAAGCTGTCCGAGCTCAAGGCGGGCGGCGAGTTCTGGCTGAGCTGGGGCGAGGGAACCGTGCAAAGTGCCGTGGTGCGCCTCAATGCTCCTCAGGTCAGCGGCGCCTACGCCGAACGCAAGCCGGTGACCCTGAAAAACCTGGCGCTCAATGCCTACTTCCAGCGCAGTGATAAAGGTTTCAGCGTACTGCTCGATTCCCTGGCCCTGAACCTGGGCGAGACGCGCTGGCAGTCGCGCATCCAGTTGCAACAGACCCATGCGGCGGAGCAGGTGCAGGAGCTGTGGCACCTGCAGGCCGATCGCCTGGACCTGACCCCACTGACCCCGCTCATCGATGCCCTGGCACCGTTGCCGGAAGGGGTGGCCAAGGCGGTCGATGCGCTGAAGGTCACGGGTGTCATGCGCAATGTGCTGCTCGACTACCGTCCGCAAGAAACCGGCGATCAACGCCTGAGCTTTGCCGCCAACCTGGAACGGGTCGGGTTCGATGCCTACTACGGGGCACCGGCGGCGCGTAACGTGAGCGGCAGCATCAGCGGCGACCTGGGCCAGGGCGAGCTGCGCATGGACAGCAAGGATTTTTCCCTGCACCTCTATCCCATCTTCGCCAAGCCCTGGCAGTACATTCAGGCCAATGCCCGGCTGACCTGGAAGCTCGACAAACAAGGTTTCACCCTGGTTGCGCCGTACCTCAAGGTGCTGGGCGAGGAGGGCAAGATCGCCGGCGACTTCCTGATCCGCCTGCATTTCGACCACACCCAGGAAGACTACATGGACCTGCGGGTCGGCCTGCTGGAGGGGGATGGGCGCTACACTGCCAAGTACCTGCCGCAGGTGTTGAGCCCGGCGCTGGACGAGTGGTTACGGACCGCGATCCTCAAGGGCGCGGTCGACGAAGGCTTCTTCCAGTACCAGGGCTCGCTGAATCACGGCGCCCTGGATACCGCCCGCAGTATTAGCCTGTTCTTCAAGGTGCATGACGCCGAACTGGCGTTCCAGCCGGGCTGGCCCCATGTCGGCAAAGTCAGTGGCGATGTGTTAATCGAAGACAGCGGTGTGCGCATCCTGGCCAGCAAGGGGCAGTTGCTCGACACCCAGGTACGTGATGTCTACGTCAACATCCCCCATGTGCCCAGCGGGCAGATCAGCCATATGTACCTCGATGGCGAGTTTGCCGGTGGGCTGGGCGACGGCCTGAAAATTCTCCAGGACGCACCGATCGGTACCGGTTCGACCTTTGCCGGCTGGCAAGGCGAGGGCGACCTCAAGGGCAAGCTGAAGCTGGATATTCCCCTGGCCAAGGGTGACGAGCCGAAGATCCTGGTGGACTTCAAGACCGATAAATCCCGCTTGAAACTCAGTGAGCCGGAGCTGGAGCTGACCCAACTCAAGGGCGACTTCCGGTTTGACAGCAGCAAGGGCCTGAGCGGCCAGGACATCAGTGCCCAGGCGTTCGAGCGTCCGGTGACGGCGCAGATCTTCGCGGACGGCAAGGGCGGCAAGCTCAGTACACGGGTGGTCGCCAAAGGTCAGGTCGCGGTCAAAAAACTCACCGACTGGCTGAAGGTCGGCCAGCCGTTGCCGGTGTCCGGTGAAGTGCCCTATCAACTGCAATTGACCCTGGATGGCGCCGACAGCCAGATGATGGTCAGTTCCAGCCTCAAAGGGCTGGCGGTGGATCTGCCGGCACCCTTCGGCATGCCTGCCAGCATGGGTCGCGACAGCGTGTTCCGCATGACCTTGCAAGGCGCCGAACGGCGTTACTGGTTCAAATACGGCGAGCTGGCCGACTTTACCTTTGCCGCGCCTGGCAGCAATTTCGCCGCCGGTCGTGGCGAGCTGTTCCTGGGCAGTGGCGAGGCGATCCTGCCGGTCGCCAAAGGCCTGCGGATTCGCGGGGTGTTGTCCGAGCTGGACGTGGAACCGTGGAAGGCCCTGGTCGATCGTTACGCCGGACAGGACCCTGGCGGCAGCGCCAAGCAACTGCTGAGCGGAGCAGAGTTCAAGGTCGGCAAACTCAGTGCATTCGGTACCACCCTGGATCAGGTCAGCCTGCAGTTGCAGCGCAAACCGGCTGCCTGGGCCTTGCAGATCGACAGCCAGCAGGCCAAGGGCAATGTCGGGATTCCCGATGCCAAGTCCGCACCGATGGCGATCAACATGCAGTATGTGCGACTGCCGGCGGCGGACCCGACGGCGCAGGCCGACGAAAACGCCCCGGACCCGCTGGCCTCGGTCGACCCCAAGCAAGTCCCGGCGCTGGATATTTCCATCGCTCAGTTGTTCCAGGGGCCCGACTTGATCGGCGCCTGGGCGCTCAAGGTTCGGCCAACGCCCAAGGGCATGGCCTTCAACAGCCTGGACCTGGGCCTCAAGGGCATGGTGTTGCAGGGTGACGGCGGCTGGGAAGGCCAGGCCGGTACCAGCAACAGCTGGTTCAAGGGGCGCCTGGGGGGCAAGAACCTGGCAGACGTGCTCAAGGGCTGGGGCTTTGCACCGACGGTGACCAGTGAGGATTTCCATCTGGATGTCGACGGTCGCTGGCCGGGCTCGCCGGCCTGGGTCGGCCTCAAGCGCTTCTCCGGCACCCTCGACGCGACCTTGCGCAAGGGCCAGTTCGTGGAAGTCGAAGGGGGCGCGCAGGCGCTGCGGGTATTTGGCCTGCTCAACTTCAACTCCATCGGCCGGCGCTTGCGCCTGGACTTCTCCGACCTGTTCGGCAAGGGCTTGAGCTACGACCGGGTGAAGGGTTTGCTGGTGGCGAGCAATGGTGTCTATGTGACCCGCGAACCCATCACCCTGGCCGGACCCTCGAGCAACCTGGAGCTCAATGGCACCCTGGACATGGTGGCTGACCAGGTGGATGCCAAGCTGCTGGTGACCTTGCCGGTGACCAACAACCTGCCGATTGCGGCTTTGATCGTCGGGGCGCCGGCGATCGGTGGTGCGCTGTTTCTGATCGACAAGCTGATCGGTGACCGTGTGGCGCGCTTTGCCAGTGTCAAATACAACGTCAAGGGGCCATGGAAAGAGCCGAAAATCACCTTCGACAAGCCCTTTTGAGAAACCACGGCCCAGGCCCATGGAGTAGCATGGCCGCATCCCCCATTCGGAGTGCGCCATGTCTCTTGCGGTGATTCAAATGGTCAGCCAGAGCGATGTGCTGGCCAATCTGCAGGCGGCTCGCCGCCTGCTCGAACAAGCCGCCGCCGGTGGCGCAAAGCTGGCGGTGCTGCCGGAAAACTTCGCCGCCATGGGCCGCCGCGACGCCGCAGCCATTGGGCGCGCCGAAGCCTTGGGCGAAGGCCCGATCCTGCCCTGGTTGAAACAGACCGCTTGCGACCTCAAGTTATGGATAGTCGCCGGCACGTTGCCCCTGCCGCCGGTGGATCAGCCGCAGGGCAAGGCCAATGCCTGCTCGCTGCTGGTGAATGAGCACGGTGAGACGGTGGCGCGCTACGACAAGCTGCACTTGTTTGATGTTGATGTGGCAGACAATCGTGGGCGTTACCGCGAATCGGATGACTATGCTCATGGAGAGCGAGTGGTGGTGGCCGATACCCCGGTCGGTCGTGTAGGCCTGTCGGTGTGTTACGACCTGCGTTTCCCCGAGCTGTACAGCGAACTGCGTGCGGCCGGGGCCGAGCTGATCACCGCGCCGTCGGCCTTTACCGCAGTCACCGGGGCCGCGCATTGGGAGGTGCTGATACGGGCCCGGGCCATCGAAACCCAGTGCTACCTGCTGGCGGCCGCCCAGGGTGGTACTCATCCGGGGCCTCGGGAGACCCATGGCCATGCCGCCATCGTCGACCCTTGGGGACGGGTGCTGGCACAGCAGGATCAAGGCGAGGCCGTGCTGCTGGCCGAACGCGATAGCAGCGAACAGGCGTCCATACGGGCGCGGATGCCGGTGGCCAGTCACCGGCGCTTTTTCTCGCAAGGCGCGCAGCGACTTGCATAAGAACGACGAATTTAAGGCCAAAGCATATGAGCGGGTTGTTGTCCTCAGTCAGTGAACACCTTTTAGCCCCCGGCGGCGTGACCATCGAAAGCCTGCAAGGCGTGCTTGGCGATCTGGCCGGCCCGGGCATCGATGCGGCAGACCTGTATTTCCAGGGTCAGATCTCCGAGTCCTGGTCCCTGGAAGACGGCATCGTCAAGGAAGGCAGCTTCAATCTCGACCAGGGCGTTGGCGTGCGGGCGCAGTCCGGTGAAAAAACCGGCTTTGCCTACAGCAATGCCATCACCCTGGAAGCCCTGGGCCTGGCCGCCCGCGCCGCGCGTTCGATTTCCCGTGCCGGACAAAACGGCAGCGTGCAGGCGTTCAGCACCCAGGACGTGGCCCAGTTGTACGCGCCGGACAACCCCCTGGAAGTCATCAGCCGCGCCGAAAAGGTCGAGCTGCTCAAGCGCATCGATGTGGCGACCCGGGCCCTGGACCCACGGATCCAGCAGGTCAGCGTGAGCATGGCCGGGGTCTGGGAACGCATTCTCGTTGCGTCCACCGATGGCAGCCTGGCGGCGGATGTGCGCCCGCTGGTGCGCTTCAACGTCAGCGTGATCGTCGAGCAGAACGGCCGTCGCGAGCGCGGTGGCCACGGCGGTGGCGGGCGTACCGACTACCGTTATTTCCTCGCCGAAGACCGTGCCATGGGCTATGCCCGTGAAGCTCTGCGCCAGGCCCTGGTCAACCTGGAAGCCATCCCGGCTCCGGCCGGCACCTTGCCGGTGGTCCTGGGGTCAGGCTGGTCGGGGGTGCTGCTGCACGAAGCGGTCGGCCACGGCCTGGAAGGCGATTTCAACCGCAAGGGCAGTTCAGCCTACAGCGGGCGCATGGGCGAAATGGTTGCCTCCAAGCTTTGCACCATTGTCGACGACGGCACCCTGGCCGGGCGCCGCGGCTCGCTGACCGTGGATGACGAAGGCACGCCGACCGAGTGCACGACCCTGATCGAAAACGGCGTCCTCAAGGGCTACATGCAAGACAAACTCAATGCCCGGTTGATGGGCGTGGCCCGCACCGGCAACGGTCGCCGTGAGTCTTACGCGCACCTGCCGATGCCACGCATGACCAACACCTACATGCTGGCTGGCGAAAGCGACCCAGAAGAAATCATCGCCTCGGTCAAACGCGGCATCTACTGCGCCAATTTGGGGGGCGGCCAGGTGGATATCACCAGCGGCAAGTTTGTGTTCTCCACCAGCGAGGCGTACCTGATCGAAGACGGCAAGATCACCGCACCGGTCAAAGGCGCGACCCTGATCGGCAATGGCCCGGAAGCCATGAGCAAGGTGTCGATGGTCGGTAATGACCTGTCACTGGACAGCGGGGTAGGGACCTGTGGCAAGGATGGGCAGTCGGTACCGGTAGGTGTCGGTCAGCCAACCTTGAAAATCGACGCGATCACCGTGGGTGGCACGGGGTCCTGATAGCGACGCTTGAAAACCTGCGAGCTGCGGGTGGGCTGCAAGGCAACCCACCTGGTCAAGGCTTCAGCGCAGACCGCGTTGAGTCTCGTCCAGCTCGCGGATGTACTTGAAGATTTTACGGCTCGACGCCGGTGGCTTGTTATGCGCCAGTTCGTGCTGGGCCTGACGGATCAGGGAGCGCAATTGCTGGCGATCAGCCTCGGGGTAGTCGATGACAAACTTCTCCAGCACGCCGTCATCGCCTGCGATCAAGCGATCGCGCCAGCGTTCCAGGCCGTGGAAGCGTTCGTTGTACTGCCGGGTGGAGGCATCGAGTTGATCGAGCAAGACCAGAATGGCGGCAGTGTCCTGATCGCGCATCAGCTTGCCGATGAACATGAGGTGCCGTTTACGCGCGATATTCGCGGTGTGCTTGGGCGCATCGGCCAGGGCCCGGCGCATGGCGTCGGTCAAAGGCAGTTTTGCCAGCAAGTCAGGCTTGAGTGTTGTAAGGCGCTCGCCGAGGTCAACCAGAGCATGCAGCTCGCGTTTGACCTGGGATTTGCTTTTCTCCCCATCGAGGGAGTCGTCGTAAGAATCAACCATGGTGGCAGTCCGCAAAGAAACGCCGCCATGATAACCAGTCGGGGGCCGCTTGTCCGGCCCGGTCGCTCGAAGGCCTTAACCGAAAGCAGAATTTGAGTGGAGAACACCATGAGTGCAGCAGAAAGCGTCGGCCCACAAGCTTTGCCGGCACTGCAGGAACAAGTCGAGCAGATCATTGCCGAAGCCAAGCGCCAGGGCGCCAGTGCCTGTGAAGTGGCGGTGTCCCTGGAGCAGGGCCTGTCGACCTCGGTGCGCCAGCGCGAAGTCGAGACCGTGGAGTTCAACCGCGACCAGGGCTTTGGCATCACCCTCTATGTGGGGCAGCGCAAAGGCTCGGCCAGCACCTCGGCCAGTGGCCCGGATGCGATCCGCGAAACCGTGGCCGCCGCGTTGGCCATCGCCAAGCACACCTCGGAAGACGAGGCCTCGGGCCTGGCCGATGCGTCCTTGATGGCCACCAACCTGCAGGATTTCGACCTGTTTCACGCCTGGGACATCACTCCCGAACAAGCCATTGAACAGGCCCTGGCCTGCGAAGCGGCGGCCTTTGCTGCCGACAGCCGGATCAAGAATGCCGATGGCACCACCTTGAGCACCCATCAAGGCTGCCGCGTGTATGGCAACAGCCATGGGTTTGTCGGCGGTTACGCCTCGACTCGTCATAGCCTGAGCTGCGTGATGATCGCTGAAGCCGATGGCCAGATGCAGCGCGACTATTGGTACGACGTGAGCCGCCAGGGCGAATTGCTGGCTGACCCGGTCAGCATCGGTCAGCGCGCTGCACAACGGGCCGCGAGCCGCCTGGGCGCGCGCCCGGTCCCGACCTGTGAAGTGCCGGTGCTGTTCTCCGCGGAGCTGGCCGGCGGCCTGTTCGGCAGTTTCCTGGGGGCGATTTCGGGTGGCAATCTGTACCGCAAGTCATCGTTTCTCGAAGGCGCCCTGGGCCAGCAGTTGTTCCCGCAGTGGCTGACCATCGATGAGCGGCCGCACCTGATGCGCGCCATGGGCAGCTCGGCGTTCGACGGCGACGGCCTGGCCACCTATGCCAAGCCGTTCGTTCAGGACGGCGAGCTGGTGTCCTACATCCTCGGCACCTATTCCGGTCGCAAACTCGGCCTGCCCAGCACCGCCAACGCCGGCGGCGTGCACAACCTGTTCATCACCCATGGCGATGAAGACCAGGCGGCACTGCTGCGGCGCATGGGGCGCGGACTGTTGGTGACCGAGCTGATGGGACACGGCCTGAATATGGTCACTGGCGATTACTCCCGCGGCGCGGCCGGGTTCTGGGTCCAGAACGGCGAGATCCAGTTCGCAGTCCAGGAAGTGACCATTGCCGGCAATATGCGTGACATGTTCAAGCAGAT
Organism: Pseudomonas sp. MF4836; assembly: GCF_002018875.1. GTDB lineage: Bacteria > Pseudomonadota > Gammaproteobacteria > Pseudomonadales > Pseudomonadaceae > Aquipseudomonas. Next base: position 202,350 of record NZ_MVOL01000003.1, read on the forward strand.
CGTCGCCGTAGGTAACGATCTGGAGCTGCGTAGCAACATCCGCACCGGCTCGGTACTGATCGAACGCATGACCGTCGCCGGCAGCTAAACGCTCCTGCTGTCACCGAAACGCGCCTTCCTTTGCGGGATGGCGCGTTTTTTTTGCTCGGGATTTACCGGTGATCTGCGCTGTGAATTCCGGCATGTGGCTGCAACCCGTCGCGGCGGATTCTGCAATGGCCGAGACGGCCGTGCTTGTTTTGATTCTCAATATCATTTAATAATAAATCTCATTATTGAATGAGCCCAGGTCATGAGTTCTGCCTTGCACGAGCAGCCTTACCTCGAAAGCTGGCGCTGGATGAGTCGCCAGATCCGTTGCGCCCTCGATCCGGACGAGCCGCGTCTGATCGAGCATTACCTGGCCGAAGGGCGCTATCTGGCCTGTTGCACGGCTACCTCGCCCTGGACCGTGGCCGAAACTTCTTTGCGGCTCCTGCTCGACACCGCCGCCGATACGGCCCTGCCCTGGCATTGGCGCAGCCAGTGCATGGACCAGGCCTGGCGGCCGTTGCGCGATCTGGAGCGCCTGTCCCTGTGCAAATGCCGGCTCAAACGCTGGCAAAGCTATGCCTGGCAGTTGGCGACCTGCTCGCTGCAGCCTTCCATCCCTCTGAATGAACTGGTGCAAGGATTTCCCGATGAGTAATACCCGTATCGAACGCGACAGCATGGGCGAGTTGCAGGTCCCGGAGCAGGCGCTGTATGGCGCCCAGACCCAGCGCGCGGTGGATAACTTTCCGATCAGCCACCAACGCATGCCGGCGCAGTTCATTCGCGCCTTGATCCTGGCCAAGGCCGCAGCGGCCCGGGCCAACGTCGAGCTCGAGCAAATCAGCCCAGCCCAGGGCAAGGCTATCGTCGACGCCGCCCAGGGCTTGCTGGAAGGCGACTACATGCAGCATTTCCCGGTGGATATCTTCCAGACCGGCTCCGGCACCAGCTCCAACATGAACGCCAACGAAGTGATCGCGACGCTGGCCAGCCGCCTGCTGGGTAAGCCGGTCAACCCCAATGACCACGTGAACTGCGGGCAGAGCAGCAACGACATCATCCCCACCACCATCCATGTCAGCGCGGCACTGACCCTGCATGAGCAGTTGCTGCCGGCGCTGCTGCACCTGGTGCAGGTCATCGAACGCAAGGCCGTGGAGGTGCACCCGTTCATCAAGACTGGTCGCACCCACCTGATGGACGCCATGCCGGTGCGCATGAGCCAGGTCCTGGAAGGTTGGGCGCAGCAACTCAAGGCCAATATCGGCCACCTGCAGGACTTGCTGCCAAGCCTGCAAGCCCTGGCCCAGGGCGGCACTGCGGTGGGCACCGGGATCAACGCTCACCCGCAATTTGCCGCGCGCTTCAGCCAGCAACTGAGCAAGCTGACCCAGGTGCAATTCACTCCGGGTAAAAACCTGTTCGCCCTGATCGGCTCCCAGGACACCGCCGTTGCGGTTTCCGGTCAGCTCAAGGCGGTTGCCGTGTCCCTGATGAAAATTGCCAACGACCTGCGCTGGATGAACTCGGGGCCCCTGGCCGGCCTCGGTGAAATCGAGCTGGAAGCCTTGCAGCCGGGCAGTTCGATCATGCCGGGCAAGGTCAATCCGGTGATTCCTGAAGCCACGGCCATGGTTGCGGCGCAGGTGATCGGCAACGATTCGGTGATTACCGTCGCCGGCCAGTCGGGCAACTTCGAATTGAACGTGATGCTGCCGATCATTGCGCAAAACCTGCTGAGCAGCATCGAGTTGATGGCCAATGCCAGCCGCCTGCTGGCGGACAAGGCCATCGCCAGCTTCAAGGTCAACGAGGCCAAAATCAAAGAAGCGTTGGCGCGCAACCCGATCCTGGTCACCGCGCTGAACCCGATCATCGGTTACCAGAAGGCCGCCGAGATCGCCAAGACCGCTTACAAGCAAGGGCGCCCGGTCATCGACGTGGCGCTTGAATACACCGACCTGTCGCGCAGCCAACTGGAAGTTCTGCTGGATCCGGAAAAGCTCACCGCGGGCGGCGTTTAACCCCCCCCGTCACTGCTTTGGAGGCTCACCATGGAGCACTGGAAACGCACGATCGAAAGGGCCAATCGCTTCTTCACCCAAGGCGATCTGGTGGACGCTCGCGAGTATTACCTGCAGGCGCTGGCCCTGGCCCAGGTGTTGTTCGAGCGTTGGTCGAATGCCGACGAAGCGGTGGCGGCCTGCGTCATTTCCCATCACAACCTGGCGGATCTGCATCTGCGCCTGAACCAGCCGGAGGAGAGCGCGGAGTACCTGTGCGCCATCCATCAGCGGCTGTTGCAGACCATGCAGGATGCGCGCCTGGCCCCGGCCTTGCGCGAGGCGGCATTGCGCCAGAGCAGCAAGACCTATGTCGAGCTGCTCAATTTCATCAGCGAGCACGGCGAATACCCGCGTACCCACCGCTTGCTGGAGAGCAATGTCGCGCAACTGGCCTCCGGCCCCGCGACCTCGAACGGCCCTTATTACGGAGTACATTGATATGTCTTTTACCTTGCCTGCCTTGCCCTACGCCTATGACGCCCTGGAACCGCATATCGATGCGCAGACCATGGAAATCCACTACACCAAGCACCACCAGACCTACATCAACAACCTCAACGCGGCTGTCGAAGGCACCGAGTGGGCTGACTGGTCGGTAGAAAAGCTGGTGGCCAGCGTTCAGCAGTTGCCGGAAAAACTGCGTGCCGCGGTGATCAACCAGGGCGGCGGACATGCCAACCACTCATTGTTCTGGGCAGTCATGGCGCCCAATGGCGGTGGCAAGCCGGAGGGCGACCTGGGGCGTGCAATCGACGAGCAGTTGGGGGGCTTCGAGAGTTTCAAGGAAGCCTTCACCAAAGCCGCACTGACCCGCTTTGGCAGCGGCTGGGCCTGGCTCAGCGTGACGCCGCAAAAGACCCTGGTGGTGGAAAGCAGCGGTAACCAGGACAGCCCGCTGATGAACGGCAATACGCCGATCCTCGGCCTGGACGTGTGGGAGCACGCCTACTACCTGCGCTACCAGAACCGTCGCCCGGAATACATCAACGCGTTCTACAACGTCGTCCATTGGCCGGAAGTCGCTCAGCGCTACCAGGCCGCGCTGGTTTGAACCCTCACCATAAAAAGATCTAAGGCCGACTATGGGCACTGAAACACTGGCGATCAGCAGCGTGCGAATGTTTCGTTATGCGTTTGGTTCGTTGTTGCTGTTGGCGGGTACCGCATTGCTGGTGGCCAAGGGCCTGAGCTGGCTGGATCTGGAGCCGAAACTATTGCGGGCCCTGGAAGGCGGGGCGCTCTGTGCCTTGGGCACAGCACTGGGGGCGGTCCCGGTGCTGGTCATTCGCAAGATGCCCCAGGCGCTCAACGACACGCTGCTGGGTTTCGGTGCCGGGGTGATGCTTGCGGCGACGGCGTTTTCCCTGATTGTGCCGGGAATTGCCGCCGCCACGAGCCTTGGCCTGTCGCCCTGGGGCTCCAGCGGACTGATCAGCCTGGGCATCATGCTCGGTGCCTTCGGCCTGTTTCTGGTGGACCGCAAGGTCTCGGGGGCCAGCCCGGAAATGCTGGTTGGCACACCGGGGCATCCGGTGATTCCTCCGCGTATCTGGCTGTTTGTGTTCGCGATCATCGCCCACAACATCCCGGAAGGCATGGCGGTGGGGGTGTCTGCCGGTGGCGGCATGCCCGACGCCGACAGCCTGGCCATGGGCATCGCTTTGCAGGATGTGCCGGAGGGCCTGGTCATCGCGCTGGTGTTGGCGGGGGTCGGGATGTCGCGGGTCAAGGCATTCCTGATTGGCGCGGCCTCAGGCCTGGTCGAACCGGTGTTTGCCTTGCTCTGCGCCTGGCTGGTGAGCCTGGCCGAGATCCTGTTGCCCCTGGGCCTGGCACTGGCCGCAGGCGCCATGTTGCTGGTGGTGACCCACGAAGTGATTCCCGAGTCGCGGCGCAACGGTCACGAGAAGCTTGCGAGCCTGGGGCTGTGCATCGGTTTCTGTCTGATGATGGTGATGGATACGGCGCTGGCCTGACGAGCTAAATAGAGGCCTGGCCTGGTGCGCGTCGGCTGGACAGTCGACGCGCCGAGGGCGTTGCTTACTCGCCTTCGTCGAAATAATTGTTGATCAATGCCACCAGCGCATCCAGCGCTTCCTGCTCTTGCTCGCCTTCGGTTTTCAGATGAATGCGGGTGCCTTTGCCTGCCGCCAACATCATCATTGCCATGATGCTTTTACCGTCGACCATGGAGTCCGGAGTCCTGCCCGCCCTGATCTGGCACGGAAACTGGCCGGCCACACCGACAAATTTTGCAGAAGCCCGGGCATGCAAGCCCAGTTTGTTGATGATTTCAATTTCCAGAGCAGGCATCGCGGTGGTGGTCCTTTCAGCTAAGGTCGCGGTGGCGAACCTGGACGTTCTTCAGGGATTGTTGCAGGACCTGGCCCAGGCGTTCGGTCAGGTAGACCGAGCGGTGATGCCCGCCCGTGCAGCCAATGGCAATAGTGACGTAAGCGCGGTTGCTGGCGGCAAAGCGTGGCAACCATTTGAGCAGGTAGCTGGAGATATCCTGGAACATGTCTTCGACATCGGGCTGTGCGGCCAGATAATCGGCTACAGGCTGGTCCAGTCCTGACTGGTCGCGCAATTCGGGCTTCCAGTAGGGATTGGGCAGGCAGCGCACGTCGAACACCAGGTCGGCATCCACCGGCATGCCCCGCTTGAAGCCAAAGGACTCCACCAAAAACGCGGTGCCCGGCTCCGGCTGGTTCAGCAGGCGCAACTTGATGGTGTCGCGCAGCTGATACAGGTTCAGATTAGTGGTGTTGATGGTCAGGTCGGCCAGGTCGACGATCGGGCCCAGGAGTTGGGTTTCGTCCTGAATCGCCTCGGCCAGGGAGCGATTGGCGCTGCTCAGCGGGTGGCGGCGGCGGGTTTCCGAGAACCGCTTGAGCAGGGTCTCCTCGTCGGCGTCCAGGTACAGCACATCGCACTGGATGTGCCGGCTGCGCACTTCTTCCAACAGCTCGGGGAAGCGTGACAGGTGGCTTGGCAGGTTGCGCGCATCGATCGATACCGCCACCAGCGGTTGCGCCAGCTCGGTGTGGATCAACGCACGCTCGGCCAACTCCGGCAGCAGGCCTGCCGGCAAGTTGTCGATGCAGTAGTAGCCGTTATCCTCCAGGACAGCGAGGGCGGTACTTTTACCGGAGCCGGAGCGGCCGCTGACAATGATCAAGCGCATGGTTACTGACCGTTCTGCTCGTCCAGGACTACCTGATACAGGGCTTGGTTGCTGTCGGCGCTGCGCAGCCTGTCACGCACTTCCTTGCGATCAAGCATGCTGGCGATCTGCCGCAGCAGTTCCAGGTGCGCATCGGTGGCAGCTTCGGGGACCAGCAGTACGAACAGCAGGTCGACCGGAGCGCCGTCGATGGCGTCGAAATCGATGGGAGCGTCCAGGTGCATCAACGCACTGATGGGCGACTCGCAGCCTTTGAGGCGGCAATGTGGAATGGCGATGCCGTTGCCAAAACCGGTGGAACCGAGTTTTTCACGGGCAATCAGGCTCTCGAAGACATCCTGCATCTCCAGATCCGGCACTTCACGGCTGATCAGGTTGGCAATTTGTTCGAGGGCGCGTTTTTTACTGCCGCCCGGCACGTTCACGAGGGAACGGCCGGGGGTCAGGATACTTTCAAGTCGGATCATGGGAGGGGAGTGTTAGCGACCCGTGCCTTGGAGAAGGTGGAGTTGCTTTTCCTTATGCTTTTTCAGTTGGCGGTCCAGCTTATCCGTGAGCAGGTCGATCGCGGCATACATATCGTCATGTTCTGCATTGGCGACAACCTCCCCACCGTGGATGTGCAAGGTGGCTTCGATTTTCTGCTTCAGTTTCTCGACAGCCATCGTTACCTGCACATTGGTAATCTTGTCAAAGTGCCGCTCCAGTCGGTCGAGTTTTTCGCCGATGTAAGCGCGCAGGGGCTCGGTCACTTCCAGTTGGTGTCCACTGATGTTGACTTGCATACAGCTTCTCCTTCGTTGCCAGTGCATAAAGCGGCAGGCTGGGTTGCCTGCCACTGGAACGCTGTGGCGAGCCCGGCGGTTACATCAACCGCTTCCGTTCGCTGGAAGGCGCGATCCCAAGGGATTCGCGGTACTTGGCGACGGTACGACGGGCTACCTGAATGCCTTGTGCCTCCAGTAAACCAGCGATCTTGCTGTCACTCAACGGCTTTTTCTGATTTTCCGCGGCCACCAGTTTTTTGATGATCGCGCGAATCGCCGTGGACGAGCATTCACCGCCTTCGGAGGTACTTACGTGGCTGGAGAAAAAGTATTTCAGTTCATAAATACCCCGTGGGGTATGCATGAATTTTTGCGTGGTCACCCGGGAAATCGTCGATTCGTGCATGCCCACCGCTTCGGCGATGTCGTGCAGGACCAACGGCTTCATCGCTTCGTCGCCGTACTCGAGGAAGCCGCGCTGATGCTCGACGATCTGGGTCGCGACTTTCATCAGGGTTTCGTTGCGGCTTTGCAGGCTCTTGATGAACCAGCGGGCCTCTTGCAGCTGATTGCGCATGAAAGTGTTGTCGGCGCTGCTGTCGGCACGGCGCACGAAGCCTGCGTACTGCGGGTTGACCCGCAGGCGCGGTACTGATTCCTGGTTCAGCTCGACCAGCCAGCGCTCGTTGTCCTTGCGTACGATCACGTCAGGGACCACGTACTCGGCCTCGGCAGACTCGATCTGCGAGCCGGGACGCGGGTTCAGACTCTGTACCAGTTCGATAACCTGGCGCAGCTCGTCTTCCTTGAGCTTCATGCGGCGCATCAGTTGGCTGTAGTCGCGGCTGCCCAGCAGGTCGATGTAGTCGCTGACCAGGCGTTGTGCCTCGCTCAGCCAAGGCGTCTTGGCTGGCAGCTGGCGCAGTTGCAGCAACAGGCACTCACCCAGGGTGCGTGCGCCGATGCCGGCCGGCTCGAATTGCTGGATGCGGTGCAGGACGGCTTCGATCTCGTCCAGCTCGATGTCCAGCTCCGGATCGAAGGCTTCGAGGATTTCCTCGAGGGTTTCGTCCAGGTAGCCCTGGTTATTGATGCAGTCGATCAGGGTTACGGCAATCAGGCGGTCGGTGTCGGACATCGGCGCCAGGTTCAGTTGCCACAGCAGGTGGCTCTGCAGGCTTTCGCCGGCCGAGGTGCGGGTGGTGAAGTCCCACTCGTCATCATCGTTGCTGGGCAGGCTGCTGGCGCTGGTCTGGTAAACGTCTTCCCAGGCGGTATCCACTGGCAATTCGTTGGGAATGCGCTCGTTCCACTCGCCGTCCTCGAGGTTGTCCACCGTGGGGGCGGTTTCCTGGTAGGAGGGTTCCTGGATGTCGGTGTTGGGTTTTTGCTCGGCGTTGTCGGCCAGAGGGTCGGTGTTGTCGAAGTCGTCGCCTTCTTCCTGGCGTTCGAGCATCGGATTGGACTCCAAGGCCTCCTGGATTTCCTGTTGCAGGTCCAGGGTCGACAATTGGAGCAGGCGGATGGCCTGTTGCAGCTGCGGTGTCATCGTCAGCTGCTGGCCCATTCTCAGGACTAGCGATGGTTTCATGGCAGGGGCTTAACACCTTATTCGCCGGCGCACATGCGCCATCCACTACAGGGCGCGTGAGCGCCAAACATAAGCAAATTATATGCCTGAAACTGAAGTGTTTGCCTAGAGCGCGGTAACAATAAAATTTGTAGGGATTTATTGAAGGTGGCGCTCTGGCGACTAGCCAAACACCTCAGTGCTTACAGGCGGAACTCATGGCCCAGATACACTTCCTTGACCAATTCGTTGGCCAGGATGGTTTCGGGCGTGCCCTCGGCGATCAGCTGACCGTCGCTGACGATGTAGGCGGTTTCGCAGATATCGAGGGTTTCCCGGACATTGTGGTCGGTGATCAGTACACCAATGCCCTTGGCCTTGAGGTGATGGATGATCTGCTTGATGTCGCCGACCGAGATCGGGTCCACGCCGGCGAAAGGTTCGTCGAGCAGGATGAATTTCGGCGATGTGGCCAGGGCGCGGGCGATTTCCACCCGGCGGCGTTCACCACCGGACAGGCTCATGCCGAGGTTGTCGCGAATGTGGTGGATGTGGAACTCCTGGAGCAGGCTTTCCAGTTCCTTGCGGCGGCCGGCCTTGTCGAGCTCCTTGCGGGTCTCGAGGATGGCCATGATGTTGTCGGCGACCGACAGCTTGCGAAAGATCGACGCTTCCTGGGGCAGGTAGCCGATGCCGGCACGGGCGCGGCCGTGCATGGGCTGGTGGCTGACGTCGAGGTCGTCGATCAGCACACGGCCCTGATCGGCCTGGACCAGGCCGACGATCATGTAGAAGCAGGTGGTCTTGCCGGCGCCGTTGGGGCCGAGCAGGCCGACGATCTGACCGCTGTCGATGGACAGGCTGACGTCACGCACGACCTGACGGCTCTTGTAGCTCTTGGCCAGATGCTGAGCTTTCAGAGTTGCCATTACTGGGCCTTTTGCTCGTCAGTTTTCTTTTTCGGCTGGATGACCATATCGATCCGCGGACGTGGCGCGGTGACCGAGCTGCCATTGGCGCGACCGGCGTTGGCGACCTGCTTGACGGTGTCGTAGACGATTTTCTCGCCTTCGGTGGTGTTGCCGTCGTTGATCACCTTGGCCTTGTCGATCAGTACGATGCGGTTTTGCGCAGCGTGGTACTGAATGGTCACGGCGTAGGCCTGTACCGGTTTGGGGTCGGTGGCTTTCTGCAACTGCTCGAAATACGCCAGGTTGCCCACCGAGGTCACCACGTCGATTTCACCGGACGCGGTGCGGGTGATGGTCACGGTATTGCCGGTGATCTTCATCGAGCCCTGGGTGATGATCACATCGCCCTTGTAGGTGGCGATGCCCTGGCGGTCATCGAGTTGCGCGTCATCGGCCTGAATACGGATAGGTTGTTGGCTATCGTTCGGCAGAGCCCAGGCGCTCACGCTTCCCAGTGCTGCGCCCAGACTGAGCAAAATAGGGAGGGTTTTAACGAGCCTCATACTGTCCTCTTACGTTCGATAGCAGGTTCATCCTGCCGTCTTTCAAATACGCTTTCATTCCCTTGGCCGTAGTCACGCCCCCGGCGCCGTCGATTCTAACGGCTTGCTCGGTCTGCGCATATTGCTTCTGCGGGAATACTGTCATGCGGGTAGTGGTAATCAGTACCGTGCGATTTTTCTCATCGGTGCGTGCGACCCGTACCGAATCGATCAGCTCGACTTCAGTGCCGTCCGGGTTGACCTCGCCGCGTTCGCTCTGGACATGCCAGGGAAAGGTGGTGCCGCGGTACATCTGCAGGTCCGGCTTGGTCAGCAGGGTAACTTCGGTGGCCTTCAGGTGCTCGACCTTGTCGGACGTCATCTCGTACTGCATTTTGCCGTCGGGCAGGTACTGCACGCTGCGGGCGTTGACCGCGTAATAGTCGATGGCGCTCTCGTCGACCTGTGCCACTGGCTTGTCGAGGAAGCGTTCCGGACTGATATTCCAGTAGCCGACGGCCGCGAACAACGCGGCAAGGACCCCGAACAGCAGAATGTTGCGAATCTTTTTGCTCAGCATAAAAGGCTCTATAAGTAGGCGGCGTTGGCCGCTTCAAGGCTGCCTTGGGCGCGCAGGATCAGCTCGCAGAATTCGCGCGCGGCACCTTCGCCGCCACGGGCCTGGGTGATGCCGTGGGCGTGTTCGCGGACGAAACTTGCAGCATTGGCCACGGCCATGCCCAGGCCGACGCGGCGGATTACCGGCAAGTCCGGCAGATCGTCACCGAGGTAGGCGACCTGGTCATAGCTTAGGCCGAGTTGGCCAAGTAGCTCGTCGAGTACCACCAGCTTGTCTTCGCGGCCTTGGTACAGATGGGGAATTCCCAGGTTCTTGGCCCGGCGCTCGACCACCGGAGTCTTGCGTCCGCTGATGATTGCGGTCTGCACGCCAGCGGCCATCAGCATCTTGATGCCCTGGCCGTCGAGGGTGTTGAAGGTCTTGAACTCGCTGCCGTCTTCGAGGAAGTACAGGCGACCGTCGGTCAGTACGCCGTCGACGTCAAAAATCGCCAGCTTGATGTTTTTGCCACGTTGCAGCAGGTCGGCACTCATCACATTACTCCGGCACGCAGCAGGTCGGACAGGTTGAAGGCGCCGATAGGTCGGTCCTCCTTGTCCACCACTACCAGTGCGTTGATTCGATGGTCTTCCATGATTTTCAGCGCTTCGGCTGCCAGCATATCGGCACGAGCGGTCTTGCCATGAAGGGTCATGACTTCATCGATGGTCGCATGGTGGATATCAATGGTGCGATCCAGGGTGCGGCGCAGGTCACCGTCCGTGAAGATCCCGGCCAGGCGCCCGTCGGCCTCGATGATCGCGGTCATGCCCAGGCCCTTGCGGGTCATTTCCATGAGCGCGTCCTTGAGCAGGGTGCCGCGTTGCACCAGGGGCAGTTCGCTGCCGGCGTGCATCACGTTCTCGACTTTCAGCAGCAGGCGACGACCCAGGGCGCCGCCCGGATGGGAAAACGCGAAGTCTTCGGCGGTAAAGCCGCGGGCTTCCAGCAGTGCCACGGCCAGGGCGTCGCCCATGACCAGGGCGGCAGTGGTGGAAGAGGTCGGCGCCAGGTTCAGCGGGCAGGCTTCGTGTTCAACGTGGACGTTGAGATTGACCTCGGCGGCCTTGGCCAGCGGTGAGTCCGGGTTGCCGGTGAGGCTGATGAGCTGGATGCCCAGGCGCTTGATCAGCGGCAACAGGGTCACGATTTCATTGGTCGAGCCCGAATTGGACAGGGCCAGGATTACGTCGTCCCGGGTAATCATGCCCATGTCGCCATGGCTGGCTTCGGCCGGGTGGACAAAAAACGCCGTGGTGCCGGTGCTGGCCAGGGTCGCGGCGATCTTGTTGCCGATATGCCCGGATTTGCCCATGCCGACCACGACTACGCGGCCTTTGCTGGCCAGAATCATCTCGCAAGCGCGTACGAAATCAGCGTCGATAAGGGGCAGCAGGGCTTCTACTGCTTCAACTTCGAGGCGGATGGTGCGTTGTGCCGATTGAATCAGGTCGCTGGATTGGCTCATGTCAGAAATCGTATAGCCTGATGAAAAGGCGGCGATTATAGCGGTAATGATCAATTCCCTCACGCAAGTTCGTCAGCCTTTCTTGGGGGTAACTAAGGAAAGGCCTGGTTTTTTGCCTGTCGTGTGGCTGAATAGCCGAGGCTTCGGCCTTGGGGGCTCCGTATCAGCAATGATATAGTTCGCCGCCAGTTCGGCCTGCCCCGGGTGAATCAACTCCCGGCAGGGAGCCTAGCGCCCGAGTGATAGGCTGCATCGCAAGGAGTTTAGATGAGTGCCGATAACGCCTACGCGGTCGAGCTGAAGGGGCTGTCCTTCAAGCGCGGTACGCGCAGCATCTTCAATAACGTGGATATTCGTATTCCGCGGGGCAAGGTCACCGGGATCATGGGGCCTTCCGGTTGCGGAAAGACCACCCTGCTGCGCCTGATGGGCGCGCAATTACGCCCCAGCGCCGGTGAAGTGTGGGTCAACGGCCAGAATCTGCCGGAGCTCTCACGCAGCGACCTGTTCGACGCACGCAAGCAAATGGGCGTGCTGTTCCAGAGTGGCGCGCTTTTTACCGATCTGGACGTGTTCGAGAACGTTGCATTCCCGCTGCGGGTCCATACCCAGCTGCCGGATGAAATGATCCGCGACATCGTCCTGCTCAAGCTGCAGGCGGTCGGGCTGCGTGGCGCCATCGAATTGATGCCCGATGAGCTGTCCGGCGGCATGAAGCGTCGCGTGGCATTGGCCCGGGCGATCGCCCTGGACCCGCAGATCCTCATGTATGACGAGCCGTTCGTGGGCCAGGACCCGATTGCCATGGGGGTTCTGGTGCGCCTGATTCGCCTGCTCAACGACGCGCTGGGCATTACCAGCATCGTTGTGTCACACGATCTTGCAGAAACCGCGAGCATTGCCGATTACATCTATGTGGTCGGCGATGGCCAGGTATTGGGGCAGGGCACGCCCGATGAGCTGATGGGGTCCGATAATCCGCGCATCCGCCAGTTTATGAAAGGCGACCCCGACGGTCCGGTACCCTTTCACTTTCCAGCGCCGGACTACCGCGCAGATCTTCTGGGGAAGCGCTGATGCGCAAGATATCTTTAGTGGAGAGGGTTCGCCTCTTCGGTCGTTCGGGCATCGATGTGGTTTCGGTGCTAGGGCGTTCCACGCTGTTTCTGTTTCACGCCTTGCTGGGGCGCGGCGGCATCGGCGGCAGTTTTGGCCTGTTGATCAAGCAACTGCATGCCGTGGGCGTGATGTCGCTGGTGATCATTGTGGTCTCCGGGGTATTCATCGGCATGGTGTTGGCGCTGCAAGGCTTCAATATCCTGTCCAGCTACGGGTCGGAGCAGGCAGTAGGGCAGATGGTCGCCCTGACGCTGTTGCGCGAACTGGGGCCGGTGGTGACTGCGCTGCTGTTCGCCGGGCGTGCCGGATCGGCGCTGACGGCGGAAATCGGCAACATGAAATCTACTGAGCAGCTGTCCAGCCTGGAAATGATTGGCGTGGACCCGCTCAAATACATCGTCGCCCCGCGTTTGTGGGCCGGCTTCATTTCCCTGCCGTTGCTGGCGATCATTTTCAGCGTGGTCGGGATCTGGGGTGGTTCGTGGGTGGCCGTCGATTGGTTGGGAGTCTATGAGGGTTCCTACTGGTCGAACATGCAAAATAGCGTGACGTTCAGCGGTGACGTGCTCAATGGTGTTATTAAAAGCATTGTCTTTGCGTTCGTCGTGACATGGATCGCCGTATTCCAAGGTTATGACTGTGAGCCCACTTCAGAAGGGATCAGTCGTGCCACTACCAAGACCGTGGTGTATGCCTCATTGGCTGTACTCGGCCTGGACTTTATTCTGACCGCCTTGATGTTTGGAGATTTCTGATGCAAAACCGCACCCTGGAAATCGGTGTCGGCCTTTTCTTGCTGGCTGGCATCCTGGCTTTGCTGTTGCTGGCGCTGCGGGTCAGTGGCCTGTCCCCGAGCGCAGCCACCGATACTTATAAACTTTATGCCTATTTCGACAATATCGCCGGTTTGACTGTCAGAGCCAAAGTGACCATGGCCGGTGTGACCATCGGCAAGGTCACGGCTATCGATCTGGATCGCGACAGTTTCACCGGTCGTGTGACGCTGCAAGTGGAAAAGCGCGTAGATAACCTGCCGACTGACTCCACTGCATCTATTCTCACGGCTGGCCTGTTGGGTGAGAAATACATCGGTATCAGCGTCGGTGGGGAAGAAGCCTTGCTCAAGGATGGCGGGACCATCCATGACACCCAGTCGTCGCTGGTACTTGAGGACCTGATCGGTAAATTCCTGCTCAATACCGTTAGCAAAGACGCCAAATGAGGAGTTTTTCCATGATCTCTACCTTGCGACGTGGCCTGTTGGTATTACTCGCGGCACTGCCGTTGATGGCTAACGCCGTGGCTGCGCCTTCCGCGCACGAACTGGTTCAGGACACCACTACCCGGTTGCTCGCCGATCTGGCGGCCAACAAAGAGAAGTACAAGCAGAGCCCAAGCGAGTTCTACCAGGCGCTCAACGGCATCGTTGGCCCGGTGGTGGATGCCGATGGCATTTCGCGCAGCATCATGACCGTGAAGTACTCGCGCAAGGCCACCCCGGAGCAGATGGCGCGCTTCCAGGAAAACTTCAAGCGCAGCCTGATGCAGTTCTATGGCAATGCGTTGCTCGAGTATAACAACCAGGGCATCACCGTATCTCCGGCCAAGGATGAAAGCGGTACCCGCACCAGCGTCGACATGCAGGTCAAGGGCAACAACGGCTCGATCTACCCTGTGTCCTACACCCTTGAGAAAATCAACGGTGAGTGGAAAGTGCGTAACGTGATCATCAACGGCATCAATATCGGCAAGCTATTCCGTGATCAGTTCGCTGATGCCATGCAGCGCAATGGCAACGACCTGGACAAAACCATCAACGGTTGGGCCGGTGAAGTGGCCAAGGCCAAGGAAGTGACCGAAGACGCCGCGCAGAAGGCCGCGCAATGAGCGAGTCGGCCGTCCGCCAGGGGAATGCTGGCGAATTGCTGCTTAGCGGAGTGCTGGATTACCGCAGCGGCCCGGGCCTGCGCAAGCAGGGTCAGTCGCTGATCAAGGCCAGCCAGGACGCCACATTGGTGCTCGATTGCTCGGCGGTGACCAAGTCCAGCAGCGTCGGTCTGGCGCTGCTGCTGGCGTTCATGCGTGATGGGCTGGCGGCTGGCAAGGCCGTCAGCGTTCGTGGATTGCCCGAAGACATGCGTGAAATTGCCCAGGTCTCCGGCCTCACCGAAATCCTGACCCATCCGTAATAACCCACCTTTATAGAAGCCCCCCGTCAGAGTCCTGCTATGCGGGGTTCGCAGGCGCGGGGCTTTTTTGTATGATGTGCGACCCGCGCGCACAGGGCGCCGATTGAGGTTGAGCATGCAGGCCACCGAAGTGAAGAGCTTTCTTGAGGGAAAGCTGTCCGAGACTCTTTTATCAGTACAGGTAGAAGTTGAGGGCGAAGGCTGCAACTTTCAGCTGAACGTGATTAGTGACGAACTGGTGGCTTTGAGCCCGGTCAAGCGTCAGCAGAGCATCTATGCCCATTTGAACCCATGGATCGCCGATGGCAGCATCCACGCGGTCACTATGAAATTTTTCAGCAGCGCGGCCTGGGCCGAGCGCACCTGAGCCCAAGGGCGTCGAGATTCTTATGGATAAATTGATTATTACCGGCGGTGTTCGTCTTGATGGCGAAATCCGCATCTCCGGGGCGAAGAACTCCGCCCTGCCGATTCTGGCTGCTACCCTGCTGTGCGATGGCCCGGTGACTGTGGCCAACCTGCCGCACTTGCACGACATCACCACCATGATCGAGCTGTTCGGTCGCATGGGCATCGAACCGGTGATCGACGAGAAGCTCAGCGTCGAAATCGACCCGCGCACCATCAAGACCCTGATCGCACCGTACGAGCTGGTGAAAACCATGCGTGCCTCGATCCTGGTACTGGGCCCGATGGTTGCCCGTTTCGGCGAAGCCGAAGTGGCCCTGCCTGGCGGTTGCGCCATCGGTTCGCGTCCGGTCGACCTGCACATCCGTGGCCTGGAAGCCATGGGCGCGGTGATTGACGTCGAAGGCGGCTACATCAAGGCCAAGGCCCCTGAGGGCGGCCTGCGCGGTGCGCACTTCTTCTTCGACACCGTCAGTGTGACCGGTACCGAAAACATCATGATGGCGGCCGCTCTGGCCAAAGGCCGCAGTGTGCTACAAAACGCCGCTCGCGAACCTGAAGTCATCGACCTGGCGAACTTCCTGATCGCCATGGGCGCCAAGATCAGCGGCGCCGGCACCGACACCATCACCATCGATGGCGTCGAGCGTCTGCACCCGGCCACCTACAAGGTGATGCCGGACCGTATCGAGACCGGCACCTACCTGGTGGCTGCAGCCGTTACCGGCGGCCGCGTCAAGGTCAAGGACACCGATCCGACCATCCTCGAAGCCGTGCTGGAAAAACTGCGCGAAGCCGGTGCTGAAATCACCTGCGGCGAAGACTGGATCGAACTGAACATGCACGGCAAGCGGCCGAAAGCCGTGAACGTGCGCACCGCTCCGTACCCGGCGTTCCCGACCGACATGCAGGCGCAGTTCATCTCCCTCAACGCGATTGCCGAAGGCACTGGCGCGGTGATCGAGACCATCTTCGAAAACCGCTTCATGCACGTTTACGAACTGCACCGCATGGGCGCCAAGATCCAGGTCGAAGGCAACACGGCCATCGTCACGGGCACCGAGAAGCTCAAGGGTGCGCCTGTCATGGCCACCGACCTGCGTGCTTCGGCCAGCCTGGTGATTTCGGCCCTGATCGCCGAAGGCGACACCCTGATCGACCGCATCTACCACATCGACCGTGGTTACGAGTGCATCGAAGAGAAACTGCAGATGCTCGGCGCCAAGATCCGCCGCGTACCGGGCTAGTTTCTGCTGCAATTGTGGCGAGGGAGCTTGCTCCCGTTGGACTGCGCAGCAGTCCCGCTGTTGGGGCCGCTTTGCGACCCAGCGGGAGCAAGCTCCCTCGCCACAGTTTGCTGTTAACTGATTTGCTTCATCGAGGCTGTAATGGCCTTGATGCGTGTCCGGCGCCGTTTGCGACCGGGCATCAGTAGCCTGATAAGGACTGACGTTTCCCATGTTGACCATCGCACTGTCCAAGGGCCGCATTCTGGACGACACCCTGCCGCTTCTGGCTGAAGCGGGTATCGTGCCGACCGAGAATCCGGACAAGAGCCGCAAGCTGATCATCCCCACGACCCAGGCCGATGTGCGTCTGCTGATCGTGCGTGCCACCGACGTGCCGACTTACGTTGAGCATGGTGCCGCAGACCTGGGCGTGGCCGGTAAAGATGTGTTGATGGAATACGGCGGCCAGGGCCTGTATGAGCCCCTGGACCTGCGTATCGCCCTGTGCAAGCTGATGACCGCGGGCCGGGTCGGCGATGTCGAGCCCAAGGGCCGGCTGCGGGTGGCGACCAAGTTCGTCAACGTTGCCAAGCGTTACTACGCCGAGCAGGGCCGCCAGGTCGACATCATCAAGCTCTACGGCTCCATGGAGCTGGCGCCGCTGATTGGCTTGGCCGACAAGATCATCGACGTGGTCGACACCGGCAACACCTTGCGCGCCAATGGCCTGGAACCCCAGGATTTCATTGCCGACATCAGCTCCCGGCTGATCGTCAACAAGGCATCGATGAAAATGCAACACGCCCGTATCCAGGCGTTGATCGACACCCTGCGCAAAGCAGTGGAGTCGCGACACCGCGGCTGATTTACCCGCGCAACCTTGAGTTGCGCCCGTCTATCCGCCTCATAGCCAGAATTCTCAGGTGCCCAAGCGGATCGAATGGTAGCTTCGGGCGCCTGAGTTTTTGCCATTCCTATGAGGCTCTCGCTATGACCGCACCGACTGCAATTCGCCGACTCAACGCTGCTGACCCGGATTTCGCGCATCATCTGGATCATCTGCTGAGCTGGGAAAGTGTGTCTGACGACTCGGTCAATCAGCGGGTGCTGGATATCATCAAGGCCGTGCGCGAGCGTGGCGATGCGGCGCTGGTGGAGTTCACCGAGAAGTTCGATGGCCTGCAAGTGGCGTCCATGGCCGACCTGATCCTGCCGCGCGAGCGCCTGGAACTGGCCTTGACCCGCATCACCGTGGCCCAGCGCGAAGCCCTGGAAAAGGCTGCGGCTCGGGTGCGCAGCTACCACGAAAAACAGAAACAGGATTCCTGGACCTACACCGAGGCCGACGGCACGGTGCTGGGCCAGAAAGTCACCCCGCTGGACCGTGCCGGGCTCTATGTGCCGGGCGGCAAGGCGTCCTATCCGTCTTCGGTGCTGATGAACGCGATTCCGGCCAAGGTCGCCGGTGTCGCCGAAGTGGTGATGGTGGTGCCCACCCCGCGTGGCGAGCTCAATGAGCTGGTGCTGGCCGCGGCCTGCATCGCCGGGGTCGACCGGGTCTTCACCATCGGTGGCGCCCAGGCGGTAGCCGCCCTGGCCTACGGCACTGAAAGCGTGCCTCGGGTGGACAAGGTGGTGGGGCCGGGCAACATCTATGTCGCCACCGCCAAGCGCCACGTCTTTGGCCAGGTGGGGATCGACATGATCGCCGGCCCGTCGGAGATCCTGGTGGTGTGCGATGGCCAGACCGATCCGGACTGGATCGCCATGGACCTGTTCTCCCAGGCCGAGCACGATGAGGACGCCCAGGCGATCCTGGTCAGCCCGGATGCCGAGTTCCTCGACCGCGTGGCGGCGAGCATCGCCAAGCTGCTGCCGACCATGGAGCGCGCCGAAATCATCAACACCTCGATCAACGGCCGTGGCGCCCTGATCAAGGTGCGCGACATGCAGCAGGCGATCGACGTCGCCAACCGCATTGCCCCGGAACACCTGGAGCTGTCGGTGGCTGACCCGCAAGCCTGGCTGCCGCAGATTCGCCACGCTGGCGCGATCTTCATGGGACGCCACACCTCGGAGGCCCTGGGCGACTATTGCGCGGGCCCGAACCACGTGTTGCCGACCTCCGGCACCGCGCGCTTCTCATCGCCGCTGGGGGTTTATGACTTCCAGAAACGTTCGTCGATCATCTTCTGCTCCGAGCAGGGGGCTTCCGAACTGGGCAAGACCGCTTCCGTGCTGGCCCGTGGCGAGTCGCTGACCGCCCACGCCCGCAGCGCCGAGTACCGCATCGTCGACGATCAAGAGCAGGGGCAATGAGCATGAGCAAATTCTGGAGTCCGTTCGTCAAGGATCTGGTGCCTTATGTGCCGGGCGAACAGCCGAAACTGGCCAAGCTGGTCAAACTCAACACCAACGAAAACCCCTACGGCCCATCGCCCAAGGCGCTGGCGGCGATGCGCGCCGAGCTGAACGACAACCTGCGCCTGTACCCGGACCCCAATAGCGACCTGCTCAAGCACGCCGTCGCCGAGTATTGCGGGGTGCAGGCCAGCCAGGTGTTCCTTGGCAATGGTTCCGACGAAGTGCTGGCACATATCTTCCACGGTCTGTTCCAACACGAGCAGCCGCTGCTGTTTCCCGATATCAGCTACAGCTTCTACCCGGTGTATTGCGGGCTGTATGGCATCCCGTTCGAAGCGGTGGCGCTGGATGAGCAATTCCAGATCCGCGTGGCAGACTACGCCCGGGCCAATGGCGGGATCATCTTCCCCAACCCCAACGCGCCCACCGGTTGCCTGTTGGCGCTGGAGGCGATCGAGCAGATCCTCAAGGCCAGCCCGGACTCAGTGGTGGTGGTGGATGAGGCCTATATCGACTTTGGCGGCCAGACCGCGATCAGCCTGGTGGATCGTTACCCGAACCTGCTGGTGACCCAGACCCTGTCCAAGTCTCGTTCCCTGGCGGGCCTGCGGGTCGGTCTGGCGGTGGGCCATCCGGACCTGATCGAGGCTCTGGAGCGGATCAAGAACAGCTTCAACTCCTACCCGCTGGATCGCCTGGCGATTGTCGGCGCCGCCGCGGCATTCGAGGATCGTGAGTACTTCGAGCAGACCTGCAAGCAGGTGATCGACAGTCGCGGGCACGTGGTGGCGCAGTTGCAGGCCAAGGGCTTTGAAGTCCTGCCGTCGGCGGCCAACTTCATCTTTGCCCGTCACCCGCAGCACGACGCCGCCGGCCTTGCGGCCAAGCTGCGTGAGCAGGGGGTGATCGTGCGTCACTTCAAACAGGAACGCATTGCGCAGTTCCTGCGTATCACCATCGGCACCCCGGAGCAGAACCAGGCGCTGATCGACGGCCTGGGCGAGCTGTAGAGCGCTGCCGGCCTGAGGCATCAGCCGCCGCAATGGCGGCTGATGCGGGCTGCAGGCTTATTCGTGATGGGGTTCGCCGAGGAAGGTCAGGGAACTGAACAACCCGCGTGACGCCACATCCGGGTTGTCTTTCACCGGGACTTCCACCTGCGCCGCAATCACGTTCAACCCCTCATTGCGCACAATCACTCGGGCCCGGCCTTCGGCATCGGTTTCGCTGCTTAAGGTGTTGGGCGCGTTGCGATAGTCACCTATCAGCTTGACCCCGGCCACGGGCTTGCCGTCGAGCAGCACCCTAACCGGCAGGGCGTTGCCCGGGCCGACAGTCAGTGGGTCGACTTCGGGGCGGATCAATAGCTTGATCTGCTGCAACTGGGGCAACTTGGCCCCGGGCTGGTAAATCGCCAGGCTGTACTTGAAGGTCTGGGTCGATGCCACCGCGCCGGGCACTGTGCTGCGTCCCCGGTTGACCCACTTCTGGTCCGCGGTCTGCGACCACATGCCGTTATCCAGCGCCACTGCCATGATTGCCGGCGGCTTCAGTGGCGACAGGCGTCCGTGGTCGGGCAGGCGCTGGACCGTCACCGGGATCATTTTGCCGCTGCCATCAAAGGCCCAGGCGCCACTGATTTTTTGCGCTTTGAAGGCGTTGTCTTCGGCGCCGTGGCCGTAGACGACCTCGATATTGCCGCGTCGCTGTTCGGTCCACAGACCGTGGGCCGAGGCCTGGGCAGCGAGCAGCAAGCCGAGCAGTCCGCAGAGGGCGCGTGAGGGGAGGGGGTGCATGGCGAATTCCTTTTACAGGTTGAGTGTCAGGCTGACGGTGAAATTGCGCGGCTCGCCGGGGTTGACCCAGTAGTTGCTGTAGGAGCGCTCGTAGTATTTTTCGTCGAACAGGTTGTTCAGATTCAGGCCCAGGGTCAGTTCGTCGCTGGCCTTGTAGTGCGCCAGCAGGTCGACCGTGTGGTACGCCGGCAACTCGAAGCGGCCTCCGGCTTCACCCGAGCGGTCACCGACGTAGGTGAAGGCCGCGCCTGCGTCGGAGCCGCGCAGCCAGCCATTCTGGAATTCATACACCCCCAGCAGGCTGCCGCTGCGCTTGGCCACGCCCAGGATCCGGCTGCCGGCGGGAATCGCCTGGTCGCCCTTGGTGACCTCGGCATCGATGTAGGCCAGGGCGCCGATCACCCGTACCGCGTCCGTCAGTTGCCCGCTCAGTTGCAGGTCGACACCCTGGCTGCGGGCCCGGCCCATGGCGCGGCTGGAGTCGGTGCCTGGGTCCAGCGCCAGGACGTTTTTCTTTTCGATGTGGAACGCGGCGAGGGTGGCGCTCAGGCGCTCGTCGAACAGCTCGCTCTTGAGTCCGGCCTCATAGCCGACACCTTCTTCGGGGGTGAACGACTTGCCGGCCGCGTCCAGGCCATTGTTCGGCTTGAAGGAGGTCGAGGCGTTGGCAAACAGGCCCAGTTGCGGGGTCAGCTGGTAGAGCAGGCCGACTCGTTGGGTCAAGGCGTCGTGGGTCTGGCGGCTGGTCCTGCCGCTGACATGGTTATCGATGGCCTGCTCGAAATGCTCGAAACGTACGCCGATCAGGCCACGCAGGCGTTCGCTGAAGATGATCTGATCCTGCAGGTTCAGCGCCTGACTGCGCACATGCTCGAAGAAATCGGTGCCGGAGGGCAGGCCCGCCGGTTTCGTCTGGCCGTAGACCGGGTGGTAGATATCGATGGCATAGTCGCCGCCGGCGCGGGTGGTGACGCGCTCGTTCTTGCGGTAGTCCTCGTACTCGCTGCCGATCAGCAGCTCATGCTGCCAGCTGCCAAGGTCGAAACGGCCGCGCAGTTCCAGCTGGCTGATGCTGTCGTGCCACGAGGTGTCGCGCTCGCGATAGCGGCGGTTGACGCTGTGGCCGTTGGGGTTCAGCGGACGGCTTTCCGAGGCAAAGCCCCAGAGCTGGCCTTGCTTGTAGTGGCTGGCCAGGCGCAATGACCAGGCGTCATTGAGCTGATGCTCAAGGGCCGCTTGCAGCAGGTTGTTGTGGTTGTCGATGTCGCCGTCGTTGGGTTCGCCAAGAAAGGTCGAGCGCGAAACGCCACTCCAGCGATTATTGGGGGCGACGATGCCCCGATCGAAGGTGGAGCTGTGGCGAACCAACTCGCTTTCCAGGGTCAGGCGGGTGTCCGGGTCCAGTTGCCAGCTGAAGGAGGGCGCGACGAAAACCCGCTTGCTGTCGACGTGATCGCGAAAGCTGTGATTGTCCTCCACCGCCAGATTGACCCGCGACAGCAGTTTGCCTTGCTCGTCGAGCGGGGTATTGAGGTCGAGGGCGGTGCGATAGCGGTCCCAACTGCCGGCGCTGGTCTGCAGGGTGGCGAAGGCCTCGGGCTGGGGTTTCTTGGTCACGATATTCACCGTGCCCCCTGGGTCGCCACGCCCGTAAAGGCTGGCGGCAGGGCCCTTGAGCACTTCAATGCGCTCGATATTGGCCGCGTCCGGGGTGCTGGGATAACCGCGGTTGGCGCTGAAACCGTCCTTGTAGAACTCTGAAGTGGTGAAGCCGCGCACGCTGTATTCGTAGAGGGTCAGGCCGCCGAAGTTGTTCTGCTTGGAAACCCCGCCGGCGAATTCCAGGGCGCGCTCGACATGGTTGCTGCCCAGGTCCGTGAGCACGCTGGCGGGGATGACGCTGATGGATTGCGGGATGTCGCGGAGCGCGGTGTCGGTCTTGGTCGCGCCGCTGGAATAGGTGGCGCGATAACCTTTGTGCGGTTCGCTGGCCGAGGGAAATTCAGAGGTGACGCTGATGGCGTCCAGTTCAACGGTTTGCGGTTCTTCGGCGAAGACAGGATCCCCCAGCAGGCCCAGGGTCAGGCCTGCCAGGGAGACGATTTTGCGAGACGTCATGGCATCGTTCCAATAGCGATATTGAAACAATATAACATGACCAATGAGAATGCATGCTTTTAACCGGGGTCGCCCCCGGTCGGCACTTACTCTTGTTCTTTAACCGGTGCTGGCGGTGGGCGCAGGCCGATTTCGGCGGTGAGTTTGAGCTCCTTGCCATTGCGCATCACCAGGATGCTGACCTTGTCGCTGGGTTTGATCCGCGCCACCTGGTTCATCGAGCGTCGACCGTCGCCTGCCGGCTCGCCATCGATGCTCAGGATGACGTCACCCAGCTGCATGCCGGCCTTCTGCGCCGGGCCATCGCGGAAGATCCCCGCGACCACGATCCCCGGGCGTCCGGACAGGCCAAAGGATTCCGCCAGCTCCTGAGTCAAGGGCTGCACCTCGATCCCCAGCCAGCCACGGATCACCTGGCCGTGCTCGATGATCGACTTCATCACCTCCATGGCCAGTTTGATCGGGATGGCAAAGCCGATGCCCTGGGAGCCGCCAGACTTGGAGAAGATTGCGGTGTTGATGCCGGTCAGGTTGCCGTTGGCGTCCACCAGGGCGCCGCCGGAGTTGCCCGGGTTGATGGCGGCGTCGGTCTGGATGAAGTCTTCGTAGTTGTTCAGGCCCAACTGGTTGCGTCCGGTGGCGCTGATGATGCCCATGGTCACCGTCTGGCCGACCCCGAACGGGTTGCCGATGGCCAGCGCGACGTCGCCGACGCGGATATTTTCCGAGCGGCCGATGGTGATCGATGGCAGGTTCTTCAGGTCGATCTTGAGCACCGCGAGGTCGGTTTCCGGATCGCTGCCGATGACGTGGGCCAGGGTTTCGCAACCATCCTTGAGTGCCACCACAATCTGCTCGGCGCCGGTGGTTACATGGTTGTTGGTCAGCAGATAGCCTTCCGGGCTCATGATCACCCCCGAACCCAGACTCGACTCCATGCGCTGCTGCTTGGGCAGGTTGTCGCCGAAGAAGCGCCGGAACTGCGGGTCTTCAAATAGCGGATGGGCGGTTTTGTTGATCACCTTGGTGGTGTAGAGGTTGACCACCGCCGGTGCGGCGATGACCACTGCATCGGCATAGGACACCGGGCCTTGCTGGGTGCTGGTGGTCTGCGGCGCCTGCTGCAGGTTGACGTCCAGGCTGGGCAGCCCGACCCATTGCGGGTAACGCTGGATAATCAGCAGCGCGATAAGCACGCCGGCCAGCAGCGGCCAGCCAAAAAAACGCAGAGCCTTGAGCATTGAGCAAGTCCTGGGTGGTTACGAAGGACCGCACACGGCCCATAATGTCGCGCATTATACGAGGCCACGCGCGCCTCTGAACGGGATATTTAGGAGTCTTTTATGGCCGTTGCCCTGAGCACCCTGGTAGAAGAAGCGGACCGATATCTGGGCAGTTCGCGGATCGCCGATTATTGCCCCAACGGCCTGCAGGTCGAAGGCCGGCCGCAGGTGATGCGCATTGTCAGCGGGGTCACCGCAAGCCAGGCGCTGCTCGACGCCGCGGTCGAGGCCAAGGCTGACCTGGTGCTGGTGCACCATGGTTATTTCTGGAAAGGCGAGAACCCCTGCATCACCGGTATGAAGCAGCGTAGGTTGAAAACCCTGCTCAAGCACGACATCAGCTTGCTGGCCTATCACCTGCCGCTGGACCTGCACCCGGAGGTCGGCAACAACGTGCAACTGGCGCGGCAGCTGGACATCACCGTCGAAGGCCCGCTGGACCCGGAAAACCCGAAAGTCGTCGGTCTGGTGGGCTCCTTGAACGAGCCGATGACCGCCCGCGACTTTGCCCGCCGCGTGCAGGAAGCCATGGGCCGCGAGCCGTTGCTGATCGAAGGCAGCGAGATGATCCGCCGCGTGGGCTGGTGCACCGGCGGTGGCCAGGGTTACATCGACCAGGCGGTGCTGGCCGGGGTCGACCTGTACCTGAGCGGCGAAGCCTCGGAGCAGACCTTCCACAGCGCCCGGGAAAACGACATCAGCTTTATCGCTGCCGGCCACCATGCCACTGAACGCTACGGGGTACAGGCACTGGGCGACTACCTGGCGCGGCGTTTTGCCCTGGAGCATCTGTTTATCGACTGCCCGAATCCGATCTGATCCTCGGCGGTGAAAGGCTCGGTCGAGCCCTAACGAGGCGATATATTCATATATCGTTTCGTTCTATCTGGCGGCCTGATTAGAAGATGACGCTGTGCTAGCATGCCCCGCTCGAACACGGCCCGATGGCCGTCCATAAGAAAGCTTTCGTGAGTAGCCATGGTCGACAAACTGACGCATCTGAAACAGCTGGAGGCGGAAAGCATCCACATCATCCGCGAGGTGGCCGCCGAGTTCGATAACCCGGTGATGCTGTACTCCATCGGTAAAGACTCCGCCGTGATGTTGCATCTGGCCCGCAAGGCGTTCTTCCCCGGCAAACTGCCGTTCCCGGTGATGCACGTCGACACCCAGTGGAAATTCCAGGAGATGTACAGGTTCCGCGACAAGATGGTCGAGGAACTGGGCCTGGACCTGATCACCCACGTCAACCCGGACGGTGTGGCGCAGGGCATCAACCCTTTCACCCACGGCAGTGCCAAGCACACCGATATCATGAAGACCGAAGGCCTGAAACAGGCCCTCGACAAGTACGGCTTCGATGCCGCCTTCGGTGGTGCCCGTCGCGATGAAGAGAAATCCCGTGCCAAAGAGCGCGTGTACTCGTTCCGCGACAGCAAGCACCGCTGGGACCCGAAGAACCAGCGCCCCGAGTTGTGGAATGTCTACAACGGCAAGGTCAACAAGGGCGAATCGATCCGCGTGTTCCCGTTGTCGAACTGGACCGAGCTGGATATCTGGCAGTACATCTACCTCGAAGGCATCCCGATCGTGCCGCTGTACTTCGCCGCCGAACGCGAAGTGATCGAGAAGAACGGCACCCTGATCATGATTGACGACGAGCGGATCCTCGAACACCTGTCCGATGAAGACAAAGCCCGTATCGTCAAAAAGAAAGTGCGTTTCCGTACCCTTGGCTGCTACCCGTTGACGGGCGCGGTGGAGTCCGAGGCCGAAAGCCTGACGGACATCATCCAGGAAATGCTCCTGACGCGAACTTCCGAGCGCCAGGGCCGGGTCATCGACCACGATGGCGCAGGCTCGATGGAAGACAAAAAACGTCAAGGTTATTTCTAAGGGGCTGTCATGTCGCATCAATCTGATTTGATCAGCGAGGACATCCTCGCTTACCTGGGCCAGCACGAACGTAAAGAGCTGCTGCGCTTTCTGACCTGCGGTAACGTCGACGACGGCAAGAGCACGCTGATCGGGCGCTTGCTGCACGACTCCAAGATGATCTACGAAGATCACCTGGAAGCCATTACCCGCGACTCGAAGAAAGTCGGCACCACCGGTGACGACATCGACCTGGCGTTGCTGGTCGACGGCCTGCAGGCCGAGCGTGAGCAGGGCATCACCATTGATGTCGCTTACCGTTATTTCTCCACCGCCAAGCGCAAATTCATCATCGCCGACACCCCCGGCCATGAGCAGTACACCCGCAACATGGCGACCGGCGCGTCCACCTGCGACCTGGCGATCATCCTGGTGGATGCTCGCTACGGCGTGCAGACCCAGACCCGTCGCCACAGCTTCATCGCCTCGTTGCTGGGCATCAAGCACATCGTTGTGGCCATCAACAAGATGGACCTCAAGGGCTTTGACCAAGGTGTGTTCGAGTCGATCAAGGCCGACTACCTGAAGTTCGCCGAAGGCCTGAAGATGCAGCCCACCAGCATGCATTTTGTGCCGATGTCGGCTCTCAAGGGCGACAACGTGGTGAACAAGTCCGAGCGTTCGCCGTGGTACACCGGCCAGTCGCTGATGGAAATCCTCGAAACCGTGGAAGTGGCCGGCGATCGCAACTTCACCGATCTGCGCTTCCCGGTGCAGTACGTGAATCGTCCGAACCTGAACTTCCGTGGTTTTGCCGGCACCCTGGCCAGCGGCATTGTGCACAAGGGCGACGAGATCGTCGTGCTGCCGTCGGGCAAGAGCAGCCGGGTCAAGTCCATCGTCACCTTCGAAGGTGAGCTGGAGCATGCAGGTCCGGGTCAGGCGGTGACGCTGACCATGGAAGACGAAATCGATATCTCCCGTGGCGACCTGCTGGTACACGCCGACAACGTGCCGCCGGTGACCGACAGCTTTGAAGCCATGCTGGTGTGGATGGCTGAAGAGCCGATGCTGCCGGGCAAGAAGTACGACATCAAGCGCGCCACCAGTTACGTGCCGGGCTCGATTGCCAGCATCGTCAACAAGGTCGACGTCAACACCCTGGAAGAAGGCCCGGCCAGTGCCTTGCAGCTGAACGAGATCGGCAAGGTCAAGATCAGCCTCGACGCGCCGATCGCTCTCGACGGCTACGAAAGCAACCGCACCACTGGTGCCTTTATCATCATCGACCGCTTGACCAACGGCACTGTGGGCGCCGGCATGATTGTCGCCCAGCCGCTGGCTCATGGCAGCGCCACGCACCATGGCAAGTTGGCCCATGTAGCGACCGAAGAACGTGCCCAGCGCTTTGGCCAGCAGCCGGCCACCGTGCTGTTCAGCGGCCTGTCGGGCGCCGGCAAGAGCACCCTGGCCTATGCGGTTGAACGCAAGCTGTTCGACATGGGCCGTGCGGTGTTTGTCCTGGATGGCCAGAACCTGCGTCATGACCTGAACAAGGGCTTGCCGCAGGACCGTGCCGGGCGTACCGAGAACTGGCGTCGTGCGGCGCACGTTGCCCGTCAGTTCAACGAAGCCGGCCTGCTGACCCTGGCCGCCTTTGTCGCTCCGGACGCCGAAGGGCGTGAGCAGGCCAAGGCGCTGATCGGCAAGGAGCGTTTGCTGACCATCTACGTACAGGCTTCGCCAGCGGTGTGTGCCGAGCGTGATCCACAAGGTCTGTACGCTGCCGGTGGCGACAACATCCCGGGTGAGTCCTTCCCGTACGATGTGCCGTTGAATGCCGACCTGGTGATCGACACCCAGGCACTGTCGCTGGAAGAAAGCGTCAAGCAGGTGCTGGATCTGTTGCGCCAGCGCGGCGCGATTTGAAGCAGTAGCCGCTACGAGCTTCACGCTTGAAGCGGCAAGAAAAAGCCCGCAGCCGATCACTCGACTGCGGGCTTTTTTGTGGGCAGGTGATTAGTGACTGGCCGGGTATTGGCGGTGCATTTTTTCCAGCAGCGCATCCTTGTCCAGCCACAGCTGGTTGATCCAGCTCTGGAATTGCTGGCGGTACTCGGCGTCCTGTTCGTAGTTCTTGCCAATGAACTGGGGCGGGATCGGCAGCTCTTCGAAATGCACGACCACCTCTTTCACCCTGCCGCACAGCAGGTCCCAGTAACCCGGACGACCGCCGGGGTAGTGGATGGTGACGTTGACGATCGACTTCAGTTGTTCGCCCATGGCATCCAGCACAAAGGCGATGCCGCCGGCCTTGGGCTTGAGCAAGTAGCGGAAGGGCGATTGCTGCTGTGCGTGTTTGCCCTCGGTAAAGCGCGTGCCCTCGGCGAAATTGAACATTCCCACCGGGTTGTTGCGAAACTTCGCACAGGTCTTGCGCGTGGTTTCCAGATCCTGGCCTTTTTTCTCCGGGTGCTTTTCCAGGTAGGCCTTGGTGTAGCGCTTCATGAACGGGAAACCCAGGGCCCACCAGGCCAGGCCAATGACCGGGACCCAGATCAGTTCCTGCTTGAGAAAGAACTTCAGCGGACGGATGCGCCGGTTGAGTACGTATTGCAGGACCATGATGTCGACCCAGCTCTGGTGGTTGCTGGTGACCAGATAGGAGTGCTGGTAGTCCAGGCCCTCAAGCCCGCTGAGGTGCCAGCGGGTGCGGCAGATGAGTTTCATCCAGGCATTGTTGTTGCTGATCCAGGCTTCGTGGGTATGGCTCATCAGCCAATCGGTGAAGCGCTGGGTGAGGGCGAACGGCAGCAGCTTGAAGATCGCCACGCAGAACAGGAACGAGCACAGCAGGATGGTGTTCAACGCCAGTAACAACGACGCGATCACCCCGCGCACGGCGGCAGGCAGGAATTCCAGCATTTAGATATCCACAGGTCGGTTGGCGGCTTGAATCGCGGTCAGGGCGATGGTGTAGACGATGTCGTCCACCTGCGCCCCACGGGGCAGGTCGTTTACCGGTTTGCGCAGGCCTTGCAGCATCGGCCCCAGGCTGACGCAGTCGGCACTGCGTTGCACCGCCTTGTGGGTGGTGTTGCCGGTGTTCAGGTCGGGGAACACAAACACCGTCGCCTTGCCCGCCACCTGGCTGTTGGGCGCCAGTTGATGGGCAACCGCTTCGTTGGCCGCGGCATCGTATTGCAGCGGTCCGTCGATCAGCAGGGTGCTTTGGGCTTCGTGGGCGAGCAGGGTGGCTTCGCGGACTTTTTCCACTTCCTCACCGCTGGCCGAGTCGCCGCTGGAGTAGCTGATCATCGCCACCCGTGGGGTGATCCCGAAGGCCGCAGCCGAGTCGGCGCTTTGCAGGGCGATCTCGGCCAGTTCGCTGGCGCTTGGGTGCGGATTCATCACGCAGTCGCCGTAGACCAGCACCTGCTCGGGGAACAGCATGAAGAACACCGAGGACACCAGGGTGCAGCCCGGGGCGGTCTTGATCAGTTGCAGCGCCGGGCGAATGGTGTTGGCAGTGGAGTGAATGACCCCGGACACCAGGCCATCGACTTCATCCAGGGCCAGCATCATGGTGCCGATGACCACAGGGTCTTCCAGTTGCTGTTCGGCCATCGGTGCGTTGAGGCTTTTGCTCTTGCGCAGGGCCACCATCGGCTCGACGTAGCGTTCGCGAATCAGGTCCGGGTCGAGAATCTCCAGGCCTTCAGGCAGTTCGATGCCGTGGGCACGGGCCACGGCTTGGACATCTTCCGGCTTGGCCAGCAACACGCAACGCGCAATGCCTCGGGCCTGGCAGATGGCCGCCGCCTGCACGGTCAGGGGTTCGCTGCCTTCAGGCAGGACGATGCGCTTGTTGGCTTCCTGGGCACGCTGGATCAACTGATAGCGGAACACCGCCGGGGACAGGCGCATTTCCCGTGGGGTGCCGCAGCGTTGGTGCAGCCAGCGGGCGTCGAGGTGGCTGGCGACGAAGTCGGTGATGATTTCCGCACGCTCGCGGTCGTCGATGGGGATTTCCTTGTTCAGCCCGTTGAGCTGATTGGCGGTGTCGTAGGAGCCGGAACTCACCGACAGCACCGGCAGGCCAGCGTTGAGGGCGCCGCGGCACAGCTCCATGATCCGTGGGTCGGGCAGGGTATCGCTGGTCAGCAGCAGGCCGGCCAGGGGTACGCCGTTGATGGCGGCCAGGCTCACCGCGAGGATGATGTCGTCGCGATCGCCGGGAGTCACCACCAGCACGCCGGGCTTGAGCAGTTCCACGGTGTTGCGCATGGTGCGCGCGCAAATGATGATTTTGGTCATGCGCCGGGTTTCATAGTCGCCGGCGTTGAGTACCTGGGCGCCCATCAGGTCGGCCACGTCACGGGTGCGCGGGGCGTTCAGCTCCGGTTGGAACGGAATGCAGCCCAGCAGGCGGAAATCACCGCTGCGCAAGAGCGGCGAGTGTTCCTTCAGGCGGGCTGCGAAGGCCTCCATGCTTTCGTCGGTACGCACCTTGTTGAGGATCACCCCCAGCACTTTCGGGTCGCGCGGGCCGCCAAACAGTTGGGCCTGCAACTCGACACGCCCGGAGAGCTCGGTGAGCACTTCGTTTTCCGGGGCGGAGACCAGGATCACCTCGGCATCCAGGCTTTTCGCCAGGTGCAGGTTGACCCGAGCCGCATAGCTGGCGCTGCGGGTCGGCACCATGCCTTCGACGATCAGCACGTCTTTGCCGACGGCCGCTTCCTGGTAGAGGGTGATGATTTCTTCGAGCAGCTCATCCAGCTGGCCGTCACCCAGCATGCGCTCGACATGGGCCAGGCCCAGGGGTTGCGGGGGCTTGAGGCCGTGGGTGCGGGCTATCAGTTCAGTGGAGCGCTCGGGGCCGGTGTCGCCCGGATGGGGCTGGGCAATGGGTTTGAAAAAGCCGACTTTGAGCCCGGCCCGTTCCAGCGTACGCACCAGCCCGAGGCTGATGGAGGTCAGACCCACACCAAAATCGGTGGGTGCGATAAAAAAAGTTTGCATGCGGGTTCTCGAAGGGTGCATGGCAAAGGTGGCGGTCTATGTCTGGCCGCCTACCTGATAGTCAGACGCTAAGGTTATCGTTATCCAGGCCCTGAGCACACCAGCCGCAGGCAAAGGGTTGGCCTATTTTTTTCTGCCGTTGCGCGGCGTCGGTGACCCAGGCCCGTGATTGCCAGGGTGGCTGGTGGCGCAGATGCTGGGTGTGGCCGCAGGAAAGCTCGGCGACCCAGTGCTGATCTTCGTCCTGATGAAAACCAGTGACCGTCGGCGGCTTCGTTCGAGCCCGTCCGTCCGGGTTCTGTTCGCTTTCGGGCAAATCCTTGTTTAGACTTGTCCGTTCTTCATTCTTATGCAAAAGGTCTCGCCCCCATGCTGATCGCCGCCAACAAGGCTGTCTCCATCGACTATACCCTGACCAACGACGCTGGTGAGGTCATCGACAGCTCAGCCGGCGGCGCGCCGCTGGTCTACCTGCAAGGTGCAGGCAACATCATTCCAGGCCTGGAAAAAGCCCTGGAAGGCAAGAAAGTCGGTGATGAACTGACCGTTGCCGTAGAACCTGAAGATGCCTACGGCGAATACGCTGCCGAACTGGTCAGCACCCTGAGCCGCAGCATGTTCGAAGGCGTAGACGAGCTGGAAGTGGGCATGCAGTTCCACGCTTCCGCTCCGGACGGCCAGATGCAGATCGTGACCATCCGTGATCTGGACGGCGACGATGTGACCGTTGACGGCAACCACCCGTTGGCCGGCCAGCGTTTGAACTTCCAGGTCAAAATCGTGGACATCCGTGACGCCAGCCAGGAAGAAATCGCCCATGGTCACGTCCATGGCGAAGGTGGTCATCACCACTGATTTTCTGCGCTAAGCTCAAGTTGACTGGAGAGGCGCCCGAGGGCGCCTTTTTAGTCCGCGACGGTTGTTGCCGGCGAGTGAGTGTGACTGTCGGGTGCTGTTTTTCTGCAAGAACACGGGAATCTGGAGTTCGTCATGAGTGCTTTTCACGACCTTAAATTGAAAGCCCTGGATGGTCAGGAGCTACCGCTCGCGCCCTTCAAGGGGCACGTCGTGCTGGTGGTCAACGTCGCCTCCAAGTGTGGTCTGACACCACAGTATGCGGCGCTGGAGAACCTCTACCAGCAATACAAAGACCAGGGTTTCAGCGTGCTGGGCCTGCCGTGCAATCAGTTTGCCGGCCAGGAACCAGGCACCGAGCAGGAAATCCAGGAGTTCTGCAGCCTCAACTATGGCGTGACCTTTCCACTGAGCAGCAAGCTGGAGGTGAACGGTCCGGAACGTCATCAGCTGTACCGTCTGCTGGCGGGTGAGGGGGCTGAGTTTCCGGGAGATATCACCTGGAATTTCGAGAAGTTCCTGCTGGGCAAGGACGGCCGCGTCCTGGCGCGTTTCTCGCCGCGCACCGCACCGGATGACCCCACCGTGATTCAGGCGATTGAAAAAGCCTTGAGTTGATAGACACTGCCGGGCCTCGCTGCCCGGCTGGTTTCCTGCCTTGCAACGACACGTCGTGTGTCGATCCCCTCTCGCACTTTTGCACCTTAATCACCCTGATCAATAGTGCTGTGCGGCGCTTCGATCGAAGAATATTATCCCCATCATAAGCTCGCCGCTGCCTGGCTCTGGCCAACGGCTGCCCGCCGAATTGAATCCGCTTATCCATGGAGTGCCGCATGTCCGCTCAAGCCCTGTTCAAACCGTTTCAGCTCGGCTCCCTGGAGCTGCCGACCCGCGTGGTGATGGCGCCCATGACCCGTTCGTTCTCCCCGGGCGGCGTGCCGAACTCGAAAGTCATCGAGTACTACCGGCGCCGTGCGGCGGCCGGTGTGGGCCTGATCATCACCGAAGGCACCACGGTCGACCACAAGGCCTCCAACGGTTACCCCAACGTGCCGCACTTCTACGGTGAAGCGGCGCTGGCCGGCTGGAAGAAAGTCGTGGACGCGGTGCACGCCGAAGGCGGAAAAATCGTCCCGCAGCTGTGGCATGTGGGCAGCGTACGGCGCATCGGCACCGAGCCGGATGCCAGCGTGCCGGGTTATGGCCCGATGGAAAAACTCAAGGACGGCCAGGTCGTGGTCCACGGCATGACTCACCAGGATATCCAGGAGGTGATCGCAGCCTTCGCCCAGGCCGCCAAGGATGCCCAGAGCATCGGCATGGACGGCGTAGAGATCCACGGCGCCCACGGTTACCTGGTGGACCAGTTTTTCTGGGAGGGCAGCAACCAGCGTACCGACGAATACGGTGGCAGCCTGGCCAAGCGCTCGCGGTTTGCCATTGAGTTGATTCAAGCCGTGCGGGCCGCAGTGGGGCCGGGCTTCCCGATCATTGTGCGTTTTTCGCAATGGAAGCAGCAGGACTACAGCGCTCGCCTGGTACAAACCCCGGAGGCCCTGGGTGAGTTCCTGCAACCGTTGGCGGACGCGGGTGTGGATATCTTTCACTGCTCGACGCGGCGCTTCTGGGAGCCGGAGTTCGACGGCTCGCCACTGAACCTGGCCGGCTGGACCCGCAAGCTCACCGGCAAGCCGACCATCACCGTGGGCAGCGTGGGCCTGGATGGCGAGTTCCTGCAGTTCATGGTCAACACCGACAAGATTGCGCAGCCGGCCAGCCTGGAGAAGCTGCTGGAGCGCCTGAACAACGACGAATTCGACCTGGTCGCCGTGGGCCGCGCTTTGCTGGTCGACCCGGATTGGGCGCAAAAAGTCCGCGAAGGACGTGAACAGGACATCCTACCGTTCAGCCGCGAGGCCCTGACCACCCTGGTCTAGGCGACGCGCTGATCACCGGCCTGCGCAAGGCCGGCCGGTGAGGCTTCACGTCAGGGTCGACCCCTTCACCACCACCGGTTCCTCAAGGCAGGCCCCACGCAGCTGGCTTTCAAACTGCTCGATAATTGCCGGCCATCCCTGGCGGCTGGCGTGTTGTCGGGCGTTGAGCCGCACCCGGCGCAGACTCTCGGCCTCCTCCAGCAGCCAATTGGCCGCATCGCAAAACGCCCCTTCATCGCCCGGCATCGCCAGCACCCCGTTATAGCCGTGACGGATATGGGCCGCCGCTGCCGCCTGGTCGTAGGCCACCACGCCCAGCCCCGAGGCCAGGGCCTCCAGCACCACGTTGCCGAAGGTTTCAGTGAGGCTGGGGAATAGAAACAGGTCGCCGGAAGCATAGTGGCTGGCCAGGGCTTCACCGCGCTGGGCGCCGCAGAAAATGGCTTCGGGCAACTCCTTTTCCAGGGCCGCCCGTTGTGGGCCATCGCCGACCACGATCAATTTCATCCGCCGTTGTGGATAAGTCGTCTTCAAACTGTCGAAGCAGCGCCTGAGCAGGCCGAGGTTTTTCTCCGGGGCCAGGCGCCCGACATGAATCACCGCGAGCTCGTCATTGCCCAGGCCCCAGCTTTCACGCAGGCCGTTGAGGCGCTTGCTCGGGTGGAACAGTTGGCTGTCGACGCCTCGGGACAGCAACTCCAGGCGTTCGAAATGGCGACGTTCCAGTTCCAGGCGCTGGCTGGCGCTGGGCACCAGGGTCAACTTGGAGCGGTTGTGAAACCAGCGCAGGTAATGGGTCAACAGCCGTGTCAGCAAGCTCAGGCCGTATTGGCTGGAGTATTGCTGAAAGTTGGTGTGAAAGCCGCTGACCACACTGATCCCCAGGCGCCGTGCGGCGCGCAGGGCCGATAAACCCAAGGGACCTTCGGTGGCGATGTACAGCACGTCCGGGCGCTGGCGTTTCCAGCGCCGCAACAGCTTGTGCATCGACGACTGGCCCCATTGCAGCCCCGGGTAACCCGGCAACGGCCAGCCGCGGCAGAGCAGCAGGCCATCGTCGCTGAGGCGGCTCTGGTCGCAGCCCTGGCGTGGGCGGATCAGATCGACCTGATGCCCGCGCGCGCGCAAACCATCACACAGGCGGCCCAGGGTATTGGCCACGCCATTGATTTCCGGAGGGAAGGTTTCGGTGATCAGGGTGATATGCAGAGCTGTCGTCATGACCTCAGTGTCGGCTGAGGCCATGTCTTCATTGTGACGTTGCGATGATGGATTTGTGACCTGCTCAGCCTTTCTGGGTCAGCAGGTTCTCGGCGCCGCGCTCGCGGACCCAGAACAACGTGGCCCCGGCCACTGCCGCCGGCATCATCAGGATATTGACGAACGGGATCAGCAGCGCCAGGTAGACGATGCCGCCGAAGCTCATGCTCTGCCAGCGCTTCTGCCGCAGCCAGGCGAGCATTTCGTTCCAGCCCAGCTTGTGGTTGTCCGCCGGGTAGTCGATGTACTGGATGGCCATCATCCAGATGCCGAAGATCAGCCACAGCGGGGCGGCGATCAGGTTGACCACGGGGATGAACGAAAGGATGAACAGGCCCAGGGCCCGCGGCAGGAAATAACCCAGTTTGCGCATTTCCCGGGACAAGGTGCGCGGCACCATGGCGATCAGTTCCCCCCAACTGAAGGGCGGGAAGTCATCGGTGCCGCGCACCACCACTTCGACCTTCTCGGCCAGAAAGCCGTTGAACGGTGCGGCAATGATGTTGGCGAGCATGGTGAAGCTGAAAAACACCATCAGCGCCACCAGCACCACAAACAATGGCCAGATGACATAACTGAGAAAACTCAGCCAGTCCGGCAGCGACGGCATCAGGCCATCGACCCAGATGCTGAAGTAATGGCCGGCCAGGTAGATCAATCCGACGAGCAGCACCAGATTGATCATCAGGGGCAGCAGGACGAACAAACGCAGGCCGGGGCTTAGGACCAGCTTCAGGCCTTCGCGCAGGTATTGCGGGCCGGACAGAACAGGGGCGGGCATAAGGAGCTCCGAGCAGTGTGGAAACGCGCCGACCTTACCGGCTTTGCCAGGCGGGCGAAAGCGGGGTGATCAGGTCGACATCAGCTGTAACAAAGGCGCCGTCAAATACGCAGGCACCGGATAGAGACCGCCTATGAGCTGGATTGTTAATCCGTATTTCCTTAATCTTCGCCCCCTCTATACGCTTCACCCATTATTTTTCGGACTTGCGAGCCCAAGCCTTCCCCAAGTGCTTTCGCGGTCCTTTTTTATTCCAGCCGGTCATCCGGCGTTCCGCGCCCGGTTATCCGGCCCGGTTGATAGGAGTGAGTCATGTCTGATGTACGTCATTCGCGTGTGATTATTCTGGGTTCCGGCCCTGCCGGTTACAGCGCCGCGGTCTACGCTGCCCGTGCCAACCTGAAGCCGCTGCTGATCACCGGCATGCAGGCCGGCGGCCAACTGACCACCACCACCGAAGTCGACAACTGGCCGGGCGACGTCCACGGCCTGACCGGCCCGGCGCTGATGGAGCGGATGAAAGAGCACGCCGAGCGTTTCGAGACTGAAATCGTTTTCGACCACATCAATGCCGTCGACTTCGCTTCCAAGCCTTACAGCCTGACCGGCGACAGCGCCACCTACACCTGCGACGCGCTGATCATCGCCACTGGCGCCAGCGCCCGTTACCTGGGCCTGCCGTCGGAAGAAGCGTTCATGGGCAAGGGCGTTTCCGCTTGCGCCACCTGCGACGGTTTCTTCTACCGCAACAAGCCGGTGGCTGTGGTCGGCGGTGGCAACACCGCGGTTGAAGAGGCCCTGTACCTGGCCAACATCGCCAGCACCGTGACCCTGATCCACCGTCGTGAAACCTTCCGCGCCGAGAAGATCCTGATCGACAAGCTCAACGCCCGGGTGGCCGAGGGCAAGATCATCCTCAAGCTCAACGCCAACCTCGACGAGGTGCTGGGCGACAATATGGGCGTGACCGGTGCACGCCTGAAGAACAACGACGGCAGCTTCGACGAGCTGAAAGTCGACGGCGTGTTCATCGCCATCGGCCACACCCCGAACACCTCGTTGTTCGAAGGTCAGCTGACACTCAAGGATGGCTACCTGGTGGTGCAGGGCGGCCGTGACGGCAACGCCACTGCCACCAGCGTTGAAGGCATCTTCGCGGCCGGCGACGTGGCTGACCACGTGTACCGTCAGGCGATCACCTCGGCCGGCGCCGGCTGCATGGCGGCCCTGGATACCGAGCGTTACCTGGACGGCCTGCAGAACGCTTCGTTCTAAGGCCGTTGCCATAAAAAAACCGGCGCAAGCCGGTTTTTTTATGGACGATTCAACGGTCGCCGTTACGGGTCAGGCTTTGCGCGCCAGCGGCGCGCTGGCGAATTTGACCCCGGCCAGGCCGTGGGCGATCAGCGCGCGGATATTGCCGTGATCGCTGCCTTCAGGGGTGGCCAGCACTGCACGGTAATGCTCACCGAAGGCCAGCAGGGCCTCTTCATCGCTCAAACCTTCAAGCAACGCCAGGCCCAGGGTCTTGCACGAACCTTCATTCTGCCCGGCGCTGCTTTCCAGGCCTCCATTGTCGAAGGCCTGGGGCTGATAGTCGTAATGCGCAGCGATAAAGCCCAGGGTGTCGGCGAAGGCGTGTTCGCCGCTGTTGAGGCTGGTGCGCAGGGTGTTCAGGTCAGTCATGCTGTTTTCCTTTGGCAAACGCCGCTTGCTGCTCGGCGCTGGCTTCTTTCTGGTATTTGGCTTTGTACTCGGCGTAGGGCATGCCATACACCACTTCACGGGCGTCATCGAGGCTGAGCTCGATCTGACGTTCATCAGCCTCGGCCTTGTACCACTTGGACAGGCAATTGCGGCAGAAGCCGGCGAGGTTCATCAGGTCGATGTTCTGCACGTCCTTGCGGCTGTCCAGGTGGGCAACCAGGCGGCGAAAGGCGGCGGCTTCAAGTTCCAGGCGTTCTTGGGAAGTCATGGGATTCACTGGCAGAAGAAGTGGGGGAAAGCTTCAAGCGGCAAGCTGCACGTTGAAGCCGGTCCGTTTTGAACGTGCCGCTTGCGGCTAGCGGCTTGCCGCCAAGGTTATGGACACCGATTCGGCAAAGCGCAGGGCGTGGGGCTTGTCGACTTCGACCTCGGCATAGAGCACCGATTCGTTGGCCATGACCAGGTCCAGCAATTCCTGGGTCAGGCGCTCAAGCAGGGCGAAACGGTTGCCCTCCACGTGGGCGATGATCGCCTTGGTGATGGTGCGGTAGTTCAGGGCGTGGTCGATATCGTTATCGCGCACGGCGTCCTGAGCGGCATAGAGGATGGTCAGGTTGATCAACACATCCTGCTTGTTGAGGATCTCTTCCTCATTGATGCCGATAAAGGTCCGCAGGCACAGGTCCTTGACCCGGATGCGTGCCATTCCTGGCTGAAGTTGTGGCATTGCTACTTGCTCCGTCCAATCAATTGCAGGAATTCCTGGCGCGTGGTGCTCGATTCGCGAAACGCGCCGAGCATCACCGAGGTGTGCATGGTCGAATTCTGTTTCTCGACGCCGCGCATCATCATGCACATGTGCTTGGCTTCGATCACCACCGCGACGCCGGCAGCCTGGGTCACCTGTTGCACGGCGTCGGCGATTTCCCGGGTGAGATTTTCCTGGATCTGCAGGCGTCGGGCAAACATGTCGACGATCCGGGCGATCTTTGACAGCCCCAGCACCTTGCCGGTCGGAATGTAAGCGACATGGGCCTTGCCGATGAAGGGCAGTAGGTGATGCTCACACAGGGAATACAGCTCGATATCGGCGACGATCACCATTTCATCGCTGTCAGAGGCGAACAGGGCGCCGTTGACGATCTCGTCCACCGACTGCGCATAGCCATGACACAGATACTGCATGGCCTTGGCCGCGCGCTTGGGGGTGTCCAGCAAGCCCTCGCGGTCCGGGTTTTCGCCGATGCCCTTGAGTATTTCGCGGTAGTGCTGGGGCAGGGATAAAGTCATACAACATCCTCGAAGGAAGGCTTATTTGACATGCCGTCCGCCGTTGACGGTCAGGGTCGTGCCGGTGACGTAAGGGTTGTCCAGCAGGTAGCGCAGGCTCTGGTAGATCACTTCACTGCCGGGCTCGATGCCCAGCGCGGACTTGGCCAGGGCTTTGGCGCGGTACGCCGCGTCGTCGTCGGGGTTGAACAATAACAGGGCCGGGGCGATGCCGTTGACCTTGATCTGCGGCGCGTACTTGGCCGCGAACGACAAGGTCAGGCTTTCCAACCCGGCTTTGCTGGCGCAGTAAGCGATGTGCTTGCTGCTGCCCTTGCGCGTCACGTCATCGCTGATGTGCACGATGTCTGCAACCGTCGAGTGCTGCAGCAGCTCGGCGCAATGCAGGTTGATCAAGTAGGGCGCCAGCATGTGCACGCCGAACATCCGGGTGAAGGCCTCGGCCTCGTCGCTGGCGCTTTCTGCCAGCCACTCGGAAGCGTTGTGCACGATGGCGCGCAGGCGGTCGGTGTGGGTTTTCAGCTGGTTGATGAAGGCGAGGATGCCGGCTTCGTCGGACAGGTCGGCAAACAGCACGGTCGCGCCCTGGTTGCGCAGGACGTCGACCCCCGGGCGTTCGGTGCGGTAGGTGACGATCACCGGGTGGCCGTCTTCCAGCAGCCGCCGTGCGCAATGCAAGCCGACTCGCTGGCTGGCGCCAGTGATCAGGATCGGGGCAGGGGAAGCATTCATGAACGGCTCGCGTCGCGGGTGGAGCAAAACTATACCAGCGACGGCCGGGCAATGCAGGCGACCGCTCGGCGGCCGCCGGGGCTCAAGGGTTCTGGGTCGAGGCTGCGGCAGGCAGCGGACGCGGCGCGCTGCTGTTGAGCCAGCCGGACAGCAGGTGGGTCGACAACGGAATAAACAGATAAACCATCAGTGGCGTCAGGGCCAGGGTGCTGACGAACACCCGGCTCAACAGCCCCAGGTCGGCAAGCAGCGGGCCGAGGACGAAATTGAACAGCAGGGACACCGGAAAGAACGCCAGCCAGATGGCCACTGCCTGTTTCCAGCGTGGCGGACGCTGGCCGATGGCGCCGAACCAGCCATCGATGCCGCTGACCCGATGTTCCGACGGGTGCGCGAACAGGTCGCCGCCACGTCCCAGCCAGGCCGTACGCGAAGCGGAATGCTCCCAGGCATGCAGGGTCTGTTCGTCGGCGAAACGGAAGATGATCTGGAATTCGTCATCGTCGGGCGGCGGGGCGAGCACGCCGGAGCCCAGGTAGCCGGGGAAGTCGGTGGCCAGTTGTTCGCCTTCGCGCAGCCAGGCGATCAGGTCCTGATAGCGACCATTGGCGACGCGACGCGCAACCATGAGGGTGACGGGTGAGGTAGACATTATGTATCTCCGTAAAACCAATGCGTTGCCTGGGTAAGGCAAACACCAGATACGGCCCGGGGTGGTGGGCGCGCCTGGCTCTTCA
This sequence comes from Pseudomonas sp. MF4836, assembly GCF_002018875.1. Taxonomy (GTDB): domain Bacteria; phylum Pseudomonadota; class Gammaproteobacteria; order Pseudomonadales; family Pseudomonadaceae; genus Aquipseudomonas. The sequence goes on from NZ_MVOL01000003.1 coordinate 242,221, forward strand.
CAAAAACAAGCAAGGATTATTCCTGATTGCGTCAAATACGCCAGCGTCAGCGGTCGATTTTCTGTTTATTGAGGCGCAAGCACTCAGGGGGAGTAGAATGGCCGCCACTTTGTTGATCGGTGTTTCTGCCCAGATGCCCGTTACTACTGAACTTGCCCGTGCTCACCAGCCCGCCAGCGCAGTCGCGCAGGAGGACCTGTTTCCGATTCGTGAAGTCTCGCGGCGTACCGGTATCAACCCGGTCACCTTGCGGGCATGGGAGCGGCGCTATGGCCTGATCCAGCCGACGCGCACCGAAAGTGGGCACCGCCTGTATTCCACGGCCGATGTCGAGACAGTGCGTGAAATCCTCAGTTGGATCGAACGCGGGGTCGCGGTGAGCAAGGTCGGCAAGATCCTGGCCAAGACCCAGGCTGCCCAGTCCCTGCCCAGCGTGTTGGCGGACACCAGCCTGGCCGGCGAGTACAAGCAGTGGTGCAGCCAGCTGAAAGTAGCGGTGAGCGCTTTTGACGAGGCCCAGTTGGAGCGGCTTTATGGGCAGATTTTTTCCAGTTATGCGCTGCCGGTGGTGTTCCAGGACATCCTGATGCCGTTCTGGAAGCAGCTGTTACAGCATCAGGAGCCCTTCGGCCACACCAGCGAGTGGCTGTTTCTGGATGGGTTTCTGCGTTCGCGCATGACCCAGCGCCTGCTGCTGCAACGCGGCAGCCAGACGCGTCGGGTGCTGTTGACGGCCCTCGGCGAGCACTGCCACGAGCTGGAGTTGCTGGTGGCGGCGCTGATACTGGGCAACGACGAGATTGGCGTCAGCGTGTTGGGCCTGGGCGTGCCCTTCGACGAGTTGACCCTGGTCTGTGAAAAAATCCAACCGGCGGCGCTGGTGCTGTTCTCCAGCCGGGCGCCGACCACCGAGTTGCCACGCCGCCTGGTCCGCCTGGCCATGACCCTCAATTGCCCGGTGCTGCTGGCCGGTGATACCGCAGAGCTGGCCCAGGAAAGCCTGCAGGCGTTGGCGGTGGGCTGCCTGGGCAATGACGGACGCTTGATGCCGCAGCGCTTGCGGCAGTTTCTCGGCGGCAAGCTGGACACCTGAGGCGCCCGCGACGGGTTCAAATATGCAGGTCGGGGTGGGTCAGGCGGTGCTGTTGCAGGATGTATTGGCGCAGGCGCTCGGTCTGATCCTTGTCGGACTGGTTCAGGCGATAGGCATAGCAGCCCTTGGCGGTCTGGCGTTCGAAGGTGCCGCGCAGGGCGATGCGTTCATAGCCTGAGGGGCTGAACCACAAGGCAAACTGCCGAGGCGGCTTGCTGCGACCGCGCACTTCCAGCAACACACCCTTGAACGAAACCTCACGCACCCAGAGCGCGCCGGGCTGGCCGCGCACATTCTGCAGCGCCACCGGCTGCTCCAGGTTCAGGCGCCAGGGCCGGACCATGGGCCCGTCTTCAAAGATGCTGGGCACGCCCAGACGCAAATGCAGCGCATGAAATTCATCCTCCACCAATTGCAGGGGGAAGGTCATTTGCTGGTTGTCGAAATGGGCCTGGATCGTCACCTGTTCATTGGCTGCCAGGTGCGTGAGCAGGTCGCGGATCTGTGCTCCGCCATTGACCAGCAGGCTGGATGTCGCATCCCGCGTGTTGAGTTGCGGGTTGTGCTGCATGGTCTGAATGAAGTCCAGTTCATCCTGGGTCAGGAGGGCGTCACGCTGCATGATGCTGCTCGGAAGGGAAAGGTTACGAAATCACTGCGGATTCGATGAATAAGAACATTAAATCTTCAGCCCGTTGGTGCCATTCGTCGCTTTCAACGCCGCCAGCTCAGCCTGGACTTCAGCCAACTGGCCTTCGACCTGGGCCAGGCGTTGTTGCGCCTTGACCTGCACCGTCACATCTTTCTGCACGCCAATGAAATAGGTCAGTTGATCGTGTTCATTGAACACCGGGGTAATCGACAGCTCATTCCAGAAATGGCTGCCGTCCTTGCGGTAGTTGCGCAGCACCTGGCGACATGGCCGGCCCTGGCCCAGGGCTTGGCGGATCGCCTCCAGCCCGGGCTGGTCACGGTCGCCGGACTGCAGGAAGCGGCAGTCCTGATACAGCACTTCATCGGCGCTGTAGCCGGTCAGCTTCTCGAACGCCGGGTTGACGTAAATAACGATGTTGTCTTCGCCTTCCTGTTCGGCGACCACAATCCCGTCATTGGAGGCGTTGATCACCAGTTGCAGCAGGTGGGCGTTGATCATTACAGGTGTCCGCATTTATCGGCAGTGCCGGCATTCTAAGACATGCCGGCAAGCTGTCCACTGGCCATGAGTGCTAAAGGATCGGATTGTACCGTTCAGCTGGTAATATCCCAGGCTTTTACTCAGTTACAGGATCAGATTGATGAAAGTCGCCATCCTTTCCGGCTCGGTGTACGGCACCGCTGAAGAAGTCGCCCGGCACGCCGCCAAGCTGCTCAACGCCGCAGGTTTCGAGGCCTGGCACAACCCGCGTGCGACCCTGGCGGACGTCCAGGCCTTCGCGCCCGAGGCATTTCTTGCCGTGACTTCGACCACCGGCATGGGCGAGTTGCCGGACAACCTGCAACCTTTGTATTCGGCGATCCGTGATCAATTGCCGGCCGCCTGGCGTGGTCTGCCCGGCGCGGTGATCGGCCTGGGCGATGCCTGCTACGGCGATACCTATTGCGGCGGCGGGGAACAACTGCGTGAGCTGTTCGCCGAGCTTGGGGTGCGCGAAGTGCTGGAGATGCTGCGCCTGGACGCCAGCGAAAGCGTGACCCCGGAAACCGACGCCGAGCCCTGGCTGGCCGAGCTGGTCAACGTACTGCGCGGTTGACCGAGCGCTCGCGCAGCAGCGCCAGCCAGGCCTGGGCGGCCTTGGATAGGTACGCTCCCTGACGCCAGATAAAGGCGATGTCCCAGCGTAGATAGTCGGGCGCCTGCAACGTCAGGCGCACCAGGCCCGGGCGCACCAGGCCACGGGCCACGACGCTGGGCAGCAGCACCACGCCCTGGCCGGCCACCACCAGTGCAGCGAGAAAGTCGGCCTGGCCGCTGCGCCCCCCTTCGCGCGGGGTAAAGCCCACTTGCTGGCAGGCCTGCAGCAGGCGGTCGTTAAGCACGAAGCTGCGCTGATAGAGCAGAAACGGCGTATCGGCCAACTCTTCCAGGCGTACCTGGGCATTCATCGCCAGTGGGTGATCGGCCGGCAGCAGCGCGTCCAGCGGTTCGTCGCAGAACGGCTGATAGGCAAACAGCGGGTCCTTGGGCGTGAGGCTGCCGCCGATCTCCAGTTCTCCATTGAGCACGGCCTGCTCGATGTTCAGGCTGCCGCCTTCGAGCAACTGCACGTTGATGTTCGGGTAGCGCCGCCGGTATTCGGCAAACAGGCTGGCGAACAGCGCATCGCTGCCCAGCAGCGGCAAGCCCAGGCGCAATTCGCCCCGTGCCAGCTGGCTCAAGTCATCCAGTTCGCTGAGTAACTCGTTGCGCAGGCGCAGCATGCCTTCGGCCCGTTGCAGCACCACGCTGCCGGCCGCCGTCAGGTGGATATGGGAACCGAGACGATCCAGCAGCGGCGTGCCCAGGCTCTGTTCCAGCTGGGCGATCTGCTTGCTGACCGCCGATTGGCTGATGTGCAAGGTCTTGGCGGCCTGGGTGAAACCACCCTGATGAATCACTTCGACGAAGCTGCGCAGTTGTTTGAAGTCCATGGTCTTGATTCCATATTGGAATGGCTTCCAGTCTAACAATTCGCTTCGGTGATGGCAGGTGCTTGCATAAAATACAGGCCTGCGAGGACCGAATTCCATGAACGCTGCACTGTTGAAACACCTGGGGCGCCTGCTCGGCGAATTGGCGGTATTGCTGGGTATTTATCTGCTGGGCTGCCAGTTGGCCCTGTGGCTGGCGTGGCCGATACCCGGTGGCGTCATCGGCCTGGCCTTGTTGCTGCTGTGCTTTGCCCTGGGCTGGGTCAAGCCGGCGGCGCTGCAACTGGGCGCCGGCCTGCTGATGGCCGAGATGCTGCTGTTTTTCATTCCGGCACTGATGAGCCTGCTCGACTATGGCGGCCTGCTGCGCGATGACGGCTGGCGGATCCTGCTGGTGATCGCGGTCAGCACCTTGATGGTGATGCTGGTCACGGCCTTTACCGTCGAGTGGGTGTGCCGTTGGAGGATGCGCCATGAAGCTTGAGCTGATGCCGATGTTCTGGCTGGCGCTGACCCTGGGCGCCTACCTGTTCAGTCGCTGGCTGTACAAGCGCACCGGTCGCTACCTGCTGTCGCCGCTAATCCTGGTGCCGGTGTTGTTGCTGGCGATCGCCGTGCCGTTGCACACCGCCTATGCCGAGTATTCCGCCAACACCCATTGGCTGATGCTGGTGCTGGGACCGGTGACGGTGGCGTTCGCCGTGCCGATCTGGCAGCAGCGGCAGCTGTTGATACGCCACTGGTCGGCGCTGCTGCTGGGCATGCTGGCGGGCAGCGCGGCCTCGATTGCCAGCTCTTACGGCCTGGCCCATGCCCTGGCCCTGGACAGTTCGGTGACCCTGTCGCTGGTGCCGCGTTCGATCACCACGCCCTTTGCCATGCCCCTGGCCCGGGACCTGGGTGGGGTGCCGGAACTGACGGCGGTGTTCGTGATGTTCACCGGGGTGTTCGGGGCGATGCTCGGGGGGGTGCTGCTGCGCTGGTTACCCCTGCGCAGCGCCCTGGCCCGTGGCGCATTGTTTGGCGTCGGTGCCCATGGCGCCGGTGTCAGCCGGGCCCATGAGGTAGGGGGCGAGGAAGGCTCTGTGGCGGGGCTGGTGATGGTCCTGACCGGCTTGCTCAACCTGTTCGCCGCACCCTTATTGGCGTCGTTGCTTTGACGCCGATTTGTACCGATTGGTACCAAAACGAACACTGACTCGCTCGGCCAGTAAGCTGGCTGCCAATGCAACTACCTGAAGCCGGGTGCCTGACTAGACTGCTTCCACGTTCACACAATAATAAGAACACCCCATCGAGGAGCTTGCCGTGAGTCTAGCCACCGTTCAAACGTCCCAGAGTGTGAAAGACCAGGTCAGCGCCGCCGAATGGCAGACCCGCGTCGACCTGGCTGCCTGCTATCGGCTGGTGGCGATGCATGGCTGGGATGACCTGATCTTCACCCACATTTCAGCCAAGGTGCCCGGCACCGAAGATTTCCTGATCAACCCCTTCGGCTTGATGTTTCACGAGATCACCGCCTCCAGCCTGGTGAAGGTCGATCAGGCCGGCAACAAGCTGATGGACAGCCCCTACGAGATCAACCCGGCCGGTTACACCATCCACAGCGCGGTGCATGAAGTGCGTCACGACGTGGTGTGTGTGCTGCACACCCACACCGCGGCGGGCGTCGCGGTCTCGGCGCAGAAGCAGGGCGTACTGCCCATCAGCCAGCAGTCGCTGTTCGTGTTGTCGAGCCTGGCCTATCACGCCTATGAAGGGGTGGCGCTGAACCCTGAGGAGAAGGCGCGGTTGCAGGCGGACCTGGGCGAAAACAACTTTCTGATGCTGCATAACCACGGCCTGCTGACCTGTGGCGGCACCATCGCCGACACCTTCCTGATGATGTTCACCTTCCAGCGCGCCTGCGATATCCAGGTGCTGGCGCAGAACGGCGGCGCGGAGCTGATTGCCATCGAGCCGCAGATTCTCGCGGGGGCCAAGGCGATGCTCGCCGGGGTCACCAAAAGCGCTCAGGGCATGGGCGGCCTGCTGGCCTGGCCGGCGCTGCTGCGCAAACTCGATAAACAAGACCCGGGTTACAAACTCTAATGCCACTGGCCGAGATCCCTCTGTGCGTCTGGCGCAAACGCGGGCATAGCTTCGTGTTTCGCGGTCAGACCATTCGTTACTGGACGGCAGGCCAGGGAGAGCCGCTGCTTTTGATCCACGGGTTTCCTACGGCCAGCTGGGATTGGCATTACCTGTGGCAACCCCTGGCCCAACGCTACCGGGTGATTGCCTGCGACATGCTGGGTTTTGGCGACTCGGACAAGCCGCTGGACCATGAATACAGCCTGCTGGAACAGGCCGACCTGCAGCTGGCGCTGTTGCAACACCTGAAGATCACGGCGCCGGTGCACCTGCTGGCCCACGACTACGGCGACAGCGTGGCCCAGGAGCTGCTGGCCCGGCACTACGAAACCCGGGCCAATATCGCCAGTTGCGTGTTCCTCAACGGCGGCCTGTTTCCCGAAACCCATCGCCCGGTGCTGATGCAAAAGCTGCTGCTCAGCCCCGTGGGTTGGATGATCGGCCGGGCGTTCAGTCGCGATGCGCTGGTCAAGAGCTTGACCCAGATTTTCGGGCCGCACACGTGGCCCAGCGAAAGCGCCCTGGATGATTTCTGGAGTCTGGTGCAAAGCAATCAGGGGCCCCGAATCCTGCACAAGCTGATCGGCTACATCCCCGAGCGGCGGGTGCAGCGCGACCGCTGGGTCAGGGCGATGCAGCGCGGTGAAGTGCCCCTGCGGCTGATTGACGGCGGCTTCGATCCGGTCTCCGGGGCGCACATGCTGGAGCTCTATCGTCGACTGATTCCCGACCCGGACACCGTGCTGCTGCCCGAGATCGGCCATTACCCGCAGACCGAGGCCCCGGTGCAGGTGCTCAAGCACTACCTGGCCTTTCGCGAGAACCTGGTGCTGCCGCCGCGCCAGTTTGCCTGTTCCTGAACCCTGGTGCCCCGGGCCTGGCGCCTGGGGTATTTCGGCCAATCATCCCCCAGCCTTATTGCCCACCATTCAGCCCTGGCCGGGTTTGTTGTGGGCACCGCCTGGCTGCCGGACACTCGTGCCCATTGTCCATGGGTCCTGCTGGAGTTCGGTATGAGTGAGTCTGTGCGCTTCGAAGATAAAGTCGTGATCGTCACCGGGGCCGGCGGCGGCCTGGGCCAGGCCCATGCGCTGCTGTTCGCCAGGCACGGGGCGAAAGTGCTGGTCAACGACCTCGGCGGTTCGGCCCAGGGCGAGGGGGCCAATGCTTCGGCGGCGGACCGCGTCGTGGCGCAGATTCGCGAAGCCGGCGGGATTGCCGAAGCCAACCATGACTCGGTGACCGATGGCGACAAGATCGTGCAGAACGCTCTGGATGTGTTCGGCCGGGTCGATGTGGTGGTGAACAACGCCGGCATCCTGCGCGACAAGACCTTCCACAAAATGGAGGACGCCGACTGGGATCTGGTGTACCGCGTGCACGTCGAGGGCGCCTACAAGGTGACCCGCGCCGCCTGGCCCCATTTGCGCGAGCAGGCTTACGGGCGGGTGATTTTCACCGCGTCCACCTCGGGCATCTATGGCAACTTCGGCCAGTCCAACTACGGCATGGCCAAGCTGGGGCTCTACGGCCTGACCCGGACCCTGGCCATTGAAGGCCGCAAGAACAACATCCTGGTCAATGCCATCGCGCCCACTGGCGGTACACGCATGACCGAGGGCCTGATTCCGCCGCAAGTCTTCGAGCAGCTCAAGCCGGAGCTGGTCAGCCCGCTGGTGGTGTACCTGGCCAGCGAAAACTGCCAGGAGACCTCGGGGTTGTTCGAGGTCGGCGGCGGCTGGATCGGCAAGGTGCGCTGGGAGCGCAGCCTGGGGGCCGGCTTCGATCCGCGGGTCGGTTTTTCGCCTGAGGATGTGGCGGCCCACTGGCAGCAGATCTGCGATTTTGAAGGCGCAGCCCACCCCCAGGACAACATCGAGGCGCTGAAGGAGATGATGCAGAATCTGCAAAAGTACGCGATCTGATGCACTGCGCCGCCCGCGCCCGGCCTCGCCCATGGGGCGGTGCCCGGCCGGCGGTTGTACTCCTGAGGCATTCGTCTCTATGCTCGTCGAGCATTGAATGCACAAGGAGTGGTGTTTATGTACGAGTCAAAAGATCAGCCTGTGTTATCCCGCCTGTTGTTTTTGCGTCGGTTGCTGCTTCACGCCCTGATGGTGATGGCCTTGATCGGGTTCTCGATTGGCCTGGGCATCGGCGGCCATTTGTATTTCGAAGAGGGCATGTCGATCCATGACGCCCTGATCAACGCCGCCATGATGCTCGGCGGAATTGGCCCCGCCAACATGCCGCTGACCCCCGGCGGCAAGCTGTTTCTCGCCAGTTACGGGCTCTACGCCAACATCGTCTTCGCCGCCGCCATCGGCCTGATGCTGACCCCGGTGGCGCATCGTCTGCTGCACAAGTTTCATTACGACGGCGACGACGCCGCTTGACCCGACCCGTGTTCGCCCTTTTATTGCGCGCATAAAAAAGGCCGCTGCAAGAGCAGCGGCCGAAGTCAGACGTTAGATCAAGGAGCTACAAATCAACGTCAGTGAACCCGGGGTAACGGTCTGAAACTGAGCTTCAAACCCGTTGAAAACTGTCGATTCAAACGTGCCGAACTCACACGTCGAGGGGCTTCAGAAGGCGCTTTGCCTTGAGAGCGAGGCCATAGTAAGGGGTGTCTCGGCGGGGAAAAATAGCGAATCAGGACAAGGACTGTTACAGCCTGAGCAACAGTGGTGCGGACGGGCCGGCCGCGCCCCGTGATGGCGCAATCCATGTTCCTGATGGGCCGCCATCCAGCCCGTGGATACGCCGCGCAAAGCCCCGTGCGGTGGGTGCTGTCATCCTTTCGAGCGACAACACGAATACCTCCTTGGTGCGCTTATCGCTCCCCTGTGGCGGCAGTAGGGTGAGGCCTTCTGTCACTCACCGGGGAAGACGCATGACAAAAACAACAATGCGCGCCATCTTCACGCCGCAGGCCCTGGCCGTCGCGGTGGCCATGGGCTGCTGCGGTCAGGCGCAAGCGGTCGCGTTCAATATCGGCGAGATCGAAGGGCACTTCGATTCATCGCTGTCCGTCGGCGCCAGCTGGGGCATGCGCAATGCCGACAAGGATTACGTGGGGACCGTCAATGGCGGCACTGCCCAGTCGTCCACCGGTGATGACGGACGCCTGAACTTCAAGAGGGGCGAGACCTTCTCGAAAATCTTCAAGGGCCTGCATGACCTGGAGCTCAAGTACGGCGACAGCGGCGTGTTCGTGCGCGGCAAATACTGGTACGACTTCGAACTCAAGGACGAAGACCGCGAGTTCAAGCCCATCAGCGACCACAACCGCAAGGAGGGCGCCAAGTCGTCCGGGGCGCAGATCCTCGATGCCTTTGTCTACCACAACTATTCCATTGCCGACCTGCCGGGCACCGTGCGTGCCGGCAAGCAGGTGGTCAGCTGGGGTGAGAGCACCTTTATCGGCAACTCCATCAACAGCATCAACCCGGTGGATGTTTCGGCATTCCGCCGACCGGGGGCCGAGATCAAGGAAGGGCTGGTCCCGGTCAATATGCTGTTTGCGTCCCAGGGCCTGACCAACCAGCTGACGGTCGAAGGGTTTTACCAGCTGGAGTGGGACCAGACCGTGGTCGACAACTGCGGCACCTTCTTCGGCAACGATGTGGTGGCGGACGGCTGCACCACCGGCTACACCGTCGGCAGCCCGGGGGTGGCAGGTTTGCAACCGGTGGCGGCTGCGTTTGGCCAGGGCTTCCAGGTCACCCGTGAGGGGGTGATCCTGCCCCGTGGCGGCGACCGTGATGCCCGTGACTCCGGGCAATGGGGCGCGGCCCTGCGCTGGCTCGGCGATGACACCGAGTACGGCCTGTACTTCATGAACTATCACTCGCGGGGCCCGGTGGTCAGCACCACCACGGCCAATGTCAGCCCGACGACCCTGGCCGCCATTGGTGCCGCCGGCGCCGCCGCCGCGCCCACGGTCCCCGGCGCGGGCGCGGGCCTGGTGCAAAGCGTGATGCTCGGGCGCGGCCAGTATTACCTGGAGTACCCGGAAGACATTCGCCTGTACGGCGCGAGTTTCTCCACCACCTTGCCCACCGGCACCGCCTGGAGCGGGGAAATCAGCTACCGGCCCAACGCACCGGTGCAAATCAATACCAATGACGTGACCCTGGCCCTGCTCAACCCGATTGCCGGTGGTGCGGCATCGCCGATCCAGACCACCTTCGGTGCCGACAACACCGGTTACCGGCGTAAGGAAATCACCCAGCTGCAAAGCAGCATGACCCAGTTTTTCGACAACGTGATAGGCGCCGATCGCCTGACCCTGGTGGGTGAGGCCGCCATTGTGCGGGTCGGCGGCCTGGAGTCGAAAACCAAGCTGCGCTACGGGCGCGATTCGGTCTACGGCCAGTACGGGTTCAACGGCGACACCGACGGTTTCGTGACTGCCACGTCCTGGGGTTATCGCGCGCGGGCGATTCTCGATTACAGCAACGTGATCGCCGGGATCAACCTCAAGCCCAACCTGTCGTGGTCCCACGACGTCAAGGGCTACGGCCCCAACGGCCTGTTCAACGAAGGCGCCAAGGCCGTCAGCCTCGGGGTCGATGCCGATTATCGCAACACCTATACCGCCAGCCTCAGCTACACCGATTTTTTCGGCGGTGACTACAACACCCTCACCGACCGCGACTTCCTCGCGTTGAGCTTCGGCGTGAACTTCTGATCAAGCATGAGAAGGACAACTTTATGCGCAAGATGATTTTGCAATGCGGGGCCCTGGCCTTGAGCCTGCTGGCAGCCAACGTGATGGCGGCCGTCACGCCGCAGGAAGCCGACAAACTCGGCACCAGCCTGACCCCGCTGGGAGCGGAAAAGGCCGGCAATGCCGACGGCTCGATTCCGGCCTGGACCGGCGGCATCCCGAAAAACGCCGGGGCGGTGGACAGCAAGGGCTTTCTCGCCGACCCGTTCGCCAATGAAAAACCGCTGTTCGTGATCACTGCGGCCACGGTCGACAAGTACAAGGACAAGCTGTCGGACGGTCAGGTGGCGATGTTCAAGCGCTACCCGGAAACCTACAAGATCCCGGTCTACCCGAGCCATCGCACCGTGGGCCTGCCGCCGGATATCTACGAGTCAGCCAAGCGCAGCGCGCTGAATGTGACCACGATCAATGAGGGCAACGGCCTGGCCAATTTCACCGGCAACCGTTACTACGCCTTTCCGATTCCGAAGAACGGCGTCGAGGTGCTGTGGAACCACATCACCCGTTACCACGGCGGCAACCTCAAACGCATCATCACCCAGGCCACCCCGCAGACCAACGGCAGCTACACGCCGATCCGCTTCGAGGAAGAAGTGGCAGTGCCGCAGCAGATTCCCGACCTGGACCCGGAAAAAGGCGCCAACGTGCTGACCTTCTTCAAGCAGTCGGTGACGGCCCCGGCGCGCCTGGCCGGTAACGTGCTGCTGGTGCACGAGACCCTGGACCAGGTCAAGGAACCGCGCTCGGCCTGGATCTACAACGCTGGCCAGCGTCGAGTGCGGCGTGCCCCGCAAGTGGCCTATGACGGGCCGGGTACGGCCTCCGACGGGCTGCGCACCTCGGACAACTTCGACATGTTCTCCGGCGCGCCGGATCGCTACGACTGGAAGCTGGTGGGCAAGAAGGAGATGTACATCCCCTACAACAGCTACAAGCTGGATTCGCCAAGCCTCAAGTACGACGACATCATCAAGGCCGGGCATATCAACCAGGACCTGACCCGCTATGAGCTGCACCGGGTATGGGAGGTGGTCGGCACGGTCAAGCCCAACGAACGGCATATCTACGCCAAGCGCCATATGTACCTCGACGAGGACAGCTGGCAGGTGGCGCTGGTCGACCATTACGACGGTCGCGGCCAACTGTGGCGGGTGGCCGAGGGGCATGCGCAGTTCTATTACGATCACCAGGTGCCGGCCTACACGGTCGAGACCCTGTACGACATCATCGCCGGGCGCTACATCGCCCTGGGCATGAAGAACGAAGAGAAGCGCAGCTTCGAATTCGGCTTCGCCGCCAAGGCCGCCGACTACACCCCGGCAGCGCTGCGGGCGTCGGGGGTGCGTTGACGCCCAGGCGTTACCGGATGGGCAGAAGGCGACCGTTGGGTCGCCTTTTTTATGGGCCCTGATCAGCCTGCTGAATACTTCTCAACAAGTGGGGAGTTGAGGGCTAGGGTGATGCCACGCTGGCTAAAACTATAAAAAAGGCACGTTGCGATGACCGCCATGACTCACCGTCTGGACCGTCCTGGTCTCATGCCCCGCTTGTCCTCCCATCACCTGTGTCGCAGTCGTCTGAGCAGCCCGTTGCTGGCCTCTCAGGCGCGGGTCAGATTGCTCTGTGCCCCGGCCGGCAGTGGCAAGACCGCACTGCTTGCCGAGTGCCTGTTGCAGGCGCCGCCCCAGGTGCACGTGTGCTGGTTACCGATGGCGGGAGCCGAGCAGGGCGCCGCCGATTTTGCCGGCCTGTTGGCCGAGGCCCTGGGCCTGCAGGCCCGCGACGAACTGTCGTTGCTGGCGTATCTGGCGCGTCTGCAAACCCCGACCTGGCTGTTTATCGATGACTATTGCCGTGTTGGCTGCGCCGGCCTCGACGGGTTGCTCGATCGGTTGCTGGCGGTCAGCAGCCCGGCCCTGACCTGGTGGTTGGGGGCCCGGCGCCGGCCCCAGTGCAACTGGCCACGGCTGCTGCTCGACGATGAGCTGTACGAGTGCGATGGCGCGCAACTGGCCTTCAGCCAGGCGGATATCGAGCAGTTGCTGCAACAACTGCCGCAACCGATGTGCGCGCAAACCGCCAGCCGGATCCTGCAACGCAGCGCCGGTTGGTGCGCCGGGGTGCGCATTGCCCTGCTCGAAGGCAGCGAGTTGGCAGCGCAGCCCTGCAAGCAGGGGCGGCCCAACACCCTGCGTGAATACCTGGAGCACGAGCTGTTCAGCCTGTTGTCGGCCGAGCTGGCCGAAGCCTGGCAGGTGCTGGCTCATCTGCCGCGCTTCAACGCGGCGCTGTGTGAGCATTTGTTCGGCGCCGGCGAGGGCGCGCAGTATTTGCGTGATCTGCAGGAGTTGGGTTGCTTTATCGAGCCCTGGGACGCCTCGGCCGACTGGTTGCAAGTGTTCCCGCCCCTGGCGCGGCTGATGCAGGATGAGGATTGTCCGGCCGGCCGAACCTGGCACCGGCGCGCCTGCCAGTGGTTTATCGCGCAGGAGGACTGGCAGACGGCGTTCGAGCAGGCGCTGCTGGCCCAGGAGTACGAGGTCGCCGTCAGCCTGTTGCAGCACTTCAGCTTCGAGCACCTGTTCGAACAGCAGAACGTGGTGTTGCTGCTGCGCCTGTACGAGCAGCAGGGTGAAGAGTTGATGCTCGGCAGCCCGCAATTGGTCGGGCTGCTGACGGCCGCTTTGCTGTTTGCCGGGCGCTTCGATCAGGCCGAAGCTTGCGTCGCGCAGATGGCCCGTTTCACCCCGCAACCCAGTGCCAGCCTGCAACGGCAATTGATCGCCCGCTGGCAAACGCAGCGCGGCTGCCTGTTGCATCTGCAAGGTTGCATGGAGCCTGCGCGCGAACACTTTCTCCAGGCCCTGGATGAGCTGGCGCCCAGTGCCTGGCCGGCGCGCCTGTTGTGCCTGTCGGGCCTGACCCAGCAGGCCCTGCTCAGGGGCGAACTGGATGTGGCCCAGGCTATCAACCGTGAAGCGCTGTGCCTGGCGCGGGCGCAGAATTCGCTGCTGTTCGAAGGCCTGCTGGAGTTGGATCACGCGCAACTGCTGGAACAGCGCGGCGCCCCCCACAGGGCCGAGAGCCTGCTGGCGCGGCTGGATGAGTTGCTGCGTCGGCAAACCCGGCGGGCGACGCCGCTTTTGGGGCGGATTGCCTTGCGTCGCGGGCGCCTGGCCTTGCGCCAGGGCAATGAGCCGCAGGCGGCGGAGTACTTTCAGGCGGGGCTTGAGCAATGCCTGCGCAGCCAGGACAAGCGGGCGTTGTATGGGTTTCTCGGGCAAGCGCTGCTGGCGGGGAATCGCGGTGACTACGCCCAGGCCTTTGTCCTGTTGCGCGACGCCGAGCGGCTGATGCAGCAGCGGCAGATCCCGGACACGGTGTACCGCGGGGTGCTGTTGCAGATCAGCAGCCATTTCTGGTTGCAGCAAGGGCGTCCGGAGCTTGCTCATGAAGCCTTGAGCCGGGTGCTGCGCCACTATCAGGGCGCAGGCGCGGTACAGGCACCACCCGCCACGATCGAACTGATCCCGCGGATCGAATACCTGCTGGTGCTGGCCCAGGTTCACCTGGGGCAAGCCGAGGCGCCGCTGGCCACGCTGCAGCGTTTGCTGGAGCAGGCCCGACAACAGGGCATGCTGGGTTTGCAGGCCGAACTGCAACTGGCCCTCGCCGAAACCGCCTACCTGCTGGGGGACGTTGAGTTGTCCGGGCAGGCGCTGCAGGCCGGCATGGCCCTGGCCGCCCGTTGCCAACTGCCCCAGGCGCTGCACGAATTGCGCCTGCGTCAGCCGGATATGTTGCTGGTCCGCGAAGTGCCGCTGCCTGACGCCGACCAGCCCCTGGCCAGCGACAATCCTCTGAGCCTGCGTGAGCTTGAAGTGCTGCAACTGATCGCCCTCGGCAGCTCCAACCAGCAGATTGCCGAACAGCTATTCATCTCCCTGCACACCGTGAAAACTCATGCGCGCCGGATCCACAGCAAACTCGGGGTAGAGCGACGCACCCAGGCCGTGGCCAAGGCCAAGGCACTGGGCCTGATGAATTGAATGACCTCACCGGTAGCCGCTGCCGATAGTCAGCGGCTACGTTCAGGGTTGATAACCCATGCGCCAACTGACGGCCTGGCTTGCGGCCAGCAGGCGGCGGGCGGCGGGGCCGTCTTCGTCGGCGTGGAACAGCGAGGTCGGCCCGACCACCGTCAGCACGGCGGCGATCTTGCCCATGGCGTCGAACACCGGCGCCGACAGGGCGTCGACCCCCGGCATCAACAGCCCATGCACATGGTGCAGGCCGCGATGGCGGATCTGCTCGCAGATCTCGGCGTACACCTGCTCGTCCGCCAGGGCATGGGGACTGCCGGCCTGCAGTTCCTGCTGGCGCAGGTCGACGCTTTCCCGGTTGGGCAAATAGGCGCCAAACACCAGGCCGGTGGATGAACTGAGCAAGGGCAGCACCGAGCCCAGCTGCGTCACCACCGTCACCGCACGCACCGCCGGTTCGATATGAACCACGGTCGCGCCCTGATTGCCCCAGACCGCGAGGAAGCAGGTTTCATTCAGTTCGTCGCGCAGTTCCGCCAGGGGCAGGGCGGCGACCTTCAGTACATCCATGCTGCTCAACGCCGCCAGCCCCACGCGCAGGGCTTCGCGGCCCAGTCCGTAGTGGTTGGTGGTGCTGTTCTGTTCGGCAAAACCGCTGGCAATCAAGGCTTGCAGGTAGCGGTGGACCTTGCTCGCCGGCATCTGCACGTGTTCGGCCAGGCGCGACAGCGAAGTGGACGGTGCCAACTGCGCCAGGGCCTTGAGAATGTCGGTGCCGACCTCGGCCGAGCGGACTTTCTGTTTACCGTTGCTGTCGCTGGTGCTGCGCGGCTTTTCCATGGAGGCGGTGTGATCTCGAGACGAATGGGCGTCTTTATAGCTTGACGGTCAATACCAATCAAATTACGTTATGCGTAATTGGATTACGATAAAAATAACGCCGCGTGCCGAGACTTCCAGCAATGGAGCAGGGTATCGCCGCCCACTCCATTCACAGGAGGCTCCATGAACCTCGATTCCACGCCGTCCGGCCTGGCCTATCAGTCGGGCTTCGGCAACGAATTCGCCAGCGAAGCATTGCCAGGCGCGTTGCCCGTCGGCCAGAACTCCCCGCAAAAAGCCCCTTACGGCTTGTACACCGAACTCTTTTCCGGCACCGCTTTCACCATGGTCCGCAGCGAAGCGCGACGGACCTGGATGTACCGCATCCAGCCCTCGGCCAATCACCCGGCCTTTGCCAAGTTGGCGCGTCAGCTGGCGGGCGGTCCGCTGGGTGAGGTGACGCCCAATCGGCTGCGCTGGAACCCGCTGGATATGCCTGCCGAGCCGACCGATTTCATCGACGGTCTGGTGAGCATGGCGGCCAACGCACCGGCACAGAAACCCGCCGGCATCAGCGTCTATCACTACCGCGCCAACCGCTCCATGGAGCGGGTGTTCTTCAATGCCGATGGCGAGCTGCTGCTGGTGCCCGAGCAGGGTCGCCTGCGCATCGCCACGGAGCTCGGCGTGTTGGAGCTTGGGCCGCTGGAAATCGCCGTGTTGCCCCGCGGCCTGAAGTTTCGTGTCGAACTGCTGGACCCCGAGGCGCGTGGCTATGTCGCCGAGAACCACGGCGCGCCGCTGCGCCTGCCGGACCTGGGCCCCATCGGCAGCAATGGCCTGGCCAACCCGCGGGATTTCCTGACCCCGGTCGCCCATTACGAAGACCTCAAGCAGCCCACCCCTCTGGTGCAGAAGTTCCTCGGCGAACTCTGGGGCTGCGAACTCGACCACTCGCCGCTGAACGTGGTGGCCTGGCACGGCAACAACGTGCCGTACAAATATGACCTGCGCCGTTTCAACACCATCGGCACCGTGAGTTTCGACCACCCGGACCCATCGATCTTCACCGTGCTGACCTCGCCCACCAGCGTGCACGGCCTGGCCAACCTCGATTTCGTGATCTTCCCGCCGCGCTGGATGGTGGCCGAAAACACCTTCCGTCCGCCGTGGTTCCACCGCAACCTGATGAACGAATTCATGGGCCTGATCCAGGGCGCCTACGATGCCAAGGCCGAAGGTTTCCTGCCCGGCGGCGCGTCCCTGCACAGCTGCATGAGCGCCCACGGCCCGGACGGCGAAACCTGCACCAAGGCGATCAATGTCGAACTGCAACCGGCCAAGATCGACAACACCATGGCCTTCATGTTCGAGACCAGCCAAGTGCTGCGCCCGAGCCAGTTCGCCCTGGAGTGCCCGCAGTTGCAGAACAATTACGACGCTTGCTGGGCCTCGCTGCCCGCCACCTTCAACCCCAATCGGAGATAACCCATGAGCCAGCCAACCATCACCCGCAGTTGGGTTGCCTCCGCCAACGGGCATGCCGATTTCCCTTTGCAGAACCTGCCCCTGGGCGTTTTCAGCCGCAACGGTTCGGCACCGCGCTTTGGCGTGGCAATCGGCGAGCACATATTCGATCTGGAAGCCGCGCTGGAGGCGGGCCTGCTTGAAGGCGCCGCCCGCAGCGCCGTCGAGGCCGCACGTGGCGGGCAGTTGAATGCCTTCTTCGAACTGGGGCGTGGCCCACGGGTGGCCCTGCGCGAACGCCTGCTGGAACTGCTGGGCGAAGGCAGCACCCTGCATGGCAAGATCCAGGCCCAGGGCGTCAAGCTGTTGCCCCTGGCGGCCGACTGCCAGATGCACCTGCCGGCGAAGATCAACGACTACACCGACTTTTATGTCGGTATCGAACACGCGCAAAACGTCGGCAAGCTGTTCCGCCCCGACAACCCGCTGCTGCCCAACTACAAATACGTGCCCATCGGCTACCACGGGCGCGCGTCGACCATCCGCCCCTCGGGCGCCGAGGTTCGCCGGCCCAAGGGCCAGACCCTGCCTGCCGGCCAGACCGAGCCGAATTTCGGCCCGTGCGCGCGGCTCGACTACGAGCTGGAGCTGGGAATCTGGATTGGCCAGGGCAACCCGATGGGGGACTGCATTGCCATCGCCGATGCCGCCGAGCATATCGCCGGCTTCTGCCTGCTCAACGACTGGTCGGCGCGGGATATCCAGGCCTGGGAATACCAGCCCCTGGGCCCGTTCCTGTCGAAAAGCTTTATCACCAGCATCTCGCCCTGGGTGGTGACGGCCGAAGCCCTGGAGCCATTCCGTCGCGCTCAACCCGCGCGCCCCGAGGGTGATCCACAGCCGCTGCCGTACTTGCTCGATGCCCGGGACCAGGCTGCGGGTGGCTTCGATATCGAACTCGAGGTGCTGCTGACCACCGCCGCCATGCGCGAGCAGGGCCTGCCGGCCCACCGCCTGACCTTGAGCAACACCGGGTACATGTACTGGACCGTGGCGCAGATGGTCGCGCACCACAGCGTCAACGGCTGCCAGTTGCAGGCCGGCGACCTGTTCGGTTCGGGCACGTTGTCCGGCCCGGAAAACGGCCAGTTCGGCAGCCTGCTGGAAATCACCGAGGGCGGCAAAAAGCCCATCGAGTTGCCCAGCGGCGAGGTGCGCAAGTTTCTCGAAGACGGCGACGAAATCATCCTGCGCGGGCGTTGCCGGCGTGAAGGTTTCGCCTCCATCGGCTTCGGCGAATGCCGGGGCACCGTCCTGCCGGCCCGCTAAGAGGTGTGCGCCATGGAGCTCTATACCTATTACCGTTCGACGGCGTCGTATCGGGTGCGCATTGCCCTGGGGCTCAAGGGCCTGGACTTCCAGGCCATCCCGGTCAATTTGCTGGTGCCCAAGGGCGGCGCCAACCGTCAGCCGCAGTACCTGGCGATCAACCCCCAGGGGCGGGTGCCGGCGCTGCGCACCGATGACGGTGAGGTGCTGGTCCAGTCACTGGCGATCGTCGAATACCTCGACGAACGTTATCCACAGGTGCCGCTGCTGTCCCGGGAGCTGGCAACCCGTGCCCATGAGCGTGCGGTGGCGGCGATGATCGCCTGCGACATCCACCCGCTGCACAACTCCAGCACCCAGAACCTGTTGCGTGAATGGGGCCACGAGGAAGCGCAGTTGCAGGTGTGGATCGAGCACTGGATCAGCCAGGGCCTGGCGGCCGTGGAGCAACTGATCGGCGATCACGGCTATTGCTTTGGCGAGCAGCCGGGGCTGGCCGATGTGTTCCTGATTCCACAGTTGTATGCCGCCGAGCGCTTCAAGGTGTCGCTGGCGGCCTACCCACGGATTCTCCGGGTTGCGGCGCTGGCCGCAGAGCACCCGGCATTCCGCGCGGCGCACCCCGCCAACCAGCCCGACACCCCGGCCTGAGACGCCTGCACGCCCCCAGCCAGACCTGGGGGCGGCAGACCTCTGGGTCACTCAAGGTTTCGAGGGCTCCGCAACGGAGCCTGCTCCATCCCACCTGCAACCCTGCTGTACATAACGATAAAAACAGAACAGGTACCTTGCGATGCACAATCAGATTGCCAGCTTTCGGGCGGCGCTCGACGCCCGTCCGGTGTCGCGTTATCAGTGGTTACTCTTGCTGCTATTGGCGTTGCTGTTGGTCACCGACGGCTATGACGCTCAGGTTCTGGGGTACGTGGTGCCGGCCCTGGCCCGGGACTGGGGCCTGGAAAAAGCCGCCTTCGGCCCGGTGTTCAGCGCCAACCTGTTGGGCCTGACCCTGGGCTCGCTGGCCGTGACGCCCTTGGCGGACCGTTTTGGTGTGCGGCGGATTCTGCTCTGTTGCGTACTGATCTACGCCAGCCTCACGGTGTTGATGATCTTCGCCAACTCCCTGAACACCCTGATGGCTGCGCGCTTTATCTGCGGCATCGGCATGGGAGGGGCGATGCCCAGTGCCATGGCGCTGATGTCCGATTATTCGCCGCCGCGCCTGCGCACCCTGATGGTGACCTTGGCCGCCTGCGGGTTTTCCTTTGGTGGTGCGGCGGGTGGTTTTGTCGCGGCCGGGTTTATTGATCGCTTCGGCTGGGAGGCGGTGTTCCTGGCCGGCGGCGTCACGCCCTTGCTGCTGTTTCCGTTTCTCGCCTGGTGCCTGCCCGAGTCCCTGCCACGCCTGCTGCGTGACGCGCCGCCCTATGCGCGCCTGCGTAAAGTCAGTGCGCGAATGCTGCCCGAGTGGACGCCACCGGCCGCATCGGCCGAGCAGAACGCGCAGGAGCAGGGCAGCCAACTGACGGTGATCGAACTGTTCCGCCACGGCTATGCGCGGCCGACCCTGCTGATCTGGTCGACGTTTTTCGTCAGCCTGATCCTGCTGTATTTCATGATCAGCTGGTTGCCTTCGCTGTTGCTGGAAAGCGGGCTGGGCCTCAATCAGGCGAACCTGGTGACATCGATGTTCCTGTTCGCCGGCACCCTCGGCGCCATCTGCATGGCCTGGTTCGCCGACCGTCTGAAGCGCAAGGTGCGCCTGCTCTCGGGCGTCCTGGCTGCGGCTGCGGTCTGCACCATTCTGCTGGGCCTCAACCACGACAGCCCGCGTTATCTGGTGGCTTTTGTGTTCGCCGCCGGGTTTTGCATCATCGGCGGGCAACTGACCCTCAACGCCTTCGCCAGTAACTTCTACCCGGCCCATGTGCGGGCCACGGGCACCGGCTGGGCCCTGGGCGTTGGTCGCTTCGGCTCGATTCTCGGGCCGCTGTTCGGCAGCATGCTGCTGGCGATGCATGTGCCGGTGCAGCAGATTTTCTTCTTCTGCGCGATTCCGGCAGTGATCGCGGCGCTGCTGATTATCCAGGTGCGTTCGCCGCTGGACGTTTCGCCGAGGCCAGCGGACCAGCCCCAGGCCGCGACCCGTTGATTGCAGGGCAGGTCAGGCCGCTGTCGCGCGGATCAGGCGCAGGCCCCAGCCGGTGGCGATTGTGCCGTCTGCGCGTTGCAGCGCAGTGACCGAGGTTTCCAGGCGTTGCTTCAACAACGCCTGGCCGGCGGTTGATAGCCGATCCAGGTCATAGGTGTCGTTGAGCGCGGTCCAGAGTTCGTCGAAGTGCGGGGCCCACTCCACGTCCAGCTCGTCGAACTCGATGCCACTGAAGCGGGCGCCGAGCAGCTCGCGCCAGCCCGCTTCCGAACGGGTGCGCGGGTCGCCCATGGGCAAGGCGGGCAGGGCGTGCTCCCGGGCCACGCTGCGAAAGGCCTGCAGGTAGAGCTCGCCGATTTCCCCCAGGAGAAACCCCCGGCCGACAATCGCCGCGAATTGTCCGCCCGGGCGCAGCACCCGGTGAGTCTCGTCGAGTACCTGTTGCAGGTCATCCATCAACATCAAGGCCAGGTGCGACAGCGCCACGTCGACGCTGGCCGCAGGCAGTGACAGGGCCTGGGCGCGTTCGTGCAGCAGTTGTCCGCGCGTCCCCAGGCGCTGGCGCGAGGCTGCGAGTTCGCTGTGGCTCATATCGACGCCGATCAGCGCCAGCTCCGGGTCCTGTTCGGCCAGCAGTTGCAGCAGGTAACCATCGCCACAGGCGATATCCAGCACCGTCTGCGCCAGCCCTGTGCATTTCACGGTCGAGGCCAGTACCGCGTAGGAAGAGCCGCGTCCGGCAATGTTCAGGGGAGCGAAGGCGACGCTGGTGGTGCCGGGGCGGCGCTGGTGAAAATCCTGCAGGAACAGCTCGGTATCGGACAGTGCGTGCATCAAGGGGCATCCATGAGTCAGGGCCAGGAGCGTGATCGCTCAAATGCTGGCAGGTTCGGGCGGGTTGCGGCGGGCGATGCCAGGCGGGAGCAGTGGCAGGCTCAATGCACGATGGTATTGGGCGGCAAGTGGCCCAGGCGTTCGGTCAGGCGCAGGCGCTGGATCGGGTCCTCGCTGAGCAGTAGGGCGTGCTCCAGGTCGAAGCGTTCGGCGTTCGGGCAGTCCAGGCGCTGGTAGAGGCTGGCGCGGGCCAGGTAGTCGGCGGCGCTGGCGTTGCCCAGTTCCAGCACCCGCTCGGCATCGATCAGGGCGCCGAGGTTATCATCGTTGGCCAGGTGCAACTGGCGCAGGTTGCGCGACAGGCGCTGGAGAATCTGCACCGGCTGCGCGGTGAGCATGTGTTCGGCGACGAGCTTGATGTTGTTGCCGTATTGGCGTTGCAGCAGTTCACGGCAGTCGGCGGGGTACAGGCGTCGGCCGCCACACGGGTCCAGCAGGTGGTCGGCGCCGGGCACGCGCAACAGGAAATGCCCGGGGAAGTTGACCCCCACCAGGGGGATTTCCAGGCGCCGCGCCAGCTCCAGGGCAATCAGCCCGAGGGCCAGTGGCTGCCCGCGCCGACGTTGCAAGACCTTGTCCAGCAAGGCCGCCTGGGCGCGCAGCGGTGTGGCTTCGTCCTGCTGGAAGCCCAGGTCGTTCATGCGCCGCAACAACGGCTGGCCCAGCTCGCTGACCGGCAACATGGGCAAGCCCGAGCTGATCCGCTGCTGCAAATCCTTGAAGTCGTGCAGCAGTTCTTCGGGGGCGACAGTGGTGTCGTGCTCGGCGGCAATCCACAGCGCCGCTTCGAACAGTGCGGGCGGGGAGCGGTGCAGGCAGGCGAAAAAAGCTTGGCGCGGGTTCATCTCGATCTCCGACGGATGCCCCGTTTTAGCCCGCTGACGCTCGTTCGTCCAGTACTGCACACACGCCGTAGCAGG
This sequence comes from Pseudomonas sp. MF4836, assembly GCF_002018875.1. Classification (GTDB taxonomy): domain Bacteria; phylum Pseudomonadota; class Gammaproteobacteria; order Pseudomonadales; family Pseudomonadaceae; genus Aquipseudomonas. The sequence continues at coordinate 264,437 of NZ_MVOL01000003.1, forward strand.
TTATTTCCTAAAGCCCGCATAGCCCTTGGGCTTATTCCCGAGCGCTCCAGCAAATTCCAGGCGCAAGCCTATACTGGCGACTACAAGAAGTGATTCGGGGAGCCCCACGATGTTCGCTCTCATGCAAAGCACTCGCCTTGAATCGCTGCACCTGAGCGTTGATCCGGTCACCGGATTGAAGGCGGTGATTGCCATTCATTGCAGCCGCCTGGGCCCCGCCCTGGGCGGCTGTCGTTACCTTGCCTACCCCGACGATGAAAGTGCCGTGGCAGATGCTGCGCGCCTGGCCCAGGGCATGAGCTATAAGGCCGCACTGGCCGGGCTGCCCCAGGGCGGCGGCAAGGCGGTGATCATTCGTCCGCCGCATGTGGAAAGTCGCGCCGCACTGTTCGAAGCCTTCGGTCGCTGTATCGAGCAGCTCGACGGGCGCTACATCACCGCCATCGACAGCGGGACCTCGGTGGCCGACATGGATTGCATCGCGCAACAGACCCAGCACGTCACCAGCACCAGTGCCGCCGGCGACCCCTCGCCCTATGCCGCTCTTGGCGTGTTCGCCGGGATTCGCAGCACGGCCATGGCGCGCCTGGGCAGCGACAACCTGGAAGGCCTGCGCGTGGCGATCCAGGGCCTGGGCAATGTCGGCTTCGCCCTCGCCGAGCAGTTGCATGCCGCCGGGGCCGAGTTGCTGGTCAGTGACATCGACCCGGGCAAGGTGCAACTGGCCATGGAGCAACTGGGCGCCCACCCGATTGCCAACGATGCGCTGCTCAGCACCCCATGCGACATCCTCGCGCCGTGCGGCCTGGGCGCCGTGCTCACCAGCCACAGCGTGGCGCAATTGCGCTGTTCGGCGGTGGCGGGATCGGCCAACAACCAGCTGACCAACCTGCAGGTTGCCGATCAACTGGAGCGCCGCGGCATCCTCTACGCACCGGACTACGTGATCAATGCCGGTGGGCTGATCTATGTCTCGCTCAAGCACCGCGGTGAAGAGTTGTCGACCATCACCGCCCATCTCTCGAAAATCAGCTCGCGGTTGACCGAAGTCTTCGCCCACGCTCAGGCCGAAAAGCGCTCCCCGGCACGGGTGGCGGATGAGTTGGCGGAGCGGGCGTTGTATCGCCAGGCATAGGCGTCTTAACCGTTGCGCGTGCTCGCTGTAACATCAGCGCCCGCAATGGTTGCAGGCGTGAGCCCAACCCCCGACTGCTCAACTGACACGGAATGTATTCGACGATGCTTGAAGCGCTGGACACTGGGCTGGATCAGCAGTTGGCGTCTCGATTGCGCGGCGGCGCGGACATTGAGGCAATACGTGCTGTTCTGGTGCAGTATCGGGACAAGGGCTTTACAGCGCAGGCGGTGTACAGCCATCTGCAATTCATCAGGCTTGCAGCGCCTGAAGACGTTGAAGATCGCATCCTGGAAGCCATGGATATAGCATCCGGGTACTGCTCGGCAGGGTGCAGGGTGTGGGACGTCGCGCAATGACAGAAGCAGATACGGATCGGGCGTTGACCGGTTGCTCTGTCAGGGACTTGCAGCTCTATGCTGCCGGGTGCCTGGCGGCCTACTGCACGGGCAAGGGCCTGGCTCACCCGTCCATCGATGACTTGCTGAAACACCTCAAGGCCTATCCGGAACACGATCATCTACTGGCGTGGGAGAAAGCGGGGGCGTTACTGGCATTGAATGGTCGGGGCGATGATTTGCCGCAGGAGCTTGTCGCCTTGATGTCGTCTCAAGATATCGAGGCGTTCTCCAGCATTGTCGATAGCGCGGTCGAAGTCGGAGTTGTCGATCTGTATGGAGACTCAACGGACGTGCCTGCCAGCTTTGTGCGAAACATCAGGTCCATGCTGCGTCGCAATGGGATCGATGTACCTGATATGAAAGAGATGATCTCAGCCTGATGGACCGCTGCAAAAAGGCCGTGGCTCTGCCCCATGCATGAAAAAAGCCCTGTGCCAGGGGCACAGGGCTTATTCAATTCGGGTGACGCTTATTTCGCAGCCTTGGCCGCTTTCGCCGGTTTGGTCGGCGCCTCGACTTCAGCGGGCTGCTCCGCTTCGACAGTCTCCACTACGGGAGCGGGAGCGCTGAGCAACTCGGACAGGGCGTCCGGCTGGCTCTTGAATGCCTTGGCGAACACATCGCGGTTTTTCGCCATGTAGATCCCGGCTTCTTCCACTTGCTGCTCGCTCAGCGACGGCACGGCTTTTTGCAGCACTTCGGCGAGCAATTCAGCCAGTTCGAGCATTTTGTCATGACGATCAGCTTCGGCTTTATCCATGAACAAGCGCTCCAGATCTCGGCTGCTGCGGTATACCACTTCGACGGCCATTTACCACCTCACATGCCTTCACGATAATTGGTCTTTTGCGACTACTGTATTTATATACAGGTCAGAGGATAGGCGAATCTCTGTCCCTTGGATAGTGGCTTTTTAATGTAGCCGGGATTTTTGTTTTGTCGCGGGACAATTCCGTGGTCGGTTCGGGCTCGATAAAAGGTTGAACGTGCCTCATATCACGCCGCCATCATCTTACTGACGGGCCTCTGGCCTTTTTTCTGCATGCAGAACAACCGTCACGTCCAACCCGCATCATCCGGTCGAAGCGACCTAAGGAAAAACCATCGTGAAAATCAATTGGGCCGAGAACCTGCGGCAGAACGTTCATCAACTGGCCGAGTCCCTGGGCAATCTGTTTGTCGAGTCGTTCCATTACCTGGCGCTGTTCGCCATCGGTGCCGTGACCGCCTGGGCCGCGGTGATGGAGTTTCTGCAGATGATCGAGGCGGGTCACATCAAGATCGACGACATTCTGCTGCTGTTCATCTATCTCGAGCTGGGCGCTATGGTTGGGATCTACTTCAAGACCAACCACATGCCGGTGCGCTTCCTGATCTACGTGGCGATCACGGCCCTGACCCGGTTGCTGATCTCCAACGTCTCGCACCACAATCCGCCGGACGTGGGGATCATTTACCTGTGCGGCGGGATCCTGCTGCTGGCCTTCGCGATCCTGGTGGTGCGCTACGCCTCCTCGCAGTTCCCTTCGGTGAAGATCGAGAATCCGCAGCGCAAGCTCGGCGCGGGCTCCAGCGAGCATCCGGAAGTGGAGAAGGGCGAACTTTAAACCACCATGCCCAAGGGTGAAGGGCCGCTGCCGGCCGGTGGCGGCAGCTTCAGGCTGTCGCTGTTGGTCATGGCTTCAAGGATCGCCATGGCGCTGTGGCCCTGCTCGATGGCGATGCCGAACTGGATACTTTGCACCAGGCGCTTGAGGCGTTGCGGATCATTGCGCTGATGGGCGCTGATCATGCGCTTGGCCACCACCCGCCCGGCCTTGGACAGGGTCAGCATGATGCTGCCGTCCAGGCCCTGGATGCTCAGGTTGACCTGGTACTCCGGGGTGAAGGTGTCGGTAATCAGTTGAAATGGGTTATCCATGATGCGTCACCGCTTGATTGGATCGTGCAGTCATTGACCGGCAGTGATCGAGATTAGTTCGCGATACCAGACCACTGGCAGGCCGTTCGCTGAGGTTTGATAACGTCCGTATTCCTCAAGGGCTGACAAAGCAAGGGGCATGCCGCTAACCACGAAACCCAGTAAACGCAGGTATAAAAAAGCGGACCATGAGGTCCGCTTTTTTTATCGACGCCCGTTTCAGGGCACGACCGAATAAATGATCGCTGACAGTGCGATCAGGCCGATCAGCACCACGAACACATTCGACAGCCGGCCTGAATACTGGCGCAGTGAAGGCACGCGTCGGATGGCGTACATCGGCATCAGGAACAACAGGCAGGCGATCACCGGGCCGCCCATGGTTTCGATCAGGCGCAGGATGCTCGGGTTGAGGGTGGCCACAGCCCAGCAGGTGACGATCATGAACAGCGCAGTCAGGCGCTCCAGCCAGCTCGCGGAAATCACCCGGCCACGGCTGCGCAGGCTTTTCACGATCAGGCCCTGGAAGCCTTCGCTGGCACCCAGGTAGTGGCCGAGGAAGGACTTGGTGATTGCCACCAGGGCGATCAGGGGCGCGGCGTAGGCGATGACCGGGGTTTGGAAGTGATTGGCCAGGTACGACAGGATCGAGATGTTCTGCGCCTTGGCCGCCACCAGGTCAGCCGGTGACAGGGCCAATACGCAGCTGAAGCAGAAGAACATCACCGTCAGCACCATCATCGCGTGGGACATGGCCAGGATCGCGCTGCTTCTGGGTTCGGCCTGGGCACCGTACTGACGCTTCTGATCGACCGCGAACGCGGAAATGATCGGCGAGTGGTTGAAGGAAAACACCATCACCGGGATCGCCAACCACAGGGTCTTGAAGAACAGCGACAGCGGCATGCTTTCGCTGGCCGAGGCGAGGAAGGCGCCGTTCCAGTTCGGGATCAGACTCAGCGCCAGCAGCAGCAAGGCGGCGACAAAGGGATAGACCAGCACGCTCATGGCTTTGACGATCACGCCCTGGCCGCATCGCACGATGGCCATCAGACCGAGGATCAGTGCCAGGGACAGAACCGCCCGGGGCGGCGGGGCAATGTGCAGCTGGTGTTCCAGGAAGTTGGTGAGGGTGTTGGTCAGCGCCACGCTGTACATCAACAGAATCGGGAAGATGGCGAAGAAATACAGCAGGGTGATCAGCTTGCCCGCGCCTACCCCGAAGTGTTCCTCCACCACTTCAGTGATGTCACCGGAGCGCCCCGAGAGCACGAAACGGGTCAGCCCGCGGTGGGCAAAGAAGGTCATCGGAAACGCCAGCAATGCCAGCACGATCAGCGGCCAGAAGCCGCCGACGCCGGCGTTGATCGGCAAAAACAGGGTGCCGGCACCGATGGCGGTGCCGTACAGGCCGAGCATCCAGGTGGTGTCGTGCTTGCTCCAGCCCTTGCGGGTGGTGGTGTCGCGGGTGGTCGCCGTGGAAACGGGTGGTGCAGCGGGATTTTCGGCAGCAGGTGTTCGTGCATCGGTCATCGGTATCGCCTCGTTATTATTTTTGCTCGGGCTCACGTGGGGCGGACAGTCAGGCCATGCTCCTCAGCATTCGACCCAACTCACGGCCAGGCCGCCCCGTGAAGTTTCTTTGTATTTGTCATGCATATCGGCGCCGGTATCGCGCATGGTGCGGATCACCCGGTCCAGGGAAATAAAGTGTTTGCCATCCCCGCGCAGGGCCATTTGCGTGGCGTTGATCGCCTTGACCGCGGCGATTGCGTTGCGCTCGATGCAGGGCACCTGCACCAGGCCGCCCACCGGGTCGCAGGTCAGGCCGAGGTTGTGCTCCAGGCCGATTTCGGCGGCGTTTTCCAGCTGCTCCGGGGTCGCGCCGAGGATTTGTGCCAGGCCGGCGGCGGCCATGGCGCAGGCGGAGCCAACCTCACCCTGGCAGCCGACTTCGGCGCCGGAGATCGAGGCGTTTTTCTTGCAGAGGATGCCCACCGCCGCCGCGCCGAGGAAAAAGTTGATGACGTCGTCCTCGCAGGCGTCGGCGTTGAACTTCATGTAGTAATGCAGCACCGCCGGAATGATCCCTGCAGCGCCGTTGGTCGGGGCGGTGACCATGCGCCCGCCGGCGGCGTTTTCCTCGTTCACCGCGAGGGCGAACAGGTTGACCCACTCCATTGCCGACAAGGTTGAGCTGATGACATTTGGCTTGCCGATTTCCAGCAGGCTGCGGTGCAATTTGGCTGCGCGCCGTGGCACGTCTAGGCCGCCGGGCAGGGTGCCTTCGTGGCGCAGGCCCTGCTCGACACACTCGCGCATCACCGACCAGATATGCAGCAGGCCGTTGCGGATCTCGGCCTCGCTGCGCCAGGCCCGTTCGTTGGCCATCATCAGCTCGCCAACGCTCAGGCCGTGCTGCTTGCACAGCGCCAGCAACTGGGCGGCGCTGTTGAAGTCGTAAGGCAGTTCGACGCTGTGGCCCGCGGCGGTGCCGGCGGCGACTTCGGCGGCTTCGACGATAAATCCGCCGCCGACCGAGTAGTAGGTCTGCTCCCACAGCGGGCCGTTGGCATCAAAGGCGGTCAGGGCCATGGCGTTCGGGTGGTAGGGCAGGCTTTCGTCGAGCAGCAGCAAGTCGCGGTGCCAGTCGAAGGCGATGGTGGAGCGGCCACCCAGGCTGAGTTCGCCTGATTCGCGCAGGTGCTGGATGCGTGGGCCGATGCTGTTTGGGTCGATGCTGTCGGGCCATTCGCCCATCAGCCCCATGACGCTGGCACGGTCAGTGGCATGTCCGACGCCGGTGGCGGAAAGCGAGCCGTACAGGCGGATTTCGACCCGTTGCACCTGGGCGTGCAGGCCCTGGTCGAACAGCGATTGGGCGAAGGTCGCGGCGGCGCGCATCGGGCCCACAGTGTGGGAGCTGGAAGGGCCGATGCCGACTTTGAAGAGATCGAAAACACTGATAGCCATGCTAAAGCCTTACAAGCAATGGAGGAGGAATCGCTGCCATTTTTTGTAGGCCGAGCGCAATGTCGGCGATACTGCCTGCCTCGGTCAGCACTGACCAACGAAACTTCCTAAGACAGCCTTTAGCAGGACTAAACGATGAGCCGTCAGTTTCATGCCCAGACTTACGTCTGGCTGCATGTGTTTTCCTGTGCCGCGCGGCACTTGTCGTTCACCCGCTGCGCGGAGGAGTTGCATATCACCCCCGGGGCGGTCAGCCAGCAGATCCGGCAGTTGGAGGAGCGCCTGGGTTTTCGCCTGTTTCATCGCCGTGCCCGTGGTGTGGAGTTGAGCGCCGAAGGCCAGCGCCTGGCGGTCACGGTAAACGAGGCCTACGGCAGCATCGACGCCGAACTGCGGCGGTTGGATGCGGGGATGATCAGCGGAATCCTGCGCTTGCGTTCGATCCCGTCTTTTCTCGGCAAATGGCTGACACCGCGCCTGCCGCGCTTGCAGCAGCGTTTTCCGGATATCCAGTTGCGGCTGGTGGCGGAAGACAGCAGCGTGGCCCTGCACGAGGGCGACTTTGACCTGGCCATCGACCTCAACGACGGCAGTTACCCGGGGTTGTTATCCACAGCCCTGCTGGACGAGCAGATCTTTCCGGTCTGTGCCCCGAGCCTGCTGCGTGGGCGTCCGCCGCTGCATGGGCCGGCGGACCTGATGCACTTTCCGTTGCTGCACGACATCACCGCCTGGCGTGGCAGCTATGAGTATGCGGAGTGGGAGTTCTATCTGAATGCCATCGGTTTCGAAGGCGCGGACGTGCGGCGCGGGCACACCTTCAACCGCAATCACCTGACGATCGAGGCGGCCATTGCCGGGATGGGCGTGGCCATTGCCCGGCGAACCTTGCTCAACGATGAGCTGGAGCGTGGCACCTTGATCGTGCCGTTCGGCCTCGCCGTGCCCAACCACAAACGTTATGTATTGATGTATGCACCGGGTGCGCTGAGCCACCCAGGCGTGCGTGCGGTGCATGACTGGCTGGTGGAGGAAGCGGAGATTTTTCGCGGCATGCACCCGCTGGGCGAGGGGCAATTATGAGCAAAGATGACAGAGTACGAGGGCGACCCAACTCCCGACATTAACAGCGCTTTTGCTGCTTGTCCGGGTTTATTTGCGAATGAATATTTATCTTTTTTTGGGGGTTGAATTGTTCGCCGCTCTGCCCAACTCTAGTAAACAAGAGGCCACGAAAACGACACCGCAAGGTGTTACCGGGTCTCTCGCGAGCTAGCTGAAATAAGGGAAGAACTATGCAAATCCAAGTCCATAGCGATAACCATATTCAAAGCAGCATCCGTCTGGAGGAGTGGGTAAAAAATACTGTTGAGAGCACCCTGGAACGCTACGAAGAAGATTTGACCCGGGTTGTGGTTCACCTGCGGGACGAGAACGGCGACAAGCCCGGTCCCCACGATTTGCGCTGCCAACTGGAGGCGCGGCCAAAAGGCCATCAACCGATTTCTGTAACGCACAAGGCCGACACACTGGAGCAGGCGATCGACGGAGCTGCCATCAAGCTCGAAAGCGCCCTGGAGCACATGTTCGGCAAGTTGCGCAGCAAACGCGCTGCCGCCGCGCCTACAGCCGATAGCGGCGAGGCCGACGCACTGCTTGAAGAAGAATTTCTGGAAAACGAACAGGCTGCACTCAATAGCTGACGCCTGAGAAAGTCCCCCACCAACGGGCCTGCATTTGCAGGCCCGTTTTGTTTTGTGGGCACGAATGGCAAAGGTTGTCGGCGATCAGAAGGCGACCGAAGTCTGCACGTACAGGGTGCGTGGTTCGCCGACGTATTTGCCCATGTTGTTGTCGTCGAAGGAGCGGGTGAAGTACTGGTGGTTGAGGATGTTTTTCACCCCCACCGCCACGTTCAGGTCAGACAGCCGCGGGCCGAAATCGTAGGCTGCGCGACTGCTGAACAGCATGTAGCCCGGGATATTGCCGACGTTGCCCATGGCGTTTTCCGCCGAGGTATTGGCGTTGTCGGCGAACTGGCTGCTCTGGTAGCTGCTGTCGAGGTTGAGCTTCCATGCACCTTGGGTGTAGCCCAGGCCCAGGGTGCCTTTATGCCGGGATGAAAACGGTACGCGATTGCCCTTGTTCGACCCGTCCTCGCGGATGGTGGCGTCGACATAGGCATAGGTCGCGTACAGGTCGAAGCCGGTCAGGGCCGGGCTCAGGCCGTCGAGGGCATAGTTGATGCTGCTCTCGATCCCCTGATGGCGGGTTTCTCCGCGGGCGATCACGGTGTCGTTGGTCTGGTTGCTTTCATATTGGTTGTCGAAATTGATCAGGAACGCCCCGACTTCGGCGCGCAGGCCGCCGTTCTCATAGCGGGTGCCCAATTCCCAGGTTCGGGCTTTTTCCGGCTTGATCGCGCCTTTGTCGACGCGGTTGCGCATCTGGCTGTATTGCACGCTGCCGAATGAACCTTCGGTGTTGGCGTACAGGTTCCAGCTGTCGTTGAGGTGATAGAGCACGTTCAATGCCGGCAACGCGGTGTTGTAGTCGCCCTTGTACTGGGCATTGAGGCGCTTGTCGGTCTGCTCCGACTCGATCATCTCGTAGCGAATGCCAGGGGTGATGGTCCATTTGCCGATATCGATGCGATCGTCGAGGAAAATCGCATGGGCTTCGGTGCTGCCCCGGGTGTTGCGGTCCCTGGCATCAGCCGTGGTGGGCAACTGCTGGGCGGCAATCGGTGTGATGAAGCGCTGTTCGTGGCCCGCTTCGTTGATGTAGCGGTAGCCCAGGCCCAGTTCGTGGCTGGTGGGGCCGAGGTCGAAACCTTGGGCGAAACGGCTTTCCAGCCCGCGCACCCAGTACTCGCGTGGCGACAGTGAAATAACGGTGCGCTGATCCAGATAACCGCTGCGCAGGGTCTTGGTGAAGAAGCTGTTGACGGTGAATTCCCGGCGATCTTCCTGGTAGCGGTAGCCGACATTGAACATCGTGCGCCGGCCCCAGAATTTGTCGAACGGCCGGGTCGACTGATACGGATCAGCCTTGTACGCCGCAGTGCTCAAGCCGCCTGGCATATCGGCCTGGCCCTCGTAGTACTGAGCCATGGCGTTGAAGCTGTTGGCATCGTCGAGTTGATACTTGCCCTTGAGAATCAGGTCGTCGATCTGCGTGTCGCTGTGTTCGCGCCAGTCGCCGCCGCGGGTGCCGGAGTACAGCAGCGCGCCGCCCAGGCCATTGTCGGCGGTGCCGCCGGCCAGCAGGTTGCCGGTGGTCTTGAAGCCGTCATGGCTGGACGACGGACTGGTCTCGGTCTGCACACCGCCCTTGAGCGTCGGCTCATCGGGAATCGCCCGGGTCACGAAGTTGACGATCCCGCCGACGTTCTGCGGCCCGTAGCGCACCGCGCCGCCGCCGCGCACCACGTCCACGGCGTCCATGTTGCCCATGCTGATGGGAGCGAACGACAGCTGCGGCTGGCCATAGGGTGCGAACGGTACCGGGATCCCGTCCATCAACACCGTTGAGCGCGATGCCAGGCGCGGATTGAGCCCGCGGATACCGAAATTCAGCGCCATGTCGTGGCTGCCGGTGCCGTTGTTTTCCGGTGCGTTGACCCCGGGAATGCGGTTGAGCACATCCCGGGCCTGGGTCGCGCCCTGGCGTTCGAATTCTTCACGGCGGATCACGTCCCGAGCGCCGGGATGCTCGAACACGTTGCTCTGCGCCGCATCGCCCAGCCAGTCCCCGACCACGCTCGACGCCCCCAGCTCCAGGGGCGCCGGGGTGTTGTCGTTGCTCAGCGGTTGCAGGCTGTAGGCGTTGTTGCCTTCGGCCCGGGCTTGCAGGCCGGTGCCTTCGAGCAGCAGCTTCAAGCCTTGTTCGGTGCTGTAGTGGCCGTCCAGGCCGGGGCTCTGCACGCCGTTGGTGACCTGCGAGCCAAAGGAAATCAGCACCCCTGCTTCACGGCCGAACTGGTTGAGCGCACTTTCCAGGGACGCGGGGGCAATGTGATAAGCCTTGGCCTGGGCGGCGTCCGCATGGGCCATGGGCAGGGCGCCGAAACTCAGGCTGGCGCCCAGCATCCAGTTGCGCAGCGTGCGGGCTAGTGGGGTAAGGCGAGGGGTGTGCTGGGGCATGGCTGACTGTCCAGAGAAGGGGGGAATCAAGGTGGCTTTCCTTGTCTGTCACTCGAGCTGTACAAAACGGCTCACCCGCCAGCAAAAAAATATCCGTCGTTAACCATCGACGTGTCGCCGCGGCCTCAAGCGCGGGCCTGGACCGTGACCCAATAGCGGGTGAAGCGGCGTACTTTGACCGGCAGGCTGATTTCCAGCAGCTCGAGAATCCGTTCGCTGTCGTCCAGTGGATAACTGCCCGAGAGCAGCAGGTCGGCGACCCTGGGATCGCAGTTGAGCTGGCCACGTCGATAACGGCCCAGTTCATCGAGAAAATCCGCCAGGCGCATATGGGCCGCCACCAGCATCCCTTCGCTCCAGGCCCCGCTGTTGGCGTCCAGCGCCGTCGGGGTGTCCCAGGCCTGGGCGCTGAAGCTCAACTGCCGCGCCGGCGGCACCAGCAGGGGGGCGCCGTTGAAGGCGGTCGGGCTCAGGCTGACCCGACCGCTGAACACCGCCAACTGGCTGCGCTGTTTGAACTGGCGCAGGTTCAGGCGCGCGCCCTCGGCCTGCACCAGGCCTTCGGCGGTCTGCACCCGTAGCGGGCGGTTGTCGTCGGCGCTGCTGAGCATGATTTCGCCTTCGAGCAGGCGGATCAGCCGCTGCTGACCGTCGAAGTGCAGGTCCACCGCGCTGTTGGTATTGAGTTGCAGCAGGCTGCCATCGTCCAGGGTCAGCTTGCGCCGCTGGCCCAGCGGGCTGCGGTAGTCGGCCAGCAGCGGCGGCAGCGGGTTGTGCTCGCGCAGGCCCCAGGCCGCGGCAGAACCGGCTCCAAGAATCAGTAGCAGCTTCAGAGCCTGGCGCCGGCTGGAGGACTTTGGCGCATTGAGCGCGGCATGGGCCAGGGGCGAACCCATGCCACGCAGCCGCTGGTTGACCCGCTGAATATGCTCCCAGGCCCGCTGATGTTCGCTGTGGGCATCGTGCCATTGCTGCCAGGCCTGCTGCTGGCGCGGACTGAGGGCACCGCTCTGGATTTCGATCAGCCAGTGCACGGCCTGCTCGGCGACCTGGGTCGAGAAGCCCGGCGCACCATTTAAAGGGTTGTTCATAAGGGGGAGGGCATTGAGTGATTCACAGGGCGAAATAGCAGCGCAGGGCGGCCTTGTTCAAGTGACGTTTGACTGTGGCGATGGAAATGCCCAGCGCCTGGGCAATTTCGCCGTAGCTCAGGCCGTCGACCTGGGCCAGCAGAAAGGCGCGCTTGACCGGACGTGGCAAGCCGTCGAGCAACTCGTCGAGTTCAACCAGGGTTTGCAGGATGATTGCCCGGTCTTCCTCGGAGGGCGCCACCAGCTCCGGCATCTGCGCCAGGGCTTCGTAGTAGGCGCGTTCCAGGTCCTGGCGCCGGTAGTGGTTGCACAGCACGCGCTTGGCGATGGTGGTGAGGAACGCCCGGGGTTCGTTGATCTGCGGCGTTTCACGGGCCGTCAGCACCCGCATGAAGGTGTCTTGTGCCAGGTCGGCGGCGTTGTGGGGGCAGCCAAGGCGGCGTCGCAACCAGCCGTTGAGCCAGTTGTGATGCGCGTGATAGAGCACTTCGAGGGTTGAGGCGTGGGCCAAGCGAACGCTCCGACAGCATACGGATGCTTAAGAGAACAAGAATTGTTCGCATTGTAGGGGCGGGATATGGCATTCGGCAATCAGTGCGGACCGACGGCGAGGCATCGGTTTATCGGCACTTTTTGCGTATGAGAATATTTATCATTAATATTGCCGCTCTTTAAGCTTGCCCCCGGTGCTGTGCGGTGCAGGTTTTTTAACGTTTCCAGGGCGGAACATGAAAAGCAAAGTTGGCGCGACTCCCGTTTCCTATCGCCTGGCCGTGGCCTCGCGGGTGCTGGCGGCGGTGCTCGGCGGTTACCTGCTGGCGGCGTTGGGCAGTGTCTGCCTGACCTTGCTGTTACCCATGCCCCGGATCGATGCGACGGTCAGCGGGATGACGGCCTCGTTTGTGTTCTACCTGCTGGCGGTGCTCTGGTGTTTCGCCTGTCGCAGCGCCTGGCGGGCCTGGGCCGGGGTCGCGGGCGCCTGCCTGGTGCTGGCGCTGATCGCCGGCCTGGCCTACTGGATGGCGCGCCCATGAAAGAGGGTTTTCGTCAGTCCATGGCCTGGCTGCACACCTGGAGCGGGTTGGTGTTTGGCTGGCTGCTGTTTGCGATTTTCTTCACCGGGACCCTGTCGTATTTCAAGGCGGAAATCAGCCACTGGATGCAACCGGAAGTCCCGGCCCGGGCAGTCAGCACCGACAGCAGCCTGGCCCTGGCCCAAGGCTACCTGCAGCAACATGCCAGTGGCGCCGGGCGCTGGTTCATCAACCTGCCGGATGCCCGTGAACCGGCGCTGTCGGTGATGCGGCAGGGCCCGGTCAAGCCCGGCGAGCGCGGCGCCTTCACGGAAAAACTCCTCGATCCGGCCACCGGCAGCGAAATCCAGGCCCGGGATACCCGGGGCGGCGAGTTTTTCTACCGCTTCCACTTCCAGCTGCAAATGCCCCACCCCTGGGGTCGCTGGCTGGCGACCAGCGCGGCGATGGTGATGTTCGTCGCCTTGATCAGCGGGATCATCACCCACAAGAAAATCTTCAAGGACTTCTTCACCTTCCGCCCGCGCAAGGGCCAGCGCTCATGGCTCGACGGGCATAACGCGGTGGGTGTCCTGGTGTTGCCGTTTCACCTGATGATCACCTACAGCAGTCTGGTGATCTTTATGACCATGGTCATGCCGGCCAGCATTCTCACGGCTTATGACGGTGACACCCGGGCGTTTTTCAATGAGGCGTTTCCAGGCACCAACAATGCGCCGGCCTCGGGCAAACCGGGTGTGCTGATGCCTATGGGGCCGATGGTGGAGCAGGCGCGGCAGCAGTGGTCGGGCGGGCACATTGGGCGGATCGCGGTGAACAATCCCGGGGACGAAAACGCGTCGGTGAACGTGTTCCGCCACAGTGCCGATCGGGTGGTGCACGACTTTGGCAGCGTGATCTCGTTCAACGGCGTGACCGGCGAACTGCTCAGGGTATCTCCCGAACAGTCTTTGCCGACGGCCATCGCCGGCAGTTTCTATGGGCTGCACATGGGGGTGTTTGCCGGGCCGGTGTTGCGCTGGCTGTACTTTATCTGCGGTCTGGCCGGTACGGCGATGATCGGCACCGGGCTGGTGATCTGGCTCGGCAAGCGCCAGCTGAAGCACGCCAAGAGTGGAGTCATGCCGTTTGAGCTGCGGCTGGTGGAGGTGCTGAATATCGCCAGCATGTCGGGCCTGGTGTTGGCGGTCGCGGCGTTTTTCTGGGCCAATCGCCTGTTGCCGGCAGGTTTTGCCGAACGGGCGGACTGGGAGGTCAATAGCTTCTTCATGGTCTGGGGCTTGAGCCTGGTGCATGCCGCCGTGCGCCGTGGGCGGCGGGCCTGGGTCGAGCAATTGGGCCTGGCCGCGCTGCTGTTTGCCGCGGTGCCGCTGCTCGACCTGTTGACCGCGCCCGCCGGCCTGGCTGGCAGTGACTGGATGCTCGCCGGGTTCGACCTGACCTGCCTGGGCAGCGGTGTATTCCTGGCCTGGGCCGCCTGGAAAATGCAGCGCTCGTCCCACTCCAAGCCCAGCCCACAGCCGCGAGCCGAACGGCCACGGCCGCTGACGCTCAAGAACGAGGTGAACTGAATGCTGCTCGCCGTGCTGCTGTGCTACGCCGGGTTTGCCGCCTTGTGCCTGTCGATGGATCGTCATCACAGCGACCTGCTGGGGCGCAAGGCCTCGGCAGGGCGCCGCCAGGGTTTGAGGCTGGGCGGCTGGTCGCTGCTGGGGCTGTCGTTGTGGGCGGCGGTGGCCGCTGCCGGTTGGGGCCTGGGGTTGGTGCAATGGTGCGCAGTGTTGATGCTCAGTGCCTTGCTGCTGGTGCTGCTGTTGCCCTATCGCCCGCGCCTGGCCTTGTGGCTGGCCGCCCTGGGCTTGCTGGCCAGCCCGCTCGCCGCTGTTGCGCAGCTTTAAGCGGACCGGCCGATGATCATCAGTCCCCCTCCGGAACACCCTGACCCCGACCGCCCGGAAGCCTCGGGCAGTCGTGCGCATTTTCTGCAGGTGTTTTTGTCCCAGCGCCCGCAGATGGAGGCCTTGGTCAGCCGTCGCGTAGGCTGCCGGGCGACGGCGGCCGACCTGGTGCAGGATTTGTTCCTGCGCTTCTGGCGCCGGCCGCTGGTGCAGGTCGAAGAGCTCAGCACCTACCTGCTGCGGTGCGCCGGCAACATTGCTATCGACCATTTGCGCAGCGAGGGCGCGCGGGTCCGGGTCAATGAAAGCTGGCTGCCGGAGCAGCAGGATCACTACAGCGCCGAGCCGCAAGCGGCGCTGGAGGCGGGCAATGATCTGCGCCATGTCGAGGCGGCGCTGCGCAGCCTGCCTGAGCGTACTCGGCAGATCTTTTTGCTCAACCGCATCCATGGCCGCAAGTACGCACAAATCGCCAAGGCCATGGGTTTGTCCCAAAGCGCCGTGGAAAAACATATGATGCGCGCCCTCGAAGCCTGCAAGGCCAGCCTGCGGGAACCCTCGACCACGCGAACGCCAGGGAAAGCACCGTGAACAGTATTGCTCGCGTCACCCCGACGCCGGCCCAGGAGCAGGCTGCCCTGGCCTGGCTCAGCCTGTTGCATGACCAGCCCAGCAGTGGCGATCAGGCCACATTCAGCCAATGGCTGCAGGCTGATCCGGCGCATATCGAAGCCTATGCCCAGGCCCAGGTGCTGTGGGAACTCAGCGAAGTGCCGGCGCGGACCCTGGCTCGGGAAGATGAATTTGCCCTGCAGGGTTACTTGCGGGAGATGGATCGGGCCCAGGGCCGTTCGCGGCGCCGTTGGGCTGCCGGGTTGGCGATGGCCGCCTGTTTGCTGCTGACGATCAGCATGGGGGGCGGCTGGCAGCCACAGCGCTGGTTCGACGATTTTGGTGCCGACTATGTCTCGGCCCCGGGGCAGGTGCGCACCGTGACCCTGGCCGATCAGTCCCAGGTGACCCTGGATGCCGACAGCGCGATTGCCGTGGACTTCACCCAGGGCGAGCGCCATGTGCAACTGCGCCGGGGGGCCGGTTTTTTCAGCGTGACCCACACCGGTCAGCCGTTTGTGGTCGAGGCCGACAGCGGCCGGGTGCAGGTGCTGGGCACCCAGTTCGAAGTGCGGCTGCAACCGGCCGGGGCCCAGGTGACCGTGCTCTCCGGACGCGTGGGCGTGACCCCGCAACCGGGCGCGAACCAGGAGGTGCTGGGCGCGGGCCAGCAGTTGGCGTATGCCGATGGTGTCAGCCAGGCGCTGCATGGTGTCGACAGTGAGGCGCACCTGGCCTGGCGCCAGGGTTGGCTGAACTTCTACAAGCAACCCCTGGCCGAGGTGGTCAAGGACCTGGGGCGCTATTACCCGGGACGGATCCTGCTGCTCAACGATGAACTGGGCGCCCGCCGAGTCAGCGGCAACTTCCCCAGCCAGGACCCGCAGGCGGTGCTCGACTCCCTGCAAGGCGTGCTTGGCTTTCAACAGCATCAACTGCTGGGCCGCGTGATTATCCTGCGCTGATGCCGGGTCGTTGGGTGTCAGGTAGATGAAGGGCGGTCAGTAGCCCAAACGCACCGGTTCGAAAATATTTTCATTTTTTTGCTGAGGTAAACCCGGGCGGCATTCGTGTAGTGCTTGAAAGTGCGAGTCATTCGCATCCGTAGCGGTTCTACACACAGGTCTCGAGCATGAAGTCCAGGGCACACATGGCGGCAAGCGGTTCGGTTAAAGGGTGGTTCGGCGCGTCGGCGCTGGCGGTTTCGGGCTTGGCCATGCTGCCGTTGAGCGTGGCCCTGGCGGCCGATGCCGGCAGCGCGCAACACAGTGCAGTGTTCAATTTCGCCATCGCCGCCAAGCCGCTGCCCCAGGCCCTGAGCGATTTCAGCCGGGTCACCGGGATCAGCGTGGTGTACACCGATGAGGCCCCCTATGGCATCCAGGCCCCGGCCGTCAGCGGTTCATTGAGCGCCGAGCAGGCCATGCACCGCCTGCTGGGCAACTCCGGGCTGAGCTTCCGTCGCACCGACGCCCACACCCTGGCCCTGGAACCGCAGCCTACCGCCGGCGCGCTGAACCTGGGGGCGACCACCATCACCTCCGTGGTCGCGGCCGACAGCACCAGCTACCAGCCACCGGCTACCACCTCGATCGCCCGCTCCCAGGCCCTGAACCAGGAGATCCCGCAGATCATCAACGTGGTGCCGGCCCAGGCCATGCGCGACCAGGCGCCGCGCAACCTGGACGATGCCCTGACCAATATCAGCGGCATCACCCAGAGCAACACCCTGGGCGGCACCCTGGACGCGGTGATGATCCGCGGGTTTGGCGACAACCGTAACGGCTCGATCATGCGCGACAGCATGCCGGTGATGCAGGGTCGCGCCCTGAACGCCACCGCCGAGCGGGTCGAGGTGCTCAAGGGCCCGGCGTCCCTGCTCTACGGCATTCAGGACCCGGGCGGCGTGGTCAATATTGTCAGCAAAAAGCCTCAGCTCGAGCAGTACAACGCCGTGACCGTACGCGGCTCCAGCTATGGCTCGGGCAAGAACGGCAGCGGCGGCAGCCTCGACAGCACCGGCGCCCTGGGGGACTCCGGGCTGGCCTATCGGATGATTGTCGACCACGAGGATGAAGACTACTGGCGCAACTTCGGCACCCACCGCGAGACGCTGGTGGCGCCGTCCCTGGCCTGGTACGGCGAAGACACCAAAGTGCTGCTGGCCTACGAGCACCGCGAGTTCCTGACCCCGTTCGACCGTGGCACCGCGATCGACCCCAGGACCAACCACCCGCTGGACATTCCGGCGACCCGCCGCCTCGACGAACCGTTCAACAACCTGGAAGGGCGCTCGGACCTGTATCGATTTGAGGTCGACCATGACCTCAACGACAACTGGAAGGCGCATTTCGGCTACAGCTGGAACCGCGAAACCTACGACGCCAGCCAGGTGCGCCTGACGGCCGTCAATAGCAACGGCACCCTGACCCGCACCATGGACGGCACCCAGGGCGCCCTGACCACCGACCGTTATGCCACCGCCACCCTGCAAGGCAAGACCGAGCTGGCCGGGATGCAGCACGACCTGGTGTTCGGCCTGGACGATGAGTACCGCAAGATTTACCGCGCCGACCTGATTCGCGGCACCGCGTCGACCTTCAACTACCTCAACCCGGTGTATGGCCAGCAAGTGGCGGGTACTGCCGTGCGCGCCGCCGACAGCGACCAGACCGATCTGCTGCGCACCGATTCGCTGTTCTTCCAGGACTCGATCCACCTCACCGACCAGTGGATTCTGGTGGGCGGTGCGCGCTTCCAGGAGTACGACCAGTACGCGGGTCGGGGCCGTCCGTTCCACGCCAACACCGACACCAACGGTCAGAAGTGGGTGCCGCGCGCCGGCCTGGTGTACCGCTACACCGACGCGCTGTCGTTCTATGGCAGCTACACCGAATCCTTCAAGCCCAACTCCAGCATCGCGCCTCTGGGCGGCGGCAATGTGGTGCTCGATGGCAGCATCGAGCCGGAGGAAGGCAAGTCCTGGGAACTGGGGGCCAAGCTCGACCTGCCGGGGCGCATCACCGCCAGCGCGGCGCTGTTTGATATCACCAAGCGCAACGTGCTGGTGACCACCGCGACCGCCACCGACACCGTGACCAGCGTTGCTGGCGAAGTGAAGTCCCGCGGCCTGGAAATGGACCTGACCGGCCAGCTCACCGAGCAATGGAGCCTGATCGGCAGCTATGCCTACACCGACGCCGAAGTGACCAAGGACACCCAATACGAAGGCAAGCGTTTGCAAAACGTGGCCAAAAACACCGGTTCGCTGTCGGCGGTGTATGACTTCGGCAGCCTGATCGGCGGCGACCGCCTGCGGGCCGGCGCCGGTGCGCGCTATGTCGGCGAACGGGCCGGCGATGCGCCCAACAGCTTCGACCTGCCGGCCTACACCGTGGCCGACGCCTTCGCCACCTACGACACCAAGGTCGAAGGGCAGAAGGTCAAGTTCCAGCTCAACGTGAAGAACCTGTTCGACAAGACCTACTACACCTCGTCGGCGAGCCGCTTCTTTGTGTCCATGGGCGATTCGCGCCAAGTGTCGCTGTCCAGCACCCTGGAGTTCTGATGAAGGCCTGGAACCTGTTGAGCCTGGCCCTGGTCCTCAACGCGGGCACCTGGGCGGCGCCCGCTAGCGACGATCGGGGTTATCACCGGGAGCATCGGGTCACGCTGCCCGGGTCCGGCTCCAGCTGGGGTTTTATCGCCCTGGACCCAAGCCGGCCGTACCTGTACCTGGCGCGGCGGGAAAACGGCCTGAGCGTGTTCGATGTGGACCAGCAACGGCCAGTGAAGACCCTTGAGCAGTCTGCAGGCGCCAATGGCGTGGTGCTGGTGCCGGAGCTGGATCGCCTGTTGCTGCTCAACACCGATGGCAGCCTGGGGGTGGCGCAGTTATCCACCCTCAAGCCGCTGAAGCGTATCGCGGTGGCCCGCAGCAACCTCAACAGCGCGGTGTACGACCCCGGCACCGGGCAGGTGATCATCGTCAGCGGCCGGCGCGCCGACCGCTCGACCCTGTACGTGTTCGACCCCCGGCAGGAGCGCATCGTCGCCGCCCATGAATTCGCGGTGAAGAAGATCGACCCGTTGCTGCTCAAGGGCGATGGCAGCTTCTTCATGCCGATGCGTGATGAAGGCCAGGTGGCGCGCTTGTCGACCAGCAGCTTCGCGGTGCTGGACACCTGGCGCTACCCGCAATGCAGCCGGCCCAGTGCCCTGGCCCAGGACGCCGAGCGCGGCCGGTTGTTTATCGCCTGCCGCGGTGAGCAGCCGCAGTTGCTGGTGGTGGACCGCGACAGCGGTGCGCTCAAGGCCAGCCTGCCAATTGGGCGTGACGTCAACGCGCTGGCGTATGACCCGCAGCAGCGACTGTTGCTGATCCCCAGCGGAGTGGACGCCAGCCTGACCCTGGTGGACCAGCTGGACGCCGATTACTACCGCCTGCGCAGCAGCGTCAGCACCACGCCGATGGCCTACAACATGGCGTTCGATCCGGGCAGCAAACGGGTGTACCTCGCGGCGATGGACTTTACCCAACCGCTGGATCAAACCTCACCGGCGAAGGCGGATCCGCTGTTTCATGCCAATACCTTCAGCGTGCTGACCCTGGCGCCCTGAGGCCGGTCTGCGGCGGGCTCAGTTGGCTCAGCGGGCGAGGGCCTGGCGATACTCTCCGGGCGTGCCGCCCAGGGTCTGGCGAAAGCGGTTGGTGAAATGGCTGGCGCTGGAGAAGCCGCAGGCCAGGGCAATTTCGCCCAGGGCCAGGGAGGTACTGCGCAGCAAATGCCGGGCCTGGGCCAGGCGCCGGGCCAGCACATACTGGTGCGGCGGCAGGCCGAAGCTTGCGCGGAACATCCGCGCAAAATGGTATTCCGACAACGCGCACAACCCGGCCAACTGCCCGAGGCTGATGGGTTCGCCCAACTGGCTGTCGATGTACTCCACCAGATGCCGGCGCTGGTGCGCGGCCAGTCCGCCCTTCAAGCGCAGGCCCTGGCGCAGGCCGACCTGGTTGAGCAGCGCGTGGCTGAGCATTTCGTGGGCCACGCTGCTGGTCAGCAGGCGTTCGGCGGGTTCGTCCCAGTTGAGCTGGATCAGGCGGCGAAAGCGCCGGGCCTGAAGCGGGTCATCGAGGAAGGTGCTTTCGCGCAGTTGCAGCTCGCGGGGTTCGCGGTCGAGCATGGTGACGCAGCCCAGGGCGAATTGTTCGGGGCTGAAATACAGGTGCGCCAGGCGGATTTCACCGTTGATCACCCAGGCTGATTGATGTTCGGCGGGGAGGATGCACAGTTTGTCCGGCCCGCCCGTGGTGCCCGGTTGCTCGCGGCGAAAGGTCCCGGTGCCGCCGGCGATGTAGCACGACAGGGTGTGGTGGCTGGGGGCCTCGTAGTCCTGGGCGTCGTGGTGGTTGCTCCACAAGGCTGCAGCCAGGCCGTCACCGAGCTCGGCGCTGTGCTCGAGGCGAGCATTGGGCGAGCGGTTGAGGGCTTGGAAGACTTGCAGGGTTTCCAGTGCGGGCATGGTCTGTACGTCGTTGAAAAATGAGTGCGCCACGATCCTGTAGCCGCTGCCGTTGGCTGCGCACGGCCCGGGGGGAGGGCGATGGCGCGGCCTTCAAGGCTTTGCATCCTACTCCGTAGACAGGGCGCTGCCAGCTGCCGATCCGACAAAAGCGCAAGTTTATGCAAGCGTGCGCGGTGCATGGGGCCTGACACTGCAAGCCGAACTCAGGAGTAGCGCCATGAACCTTGCCTTGTATTTGCTCACCGTCCTGATCTGGGGCACCACCTGGATCGCCTTGAAACTGCAACTGGGCGTGGTGGCGATTCCGGTCTCGATCGTCTACCGCTTCGGCCTGGCGGCGCTGATCCTGTTCGTATTGCTGCTGCTCAGCCGCAAACTGCAGGTGATGAACCGGCGCGGGCACCTGATCTGCCTGGCCCAGGGCTTGTGCCTGTTCTGCATCAACTTCATGTGCTTCTTGCACGCCAGCCAGTGGATCCCCAGCGGTCTGGTGGCGGTGGTGTTTTCCACGGCAACCCTGTGGAACGCGCTGAATGCCCGGATGTTCTTCGGCCAACGGGTGGCGCGTAACGTGCTGCTGGGTGGCGGCCTCGGCCTGTTGGGCCTGGGGCTGTTGTTCTGGCCGGAGCTGGTGGGCCACAGCGCCAGCCCGCAAACCCTGCTGGGCCTTGGGTTGGCCTTGCTCGGCACCCTGTGTTTCTCGGCGGGCAACCTGCTGTCCAGCCTGCAGCAGAAGGCCGGGCTCAAGCCGCTGACCACCAACGCCTGGGGCATGGCCTACGGCGCGGTGATGCTGGGGGTGTATTGCCTGGTCCAGGGCGTGCCGTTCGCCATGGAATGGAACACGCGCTATATCGGCTCGCTGCTGTACCTGGTGATCCCGGGCTCGGTGATCGGTTTTACCGCCTACCTGACCCTGGTCGGGCGCATGGGCCCGGAACGCGCGGCCTACTGCACCGTGCTGTTTCCGGTGGTGGCGCTGAATGTGTCGGCCTACGCCGAAGGCTATCAGTGGACCGCTCCGGCACTGGCCGGGCTGGTCCTGGTGATGCTGGGCAACGTGTTGGTGTTTCGCAAACCGAAACCGGCCTTGGCCGTCACCCCTGGGAATCTGCGCCCTGCTGCCTGAGTGCAACTGGAGCCATTTGGCGGACGCAGGCCAGGTCGCTGATCATGGGGGCAGGGCCTGCAGAACCGCCGGGTTCCAGGGGCATGGCGCCCCTGGACGTGCCCCTCAGCCCTTCCAGGTCTGCGGATTGACCAGATCCTGCGGACGCTCACCGAGCAAGGCGCTGCGCAGGTTATCCACCGCGCGATTGGCCATGGCCTCACGGGTTTCGTGGGTCGCCGAGCCAACGTGGGGCAGGGTTACGGCGTTTTTCAGTTGGAACAACGGCGATTCGGCCAGCGGCTCCTTCTCGTAGACGTCGAGCCCGGCACCGCGAATCTGACCTTTCTGCAGGGCCTCGATCAGCGCCGGCTCATCCACTACCGGGCCGCGGGAGATATTCACCAGGATCGCGCTCGGCTTCATCAGCGCCAGTTCACGCTGGCTGATCAGGTGTTTGGTCTTGTCGCTGAGGGGCACCACCAGGCACACGAAATCGGCTTCGGCCAGCAGTTGATCCAGGCTGCGGAACTGCGCCCCGAGTTCCTGTTCCAGCTGGGGCTTGCGGTTGTTGCCGCTGTACAGGACCGGCATGTTGAAGCCCAGGCGGCCGCGACGCGCCACGGCGGCACCGATGTTGCCCATGCCGACGATGCCCAGGGTCTTGCCGTGCACGTCGCTGCCAAACAGCGAAGCGCCAACGCTGGCCTGCCACTGGCCGGCCTTGGTCCAGGCGTCCAGCTCGGCCACCCGGCGTGCGCTGCTCATCAGCAGGGCGAACGCCAGGTCGGCGGTGCTTTCAGTGAGCACGTCCGGGGTGTTGGTGAGCATGATCCCGCGTTCGTTGAAGTAGCCCAGATCGTAGTTGTCGTAACCCACCGAGACGCTGGACACCACTTGCAGCTTGGCGGCGTTTTCCAGCTGGGCGCGGCCCAGTTTGCGGCCGACGCCGATCAGGCCGTGGGCCTGGGGCAGGGCTTCGTTGAACTGCGCGCTGATATCACCCTGCTTGGGGTCGGGCACGATCACGTCGAACTCCTGGCGCAGGCGTTCGATCATCTCGGGAGTGATGCGGCTGAAGGCAAGTACGGTCTTTTTCATCGCGGGAAGGCTCGACAGGCGGGAGAGAATGCCAAGCAAGCTAACATTCTCGACAGCTTTTTTGTAGCCGCTGGCCATTGGGAGCGCCTGGGGGCATCAGGGGTGTTTGCCCTGATGCTGATGGCCAGCGCAGCCTGGCGGCAGCGGTTACAGCGGTTGAGCAGGCTCAGTTGGTCAGGCGTGCACCGGCCAGGCTGCCGCTGAGTTCGTAGGCGGCGAGTTCGGCCTGGTGCGCGGCGAGGATCTCCGGCAGGGAGCCGCGCAGGTACTCGACCCAGGTCTTGATCTTGGCGTCCAGGTACTGGCGCGAAGGGTAGATGGCGTACAGGTTCAGCTCCTGGGAGCGGTACTGCGGCATGACCCGCACCAGGGTGCCGTTGCGCAGCCCTTCGATGGCGGCGTACACCGGCAGCACGCCGACGCCCATGCCGCTGGTGATCGCGGTTTTCATCGCGTCGGCGGAGTTCACCAGGAACGGCGAGCCATTGATGGTCACCATCTCCTGGCCTTCCGGGCCGTCGAAGGTCCACTTTTCCAGGGGGATGACCGGGCTCACCAGGCGCAGGCAGGCGTGGTTCAGCAGGTCGATGGGCTTGTTCGGGCAGCCGTTGGCTTTTACATAGGCCGGCGAGGCACAGACGATGCTGTAGGTGATCCCCAGGCGCTGGGAGACAAACCCCGAATCCGGCAGCTCGCTGGCGAGCACGATGGACACGTCGTAGCCCTCGTCCAGCAGGTCCGGCACGCGGTTGGCCATGGTCAGGTCGAAGGTCACGTCGGGGTGGGTCTTGCGATAGCGGGCGATGGCGTCGATCACGAAGTGCTGGCCGATACCGGTCATGGTGTGCACTTTCAATTGCCCGGCGGGGCGGGCATGGGCGTCGCTGGCTTCGGCCTCGGCTTCTTCGACGTAGGCCAGGATCTGCTCGCAGCGCAGCAGGTAGCGTTTGCCGGCCTCGGTCAGGGCGATGCGTCGAGTCGTACGGTTAAGCAAGCGGGTTTGCAGGTGGGCCTCAAGGTTGGAGACCGCGCGCGAGACATTGGCTGTGGTGGTGTCCAGTTGCACGGCGGCGGCGGTGAAACTGCCGGCCTCGGCGACACAGCTGAAGGCGCGCATGTTTTGCAAAGTGTCCATGGGGTGCTCTCAAGGGAGATGGCAAATTGTGACACGAAGTTTCAGTGTTTACAGGGGCTTGGGGATACGACCAATGGATTATCTCGTTTACGGTAACAAAGATTCACAGGAAACCCACCTTATCGCAATCGAGGCCGCCCCCTAGAATTGCCGCGATCTGCAGGAGCCTGTCGTGCAATGCGTTGTCCCAGACGCATCGTGTCGCCCACCAGACGGCCCCTGCCAGAGAGTTGCCCCTCCCCCGATCTCAGGAATTCGCAGCAGTGCCGCCTCGCATCAGCAGAGAGTTGAAGACTCTCAGTGTTTGGGCTTTATCGTTAGCAATCAGCGGCTGCATCGGAACCGGAGGCATAGCGCCCCAAGGCACGCTACTTCCCGCCAATACCCTGGCCACCGACGAGGCGATTCAGAGCGCCGCCCAGGACGCCCACTGGCCCAGTGCCCAGTGGTGGCAGGCCTATGGCGACCCGCAGCTGGACCAATGGGTCGACCTCGCCCTGCAAGGCAGCCCGAGCATGGCCATGGCCGCCGCCCGGGTGCGCCAGGCACGGGCCCTGGCCGGTGTCGCGGAATCTGCCGAATCGCTGCAGATCAAGGGCGATGCCAGCCTCAAGCGCCACAATTGGCCCACTGATCAGTTCTACGGTCCCGGTGACCTGGCCAACAGCACCACCTGGGACAACAACGCGGCCCTGGGCCTGAGCTATGCCCTGGACCTCTGGGGGCGCGAAAGCAACGCCAGCGAACGCGCCGTGGACCTGGCCCACATGAGCGCCGCCGAGGCGCGCCTGGCCCAGCTGGAGCTGTCGAACAATGTGGTACGGGCCTACATCCAGCTGTCGCTGCACTATGCCCGGCGCGACATCGTGCAGGCGACCCTGAAGCAGCAACAGCAGATTCTCGAGCTGGCGCAAAAGCGCCTGGACGCGGGCATCGGTACTCACTTCGAAGTCAGCCAGGCCCAAACCCCGCTGCCGGAAACCCATCGCCAGATCGACGCCCTGGATGAAGAAATCGCCCTGACCCGCAACCAACTGGCGGCCCTGGCCGGCAAAGGCCCGGGGGCCGGCGCGCAACTGCAACGGCCAACCCTGGCCCTGGGCGCCGCACTGCGCCTGCCATCGGCCTTGCCCGCGCAGTTGCTCGGCCAGCGCCCGGATGTGGTCGCCAGCCGCTGGCAAGTGGCGGCCCAGGCCCGAGGCATCGATGTGGCCCACGCCGGCTTCTACCCCAACGTCGACCTGGTGGGCAGCCTCGGCTACATGGCCACCGGCGGCGGTGCGCTGGAGTTCCTCACCGGCAAGAAACTCACCTACAACGTCGGCCCGGCCATCAGCCTGCCGATTTTCGACGGCGGGCGCCTGCGTGCCGAACTGGGTGAAGCCTCGGCCGGCTACGACATCGCCGTCGCGCACTACAACCAGACCCTGGTCAATGCGCTGAAAAGCATCTCCGACCAGTTGATCCGCCGCGAGTCCATGGACAAGCAGCAAGGCTTTGCCGCCGAGTCGGTGGCGTCGGCGCAGAAAACCTATGACATCGCGATGATCGCCTACCAGCGCGGCCTCACCGACTACCTCAATGTGCTGAACGCCCAGAGCCTGTTGTTCCAGCAGCAACAGATCCAGCAGCAGGTGCAGGCGGCGCGGCTCACGGCCCATGCCGAGCTGGTGACGGCCCTGGGCGGCGGCCTGGAGGCGGGGCGCGATGTGCCAGCGGACGTCAAGATCCAACCGAGCAAGACCCCGGCGGCCCTGGCCGTCTTTGACCATTGATCGCTGACGACTGAGAAGGACCCGATGACTCCCTTGCCTGCACCTTTGCGCTGGCTGCACTCCCTTGAATGGCGCCGGGGTTTCTTTGACTGGGCACGCAGCGACGGCGTGACCTGGGTCTACATCTTCAAGGTGCTGACCGCCGCGTTCCTCACCTTGTGGCTGGCCATGCGTCTGGAGCTGCCGCAGCCGCGCACCGCGATGATCACCGTGTTTATCGTGATGCAGCCCCAGAGCGGCCAGGTGTTCGCCAAGAGTTTCTACCGCTTCCTGGGGACCCTGACCGGGTCGGCGGTGATGGTCGCGCTGATTGCCCTGTTCGCCCAGAACACCGAGCTGTTCCTCGGCTGTCTGGCGATCTGGGTCGGCATCTGTTCGGCCGGCGCGGCGCGTTATCGCAATTTTCGCGCCTACGGTTTCGTGCTGGCCGGCTACACCGCCGCCATGGTCGGCCTGCCGGCCCTGGCCCATCCGGACGGGGCCTTTATGGCGGCCGTGTGGCGGGTGCTGGAGATCTCCCTGGGGATTCTCTGCTCGACCCTGGTCAGTGCCGCGATCCTGCCGCAGACCGCCAGCGCCGCGATGCGCAATGCCCTGTACCAGCGCTTCGGGGTGTTTGCCCTGTTTGTCACCGATGGCCTGCGGGGACGCAGCCAGCGCGAGGCGTTCGAGAGCGGCAACGTGCGCTTTATCGCCGAGGCGGTGGGCCTGGAGGGCCTGCGCAGCGTCACGGTGTTCGAAGACCCGCACATGCGCCGGCGCAACGGCCGCCTGAGTCGCCTGAACAGCGAGTTCATGAGCATCACCACCCGCTTCAACGCCTTGCACCAATTGCTCGAGCGCCTGCGTGGCAGCGGTGCCGACTCTGTGGTGGGCGCGATCAAACCCGGGTTGCAGGACCTGGCCGAACTGCTGGACGGCTTCTCCGGCCGGGCCCTGACCAGCCCCGACGCGGCGCGCCTGGCCACGGCCCTGGCGGCCTACAAGGCCGAGCTGCCGGCCCGGGTGCGCAGCCTGCGGGCGCAGTTCCAGGAACTGCAGCCCAGTGACGCCGAGCAGCTGGATTTCCACACCGCCTACGAACTGCTGTACCGCTTTGTCGACGACCTGCACGGCTACGCCCAGACCCACGCCTCGCTGGCCGACCACAGCCATGAACGCGAGCGCTGGGACGAACCCTTCACCCCGCAGACCAACTGGCTGGCCTCCGCCGCCTCGGGGATCCGCGCGGCCTTCGTGCTGGTGGTACTGGGTAGTTACTGGGTGGCCACGGCCTGGCCCAGCGGCGCCACCATGACCCTGATCGCCGCCGCCACCATCGGCCTGTCGGCGGCCACGCCGAACCCCAAACGCATGGCGTTCCAGATGGCGTGCGGGACCTTTATCGGGGCGATCATCGGCTTTGTCGAAATGTTCTTCGTGTTCCCCTGGATCGACGGCTTCCCGCTGTTGTGCGTGATGCTGGCGCCGGTGATCGTGCTGGGCTCGTTCCTCACCTCGCGTCCGCAATACGCCGGGGTCGGCCTGGGGCTGCTGATTTTCTTCAGCACCGGCTCGGTGCCGGACAACCTCACGGTCTACAACCCCTACAGCTTTATCAACGACTACATCGCCATGGTCATGGGCATGCTGGTGTGCGCGGCGGCCGGGGCGATCATCCTGCCGCCCAACAGCCGCTGGCTGTGGCGCCGACTCGAACAAGACCTGCGCGGCCAGGTGGTGTACGCCATCAGCGGCAAGCTCAAGGGTCTGGCCTCCAGCTTCGAGAGCCGAACCCGCGACCTGCTGCACCAGGCCTATGGCCTGGCGGTGGGGCAGCCCCAGGTGCAGCGCGAGCTACTGCGCTGGATGTTCGTGGTGCTGGAAGTCGGCCACGCGATCATCGAGTTGCGCAAAGAGCAGGCGATCCTGCCGGTGCACCCGGCCTATGCCCAATCCCAGCCGTGGCGCCAGGCGATCCGGGTCATGGGTCGCTCGCTGGTGCGACTGTTCCTGCAACCGAGCCAGAGCAACCTGGAGCGCGGCCTGATCGCGGTCGACCACGCCATCAGCCGGGTCCAGGCCACCGACGAGCCCTTTGCCCCGCACTTCGACACCTCGGCCCTGCGCCGGGTGAAAAGCTACCTGCACTTTATCCGCAGCTCATTGCTCGACCCCCAGTCGCCGCTGGCGGCCTATGCCACGCCGCGCCCCGTTGCTGTCCAAGGACCCGAACATGCCTCGTGAAATCGCCTTCCACGGCGTTTACATGCCGACCATGACCCTGATGTTTTTTGTCGCCGCGGCCCTGGCCTGGGCCCTGGACCGGTTTATCGCCGGCTACGACCTGTACCGCTTTTTCTGGCACCCGGCGCTGCTGCGCCTGAGCCTGTTCACCTGTCTGTTCGGCGCCATGGCGCTCACTGTTTACCGTTGAGAGTGACCCGATGAAAAAGTTCTTCAGCCTGCTCGCGACCCTGCTGGTGCTGGCCCTTGCCCTGTGGATCGGCCGCACCCTGTGGGAGCACTACATGAACACCCCCTGGACCCGCGATGGTCGGGTGCGGGCGGACATCATCAACGTCGCCGCCGACGTCACCGGCGAAGTGGTCGAGGTGCCGGTGCGCGACAACCAGTTGGTGAAAAAAGGCGACCTGCTGATGCAGATCGACCCCGAGCACTACCGCATCGCGGTCAAGCAGGCGCAATCGCTGGTGGCTTCGAAAAAGGCCACCTGGGAGATGCGCAAGGTCAACGCCCACCGCCGCGCCGACCTGGACAACCTGGTGATCTCCAAGGAAAACCGCGACGACGCCAGCAACATCGCCGACTCGGCCCTGGCCGATTACCAGCATGCCCAGGCGCAACTGGACGCCGCCGAACTCAACCTCGCGCGCACCCAGGTACGGGCGGCGGTGGACGGTTATGTCACCAACCTCAACGTGCATCGCGGTGACTACGCGCGCATCGGCGAACCGAAAATGGCCGTGGTCGACATGAACTCGTTCTGGGTCTACGGCTTCTTCGAAGAAACCAAGTTGCCCCACGTGCGGGTGGGCGATAAAGCCGACATGCAACTGATGAGCGGCGAAGTGCTCAAGGGTCATGTGGAAAGCATCTCCCGGGGCATCTACGACCGCGACAACCCGCAAAGCCGCGAGCTGATCGCCGACGTCAACCCGACCTTCAACTGGGTGCGCCTGGCCCAGCGGGTGCCGGTGCGTATCCACATCGATGAAGTGCCGGACGGCGTGCTGCTGGCGGCGGGCATCACCTGCACCGTGGTAGTCAGGCAGGAGGGGGAGCAATAGGGGCGGAATGGCAGCCGCTGCACAAAACGGTTGCTGCTGCCTGTAGCCGCTCTCTATATTCGCCGCTCTTTGTTGAGCAGGGATGACGTGGGTGAGGATTTTTCCAGGGAGTATTTTTTTACTGGCGGCACTGGCTTTCGGCGCCGGTGCCGTGCATTTCTTCCAGCAGTTTGTCGATTACCGCCTCAATGGCCTGCCCAGTGTCGGCACGGTGCTTCGGGTCACGGTGTACCCGGTGCACAACGGCGGCAAGTCCAGCTACACCCGATACACCGATGTCCAGTTCGCCACGGCCGAGGGCACGCTGATCAAGCACAGCTTTCACGATGAGTTGTCCGGGGCGAAAGAGGGCGACCAGGTCGACCTCCTGTATAAACCTGAGAACCCCCAGGACGTGGTTTCGGCCAGTTGGCTGACGTTGTTTTTCGGGCTGATGATGACGCTCGGGGCCCTGGCCGGGCTGCTGGCGTTTTCGTCGTTTACGCCCATGAAAGCGCCGCCGCAGGGGCCGCCCGTCGAGCCCTGAACCGGGCGTTGAAAGAGCCTAGGGCGTCAGCTGTTGAAGCAGGTCAGGAGTGTGCAGGTGCGATATATCGCGAAGTTTTTCTTTTTACTGATGGTGCTGGGCAGTGGGCTGGGTATTTATCATACGTCCCGCGATTTTTTTGCCCTCAGGCTCAACGGCGTTTATGCGCCGGCCCAGGTGCTGAGCTTTTCCAGTTCGCGGATGGTCGGGGTGCAGGGCGGCACCAGCTATATCTCCTCCAGAACCGTGTCCTATGTCACCGCTGACGGCACGCTGCTGACCCATGATTTCAAAAGTCAGTTTTCCAAATCCAAGGTCGGCGACACGGTGGGGGTGTTCTACAACCCCGGCAACCCTGCCGAGGTCATCCCCGATACCTGGAACGGGCTGTTTATCAGCGCGCTGCTGGGGGCCCTGGCCCTGACGGCATTGGGCGCGATGCTGGTCATTTGAGGGCGGGCCGGTCACTTGCGCCGTTACTGCTTGCGCTTGGCCAGGATGGTTTTGGCCTTGGCGACGATCTCTTCCACGCTCAGCTCATCATTGATCAGCAAGGCATGCAGCGCCGGGTCCTGCCACAGGTCCACGGCCGGGCCGGTAGTTTGCACACTGCGGGCAATCAATGCGTAGGCCATCACCTGGCCACGGGTGTGGAACTGCGGGTAGAGATCTTGCATGTCCACCAACTGGGCCACGAACGCGCGCCGTTGCACTGGGGACATGCCCTCGAACACCTGCGGGTGGCTGTAGTACAGATCCGCTGAGCTGATGGCGATGACGATCTTGCGCAGCGCCTCCTTGATATCCTTTTCGGGGGTGAGTTGGCTGAGCAGTTGGGTGTAGTGCTGCTCGCCTTCGGCAATTTGCTGCGGGCTCATTTTGCGCTTCACTGCCTCGACTGTTTCTGCATCATCCAGGACCCTGGCCCAGGCATAGGCCACCGGGAAATTGCCCTGGTCGCGGCTCCAACGCACCATGTCCTGTTGCGAGTCCTGGTCGCCGTGCCGTGCGGCACGCTCGAGCCAGCCCATGGCCAATTCCTTGTTCGGTGCAATGCCCAGCTTGCCCACGCTGTAGAGGTCGGCCAGGCCTGCTTCCGCGCAGGACTCATTGTGCTTGGCGGCGTAAGCGATGTAGTTGAAGGCTTCACTTTTGTCATAGTCGTTTTGCCTGGCGCCGACAATGCCGGCCAGGACGCACAGGCTCGTGGTGTAGCGAGGGGCGGCCATGATCAGGCAACTGCGAGCCATTTTTATTTCCTTGCTGGCCTGCAAGGTACGGCCTGCGCCATAGAGCAGGTCGTCCTCATCGCTCAGTCGGCTGCCGAGGCCGAGCAGCAACTCGCTGTCCATATCCGGCGTGCAGTACGGGTTGGCCTCGACCTTGGGCAGGATCTCTTCGAGGCTCAAGTCCGGCAGGGAGTTATTGAGTTTCTCGTCCGGTGACGCGGCATTGCAGCCCACCAGCAGACTGAAGATGGCCAAGGGCAGCAGGCTACGACATTTCAATGGAGAGTCCCTGAGGTTCAATCGAGTAAAAGCGAGGGCGCCAGGAGGGCATGAGCAGGGACGGGGTGCAGCCGTTCCGTGCTTGAGGTGCCGCTTCCCTGCGATTTGAGTGCGCGCATTCTACGGGCATCGGCGCTGCGCACAACGCTGTCATGCGCGTGATGGCCGGCGTTGAACGATCAGAGCCTGGCGCTCAGTCCGAAACGCTTCATCAGCACCTTGTCCAGCAGCCCCTTGGGCAATAGCGCGGCCAGCAGCGGCAGCGCACGGCTGCCATTGCCGATCCGCACCAGGCGCGGCGGCGAGTCCTGCTGCACGGCCTTGAGCAGGTGGGCGGCGAACTCGCTGGCGGGGGTCGGGTTGTCCTGGGAGGCCTTGGCCCGGTTGCGGATCCCTTCCCGCAGCGGCCACCAGGGCGATTGCTCGTTGATCAGTTGCTCGGCTTCATGCCCGGCATTGCGGGCGAAGCTTGAGGCAATGGCCCCGGGCTGGACTTCCATCACGCGGATGCCGAACGGCGCCAGCTCCATGCGCAGCGCGTCGCTCAGGGCATGCACCGCCGCTTTGGAGGCGCAGTAGGCACCGGCAAAGGGCGTCACCAGCACTCCGGAAACGCTGCCGATATTCACCACCAGCCCCCGGCTGCGGCGCAGCACCGGAAACAGCGCCCGGGTCACCCCGATCACCGAGAACACATTGGTTTCGAACTGGCGCTGCATGGCTTCGACGCCACCGTCGAGCAGCGGGCCCATGGCGCCGTAGCCGGCATTGTTGATCAGCACGTCGAGGCCGCCGTACTGCTGGTTGATCTGCTCGCCCAGGGCGCTGAGGGCCGGGCCGTCATTCACATCCAGTTGCAGTGCGGTAAAACCGGCGGCGTGCAGGGCAGCCACATCCTCACCCTTGCGTGCGGTGGCCAGGACAGTGAAACCGGCGTTTTTGAAAACGTCGGCCAGGGCGCGGCCAATACCGCTGGAACAACCGGTGATCAACGCGACGGGCATGGCGCGGTCCTTGTGCTGGAAGAAGGGAGGGGGCAATCAGTCGGAGAAACTACCCTGCAAACGCTCGGCGCGAAACTCCAGGGTCTGCGGGCGGTAGCCGGGGCGCAGGGGCGGCAGCGGCAAGCAGTCTTCCCAGTTGGCGCCGGCTTGCAACTCGCCGGGGCCGCGATAGCGCGGGGCGCTGTACTGGTTGTCGGCAAGATTGACCGTATCCCCCGGGGCGTAGGCGGCGATGCGCCAGCGTAATTCGATCAGGGGTACGTCGTTGCCGTTGTTCATCTTCAACTGCAAGGGGCGGTCGGCCGGGCAGGCTTGGGGAGCGTAGGCGATGCGTAGTTCCAGGCGCGCCAGTTGCTGGGCTTCGCGGTTGTCGAGCCAGACCACCCAGCAGGCCACCAGGCCCAGGCCAAAAGCTGCCGCCAGGGACACGGGCAGGGCTTTGGCGGGGTAGCGCAGGAGCAGGATCAACCAGGTGATGACCAGCAGAACGCCGATGAACATGACATGCGCCTCGGGGAAGAGAGGGGGACATCCTACCTAAGCGTAGGTGGGGTTGGCGATGAGGGATGGCTTTGATCAGGGGCTTTTGCAAATGGACAAACGTTTAACGGTATTTCAATTAGCGGGTCAGCAATAGAGCTTATCCAGACGTTTTCAGAGTGAAGATGGTTTTTATCAAATAGGAGCAGTGCGAAGCACTGGTTTTTATTTGTATCAAATAATCTGGGCGGTTTTTTGTTAACTAAGGTGTTCCCCAAGTTTCATGGAGTTGGATGCCTGTATTAATTGATGTAATTGTTTGATGGGCATAGTTTTTTTATTGTTTTTTAATATAAAAATGTCTGGAAAGGTCCTGGGTTTTGAGATTGAATCAGCACCAAGATCAGTCTTGGATAGCTGTTTTTTAACCAGGCGGATGTCATGAGCTGCATAAGGGTTACATGGCGTTTCAATTGATGTGAGCAATCTTTGAACGTGCTAATGGAAAAACCCAATGCAAAAAACAACCTTGTTAGAGGCCCAATAATCGATGACCAAGAAAAAGACTACGTTCGAAGTAGCTAAGCAGGAAGTTCATGCCGCCCTTTCAATGCACGATCTGCCAACCAGAGTCATCGCTGGGCGAAAGTCGGTGTATCGCGTGCAAGAACAACAGTATTCTGACCCACTTTATTACAATCGCAATTCGGACACCCGCTACGGCGATCCTCAGAAGAAAATCGGCACCTGCTATGTTTCCTTCAGCGATAGGGTGGCACTTGCGGAAACGTTGCAACATGGAGGGTCCGGGGCAGGAAGCCCTGTTTTGCAGTCCGAAGTAGAGGAAGGTCACTGCACCATCTTCAAACCACTCGCCAGTTGGTGGTGGTCGATGCGGCGGCATTGGCTCGCAACGCTGGCAAAACCCTTGGCGCAATCGTCAAGTCGCGCGGACAGGGCGATGAAGGTTATGCCTACACGCAAACCCTGAGTGGCGTTGTCATGCGCTGGCAACCTGCTGTCGACGGCATCCTCTATCCCTCGCAGGTGTATCCCATCACGGCAAGCCTGGAGGGGTGCAATCTGGTGTTGTTTGAAGGCCGGCCTACTCAACTGGTCGCAGTGAGTAAGCAGCCGTTGGGAAGTGTGGTGCTTTCTAACGGGGAAACGGTCGGTGAGTTGTTGAATCGCATGCGGGTTCCAATCGAGTGAGAAGGAGTTGGCCCTTTAATGGCGCCGATTTCACTTGCCCATGGTCAATCTGTTTTGGAAGTCGCGAACAATTATTTCAAAAGCATCCATGTTGGAGAGAAGTGTGTACCTGGGCTGCAGGTTTTGTGGCTCCCCTGGGTTGGAGAAGTCCATGTCCTGGGCTAAATAACCCAAAAGCACATTGGTTTTCGCACCCTCTTTGGAGTCGATGGCTATGGCCTTGGTCAACTTGCCAATGTCTGCAATCACGGCGTTGTTCTTGAACTGGAACGCAGGGTAGTGCTTGCGAGTACCTTCGGTATAAGCAATGACCTGTCCGGCCTGGACTCTCTTGTTAAGCGCTTGCCGAGAGATGCCGAGGATTTCACAGACGGTTTTAGAGTCAAGCAGTTCGTAGGTTTTCTTAATGTTTTCAAATGAAAGCGCTTTGCCTTTTGTATAGGCAATCTGATTGCGTACCTGGGGGCTCAGCTGTTGGGTGTCGACTTTTTTCAGGAGTGCCTGAAGTGCGTCGAAATAGGTTCCTTCTGCCCCATGGTTGGCTATTTCCATAAGAAGCGGCTGAGACAGGTTGTCCAGGAAGTTTTCAAAACCCTCCATCAGTGCAGCCTTGGCAGCCTCTTGGGAATGGATTGGTTGTTGAGTGGGTTTGCCAATGGCAGTCTTCATTTTTCCCCTCCCGTGCGAGTGGTTTTTCAGTGACCTTAGGTTAGCTATCTATTTTTTTCGTCAATACGTCAATGTGACAACTCGTCAACCTACGGTGATTTCGAATTCGCCAGCAGTGCACGCAACAGGATGGCATTCGCGTGGGGTTGCACGATCCGCTGTCTGTAGCCGCGGCCGCCAGGCTGCGCTGGACGGGATAGGCCAGGTAGGATTGCGGCGGTTTTAGGGGCCCGCGCAGTCTGTGGTAGCGGTTACGTGGAGAGGATGGTTGGAGTACATATCCGTTGCTGCGGTAACGGCTACTTAGGGTTTCGCCCTTACGGCGAGTCCCTTTTGTCAAACGCCCGGAATGCCGGCCCAGCCAAAAGGAACCAAAAGGTCTCGCCCCGAGCGTACGGCCCTCGCTGCACTCGGGTTCCCTCGTTCCGGCGTCCCTCAGGGGGCATCGCTACTAGCGATGTCCTCGACTGCGTCGAGGGGCGCTACGCGCCATTCCCCTGATGAACACCTCCACTCGGCCTGCCGAAGGGGGCGGGTGGATCAAGATCAAACGCCTGTTGGCGCGCCCTACCGGGCGGCGCATCTGGGGCACTGGAGGCAGGATTCTGGAGTCGGCGAGAGGTCCTAGACCTGTAATCGCTGCGGGCTGCGTACGGCATTGCGCAGGCGGAGTCGAGGCTGGGATGTTCCCTGCCGCTTGAAGGCTGTTGGCCCTTGTATGGTTTGCTCTAGCACTCTCGGTATTATTTTGTGGACCATATAGGGTCTTCTATTTCGATAAATCGCCTATAATGGATATCAGGTTGTCCATATTAAGTTAAGTGTCCACTCGCTTGGGCAGGTCTATCAGTTATGTCACTGACTCGCTTTATGTACACCCCGTCCGAGATCACGGCCGAGATCGGAAAAAACGCCCAGGCCCTCAGATTGTCAAAAAATCTGTCGCGTAAAACCTTGGCTGAAAAATCCGGGGTGCCGGCGTCGACGATCAAGCGCTTTGAGCTGCAGGGAGCCATTTCCCTTGAGTCGATGGTGCTGATCGCGGCGGCTTTGGATGAGCTTGATCCGCTGCTCAAGTTGTTCAAGCCGCCTTCGCCAAACACGCTGTTTGAGCTGCAAAACTCAAAACGCCAGAGGGGCACCCGATGACTGAACGAGGCATCAAGAAGTACAAGCCGATCGAAGAGTTGGGCGTCTTCATGCATGGCCGTCAGGTGGGGCTGCTTAGCTGGAACCGCCAAGGCACCTACTTCACCTATGCCAAGGAGTGGCTGACCCAGGGGTTCAACCTGTCGCCCCAACTGGCCTTCGACGAGAGGCCGCAGCAACCCGATACCCATCTGTTTCTGGGCCTTCATGGGGCCTTCGCCGATTCTCTTCCCGACGGTTGGGGCTTGCTGTTGATGGGGCGTTTTTTTACCGCGGAGTATGGATCGCGGGTTACCCACGGCCTGACTCAGCTCGACCGTCTTGCCTACATCGGCAACCGGGGGATGGGTGCCCTCGAGTACTACCCCATGTCGGAAAAAGTGGCCCGGGAGCCCATCAGCCTTTCAGCGTTGTATGAGGCATCGGTCCAGGTTCAGGTGGGGGAGACGGTTGAGGTGTTGAAGGCGCTGCGGATTGCCGGTGGCTCGCCGGGGGGCGCACGGCCCAAGGCTGCCGTTGCGTTTTCGGCGGATCTGTCCCAGGTGGTTTCGGCGTTTGAACCCTTGCCGGAGGGCTACGCGCACTGGATCGTGAAATTCAGGTCCCTTGAGGAACCCTGGTCCATGGGCGCGATTGAATGCGCCTACGCCCGCATGGCCCGCGACGCTGGAGTCGATATGGCACACAGCGAGCTCATCACCGTGCCCTCGGAGCAGGGCTGGAACGAGCGTTTCTTTGCCACCCGGCGCTTTGATCGCAAGCACAATCAGAAAGTCCACATGATGACCGCCGCCGGGATTTTGCATGCGGACTTCAGAGTTCCGTGCCTGGACTACAAGGACTTGCTGCGGCTGACGTTCGCCCTGACCAGGAGCGCCAGGGAAGTGGAGAAAATGGCCCGGCTCATGGTGTTTAACGGCCTGGCCCACAACTACGACGATCACGCGAAGAACTTCGCTTTTCTGTACGAAGAGGGGCAAGGCAATCAGGACGGGCAGTGGGTGCTGGCGCCCGCGTACGACCTGACCTTCTCCACCGGCATGGGCGAGCACACCACCGCGTTCGATGGCCAGGGGCGTCCGTCGAGGGCGGCGATCAGGCGCTTGTGTGCGGACTATAAGTTTCTCAAGCCGGATGACTACATTGATCAGACGCTGGAGGCGTTGGGCAATTGGGAAGCGGTGTTTGCTGAGCTGGGTATTTTGGCGGCTGATGGGAAGGAGATCGTTGAGACGCTTGCGGATGTTCATGCGCGGCTTTAGCGCTCGGTGTTGTGTGTTGCTATTTTGTTCGGGGCGGCCTGCTAGCCGGCCTGGGTTTTTGGTTCGGAGTGCATATCCATTGCTGCGGTAACGGCTACTTAGGGTTTCGCCCTTACGGCGAGTCCCTTTTGTCAAACGCCACAAAAGGAACCAAAAAGTCTCGCCCCGAGCGTACGGCCCTCGCTGCGCTCGGGTTCCCTCATTCCGGCGTCCCTCAGGGGGCATCGCTACTAGCGATGTCCTCGACTGCGTCGAGGGGCGCTACGCGCCATTCCCCTGATGAACACCTCCACTCGGCCTGCCGAAGGGGCGGGTGGATCAAGATCAAACACCTGTTGGCGCGCCCTACCGGGCGGCGCTTCTGGGGCGCTGGAGGCAGGAGTCTGGAGTCGGCGAGAGGCCCCAGGCCTGTAATCGCTGCCGCAGGCTGCGTACGACATCGCGCAGCGGAGTCGGGGCTGGGATGTTCCCAACACAAGTGGCTTGGACATAAACTGCGACGCCTTAGTTGTTGCTCCGTATCAAACCCGGGACTAGCCTTTGGACGTCGCTGCGAAAGCAGTGATCGGGTTTGGTCGCCCGACTTGATACAGGCGCAACAGCGCCCTTTGACGATTGCAGGCGCTTTTTTTGCGCCCGCATTTCCGTGCAATGGCGGCTGTGCGTGGAAGGGCTTCGGCCCTGCCGGGTTCCTGTATCTCCGGTCGACCAATCCGCGCACGGCTGCCACCCATTCGTTTGGTCGCGAACGTGGCAGCTCTCACTTTGATACGGGAGTCTCAACCATGTGCGTTATCAAAACCTCGGGCTTCGTCACCTTCGGAACCTGCGGCGATGCCGATCAAACGCTGTTCCGCGTCAATCCCGATGTCCCTCTGCACCATGCTCTGGAGCACGCTTCGACCCTGCTGTACTACGCCAAGAAACTCGCGCTGGATGCGGCCATGGAAGACCAGGGCGAGCGTTACGCCTGGGCCGCGCATTTCCTGGCGGAGATGGGCAAGGCGGTGATTGATGACGTGGGATTGGGGATGAAGGAAGAGGTGTTGCAGGCCTGATCGATGTTTCTTGATTAGGGAGTTGAAAGGGCGCTGCGTCTTCGTGGGAGGGACGTGGCGCTTTTTCTTGCCGCTTGAAGCTAGCCACTTGCAGCTGCTTTAAAAATCCCCCTGGCCCATTGCCTGCGGATAGGGGACGCAGGCAATGGACCAGAGGGTTGAAGGTATTGCTGACAACGGCGATCCGCTTTTACTTGCAGCTAGCCGCTTGAAGCTTTCCGCTGCGCTTACTGCGCGATTGTCTTGACCGACACGCCGCGTTCCACCGGTGTGGAGCGGCCGTAGATGTCTTCAAAACGTTCGATGTCGTCTTCGCCCAGGTAGCTGCCCGATTGCACTTCGATGATTTCCAGGGGGATTTTGCCTGGGTTGCGCAGGCGGTGGACCGAGGCGATGGGGATGTAGGTCGACTGGTTTTCGCAGAGCAGGAACACGTTTTCGTCGCAGGTGACTTCGGCGGTGCCGCTGACCACGATCCAGTGTTCGGCGCGGTGGTGGTGCATTTGCAGGGACAGGCAGGCACCCGGCTTGACCGAGATGTGCTTGACCTGGAAGCGTCCGCCCATGTCCACCGAGTCGTAGGAGCCCCACGGACGGTAGACCTCGCAGTGGTTCTGGGTTTCGCTGCGGCCCTGTTCGTTGAGGGTGTTGACCATCTGTTTCACGCCTTGGACCTTGTCCTTGTGGGCGATCATCATGGCGTCCTTGGTTTCGACGACGACGATGTTTTCCAGGCCGATCACCGACACCAGTTTGCCGTTGCCATGGATCATGCAGTTGTGGCTGTCCTGGATCACCACATCGCCTTTGCTGACGTTGCCGTTGGCGTCTTTTTCATGCACGTCCCACAGCGACGACCAGCAACCCACGTCGCTCCAGCCGGCGCTCAGCGGCACCACGCAGGCGCGTTGGGTTTTTTCCATCACGGCGTAGTCGATGGAGTTGTCCGGGCAGCAGGCGAAGGTGGCTTCGTCGATGTCCACGGTGTCGGCGTCCTGCACGCTGCGTTCCAGGGTCAGCAGGCAGGTGTCGTAGATGTCCGGATCGTGTTTTTTCAGCTCTTCGAGGAAGCGGCTGGCGCGGAACAGGAACATGCCGCTGTTCCAGAAATAGCCACCGTCCTTGACGAATTCGGTGGCGCGCTTGTGGTCGGGTTTTTCGACGAACTGGGCGACCCGGCTCACGCCTTCGGGCAGGTGGATATCGCTGCTGGACTTGATGTAGCCATAACCGGTTTCCGGTTTGGTGGCCGGTACGCCGAACAGCACCATCTCGCCACGCTCGGCGGCCACGGTGGCCAGGGCCAGAGCGCGCTGCAGGGCTTTCTGGTCGTCCAGCACGTGGTCGGCGGGCAGCACCAGCATCAGTTCGTCACGGCCTTCGTTGACCAGCATCATTGCGGTCAATGCCACGGCCGGTGCGGTGTTGCGACCGAAGGGCTCCATCAGGATGCGCTGCGATTCCAGTTTGCGGGCACTGAGTTGCTCATTGACGATAAAGCGATGGTCCTTGTTGCAGACCACGATCGGGGTGTCCATGCCGTCGAACACCAGGCGCTCCAGGGTCTGCTGGAACAGGGTCTGTTCGCCGGTCAGGGCGAGAAATTGCTTGGGGAATTGCTTGCGCGAAAGCGGCCAAAGACGTGAGCCGCTACCACCTGACAAGATCACCGGAATCATGTTGTTACTCCTTCAAATATCGTATGGGTTAGAGCTACTGCGTTCTGTCGTTTCACTCTTGTTTTTGTCTCGTTGTCGCCGCTGCCTCGTGTCTGGGCAGCGGCGACAGATTCTGCTTAGCGCGTCGACACGGGGCGTTTCACCCACACTGGCGACAGGCTGCTGCCATTACCGGTGACGTAGAGCACGGCGGCTTCACCGCGCTCAAGGGCCACGGGCTTGAGGTCGCTGACTTTTTTCTCGCCGTCGTACAGGGCGAAGCTGACCTTGACCGGGTTGATCTCGCGCTCGCCGCGGCCCTTGGCAGCCACGGCCTTGACCACATCGGTCTTGCCGTCGGCGGTTTTCAGGGTCAGGGATTTGTCACTGAGGTTCTGCACCCGTACCAGGGACTTCTGCTTGTTCTTGAACGGCGGTTCTTCGATCAGTTGCGGCTGGCCGCTGGCGTTGTTGACCAGGGTGTAATAGTGGTCGGCGGCGAGTTTGACCGGCACGGTCTGGCTGCCGACTTTGGCGCTGTAGTCGCCGCCGGGCATGAAGCTGAAGTCGCTGCTGGCCAGCGGGGCGACGTCGTTGAGGTTGGTGCTGCCGACGGTGGCGCTGACTTCGCTGTTGCTGGCGTTGTAGATACGCACGAAGGACGAGCCTTTAGGCGCGGTCGGGCCGTAGAGCGCGGCGTCGCCGGCGAAGGCGGACATCGACAGCACGCTCATGCCGGCGGCCAGAGTGAGGGCCTTGGCGAGACGACGCGGAGTAGTAGTGAAAGTCATGGTGTACCTCTCTTTCAGTTTTGCGCCCGGTCGGGCGTCTCGGATTTGTTGAGTGCAGCTACGTTTTGTTGGCTGGCGCCGGCTTTTTTCAGCTCGGCGACCCACTGCGGGTCGGCGTCGCCGATTTCGTTGTTCACAGGCAGATAGCGTTCGGGGAATTCCCAGATCAGCACTTGCGGCGGATCGTTTTTGAAGGCGTCACTTTTCAGGTAGCTGAGCATCGGCAGGATCGGGCCGTGGCCGTCTTCGGCGTAATTGACCACGTCGCTGTGCAGCGCCTGCTTCAGTGCGCCAACGAAGTTCCAGTTGGGGTTGGCGCTGTAGCTGGTGCCGATCAGCGCCACCGGGACCTGGTTCTCGGCGAACAGCGCATCGTCGGCGGCCGGCTGGTCGTCGGCGGCGCGGGTCACGCGTTTTTGCAGCGGCTCTTGGGCCGGCATCAGGTTTTCGAACAAGGGGTCCAGGGGCAGGAACAGGCGCAGGTCACCCTTGTGCTCCACGGTCTGCTCGGCTTCGGTGACGAAGCGCTGCGGCTGGCCGCTCAGCGGGGCTTTTTCGGCAATCGCCTTGGCCAGTTGCCGGGCGGCGATTTCGGCGCCGCTCGGGGTCCAGTGGGTGTCGGTGCGCAGGAACACTTGCTCACCCTGTTGCTTGGCCTGTTGCAGCGGGCCCAGCAGGTCGGGGGCGAGGATCTTGTCGGCCGCGACCCGGGCGTGGAAGTCCTGGTAGAGGTTGGCGTGGATGCTCGCCGGCTGCACGTCACCCAGGTGTTCCGGGTACAGGCGGACCTTGGCCGGCACGATCGCCATCACCAGTTTCACGCCTTTGGCCTTCAGGGTTTGGCGCACGCCTTCGACCAGGGCGTAGTTGCCTTGCAGGTTCAGTTCTTCGTTGACGATGGGGTTGAATTCTTCATCGCTGTACAGCCACTGGTCGCGGCCCAGGACCACGCCCGGACGACCTTCGTTGAACAGCTTGAAGTCCAGCGCGGCCCAGAGGTTGGTGCCCAGGCGCTTGATCGGGAACTCTTTGTCGTAGTGGGTTTCCACGGCCTTGGTCCAGCGTCCGTTGAGTACGGTGGCATCGCTGTTGGTGCTGAAGCCGAAGAAGCTGCGCACCGACCACAGGCCCAGGACCATCAGGGTCACCAGGAACAGGGCGATATAGAAAATGCGTAATGAGCGGGTCATGGGCAGATCCCTCAGAACTGGAAGTAAAGGAACGGCGAGAAGCTTTGCGCCGAGAGTTTGAGAATCGAGGCGATAAACAGCAGCAGCACCAGGGTGCGCATCAGGTAGCGCGGCCAGTCGGCAGTCCAATAGGCCGGTTGCACCTGGGCGTCGGTGCCCACGATGTAACCCGGCTGGTGAATGCTGCCGGGGTTGTCGCCAGGCACAGCCTTGATCAGGCCGGGCTGGGCGGCGGCCGGGCCATCGCTGGCGGCGCTGACTTCAGGCTGGGTCTTGGCTGGCGGACGGTTGCGGTAGAAGTCCCGCAGGCCGAAGAACGCCAGGGTCATGTAGGCCACGATCAGGGTTGCCACTTGCAGACCGGTGAGGCTGGCGCGGTTGAGTTCCGACAGCGACCAGTCGCCAAAGCTGAACATGGCGCCGTACATGCGTCCGGCCACGTGCAGGTTTTCCGCGCGGAAGATCACCCAGCCCATGACCACCAGGAGGAAGGTCAAGGCCCAGCGGATCGGGTTGAAGCTGCGCGGCGAGGTGTTGAGGCCGATGGCTTTTTCAATCGCCAGCCACATGCCGTGCCAGGCGCCCCAGACGATGTAGGTGATGTTCGCTCCATGCCACAGGCCACCCAGGAGCATGGTCAGGAACAGGTTGCGGTAGGTGGTCAGGGTGCCTTTGCGGTTACCGCCCAGGGTGATGTACAGGTAGTCCCGCAGCCAGGTGGAGAGGCTGATGTGCCAGCGCCGCCAGAACTCGGTGATCGACTGGCTGATGTAGGGCTGCTTGAAGTTTTCCATGAAGCGGAAACCCATCATCAATCCCAGGCCGATGGCCATGTCGCTGTAGCCGGAGAAGTCGAAATACAGCTGTGCGGTGTAGGCCAGGGCGCCGAGCCAGGCATCACCCGTGGTCGGGTTCTGCAGGGCAAAGCAATGGTCGGCCACCACCGCCAGGGTGTCGGCGATAAACACCTTCTTGATAAAGCCCTGCATGAAGCGCGTGCAGCCTTCAGAGAATTTATCCAGGGTGTGGGTGCGGTTGTTGAACTGGTCGGCCAGGTCGCGAAAGCGCAGCACGGGGCCGGCGATCAGGTGCGGGAAGATCGCCACGAACGCCGCGAAGTCGATCAGGTTGCGAGTGGCCGGGGTGTCGCCGCGGTAGACGTCGATGATGTAGCTGATGGACTCGAAGATGTAGAACGAGATCCCGATCGGCAACAGGATGTGGGTCAGGATGAACGGCTCCAGACCATAGGAGGTCATCATCGCGTTGATGCTGTCCACGCCGAAGTTGGCGTATTTGAAGTAGCCGAGGATGCACAGGTCGACCCCGACCCCGAGCAGCAGCCA
This sequence comes from Pseudomonas sp. MF4836, assembly GCF_002018875.1. Taxonomy (GTDB): domain Bacteria; phylum Pseudomonadota; class Gammaproteobacteria; order Pseudomonadales; family Pseudomonadaceae; genus Aquipseudomonas. The sequence goes on from NZ_MVOL01000003.1 coordinate 307,435, forward strand.
GCGCTGGGCGGGTTTGGTGCGCACACCGGCGGCGCCCACCTTGAGGCCGATCCAGTAGTTCCACAGGGTGACGCCGGCGAACAGCGCCAGGAAGTCCACGCGCCACCAGGCATAGAACACATAGCTGGCGATCAGCAGCAGCAAGTTGCGATAGCGTTGCCCGCTCAAGTAGTACAAGCCGAGAAAGATCGGCAAGAACAGAAACAGGAACACATTGGATGAGAAAACCATCCCGATCTCTCCGTGTTTAACCAATAGACAGAGGCCGCAGCCCCCCCAACCCCCCCCCGTTGGAAAACGGTTGGGTTGTTACCCTGTTGCAAAGACTTCATGTGGCCAGGGAGTCAGCTCCCTGGCCGCACCCGCGCTCGACCGGCATCCGTTTCAAGAGCCCTTTTCATGGGACGGGTCATAGACCTTGGTCAGGTCGCCGCCGAGGCGGAAGGTCTTGAACGGCTGCATCTTGTGCTTGCGTTCCAGCACCTCCGGGCCACAGGTGTAGAGGCTGCAGAAGGGTTCGAGCCAGGCGAATTTGGAGTCGACCTTGAGGTCGGTCATGTCCTGTTCCTTGCCGTTCTTCTTCTCGAAAATATCCGGGTCCTTGACCCCGGCCAGCACCTGGTCACCCAGGCGCTTGAGGGCGCCGTTGTTTTCCTGGCGCAGGTCCACCCCGTTGACCTGGGCGAAGCTGGCGATCATCGCCAACGGCGGCAGGGCGTAGTTGTGGTAGGCCAGGGCGCGTTGCTGGCGCTTGAGTTCGTTGGGCAGGAAACCGTCGGCGTCGACCTGGTTGGCGCCGACCTTGTATTCCTTGACGGCCCAGTCGAACAGGTCGCGGCGGTTGGTGGCGACGGAGGTCGCCATCACCGACCAGGCGGCCCAGTACGAGTGATTGTTGGTTTTTTCCAGCGGCAGGTTGTCCCAGTCGCTGACCACCTGGTCGGCCATCTTGCTGAACCAGGCTTCGATCAATTGCGCTTCCTGCTGGTGGGCGGCCAGGGGATGGGAGTCGGAGAACTTCAGGCGGATATAGGCCGAGGCCATGCTGCCCAGGGCCCATTTGCGCATGGACTTGCCGGTGTGGTTGAAGTCCTTGGACATCAGCGCGTCGGCCTTGGCCCAGGAGGTCAGCCAGTTGAGGGTGCATTCCAGCTGTTCCGGACGACCGTCACGCATGAACTGCATCACCCGTTTGCTGGTGCCGCGCTCGAGCTTGGTGATGTCGGCGGTGGTGTCGCGGAAGGCTTTTTCCGACTGCACATTCAGGGTCGAACGGGCCTTGTCCGAGCCTTCGTACTTGCTGCGAAACTGCAGGGCGCCGGTATAGGGCGCGGGCATGGCATCGCAGCCTTCGCTGTTGTCGCCAGTCTTGAACTTGTCCACCGGCGCAAAGTAGCCCTGGGGCGGACGCAGCGGGGCGGCGGCCTGGGTGCTGCCGGCGAACATCGCCAGGCTGAGCAGGGTCGGTGTCAGGAGTTTTTTCAGCGTTGCAGTTTGCATAGAAACCTCATTGCCCGATTTGCGCGGTGCGTTGCCCGGCGCTCGGGAATACGTTGCGTTTGCAAATTTTCGCTTCGACTTTCTGTCCTGCGGTGCCCGCTTCGGGGCCCTGGACTTCGACCGCCAGCAGATTCTGCGAGGCCCAGTCTTCGTCAGTGCGCAGTTCAAAGGCGAAACGCCCATCGGTGTCGGATGTTTCCGGTTTTTCGATCTTGATGTCCTCGTGGCGCCCGTTCATGTACCAGAGGGTGGCTTGCAAGGTTTTCACCGAGGTGTCGGCGAAGCGGATATCGACCTGATGACTGCTGTTGCGCAGGTCCATGTTCTTGCTGTTGACCATCAGCTCGTTCTTGCCGGGCTTGAGGGTGGTGCTGCCGCTGAGCTGGGCGTCTTTGCCTTCGCAGCCGTTGTCGAGCAGCGCCATCATCTGCCGGTAGATGGTTTCCTGGTCCAGGCGATACAGCGGCGAGAATTCCCAGATCAGGATCTTCGGCGGCTTGTTCTGGAATTCTTCGCTGCCCAGGTACTGCAGCATCGAGCCCTCCAGGCCACCGCCGGGGAAGGCGACATTGAGGATATCGGCGCCCAGTTCCTGCTGCAGGAAGCCCGAGAAGTTGTAGTTCTTGCCGCTGTGGCTGGTGCCCACCAGGGTGATTTCCGGGTTGCCGGAATCGCCGAACAGGTCGCCATCGCCGGCCTCGCCCTTGGGCTCGGTGGTGAACTGGTCCATGTACTGCACCGCGTAGCTGGTGCCGCACAGTTGCCCGGCCATGTTGTGCAGGGTGCCGGTCTTGCCCATGCGCCCTGATTTGTGGGTCTCGAATTCACGCTTGGGAATGTCGGCGAAGGCCGGCATCTGTTTGACTTTTTCCGCCACGATCTTCGCCGTGCGCTGGGCGCCGTAGGGGGTCCAGTGCTGGTCGCCACGGAAGTAGAAGTCATGGGCCGGCAGGGTGTCGGGCAGCTGTTCGTTGGTCAGCGGCGACAGGTCCGGCACCACATAACCCATCTGGGCAAAACGGCCGAGCATGCCCTGGTAGCTTTTCAGCGCCTTGTCATAGTCGAAGCGGGCCTTCTGCTCGGGGTTGAGTTTGTTGCGGTTCACCAGGCCCCGGGTCGGCTGGTAGACCACCACCAACTCCACGCCCTTGCTCTGGAAGGCATCGTGCAGTTGCTTCATGCGCCGGAAGCCTTCCGGGGTGGTGTTGAATTCGGTGCGCAGGTCTTCCTGGGTGCGGAACAGCCAGTCGCCCTGGGCTTGTACCAGGGTGGTGAAGTTCTGCTGGTAGCGGGTGACGTAATTCTTCGCGTCGTGGGCGGCCGGGCACAGGTTGCAGCACGGCTCGGCGCTGAATGTTGGCGCCTTGGCCTCGGCAGCCGCGTCATCGGCGCGGGCGCCGGCGCTGGCAGCGAGGATGCCGGCGGTCAACGCCGACAGGCTCAGGATCTTGATCAGGTGTGGGTGCATAAAAGTCATCCTCAATCGCGCAATTCGGTCTGGCGTTCGACGGGGTCGATCAGCACCGCTTTTTGTTGGCGCACCAGCAGGTCGAGAATCTCGTCCTGGCGCTCGCCGAGAATCCCCGAGAAGCTGATGCCGCTGCTTTTGGTCGGTGCGAGCATCGATACGCGGTACAGCTCCACGCTCAGCGGCGAGTCGATGGACATCGGGCCGCTGCCGTTGGCCGCCAGTTCGCCGCCGACCACGATCAGCGAAACCTGGGCATCGAACGGATCGAGCTTGATATCGCGGTCGGTGTCGGAGAGGTCCTTGATGTGGCCATAGACCCCGGTCAGGCCGTTGGCCATGGAGATGTTTTCGTAGAGGCGGATATTCACGCTGTTACGAATGCGGATGCCGTGGCGTTTGTTGCTCAGCACCTTGTTGCCCCACAACAGGTTGTCGGCACTCTCGTAGAGGGTGATGCCGTCGGTGTGGTTGCGGTAGATCTCGTTGTAGGCGATCACGTTGTTGATGCTGTTGCGGTCGATCACCAGGCCCGAGAGTTTGTTGTCGAAGCTGCGGTTGTTGAAGATGAAGCTGTCGTTGACCTCGCGGGAAATGATGATCCCGTGCTTCTTCTTGGTCCCGTGCACGGTGTTGTCCGCGATGATCAGGCCGTGGGAACGGTCATGGGGGTCGATGCCGTAGACGATGTTGTCTTTGTAGGTGTTGCCCTTGACCACGAAGTCGCGGGTTTCGTAGCAGTAGAAGCCGTACCACATGTCCGAAAACTCCGAGCCGACGATCCAGCCGGTGGGTTCAGGGCGCTTGAGGACCTTGGCCATGTTCGGCGTGTATTGGGAAATACTCACGCCGTAGGACTTGCTGTTGGCGTAGCCGAAGCTGGCCATCTGGCTGTTGACGATGTAGGTCTCGGTGCCGCCCCAGGCCAGCAGGAACGGCCGGAATTCCTTGGGCGAGCGGAAAGTCGCCGGGCCGTTGTCCTTCTCGCGCCAGCCGGTGACCTTGGTGTCACGCACAAACAGCTGGCCATCGTTGACCAGGAACGAACCGCCTTCCTGGGACAGGCGCAGCTCCTTGGTCTGCTGGTCGATGTCGAGGATGCCGTGGCGTCCGACCACGATCGGGATCCTGGCCAGGTAGACCCCGGGCGCGGTTTCGCTGATGTACTGCTTGGGCAGTTTTTTCACCAGGTCCTTGAGGTTGATGTAGCCGTCGTCGACGAAAATCGCCTGGGGGATCCCGTGCTGGCGCACCACCCACTCGGCCATTTTGTTATCGCCGCCGATAAAGTCCTTCAGGGCGTCTTCCTGCATCATGCGGCGCACGCTGATCTTGCCCGGCTTGCTGCGCACGATCTTGGCCGCGGCGGCCTCGGCGGTGTAGCCGGAGAGGTCGGGCAGGGTCGGTTTGGCCAGTTCCAGCGGCTCGGTCGGCGCGCTGCTGACGGTGTAGGTCTTGGCCTGTTGCAGTTCCTTGGCCACGACTGGCGCCTTGGCCGGCTCGGCCGTCGCGAAGGCGGCCGAGCTGGCCAGCAGCATCGCGCCGGCCAGCAGGCTGAGGCAGCCTTTCGCGGCATGGCTGTTCATGGGGTAGCAATTCATCGTGGGCACTCCCTTCGCGGTTCGCATCAGAAGCGCCAGATCACGTCGATAAACGCGCGGTGCATGTACGAGTCGACGTCTTTGCCGTAGGCATCGCCGGGCTTGAACACGCCGCCGCGAAAGCGCACCAGCGCCGAAGGTTCGTCGATGGATTGGCTCAGCGCGGCGGGCAACAAGCCTTGCTTGAAGTACTTGGTGACCACCAGGTCCATCTCCTGGCCCAGGTCTTTCTTGCCGTCTTCGGGCAGCGAGGTGCTGGAGATCAGCGCGCCCGAGCCGTCGTAGGTGTTGTCGAACGCGCTGATACCGTTGCTGCCCACCGGCTTGTTGCCGTCCACGCGCCAGAACTTGTGGTAGATCAGGCTGGCGTCGTATTCGTCGTTGAGCATCCACGAGCCGAACAGGGTGGCGGTCTGCATGTTGTTCATTTCGCCGCGGAAGGCTTCGCCGAAACGGTGCACCCGCGAGCGGGTCCCGGTGTAGTTGGAGCGGTTGCTTTCCAGGCCGTTCTGCTCGTAGTCGCCGCTGGCGCGGGCATAGGCCGCGCCGACTTGCCAATGAGGGTCCAGGCGCAGGCGCACACCCAGGTCGGTGGCCCAGCCGCTGATATCGTCGCTGCGCTTGGCCTCGGCCGGGCGGCTGCCGTCGGTCGTCAGGGCGTTGACCGTGTCGCGGTCGCCGCGCATGCCGGTCAGGCTGGCCCAGTAGTTGACGGTGTTGGTGTTGCGCCAGTTATAGGCGTCGCTGTCGGCGGTGAGGCCGAGCCAGCTGATGTCACCGTTTTCTTTCTTGTCCAGGGAGTCGGCTGCTTCACCCGGGGTCGGGTAGTCGAGCTTGCCGTCGTCATGGGTGTGATGGCCGCGAATGCCCACCCAGTTGCCCGGGGTCCACTGATAGGCGGCATCGCCGTAGACGTGCAGGCGATCCTTGTCCTTGGGCGCCAGCTCCTTGAGGTCGGTGCGGTACTCGCTGAAGCGTTCGGCGGCGCCGACGTTGGCCCGCAGCAAGGTGGTGTCGAAGGTCCAGTTCAAGGCTTCGATATTGGTGTCGCGCCATTGCCCGTCGTCGTTGCGCAGGCGCTGGCGGCCGAGTTTCAACTGCTCGCCGGGGTAGGGCGTGAAGCCGCTGTAGCCGACCCAGAACTCGCGCATCGCCAGGTAGTTCTTCTTGGTCTTGCGATCACCGTTGTCGGTGGCCTGGGTGCCGTCGCTGTCGGCCTGCTGCAAGGTGTCGGTCTCGATGATGTCGGTGGACGTCACGGCCTGGCCCATGGCGTAGGCGCTCCACGCGCCACGTTCGCCGTAGACCCAGGGCCGCAGGTCCAGGCCCAGGCCGTTGACGTCGCCGCCGCTGGCGGTGCCGAGGTCGCGGTCGTCTTCGGACTGGCCGGTGATTTTCACTTCCAGGCCGAAATTCTTGGTGTCGGTCATGGCCGCCAGGGACGGCGTCGACCAGACCAGCACGCAACCCAGGGCGATGCCCAGTTGCGAGAGACGAAAGCGCATGCCTGTCGCCGCGGTGTGGAATGGGGAATTGCGGGTCATAGGGTTTCCTCGCCGTCTTCTTCTTGCAGGGCGTGCAATTGCAGCGTGTTCTGGCTCAGGGTGCCGCGCAGGGCTTGTTCCTGTTGCAGCAGGCGCTGGGCTTGGGCGCGCTGGGCAGGCGGCAGTTGGGTGTCGAGCTGTTGCGCAAGCTCATTGGCTTGCGGGGTGTCCTGGGCTTTGGCCAGTTGGCTGAAAACGTAGGCGTTGACCGGGTCGGGCTGGGTGCCCTTGCCCTGGGAAAACAGCTGGGCAATGGCGAAGTCGGCGCTGTTCTGGCCGTTGCGGGCGGCCGTCAGCAGGTGGTCCAGGGCCTTTTGCGGATAGACCTGGCCCAGGTAGCCACGACGGTAGATCTGGCCCAGGTAGTAATCGGCGGCCACTTCCTTGCCCACGGCTTTCTGGAAGTGTTCCTCGGCGACCTTGGCGTCGGCCGGGACCCACTTGCCTTCGTAGTACAGCTTGCCCAGTAGCAGCTCGGCGCGTGGCTGGTCGGCGGCACGGCCGTTGTCCAGGTATTGCATCATCTTGTCGACGTCGCCCAGTTCCGGGAAGTCGTAGAGCAATTGCGCCAGGCTGACCCAGGACGCCGGGTAGCCCGGGGCGACCTGTTCCAGCAGGGCCTGCGCGGTTTTTTCGTCGGGCTTGCCCAGCGTCGCATCGCCCAGTACCCGGGCCACGCTGTCGACGCGCTGGGCGCTGACGGTGCCGCGGCTGTAGCCGGCTTGCAGTTGCTTGAGCAGCTCGGCCTGTTGCTCGGGCTGGCCGCGTTTCTGGTACACGGTGGCCAACTCGACGTAGCAGATATCGGTGCTGTTGAGCGCGGCCTTGCAGATGCGCTCGACTTCATCCAGGTGCTGGTCATAGGTGCCCTGGGTGCGATACAGCAGCACCTGGGCCAGGCCGGCTTCAGGGTAGCCGGCGGCCTGCCATTGGCTGATCTGTTGCTGGGCGTTGATGTTGGGGAAGCTGTGGGGGTATTGCAGGTACAGCATCGCCAGGGGAATCAGGGTATTGCCTTCGCCATTGGCAAAGGCTTTTTTCAGCAGGCCTTCGGCCTCGTGCTGCTCGGCTTCGGTCGAACCCGGCTTGGCCACCAGCAGCCGGCCAAGGCGGGCCTGGGCCCGTGGCGAGGTGTCGGCGGCGGCGCGGTAAGTGGCTTCGGCCTGCTTGATCTGCGCCGGGTCGCGGCTTTCGACCTGGATATCGGCCAGGCCAACCTGGGCCTCGCTGTAGCCCAGGTCCGCCAGCTGGCGGTAGTTCTGTTCGGCCAGGGCGGTGTCGCCACGCTTCAGGGCTTCGTTGGCCAGGCGCTGGTCGGGCAGGCCGGCGCAACCGGCCAGGGCCAGGGCGGCAACCAGGGGCAGCACCGATACCTGCAGCCGCCGCAGGCTGCGACGATCGAAAGCAAGGCGCTGGCCAGGGCAGGCCGCGCGTTGTGTCTGGAGTCCGCTGTGTGGCCGGTCGCAGCCTGGGGCCGCGGCGACTGAGGTATGGGTAGGCACTGTCATGGTTACAGACCCGCAGCCATGGCTTTATCGATCAGCCAGTTCATGGAAGGACCGCGATCGCTGCTGACTTCCACCGGACGCCCGGCGAAGGTGCTGCTCAGCGGGGCATCGGGTTTGATCTGGACCCGGATATCGGACGACAGGTCGGCGCTGTTGAGGCTGGTGCTGCTGACGATCTTGCCGGTGCGGGTGCTGTCTTCGCCGGCGATCTGGAAGCTCACCGGGGTGCCCGGGCGGACGTCGGCGAACTGGCGATAGGAGAAGCGTGCCTCGACATTGGCCTGGCTGTTGCGCGGCACCAATTGGAAGATCACGTCGCCTTTGCTGGCGTACTGGCCGTCGGCGACCATCTGCTGGGCCACGGTGCAGTCGCAGGGCGACGTCAGGGTGCCGGTCATCTGCTTGCCGAATAGCTCTTCGACCTTGGCCGGTTGCAGCTGATCTTCGTCCAGGTGGCCCTTGAGCACGTCGAGCATGCTGGTGCTGAAGGTGGCCAGCGGTGCGCCTTTGGCAGCGACGCCGTCGGCCTGCACCAGGCTTTGCACGGTACCGTCGCGAGGCATGGTCACGTTCATCCCCGGAACGTTGACCAGGCCGGCCTGGGCGTGGCTGACGAAGTACATGCCGTACACCGACTTGAGGATGAAGCCGAAGGCGGCCAGGCCGACGATGAAGATCCCGGCGCTGAAGGTCACGGCACGCAGGCGGCCGAAGGCGGTCATGCCGTGGCCGCCGTCCTTGACCTTGCGCGCCTTGGTGAAGTTGTCGCGTTGCAGGGTGGCGAGCACGTCGCCCATGGTCACGATATCGCCGGACAGGTGGGAGGTGATCAGGTGACGCAGGGTCGAAATGTCTTGCTGCTCCAGGTTCTGGAACTGGCAGCCGACGCGGCCGGTCTGGCGGTCGTGGGAGCGGATCTGCAACTCGACGTCCATGGCCAGGCCGAGGTTGTCGATGACGAATTGCAGACGGCCTTTATGCACCTCGCCGACGGTGAGCACCTGCTGCCCGGCGTTGAAGCTCAGGCCGCCCGCGGACAGGTCGTGGACCCGTACTTCCAGGGGCGTACGGTCGGTCCCGAAAAAGCGCAGCTTGGCCGGGATCTTGACCCGGGCATGTTGGCGTTGGGCTTCGGATTCATGCACTACGTTGACGTTCACGGCGGTGTTCATAAGGGCTATTTCCTAGTTAATTCAGGCAAGGCAGGTCAGACCATCAGCAGCAACACGGCGACGAACACGCTGCCGGCAGAGAAGGTCATGGTCCGAGACGACCAGGTGTTGAACCAACGTTGAAAGCTGGCGAGATCACGGGTCAGTTTGGTGTCCTGGCGGGTCCAGGACTGTTGGTCGAGGCGGAAGAACACGTAGATCTTCACCAGCGCACCGACGATCTGGTTGTAATAGAGAATCAACGGGTAAGCGGGGCCGATCCGGTGCCTGGAGCAGGACAGCAGCAGGGTCAGAATCAGGCGGGTGATGCCGATCCACAGCAGGTACGCGAGGATGAAGGCAAAGCCGTATTTGAAGCTGGCGATGATCGCCACGGTCAGGCCGAGCAGGGAGGTCCACATCGACACGCGCTGGTCGAACAGCACCACGCTGGTGAACAGCCCCAGGCGTTTCATCCCCAGGCCCAGGGCCCGGGAGTTCTGCCGCAGGTTATTGCCGTACCAGCGGAACATCAGTTTGCGGCTGGCCTTGATAAAGCTCTTTTCCGGCGGGTGCTCGACGGTGTTGATCGCGGCATCCGGCACGTAGAAGGTGTCGTAGCCCAGGCGCATCAGGCTGAACCAGCTGGACTTGTCGTCGCCGGTGAGGAACTTGAAGCGGCCCAGGCGCCAGTGTTGCAGCGAGTCGCTTTCGACGTCGGCGATGAAGTCCGGGTCGGTGACCACCGTGGCGCGGAATACCGACATGCGCCCGGTCATGGTCAGCACGCGCTTGGACAGGGCCATGGAGCACATGTTGATGTGACGCTGGGCGAAGCGCAGCTTGTGCCACTCGCTCATGATGTAGCCGCCACGTACTTCGCAGAACTCGTTGGTGGTCAGGCCGCCGACATTGCCGAACAGCTGGAACCAGGGCACGGTCTTGCGTACCACGCCTTCGGCCAGCACGGTGTCGCCATCGATCACGGCCACCACGGCGCGGTCGTCCGGCAGGTGGCGGGAGATGGCGCGGAAGCCGAACGCCAGGCCGTCACGCTTGCCGGTGCCGGCGATGCGTACGAAGTCGAGCTTGACGCGCTCCGGCGGGTTCATCTTGGCCCACAGGCTTTTCACCAGCAGCTCGTCGGACATTTCCACGAGGGAGCAGACCACGGTGGTGGGGAAGCCGCATTCGATGGCTTCACGGATCACCGAGCTGTAGACCTGGGCGGTGGTCAGGGCATCGATGCGAAAGCTGGTGACCATCAAAAACACATGGGATGGATCGGCGGCCTTGCCCAGCTTGCGCACTTTGCGCCGCAAGTGCGGGTAGACCACGTACAGGAACAGCATGCCGCGCAGAAAGTGCGTGGCCCCCATCGAATAGCGCCAGATGCCTACGGCGCCAATCAGGAAGATGAAATCCTTCGACTCGGCGTCAAAGGTCGAGGCGGGCAACGCCAGGGCGAGACCCATCAACAAACTGAGGTAGAACAGCCAACCGGCGGCTTGTAACAGGCTGTGCTTGAGCCATTGCATAATCAGCATCCTAAAATCAGTTGCAAGCTCCAAGCCGCAAGCTCCAAGCGCGGAGCCCTTGCTTACGGCTTGTAGCTTGAAGCTTGCCGCTGCTTTACCAGCAAATGCCTTCGGTACGGCCACTGACGCTGGTGGCCTTGGACATGAAGCCGACCAGGTCGATCACCTGTTTGCCGTGGGGGGCGGTTTCGGCCAGGGCGCGGAACTTCTCGTCGCGGTTACCGAGGATGATCACGTCGGAGTTGTCGATCACCGAGTCGAAGTCCGAGTTGAGCAGGGACGAGACGTGGGGGATCTTCGATTCGATGTAGTCCTTGTTCGCCCCGTGGACCCGGGCGTACTCGACGTTGCTGTCGTAGATGCTCAGGTCGTAGCCCTTGCCGATCAGCATTTCCGCCAGCTCCACCAGCGGGCTTTCTCGCAGATCGTCGGTGCCGGACTTGAAGCTCAGGCCCAGCAGCGCGACTTTGCGCTTGTCGTGGCTTTCGACGATGTCGAAGGCGTTCTGCACCTGGGATTCGTTGCTGCGCATCAGCGAGTTGAGCAGCGGCGCTTCCACGTCCAGAGAGCCGTACTGGGACAGGTTGAGGGTCTTGTCCTGGCAGACCACGTCCATCACTTCACGGCCGTCGACGCCGACCGCCTTGGCGATGTTGCCAATCTCGTTGGCGAAGGTGACCTTGGTCGCGTGCCAGACATTGCAGGTGTACTTGATCATCTCGGCCACCGCGATGTCCTTGCGGATGATCGGCGCGTCGAGCTCTTCGTACAGCGATTGCAGGACGTCACCGGAAGCGGTGTCGAACTCGCCGATGACAGTCATCGGTGGCAGGTCGTAATCCTTGATCGCGGTGCTTTCACGCAGGAACTCGGGGTTGACCGCAACGCCGAAGTCGACGCCGGCTTTCTTGCCCGAGCAGTCTTCGAGGATCGGGATCACCACATTGGCGACGGTGCCCGGCAATACGGTGCTGCGAACCACGATGGTGTGGCGGGTGGTCTTGTCACGCAGGACAAAACCGATCTCGCGGCACACGGCTTCGATGTAGTTCAGCTCCAGGTCGCCGTTCTTCTTGCTCGGCGTGCCGACGCAGATCATCGACAGGTCGGTATCGCGAATCGCTTCGGCGAAGTTGGTGGTGCCACGCAGGCGACCGGTCTCGATGCCCTTGGCCAGAAGTTCGCCCAGGCCCGGTTCAACGATCGGCGATTTACCGGCGTTGATCATGTCGATCTTGTCTTTGGCAACATCGACGCCAATCACGTCATGGCCCCGTGCAGACAGGCAACCGGCACACACTGCACCGACGTAACCCAAACCAAATATGCTGATGCGCATCGCATTTACCTCTGTGTTATTCATGCCATTAAATGGCTGGAGTTAATGTTTGCCAGCTGTAGTTACGCACTCGGAAGTGCAGCGAACAGGCGCTGTAATGCCGTGGCGGGCAGACTAATTTCCGAGTGACTAAATAAATGCACTCAAGTTGTGCGCAACTTGGCCTTGTTGTAAGGGCTTGCCCTTGAATGTAGCCGGCCGTCCGTGGGAGGGCCTTTCCGAGCTTCGCTGCAGACCCTGTGGCAATGGCTGGAAGCCATGACGGGCGTGCGTTGGCGGCGCTTTCGGAAGCGCTGAATAGGGGCTATGCCTTGGCCTTGTAGGGGATAGTAATGATGCGTTATCTCCTGTCCTTAAAGGGTTAGTTCAAGTTTTAGACTGTACGGTCAAACTTTGAAGCTAACTTGCCTGGTGTTAGTTGCCTGCGTGTAAGTCATCTCTTACAGCGACGATGAGAATCGTTACCGGTGGTATGAGCGGTGGTTAAGGACATAGTTCCGACCCACTCATCCTGTTTTCTGAAATTTCTTGAAATACGGACAAAGATGGCACTGCTCTCATATTGATGGCACGTGCGGTTTGAACCTTTAGTTATGGGGAGTTGCAAGGCGGGGATACTTTTGTGCCACTACCGTTAAAAAAAACAAGTGCCACTACTGAAAAAAGTCACATCTGTCGAGTGAAAGAAAAGTTATAAATTCAGAACAAAGGCTATTCGCGTCAACTAAATGACGCGAAAAGATCGGGGGAGTATGGGAAGGATGTAAAGTTGGCGCGCTGATTGTAGGACAACAGCGCGTCGAGACGTGCTTTATTCCGGGGCGTGGTCGCGCAGGAACACCAGATTTTCCGGTTTTGACTGTTCGGCGCTGTAGCGATAACCCTGCACATCGAATTGCTTGAGGGCGGCCGGGTCGTTGATGCGCTCTTCGATCACAAAACGGCTCATCATGCCGCGGGCTTTCTTGGCATAGAAGCTGATGATTTTGTACTGGCCGTTCTTCAGGTCCTTGAACTCGGTGTTGATGATGCGTGCATTCAGTGCACTGCGTTTCACCGCCGAAAAGTACTCGTTGGACGCCAGGTTGAGCAGCAGGTCATCCCCTTGCTCGGCCAGGGCTTCATTCAGCCATTCGCTGATGCGTGTGCCCCAGAAGGCGTACAGGTCCTTGCCACGGGCATTGGCCAGTTTGGTGCCCATCTCCAGCCGGTAAGGCTGCATCAGGTCCAGGGGGCGCAGCAGACCGTATAGGCCGGAAAGCATGCGCAGATGCTGCTGGGCGTAGTCGAACTGCGCTTCGCTGAGGGTCTGGGCATCCAGGCCGGTATACACGTCACCCTTGAAGGCCAGCAGCGCCTGTTTGGCGTTGGCTGGGGTGAAGGCCGGGTTCCAGCTGCCGAAACGCGCGGCATTGAGGCCGCCGATCTTGTCGGAGACATGCATCAGTTCGCTGATCTGGGCCGGGCTCAGTTCGCGCAATTGCTCGATCAGCTCCTGGGAATGGTCCAGGTATTGCGGCTGGGTAAAGCGCTGGGTAACCGGTGGGGTCTCGAAATCGAGGGTCTTGGCGGGTGAAATCACCATCAGCATGAAGTCGTCTCCTGTAAGCGTCGGGGGATTCTAGGGGCTTGGGCGCCCGGACTCCACCTATGAAGGCGATAGGTGACGCAAGGTGGGGGTGCTGGGCGTTGTGGCGGTTGGCGCGGGAGCAAGTGCCCTCGCCACAGGGGAGGATCGGCTATAGTGCGGCGCGGGTTTTGTTCTGGAGGCGTTTGTTTTGCGTATCGCATTTGTTTTTTCGGCCTGGCTCATGAGCTTTGGCGCCCTGGCGGCGGCCAATGACGTGGCGACCCTGGATCGCAGCACCTGGCCGGAGAAGCTCAACAGCCCGACCCTGTTCGACGTCGCCTCGCGCGCCGAGATCCTGACCTTTGCCCGCACCCTGCTGGTCAGCGAAGCCTGGGACGAGGCCTCGCTCAAGCAGCGCCTGGGTCTGCGCATCATTAATAGGGAGGCGATCGATGCGTTGCGTCAGCGCCTCTGGCAGCGCCTGCTGAGCAATTACAACTATGCCCAGCAGAGCTGCGACCAGGACGCGTCTTTTTGCTTCCTGGTGGAAGACATGGACAGCCTGCGCGAGCAGGCCGGCAAGTTTCACCTGGGGGACGATTCCTTCTATATCCGCTGGGCCGAGCCGAGCCGGGCGTTTCATGAGCAATACCTGGACGAGCTGTTGCGCAAGGCTGCGCTGTTCCCGCAGACCAGCAGCGAGGTCGCCCGCTTTGGCGACTACGAGCGCAATGGCGACGAACTCAACGACCGCCTGTTTCTGCTGACGTTCGACAGCGCCGCCAACCTGGCCCCCGACAACACCCCGTGGTTGACCGACTACCTGCGCAAGTCGAACCTCAACGGCACCTTCTTCGTCCTTGGCAGCGATATTCAGAACCGCCTGAACCAGGCCTCGGTGGCCAGCCTGCAGTCGTTGTACTCGCGGCAGTGTGTCGGCGTGCAGGGCTGGGAGTACCGCTCCCACAGCCACTGGCAGGACTGGCAGTACTCGGTCCAGCGCAGCGCCGAGCTGGTGCGCAACAAGCTGCCGGAAAACTATGTGCCCCTGTTCCGCCCACCCTATGGTCAGCGCCGCGCCGACGCCCAGGCCTTCTTCAATGCCCAGGGGTTGCAGGTGGCGTTGTGGGATATCGACGCCCAGGACGGTCCGGGCAAGCTCAAGGCTGAAGAGAGCGGCCAGCGGGTCCTGACCCTGATGTTGTTATGGCGGCGCGGAGTGATCGCTTTCAACGCCAAACAGGACACGGTCAAGGCCGCTATGCCCTGGTTGCTGACACAAACCGCGCAAAGCGGGATTGGCTGGGAAGACTGCCAGGATGCCTTTCGCTGAAAGCCGGAAAAGCCCGCAAATGCTGGGTTTTTGGCTGGATAGGGGCGTTTTTTGACGAGAAATGGTTGCAGGCGGACTTCCGACTTTAACGGTGGACGGGCAGCGCGCCAAGGGCTATTCGTCACCCTGAAAAATAAACTTCAAAAAAACGTCAAAGTGCTTTTTCCTGTCACAGGTTTTGGAGTATTACCAAAGTCAGACCGCCGAAACCTGCAACACAGGTGGCGTCTTCCAAGACTCCTTTTGTGTTCATGTCGCCCGAGCCCCCACGGACGAACTCGGTGGTCCTTTCGAGGCGCAGCACCGTCATGGTATTGCGTCGACTGGCTCCCACATAAGGTGACCGAGTATGGATGATCACGGACGCAGCCCTTCTTCCAACCAGCCAATCCTTTATGTACTCGATACCAATGTATTGATTCACGATCCAAACGCGCTGTTGAACTTCGAAGAGCACCACGTCGCCATACCGATGATCGTTCTGGAGGAACTCGACAAGCTCAAGAGCGGCCATCACAGCGTTGCCGCGGAATGTCGGCAGGCGATTCGCCTGATCGACAAGACCCTGGGCGAAGCGACACCGGAAGATGTCGAACTGGGCGTGCCTATCCAGCGTGGCAAGAGCGGCCCCAAAGGCCTGTTGTCGATCCTGATGACCAAGCGCTCGGAGCCCAACAGCCTGCTGCCGGAAAACCTCAACGACAACATCATCATCAACCAGTTGATCGACCTGCACGCGCGCGAAAAGGACCTGCGCGTGGTGCTGGTGACCAAAGACATCAACATGCGCCTCAAGGCGCGCGCCTGCGGAATTGCGGCCGAGGACTACAGCACCGACCAACTGGTCGACGACGTGTCCCTGCTGCCCAACGGTTTCCACAACATGACCGGCTCGTTCTGGGACCGCGTGAGCAAAGTGGAAACCCGTCAGGACCATGGCCGTACCTGGCACCAGGTGCAGCTCATCGACAACCTGCCGGCGGTGCACATCAACGAATTCATCATCGACGAACAAGGGTTTGTCGGCTGGATCAAGGAAATCCGCGCTGACACCTTGCTGATCCTCGACCTGCATCAGGAGCCCCTGCTGCACCAGGAAGCCTGGGGCCTGAAACCGCGTGACATCTACCAGGGCCTGGCGCTGTATGCCTTGCTCGACCCGGACATCCACCTGGTCAACCTGTCGGGGGCCGCCGGTTCCGGTAAAACCATCCTGGCCCTGGCTGCCGCCATTGAGCAGACCATGGTCAGCAAGCGTTATCGGCGGATCATCGCTACCCGCAGCGTGCAGGGTCTGGACCAGGAGATCGGCTTCCTGCCCGGCACCGAAGCGGAAAAAATGGAGCCTTGGCTCGGCGCCATCACCGACAACCTCGAAGCCCTGCACATGGATGACGAAAACACCCATGGCAGCGTCGACTACATCCTGAGCAAGGTGCCGTTGCAGTTCAAATCCCTGAACTACATCCGGGGTCGCAGCTTCCAGCAAAGCCTGATCCTGATCGATGAGTGCCAGAACCTGACCCCGCACCAGATGAAAACCATCATCACCCGTGCCGGCGCCGGTTCCAAAGTGGTGTGCCTGGGCAACCTGGCGCAGATCGACACCCCTTACCTGTCCGCGACCAGCTCCGGGCTGACCTACCTCACCGAACGCTTCAAGGACTTCCCGAACGGCGTGCACATCACCCTGCAAGGGGTGCCACGCTCGATTCTCGCGGAATACGCCGAAACCCACCTGTAACCCATGCAGTTGTGAATGCGGGCGGCCCTTGGGTCGCCCGTTTTGTTTGCATCGCGCGCCGGGCAACCGGGTATTCTGGGCGCCGATTCAGACCCGTGCCCTGGCCCCGGCCATGGCGTGCGCCCGCCCAGATGAGGCCAGGATGAGCACCCAGTTACTGCGTAACATCGACTTGAACCTGCTGGTGGTGCTCGACGCCCTGCTCACGGAGAAACACGTGACCCGCACCGGCGAGCGCCTGCACCTGAGCCAGCCGGCCATCAGCCACTCCCTGGGCAAGCTGCGCACCCTGCTGGACGATCCGCTGCTGATCCGCGACGGCAATGAGGTGGTGCTCAGCGTGCTGGCGCAGAACCTGCGGGCGCCGCTCAAGGAGATCCTGCGCCAGGTCGAGACCCTGCTTGGCAAGACCCTGGACTTCGATCCGGCCAGCTCCGAGCGCACCTTTGAGCTGGCGATGTCCGACTACGGGGCGGCGCTCATCCTCCCGGGTTTGCTGGTGCGCCTGCGTCGCGAGGCGCCGAATATCAGCCTCAACGTGACCCAGGGCAGCCGCCACGAGATGTTCGAACAAGTGAGCCGGGGCAAGATCGACTTGGCCCTGGGGGTATTTCCCAGCCTGGGGCCGGATATCGCCATGCAGGTGCTGTTCGAGGAAACATTTTCCTGCCTGGTGGACCGGCAAACGTTGCCCGCCAGCGGCGTGCTGGATCTGCCCGAGTACCTGGCCCGGCCCCATTTGCAGGTGTCGATAGATGCCAGCCTCAACGGTGAAGTCGACAGCCAGTTGCGCGCCCGTGGGTTGCAGCGACGCGTGGTGGTCAGCGTGCCCCACTGGCGGATCGCGCCGCAGATGATCCTGGGCACTGACCTGATCCTGACGGTCGCCACCCGCACCCTGGATCAAGCCGCAAATGACCCGCTGCTGCTGTGCCTGCCGCCCCCCCTGGCGATTGCGCCATTCCCTTTTGTGCACATCTGGCATCAGCGCTTCAGCGATGATCCGGCCCATGCCTGGTTGCGTCGGCAGGTCAGCGAGGTGGCGGCCGCCCCCAGGGTTTAACCGCGGGTGGTGACGACAAAACCGCCGACTACCACCAGTACCCCGACCAGCTTTTGCAGGCTGATGTCCTTGCGCGGCAAGCCCACCAGGCCGAAATAGTCGATGATCAGCGAGATCACCAACTGGCCGATGATCACCGCCATGATGAAGTTCAGTGCCCCCAGGCGTGGGGCCATCAGTAGGGCGATGGTGATGTAGAGCACGCCGGCGATCCCGCCCATCCAGATCCACCAGGGGGCGCCTGACAAGGCGCTGAGGTTGGGCTTGGGAACTTTGATCACCAGCAACACGACCATCAGCGCCAGCAGACTGACCAGCAGCGAAACCCCGGTGGCCCACAGGGGGTGGCCCAGCAGCGCCCCCAGTCGGGCGTTGGTCCCGGCCTGGAGGGGGACGGCGAACCCGGCAAGCAGGCTGAGAAGGATTGGAACGAGCAATGTCATGCAATGAACTCCTGTGTTTTCGACCTTGTACGGTGATTCGCCGACCCCGGCCAATTCGTTGTTCTGATGCCGTGCATTCCCCAGGCTGATGGCCCTTGGGCGGGCCAGACGCTTGCTTGGGAAAGGGCGCTAAGGCGCGTGCGAAAAATTGACCCAGGGGTTTACAATCGCCGCTCCTGATCAGGAGTAAGGCTGTGCTGACTCATCTCGATTCCCAAGGTCGCGCCAATATGGTCGACGTCACCGAAAAAGCCGTGACCTCCCGTGAAGCCGTGGCCGAAGCGCGGGTGCGCATGCTCCCGCAAACCCTGGACATGATCGTCAGCGGCGGCCACCCCAAGGGGGATGTGTTTGCCGTGGCCCGAATCGCCGGGATCCAGGCGGCGAAGAAAACCAGTGATCTGATCCCGCTGTGTCATCCGTTGATGCTCACCAGCGTCAAGGTCGAGCTCACCGCCGAAGGCGACGACACCGTGCACATCGTCGCCCGCTGCAAGCTTGCCGGGCAGACCGGGGTCGAGATGGAAGCCCTGACCGCCGCCAGCATCGCCGCCTTGACGATCTACGACATGTGCAAGGCCGTAGACCGAGGCATGACCATCGAAAGCGTGCGCCTGCTGGAAAAAATCGGCGGCAAGAGCGGCCATTATCAGGCGCCAACGCCATGAAGCTGAACGTGAAGTTTTTCGCCCGTTACCGCGAAGCGCTGGGGATGGATGGCTTGCTGCTGGAGGGTGAGTTCGCCACGGTGGAGGAGGTGCGGCGCTTGCTGGTGGAGCGTCATGGCGCCGAGGTCCTGGCCGAGCAAAACCTGATGTGTGCGCGCAACGAGGAGCTGTGCCAGCTTGACGAGCCCCTCAGCGATGGCGACGAAGTGGCATTCTTTCCAACCGTGACCGGGGGCTGAGATGGCGATTCGCGTGCAGTCCGCCGCCTTTGACCCGGGCGCTGAGGTCAATGCGCTGCATGCCGCCAACGTCGGCGTCGGCGCGGTGGTCAGCTTTATCGGCTATGTGCGCGACTTCAATGACGGCCTGGAAGTGGCGGGGATGTTTCTCGAGCATTACCCGGGCATGACCGAAAAGGCTCTGGCCAAAATTGTCGCTGAAGCCGAGCAGCGTTGGCCGCTACTCAAGCTGGAGGTGCTGCACCGCATCGGCGAGTTGTTGCCTGGCGAGCCGATCGTGTTCGTCGGCGTCGCCAGTGCCCATCGCCAGGCGGCGTTCGAGGCCTGCGCGTTTGTCATGGACTACCTGAAAACCCGCGCGCCGTTCTGGAAGAAAGAAAACACCCGCGACGGGCCGCGCTGGGTGCAAGGGCGCGACAGCGATCACGCGGCGGCGGATCGCTGGAAGCCCTGATCCTCAGATAAGCGTTAATCCCTTCCCCCGTGGCGCCGGCTTGCCGGCGCCTGCGTCATTCCTCGCTTGCTGAACGTTCCCTGCGCTTGATGGCGCGACGCAACTGCGCGCGCTCCATTGACGATAAATACATAAAAGTCCAGTATGGAATTATAAGTACAAAAAAGCGGTTCCCCCTGCGTTGCTCTTTTCTTCTGTCTTGCCAAACCTACAACAACCCCGCGAGAGAACGATCATGAAGAAACTCCCCCTTATCAGTGGCCTGGTGCTGAGCTTGCTGGCGTGCAGCAGTCTGTTCGCCGCCGACAAAACCCTGCGCATCGGCATCGAAGCCGCCTACCCACCGTTCGCTTTCAAGACCTCCGAAGGCAAGATCGAAGGCTTCGACTACGACATCGGCAATGCGCTGTGCGCGCAGATGCAGGTCAAGTGCGAGTGGATCGAGGGTGAGTTCGACGGCCTGATTCCCTCGCTGAAAGTGAAGAAAATCGACTTCGCGCTGTCGTCCATGACCATCACTGAAGAGCGCAAGAAGTCGGTGGATTTCACCCACAAGTACTACTTCACGTCCTCGCGCCTGGTGATGAAGCAGGGCGCAGTGGTGGATGACCAGTACGCCAGCCTCAAGGGCAAGACCGTTGGCGTGCAGCGGGCCACCACCACCGACCGCTACGCCACCGAGGTGTTCGAGCCCAAGGGCATCAAGGTCATGCGCTACAGCAACAATGAAGAGATCTACATGGACCTGGCGTCCGGTCGCCTGGACGCGGTGTTTGCCGACACCATCCCCTTGAGCGATTTCCTGGCGATGCCGCGCGGCGCGGGTTATGCCTTTGTCGGCCCCGAGCTCAAGGACCCGAAATACGTCGGCGAAGGCGCCGGGATCGCGGTGCGCAAGGGCAACACTGAGCTGGTTGGCGAGCTGAACAAGGCCATCGACGGTATCCGCGCCAACGGCGAATACCAGAAGATCCAGGCCAAGTACTTCAAGTCGGACATCTACGGCGATTGATCGGCGACGTCACCCGGGCTTCTTGAGCGGAGCCCGGGTGACACAGGTTCAGCCCTTCAATTCCTTCAGGTGCTTGTACACCGTGGCGCGGCCCATGCTCAGCACGTTGGCCACGTAGTTGGAGGCGCTTTTGCCCTTGAAGGCGCCCTCGGCGTGCAACGCCAGCACCAGCTCCCGCTTGTGCTCGCGGGTCAGCAGGTTCAGCCCCAGCTGGCGTTCGCGCAGCCAGTTGTGGAGGAAGGTGTTGATCCGTTCCTGCCAGTCATCGCGAAACAGCGAGTCGGGCTGCGGGATCAGTTTGTTCGGCGAGAGAAACAGGTCCAGCGCCGCCTTGGCGTTTTCAAACAGGGAAATATTCAGGTTGATGCACAGCACGGCCAACGGATGGCCCTGGCTGTCGCGCAGCACACTGCTCAGGCTGCGAATCTTCTGACCATCCCAATTGAGTTTTTCGTACGGCCCAATATTACGTTCGCTGACCTCCTCGCTGAGCATGTCCTCCAGCGCGGCGTCGTCGCCCACTTCACGCTTGGAAATGTTGTTGGCGATGTAGTCGATCTTTTGCGTGCGCAGGTCGTGGATCACTACCTCGGCATGGGGGAAAAACAGCGTGGCGATGGCATCGGCGATCGCCCGGAAGTTGTCCAGGGCAGGGTCCTGCACAGGTGTGGTCATGGGTCGTACTCCAGGCGGTGTCAGCGCCCTGGCATCCAGGGCGCTGGGAGTTTGCCGCAATCCCAGGGGCGCGTCACCTGAGCCGGGCTTCAGCCCAGGCGTGCAGGGGAGAGCATGGCGGCCTCCAGGCCAAAGCGGGTCAGTGGTTCGGGCAGGGGCAGGCCACGTACCAGTGCGGCGCTGGCCTGGCCCATGGCCGGTGAGGTCTGGATGCCGTAACCGCCCTGGCCGGCGACCCAGAACAGCCCCGGAACCTTTGGGTCGAACCCCGAGAGCAGGTCACCGTCACTGACGAAACTGCGCAAGCCGGCCCAGGTGCGGGTCGGGCGGCGGATGCTCAAGGTGGTGGCTTCTTCGATCTGGTAGATGCCCATGGCGATATCGAGTTCTTCGGGCTGCACGTCATGGGGTTCGACCGGGTCGGCGTTGGCCGGCGAGCCGAGGAACATCCCGGCATCGGGCTTCATGTAGAACGACTCATCCAGGCTCACCAGCATCGGCCAATGGTGGATATCCAGGCCTTCGGGTGCGGCGAAGATAAAGGCTGCGCGGCGCTTGGGTTGCAGCCCCAGGCGCCGGGCGCCGGCCATGGCGCCGATCTGGTCGGCCCAGGCGCCGGCGGCGTTGATGATGATGGGCGCGCTGAAGGTCTGGTTGGCGGTCGTCACGTGCCACAGTCCCTGGTCGTCACGCGCCAGGGACAGCACTTCGCAGTCGATATGCAGCTCGCCCTGGTTGCGCCGAATACCGCGCAGATAGCCCTGGTGCAGGGCGTCGGTGTCGATATCGCTGGCGCTGGGGTCATACAGCGCGCCGTGGACTTTTTCCCGACGCAGGATCGGCAGGCGGGCGCAGGCCTGGTCGGCGCTGAGCAGTTGCATCTCCGGCACCGAGGCCTTGGCGCTCAGGTACTGATTGTTCAACTCTTGCGGGTCGCCGTTGAAGTCCACGGTCATCTCCCCGCGCGGCGTCAGCAGCGGGTGTTCGCAGAAGCCGGCGGGCGGCGCGTCGAAGAACGCACGGCTGGCCAGGGTCAGGGCCCGTACCTGGGCGGTGCCATAGGCCGCGGTATACAGGGCCGCCGAGCGCCCGGTGGAGTGGTAGGCCGGGTGCGACTCGCGCTCGAGCACCACGACCCGGCCATGGCCTGACAGCCAGTAGCCGGTGGATGCCCCGGCGATGCCGCCGCCAATGATGATGAAGTCTGCCTGAGGCATGGGTGTCTCCGGAAAAGTCTGGGTAGGGCCGGGTGCCGCGCTTATCGGGCGGGCGCTGGCGCTGCGTCAGCCTTGAGCTGCAAGCGGTACAGCGCATTGGCCAGGGCGATGTCCTCCAGGCCCAGGCCGATGGAGCGGAAAAACACCGAACCGGTGGCGTTCGGGCGCGGGGCCTGGCCGCTGAGTAATTCGCCCAGGTCGCCGACAATCGCCTCCTTGTGCCAGCCGTGCTGCTGGCTGGCGATCAGCATTTCGCCCGCGGCGTCCGGTGTGGTCTGGCGGTAGTCGCAATACACCTGCATCTGGCCCAGGCTTTGCGGCGGCACCTCGTGGGCCCGTGGCGCATTGGTGCTGATTGAGGTGATCAACGCCGGACGGCTCAGTTGCGCTGGGTCAATGACCGGCCCGGCGGACGAGGTGCAGAGCATGATCACATCCGCGTCGGCCAGGGCCTGTTCACGGCTGCTGGCAATTTGTAGCCGAGGGTCCAGAGCCTGGAGCCGAGCCTGTTGTTCTGAGCTGGTGCTGGCGAGACTCGGCGAGTACAGGCGGATGGTCTGCCATGGCCGCAGGCCTTTGGCGTAATGCAGGTGGGCCAGGGCCACGGGGCCGCTGCCGATGATGCACAGCTGGCGGGCGTCGACCGGCGCCAGGGCGTCCACCGCCACGGCCGTGGTGGCGGCGGTGCGGGCGGTGGTCAGTTCGCCGGCATCGCACAGCAACAGCGGCTGGCCGCTGTCCATGGACATCAGCAGGGTCCAGGCGGTGACCAGCGGGCCTTCGGCGCGAACGATATAGGGCGAGGTCTTGACCCCATACACCCGATCATCGGCCAGCACCCCCAGGTAGTTGATGAAGTCGCCGGCCCCCTGGGGGAATTCCACCAGTTGCTGCGCCGGTTGCACCGCACGCCCGGCGGCCAGGTCGATAAACAGTTTGCGCAGGATCTGCGGCACATCGACCTGGGCCAGCAGTTCGCGGGCTTGGGGTTGGGCAATCACATAAGGCGTGCTGGACATGCGGGGGCTCCCACGGCAGTGGATATAAACTAATTTGTCTATTATGGACTTTTAGTTGTGTTCGGCAATCGCCAGGCGAAAAAAAACGCAGCCTGGTGGGGCTGCGTTTTCTTCAGGGCAGAGGCTTCGGGCGCTGCCCGTGCCTCAGGTCGCTTGCGGGCGTTTGCGCTCCACGGGGCGCAGCAGCTCGGTGGGCGGTGTTTCGCAGCTGATCTTGCGCCCCAGCAGGGCTTCGATCGATGGCAGCTGATAGGAGTCGTCTTCACCGGCGAAGCTGATGGACACGCCGTTGGCCCCGGCCCGGCCGGTACGCCCGATGCGGTGCACGTAGTCGTCCGGTACTTCCGGCAGGGTGAAGTTGATCACGTGGCTGATGCCGTCGATGTGGATCCCGCGACCTGCCACATCGGTGGCCACCAGCACGCGGATCTTGCCTTCGCGGAAACCTTCCAGGGTCTTGATGCGCTTGTGCTGCGGTACATCGCCCGACAGTTGGGCGGCATTCACGCCATCACGTACCAGGCGTTCCTCGATGCGCCGGACTTCGTCCTTGCGGTTGGCGAAGACCATGACCCGCTCCCAACCGTTGTCGGTGACCAGGTTGTAGAGCAGTTTGTATTTGTCGGCGCCGGCCACGGCATAAATGTGCTGTTCGACGTTTTCGCTGGCCACGTTCTCGGATTCGATCTCGACGATGGCCGGGTCGGTGGTCCATTGCTTGGCCAGGTTCATCACGTCTTCGGTGAAGGTCGCGGAGAACAGCAGGGTCTGACGTTCATTTTTCGGCGGAGTCTGGCGAATGATCTGCCGTACCTGGGGGATAAAGCCCATGTCGAGCATGCGGTCGGCTTCGTCCAGCACCATCACTTCGACCATGTCCAGGTGCACGTCGCCGCGCTGGTTGAAGTCCAGCAGGCGGCCCGGGGTGGCGACCAGGATGTCGCAGTGGCGGGCTTCGAGGTGCTTGAGCTGCTTGTCGAAGTCCATGCCGCCGACGAAAGTCATCACGTTCAGGCCGGTGTACTTGGTCAGGCTGGCGGCGTCCTTGGCGATCTGGACCACCAGTTCGCGGGTCGGCGCGATGATCAGTGCCCGTGGCTCGCCCATGTAGCGCTCTTTCGGCGGCGGGGTCTGCAACAGCTGGGTGATGATCGAGATCAGGAACGCGGCGGTCTTGCCGGTGCCGGTCTGGGCCCGGCCGATGGCGTCCTGGCCATTGATGGTGAAGCCCATGACCTGCGCCTGGATCGGCGTGCAGTAAGGAAAACCCAGGTCATGAATGGCATGCATCAGTTCGGGGGCGAGCTTGAAGTCGTGGAAGCGGGTCTTGCCTTCCTGGGGCTCGACGACGAAATCTTCGAGTTTCCAGGTGCTGACGGCCGGCTTTGGCGCGCGCTCACGACGAGGTTGTTCGGCCTTGGGCTTTTCGCTGCGGGCGGGAGTCGATGGGGCTGCAACAGCAGGGGCGGCGGGTGTGGTCACCGGCTCTTTTTGGCTTGCGGTAGCTGGCGCGGTCCGGCCCGATTGACGGCCTTCATGATGGCTGCTGGGGCTGGGGGAGGGGACGCTGGAGCTTGGCGCGAGCTGCTCAGCCTCGCTTTTACCGAAGATTTTCTTGAGTGCTTTGAGCACGGTCATCTCATCAATTGGTTAAGGAATGTACGCCGGGCAGTGTAATGCAAGAATCGGGCGCGGCGTAGTGTGTTGGGTCTCGGACTACAGGAAGTTTCGTTTTTAGCGTAAACGCTCGCTCAACCAGACGCCGATGTCGCGAATTTCTTCAGGTAACACCTCATGGCCCATTGGGTATTCCTGCCATGTCACGGTGACACCATGCTGTTTCAAATACTCATAAGCGGTCCGCCCCATGGCGTTCTGCACCACTTCATCGTATTGCCCATGCAGCGACAGCACCGGAATCCGCTGTTGGCTGGCCGAAAGTTGCAGTTCGTCGCTGAAGGTCGGGGCATAAGTCGAGAGGGCAAGTACGCCGCCCAGGGGGCCCTGCCACTCCAGGAAGGCCGTGTGCAGCACCACCGCACCACCCTGGGAGAAACCGGCGAGGAAAATCCGCGAGGCGTCTATTCCGCCGGCCCGTTGCTGTTCGATGAGATCGATAAGCTGTTTTGCCGACTGATCGAGCTGGTCGCGGTCGATCGCGCGGGCCGGGTTCATGGCCAGGATGTCGTACCAGCTGGGCATGGCATAACCGCCGTTGATGGTCACGGCGCGGGTCGGTGCCTGGGGCAGCACGAAGCGGGTGGTCAGCAGGGTTTCCTGCAGGACTTCGGCCACCGGGAGGAAGTCATAGCGATCTGCCCCCAAGCCATGGAGCCAGATAACACAGGCGTCGACGGGCTTGCTGGGCTGAAGAATCAAGGGTTCGGTCATGGTTGCTCCATTGTTGTGCGTGCGCGCTGAATAGGTGCGTGGTCAAGGTGCGCAGCAAGTTGATCTGTGAAGAAGATGTTGCAAGGTTGAACGTTTTGCTATTGACCATTGGCTGAAACGCTTAAGCGCTGAATATGGTACGGGCTTTGCTAACAGGGATATCGAAGTGATTGCACTTACCCCCGGCGGTAACACTATCAGGCTGCCGCTGGCTGGGGCATAGCAAAAATCCGGTGATGGACGTTCGCCACTGGCCGCTACGGGCTTCGCGAACATGAAAGGGCTACAGCCCGTTCGGCCGATTGGTGAGATGTGGGGGCTCCGTTACGGGGATTTATCCTACTAGACTCATAGCGAAGGTCTTACGCCGCTTGACCCTAAAAAAAGCCAGCACAGGGTCAACAGCGCCTCATAAGGGTGCGGCAGGACTCAAGCTCCGACACAACAAGAGCAAAACTGGAGGTTTGAATGAAGATGTTGAAATCCACCCTGGCCGTCGTCACGGCAGCCGCGGTACTGGGTATGAGCGGCTTCGCGCAGGCGGGTGCGACCCTTGATGCAGTGCAGAAAAAAGGCTTTGTGCAATGCGGTGTGAGCGACGGTCTGCCGGGCTTCTCGGTACCGGACGCCACCGGCAAGATCCTGGGCATCGACGCTGACGTATGCCGGGCTGTTGCGGCCGCCGTGTTTGGCGACGCGACCAAGGTCAAATTCAGCCAGTTGAACGCCAAGGAGCGCTTCACCGCGCTGCAATCGGGCGAAATCGACGTGCTGTCGCGCAACACCACCTGGACCAGCTCCCGCGATTCGGGCATGGGCCTGGTGTTTGCCGGCGTGACTTACTACGACGGCATCGGCTTCCTGGTGAACAATAAGCTGGGCGTCAAAAGCGCCAAGGAACTGGACGGTGCAACCATCTGCATCCAAGCCGGTACCACTACCGAGCTGAACGTTTCCGACTACTTCCGTGGCAACGGCCTGAAATACACCCCGATCACCTTCGACACTTCCGATGAAAGCGCCAAGTCGCTGGAATCCGGTCGTTGCGACGTGCTGACTTCCGACAAATCCCAGCTGTACGCACAACGCAGCAAGCTGGCGACCCCGACCGACTACGTCGTTCTGCCGGAAACCATTTCCAAGGAGCCCCTGGGCCCGGTCGTGCGTAAAGGCGACGAAGAATGGTTCAGCATCGTCAAATGGACCCTGTTCGCCATGCTCAATGCCGAAGAGGCCGGCGTGACTTCGAAAAACGTCGAAGCCGAAGCCAAGTCCACCAAGAACCCCGATGTTGCACGTCTGCTGGGTGCGGACGGTGAATACGGCAAAGACCTGAAACTGCCGAAGGACTGGGTAGTACAGATCGTCAAGCAAGTAGGTAACTACGGTGAAGTGTTCGAGAAAAACCTCGGCAAGAGCACACCACTGGCCATCGACCGCGGCCTGAACGCGCTGTGGAACAACGGCGGCATCCAATACGCACCACCAGTGCGCTGATGGTTCTATCACCCGGTGGGCCAACCACCGGGTGATGTTCTGTTCCATTATTTCTGGGGCACTTCATGCAAAATTCAATCGGCGCACCAAAGCAGAGGCTCAGTCTCAGCGATCCACGAGTGCGTGCGTGGTTATTCCAGATCATCACCATTGTGGCGGTGGTCTCGCTGGGCTGGTTTCTGTTCAACAACACCCAAACCAACCTCCAGCACCGGGGCATTACCTCGGGTTTCGACTTTCTCGAGCGCAGCGCCGGCTTCGGCATCGCGCAGCATTTGATCGACTACACCGAATCGGACAGCTATGCCCGGGTGTTCGTCATCGGCTTGCTCAATACCCTGCTGGTGACCTTTATCGGGGTGATCCTGGCGACCATTCTCGGCTTTATCGTCGGCGTGGCGCGTCTGTCGCAGAACTGGATCATCAGCAAGCTGGCCACGGTGTATGTGGAAGTATTCCGCAACATCCCGCCGTTGCTGCAGATTCTGTTCTGGTACTTCGCGGTGTTCCTGACCATGCCGGGGCCGCGCAACAGCCACAACTTCGGTGACACCTTCTTTGTCAGCAGCCGTGGCCTGAACATGCCGGCCGCTCAGGCGGCGGACGGGTTCTGGCCATTCGTGGTGAGCGTGGTACTGGCCATCGTCGCCATTGTGCTGATGTGCCGCTGGGCCAATAAGCGCTTCGAGGCCACTGGCGTGCCGTTCCACAAGTTCTGGACCGGCCTGGCGTTGATCCTGGTGATCCCTGGGTTGTGCGCGCTGATCTTCGGCGCGCCGCTGCACTGGGAATTGCCAAAGCTGCAAGGCTTCAACTTCGTCGGTGGCTGGGTGCTGATCCCGGAACTGCTGGCCCTGACCTTGGCCCTGACCGTCTACACCGCGGCGTTTATCGCCGAGATCGTGCGTTCCGGGATCAAGTCGGTCAGCCATGGCCAGACCGAGGCGGCGCGCTCCCTGGGGCTGCGCAACGGCCCAACGCTGCGCAAGGTGATCATTCCGCAAGCGCTGCGGGTGATCATTCCGCCGCTGACCAGCCAATACCTGAACCTGGCGAAGAACTCCTCGCTGGCAGCCGGTATCGGTTATCCGGAAATGGTCTCGTTGTTTGCCGGCACGGTGCTCAACCAGACCGGGCAGGCGATTGAAGTCATTGCCATCACCATGAGCGTGTACCTGGCGATCAGTATCAGCATTTCCCTGCTGATGAACTGGTACAACAAGCGCATTGCGCTGATCGAGCGGTGAGGAAACGCGCATGACAACTCATACATTCAAACCTGACATGCCCCCTCCGAGCAGCAGCATCGGGGTGGTGGCGTGGATGCGCGCCAACATGTTCTCCAGCTGGCTCAATACCCTGCTGACCCTGTTTGCGTTCTACCTGATTTACCTGGTGGTGCCGCCGATCCTGCATTGGGCGATTCTCGATGCCAACTGGGTCGGCACCACGCGTGCCGACTGCACCAAGGAGGGCGCCTGCTGGGTCTTCATTCAGCAGCGCTTCGGCCAGTTCATGTACGGCTACTATCCGCAGGACCTGCGCTGGCGTGTGGACCTGACTGTGTGGCTGGCAGTGGTGGGCGTGGCGCCGCTGTTCGTCTCGCGCTTCCCGCGCAAGGCGATCTACGGCCTGAGCTTTCTGGTGCTGTACCCGATCGTTGCCTACTTCCTGCTGCATGGCGGCATCTTCGGCATGACCAACGTGGCAACCAGCCAATGGGGTGGCCTGATGCTGACCCTGGTCATCGCCACCGTCGGTATTGCCGGGGCCTTGCCGTTGGGCATCGTGCTGGCGCTGGGGCGGCGCTCGAACATGCCGGCGATTCGTGTGGTCTGCGTGACCTTCATCGAGTTCTGGCGTGGCGTACCGCTGATTACCGTGCTGTTCATGTCGTCGGTGATGCTGCCGCTTTTCCTGCCTGAAGGCATGAACTTCGACAAACTGCTGCGGGCCTTGATCGGCGTGATCCTGTTCCAGTCGGCCTACGTGGCGGAAGTGGTACGGGGCGGTCTGCAAGCGATTCCCAAAGGTCAATACGAAGCGGCGGCGGCCATGGGCCTCGGGTACTGGCGCAGTATGGGCCTGGTGATTCTGCCGCAAGCCCTGAAGCTGGTAATCCCCGGCATCGTCAACACCTTCATTGCCCTGTTCAAGGACACCAGCCTGGTGATCATCATCGGCCTGTTCGACCTGCTCAACAGCGTCAAACAAGCCGCCGCCGACCCGAAATGGTTGGGCATGGCCACTGAAGGCTATGTGTTCGCGGCCCTGGTGTTCTGGATTTTCTGTTTTGGTATGTCCCGCTACTCCATGCATTTGGAACGTAAGCTGGACACTGGCCACAAGCGTTAGGAGTTTTTTCATGAGTGAAGCGATCAAACAGCCTGTGAGCCCTGAAGGCATTATCCAGATGCAGGGCGTGAACAAGTGGTACGGCCAGTTCCACGTGTTGAAAGACATCAACCTCAACGTCAAACAGGGCGAGCGTATCGTCCTGTGCGGGCCTTCGGGCTCGGGCAAGTCCACCACCATCCGCTGCCTCAACCGCCTGGAAGAACACCAGCAGGGCCGCATCGTGGTCGATGGCGTGGAGCTGACCAATGACCTCAAGCAGATCGAAGCGATCCGCCGTGAAGTGGGCATGGTGTTCCAGCACTTCAACCTGTTCCCGCACCTGACTATCCTGCAGAACTGCACCCTGGCGCCAATGTGGGTGCGCAAGATGCCCAAGCGCAAGGCCGAGGAAATTGCCATGCACTACCTGGAGCGCGTACGCATTCCAGAGCAGGCGCACAAATTCCCGGGGCAACTCTCCGGCGGTCAGCAGCAGCGTGTGGCGATTGCCCGCGCCTTGTGCATGAAACCGAAAATCATGCTGTTCGATGAACCGACTTCAGCCCTCGACCCCGAGATGGTGAAAGAGGTGCTGGACACCATGATCGGCCTCGCCGAAGACGGCATGACCATGCTCTGCGTGACCCACGAAATGGGCTTTGCCCGGACCGTGGCCAACCGGGTGATCTTCATGGACAAGGGCGAAATCGTCGAACAGGCCGCGCCGAACGACTTCTTCGACAATCCGCAAAACGATCGCACCAAGCTGTTCCTGAGCCAGATCCTGCATTGATCGAGCCCGGTGTCTGACGATAAACCCGGCCTGGCGCCGGGTTTATTTTTGCCTGGGGTTCAACTGGCGAGGGTGGTTTCGTGCGGCGGATGGCGTGCGAGCAGCAGTTGCTGCAGGTCGCCGGCCTCGCTCAGTTCGCGGGCATCGGCCAGCAGGTGAGGGTGGCGATCGAGCAGGCGCATCAGCATCAGCAGTGGCTGGGGCGGCGCGACTTCACCCCGTTCATAGCGGGAGAAGGCATTGTGTCCACCGCCGGAAAGCAGCTGCACGGCCTCCTTTTGCGAGAGGTGCAGTTTGCGGCGCATGCGTTTCATCTCGGCGGCGATCAATTGCCGGCAGTCCTCGATCAGTTGATCGCCGGCGGCGGCGTAGCGATCTGAACTGTCAGCGTCGAATTCGACTTCGGCACAGACCTGGCATTCCCAGCCTGCCAGGTCATGCACCGGGCGGGTCAGGTGCTTGTAGTCGATGATTTCGCTGCGATGGCTGAATGGCTTCATCTCATCGGGGGCGCCGCAACTCATGCATTGCTGTCGGTTCATGTGTTTCTCTCCTTGAAAGAGATCACCGGGGCGCTACCGCCTGGGCGGTACGTCACTTTGATGTAGATCTCCAGGCCCTGGTGTGTTGCGTGGTAGACGTCCTGCCAGAGTTGATGGTCGGCGTAGCTGGTCATGGATTTGTCGAGCATGGCGGGCTTCAGGGTGCAGACGATGCGCTGCATGTGCCCAAGGCTCAGGCCGAGCCTTCGACCGCCCTCCAGGGCGGATCGGGTGAAGGCTCTGGCGCCGAGCCGCAAAACCTCGGCCTTGACCACTGACAGGTGGTAATGCGCTGTGTGCTTTTCCATAAGACACCTTGCATTGCGTGATTGGAAATTACCCTCAAAGGGTTTTTTAAGCAATCGGATTTTTCCCAGATTGCCTGCTCCGTAACCCTAACCTTTTGCCTTCTCAGATGAAGCTGACTAACATGTCAGAAAATTCGTCCGATGATTGGATGAAAGGCTGAGGTTTATGTCAGATATTTCCCCGTTGGTGAAACGCTCCCTGGTTGACCAGGCTTTGGAGCAACTGCGCCTGCGCATCAATCATGGCGCCTGGAGCGTTGGTCAGCGCTTGCCTACCGAGCCGGAACTGGCTGCCGAACTGGGCATCAGCCGCAATACCGTGCGTGAAGCCATGCGCGTGCTGGCGTTTTCCGGGCTGATCGAGATCCGCCAGGGCGATGGCAGTTACCTGCGTGCCCTGGCCGACCCTCTGGACACCCTCAAGGCGCTGTCCGGCTGCACCCAGGAGCAGGCTCGGGAGACGCGGCAGATTCTCGAGGTCGAGGCCATTGGCCTGGCCGCGCTGCGCCGCACCGATGAGGACCTCAGGGCCCTGCGCGAAGCGCTCGCGGTCAGCGGTGCGCATTATCACGGCGACCTGGACAGTTACATCGCCTGCGACCTGGTGTTCCACGGGTTGCTGGTGGATGCCGCGCACAACCCGACCCTGAGCGAGCTGTACCGCTACTTCTCCAGCGTGGTCGGTGCCCAGTTGCGCAAGACCCTGAATATTTCTCCACGGCGTCAGCAGGTTTTCGACCTGCATGTGCAACTGCTCGATGCGGTGGAACAGCGTGACCCGGAGCGGGCCAAAGCCCTTTCCCGGCAG
Source organism: Pseudomonas sp. MF4836 (assembly GCF_002018875.1). Taxonomy (GTDB): domain Bacteria; phylum Pseudomonadota; class Gammaproteobacteria; order Pseudomonadales; family Pseudomonadaceae; genus Aquipseudomonas. The sequence goes on from NZ_MVOL01000003.1 coordinate 339,197, forward strand.
TTGATCAATGAACCTTGATACCGAGAAGCCCATGTCCAGTCACCAGGCCGACAACGCCACGCCATCCCCCAGCCGGCGTACGCCGGAACTTGAAGAACTGCTGATCGACGCCGAGGCCGATGACGAGCAGGTCCAGCACAGCCACCCGGTGCTGCGCCGCCCTTGGCTGTTGTTGCTGGGCTTGATCCTGGTGGCGTTGAACCTGCGTCCGGCGCTGTCGAGCATGGCGCCGCTGCTCAGCGACGTTTCTAAAAGCCTCGGCCTGTCAGCGGCCCAGGCCGGGTTACTGACCACCTTGCCGGTGCTCTGCCTGGGCCTGTTCGCGCCCCTGGCACCGCTGCTGGCACGGCGTTTCGGCGCCGAGCGAGTGGTGTTGGGGATTCTGCTGACCCTGGCGGGCGGGATTATCCTGCGCAGCAGCCTGGGCGAGTTCGGCCTGTTTGCCGGCAGCCTGCTGGCCGGCGCCAGCATCGGCGTGATCGGCGTCCTGTTGCCGGGCATCGTCAAGCGCGATTTTGCCAAGCACGCTGGCACCATGACCGGGGTCTACACCATGGCGCTGTGCCTGGGCGCGGCCATGGCGGCCGGGGCCACGGTGCCGCTCAGCCATCATTTCAGTGACAGCTGGGCCATGGGCCTGGGGTTCTGGGTGCTGCCGGCGCTGGTGGCGGCAGTGTTCTGGCTGCCCCAGGTCGGCAAGAAGCAGGGCGCACATCATGCGGCCTACCGCGTGCGCGGTCTGTTGCGGGACCCGCTGGCTTGGCAGGTGACCCTCTACATGGGCCTGCAATCATCCCTGGCCTACATCGTTTTTGGCTGGTTGCCGTCGATTCTGATTGGTCGTGGCCTGACCCCGACCCAGGCTGGGCTGGTGTTGTCCGGTTCGGTGATCGTGCAACTGGCCAGCTCCCTGGCGGCGCCCTGGCTGGCGACCCGTGGCAAGGACCAGCGCCTGGCGATCGTGATTGTCATGCTGCTGACCCTGGGCGGCCTGTTCGGTTGCCTGTATGCGCCGATCGACGGGCTGTGGGGCTGGGCGATCCTGCTCGGGCTGGGGCAGGGCGGGACGTTCAGCCTGGCCCTGACCCTGATTGTGCTGCGTTCTCGCGACGCTCATGTGGCGGCCAACCTGTCGGGCATGGCCCAGGGCATCGGTTACACCCTGGCCTCGATGGGGCCATTCGCAGTCGGCCTGGTGCACGACTGGACCGGCGGCTGGACGGCCCTGGGCTGGATCTTCGGGGTGATCGGCCTGGGGGCCATCGCTGCCGGCCTGGGTGCCGGCCGCTCGCTGTTTGTGCAGGTCGAAAGCGAAAAAATCTGACCCGCACCACTCTCGGTATTCCCGCCACGAATGCCGATAGTGTTCTGCGCCTGGGCAGATTATTGTGCGCATCATATTTTGATCGTTCGGAGCCAGCCCATGAGTGATGCCCACAGCGCCTTGATTACCACCTTCTATCAAGCGTTCCAGCGCCTGGATGCCGAGGCCATGGCTGCCTGCTATACCGACGATGTGCTGTTCAGCGACCCGGCCTTCGGCGAGTTGCGCGGGCGCGATGCCGGCGACATGTGGCGCCTGCTCACGACCCGGGCCAAGGACTTTTCCCTGACGTTCGACAACGTCCGCGCCGATGAGCGCACCGGCGGCGCGCACTGGGTCGCGACTTACCTGTTCAGCCAGACCGGCAACATCGTGGTCAACGATATCCAGGCGCGCTTCGTGTTTCGTGACGGCAAGATCTGCGAGCACCACGATCACTTCGACCTGTGGCGTTGGGCGCGGCAGGCGTTGGGCACCAAGGGCCTGCTGCTGGGCTGGACGCCGCTGGTCAAAAACGCAGTGCGCGGCCAGGCCCTGAAAGGCTTGAAGGCGTTCCAGGCCGGTCGTTGAGGCGCGTCCTCTGCTAAGATCGCGGCTTGTTATCCACAAGCCCTGATCGTCACGTGAGCACCCCCAGCCCAATCCCCTGCGCCGAACCCGAACCTGCCGCCGTGGCCAGCAAACCCTGGTTTGTGTACTTGGTCAGGGCGGCCAACGGTTCGTTGTACTGCGGCATCAGCGACGACCCGCACAAGCGTTTTGCCAAGCATCAGAGCGGCAAGGGCGCGCGCTTCTTCCTTTCCAGCCCGGCGGTGGCCCTGGTGTACACCGAAGTCTGCCGCGACAAGAGTGATGCGCTGCGCCAGGAGCGGCTGATCAAAAAGCTTCGAAAAAGCGCCAAGGAATGCCTGGTGGCCTCGGCCGGCCCGGGCTTATCACCCTGACTGATAAGTTCCCATCAGGCGCATCTGTAGGCCGCCGGGGATTTGCGCGCTAAGCTGGTTTTTCCTACTTATCCGGCGGACTGCAGCATGTCAGAGTTGATTCTCCATCATTACCCGACTTCTCCTTTTGCGGAAAAAGTGCGCCTGCTGCTGGGCTTCAAGGGCCTGTCCTGGCGCTCGGTGAAGATTTCCCCGGTGATGCCAAAACCTGATCTGACGGCGCTGACCGGTGGTTATCGCAAGACGCCGGTGTTGCAGGTGGGGGCCGATATCTATTGCGACACCGCCCTGATCGCCCGTCGCCTGGAGCAGGAAAAGGCCGCGCCGACGTTGTACCCCGAAGGCCAGGAACTGGTGGTTGCCGCGTTCGCCGCGTGGGCCGATTCGGTGGTGTTCCAGCATGCGGTGAGCCTGGTGTTCCAGCCGGAATCGGTCGCCGTGCGTTTTGGCAAGTTGTCGCCGGAAGCGATCAAGGCCTTTCTCGCAGACCGCGCCGGGCTGTTCAGTGGCGGCAGTGCCACCCGCGTCTCTGCTGAGCAGGCCAAGCATCAGTGGCCGACCCTCATGGCTCGCCTCGAGCAGCAACTGCAGCGCGAGCAGGGCGACTTTCTGTTCGGCGAGCCCTCGATTGCCGACTTCGCCCTGGCGCATCCGCTGTGGTTCCTCAAGGCGACGCCGGTCACTGCACCGCTGGTCGATGTCTACCCTGCGGTAAGCGCCTGGCACGCGCGGGTAATGGGCTTCGGCCATGGCGCCGCCAGTGACATGAGCGCCGAGGAAGCGCTGGAGGTAGCCCGCACGGCCACGCCGGCGGCGCTGCCGGCCGAGCCGTTCATCGACCCCAATGGCTTCAAGCCCGGGCAGCAGGTGCTGATTGCGGCGACCGACTACGGCGTCGACCCGGTGCTGGGGGAGTTGGTGTTCGCGGGTAGCGAGGAACTGATCCTGCGTCGCGAAGACCCCCGTGGCGGTGTGGTGCATGTGCACTTTCCGCGCCTGGGCTTTCGCATCGAAGCCCAGTAAGCGAGGGTAAATGGCGGCGCTGTTACTTCAGCGCCGCCATGATGGCCTCGGGGTCATAGGTGCGGATCAAGCTACCGTTGACATCCAGGATCGGAATGCCGCGCCCGCCCAGGGCCTCATAGGCACTGCGCGCCTGGGCGTCTTTTTCGATATCGAACTCGCGGTAGGCAATGCCCTTCTGATCGAGGAAGCGCCGGGTGGCCTTGCAGTAGCCGCACCAGTCAGTGGCATAGAGCACGACCCGGGCGTTGGCCCGGACCTGCTCCGATGCCATCCCCGACGGGTTGAACAGGCGTTCGATCTTGCCCCAGTTCTGATACAGGACTACCACCAGCAGGATCAGCAGTACCTTTTTCAGTACGCCGCCCACCATCAGTTACGCCGTTTGAGCTGATCGGTCAGTTGGGTCGGCAGGCCTTTGATGATCAGGGTCCCGGCCTCTTCGTCGTATTCGATCTTCGAGCCCAGCAGGTGGGCTTCAAAACTGATGGACAGGCCCTCGGCGCGCCCGGTGAAGCGGCGGAACTGATTGAGGGTGCGTTTATCGGCAGGGATTTCCGGCGACAGGCCGTAGTCTTTGTTGCGGATATGGTCGTAGAAAGCCTTGGGGCGGTCTTCGTCGATCAGCTCCGAGAGCTCTTCCAGGCCCATGGGTTCGCCGAGCTTGGCCTGGCTGCTGGCGTAGTCGACCAGGGTCTTGGTCTTTTCCCGGGCATCTTCTTCGGGCAGGTCTTCGCTTTCGACGAAATCACTGAAGGCCTTGAGCAGGGTCCGGGTTTCGCCGGGGCCGTCGACGCCTTCCTGGCAGCCGATAAAGTCACGGAAGTATTCCGAGACCTTTTTGCCGTTCTTGCCCTTGATGAACGAGATGTACTGCTTGGACTGCTTGTTGTTCTGCCATTCGGAAATGTTGATCCGCGCGGCCAGGTGTAGTTGGCCCAGGTCCAGGTGGCGCGAGGGGGTCACGTCCAGCTGGTCGGTGACCGCCACGCCTTCGCTGTGGTGCAGCAGGGCGATCGCCAGGTAGTCGGTCATGCCTTGCTGATAATGAGCGAACAACACATGGCCGCCGACCGACAGGTTGGACTCTTCCATTAGTTTCTGCAGATGCTCGACCGCAACCCGGCTGAATGCGGTGAAGTCCTTGCCGCCATCGAGGTATTCCTTCAGCCAGCCGCTGAAGGGGTGCGCCCCGGATTCGGCATGGAACAGACCCCAGGCCTTGCCCTGTTTGGCGTTATAGCTTTCGTTGAGGTCGGCAAGCATGTTTTCGATCGCCGCGGACTCGGCCAGTTCGGAGTCGCGGGCGTGAAGAACTGCAGGGGTGCCGTCGGGTTTTTTGTCGATCAGGTGGACGATGCAATGACGGATCGGCATGGGCTTCTCGGCTGGTTGGCTGGGGGAGGGCGGGCTCCCCGAAAAAGTGCCCAGTGTACCGCACCTGCTGGTTTTGGCGGTGTTTGCCGGGACAGGAATGGCCCGACCCCGGGGCTTATGCAATTTTTTACGGATTTAGAGCAATAAAGCTGACCAAATGGCTAGGTAGAGGCGGATATTTCCCCGTCTCTGTGCTAGTTTTGCCCCGTCTTACGCGATGTATCAGCGTTAAGCGTGCATTCAGCATTTGTCAGGTCGAACCAAACCCTGATTTCGGTATCTATAACCCCGATCTGTCGTGGTTGTAACCGGGGTGCCAGATCCAAAAGATCTGGCTCGATGGCTGACACTGCACTCTGCAATCCAAATGAATTTGATAGGGAAGGAACACCACAATGGCTATTACTAAAGACCAACTGATCGCTGATATCGCTGAAGCTATCGACGCGCCGAAAACCACCGCGCGTAACGCACTGGACCAACTGGCCCAAATCGTTGCTGATCAATTGGAAAATGGCGGCGAAATCACTCTGCCAGGTATCGGCAAGCTGAAAGTGACCGAGCGTCCTGCCCGTACTGGCCGTAACCCATCGACTGGCGCTGCCATCGAAATCGCTGCCAAGAAAGTTATCAAGCTGGTCGTGGCTAAAGGCCTGACCGACGCTGTTAACAAGTAAGACGCAGCAAAAAAAACCGTGCTCCGGAGCGATCCGGGCACGGTTTTTTGTTGCCTGCAGCTTTTAGTCCTTGCGCACCCAGCGCTGGCGCCAGATCTGTTGTTCGCTCGGCGTCTGGAAGGTCCAGGCGACAAATCGACTCTGCTTCTGCCCCTGGGACATCTCCACCACCTGGCTCTCCAGCACCCCGGCCTTCTTCAGCGCAGTCTGAATCGCCGGCAGGTTGGACGCTTTCGACACCAGGGTGCTGAACCACAGCACTTTGTGCTGGAAGTGTGCGCTCTCTGCGATCAACTGGGTCACAAACCGCGCTTCGCCACCTTCGCACCACAGTTCAGCCGATTGGCCGCCGAAGTTCAGCACTGGCAATTTGCGTTTCGGGTCGGCGCGGCCCAGGGCCCGCCATTTACGTTCGCTGCCTTTGGTCGCTTCATCCATGGAGGCATGGAAGGGCGGGTTGCACATGGTCAGGTCAAAGCGCTCGCCCGGCTCCAGGAGGCCCAGCAGAATGTGCTTGGGATTGCTTTGCTGGCGCAGTTGAATGGCCTTGCTCAGCCCGTTGGACTGCACGATCGCCTTGGCGGCCGCCACGGCTGTCGGGTCGATTTCCGAGCCGAGGAAGTGCCAGCGGTAGTCGCTGTAGCCGATCAGCGGGTAGACGCAGTTGGCGCCCATGCCGATGTCCAGCACCTTGACCGGCGCGCCACGGGGGATCACGCCTTCGTTGACGCTGGCCAGCAAGTCGGCGAGGAAGTGCACGTAGTCGGCACGCCCTGGCACCGGCGGGCACAGGTAATCGGCCGGGATATCCCAGTGCTTGATGCCGTAGAAGGCCTTGAGCAGCGCGCGGTTGAACACCCGTACCGCGTCGGGGCTGGCGAAGTCGATGCTTTCCTTGCCGTACGGGTTGATGATCACGAACTGCGCCAGCTCCGGCGTGGTCTTGATCAGGGCCGGGAAGTCATAGCGGCCCTGGTGGCGGTTACGCGGGTGCAGGGTGGCCTCTTTCCGGGGCGCGACGGCCTTGGCCGGGGTGGCAGGTTTTGGCTTTTTGCGCGGTGCTTTGGGTGTGCTGGGGGCGGTCATGGGCTGCGTCGATTCTGGGCTTGTTTCAAAAGTGGCGGCTATTGTCCCATATTCCTGGGCAAGCCCGGTCAAAAGTGGCCGCCCATAAAAAAAGAGACCCGAAGGTCTCTTTTTTCACTCGGGCCCCACCTTACAGGCTGGAAATCCGTGCGTGCTGCTCAGCCAGCTTGCCCAGAGCCTGTTCGGCTTCGGCCAGTTTGGCGCGTTCCTTGTCGATGACTTCGGCCGGGGCCTTGTCGACGAACGAGGCATTGGACAGCTTGCCGCCGACCCGCTGCACTTCGCCTTGCAGGCGCTGGATTTCCTTGTCCAGGCGTGCCAGTTCGGCGCCCTTGTCGATCAGGCCCGCCATGGGCACCAGCACTTCCATCTCGCCGACCAGGGCGGTGGCGGACAGCGGTGCTTCTGCGCCTGCGGCCAATACGGTGATCGACTCCAGCTTCGCCAGCTTCTTGAGCAGTGCATCGTTCTCGGTGAGACGACGCTGATCTTCGGCGCTGGCATTTTTCACGAACACTGCCAGCGGCTTGCCTGGACCGATGTTCATTTCGGCGCGGATGTTGCGGGTGCCGAGCATCAGGTTCTTGAGCCACTCGATATCGCTTTCGGCGGCCTCGTCGATGCGTGCTTCATTGGCCACCGGCCAAGGCTGCAGCATGATGGTCTTGCCCGTGCTGCCGGCCAGCGGCGCGAGGCGCTGCCAGATTTCTTCGGTGATGAACGGCATGAACGGGTGAGCCAGGCGCAAGGCCACTTCCAGCACTCGGACCAGGGTGCGACGGGTGCCGCGCTGGCGTTCGACCGGCGCGTTCTCGTCCCACAGCACAGGCTTGGACAGTTCCAGGTACCAGTCGCAGTACTGGTTCCAGATGAACTCGTACAGCGCCTGGGCAGCCAGGTCGAAACGGAACTGGTCGAGCTGGCGAGTGACTTCGGTTTCGGTGCGTTGCAACTGCGAGATGATCCAGCGATCCGCCAGGGAGAGCTCGTAGGCCTCGCCGTTCTGGCCGCAGTCTTCACCTTTGTCCAGCACGTAGCGCGCGGCGTTCCAGATCTTGTTGCAGAAGTTGCGATAACCCTCGACGCGGCCCATGTCGAACTTGATGTCGCGACCGGTGGACGCCAGGGAGCAGAACGTGAAGCGCAGGGCGTCGGTGCCATAGCTGGCGATACCGTCGGCGAATTCGGCGCGGGTCTGCTTCTCGATGGACTTCTGCAGTTTTGGCTGCATCAGGCCGGTGGTGCGTTTCTGCACCAGGGCTTCGAGCTCGATGCCGTCGATGATGTCCAGCGGGTCCAGGACGTTGCCCTTGGACTTGGACATCTTCTGGCCCTGGCCATCGCGGACCAGGCCGTGGACGTACACGGTCTTGAATGGAACCTGCGGTGTGCCGTCCTCGTTTTTCACCAGGTGCATGGTGAGCATGATCATCCGGGCAACCCAGAAGAAAATGATGTCGAAACCGGTCACCAGCACGTCAGTCGGGTGGAAGGTCTTGAGGAAGTCGGTCTGCTCCGGCCAGCCCAGGGTGGAGAAGGTCCACAGGCCCGAACTGAACCAGGTGTCGAGCACGTCGTTGTCCTGCTGCAGGGCAACGTCCGGGCCGAGGTTGTGCTTGGCCCGTACTTCGGCTTCATCGCGGCCTACGTAGACCTTGCCCGACTCGTCGTACCAGGCCGGAATCCGGTGGCCCCACCACAGCTGGCGGCTGATGCACCAATCCTGGATGTCGCGCATCCAGGAGAAGTACATGTTTTCGTATTGTTTCGGCACGAAGGCGATGCGGCCGTCTTCCACCGCCGCGATGGCAGGTTCTGCCAGGGGCTTGGTGGAGACATACCACTGGTCGGTCAGCCACGGCTCGATGATGGTCCCGGAGCGGTCGCCCTTGGGCACCTTCAGGGCGTGATCATCGACGCTGACCAGCAGGCCGGCGGCGTCGAATGCGGCAACGATCTGCTTGCGCGCTACGAAGCGGTCGAGGCCGGCGTACTCGGCCGGGATCTTGCCGTCGATGCTTTCGTTGAGCGTGCCATCCAGGTTGAACACCTGGCAGGCCGACAACACGGCAGCGTTCTTGTCGAAGATGTTGAGCAGCGGCAGGTTGTGGCGCTTGCCGACTTCGTAGTCGTTGAAGTCGTGGGCCGGGGTGATCTTCACGCAGCCGGTGCCGAATTCAGGGTCGCAGTAGTCGTCAGCGATGATCGGGATGCGACGGCCTACCAGCGGCAGTTCGACGAACTTGCCGATCAGGGCCTTGTAGCGCTCGTCTTCCGGGTTCACGGCCACGGCGGAGTCGCCGAGCATGGTTTCCGGACGGGTGGTGGCGACGATCAGGTAGTCCTGGCCTTCAGCGGTCTTGGCGCCGTCGGCCAGCGGGTACTTGAGGTTCCACAGGAAGCCTTTCTCGTCGTGGTTTTCCACTTCGAGGTCGGAAATCGCCGTGTGCAGCTTGGTGTCCCAGTTGACCAGGCGCTTGCCGCGGTAGATCAGGCCGTCTTCGTGCAGGCGTACGAAAGCTTCTTTGACTGCTTCCGAGAGGCCGTCGTCCATGGTGAAGCGCTCGCGGCTCCAGTCCACGGAGGAACCCAGGCGGCGGATCTGGCGGCTGATGTTGCCACCGGACTGATCCTTCCACTCCCAGACTTTTTCCAGGAATTTCTCCCGGCCCAGGTCATGACGATTCTGGCCCTGGGCTTCGATCTGACGCTCTACCAGCATTTGCGTGGCGATACCGGCGTGGTCGGTACCCGGTTGCCACAGGGTGTTGCGACCCTGCATGCGGCGGAAGCGGATCAAGGCGTCCATGATCGCGTTGTTGAAGCCATGGCCCATGTGCAGGCTGCCAGTGACGTTCGGCGGCGGAATCATGATGGTGTAGGAGTCGCCCGCGCCTTGCGGGGCGAAGTAGTTCTCGGACTCCCAAGTCTGGTACCAGGAAGTTTCAATGGCGTGCGGCTGGTAGGTCTTATCCATGCGCGGCGGGACCCTATTGGCATTTATTCAGGAAAGCCGGCAAGTATAGCGGAGGCGCCCGCCAGCAAGCTACCGGCCAGCCGCATGCGCAGGCGTGACCGGGAAAGCAGTGGCGTTGCCTGTGGTCAGCGGCGCCTGCGAAATCGGCCCGTAGCCGCTGCCGCAGGCTGCGCTGGCCGGGACTGACGCTAGAGAACTACCTGATGGAACAAGGGCGTTGCGGATGACCCGCGCAGCCTCGCAAGCTCGGCCGGCGCTACAGGTTATTCAGCAGCCGTTCCATACGTGCTTCGAGGCGGCGTTTGATTTCGGTTTCGATATGGGGGGCGAAGTCGTCGATCACGTCTTGCATGATCAACTGCGCCGCGGCGCGCAGCTCGCGGTCCAGGTGCAGCAGGGCGTCCGGGCCGGAGTTGGCGGCAGGTGCTGCCACTGCCGGGGTGGGCGCTGGTGTAGGGGCTGGCGCCTCGACGGGTGCGGCGGGGGCGGGCTCAACGGCGGCCTCGGGCTGCTTGCCGCCGACCATGTCGAACAGCAGGGGGATTTGCACGTCGCCGTTCACGGTCTCAGTGAGCAGCGGCGGTTGCAGGTTGTCATCGCCGAGCAGTTGGCGGATCGACTCGAGGTCGTCCAGCAGGTGCGCGGACTTTTGCTGCGGTTTTGGAGTGTCCATCGGGTGCTCAGAGTCGCTGTAAACGGTGATCTTGCAGAGGATAGCCCTGTTCGCGATAGAAACGGAAACTCTCGCGGGCGGCCTGACGAATCGTCGGGTCTTCGACCACGACTTCGGCGATCCGGGCAAACGCCTTGGCAAAGCCCGGGACTTTCAGGTCCAGGTTCACCAGCAGATCCTGGTGGGCGCCGCAGTCATCGCCCAGGCCAAGGACAATCAAGCCCTCTGGCTCGTTTTCGGCGGGGCCGTGGGGCACGAAGGTCTCACCTTTGAAGCGCCACAGGCGGGCATCCAGGTCTTCGCGCTGGGCGGCATCGCTGCAATGCAGGTAGATGCGGTGGCCCATGCGCCAGGCTTTTTCCGTGAGCTTGCAGGCAAAATCCAGGCGCGCTGAAGGATCCGCGCTGGGAAGGATATAAAAGTCGACTTTGGTCATTGCGATTCCTGAGCCTGGGCTGGCGCCGCCCGCAAGCGGCGCCGACCGAGGTCATGGGTTTCAGGCTTTGGCGCGATCCAGCAGGTACTGGGTCAGCAGGGGAACCGGACGGCCAGTGGCGCCCTTGTCCTTGCCGCCGCTGGTCCAGGCGGTGCCGGCGATGTCCAGGTGCGCCCAGTTCAGGTTCTTGGTGAAGCGCGACAGGAAGCAGGCCGCCGTGATGGTGCCGGCTTTCGGCCCACCAATGTTGGCGATGTCGGCGAACGGGCTGTCCAGTTGCTCCTGGTACTCGTCGAACAGCGGCAGTTGCCAGGCGCGATCGTCAGCTTGTTGGCCGGCGCTCAACAGTTGGCCAATCAGCTCGTCGTTGTTGCCCAGCAGGCCGGAGGTGTGGGAACCCAGAGCTACGATGCAGGCACCGGTCAGGGTGGCGATATCGATCACCGATTGCGGCTTGAAGCGTTCGGCGTAGGTCAGGGCGTCGCACAGCACCAGGCGGCCTTCGGCGTCGGTGTTGAGGATCTCCACGGTCTGGCCGCTCAGGGTGGTGACGATGTCGCCCGGACGCGCCGCGCCGCCGCTTGGCATGTTCTCGGCGCAGGCCAGGATGCACACCAGATTGATCGGCAGCTTGAGCTCGAGGACCGCGCGCAGGGTGCCGAAGACGCTGGCTGCGCCGCCCATGTCGTACTTCATTTCATCCATGCCCGCGCCCGGCTTGAGGCTGATGCCGCCGGTGTCGAAGGTGATGCCTTTGCCGACCAGGGCAAACGGCTTCTCGGATTTCTTGCCGCCGTTGTATTGCATGACGATCAGGCGTGGAGGCTGGTCGCTGCCCTGACCCACGGCATAGAACGAGCCCATGCCCAGTTCCTTGATCTTTTTCTCGTCGAACACTTCGACTTTCAAGCCCTTGAACTCTTTACCCAGGGCCTTGGCCTGTTCGCCGAGGAAGGTCGGGTGGCAGATGTTCGGCGGCAGGTTGCCCAGGTCGCGGGTGAAAGCCATGCCATTGGCGATGGCCGTGGCGTGGGTGACTGCGCGCTGGACTTCAGCCTGGGCGGCCTTGATGGTCAGCAGGGTGATTTTCTTCAGGGCGCGGGGTTCGGCCTTCTGGCTCTTGAACTGGTCGAAGACATAGCCACCATCGACCAGGGTTTCGGCCAGCAGCCGGGACTTGCCGTAGCTGTCGCGGCCCTTGACCACCACTTCGTCCAGTGCCAGCACGGCATCACTGCCGCCCAGGCCCTTGAGGGTATTGAGTACGCCGCTGGCGATTTTACGGAACGGGCGGTCGCCGAGTTCAGCGTCCTTGCCGATGCCGACCAGCAGCAGGCGTTCGGCCTTGAGGTTGGCCACGTTGTGCAGCAGCAGGCTTTGGCCGACCTTGCCGGTCAGGTCGCCGCGCTTGAGGACGGCGCTGATGGCGCCGCCGCTGAGTTCGTCGAGTTGGCTGGCGACCGTGCCGAGCTTGCGGCCTTCGCCGATGGCGACCACCAGAGTGGCGGTCTTCAAGGTTTCTGGGCTAACGCTTTTTACAACCAGTTCCATGTCCGGATCCCTGAGGTAATGGTCAAAGAGCGCAAGGTCGATGCCCTGCGCGGGGCGTATCTATATATAGAAGAAAGTATCGTCAGCCAGCGACGACAAAGCCGCCAGTTTGAACCTCGCCGCCCGAGCCTGACAACCCTCCAGCGTGCGAACTTCGCCGCTTTAGAGGCCTGCATGAGCATGTGCAGTGACAGGCGCACGCATTCACAGGATAATGCGCCATCTTTTTTCGGCGGCCTGCCTTGGCGGGCCGGCTCGATACGTTTGCTTGTTTGGCCGCCTTAGCCTGACAGCCCTGGAGTGTCTGGTTTGATCGTCTTTCGTTATCTATCTCGCGAAGTCCTGCTGACCCTGAGCGCCGTGAGCGCGGTGCTGCTGGTCATCATCATGAGCGGGCGCTTCGTCAAATACCTGGCCCAAGCTGCCTCGGGAGCGCTGGATCCGGGTTCGCTGTTCCTGATCATGGGCTTTCGTCTGCCCGGGTTCCTGCAACTGATTCTGCCGCTGGGCCTGTTCCTCGGCATTCTCCTGGCCTATGGCCGGTTGTACCTCGAAAGTGAAATGACCGTGCTCTCGGCCACGGGCATGAGCCAGCAGCGACTGCTGGGCATGACCATGATTCCGGCCACGCTGATCGCCGTGCTGGTCGGCTGGTTGAGCCTGGGCCTGGCGCCGCAGGGAGCGAACCAGTTCCAGCTGCTGCTCAACAAGCAGGACGCCATGACCGAGTTCGACACCTTGGTGCCGGGTCGCTTCCAGGCGCTCAACGACGGTACTCGTGTGACCTATACCGAGCAGTTGTCCGAGGACCGGGCCAATCTGGGCGGCGTGTTCATTTCGGAAAAACGCCTGAACAAGGACAAGAAGGACCAGGGGATTTCGGTGCTGGTCGCCGAAAAAGGCCACCAGGACATCCGTCCGGACGGCAACCGCTACCTGATTCTGGAAAACGGCTATCGCTATGACGGCAACCCGGGCGAGGCCAATTACCGGGTGATCAAGTACGACACCTACGGCGTATTGCTGGCCAAGCCGGACGTCAGTGACGAAGTCACCGACCGCGACGCCATGCCGACCCGCGACCTGTTCGGCAAGACCGACCTGCGGGCCGTGGCCGAGTTGCAATGGCGCCTGTCGCTGCCGTTGCTGGTGTTTATCGTGACCCTGATGGCCGTGCCGTTGGCGCGGGTCAACCCGCGGCAGGGGCGTTTCCTCAAGCTGATTCCGGCGATTCTTCTTTATATGGCTTACCTGACTATCCTGATTGCCGCCCGTGGTTCCCTGGAGAAGGGCAAGCTGTCGCCAGTGCTGGGCCTATGGGGGGTGCATGTGTTGTTCCTGCTGGTCGGCCTGGCCCTGCTGTATTGGGAGCCTTTGCGCTTGAAACTGGCGAGTCGCCGCAGCGTGCAGGAGATGGCCCGTGGTTAAGCTCGATCGCTACATTGGTAGCAGTGTATTCATGGCCATCCTGGCGGTGCTGGGGATTATTCTCGGCCTGGCTTCGTTGTTCGCCTTTATCGATGAGATGGGCAGTGTCAGCGACAGCTATACCGTGATGGACGTGCTGGGCTTCGTGTTACTGACCGCGCCGCGTCGGGTGTACGAGATGCTGCCGATGGCGGCGCTGATCGGCTGCCTGATCGGCCTGGGCAGCCTGGCCAGCAACAGCGAACTGACCATCATGCGTGCGGCCGGTGTTTCGGTCGGGCGTATCGTCTGGGCGGTGATGAAGCCGATGCTGGTGCTGATGCTGGTCGGCGTGCTGGTGGGTGAGTACGTGGCGCCCGCCACCGAAAGCCAGGCCCAGGCTAACCGCGCCCTGGCCCAGGGTTCGGGCGATGCGCAAAGCTCCAAGCACGGCCTGTGGCACCGCCAGGGTGATGAATTCATCCACATCAACGCGGTCCAGCCCAATGGTTTGCTGTACGGCGTGACCCGTTACCACTTCGACAAGGAACGCCACCTGCTGTCCTCGAGCTTCGCCAAGCATGCCAAGTTCGACAAGGATTACTGGCAGCTGACGGATGTCACCACCACCTACTTCCGTGAAGGCCACACCGAGGTCATCAGCACCCCGGATGAGCGTTGGGACGTAGCGTTGAGCCCGCAATTGCTGAGCACTGTGGTCATGGCTCCGGAATCACTGTCGATCACCGGTCTGTGGGGTTATATCCACTATCTGGCGGACCAGGGCCTGAACAACGGCCGGTACTGGCTGGCCTTCTGGGTCAAGGTGCTGCAACCGCTGGTCACCGCCGCCCTGGTGCTGATGGCGATTTCCTTCATTTTCGGGCCTTTGCGCTCGGTAACCCTGGGGCAGCGGGTGTTCACCGGGGTGCTGGTGGGCTTTACCTTCCGCATCGCCCAGGACTTGCTGGGGCCGTCGAGCCTGGTGTTCGGCTTCTCGCCGCTGTTCGCGGTGCTGGTGCCCGCCGCTATTTGCACCCTGGCCGGCTTCTGGTTGTTGCGTCGCGCCGGCTGATGACGCCGCCGCCAGGCGCTGCAGGATGACAAACGCCCCGGTCGCAAGATCGGGGCGTTTGCGCATTTGCCGGTGGCTGACAGGCGAACGTGACGCTAGCGCGGTGTTTCAGGTACAATTCCCGGCTATTTTTCGGCGGGCTATGCCTGCAGCCTTTTTGAGTGTTGACCTGTGAGTGATTTGAGTCATATCCGCAATTTCTCCATCATCGCCCACATTGACCATGGCAAGTCGACTCTGGCTGATCGCTTCATCCAGATGTGCGGCGGCCTGGCCGAACGCGAAATGGAAGCCCAGGTCCTGGACTCCATGGACCTTGAGCGTGAGCGCGGTATCACCATCAAGGCCCACAGTGTCACCCTGTATTACACCGCCCGCGATGGCATCAAGTACCAACTGAACTTCATTGATACCCCGGGCCACGTCGACTTCACCTATGAAGTCAGCCGGTCGCTGGCGGCCTGTGAAGGTGCATTGCTGGTGGTGGATGCCGGCCAAGGCGTTGAGGCGCAGTCGGTTGCCAACTGCTACACGGCGATCGAGCAGGGCCTGGAAGTCATGCCCGTCCTGAACAAGATCGACCTGCCCCAGGCCGATCCGGATCGGGTCAAGGAAGAAATCGAGAAAATCATCGGCATCGATGCCACCGACGCGGTCGAGTGCAGTGCCAAGACCGGCCTGGGCGTCGATGAAGTGCTCGAGCGTCTGGTCAAGACTATTCCTGCGCCAACCGGCAACTACGAAGATCCGCTGCAAGCGTTGATTATCGACTCCTGGTTCGACAACTACCTGGGCGTTGTGTCCCTGGTGCGCGTGCGCCATGGCCGAGTGAAGAAGGGCGACAAGATCCTGGTCAAATCCACCGGCAAGATCCACTTGGTGGATAGCGTCGGTGTATTCAACCCGAAACACACCGCCACCACCGACCTCAAGGCCGGTGAAGTGGGCTTCATCATCGCCGGTATCAAGGACATTCACGGTGCGCCAGTGGGCGATACCCTGACCCTGAGTTCGACGCCCGATGTTGATGTACTGCCAGGCTTCAAGCGGATTCAGCCGCAGGTCTACGCCGGTTTGTTCCCGGTCAGCTCCGACGACTTCGAAGACTTCCGTGAGGCCCTGCAGAAGCTCACCCTGAACGACTCGTCGCTGCAGTACACCCCGGAAAGCTCCGACGCCCTGGGCTTCGGCTTCCGTTGCGGGTTCCTCGGCATGCTGCACATGGAAATCATCCAGGAGCGCCTCGAACGCGAGTACGACCTAGACCTGATCACCACCGCGCCGACCGTTATTTTCGAGCTGTTGCTGAAAACCGGTGAAACGATTTACGTCGACAACCCGTCCAAGCTCCCAGACTTGTCGTCCATTGAAGACATGCGCGAGCCAATCGTTCGCGCCAATATTCTTGTGCCGCAAGAGCACCTGGGCAACGTCATTACCCTGTGTATCGAAAAGCGTGGCGTGCAGCACGACATGCTGTTCCTCGGCTCCCAGGTCCAGGTGACCTACGATTTGCCGATGAACGAAGTGGTCCTGGACTTCTTCGATCGTCTCAAATCCACCAGCCGTGGTTATGCTTCGCTGGATTACCATTTCGATCGTTATCAGTCGGCTAATCTGGTGAAACTGGATGTGCTGATCAACGGTGACAAGGTCGACGCTCTGGCGCTGATCGTGCACAAGGATAACGCGCACTACAAAGGTCGCCAGTTGACCGAGAAGATGAAAGAACTGATTCCGCGCCAGATGTTCGACGTCGCGATCCAGGCCGCCATCGGCGGGCAGATCATTGCGCGGACCTCCGTCAAGGCACTCAGAAAGAACGTATTGGCCAAATGCTACGGTGGTGACGTTAGCCGTAAGCGCAAGCTGTTGGAAAAGCAGAAGGCCGGTAAAAAACGCATGAAGCAAGTCGGTAACGTGGAAATTCCACAAGAAGCCTTCCTTGCAGTGCTCAGGTTGGATAGTTAGGTCCTATGTCACTAAATTTCCCGCTGTTGCTGGTCATCGCTGTCGCCGTTTGCGGTTTCCTGGCGTTGCTCGATCTGATCTTTCTGGCGCCACGTCGGCGTGCGGCCATCGCCAACTATCAGGGCAGCGTCAGCGAGCCGGATGGGGTGGTGGTCGAGAAACTGAACAAAGAGCCTTTGCTGGTTGAATACGGCAAGTCGTTCTTTCCGGTGCTGTTCATCGTATTGGTGCTGCGTTCGTTTCTGGTGGAACCGTTCCAGATCCCTTCGGGCTCGATGATGCCAACCCTGGATGTAGGCGACTTCATCCTGGTGAACAAGTTTTCTTACGGGATCCGCCTGCCGGTGATCGACAAGAAAGTCATCGAAGTCGGTGATCCGAAACGCGGCGATGTGATGGTGTTTCGTTACCCGAGCGACCCCAACGTCAACTACATCAAGCGTGTAGTCGGCCTGCCGGGTGATGAAGTGCGCTACACCAGCGACAAGAAGCTGTTCATCAATGGTCAGCCGGTCGCTGAACTGTTGGTGGGCTCGCAGCCCGGTAGCCTGGGCAGTGCGGAGCTGTACAAGGAAAAACTCGGCGAAGTCGAGCACCTGATTCGCAAAGAGATGAGTCGCTATCACGCCCCGACCGATGGTCAGTGGGTAGTCCCCGCCGGTCATTACTTCATGATGGGCGACAACCGCGACAACTCCAACGACAGCCGTTACTGGGATGATCCGAGCATTCCCAAAGACTTGCTGGGCATGGTTCCCGACAAGAATATCGTCGGCAAGGCCTTTGCAGTCTGGATGAGCTGGCCCGAACCGAAACTCAGCCACCTGCCGAATTTCTCGCGGGTTGGCCTGATCAAGTAATCACACCCACGGCGCTGTTGAACACAGCGCCGAATGCTTTTCTGGAGAGGGGATAACGGCGAACGACCGGGATCGCCCAGGCGCCAGAAGCATGCAGTCAACGATATTCAGGATGTGCATTTGAACACTGCGTTAATTGCCACAGGCACTGTATGCCTCCCTATGGTGGTGAAATTCGACCACGAACTCAGCGTGGGTAAACCGTGAGCGTTTCTTTGAGCCGTCTCGAGCGTCAGCTCGGTTACACCTTCAAGGACCAGGAACTGATGATCCTGGCCCTCACTCACCGCAGCTTTGCCGGGCGCAACAATGAGCGCCTGGAATTCCTCGGTGATGCCATTCTCAACTTTGTGGCTGGCGAGGCGCTGTTCGAGCGTTTCCCCCAGGCTCGCGAAGGCCAGTTGTCGCGTTTGCGCGCACGCCTGGTAAAAGGTGAAACACTGGCCGTACTGGCCCGTGGTTTCGACCTGGGCGAGTACCTGCGCCTGGGGTCCGGTGAGTTGAAGAGCGGCGGTTTTCGTCGTGAGTCGATCCTTGCCGATGCCCTGGAAGCCTTGATCGGTGCGATCTACCTGGATGCCGGCATGGACGCAGCGCGCGACCGCGTGCTGGCCTGGCTGACCTCCGAGTTCGACAGCCTGACGCTGGTCGACACCAACAAAGATCCCAAGACCCGCCTGCAGGAATTCCTGCAATCGCGTGCCTGCGACCTGCCGCGTTACGAAGTGGTGGATATCCAGGGTGAGCCCCATTGCCGGACGTTCTTCGTCGAATGTGAAATCACCTTACTGAATGAAAAAAGCCGAGGTCAGGGTGTGAGCCGTCGTATTGCCGAACAGGTAGCGGCCGCTGCAGCACTGATTGCCCTGGGCGTGGAGAATGGCCATGACTGATTCAACTGCAACACGCTGTGGCTATGTCGCCATCGTCGGCCGCCCGAACGTGGGCAAATCGACGCTGCTCAACCACATCCTCGGACAGAAGCTGGCCATCACCTCGCGCAAGCCGCAGACCACCCGTCACAACATGCTCGGGATCAAGACCGAGGGCGCTGTCCAGGCGATCTACGTCGACACCCCAGGCATGCACAAAGGTGGCGAAAAGGCCCTCAACCGCTACATGAACAAGACCGCTTCGGCGGCGTTGAAAGACGTCGACGTGGTGATCTTCGTGGTTGATCGCACCAAGTGGACCGACGAAGACCAGATGGTTCTTGAGCGCGTGCAGTACGTGACCGGCCCGCTGATCGTCGCGCTGAACAAGACCGATCGCATCGAAGACAAGGCCGAGCTGATGCCGCACCTGTCCTGGTTGCAGGAGCAGTTGCCGAACGCGCAGATCATGCCGATCTCGGCCCAGCACGGGCACAACCTCGAAGCGCTGGAGCGAGTGATCGCCGAGCACCTGCCGGAAAACGATCACTTCTTCCCTGAAGACCAGATCACTGACCGCAGCAGCCGCTTTCTCGCTGCCGAGCTGGTGCGCGAGAAGATCATGCGCCAGATGGGGGCCGAGCTGCCGTACCAGATCACCGTGGAAATCGAAGAATTCAAGCAGCAGGGCAAAACCCTGCATATTCATGCGCTGATTCTCGTCGAACGCGATGGCCAGAAGAAAATCATCATTGGTGACAAGGGCGAGCGCATCAAGCGCATCGGCACCGAGGCGCGCAAGGATATGGAAGTGCTGTTCGACTCCAAAATCATGCTCAACCTGTGGGTCAAGGTCAAAGGCGGCTGGTCCGACGACGAGCGCGCCCTGCGTTCCCTGGGCTACGGCGACCTGTAATAGCGCCGGCTCTTGGAGTGGGGGAGTGCGCTCCCTCACCCTCTCTCACCTGAGAACCGGACACTGATGTCTACCCACCCCCCCGTCGGCCAGCCCGCTTATGTCCTGCACAGTCGCGCCTACCGCGAAACCAGTGCCCTGGTCGACTTCCTCACGCCCCAAGGCCGCCTGCGTGCGGTACTGCGCAGTGCGCGCGGCAAGGCCGGAACCCTGGCCCGGCCATTCGTGCCACTGGAAGTCGAGTTTCGCGGGCGCGGCGAGCTGAAGAACGTCGGGCGCATGGAAAGTGCCGGCGTCTCCACCTGGCTCAATGGCGAGGCTCTGTTCAGCGGGCTCTACCTCAATGAACTGCTGATTCGTCTGTTGCCTGCCGAGGACCCTCATCCGGCGGTCTTCGATCACTATGCCGCGACCTTGCTGGCCCTGGCCGAGGGGCGTCCCCTGGAGCCCTTGTTGCGGGCGTTCGAGTGGCGGCTGCTGGATGACCTGGGCTACGGCTTTGCCCTGGACAGCGATATCCATGGCCAGCCGATAGACGCCAAGGGCCTGTACCGCCTGCAAGTGGATGCCGGGCTGGAGCAGGTTTACCTGTTGCAGCCGGGGTTGTTCAACGGCACCGAGCTGCTGGCCATGGCCGAGGCCGACTGGAGTGCCCCCGGTGCGCTGTCGGCCGCCAAGCGCTTGATGCGCCAGGCCCTGGCGGTGCACCTGGGCGGTCGGCCATTGGTCAGTCGCGAGTTGTTTCGCAAGCCCTGATCACCCCGTATGCTGTGCGCCGAATCTTCATTTATTCAGGAGCGCTTCCGTGACCACCAGCAATCGCATTCTTCTTGGCGTGAACATCGACCACGTCGCCACCTTGCGTCAGGCGCGGGGCACCCGTTATCCCGATCCGGTCAAGGCCGCGCTGGATGCAGAAGAGGCGGGCGCTGACGGCATCACTGTGCACCTGCGCGAAGACCGGCGGCACATCCAGGAGCGCGACGTCGTGCTGCTCAAGGACGTGCTGCAGACCCGCATGAATTTCGAGATGGGCGTTACCGAGGAAATGATGGCGTTCGCCGAACGCATCCGTCCGGCACACATCTGCCTGGTCCCGGAAACCCGCCAGGAACTGACCACCGAGGGCGGTCTGGATGTCGCAGGCCAGGAAGCGCGGATCAAGGCCGCGGTCGAGCGCCTGTCGAAAACCGGCGCCGAAGTGTCGTTGTTCATCGACGCGGATGAGCGGCAGATCGAAGCTTCCCGCCGTGTCGGCGCCCCGGCCATCGAGCTGCACACCGGGCGCTACGCCGATGCGCAGACCCCAACCGAGGTCGCGCAAGAGCTGCAGCGTGTGGCTGAGGGCGTGGCAATCGGCTTGGCTCAAGGGCTGATCGTCAATGCCGGGCACGGCCTGCATTACCACAACGTCGAGGCGGTGGCGGCAATCAAGGGCATCAACGAACTGAACATCGGTCACGCCCTGGTGGCCCATGCCTTGTTCGTCGGCTTCAAAGGCGCCGTGGCGGAAATGAAAGCCCTGATCCTGGCCGCCGCCAAAGCCTGACCGAACTCTGTAGCTGCTGCCGACAGGCTCGGGCCGCGTTCGGACGCTGGCCGTGCCGGGCGCCGTGGGGTGTCAGGTAGATTGATGCGTTGCGGATGGCCAGCGCAGCCTCGCGGGCTCGGCAGCGGCTACGGGATGTATTGAGAGCGGGGCTTTAGAGCGGTGGGTTTTCCGCCGGGGGCTTGGTCTTGTCGACGCCGGGCACGTGCAGATTGCCTTCAGCCACCTGGTCGCCTTCCAGCTGCGGTTGCGTGACCCAGGTCAGGATGTCGTAGTAGCGCCGGATGTTGGCCACAAAGTGCACCGGCTCACCGCCCCGGGCGTAGCCGTAACGGGTCTTGCTGTACCACTGTTTCTGCGACAGCCGTGGCAGCATTTTCTTCACGTCCAGCCACTTGTTGGGGTTGAGCCCCTCTTTCTCCGCCAGCTTGCGCGCGTCGTCCAGGTGGCCGGTGCCGACGTTATAGGCGGCGAGGGCGAACCAGGTGCGATCCGGCTCCTCGATCTTGTCGTCCAGTTGTTCCTTGATATAGGCCAGGTACTTGGCCCCGCCGCTGATGCTCTGCTTGGGGTCCAGGCGGTTGGACACGCCCATGGCCTGGGCGGTGTTTTGCGTCAGCATCATCAGGCCGCGCACGCCGGTCTTGGACGTCACCGCGGGCTGCCACATGGATTCCTGGTAGCCGACCGCTGCCAGCAGGCGCCAGTCGACCTTCTCCTGCTTGGCCGAGGCCTTGAAGTGCTTCTCGTATTTGGGCAAACGCTGCTGCAGGTGCTGGGCAAAGGTGTAGGCGCCCACGTAGCCCAGAACATCCACGTGCCCGTAGTAGCGATCTTTCAGGCGCTGCAGGGTGCCGTTCTTCTGCACCTTGTCGAGGTAGGCGTTGATCTCGTTGAGCAGGCTGTTGTCTTCGCCGGCGGCCACGGCCCAGCTCTGGTTGCTGGCGTCGCCGAGGTCGAAGGCCACGCGCACGTTGGGAAAGTACACCTGGTTCATCGCCACTTCGTTGGAGTCGACCAGGGTCAGGTCGATCTGCCCTTCGTCGACCATGCGCAGCAGGTCGACCACTTCCACCGCGTCCGATTCTTCGTATTCGATGCCGGGGTACTTCAGCTTCAGATCGGCCAGTTGCTCGGCGTGGGTGCTGCCCTTGAGCACCATGATGTGCTTGCCCACCAGGTCGGCGGCGTTGGTCGGCCGGGACTGGCCGTTGCGATAGATGATCTGCGGGGTGACTTCAAGGTAAGGATGGGAAAACCTGACTTGTTGCTGGCGTTTCTCGCTGCTGACCAGACCGGCAGCAGCCAGCACCGGGCCGTTAGGTTTACCCAGCTGGCCAAAAAGGTCATCGAGGTTGTCGGCGGTTTCGATCTTCAGCTCAACGCCCAGATCGTCGGCGAAGCGTTTCACCAGCTCGTATTCGAAGCCGGTTTCGCCATTGCGATCCTGAAAGTAGGTGGCCGGGCTGTTACGGGTGACCACCCGCAGCACACCATCCTCCTTTATACGCTCCAGGGTGCTGGGTTTTTCAACACAGGCACCGAGCATCAGGAAGAGTCCGGTTGCGATGAGCCATCTGGCACAGCGCGGACGTAAAGCCATAGGGGAAAACATTTGCGCAGTATACGCAAAGGACCACGGCCGCCATATCTCGACAGATAAGGGCTGGTCTGCTAGAGATTCGCCGCCGGCGCTGGAGCCCTTGTGAATGGCGGCTCGCTGCTCAATGTGACGCTTAAAATAACCCTTCTGAATGGGCCTGATGCCTCTTTGTTATAGCCGGCGGTCCCTGGGCCGACGTCTGGCCGCAGTCTCGCGTGCCGTTTCGGGTGCCGTGGCGGGCGCTTTAGGCTAGAATGCACGGCCTCAAAGCACACCCCTTCCCGAGGCTGTCCCGAAGATGTTGATCCTGCGCGGCGCTCCTGCCCTTTCTGCCTTTCGCCACAGCAAACTCCTTGAGCAACTGAGCCGATCTGTCCCGGCTGTCAGTGGCTTGTATGCTGAATTCGCTCACTTCGCCGAAGTCACCGGCGACCTGACCGGCGACGAACAGCAGGTGCTTGCGCGCCTTCTGAAGTACGGTCCAAGCGTACCGGTCCAAGAACCGACCGGTCGCCTGTTCCTGGTGCTGCCGCGGTTTGGCACCATCTCGCCATGGTCGAGCAAGGCCAGTGATATCGCCCGCAACTGTGGCCTGGCAAAAATCCAGCGCCTGGAGCGCGGTATTGCGTTTTACGTGGCCGGTGAGTTCAGCGATGTCCAGGCGCAACAGATCGCCGACGTCCTGCACGACCGCATGACCCAGATCGTCCTGGGCAACCTGGAACAGGCTGCCGGCCTGTTCAGCCATGCCACGCCCAAGCCGTTGACCGCCATCGATATCCTCGGTGGTGGCCGCGAAGCGCTGGAAAGCGCCAACCGCGAATTGGGCCTGGCCCTGGCCGAAGACGAAATCGATTACCTGATGAGTGCCTTCCAGGGTCTCAAGCGCAACCCGCACGACATCGAACTGATGATGTTCGCCCAGGCCAACTCCGAGCATTGCCGGCACAAGATCTTCAATGCCAGCTGGGACATCGACGGCCAGAGCCAGGACAAGAGCCTGTTCGGCATGATCAAGAACACCTACGTGATGCACAGCGAAGGTGTTCTGTCGGCTTATAAGGACAACGCCTCGGTGATCGTCGGCAACGTCGCCGGCCGTTTCTTCCCGGACCCCGAGACCCGCCAGTACGGCGCGGTCCAGGAGCCAGTGCATATCCTGATGAAGGTCGAGACGCATAACCACCCGACGGCGATCGCCCCGTTCCCGGGCGCGTCCACCGGCTCTGGTGGCGAGATCCGTGACGAGGGTGCCACCGGTCGCGGCGCCAAGCCCAAGGCTGGCCTGACCGGTTTCACCGTATCCAACCTGCAGATCCCGGGTTTCGAGCAGCCGTGGGAAGTGCCGTATGGCAAGCCCGAGCGCATCGTCACCGCGCTGGACATCATGATCGAAGGCCCGCTGGGCGGCGCCGCGTTCAACAACGAATTCGGCCGTCCAGCCCTGACCGGCTACTTCCGTACCTTCGAACAATCCATCACCACCCCGCGTGGCGATGAGGTTCGTGGCTATCACAAGCCGATCATGCTGGCCGGCGGCATGGGTAACATCCGTGCCGAACACGTACAGAAAGGCGAGATCACCGTCGGCTCCAAGCTGATCGTGCTCGGTGGCCCGGCCATGCTGATCGGCCTGGGCGGCGGCGCTGCTTCCTCGATGGCCACCGGCACCAGCTCGGCTGACCTGGACTTTGCCTCGGTACAGCGCGAAAACCCGGAAATGGAACGCCGTTGCCAGGAAGTCATCGACCGTTGCTGGCAGTTGGGTGACAAGAACCCGATCAGCTTCATCCATGACGTCGGTGCGGGCGGTTTGTCCAACGCCTTCCCGGAACTGGTCAACGATGGCGACCGTGGCGGCCGTTTCGAGCTGCGCAATATTCCCAATGACGAGCCGGGCATGGCCCCGCACGAAATCTGGTCCAACGAATCCCAGGAGCGTTACGTCCTGGCGGTCGGCGCTGAAGATTTCGAGCGCTTCCAGGCGATCTGCGAGCGCGAACGCTGCCCGTTCGCCGTAGTGGGCGAAGCCACCGCCGAGCCGCAGTTGACTGTCACCGACAGCCACTTCGGCAACAGCCCGGTGGACATGCCTCTGGAAGTGCTGCTGGGCAAAGCCCCGCGCATGCACCGTTCGGCGGTCCGCGAGACCGAGCTGGGCGATGATTTCGACCCGAGCAGCCTGTCCATCGACGACTGCGTGGAGCGCGTCCTGCACCACCCGGCCGTGGCCAGCAAAAGCTTCCTGATCACCATTGGCGACCGCACCATCACCGGCCTGGTTGCCCGCGACCAGATGGTCGGGCCGTGGCAGGTCCCCGTGGCTGACGTGGCCGTCACCGCTACCAGCTTCGACGTCTACACCGGCGAAGCCATGGCCATGGGTGAGCGCACGCCGCTGGCCCTGCTCGACGCACCGGCGTCCGGGCGCATGGCGATTGGCGAAACCCTGACCAACATCGCGGCTTCGCGCATCGAGAAAATTTCCGACATCAAACTGTCGGCCAACTGGATGTCCGCTGCCGGCCACCCGGGTGAAGATGCGCGCCTGTACGACACCGTGAAAGCGGTCGGCATGGAGCTGTGCCCGGAGCTGGGGATCACCATTCCGGTGGGCAAGGACTCGATGTCCATGGCCACTCGCTGGAGCGACGAGGGCGTTGACAAGAGCGTGACCTCGCCGCTGTCGCTGATCGTTACCGGCTTCGCGCCAGTGGCGGATATCCGCAAGACCCTGACCCCCGTGCTGCGCATGGACAAGGGCATCACCGACCTGATCCTGATCGACCTCGGCCGTGGCCAGAACCGCATGGGCGCCTCGATCCTGGCCCAGGTTCACGGCAAGCTCGGCAAGCAGGCACCGGACGTCGATGACGCCGAAGACCTGAAGGCCTTCTTCGCAGTGATCCAGGGCCTCAACGCCGACGGTCACCTGCTGGCCTACCACGACCGTTCCGATGGTGGTTTGCTGACCAGCACCGTGGAAATGGCCTTTGCCGGTCACTGCGGCCTGAGCCTGAACCTCGACGGCGTGGCTGAAACCTCGGCCGACATCGCCGCGATCCTGTTCAACGAAGAGCTGGGCGCCGTGATCCAGGTACGCCAGGACGCCACTCCAGACGTACTGGCACAGTTCAGCGCTGCCGGCCTGGGCGACTGTGTGTCGGTCATCGGCCAGCCACTGAACAACGGCGAAGTCAGCATCACCTTCAATGGCGACACCGTGTTCTCCGGCCAGCGTCGTCTGCTGCAACGTCAGTGGGCTGAAACCAGCTACCAGATCCAGCGCCTGCGGGATAACGCCGACTGCGCCGAGCAAGAGTTCGACGTGCTGCTGGAAGAAGACAACCCGGGCCTGAGCGTCAAGCTGGCCTTCGACGTCAACCAGGACGTTGCCGCGCCTTACATCAAGAAGGGCGTCCGTCCTCAAGTGGCGGTCCTGCGTGAACAAGGCGTCAACGGCCAGGTGGAAATGGCTGCGGCCTTCGACCGTGCGGGCTTCAACGCGATCGACGTGCACATGAGCGACATCCTTGCCGGGCGTGTCGACCTGAACGACTTCAAGGGCATGGTCGCTTGCGGTGGCTTCTCCTACGGCGACGTACTGGGTGCCGGTGAGGGCTGGGCCAAGTCGGCGCTGTTCAACAGCCGTGCGCGGGACGCCTTCCAGGGCTTCTTCGAACGTACCGACAGCTTCACGCTGGGTGTGTGCAACGGTTGCCAGATGATGTCCAACCTGCACGAGCTGATTCCGGGCAGCGAGTTCTGGCCGCACTTTGTGCGTAACCGTTCCGAGCAGTTCGAAGCCCGTGTGGCCATGGTCGAAGTGCAGAAGTCGAACTCGATCTTCCTGCAGGGCATGGCCGGTTCGCGCATGCCGATCGCCATCGCCCACGGTGAAGGCCATGCCGAGTTCGCCAACGAAGACGCTCTGCTCGAAGCCGATCTGTCCGGTTGCGTGGCCCTGCGTTTCGTCGACAACCATGGCAAGGTCACCGAGAACTACCCGGCCAACCCGAACGGCTCGCCGCGCGGGATCACCGGTCTCACCAGCCGTGACGGTCGCGTCACCATCATGATGCCGCACCCGGAGCGGGTGTTCCGCGCGGTGCAGAACTCCTGGCGCCCGGAAGAGTGGAACGAAGATGCGGCGTGGATGCGCATGTTCCGTAACGCTCGGGTCTGGGTGAACTAGGGGGCATGTACAAGCTCAGCTTCTTTGTTCCTCCCAGCCATGTGGATGTGGTCAAGAGCGCTGTATTCGCCGCCGGTGGCGGTAGAATCGGTGCCTACGACCACTGCGCCTGGCAGGTGCTGGGCCAGGGTCAGTTTCGCCCGCTGGACGGCAGCCAGCCGTTTCTCGGGCAAAACGGCCTGGTCGAGCAGGTCGAGGAGTGGAAGGTCGAGCTGGTGGTGGCCGATGAGCTGATCCGTTCGGTGGTGATGGCCCTGAAACAGAGCCATCCCTACGAAACGCCGGCTTATGAGGTTTGGCGCCTGGAAGACTTCTAGGCCCGCCATTGCGAAAAAGCCCGCTGAACCGGTAACGGTCAGCGGGCTTTTTCATGGGGCGGAGCAAGCGCTCAGGGGCGGATTTCAATCATGGTGCCGTCCTTGACCAGGCCCCAGACTTCTCGCATATCGACGTTGCGCATGGCGATGCAGCCGTCGGTCCAGTCCAGGGTGTGGAAAAACTGCTCGGGGTAGTCTTCGCTGTCCGGCGTGCCGTGGATCATGATCATGCTGCCCGGTGGAACGCCTTCGCGGCGTGAGCGGGCGGAGTCGCTGATATTCGGGTAGGAGATGTGCATGGCCAGGTTGAAGCGATCGCTGGTCTTGCGCCAGTCGAGCCAGTAGAAGCCTTCCGGCGTGCGTTTATCGCCTTCCATCAGTTTTGGTCCCTTGGGCTGCTTGCCCAGGGAAATGCGATAGGTCTTGAGCGGCTTGCCGTCGTTGATCAGTTGCAGTTGGTGGGCCGACTTGAGGACCAGTACTTTTTCGATGATCTTGCCGTCCAGGGTTTCTACCGTAGAGGCGTGGGACGCAACAGTGAGTGACAAGCAGAGAAGGGCAAGCAACCAGCGCATTGAAACGATATCCCTAGGCGTACACCGGTGCTGCGTACGTTTTATTGTTTAAGAACCAGTTCGCGATCTGCTGCGCTTGGTTCATGTGGCGCTAAAAATGCCTTCGAAATGCTCATTTAGCTGCTTAAATTGAGCGATCTCAGCCATTTTTTGTCCAGCCTGAGCGTCGCTCGCCAGATCGGGAGCAGGTTCTACGTGATGGCCGGCTGAGCGAGCGGAGGAATCGACTCGGAGCGCACGGGGAAGTCCTCGGTGTGCCGATCAGCGAAAAAGCATTCTAAGGTACGCCCGACCGTGCGGAAAGCCAGCTCGGACCAAGGGATCTCCGACTCTTCGAATAAGCGCACCTCCAGGCTCTCTTCACCGGCGGCAAAGTCCAGGTCCGCCAGCTCGGCGCGAAAAAACACGTGCACCTGGCTGATATGAGGGACGTCGATCAAGGTGTAGATGCTCAGGTTGCGGACCCGGGCGCAGGCTTCTTCGGCGGTTTCGCGGATGGCGGCCTGTTCGATGGTCTCGCCGTTTTCCATAAAGCCTGCGGGCAGGGTCCAGTAGCCACGGCGTGGCTCGATGGCGCGGCGACACAGCAGCACCTGGGTGCCCCAGGTCGGCACGCAGCCGGCGACGATATTCGGGTTCTGGTAGTGGATGGTCTGGCAGTGGTCGCAGACAAACCGCAGGCGTGAGTCGCCCTCGGGAATACGCTGGGTTACCGGTTTACCGCACTGGCTGCAAAATTTCATGCTGGGCTTCCGAAAAGGCTGGGCCTATCTTGGCGTGCGGCCAGTTTGTCGGCAAGTTGTCGTTAAGCGACATGCCAGGGGCCGGGGGTTGGGCCGATGCCGGGATTGGTGCATGATGCACGGTAGCCAACAGATCGAGATGACTCATGCTGGACGAGCTACTTCATCGGGTAACCAACCATACGCCACGAACGCTGGAGACTGATCGCCGTTTTCCGGAGGCGGCGGTGCTGGTGCCTATTACCCGCAGTGAAGAGCCGGAACTGGTGCTGACCCTGCGTGCCAGCGGGCTGTCGACCCATGGCGGTGAAGTGGCGTTTCCCGGTGGAAGGCGTGACCCGGAAGACCCCGACCTGATCTTCACTGCACTGCGCGAGGCGCAAGAGGAGATCGGCCTGCCCCCGGGCCTGGTGGAAGTCATTGGTCCCTTGAGCCCGCTGATTTCGTTGCACGGGATCAAGGTCACACCCTATGTCGGGGTGATTCCCGATTATGTCGAGTACCTGGCCAACGACGCCGAGATTGCCGCGGTGTTCAGTGTGCCGCTGGAGTTCTTCCGCCAGGACCCGCGCGAGCATACCCACCGCATCGACTATCAGGGCCGCAGTTGGTATGTGCCCAGTTATCGCTTTGGCGAATACAAGATCTGGGGTTTGACGGCGATCATGATCGTCGAACTGATCAATCTGCTGTATGACGCCAAAATCAGCCTGCATCACCCCCCCAAGAGCTCTATCAATATTTGAAGCCATCGCTCGTATGGCATGAACCCGCGGCCGCCTGAGCCCTGAGGATAAGAAGATGAAATACCGCCTGGGCGATGCCCGAGTTGAAGCCCACCCGCAAAGCTGGGTCGCCCCGAACGCCACGCTGGTGGGCAAGGTCAAGCTGGAGGAGGGCGCCAATGTCTGGTTCAACGCGGTGTTGCGTGGCGACAACGAACTGATCCTGATCGGCAAGAACAGCAATGTGCAGGATGGCACGGTGATGCACACCGATATGGGCTACCCGCTGACCATCGGCACCGGCGTCACCATCGGCCATAACGCCATGCTGCATGGCTGCACCGTTGGCGATTACAGCCTGATCGGTATCAATGCAGTGATCCTCAACGGGGCGAAAATCGGCAAAAACTGCATCATTGGCGCCAATTCGCTGATTGGCGAAGGCAAGGAAATTCCCGATGGCTCGCTGGTGATGGGTTCGCCTGGCAAAGTGGTGCGCGAACTGACCGAGCCGCAAAAGAAAATGCTCGAAGCCAGTGCCGCGCACTATGTGCACAACGCCCAGCGCTACGCCCGTGACCTGGTCGAGCAAGAACAATGACCAGCACCGAGCGCCCGGTTGCCTCGCCCTGCGTCAGCATCTGCGCCCTGGATGACGACGACATCTGCACCGGCTGCCAGCGAACCGTGGATGAAATCACCCGCTGGAGCCGCATGGACAACGACGAGCGGCGCACAGTGCTCGGCCTGTGCCACGAGCGAGCCAAAGCCAGCGGCCTGGTGTGGATGGTGGGCACCTCCAACTGACCTGTAGCCGCTGCCGCAGGCTGCGCTGGCCATCAGGCACCGTCCATTCCATCCGGATTCACGATCTCTTTTAGGGCCAGCGTCCGAACGCGGCCCGACCCTGCGGCAGCGGCACCGGTGGGATGATTGGAGGGCGGCAGATTTTGCGTGCGCCTGGCCGCTCAAGTACCCTGTGCGCCTTATCTACAGGTACCTTTCGCGCCATGCTCTTCCTGATCGCTTACATCAGCAGCGTCGTGCTGATCAACTACGCCTTTTCCAGTGCCCCGCACCTGGACATCATCTGGTCGGCCTGGGGTGGGTTGGTGTTTGTGCTGCGCGATATGGTGCAGACCCGCTTCGGCCACGGTGCACTGCTCGCCATGCTGGCGGCGCTGGTGCTGTCTTACGTGACCTCCGATCCGACGATCGCCCTGGCCAGCGCCACGGCATTCGCGGTCTCCGAGTGCATCGACTGGCTGGTGTTCAGCATTACCAAGCGCCCGTTGCACGACCGGCTATGGATCAGTTCGGCGCTGAGCATCCCGCTGGACACCTTTATCTTCTTCGGCCTGATCGACGCGCTGACGCCTGGAGTCGTGCTCACCGCATTGGGTTCCAAGTTCGCCGGCGTGACGGTGGTCTGGCTGGCCATGGCCTGGCGCTTGCGCAAGGCGACGTGCGCCAGCTGAGGCCAAACCTCGCGGTTCATGTAAAATGCCGCGCTTTCTCCCCATGGGTCGCCCGTCTGGTGCGCGGCCCTCGATGATCCGCTCCTTTTGAGGACCTGCAGATGACCCGTATCGGAACTCCATTGTCGCCAACCGCGACCCGCGTTTTGCTTTGTGGCTGTGGCGAGTTGGGCAAGGAAGTGGTGATCGAGCTGCAGCGCCTGGGCGTTGAAGTGATTGCCGTGGATCGCTATGCCAATGCGCCGGCGATGCAAGTGGCTCACCGCAGCCACGTCATCAACATGCTAGACGGCGCGGCCCTGCGGGCAGTGATCGAGGCGGAGAAACCGCACTTTATCGTGCCGGAGATCGAAGCCATCGCCACGGCGACCCTGGTCGAACTGGAAGCCGAAGGCTTCACCGTGATCCCGACTGCGCGTGCCACGCAACTGACCATGAACCGTGAAGGCATCCGCCGCCTGGCCGCTGAAGAGCTGGACCTGCCGACCTCGCCCTACCACTTCGCCGACACCTTCGAGGACTATTCCAAGGCGGTTCAAGACCTGGGCTTCCCCTGCGTGGTCAAGCCGGTCATGAGCTCCTCGGGCAAGGGTCAGAGCCTGCTGCGCAGCGCCGACGACGTGCAGAAGGCCTGGGATTACGCCCAGGAAGGCGGACGTGCCGGCAAGGGCCGGGTGATCATCGAAGGCTTTATCGATTTCGATTACGAAATCACCCTGCTGACCGTGCGTCACATCGGCGGCACCACCTTCTGCGCGCCCGTCGGGCACCGTCAGGAGAAAGGTGACTATCAGGAGTCCTGGCAGCCCCAGGCCATGAGCCCCAAAGCCCTGGCGGAATCCGAGCGCGTGGCCAAGGCCGTGACCGAGGCGCTGGGTGGCCGTGGCCTGTTTGGCGTCGAGCTGTTTATCAAGGGCGATCAGGTGTGGTTCAGCGAAGTGTCGCCGCGCCCGCATGACACCGGCCTGGTGACCCTGATTTCCCAGGACTTGTCGCAGTTTGCCCTGCATGCGCGGGCGATCCTGGGCTTGCCGATTCCACTGATTCGCCAGTTCGGGCCATCGGCTTCGGCAGTGATTCTGGTGGAAGGCCAGTCGACCCAGACCGCATTCGCCAACCTGGGCGCCGCCCTGAGCGAGCCGGACACCGCCCTGCGTCTGTTCGGCAAGCCGGAAGTCAATGGTCAGCGCCGCATGGGCGTGGCCCTGGCGCGTGACGAGTCGATCGAGGCCGCACGGGCCAAGGCGACCCGCGCTTCGCAAGCGGTGGTGGTCGAGCTCTAAAGGCCGCGCCGGCAAGCTGGCCCCTACAGGTGTGCGTTTAACCGTGTAGGGGCCGGATTGCCGGCGATCCGTTCTATCAAGCGACCCGATTCAGGTCGTTATCCCGCGTCTCTTTCAGGCACAGCACAGCGATCAAGCTGAGCAGCGCTGCCGCCGACACATACCCGCCGACATAACTCAGGCCGCCCATCGCCACCAGCTTAGTGGCAAAGAAGGGCGCCGCCGATGCGCCGACAATTCCGCCCAGGTTATACGCCGCCGAAGCGCCGGTATAACGCACGCGGGTCGGGAACAGCTCCGGCAGCATCGCGCCCATCGGGGCGAAGGTCACGCCCATCAGGAACAGTTCCAGGGCCAGGAACAGCGCCACTGCCCAGGTCGAGCCGTGGGTCAGCAGCGGCTCCATGGTGAAGCCCGACAGGATGGCCAGCACCGCGCCGACGATCAGCACCGGCTTGCGCCCGTAACGGTCGCTGGCCAGGGCGGCAATCGGTGTCGCCAGGCCCATGAACAGCACGGCGAAGCACAAGAGTCCGAGGAAGGTTTCACGGCTGTAGCCCAGGGTCGACACGCCGTAGCTCAGGGAAAACGCCGTGGTGATGTAGAACAGCGCGTAACACACCACCATTGACGCCGCGCCCAGCAGGACCGGCAGCCAATGCTGGCTGAACAGTTCTACCAGCGGCACTTTGACGGGCGCTTCGTGGGCCACCGCGTTGGCAAACACCGGGGTTTCATGCAGCTTCAAGCGGGCATACAGGCCAACCATCACCAGCGCGGCGCTGAGAATGAACGGGATGCGCCAGCCCCAACTGCGGAACTGCTCGTCGCTGAGGTTCATGGCCAGGATCAGGAACAAGCCGTTGGCTGCCAGGAAGCCGATGGAGGGGCCCAGTTGCGGAAACATGCCGAACCAGGCGCGCTTGCCCTTTGGCGCGTTCTCGGTGGCCAGCAACGCCGCGCCGCCCCATTCGCCGCCAAGGCCCAGGCCCTGGCCGAAGCGCAGTACGCACAACAGGATCGGCGCCCAGGCCCCGATGCTGTCATAGCCGGGCAGCAAGCCGATCAGCGTGGTGCAGACCCCCATCAGCAGCAGGGAGGCCACCAGGGTCGATTTGCGGCCGATGCGATCGCCAAAATGGCCGAACAGCGCCGAACCCATGGGGCGGGCGATAAAGGCAATGCCGAAGGTCAGGAACGAGGCAAGCATCTGCGCCGTGCCGGAGGTTTGCGGGAAAAATACCGGGCCGATCACCAGCGCGGCGGCCGTGGCGTAGATGTAGAAATCGTAGAACTCGATGGCAGTGCCAACGATGCTCGCCGTGGCAACGCGAGCGGTCGAGTTGGTCGGGGCGGCGGTCGCGGCCTCGTTATAGGTGGTGCTCATTGAAATATCCCTGACGGTCATTGCGCGTTTGGACGCGGATTATTATTAGTCGTACACCCCCTGGGTCAGGGGCGTGCGCGGGGTGGCTCGGGATGGGAGCAAACACCGTTCAGACACAGTAAAGCGGTGCCTGGACGCGCTGAGTGCGGGTAGCACGCGGTCGGGCGGGGCTTGGGTAAGCCAGGGGATTATAGGAAGGGGGCTATCGATTCAACAAGGGGGGAAAACAGCGTTTTTTTTCAGAAAACAGCCGCTAGCTTGCGGGTTTTATCGCTATGAGGCGGCTGTTTTGCGCTGATTTCGCCTTAGCTTGAGATTTATCTCGTGACGGGTGTCGAGCTGGTGTGCCAGATCAACACGCGGCTGATGCGGTTGTCTTCGGTCTCGAGGATTTCCAGGCGATAGCGGCCGATCTTCAGGCAGACGGCGCTGTCGGGGATGGTTTCCAGGGCTTCGGTGACCAGGCCGTTGAGGGTTTTCGGGCCATCGCTGGGCAGGTGCCAGCCCAGGCTCTTGTTCAACTCGCGAATCGACGCGGCCCCTTCGATCACGTAGCGACCATCGGCTTGCGGGTGGATGTGCGGGTTGTCGAGGCTGTGTTCGCTTTCGAACTCGCCGACGATTTCTTCGAGAATGTCTTCCAGGGTGACGATGCCCAGGACTTCGCCGTATTCGTCGACCACCATGCCCAGGCGGCGCTGCTGTTTGTGAAAGTTCAGCAGTTGCAGTTGCAGCGGTGTGCTTTCCGGAACGAAATAGGGTTCGTGGCAGGCGCTGAGCAGAGCGTCCTTGGTCAGGCTGGCATCCGGCAGCAGGTGGCGGATCTGCCGGGTGTTGAGCACCGCCTCGACCTGGTTGATATCACTGTGGAACACCGGCAGCCGAGTGCGCTTGGAGACGCGCAGCTGCTCGATGATGTCTTCGATGGGGTCGTCGAGGTTGATCCCGTCGACTTCACTGCGCGGCACCAGGATGTCGTTGACCGTGATGTTGTCCAGGGCATGGATGCCCGACAGCAGGTGCGGGCGGCAGTTGGCGGGCTCGTGGCCCGACGGATGTTCCGACTCGGGCGCCAGCTCATCCTCGCTGTGCTTGACCACGCCGACCTTCGGGGTAAAGGGGCGCAGCAGCAACAGACTGATGGCATTCAGCAACCAGGCCCCCGGATAGATGATCTTCAGTGGTACGCCCAGCAGGGTATTGCCCAGGGCCAGAACCCCTTCCGGGTAGCGCACGGCGAGGGCTCGCGGCAGGTAGTCGGCGAGCACCAGGAGCAGGCAGGTGGCGATCAGGCAGGCCATCCACGGGCCGTTCTGTTCCCAGTAGAACAGCGCGAGCAGGGTGCTGAGGATCACCGTCAACACCCGGCACAGGGTGTTGCACAGGATCAGGCTTTCGCGAGGGAAGCTCAGGCGGGCCAGGGGCCTGTCGCCGGAGCGAGAGGCGTTGCGCAGGGTCAGCAGGTGCTGCTGGGCGATTTCGATGGCGGTGAACAGTGCCGACCATAAAACCAGCAGGGCCAATACAGCGAGCATCGGCCCTATGGGCAAGTTGTCCATGATGGCTGCTCGTCAGATATGCAGGATGTATTCGCGGACCAGCTTGCTGCCGAAATAGGCCAGCATCAGCAGGCAGAAACCGGCCAGGGTCCAGCGAATGGCCTTGTGGCCGCGCCAGCCGAGGCGGTTGCGCCCCCACAGCAGCACGCTGAACACGATCCACGCCAGGCAGGCCAGCAGGGTCTTGTGCACCAGGTGTTGGGCGAACAGGTTTTCGACGAACAGCCAGCCGGAAATCAGCGACAGCGACAGCAGGGTCCAGCCGGCCCAGAGGAATCCGAACAGCAGGCTTTCCATGGTTTGCAGCGGCGGGAAGTTCTTGATCAGCCCGGAGGGGTGCTTGTTCTTGAGTTGATGGTCCTGCACCAGCAGCAGCAAGGCCTGGAACACGGCGATGGTGAACATGCCGTAGGCCAGGATCGACAACAGGATGTGGGCGAGAATCCCCGGCGCTTCGTCGATGATCTGCACCGTGCCGGTGGGCGCGAACTGCGCTAGCAGCACCGTGGCTGCACCCAATGGGAACAGCAGCAACAGCAGGTTTTCCACCGGGATCCGCGAGCAGGCCAACAGGGTCAGCGCGATCACTGCGGCGGCAATCAGGCTGGCGGCGCTGAAGAAGTCCAGGCCGAGGCCGACCGGCGTCATCAGGTGGGTGAAAAGGCTGGCACTGTGGGCCAGCAGGGCGAGGATGCCCAGCGTGACCAGCAGGCGCTTGTTCGCCTTGGCGCCCTTGGCCAGACGAGTGCCTTGATAGAAGGTCGCAGCGGCATATAAACAGGCGGCGGCGAGAGTGGTTAGCAAGCTGGGTGACAAGGGGAGCATAAATCCTGTGAGACAAGCCCGAAAGGCGTTGAGTTTGGCATAGAACCCTTATGGCACGAAAGACCGCGCAACCAGACAGCGAGGTGTCCGCCGCGCGCAGTCTTCGCTATAATCCGCGACCTGCCCACGCCGCAGGCTCGCCGAGCACATGTTGATTCCGGTCTGGGCCGCCATTATCCCGGTCTACACAGGGCCTGAAAGGATCGCGCAATGTTTGAAAACTTAACCGACCGTCTCTCGCAGACGCTGCGCCATGTCACCGGCAAGGCCAAGCTGACCGAGGACAACATCAAAGACACCCTGCGTGAAGTGCGCATGGCGTTGCTCGAAGCCGACGTCGCCCTGCCGGTGGTCAAGGACTTCGTCAACTCGGTGAAGGAGCGTGCGGTCGGCACCGAAGTGTCGCGCAGCCTGACACCGGGCCAGGCCTTCGTGAAGATCGTCCAGGCCGAACTCGAAAGCCTGATGGGCGCGGCCAACGAGGACCTTAACCTCAGCGCCGTACCGCCTGCCGTGGTGTTGATGGCCGGTTTGCAGGGCGCGGGTAAAACCACCACCGCCGGTAAACTCGCGCGCTTCCTTAAAGAGCGCAAAAAGAAATCGGTGATGGTGGTGTCCGCCGACGTTTATCGTCCGGCAGCCATCAAACAGCTGGAAATGCTCGCAGGCGAAGTCGGTGTCACCTTCTTCCCGTCCGACCTGAGCCAGAAGCCGGTCGATATCGCGCAAGCAGCTATTAAAGAAGCAAAACTCAAATTCATCGACGTGGTAATCGTCGATACCGCCGGTCGCCTGCACATCGATGAAGAGATGATGGGTGAGATCAAGGCCCTGCACGCCGCGATCAACCCGGTAGAAACCCTGTTCGTGGTCGACGCCATGACCGGCCAGGACGCCGCCAACACGGCCAAGGCGTTTGGCGATGCACTGCCGCTGACCGGTGTGATCCTGACCAAGGTCGACGGCGATGCCCGGGGTGGTGCCGCGCTCTCGGTGCGGGCCATTACCGGCAAGCCGATCAAGTTCATCGGTATGGGCGAGAAGAGCGAAGCGCTCGAGCCGTTCCACCCCGAGCGTATCGCTTCGCGGATCCTCGGCATGGGCGACGTGCTCAGCCTGATCGAGCAGGCTGAAGCGACCCTCGACAAGGACAAGGCCGACAAACTGGCCAAGAAGCTGAAGAAGGGCAAGGGCTTCGACCTCGAAGACTTCCGTGATCAGCTGCAACAGATGAAGAACATGGGCGGCCTCGGCGGCCTCATGGACAAGCTGCCGAATATCGGTGGCGTCAACCTGGCGCAAATGGGCAATGCCCAGGGTGCGGCAGAGAAGCAATTCAAGCAGATGGAAGCCATCATCAATTCCATGACCCCGGCCGAGCGCCGCGACCCTGAGCTGATCAGCGGTTCGCGCAAGCGTCGGATCGCCATGGGCTCCGGCACCCAGGTGCAGGACATCGGTCGCTTGATCAAGCAGCACAAGCAGATGCAGAAGATGATGAAGAAGTTCTCCGCCAAGGGCGGAATGGCCAAAATGATGCGCGGCATGGGCGGAATGTTGCCCGGCGGCGGCATGCCGAAGATGTAAAGAATCCGCGTCGGCAGTCATGCCGGCGCTTTCCACGGGGACGTGGAATCTCCAGCAAACCCGCACTTGGGGGCGCTGACCAGCCGTTGTTCGCAATGGCTCCATAGCAAATCTGGATGGCGAGCCGATAGGCGCCGGAAAAAGACATTTGCAAAAGTCCGGATATTCCTTAGAATATGCGGCCTTTCGGGCACCTATGCCCGCTGTGCATTTAGATTTGCAGCACCGACTACAGGAACGATGTTCACATGCTAACAATCCGTCTTGCCCTTGGCGGCTCCAAAAAGCGCCCGTTTTACCACTTGACCGTGACCGACAGCCGTAACCCACGCGACGGTTCGCACAAAGAACAAGTTGGTTTCTTCAACCCGATCGCTCGTGGTCAAGAAGTCCGCCTGTCCGTGAACCAAGAGCGCGTAGCCTACTGGCTGAGCGTTGGTGCACAACCTTCTGAGCGCGTTGCTCAGTTGTTGAAGGATGCATCTAAGGCTGCGGCCTGAGCAATATGAACGCGACGCCTGCCATTGCTGATGATTTGATCGTTATCGGCAAGATTTATTCTGTTCATGGCGTTCGCGGCGAAGTGAAGGTTTATTCCTTTACTGATCCAACCGAAAACCTGTTGCAGTACAAAACCTGGACGCTCAAGCGCGAGGGTAGTGTGAAACAGGTCGAGCTGGTCAGTGGACGCGGGAGCGATAAGTTCCTGGTCGCAAAGCTCAAGGGTCTTGATGATCGTGAAGAAGCTCGTCTTCTGGCTGGTTATGTGATCTGCGTGCCGCGCAACCTGTTCCCTGAATTGACCGACGGCGAGTACTACTGGTACCAACTGGAAGGTCTGAAGGTTATTGATCAACTTGGGCAATTGCTCGGGAAAATCGATCATCTTCTGGAAACCGGCGCCAATGATGTAATGGTGGTCAAGCCTTGCGCTGGCAGCCTGGATGACCGTGAACGCTTGTTGCCCTATACCGGGCAATGCGTGTTGGCCGTCGACCTGGCAGCGGGCGAGATGAAGGTGGAATGGGACGCGGACTTCTAAGCGTGGCTAATTTGCGCGTTGAAGTGATCAGTTTGTTTCCCGAGATGTTTTCCGCCATCAGCGAGTACGGCATCACCAGTCGTGCGGTGAAACAGGGGCTGTTGCAGCTCACCTGTTGGAATCCGCGAGACTACACGACGGATCGACATCACACTGTGGACGATCGCCCATTTGGCGGTGGCCCGGGCATGGTGATGAAGATCAAGCCCCTGGAAGATGCTCTGGTTCAGGCCAAGGCAGCAGCCGGGGAGGCGGCGAAGGTTATTTACCTGTCCCCCCAAGGCCGTCAACTGACTCAGTCGGCGGTACGCGAGTTGGCGAATGAGGATGCACTGATCCTGATTGCCGGCCGCTATGAAGGCATTGACGAGCGTTTTATTGAAGCTCATGTCGATGAAGAGTGGTCGATTGGCGACTATGTACTCTCCGGTGGCGAGCTGCCGGCGATGGTCCTGATAGATGCGGTTACACGACTGCTGCCTGGAGCTTTAGGGCATGCGGACTCCGCTGAGGAAGATTCCTTTACGGACGGTCTGCTTGATTGCCCGCATTACACCCGACCGGAGGTGTATGCGGATCAGCGTGTTCCCGACGTGTTGCTAAGTGGCAACCACGCACACATCCGGCGTTGGCGTTTACAGCAGTCCCTTGGTCGGACCTTTGAACGACGCGCCGATCTTCTGGAAAGCCGCTCGCTTTCTGGAGAAGAGAAGAAGCTGCTCGAGGAATACATCCGCGAGCGGGACGATAGTTAACAACGTATCGATGGTAAGTCAGACGATTTACCTTAGGAGCACAGCATGACTAACAAAATCATTCTTGCACTCGAAGCAGAGCAGATGACCAAAGAGATCCCTACCTTTGCCCCGGGCGACACTATTGTCGTTCAGGTGAAAGTGAAGGAAGGCGACCGTTCGCGTCTGCAAGCGTTCGAAGGCGTCGTAATCGCCAAGCGTAACCGTGGTGTGAACAGTGCTTTCACTGTTCGTAAAATCTCCAACGGTGTTGGCGTAGAGCGTACTTTCCAGACCTACAGCCCGCAAATCGACAGCATGGCTGTTAAGCGTCGCGGTGACGTACGTAAAGCCAAGCTGTACTACCTGCGTGACCTGTCGGGTAAAGCAGCTCGCATCAAGGAAAAACTGGCTTAAGTCCAGCTTCCGATGCAGAAAAAGCAGCCTACGGGCTGCTTTTTTATTGCCTGGCATTTAGCGCCCTGAGGGATTCAGCAGGGCGCAGACGGTATTGGCGATCCTCTCCAGCAGCACCTCGTCATACGGCAGCCAGGGCAGGGCAGCCAACTTGCCACTTTGCGCCGCCAACGCCACATCCGCCGGCGCTCCGTCGCGCGACACGCGCCCGGTGACCAGGTGCACCGCGTAATCCCCGACCCGCACATGACGCCCATCCATCGCCACCTTGCC
Source organism: Pseudomonas sp. MF4836 (assembly GCF_002018875.1). Classification (GTDB taxonomy): domain Bacteria; phylum Pseudomonadota; class Gammaproteobacteria; order Pseudomonadales; family Pseudomonadaceae; genus Aquipseudomonas. The sequence continues at coordinate 378,658 of NZ_MVOL01000003.1, forward strand.
TTCCTCGATCAGCGGGGCGAAGGCCGTGCTCAGTACCTGTCGGCGCATCAGCGTCATCTGGTTGAGCTTATGTCCAGACAGAAGCTCCAGGCGTTGCTCCCTCTTGCCTGGGGGCATTGGGCTGATGGGCTCGCCAGCGGTGTTCTGCGTCAGCTCCTCGATGGCGAAACTGCTGATGCTGACCAGTAGATCGATGGCCCGGCAGGCTTCTGAAAATACCTGTGGCGGCACATTTTTCAGCAGCACGGGCCGCCAGTGTTTCTCGCTACGCCGGGCGAAATGTACGGCGCCGGACAGGCAGTGGCCCTGCAGGCCCGGGTAGAGTTCGGCTCCCACTTCGAAGGTGACCCGGATATCCCCCAGGTTCCGGTTCAGGCCGCCGTCGCGGTCGATCTTCCAGCCTTCGCGACGCGCCAGGCCGATCAGCGGGCGGATGGACAGGCTGTGTCCGGCGAATACCTGGCTGGCGTGGCTCTCCAGTTCCTCTGCCGGCGGCAGGTAGAACTCGCGAAACACCTGGCGCAGTGGCTGCTTGATCCGGCGTTCGATGATCAGGCGTTGCCAGGCCTGGCGTTCCGCTGCGCCGGCGGACAATGGATGCCACAGCGAAATCCGGCCCCCGACCTCCAGTGTCAGCGGCTGACCATGGGCATCAACCGCATGGGCGTTGGCGTTCAGCACAAAGCTGCGACCTGGCCCCTGGTCCTGATGGGCAACCCATATCAGTGAGCGGGCAAAGGGCGCGCCCACGGCGGAGTCCGCCAGTTGCGCTCGCCAGTCGCTAAAAGACAGCTCAAAGGGCTGCCACAGCCCGGACTCCAGGCAACTGGCCAGGAGTGCGTGCTGGGCCTTGCCGGGCGCGGTGGTCGGTGCCAGGCGCAGGGCGATTTCGGGGCGTTGTGCCAGGCCGCGTTCGGCAGGCTTGAGGTTGCGCGTGAGTTTTTTCTGGACGCTGGCATGCCGCACCAGGCTCAAGGCGCTGCGCAGAGCCTGCACACTTTCCGGAGTGGGGACCTGCTCGATGCAGTGACCCAGGGCGATGGCCAGGGATTGCGACGGCGCGGTCTTGGCCTGGGTCGGGGCGACGCAGGCCTTGGGCAGCAAGCTGTCCATCAGCGGCGGCAGCCACGGGGCATCGCGCATTAACGCGACCCGGGCAGCTCGGGCGATCACCGGCGTGTCATCGATGGTGAAGGCGCCATCGGCCACATAGGGCGTGTGACCGCTGTGGATATCTTCCAGGCGCCGGGCGGCGAGGTTGAGGATGTGCTGCGAGAACTCGACGTACACGGCGTCCCCCATCAGCACCCAGGCGGGGTCGGCGCTCAGGTGGTGATGACCGGTCCAGTAGTCGCTGCCGGCAAGGGCCAGCCGTGATTGTGGCTCCAGGTGCTCAAGCAGCTCGAATTCCTGTCGGGCATAGGGCGCATTGGCGTAACGCTCTTGCACGCAACGTCGCAGCGCGGCCTGGGCTTCTTCATCGACCCACTGCGTCAGGACGTAGGCCTGATGGTAATTCGCCGCCCAGTGCGCAGAGGGTTCATCGAGGATCCTGCGCAGCTCGCTGGCCAATGCGGCGCTCGGCTGGTCGGTGGCATAAGCCAGTTGCTCCACTGCCTCCTGCCAGTTCAGGCAAGTTCGCAGGGCCTCCAGCAGGGTGCCTTGATCGAGAGTCGGGCTCAGTTCCAGCTGCGTGACCTGTTGCAGGATCGAGGTCGCCATCTGTTGCGCAGCCGGGTTTGCATAGTCGCGCAGGGCCCGGCGGATAGCCGGCCAGAGGCTGCCCAGTTGAGCGGGTGTCAGGGGGCTGATATCGATCGGTGCGCCAACAAAGGCTGGATGATCCGGTCTGTCGGTGCTCAGGCGTTGCAGCAGGTGCTCGACGAGCAAGGGCGTGGGCAGGGCATCCATGGCGCAGGGTCTCCTTTTTCGGTGCGCGGATAATCGCATTTTTTTGTGGCTGAGCGTCGCCTCTGGCGTATCGCGGGTTCTATCGGCCCCAGGCGGGCGGCGATATACTCGCCGCCCCAATAAAGTGTGATCGCCCGAGCCATGCAGCCTGCATGGGCCAGAGGGTGCGTCACATCCTCCCGGCGGCCCCGGCCTGTTGTTATCCACAGGCGGGCGGCCACCCCGTTGTTCCCATCGAGCCCCTGGTCGCTGCCGTGCAGCGCTCATCGGCCCTTTATGCCCGCAGCGTGCCCATGCGCGGATCGACCCATTCAGGCAGTAGACCCATGACCCTTCGTGAGCAAGAAATCCAGCGCCGTACCGAGCTGTCGGTCACCCGTGTGACCAAGGCGGTCTTCCCCTCCACCACCAACCACCACAACACCCTGTTCGGAGGCACGGCCCTGGCCTGGATGGACGAAGTGTCGTTTATCGCCGCGACCCGTTTCTGCCGCCTGCCGCTGGTGACCGTGTCCACCGATCGCATCGACTTCAACCACCCGATTGCCGCCGGCTCGATCGTCGAGCTGGTGGGACGGGTGGTGAAAGTGGGGAATACCAGCCTCAAGGTCGAGGTTGAGGTGTTTGTCGAAAGCATGAGTTGCGATGGGCGTGAAAAGGCCATTCACGGCCTGTTCAGCTTTGTTGCGATTGACGAAGACAAACGCCCGGTCCCGGTGCTGCCGGGTTTTGCCGCCTGAGTAACGACTCAGGCGCTGTCCTTCTCGATCAGCGCCAGCAAGGTCCAGCCGGCAGTCGGTTGCAATGCGCTCTCTGGCGTGACCACGTGCACCCAGCCGCTGCTATCGCGGGCGAAGAGCAGGGTCGCGCGTTCGCCGTGCAGGGTCTGGTAGTCGTCCCAGGTGAACCCGGTGGTCAGGTGGGTGCTGTAAAGCTCGGCGCCCTGGTTCAGCAGGCTGGCCAGCCTGTTGTAGGTCAGGGTTTCACTGCCCAGCAGGTGCCCGCGGTGCTCAAGGCTGGCGCGGTGTTTGTCGGTGCGACGGTTTTCCAGGCCGCTGGTCAGGGTGAACAGGCGCTGGTGGCCGAAGTCGTGGCGAAAGCGCATGGCGGCCACGGCATTCAGCTCGCCGGCGGGAGACAGCGCCAGCAGGTGGCCGAGGCCGACCAGGTCCAGGTGAGCGTCGGCATGTTGTGAGGCCGGGTTGCCGAAGTAGGTCGGCAGGCCGTCCATGCGGGCGGCGCGGATGTTCTCCCAGTTGGAGTCGGTGAGCAGTACCCGGCTGCCCAGTTGCTGCAGGGCTTTGCCGATGGTTCGCGCGGGCGTGTTGGCGCCGACGATCAGAAAGCCGCTGGGCGCCGGCTCCGCGACTTTCAGCAGGCGCGCCAGTGGGCGTGCGGTGGCGCTTTGCAGGACCACGGTGCCAATGATCACGGCAAAGGTCAGCGGCACCAGCAGCAAGGCGCCTTCGTGGCCGGCCTGGTCGAGGCGGATGGCGAAGATTGCCGATACGGCTGCGGCGACGATGCCCCTGGGGGCAATCCAGCAGAGCAGGGCGCGCTCGCGCCAGTTGAGGCTTGAGCCGGCGGTGGACAGCATGACGTTCAGCGGGCGGGCGATGAACTGGATCACCAGCAGCAGAATCAGCACCAGTGGCCCGAGGGCGATCAGTGCCTGCAGGTCCAGGCGCGCCGCCAGCAGAATGAACAGGCCGGAAATCAGCAGCACGCTGAGGTTTTCCTTGAAGTGCAGGATCTGCCGCACATCGACGCCCTTCATATTGGCCAGCCACATGCCCATCACCGTCACCGCCAGCAGGCCCGACTCGTGCATCACTTGGTTGGCGGCAATGAAAATCCCCAGCACCGTGGCCAGGGTGGCGAGGTTGTGCAGATATTCCGGCAGCCATTGATGACGCATGACACTGCCCAGGGCCCAGCCGCCGCCGATACCGAACAGGCTGCCGCACAGGATCACGCCGCCAAAGGTCATCAGGCTGTGGCTCAGGCCGTCGCCGGATGCGCTGGCAATGATGAAGCTGTAGACCACCACCGCCAGCAGGGCGCCGATGGGGTCGATGACAATTCCTTCCCAGCGCAGGATGTTGGCGATCGAGGCCCGGGGGCGCACCACCCGTAACATCGGCACGATCACTGTGGGTCCGGTGACCAGGGTCAGGGTTCCGAACAGCAGGGCCAGCATCCAGTCGAAGCCCAGCAGCCAATGGGTTGCCAGACTGATCACGGCCCAGGTCGAAAGGGCGCCGATGGTCACCAGGCGCCGCACGACTCGGCCGATTTCGTGCCACTCGGAAAGGCGCAGGGTCAGGCTGCCTTCAAACAGGATCAGCGCCACCGCCAGCGACACCATGGGCATCAGCAGCGGGCCGAACAGCTCTTGCGGGTCGAGCCAGCCGAGCAGCGGGCCGGCGAGGATCCCGCTCAGCAGCAGGAACAGGATGGCCGGCAGCTTCAGGCGCCAGGCCAGCCATTGGCAGCCCAGGGCAGCGACGCCGATGCCGCCGATGGCCAGCAGTATCTGTTGTTCGTTCATTGAAGCTCCCTGTTCCTTGAAATAGCCGGCTATGAAAGACTAGCGACCCTCAGCACAGTTCACTATTTATTTAAGCGCGGCCTTTGGCCTGCGCCTTTCGAGTATTTATGGCCGCCATCGACCATCCCCTGATCGACCGTTTTCTCGATGCGCTGTGGCTGGAAAAAGGCCTGTCGGACAACACCCGCGATGCCTATCGCAGTGACCTGGCGCTGTTCAACGGCTGGTTGCAGGAGCAAGGGCTGGAGCTGCCCAATGCCGGGCGCGAGCTGATCCTCGATCACCTGGCCTGGCGCGTCGAGCAGGCGTACAAGCCGCGTTCCACCGCGCGTTTTCTATCCGGGGTGCGGGGCTTCTACCGTTACTTGCTGCGGGAAAAACTGATCGCCGTCGACCCGACCCTGCAAGTCGACATGCCGCAACTCGGCCGGCCGCTGCCCAAGTCGCTGTCGGAAGCGGATGTCGAAGCCCTGCTGGCCGCGCCGGACTTGAGCGATGCCATCGGCCAGCGCGACCGCGCCATGCTCGAAGTGCTGTATGCCTGCGGCTTGCGGGTCACTGAATTGATCAGCCTGACCCTGGAACAGGTCAACCTGCGCCAGGGCGTGTTGCGGGTGATGGGCAAGGGCAGCAAGGAGCGCCTGGTGCCCATGGGCGAGGAGTCGATTGTCTGGGTCGAGCGCTATATGCGCGATGCCCGGGGCGAGTTGCTCGGCGGACGGCCCAGCGATGTGCTGTTCCCCAGTCAGCGCGGTGAGCAGATGACCCGCCAGACCTTCTGGCATCGCATCAAGCACCAGGCCAAGGTCGCCGGGATCGGTAAGTCGCTGTCGCCCCACACCTTGCGCCATGCCTTTGCCACCCACCTGCTCAACCATGGCGCCGACCTGCGCGTGGTGCAGATGTTGCTGGGGCACAGCGACCTCTCGACCACCCAGATCTACACCCATGTGGCCCGCGCCCGCCTGCAGGATCTGCATGCCCGGCATCATCCGCGCGGCTGATCGATAACCGACCGCTGCCAACGCTCTTGCGTCAGCTGTAGTCGGCCCCTGCGGGCATATGTGATAGGCTTTGCCGGTTTGCAAAGTGGGCGGTTATGACCCGGTGTTCCAGTACGGGCGTTCTACCCGTCCCATTTGTCCGCCTCCAGGAGTTCCCATGCGCGTGACCCAGATTATCGCCGCCGCAGCCATTGCGTTGGTCAGTACCTTTGCCGTTGCCGATGACGGCGCTGAAAAAGCCATTCGCAAGAGCCTTGAAAGCCTGCAGCTTGAAGTGCCGGTGGAAAGCATCACCCTCAGCCCGCTGCCCGGTCTGTACGAAGTCAAGCTCAAGGGCAGCCGCGTGCTGTACGCCAGCGCCGACGGCCAGTTCGTGATGCAGGGTTACCTGTTTCAGCTCAAGGACGGCAAGCCGGTCAATCTGACCGAAAAAACCGAGCGCCTGGGCATTTCCAAATTGATCAACGGCATTCCTGTTGCGGAAACCGTGGTTTACCCGGCCATCGGCGAAACCAAGACCCACATCACCGTCTTTACCGACACCACCTGCCCTTACTGCCACAAGCTGCACGCCGAAGTGCCCGAGCTGAACAAGCTGGGTATCGAAGTGCGTTATGTTGCGTTCCCGCGTCAGGGTCTTGGCTCGCCGGGCGACGAGCAGTTGCAGGCGGTCTGGTGTTCGGCGGATAAAAAAGCCGCCATGGACAAGATGACTGACGGCAAGGAAGTCAAGGCGGCCAAGTGCGCCAACCCGGTTTCCAAGCAGTTTGCCCTGGGCCAGTCGATTGGTGTGAACGGTACGCCGGCCATCGTTTTGGCTGATGGCCAGGTGATTCCGGGCTACCAGCCTGCGCCACAAGTCGCCAAACTGGCGCTGGGTGCGAAATAATCCTGCGTCGTCGAGCCTTTGACGATCATGGCGTGGCGCTTTCGGTCGCTGCGTCATTAATAGAGAGCCGCGCGGTCTGCGGCTGATTTCCACGGCCGACCTTGAGTCGGCCGTTTTATGGGGAGTTCAAAGTGAATCCGGTCAAAGTAGGCATCTGTGGGCTGGGTACCGTCGGTGGCGGCACCCTCAACGTACTTCAGCGTAACGCCGAGGAGATTGCCCGCCGTGCCGGGCGTGGAATCGAAGTGGCACAAATTGCCATGCGTACGCCAAAGCCTCAGTTCCAGACGACCGGTATTGCGATTACCAACGATGTCTTCGCCGTGGCCACCAACCCTGAAATCGATATCGTCATCGAGTTGATGGGTGGCTACACCGTGGCCCGCGAGCTGGTGCTCAAGGCCATCGAAAACGGCAAGCACGTGGTTACCGCGAACAAGGCGCTGATTGCCGTCCACGGCAATGAAATCTTCGCCAAGGCCCGTGAAAAGGGCGTGATCGTCGCCTTTGAAGCTGCAGTGGCCGGCGGTATCCCGGTGATCAAGGCGATTCGTGAAGGCCTGTCAGCCAACCGCATCAACTGGGTGGCCGGGATCATCAACGGCACCGGTAACTTCATCCTCACCGAAATGCGCGAGAAGGGCCGTACCTTCGAAGACGTGCTGGCCGAAGCCCAGGCCCTGGGCTATGCCGAAGCCGATCCGACCTTTGACGTCGAAGGCATCGATGCGGCGCACAAGCTGACCATCCTGGCGTCCATCGCCTTTGGTATCCCGCTGCAATTCGACAAGGCCTACACCGAAGGCATCACCAAGCTGACCACCGCCGACGTGAACTACGCCGAGGCCCTGGGCTACCGCATCAAGCACCTGGGCGTGGCGCGCAGCACCGCTGCCGGCATCGAGTTGCGCGTGCACCCGACACTGATCCCGGCTGATCGCCTGATCGCCAATGTCAACGGCGTGATGAACGCCGTGATGGTCAATGGCGACGCCGCCGGTTCGACCCTGTTCTACGGCGCTGGCGCCGGCATGGAGCCGACCGCTTCGTCGGTGATCGCCGACCTGGTGGACGTGGTTCGTGCCATGACCAGCGACCCGGAAAACCGCGTGCCGCACCTGGCCTTCCAGCCGGACTCGTTGTCGGCCCACCCGATCCTGCCGATCGAGGCCTGCGAAAGCGCCTACTACCTGCGGATCCAGGCCAAGGATCATCCTGGCGTGCTGGCCCAGGTGGCGAGCATTCTGTCGGAGCGCGGCATCAACATCGAATCGATCATGCAGAAAGAAGTCGAAGAGCATGACGGCCTGGTGCCGATGATCCTGCTGACCCACCGCGTGGTGGAACAGCGCATCAACGATGCGATCAACGCCCTGGAAGCCCTGCAGGGTGTCGTGGGTCCGGTGGTCCGCATCCGTGTCGAACATCTGAATTAACAGCAGCTGCAAGCCTCAGGCTTCAAGCTGCAAGTGAGAGCAGAGCCGCTTTTCACTTGTCGCTTGCAGCTTGCAGCTTGTAGCTCAAACCGAAGGTTTGCTCCTATGCGCTATATCAGTACTCGTGGCCAGGCACCGGCCCTGAATTTCGAAGATGTGCTGCTGGCAGGTTTGGCCAGTGATGGTGGTCTCTATGTGCCGGAGTGCCTGCCACGCTTCACCCAGGAAGAAATCGCCTCCTGGGCCGGCCTGCCGTATCACGAGCTGGCGTTCCGGGTCATGCGCCCGTTCGTTGCAGGCAGCATTCCGGATGCGGATTTCAAGAAGATCCTGGAAGAGACCTACGGTGTGTTTTCCCACAGCGCCATCGCCCCATTGCGTCAGCTGAATGGCAATGAATGGGTCCTGGAGCTGTTCCATGGCCCGACCCTGGCGTTCAAGGACTTCGCCCTGCAACTGTTGGGTCGCCTGCTCGATTACGTGCTGGCCAAGCGTGGCGAGCGCGTGGTGATCATCGGCGCGACCTCCGGTGATACCGGCTCGGCGGCGATTGAAGGCTGCAAGCATTGCGAAAACGTCGACATCTTTATCCTGCACCCGCACAAGCGTGTGTCGGAAGTGCAGCGTCGGCAGATGACGACCATCTTTGGCGAGAACATCCACAACATCGCCATCGAAGGCAACTTCGACGACTGCCAGGAAATGGTCAAGAACAGCTTCGCTGACCAGGGCTTCCTCAAGGGCACGCGGCTGGTGGCGGTGAACTCGATCAACTGGGCGCGGATCATGGCTCAGATCGTCTATTACTTCCACGCAGCTCTGCAGTTGGGCGGCCCGGCACGTTCGGTGGCGTTCTCGGTGCCGACCGGCAACTTCGGCGACATCTTTGCCGGTTACCTGGCGCGCAACATGGGCTTGCCGATCAACCAGTTGATCGTCGCCACCAACCGCAACGACATTCTGCACCGCTTCATGAGCGGCAATCAGTACGTCAAGGAAACCCTGCACGCGACCCTGTCGCCGTCCATGGACATCATGGTCTCGTCGAACTTCGAGCGTCTGCTGTTCGACCTGCACGGTCGCAACGGCGCGGCCATCGCCGGCCTGATGGACAGCTTCAAGCAGGGTGGTGGTTTCAGCGTTGAAGAAGAGCGCTGGACCGAAGCCCGCAAGCTGTTCGATTCTCTGGCCGTGGATGACGCACAGACCTGCGAGACCATCGCTGAAGTCTTCGCCCAGTGCGGCGAGCTGCTGGACCCGCACACCGCCATCGGCGTGAAAGCGGCCCGCGAGTGTCGTCGCAGCCTGGATACGCCGATGGTGATCCTCGGTACCGCACACCCGGTCAAGTTCCCGGAAGCGGTGGAGAAGGCCGGTGTTGGCAAGGCCCTTGAGCTGCCGGCGCACCTGTCCGATCTGTTCGAGCGCGAGGAGCGCTGCACGGTCCTGGCCAACGACCTGAAAGCGGTCCAGGGGTTTGTCAGCCAGCACGGTAACCGCGGCAAGCCGCTCTGATCGAGCAGGCTGCGCAGCTCTTGAAGCCCGTCTGATGACGGGCTTTTTTGTGGTTGTCGCCCAGGCGGATTGTGCCGATGGGAACCGGTCTGTGTTTTATCCTTGTCATCTTTGCCGTGCATGCTCGCAAGACTCGGGTCGGCATGACCTGGGGCCTGCTGACGAACTTTCTTCTCGGGCCGGTGGTCACTTATTGTGGACACGCCCTAAAGCACTGTGTTTTCGGACTATTGAGTGGTGATCGAGATGGAAAGTATCAGCCTATTGCTGGGTGAAGCTTTGAGCCCGTATCAGGTAACTCTGACCCCGTCGGGTGCCCATGGCGAATGCCTGGTGACCTTGAAAAATGTGCAGGGCGCCATCGTGCTCGAACGTGAGATCAATCAGGCGCAGTTGACTGACAAGCGCCTGTTGACCGATGTCGTTGATGGCCTGCACCGAGATTTGTTGATTGCCGAAGGGCGTCTGGAACCCTGCGTGATTGCAGCCTTGCGCAATGCGGCGCAAGAAAAGGCCTTCGACAGAAGGCCCTGATTTAACTTTTTGCGGAACCTTCCTGCCCCAGGGTCGTCAGACCTTGTATCAGCAGGATCAAGCATTGTGCTCCGGTGCTTGTAGCTTGTTGTACTGGTCTTTGTAGGCCACGTTTAACCCCGAGTCGTCTCCCCACTTCTCGGGGTTTCTTTTGTCCGGCGTTTATTACTGCTCGGGTTTTTCCCGAAAAAGCGCCAGGGCATCCTTGCGGTATTCCTCGCGTATCGGCGGCTCCAGCCAGGCGGCATACAGCTCGATCAGGCGGTTCTGGCGCAGTTGCAGCAGGGTCTGGTTGATGCGCTCGATGGCGTGTCGCCCCTGGGCTGTGTTCGAGCAGCCGACATGCACCGCCTGGTATTTTTGTACGCCAATAATCGGATAGAACTCCAGACTGCTCGGGTCGATGCCTTGCTGTTGCGCCTGGAAGCGGATTTCCGGCTGGTAGCCGATCAGGGTCTTGAGCCTGCCCAGGCGCTGCATCTGCAGCAGGTTGCCAATGGCGCTGTTGCCATAGTGGGCGGTCAGGGCATCGCTGGGGGCTTTGCCCAGCAGGCTGTCGATCTGATCGCCATAACTGCGCTCGGCGACGATGCCGACGCTACGCGGTCCGCTGGCCAGCAACGCTGCCAGGTCCAGCCGACCGTCCTGGATAAATGGCCGCAGGCTGGCATGATCCTGGCGCAGGGCTGCCACGCCATTACTGAAGGCGCGAAAACTGATTTTGGAAAACGCCACCCACTGCGCGCGCTGCGGGGTCAGCATCAATGATGGGTCGCAGGCGAAGGGCGAGTCGCGGAGCATCTGTATGCCGCGGGCGCGGTTGACGTGGACGATGGTGTGTTCGTATTCCGGCATGCTGGCGAACAGGGCGGGCAGTATTTGATCGACCACGCCCTGGTCTTTTTGCGGGCCATCGAAAATCGTGGTCGGCGGCAGGTCGCGTAACAGCCAGAGTAGGGTTTCCTTGGCTTGGCCGATCTGTGGAAACCCGCTCAATACCAGCAGCAGCGGCAGGATGCGCTTCACGGAAGTGGTTCGCCGGCTGCTGCGTGGGTCCATCAGGGGGTCGATTCTCTGTGGCAAACATTCATCCTGCTGCATCCTCGTCAGGGGCTAGATCGCCCCGGCTGCGCGCAGACGGCTGATCTGCTCGCGGTCATAACCCAATGCGTCCAGCACCTGCGTGGTGTGCTCGCCCAATTGCGCGCCGACCCATTCGCAAGTACCCGGCGTCTCAGAGAGTTTCGGCACGATGCCGGGCATCTTGAAATCTTTCCCGTCCGGCAGCTTGGCCTGGAGGAACATTTCCCGGGCCAGAAACTGCGGGTCGCTGAACATGTCCTCGGCGCTGAAGATCCGGCTGGCGGGCACTTCGGCGCGGTTCAGCTGTTCGACCACCTGGTCCAGCGGCAGCGAACTGACCCAGCGATCGATCACTCCGTACAGTTCGTCACGCCGGCTGTCACGCCCGTCATTGCTGGCCAGGACCGGGTCGTTGGCCAGGTCTTCGCGACCGATCAGCAGCATGAAGCGCTTGAAAATCGCATCGCCGTTGGCCCCGATCTGCACGTGTTTGCCGTCGGCACTGGTGTGAATGGACGAGGGGGTGATGCCGGGCATGATATTGCCGGTGCGCTCGCGGATAAAGCCGAATACATCGAACTCCGGAACCATGCTTTCCATCATCGCGAAAATGGCTTCATACAACGCTACGTCGACCACCTGGCCCTGGCCGCCGTTGACCTCTCGATGGCGGAGCGCCATCAATGCGCCGATCACGCCCCACAGGGCGGCAATCGAATCGCCGATGGAAATCCCGGTGCGTACCGGCGGGCGATCCTCGAAGCCGGTGATGTAGCGCAGGCCGCCCATGGATTCACCGACCGCGCCAAAACCCGGCTGGTCCTTCATAGGGCCGGTCTGGCCGAAGCCGGAGAGGCGCACCATCACCAGCTTCGGGTTGAGGGCGTGGAGGACGTCCCAGCCCAGCCCGAGTTTTTCCAGGACGCCGGGGCGGAAGTTCTCGATCAGGATGTCGGCATCGCTCAATAACTGCTTGAGGATGGCCAGGCCGTCGGGGTGCTTGAGGTTGAGGGTCAGGGACTTTTTATTGCGTGCCTGGACAAACCACCATAGCGAAGTGCCCTCATACAGCTTGCGCCACTTGCGCAGTGGATCGCCGCCATCCGGCGACTCGACTTTGATCACCTCGGCCCCGAACTCGGCGCAGATGCGCGAGGCAAAGGGGCCGGCAATCAGGGTGCCGAGTTCGATCACTTTCAATCCGGCGAGAGGCTTGCTGAGGGTATCCATGGGGCGTCCGCGAGGCAGGAAAATCCGTCTAGCCTAGACCATTGATGGCGTTTAGGGCACTGCCGGGCGCTGGCCTTTTTCCTGGGCGGCGTGGCGTGGCCGGGCAATTGGTGCTTCTCATTCAGGGCTCCAGCGGGTTTAATTGCCGTCTGCCAAGGATTGCGCGCTTCGGAAAACCAGGGAAAGGTCCTCGTGTCTTGTTTACCTCCCTCCCTTTTTCCGGCTTCAGGCGTGCCCTGAGGTTTTGTTTTGCGTGCCGAAAAAATGTCTTTTTAGTATCACGCGTGATGCTATTGAAATTCTCACGCGTGATGAATTAATCTCTCTTCCATGCAAACCGAGTCCTCAGCTAATACCCACGAATATTTCGCCAACGCCTGCATGACCGGGGCCCGGTGGAAAAGGAAGGAGACATGAGCATGCCGCAAACCTGGAATGCCCAAGCACTGTGTCAGGCCCTGGCCGGCACCGAGTTGTTCAGCGCTGGCGATGCCAGTGTCGAGTTGCTCGACGGCGCCGACGCCAGCCTCCACGTGACGATGCATGAATACGGCGACTTGCCGCTGTTCGTGGCCTTGCACGGAGGGCAGATCCTGGTCGAGGCGCTGCTCTGGCCGCAGAGCGCGGTGAGTGATGTGGCGGCTTTCAACGAGGAAGTGCTGCTCAGTCGCCAACTGTTTCCGCTGTCGAGCATCGGTCTGGACACCCAGGCCGATGGCGAACGCTGCTACAGCATGTTCGGCGCCTTGAGCGCGACCTCGCTGCTGTCCAACGTGCTGTACGAGATCGAGACCCTGGCCAGCAACGTGATTCGCGCGACCGAGGCTTACGAAGGCTATCTCAAGGCTCAGGCCTGATTGGAGGAATGCACATGAACGTTTGGAGCAAATTGCTCACCGCTCTGCGTGGCGGCGCGACGGAAGCCGGCGAGGCCCTGGTGGACAGCCAGGCGCTGCGTATTCTCGATCAGGAAATCCGCGATGCCGAGCAGGCGTTGCGCTCATCAAGAGAGTCTCTGGCGCAGATCATGGCGCGCCAGAAGCTGGCGTCCGAGCAGGTGCAGAAAACCGCGGCCCGTGTCAGTGAATACGAAACCCATGCCCTCAAGGCCCTGGAAGTCGGCAACGAAGCCCTGGCCCTGGAAGTGGCAGAGAAGATCGCCCAGCTCGAAGCCGAGTTGCGTGCCGAGCGGGAACAGGCCGAGGGCTTTGCCGCCAGCGTCAGTCAGTTGCGCAAGGCGGTGAATCAGACCGAGGGCAATATCAAGCATTTGAAACAACAGGTGGATACGGTCAAGGCCACCGAAAGCGTGCAAAAGGCCCAGTTGGCCGTGGCCCAGCGTTATGGCGGCACCCAGAACAAACTGCAAACCGCGGTCGAGTCCCTGGAGCGCATCAAGCGCCAGCAGGCTGAACGCGCGGCGCAGATGGAGGCGGCCGAGGAGTTGGCCAGCGCCGCCAGCCCCGAGGACGCGCTGCATGCCAAGCTGCGGGCCGCCGGGATCATTGAAGACCGCCATAGCGCCAATAGCGTGCTGGCGCGTCTGAAGGACCAGGGCAAGACCTGATTCACCGTTGTCGATGGGCGGGGCCAACTGGCCTTGCCCGCTTTTTTCAGGGATAGGAACGCGATGGAAATCTTCCTGCAGACCGTATTGTCATTTCCCACCGTGCTGTTCAGCTTCATGCTGTGCCTGGCGGTCATCTACTGGGCGATCGTCGCCCTGGGCATGATCGACATCGACCTGCTGGACGTCGAGGCCGACTCGCTGCTCGAAGGCACTGGCAACGCCGAGGGCCTGGCCGGCCTGCTGATCAAGTTCAAACTCAACGGCATTCCGCTGACCCTGGTCCTGACCCTGCTGTTTTTTTTCAGCTGGTTCATTACCTATTTCGCCGAGCTGTTCGTTCTCAGCCACCTGGACCTGGGGCTGTTGCGCTATCCCCTGGGCCTGGTGCTGGCCGTGATCGCGCTGTTTATCGCCGCGCCCATCAGTGCGCTGGTATGCAGCCCGTTGCGGCCCTTGTTTCACAAGATGGAAGCGCCCAACAGCCGATCAGTGATCGGGCAAACGGCGGTGATACGCAGTGGCCGGGTCACCCTGGAGCACGGCGAAGCCATTCTGCAAGACGGTGGCGCGGGCCTGATCCTGCGCGTGCGTGCCGATGAGGCACTGGCTTTCAAACGCGGCGATCGCGTCGTGTTACTGGAGTATCTGGAGGCGCAACACGCCTATCGGGTCATTACCGAGGCCGAGTTCCGGGGCATCTGACCCCGACTCCCTCAGATCAAAGGAGATTGATTTCAATGAACTTACCGTCACTGCTGCCCATCCTGTTCGGGGTCGGCCTTGTCGTTCTGGTGGTCTTCGGCCTGCTGGCGCTGTTCAAGGCGTTCTACATCAAGGTCCCGCAGGGCACCGCGCTGATCGTCAACGACATGTCCTCGACACCCAAGGTGCATTTCACCGGCGCCCTGGTGTACCCGGTCATCCACCTCAAGGAGTTCATGAAGATCTCCCTGCTGACCCTGGAAGTCGACCGTCGCGCCAAGGACGGGCTGATTTGCCGTGACAACATGCGCGCCGACATCACCGTGGCTTTCTACCTGCGGGTCAATGAAACCCAGGAAGACGTGCTCAAGGTGGCCAAGGCCATCGGTGTCGATCGTGCCTCCGATCGCTCGGCAGTCAACGAGCTGTTCAACGCCAAGTTCTCCGAAGCCCTGAAAACCGTCGGCAAGCAGTTCGACTTCGTGCAGCTGTTCGAGAACCGCCAGGATTTCCGCGATCGCATCATCGAAGTGATCGGCAACGACCTCAACGGCTATGTGCTGGAAGACGTGGCCATCGACTACCTGGAACAGACCGCCAAGCATTCCCTGGACCCGAGCAACATTCTCGACGCCGAGGGTATTCGCAAGATCACCGAACTGACAGCCATGCAGAACGTGATCACCAACGAACTGGAGCGCAACCAGGAACTGGCGATCCAGAAGAAAAACGTCGAGACCCGCGAAGCGTCGCTGTCCCTCGAACGCCAGCAGGCCGATGCCGAAGCGCGGCAGAAGCGCGAGATCGAAACCATCCGCGCCCGCGAAGAAGCCGAGACCTCCAAGGTCCAGCAAGAGGAGCGCCTGAAGTCCGAGCAGGCTCGCATCCAGACCCAGCAGGAAATCGACGTACGCACCGAGAACCATCAGCGCGAAGTCGAAGTGGCGCAGCAGAACCGCCAGCGTGCGGTGGTGATCGAGGTGGAGAAAGTCACCCGCGCCAAAGACCTGGAAATCGTCTCGCGCGAGCGTGAAGTCGAGCTGCAACGCATCGACAGCGAAAAAGCCCTGGAAGAGCAGCGCAAGAACATCGCCGTGGTGATTCGTGAGCGCGTGGCGGTCGAGAAGACCGTGGCCCAGGAAGAAGAGCGGATCAAGGAAGTGCGCGAGATCTCCCAGGCCGAGCGCGCCAAGCAGGTCGTCGTACTCCAGGCGCAAGCCGAAGCCGAGCAGGAAATGGTCCGCCAGGTGAAACAGGCCGAAGCCGACGAAACCCGCTCCAAGCACCGTGCAGTGGAAATCAACAACCTGGCCCAGGCCGATCTGGAAGCCGCATCCAAGCAGTCCGAAGCCAAGAAACGCCTGGCCGAAGGCCTGGAAGCCGAACGCGCTGCACCTGGTCTGGCCGATGCGCGGGTTCTGGAAGTCACCGTCGCCGCGCAAGAGAAGGAAGGCATGGCCCAGGCACGGGTTCGCGCCGAGCAGATGATCGCTGAAGCCCGTGGCGAGCAGGAAAAAGGCCTGGCCGACGCCCGCGTCATGGAAGCTCAGGCGCAAGCCAAAGAGAAAGATGGCCTGGCCGAAGCCAAGGTCATGGAAGAGAAGCTCGGTGCCCAGGCCCGTGGCGAAGCCCAGTTGGGCGCGGCCAAGGCCCAGGCCACCAAGGACATGGGTTCGGCCGAGGCCGAAGTATTGCTGGAGCGCCTGAACGCCGAAGCCGAAGGCCTGGGCAAGAAGTTCGGTGCCCTGGATTCCCTCAGCGACAGCGCCCGTCAGCACGAAGAGTTCCGCATGCAATTGGAGAAGAACTTCGAGGAAGCGATGGCTGCCATCGCCGCCAACAAGGACATCGCCAAGGACCAGGCACAAGTGCTGTCCGCTGCCCTCAGCAAGGCGAAGATCGAAATCGTCGGCGGCGAAGGCGACTTCTTCAACTCCTTCGCCAAGTCGCTGTCGGTGGGCAAGGCCATCGAAGGCGTGGTCGGCAAGAGCCCGGTGGTCCAGGACGTCCTGTCCCGCTTGCTCAATGGCAAAGGCATTCCCGCCGTAGCCGCCGAGCTGGCCGCCGCTGCTGCCGAGCGCAAGCTCGAAACTCCGGCAGCCGAAGCCTGATGCACCTGTAGTCGCTGCCGAGCCCGCGAGGCTGCGCTGGCCCTGACAACCCTCCGGATAACCCCGGAAGATCAACGGTTTGTCAGGCGCCAGCGCCCTCAACCTTCAGCAGCCACGCCAGCTACAGCCCATCGCATCAGCTAGCAGCGCTCAGTTTCTTTTTTTGTACACCGCCGTAGATCCAGGAAGGCCACGATGTCGGACGCACAAGCCGCAACTCCCGCACAGGATGTATTGGACAAGGCCGTCGCCGAAGGCGGCGCCTATGAGGTGCTGCAAAAGCGCCTGCTGGACCAGGGCCAACGCCTGCGGCAAACCGCCGAAGGCCTCAACCAGCGCCGCCTGGAAGAGTTCGGCAACAGCCGCATGGAAGTGGTCGGGCGCGTGCGCATCCGCACCGAAAACAACTGCATCGCTCGGGACATCGTCCAGGTCGGCGACTGCCTGCTGTTTGGCTACAACGTTTTTATCGGCCTGAAGAAGGAGACCAGCGTCGCCGACGTGTTCTCCCTCTATCGGCTGGTGGAAGAGGGCGAAGGCTACGAGGCCGAACCCGTGCCGCTGGAAGGCACTTTCCTTGCCGCCCAGGGCTTTCTCAACGACTTCAACGAGCTCTACACCTATTACAAGAACACCCGCCTGCTGCAACTGGCGATTCGCGACGGCAAGCTGCTGGCGAGTTTCCAGATCGGAGAACGCATCACCGACGTGCGGGTGTTCCGTTGGTCCATCTCCCTGGATGGGCGCGACGTGCGCTACATCGACAACCGCGGCGAGCGCGACATAGCGCTGCCGGCCCCGTTCGATTTCGAGTGGCGCAAAGCAACCCGGGAAATGGCCGTCGAAGGCCGTTTCCCGCACATGAACATCCTCGACACCGTGTTCGTCGAAACCATGGGCGGCGACCTCACCGTCAAGGTCGAGAACAACACCGAGGATGGCCTGGG
The DNA here is from genome assembly GCF_002018875.1 of Pseudomonas sp. MF4836. GTDB lineage: Bacteria > Pseudomonadota > Gammaproteobacteria > Pseudomonadales > Pseudomonadaceae > Aquipseudomonas. Next base: position 396,141 of record NZ_MVOL01000003.1, read on the forward strand.
CATCTACCGCGAAGAGGTGCTGGACAAGACTCAGTCCCTGGACGACGGTCAGATCGAATTCGCCCGCCTGGGCAGCCTGATCCTGCTCAAGATCCTGCCGTACCGCGAAGAGCAGTGGCGCTACCTGGTGTTCAACAGCCTGACCCGTCAGGTCGAGCGCATCGATGCCATTGGCCTGGCCTGCGTGCAGCTGCCGGAAGACCACGGCATCATCTTTCCCGGTGGCTACTACCTGCAGAGCGGCGAGTACAAGACCTTCGAGCAATCGATGGAAGGCATGCGCTTCAAGCGCTCGGTACGCTCGCCCAACGGCGAAGACGTGCAGTACATCTTCTATCACCCCGAGCAGGGGCGTTCGGTCCTGCTCACCTACAACATGATCAACCGCCAGTTGCAGAACCCCTTGTTCGGCCACGGCTACGCGCGCCTGGAAGACGGGCGCATGGTGATCTTTGCCGCCGAAGGTGATGAGCCGACCCGTATCCACCCGATGCAGGTCTGGCAGACGCCGTTTTTCACCGAGGAATACGCGGCTCGTCAGCCGGCGCGCAGCGGTTTCCTGGGGCGTATCGGCAATGCCGAGCTGGTGCGCAGCGTGTCCGACCTCTACGACCTGTGCCGTGAGATCGGCACTCCGGCGGTGTCGGTGCAGCGCTATTCGCTGCTGTGCCAGAACACCCGTCGCCTGTTCGACGTCTACCACTGGCTGGGCAGCGAGGAAGTCGGCGGCCTGGCGCCGCTGCTGCGCGAAGTGGCCGCCACCTCGGAGCTGGTGCTCGATGAGTACGAGAAGGTCGAGGGCATTCGCCGCCAGTCCGACCAGGCCATGCTCAGCGCCGAGGACAAGCAGAAAGCCCTGCTCGCCGGCCTGCTGGTGGACAGCTGGGACCAGGTGCAGAACTTCGTCGATGCGCTCAACGCCATCACCGCCCAGCGCGGCCTGCTGCTGACCATTCGCGAATACCGCTACATCGACGTGGCGCGCATCGACGCCATGGAAGCCGAGCTGCTCCAGGCCCAGGAACGCACCGCCGCTGGCACCGCGACCTTCCTCGCCAGCGAGCAGGCGCTGCAGCCGTTTGTCACGCGCCTGGAGGCCCTCGACGGCGAGGCGCAGAAAGCCCAGACCGTGGCCCAGTTGGCCGAGCCGCTGAAGGCCTTGCAAGCCATGGCTGCCGACCTGGACATGCTGTCCGGACTGATGGCTTCGCTGCAGATCGACGACGCGACCCAGCGCACGCGGATCATCGAGTCCATCTCCGAGATCTACGCCCGCCTGAACCAGGCCAAGGCCCGCGCCGAACAGCGGCGCAAGGCCCTGGGCTCGACCGAGACCGTGGCCCAGTTCGGCGCCCAGTTCAAACTGTTCAGCCAGGGCATCACCAATGCCCTGGCACAGGCCCAGGACCCGGAGCGTTGCGACGAACAATTGTCGCGCCTGCTGGTGCAACTGGAGGAGCTGGAAAGCCGCTTCGGCGATCACGAACAATTCATGGGCGACATCCTCACCAAGCGTGAGGAGTTGCTGGAAACCTTCGAAGCCCACAAGCAATCCCTGCTCGACGAGCGCCAGCGCAAGGCCCAGGGCCTGCTCGACGCCGCGCGGCGGATTCTCGACAGCCTGACCCGGCGTACCGCCAAGTTCACCCAGGCTGAAGAGCTCAATGCATTCTTTGCCGCCGACCCGCTGATCCTCAAGTTGCGCGAGTTGGCCGAACGCCTGCGCCAGCTCAAGGACAGCGTCAAGGCCGATGACGTCGAGGCCCGGCTCAAGGGCGCTCGCGACCAGGCGGTTCGGGCCTTGCGCGACAAGACCGAGCTGTTCGAAGAGGGCGGCAATGTCATCAAGCTCGGCCCGCGCCATCGCTTCAGCGTCAACACCCAGGAACTCGACCTGACCCTGATGCCCCGGGGTGACGAGTTGCACCTGCACCTGACCGGCACCGATTTCCTCGAGCCGTTGCACGATGCCGAACTCGAAGCGCTGCGCGACTTCTGGCAGGTGGCGCTGGAGTCCGAATCGGCCCAGCTCTACCGCGCCGAATACCTCGCCGGCCAGGTGCTGGATGCGGCCGATGCCGGGCAGGAAGGCCTGAGTCTGGAACTGCTCAAGCCGCTGTTGGCGCAGCCGGAAGAACTGGCGCGGGTGATTCGTGATTTCGCCGCGCCACGCTACAAGGAAGGCTACGAAAAAGGCATCCACGATCACGACGCGGCGGCGATTCTGATCCAGCTACTGCCGCTGCGCGAAAGCGCCGGGCTGCTGCGCTACGGCCCGCTGCCACGGGCCTTCGCCAGTGTGTTCTGGAACCTGCAACGCAGCCTTGAAGCCCCGGCGCAGTGGCCGGAACGGGCGCGCACCAGCCGGCATATCCAGCAACTGTTCGGGCGTCGCGAAGGGCTGTTGCAATTGCAGGCGGAAATCGCCATGGCGATGCAGCAGTTTTTGCTTGAACAACCTCTGGCGCTCAATGGCTCGCAGGTGGCCGAGGCCGCCGAGTACCTGGTCCAGGAACTGGCTGCCGAACGCATCGAATTCACCTTCAGCAAGTACGCCAAGCAACTGCAGGAAGCACTCAAGGTGCGCTTGCAGGGCGCGCGCATGTGGGACGACTACCAGCAGGCGCTGGCGCGGCTTGAGGATCGCCCAGCGGCGCAATGGGCGCTGGCCGGCAACTGGCTCGATGGCTTGTGCTCGGAGGCCGAATTGGCCGCCTTGGCGGACTACGTGCCCGAGGCCGTGGCCCTGTCGCTGCTGCCCCAGGACTTCGCCAAGCGCATTACCGAAGTCGATCTGCGGTTCAGCGTCGACAACCTGATGGGTGAACACCCGCGGATCAAGGAGCGCAGCCTGACCCTGGCGGTGGACGAGTTCTTCGCCCGCCTGCGCAGCCATCGCGAGCACTTCCTGCCGGGCCTGCAGCGCTACCAGGCATTGCGCCAGGGCATCATCGGCCGCGAGCGCGAGGCTTTGCGCCTGAGCGAATTCAAGCCGCGTCCGTTGAGTTCCTTCGTGCGCAACAAGCTGATCAACGATGTGTACCTGGGGGTGATCGGCGACAACCTGGCCAAGCAGATGGGCACGGTCGGCGAGAACAAGCGCACCGACCTCATGGGCCTGTTGATGCTGATTTCGCCACCGGGCTACGGCAAGACCACCCTGATGGAATACGTCGCCCATCGCCTGGGCCTGATCTTCATGAAGATCAACGGTCCGGCCCTGGGGCACGACGTGCGCTCCCTGGACCCGGCCCAGGCCCCGGACGCCACCTCGCGCCAGGAACTGGAGAAACTCAACCTGGCCCTGGAGATGGGCAACAACGTGATGCTGTATGTCGACGACATCCAGCACACCCATCCCGAGTTCCTGCAGAAATTCATCTCGCTGTGCGACGGCACCCGGCGCATCGAAGGCGTATGGAAGGAACGGACCAAGACCTACGACATGCGCGGCAAGAAGTTCTGCGTAGTGATGTCGGGCAACCCGTACACCGAGTCCGGCGATGTGTTCAAGATCCCCGACATGCTCGCCAACCGGGCCGATATCTATAACCTGGGCGACACCCTGGGCGGCATGCAGGAATCCTTCGCCCTGAGCTACATCGAAAACGGCCTGACCTCCAACCCGGTGCTGGCGCCGCTGGCCACCCGCGACATGGCCGACGTCTATCGCTTCGTGGCCAAGGCCGAGGGCAAGCCGTTCTCCAGCAACGAGTTGAGCCACAGCTACAGCGGTGCCGAGATCAACGAAATCACCACCACCTTGCAGCGCCTGATGCAAGTGCGCGACGTGGTGCTCAAGGTCAACCAGCAGTACATCGCCAGTGCGGCCCAGGCCGACCAGTACCGCACCGAACCGCCGTTCAAGTTGCAGGGCAGCTACCGCAACATGAACAAAATGGCGGAGAAGATTTCCGCGGTGATGAACGACGCCGAGCTTTTGCAATTGCTCGCCGACCACTACCAGGGCGAGTCCCAGCTGCTGACCACCGGTGCCGAGGAAAACCTGCTCAAGCTCGCCGAGCTGCGCGGTAACCAGACACCGGAGCAGGTGCAACGCTGGACGCAGATCAAGCGCGACTTCCAGCGCAACCGCTCCATGGGCGGCAGCGACAGCGACGTTGGCAGCCGCGTGGTGGCCCAGCTCAACGACCTGGTGGAAGGTGTGCGTGGCCTGGCGCGCCAGCCTGCGGCTGAAAATGCCGAAGGCGGCTTGCCATGGCGCGAGCTGCTGGCCGGGCTGGAGCAGTTGGGGCGGCAGCCGACCAACATCGAGGTCGAAGTGCTGGCGCCGGAGCAAAAGGGCCTGCGCGAGGTCTTGGAAAGCCTGGCGGTGAACCTGGAGAGCAGTTTCTTGCCGCTGATCAAGGTCATGCACAAGAAGATCGACGTCGACCTCTACACCCACCACCGCATCACTGACATCTCCAACCGTCTCAATGAGCTGGGGCAGATGCTTGGCAACGGCCAGGTGCCGACCCTGGACGACAAGCAGCCTTGAACCGGGGCGCCCGGGTCAAGGCTGCGGGCGCCACTTGCGTGGATCTGAACAACAGGGAGTTTGCATGGACTTTGAAGGGCTGGACCGTCAACTGCGCGACAGCGTGCTGGACCTGCGGCTGAGCAACGAAGAGCGCGACGAACTGCGCCAGCTGGGCAGTGAACTGGGTCAGGACCAGGTGCGCTACATGCGTAACCGTGCCTTTGACCTGGTGCGCGAGCTGGCCCTGGCCGACAGCGCCAATGTGCTGCCGGCATTGAAATGGCTGGAGCAGGTGATCAAGACCCTGGACGCCAACAACGCCCCGGTGCGGGACATGGCGAGCGCCCACTTCAGCCCTGGCGAAGACTGCCGGCGCAAGATCCGCGATCTGTGTCGCCAGGCTCGAATCTCGGTGGATATCTGCGTGTTCACCATTTCCGACGATCAATTGAGCGACGAAATCCGCGCCTGCCACCAGCGCGGCGTGGCCGTGCGGGTGATCAGCGACAGTGAAAAGCAGTTCGATGTCGGCAGCGATATCGCCGCGTTGCGCGAGGCCGGCGTGCCGGTGCGGATCGACGACACACCGTTCCACATGCACCACAAGTTCGCCGTGTTCGATGGCCGAACCTTGATCAATGGCAGCTTCAACTGGACCCGCAGCGCCACCACCGGCAACGAGGAAAACCTGCTGGTGATCGACCATCCGCAACTGGTGGCCAGTTATCTCAAGGAGTTCAACGAGCTCTGGAGCCGCTACGCACCGCGTTAAGGCGTGCAGCGGCTGGCGCCCACAAGGCCTCAGGCGGCGTTCGGGTAACCCCAGGCGCTCTCGGCGGCCAGGCTGTTGATCAGCTTCTGGCGCAGCCCGTGGGCTTTTTCCGGAGCGCTGTGGCTCAGGGTTTCCAGGGCCTGGTGCAACTGCTGCACCGGGTTTTCGTCGATAAACAGATTGCGCAGCTCCAGGCCGGCAATCGCCTCCTCGAAGCGTTGCTGGCGGATATGGTTCAGCACCATGGCCTGGCTCAACTGGTGGGTGAAGGCCGCCTGTTGTTCCAGGCGAGTCTGCAACGCGACGGCCTTTGCCTGGTCGTCGATGTAAACGTAGCTCAGCGCCAGCTGTTCCAGATACAGGTTTTTTTCCCCAGGTTCCAGCGTCCCATTCTGACGGTCGTCGTCGAGGGCTTGCACGGCCTGGTCCAGCAGTTCGCCGGCTTGCCGGGTCTGCTCCAGGTCGTGCAGCAGCTTGGCCTGCAAGGCCTGTTTCATCGGGCGGTCGGCGTATTCGAGCTGGGCGTTGAGGCGGGCCATCTCTTCCAGGTTGTTGCGGATCAGCCAGCTGTCGCGGCGCAGGCGCGGCAGCTCGGCCTGGACCCGCAGTTGGGTTTCCAGGATCAGCAGGCGCAACCACGGCCATTGCTCATCGCCACGCAAGGTCTCCAGTGCCGCCAAGGCTTGCTCCAGCAGGCGGGCGCACCATTGCGCGTGTTCCTCGACGTAGGTGCCCCACAGGCAGATCAGGCACCAGATGCGCTGCCCGGTCGAAACGGCACAGGCCTGCAAGGCCGCCTCGGCCTCGGCCATCTCATTGCGCGCGACATGCCAGTTCAACAGGCTCAACAGCAGCTCGCTGGCGTAGGTTTCCGGCACCTGGGCGATCAGCTGTCGCGCCAGTTCGGGGCGGTTGGCGTCCAGGGTCAGCTTGAGCAGCGGCGGGTAGCGCAAGTAATCGTCGGGCTCGGGATTCAGCGCCAGCACCTCGAACGCGGCGTCGAACTCCCCGGACTGCATCAGCAGGACCACGACGATGATCTGCACTGCCTCGGGCAGCTGCGCGGCCATGGCCGGGAACTGCGCATCCTGCCCCTGGGCACGGTACTCGAGCAGGGTCTCTTCCACTTCATAGGCGTCCAGTTCGTCGGCCGGCTGTTTCAGCAGCAGTTGCCAGGCCAGGCCGATGCTGATGGCGGCTTTATCCGCCAGGCCCAGGCTGCGTTGCAGGGCAGCCAACTGCCGGTGCTCGCTGGGGGAGTCCGGGCTCAACTGCTCGACGCCGAAGGTCACCAGCAGCGCGCGGGCCTGCTCGTGTTCACCCATGGCCACCAGCAGCGGGATGCGCAGCAGGGGCGCTGACGGCAGGGGTTGCTGCAGGCGCTCCAGCAGGCTCAGCACCGCCTGGGGGCCCTCCTTGTCGAGCAGGGTTTCGAGCAGTTGGTTCAGCGCCATGGGCTGGTAGGTTTCATCGAGTTCGGCCAGTACTTCCAGGGCCTGTTCCTGATTTCCCTGCTTGTACAGCGCGCTGGGTATCTGGAACAGCCCCAACTGCCGGGCTTTGCCCGTCAGGCGTTGGGCCAGTTGCAAGGCCACCTGGGGTTCGACGGTGCTGAGGTGGGCGGCGCGATTGATCTGCGCCGCCTCGCCCTCGGTGATGCCCAGGCCCAGGCTGGTGCTGCTGCTTTTGTGGGCATACACCACCAGCAGCGAGATCACGCCGGTGATGAGCAGCAGGATGATAAACACTTCCATGATTCGATTTTCCTCTGGTACGGGTCAGGGCCGGCGTGGACCACCGGGCTGCGGCTAGGCGGGTATCAGTCCGGGGTGCCTGTGGTCAGCGAGCTATTGATCAGGGTGTCGAGCAGTTGCTGGTGCAAGACGTGGGCCTGCTCCGGTTGCTGCAACTGCAAGTGCTGCAAGGCCTGGTACAAGGCCGTCAGCACGCGGTTTGGGTCGATCAGGATGCTGAAATCGATGGCGGCGATGGCCTCGGCAAAGCGCTGGTGCTGGACGTGGTTGAGCACGATGCCCTGGATCAGTTCGTGACGGTAGAGCGCCTCAAGTGTGCGCAAATCCTCGTGCAGCGCGATGGCCGGCTCGACCTGGTCGATGCTCAGATAGACCCGCGCCACTCGCTCCAGATCGAACAACTGCTCGATGTCATCCGCCTCCTGATTGCCGCGAAGTTGCTGCACCAGGTGATCGAGGAGCTGGACGGCGTATCCGGTCTGGCCAAACAGGTGCAGGAGTGGGGCCTGGGCGCAGTAGCGATCGAGCTTTTCCTCCAGGTTCAGGTCCGGGTTGAGTACCTGCAGTTGCGCCAGATTGTGGCTGATCAGGTTTTGGTCGCGACGAGCCTCGAGCAGGCGGGCCTGGGCCTGCAACTGGCCTTCCAGGATCAGCAGGCGATGCCAGTTGTCGGCTTCCCCGTGCTGGGTCACTGGCAGAAACTCCGAGGCCCGATCCAGGAGTGCGGCACTCCATTGCGGTTGGCTGGCATGGCTCATGTTCACCAGCCTGAGCAGCACCTCCAGGCGGTGTTCGGGAGGGTGGATGCGGGTTTCCAGCAGTTCCTCGGCGAGGGCGGTGGCGCCGCGTTTCGCGTGCCAGTTCATCAGTCCCAACAGCAATTCATGATGTTCGTAGGCCGGGGCGAGTTCGATCAAGCGCTCGGCCTTGTCCAGCTCGTCGGCGGCCAGGGCCTGGCGCTGCAACTGCTCGTAGGCGTCGTGAGGCAGGTGTTTGCCGGCTTCGCCCAGCAGGGTCATGGCGGGTTCCAGATCACCGAATTCGAACAGCACGCTGGCGGCGATGGCTTTCTCGCTTGCGTGCAGTTGCTGGGCCAGCTCAATCACCCGCGTAGCGCCGTCCTGCAGGTAGAACTCATGCAAGAGGGCACGCAGCTTTTTCGGCGCCAGGCTGCCGTCTGCCTCGCGTGCATTGATCCAGGCCCAGGCGATGCTCATGGCGGCGCACTCGGCCTGCCCGAACTGGCGTTGCAGCGGGGCGATACGCAGGCTGTCGTGGGCCGAGACCAAGTCCGCGCCTGACTGGGTCTGGACACTGCCGATCATCTTGAGTATTTGCAGGGCGCCGTCTTTGTCGCCTTTGGCGAACCGCAGTTTCATTAGCGCGATATGCCCGTCGACTGGCATCAATACCCCGGTCTGATCCAGCAGGGCCTGTGCGGCCAGGTGATCACCCTGGTCCAGCAGCAGCTCGACCACTTCCTTGAGGGGCTGTGGCAGGTTGTTTTTTTCCAGCTCGCCCAAGGCCTGCAGGCCTTCCTGGCGGTAGCCGGCACCGACCAGCAGCGGGGCCAGGCCTTGCAGGGCGATTTGCCGGGCATGGCCATCCAGCTGCCGGGCTATCTCAAGGCCCACCAGGGGGTTGCTGCGCGCCAGGAGCAGGGCGCGATTGATCACCGCCCACTGCGACGCCGTCACGCGCAGGGTCAGGGCGTTGCGGTAGCGGTAAAAGCTATAGGCCGCGACGCCGGCAATGGCCACGGCCAATCCGGTTGCTGTGAGTGTATCCATGAGCTTTCCTGTGCATGGCGGGTGGTGCCCGCGTCCGTCAGCGGCGCGCGGGCACCTGGGTCATGGCGCTGGCTAGAGGTCGCCGTTGATCAAGGTGTCGAGGAGCTTTTCCCGCAACTCGCGATAGCGGGTCGGGGCTTGTGCCTGCAACTGTTCAATGGCCTGGTGCAGCTGCGCCAGCAGGTTTTCACCGCCTGTCAGGGTGCTCACATCGATCGCTTCGATGGCTTGCGTCAGGCGCTGGTGGCGGATGTGATTGAGCGCGATCTGCAGCGACACGTCACGGCACGGATAGTCGTGACGTTCGAGTTCATCGCGCAGGGCAATGGCGGGCAGCGGCTGGTCGATCCGCAGATAGGCCTCGGCCACGCACTCCAGGTCCAGTTTCTGGCTGAAGCCATAGCTGCCCGGGCCTTCGTCCTCCTCCTCGTCATCTTCATCCGGATGGTCCTTGATGTACTGCGCCAGCGCCTGCAGCCGCTGGCCGGCAGCATCGTCCTGGCCCAGGGCATGCAGGAGCACGGCTTGTGCTTCATAACGCTCCTGGATGGCCGGCATTTCCAGCGCGGTGTTGAGCTCGGCGATCTGTTGCTGAAGGTTGCCTATCAGCGCCTGATCGCGGCGTGCTTCGGGCAGGTGAGCCTGGGCCTGCAACCGGCCTTCCAGCACCAGTAACTGATACCACGTCTCGTTTTCCGCGCCCTGCATATGCTCCAGCTGTTGCTCGGTGCGCTGGCGCAAGGCAAGGCTCCATTGCGGCTGGTAGGCGTGGCTGAACGTCGCCAGCTCCAGACCCAGCGTCAGGTACTGCTCGGGTGTTTTCAGGCGGGCCTGGATCAGGGCGTCGGCGGCTGCGGTTTCACCGCGCTGCACATGCCATTGCAGCAGTGTGAGCAGCAGATCGTCGGTGTTGTACTCAGGATCCGCGTCAATCAGGCGCAGGGCGTCATCCAGGCGCTCGGCAGCGAGGGCCAGCGCCAGCAGTTGCGGGTAAGTTTCATAGGGCAGCTCCGCGCCGGCCTCGCCCAGCAGGATAAAGGCCGGTTCCAGTGCGCCACCTTCAAACAGCACGCTGGCGGCGCAATCCTTGTAGGCCTCGGGCAGTTGCTCGGCGAGTTCGATGACCCGCGCGGCGCCGTCCTGGGCAAAAAACTCCTGGAGCATGGCGCGCAGTTCCTGGCGGTCCAGGGTGCCATCGGCGCCCAGGGTCGACCAGGCCCAGGCGATGCTCACAGAAGCGGCTTGCTTCATATGCATGGCGCGCTGGCGGGCCGCCATTTTCAGGCTGTCGGCGCGCGACAGGACAAAGGCCCCGGCGACTTCCTGGAGTTCAGTGATGGCTTTGAGTTGTTGCACCGCCGAGGCCTTGTTGCCGGTGGCCAGGGCCAGGTCGATGCCGACGATATGCCCGTCGATCGGCAGTTGCGAGCCCTTGATATCCAGCAGCTCCCGGGCGGCTTTGGGATCGCCTTGTTCGAGAAGGATCTCGAGGATGGTTTTCAGCGGGTCGGCGTGGTTGGGCTTGACCAGTTCGGCCAGGGCCTGGAAGCCGGCGGCGCGGTGCCCGTTCCTGACCAACTGCGGGGCCACATATTGCAACGCCAGCTGCCGCGCATACCCTTCCAGGCGTTGGGCGATTTCCAGCGCCAGCAGCGGTTCGCTCCTGAGCACCAGATTGACCCGATTGATCTGGGCGACGTCGTGGGGGCTAAGGCGCAGGGCCTTGGCTTTCTTGTGCCGGTAAAACCAATAGCCTGCCGCGACCACGGCAACCACGGCACCGATTCCTACAAACACTTCCATGAGCTTCCTTTTCCGTTGATAGCTTCAGGTCGGCACAACGCACATCCTGAATCGCGCGAGCGTTATAAAGCCCTCGGCGCCTGGGAACAACCCCTGCTCGCGCGGATCGTGGCAATCGGTGCCAGGGTCGTGCCTTCGCCTGCCTGCTTGAATAGCGGCCGCCGGGCTGGCGTGGGGTGGCGCCAGGTGCCCGACGGCGGGTCATCGGCCGGGCAGGGGGAAAGGTTTCGGGTTAGACTTGCCGCCTTTTCGCACATCAAGAAGCGCGCACATGGCCCAGCCGTCCACCACCTACAAGTTTGAACTGAACCTCACCGACCTCGACCGTGGGGTGTACGAGAGCGTCAAGCAGACCATCGCCCGTCATCCTTCGGAAACCGAAGAGCGCATGACCGTGCGGCTGCTGGCCTACGCCTTCTGGTACAACGAGCACTTGTCGTTCGGTCGCGGCCTGTCGGATGTGGATGAGCCGGCCCTGTGGGAAAAGAGCCTGGATGATCGCGTCCTGCACTGGATCGAAGTCGGCCAGCCGGATGCCGACCGCCTGACCTGGTGCTCGCGTCGCACCGAGCGCACCAGCCTGCTGGCCTACGGCAGCCTGCGTGTGTGGCAGACCCGGGTGGTCGACACCCTGAAGAACCTGAAAAACGTCAACATCGCCGGCGTGCCCCAGGACGTGCTGGAGACCCTGGCCAAGGACATGCCCCGGGTGATCAAGTGGGACGTGATGATCAGCGAAGGCACGATCTTCGTCACCGATGACCGTGGCCAGCACGAAGTCCAGCTCGAATGGCTGATGGGCGATCGCGGCTGATTGCCAACCGTTCGTTCCCGTCCTCTGACGTCACCCTGCATTAGAAGAGAAGCCCCAATCGCCCCATGCGTATCGAACCCCGTGAGTTGCCCGCCACCCTGCCGTTTCTCGGTGATCTGCCGCCCTTGCTGACCCGCCTGTACGCCGCCCGCGGCGTGCAGTCCGAGGCCGAGCTGGATAAGAGCCTGGCGCGGCTGATTCCCTATCAGCAACTCAAGGGTATCGATGCCGCCGTGGATTTGCTGGTGGTGGCCCTGGAGCAGCGCCAGCGCATTCTGATCGTCGGCGATTTCGATGCCGACGGTGCCACCGCCAGCACCGTGGGCGTGCTGGGCCTGCGACTGCTGGGGGCGGCCCATGTCGACTACCTGGTGCCTAACCGCTTCGAATACGGCTATGGCCTGACCCCGGAAATCGTCGCGGTGGCGCTGCAGCGCGAGCCGCAGTTGCTGATCACGGTGGACAACGGTATTTCCAGCGTCGAGGGCGTGGCCGCAGCCAAAGCAGCGGGTTTGCAGGTGCTGGTGACCGACCACCACTTGCCGGGCCATGAGCTGCCGGCGGCCGATGCCATCGTCAACCCCAATCAGCCGGGTTGCGAGTTCCCGAGCAAGGCCCTGGCCGGGGTTGGGGTGATCTTGTATGGGCTGATGGCGCTACGCGCTCGCCTGCGCAGCCTGGGCAAGTACGAGCAGCAGCCGCAGCCGAACATCGGCGAGCTGCTGGACCTGGTGGCCCTGGGCAGCGTGGCCGACGTGGTGCCGCTGGATGCCAATAACCGGATCCTGGTGCACCAGGGCCTGGAGCGGATTCGCGCCGGGCGTGCGCGGCCGGGGCTCAAGGCGATTCTTGAGGTGGCCAAGCGCGATCACGCCCGTATCACCTCCACGGACCTCGGTTTTATCATCGGCCCACGCTTGAACGCGGCGGGGCGCCTGGACGACATGAGCCTGGGCATTGAATGCCTGCTCACCGCTGATGCGGCGGCAGCGCGGGAAATGGCCGGGCAGCTCGACGAGCTGAACCAGGACCGCAAATCCATCGAGCAGGGCATGCAGCGCGAGGCCCTGGCCCAGCTCAAGGACCTGCCGCTGGAGTCCATGCCGTTCGGCCTGTGCCTGTTTGATGCCGACTGGCACCAGGGGGTGATCGGGATTCTCGCGTCGCGCCTCAAAGAGCGTTATCACCGGCCGACCATCGCCTTCGCCGATGCCGGCGAGGGCATGCTCAAGGGCTCGGCGCGCTCGGTGCCGGGGTTCCATATTCGCGATGCGCTGGACGCGGTGGCCGCCAGGCATCCGCAGTTGATCAGCAAGTTCGGCGGGCATGCCATGGCGGCCGGTTTGTCGTTGCCTGAGGGGAATTTCCCGGCATTTGCCGAGGCGTTCGATGAAGAAGTCCGACGCCAGTTGCAGGAGGAAGACCTGACCGGACGCCTGCTGTCGGACGGCACCCTGGCCATCGAAGAATTCCACCTGGAACTGGCCCGGGCTCTGCGTCATGCCGGGCCCTGGGGGCAGCATTTTCCGGAGCCGCTGTTCCATGGTGTGTTCCAGTTGGTGGAACAGCGCGTCGTCGGCGAGCGCCATTTGAAGGTGGTGCTGCGCAGCGAGTGCGGTTCGCTCAAACTCGACGGCATTGCCTTCGGCATCGACCGCGAAGTCTGGCCCAACCCGACCATCCGCTGGGTGGAGCTGGCCTACAAACTCGACGTCAACGAATTCCGGGGCCAGGAAACCGTGCAACTGATGATCGCCCATATCGAACCTCGCTGATCCTGATGGCCAGCACCGCCTGACACCCCTCGGCCGGCTCCTGTAGCCGCCGCCATTCCTCCCGATACTCCAGCGCCCACCCCTCACGGGCTTTTTACCAGGAACCCTGCTCCGGCCAATGTTGTCGACTAGTCTCTAAGCACTGTCTGATTGGCCTTGTGACCTCTTGTCCTTTTTCACCCCGCGGGGGCGGGCGTTTCACCTTGTTGTCACTCGTCGACTTTTCAAACAGAACCCTGGAGCCTGACCATTGATCGAGAGGTGCCCCATGAGTCTGCTGCTTGAACCCTATACCCTGCGTCAACTGACCCTGCTCAACCGCATCGCGGTTTCACCCATGTGCCAATACTCCGCCGTCGATGGCCTGGCCAACGACTGGCATCTGGTCCACCTGGGCAGCCGTGCCGTGGGCGGTGCCGGGCTGATTTTCACCGAGGCCACGGCGGTCACCGCCGACGGGCGCATCACCGCCCAGGACCTGGGCCTGTGGCATGACGAACAGATCGAACCGGTGCAACGCATCACCCGCTTTATCGCCGCCCAGGGCGCGGTAGCCGGGATTCAACTGGCCCACGCCGGGCGCAAGGCCAGCACCCATCGGCCATGGCTGGGCAAGCATGGCAGCGTCAAGGTCGAAGACGGCGGCTGGACCCCGGTCGGGCCTTCGCCAATTGCCTTCGACCCGCAGCACACGCCACCCACCCAATTGGACGAGGGGCAGATCGCCGAGGTGATCCAGGCCTTTGTCGACGCCGCCAAACGCGCACTGGTTGCCGGTTTCAAGGTGGTCGAAGTGCATGCGGCCCATGGATACCTGCTGCACCAGTTCCTCTCGCCGTTGAGCAATCAGCGGCGCGATCAGTACGGGGGCTCGTTTGACAACCGGATTCGCCTGGTGCTGCAAGTCAGCGAAGCCGTGCGCGCGGTCTGGCCGCAAGAGCTGCCGCTGTTTGTGCGGGTGTCGGCCACCGACTGGGTGGAAGACGGCTGGAACCCGGATGAAACCGTGGAGCTGGCACGGCGCCTGAAAGCGTTGGGGGTGGACCTGATCGATGTCTCGTCCGGAGGCACGGCGGCCAATGCCGAGATTCCTGTCGGCCCCGGCTATCAGACGCGCTTCGCCGAACGGGTGCGCAAGGATGCCGGGATTGCCACCGGCACCGTCGGCATGATCACCGAGCCGGCTCAGGCCGAGCACATCCTGCGCACGTGCCAGGCCGATATCATCTTCCTCGCTCGCGAATTGCTGCGCGATCCGTACTGGCCGCTGCACGCCGACGATGACCTGGGCGGACGCAAGGCCACCTGGCCGGCGCAGTACCAGCGGGCGACCCACAGGGACCAGCCGATTCATGAATCGGATCTGCGCGACTGACAAACCCGCGGCATAAAAAACCGGCCCTGTCGGCTAATGCCAGTCAGTTAAGGGCAAGCACCTTCTATTGTGGCGAGGGAGCTTGCTCCCGCTGGGCCGCGCAGCGGCCCCAAAAATGGGGCTGCTACGCCCCGGAGCCCCGGCCGGCCCCACGGGAGCAAGCACCCTCGCCACAGGTTATGTTTCGTTCGCTCTAGCGCTTAACTGATCGGCATTGGCCCTGTAGACCGGTTTTTTATGGCGCGCCGTAATTGAAGGGTCGGTTAAAGCATCGAGTACAGCTGACACGGCACGGTACCCGTTGGGGCCAGCGCAGCCTGCGGCAGCGGCTACAGAGCGTGTGCCGCTGCCGGGCTGGCGAGGTTACGGGTCAGGGGTATTTGCGTTTTTCCGGGGCGGGCGGGAAGTACTGGTACAGCCAGGTTTCGCTCAGGGTGCGGTCGTGGGTGCGGATGAACAGCCGCAGTTCTACCGGGTCGACGCTGTCGTTGGTGGGGAACCAGTCGAAGGTGATGCGGTAGCCCTTGATTTCGTCCAGCACCAGCACATTGAAGTCCTTGACCTGGCCGTTGGAGGCGGTGACCACCGGTTCGATGCCGGTGCCGGCCGGCAGGCGATCGAGGCCGCCACCGGTGAAGTCCACGGCAAAGCGCCGGGCCCAGACCTCGGGGTAGTGCTCGCCCGGGGCCCAGCCCTCGACGAAGCCGCCCATGCCCGAGCGCGTGGCATGCACCCGCGCCAGCGGCGTGCCCACCGGTGGCAGGGCGCTCCAGTACAGCTTGTAGCCATAGTTCAGCGATTCGCCGGCGGCCACCGGTTTTTTCGGGGTCCAGAAGGCCACGATGTTGTCCAGGGTCTCGCCGGTGGTCGGGATCTCCAGCAGGTCGATCGAGCCTTCGCCCCAGGCCGTGGTGGGTTCCACCCACAGGCTTGGGCGCCGGCTGTACCAGTCCACGGTGTCCTGATAGCTGGCGAACTCGTGGTCGGTCTGTACCAGGCCGAAACCTTTCGGATCCTTGTCGGCGAACGCATTGAATTGCAGGTTCGCCGGGTTGTTCAGCGGGCGGCAGATCCATTCGCCATTGCCGCGCCACATGGCCAGGCGGTCGGAGTCGTGGATCTGCGGGTGGATGGTGTCGCACATGCGCCGCTCATGGGTGCCGCAGCTGAACATGCTGGTCATCGGGGCGATGCCCAGTTGCTCGATGGCGGTGCGCGCGTTGATATGGGCGTCGATGTCCATCACCACGCGCTCGGCCTGGCAGTCGATGTCGAAGCGATAGGCACCGGTGGCGCTTGGCGAGTCGAGCAGGGCGTAGACCACGAAGCGGGTGCTGTCCTTGTCCGGGGTTTCGAACCAGAACTGGGTGAAGTCGGGGAATTCTTCGCGTTTTTTGGCGTAGGTATCAATTGCCAGGCCACGGGCTGACAAGCCGTACTGGCCGGTGGCGTCCACCGCGCGGAAGTAGCTGGCGCCGAGGAAGGACACCACGTCGTGCTTGTCCAGCTCCGGAGCCTTGAACAGCTTGAACCCGGCAAAACCCAGGTCGCCCTTGAGCTGCGTGGTGTCGACGCTGGTGTTCTGGTAGTTGAACAGCGTCGGACGAAAGTGCACTTCCCGCGCCTGGCGGGTCTTCGGATCGACGCTGTGCATGCGCACCGGCTGCTTGAAGCCCATGCCGACGTGGAAGAACTGCACGTCCAGCTGGCCATTCAGGTCGTTCCACAGCGAGTGTGCGCCGTCGTACTGGATGGCATTGAAGTTCTGCGGGGTCATGGTCGCCAGGGTGGGCGGCAACACCTGTTTGGTGTCCTGGTAGCGACTGCTGGCCAACTGCTTGGCCTGGGCCTTGAGGCCCTCGAAATCAAAAGTCTGCGCCTCGCCATCGGCAGCGCCGGCCCAGGCACGGGCCGCCAGCAGGCCGCTGGCCGAAAGGCCGGTGTAGGCAGCCAGAGCCATGGAGGCTTTGAGTAGATTCCTGCGGTGCATAGGTGAACCTTGTTCTGGGGATCCCGAGGCCTTCCTGGCTGCGCGCTGGATCGCTATGTGAGGTTCGGTCATGCCTTCGGCCAAACGCAACGGACTTTAAACAGATGCCGCAGAGGATAAACGGTTCGCCATATCTGAAAAAATGATTAGCTGTATCCATTGGTAAAAAAGCCATCGCGCCAGCAAAAAGCCCTTATTCCCCCCCGGTTTTGCTGACCGAAAGCATGGATCAGCGGCGCCAGTCCATTGCCCGATACACTCAACCGGCGGTCGGTGCCGGGGCTTGCAGGCAGCTGACCCCAGGCTGTGGCACCTGGCCTTCCTTGGCGTAGTGGACCAGGTTCTGCAGCACGCTCGGCTCATGGCGGTCGGCGGCTTCCTTGAAGCAGGACAGGGCACGCGGCAGGTCGGCGGTGCCCCAAAGGCCTTCGCTGTAGCCATAGCCGAGCGTGGCATAGGCCATGCCGGTGTCGAACTGTCGGGCGGCCTGGGTCACGGTGTCTTCGGCCTGGCGCGGCGCCTGGCATTTTCGTTCCGACACCTGATTGCCACGGAAGCAGTAAAAGTCCGCCAGCAGCAGCTTGGCCTCGACGTCCGATTCGGCATAGGTGCTCAGCAGGGATTCGATCCGCGCCGGCTCCACTTCCGGTGACATCCCCGAATAACCCAGGATCACGGCCCGGGTGGCGCCGGCGGCCGAGCCGTTGTCGGCGGCGTGCAGGTCGATGCGCTGCGCCAGCTCGAAAAAGTACGTGGTCAGCGGATACAGCTCCACCGCGCCATAACCTTCGAACAGGTCGGCTTTGCGCAGCTCGCGCTGCAAGGGCGTTTCATTGGCCGGCACCCGCTCATCGAGCAGGCCTTGCAGCGACCACTGTTCGACCCGGACCAGGGTCCAGCACGGCAGTTGCTGGAACACAAAGACCTGCAGCACATCGCCCAGGCTGTCGTGCACCACCAGGCTGCGCTTGTCGATCCAGAAGGTCTGCAAACCGGCCTTGGCCTGGACCTGAGGGTCGAGCAGGGCCAGGCTCGCGGGGTTGGCGGCGGGCACTTTGTGCAGGGTCGTGACCCCATAGCCCTGATCGCCATAGGCCGGGCGCTGTTCGATCAGCGGCGAGCGGGTGTAGGTCTGTTGCAACTCGGGGCTGCTGGCGAACGCCTGGACGAAGCTCGGCAGATCGCCGCTCGGACAGCCGGATTCCGCCGCCATCAGGGCTGGGGGCGCGAGGCTGATCAGCAGCCCGAGCAGGGCCAGGCCCAGGGTGTTGAAGGGAGAGGGCATCGAGAGCTCCGTCGCGGGTGGGGCAAAAGGGATTATTGGCTGTCCGGGTCGCAGTACAGCACCGAGCCGCCGGGATTCTTCGGGTCGGCAATCAACAACGGGGCCTGTACACCGTCGCCGTCGAAGCCTTGGCCCAGTTGCTGGCGCGCCGTCTGCACATCGGCGTCAAGGTACAGCGCGTGCACTGAAAACGGCCCGCGATACGGAATGCCGATGGCATGCACCGCCAGCCCGTGGAACTGGTCCTTGACGCAAAAGCGCGCACCTTCGTCGAGGTCGCAGGGTTGCAGTTGGCGCTCGACAAAGTACTGGCCGCTGAGCTGCTGGTTGCTGGGGTCGAGAAACACCTGCTCGACGCTGCAACTGGCCAGGCCGGCGAACTGCTGGTCCAGGCTCATGGCCAGGCAATTGCCGCTGGCGCCCAGCACCACTAGCAGGCTCAGGTACCGAAGGGGCGCCGGCAGGCGCAGGCCATCACTCATGGGGCAGGTCCTTGGAGCGTAGCAATCGATGCAGGCGCTGCGCCAGCCAGATCGCCAGTAACGGCAAGCCGCTGGACAAGGCGCAATACACCATGCCGCGTATGGGGTTGCTGGGGAAAAACATCCAGGCGCTGGCCAGCACCGGCAGCAGGATCAGGCCCAGCTTGAGCTTGAGGTTGGGCACCAGCGCGGCCAGTACGTTGACCCCGATAAACAGGATGAACAGGTAATAGACCCCAAGCCCCACCGCGACACCACGCGAGATCGAGCCGAACAGCTGCAGGTAGAGCGGCACGCCCAGCAGATGCGCCAGGTAAAACAGCGCGACCGCCAGGCCGTGCGCCAATAGCGCGCAGCCTATGCGGATGAACGTGTCGCGGCTCATGGGGCGCAGGCTCGTTTCGCCCTTGGGCTGAGCAACTGATGCAGCCCTCGGGACAGATAGATCGCCGCCAAGGGCAGCAGGCCGAGCTCCGAGCAGTAGACCAGGCCACGAATCGGGTTGTGGGGGAACATTATGTAAGCGGTCAGCAGCAACAGCGGCAGGATCAGCAACAGCTTGATCCTGAGCACCGGAATGATAGCGATCAGCAGATTGACCCCGACGAACAGGCAGAACAGGGTGCGCATCATCGGGCCAAAGCCAAAAAACTTGCTGATGCTGCCGAACATCTGCTCGTAGAACGGGATGCCGTAGTAATCGATCAACACGCAAGTGGCCACCGCGAGGCTGTGGGCCAGAAGGGCGGTGATCAGGCGAATCAGCTCGTCACGGGCGGAAGTCACCGCCGGGCGCTCCGCAGCGGAGTCGACCCGCTTCGGACGGACAATGGTGGGTATGACATGGGGGCGTCCTTGCTACCTGGGTACGTTTCCAGCGCCCCGGTGGAGGGCGGCGGGCACTTTATGGCGGCGGATAGTGCCGCAACTTGATTCGCTTATCCAGAACTCGTTCAATGGCGCCTTTTCAGGGAGATCAGGTCAATGAATTGCAGCCTCCAGGGCGCTGCCCGATGAAGCTCAGGAAGACCGTTTTCGGACTGCTGATACTGCTTGCCTGCGGCGCCGGGGTGTTCATCCAACAGTTGAGTGAGGTGCTCAATCGCGAGCCTTACACCAGCAGAGGATCTTCGGGACGCTACCTCTTGCAGCATGTCCATGCCGGTAACCTGTTCATACCCTTCAGGCACCTGGGGTATCTGCAGGTGGTTGACCTCCAGAACCCGCAGCGGGTTTACCGCTCGCCCTTGATCTACGACGATTCGCTGGACATGCGCATGTCGGAGAGTGCCCGGGAACTGAGTATTTTCGGCGTGACATTCAACACCGAGACCAAGACCTACTTTATCCAGTGGCGGGACTGGGAGCCCCATTGGCTCAACTGGTTTATCAGCAATACGCCGTATGGGGTGTGCAGCGACGCCGAAGGCACCTGCTTTTGAGCCGCGGCACGTTGCAAGCGGCAAGTTGCGAGTAGAACCCGCGCTCATTTGCAGCTTGTAGCTCGCCGCCAGCAACTGCTCCTAAAGGTCGGTGCCATGGCGGGCCATGATGTGCCGTACCACGCTGTAGTCCTGCAGCGAATCACTGGACAGGTCCTTGCCGTAGCCGGAGCGTTTCAGGCCGCCGTGGGGCATTTCGCTGACCAGCATGAAGTGGCTGTTGATCCAGGTGCAGCCGTATTGCAGGCGCGCCGCAACCTGCATCGCCTTGTCCAGACTCTGGCTCCAGACCGAGGACGCCAGGCCGTATTCCGAATCGTTGGCCCAGTCCACCGCCTGGCTCAGTTCGTCGAAGCGGGTCACGGTGACCACCGGGCCGAACACTTCGCGCTGGACGATTTCGTCACTTTGCTTGCAGCCGGCGAGCAGGGTCGGTTGGTAATAGAAGCCAGGGCCTGTGTGCACGGCGGCTCCGGTGACCCGCTCGATATGGGGCTGGCCCAGGGCGCGCTCGACAAAGCTGGCCACGCGGTCGCGCTGGCGGGTGCTGATCAGCGGCCCGATTTCGTTGTCAGTGTCACGCTTGCCGGCAAAGCGCAGGCTGCTGACGGCGGCGCCGAGTTCGGCCACCAGGCGGTCATGGATTCCGGCCTGGGCGTAGATACGGCAGGCGGCGGTGCAGTCCTGCCCGGCGTTGTAGTAGCCATAGCTGCGCACGCCGGCGACCACCGCCTGCAAGTCGGCATCGTTGCAGACAATCACCGGCGCCTTGCCGCCCAGTTCCAGGTGGGTGCGCTTGAGGGTCTTGGACGCGGCCTGGAGGATTTTCTGCCCGGTGACGATATCCCCGGTCAGCGACACCATGCGCACTTTCGGGTGGCTGACCAGGTGGCTGCCGACGCCTTCACCGCCGCCACAGATGATGTTGATCACCCCGCGCGGCAGCCGTTGGGCCAGGGTCGGCGCCAGGGCCAGGATCGACAGCGGCGTGTGCTCCGAGGGCTTGAACACCAGGGTATTGCCGGCGGCCAGGGCCGGGGCGATTTTCCAGGCGGCCATCATGATCGGGTAGTTCCACGGGGCAATCGACGCCACCACGCCGATCGGATCGCGGCGCACCATGCTGGTAAAGCCCGGCAGGTATTCGCCGGACAACTGGCCGGTCTGGCAGCGCACCGCACCGGCGAAGAAGCGAAACACATCGACGGTGGCGCTCAGGTCGTCCTGGCGCGCCAGGTGCAATGGCTTGCCGCAGTTCAGGGATTCGAGGCGGGCCAGGTGATCGGCGTGTTTTTCGATAGCGTCGGCGATGGCCAGGAGGATGTTCGAGCGCTGCTGGGGCGTGGTCCGCGACCAGCCGGAGAAGGCGCGGTGCGCGGCCAGAATCGCGCTCTCGACCTGTTCGGTACTGGCTTCGGCAATGTGCGTCAGCACTTCCCCGGTGGCCGGATTGATGATCGGCTCGACAAAGCCCTGGCCGGCCACCAGTTCACCATCGATCAATAACGCGGTCAGTAACGGAGTGTGCACGCCAGCCATTTTGCGGGTTCTCTTTTCTTGCGTAGCCATGGTAGCTCCCGGGTGCCCGGTGTCCGACCACCGCCGCTTCCGGAGTGGGAAGAGACTAGTGGCCGGGCAGAAGGACGACAAATACTAAATACAGAATTGAACATTCGATTAAATCGATGGCTTGCGCCCGCCGTGGGGCTGCTCGCGGGCCACGGTCAGGAACGGGTCCACCAGTGCCGGACGGGCGGTGCCACGGCGCCAGGCCAGGCCGACGTCGAGGGTCTGGCCGAGGTCGGCGAGGGAGCGTGCCTCGATGATGTCGCCCTCCAGCGACCACGGGCGGTAGGTCATGTCCGGCTGGATCGACACCCCCAGCCCGGCAGCCACCAGGCTACGCACCGCTTCGGTGGAGGCCGTGCGCAGGGTGATTCGCGGTTGCAGGCCGGCGCCGGTCCACATGCGCTGGGCGTTGTGGTCCATTTCATCGACGTTGAGCTGGATCAGCGGCTCGCCGGCAACGTCTGCCAGGCTGATGCTGTCGCGCTCCAGTAGCGGATGCTGGGCCGGCAGCCAGAGCCGGTGCGGCGAGTGGGTCAGGACCTCGGTCTGCAGCGCGTGACGGTCTTCCAGGTTGGAGATGATCAGCACCCCGACATCGATCTCACCGCTGACCAGCAGGTGCTCGATGTACGGGCGTTCGTCCTCCATCACGCGGATTTCCACATTGGGGTAGGCACGCTGGAAACGGGTCAGCAGGTCCGCCAGGTAGTAGCCGGCCACCAGACTGGTCACGCCGACGATCAATTGCCCGGCCACCTGGTCGGTGCTCTGTTGCAGGCTGCGCTTGGCGTTGTCGACGGTGGCCAGGATCAGGTGCGCCTGGCGCAGGAACTGGTGGCCCTGGTGGGTCAGGGTCATGCCTTTGGCGTGGCGATTGAACAGGTTGACGCCGATCTCCTGCTCCAACTGCTGGATCGCCAGGGTCAGGGTCGATTGCGAGATGAACACTGCCTGGGCGGCGGCGGAGATCGAGCCGGTTTCGGCCACGGCGATAAAGTGACGGATCTGGCGCAGGGTCATCATGGTGGGGGATACCGGTTGGACGGTTTTATAGATTTTTCGCAGTGTATATCTTTTTAATCGATGGGCCGCTGCGTTCAGGCAACATCCCGAAGCACTCTCGAGCACAGCGCACGGGCACTTCCCACTAGGCTGGTGGCCTTATTTAGCCACTGAACCGAAGTTTCCGGAGGTCGCAATGAATACCCGTGGATTGCTCGATCAATTGCTCAAGTCCGGCCAAGACCTGCTGCAGAACAAGGCCTCAGGCGCATCGGGCAAGGCCCCGGCCGGCAAGGGCGCGCTGGGCGGTTTGCTCGGTGGCAGTGCCGGCGGTCTGGGCGGCCTGTTGTCTGGTGCCGGCGGCGGTGCATTGGCCGCCGGCGCCATGGGCCTGCTGCTGGGCAATAAAAAAGCCCGCAAGTTCGGCGGCAAGGCGGTGGTCTATGGTGGCCTGGCCGCCCTCGGGGTGATCGCCTACAAGGCCTATGGCAACTGGCAGGCGCAGCAGGGAACCGCTCCCCAGCGCAAACCCCAGACCATTGACCGCCTGCCGGCGCAGCAGGTCGAACAGCATAGCCAGGCGATCCTCAAGGCGCTGGTGGCCGCGGCCAAGGCCGACGGGCATGTCGATGAGCGCGAACGGGCCCTGATCGAGGGCGAGTTCACCCGCCTGGATAACGATCAGGAGTTGCAGCACTGGCTGCACGCCGAGCTCAACAAACCGCTGGATCCGGCGGATGTCGCCCGCGCCGCCAGCACCCCGGAAATGGCCGCGGAAATGTACATCGCCAGCGTGATGCTGGTGGATGAAGAGAACTTCATGGAGAAGTCCTACCTGGACGAACTGGCGCGTCAGCTCAAACTCGAACCGGGGCTCAAGCGCGAACTGGAAAACCAGGTGCGTCTGGCCGCGACCTGAGGCCAGGGGCGCGGACGTTGCGGCGTGGGCGCGCCGGGGGCGGGGTGGATGGCGGATATGCTGGCTGTATTTGCCGAAACAGCACTGGCTCGCGCTCGGTCATATGGCGGAAAGTAGCCACCCAGAGCCCACGCAGGCTTTAGCGCCGAGTGAGACCTGGTGCGCAAACCGCAGATAAATGATGGCCCGCCCTCGGCTATACTGCCCCCCATTTGAACGGCCCCGAGGACTGACTGTGAAGAACTGGACGTTGCGCCAACGCATTTTGGCGAGCTTTGCGGTGATTATCGCCATCATGCTGTTGATGGTCGTGGTCTCGTACTCCCGTCTGTTGAAAATCGAGGCCGGTGAAGAGCGCATGCGCACCGACGCCATCCCCGGGGTTTATTACAGTTCGATGATTCGCAGCGCCTGGGTGGACAGCTACCTGCTGACCCAGCAGATCCTCGGGTTCAAGCAAGGGCAGGGGATCAGCCCCGAAAACGCCGCGGACTTCAAATCCTTCGAACAACGCCTGCAGCAACACATGGCCAGCTACAGGGCCACCATCAACGGCCGTGAAGATCAGGTCGAGTTCGACGCCTTCGAAACCCAGCATCAGGAATTCAACCGGATCCAGGCGGTGGTTCTCGACCTGCACCAGCAAAACAAGGATGCCGAGGCCAATCGCACTTTCAACGAACAACTGACCCCAGCCTGGATCGCCGGGCGCATGCGTCTCAACGATGTGATCAGCGAGAACAAGTCGGTGGCCGATGCCGCCACCACGGCGATCGATGATGCCGTGGCCGCGGCCAAAGTGAGCATGGGCCTGTCGCTGTTGATCGCGGTGCTGGCCGCCGGGTTGTGCGGGCTGCTGTTGATGCGCGCGATCATGGCGCCGATGAACCGCATCGTGAAGATTCTCGACGTAATGCGCACCGGTGACCTCAGTGGGCGCCTCAACCTCGACCGCAAGGACGAATTCGGCGCAGTGGAAACCGGCTTCAACGACATGATGACCGAGCTCACGGCCCTGGTGTCCCAGGCCCAGCGCTCTTCGGTGCAGGTCACGACCTCGGTGACCGAGATTGCCGCCACTTCCAAGCAGCAACAGGCCACCGCCACCGAGACCGCGGCCACGACCACGGAGATCGGTGCCACTTCCCGGGAAATCGCCGCCACATCCAAGGACCTGGTCCGCACCATGACTGAAGTGTCGACCGCCGCCGACCAGGCGTCGGTATTGGCGGGCTCCGGCCAGCAAGGCCTGGCGCGGATGGAAGACACCATGCACTCGGTGATGGGCGCGGCCGACCTGGTCAACGCCAAGCTGGCGATCCTCAATGAGAAGGCTGGCAACATCAACCAGGTGGTGGTGACCATCGTCAAGGTCGCCGACCAGACCAACCTGTTGTCGCTCAACGCTGCGATCGAGGCCGAAAAAGCCGGTGAGTACGGACGCGGGTTTGCCGTGGTGGCGACCGAAGTCCGGCGCCTGGCGGACCAGACCGCCGTAGCCACCTATGACATCGAACAGATGGTGCGCGAGATCCAGTCGGCGGTGTCGGCCGGGGTGATGGGCATGGACAAGTTCTCCGAGGAGGTGCGCCGCGGCATGTCCGAGGTGCAGCAGGTGGGTGAGCAACTGTCGCAGATCATTCATCAGGTCCAGGCGCTGGCGCCACGGGTGCTGATGGTCAACGAAGGCATGCAGGCCCAGGCCACCGGCGCCGAGCAGATCAACCACGCGCTGGTGCAACTGGGCGATGCCAGCAGCCAGACCGTTGAATCCCTGCGCCAGGCCAGCTTCGCCATCGACGAGTTGAGCCAGGTGGCCGTGGGGCTGCGTAGCGGCGTCTCGCGTTTCAAAGTCTGATGAGCGATCTCGCGGCCAGGCGCGGCTCACAGGCGCCGCCGAAGAAGGTGTTGTTTCTGGTGTTTCGCATCGGCAACCAACGTTATGCCCTGCAGGCCACCGAGGTGGTCGAAGTCCTGCCGCGCCTGTTGCTCAAGCCCATCGCCCAGGCCCCGGCCTGGGTTGCCGGGATCTTTGCCTATCGGGGCGTGGTGGTGCCGGTCATCGACCTCAGCGCCCTGACATTTGGCCAGCCGGCACAGGCACGGACCAGCACCCGCCTGGTGCTGGTGCACTATCGCGCGAGCCCCGGGCAGGCCGGCCAGTTGCTGGGCTTGATCCTGGAGCAGGCCAGCGACACCTTGCGCTGCGACCCGGCGCAGTTCCAGCCCTACGGCCTGGATAACCGGCAGAGCCCGTACCTGGGCCCGGTGCGTGAAGACGAGCACGGCCTGCTGCAATGGGTGCGGGTCGACGACCTGCTCGATACCCAGGTGCGTGCGCTGCTGTTTCCGTCTCCGCCGCTGGATCCGGCGCTGCTCGAGGAACTGCCGTGAGCCGCGACCAGCGTTTTTTCGATTTTCTCAAGGAGCGCATCGGCCTCGACGTGGCGTCGGTGGGCGAGGCCATCATCGAGCGCGCGGTGCGCCAGCGCATGACCGCGCAACAGGCCCGGGATGCCGAGGAGTACTGGAACACCCTGCGCGGCAGCAAGGACGAGCAGCAGGCACTGATCGAGGCGGTGATCGTCCCGGAGACCTGGTTCTTTCGCTATCCGGAGTCTTTCGCAACCCTGGCCAAACTGGCCCAGGCGCGCCTGGCCGAGATTCGCGGCATGCGCGCCCTGCGCCTGCTCAGCCTGCCGTGCTCCACCGGTGAAGAACCCTATTCCATTGCCATGGCCCTGTTGGATGCCGGCATCGCACCGCACCAGTTCAAGGTCGATGGCCTGGACGTCAGCCCGCTGTCGGTGGAGCGGGCCAAGGCGGCGGTGTATGGCAAGAATTCCTTTCGCGGCCAGCAGAGCGGGTTTCGCGAGCGCCACTTCAGTGTCGAGGACGAGCGTTATCGGCTGGATGAGCGGGTCCGCGAGCAGGTGCGCCTGCAAGTCGGCAATTTGCTCGACCCCCACCTGCTGGCCAATGAGCCGCCCTATGACTTTGTGTTCTGCCGCAATCTGCTGATCTATTTCGACCAGCCGACCCAGCAGCAGGTGTTCGAGGTGCTGAAGCGGCTGACCCATGTCGACGGCGTGCTGTTTATCGGCCCGGCCGAAGGCAGCCTGTTGGGCCGCCTGGGCATGCGCTCGATCGGTATCGCGCAGTCCTTTGCCTTCAGTCGCCATGTCGAGCCGGCACCGTTGCCGGTTCCTGCCCCGGTCCTGGCGCCACCGGTGTTGCCCCTGGCGCCGCGCCAGCCACTGCGCAGTGTGCCGCCGCCGGCACCACGTGCTCGGCCTTTCAGTTCCATGCCGGCGCCTGCGCGGCCGGCTCCGGCAGCGCCGCCCAGCGACGCCAACGCCTTGTTGGCGAAGATTGCCGCGCTGGCCAATGAAGGCAAGAGCGCCGAAGCCCGTGCCGCCTGCGAGCTGTATCTGCGCAGCCATGAGCCGGTCGCCCAAGTGTTTTACTGGCTGGGCCTGCTCAGTGATGTGGCCGGCAGTACCCTGCAAGCCCAGGGTTTTTATCGCAAGGCCCTGTACCTGCAGCCGCAGCATCCCGAGGCGCTGGCGCACCTGGCCGCCTTGCTGGCGTCCCAGGGCGATACCGCGGGTGCCCGTCGATTGCAGGAGCGTGCCGCCCGCAGCGTACGCACCGTTGACCGTGAGCCTGAACGATGAGCAGCTCCTATTCGTTGAACGTGACCCATGAAGATGCCCAGCAGATCGATGACTGCTGGAATCGCATCGGCATCCATGGCGACAAATCCTGTCCGCTGCTGGTCGAGCATATCCATTGCCGCAACTGTTCGGTGTACTCGGCGGCGGCCACCCGCTTGCTCGATCGCTATTCGTTGCAGCAACAGGACCGCGTGCAATCCATGGCGCTGGAGGTCGACAGCGACATCGTCACCCGTTCGCTGTTGATGTTCCGCCTGGGCGAGGAATGGCTGGGCCTGCCGACCCGTTGCCTGGTCGAGGTGGCGCCGTTGCAGACCATTCACTCGTTGCCTCACCAGCGCTCGCGCGCCCTGCTGGGCGTGGCCAATGTACGCGGCGCGCTGGTGGCCTGCCTGTCCCTGGTCGAACTGCTGGGGCTGGACGCCACTGTCGGCGTGGCGTCGGGCGCACGGATCATGCCGCGCATGCTGATCATCGCGGCCCATGGCGGGCCAGTGGTGGTGCCGGTGGATGAGGTGGACGGCATCCACGCCATCGATGAGCGCACCCTCAATGCCGCTTCGGTTTCGGGTTCGCAGGCCAGCGCCCGCTACACCCGTGGCGTGTTGCAGTGGAAGGGGCGCAGTTTGCGCCTGCTGGATGAAGAGCAATTGCTCGCGGCCGTGACCCGGAGCCTTTCATGACCCCCGATCAAATGCGCGACGCATCGCTGCTGGAGTTGTTCAGCCTGGAGGCCGAGGCCCAGACCCAGGTGCTCAGCGCCGGGCTGCTGGCCCTGGAGCGCAACCCGACCCAGGCCGACCAGTTGGAAGCCTGCATGCGCGCGGCGCACTCCCTCAAGGGCGCGGCGCGGATTGTCGGCGTCGATGCCGGCGTCAGCGTCGCCCACGTCATGGAAGATTGCCTGGTCAGTGCCCAGGAAGGGCGCCTGTACCTGCTGCCTGAACATATTGATGCCTTGCTCCAGGGCACTGACTTCCTGATGCGCATCGCCACCCCGGGCAGTGCCAATGTCGGGCCCCAGGATATCGAGGCCTATGTCGAGCTGATGGCGCGCCTGCTGGCGCCGGCAACGCCTGGCGCGAGCCCGGTCCCGCCGCCCGTGGCGCCCCCGCCGATGGCCGAGTTGCAGTTGCAGTTGCAGGCGCCGAGCAGCGAGCCCGCTGCCGAGCCCAACCCCGAGACGCTGCTGCCCGAGGCTCCTGCGGAGTCCGTGGCGGCCCCGGTGCGCAAGGGCTCGCGCCTGACCGAAGGTGGCGAGCGGGTATTGCGGGTCACCGCCGAACGCCTCAATAGCCTGCTCGACCTGTCGAGCAAGTCGCTGGTGGAAACCCAGCGCCTGAAACCTTATCTGGCCAATCTGCAGCGCCTCAAGCGCATGCAGAACAACAGCCTGCGCGCCCTCGAAAGTCTCAATGTGCACCTCAAGGAGCACGCCCTGAGCCTGGAGGCCCAGGAAGCGCTGGAGGATGCCCGCCGGCTGTTGGCCGAATCGCAACAGTTGCTCGCGGAAAAGACCGCCGAGCTCGACGAGTTCGGCTGGCAGGCCAGCCAGCGCGCCCAGGTGCTCTACGACACCGCGCTGGCCTGTCGCATGCGCCCGTTCGCCGATGTGCTGGCAGGCCAGGTGCGGATGGTCCGCGACCTGGGCCGCAGCCTCGGCAAGCAGGTGCGCCTGGAGATTGAAGGTGAAAAGACCCACGTCGACCGCGATGTGCTGGAAAAACTCGAAGCACCCCTGACCCACTTGCTGCGCAATGCCGTCGATCATGGCATCGAGCCGCCGGACCAGCGTCTGCTGGCCGGCAAGCCGGCCGAAGGCCTGATCCGCCTGCGGGCCTCGCACCAGGCCGGCCTGCTGGTATTGGAGCTGACTGACGACGGTCACGGCGTGGACCTGGACCGGCTGCGGCAGAACATCATCGAGCGCCAATTGTCCCCGGCGGAAACCGCCGCCCAGCTCAGCGAAGAAGAGCTGCTGACCTTTCTGTTCCTGCCCGGCTTCAGCCTGCGTGACAAAGTTACCGAGGTCTCGGGACGGGGCGTGGGGCTGGATGCGGTGCAGCACATGGTTCGCCAGCTGCGCGGCGCGGTGGTGCTGGAGCAGACCGCCGGCGAAGGCAGTCGCTTCCACCTTGAAGTGCCGTTGACCCTGTCGGTGGTGCGCAGCCTGGTGGTGGAGGTCGGCGGCGAGGCCTATGCGTTCCCGCTGGCCCATATCGAACGCATGTGCGACCTCGCGCCCGAGGACATTGTGCAGGTCGAGGGGCGCCAGCATTTCTGGCATGAAGGCCGCCACGTCGGCCTGGTGGCTGCCAGCCAGTTGTTGCAGCGCCCCGCGGCGCAAGGCAGCCAGCAGACCCTGAAAGTGGTGGTGATTCGCGAGCGCGACGCGGTGTATGGCGTGGCGGTGGAGCGTTTTATCGGCGAGCGGACCCTGGTGGTGCTGCCGCTGGATGATCGGTTGGGCAAGATCCAGGATATTTCCGCCGGTGCGCTGCTCGACGATGGTTCGGTGGTGCTGATCGTCGATGTCGAAGACATGCTGCGTTCGGTGGACAAACTGCTCAATACCGGGCGTCTGGAACGGATTGCCCGGCATGACCGGCCCCAGGCCGAGGCCGCGCGCAAGCGCATTCTGGTGGTCGACGATTCGCTGACGGTGCGTGAATTGCAGCGCAAGCTGCTGCTCAATCGCGGTTATGACGTGGCGGTCGCGGTCGATGGCATGGATGGCTGGAACGCCTTGCGTTCCGAAGACTTCGACCTGCTGATCACCGACATCGATATGCCCCGCATGGACGGTATTGAATTGGTCACACTTTTACGTCGCGACAACCGTTTGCAGTCGCTACCGGTGATGGTGGTTTCCTACAAGGATCGGGAAGAGGACCGCCGTCGTGGACTGGACGCCGGAGCCGACTATTATCTAGCCAAAGCCAGTTTCCACGACGACGCCCTGCTCGACGCGGTGGTGGAGTTGATTGGAGGAGCGCGGGCATGAAAATCGCTATTGTCAACGACATGCCCATGGCCGTGGAGGCCTTGCGCAGAGCCCTGGCTTTCGATCCGAGCCATGAGTTGGTGTGGGTTGCCACCAACGGCGCGGAGGCGGTCAAATACTGCGCCGAGCTGACCCCGGACCTGATTCTCATGGACCTGATCATGCCGGTCATGGATGGCGTGGAGGCGACCCGGCGGATCATGGCCGAATCTCCCTGCGCCATTGTGATTGTCACCGTCGACCGCCAGCAGAACGTGCACCGGGTGTTCGAGGCCATGGGCTATGGCGCCCTGGACGTGGTCGACACCCCGGCCCTGGGCGCCGGCAATGCCCAGGAGGCGGCCGCGCCACTATTGCGCAAGATCCTCAATATCGGCTGGCTGATCGGCCAGCGCGGCAGCCGCGTGCGTTCGGCGCCGGCGCCCTTGCGCAGCAGCGCGCCGCGCCAGAGCCTGGTGGCCATCGGCTCCTCCGCAGGCGGTCCGGCGGCCCTGGAGGTCCTGCTCAAGGGCTTGCCCCAGGACTTTCGCGCCGCCATTGTGCTGGTCCAGCACGTTGACCAGGTGTTTGCCGCGGGCATGGCCGAATGGCTCAGCAGCGCTTCCGGGCTCAAGGTTCGCCTGGCCCGGGAAGGCGAGCCGCCGCAAAGCGGCACGGTGCTGCTGGCGGGCACCAATCACCATATCCGTCTGTTGAAGAACGGCACCCTGTCGTACACCGCCGAGCCGGTGAATGAAATCTATCGACCCTCGATCGATGTGTTTTTCGAGAGCGTCGCCACCTACTGGAATGGCGATGCGGTTGGCGTGCTGCTGACCGGCATGGGGCGCGACGGTGCCCAGGGCCTCAAACTCATGCGTGATCAAGGCTATATGACCATCGCGCAGGACCAGAACAGCAGCGCGGTGTATGGCATGCCCAAGGCGGCCGCTGCCATCGACGCCGCCGTAGAGATTCGCCCACTGGACAAGATCGCTCCACGTTTGCTGGAGATATTTGCCAAATGACTGACACACGCAGCTGTCCTGGCCAGGTAGCAATTCAGGTGACAACCCATGAATGATTTACAGCTCGACGAATTCAAGACCGATGAAAATGCCGCCATGGTGTTGTTGGTCGATGACCAGGCAATGATCGGTGAAGCTGTCCGGCGTGGGTTGGCCAATGAAGAAAACATTGATTTCCACTTCTGTGCCGATCCGCACCAGGCCATCGCCCAGGCGATCCGTATCAAGCCGACGGTGATTCTGCAGGACCTGGTGATGCCCGGCCTCGACGGCCTGACCCTGGTGCGTGAGTACCGCAATCACCCGGCGACCCAGAACATTCCGATCATTGTGCTTTCGACCAAGGAAGACCCGCTGATCAAGAGTGCGGCCTTCGCTGCCGGGGCCAATGATTACCTGGTCAAACTGCCGGACAACATCGAGCTGGTGGCGCGTATTCGCTACCACTCGCGGTCCTACATGACCCTGTTGCAGCGTGACGCGGCCTACCGGGCCCTGCGCGTCAGCCAGCAGCAACTGCTGGACACCAACCTGGTGCTGCAGCGGCTGATGAATTCCGATGGCTTGACCGGGCTGTCCAACCGCCGCCACTTCGACGAATACATGGAGCTGGAGTGGCGCCGGGCCATGCGCGATCAGACCCAGCTGTCGCTGCTGATGATCGATGTCGACTACTTCAAGTCTTACAACGACAACTTCGGCCACCTGGAGGGCGACGAGGCCCTGCGCAAAGTGGCCACGGCCATCCGCGAGGCCAGCAGCCGGCCTTCGGACCTGCCGGCGCGCTATGGCGGTGAGGAGTTCGCCCTGGTGCTGCCCAACACCTCGCCGGGCGGGGCGCGCCTGGTGGCTGAAAAGCTGCGCCAGACCGTTGCCATGCTGAAAATCCCCCATCTGGCGCCGACCGAAGGTTCGAGCCTGACCATCAGCATCGGCCTGTCGACCATGACCCCGCAGCCCAACAGCCACTGCCGGCAGTTGATTTCGGCGGCGGACAAGGGCCTGTACCTGGCCAAGCACAATGGGCGCAATCAGGTCGGGATCGAGTAGGCGTTTTCAGCGTGCCGCCCGTGGGACGGCCTCGTTGGCGACAACCTGCGCGGGTGTCGCTTCGACCAGGGTCTCCCGGAACAGGTAATAGCTGACGGCCGAGGTCTGTGGGCAGGTGAGTGTGACCGCCTCAATGCGGTACAGGGTGTGGGTGTTGAGGGTGTTGTCGATAAACCAGTTGTTCAACAGGTTGCTGCCGGCAATCGTGTAGTCGCCAAAGCGATAGTCGAAGTGGAAGTTCCGGTGGGCATACACCGGGTGTGCGCTGAAGCTGGCTTGCAGCCATTGGGTTTGCGCGCCGACCTCATCGACCATCGCTCGCAGGCGGTAGCAGACCCACCACCACAGAAAGATCAGCCAAACCAACCCCAGCACGCAGGCCAGCTCCGGCGAGACAATCAGCCAGACCCCCATCAACGGCATACAGACCAGTGCACTGAGCAGCGCCGAGATGAACGCCTGGCCACCCCTGAGGTTTCGGCGCTCCCGGCGCTTGATGTGTTCGATCTCGGCGTGGCTGAGTCGTCTGCCCATGGTGCCTGCTGCTTCCTTGTCATTTCGCCCGGGGATTGTATAGCGCGGGCCGGTCCCGGGGTACCGTGGTTGTCCGCGGCTACGAGGGGGCGGGGCGATACGCGGGATCAAATTGCCCGTACAGCAGGTTTTTGCAGGCCTTATCGGCAAAATTAGATGGCCGATTCGCCGCTAAACCCGCTAAGCGGGCTGCCGTGAATCGGCGATTCCGTTATACTCGCCGGCTTTCAAAAGTTCGCCAACGAGTGCTGCCCGCCATGGAAATCAACCCGATCCTTAACACCATCAAGGACCTGTCCGAGCGCTCCGAAACTATTCGGGGGTATCTTTGACTACGATCAAAAGCATGAGCGTCTGACCGAGGTCAATCGCGAGCTTGAAGATCCGAGTGTCTGGAACAAACCTGAATACGCCCAGGAACTGGGCCGCGAGCGCGCTGCGCTGGCACAGATCGTCGAAACCCTCGACGAACTGAACACCGGTCTGGGCGATTGCCGCGACCTGCTGGACATGGCCGTCGAAGAAGATGACGAAAGCGCAGTGGGCGATGTCGTCGCCGAGCTGGCCCGTCTCGAGGAAAACCTCGCCAAGCTTGAATTCCGCCGCATGTTCAGCCACGAAATGGACCCGAACAACGCGTACCTGGACATCCAGGCCGGTTCCGGCGGCACTGAGGCCCAGGACTGGGCCAACATTCTGCTGCGCATGTACCTGCGCTGGGCCGACAAACGCGGTTTCGACGCGACCATCATGGAGCTGTCGGCCGGTGAAGTGGCCGGTATCAAAGGCGCGACCGTACACATCAAGGGTGAATACGCCTTTGGCTGGTTGCGGACCGAGATCGGCGTGCACCGTCTGGTGCGCAAGAGCCCATTCGACTCCGGCAACCGTCGCCACACCTCGTTCTCCGCGGTGTTCGTCTCGCCAGAGATCGACGACAAGGTGGAAATCGAGATCAACCCGGCCGACCTGCGGATCGACACCTACCGTTCCTCCGGTGCCGGTGGTCAGCACGTAAACACCACCGACTCGGCCGTACGTATTACCCACGTACCGACCAACACCGTGGTCAGTTGCCAGAACGAACGATCCCAGCACGCGAACAAGGACACCGCCATGAAAATGCTGCGGGCCAAGTTGTACGAGCAGGAAATGCAGAAACGCAACGCCGCTTCCCAGGCGCTGGAAGACACCAAGTCGGATATCGGCTGGGGTCACCAGATCCGTTCGTATGTGCTCGATGCGTCGCGGATCAAGGATCTGCGCACTAACATCGAACGCAGCGACTGCGACAAGGTGCTCGACGGCGATATCGACGAATACCTGGAAGCCAGCCTGAAATCGGGGCTGTAAACCGTCAGCCTAGACCTTAAGTCCCCTGCCACCCGTGGGGGCAACGAACCTGTGATGGAATTTCAAAAGACATGAGCGACCAACAACTCGACCCGCAAGCCCTGCAACAGGAAGAAAACACCCTGATCGCCTTGCGCAAGGAAAAGCTTGCTGCCGAGCGCGCCAAGGGCAACGCCTTCCCCAACGACTTCCGCCGTGACAGCTACTGCCAGGACCTGCAGAAGCAGTACGTCGACAAGACCAAGGAAGAGTTGGCAGAGGCTGCGATCCCGGTCAAGGTTGCTGGTCGCATCATGCTCAACCGTGGCTCGTTCATGGTGATCCAGGACATGACCGGGCGCATCCAGGTCTACGTCAACCGCAAGACCCTGCCGGAAGAAACCCTGGCCGAGGTGAAAACCTGGGACCTGGGCGACATCATCGCTGCCGAAGGCACCCTGGCCCGTTCCGGCAAGGGTGACCTGTACGTTGAAATGACCAGCGTGCGTCTGCTGACCAAATCCCTGCGCCCGCTGCCGGACAAGCACCACGGCCTGACCGACACCGAGCAGCGTTATCGTCAGCGCTACGTCGACCTGATCGTCAACGAAGAAGTACGCCAGACGTTCCGCGTGCGTTCGCAAGTGATCGCCCACATCCGCAGCTTCCTGATGCAGCGTGACTTCCTGGAAGTCGAAACGCCGATGCTGCAAACCATTCCTGGCGGCGCGGCGGCCAAGCCGTTCGAAACCCACCACAATGCGCTGGACATGGAAATGTTCCTGCGGATCGCCCCGGAGCTGTACCTCAAGCGCCTGGTGGTTGGCGGCTTCGAGAAAGTGTTCGAGATCAACCGCAACTTCCGTAACGAAGGCGTTTCGACTCGTCACAACCCTGAATTCACCATGTTGGAGTTCTACCAGGCCTACGCCGACTACGAAGACAACATGGACCTGACCGAAGAGCTGTTCCGCGAACTGGCGCAACTTGTTCTCGGGACAACCGACGTGCCGTACGGCGACAAGGTGTTCCACTTCGGCGAGCCGTTCGTGCGCCTGTCGGTATTCGACTCGATCCTCAAGTACAACCCGGACCTGACGGCCGATGACTTGAACGACATCGACAAGGCCCGTGCCATCGCCAAGAAAGCCGGGGCCAAGGTCCTGGGCTTTGAAGGCCTGGGCAAGCTGCAGGTGATGATTTTCGAAGAGCTGGTGGAGCACAAGCTGGAGCAGCCGCACTTCATTACCCAGTACCCGTTCGAAGTGTCGCCGCTGGCCCGTCGCAACGATGAAAACCCGAACGTCACCGACCGTTTCGAACTGTTCATCGGTGGCCGCGAAATCGCCAACGCCTACTCCGAACTCAATGACGCGGAAGACCAGGCCGAGCGCTTCATGGCCCAGGTGGCCGACAAGGACGCCGGCGACGACGAAGCCATGCATTACGATGCCGACTTCGTACGTGCCCTGGAATACGGCATGCCGCCGACCGCCGGTGAAGGCATTGGTATCGACCGCCTGGTGATGCTGCTGACCAACTCGCCGTCGATCCGTGACGTGATCCTGTTCCCGCACATGCGGCCGCAGGCGTAAGTGCCTTGAATAATCAGCCGCCTTTATCAGGCGGCTTTTTATTGTCTGTGTGGAACTGACGTACCGCTTTTAATTCTGTGTGATTTTTAAGAGGAAGACCTGTCGTGAACCGTGCAATTGCTCAAGAAGGCGCAGCGGGTATCGCCACTGCGGTAGCTGAAAGCGTTCAGTACCAGGGGCGCAAAGCCAGCCGGCAGGGCAGCGAACAACGGCGACAGGACATTCTCGACGCCGCCATGCGCATTGTCGTACGTGACGGCGTGCGCGCCGTGCGCCATCGCGCGGTGGCCGCCGAAGCCGGTGTGCCGCTGTCGGCCACCACCTACTATTTCAAAGATATCGATGACCTGCTCACCGATACCTTTGCCCAATACGTCGAGCGCAGTGCCGCGTACATGGCCAAGTTCTGGACCAACAATGAAGGCCTGCTGCGCGAGATGGTGGCCTACGGCGACGGCAGTCCCGAGTCGCGCTCCCATCTGGCCGATGACATTGCCCGGCTCACGGCTGACTACGTCCAGCGCCAGTTGCAAAACCGCCGCGAGCACCTGATGGCTGAACAGGCGTTCCGCCAGGAAGCCTTGCTCAACCCGCGCCTGGCGCTGTTGGTGCGCTCGCACCAGCAAATTCTCCTGCAGGGCACTTGCCAGTTTTTTCAGGTATTGGGTTCCCGGGAGCCACAACAAGATGCCAAAGTGTTGACGGCGATTATCGGACGGATGGAATATCAGGGCCTGCTCAACGGCGCAGAGCCTCTGGCTGACGAAGACATGCTCGGTATCCTCACCCGCTACATGCACCTGGTGCTGGCCTCGGTCTGAGGTTCACCGGTCACTGCCGCCGGCCCACTGTTGTGTCCATTAGGAGTGTTGAATGAAAGCCTGGCGTGCCCTGATCGCCTTGTCGTTTCTCCTGCTCAGCGGCTGCCTGGTGACCTTCAAGGACCCGCTGCCCGCCGATCAGGCCGCGCCTGCGGCGTTGCTGGGCAAATGGACCAGCAAGAATGCCTGGGGCGAGCCCCTGAGCCTTGAACTCAAGCGCATTGCCAGCAATCGCTACCAGGCCGTGACGTCTCACCCGGGGCAATCCCGGCAGCGCGAGAGCTATGATTTCACCGTGTCGCGCCATGGCAACCGCTGGTACCTGTCGGCGGCGGTTCCCCAGCGTCTGGGCGGACGCTTCACCATCGCCGGTTTTGAACTCAACGAGCAGCACGAACTGGTGCTGTACAACCTCGATCTGGAACAGATCAACCAGGCCCTGGGTCAAAGAGCCCTGAGCGGCGAAGCCTTTACTACCAACGAAGGCGATGGCGTGCTGATCAGCAGCCCGTTGCCTGAGGTTTTCGCGTACCTGGACGACCCGGCCAACTCTGACGTATTTGTCGAGGCGGCGCGCTTCACCCGCGCGGGCAAGTAACCAGGACGCGGCACAAACGTTATCAAGAGGAACTTCGGGTGGACGATTACCAGCAGACGATACGCACCTTGTCCGATCGCATAGTGCTGGCACAAACGCCAATCCGGGTACTGGATGCGGTGAAGTGGGACGACAACATCCGCAAGGGCTTCCTCAAGGCCCAGGGCAAGGAAATGCCTGCGGTCGACCGTGATTACTACCAGAACCGACCCCTGTCCTTCGACTCCAGCGCGGTCAAGCTGGAGTTCCAGAACATCGAGCGCGACATCACCCGCCAACTCGGCCAGTTCAACCCGGTCGGGCAGATCATGCGGCGCATGTGCAAGGAATACCGCATGGTGGTGCGCATGCTCGAAGCCCGCGGCACCGAGGACTTCGGCCTGATCTCCCAGGAGCTGTACGGCGCCGCATCCGATGCGTTTCACGCCGGCGACCCGACCCTGGCCGACCTCGGGCTGATGCTTTCCGACTACCTGAACAACATCGACGGCCGTGGCGACCTCAAGGACGAGCCCAAGACCCTGACCGCCAAGGACGCCGTAAGCCTGCTGCAAAGCCGGCTGAACAAGGTGTTCGGCGAGGCCGAGGAAACCATCCGCGTATTCGAGTCGGACGGGATCGTCGCCGATGCCGCGGCTGGCGCCGACTACATCAAGATCCGCGCCGACGCCATGTTCAACGACCGTGACGTGCGCGCCCTGGAAGTCCACGAAGGCCTGGTGCATGTGGGCACCACCCTCAATGGGCAGAACCAGCCGATCTGCACCTTCCTGTCCAAGGGGCCGCCTTCGTCGACCGTGACCCAGGAAGGCCTGGCGATCCTGATGGAGATCATCACCTTCGCGTCCTACCCCAGCCGCCTGCGCAAACTGACCAACCGTACCCGGGCGATCCACATGGTGGAGGAGGGCGCCGACTTTTTGCAGGTGTTCGAGTTCTTCCGCGAGCAGGGCTTTGAAATGGCCGAAAGCTACGGCAACGCCAGCCGGGTGTTCCGTGGTTCGGTGCCGACCGGGCTGCCATTTACCAAAGACTTGTCCTATCTCAAGGGCTTTATCATGGTTTACAACTACATTCAGTTGGCCGTGCGTAAAGGCAAGCTGGAGCAAGTGCCGCTGTTGTTCTGCGGCAAGACCACCCTGGAAGACATGCGTACCCTGCGCCAGCTGGTGGACGAAGGCCTGGTGGTGCCGCCCAAGTACCTGCCGGACCAGTTCCGCGACATGAACGCGCTGTCGGCCTGGATGTGCTTCTCCAACTTCCTCAATCACCTGAGCCTGGACCGGATCGAGGCCGACTACTCCAATATCCTTTGACGCTCATGGGGGCTGCACATGGACGCTTCACCCACCACTTGTAGCCGCTGCCGAAGGCCGCGCTCGACAGCGCTGCCGACGCCCAGCGTGAGCTCACCCCTGACCTCAAAAGTCGCCACCGGGGGCGCGCGATGATCCGAATCGTTGCCGCCCTGGCGCTGCTGCTCTCTCTCAGCGCTTGCAGCTCACTGCTGTTCTACCCCGAGCAGGGCCTGCCCTTTACCCCCGAGCGCGCCAAGCTCGAGTACCGCGACGTCACCCTGACCACCGCCGATGGCCTGAAGCTGCATGCCTGGTGGCTGCCGGCCAAGGCCGGGGTGCCGCTCAAGGGCACGGTGCTGCATCTGCACGGCAATGGCGGCAACCTGGCCTGGCACCTGGGTGGCAGTTGGTGGTTGCCGGAACAGGGTTACCAGGTGTTGCTGGTGGACTATCGCGGTTATGGCCTGTCCCAGGGCTCGCCCAGCCTGCCGGCGGTCTATCAGGACGTCGATGCCGCCTTCAAATGGCTGGACCAGGCTCCGGAGGTCCAGGGCAAGCCGCTGATCGTGCTCGGCCAGAGCCTGGGCGGCGCGCTGGCGATTCATTACCTGGTGGAGCACCCGGAGCGCCAGCGCCAGCTCAAGGCCATCGTGCTCGACGGTGTGCCGGCCAGTTACCGCGATGTCGGGCAGTACGCCCTGAGCACCTCATGGCTGACCTGGCCGTTGCAGGTGCCGCTGTCGTGGCTGGTGCCGGACGCCGATAGCGCCATCCACGCCATACCGCGCCTGACCGGGGTGCCGAAACTGCTGTATCACAGCATCGATGACCCGATCGTGCCCCTTTCCAATGGCATCCGTCTGTATCAAGCTGCGCCCGTGCCGCGGGTGCTGCAACTGACCCGAGGCGGCCACGTGCAGACCTTTGCCGATCCGACCTGGCGCCAGGTGATGCTGCGCTACCTCAAGGATCCGCTGCACTTCAACGGCCTGCGCCGCCTTGGCGAGATCCCGAACTACCCGACACCCCCGAATTCAGAAGTTGAACCTCCAGAGAGTCCGCAATGAGCGAAGAACGTAACGCCATCCCCCTGATCATCACCGGTATCTGCACCATCCTCGGCACCGTGGGTTGCCTCTGGTACTACGGTTACCTGCACTTCGCCAAGCCCGAGGATGCGCTGCTGCTCAGCGACTTCACCATGCTCAAGACCGTGCCGGGCGAGGACTACAAGGTCTCCCTGGAGCCGGCGGCGCAAGTCGCCCAGTGCATCGACGGCGTGCTGGTGCTGTTCGATACCGAGCAGAAGGGCCTGAGCGGCGTGCTGATCAACAGCAAGAAAAAAGCCGTGCGCTGCATGGGCCAGGAAACCCCGCAGCTGCAACAGTAAGTACACGGGCGAGAGATCGCGGTCGAAAAAAGCCCCGCCTATCTGCATAGGCGGGGCTTTTTACTGGCAGTTACCAGGCTGGGGGCGACCCCGGCTTAGTTGCTCATCGAAGAACGTGGGGCAACCGGCTGGTTGTCGTTGGAAATAGTGACTTCCACACGACGGTTCATGGCACGGCCGGAAACGCTGGTGTTATCCGCTACCGGGTATTCCTTGCCATAGCCCTGAACCACGATGCGCGATGGATCGACACCCATCTTGATCAGCGCAACCTGCACGGAAGTGGCGCGACGCTCGGACAGCGACTGGTTGTAAGCCGCCGAACCGGTGCTGTCGGTGTAGCCTTCGACAATCACTTTGCGATCAGGGTTTTCCTGAAGGAACTGCGCCAGCTTGTTGATGTTCACCAGACCGCTGGATTTCAGGTCGGCCTTGTTGGTGGCGAACAGCACGTCACCGAAGGTCACCAGGGTGCCGCGTTCGGTCTGCTTGGCGTTGAGGCTGTTCTGCAGTTGCTTGATCTGTGCGTCACGAGCGTCCAGGCGAGCCTGGGCACGTTGCGCAGCGGCATCTTTCAGATTGGCTTCAGCGGTGCGCAGGGCGATGGTCTGCTTGGCCACTTCAACGCGCTGGTTGGTCAGGTAAGCCAGTTGGTCGACCTTGGCCTGGTCTTCCTTGTTCATATAGGCCTTGTCGGCCTTGTCCAGCCAGTCGCTGGCGTCCTTGGTTTCCAGGGCCGCT
This sequence comes from Pseudomonas sp. MF4836, assembly GCF_002018875.1. Taxonomy (GTDB): domain Bacteria; phylum Pseudomonadota; class Gammaproteobacteria; order Pseudomonadales; family Pseudomonadaceae; genus Aquipseudomonas. The sequence goes on from NZ_MVOL01000003.1 coordinate 436,443, forward strand.
ACTTTGCTGGCCTGAGGGTTGGCTTGCAGCGCCGAGTAATTGGTCCGGGCTTGTTCCAGGTTCACGTTTGGCTGTGAGGAACAGGCCGCCAGGCCAACGCTCAGGGCCAGAAGGGCTGGGATCATCAATTGTTTACGCATAATGGTTCGTCCTTTCTATCGGTTGAAACTTCAGGTAACGAGGTTCGGTAGGCGTGGGCACGGTGCTTATTGCACGGTGCGCTGGCTTTCCTGACGCAGTTCCTGAACACCTTTCTGAGAGTCCTTCACAGCCTGTTCGGCTTTGGCGGCCTGGGCCTTGCGCTCGGCGACGCGGGCGTCCCACTCGGCCTGTTCGGCCAGACGCTTGGCTTCGTCATACTTTTTGTCGTGCATGGCAATCTCGGCTTGCTTGAGCTTGTCCTGGGCCGACTTCATTTCCACGGCAGCAAACTCGGTACCGCCGGCGCTGACGGCGCTGTTGACCGCAGATTGGGTCACAGCGTACTGCTCGGTTGGCGGGTTGCCGGCACAACCGGCCAGAACCAGGCTGCTACCGAGGGCCAGGGCGGCCAGTTTGAGCCCGCGCAAAGGGTTAGACGAGGATGTGGCAGTGCTGATCTTCATGGTCTTCAACTCCATTGGGTAACTCCTGGAAAACATCTAAATCCATCCCGGTTCTAGCGCCGCGACCCTGAGTGGCAGTGACGCTCTTCACAAAATTTGAAACGGCTGTTCCAGTGATGGCTACTGGCTGTGACCCGAGGCTTTTTTGAATAGTTCAGCGCAGATGGCGAATTGCCTAAAAAAATTTCTGACCGAACGGACAGCGCTCTAGGCCGGGAACTTTTGCGGCGCGCAGGGGTATTCCCGACCCGGGGACGGGTCAGGAATAACGCTGTGCAAGGTCAGGAAAGGGGCAGTTGGATCAGTGCTTTTGTTCGTCGGGTTGCGCCGACAAATCCTGCAGATGACGCCGGGACAAGGCCAGGAAGCGCGGTGTAGGGCCGACGTCCTCCTACGTAGGGTGTATGATAGGAAAAAATCGAATCATGGAAGCGGTGACGTATGACCAACCCAGCAATAGACGTTTTATCAGATAACCCAGTGCCTAGCACTGAGCCGAAACGTCTTGCTTACTCCTATATCCGCTACTCATCTGATCAACAGATGACCAAGAAAAATGGTGATGTGGGTGACTCGGTACGTCGCCAGATGGAAAACCAGCGTAAGGCTGTGGAACGCTACAACCTGCATGTGGTTGACGTTTTTGAAGACCTTGGCAAATCGGCCTTTCGTGGCAAACACCGTCTCAAAGGTGCCTTATCGCTCTTCCTAGCCAGTCTGGATGAAGGGAAGATTCCCCACGGTTCCTATTTTGTCATTGAGTCATTCGACCGGCTGAGCCGGGAAAGGATGACGGATGGTTTGACTACCGTTCTGACGATTCTCAGGAAGGGAATCAAGATCATCACCACTGATGATTTGAAGCTCTATGACCTGTCTATCAAGGGTAAAGACCTTGAACAGACCATCATGATTACCGTTTTGCTTGAACGTGCCAACAACGAAAGCGAAACCAAATCTGATAGGCAAAAAGCCAAGTGGGAAGGTCGCCGTGAACGGATTATCAGTGGTGATAAGAAATTTCTGAGTAAGAACTTGCCTTGGTGGATTGCTCTTGATGAAGAGACTGGCACTTATTCACTCATTCCTGAGCGTGTAGCTGAAATCAAACGTATCTTTGATTTGCTGATGAATCAGAACCTTGGCTTGCGTTCTGCTGCGGCTCATATCAATCAAGAAAGCCCACTGAAAGTGGTTTTTGGTAAAAATGCGACTGATACCGGGTGGACTGCTCGAGGTATCAAGCGATTAGTAGAAACGCCAAGTATTTATGGAAGCCTTCACCTGTGTGAATACATCTATGACAACGGCAAAGCTACACCAGACCGAAAATCAGTAAAAATGATGGATGATTTCTATCCAGCCATTTTTGATAAAGAATATGTAGAAACGGTTAAAGCTAAAATTGCCAGTCGTCAAAATACCAAAACCGTAACCCGTCGAGATAAGCAGTATTATAATATTTATCATGGTTTGACAAAGTGTTCACTGTGTGGCGGTAACGTAAGATTTTCTCAGAAGGTTAAATATTCATACCTTGTTTGCCGTAATTCTGAGATTGGCCTTTGTAAGTATCCAAAGACTCTTAGCATCCAATATCAACGCTTTGATGAAGTGTTTTTCAAATATGCTGAGCATTACGATTTTGATTTGCTCATCAAGAACGGCGGAAACCAGAATGAACAGGTTTTCAAAGAGATTGCTGAGCTTCAAGAAACCATAACCGTTGAAAAAGCCAAAATTCAGAAATTTACTGAAAAGCTATTCGATATGTTTGATGGTGAAATTCCGCCCGAACAAGAAGCGGCAATGCTTACCCGCAACAAAAAGGTTAAAGCTCTCCAAGCCAAAGTTAAAGCACTGCAAGCGAAGGTGACGCACGGCAATACTGATGCGGCAACCATCAGTGATGCCATGCAACACGCCAGAAGCCTTTATGAGTCCAAAAATGGACGTTTAGAGCTGAGCAACTATCTGTCTAAGGTGGTTGATAAAATCGTGATTGATTTCGGTAAGGTTCATGGTAGTGAGCAGGACTACATAAAGGTTTTGTTCAAAAACAAGAATTTCAGTCACCACATATTGGTTGGAAAAACTGAATCATACTCATATGACAGTGATGGCGAAATGTTCTTGGATACCCTACAAGGTATCAAGCGTGAAGAAGGTTACTACCTAGAAGCTGCAGCTTCACCAGACTGGTTTGATGTTCCTGATTTCACTGATGAAGAAATTCAGTCTGACATTGAGGCGAATAGAACAAATCCACCGATGCCAGAAGGGATGGTAGCTGAATCACTTGATTAGCCTGATGATGTAGAGAATCACTGATAGCAGTAAGGGTTCAAGATAATGCCCGGTGCGTTCTTAATTGACTCATGAGAATGGCCGGGTTTGTGAATACCGATTGTTCATGACATAACCATTGCCATGCATACCTGCTAAGTCATCATCCTGAAACTACGAGCTACTACGAGCTACTACGAGCTACTACGCTGGTCAAAATTCCGACCAAACCCCTGATTCTGTTAGGTGCTACTAGCTGCTAGTATCTGCTACTACGTCATACCATCAGCTACTATTTGCTACTATTTGCTACTATTTGCTAGTAGGGGTATTGCTTTAGTTTTTAAGTACGCTATGTTGATTGTATTAGCGTAACGAACTAATCAATACATAAACTACAAAGGAAGATAGAAAATGAATTTAGAAATGGCAAAATTAGCAGTAGCAGTTGCAAAGGTTCTTGGCAAAATCATTGCCGTAATTGGTGGTAAAGGGGGTTCTCTTAAAAGTACGACTACTCAAAATCTTGGTGTGGCTTTGACTTCACAAGGCAAGAAGGTTTTGATTATCGACTTTGACCCACAAAAGACCGTATACCTCTGGTGGGTATTGCGTGATAAGAATTTCGTAAGACAACAAGCGGCCCTTGCTGAGAAATTGGCAATGCTCAAAAAGCAAAAAGAAGAAACTGGTAAGGTTTACAACGCTGGGTTTGCTCAACGTATTGCTAAACAAGCCGCTGAATACAACAAGATGAGAAGCCTGAAGGTTGTCTCAATGAGTCCAGCTAACATTGACTGGAAAGCCATTGAAGCCTACAAGAATGAATACGACTACATTATCTGTGATACGTCTGGTCACTTGGAATTCATCGGCACAACCAAAGACTTAATCAAGAAGTCAGACATGGTTCTCATTCCATTCAACAATTCCATTGATGATTTCAACGTTCGTCTTGACGTGAAAGAAACCATCAAGAGCTGTGGTGCCATCACTGCTAAGGTTTTCTCAGTGGTGATTGACATGAACGAGAAACAAAACGCTAAGGGCATAGCTCCACGCCTTCTTGCAAACGTTGCTGACACCATGCCGATTGCACCTGTGAAGCTCTACAAGCGTAGTAGCTGGTTAGAAGTGAAATACAGCGGCTTGGGCGTCGTAGAAGCTAAAAAAGACAAAATTGCTACTCAACAATTCCTTGATTTGGCTGATTTTGTGACTTACGAAATTAACAACGCGAAAGCGGCTTGATAGGAGGATATGATTATGACTAAAGAATTTAACCTAGACGACATTGATGCTCTCCTTGGTGGCGAGCTTGAAAGCAACACTTCAAGAATTGCTGTAAATGAAGTGAAAGAAGCGAACAAAGAAGTGGTTGTTCAAAACACGTCAACCATCGAAAACAAAATTGCTGAATTGACTGAGTTGAAAAAAGAAGCAACGACTAAATACACGGGTAATGGAAATATTACCATGTCTGAAAAAGCAAGCCTTGCTTCAAAGCGTGGTGAGTTGTTGTTTCTACTCGATGACAGGAAGCCAAAGACGGCCAACATGAACGCCTATTTCATGATGGTGGGTGAAGAACTCTTCTACCTCGCCAGCCAAAACCCTGAAATGGAACAGCTATTGAAGAACCTCGGCATACCAAAGCCATGATACTGAATCACCCTAAAAGCCCCTTGATTGGGGTTTTTTAGTGCCCGTAGTAGCTGCTACTAGCAAATATTAGGAGGTAGTAGCGGGTAGTATTTGCGTGTAGGTGACGCCACCAGCTAGGGCCGGGTAGTAAGTCCTACTAACAGCTAGATGTGGATGGTATGGCGTAGTAGCGGGTAGTAGGGGATACCATCAGCCACTAGGGGCTAGTATGGTTTAGTAGGTCGTAGTAGCTGCTATTAGGTGATACTACCGGCTAGTAGGTGCTAGTAGCGTTCAATGATTACGGGGCTTTTGATGTTGACCTTCACCAGAAGCTTTTGACCTTGCGTCTTGAAGGCAAAACAAGACCCCATCATGGGGCTGTGTGTTCTCAGTGAAGCGTGTGCATTGGTATGAGCTTCAAACCTATCTCATACCAGTATGGCCCCCTATCTGTCATTTTGTCTTGAAGGTTGGCTTGCTAGCTAACGTTTGCTTCACTTCCTGCTTGAAATCAAATGAAGTAATAGAGTTGTGTACGTATTTCATTTCTAGCACTGTCATGCCTTCTGGTGTGAGCAAGAATTCAAAGTCACCCACGCAAAGCTCAAGCTCATCTTCTACCTTCGCAACATAGCCTTTTCCATCAATCACCGCCACACAATGAACATCAGAGATTATGAACGTCACGTTCAATCCAGAATCTGTCTTGATGGTCGTTACCTTGTTGATTACAGGGTCGTTCAAATCAACGCTGAATTTGTTCAAGACATGCTTCAAGTAATCTATCTCTGTGCCAGCCGTAGCAAGGGTGAAAACGGTGTTAATAGCTGATAAGGCTCTAACGTTGTTATTCGTCGTGTTCATGGTTCTGATGCCCCATGAAGCTAGGTTGAACAAAGAGCTGTTCACAACCTTTGGAAGCACGGTGATGAGGTTGTGGTTTGTGTATTGATACCCATGGTAAGCAACCGCTAGGAAGAGGTGAAAAATCAACGGATTCTCCTTGTAGCTGGTGAGGTATTCATACTTGCTCTGTGGGGCTTTCTGCCACGGTGAGACGTAAGCGTATTTGCTGGTGGACTTCCTGTATCTGTCTTTACCGGCAAGGCTGCTGTGGCTCTCAAAGACGCTCAGAAGGGGTTTAGGTATGAAGGCGGTGCCGTGAGGGTTCGCTATGAGGTATTTATCAGTAGCTTCAACAAGCATTCTAATATCTTGTTCAAGCATTTCTTCTAATAGAACGATGTGTGATTTGGGCTGATGGTTTGTATTCATGGTTTCCTTGTTTTAGTTAATATCTTAATTTTACCATTTGTATTGTATATTGCAATTACCTGATTGACAGGCACAAAAAAACCTTCATCAAGAAGGTATTTTTGAATTAATGAATTTACTTCTTTTCAATCTTATAGAATGCAATTGACATTTTAACATCTGTCAAAGGATTCACATCTGCTGTGTAAGGTGGTTGAATTGGTGGATGTATGCTACCAGCTCCGCAGGAGTAAATTAAAGATACCTTACTACCATCACCACTCCATGTGCCTATGGATTTGCTTGTAAGATTACAATCACTTGATGTGTTGAAATATCCACTTTCAAGGACAATCGCGTCAGGGTGATAAAAGGTATTTTCAAAATGTGGTGTGTGCCCCATATATCTATAAGTAACTGTTCCAGTCGTTGAGTTAATCGTGATGCAATTTGTTGTCATGTCACCGCATGACAGAGGTGAACCAGTAAGGTTTGGGTTACTGAAACTGAATGTGTTAGTAGAATTGTTACCGGCACCCATAGAAACTGTGTAAAGAAGAGTTTTGACGTCCTCAACTGGCTTCTCTGGTTCTACAGGAACTTCTGGTTCAACAGGGGTTTCACCACCACCATTTCCACCAGCGTTTAACTTGAATATTATTGAACCATCTGCAAGATGGCCGCCTAGTTTAGCTTCAATTGGAACATAGATAACATAAGCTGCTTGAGCGTTGGTTGATGCTAACAAAGTAAGTGCAAATAATCCTTTAATTGTGTTGTTCATAATAAATTAGAAGTTGTTTATTATAATATTACATATAAATAACCATCAATCAAATCGGTTTGATAAATATAATGCAAAAAAGAACAAAAAACCTTCTAGGAAGGCTTTGTTGTTTTTGATTGATTTTAGTAAGTTGGAGATTCTCTTAACATATCTATGAGAGACTTTTCACGTCGCTTGGTCATTTCAATAGCTAGACATTTATCAGTGTGGCTTATGAGGAATTTAGACAATGAGCTGAACTGAGTTTCTTCAAGCATAATCTTGACCATTTCTCCATACTTAGAAAATGATTTTCTGACGGCTTGAATCGTAGATGATTTGTTATCAGTTAAGGCATCGTTCAAGATTTCTTCAATGCCATCAAGATTATGGTTAAAATTGTTCTCAATGAAGATGCTGATGAGTTTTTCTACTGCTGCAAATTTGTCATGAGCGTAAGAGACTTGGAATTCAGCTCTGTTGACTTGTTCTGTAATTCTCTTGGCGTATAAAGCTCCAGTGTCTATGTTGTTTAATATCAAGTACATATTGCACCTTTTGTTGTTAGTTACTTATTACTATAATACTAGATTCTTAAATGTAAATAGTTGATATACGAAATAATGCAAATAAATTGATATTTGTTAATTGAAGGCAAAACAAAACCAGCAAAATGCTGGCGTGTTGTGTTTCTTAAATGTAATTACTCATGCTCAAAAACGAATGGCTTGTGATACTTGAAATACCCTAAGCGGTTTCTGTAATTCAAAATCGCCAGATATGTGCTAGATTCAATGTAATCATCAGCATTGTCTTTCAGCTTCGGGGTGGAATATTTAAAAAGTGTAGTTAGATTATTGAATATAACTTTCAAATCATCTTCAAGGGCTGAATAAAGCCATTCTGGATGGGATTGTGACGTTAGAAATTCTTGATTGATAAATATCAACGTTGCAAGGTTTTGTAACGCATAAACAACATCTGAGTTTGGGCCAGAAGCTGAAAAGGTTTCAGTAGAGAAAGAAATATATAGCCTATATTCTTCGTTTGAAAAATGGAAGTATGGTTTAAACCTACCTGTTATAGACTTGTTTTCATTAACAGTATCTTCTTCAAAATCTATGTCAAAGCTAGTGTCAAATTCATCCTTGCTTAATATTGGGCTGGAAACGTTACTTTCTGAATTGTTTGGTTCTTTTTCATCGAATTCAGAAAAGTCGAACTCATCCTTATTGTTGGCTCCCTTGGTTGTTTCATTTAATGGAAGGATAACGTCTAATTCGGTGAAATCGAAATCATCGAAATCATCAATTTTGCTTAGAGTAGATGTTGTATCAACATTCACAAAGTCTTTCAGTATAGGTATGTCTTCATTGTTCGATTCGTCGCTACTCCCAAAATCAAAATCACCTGAGAATAAATCATCTAAGTTATCTGGCTCTTCTGTATTTGCTTCATTAGTAAAATCGTTTTTTAAACGCTCATGTGGCTTTCCTTTAATGTCTGAGAAAATAGCTTTGCATTTCACTCCATCCGTACATTTCCAGTAATAAACCTTGTCTTTTATACAATCAGAACGTATCAGTCCAGATTGACAAGCGGGGCAGTTGTAAGTAGTAGTCGCAATATTTATTTTCTCAACTAAGGGTTCACCAAGTTCATCAAAATCAAAATCTTCATTCATATTGAGCGGGTTAGACAAAATCTTGATTGTTATGTCATCTATTATTAGTTGATATTTTTTGATAAAATCTTTTCTGTCAGGCTCATTAGGCCCAATTTTTTCTTTATAGAAAATTCCAAATAGCTCATTGAAGTCATCGCTAGCACCTTTCATGAACTTGGTGTCGTTAATTTTAACTACATAAGATTTTAGCTTGTTGCCGAAATAGTCTAAAACGACTTTTCTTGTTAATCCTGTCTCATTGTGTTCAAAGGTACTGGAGCGTGAATCGAATGAAAATCTCTTGTATTCATAAGTAAGCTCTAAATTTAATCCATATTTCATAGTTATCCTCTTGATAATTGTTTAATTAATTCTTCCTCTTCTTCAGGGCTATTAATGAATAGCTCAGGCAAGATTTCTTCTTCTGGTTTTAAATCGCCTTCCATGTAGCTGAAATAGTCTTTTGCTGATAGTCCAGACAACGCAATAGCGTCTTCAATGGTGTAGTATTCTTTAATCATATTAAGTTCCTCAATTGGTTAGTGGTTGATTTGTATTTGCTATCATCATTAGCTGGTTTCTTGTATGCGTTCTTGTTAGCTAATGGTGCTGGCTCGACCTTTTCAGGCTCTGGTTTACAGAAGATGTGATGAACGTTGTCTAGCTTCAATTGAGCGTCAATGCGGGTCTTCATTGACTCAAAGCATTGTTGAGACTGACGCATAGCTTCGACTATCAACAACGGGTCTTTCTTGAACGCTGGTATTGCCCAGCCAAGGTTATAGGCGTCCTCGTTGGCGTTATAGGCTTGCTGCTGCTCGTTCTGGTCGAGGCCATAGTGTCTAACGAGCTGTTGAGCGGCTACGTTCACTAGAAGCTCTTCAAAGCCCCTATGAGCATTTGAAATGTTGTAGTCGTTCAATGACTGACGATTGAGCTTTGAAGGGTGTCCCTGAGCGTGAGCGTCTTCATGGAAGGTGGTTGAAATTTCCTGCAACGGGCTTTTGAAGTTATCGCTGTGAGCCAGATTGATAGCGTTCCTTTTAGGAAGGTAGTAGTTCGTGGTACCGCCTCTGGTAATCGGAATGTCTATGGATTTGAGGTAAGAGTCTCTGAACGTCACTAGGTCGTCATTGTTGATGGCTTTCAACTGAGGCTTCTTGAACTCTTCCAACCACTTAATACGTGGGTCAGGCTTGTCTTCATGCTTCCATTCAAGCTGGTCGATGTTGAAGACGGTGACGGTCTTAGCCGCTCTACGCCAGAAGTGTTGTGGTTCGCCATTGGTGTCTAGAACTGGTTGAGATTCACCTGATTCATTGGTGGTTTCAATGGCTTTACCCTTCATACCGAAACGCTGAATGATAGGGGTTCCCTTGGTGCCTTTCGGCATGGCAAACCCTGTGTTGATAGCGTCATTGAAGCTCATATAGAGCGGTGCCTTAAACCCTCTGGATTCGGTGTCATCCATGAGAAGCACCTGATTTTCATTGCCATATTTGTAGCCGGTCTTAGGGTTCATGCCTGAGAGCTGAAACACCGGGTCTTGCCAAGGTGGTATGCCTGAACGGTCATTTGTTTCTAGACGTTCAATGAGACGTTCACCAATCTTGATGAATAGCTTCTCTGTTTCACCCGTAAAGTGAACGTCAGTTTTCTTGAATTTACCTTCAGTCCATTCACCCGGCTCAAACACAATGTCACTGTGTTCTTGTCTCATGGCAGGAAATTCAGCTTCTTGAGCAGCTAAGCTTAAAGATGATGCTCGGTTTATAATGCTTTGTTCAAGAGATTCAGAATAGATATTGGAGAATTGCAAACCAGTATCATCATAAAGAATACTTCCAAGTGATTTACGTTGTTCGTTCTGTTCTTCACTGTATTTTATGAGATTACTGAATAAATGCTCATGACCGGATAGGGATAACTTGAATTTCTGCAAGGCATATTCTGGCGTGCAACCCTTCAAACTCGCTGAGTCGAAATACTCGAATTCTTGACCTAATGATGTTCCTATCTTCTTTTCATCAGCCGGAAGAGATTTGATTAGACGCTCATAAGCTCCAAGGGCTGTTATTTCTTCTGGTAAGTTTTCGTTGTAAAAACCATATTTTGATTTTATGTATGACTGCACAAGAAGGTGAACGTCATGGGGTACTAATGGCTCAGTTAAAACGTTTTTGCTGAATAGCGGTTTGTTCTCATCAAAGAAGTTGACAAAGTTTTCTATCTCTTCTCCTAATTTAGCTTGGTCTATACCTTCATACATGATAGTCCTTCTGTTGTTATTACTTAATATTATAATACAATCAAATCAATTTACAAGAATGGTAGGGTATTTAGAATGAATAGTAGTCAGGCAAAAAAGCCCGTTAAGGGCTTATTGTGTTTTGTAGCGTATCTTGAATCTTTCGTGTTTCTTATCTTCTATCTGTTCAAAGCTTTTCACCAGATGAGCTTTTAAGTCTTGCATGGTGAATTTCTCACTGGTGTAGTCGGTGTTCATGTTGGTCATGATGCTGGCCTTTTCCAGACGTTCAAGCCCTTGTTTCATCAACTGGTCTTTACCCAATAGTTTCTTGTCATCAAGGAAGGCTAGATAGGCTATGACCTGCTCAGTAGCCGCTGGGCAAAACTCGTTGACCGGGCCATAGGCATACTCAAACTTCTCCACGGCGTTCTGTGCCTTGTGGTGGTAGTTGGATAGGAGTGAGTAGAGTGAATTCCTGTTAGCGGCCATCGCTACCTTGGCAGCGTGTGGAATGTTCAACAGAAAGGATTTAACAGACGCTGGGTCGGTGTAGAGGTGCTTGGCGTTGAATCCATCCATCTTGACCAAAGGGTCTGTCTGACGGTCGAATCGACGCTTAAAGTCGGCCTGCTCGATCACGCTGGTTTCGTTGTTGCGGTAAAGTTCGCATAGATTGACGATTACCTTCTGAACGCTGAATTTACGGGCGGGTAGGGCTTCTGGTAGAGCCACTGGAACAGGTTCAGGGATAGGCTCAATCACTGGTGCCGGATCTGCTCGGTTCTGGTCATGGTGGTAGGTATCGACGTTCTCAGACAGCATTCCCAACACCTGCAGGTTGTCGTAGGTGGCTTCTAGTTCTAGGCCAAGCAAGGTGGCTGGCTGACCATCCTTGAGGGTTATCACATCACCAGTCTGGAACGTCTCAAAAAGCCCGGTAGCGTTCGTGTGCCATAGCTCCCTGTCTCTATCCACTATGACGATGGTGTCACTGGTCTGGAAGAAGCTGAACCTGTCTTGAAGGTCATTGAGCTTGATGAATGAGAGAGGGTCATTCACATTCTCAAAATGGTGATGTTTGTCCATCATCAGCGGGCCATAGCTGTGAGCGTAGGCAAGATGACCTTCTTTGAAGGGTTTGATTAGCTGAGCGTTAGCTTGCTCGTTTTCAAGGATGGCTGAAAAGAAGGGTAGGTGCTTGGGTTCAAAATGGTTTGGGCTGATGATGATTAACTTATCATCGGTGACTCTGAAATGAATGTTCTTCTCGCGTCTTTCTTGTGCTTGTGCTCTATTCTGTATAAATTCCTTGGCTGACATAATATTCTTCGATGTTATTACTTAACATTATAATACTTAAGAAATTTAACGCAAATCATACAGGCATAAAAAAGCCCCCAATGAAGGAGGCTATTTAGAACTTAAAGGAAGTGAATTAGATGTAACGTTTCTTAGTCTTCTTGCCAGCAACCGCAACGTAACCAGCACCCAGCATGTTACCAATACCACGGAACATTGCTTTGAAGAGGCCGCAAGCTTCAAGACCTTTCACAAACCCGATGAACAAAAGGGAATACATGAAAGAGTGAGACAAGGCAACGATAACAGCACAACCAACCAACATTGAAACAATCATCATAGAAGAACTGAACTCGTCTTCATCCGTGATGATGCTGAGCAATTTAGGCAAGAACAACATGAAGATAGATGCCGCAATAACTGCAACACCAACGTTTCTAGCCTCTAACAATTTCCAATCAACCAAACCTTTTAACGACAATGCAAAGACGCCAAACATTACAACCCAAGCAATAACGCCCATACCGATAACTTTAATATTCATACGAACCTCCTTTAAGTTCTTACTTTAAGTATAACATATGAGTGCCGAAACTCAAGCGGATTACTGTAGTATTTTCAAATTACAACCAACTTTACCATTGAGAAAACATATTAACTAAACAACTTTCAGTCAACACAATAACGCCAGAATAAACACCAATCTAATAATCAAACACAAATTACACACTGTCCAACCCGATGTTATGCCGCTACTCGCCCTCTATATGCTTTTGCTACAACTTTAGCTTCTTGAATACCTTGAACTCTCATATCTTGTCTTGAAACCTTGCCATGCGTGAAGTGTTCAAAGTGTGCTGATACTCTACTCATCAAGGAAGAAGTTATCTTGTAAAATACTACAAAAACCAATACTGAGATGACCAAACATATAACTGTGGCTTTCATTCCATCTTCCCAGCCAAACAAAGCACCTGAGAATTTGTTTAAATCACCTACAACGTGAATCATTGTCTGTGAGAAAATGTGCGGAATCATCGTGAATGCAAAAGTAGCGTTCAAGCAAGCCAACAATAATTTCTCACAAATGATGATAATAGCTGTTCTGTCTAAGTCTCTTCTTTCTGGTTCAGCATCTAAATTCACAAACCAGCGTAGCATGATGGTTACACTGTCAAACATGATGTTGGTAATCATCCCAGTGATGATTGCAAAGAAAATGAAATAGTCAGACAACGGTAAGAGATACATGAAGAATTGACCGGCTGCTGTCATAGCATTGGCTGCGTTTGAAACAATTGTAGCTGCTCCATCGTTTAGCTGTGCGAATAACATCATTGTATAAAATTCAGTATAGTTACCAGTCTTCTCATAGAATGAGTCAGCAAAACCATCGTCATTAGCTGCTAAGGCTATTACTCCACCACCAGCGTCTGTTAAGACTGGGACAGCCCAAGCAATCAATTTTCTTGATTGTGCGGCTTTGGCAAACATTCCTACTACCTTTTTCATCATCGTGTATTCAACTTGGTCAGAAAGTTCTGTTGCTCCTTTGCCTTTCACGCTGACTTTGCCCGATGCCTTGTTGATAGCTGTGGCTACTTTCAGTTGAGTTCCTACAATGCTCATCTTCAAGCCGTATGCATACATTTCGTTGTAGATGTTTCCACAATCAAAACCATCATGCATGACGTTAGGATGTTGCATACACACCACAAATTTCTTAGACCCAGCAAAACCATCACGGCCAGTGAATCGGCCTAAAACACTTTCAAATCCAAAGCCATTCATACCATTGGCTACATTCTGATGACCAATAGTGAAGGTTCTTTCAATCTCCTTGATTTGTAGTTCACCTTGAACCACTGAAATAGGGAATGTCGCTAAGACAGTACCGCCAGATTGGTAGAATTCTCTTTGTTCAAGAACGGTAAAGTCAGCATTGAATGTGTTGACGATTTTTTGAGCTGAGTTGTTATCAACAATTCTTCTTCTTTTGTCGGAGACTGGAAGCGTAAGAAATTGTCTAAACTCATCATCCTTCATCACAAAGTAGCTATTGAGAGCCGTGCTGCAGGCGTAGGGTGATGTAAGACTGTTACAGTTGTCTTGAATGCACTGCTTGTAGAATTTCTCTGTATCTTCACTGAGCATCATTCCTTTCTGTTCATATCCAGACGAACAAATGAAGGCGTTTCTATGTTGAAGCTGAGCTTGTTGGGTATCTATTGAATCCATTGTCATGTCTTTGGCTTTGGTCAAGTCATACACAAACTCTCTGCTGATACAGTTGAGAGCGTAAGCCTTGTATTTTTCAAGCTCAATGGATGAGAAGAAACGTGTATCAACCCCAGCAAGTGACTCAACCCCGCATGAAGCTGTGCCTTCATTGAATTTGGAGCTTATACCGAACGGTAAAAGACTTTTGCTGTAATTCGCTGCTATGAGGTCAGCATTCTTGACGAATTTAGCTAAGGCATCAGCCAGTGCTTTATCTTGCATAGCGGTGTAGTCGAATAGGCCATATTCTTTAGCTATGGTCACACCTTTGTTGTCTATTAGGTAAGCCCCTACGAGCTTACAGCGACCATAGGAAGCTGAGATTGACCTACCACCAGCGGTTTTAAGGATTTTGATTGAAGGGTCTTGGTCTTTTTCGCTGAATGAATTTGATTTGACGCAAATCTGATAATCAAGAATGTTGCCTAATCTACCGTTCTTGAATGAAAAGTCAGGGAATTTAACAGATATTTCTTTTGTTAATGCGTTGGTCGATTCAATACGTTGGTAGGTCGTTGCCCAGTTTTCACTGATTGAAAACACCGTCCAAAAAAGCAAGCTTCCTAAACCAACTGCAACAAAATATTCAAACATTGCGTGCAATTTCTTGATTACGAAATTTTGTGTTCTTACCTTGCTTGAAGCTGCTAATGCTAGATTTTTTTGGAAGAAAATTAAGTACATGAGGTAAGCCATACCAGTCGTTACAAACCAACCTACGACTGTTCTTATGTTTTCATTCGCTTCACCAACGATGGATGGGATAGGGTTTGTGTTGTCTCTTCCCTCAGTACCTTCTTTACCTGAACAGTTGTAGTCAGGTGCAAGGCTGTCTCCAAAAAATAGAAATTTCTTGTTTGTGTGGTTGATGATGACTTTTGCGGCACTGCACCCAACGGCTGCTTCAATGATATTGTTCTTGAGGTTGGTATCTATCTTGTCTTGTGAGGTAGTGACGGCATTTTCATTGACTTCTGACTGAATGGTTTTGTCATAGCAACCTGACAGGAAGAGGGCAAGAACGGCAATAATTATGTATTTCATGAATTAAAGTGAGATTATATAATATCATTATAATATATAAATGGACTATGGCAAATAATTAACCTAATTAAAGAGTATGATTTAAAACTCGGGAAGCATAAGTAAGATGCCAAAACAAAAATCAGATTTATTGTATATCTATACCGTTCGTCGGATTTAGATAGTTTTAATAAATGTTAGTTATGATTTTTGACCTTCTACAAGCCACGTAACTTAAGGCTTAGACAATAAATGTGTTTTTTGATTAGCACGTTACAATGGCTCCTGTCAATTTATTTCTGTAGACAAGTTTAATTTCAAACTATATATTTGTTTCGTCTTAACCAATCAGGGTTTAGCTTATGAAGAAATGAAGAGGTGATTAAATGTCTAAGTGCGAAATTAATAATGTTCCTGTCGATGCTAATATTGCTCTTGAAGTAAATAACTATAGAGAATTGTATTACTACGCTTGCACCGTAGTGGAGTCTGATAGGCCCAACGCTGATAAATTTTGGTTTATGGAAAGGGTTATCAGCTGGATGAACCCACATATGAAACTTAGTTTCAATGAAGAACTGGGTAAGGTCGA
Source organism: Pseudomonas sp. MF4836 (assembly GCF_002018875.1). Classification (GTDB taxonomy): domain Bacteria; phylum Pseudomonadota; class Gammaproteobacteria; order Pseudomonadales; family Pseudomonadaceae; genus Aquipseudomonas. The sequence continues at coordinate 452,112 of NZ_MVOL01000003.1, forward strand.
AATCATTCATAATGTGAGTGAAGATGTAGGTGAGCAAACATTCAACGAACTAGTAGGTGACTTTATGAGTGAGCCTATGAAGTCACTGGTTGATAAAAATCATTCTCCTGAACAGCTTTCTATTATGGCTGCTATTGGTGAAATGATGAATTACCGCTCTCTGTACTGGGCTGTAAAAGAAAAATCAGCCAGCATGTGTGATGATGATGCATTTGCACTTATCGAACTACTGATATGCTCAATGTGCCAATCTGTCACAATGATTCTGGATGAAGGCACTGTTGAAATATTCTTGAATTCAAAACTTAAATTGATGGCTGGGGATTTCTCAGACCTTATGGAATGTGTACTTGGCCCTGAATTTTATGAGCTAGTTGAAGGTGAAAAAGACTTTGACACAGATGATGTATTGGGCGTGATTGAGCTGTACTTTGAATCATAATATGTGTGTTTTGTTTAATGGTTTGTCCAAAAGTTAGATTGAAATATAATAAGGGGATATGTGATGAAAGAAATAACTATAGATATGATTGAGGCAGAGGAAGAGTTTGAGACTATGAAAGCCTTTGCCGATAAAAACCCAGAAATACAGCATCTTTATTGGGCTGGTCAATTGATTCAGATTAATCTAGATAAATTCAGAATGTTGAGAATTGATAATTCTGCAACTCGTTATAGCAACTACTATCTTGTAATGAAAGTTGGTGGTCGCACATACAGAGTTAGTGAAATGGTAGCTGAAACATTTGTTGCTTTAATCTGTTGGGCTAGAAATGAGGATATGAAAATTACGAAATTTGCAGAAACTGTCTTGAAAATGTTTGTCAAGGTTTATGAGTCTTTTGAGCTGTCTAAAACAAAGGATGAAATTAGAGATGGTCTTGATACTGTTTTGGGAATGTGTGTTGAAAGGATTGTTGCGGCGAATACTCTACGTATTTTTACTAAACAAATTAAGGATGGGATATGAAAGAAAATGTAAATCAAAAGCTTCTGGTGAAATTCAAAAGCGATTTGCAAAAGGTTGGTGGTTGTCTCAAAGGTAGCGATAGAAACAGCATTTCAGCCGCTTACAAACTATTCATTGAATATGCCTTTGAAATGGTCTGTGAAAAGTGGGTGACGTTGAATGTTAATGAAGATGTTGCAGATGGTGCAATCTTCATTCGCAAGAAAGACATTGTGCATGGATATGAACAGTCTGGGTGTGATTTTGTCCTTGGTGACGCATTGTTAAGCTATTTTTACTTGGTTAAAGCTAGTGAGCCATTTGAAGATATTTTCACAATGCTGCATGAAGAATTCTTGCTGACTGGTTTGAAAGGGGATGGCCTAGGCCAGTTCTTCACTGCCTCCGACATTTCTTATCTTATCGGTGAGCTTATCTTGACCGATGATTCAGCCGCTAAGCATGAGTTCTCTGATGATTGCTGTGGTGCCGGTAGCTTGAAGCTGGGCGTGATGAAGGGGCGGTATAGAGAGAATCCTGACGCCTTCAAGACCATGAATGTAGAGTTTACTGACATTGATGAGTTTGCCTGCAAATCAGCCTTCATACAGGTTGTGGCTTCGATAATTGCTCATGAGATTCCCATCAATCAGGTCAGGGTGTTCAACAGCAACATCCTGTCTCAGTGGGGAAAGCCCGGTCAACTGATGGTGGGGTTGAGAAGCCCTGATAGGGTGCCTGTCAGCTCGATCAAGCCGGGTAATTTGAAAGCGTTTGAAAAGGTGTCAGCTCTGTGCAAAACCAGTTTGAAACGCACCAGAGAAGCCGCAGCGTCCTGATTAAACAAGCACTGACAAAACTGAATAGGAAACACCTAATTATATAAAGAGGATACATCATGAACACAAAAGCACTTAAAAATAAAATCTTTGAAATTACTCAATCAATGCCGTTGCATGAGCGTGAAGCCCAAGAATTAGCATTCAAGCTATTTATTGATTACGCTTGTGCGGGAACTCTTTTAGCATGGGTTACTAAGGGTAAGCCATATCCTTCTAATGTTTACATAGATGATGGATTTCAATGCGAACTTCCAGAAGGGGCTAATGGTGAAGCTCTTATTGAAGCTATAGGAATTTACCGGGAATTGGTTAGTGAAAACATGCCCTTCACTGATGTAATTTCTAATCTTAGTGAGGAAATTATACTCACTGGTCGAAAAGGAAAGAATAGAGGAAAAGGGCTAGGTCAATTCTATACTCCACAATCCATTTCCGATGTTTTGACGAAACTAGCACTACCAGATGATTCGGAAATAAAGTCTTGGAATTCTAAAAAGGTTGTGGGTGATATTTGCTGTGGTGCTGGAACATTGATCTTGTCTTTTCTAACCAACGTCAATAGGGTTGATTCTGAAAAGCTAAAATTTGTTGAGTTGGTTTTGAACGACATAGATGAGCTAGCTTGTAAATCAACTGTTTTACAGATACTGGCTTCTCTCTTAGTTTTTGACCTGAAGCTTAATGGAATGCAAATGTTCAAAGCAGATGCCATTAAGGAATATTTCAAAAATGGTACGCTGTATTTCGGCATAAGATCATTTGAAAGTCTCGATAACCTTGAGGCAGATGAGCTTGCCTATGAGCTACTTTTACGTGAAATCACGTCAGAAGGCTCTACAAAGCCTGTAATGAGCTGATGAAAAAAGACCTGTATAGGTCTTGTACTCTGTTTCAATTCGATCAACTCTAGCAATAGAAGGATTCACATAAGACAAAAAATCAAAGGAGATACCTATGTCTAATTTTTACGCTCAAATCAAACACAAGCTTGTTGAAACTACATCACCGGATTATCAAGAAATTCTCAAAGGTGATGAATTCCTTTCTGTCTGTGCCTCAACCGCTAAGGCTATGGTCAAAGATACCGGGTTTAAAATGTTCGGTTTTGCTGACCTTCATATCAAGCGATATTTTCTATTGGTCAAGCTGGGCCGTTCTGGTGACTTGCTTGAAATCCCAGTATCTACGGAATTTCTGGATATGTACCGTCATGCAGAAGGTGCCGACCTTCAAAAGCAACGAATGAAGAAAGCCCTGAAAAGAGAAGACATGATGAAATTCTCAATTGAATTAAAAAAGTTCGCTGATTCTCAAACGGCTGAAATAGAAATGACTGTCATGTGACAGTCAGTGTTCTATTAGATGATTTGGTGCTGGTTACTCATTCATGCCTTTTGTCTTGCCTAATCTCACGAATAGAAGAGGAATGCAGAAGGTGATTACAATGAAGCACAAATCAAGTGTTTCCTGCAATACGCCAGCCATGAAAGCGTTGCCTTCTAATCTCTCGATGTATTTATCTAACAAGACAATGGTGGCCTTCAAGATTCCAACAACTGTGAGGTAGAGCATTGGGCCTAACATCATTGTTGAGAAGATTGCTTCTTTTACGCCTTGGTCTGCCAGTTGCATCATGAGGAATGAAACACCTAACAATGCAAATCCTAGGATTGGATAAAAGAATGCTTGTATCATAACAAGTATTAGTTTCGCTGTGACGTTGAATAAAAATTCATTGATTAACTTTTTGCCGTTAGAGACAAAATTGTCATTGTCGTTCGGCCATAACAACCATAAGAATCTGAATGGTGCCAATATTAGGTTGAATATCATCATCAGTATTATCATCAATGAAGCCACAACGAAAAACAACTGAGGAACAGCTAGAACATACTTGATGAAGCCACCAGCATACAATTCAATCCAGCCTAGGGTAGCGAACATTGAGAATATCGCTGTAACAACGGTCAATGCCTTTTGCATACCGCTTTTATTTTTCTTGGATTGATTTTCAAGGTTGGCTGATTTGTCTTCGCCTTTGGTGAATTTAGATGAAATTTGTGAAGCTGTAATTGAGAAGAACGCAACATAAACCCCTGAATCAATTAGCTTGTCAGCAATATTATTCAACGCTGGTATGACGTTAGCGGGCTTCACACAATAGAAAAAGTCGTCGCATTCATCGGTCATTCCTAAGTCACGCTTCAAAGTGGCGGTAGGTTTGAGCGTGATTTCTAGTATGTTCTTCAATAGATTGTCGGAGTCACCTAAATTACCTCTAATCAAGTTTTCAAGATAAGCGTTTTTATCTGTTTTGTAGAAGTCAACCTTTACTTCAACGCTGTTAAACATGTCACTCATGATGGTGTCGAAATTATCAATTACCAACGTATCAAGCATGTGGTTGCCCTTTAAAGCGTAGTTTGTATCTACATAAGAACCTTCACCATTACCTGACATGGTGTAGCTGCTCGCGGCCATGTTGATGATTTGTCTGTTAGCTTCGGACTGTCTAATGCATAGTGGGTAGTAGAGTGCAAAGTCAGTGGTTTGGCCTTTACGAGCAAGTACGCAATAATTACCATTGCTTTTGTCAATTGTTACGTTTGCTAATGCTGTTGCATGGGCTGTTATGATTGAATAAATGTCGTCAACAAGTTCTTTGAAGGCTGCGTTCCTTTCTGCTGTTACCACATCAAGGGTTCTTTCTCCATAAACCATGAACGCACCATTCTTACCGCCGATACATTCAATGGCTCCTTCAAATCTAGCTTTCGCTTCTACGCCCGTTAAGAATTTTAGGTAGTTCTTAATGTCTTTTAGGTATTCTTCATCAAGCCCCATTCTGTTAATGGTGCATTGTGTTTCTTCATTAAGTCTTGCAATTTTCTTGATGATGCTGTTGGATTTGATTTCTTGCATCAAAGATTGTTGAACCAGCTCATTAGCCTGACTTGTTACAGCATTGTTTATGTCAGGGTTTGATTCCGTTACACCAATCTTAGCCATGATGGCCGCTTTAAATTCCTTTAAGGTCGGCTCAAAGTTGGCTGGGGTAGAGGTGAGATACTGTGATTTAAGCTCTCTGGCTGCGTTCTTCACACTGTTGTTGAGTGGTAACACAGTGGTTATTTCAATCTGGCCGGGTACGGCTATAGCGTCACTTTCAATCAAGCTTCCATCTGGAAGACGTTTGATAGATATAGAGTTGTCAGTAAAGTAGAACTGCAATGGTTCTTGGAACTCAACGTTTCTTTTCTCAACGGGTAATTCAAAGTTTTTGTATTTGTAATGGAATTTAGCGGTTCTGTTGTCGAGAAGGGCGGCGTTAACCATTGCGAACGCTATGCTACGGGCGTTTGCGTAGGATGGGTCATACTTCCTAGCGGCTTCTGATTCAACGGCTCCTATATCGCCTTGCTGCTGCCATGCAATGAGTGAAGATATACCGCCAGCTTCAACAACATCTGACCACATTGTCACGGTGGTGAAGACTCGTTCAGCTACTGTTGAATTTTCATCTTCACCTAAATCACCCCAAAACCATGGGCAAAGCATGAAGACGCCAAGCATTGGCATGAACAAGGCCATTAGCCCGTAACGGCTTACACCTTCTTCATGTAGGTCATGCTCCTGAGCGGCTTTTGAAATTAGTATCCTGACGTAGTTCCATATGAGTATGCATATGCCCATCAAGTAGATTATTGAGTTATAGGCAAATCTTCCTGCTGCTGTTGTGAGGTTTGCTTCTTCTTGTAAGAGCTTACTAGCTGGGTCAGCATCTATCTTAGCTTGAACAGCTTCATAGGCTTCATCACCTTTCGGAATTGCTTGTTTGCCAGCCCCTTTCATATTAGAGGTGGTCATGATGGCTGACTTGTTTTCTGCACAAAGCTCAAAGTTGAATCCCGCTACTTTGTTCTCATTGCTTTCACTGACGCCACATTTACCCGGTATTCTGTCACCTTCGTCTGAACATCCTGCTATGAGCAATATGCTTAACAGAAGTGCTGATATTTTAACTTTAATCATGATAATAAGTATGTTCTTATACTATCATGTTAGCACAATTAAATGATGATACAATCTTGCAAAAGGATATTTATATGTAATACTTGAATATTAAATGGAATAACAATTTTATGGTTAAAGAAATGAGCGTTAAAAAGAAGAGGGGAGTTACCACAAAGAACAAGACATTAAGGAATAAAAACTTTATTCACTCTGTTCAGCGTGGAGAATATGAAAAGTTTGATGTGAGGGTGATGCAAGAATACAAAGCTTATGCTGAGTTCTTTCCGTTGCTGTTGATAAATGACTTTATCAAGAAATATAACATTACTGATGTGTCATACATACAATTCCATCACCTCTGTAAAGTCGTGAATGCAAAGGCAATTAAAAGGAACCCTAAGTTTGTGGTTAGGATTGGCAGGAAGCGTGTTAAGAAGGGTAGGTTTGCTAAGGTTCGTTTCTACTGTGAACGTTTTCTGTTTGCGGTGTATGAAGCCATACAACAAGCCAATCTGGTTGAGAAGCAAGAGCAAGTCACAATGGAAGCCTGCTGATATTCACTGTATCCGCAAAGGTTTTGTCAGGAAGACAGACACAAAAAAGCCCCGGTTAAGGGGCTTTCTTGTTATCGACTGGTCAATCAGTCAATTTTGATTTTCTCAACCGTCCAGCCGTCGAACTGGGCCGAGGTTTGTTTCTCGATGGCTTCCATCAGGTTCACACGGTTGACCATAACGTTACCACCGGCTTTCAGCTCGATGGTGCCCGGCTCTACAACGTATTCATCACCGTCTTTCTTCACTTCAAAGCCAAGAGCTTTGTAGGCATCTTCTACGGCTTTAAAGTCGGTGTTGCCCTTCGGCCCCATGATGACAGGGAAGTCAACAACGGTGCCATCAGGCTTGGTCACTTTGAACAGCGACTTTTTACGAGTAGCTTTTTCACCACCAGCATCATCGCCAGTAGCCTTGGAGCCACGCGGGGCACGGGTAGACTTGGATGCTTCTACGATGGCCTTATGAGAGCCAGTCAGCACGTTGTAGGCGATCTCGTAGATGATGGCATCGAATTCAGCACGGAATGCTTTCAGAACCAGCGGGAAGTCATGCTTGCGAATTTCTTTGATGATGTTGCCATCTTTCGCTTGGTTCGCTTTGATTTCTTTACGCTGGGCCATCAGTGCTTCCAGTGCATCGAAGTCACCAACGGCGGCTGCTTGTTTGATCTGAGCTTGAAGATTCAATTCAGCTTTTGGAGTCAGCACGTCATAGAAAGAAGTCAGGACTTTTTCAGACAGATTCTTAGCTACTGGGTTGTGAAGGCCAGCATTGCTTGGTTCGTTGGTTTCTTCGTATTTCTTTTTGAAATCTACTTCAGTGGTGGCGGCTGGTGCATTGGTGGCGGTAGCGTTCATGCTGTGAATCTCCAAATGACTGAAATGATGATGTGGCTTCAAGGCTTATTTTTGTGCCTTGTTGAGACAAATAGTAGAAGGTTCAGGTATCTCCAGCAACCATTATTTTTAAGTATTTTGCCAAAAAACTAAGATAATTTGATGAATGAATACTTTCTAATCGTAGGGTAGGGGGATGAGACGGAGGATTGGTTAAGAATTGAACAGGGTGAACGCTGAACCATCACACACGCCTTACCACTGTCTAACCAGCTCTGGCTGTGCTTCTGGTGGTAATGGCTCTGGTATCGCTTGGTAAGCGGTGGGGGAGTGGGGTATAGTGCCGGTCTTCTTAGTCACACATCCAAATGGTGTGAATGATGATTTTAGCCCCTATATGGGGCTTTTTTTTGTCTGGTGTTTGCTTAGCTCTGTTTTAACCTGTGATACCTTCCTTCCATGTCTAGCAGGTAATCATAAAGTCCGGCGTCTTTTGGCTCATTCAGTGCAATGCTGAATGACTTTTCGTAGTCAAAGGTAAAATCTGTAAAAGTCTTTACATGGTCGTAGTCAATTGTGACCATCCTGAACAAATCTAAGTCTAGACCAGTGATGAAGTCATCATCTATACAGAAGTCTTGGCCGAATAAATTCACTGTTTGTCTGTCTGCAGTATCGTAGCAATGAAACTGGTTTAAACCATCATCATTGTGATAGATGATATGAGCCACTTGACCATGACCTTTAATAAAAAGCTCCAATACATGATGGCCTAGGTTTGTGATTCGTCGGCTGATTGTTACGGCTGATTGTTACGGCTGATGTTGGTGAGTGGCAATGCAGCATTTCATAGACCAATAGTTTAATACATCCAACTGATGATTAAAGCTGCGGTTACTACTACTGCAGATAATCCAAAAAATGGTTTAACCCAAGGTTTGAATTCACGTTTGGAAGCTGACGCTGGCTGTTTTTTCTCTACTAATACTGAATGTGATTTGTCATTCACAATTATCACTGTGACTGGCCCGTATTTTTCAAAAGCGGCCTGAGCTGCAGCACGAATTTCAGCTTCTTTTTCACTGAAGATGTTCGGCTTTCTAATGACAGTTTCGCCTATTGTTTTTGTTTGGTGTAGTTCCCCATCCCCAAAATCAAAATCATGAAGCTCATCACCTAAATCTAAATTATCGCCAATATCTATATGACCATCTACTGATTTTGTGGTTTCAAATTCTGTTTGGTTGTGGATTGTCTCAAGCTCTTTTATTTGTTCATTCATAAATGACCTTATGTTATTAGTTACATATCATTATTGCATGTAAATATCCCTTTGCAAGAATAAGCATTAAAATACTTTAATAAATATGCTGTATATATTTGATTAAAGGTATTCAAATGGTATAATAATATTATATAAACAAGATAAGGAATCTATGTCTAAAATAAATAATCAAGTTATCGCTTCAAGCTATGCCGCTGATGACAATAAGTTTGTTGGTGAGAAGGTCAGTCTTGATACTGCGACCCATGAAAAATACAAGAAAGAATATTCAAAATTCACAAAGCAAATTTTGAAAGATAATCCAGACTTAAGCTTTGATTACTCACATTATCCCGCTTTAACCGTTTCTCATAATTACAGTGCTGTTGCTGTCATCACGCCAAAATTGACTGATGCCGGTGAAAAGGATTTCTCCAATACCTACGTTGCGTTGTTGGCTGATGCATTCAGACACACCGATACGCTCGACGCATTGAAGAATCTCATGCCAAGCATTGGTGTTGACTTCAATAAGTTTAGAGTGCGTGATGATTTGGGTGAGAAACAACAGCTTGTTGAAGACTCACTTGAAGCTATCAAAGATGGCTCCACTGATTTCAAGAATTACACAAACCTTCGTCAAGCCATGAAGCCGCTCGCTGTCAAAGTAGCTGCTGAGGTTGAAGATGACTTTTCATTCTCAAACCCTGAACTAGCTAAAAATGATAATGACTTGAATGAAGCTAATGAGGCTCGTAAGAACCTCAATGAAGATTACAATCCTAAAAACGTTGAAGACGTTTCTAAGAAGACAAAGCTTCATGATGGTATCAAGCAAGCTCTACATGACCAGAACGGTAGGGCGGCTGATGAAGATGATTGGCTAGAAAGACGTATGAAAGAATTGGATTTACATTTCAATCATCACAAAACCCCAGCTTACAAGAATCTTCCTTTGCCGTTCATTCATGACGTGACCATTCATGATAAATACAACCGTGAGTTGTTGAGCTGGAGAACGGGTGGCGGTTCTATCAAAATTCATGAAGCGGGTATCTTCAATGAAAATGCTGGTCAATTGGCTGCTGAGGCTGCTTACAAGAAGTTTGGTCATGGCAAGGTTCACTTTAACGTCAGTGCCAGTGCAAGAGAACGCTACAAAGACAACCTAGGCATGATTTATGAACAGAAGCTAAATCAGTTGATTAAAGCCGGTTTTGAGCCAGAACAGATTGTGTTCCACAAAGACTGGCAATACATGGTCAACGACAAAATCAAGGAAATGAAGAACCTTGCTGAGTTCGATCAAGCTACACCTGAGCAAGTGGCCGAAGCTGAGAAGGCTACGCAAGACTACAACGCCAAAAATCAGGATGTTGAAGGTGTCAAAGACGCACCTGATGCACCCGCTACGCCAGCCCCTGATGGTGTGCCTACTAAGGCCGCTCCGGTCGATTCTAGCCCTGTCAATGAACAGACCATACCTGACGTTCCAGTGTCTGCTGATGTGCCTGCAAAAGCCCCGGTTGCGGCTCCTGTAAAGCAATTCCGTAACAAGTGCTGCTTGGTCAAAACGATTTCTGGTAAGGACGGTGAGAATGCTGACCCTTCCAAAGACAAATACAACCTTATAGGCCAGAAAGGCATGGTTGAGTCAATGACACCAGCGACCTTGAAGGAGGTTATCAAGGTGTTGGCTGGTCTTGAAGGTATCGACATTAAGCAAATCGCTGGAACGTGGTTGAGTGATGAAAAGGTGGTGTCTTACTCCGAATTCAAGAAGGCTGAGACTGCTAGACATGAAGGTATGACTGAGGAACAAATCAAGGAATCCAAGGAAGAATACAGCTTCCCAGCGGCTTATGAAGTCCTCAAAGAAATGAAGGAAGCTGCCAAGCTCGCCCTAGCTTCACCAGATGTTGCTGTTGCTGATTTAGCCGTAGATGTGGCCGTTGATACTGTGGTCAACGCTGAGCTTCCTGCAGCGGCTGCTGAGCCTGTTGTGGGTGATGTGCCTGACTATGTGTCTGAGCAAATCCCTGACAACTACAATGATGACTATGATTTTGACAAAGACATTCTTGAAGGTGTGTTCACAAATTCCTTTGATGAACCGACTGTTGCTGAACCAGCTCCATATTCCATTGAAGACACTGAGCGTTTCTTGGCTGAGGCTTTCGACATGCCAGAAGTCTTGGAGTCACCTGAGTATGCTGACTTGCAAAAAGCAAGATCAAAAGCATCTGGTGAAGAGCCAGAGCATAAAGCGAAGGTGGATGATTCAGGTATTGATTTCAATGATGCCGTTAGAGATTTGGCCGGTGAGAAAGAGAAAATTGAGAATGCTAAGAAAGTGGTCAAGTCTGCCATTGCAAACGAAACCCGCAAAATAAACTACAAAACTGAGGTGAAATGATGGGATTAAATTTGAAGAATGAACATTTGTATGGAGTAAGAAAGCCAAAAACCTATGCTGATAAATTGTCAGCATTGGCTAAGCAATACCTGAACCAAAAGTACAAAGAGAAGCAAACAGCCTATTTCGGTGACGCTGATAATTTCTGTAAGACTTTTATGGGTGAGCCTAACCCATTCTTGTTAGAGTTGAAAAATTACACGCTACAAGAAATTGTAGTGAGAGATATTGTTGATTCGCTTTCAAGGGAGACATTGGATTTGGTGCGTGAAGAATTCACGGCTAGGGTATGTAAGGTTGAGGCTAATGATATTAAGGTTGTGCGTATTGACAACAATCAGCAAAAGCTAGCCATGATGTATGAAGAAAAGCTTGATATTTTAAAGGCTAGTAAATCTCAGTTGTTGAGCTTTGAAGTGTTTAAATTCAACAATGGGAAGACCTTCAACAGTGATACGACTGTTGCTGAGTATTTGAATGAGTTGTGCTATGAAATGGTGTTGTCTGACGCTCCTGACAATGAAAAGCAAGCGGCCTTCTTCAAAGAAGTGAACGTGTTGTTCTCTGAGTTCTTGAAAGCGTATGGCTTAGGTATCAAGAAAAAGTATCAGTTCAAGAATTCATCCAGCTTGAAAGGTGTGTTGAGTGATTTGGAAGTGAGGAATGAGGTTGTTTTTCACTCGAATTCTGAGATTGTAAGGAAGGTTTATAAGGATTCGTTTATGTTTGATAATGATTTTTAAAAAAACCAGCTACGGCTGGTTTGTTTAATTAAAGTTCAGGGTTGATTTCTTTTCTTCTGTTTTTTCGCTGCCATCCATCACAATATCATCTTCTTTGCTCAAAACTGGAGGGGGTTCAGTAGCCGTACCACTGTCGGTTGATTTCGATGGTTCTTCTTCTGAGAGAATTCCAGCGGCGTGAAGCTCCTTGAAGACTTTTGTTTTGATTGCACTTAACCTAACCTCTATGGGCTGCAACAGCTTTGAACAGTTGTCATTCCAGAAAACCACTAAATCAAGGTTGCTGGTATTATCAATGCTTGGGTTCGCTTCAATTATCTTCTTTGCGATTTTTCGTAATAGCTCCATGTGGTTAGCCTTGCATTTGTATAAGAAGTCTTTCCGCTCATATTCTATGATTAGCTGGATGATTTGATATTCATCTTTTAACTGTTCAAGCTCTTCTGGATGGAATTCATTTCTGTTCTTCATTTCCTGCTCACGTATCCTCATAATCTGATAGGCATCACGCAAACCATGTTTGAAAGCATGGTCAAGAAAAATACGTTCAACCTTGTCATGTGATAGGTTGAGGCTTTTCAATTTAAGCTGATTATTGGGCGTAGCGATAAAGTCAGAATCATCTTGTGAATCTGGTGGTTCCACTGCAATAGCATTAGCGGATTTAAACAGTGAGAGAAATTTACTCCACATCATCTACCTGACGTGGTTTATCTTTTAAGTTCTCATCAAAAATGTCTGCCATGTCTTTAAGGATTTCAGCCTTCTCATCTGGTTTAATATGGCAATTCTCTTTTTTCAAGAATTCATCCCACTTGTTTAAGAAATGGTTGGTTGACTGATTATTCATTTGGTTTCTCCGGTTCATTGATTATGTTGTTTATGATTTCACTTTTGATTTCTTCCTTTGTGGTTTTAGAAGTGGCATCAGGTTTTTCAGCTTTGTAAATGGCATAAGTTCCTAGTTTTCCATCTAGACCACTTTCAAGGTTCTTGTAGTAAGTGGCATCTTTATACATGTCTATCTTTTCTTTTTCGCCATTTGTCCATTCGATTTGAAGGCCATAATTATTGAACAGCAAATCTTTGTAACTGGCTTTGAATAGGGTAGTGGTTTCAGGTTTATCTTTACTTCTTGAATACTTGAAAGCGGTGATAGACTTAATCGCTGGCTTACCGCCGTTGTTTTCTTCTATCTGCGTATTTAGAGCCGCTTCTATGAGGTCTAGGTTAGCTCTTTTCTTACCTTCATCATCGACAAAAAACGTTTCATATTTCTTCATGACAAGCTGGGCTTCAAAGATGTGAACCGTTTTGTGTTTCAACGCTACACGCACTTTCAACAGCTTGTTGTGAGTTTCTATGTGCTTGGTGAGTTCTGCTAAGTAGTCTTCGCTGTACGCTGTATCAACATCACTTCTTTTGACGATGTAGGCTCTCAAAACGGGAATGATGTTTGGCGTATGGTTATGATGGTTGTAGGGACTGCAAATGTACTTATTGAAGTCTTTAAGGTTTTCATGAAATTTCAGTAAGCCTACCTTCTTGGTTAGTACCTTACTTTTCTCTTCGACGCGAGTAGCGGACTCGGCCAAAGCACCTTTCATTTTCTCATAACCAGCTTGTAGCTGTTCGTGCGTATATTTATCATTGCTCATGGTTTCCTCATGTTAGTTGTTAATCAATAGATTTTCAATCTTGTGAATAATCTGTTTGTGTTTATCGTTAAATTTTTTTCTGACTGGTTGAGTCAGGTAGATGTAATCCATGTCAACGCTATTCTTGTCAAAGGTCATCAGCATTTCATTCTTGTTGTATGAAGAGGGGTCAATCTCTAAAATTCTATTTTGAGTGAAGCTTGCTGTCTTGGCTTCAATGGTCAATTTTCTGAATTCTTCAATGTCTACTTTGATAAGCTCGTAAAGTTCTTTGAACAGTTCATTACACACTTCAACCTTTTCTTTCTTTCGAGGGCTGATAGCTTTTGCCCTATGGCGTAAAGCGTCATACATGCCAAGGTTGACCACGCTGAAAAGATTGTTTAAGTGGGTTTCTGGTAATTCAAAGGTTGAATCAATTGCAATGTCTACCAGCTTATCTACTACATCAGATGTGTATTTCTTAGTGAACTTCATTTAATTTTCCTATTGTTATAATTCCATAATATCATATAAATAACCTTGTTCAATAATTTCGTTATACAAATATTGAAATCCAGTTTGATTTTGGTAGAATGATAGTAACTAACAATTTTGAATATTATGAACACAAACAACGAAAGCATACTCACAAATGAAGAAAAAGAATTTATAGCGTCGTTGGTGGCGTTAGAAAGGTTTGATGATGGGTTTGATTATGACTATGAATTAGACAATCCATTCAGCAATTATGATGAAGCTGATTTTGATAGAGAGACAAGCAACCGCTTGATGGAAGAATACAGAAAGTCAGTGTTGATAGAATTGTTAGATAATCCATTTGAGTGATGGATAGAGAAATAAACTAAACCCCTTGATGGGGTTTTTGTTTTACTTTGTTTTAGGTTTTGTGGCTTTAAGCTCATCAGCTTGGGCTTTTCTTTCTTGTTCAGCACGTTCTCTGGCCCTGATTTCATCAAGGTTACGTTTCACAATGTCAGCTTCCGTCTCTGGTTTAGCAGGTGCCGGGGTAGCAGGTGGGGTAGGTGTTGAAGCTACTGCCGGTTGAGCTGGTGGTGTGACTGGTAGCACTGGTGCTACTGGTGTGACCGTTACCACTGGTTTTGCCGGGGCTTCTTCAACCTTGACTACATCCACTGGCTTGAACCTCTCAAGAGCTTTCTGAGCCTGTTCCAAGCGGTTAGGGCATTCCAGCTTCACCAACTCCAGTATCTGGTGATACATCGTGGTGAGTTCTGCCGGTGCCTTCGTGTCTGGATCTGCGGGTAGAGCCTTGTGCTTCGATTTCTTGGGTGGGTGATTGACCATGAGCGGGTCAAGGCCAGCTTTGAGCAAGTCAACGAAAGCGAACGCGATAGGGCTTCTGTCTACGCTTTTCCACTGGTTTGAGACGGTCTTAATGTCGAACACCTGCCCGGTGGCTTTGTAGGCCGTAATCGCTCGTTGGTTGGCTTCACGCACGGCCAACGCTTTCTTCTGCAGCTCGATCTTCAACCACTGCTCATCATCTGGTGTAGGGGTGTACCCTTCGACCTTCAAGCCAAGCATGGAAGCCTCACGCCAGATGTTTTGGGCTTTGCGTGTGGTTCCCTGACTGGTGATGACTACCGTTGAGTACCCATTCTCTAAATACATCTGAGCCAGTGCCCTAGCCGCTGCTGGGCTTTCGCTGGTCAAGCTGGTTTTGAGGCTGTCGCTGGTGTATTCCCTTACCACTATGGCTTGTCGCTGGAATCGCTTGTCATAGAAGACGCCACGGTCAAAGGTCAGGTAGTTCTTGAGGGTGATGCCGAACTGCCCCCCGTTGTCTGACATGTATTCAGGGATACCGGCATAGTCATACATGAATTTCTTCTTGTAGCTGAAACCCTTCTTCCACTGGGTACCAGAAAGCTCAATGTCAGGCTCTGGTAACAGGCCGGGGTCTTTGCGTGTGGCTTTGGTTTTGCGGTGACGGTTCGCTTCACGCACGGCACGGATAGCGTCAATGGTGGCCGGGTCGTTGAGGTCAATGGGTAGGTCTTTCTTGAACGATATACCCAGCTTGGACATGGAAACCTCAGTGTCAGTATCTACTAGGTAGACGCTGAATCCCTGGAGCGTGCCAGTCTTGGTAAGGTTGGGTAGCAAGAAGACGTTGTGAGCCTCGAGGGCGGCGTTAAGGTCGGTGAATGACTGGTGGTCAGGGTTCTTCAATATCTCTACAACCTCGGCCATCAGATTTTTCGTTTTGTAATGTCTTATGTGTTCGGCTTTCATCTTCTCATCTGGAGCCTGTTTTTCATCATTAAAAAGGTTGATAGCACGCACAAGCTCTTTCTTTCCGAACTTACCAGTACCGGCACAATATTTCAGGTTGTAGGTCTTATCACCCCACTTGACCAGCAAGGCGTCTTTGCTGGATTCAGGGTTAGGGTTAGCGATGATTGAAACGTTATGTTCAGCCATAGCTTTCTTCTGTGCTTCTGGTGAAGGGCTTTTGAAAACCTTACGCATCATCGACTGGAAAGCTTTGTATTCCTTTTCACTAGGGGGTATGAAACGTTCCTGAGCTGCAAGGGTGTTGGTTTTGTCTAGGTACTGGCTGAACGCTGGTGAATTCTCCAAATGTATCAACGCCCAAAACATTCTGAGCTTGGTGTTATTTAGGTCAAGGTTCTTGCCATCATACGACTTGCTAAGCATTGGGATATGAAGGTGTGACTTGTACACGCCATCCTCTATTTTTATGTGCGGTACTGGAAAGGTTGGATAGTTATCTTCTTTTTCTCTGGTGAATAGCTTGGTGAATTCGACACGCATATCAAGAAGTAATCTGACTTGCTGCTTCTCTGACAATCTTGCTGCTTCTTGTGGGGAAATGGTCAAGAAGTGGTCATAGACATAATAGGCTTTCATGATTTCCGCACGTTCAGCTTCTGTTGCACCTTTCAAGCTCTGGTTCTTTTTCAACTGCTTTAATTCGGCTGGGGTAGCGTGCTTTTCCCATTCTTCAATCAATGCATCTGCTACGGCATAGCTGTATTCATCAAGCTTCTGTTTGTAGCAAGATTGGCCGTGGTAAACGAATGGAAAGGGTAGGGCTACCAACGCTGTTAGCTCGGTTGGGATTCGCTGAATGATACCTTGTTCTTTCAGGTGGATTGATTCAGATATGAGATACTTGATGACTGATTTCAAGCCTTCTCTGGTGTGGATAAATTCACGAGCCTTGGAGACAAATTTCTTCCCACCTTTGGCTTTCTGAATCTTCTGTTTATTGTCGTGGTCAGCTTCCATCGCTGCTGCTGTTGTCATGTTGTACCTTTAATTTCGTTAGCTTTTTTGTTGAGAGAAACAATCCCCTTAAATAGTTCTTCAATGCCCGTTGAGCTGCCTTCAAGCAAGCTGGTGTTGATAGCGTGGTTGAGGTCGTTCCACTGGGTCAGCAACGCATCAGCACGTTTGTATTGCTCTGTGTTGACATGCTCTATTAGGAACTCAACCTTGCTTTGAATGGCGTGCTTTAATGCTCGACGGTTGTAGGCATCAGGACGTTGACCAGCTTGGAAGACGCCATTGTTTTTGAAGTTGCTGGCATAGACGGTGCTGGTGTGACGTGAGTAGAAATTTCTCTTGCGTGGTAGCCTTTCATTCACGTCAATTTCACTGAGACGCCTTTTGAAACGTTCAGCTTCTTTGGACGTATCAGCTTCATGTCGAACGTTGCCAGTGATCATAGAACCTATCGACTTTGCAAGATTTTCAACTTGGTCTTGAAAGGTGGTAAGAATGTTAACAGAGGCTACATTCTTGAGTTTCTTAAACCCAGTTTCAACCTTCTGAACCTCTGCAATCGCCAACGGTAATTTCTTAACGTTAGCGTTCTTCAAGACTTCTTTGACTATCTGAATTGACTGTGTTGATTGTGAACCAATGTTGTTCATCAGCTTTTTAGATTCACGGCCAGATTGACTACGGGTCAAAGCCTTACCATTGAGTATCATGTCAACAAGTGAGTTGACGTTATTGATACCATACGTGAAGGCAATTTCATTAAGTAGGTTGACGTAGGAAGGGTTTAGCTTCAGTTCAATCTTCTTGTTTCTTTTCTCCTTTGGTGCGTTCATCTAGTCCTCTGTTAGTGGTTCTTTGATAGAGCTGATTTGACCTGCTCCAAGGTGGTGTAGCCTAGTGACTTCAAGTATTTCAAAATCTGTTCATGGTTCTTCTTGGTAACGATTTCTTCTAACAGCTTGTCGATGCGATTAAGCACAATCTTGAACGTGTCCCTATCCAAACGAGCTTGTTCTATCTCATGAGACTTAGACTTGATTTTCTCCTTAGCGGTTTCAAGAGCATCTGGATTATCAAGCAAATCAAAAGCGTTAGATTTAAGCTCACGTTCTTCATGTTCAAGTTTTGCAAGAAGCCTTTCATTGTCTTGCTTTTGCTTCTCATATTTTGTTCTGCTTCTGGTCAATTCATAATCGCCAGTTGTTGAAAGTTTGTTGATGATTCCATCAGCCAAAATAATTGGTGTAGTCATTTATAGCTCCTATTAGTTAAATGATAAGAAAGAATAGTTCTATCTATACTTTAAATATTATCATACTAATTAGGGTAGTCAATTAAGTGGCTATTATTTGATAGTTAGGTAGGGCAATATTTAGGGATGTTGCTATACAAATTTAGCTTGAAATACAAGACAACTGAAAGGCGTCAGAAAACTATTTGACGGTAGACAAATACATACATCTTGCTTTAATGATTTCTTTAGCTTGTAGATAGTGTCTACCGTATGGTGTCTACCGTCATGTGTCTACCGTTGAGAAATGATGTGTCTACCGTTGCATGTCTACCGTGTGAAGTTTTCTGCAGGTCAAATGCCTTAGCTGGGTTTTGATGTTCTTTGGTCAATAAAATTTTAGCATTATAATACGTGGTTCATTTGCAATAAATTAACTGCATGGTAATATTAAAATATCAACATCGTTATTGTATATGAATAGTCAATCAACTAATAAGAATAAGAAAAGCTCTCTACTCAATGAGATAGCGGTTTCCTCATTTTTTCTTATCACCATCCTTCTTTCAAATGTCTCTCATGCTAACTCATCAGGTCGTCAAGAAATGATGTGTTCTGTTGGTGGCTTGGTGCTTGATATTCTTCTTGGCACTAACGAACAACAAACAACAAAGGAGGTGAGTAAATGAAAATTTTATCAACAGGTCAGGTTATAGGTATTGCAGTAAAAACATTTTTAAAAGAACCAATGTGGTACTTGATGGGTCTTATAATTCCTACGGCTTCTACATTTGTTTTAGCTATCTTGGGGTACTCGCTTTTTACGACATTATATGGTTCCTTAATGGCAGCTCCATTCATTATGTTGCTCGCTTTTGTATTTCACTATTTCATTACATTGGCTTCGATTCAGCTCTATCTTGCCTGCGGGGGTAAGGAAGAAATCTGCTACGGAATTAGTGATGATTGTGAGCTTATAGAATATGAGACAGCTAATAACGAGAGGTCATCATGAGAATGTTTAAAAATGCATTCGATGCGTTGCTAAATTTAATTTACTTTTCAATAGGGTTGCTCATTGTTTTCTGGCCTTCTGTTTTGGCTATCTATGTCGGCCATGATTTATCATTTATGCACATGTACATATTTACGCTAATTGGGTTTTTAATTAACGTAATTTATTTGGTTAAATTATTTGGTTGGGTGAGTGTGCAAATTAATAAATACAATTTTACAAGAATACAATCTAACAAGAGGTCAAAATGAAATGGATATTTAAATTAATGCTGGTCATGACACTTGCCTTCTCTGGTAGTGTCTACGCTGAACGTACACCAATGGAAGTGGCTGCTGAAGCCCGTGTGTCGTCTGAGCCGGTTGATACAACTGACTTGGTTAAATTCAGTATCCCTCAAAGGGACTTCTACATTAACGGGTTCAACGGTGCCATCTGTGGCCCGTGCCTTCAGCTTCCACTTCCAAAGATGCTGGCTAATCACCTTCTCTACAATCCTGACCTAGCTCAAAACAGTGGTGGGTTGCTGGGTGTTTTGGTTGAGAGTCTTTATTTGAGGATTGGTGGAGCCATAGGGTACGGTTTCGCAATTCTTTGGTTGTTCAACCTTTGGTGGACGGCAAGTAAGAACTCAAAATACAACGATAAAGAAAGTGCTGCAATCAAGGCTGCTATCAAAGAACAACATTTAAAAAACTTCAAACTGACCTTGTTGGTTTTAGGTGTAGGGTTACTCATTCAACCTGAAATCTTCTTGACGGTAATCACCGTTGCCGTGCTTCTTATCATCGCTATATTGAACTGGGCTAGCTTGACGTTTACCGTAGCGATTGCTGAACACGCACCTGACATAACAACAGTGGTTGCTGACGTTCAACCTAAGCTCACTCAATACAATACATCTGAACAGATTGGCATCTGGAATGGTATAGCTGAGACGGTCACTAAGACAGCTATCATCGCTTCTCATAACAACCAATTAGGTCGTAGCGGATTCTTCTCATCTGGTTTGACAAAGAAAGATGTTGTGAACGACATTGAGAACAATGTGAAGCTCAACATGGTTCCTGTTATTCGTAACGGTATCGTTGAACAAATCAACATGGTCTGGAATGAAAAGTTTGATAACTATGATGCTGCCAAGTATGGTAGAGCCAGCATCCTTTTCCCTATCCGTGCTACTAACCTTGACTCATCTATTGAACAAGAAGCTGATACTGACCTTACAAATGAAGTTCGTTTGATTGCTCAAGCGGATGGTCAGAAAATTTTCTCTGCTGATGACTTCTATTCAAAACTCAATCAATACGAATCAGCGGCATTGTCTTTGGTAGCTGATGGAAAATTTGTTGAAGCACAAAGCTTCTATGACACTGACATTGTTTTGAAGGTTGCTGATGGTCTAGACAGTGGTTTGGGACGTATCAAACAAAAGTATTTGTCTGAGGGCTTGGGTAGCGATACGAACGCTAAGGTCTACAAGATATACAGTGCTACTTTCTTAAACTCTGCACAAGGTTTGAACCCTGCATTGACTTGGAAAGGTAAATGGAAATACATGCAGGAAGCGAGCAACCATCCTTTAAAATACAACTGCTCAAATTTCTATGACAAGCAAATTGATGACATTCACATCAACGGTTTTAACATTCTTGCTGCTGGTACGCCTTGGCTTGATGCTGGAAGAATTGCCGCTACCCTACCTACCCAGTGCGTGACCTTCAAAGGTGGCGTTGCTATGTATATGGGTGTTGACGCTAAGACTGATGAAGCTAATGTGTTGCTCTACAAAGACAGAACAACCGCTAGCGGTATTGCTGTTAGTAACTTGACCAGCAACATCATAGAAGGTGCCTTGTTGGGTCAGTTGAAATTCATGCAAGCAAACAATCCATACAAAAACGCATTGTATTCAAACATAGACCTTGGATTTATTCATGCTGGTGTTTCAGCTACTGCCATCGGTAAAGCTTTGAATAACAGTGCAAGAATGGGTGACTCTGTTAGAAATGGTTTGGTTGTTGATTATGCGGCTGGTGGTGATTACAGCGTTGGTGTGGACTTCAACAAATTGTTTGGTGATGAAAGAGAAACAAAAGACCTTGCTAACAATGAAGGTTATAAACAAATCACCACTGATTACAAACCTTTGATTTTCGATTCACTCATTAACCCAGCGAAAGCGGGTAGTAGCACAACGTATCAACAGGCTCAAAACTTCAATGAAGAAGGTGAGTCATTCAGTGATACGCTCATCAACATCATGCAAAGTAACTCTGCCTTGTTTTCAAATTTCAAAGGTGACTTAGGTTTATCACAAGACAAAACGATTTCAAGAGGTATTGTGGAATGTAATGCAATGGCCCTTGCATGTGATAACAGAGGTACAGCAACAGTATCTTCAATTTACAGAAGTGACCCGCTCATGTTGGGTGTTTACATCAAAATGGGCACCACGGCTGTTGCTGCTGTTAAACAGTTTGACATTGGTAGTATCATCAATAAATTTGGTATCAGTGGTGATTCATGGATTGGCAAGCAATTAGGTAAGGCTTCTGCTGTTCTTAGCAAATTCGCCTTCTTGTTCCAAATGGCGATGGCCGCTCTTGATGTATTGTTGGTGCCGTTAGATTTGCTTGCTAACATCTTTATCATGATTGGGTTATGGGCACTAGCCTTACAAATTCTACCTGCCATACAAATGATAATGGTTGCTGCGTTAAGCTTGTTGTTGGTTGTTGAAATGGTGCTTGTGATTTACTTGGCTATCCTTCAAGCAATATATAAACGTGACCCAAGATACGCTTTGACTGGATTGAAGCAAATCTTTGGTAGCTGGTTGGGCATTTTGTTCTACCTTATCGGTCATTACATCATGCTTACCTTCATCTATTATTTATCCTTTACAAGCGTGTCTAGAGCTATCTACACGTCCGTAGCGGGTGAGGGTGGGGTGTTCGGTATGTTGGCTGGTATCGTGGTTGTATTGTTTACCTACGCTTTCCTACACACCTTGTTCTTGACCATTCCTAGATTGACAATGAGCATGAAGAACGTGATTGTTGGTAGTGACAGCAACATTCTTGATGAAGCTGCTGCTAACAGAACGCTTGAAACTTTGGCTGTCACCTATCTTGGTGAAAGAGCTGCTGTCGGTTCAATGGAAGCGATGAAAGAAAAAGCCGTTGGGACGGTTAAGCAGTTGTCGGGTAAACCAACCGCACCTGCTACACCTCCGACTGACGCAAAACCACCTACCAATACAGAAGGTAGATAAGATAAGGCCAGCAAATGCTGGCTTTATTATTTACTGGTTGTTCGTATTTGAAAGGTTGTTAAAGTATTAAGGCGTGGTAATATGTAATTATATAACATCAGTATTCAATATGAGTAACCTTACCAAAGTAATTTATACAGAAGAACAGCTTAGACCTGAAATTCTATCGTTGTGTGCCTACTTCACTTGTTTTGTTGATTTTGAGCATTCGGGTAAAGATTTTAACCTTAGTACAGTTCATAAAAATGACGAACTAGCTTTATTCTACTTCGGTGGTTGGGTTGGTGATGTTGTTTCCGTGGCTGGTGGTCAAACAAAAAATCTCTACAAGCTGGTTGAATTCATCACTGATAATAATTTATGGGCAACCATCAAAAGAGAAAGAAGTAGAAAGACATTCTATCGCCAAAAGCTAAACACTGATAAACGCTTCTCTGATGTGATAAAAGCATTGAGTGAGCTGAATGACCCTGAATTGAATGAATGCATTAGGACTTACCGATTTTTCTTGTTCTCCGTTGCGTATACCGCTGTGGGTGAAGTTGGACATGAAAAATTGATGAAAATGCAACCGGGCACGGCTGGTAGATTAGCCTACGGTCAAATTAAAAAAATAATGAAGAAAACCAAAAGAGGAATAATTAAACGATTATCTATGATAGGTGTGTTTATTTTATTAGGTGTTGTTCTGTACAACATACTTGCTTCTGGCTTTTTATTGACTATTTAATTAGACATAGGGCATTCAGATGATATAATCTAAATATACACATTATAATATCGTATGAAACAACTAATCACTATCCTGTTCTTCACCTTCACTTTGCTTGCTTCAAATCTGGCTTTTGCTGATGCATCATCAGCTTGTCAGCCGGGTAATGGTGCATTGAGTAAAATGGAAATTACAGAATGTATTCAAGAGCATGACAAAAGCTCTCAAATGTTCAAGTTCATAAAAATCTTTGTTGGTAAGGCTGAGATAGGTTTCGCTGTTAACCTAGTTACTAATTTGATGACAATGGATTTCACTTCAACTACGGTGGATTTGGAATATAAAGATGACGCTGCAACAGCGTTATTTAAAGCCATTGACTATGTGGTAAACAGAATTTCATCAGTAACCTTCGGAATCATTCTGTGTGGTGTGATTTTGATGGCCCTCATCAGGGGTAGCCGTGAAGGTGTTGTTCTTGGTGCGAACGTTTTACCCTTTGCCGCTGTATCTCTCATACTTGGCATAGCGGTAATTACAGGACATTTCGCGTTTTTCATAAAGGTTCTGTTCGTCATCATGTTTGTAATGGCCTTCGCAATTTTCTTCTCAACTAATATCTTTTCATTTTTTGTGAATGACTTGTCTGGTGTTGAAACCAGATTGCACAAAGAAGCTGATACATTCAGTGAAGCGGCTGTTTACAGCATGATTGAATGGCACATAGAAGATATTGTTGCACGTAAAGGTATGTTGGTAGAAACCGGCAATCTTGAAGTGACGTATCAGGGTATCAAGCTTAAAGATAAAGAATTCGTTGCTTGCTTACTCAAAGAGCAAAAAAAACCGACTGGTAAAAATTCGGTTAAGTTCTATCAGGCTGGTGATATTGAAAAGACCCAGTATTGTGCTAGTGAAGAGCTTGGTTATAAAACCTACAAAATAGGCCATATCGCTGATAAGAAGACAACAAACGAAAGCTCTATCCTGATGTTGAAAATGATGAGTATGCAACCCGCATTAAGAAATATCGCATACGGAATTATCAACAATAATTGTGCAAGCGTTTATAACGTTGATAAGGATTTAATCAAGGATTACATTTCTAGCTGTGTGGATATGAAGGCTGATGGTTCATTCAATATCAGTGCTGATGGTTTTGTTAAGACCTTACAAAATTCAGAAATTGCAGACGTAGACGTTGTTCAGGGGCAAATTCAGCAACAGGTTGATGAGTTGGCTTTTTCATCATTCACTGAAATGTTGAAGAATGGTAATAGTGTTGATAAGTCGGTGATTGAGTCGGTTAAGTATGATGACATGTTCTCTAACTTCCAATTGGGTTCAATCTACAAGAAAGCCTATGAGTCAACCGCCATGAAAGCTATTGACCTTGAAGTGGTGAATGAAGTGGCTATCAAGAAAAGTAAGCTTCAACAATTCTTCAACCTAGAAGACAACCTTTCAATTTTCGATGGTCAAGGTTCAAAGAATACCTTCGGTTTGAACGAATATTATGGAAGCTTGAAGCCACAATCTAATATCAACAGTGAAATGATAGCCTTGTTGGATGGTGTAGCGGGTGGTGCTTTAACTGACGCTGGTATGCAATACAAAGACTGTAAACAAAGCGGATTCTGTAAATCAGCAACAGCTAACTTCGTTACACCAGTCTTTGAGCTTGGCCGTGAGATTATTCCATACGTTGCTTCTGTTTATACCATAGCTATTGTTGCTGAAACCTATTGGAAGACTAAGTTTGAAGCTGCTGACCAGCAAGACCCTAATAGACCTTACTACATCAGCAATGCTAGGTTCTGGCACGGTTTCGGTATGGCGGCATTGGGTATCATCGGTGCCCTAGGTATCGCCACGCTATTCTTGATTAGAGTGATGTTCATTGATTACTTCAGGCTCTTTGCTGTGGGCATGTTGATGCCGTTCCTTGTGCCATTTACCTTTGGCTATGCCTTGCTCATGAGTACCTACAAAAAAATGTTCAGAGACGATGGTGAATCGTTTACCGACATGATGAAGAAGTATGGTGTTATTGACGTTATGTTGAGAATGCCACTTGTATCAATCGGCTCTATCATCGGTCTTACTACTATGATGATTTTGATGTTCATAGCTAGTATTTTACTCAGTAAATTGTTTGGTGGTTTTGCCATTGAGAATAGTGACGCAGGTACAGCAACATTGACGTTGAAAGCCTTGTTCTTTGTTTTTATCTATTCAATCAGCTACATGGTTTCCTTCTTTATCGGCATGAAGGCTTCTTTTAAAGCAACAGAAGCGGCAATCAACAAATTCTGTTATAGAGCTGATTCTTATGATGATGCGATTGGTCAGTTAATGTCTAAGGCGAAAGGTTTTATTGGTAAGTTAGGAAGATAAATATTGTGCCTTATTGTTTTGATGGTAAGGCATGATAGAATGAAAGAAAGAATAAGTTATGTGGGTTTATGAATATTGATAAAATTGAACATTTGAAAAGATTAAGCGTCAACGATTTGTTTAGATTGTGTGTTATGAGTTTTATAATTAGCGTTGCTGTTGGAAGCTTTGGGTTGAGTGGTTCATCATTTGCTCAATTCGGAATCTGGATGGTTGGTTTATTCATTCCAGTCAGTTTGGGTTTTGCATTTCATGGGATAATCATTGCGGTTCATTTGAAGAGAAGGTTAAGACAGTTGAAAAAGAAGCCAGCATGAAGCTGGTTTTTTAATGCCTTTTATTTGATTAGGGTATTTATATATGATACGATAAAAGTAACAACATCTTTATTCAATATGACTAACTTAAAAATTAACGCAAAAATTACTCTTTACTGGTATATTCTTTCAAGCATAGCTTTCATGATTCTCCATCTATCATTAGATTGGTCGTTGACAGCTTCTCTATTAGCTTTTGTCGTTTTAACCATAAAGCCAACGGTTGATGTTCTTGTGAGAGTCAACCATTTCTACCCAATCAAAAATTATGGGCTGGCTTATGGTGCAATCACCACTGCAATAGCATTAGCAATTTGCAAAGCGGTTGGTGTGATATGAACGAAAACAGCTCTATACCTTTGACACTTAAAACGAATGAAAGAAGTGTAGAGTTTGAGATTGAGCTTTCAATGAAGGGTTATGAGATATTCACTCGCATGATTAAGCAGAAACATTACCTGTTTAATCCTGACCTTATGCGTTTACGCACGGCATACATTGAGAGTCATGGGCATGAAGAAAAAAGATTCCCTGAGCAAATGTCAGTTGAAAGCTTAGCTGGAATGGTTCAACGGATTAGCTTGAAGCACAACAGAACCCCAGCGGATTTGGACATTTTAGAGCTGTATTACACACCTGAGACAAATAAGTTTCGCTTCAAATTTTTAAGCTCTGTTTCAGATGAATTTGATTACATTGCGGAATACAAGAAAAGCAAAGGAGCCTGATAAGCTCCCTTGTTGTTTCTGTTTAACGTTCATCACTTGGTCTTCACATCCACATCTTCCATCCAATCCATTCCATCAGAAGCTTCTGGTGCGTCTTCATAGTCACCTATATCCATAACCTCTACACCTTGCTCATCTACATCAATGAACGATGAATCATCTAAGAAGCTGTCTTCACTGATTTCCACTTCTTCAACCTCCAACACAATCCTTTCTTCCTGAGCTGGTTCCTGTTCAACCGGCTTTAAAAGCTCTTCTGGTGGGTTAAAAGCGGGGAGGGCTGGTGTAGGAATGGATATCGTCTCATCGGCCACGGCTGGTGTTCCTAGAAGCTCCTGCAGGCGTTTGTAGCGTTTGCTCTCGTAGTAGTTCTTGCCCAGTAGCTGTTGATACTGGAATGGTCGTTTCGTCTCAACGGCGTTGTAGAAGGCCATCGGCTTACCCAAAAACCTCACAAATTCACCCTTTTGGCCGCGTGCTTTGGCTTCTAGGTCGTTTGGTATTGCCGTAGGGTCGAACTGCTCTAAAAGGTCAAAAGCAATGAAGACAGCACCTTGTTCAGTCAGGTCAGTGATTTCTAGAATCTGGTGCCCTAGGTAATCGTGAAACAGGTGTGAGAAGGCTAGGGCGAGGTCTTGACGGTTGTAGTTGCAGATCGCCGTGTAGACGGGTAGGTGAGTGGATATCGGATACACCAAACCTTTTGAGTAAGCTATTGCTTGTGCTTTTTCAGCCGGGGATTTCCATTTGTAGACCTTTTGCATGAAGCCAAGAATTTTGATGATGAGCGGTATGTCTCCGTGCTTGGCTTTCTTCTCCATGATTGAAGCGGCTTCTACAACCTTCAACAGTTCAGTGAATTCATCAAAGCTTTTTAGCTTGTCCGTTGTTGTAGCAAATTCAATCTTTCCGGTGTTAGTGGGTATTCTCATATAATAATAAATTGTTTGTCTCTTTCATTTTACCATTCAGCTTTTCAAAAACAAGCATGTATATTTCTTAACGTCAATCCCTGTGACTTTTAAGAACGGATTATCTACATTGACATGCGGTTATTGTCGTAAATTCAAGGTCAAATTTCAGGCAAATAAAAAACCCTCTCGGGTTCTTGTTGTTGTTTCATAGGTTAAGCGAAGTCAAATTCTTGCTGTTGTGGTTTATCATCCTCAGTTTCAATTGATATTAAAGCTACCATCAAACAAATGTGATAAATGAATATTGAAAAATATCCTATGGCTTGGTACAAAACACGAACATCAAATTTCATGAAGAGAGCTGTTGCTAATGAAGCTGATGTTGCAAGTGTTAATAGTAGCAAAAGAAATACAGCTATTTGTTTATTGGTAGTATCTTTGATTTTCATGATTAACTCTTTTGTTGTTTATATAGTAATATTGTAACCTTTATTGGTCAATTGTAAATAGCAAAGTATTATAATATTTCAATTATTTATTGAGTTTAACGTTTGTTGGTGTTCTATGATGATTTGATTAATTTCAACTGACATGTATAATTTGATTAACAATTATTCGGATATCTATGATTACTAAATTTGTGCTGTTCTTTGTCGCTGTCTCTCTATTTTTTGCCACTGTGATGTTTTTTTCTGGCGGGTACTACGCCAGTGGAAACCCCTACATGGCGTTCAATGACTGTTTAGACGTGGTGTTTAAGAAGCAATGGATGTATGCAGCGGGTGGGGCTTTGTGTCTTTGTTTCATGGTCAGTAGGCTTGGTAAGAATCTTGATTGAAGGCTAGGTTTTTAGTTTAATCCCGTAAATTCAATAAAATCCAGTTCAAACCTCGTTTCAATTCGGAGATACAAGAAAACCCTATTCAAAGGGTTGCTCTCATTTCAATGTTTCTCAGTTTCTCATCACAAGCTTCAAAGTACCTTTCTGCTTTCATGATGTGTTCAGGAGTGATTGTGTCTAAATCAATTATCTCTCCAAAGACTTCAAGCATGATACTGTCAATCAATTTAAGTAGTTTAACGGGCGTGTAGCTCACGTAATTTCCACCTTCAATACAACCTTTCGTTCCTTCTAAATGGACAAGGTGTTTCAAGTGGTTTGTTATGAACCATAAACCGTTGATGATGAATGAAGATTGTTTAACTAAATCAGGCTTGAGGTTGTGAATCTTTTCAGGTTCGTAGTTTTCAACTACAAGTTTTGTTATTCTGTTGTAGATGTTGTTTTTTCTTATAACTGTGTCGCGTACCGAAAATGGTACTCTTTTTCTTTTTCTAATGTCTGTCATATATTTTCTCGTTGTTACTTTAATCGTAACATTTGGTTCTTATATGTCAAACGTATAGAGTGAATTTTTTGCATATATTTATTATAGTAATGTTCAATCTACTTCAACTGTGCTTGAAGATACAGTAAAATTTAAGTTGTACCTCGTTTCAATTCCGACATATAGACTTTAAGGGTTTGAAAGGAAAGTTTTTAGTTTTTTGATTTTATTCACCAGATGCTTTTGATTTTGACCTTAAGATATAAGAGGTACTATTTGTACTAAGAGTACTATATGTACTGTTGAGCCGATTTCTCTAACCCTTTAAATACGTGGCTTACAGGGGTGGTCAAAATCGTTCATTCTACTTCAACTGTGCTTCATTCTACTTCAACTGTGCTTCAATCTACTTCAACTGTGCTTCATTCTACTTCAACTGTGCTCTGACGTGAAAAAATGGCTTAAAATCAACATCGTGAATTTTTGCCTAATTTTATTTTTAAAAAAGTAGCTCTATACGTTTGACATTTAAGCTTTCTATGTAATGATATTTATATAACTAAGGATTACATAGGATGAACAACAATAACGAGCTAACAGAAATATACAAAACATTCATGGATGTTTACAAAGAAGCGAAAGTATCGGGTAATCAAGGGGTTTGGGCTAAGAGCCTTCTTCTTCTCTCCATGTTTAACCCTGCTAGGAATTTGCAAAAATATGCGGTTGGTGAATCTAACGACATTGCAAACCTTGAAAAAGCTAACAGCTTGGGTTTGAGAAGTGTTGAAGTATCACCTAATGCTGTAACCATCCATATTGGTGAAGAAGAGCTTGGCGGCACTCCTTACAAAGAATTTGTTTTCTACGGGTATCAACTAAACACTGAGTTACATTTTGTTTTCTGTCATGACCTAGTTTCAAAACTTCAAAAGACTTATGAGCAACAAGGCTCTGACCTTGTGGTTGACTTTCAATTAGTGATGCGTGATTGCAACCTTGATACTAAACACACTGGTTTCTACAAGGCTGCATTCATTGAGGTTCTAGATAGAATGTTCTATTCATCAGCTAAGATAGTGATGAAAGATGGTGGTGAAATCAATGACAGATTTATCTACAAAAGAGAAATCAAGGGTGATTTTATCCATATCAAGTTTGGTGATATTTTCACTGACTCCGTTGTTAAAGACACATGGAGTAAGAAAATTGATTGGAAAGACAAGATGGCTTTGAAGAGTGGTACGCCAAGAATTCTTTTCGATAAAGTAGAAATGTTCAATGCCTATGGTGAGGCTAGATTCAGCGTTAAAACCATGTTGAAGCTTTGTGAATGTTCCTCAAAGTCATTGAATGAAGCAATACAGTATTACAAAGAGATTGGTTATGTTGATGACGTGATTGATGTGAGAAGGGGAAAGACCATCGTTGAAAAGACGTTGATTATCAATAAGTCATTCAATTTGAAAAAATTCGCAAGAGATAATGCACCAGTTGAAAGAAAAGCCCCAGCTTTACCAGACGTTGCCTGTGCTTCAATTCTTCCTAAAATTGAGAATAGTGCTGAGCAAGGTTCTGTTAAGAAAGACAGCCTTCTAGCCAACATAGACTTTTTGGCTGAGACTGAGGTTTCATTAGCTGTCAAAGCCTATGAAAGAAAGAAGTCCGGTGTTGTGGATGTTGAGCCAGTGAATGTGCCTGAAATGACGCAAGACATGAGTGATGAAGAATACAGAATGGATTTCGACTCAATTTTCACTGAGCCTAAAGCCCTTGTGAAAGACACTCAAAGCTCTTCACCAGAACAAGCTGTTGACGTTGTGGACGCTGATGCATGGAATACAACGTGTGATTTCAACAGTTGGGTTAATGAGTCGAACAAAGGAAATTGAAGGCTAAATCATGCCTTCTTTGACTTGTTGAGGATTTAGGATATTAGTATTAGTAGATAATATGAGAATTAAGGATGATTTATTTAGACACTACGATTTTAGCTGACATTGAGAAAGGTTCGTTTGAAGACGCATTGCTTTCAGCACTAGAAGAGCTTCGCCACTTCGGCACCACTCGCCCTACGCTGACCGGCGTAGAGTTCACTGAACGTTGCTTGAAGGCTAATTTCCGCTTAGACGGGGAGGGAAGCCCGCTCATGTGCGTACACGTTGCTGGGTTGGCTGCGTCAGTCGCTGAATGGGAGGATGTGACACACATTAGGTTCATCATGGTTCCCAAGCTCAATACAGCCACTTTTGAGATGAAATTTTGACTGGTAGACCTAACGCCTAGCCCGTCATGATTGTGGCCTTGTAAATGGCTATTATGCGATACAGCTTCAGGATGCAATCCTTACTGAACCTGATGCGTTGGCTTTTAGTGATTACATCAAGGTCTGAATCTTTGGTCATTTCGATGAAGCTTTGAAAAATGCTGATGAAGTGTGCGTTGTACTGAATGAGTTTGAAATTATGCTCATTGTAGTTGAATGCCTGTCTTACATCTTCTGTTGACCAGTGAGCTTTTCGCTTCATAGCGATGACGTGCGGGATTCTTGCCTTGTAGTTCTTCTTAGCGTCAATCAACTGGGTGGTTAGGTATTTTGGGAAAACGTTTACTGAGTGGTCATTGAATTCATTCGCTAACTTTTCAACGTCAATTTGGTTGGTTGTTTTCATCGTGTAGTTTGTGGTTCATTACTTTAATACTATCAAGCTTTCCTAATTTGTAAACGACAGGCAAAAAAAACCAGCACTGGGCTGGATGATTTATTGAGTTTCTTTTTTCTTGGAGCGTTGTTTCTTTATTCCAGCTTCTTTTAACCTGTCTCTCATATTTGATATACCAGTATTAAATATCTTTGAAAGCTCTCTTGCAGTCATGTCCCTCACAATGAATAATTCATGTAGAATTTCTTTTGGTATCTCCGTTCTAGCCGCTGGCCCTTTGTCCCTTTTACATTTCAAATTTGCTTCTTTCAAAACGTGGTGAATGGATACTTTAGACCAACCTGTTCTTTGTTCAATCTCGCTCAATGTGCAATTCTGAACTACACAAAGGTTGATGATTTTTTTTGAATTGACTGGGGTTTTGTTTTTGAACCATATCCCTAGCTTCTTAATTCTGGCAATCATGACTTGTCTACTAACGCCGAACTCTCTTGCAATGCTGGCTATGCTAACGCCACTGTTATAGAGTTTTTTGATTTTGGCGTCTTCTTCAGGCGTTCTTGTCAAAATCATTTCCTTTGATTTTCGCCCAATGTTTTTTAAATCTTCGTTACACATTTGTTCTCCTGAATAATTGTTGTATGTATTCAGGTTAACATTTAATTGTTAAATGTGAAGAGGTAGAAGCCAATTATTTAATGTTGTTTTATTTCGGGCATAAAAAAACCAGCACTTGGCTGGTTGTTTGTTCTTTTTCAATCAAAAATGTGTTTGTCTTTGAACTTATTACCATAACTGCTGTGTAAAGTATAAAAAGAGCTATAAACCTTGCTAGGTATTTTCCGACTGATTTTAGTAGCAACTTAAAGTCAAAAAGTTCTGGCATTTTGATTTTTGTGATTTCGTACCCACTGCCTAGAAAGGTGTAATAAAACGCTTTTGCTGGTTGATATAAAATCCCATAGATTAAATACATTGATGAGCCAAAATATAGGAATAGGAACAAAGAAGTCATCAAAAACTTTTGTAAAATAATCGGAGCGTAGCTAGTGAGTGCGAAGGTGGCTACTCCAAAAGTGATTAGCCATATCGTTTGTTTAAGATTTTTGTTCATGTTTTCCTTTTGTGATGTTGTTTATTTAATTGTACCTCTAGTTTATTAAATGTAAATGATGCAAGGTGCAATTCTCTTTAACCTATCTTTACTTTCAACAATTCATTCCACTTTGTTGTATAAGCTGGGCTTAGAAATTCACGCTTCATTCCCCAGCTCGACGTTTCTGGTTCGATTGCAAACCTGAGCGTGCCAGCACCTTGAACCTTGTTGACTGAATCCATCAAGGCCATCAGCCTGTCATTGTTCCTACGCTCTGGTTTGGCGAAAAGGTCTGGGATGTAGCCAGCTTTGGGTGTGAACTGGCTGAGCATGATTCCAGCCTTGGCATAGGGAAGGCCGGATCTGAATATCCTTGTCAGTCCAGCTTGTGCGGCTGCTATCAGCTCGCGGGTGTCGTCCGTTGGTGACTCCAAGCCAATGATTGTGGCATTGCTGTATGGCTTGTCATCGAAGCGACTAGTCTGGATAAAGACCTGCAGGCAGCTCGTTAGCATTCCTTCCTTGCGGAGTTTTACCGCTGCTTTGGCTGCGTATGATGCTACGGCCTGTCGAAGCTCTAACAGCTCGTAAACCCGCTTACCAAACATTCTGGTTGAAGCTATGTTCTGCTTGGGTTCCGGGGATTCTTCCAGACCAAAACACACCGTACCTTCAAGCTCTCTGGCGGTGCGTTCAATGTTGACGTTGAACATCTGGCGTAAGGCTTTCTTGTCATACCGTGCAAGGTCAATGGCCTTCGTCACACCCATCAATTCCAGACGCTTTTGGGTTCTTGACCCGCAACCCCACACTTCACCCACATCAGCAAAGCTCAGAAGCTTGTTCTGACGCTCATCATCGAGGATGACCACTACGCTACCAGTCTTGGCTTTCCACTTCTTAGACGCCCAGTTGTTGAGCTTTGCTAGGGTCTTTGTCTTACCCACACCCACGCCTACGGGCATTCCTACCTGTTTGTAGATTTGGCTTTTAATTTCCAGACAAAGCTTTTCTAAGTCTTCATTTACACCAGATAGGTCAATGAATGATTCGTCAATTGAATAAACTTCGTAAGCAGGAACGTATTGACTGATTACTTTTGTGACCCGATTTGATATGTCCTGATACAAGGCATAATTAGAAGAACAGACATTCAATTGTTTACTTTCAACAAGGTGCTTGATTTCAAAGAAGGGTTGACCCATCTTCACACCTAATTTCTTACTAAGGTCATCCCTTGCAACAACCGCACCATCATTGTTAGACAAGACAACGGTAGCTTTACCAATTAATCTTGGATTGAATATACGTTCACAGCTTACATAACAAGCGTGACAATCTACCAGACCAAATACTTTACTGATTGAATTAGTCATGGAGTTTATGAAGATTCCACAAAACCACACCCCACACCTCGGATTCTTCAAATTCTCCGATGACGATGGTTTCAAAGGCTGGGTTAGCCGGTATCAGCACGGGTTTACCGTTGGCTATGCCGTAGGTCTTCACAGTGAATTCAGGGCCGATTCTGGCTACTACAACGCTTCCCACGCGGGGTTCTATGGCTCGATCAACCACCAGATAGTCACCATCGTAAACGCCTAGGCCGCTCATGCTGTCACCCCATGCTATGAGGATGAACAAGGATGGTTTCCCCACTCCACAAAGGTCATCGAGGCTCAACGGTGGCTCTGCGTATTCCTCTGCTGGTGAAGGGAAGCCACAAGCCGCACGGCCATGAACTGGTGCTTTGGCTGGGTTTAGAGCTGCTGAGAAGGGTATAGGTGGACTGAGCATGATGACTGACCATTGACTGTATGGGCATACAGTATCAGTTCTGGTGACTGGTTCAAGCTGCGGTGACGGTCGGCGGGGGAGGGTAGACGTGAAAAAACCGCCTTAGCGGTTAGAGTTTGAAATTGTCGATAATCTTATTTTTCATTTGATTCACCTTCTACATTATTATCCTCATCAGTATCTTCTTCCTCTTCTTCCTCTTCTTCATCGTTTATCATGTCGTAAAATAATGCAAATCCAAAAATCATACTAATGGCAACGAAAAAGAATTTGCCCACTCCATTGAGGGATTCCCATGCTGATGGATACTCTGGAGTTAGCTTTTCAATTGTTGATTGAAAAATTTCCGTATCATTAACGCCTGATATAAGGCTTTTAATTATCAACTTTCTATGAAGCTCACAATTTATCTTTTCTTTAATGTTATCACCGTTACAAGGTGCGTATTCGTAAGCAACATAGGTAGCGGCTTGTTCCATATCAAAACGTAAACTCGATGTGCTTTCAGCGGCTGATATGTCAACACGTTTTAGTACCTTATCAACTAAAGCTTTTTTCTTAGCTTCTCTTTCTTTCTTTTCTTCAATATCATTAATGGTTAGTTTTTCCATCAAAGATTTAAATTCTTTATCAGTTCTTAATGAATAGAAGAATGACTCTAAACGATGAGAATTTGCATACTTCTCTTGGTCATCTTTCAAAGCAATGTATGAATTCTTAGTCATTTTGCCGTCTGATTTCATCTGGTGACAGTACCAGCTAAATCTGAATTCAGGGCGTGAGAATGAGCAACGTAGGAAGTTGATTTGTGCGGCTTCTGATTTGTCGATGGTGAACGCTTCACCAACGCTGATGTTGTGAAGGCCATTCGTTGTAAGGTCTAGGGAGTGTTTAGCTTTATCTGAAACGACTGCTAGTGTGACTTCTTTTTTGAACATGTAGGCCGAACAGGCTGCACCTATTGAAACGAATGTTATTGCTAATGCTAATGCAAGTTTATTGATTTTCATGTTATCCTTTTTGTTGTTTAGTTATATATTAAGTTACTACATAATTATAAAATGTAAATAGATAGGTGTGAATATTTTTAGTATTAAAGTGTTCAGGCGTAAAAAAACCAGCTTATTTGCTGGTATTGGGTTTATTTTCTTTATTATCGTAATGTTCTATCATCGCTATAATTCCAACGCCTACTAGTAAACCTAGAAGCCATAAAAGCTGAGCCTCTGGTGTTAGTGGGCTTGCACACATTGAGTCTCGGTTGAAAGAATATGCATGGTTTGATGCTGGTGTTAAAAGGTCAGCAAAAGACTTGTAAAGCATAAATGTTAGATAGCACATCAATCCATATATACTAGCTAAAGTAATAAGGCTTACAGAATTACCTTTTCCAAAGGTGATTAGTTCTATTTCTTCTTTGATTAATTTAAGCATTGTTCCTCTTTTTGTATGTTTATGTATTCATGTTACTACTCATTTATTAAATGTAAATAGTGTGGGCAAAAAAAACCAGCTATTAGCTGGCTTGATTTAGTTTCTATAATGAGAGAGTAGTAACGCTCTTAAATATTCCAGTGAGCTTTTCGCTATCAAATCCTGTTCGGATTCAGTGAGGTCAATAGGAATGGTCAACGTCACGGCTTTATGGCTGCTTATAGGCAATGTGAACGTCTTTGTGGTTGGCTCTGCTGGTTCAGCCACTGGCTCAGGCTCAGAAGCTGTTACAAGCTCTTCTGGTAGGGTAGAGCTGGGGTCTTCTTCATGACTGACGTAATTGGACTGGTTCAAGCCCAATCCTTCAAGAACTGCACGTTTACCAGCATTGATAAGCTTTTTTTCTAATCCTGCTTGGTTAGTTTTTTCAACAAGGAAAGAAATTGCACAAACTTCATCCATCCAAGTTTGTAACTTGACTTTAAGATTATCAAGTTCTAATGGCTTTGTAGCATTGGCTTGAATCTTCTCGTTCAAGAATTTTGATGTGTAGAAAAATATCCGATGTTTCTGCTTGCTGTTCGCTTTGTAGATGATTTGCTTTCTTCTTGAATTAATCGTGATGTATTGCTGTGCTGTTCCTTCGATTATTATTTTTCCATCGAATGGGCAAAGATTTAAGTTTATTGTTCCGAGCATGTATGCACCTTTTTAGTTAGTTACTATCAAGGTAGCATTTAATTCTTAAATGTAAATGATTGAGCGTAAATTATTTGCGTTTAATCTCTTTCCTTCAGTTTCTTCGCTAGGTCATAAAGCTTATCTGTTTCTAACTCTATTTCATAAAGTGAGTTGACGGTCTTTGTGATGTGTTCTTTTGCTGAATCGCTGAACTCAACCATTGAGCTACATTCAAACTTTCGTCCATTGCCTAACTCTAATAAGAACCATCTGTTGAATTCAGCACTTGCTCTAATGGTTAAGTCATAGAAATCCGTATTGAGGTAATCTTTCAAAAGCTCTACTGAGAATATCATTGCCTCACTCGGTGTCATGCTGGCTGTCATATGCTTCAATGACGTTACATCTAAGCTCATTTCTATCATCATTCTCAGATTATCAGCTTTGTCTGAATCGCCTTGTAAATCGCTGAAATCGAAAAGGTAGCCGCTGATTGGATATTCTTTTGTGAGCTGTTCAAATATGAATTTGTTGTTATCGTCTTCACCAATCACATAGTATTTATCATCCTTGGCGATTATCTTTAATCGACTATTTGAATTACTGGTGTTAGCGTCAAGCAAGAAATCAAAACAATGCTCATACCTGTTTATCAAAATTTCATAGAAGTCTCTGTTTTGTGTTAAATTCTTAGAATTGAAATTTTCTGGTTTGAAAATCAACCTGCGAAATCCTACTGTGTCATTCATCATGTCATAGAAAATACCAGATTCAACCATACGCTTTAAGGCGTCTACCTCATCCTTATCAACGTAGTTCAAGGTGAGGTTCAAATACTCATCGGCTTCATCCGCTACTTTCTTCCATTGAGCATGAACGTCTTCTAGGACTGGAAGTATCAATGCCGTTAGCTCTTCACCAGTATAGCTTTTGAGCTTTTCAAGAAGTGGGTCAAATGCTGATGCAGCACCATCGTAGTTGTTGAGGAATTTCACAAAGAAAGAAGAATGATGCAACTTGGAGTATTCAGTTTTAATTTCTGGCGTGAAATTGGTTGATTGCTTGTCTATCAAGCTGTTTATATGTAGCTGTATCTCATTAGTCAGTATCAAGACGAATGTGGCTATCTCAATTTTTTTTTCAGTATCAATGCCAGCCTTGCCTGATACTTTCTTAATCAACACTTTATTTCTGGCTACGGCTTTGTGTGCTTCCTTAAACTTTGATTGATTGATGATAATTTTCATTATCTCTAATAGTGTATTCATGTTTTTAAATGTTGTTGTTAATATTCATTCTATCACTTGGTTATTAAATGTAAATGTAGATGGTGTAAATTGACAGGCACAAAAAAACCAGCTCTTGGCTGGCTTGTTGTTTATTCCTTGTTTTAGCGGTTGAACTCAATCTTTGTATCTCTCATGTCTGTTCTGTCATTTACAGAAGCTTCTAATGCACCCATCGCTAATATTGCTACAAAAACGATTGCTGTTGCTATGATTACGCCATCTTTCAATTTGTTCAATGATTTTGTGAAAGCGGTTTCTTTTAGTGTAATGTCCTTCATGTTAATTCCGTTGTTAGTTAATAACAACATATCAAGCATTTCTTAAATGTAAATAGTTACCAGCAATTATTTTTGTTGAGGCGAAAAAAAACCAGCTTGCGGCTGGTTGATTATCACATCTTGGGTTTATGCTTGTTTTGTTTGACTTCTCGCAAGTCATTTTGGAATTTGCCAGCATCTATACCTTTCAGGCTCAATTTCTCTTGTAGAAGCTGCAAGCTCTTCTCATCAAATCCCTTAGCGATTTTGAGCATTTCCGGCTTGCTCATTGTGTTCTTCTGGTAAACATCCACCAACGCTATTGCACGGGCACCCTTGATAGCGTCCATGAAGGTCTTATCAATCTTGGCATCTGTGAACCTTGCACGGCCTTCAATCCTCGCCATAAGGTCATCAATCGTTCTGGTCTGTCCATCTTCTGTTGAAGTCGTTCCTGAATAGCCTATTGGGTTCTTGTCGGCGTCTAGGACATAGAGCCTTAAATTCTTCCCACTGCTAGGTTTTACCTGCAGGTCATAACCCATCGCTTCTATCTGTTCAACCAGTAGGTTTTTCTCATGAACAGCAGAAGGGTATCTAACGCCAGTCAGGTTGGGTGAGTATTCGTGAACGCTCTTGCCGTAGACCTTCAATTCTTTGTCTAAGATGTGGTTGGTAGCGGCATTGAATTTAGCCATGATGGTGTGTGCCATCGCTGCTTGTGGTCTGTCAGTGGCTAGCGTATGAGCAACAGCTTTGAGCAATAGACCCTGAGTCGCATAGTAAAGGTAACTATCCGATTTAATCCCATCGGTGGATGTACCGGCTAGGTGCTGTCTAACCTCGCTGATACGTTGATTGAAGCTTTCGCCACGGAACTGATGGAAGTTGACCCTTTCACCATCCTCAATCAAATGTAGTCTGTTCCAGCCACCACTGGAGCTGGTAGCTTGTATCGTATAGCCTAAGCTTTCTATGTCTTTGACAAATTCATAGTTGTTTTCAGTTATAGCCATAATTCTCCTTTTAAGATGTTTATGAGAATAGATTAGCATTTTGTAGGTGATTATCAACACACTATAATACTAAGGCTATAAGTGAGATTAACCAGCACTTGGCTGGTTATGGTTTCGTTATGGTTGATTTGTTCTTCTTTGTGGGTTCTTCATCAGCTTTGATGGTTTCAAGCATTGACTGATAAAGGCGTGTGGCTGGTTCATAGCTCATGTGTTCGTTCTTAATTTTCTCAAAGAAAGCCTTGTCTTTGATGAGCGTTGAGATTTCATAACCACCACCTAAATTGTTTACTAGGTCTACTGAGGTATTACCGTGTGTCAATATTGCTTTGCATGGATTGATTAGTAAGTTGTGGTCATAACGCCAATCATTGAGCTTTTCTGTATCGGTAAACACTAATTTGATGTTGTCGTATCCATTTCCCATTTCTGTGAAGATGGTTTTCAAATGCTTGCCTTCTAGCAATTCTGGTTGTATGGGTTGTTTGGTGTAGTAGAAATAATCATGCACCAATGTTTCAGCCATATCCTTAAATTTGGTTATGTTCTGGTTGAAGTATTTGACTTGCTTGTCTGTGCAACCCACTTCTTTCAAGAACGTGGCCGCTTGACCTGACACTAAATCGAAATTGTCAAAGACGTTTTCTTTTATCTTCTTGAAGTCTACGTTGACTTCAATGTCTTTTTTGAAGAGTGTGCTGTAAATAGATTTGAATACGTTGTCTGAGAACGTTACTTTGTTCTTTTGTATGAAGTCATACATTTCCTGACCGTTCGTCTTTCCGAACATGAACATGAAGTTTGAACCCAGTTCTACGACTGACTGAAAATTCATTTTGTCATTGATTAGATGACCGTGAGTCTTCTTGATACTTTCAGATGTTTCATTGTGTTTGTGTTTTGTGTATAGATTTAAGAATATCTCTTCTTTTTGGCTTAATTTGTCCATGATTATCAAATTGTTCATCTATAAGTATTATAATGTATAAATAGCCAATTACAATAAAGATGGATTATTTATTTGACAAAGTTAATTGGCTTGATAATATGATTGTGAGGGTTGCATGTATTTTGATTTATTGATTATCTGTCTTTCTCCATCAATCCTCATCTCTAATTAAGTTATTAAAGTTTATGTTCTCCATGATTTACCGATGTTAGTTGCAGGAAGCCCCATCTTAATAGTTATGTGGGGTTTTTTGCTTCAGGCACAAAAAAGCCCCGGATTACGGGGCTTTGTTGTCTCTGACAGACGCAAGGTCAAATCAGGTAGCACGCTCGGTTGAATGCCATTGTTGCAAGGTCGTGAAGGTCAGTGCCTTGAAGCTTGACCTGCAGGCGGGAAAGCTGGCTGTAACACCTCACACTGATGATTTCAGCCGATGTTTTCACTTCTGCATTCACCAATAGCTCAAAGGCCGATTTAAGTTCTTCCTGAGCCTCTGGTGACGTTTGGTCATGGTCATACGCTTCTATCACCAGTACCGCTTTTCTCAGTGCTTCTAAGGCGTCTGGTTCATTCCAGCCAATGGCCTTTGGGTATGACTTCATCGCCAGCTCTACGGCCTTGCGGCTACCAGTGCTTGTGGATGATTCACTGAACAGCACCAGCTTCAACACCTCGGCTAGAACCTTCTCCATGTGCGGCACGAACAAGGCATGAAAGAAGAGGGCGTATGGCTTGAAGCTCCCCCGGTTGAAGAATCGCTTGTATGACCCTGCATGAGCCGGGTTCACTGCTTTGGCTGCAATGGCTTCTGCAATAATCCTTTTCAGACCGGGCTTCTGCTTCTCAGTAGCAATGTTGTGAAGCCTGCGAATCTCGCTTGAATAGCGGGAATTCCAGTATGCACGCTTGAGAAGGTCGTCCACCTGACCTTTAAACTCCCTGTCTTTCATTTTTTCAATGACCTTCCTGTCAGTACGTCAAATGGGTATTCACGATGAACCGCATCATCAGCTTCATGTTCATGGAGCTTATAAAATTCAGTGCCGGTTTCATTTTCAAACGCTATGTAGTCTTCGTTTGGTATGTCTTGGACAAGCTGAATAACGACCTGTGGACATAGAATGTCTACAAAGCTCAAAGGCTCCGTATTCATATTGTCTA
Organism: Pseudomonas sp. MF4836; assembly: GCF_002018875.1. Lineage (GTDB taxonomy): Bacteria > Pseudomonadota > Gammaproteobacteria > Pseudomonadales > Pseudomonadaceae > Aquipseudomonas. The sequence goes on from NZ_MVOL01000003.1 coordinate 492,929, forward strand.
GGTTTCCAAGTGACCAAAACTCTTTAAGAATTCCGATTACCCTAGTTTTAGGTTCAATCCGAGCATAGTTGTTGCTAATGAAGCTAAATTTCGCTTCTATGTCGGTTCCAAACCTATCGTAAATCTCATCATGAAAATTCGGCTGCTGAGAGTTCTCTTCAATATAATCTTTGATTTGGCCTATAAACTCGTTCGTCATCCGTAACATGACATTGATAGGCCCGAAACGTGGTTCCCGCTTCTCAGTAAGTTGTATCACTGGCTCTTCAAATTCTTCAGCCTCTGGCATTTGTAACGGGTTTATTTCTAGCTCTTCAAAGTAGTTATTCTCTACTTGCACCTTTCCATGATTGAGGTAGCTAAATGCAATATCAGCATTCAGACCCGCCAACGCATCATAGAACATCTGAGCTTGTTCAAGATTAATTCTCACGCCATTCAAGACAAGGAAATTCCGTGATGCACGTTTTCCGCTAATTTTCTCCATGTGGGAGAAGACTCTTACCGGCGTCAAGATTTCTTGCGTAGCTTGGGGAAGGTCAGTATCAATATCTCCAGCAAATACGTTGCCGTGAAAGTCTTCAATCTGTTCCATGTAGCGAATGGTATCAATAACATCGCCTAAGTCGAAGTCAGACTTCTTGGAGGCTGCAATCATTCTTGCTGATAGGTCTTTTGAAAATTCCATAAACTTTTCATCAACCGAATCGTCATCTTCATTGATGGCGATGAATTCTTCCATTTCTGCGGCGAATTTGACGGCTTCGTTGTAAAATGTCGTATCTGTCACTTTTCTAATCCCTTGATTATTGAATTCAGTCTTTCTGAGAATTGAGCTTGTTGATTTTCTGCTGTTCTTCCAGTTTCTTTCTTTGAAGCCAAAGCCCTAGGAAAGAACTGTCTTTTGCAGTCAGGATGACTATCAATGATGTGATGTTGGCCCCGGCAAACGCGATGATGATTCCCCATTCATCATTTCTCGGCATGCCTTTCGCAATCATCAGATAGGTAAGGCACGCTAGCGAAGCTAGGTTGAACAGAATCGACAGTCCTTTCATTTTCCATATCCCACAAAAAAGCCCCAATCATGGGGCATGTTGCTAAGTCTGTATCGGTCGGAATGACCTACGCCATGTGGGCCGGATCATGGCAAATTGACACGTCTTTGTCAGTCTCCAGTCGTCAATTGCTTGGCTATTTTTTGTTCAGCACTGACGAATTCAGGGGTTCGGCCAGCGTCTGCATAGACTGGTTCGCCTTCCTCGATCCTGATGACTTCTCCACTTTGGATGTAGGGCATAGCTGCTTCTGCTTCCTTTATAGAGGCTCCGAGAAGGTCAGCTATGACCGTGGATTCAGGAAGCTTGTAGACCTCGGCAAATGCCTTGATTTTCACCAGATCCGAACGGTGCAAGGCCACTGGCACGGTTACTAAATCCTGTGCTTCTGCTGCGTTCCTATCCCAGTCTTCAAGCAAATCTCTAAACCTGTTCATGTCTACCTCAAATTAGGCTGAAAGCCAGAACCTACGCGGGTTACGCCCGTTTTTGCATTTTTCCTATTGCGTGCTCGCTATCTTCGTACAGTGGATCGCCCTCCTCATCGGTGGCAACGACGTGCTGGCCCTGGACGTAGGGGAAGCTGGCTTCCAGTTCTTCGAGGGCGGCGCCGATCAGTTCGCCCAGCAGTTCCTCGGTCTGGCGTTTGGGGTACATCTCGGCAATGGCGGCCAGGCGTGCAGCGGCTTCGACATCCAGATGGATCACATAGCCGGTCTTGGTCAGGCGACCCTTGGCGTTTTCTTCCCAGTGTTGCGCGAGCTCACGGATTTTCATGGCGACCTCAATCGACACCTGCTCGTGGCAGGGGTGGGTGAATGACCGGCCCGGGCCGGCGCTGCGCCGTTGTGCGGCGTACTCTTGAGACTAGCCGCAACGCGCAAGGTTTAAAGTCAGTTGGTCGCGCGCTTGCTAAGCACCTTGTGCTGACGGCACTCTTGAGGCTTGCGAGCCGCCCCGAATCAGCCGGAGAACAGGTACATGAGCGATATTGATGCGCGCCTGCGCGAAGATGTTCACCTCTTGGGTGAGCTGTTGGGCAACACCATCCGCGAGCAGTACGGGGAGGAGTTTCTCGACAAGATCGAGCAGATTCGCAAGGGTGCCAAGGCCGACCGGCGTGGTTCGGCCAGCGCCGAACTGAGTGCCAGCCTGGACCAGTTGAGCGAAGACGAGCTGCTGCCGGTGGCCCGGGCCTTCAACCAGTTTCTCAACCTGGCGAACATCGCCGAGCAATACCAATTGATTCACCGTCGCGATGAGTCGCAACCGGCGCCGTTCGAGGCACGAGTTCTGCCCGAGCTGCTGGCGCGGCTGCGTGCCGAGGGCCACGGTGCCGAGTCCCTGGCCAAGCAGTTGGGGCGCCTGGAAATCGAACTGGTGCTGACCGCGCACCCCACCGAAGTGGCCCGTCGCACCCTGATTCAAAAGTACGATGCGATTGCCGCGCAATTGGCAGCCCAGGACCATCGCGACCTGACCAGTGCCGAGCGCGCGCAGATCCACGAACGCCTGCAACGGCTGATCGCCGAAGCCTGGCACACCGAAGAAATCCGCCGCACCCGGCCGACGCCGGTGGACGAGGCCAAGTGGGGCTTTGCGGTCATCGAGCATTCCCTGTGGCAGGCCATCCCGAGCTATCTGCGCAAGGCCGACAAAGCCCTGCATGCGGCGACCGGCCTGCACCTGCCGCTGGAGTCGGCACCGATCCGCTTCGCTTCGTGGATGGGCGGCGATCGCGACGGCAACCCCAATGTCACGGCCGCAGTGACCCGCGAGGTGCTGCTGCTGGCACGCTGGATGGCGGCGGACCTGTACTTGCGCGATATCGATCACCTGGCGGCCGAACTGTCCATGCAACAGGCCAGTGCCGCCCTGCAGGCCAAGGCCGGGGACAGCTCTGAACCCTATCGCGCGGTGCTCAAACAATTGCGCGAGCGGCTGCGGGCAACCCGCAACTGGGCGCAGGCGGCGCTCAAGGGACCGGTGCCGGCCACCCCGGATGTGCTGCAGAACAATCGCGACCTGCTTGATCCGTTGCTGCTTTGCTACCACTCGCTGCACGAATGCGGCATGGGCGTGATCGCCGATGGGCCGTTGCTCGATTGCCTGCGCCGGGCGGTGACCTTTGGCCTGTTCCTGGTCCGCCTGGATGTGCGCCAGGACTCCAGCCGCCACAGCGGCGCCATGAGCGAAATCACCGACTACCTGGGGTTGGGCCGTTACGAGGACTGGAGCGAAGAGCAGCGCATCGAGTTCCTGATGCGCGAACTGAGCAACCGTCGTCCCTTGCTGCCGGGCCATTTCAAACCCTCGGCGGACACCGCTGAAGTGCTGGCCACCTGTCGCGAAGTGGCCGCTGCGCCGGCTGCGTCCCTGGGTTCCTACGTGATTTCCATGGCCGGCGCCGCCTCGGATGTCCTTGCGGTGCAACTGCTGCTCAAGGAATCCGGCGTGCTGCGGCCGATGCGCGTAGTACCGCTGTTCGAGACCCTGGCCGACCTCGATAACGCCGGTCCAGTGATCGAGAAGCTGCTGCTGTTGCCGGGCTATCGTTCGCGCTTGCACGGCCCGCAGGAAGTGATGATCGGCTACTCCGATTCGGCCAAGGATGCCGGCACCACCGCGGCCGCCTGGGCGCAGTACCGGGCTCAGGAACAATTGGTCGAAATCTGCCGCGAGCAGCAGGTCGAGCTGCTGTTGTTCCACGGCCGTGGTGGCACCGTCGGGCGGGGCGGTGGCCCGGCACACGCGGCGATTCTGTCCCAGCCGCCGGGGTCGGTGGCCGGGCGTTTCCGCACCACCGAGCAAGGGGAAATGATTCGTTTCAAATTCGGCCTGCCGGACATCGCCGAGCAGAACCTCAACCTGTACCTGGCCGCCGTGCTGGAGGCGACGTTGCTGCCGCCACCGCCGCCGCAGCCGGCCTGGCGCCACCTGATGGACGAACTGGCCAGCGATGGGGTCAAGGCCTACCGCGCGGTGGTGCGCGAGAACCCGCAGTTCGTCGAGTACTTCCGCCAATCCACACCGGAGCAGGAGCTGGGCCGCTTGCCCCTGGGAAGCCGGCCGGCCAAGCGTCGCGCCGGCGGCATTGAAAGCCTGCGCGCCATCCCGTGGATTTTCGGCTGGACCCAGACCCGCCTCATGCTGCCGGCCTGGCTCGGCTGGGAAGCGGCCCTGAGCAAGGCATTGGAACGCGGCGAGGGTGAGTTGCTGGGGCAGATGCGTGAGCAGTGGCCGTTTTTCCGCACCCGTATCGATATGCTGGAAATGGTCCTGGCCAAGGCCGACGCCGACATCGCCCGCTCGTATGACGAGCGCCTGGTCGAGGTGGATCTGCTGCCTTTGGGCGCCCATTTACGCGACCTATTGTCGCAGGCGTGCACCGTGGTCCTGGGCCTGACCGGCCAGTCGCAGTTGCTGGCACATAGCCCGGATACCCTGGAGTTCATCCGCCTGCGCAACACCTACCTGGACCCGCTGCATCTATTGCAGGCCGAACTGCTGGCACGCTCGCGGCAACCGGATGTGGTCCAGGGCAGCCCGGTAGAACAAGCGCTGCTGGTGTCTGTAGCGGGGATCGCCGCCGGGTTGCGCAATACCGGTTGAGGTATTTGCCGGTATTTCAGGGGCTTGGCGCCGTCGGCCGGTAACCGTGCGTCGGGCCCTGGTCAGCGTCGCCAGGCGACAGTTTGTTATGGGGTTGCGACTTGTCGCACCCCGTCGCCAGGGCACAAAGGGAGCGGGTTCCTCCGACTTTCGGCTGCTTGTGTGCTCTGTGTCGGCTGTGTATCTTGATCAGCCTTTGGCCGTTTGGGCGGCCGCGATCCTATTTCCGAGATTGGCCCCACGAGGCGAATCCGAGCGTTTCTAAATAAAAAATTGAGGAGCACATCGATGCGCGTAATTCTGCTGGGAGCTCCCGGGGCCGGTAAAGGTACTCAGGCTAAGTTCATCACCGAAAAATTCGGCATTCCGCAAATTTCCACCGGCGACATGCTGCGTGCAGCGGTCAAGGCCGGCACCGAGCTGGGCCTGATCGCCAAGAGCGTCATGGACAGCGGTGGCCTGGTATCCGACGACCTGATCATCAACCTGGTCAAGGAACGCATCAGCCAGGCTGACTGCGCCAACGGTTTCCTGTTCGACGGTTTCCCGCGCACCATTCCCCAGGCTGAAGCACTGGTCAAGGCCGGCGTCGAGCTGGACAACGTGGTCGAAATCGCCGTCGATGACGAAGAAATCGTCCAGCGTATCGCCGGTCGCCGTGTACACGAGGCCTCTGGCCGGGTTTACCACACCGTCTACAACCCGCCGAAAATCGCTGGCAAGGACGACATCACCGGTGAAGAGCTGGTGCAGCGCAAAGACGACACCGAAGAAACCGTGCGTCATCGCCTGTCGGTCTACCACTCCCAGACCAAACCGCTGGTCGAGTTCTACCAGAACCTGGCCGCCAGCCAGGGCAAGCCAAAGTACAGCCACATCGCTGGCGTTGGCTCGGTAGAAGCGATCACCGGCAAGGTGCTTGAAGCACTGAGCTGATAAGTCGGTTTTGCTGCATCTTCAACGGCCCGCTTGCGGGCCGTTGCTGTTTATAATGCGTGACTTTTTTACTCCCACTTTGTAACGGAAACATCAATGAGCACCTTGCTGGCCCTGGACACCGCGACTGAAGCTTGCTCCGTTGCCTTGCTGCATGACGGCAAGGTCACGAGCCATTACGAGGTGATCCCGCGCCTGCATGCGCAAAAACTGTTGCCGATGATTCAGCAACTGCTGGCCGATGCCGGCACCACCTTGCAGGCGGTCGACGCGATTGCCTTTGGCCGGGGCCCGGGGGCCTTCACCGGGGTGCGGATTGCGATCGGCGTGGTCCAGGGCCTGGCATTTGCCCTGGAACGCCCCGTATTGCCGGTGTCGAACCTGGCGGTGCTGGCCCAGCGCGCCCTGCGTGAACACGGCGCCACCCAAGTGGCCGCGGCCATCGATGCGCGGATGGATGAAGTCTACTGGGGCTGCTATCAGGAAACCGCCGGCGAGATGCGTCTGGTCGGTGCTGAAGCGGTGTTGCCACCCGAAGCGGCAGCGCTGCCTGTCGATGCCAGCGGCGATTGGTTCGGTGCCGGCACCGGCTGGGGTTATGCCGAACGCATTGGCGTCAAAACGGCGGGGCAGGATGCGGCCATGCTGCCCCACGCCGAAGACCTGCTGAGCCTGGCGCGGTTTGCCTGGGCTCGGGGCGAGGCGATTGCCGCGGATGACGCGCAACCGGTGTATCTGCGCGATAAAGTGGCCACGCCCAAGGCCCGCTGAGGCTTGCTGCCAGGTTGACCGGCGTGCCGCCCACGCCGGATTTTCTGCGGTTTTCTCTTCAGGATCTGGTCAATCGTCTGGTTTTCATGCCAGATTTCCCCGGTTTTTAAACCTTTTACGTTTTCTGTGTTCTAGTTATCACTTGGGCATTTGCTAAGTCGGTGTTGTGCCGCTAAATTGCCATCATTGATACCGGGCATGTATTTATGCGCATCGACGGCGTTTCCTCTCACTCGTATCCCATCAAGCGCAAGCCTCGCAAAGGTAATGTGCTGGTTGACGAGTCCCTGGAAGATGCCGATGCCGTTGACGTTCAAGCCGACGCCAGCCCCGCCCAACCGCGTTCCCAGGCATCCGCCGGACGCACCAGCAATCTCCCCGCCCGCCAGCAAGACATGATTTTCCAGCGCGCCATGAGCAAAAGCGTGGCCAATGCCCTGGCCAGTTACCTGACCACCGCCGGTTTTGTTGATTGGGACATGGAAGTGCTGGGGCTCGATCTGCATATCTGATGCTGCCGTATTACCTGGGTTGCCCTTCCTGGAGCGAAAACGCCTGGCGTGAGTACCTGTACCCGGATAACGCGCGCCCGACGGACTTCCTCGGGCTGTACAGCCAGGTGTTCAACGCGGTGGAAGGCAATACCACGTTCTATGCCAGGCCCTCGGCCAGTACTGTGGAGCGCTGGGCGCAGATCATGCCCGAGACGTTTCGCTTCACCGCCAAGTTCCCCGGCGACATCAGCCACGGCGGCGACCTGCGCGAGCAACTGACCGCCGCCGAAACCTTTGTGCAGTTGCTCAGCCCCATGGGTGCGAGGGTCTCGCCCTTGTGGTTGCAACTGCCGGCAAGCTTCGCCCCGCAGCGCCTGGCGGAGCTCGCGGGCTTTATCGATGGCCTTGAGCGGCCGTTGGCGGTGGAGGTCCGGCACCCGGAGTTCTTCGCCAAGGGCGATGCCGAGCGCATGCTCAACCGCTTGCTGCTGGAGCGCGGCGTGGAGCGGATCTGCCTGGATCCACGAGCGTTGTTCAGCTGCACTTCCACCGCGCCATCGGTGCTCCACGCCCAGTCGAAAAAGCCCAAGGTGCCACCACGGCCCGCGGCCTTCACTCAGTTTCCCCAGGTGCGCTTTATCGGCCATCCGGAGCTTGAGGCCAATGATCCGTTCCTGGTGCCCTGGGTCGAGAAAATCGCCGGCTGGATCGAGGAAGGGCGCACCCCCTATATCTTCCTGCACACCGCCGACAACCGTCTGGCCGCCGAGCTGGCGCGGCGTTTTCATCAGCAATTGATGGCACGTTTGCCTGGCTTGCCCGCCTTGCCTGAGTTATACAGAGAACCCGCCGCGGAGCAGCTCGGCTTGCTCTGACGCGGGTTCCCGACCTTCTTCAGGAGTGAGCCCATGGATGCTCAAACCCGCCGTGCCCATGCCTTCAAAGCCCTGCACCAGCGCGATGGTGCTTTTGTAATCCCCAACCCCTGGGATGCCGGTTCAGCCAGGATGCTGGCGAGCTTGGGTTTTGAGGCATTGGCCACTACCAGCGCCGGTTTTGCCTTTTCCCTGGGGCGTCCGGATGCCGAAGGCGCGTTGTCCCTGGAGGACACCCTGGGCAATGTGCGGGCGATTGTCGGCGCCAGCGACCTGCCGTTGGCGGTGGACCTGGAGAACGGCTTCGCCGACAGCCCGGCCGGTTGCGCCCAGGCGCTGTTGCAAGCGGCCGCCAGTGGCGCGGTCGGCGCCTCGATTGAAGACGCCACGGGCCGCGCCGAGGACCCTATCTATGACTTCCAGCTGGCTGTGGAGCGCATCCAGGCCTCGGTCACGGCAGTGCGCAGTCTCGGCCTGCCTTTCACCCTGACGGCGCGCGCCGAAAACCTGCTGCATGGCCGCAATGACTTGGCGGACACCATTCGCCGCCTGCAGGCATTCGCCGAAGCCGGCGCCGATGTGCTGTATGCCCCGGGGCTGCGGACCCCTGAAGAGGTCCTGGCGGTGGTGCGCGCGGTGGCGCCAAAACCGGTGAACGTGCTGATGTCCGGCGGCCTCAGCCTGACCGTGGCCGAGCTTGGGGCCCTGGGGGTCAAGCGAATCAGTCTCGGCTCGACGCTGGCCCGCGCCGCCTACGGGGCGTTTTATGCGGCGGCGCAGGAGATTCAGGGCCAGGGGTGCTTTGACCTGGCCAACCAGGCGATGCCGTTCGGGCAGATCAATCAATTGTTCAAGAACTGATCAGCCAGGAGTTGTCGTGCGGTCCCTGAAAGTGCTTTTGCCGTTACTGCTCATCATTGCCCTGTTTGTCCTCAGTGCCTGGCGCGACTGGTTGCCGCCGGCCTGGAATCCCTGGGCGCCGCTGGATGTGCGCGCCGAACCGAACCTGCTGACCCGCTACAAGCTGAGCCGCCTGCGGGACAACCCGCAATTGTGCGATCAGGTGCTGAGCCGGTCCGGCCTGCGGGTGACCCGCCAGCAGGACAGCCGCCCGGATGTGACGTGCCCGCTGAGCAATACCTTGCGGGTGCAGGGCGGTGAGGTGGCGTTGAGCAGCAGCTTTCTCGCCAGCTGCCCGTTGGCCGTGGCCTTTGCCCTGTTCGAGCGTCACGGGCTGCAGCCGGCCGCTCAAGCGGTGTATGGGCAGGCGGTGGTGCGGGTCGATCATCTGGGCAGCTTTGCCTGCCGCAACATGTACGGGCGCGAGCAGGGTGCCCGCAGCCAGCATGCCAGTGCCAATGCCCTGGACATCGCCGGCTTTCGCCTGGCCGACGGGCGCAGCATCAGCGTACTCAAGGACTGGCCCAAGCAAGGGGCGGACGCGCGTTTTCTACGCCTGGCCCGGGATGGGGCCTGCGACAGTTTCAATGTGGTGTTGGGCCCGGACTACAACGCCGCCCATCGCAATCACTTCCATCTGGATGTGGGGCCGTGGTGGATCTGTCGCTGAAGCGGGTAGGGGTCAGGCGGCGATGCGCAGGTTCTGCAGGACCAGCGGGCGCGCCCAGCCGATATCGAAATCGAACTGGCGGTTCTGCTCGATGATTTCCTGAGGCGGGAACGGCTCGGCCGGTTTGTCCAGCAGCTCCATTTCAAACTCGGCGATGGGCAGGTGCAGCGGCCGTGGCTCGGGCACCGGGCCCGGCTCAGGCAGTGGCTGGCCGGCGTTGAGCACGATCGGGCGGACCCAACCGCTCTCGAAATCCTGCTGGCGCTGCTGGGCGGTGATTTCTTCCGGCGGGAAGGGCGGGAACGGTTTGTCCAGCAGGTCGGTCTCGAACTCGGCGATGGGCAGGAACAAAGGTTCTGGCGGACGGACTTCGGTGTCTTTCACGTCGCACTGGCGCTGGCTGACGATCTGCATCAACAGGTCACTGCCGGCGCTGGGTTCGACTGCAGGGTCAAGTTCTGCCAGCGGCTGGTCGCCAACAGCCTTCGCTCCATCACCCTGTTGCTCGGCCAATGCCCGGGCAAAGAAATCCTGCCACAGATGGCTGACGCCGCTCAGTGCCTGGGAATTGCGCAAGCCGTAATCGCCATAGGGCGAGATAAAGCCTACTGGGATGGATTGAATGTCTGACATTTCTCTCGGTCGACGCTCAGCTCTGGCAAAATGCCTGATAGTTCTTTTATCGGCAGTTTTTGCCGATCATTAATTTTTTGAGCGTGTTTTAACGATGAGTGAGCAACCAGCGGCCTGCCGCATCAGAGTCGAGGCCTTGGCCGAGGCGTTCGCCGACCCGGCACGGCAGTGGGCCGAGCGCCTGGGCTTGCCGTTGCAGGACGCAGATGCCGAGTTTGCCCTGCAGTTCGGCGAGCAGGGGTTGCAGTTGCAGCAACTGGGGCCGGACGCTCCGGGGCCGGTGCGGGTCGACTTTGTCGAGGGTGGTGCGGCCCATCGCAGGCTGTATGGCGGCGGCAGTGGGCAGATGATCGCCAAGGCGGTCGGCGTCGCCCAGGGCGTGCGCCCCAGGGTGCTGGATGCCACCGCCGGGCTGGGCAAGGATGCATTCGTGCTGGCCAGCCTGGGCTGCCAGATGAGCCTGATCGAGCGCCAGCCGCTGATCGGTGCCCTGCTGGAAGATGGCCTGTTGCGGGCTGCCGCGGATTTTGAAGTGGCGCCGATCGTCGCGCGCATGCAGTTGCTCAAGGGCAACTCCATCGAGTTGATGCGCAATTGGCAGGGCGAGCCGCCCCAGGTGATCTACCTCGACCCGATGTTCCCCCACCGCGAGAAAACCGCGCTGGTGAAAAAAGAAATGCGCCTGTTCCGGCCCTTGGTTGGCGACGACCCCGATGCCCCAGCGCTGCTTGAGGCGGCCCTGGCCTTGGCCAGCCACCGGGTGGTGGTCAAGCGGCCGCGCAAGGCGCCCTGCATCGAGGGGCCCAAGCCCAGCCACGCGCTGGACGGCAAGTCCAGCCGCTACGACATCTATCCGAAAAAAGCGCTCAAGGCTTGATGGCCGCCGCGTCGGTCCTTGCAGGTCATGCCTGCAGGGGCCGACCTGCCAGGGCGTTATTTCTCAGGCCGGTTCAGGCCGATAAGCCCGCATAAACAATTCCACCACTTCCAGCAGGTGAGCTTCTGCTGCGTCGCCGATCAGGACGTCGCCGCAGCCGAACAACAAACGGAAGTTGGCGCCGCCCTTGACCAGGCAAAAGAAGTGTTCGGCGGCATTGTGCGGTTTTTCAATGTGCAGGGTGCCGAGCTGATGGACCTTGCTCAGCAGGCGTTCCATGCCTTTGAGCACGCGTTCGGGCCCGGCTTCGAAGAAGATCAGCGACAGCTTCGGGTCCTGGCTGCCCAGGGCCATGATCAGCCTATGCAGGTTCACCGAGTCTTCACTGTTGATCAGCACGTTGAAACCGCGCGCGATATTGAGCAGCACCTGCTTGATCGGCACGCCGTCCGGCAGCTCGAACATCAAGTTCGGCAATTGGGTCTCGCACTTGGCCACCACGGCGGCCGAGAACAGGGTTTCCTTGTCGGTGAAGTGGCTGTAAACCGTGAGTTTTGACACGCCGGCTTCGGCGGCTACCGCATCCATGCTGGTGTTTGCATATCCGTTGCTCAAAAACAGTTTTTTAGCTGCTTCGAGAATGGCCTGGCGTTTTGCCAGGTCCTTGGGGCGGCCGGGGCCGGTGGATACGGAATTATTGTCTGACATTCTTCGCTTTTAATACTGGACTGGTGAGTTTGCTATTAATAACATACCGGCCAGTATAATTATTCCAAGCGCCATTAGCGAAAGGTCCGCCACCATGTTCCGCTATGCCCTGCCCATCGCCCTGCCAGTCAGTCTGGCTTTTTTATTGTCTGCCTGCGGGCATGAAGAACCGGTGCAGACCACCGTACGCCCGGCCATGGTGGTTCAGCCAGAGCCATCGGCGCGCGGCATGGACAGCTATCCCGGTGAGGTGCGGGCACGCTACGAGCCGGATCTAGCGTTCCGCATCCCGGGTAAAGTCAGCCGACGACTGGTCGACGAGGGTGAGCGGGTCAAGGCCAACCAGCCCCTGGCGGAGCTCGATCCCCAGGACGTGCGCCTGCAACTGGAGGCCAGTCGCGCGCAGGTCGCGGCGGCCCAGGCCAACCTGAGCCTGGTGCGGGCCGAGCGTGATCGCTACAAGACCTTGCTCGAGCGGCAGATGGTCAGTCGTTCGCAGTACGACAACGCCGAAAACCTCTACCGTTCCGGCGAAGCACGCCTCCAGCAGATCAAGGCCGAGTTCGACGTCGCCAATAACCAGGCTGGCTACGCAGTATTGCGTGCGCCCCAGGATGGCGTGGTGGCCAAGCGTGCGGTGGAAGTCGGGCAAGTGGTGGCGGCCGGGCAAACCGTGTTCACCCTGGCCACCGATGGCGAGCGTGAGGTACTGATCAGCTTTCCCGAGCAGAGCTTCGGGCGTTTCAAGATCGAGCAGCCGGTCTCGGTCGAACTCTGGACCCAGCCGGGCCAGCGTTTTGCCGGGCGGATCCGTGAGTTGTCGCCGGCGGCCGACCCCAAGTCGCGGACTTTCGCCGCGCGTATCGCCTTCAGCACCGGCAAGGTTCCTGCCGAGCTGGGGCAGAGCGCCCGGGTGTTTATCCAGAGCGCCGATGTAGTGCCGCTGTCCGTACCGCTGTCGGCGCTGACGGCGGAAAACGGCGCAACCTATGTCTGGCGCGTGGATGCCAACAACACCTTGCAGAAGACCCCGGTCCGGGTCGGTGCGTTCGGTGAAAACAGCGTGCCGGTGCTCGAAGGCCTGAATGCCAGCGACTGGGTGGTGGCTGCCGGGGTCCATGTGCTCCATGAGGGCCAGCAAGTTCGCCCGGTGGATCGCTCCAACCGCGTGGTCAATCTGGCGGCCAAGGAGTAATTCCCGATGGGTTTCAACCTTTCTGCATGGGCGTTGCGCAATCGCCAGATCGTCCTGTTCCTGATGCTGTTGCTGGCCACGGTCGGCGCCTTGTCCTACACCAAGTTGGGGCAGAGCGAAGACCCACCCTTTACCTTCAAGGCCATGGTCATCCAGACCAGTTGGCCGGGGGCCACCGCCGAGGAAGTCTCGCGCCAGGTCACCGAACGTATTGAAAAGAAGCTGATGGAAACCGGCGAGTACGACCGGATCATCTCTTTCTCGCGCCCTGGCGAATCCCAGGTGCGTTTCGTTGCCCGGGACTCGATGCACTCGGCAGAGATCCCCGACCTCTGGTATCAGGTGCGCAAGAAGGTCAGCGATATCCGCCAGAACCTGCCACCGGGTGTGCAGGGGCCTTTTTTCAACGATGAGTTCGGCACCACCTTCGGCAACATCTATGCCCTGACCGGCGACGGTTTTGACTACGCGGTGCTCAAGGATTACGCCGACCGCGTGCAGATCCAACTGCAACGGGTCAAGGACGTGGGCAAGGTCGACCTGCTGGGTTTGCAGGACGAGAAAATCTGGATCGAGCTGTCGAACGTCAAGCTGGCCACCCTCGGCCTGCCCCTGGCTGCGGTGCAGCAGGCGTTGCAGGAGCAGAACGCGGTATCTACCGCTGGCTTCTTCGAGACCTCCAGCGAGCGCCTGCAACTGCGTGTTTCCGGTAATTTCCAGAGCGTCGAGCAGATCCGGAACTTCCCGATTCGCGTCGACAATCGCACCTTCCGCATCGCCGATGTGGCGGATGTGCACCGTGGTTTCAGCGACCCGCCATCGCCCCGCATGCGCTTTATGGGCGAAGACGCCATAGGCCTGGCCGTGGCGATGAAGGACGGTGGCGACATCCTGGTCCTGGGCAAGGCACTGGAGGTCGAGTTTGCGCGGATCCAGAAGCATCTGCCGGCCGGCATGGAGCTGCGCAAGGTGTCTGACCAGCCGGCGGCGGTGAAAACCGGGGTCGGCGAGTTTGTCCAGGTGCTGGTCGAGGCCCTGGCGATCGTGTTGCTGGTGAGCTTCTTCTCCCTTGGCGTGCGCACCGGCATGGTGGTGGCACTGGCGATTCCCCTGGTGTTGGCGATGACGTTTGCCACCATGTATTACCTGGGCATCGGCCTGCACAAGATTTCCCTGGGGGCGCTGGTCCTGGCCCTGGGCCTGTTGGTGGACGACGCGATCATTGCCGTGGAAATGATGGCGATCAAGATGGAGCAGGGCTACGACCGGATCAAGGCCGCCAGCTTCGCCTGGACCAGTACCGCGTTCCCGATGCTCACCGGGACCCTGATTACCGCTGCCGGCTTCCTGCCGATTGCCACCGCGCAGTCCGGCACCGGCGAGTACACCCGTTCGATTTTCCAGGTGGTGACCATTGCCCTGATCGCCTCGTGGATTGCCGCGGTGGTGTTCGTGCCGTACCTGGGTGAAAAACTGCTGCCGGACTTGGCGAAGATTCATGCCGCCAAGCACGGCACCGGGGACGGTCAGCCGGACCCGTACGGCACGCCGTTCTATCAGCGGGTACGGGGTCTGGTGGGCTGGTGCGTGCGGCGGCGCAAGACCGTGATCACCCTGACCGTGGTGCTGTTCGTGGCCTCGGTGGTGCTGTTCCGCTTCGTACCGCAGCAGTTCTTCCCGGCTTCGGGCCGCCTGGAATTGATGGTCGACCTGAAGCTGGCCGAAGGCGCCTCCCTGAGCAACACCGCCGAGCAGGTCAAGCGCCTGGAAGCGATGCTCAAGGACCACGCGGGGATCGATAACTACGTGGCCTATATCGGCACCGGGTCACCGCGTTTCTATCTGCCCCTGGATCAGCAACTGCCGGCGGCAAGCTTTGCCCAGTTCGTGGTGCTGGCCAAGACCATCGAGGAACGTGAAGCCCTGCGCAGCTGGCTGATCGCAACCCTCAATGAACAGTTCCCGGCCTTGCGCTCGCGGGTCACGCGCCTGGAAAACGGCCCGCCCGTGGGTTACCCGGTGCAGTTCCGGCTGTCGGGGGAGAACATCGCCGAGGTGCGCGCCCTGGCGCGCAAGGTGGCGGCCAAGGTCCGCGAGAACCCGCATGTGGTCAACGTGCACCTGGACTGGGAAGAACCGAGCAAGGTGGTGTACCTCAACGTCGACCAGGACCGGGCGCGGGCCCTGGGGGTGAGCACCGCGAACTTGTCGAAGTTCCTGCAAAGCTCGCTGTCCGGCTCCAGCGTCAGCCAGTACCGCGAGGACAACGAGTTGATCGAGATCCTGCTGCGCGGCACCGTGCATGAGCGCACCGAACTGTCGTTGCTGCCGAGCCTCTCGGTGCCCACCGACAACGGCAAAAGCGTGTCGTTGTCGCAGATCGCTACCCTGGAGTATGGCTTCGAAGAGGGCATTATCTGGCGCTACAACCGCCTGCCGAACGTCACGGTCCGTGCCGATATCTATGGCCAGGAACAACCGGTGACCCTGGTGAAGCAGATTCTGCCGACCCTGGAGCCGATCCGTGCCGAGCTGCCTGACGGCTACCTGCTGGACGTGGGCGGCACCGTCGAAGACTCGACCCGTGGCCAGAACTCGGTGAAGGCCGGCGTGCCGCTGTTTATCGTGGTGGTGCTGACCTTGCTGATGCTGCAACTGCGCAGCTTCTCGCGCACGGTCATGGTGTTCCTCACCGCGCCCCTGGGGCTGATCGGCGTGACCCTGTTCCTGATTGTGTTCCGCCAGCCTTTCGGCTTTGTGGCAATGCTCGGCACCATCGCCCTGTCCGGGATGATCATGCGCAACTCGGTGATCCTGGTGGATCAGATCGAGCAGGACATCAGCGCCGGCCTCAAACCTTGGGATGCGATTATCGAAGCCACGGTACGGCGTTTCCGCCCAATCGTGCTGACCGCGCTGGCGGCGGTGCTGGCGATGATCCCGCTGTCACGCAGCGTGTTCTTCGGACCGATGGCGGTGGCGATCATGGGGGGCTTGATTGTGGCGACGGCGTTGACCCTGCTGTTCCTGCCGGCGTTGTATGCGGCGTGGTTCAGGATCAAGAAGACTTAGCAGCCAGCGCCCGGGAGTTGCTCCCGGGCGCTGGTGGGGTGCGGGGTTTTACAGGGTGCCGAAGACTTTCTTGGCCAGGCTGGTGGCAGCGGCTGCCGGGTTCTGGCGAATGGTTTCTTCCTGCTTGCCAATCATTTCGAACAGGCCGTCGAGGGCTTTTTCGGTGACGTAGCTTTCGATATTGGCGCTCTTGGCATCCACCACGCCAAGGGTCGCGGCCTGGCCGGCGAACGAGTTGTACTGCTTGGCCAGACCCACCTGATCGGTGGCTTGCTTGACGATGGGCAGGAACTTGGCGCGAATCTGCTCGCGGCTCGACTTGTTCAGGTATTGGGTCGCGGAATCATTGCCACCGCTGAGGATGCCCTTGGCATCGGCCACGGTCATTTTCTTCACGGCATCCACTAGCAGCGCCTGGGCTTGCGGCACAGCGGCCTCGGCGGCTTTGTTCATGCTGGTTTCCAACTGGTCGACCTGATCGCCCATGCCGAACTGCTTCATCTTTTTCGCGACTTTGCCCAGGTTGCCCGGCAGCTCGATGCGCACCTCGGGGTTGTTGCTGAAACCACCCGGGGTACCCAGTTGCTTGACGGCGATTTGCGCGCCTTGGGTCAGGGCGTCCTTGAGGCCGCCGCTGGCGTCACTCTGGGACAGGTCGCTGAGCGACAGGGCCAGGGCGCTGGCGGACAGCAGCAGGCCTGCACACAGGCCGGTGAAGCGAAGGGAGGAGCGGAGCATGGCGGCTTCCTTGTTCAAGGGGGATTAACGGACGGCGTCGACGCGGATTTTCAACGGCTGAGGATCCTGGCCGTCGAGGTTGACTGCGTGATGTTCGGTGCTGATAAAGATGAGCTGGCCATCGACCTCGATCCGCGCACTCACCGAGTAGCGGTGGCCGGGCTTGACCTGGGCCGGGTCGTAGCTGAGGTGGAAGGGTAGCGGAACCTGGCCCTTGACCGGGCCTTTCTGCTCGGCCAGGACCACCGCCGGCGCATCGGCCAGGGACACGTCCTGCAGGCTGACACTCAGGGTCGCCGCCGGTGGCAGGGCGATGCGTTGCAGGTAGAACACTTCTCCTGAAAGGTCGGCCTTGGCCGCGGGGTGCAGGGTCTGACAGGCGCCAAGCAAAGTGCTGACGGCCAGCAGGCAGATTTTTTTCATGGTGGATCTCCGTCTAAGGCGCCAGCGACAACCTGGCGCCAGTAAGAATCTAGTCGGTTTGTACGGGGGCTGCGAGCTGCTCGGCGGCGTCTTCGCTGGCGTCCTCACTGCGGTGCAACGCGACCTGGCGGATCGACAGGCGGATGTCCGCCGGCAATACGCGCTTGGCCGCACCTTCGGCCAACTCGCCGAGGGCCGGGTGATAACTCAGCTTGCCGGCTTCGTCGCGGCGCAGCACGCCGACGTCGAGCAGGGTCTGGATAAAGTGGCGGAACAGGCTCTTGTCGAAGAACTCCGGGGCATTCAAGCCATGCAGGATCGACAGGCGCTGGGCCATGACCGTGCACAGGTCTTCCAGCTCCTCGGCGCTGATGCTGTTCTGGCCGCTGTTGAGCAGCAGCGAGATGGCCATGTAGAAGCGTTGCAGGGTCTGGGCGATGCTTTTGGAGAGCAGGGTCAGCAGCACAAAATGCCGTGAGCTGGGGGCCGGGCGCAGGTAAACCTCGCCTTCAAAGCGCAGCAGGCCTTGTTCGACGAACGCTTCCAGCCACTGATCGACCACCGCGTCCAACTCCTCCAGCGACCAGCGAATGAACAGCTCTGCCTGCAGGTAGGGGTAGAGCGCGCGGGTGTAACGCAGGATCTGCTCGCGGCTCATGCGCGACGAGCTCTGGAAGAAACTCGCCAGCAGCGCCGGCAAGGCAAAGATATGCAGCACGTTGTTGCGGTAATAGGTCATCAGGACGGCGTTCTGCTCATCCAGATACAGGATCTTGCCCAGGGCATCGCTCTGCTCGGACAGCAGGTCCATGTCTTTGACGTGCTTGATCAGTGCCTGACCATCGCCCTCGGGCAGGGTGGTGTGGGCCGAGTAGGGCACGCGTCGCAGCAGCGCCAGGTACAGGTCGAGGACCCGAGCCATGGCGCGATCGTCCAGGGCCAGGCGACTGGTGGAAAGCAGGGCCAGGGCCACCAGGTTGACTGGGTTGATCGCCGCCGCTTCGTTCAGGTGCTGGGCCACACGCTCGCCCAGGCGGTTGGTGGTGTCATTGAGCCAGGCCGGGCGGAACTGCGGGCCCAGCTCCTGGGCGCGCCAGTCCGGTTGCTCCTGATCGAGGAATTCGGCCAGCTTGATCGGCTCGCCGAAGTTCACCGCGACCTGGCCGAAGCGCTGCTTGAGTGCGCCGATGACTTTGAAGATGTCGAAGATCGACTCTTTCTTCTTGCTCGCGCCGCGCAGCTCACCCAGGTAGGTGCGGCCTTCCAGCACGCGCTCGTAGCCGATGTACACCGGTACGAAGACGATCGGCATGCGCGAGTTGCGCAGGAAGCTGCGCAGGGTGATCGCCAGCATCCCGGTCTTGGGTTGCAGCATGCGCCCGGTGCGCGAGCGCCCGCCCTCGACGAAGTACTCCACCGGGAAGCCCTTGGTGAACAGGGTGTGCAGGTATTCGTTGAACACCGAGGTGTACAGCGGGTTGCCCTTGAAGGTGCGACGCATGAAAAACGCGCCGCCGCGCCGCAGCAGGCTGCCGATCACCGGCATGTTGAGGTTGATCCCGGCGGCGATGTGCGGCGGGGTCAGGCCGTTGCGGAACAGCAGGTAGGACAGCAGCAGGTAGTCGATATGGCTGCGGTGGCAGGGCACATAGATCACCTCATGCCCCTGGGCGACCTTTTGCACGCCTTCGATGTTGTTGACCTTGATCCCGTCGTAGATCTTGTTCCAGAACCAGCTCAGCACCACTTCCAGGAAACGGATCGCGGTGTAGGTGTAGTCCGAGGCGATCTCGTTGCCATAGCGCAGGGCCTGGGCCTTGGCTTTTTCCGGGGTGATCTTCTCGCGCTCGGCCTCGTCGAGGATTGCCTGCTTGACCAGTGGCTGGTTGAGCAGGCCCTTGACCAGGTTGCGCCGGTGGGAGATGTCCGGGCCGATAACGGCGGCCTTGAGGTTGCGAAAGTGCACCCGCAGGATGCGCTGGGCCATACGCACGGTGCGTTCGTGGCCCTTGTTGTGTTCGATCAGCTCGCGCAGGTGGATCGGTGCCGAGAACTGCACCCGGGTCTTGCGCCCCAGGATCATGATGCTCAACAGCCGGCGCAGGCGCCCGGTGACGGCCCAGCTGTCGGCGAACAGCAACTTCCAGGGGCTGGATTCGCTGTCTGGCGACTGGCCCCAGAACACGCTGACCGGAATGATCTGGGCGTCTTCGGCGGCGTTCTGGGTCAGGGCGCTGACCAGTCGGGTCAGGGTCGGTGGCGCGCCGCGTTTGTCCTGGCGGCCGAGCCAGTCGGGCTCCGGGGTCAGGTAGAAAAAGGCCGCGGGTTCCATCAGGTTGCCCACCGAGACCGGCAGCACCGGGCGCGGCAGGCCGGCCTTGGTGCATTCGGCGTCGACCACTGCCAGGTCGGTCAGCGATGGGTTTTGCAGGACGTAGAACACCGGCCGGCTGCGGTCGAGGTTAAGGGTGAAGGACGACTGGTTGATCGTCTCCGAGCGAACCCAGAGGTACAACAGTCGGCGCAAGGTGCCAAACACAAGACGACGGATCGGAGAGCGGGTCATACGGCTTCTGCGTAAGTGAGTGAAAACCGAGCAGTTGCTCGGGTTCGACAGTGTGCCGTATTCGCCGAAGTTCGGCAAAAAAGCCACCCGTTAATATTGAGTTGAGAGTTTTTCTGCCTGTCATATACTCGGCCGGCTGTCCGCCGGGCTCGTCAACCCGGCATATGGATTACCCAATGCTGACGAAAGTTCTCAAGACACGCGTTCAAGGTTCTGTTTTCCAGAGCCAATCCCATAATAAAAAGATGGAGTACCGATTCATGTCTACTCGCGAGACCGGCAATGTGAAGTGGTTCAACGACGCCAAGGGCTATGGCTTTATCCAGCGTGAGGGCGGTGCGGACGTGTTTGTGCACTACCGCGCGATCCGTGGCGAAGGCCATCGCTCGCTGCTCGAAGGCCAGCAAGTGGAATACGCGGTGGTGGAAGGGCAGAAAGGCTTGCAGGCCGAAGACGTGGTCGGCCTGTAATCCGGTCGCTGGCCAGGCTCATCCTCCAGCGCTTCGAAAGGCCCCATGCCGCGCATGGGGCCTTCGCAATCAGGCAGTACGCCAGGTAATTTCTTCTTCGCCATCGGCGCTGATGCGCATCCAGCGATCAGCCGACTCCTCACCTTCTTCCTCGACCCAACTGCCGGGCGCGCAACGCACTTCGACGTTCAGCGCGGCAAAGGCGGCGCGGGCGCAGGCGATGTCGTCTTCCCACGGCGTCTGGTCGCTCTCCAGGTACAGGCTGTTCCACTTGCCCACGGCCTTGGGCAGCCAGGTGACCGGGACATTGCCGGCCTTGCACTTGTAGGTCTGGCCTTTCTGAACCCAGTCGGTGCAAGGGCCCAGGGCGGTGCCGAGCCAGGCGGCAATCGCCTTGTAGTCGACGTCGGCGTCTTTCAGGTAAATCTCGATATCGGGTTGGCGCATGGATGTCCTCACTGCGGGTCTGAAAAATCCATTCGCGGATTTATTCGGCCTCGGGCAGATGCTCAAGGCCTTGGGTTAAAGGGTTATTGCAGCACGAAATAATCGTAGCGCATCGACACGCTGACCTTGAGCGGCTCGGCCTGCTCGATGACCTGGGCCCGGCGTTCGGCGCTGGCGCGCCAGCCATGAGGGGTCATGGCCAGCAGGTTGGCACGGTCCTGGGGCTGGTCCAGGTTCAAGGTGAACTCCAGGGTTTCGCTGTGTTGCAGGCTCATGCCCTCGGGAACCAGGGCCAGGTGCTTGTCATCGGTGTACTCGCGCACTTCGTCGTATAGGCGTTCGCGCAGCTCCATCAGGTGGCCGCTGGTGGGGCCGACTTTCATCAGGCCGCCACCGGGGCTGAGCAGGCGCTTGGCTTCTTCCCAGTCCAGGGGGCTGAACACGCTGGCCAGAAACTGGCAGCTGGCGTCAGCCAGGGGAATGCGCGCCATGCTGGCGATCAACCAGGTCAGGTGCGGGTTGCGTCGACAGGCGCGCTTGACCGCCTCGCGGGAGATATCCAGGGCATAACCATCGGCCTCGGGCAGGGCCTCGGCGATTTGCGCAGTGTAGTAACCCTCGCCACAACCGATATCGACCCAGCGCTGGGGGGCGCGCTCGGCGGCCAGTTCCGCCAGGCGCCGGGCCACGGGGGCGTAATGTCCGGCGTTGAGGAAATCGCGGCGCGCTTCGACCATGGCCTGGTTGTCACCCGGGTCACGGCTGTTCTTGTGCTGCACCGGCAGCAGGTTGAGGTAACCCTGGCGCGCGCGGTCGAAACGGTGGCCGACCGGGCATGCCACGCCATTCTCGACGCTGCCCAGCGGTGCGCTGCAAATGGGACAGGCGAGCATCAGGCGAGCAACTTGATCAGGGTCTGGTAGTAGATTTCGGTCAGCACGTCGAGGTCGCTGGCCAGGATCCGCTCGTTGACCTGGTGGATGGTGGCATTCACCGGGCCCAACTCGACCACTTGGGTGCCCATGGTCGCGATAAAGCGACCGTCGGAAGTACCGCCACTGGTGGACGCCTTGGTTTCGCGGCCGGTGATCTGCTTGATGCTCGCCGATACGGCGTCGAGCAGGGCGCCCGGCTCGGTGAGGAACGGTAGGCCCGACAGCGCCCATTCGACGTGCCAGTCCAGGCCATGTTTGTCGAGGATGGCGGCGACCCGTTGCTGCAGGGCTTCGACCGTCGACTCGGTGGAGAAACGGAAGTTGAACACCGCCACCAGGTCACCGGGGATCACGTTGGTCGCGCCGGTGCCGGAATTGAGGTTGGAGATCTGGAAGCTGGTCGGCGGGAAGAAGCTGTTGCCGTTGTCCCAGTGCTCGGCGGCCAGTTCGGCCAGGGCCGGGGCGGCAAGGTGGATCGGGTTCTTGGCCAGGTGCGGGTAGGCCACGTGGCCCTGCACGCCGCGCACGGTGAGCGTGGCGCCGAGGGAGCCGCGCCGGCCGTTCTTGACCACATCACCGACCAGGCTGGTGCTCGACGGCTCGCCGACGATGCACCAGTCCAGGCGCTCCTTGCGCGCGGCCAGGCGTTCGACCACAGCCTTGGTGCCGTGATGGGCCGGGCCTTCTTCGTCGCTGGTGATCAAGAACGCCACAGAGCCCTTGTGGTCCGGGTAGTCGCCGACGAAACGCTCGGCGGCTACCAGCATCGCCGCCAGGCTGCCTTTCATGTCGGCCGCGCCACGCCCGCAGAGCATGCCGTGTTCGTCGATCAGCGCCTGGAACGGGTCGTTCTGCCAGGCCTGGACCGGGCCGGTGGGCACCACGTCGGTGTGACCGGCAAAGCACAGGACCGGGCCGGGATGCTTGCCATGGGTGGCCCAGAAGTTATCCACATCCTCGATGCGCATCGGCTCGAGCGCAAAACCGGCATCACCCAGGCGCTGCATCATCAGCTTCTGGCAGTCGGCATCGATCGGGGTCACCGACGGACGACGGATCAGGTCACAGGCGAGTTGCAGGGTCGGCGAAAGCTCGGCGGGGGCCGTCATGGGAAAACTCCGGTGCAAGGCGTTATGTAGGGGCCGGTTTGCCGGCGGTGGCGGTTTATCAGGGACACCGCGTGGTTTTGATCGCTGGCAAGCCAGCTCCTACAGGTAATGGGGGGCGCGCAAAATGGCGGATATCTTAAAGCAAAACGGCGGCCAGAGGCCGCCGTTTAGTCGTTGCTGCGGATTTAGACCGCCGGTGCCGCCTCTGTTTCCACTGCCGGTTTAGGCAGCGAAGACAGGAACGCCATGATCAGCGAGGCCAGATACGGCAGCGACTGCACCAGCAGCATGGTCACCCAGAAGCGCATGTCGTTGCTCGGCAGGCCCTGCACCAGGAAGATCCCCAGCGCCGCGCCCCACAGCAGGAGCATGATGAACACCTCTTCCCGAGCTTCCGAGATCGCCACCCAGAAGCCGTGGTTATCGGCATTCTTCGGAGTGCGGAAGAACGGAATGCTGCTGGTGAAGAAGCCGTACAGCACCGCCTTGGCGATGGTGTGGGACAACGCCAGGCCCGCCAGGGCCGCGCAGAACGCATCCTTGAGGTTGACCCCTACCGCGCGACGGTAGAGGAAAATGATCTTGCCGACCTTGAACACGAACAACGCCAAAGGCGGGATCGCGAAGATCAGCAGCGGCGGATCGACCCGTTGCGGCACGATGATCATCGCCGCCGACCACAGCAGGGCGCCGACGGTGAAGAAGATGTTCATGCCGTCCGCCACCCACGGCAACCAGCCCGCGAGGAAGTGGTAGCGCTGGCCACGGGTCAGCTCGGTGTCCTTGCCGCGCAACAGGCTCGCGGTGTGCCGCTTGATGATCTGAATCGCCCCATAGGCCCAGCGGAAACGCTGTTTCTTGAAGTCGATAAAGGTATCGGGCATCAGGCCCTTGCCGTAGCTGGTGTGGTAATACGCGGCCGACAGGCCTTTTTCGAACACCCGCAGGCCCAGTTCGGCGTCTTCGCAGATGCACCAGTCGGCCCAGCCCAGCTCTTCGAGCACCGAGCGCCGGGTCATGGTCATGGTGCCGTGCTGGATGATCGCGTCACGGTCGTTGCGGGTGACCATGCCGATATGGAAGAAGCCCTTGTACTCGGCGTAGCAGAGCTTCTTGAAGGTGCTTTCGTTCTGGTCGCGATAATCCTGTGGCGACTGCACCACGGCGATTTTCGGGTCGGCGAAGTGCGGCACCATGTGCTTGAGCCAGTTCGGATCGACGCAGTAGTCGGAGTCGATCACCGCAATCACTTCGGCGTCCTTGGCGGTGTGCGGGATCAGGTAGTTCAGCGCACCGCCCTTGAAACCGGCCAGGGGCGCGACGTGGAAGAACTTGAAGCGCGGGCCCAGGGTCTCGCAGTAGGCTTGCACCGGCTCCCAGACCGCGGGGTCTTTGGTGTTGTTGTCGATGATCAGGACTTCGTAGTCCGGATAGTCGAGGGCGGCCAGGGCGTCGAGGGTCTGTTTGACCATCTCCGGCGGCTCGTTGTAGCAGGGCACGTGGATCGAGACCTTCGGCCGGTAGTCGGAATCGCCCACCACTGGCAGGAATTCACGTCGCCGCTTGTGGGTCCAGACCGCTTCGGCCAGTTCATGGGCCTCGGTCAGCAGCACGATAAACACCCCGAGGGCACCGAGGGCGAGCAGGAAGCCCACCGTCAGGCTGAACCAGGTGCTGTACTGCTGGCTGTAGTCGTAGCCGATCCACACCAGCACCGAACCGCAGAGGAAGGCGATAAAGGTCAGGAAGGTCCGACCGCGCTGGCGCAGTGCCGAGCCGTCGATCATCAGCAGGGTCAGCGACAGCAGCGCCAGCACCACCGAGCCGATGGCAAGCACGCGCCATTGCGGAATGGCCACCACCGGGCCTTCAAAGTTGAATTTCTGCTGGCGCGCAGCGTTGAACACGCCCCAGTAGGCGCCCACCGAACCTTCGTCGCTGGCCTTCCACGGCTGGTCGAAGGCTTCGATCACGAAATAGTTGTAACCCTGGCGGTTGAGCTTGTTGACCAGGGTGCGCAGGTAGATCGCCTGATCCGCCGGGCTGGCATCAGCACCGCCACGCATGCGGCCGTTGCTCGGCCAGCCGACTTCGGACAGCAGCAGCGGCTTTTTCGGGAACATTTTTTTCAGGTCGCGGGCACGGTCGAGCACGAACTGGCCGGCCTGATCCACCGGCACGAATTCCCAGTAGGGCAGGACGTGAGCGGCAATCAGGTCGACGTGCTTGGCCAGGCTCGGGTTCTCTTCCCAGACGTGCCATTGCTCGGAGGTGGTCACCGGGACCTTCACAGCCGCGCGGACCCGATCCAGGATCACGCTCAGTTCTTCGGCGGTGATTTCCTTGCGGAAGATCGCCTCGTTACCCACCACCACCCGCACTACGCTGCGCGAGCTGTTGGCCAGTTCGATGGCGCGGGTGATTTCCCGTTCGTTGCGCTCCTGGTCCGGGCTGATCCAGATCCCGAGGGTCACGCGCAGGCCGAACTCTTCAGCCAGCTTGGGGATGTCCTGCAGGGTGCCGTCGACCGAGTAGGTACGGATGTTGTCGGTCAGCTTGCTCATGATTTCCAGGTCGCGACGCATTTCGTCGTCGGACGGGAACTGGTCTTTCTGTGGGAACTGGCCTTGCTGGAAAGGCGAGTAGGAAAAACCGGAGATCTGTTCAGGCCAGTTGGGGGCCGTGACCGGGCGATTGATCAGCGCCCAGAAACCGGTGAAGAGCGCAGCAATTGCCAGCACCACCACCAGATTGAGTCCAAATTTACGCGATGACATAGCTATTTCGGGTTCCAAAAGGTGTGGAACGAGGGAAGGGTTGGCAGGCGCCAAACGGTGGGCATCCTACACCGGCCCTCAATTGAGCGTACAGCGCACAAAGAAAAGCCAGACCTTGGGCACTGTATTTGCTCTTAAGTTCTTAACTTGTAGCTGGCAACTTAAAACTTGTCGCTGCGAAGCCCTATAATGCGCGCCGGTTTTTCAGGTAATGGTCATGAGCACAGAAGATCCACGGTTTGCTGGCGTCGCCCGTTTATATGGCATCGAGGGCCTGGCACGCTTGCGCGCGGCCCATGTGGCGATCGTCGGGGTGGGCGGGGTCGGCTCCTGGGCGGCCGAGGCCGTTGCCCGTTGCGGGGTGGGCGAAATTTCGCTGTTTGACCTGGACGACGTCTGCGTCAGCAACAGCAACCGCCAGTTGCATGCCCTGGACAGCACCGTGGGCAAACCCAAGGTCGAGGTCATGGCCGAGCGTTTGCGCGGGATCAACCCGTACTGCAACGTGCACCCGGTGGCGGATTTCGTCACCCGCGAGACCATGGCCGAGTACATCACCCCCAACATTGACTGCGTGATCGACTGCATCGACAGCGTGAACGCCAAGGCGGCGCTGATTGCCTGGTGCAAACGCCGCAAGATCCAGATCATCACCACCGGTGGCGCGGGCGGGCAGATCGACCCGACGCTGATCCAGGTCTGCGACTTGAACCGCACCTTCAATGACCCGCTGGCCTCCAAAGTGCGCTCCACCTTGCGTCGGGACTACGGTTTTTCACGCACCGTGACCCGCCACTACAGCGTGCCCTGCGTGTTCTCCACCGAGCAGCTGCGCTACCCGAAGCCCGATGGCAGCATCTGCCTGCAGAAGAGCTTTGTCGGCGATGGGGTCAAGCTCGACTGCGCCGGTGGTTTCGGTGCGGTGATGATGGTCACCGCCACTTTCGGCATGGTCGCCGCCACCAAGGCTGTGGATAAGCTCGTTGCCGGCGTGCGCCGCCCCGCAGAGCGCGTCAAACCCGCGTAACCCCGTAGCCGCCGCCAGGCTGCGCTGGCCTTCAATACCGCAACAAGTTGACCGCCCACAGGCACAGCCCCAGCCCACAGGCCATACCGGCCAGCGCAGCCTGCGGCAGCGGCTACAGGGCCAGTTCGCGCATGCGTTGCAGCACGGCGTTGAGGCCGTTGCTGCGGGAGGGGGAGAGCTGGCGCGACAGGCCCAGTTGGTTAAACCAGTCGGGCAGGTCCACCTCTTGCAGCTCCTGGGTCGACAAGCCATTGACCCGCGCCAGCAACAACGCGACCAACCCGCGAATCAGGCGTGCGTCGCTGCTGGCGGCAAACTGCCAATGCCCTGCATGCACCGCGCCCAGCAACCAGACCTGGCTTTCACAGCCATGCACCCGGTTGGCCTCGACCTTGTCGACGTCGTCCAGGGCCGGCAGGCGATCACCCCATTGCATCAGCAGGCGCGCGCGCTGCTCCCAGCCGGTGGCCTGCTGAAAGGTCTGCAACGCCAGCAGCGCCTCGGCCGGCAGGCTCATCGCAACATCTCCAGCGCCTGGTCCAGGGCTTCGAAGAAGCGCTCCAGATCGGCGGAATCGTTATACAGCGCCAGCGACACCCGGATCGCCCCCGCGAGGCCGAAGCTTTTGAGCAGGGGCATGGCGCAGTGATGCCCGGCGCGTACGGCGATGCCCTGTTCGGTGAGCAAGTGCGCCAGGTCGGCGTTATGCACGCCGTCGACCACAAAACTGGCAAGCGCCAATTGCGGTGCGCCCAGCAGGCGTATGCCTTTGCGCGCCTGCAGGCCGTGCAACAGGTAGTCGTGCAGCGCGGCTTCATGGGCGGCGACCGCGTCCTGGTCGAGGCCGGCCAGGTAGTCCAGGGTCGCGCCCAGGCCGATCACGCTGGCGATGGGCGGTGTCCCGGCTTCATAACCCAGGGGCGCAGGGCGGAAGGTCGCGTGCTGGTACTCGGCGTCCTGCACCATTTCGCCACCGAACTGCCAGTGACGCAGGCCTTGCAGCGCTTCGTTGCGCCCGTACAGCACCCCAAGGCCGTCCGGCCCATAGAGCTTATGGCTGGAAAAGACATAAAAGTCGCAGCCCAGCGCCTGCACGTCATGCCGACCATGGACCACGCCCTGGGCGCCATCGATCACGGTCAGCGCCTGCCGCGCCTTGGCCATGGCCAGCAATTGCGGCAGCGGCTGCCAGGCGCCGAGCACGTTCGACAGTTGGCTGACGGCCAGCAAACGGGTGCGCGGGCCGATCAACTGCGCGGCGGCTTCGAGATCGATCAGGCCGGCAGCGTCCAGGGGCAAGACCACCAGCTCCAGGCCGCGGCGTTGCGCCAGTTGCTGCCACGGCAGCAGGTTCGCGTGGTGCTCCAGGGCGCTGATGACCAGCTCGTCGCCCGGGTTGAATTGGTGTTCCAGGCCGTAGGCCAGGAGGTTCAACGCAGAGGTCGCGCCGTGGGTGAAGACGATCTGCCCGCTGTCACCGGCATTGAGCCATTGCGCCACTTTGCTGCGGCTGTCCTCGAACGCCTGCGTCGCATGGGCGCCGGGCAGGTGCTGCGCGCGATGCACATTGGCTGCGCCATTGGCGTAGTAATGGATCAGGGCGTCAATCAGGGCTTGGGGCTTTTGCGTGGTGGCGGCGTTGTCCAGGTAGGTCTGGTCTTGCCGTTGCAGGGCGGCGATGGCCGGAAAGTCGGCGCGCCAGGGGGAGGGCACAAGCATGGTGGTCGGGACTCGTATAAGCAGGCCGGGCGCTGATGATACGCGCCCGGACGCTGCTGGTGCGAGTTGCTGCTTAGTCTCTGTACGACAACTGCCTGCGCTTCGATCATGCGGCGTTAAAAACAGGCGCGCCTGATCTTTGCTCGGCGAGTTTTGGTACAGATCCTAGTTGTGAGCGTGCAGCGCTTCGTTCAGTTCGATGGCCGACTTGTGGGTTTTGCATTCCACGGCGCCGGTCTGCGAATTGCGACGGAACAACAGGTCCGGCTGGCCAGCCAGCTCGCGAGCCTTGAGCACCTTGACCAGTGCGTTGTTTTCATCGAGCAGCGCAACCTTGGTCCCGGCGGTGATGTACAGGCCCGATTCCACGGTATTGCGGTCGCCCAACGGGATACCGATACCGGCGTTGGCGCCGATCAGGCAGCCTTCGCCGACCTTGATCACGATGTTGCCGCCGCCCGACAGGGTGCCCATGGTCGAGCAACCGCCGCCCAGGTCCGAGCCCTTGCCGACGAATACGCCAGCCGAAACACGGCCTTCGATCATGCCCGGGCCTTCGGTGCCGGCGTTGAAGTTGACGAAACCTTCGTGCATCACGGTGGTGCCTTCGCCCACGTAGGCGCCCAGGCGGATACGCGCGCTGTCAGCGATACGCACGCCTGCCGGCACCACGTAGTCGGTCATTTTCGGGAACTTGTCCACCGAGAACACTTCCAGCAGGTCGCCACGCAGGCGGGCTTCCAGCTGACGCTCGGCCAGCTCGCTGATATCGATCGCGCCCTGGCTGGTCCAGGCCACGTTCGGCAGCTGCGGGAACACGCCCGCCAGGCTCAGGCCGTGGGGCTTGACCAGGCGATGGGACAGCAGGTGCAGCTTGAGGTAGGCCTCGGGAGTGGAGGTCAGCGCGGCGTCTTCGGCCAGCAGGGTGGCGACCAGCGGCTTGTGGCTTTCGGCCAGGCGGGTCAGCAGGGCAGCCTGGGCGGCATCGACATTTTTCAGTGCGTCGGCCAGTTGCGAGGCCTGGGCCACGGTGAAGGTGATGGCCTGGTTGCCTTCGGTGTAACCCAGTACCGGGGCGATGGCCGCGATGATTTCGGCAGATGGGTTGAGCAGTGGCTGCGCGTAGAACACTTCCAGCCAGGCACCTTGGCGGTTCTGAGTGCCGACGCCGAAGCCCAGGCTGAACAGGGAATTGGACATGTTGTTACCTCTACAAAAAATGAATGGGCAGGCCTACTTGAGGGCCGCCGAATAAATATCTGGCTTGAAGCCAATCAGGGTTCGGTCACCGAGATCGAGCACCGGGCGCTTGATCATCGAGGGTTGTGCGAGCATCAGTTCGATAGCTTTCGCCTGGTCGAGATCGGCTTTGCGTTCGTCTTCGAGTTTGCGAAAGGTCGTGCCTGCACGGTTCAACACCACCTGCCAGCCGTGCTCATTGCACCACTGGGTCAAGTGTTCGCGGTCGATGCCGGCGGTTTTGTAATCGTGAAAGTCATAGCTGACAGCGTGTTCATCGAGCCAGGTGCGCGCCTTTTTCATGGTGTCGCAGGCTTTGATGCCGAAAAGGTGCAACGTTTTGCTTGAAACGGTCAAGGAATTGCCCCCTTTGCAGGTGCCGAAAATTAAAGGTCACGGATTATGCCATGGCCGCGCGACTTCGGCGTCGCCCAGCCGCCGGGTTTGTCGCAATGTATTGCGCGAATGGGGTGATTGCGACCTTTGTGCAGCGGTCGGGATCAGTCTAAGCGGCTAATATGGCACTTCTACGGGTGACTGTTGCCGTAGCTGCATGCGCTTTTGCCTGGTTTAGATGGAGAATTTTCGCTTTATGCAAACCGCCTACACCGTACTCATTCTGCTGATGTTGGTGAGTGTTTCACGACTGGTCGGGCGGATGATTCCGGTGCCGCTGCCCCTGGTACAGATTGCCGCCGGTGCCTTGTTGGCCTGGCCGACCCTTGGACTGCATGTGGCGCTGGACCCGGAGCTGTTCCTCTTTCTGTTCCTGCCGCCGCTGCTGTTCTCCGATGGCTGGCGCATGCCCAAGCGCGAGTTCTGGCAGTTGCGCGGGCCTATCCTGACCCTGGCGGTGGGCCTGGTGCTGTTTACCGTGGTCGGCGCTGGCTACTTTATTCACTGGCTGCTGCCGACCATTCCGTTACCGGTCGCTTTCGCACTGGCGGCGGTGCTCTCGCCAACCGACGCCGTGGCGGTCTCGGCGATCGCCCAGAACCGCTTGCCTCGGCCCTTGATGCACATGCTGCAGGGCGAGGCGCTGATGAACGATGCCTCGGGCCTGGTGACGTTCAAGTTCGCCTTGGCGGCGGCGGTCACCGGGGTGTTTTCCCTGACCAATGCCAGCCTGACCTTTGTCCTGGTGGCGCTCGGCGGCCTGGCCATAGGTGTGGCCCTGAGCTGGCTGGTCGGGCGCCTGCGCGCGTGGATGATCGCCCGGGGCTGGGATGATCCGGCCACCCACGTGGTGTTCATGTTGCTGCTGCCATTCGCCGCTTATGTATTGGCCGAGCGCCTGGGCGCATCGGGGATCCTGTCGGCGGTGGCGGCGGGGATGATGCAGAGCTGGCTCGACCTGCTGCCGCGTCAGACCAGTACCCGGCTGCTCAACCGCAGCGTCTGGTCATTGCTCGAGTTCGCCTTCAACGGCTTGATCTTCCTGCTGCTGGGCTTGCAGTTGCCGGACATCATCAAGGCCGTGGCCAGCCACGAAACCTCGCTCTGGCCGACCTTGTTCTACCGTTGCCTGGACGTGCTGGCGATCTTCCTGGTGTTGCTGGTGCTGCGTTTTGTCTGGGTGCAAAGCATCTGGCGCCTGTCGGGCTGGCTGCGCCGTTGGCGCGGCAAGGGTGAATTGACCCTGGTGCCGACCGCCCGTTCCTGCTGGCTGTTGACGGTGGGTGGGGTGCGCGGTGCGGTGACCCTGGCGGGCGTGATGTCGGTGCCCCTGATGCTGGGGGCCGGGGAGGCGTTCCCCGAGCGCGATCTGCTGATCTTCATTGCCGCCGGCGTGATCCTGTTGTCATTGGTGGCGGCCTGCATCGCCCTGCCATTGCTGTTGCGCGGTATCCAGCAGAGTCCGGATGACAAGCGGCGTGGCGAGGTGCGTGATGCCTGGCGCAAGACGGCCGAGGCGGCGATTCATGCCCTGGAGGCCGAGGAGTTGGTGGAAACCAGTGATGAGCCGGACGCGGCCCAGGCCGCCCTGGCCACCGAACTCAAGGCGCGCCTGATGTCGGAATACCGCCATCAACTGGAGGTCTTCAACGATTCCGCCGAGGCTCAGGCACTGGCCTTCCAGATGGACCAACTGGAGCGGCGCCTGCGTCTGAAAGCCCTGCGCGCGCAACGCCTGGAACTGTACCGGCTCAGCCGGCATCACCAGATTGGCGACGATGTATTGCGCGAAGTGCTGGGCGAACTGGATTTGAGCGAAGCGAATCTGGGTCCAGTCAAGTGATCGGCTGATGCCAACTGGCGCCTGCGGGGGATAAGTGCAGGTGCCAGTCGGGCGAGGTGTCAGCCGCGGCGACGCAGCACGAAGTCGCGAATCCGCTCGGCGGCTTCCACGCATTCGGCCAATGGTGCCACCAGGGCCATGCGCACGCGACCGGCGCCCGGGTTGGTGCCGTCCACTTCCCGCGACAGGTACGAACCCGGAACCACGGTCACGTGTTCTTCGGCGAACAGGTCGCGGCAGAAGGCTGCGTCGTCACCGCCCACGCTCGGCCACAGGTAGAAGCTGCCGTCGGGGCGCTGCACGTCGAGCACCGGCGCGAGGATTTCCAGCACGGCATCGAACTTCTCGCGATACAGCGCGCGGTTGGCCCGCACATGCACCTCATCGTTCCAGGCTGCGACGCTGGCCAGCTGGGTTTGAACCGGCATGGCGCAACCGTGGTAGGTGCGATACAGCAAAAAGCCCTTGAGGATCTCGGCATCGCCGGCGACGAAACCGGAGCGCAGGCCCGGCAGGTTGGAGCGCTTGGACAGGCTGTGGAACACCACACACCGCTTGAAGTCCTTGCGACCCAGTTCGACGCAGGCGCTTAGCAGGCCTGGCGGCGGGGTCTGTTCGTCGAAGTAGAGCTCGCTGTAGCACTCGTCGGCGGCGATCACGAAGTCGTGCTCATCGGCCAGGGCGATCAGTTTCTTCAGGGTGTCCAGCGGGATCAGGGCTCCGGTCGGGTTGCCCGGCGAGCACAGGAACAGGATCTGGCAGCGCTGCCAGATGTCGGCCGAAACCGCGTCGAAATCCGGGTTGAAGCCATTTTCGTCGAGGCACGGCAGGTAATGGGGCTTGGCGCCGGCGAGAAAGGCTGCGCCTTCATAGATCTGATAGAACGGGTTCGGGCTGACCACCAGCGCATCGTCGCCACGGTTGACCACGGTCTGGGTGAAGGCGAACAGCGCTTCGCGGGTGCCGTTGACCGGCAGCACGTTGCGCGCTGGATCCAGCCAGCCGCCGGGCACGCCAAAGCGTCGCTCGCACCAGCCGGCGATGGCTTCACGCAGGGCGGGGATGCCGAGGGTGGTCGGGTAGACCGCCATCTGGTCCAGGTTGTTGGCCAGGGCTTCGGCGACAAAGCTTGGCGAGCGGTGCTTCGGCTCGCCGATGGACAGCGCGATCGGCCGCTTGTCGGCATTGGGTGTCACGCTGCCGAGCAGGGCGCGCAGTTTCTCGAACGGGTAGGGCTGCAACTGGTTTAGAGCGTTGTTCATCGGTGCGGTATCTCACTCAATGCGGCGGGTCGTGGCGCGCGGTTAGATGCTCAGGCGCGACAATTCAATATTCGGTTCCTGGCTGACACTCAACTGCTCGACGATGGCGTCCTGCAGGCGGCTGCACAGTTGCGGGTCGGACAATTGCTGGTTGTGCGCGTCGGTAATGAAGAAAACGTCTTCCACGCGCTCGCCCAGGGTGGCGATCTTGGCGTTTTGCAGCGACAGATCGAACTCGAGGAAAATCTTGCCGATCCGTGCCAGCAGGCCGGGGCGGTCGGGGGCGCTCAGTTCGAGCACGGTCACCGGACGCTGGGCGTCGTTGTGAATGGTGACCTGGGGCGCAAAGGCAAAGTGCTTGAGCTGGCGCGGAACCCGGCGCTGGATGATGGTCGGGTAGTCATCCGGGTTGCGCAGGGCGTCGGTCAGGCCGTCGCGGATCTGTTTGATGCGTTGCGGGTTATCGCCGATAGAGCCGCCGTCGTTGTCGAGCACGATGTAGGTGTCGAGGGTGAACTGGCTGCTGGAGGTGATGATTCGGGCGTCGTGAATGTTCAGGTTGAGCTGATCCATCGCGGCCACGGTCACGGCGAAGAAGTCGTGCTGGTCGGGGGCGTAGATGAAAATCTGGGTGCCACCCTCGAATTCGCGCTGGGTGGTTTCCTTGATCAGCACCAGCGGGCCGCCGTCGGCGGGTTGCTGCAGGATGGCATCGCTGTGCCAGGCCACGTCGCCAGCGGTGTGGCGCAGGAAGTAGTCATCCCCCAGTTGCGACCACAGTTGCTCGACGTCGTCCGGATCGGTGCCGCTGCGCACCAGGATGTCCAGGGCGGCGCTCTGGGTCTGGCGGATCTGCTCTTCGCGATCCACCGGATTTTCCAGGCCGCGGCGCAGGGCGCGCTTGGTCTCGGTGTACAGCTGGCGCAACAGGCTGGCACGCCACGAGTTCCACAGGGTCGGGTTGGTGGCGTTGATGTCGGCGACGGTCAAGACGTACAGGTAGTCGAGGTGCGTCTGGTCGACCACGGTCTGGGCAAAGTCGTGGATCACTTGCGGGTCGGACAAATCCTTGCGCTGGGCGGTGGTCGACATCACCAGGTGGTTCTGCACCAGCCACACGATCAGGCGGCTGTCCCACACCGGCAACTGGTGACGTTGGCAAAAGGCTTCGGCATCCACTGCGCCGATTTCCGAGTGATCGCCATGCCGGCCCTTGCCGATGTCGTGGTACAGGCCGGCGAGGTAGATCAGCTCGGGCTTGGGCAGCTTGCCCATGAGCTTGCTGGCCAGCGGGAATTTTTCCGAGACCTGGGTGTACTGCAGTTTGCGCAGGTGCTTGATCAGATTCAGGGTGTGGGCATCGACGGTATAGATGTGGAACAGGTCGTGCTGCATCTGCCCGACGATAAAGCCGAACTCCGGCAGGTAGCGCCCGAGAATGCCGTAGCGGTTCATCCGCCGCAGGTTGCGATGGATGCCGAATTCGCATTTGAATAGTTCGATAAACAGGCTGGTGTTGCGGATGTCGTTGCGGAACTCGTCGTCGATCAGGTGCCGATGTTCGCGCAGAAGGCGAATGGTGTCAGCCCGCACGC
This sequence comes from Pseudomonas sp. MF4836, assembly GCF_002018875.1. GTDB lineage: Bacteria > Pseudomonadota > Gammaproteobacteria > Pseudomonadales > Pseudomonadaceae > Aquipseudomonas. The sequence goes on from NZ_MVOL01000003.1 coordinate 527,276, forward strand.
CCTTGATTTCCGGGTGCTGGGCCATCAGGACGAAGATTTCCAGCATGGCGAACGGCGTGCGGCGGAACACGTTGTCGTTGATCGCCTCGATGTACCCGTCGTGCAGTTGGAAGCGCGAGTTGATCGGCTGCGGCGGTGCTTCGTCTTCGGGGGCGAGGATCACCTCCTCGAAGTGCTGGATGATCAGGTCGCTGAGCTGGGCGATGCTCATCACCACCCGGTAGTACTGCTGCATGAAGCTTTCGATGGCTTGCTTGGCGTCATCGCCTTCGAACCCCAGCAGCTTGGCAATCGAGCGCTGGTGATCGAACAGCAAGCGGTCTTCCGAGCGTCCAGCCAGCATGTGCAGGGCGTAGCGCACCTTCCACAGGAATTCCTGGGACGACGCCAGCAGCGCGTTTTCGCTCTCCACCAGGAACCCTTCACCCGCCAGGGCCCGCAGGTTCAGCGTGCCGTACTGGCGGCGGGCGACCCAGAGAATGGTCTGGATATCGCGCAGGCCGCCGGGGGAGCCTTTGACGTTGGGCTCCAGGTTGTATTCGGTGTCGTTGTACTTGTGGTGCCGGGCCTTTTGCTCGGCACGCTTGGCCAGGAAGAAATCCTTGCTCGGCCACATGTGTTCGGTGCTGGTGACTTCCAGCATGCGCTGGCGCAGGTGCTCGGGGCCGGCGATGGTGCGGCTTTCCATCAGGTTGGTGATCACCGTGAGGTCGGCCCGCGCCTCCTGGGCGCATTCGTCCACCGAGCGCACGCTTTGCCCGACTTCCAGGCCGATGTCCCAGAGCAGGGTCAGGAAACGCTCGATGGAGTCGCGGAAAATCTCATGATCGGCGCTGTCGAGCAGAATCAGCAGGTCGATGTCGGAGTAGGGGTGCAACTCGCCCCGGCCGTAGCCGCCGACCGCCACCAGGGCGATGTCGGCGTCTTCGCTCCAACTGAACTGGTCCCAGGCCTTTTGCAGGATGTTATCGACGAACCAGGCGCGGTCCTCGATGAGCCGGCGGATATCCCGTCCGTTGCGAAAGCGTGTGTCGAGCACTTCCCGTGCCTGACGGATGGCTTTCTTGAAGGCCGCGATGGGGCTTGCCTTCAGGGCCAGTTCAGCCTGGAACTGGCCGCGGTCGAACAACTCGGGATCCACCTGCGGCATCGATTGGCTTTCCTTTCTTTCTATAAGGGCAACAACCCGGCGTAGGGAATCAGGCCGAAACGCGGGGAATGGTGTCGTCGCTGCGCAAGGTGAAGATCTCGTAGCCGGTCTCGGTCACCAGCAGGGTGTGTTCCCACTGCGCGGACAGCTTGCGGTCCTTGGTGATGGCGGTCCAGCCGTCGCCCAGGACCTTGGTGTCGGCTTTGCCCTGGTTGATCATCGGCTCGATGGTGAAGGTCATGCCGGCCTTGAGTTCCATGCCGGTGCCCGCGCGGCCGTAGTGCAGGATCTGCGGCTCTTCGTGGAATACCTTGCCAATGCCGTGGCCGCAGAATTCGCGAACCACCGAGAAGCCGTTCTTTTCTGCGTGCTTCTGGATCACTTCGCCGATATCGCCCAGGCGGCAGCCCGGCTTGACCAGCTCGATGGCCTTGTACATGCATTCCTGGGTGATCTGCGACAGGCGTTCGGCCCAGACCGGCACTTTGCCGACGTGGAACATGCGACTGGTGTCGCCGTGGTAGCCATCCTTGATCACGGTGACGTCGATGTTCAGGGTGTCGCCGTCTTTGAGCGGCTTCTCGTTCGGGATGCCGTGGCAGACCACGTGATTGATCGAGGTGCAGATCGACTTGGGAAAACCCTTGTAGTTCAGCGGCGCAGGAATTGCCTGCTGCACGTTGACGATGTAGTCGTGGCAGATGCGGTCCAGCTCTTCGGTGGTGATACCGGGTTTGACATGCTCGGCAATCATTTCCAGCACGTCGGCGGCCAGTTTGCCAGCGACACGCATTTTGGCGATGTCCTCGGGGGTTTTGAGGGTGACGGTCATACAGGCTCTCTCGACGCTCGGTGGCGCTATAAACACGGAATGGCTTGAAAACGGCGGTATTGAAGGCAAAGCCTGGGTGGGCTCGCGACGTTTTCAAAAGCCGCAAAGGTGCGATTCTAACAGACGGCCAAGGCAAATCTGACCCTCTGACGCCGCTTCTCTCTATAGAATGGAGCATTCTGGCCCGATTCCAAGGGCCTGGTAAAAAAGCCCCATAGCGCAATGCACAATCCTGGTTCCGTTTTTACCCTTCCTGTGGTATAAAATGCGCCGCTTTCCGGGGATACCCTGAAAAGCTTAAATCCACACACGTGTCGACACGATGACCTGGGTGCCGGAAGCTTTCATGCTGCTGGTTGGTCATTGGGATACGTGGAGGCCAAACCCGACTTATTAAGGAACTATCATGTCCCAAGTCAACATGCGCGATATGCTGAAGGCCGGTGTGCACTTCGGTCACCAAACCCGTTACTGGAACCCGAAAATGGGTAAGTACATTTTCGGCGCGCGTAACAAGATTCACATCATCAACCTTGAAAAAACCCTGCCAATGTTCAACGAAGCTCTGACTTTCGTAGAGCGCCTGGCCCAGGGCAAAAACAAGATTCTGTTCGTCGGCACCAAGCGTTCCGCTGGCAAGATCGTTGCTGAAGAAGCAGCACGTTGCGGTTCGCCGTACGTCGATCACCGCTGGTTGGGCGGCATGCTGACCAACTTCAAAACCATCCGTGCTTCCATCAAGCGTCTGCGTGACCTTGAAGTGCAAGCCGAAGACGGCACCTTCGCCAAGCTGACCAAGAAAGAGGCGCTGATGCGCACTCGCGATCTGGAAAAGCTGGATCGTAGCCTGGGTGGTATCAAGGACATGGGCGGTCTGCCAGACGCACTGTTCGTTATCGACGTTGATCACGAGCGCATCGCGATCACCGAAGCCAACAAGCTGGGTATCCCGGTAATCGGCGTAGTCGATACCAACAGCAGCCCGGAAGGCGTTGACTACATCATCCCAGGCAACGATGACGCAATCCGCGCTATCCAGCTGTACATGGGTGCGATGGCTGACGCTGTTATCAAGGGTCGCAACCACGTTGCTGGCGGCACCGAGCAGTTCGTCGAAGAAGCTCCGGTAGCTGCAGCTGAGTAATTGACGCCTTGGCGTTGACTCAGTAAGCAAAAAGGGGGCTTGGCCCCCTTTTTGCCAACTCGGAAATCATTTGTTGTGTGCGTATTTGCTGTTTTGTAACGCGATGCGGCTATCAAGTGTATTCGAGGCAGAGCTCAAGATTTGATCGCCCGTTCGGTCGGGTGGAATGGTTGAAAACCTATCCAAGAGGAATTTGAAAATGGCAGAGATTACTGCAGCGTTGGTTAAAGAACTGCGTGAGCGTACTGGCGAAGGCATGATGGACTGCAAAAAGGCCTTGACCAAGGCTGGCGGCGACATCGAGAAAGCCATTGATGACATGCGTGCTTCGGGCGCGATCAAAGCAGCCAAAAAAGCAGGCAACGTAGCTGCTGAAGGCGCGATCGCCATCAAAGAAGACGGCAAAGCTGCCGTGATCATCGAAGTCAACTCGCAAACCGACTTCCTGGCTCTGCAAGAAGACTTCAAAAACTTCGTTGCTGCCAGCGTTGAAAAAGCGTTCGCTGACAAGCTGACCGACGTTGCTCCGTTGATCGCTGCTCAAGAGCCGGCTCGTGAAGCGCTGGTTGGCAAAGTAGGCGAGAACGTCAACATCCGTCGTCTGGCTCGCGTTGAAGCTGACGTGCTGGGTTCGTACCTGCACGGCAACAAGATCGGCGTTGTGGTTGCCCTCAAAGGCGGCAACGTTGAACTGGCTAAAGACATCGCCATGCACGTAGCGGCCAGCAACCCTGAGTTCCTGCTGCCTTCGCAAGTTTCCGCTGAAGCCATCGAACGCGAAAAAGCCGTGTTCCTGAGCCTCAACGAAGACAAGATGAAGGGCAAGCCTGCTGAAATCGTCGAGAAGATGATTGCTGGCCGTATCAGCAAGTTCCTGGCTGAAGCCAGCCTGGTTGAGCAGCCTTTCGTCAAGAATCCAGAAGTGACCATCGGCACTCTGGCCAAGCAAGGCGGCGCTGAAATCGTTTCCTTCACTCGCTTCCAGGTAGGCGAAGGCATCGAGAAGCCGGTCGACAACTTCGCTGAAGAAGTTGCTGCCCAGCTGGCTGCCAGCAAGCAATAAGACAGTTTTCAACTGTCGCCCTGAAGAGGCTGCCCGCTCACGCGCGCAGCCTCTTTTCAAATGGGGAGGCCAATTTTAGTTGGCTGCCTCCGGAACTGGCTTACAAAGCCGTGTTCTGATGGCGCTGTGACAGCGTCAAGCTAGAGTAAGCGCAGGCTGCAAACAGCTTGCAGAGAATTTTTTAAAATACGCCGCAGGAGAGATTCGCAATGGCTCAGCAGGGCAGTGGTTATCAAGCTCGCTATAAACGCATTCTACTCAAGCTTAGCGGCGAGGCCCTGATGGGCTCGGAAGAGTTCGGGATCGACCCCAAAGTCCTGGATCGCATGGCGCTGGAGGTTGGCCAGCTGGTCGGCATCGGCGTTCAGGTCGGTCTGGTGATTGGCGGCGGCAACCTGTTCCGTGGCGCAGCGCTGAGTGCAGCGGGCATGGATCGTGTCACGGGCGACCACATGGGCATGCTGGCCACTGTGATGAACGCCCTGGCCATGCGTGATGCGCTGGAACGTGCGAATATCTCGGCCATCGTCATGTCGGCTATTTCCATGGTGGGTGTGACCGATCACTATGATCGCCGCAAAGCCATGCGCCACCTGAACTCCAAGGAAGTGGTGATTTTCGCTGCCGGTACCGGCAACCCGTTCTTTACCACCGACTCCGCTGCGTGCCTGCGCGCGATCGAGATCGATGCCGACGTAGTGCTCAAGGCAACCAAGGTCGATGGTGTTTACACTGCAGATCCGTTCAAAGACCCGCATGCCGAGAAGTTCGATCATCTGACTTACGATGAAGTGCTGGATCGCAAGCTGGGTGTCATGGACCTGACAGCCATCTGCCTGTGCCGCGACCACAAAATGCCGTTGCGTGTATTTAACATGAACAAGCCCGGCGCCCTGCTCAATATTGTGCATGGTGGCGCCGAAGGAACCCTGATCGAGGAAGGCCAACAATGATCAACGAGATCAAGAAAGACGCTCAAGAGCGCATGAAAAAATCCCTGGAATCCCTGGCCCATGCATTTGGTCAGATCCGTACCGGCAAGGCGCACCCGAGCATCCTGGGCAGCGTGATGGTGCCTTACTACGGTTCGGACACCCCGCTGAGCCAAGTGGCCAACGTCACTGTAAAAGACTCCCGCACCCTGCAAGTCGTGGCGTTCGAGCGCAACATGCTGGCGGCTGTCGACAAGGCAATCCAGAGCGCCGGCCTGAACCTCAATCCGACCAACCTGGGCGAATTGCTGTTGATCTCCATGCCTGCCCTGACCGAAGAAACCCGTAAGGTTTTCGCCAAGCAGGCGCGTGACGCAGCGGAAGACGCGCGGATTGCCGTGCGCAATATCCGTCGCGATGCGCTGAGCCAGTTGAAAGACCTGGTCAAGGAAAAGGAAATCAGCGAAGACGAAGAGCGTCGTGCCGCTGATGACGTGCAGAAGCTGACCGACAAGGCGGTGGCTGATATCGAAACCGCCACCAAGCAGAAAGAAGCGGATTTGATGGCCGTATAAGGGTCAGACGTTTTCATGGAAAAGACCAAGCAGTCCGTATCGTTTTCGGTGCCGCGACATGTCGCGATCATCATGGACGGTAATAATCGCTGGGCTAAAAAACGCTTTATGCCCGGTGTCGCCGGGCATAAAGCGGGTGTCGACGCTGTTCGTGCAGTGATAGAGGTGTGCGCCGAGGCCAAGGTCGAAGTGCTCACCCTGTTCGCCTTTTCCAGCGAGAACTGGCAGCGTCCGGCGGACGAGGTCAGTGCCTTGATGGATCTGTTCTTCAAGGCGCTGCGTCGCGAGGCCAAGCGTCTCAATGAGAACAACATCAGCCTGCGGATCATCGGTGACCGTTCGCGCTTCCACCCGGAACTGCAGGCGGCGATGCGCGAGGCTGAGGCCATCACGGCGGGCAGCAATCGCTTCATCCTGCAGATCGCCGCCAATTACGGCGGTCAGTGGGACATTGCCCAGGCCGCCCAGCGCCTTGCGCGCGAAGTGCAGGCCGGTCATCTGCGGCCGGAGGACATCACTCCGGAGTTGTTGCAGACCTGCCTGGCGACCGGCGACCTGCCGTTGCCCGACCTGTGCATCCGTACCGGCGGTGAACACCGCATCAGTAACTTCCTGCTGTGGCAGTTGGCTTACGCCGAGCTGTACTTCTCCGACCTGTTCTGGCCGGACTTCAAACACGATGCCATGCGTACTGCGCTGGCCGATTACGCTTCTCGCCAGCGACGCTTCGGTAAAACGAGCGAGCAGGTCGAGGCTGGAGCCCCGGTTTAATGCTTAAACAACGAATCATTACTGCGCTGATCCTGCTGCCGATCGCCTTGTGCGGGTTCTTCCTGCTCCAGGGAGCCGGTTTCGCCCTGTTTATCGGGCTGGTAGTGACGCTTGGGGCGTGGGAATGGGCGCGTCTGGCCGGGTTCGATGGCCAGGCGGCACGCGTGGTATATGCCGCGGTGGTCGCGGTGTTGCTGTTTCTCATGTACCTGGTGCCCGGCATCGCGCCCTGGGTGCTGGGTGCTGCGGTGCTCTGGTGGGCGGCAGCGACCTTCCTGGTGCTGACCTATCCGCGCACCAGCGAACATTGGGCGGGCGCTGCCGCCAAGCTGGTGATCGGCCTGTTGATCCTGTTGCCGGCCTGGCAAGGCCTGGTGTTCATCAAGCAGCTGCCGTTGGGCAACTGGTTGATCATGGCGGTGATGGTTCTGGTCTGGGGGGCTGATATCGGCGCCTACTTTTCCGGCAAGGCGTTCGGCAAGCGCAAGCTGGCGCCGCAGGTCAGTCCGGGCAAGAGCTGGGAAGGCGTGTATGGCGGCCTGGCACTGAGCCTGGTGATCACCGCGGTGGTGGGCCTGGTTCGCGATTGGTCTGTCGCTCAGATACTGCTGGGCCTGCTGGGTGCAGCGCTGGTGGTGTTTATCTCGGTGGTCGGCGACCTGACCGAGAGCATGTTCAAGCGCCAGTCCGGGATCAAGGACAGCAGTAACCTGTTGCCCGGTCACGGCGGTGTGTTGGATCGCATCGACAGCCTGACGGCTGCTATTCCGGTGTTTGCGGTGCTGTTGTGGATGGCTGGATTGTGAGTCGTCCTCAGCAGATTACGGTTCTCGGCGCCACAGGTTCTATCGGCCTCAGTACCCTGGATGTGATTGCCCGGCATCCGCAGCGTTACCAGGTGTTTGCCTTGAGCGGCTTCAGTCGCATGGCGGAGTTGTTGGCGCTGTGCGTGCGTCATGCGCCGCGCTTTGCCGTGGTGCCTGAGGCCGCAGCAGCCGGCAGCCTGCAGGATGACCTGCGTGCTGCCGGGCTGCAGACCCGGGTCCTGGTGGGTGAAGAAGGTTTGTGTCAGGTGGCTGCCGACCCCGAGGTCGATGCGGTCATGGCGGCCATTGTTGGCGCGGCGGGTTTGCGCCCGACCCTGGCGGCGGTCGAGGCAGGGAAGAAGATTCTCCTGGCCAATAAAGAGGCGCTGGTGATGTCCGGCGCCTTATTCATGCAGGCTGTGCGTAAAAGTGGCTCGGTACTGCTGCCGATCGACAGTGAGCACAATGCGATTTTTCAGTGCATGCCAGCGGACTTTTCCCGCGGCTTGAGCAATGTCGGTGTACGACGGATCCTGCTGACCGCGTCCGGTGGCCCATTCAGGCAGACGCCGTTGAATGAGTTGCAGGATGTTTCTCCGGAGCAGGCCTGCGCTCATCCCAACTGGTCGATGGGGCGCAAGATATCGGTCGACTCCGCGAGCATGATGAATAAAGGCCTGGAGCTGATCGAGGCGTGCTGGCTGTTCGACGCCAAGCCTTCCCAGGTCGAAGTGGTGATCCATCCTCAGAGCGTGATTCACTCCCTGGTCGACTATGTGGACGGTTCGGTGCTGGCGCAGTTGGGCAATCCCGATATGCGCACGCCTATCGCCAATGCCCTGGCCTGGCCTGAGCGCATCGACTCCGGTGTTGCGCCCCTGGATCTGTTTGCCATTGCGCGCCTGGATTTCCAGGCCCCGGATGAACAGCGATTCCCCTGCTTGCGCTTGGCGCGTCAGGCGGCGGAGGCAGGCAATAGCGCTCCGGCCATGCTGAATGCGGCCAATGAAGTGGCAGTTTCTGCGTTTCTCGAACGGCGCATCCGTTACCCTGAGATCGCGAGTATCATCGCAGAAGTTTTAAGCCTCGAGCCGGTGGTTGCGGTCGACGAACTGGACGCTGTGTTCGCGGCGGACGCCAAAGCCCGTGCCTTGGCTGAGCAATGGTTGAGTCGCAACGGGCGATAGGCGTTGTGACTGGCCAAGCGGTCGGCACCGGATAGGATTGCGGAGAAAGTAGATGAGCGCGCTCTATATGATTGTCGGCACCCTGGTTGCGTTGGGCGTGCTGGTTACCTTCCATGAATTCGGCCACTTCTGGGTGGCGCGCCGCTGTGGCGTCAAGGTTCTGCGTTTCTCCGTGGGCTTTGGTATGCCGCTGCTGCGCTGGCATGACCGCCGTGGCACTGAGTTTGTCATCGCTGCGATCCCGCTGGGCGGCTACGTGAAGATGCTTGATGAGCGCGAAGGCGAGGTGCCTGCCGACCAGCTCGATCAGTCTTTCAATCGCAAGTCCGTGCGCCAGCGTATCACCATTGTTGCGGCGGGCCCGATTGCCAACTTCCTGCTGGCCCTGGTGTTCTTCTGGGTGTTGGCGATGCTCGGCAGCCAGCAGGTACGACCGGTCATCGGCGCGGTGGAGGCGGGCAGTATTGCTGCCAAGGCCGGCTTGAATGTCGGCGAGGAAATCGTCGCCATCGACGGCGAGCCGACATCGGGTTGGGCCGCGGTCAACCTGCAGTTGGTGCGACGTCTGGGCGAGAGTGGCTCGTTGCTGTTCTCGGTGCGAGAGCAGGGTGCGACGGTCGACTCGCCGCGCCAGCTGGTGCTGGACAAGTGGCTCAAGGGTGCAGATGAGCCGGACCCGATCCACTCCCTGGGGATTCGACCTTGGCGACCTGCGTTGCCTCCGGTTTTGGCTGAGCTCGACCCGAAAGGGCCGGCCCTGGCGGCCGGGTTGAAGACCGGCGATCGCTTGCTGGCGCTGGATGGTCAGGCGCTGGGTGATTGGCAGCAGGTCGTCGATTGGGTGCGTGTACGTCCTGATACCAAAATTGTGCTGCAAGTCGAGCGTGATGGTGCTCAAATCGACGTCCCTGTGACTTTGGCAAGCCGTGGCGAAGCCAAGGCGGCTACCGGTTATCTGGGCGCTGGAGTGAAAGCGGTCGATTGGCCGCCGGAGATGATTCGCGAGGTCAGCTACGGTCCGTTGGCGGCTATTGGCGAAGGTGCCCGACGCACCTGGACCATGAGTGTATTGACCCTCGATTCACTGAAGAAAATGTTGTTCGGCGAGCTCTCGGTAAAAAACTTGAGTGGACCGATAACCATTGCTAAAGTGGCGGGCGCTTCTGCCCAGTCGGGTGTCGCTGATTTCCTGAATTTCCTTGCTTATCTGAGTATTAGCCTGGGGGTTCTGAATTTGCTGCCCATTCCTGTACTGGATGGGGGGCATTTGTTGTTCTATCTGATCGAGTGGGTGCGTGGTCGCCCCTTGTCGGATCGGGTGCAGGGTTGGGGGATACAGATCGGTATCAGCTTGGTGGTCGGGGTGATGTTACTTGCCCTGGTCAACGATTTGGGTCGACTGTAACGCTTCGCTGAATTGCGAATCTGCCGCATTTTGCGGCAGTTTGTTTATTGCCAGTTGGAATAAGAAAGGACTTCATGAAACGTCTGCTGCTAACTGCGGTTCTCACCGTATTGATGATCGCCGAAGTTCACGCCGAGTCCTTCACTATCTCCGATATCCGCGTCAACGGCCTCCAGCGGGTCTCCGCGGGTAGCGTCTTTGGTGCCTTGCCGTTGAACGTCGGCGAGCAGGCGGATGATCGTCGCCTGGTGGAATCCACTCGTGCGCTGTTCAAAACCGGTTTCTTTCAAGACATCCAGCTGGGCCGCGATGGCAACGTCCTGGTCATTACGGTAGTCGAACGTCCGTCTGTTGCCAGTATCGAGATCGAAGGCAACAAGGCGATTTCGACTGAAGACCTGATGAAAGGCCTGAAGCAGTCCGGTCTGGCCGAAGGTGAAATCTTTCAGCGTGCGACCCTCGAAGGCGTGCGTAACGAGCTGCAGCGCCAGTACGTCGCTCAGGGTCGCTACTCGGCCACCGTCGACACCGAAGTGGTGCCGCAGCCGCGTAACCGCGTCGGCCTCAAGGTCAACATCAACGAAGGCACGGTTGCTGCGATCCAGCACATCAACGTCGTGGGCAACACTGTATTCCCTGACGAAGACCTGATCGGCCTGTTCGAACTCAAGACCACCAACTGGTTGTCGTTCTTCAAGAACGACGACAAGTACGCCCGTGAAAAACTCTCCGGTGACCTGGAACGTCTGCGCTCCTACTATCTGGATCGCGGCTATATCAATATGGATATCGCTTCGACCCAGGTGTCCATCACCCCGGACAAAAAGCACGTCTACATCACGGTCAACGTGAACGAAGGCGAAAAGTACAGCGTTCGCGACGTCAAGCTCAGTGGCGACTTGAAAGTGCCTGAAGACCAGGTCAAGTCCCTGTTGCTGGTGGAAAAAGGCCAGGTGTTCTCGCGCAAGCTGATGACCACTACTTCCGAACTGATCACCCGCCGTCTGGGTAACGAGGGCTACACCTTCGCCAACGTCAACGGCGTGCCTCAGCCGCACGATGAAGACCACACGGTCGACATCACCTTTGTCGTGGATCCAGGCAAGCGTGCCTACGTCAACCGCATCAACTTCCGTGGCAACACCAAGTCCGAAGACGAAGTGCTGCGTCGTGAAATGCGTCAGATGGAAGGTGGCTGGGCTTCGACCTACCTCATCGATCAATCCAAGACCCGTCTTGAGCGCCTGGGCTTCTTCAAGGAAGTCAACGTCGAAACCCCGGCAGTTCCGGGTGTCGATGACCAGGTCGACGTCAACTATGCAGTTGAAGAGCAAGCGTCCGGTTCGATCACCGCCAGCGTCGGTTTCGCCCAGAGTGCGGGCCTGATCCTGGGTGGTTCCATCACTCAGAACAACTTCCTGGGTACGGGTAACAAGGTCAGCATCGGTTTGACCCGCAGTGAATACCAGAGCCGCTATAACTTCGGTTATGTCGACCCCTACTGGACCGCTGACGGCGTGAGCCTGGGTTACAACGCTTTCTATCGCACCACTGACTACAAAGACCTTGATGTCGATGTTGCCAGCTATGCCGTTGACAGCCTGGGGGCGGGTGTCAGCGTGGGTTACCCGATCAGCGAGACCTCGCGTCTGACCTTCGGCCTGACCGCGCAACAAGACAAGATCAAGACTGGCCTGTACACCGTCGACGAAATCTTCGACTTCGTGAACAAGCAGGGCGACAGCTACCTGAACTTCAAGGCTTCGGCCGGCTGGTCCGAGTCGACCTTGAACAAAGGTGTTCTGGCAACCCGTGGCCACTCTCAGAGCCTGGTTCTGGAAACCACTACGCCTGGCAGTGACCTGTCGTTCTTCAAACTCGACTACCGTGGCCAGTTGTTCCAGCCTCTGAGCGAAAACTACACCATGCGCCTGCACACCGAACTGGGTTATGGCGATGGTTTTGGCGACACCAAGGGCTTGCCGTTCTACGAGAACTACTATGCTGGTGGCTTCAACTCGGTTCGCGGCTTCAAGGACAGCACCCTGGGTCCACGCAGTACGCCGAGTCGTGGTGTAGGTGTGACAGGTAACGCCGGTACAGCGGCCGACCCGGATCAGGATCCACTGCCATTCGGCGGTAACGTTCTGATCCAGGGTGGTGCCGAGATCCTGTTCCCGCTGCCGTTCGTCAAAGATCAGCGCTCCCTGCGTACCTCGGTATTCTGGGATGTGGGTAACGTGTTCAGTTCCAAGTGCGATTCGACTTCCAACACCATCGCCGCTTCGAACGTTAAAACGGAATGTAACGACATCAGTCTCAGCAATCTGGCCAGTTCGGTGGGTGTCGGTGTGACATGGGTCACCGCCCTGGGACCATTGAGCTTCGCCCTGGCGATGCCGATCAAGAAACCGGATGACGCTGAAACCCAGGTGTTCCAATTCTCCCTCGGTCAGACTTTCTAAGAGTCTGATCCAAGATAATGACAATGGATTTTGTAGGAGTGCATCGTGCGTAAGTTGACTCAATTGGTTCTCCTGGCCACCGTTCTGGTCGCGACCCCGGTCTTTGCAGACATGAAGATCGCGGTACTGAACTATCAGATGGCTCTGCTGGAGTCGGACGCTGCGAAGAAATACGCAGTGGATGCCGAGAAGAAGTTCGGTCCTCAGTTGACCAAGCTCAAGACTCTGGAAAGCAGTGCCAAGGGCATTCAGGATCGTCTGGTTGCCGGTGGCGACAAGATGCAGCAGGGCGAGCGTGAGCGCCTGGAGCTTGAATTCAAGCAAAAGGCCCGTGACTTCCAGTTCCAGTCCAAGGAGCTGAACGAAGCCAAGGCTGTTGCCGACCGCGAAATGCTCAAGCAACTGAAGCCCAAGCTCGACAGCGCAGTGGAAGAAGTGATCAAGAAGGGTGGTTTCGACCTGGTCTTCGAGCGTGGCGCAGTCATTGATGTCAAACCTCAGTACGACATCACTCGCCAGGTTATCGAGCGCATGAATCAGCTGAAGTAACCCATGACCGCGATTATTAAGCTCGGCCGATTGGCCGAGTTCCTCGGCGCCACCTTGCGTGGCGACCAGGAGAAAGAAATCACTGGGCTAGCCACCTTGCAGGAGGCTGGCCCAGCTCAGTTGAGCTTTTTGGCAAATCCTCAGTACCGCAAGTACCTGGCTGATAGCCAGGCGGGTGCTGTGCTGCTTAAAGCGGCTGATGCCGAGAGTTATGCCGGTGATGCGTTGGTGGTGCCTGATCCTTATCTGGCCTATGCGCGAATTTCCCATCTGTTCGACCCCAAGCCCAAGGCTGTGGCTGGCGTTCATCCCTCAGCGGTGATTGCCGATGACGCCGTGGTCGATCCGTCGGCCAGTATCGGGCCGTTTGCGGTGGTCGAAAGCGGCGCGTCGATTGGCGCCGGGGTGACGGTTGGTGCGCATTGCTTTGTGGGGGCTCGCAGCGTGGTTGGCGAAGGCGGCTGGCTTGCGCCAAGGGTCACGCTGTATCACGACGTGCGGATCGGCAAGCGAGTGGTCATTCAGTCCGGTGCGGTACTGGGTGGCGAAGGGTTTGGATTCGCCAATGAGAAGGGCGTCTGGCAGAAGATTGCCCAGATTGGCGGGGTCACCATTGGCGACGATGTGGAGATTGGCGTCAATACCGCCATCGACCGTGGCGCCCTGGCCGATACCGTCATTGGCAATGGTGTGAAACTGGACAACCAGATTCAGATCGCCCACAACGTGCAAGTCGGTGATCACACCGCCATGGCCGCCTGTGTGGGGATTTCCGGCAGCACCAAGATTGGCAAGCACTGCATGCTTGCAGGTGGTGTCGGGTTGGTCGGCCATATCGAGATTTGTGACAACGTTTTCCTGACCGGGATGACCATGGTGACCCACTCGATTACCGAGGCTGGCTCCTACTCCTCCGGTACTGCCATGCAACCTGCTGCCGAGTGGCGCAAAAGCGCGGCCCGTATCCGTCAGCTCGATGACATCGCGCGACGCCTGCGGCATCTGGAAAAGCGCGTTGGGGACGTGACCCCTGACGGTAATGCTTCATCAGATGGCTGAAACCATTTCCATATCAAGTGTGCACAGCCGCTAGACTGCCTCCTTGATTTGCTAGAGGAGCACGCATTAGTCGCGCGCTCCCAATCTTTACTACAGGCTTCCCCACGAAATGATGGACATCAACGAAATTCGCGAATACCTGCCTCACCGTTACCCGTTCCTGCTGGTGGACCGGGTGGTGGACTTGGATGTTGAGGGCAAGCGCATTCGTGCCTACAAGAATGTCAGCATCAACGAGCCTTTCTTCAATGGTCACTTTCCCGCGCATCCAATCATGCCGGGCGTGCTGATCATCGAGGCGATGGCTCAAGCTGCCGGCATCCTTGGTTTCAAGATGCTGGACGTGAAGCCGGCCGATGGCACCCTTTACTACTTCGTTGGTTCCGACAAGCTGCGCTTCCGCCAGCCGGTGCTGCCGGGTGATCAACTGATCCTTGAAGCCAAGTTCCTCAGCTGCAAGCGTCAGATCTGGAAGTTCGAGTGCCAGGCTTCGGTCGATGGCAAGCCAGTCTGCTCCGCTGAAATCATCTGTGCGGAACGCAAGCTATGAGTTTGATTGACCCTCGCGCAATCATCGATCCGACGGCCGTTCTGGCCGACGACGTCGAGGTCGGCCCCTGGTCGATCGTCGGCGCTGGTGTGGAAATCGGCGAGGGTACAGTGATTGGCCCCCATGTGATTCTCAAGGGGCCAACCCGGATCGGCAAACATAACCGCATCTACCAGTTTTCCTCGATAGGTGAGGACACGCCCGATCTCAAGTACAAGGGTGAAGAAACCCGCCTGGTGATCGGAGACCACAACGTCATCCGTGAAGGCGTGACCATTCACCGCGGTACGGTCCAGGATCGCTCCGAAACCACCTTGGGCGACCACAATCTGGTCATGGCCTATGCCCACATCGGCCATGACAGTGTGATCGGCAACCACTGCATCCTGGTCAACAACACCGCGTTGGCCGGGCATGTGCACGTGGATGACTGGGCAATCCTCTCCGGTTTCACCCTGGTTCACCAGTATTGCCATATTGGCGCCCATAGCTTTTCCGGCATGGGCACTGCCATCGGCAAGGATGTACCCGCGTTCGTCACGGTATTCGGCAACCCCGCGGAAGCCCGCAGCATGAACTTTGAAGGCATGCGCCGCCGTGGTTTCAGCGAAGACGCGATCCACGCCCTGCGCCGCGCCTATAAAGTGGTGTACCGCCAGGGGCTGACCGTTGACCAGGCCCTGGCCGAGTTGGCCGAGCCTTCTGTGCAATTCCCCGAAGTCGCGATCTTCCGTGACTCGATCCAGTCTTCGACCCGTGGCATCACTCGTTAATCATGAGCAATCTGCGTATTGCGCTGGTGGCTGGCGAGGCCTCCGGCGATATTCTCGGCGCCGGTTTGATGCGCGCACTCAAGGCCCGGCATCCAGCGGTTGAATTTATCGGTGTCGGCGGCCCGCTGATGCAGGCCGAGGGCCTAGTTTCGTACTTCCCCATGGAGCGCCTGGCGGTCATGGGGTTGGTGGAAGTGCTGGGGCGGCTGCGTGAGCTATTGGCACGGCGCAAGAAGCTGATCCAGACCCTCATCGCCGAAAAACCTGACGTGTTTATCGGTATCGACGCACCTGATTTCACCCTGAATATCGAACTCAAGCTGCGACAGGCGGGGATCAAGACGGTGCACTATGTCAGCCCGTCCGTCTGGGCCTGGCGGCAGAAGCGGGTGCTGAAGATCCGCGAAGGTTGCGATCTGATGCTGACGCTGTTCCCGTTCGAGGCAAAATTCTACGAAGAGAAGGGTGTCCCGGTGCGGTTTGTCGGTCACTCCCTGGCCGATGCGATTCCGCTGGAAGCTGATCGTGCTGCGGCTCGTGCTGAACTGGGTTTGCCCGATGGCCCGCTGGTGGCATTGATGCCAGGCAGTCGTGGCGGTGAAGTCGGGCGCCTGGGTGCGCTGTTTCTCGATACTGCGCAACGTCTGCGAGCCATGCGCCCCGGCGTGCGCTTTGTCATGCCCTGTGCCAGCCCCGAGCGCCGTAGCCAGCTGGAGCAACTGCTGGCCGGTCGTGACTTGCCGTTGACCTTGCTTGACGGCCAGTCCCACCGGGCCTTGGCGGCTTGCGATGCGGTACTGATTGCCTCCGGCACCGCGACCTTGGAAGCGCTGCTGTACAAGCGGCCGATGGTGGTCGCCTATCGCCTGGCGCCGCTGACGTTCTGGATTCTCAAGCGCATGGTTAAAAGCCCCTACATCTCCCTGCCCAACTTGCTGGCCCAGCGTTTGCTGGTGCCCGAGTTGCTGCAGGATGAGGCGACGCCCGAAGCCCTGGCGCGGACGTTGTCGCCGCTCATCGAGGGGGGCGAGGAGCAGACTCGCGGCTTCGACGAAATCCATCGGACGTTGCGTCGGGACGCCTCGAACCAGGCGGCTGATGCAGTCCTGAACCTGATCGGCAAAGCGCAATGAGTAACCTGAAGATGCAGATGGGCCTGGACTTTACCCTGGTAGCCGCCACAGAAGAGCTGGTGTGCGGCGTCGATGAAGTCGGACGCGGTCCGTTGTGCGGTGCGGTGGTCACGGCGGCGGTCATTCTGGATCCGAACCGGCCGATCCTTGGTCTCAACGATTCGAAGAAACTCACCGAAGCCCGGCGAGAAAAACTCTACGACGAGATCTGCGAGAAAGCCCTGAGCTGGTGCATTGCCCGCGCTGAAGTCGAGGAAATCGACGAACTGAATATCCTGCACGCGACCATGCTCGCCATGCAGCGCGCGGTGGAAGGGCTGAGCATTACTCCGAAGCTGGCGATGATCGACGGTAATCGTTGCCCGAGGTTGGCCATGCCCGCGGAGGCGGTGGTCAAGGGTGATAGCAAGGTGCCGGCAATCGCCGCAGCGTCGATTCTGGCCAAGGTCAGTCGCGACCGTGAAATGGCGGCGTTCGAGCTGATCTATCCGGGTTACGGCATCGGCGGCCACAAGGGTTATCCGACGCCTGTGCACCTCGAAGCGCTGGCCCGCCTGGGGCCGACGCCGATTCACCGGCGTTCGTTCGCGCCGGTCCGCCAAGCCTATGAAGCACGTGAGAGCTTGAGCGAGACACAGTCCTGAGGCTGATGTTTTAGCCGAGGCCCGGTACAATCCGGGCCTTGTTGTTTTTGTGCTTACTTACAGGATCACTATGCCGGCTTCATTCGTTCACCTGCGCCTGCACACTGAATACTCACTGGTCGACGGTCTGGTGCGGATCAAGCCGCTGGTCAAGACGCTGGCCGGCATGGGCATGCCCGCCGTGGCGGTCACCGACCAAAACAACATGTGTTCCCTGGTCAAATTCTACAAAGCCTCCATGGGCGCGGGTATCAAGCCGATCTGCGGCGCCGACCTGTGGCTGTCGAACAAGGATCCGGACAACCCACTGAGCCGGATCAGCCTGCTGGCAATGAACGCCGTCGGCTATCGCAACCTGACCGAGCTGATCTCCCGCGGTTTTATCGATGGCCAGCGTAATGGCCAGGTGATTATCGAGCGGGAATGGGTGGCCGAGGCCGCGGACGGCTTGATCATGCTGTCGGCCGCCAAGGAAGGTGAGATCGGCATCGCCTTGATCAGTGGTGACCTGGCGGAAGCCGAGACCCTCGCTCGCGATTGGATGGCGGTGTTCCCGGATCGCTTCTATCTGGAAGTCCAGCGCACCAATCGTCCGAATGACGAAGAGCAGTTGCACGCAGCCGTGGCCCTGGCCGACAAGCTCGGTGCACCGTTGGTGGCGACCAACGATGTGCGTTTCATCAAGCAGGAAGACTTCGAAGCTCACGAAACCCGTGTTTGCATCGGTGAGGGCCGCGCCCTCGACGATCCGCGGCGTTCGAAGAACTACAGCGACCAGCAGTACCTGAAAAGCGCCGATGAGATGGCCGAACTGTTCAGTGACTTGCCCGAGGCGCTGGAGAACTCGGTCGAAATTGCCAAGCGCTGCAATATCGAGGTCAAGCTGGGCACTCACTTCCTGCCCAACTTCCCGATTCCCGATGGCATGACCATCGATGAGTATTTCCGCAAGGTCTCGTTCGACGGCCTGGAAGAGCGGTTGTCGGTGCTGCTGCCCAAAGACACGACCGAAGACTACGAAGCCCGGCGCCAGGTGTACGTCGATCGCTTGAATTTCGAGCTGGATATCATCATCCAGATGGGCTTCCCCGGTTACTTCCTGATCGTTATGGACTTTATCCAGTGGGCCAAGAGCAACGGTGTCCCGGTAGGTCCGGGCCGTGGATCGGGTGCCGGGTCCCTGGTGGCCTACGTGCAGAAGATCACCGACCTCGATCCGCTGGAATATGACCTGCTGTTCGAACGTTTCCTCAACCCGGAACGGGTCTCCATGCCCGACTTCGACGTCGACTTCTGCATGGACGGTCGCGACCGGGTGATCGACTACGTGGCTGAGAAGTACGGCCGCAACGCGGTCAGCCAGATCATCACCTTCGGTTCCATGGCCGCCAAGGCTGTGGTGCGGGACGTGGCGCGGGTCCAGGGCAAGTCCTACGGCCTGGCGGATCGCCTGTCGAAGATGATCCCGTTCGAAGTCGGCATGACCCTGGAAAAAGCCTACGAACAGGAAGAGATCCTGCGCGACTTCATCAAGGTCGATGAGGAAGCGGCGGAAATCTGGGAGATGGCGCGCAAGCTTGAAGGCGTGGTGCGCAACGTCGGCAAGCACGCCGGTGGCGTGGTTATCGCGCCAACCAAGCTGACCGACTTTTCGCCGATCTATTGCGACGAAGAAGGCGATGGCCTGGTTACCCAGTTCGACAAGGATGACGTCGAGGCCGCGGGCCTGGTGAAGTTCGACTTCCTCGGTCTGCGGACCCTGACCATCATCGATTGGGCCCTCAAGACCATCAACCGCGAGCGGGCCAAGGTCGACGAAGAGCCGCTGGATATCGCCTTTATCCCGCTCGACGACAAGCCGACCTACAGCCTGCTGCAAAAGGCTGAAACCACGGCGGTGTTCCAGCTTGAGTCGCGAGGCATGAAGGAGCTGATCAAAAAGCTCAAGCCCGACTGTCTGGAAGACTTGATCGCACTGGTGGCCCTGTTCCGTCCGGGCCCTTTGCAATCGGGCATGGTGGATGACTTCATCAACCGTAAGCACGGTCGCGCCGAACTGGCCTACCCGCACTCGGATTACCAGTACGAAGGCCTCAAGCCGGTACTGGCACCGACTTACGGCATCATCCTGTATCAGGAACAGGTGATGCAGATCGCCCAGGTCATGGCCGGTTACACCCTCGGTGGTGCGGACATGCTGCGCCGGGCGATGGGT
Organism: Pseudomonas sp. MF4836; assembly: GCF_002018875.1. Lineage (GTDB taxonomy): Bacteria > Pseudomonadota > Gammaproteobacteria > Pseudomonadales > Pseudomonadaceae > Aquipseudomonas. Next base: position 546,529 of record NZ_MVOL01000003.1, read on the forward strand.
AAGAAAAAGCCCGAGGAAATGGCCAAGCAACGTGGCGGTTTCATTGAGGGTTGCGCCACCAATAATATCGACCCGGACCTGGCGGGTAACATTTTCGACCTGGTGGAGAAATTCGCCGGTTACGGCTTCAACAAATCCCACTCCGCAGCTTACGGCCTGGTGTCGTACCAGACCGCCTGGCTCAAGGCTCACTACCCGGCGCCGTTCATGGCTGCGGTGCTCTCGGCGGATATGCACAACACCGACAAGGTCGTGACCTTGATCGAGGAAGTGCGGATCATGAAGCTGCGCCTCGATGCGCCAGACGTGAACACCTCGGAGTTCAAGTTCACGGTGAACGACGAAGGTCGGATCATTTATGGCCTGGGGGCGATCAAGGGGGTTGGCGAAGGGCCGGTAGAGGCCATTACCGAGGCGCGCCAGGCCGGGCCGTTCAAGGACCTGTTTGATTTCTGCGCCCGGGTGGACCTCAAGCGTATCAACAAGCGCACCCTTGACGGTTTGATCCGCAGTGGCGCCCTGGACCGCTTGGGCCCGTATTTCCACGATGAGCCCAAGGCCTATCAGGCCAACATCGACCAGAACCGGGCGGTGTTGCTGACCGCCATGGAAGAAGCGATCAAGGCGGCCGAACAGACGGCCCGGACCCACGACAGCGGCCATGCCGACCTGTTTGGCGGCCTGTTTGTGGAAGAAGACGCCGATGTCTACGCCAATCACCGCAAGGCCAAGGAACTGACCCTCAAGGAGCGCCTCAAAGGCGAGAAAGATACCCTGGGGCTGTACCTGACCGGTCACCCGATCGACGAGTATGAAGGTGAAATCCGACGTTTTGCCCGCCAGCGCATCATCGATCTGAAGCCTGCGCGGGATACCCAGACCGTGGCGGGGATGATTATTGCCCTGCGGGTCATGAAGAACAAAAAGGGCGACAAGATGGGCTTCATTACCCTGGACGACCGTTCGGGGCGGATTGAGGCTTCACTGTTTGCCGAGGCCTTCCATTCGGCGCAGTCCCTGCTGCAGACCGACGCGATGGTGGTGGTCGAGGGCGAGGTCAGCAACGATGACTTCTCCGGCGGCCTGCGCCTGCGGGTCAAGCGCGTGATGAGCATGGAGGATGCGCGGACCAACCTGGCGGAAAGCCTGCGGCTCAAGGTTCATACCGAGGCCCTCAAGGGTGATCAGCTACGCTGGTTGGGCGAGTTGCTCAAGCGTTATCGCGGTGCCTGCCCGGTGACCATGGAATATGCCCGGGATGATTCCAAGGCCTTGCTGCAGTTCGGCGAAGGCTGGCGAATCGACCCGGCGGATGCATTGATTCAAGCCCTGCGTGACCAGTTCGGGCGAGACAACGTCTTCCTCCAATACCGTTGACGGTCAGCGGGCATTCCTTGCGTTATCGGGTTTGCCCTGACCTCGACCCGGATTTTAATCTCGACCTGAACGCGCCTGTCCCTTAAGGTAATGCGCGAATAGACAACCGGCCGACCCAAGCTCTCTTGGATGTCGACCCAAGACGGACGCCTATGAACCCGAATTTTCTAGATTTCGAACAGCCGATCGCCGACCTGCAAGCCAAGATCGAAGAGTTGCGCTTGGTCGGTAATGACAATTCGCTGAATATCGGCGATGAGATCTCCCGCCTGCAGGATAAAAGCAGCACGCTCACCGAGGACATCTTCGGCAAGCTGACCAGCTGGCAGATCGCTCGTCTGGCGCGTCACCCGCGTCGTCCGTACACCCTGGACTACATCGACCACATCTTCACCGAGTTCGACGAGCTGCATGGCGACCGTCACTTCTCGGACGATGCTGCCATTGTCGGCGGGGTTGCCCGTCTGGATGACCAGCCAGTGATGATCATTGGTCACCAGAAAGGCCGCGAAGTCCGCGAAAAGGTTCGTCGCAACTTCGGCATGCCGCGTCCGGAAGGCTACCGCAAGGCCTGCCGCCTGATGGAAATGGCCGAACGCTTCAAGATGCCGATCCTGACCTTTATCGACACGCCGGGCGCCTACCCGGGTATCGACGCCGAAGAGCGCAACCAGAGCGAAGCCATTGCCTGGAACCTGCGTGTCATGGCCCGCCTGAAGACCCCGATCATCGCCACGGTCATCGGCGAAGGTGGTTCTGGCGGTGCATTGGCGATCGGCGTTTGCGACCAGTTGAACATGCTGCAGTACTCGACTTACGCGGTTATTTCCCCAGAAGGTTGCGCGTCCATCCTCTGGAAAACCGCCGAGAAAGCCCCGGATGCCGCCGAAGCCATGGGTATCACTGCCGAGCGTCTCAAAGGCCTGGGCATTGTGGACAAGGTGATCGGCGAGCCTCTGGGGGGCGCACACCGTGACCCAGCAGCCGCTGCTGCCTCGATCCGTGCCGAGCTGACTTCGCAGTTGGCGATGCTCAAGGGCATGGACACCGAAACCTTGCTCAAGCGTCGTTATGACCGCCTGATGAGCTACGGTCTCTGATACGCCGTCGCTCCTTCTTGTAGGAGCGAGCTTGCCTGCGGTCCGGACGCGGCGGTGGATCCCTTCACCGCTCCAGCGTCTGCAGCAGGCAAGCCCGGCTCCCACAGGTCCTGTCCGTTGATGAATCACCTATCTGCCCAATTGCTGCATCGCCTGGCTCCTTGGCGTGACGCCTGCGCCTGGCGTATTGCCTATTCCGGCGGTCTGGACTCCACCGTCCTCCTGCACCTGCTTGCCGATCTGGCGCAACAACACCCACTTCCACCGTTGACTGCCCTGCATATCCACCACGGTCTACAGGCTGCGGCCGATGCCTGGCCGGCCCATTGTCAGTCGGTGTGCGACGCGCTGGGGGTGCCCTTGCAGGTCATGCGCGTGCAGGTGCAAGAGGGCGCCAGCCTCGAGCGTGCGGCCCGTGATGCGCGTTACGGCGCCTTTGAGCGCGCAACAGCTGGCAACGAGTTGCTGCTGACTGGGCAGCATCGTGACGATCAGGCGGAAACCTTGTTGTTTCGGCTGTTGCGCGGCGCGGGGGCAAGAGGGCTGGCAGCGATGCCTGAATCCCGCCCTTTGGGCCTGGGGCATTTGCTGCGGCCGTTGCTGGATGTATCGCGGGCCGAACTGCTGCGTTATGCCGATGAGCGTGGATTGAGCTGGATCGAGGATCCCTCCAATCTCGATCAGCAGTTTTCACGCAATTACCTGCGCCACGCGGTGCTTCCCCAGCTCACTGCTCGCTGGCCTCGGGCACTGGCCAGCATGGCGCGCAGCGCGGCGCATTTGAGTGAGGCTCAAGGGCTGCTCGATGAGCTGGCACAGATGGATCTTGCTGCGGCCGACACTGCCAGCGACTTCAGTTGGTTGCGCCTGCCGTCACTGGAGTTGGCTCCCCTGCAAGCGCTTTCTCCCGCTCGCCAGCGCAACGCCCTGAGCCACTGGCTGAGCCTTCGCAGCCGTTTGCCGGATAGCGAGCACTGGGTGGGTTGGGAGACGCTACGCGATGCGGCGCAAGATGGGCGTCCGATCTGGCGCCTGGCAGACGGCGAACTGCATCGAGCCTGCGGGCGGTTGTGGTGGTTGGCGGGCGCCTGGTTGCGCCCGATGCCTGATGCGCCATCCTGGGCAGACATTTCCCGACCGCTGGTGCTACCGGATAACGGGCAGTTGCATATCACCGGCCAGGGGCTCAGGGGACCGTTGCAGGTGGCTTATCGTCAAGGTGGCGAAGTCATGCAATTACCGGGTCGAGGCCATCGCGACCTGAAGCGCTTGCTCAATGAAAGTGGCCTGCCGGCCTTTGCCCGTGGCAGATTGCCGCTGCTGTATCAGGGCGAGCAGTTGTTGGCGGTGGCAAACCTGCCAGGTCTTGTCGCAAACGCCCATGGTTGTTGGCAATTGCATTGGCAGCCGCCGACGAGCGATCAAGGTTTGAGCTGAAAGGCCCTTTCCGGTAGACTACGCTCCCTTCTTGATACAACTTCTGTGGATTCGCCTGAATTGCAGAAGTTGCCGATTACCAAGCAGTCTTTGCTGGGCGATTCCAAAAAATGTGTAGCGAGCAACGTACCGGTGTTTTTGCATCCGGTCTGTCACAACGCGGCGGTTTTTTCGAAAGATGCACTGTGATTAATGCAGGTGATCGGGGGCTTCGGCCTTCCTTCGCTTTCCCCGGCGGCTCGGACCGCTTTAACGCAGACTTCTAGGGTTTTTCATGACGCGCTACATATTCGTCACGGGCGGTGTTGTTTCTTCATTGGGGAAAGGCATTGCCTCGGCTTCATTGGCGGCCATCCTGGAGGCGCGGGGACTTAAGGTCACCATGCTGAAGCTGGACCCGTACATCAACGTCGACCCGGGCACCATGAGCCCGTTCCAGCACGGTGAAGTGTTCGTCACCCACGACGGCGCCGAGACTGACCTGGACCTGGGCCACTACGAGCGGTTCATCCGCACGACCATGACCCAGAACAACAACTTCACCACCGGCCGTGTCTACGAGCACGTGCTGCGCAAAGAGCGCCGTGGTGATTACCTGGGCGCGACCATCCAGGTGATTCCGCACATCACCGACGAGATCAAGCGCCGGATCATCAAGGGCGCCGGCGATGCCGACGTGGCCATGGTTGAAATCGGTGGCACCGTGGGTGACATCGAGTCCCAACCGTTCCTCGAAGCCATCCGCCAGTTGCGTTTCGAAGTCGGCGCCAAGCGCGCGATGCTGATGCACCTGACCCTGGTGCCATACATCGCCACCGCCGGCGAAACCAAAACCAAGCCGACCCAGCATTCGGTCAAGGAACTGCGTTCCATCGGCCTGCAGCCGGACGTGCTGGTATGCCGCTCCGATCACCCGATCGACATCTCGTCGCGTCGCAAGATCGCCCAGTTCACCAACGTTGAAGAACGTGCGGTGATTGCACTGGAAGATGCGGACACCATCTACAAGATTCCGGGCATCCTGCACTCCCAGGGCCTGGATGATTTCGTCGTCGAGCGTTTCGGCCTGCAATGCGGCAGCGCTGACTTGTCCGAGTGGGAAGCCGTGGTTGACGCCAAGCTGAATCCGGAGCACGAAGTCACCATCGCCATGGTCGGCAAGTACATGGAGCTGCTGGACGCCTACAAGTCGCTGATCGAAGCCATGAGTCACGCCGGCATCAGCAACCGGACCAAGGTCAACCTGCGCTACATCGATTCCGAAGACATCGAAAACCAGGGCACCGCGCTGCTCGAAGGTGTCGATGCCATCCTCGTACCTGGCGGCTTCGGTCTGCGTGGCGTGGAAGGCAAGATCACCGCCGTGCAATACGCTCGTGAAAACAAGGTGCCGTACCTCGGCATCTGCCTGGGCATGCAAGTGGCCGTTATCGAGTTCGCACGTAACGTGCTGGGCTGGAAAGACGCCAACTCCACCGAGTTCGATCGCGCCAGCGGTCACCCGGTCGTGGGCCTGATCACCGAGTGGGAAGATGCCACCGGCGCTGTCGAAACCCGCACCGAGGCTTCCGATCTGGGCGGCACCATGCGCCTGGGTGCCCAGGATTGCCTGCTGGAGCCGGGTTCCCTGGTTCACGATTGCTACGCCAAGGACGTGATCGTCGAGCGTCACCGTCATCGCTACGAAGTGAACAACAACCTGCTGCCGCAAATCATGGAAGCCGGCCTGAAAATCTCCGGTCGTTCCGGTGATGGCGCGCTGGTTGAAGTGGTTGAAGCACCGGATCATCCATGGTTCGTCGCTTGCCAATTCCACCCTGAGTTCACCTCGACACCGCGCGACGGTCACCCGTTGTTCAGCGGTTTCGTCAAGGCGGCCTTGGCTCAACACCAGAAGAAGGCATAAACCCTGATGGCCCAGAAGATCATCCGTGTAGGCGATATCGAGATTGCCAACGACAAGCCCATGGTGCTTTTCGGTGGCATGAACGTGCTGGAAAGCCGCGACATGGCGATGCAGGTCTGCGAAGAGTACGTCAAGGTGACCCAGAAGCTTGGGATCCCTTACGTGTTCAAGGCCAGCTTCGACAAGGCCAACCGTTCCTCCGTGACCTCTTACCGTGGCCCCGGCCTGGAAGAGGGCATGCGGATCTTCCAGGACATCAAGCAAGCCTTCGGCGTGCCGATCATCACCGACGTCCACGAGCCTGACCAGGCGGCGATCGTCGCTGAAGTCTGCGACATCATCCAGTTGCCGGCCTTCCTGTCGCGCCAGACCGACCTGGTGGTCGCGATGGCCAAGACCGGTGCGGTGATCAACATCAAGAAAGCCCAGTTCCTTGCGCCCCAGGAAATGAAACACATCCTGAGCAAGTGCGAAGAAGCGGGTAACGATCAGTTGATCCTCTGCGAGCGCGGTTCCAGCTTCGGCTACAACAACCTGGTCGTCGACATGCTCGGCTTCGGCATCATGAAGCAGTTCGAATACCCGGTGTTCTTCGACGTGACCCATGCCCTGCAGATGCCGGGCGGCCGTGCCGATTCGGCGGGTGGTCGTCGGGCCCAGGTCACCGACCTGGCCAAGGCCGGTATCAGCCAGTCCCTGGCTGGCCTGTTCCTGGAAGCCCACCCGGACCCGGACAACGCCAAGTGTGACGGTCCTTGCGCCCTGCGCCTGGACAAGCTCGAGCCGTTCCTGGCTCAGCTCAAGGCGCTGGACGAACTGGTGAAGAGTTTTCCGACGGTAGAAACCGCCTAAAACCGATTTCTCCGGTAAAGTACCGCACGATTATTTCTCAGGCCCTCGGGCCTGAGCCTTATCGTCTGCAAGCCTGCCCGCTGCCCATCACTTGCCGACGGTAAAGAGATTTCCTACAGCTGCGTCGTTTTCGTCAACTTTGGAGTGTTTACAACAATGGCAAAAATCGTCGACATCAAAGGTCGTGAAGTTCTCGACTCCCGTGGCAATCCCACCGTCGAAGCGGACGTGCTTCTCGATAACGGCATCATCGGTAGCGCCTGCGCGCCGTCCGGTGCTTCCACCGGCTCGCGTGAAGCGCTCGAGCTGCGTGATGGCGACAAGAGCCGTTACCTGGGCAAAGGCGTGCTCAAGGCTGTAGCCAACATCAACGGTCCGATCCGCGACCTGCTGCTGGGCAAAGACCCAAGCGACCAGAAAGCGCTGGATCACGCGATGATCAAGCTCGACGGCACTGAAAACAAAGCCACCCTGGGCGCCAACGCGATCCTCGCTGTATCCCTGGCTGCGGCCAAGGCTGCTGCACAGGACCAGGACCTGCCGCTGTACGCCCACATCGCCAACCTCAATGGCACCCCAGGCGTGTACTCGATGCCGGTTCCAATGATGAACATCATCAACGGCGGCGAGCATGCCGATAACAACGTCGATATCCAGGAATTCATGGTGCAGCCGGTTGGCGCCAAGTCTTTCTCGGAAGGCCTGCGCATGGGCACCGAGATTTTCCATCACCTCAAGGCTGTGCTGAAGGCCCGTGGCCTGAGCACTGCAGTAGGTGACGAAGGTGGTTTCGCGCCGAACCTGGCATCCAACGAAGATGCTTTGAAAGTGATCTCCGAAGCCGTGGCCAACGCCGGTTACACCCTGGGCACTGACGTGACCCTGGCTCTGGACTGCGCGGCCAGCGAATTCTATGAAGACGGCAAGTACAACCTGTCCGGTGAAGGCCACGTATTCACTTCCGAAGGTTTTGCCGACTACCTCAAAGGTCTGACCGAGCGTTACCCGATCATCTCCATCGAAGACGGCCTGGACGAGTCCGACTGGGCCGGCTGGAAAGTCCTCACCGACAAGATCGGCGAGAAAATCCAACTGGTAGGCGACGACCTGTTCGTGACCAACACCAAGATCTTGAAAGAAGGCATCGACAAGAAGATCGCCAACTCGATCCTGATCAAGTTCAACCAGATCGGCACCCTGACCGAAACCCTGGAAGCCATCCAGATGGCCAAGGCCGCCGGTTACACCGCCGTCATCTCGCACCGCTCCGGTGAAACCGAAGATTCGACCATTGCCGACCTGGCCGTGGGCACTGCGGCTGGCCAGATCAAGACCGGTTCGCTGTGCCGTTCCGATCGCGTTTCCAAGTACAACCAATTGCTGCGCATCGAAGAGCAATTGAATGGCAAAGCCAAGTACAACGGTCGCAGCGAGTTTCGCGGCTAAGCGGTAGATGGTAAAAAGACACCGGATTGTGTCGGAAAAATCGCTATAGCGGCTTTTTTGCCTCTAATCTGATGCCTTATGAGCACAAGCCTGGTTCTTCCAGGCTTCGTGCTATCAGTAGGTTCGAAGTTGTAGGCATGGCTGTCTTTTTTCACTGGATACCCGATATTCGATGCGCAGTCCCAATTGGTTGTTCCTCGTCTTGCTCTTGCTGCTGGCTGGCCTGCAGTACCGCCTGTGGGTGGGGAATGGCAGTTTGGCGCAGGTAGCTGACCTGACTCAGCAGATTGCCGATCAGCACGCCGAAAACGAGCGTTTGCTGGAGCGTAATCGCGTACTCGATGCGGAAGTCATGGAGTTGAAAAAGGGCATGGAGACCGTTGAAGAACGGGCTCGCCATGAGTTGGGCATGGTCAAGGAGGGCGAGACCCTCTACCAGTTGGCCCAATGATCGAGCGTTTGCCGGCCTTCTGGGCCGTGATTCCTGCCGCGGGCGTTGGTGCCCGTATGGCCGCGGACCGCCCCAAGCAGTATTTGCAGCTGGGCGGACGCACTATTCTTGAACACAGCCTCGGCTGTTTCCTCGACCATCCCTGCCTCAAGGGGCTGGTGGTCAGTCTCGCTGTCGACGATCCCTTCTGGCCGACCCTGGCCTGTGCCCATGACTCGCGGATTCAGCGCGTGGACGGTGGGCAGGAGCGCTCCGGTTCGGTCCTCAATGCCTTGTTGCACCTGCATGCCCAGGGCGCGGCGGATGAGGACTGGGTGCTGGTGCATGACGCGGCTCGGCCCAACCTGACCCGCGATGACCTGGACAAGCTGCTCGGTGAATTGGCGGACGACCCCGTGGGCGGCTTGCTTGCCGTGCCGGCTCGGGACACCTTGAAGCGCGTCGACAAGCACGGCCGTGTGGTGGAAACCGTCGATCGCAGCCTGATCTGGCAGGCCTACACGCCACAGATGTTTCGCCTGGGCGCTTTGCATCGGGCATTGGCTGACAGCCTGGTGGCGGATGTGCTGATCACCGACGAAGCCTCGGCAGTGGAATGGTCGGGCCAGGCGCCACGCCTGATCGAAGGGCGTTCGGACAACATCAAAGTCACCCGCCCCGAAGACCTCGAATGGCTGCGCCAGCGCTGGGCCAACCGCCGCTGATTGCGTAGCAGCGAACCACCTAGGTACACGTAAGGGCCAGCGCAGCCTGCGGCAGCGGCTACATACGTCGCCCCCGTAGCCGCTGCCGAGCCCGCGAGGCTGCGCTGGCCCTGATCAACACCGGCTCTCTCCCAGATTCAGCCCAACGCCCAAGAGGCCCCGCGTCAGCCGCTACAAATCTTGGTACTCGGGGCGTTGGACCAGGCCTTGCTTGAGGTAATCCACCAGCTTGCGCACCTTGGGCGACAAATGCCGCTGTTGCGGATACAGCGCCCAGACGGCGGTATTTGGCGGTTGGTGGGCCTCCAGCAGGGAGATCAACGTACCGCTGCGCAGGTGTTCGAGCACGTAGTAGTCCGGCAACTGACACAACCCAACCCCTTGCAGCGCCGCGTCCAGTACTGCCTGCCCACTGTTGCAGCGCCAATTACCCTGCACCCGCTGGGAAAACTCCCGCCCGTTCTGTTCCAGTTGCCAGATATCCGAGCTGCCGATCAGGCAATTGTGTCGGCTCAACTCCGACAGGCTATGGGGGCGCCCGTAGCGCTCCAGATACGATGGCGAGGCGCACAGGTACATGCGCCGCGGCGCCAGGCGCGTGGCCACAAGGCGTGAATCCTGGAGCCGCCCCAGGCGAATCGCCAGGTCCAGCCCCTCATGCACCAGGTCAAGTGGGCGATTGCTGAGCTCGATGTCCACCCGCAGTTGCGGATATAGGCCCATGTAGCGGGTCACCAGCGGCACGATAAAGCGCTCGCCATAAGCCACGGCGCAGGTCATGCGCAGCATGCCTTTGGGCTCGCTGGTCAAATCACCCACGGCGCGCAACGCTTCCTCGCGGCCGTCCTGCAGGCGCTGGCAATGTTGAAGAAACGTCTGACCCGCCTCGGTCAAGGTGACGCGGCGGGTACTGCGGTAGAGCAGGCGAGTTTGCAGGCGCTCCTCGAGGCGGGCAATTTGCCGGCTGATATGGGAGGAGGACACCCCCAGGCGCTCGGCTGCTGCAGTGAACTGGCTGTATTCGGCCACTGCGACAAACTCGTCGATGCCCTCCCAGCGGTTTTCACTCATGTCGATTATCCCTGTACAGCAATAATGTTTTGCTTTTGCTTGGATTATTAATCGTTCAGCGGTGTTTTACACTGCGCGTCTCGTTTTTATTCATTGGAGACCCCCAGGATGATCAAGTCGCGCGCTGCCGTTGCCTTCGAGGCCAAGAAGCCTCTCGAAATCGTCGAAGTCGATGTGGCCATGCCCAAGGCCGGTGAAGTCTTGCTGCGGGTGGTCGCTTCCGGTGTGTGCCATACCGATGCCTACACCCTGTCCGGCGCCGATCCGGAAGGTATCTTCCCGTCGATTCTGGGGCACGAAGGCGGGGCCGTGGTTGAAGCCATCGGTGAAGGCGTGACCTCGGTTGCAGTCGGCGACCACGTCATCCCGCTGTACACCCCGGAATGCGGCAAGTGCAAATTCTGCCTGTCGGGCAAGACCAACCTCTGTCAGGCAATTCGCGCCACCCAGGGCAAAGGCCTGATGCCGGACGGCACCACGCGCTTTTCCTACAAGGGTCAGCCGATCTTCCATTACATGGGCACCTCGACCTTCTCCGAATACACCGTGCTGCCGGAAATCTCTGTCGCCAAGATCCCGAAAGAAGCACCACTGGAAAAAGTCTGCCTGCTGGGCTGCGGTGTCACCACCGGTATCGGCGCGGTGATCAACACCGCCAAGGTAAAGCCCGGCGATACCGTGGCCATCTTCGGCCTGGGCGGTATCGGCCTGTCGGCCGTGATCGGTGCGGTCAAGGCCAAGGCGGCGCGGATCATTGCCATTGACATCAACCCGGCCAAGTTTGAAATCGCCAAGCAACTGGGCGCTACCGACTGCGTCAACCCGAAAGACTTCGATCGTCCTATCCAGGAGGTCATTGTCGACATGACCGATGGCGGCGTGGATTTCTCCTTCGAATGCATCGGCAACGTGCAGTTGATGCGTGCGGCGCTGGAATGCTGCCACAAGGGGTGGGGCGAGTCGGTGATCATCGGCGTTGCCGGTGCCGGCCAGGAAATTTCCACCCGTCCATTCCAGCTGGTCACCGGGCGCGTCTGGCGCGGTTCGGCCTTTGGTGGCGTGCGCGGTCGTTCCGAGCTGCCAAGCTACGTAGAAATGGCCCAGAGCGGCGAGATCCCCTTGGACACCTTCATCACCCACACCATGGGCCTTGAAGACATCAACAAGGCTTTCGACCTGATGCATGAAGGTAAAAGCATTCGTACCGTCATTCATTTCTGAGGAGCAGCGGGGAGTTGCAAGCTGTCAGCGGCAAGTGGTTCCAGCGGTCTTGCCACTTGAAGCTGATGGCCTGCAATTGCCTCTGGAGGTCCTATGAGCTTGGAAAATATTTCGTGTCAAAAGAGCTTTGGCGGCTGGCATAAGCGCTACAAGCACCACTCCCAGGTCTTGGGCTGCGACATGGTGTTTGCCGTGTACCTGCCGCCGCAGGCGGAGGCGGGGAGCAAGCTGCCGGTGCTGTACTGGTTGTCCGGGCTGACCTGCACGGATGAAAACTTTATGCACAAGGCCGGCGCGATGCGCATGGCTGCAGAACTGGGGCTGATCATCGTTGCCCCGGACACCAGCCCCCGGGGCCCCGGCGTGCCGGCGGATCCCGACGGTGCCTGGGATTTTGGGCTGGGTGCCGGGTTCTACCTCAATGCAACCCAGGAGCCCTGGGCCCAGCACTACCGGATGCACGACTACGTGGTGCAGGAGCTGCCGGCATTGGTCGAGGCGCATTTTCCGGCCTCGGACAAGCGCGGTATCAGTGGGCACTCCATGGGCGGGCACGGGGCCTTGGTCTGCGCCTTGCGCAATCCCGGGCGCTACCTGTCGGTGTCGGCCCTTGCGCCGATCAGCAACCCGATGGATTGCCCATGGGGCCAGAAGGCCTTCTCCCGTTACCTGGGCGAAGAGCGTTCGCGCTGGCGTGAGTGGGATGCCAGCGTGCTGATCGCCGAAGCTAGCGAGAAGCTGCCGCTGCTGGTGGATCAAGGCGATCGGGATGATTTCCTGGCGACCCAGCTCAAGCCGGAAGCCTTGCAGCAGGCGGCAAAGGCCGCGGGTCATCCGCTGACCCTGCGTTTGCAACCGGGCTACGACCACAGCTATTTCTTCATCGCCAGTTTCATCGACGACCACCTGCAGCATCACGCGCGTGCTCTTAGCGCCTAATGTCCGACAAAGCAGGTAGAATCACGCCCTGACTAAATCGGGGCGTTTTTTTATGCGTATTGGCCACGGCTATGATGTGCACCGTTTTGCTGAAGGCGACTTCATTACTCTGGGCGGCGTGCGAATTGCACACAGCTTCGGGCTGCTCGCCCATTCCGACGGTGACGTGGTACTCCACGCCTTGAGCGATGCCTTGCTCGGTGCTGCGGCGCTGGGCGATATCGGCAAGCATTTTCCGGACACCGATCCGCAATTCAAGGGCGCCGACAGCCGTGTGCTGCTGCGTCACGTGGTCGCACTGATCCACGGCAAAGGCTGGAAAGTCGGCAATGTCGACAACACCATCGTGGCCCAGGCGCCGAAGATGGCACCCCATATCGAAGCGATGCGCGCGCTGATTGCCGCGGATCTGCAAGTTGAACTGGATCAAGTGAACGTGAAAGCTACCACCACCGAAAAACTCGGCTTTGTCGGTCGCGAAGAAGGCATCGCGGTGCACAGCGTCGCCTTGTTGCTGCGCGCATGACGGAACAGGAATTGCTGGGCCCGCGGGCCTATGGCCAGGCGTTGGGCAGCGCGGTGCTGAAAGCCAGCGCCGAGGATTTCCAGGTCGACGAAGTGCTGGATATTCCGCTGACGGGTGAAGGCGAGCATCTGTGGTTGTGGGTGGAAAAGCGTGGCCTGAACACCGAAGAGGCGGCCCGGCGGATTGCCAAGGCGGCGGGTGTGCCTTTGCGCACCGTCAGCTATGCCGGCCTCAAGGATCGCCAGGCGCTGACCCGGCAGTGGTTTAGCGTGCAGTTGCCCGGCAAGGCCGACCCCGATCTTGCCGCGGCGGAAAACGACACCCTGAAGATCCTCAAGGCCGCCCGCCACAAACGCAAGCTGCAACGCGGTGCCCATGCCGCCAATGGCTTTACCCTGCGTCTGACCCAGCTCAAGGCCGACCAGGCCGCTATCGACGAGCGCCTGAAACTGATCGCGCAACAGGGCATTCCCAATTACTTCGGTGCCCAGCGCTTCGGCCATGACGGCGGCAACCTGGTGGACGCCCGCAGTTGGGCGGCACGCAAGGCCTTGCCGGAGCAACGTAATGTGCGCTCGCGTCTGCTTTCGACGGCCCGCAGCTATGTGTTCAACCAGGTGCTGGCGGCGCGAGTGGCTGATGGCAGCTGGCAGCGTGCCCAGGTCGGCGATTTGCTGGCGTTCACCGACAGCCGCAGTTTTTTCCCGGCCGGTGAGGCGGAATGCAGTGATCCAAGGCTGGCGATTCTTGACCTGCACCCGACCGGGCCGCAGTGGGGGGAGGGCGAATCGCCCGCCGCCGGTCTGACCCATGCCCTGGAGCAGCAAGTCGCTACACGCGAGGCTGACCTGTGCGATTGGTTGATAAAAGCCGGAATGAGCCACGAACGTCGCATCCTGCGGCTGCCCATTGGCGGGTTGACGTGGCATTATCCCGAGCCTGACATTCTGCAATTGGAATTCGTCCTGCCGGCTGGATGCTTCGCCACCGTATTGGTGCGCGAACTGGTCGATCTGGTGCCGGTAGGGCAGACGGACAGCCCATGCGTATTCTGATTTCTAACGACGATGGGGTAACAGCACCCGGTCTCGCCGCGCTTCATGCTGCGCTGGCGGATTATGCCGAATGCGTGGTTATCGCCCCGGATCAAGACAAAAGCGGCGCCAGCAGCTCGCTGACGCTCGACCGTCCGCTGCATCCGCATACCTTGAGCAATGGCTTTATCGGTATCAACGGTACGCCGACCGATTGCGTGCACCTCGGCCTCAATGGCCTGCTTGAGCGCGAGCCGGACATGGTGGTTTCCGGGATCAACCTGGGGGCGAACCTGGGAGATGACGTGCTGTATTCCGGCACTGTCGCGGCTGCACTCGAGGGGCGTTTCCTTGCGCTTCCGGCCTTTGCCTTTTCGCTGGCATCGCGCCAGGTCGAGAACCTGCCCACTGCCGCCTATTTCGCGCGCAAGCTGGTGGAGGCCCATGGCTCGCTGGATCTGCCGCCGCGTACAGTGCTGAACGTGAATATTCCCAACTTGCCACTCGATCATATTCGCGGCATTCAGCTGACTCGCCTGGGCCATCGTGCACGTGCGGCGGCGCCGATGAAGGTGGTTGATCCGCGCGGCAAGGCCGGCTACTGGATTGCCGCCGCCGGCGACGCCGAAGACGGCGGCCCGGGCACGGACTTCCATGCCGTCATGCAGGGTTACGTGTCCATCACTCCGTTGCAGCTCGATCGCACCTTCAGCGATGCATTCAACAGCCTCGATGGCTGGCTGGAGGGGCTGCGCTGATGGCTCGTGAGCAAGACGATTTGCTGCGTCGCGGTATCGGAATGACTTCCCAACGCACCCGCGAGCGGCTGATTCAGCGCCTGTACGACGAAGGCCTGTCCAACGCCCAGGTACTGGAAGTCATCCGGCGTACGCCACGCCATCTGTTCGTCGATGAAGCATTGGCGCACCGCGCCTACGAAGACACCGCACTGCCGATCGGCCACAACCAGACCATTTCCCAGCCCTACATGGTGGCGCGCATGAGCGAGCTGCTGCTGGCTGCCGGGCCCCTGGACAAGGTGATGGAGATTGGTACGGGGTCGGGGTATCAGACGGCAGTACTTTCGCAATTGGTCGAGCGCGTGTTTTCCGTCGAGCGCATCAAGGTGCTGCAGGATCGGGCCAAGGAGCGCCTGGTCGAGTTGAACCTGCGCAATGTGGTATTCCGTTGGGGCGATGGTTGGGAAGGTTGGCCGGCGCTGGCGCCCTACAACGGCATCATCGTGACCGCTGTCGCCACCGACGTGCCCCAGGCGTTACTGGATCAACTGGCTCCTGGCGGGCGTCTGGTGATCCCGGTCGGCGCCGGCGAAGTCCAGCAACTGATGCTGATTGTCCGTGAAGAGCAGGGCTTTTCACGGCATGTGCTGGGTGCCGTGCGGTTTGTGCCGTTGCTCAATGGCCCGCTGGCCTGAGCATTTGTTTACGCGGGGTGAATTCTGTTTGATCGGCTGTGTCTTACAGCCGGACGAATCAAGAAACCCGCCATGTGCCCCCGCAAGCCTGGTGGTGCGTCCAATGATTTGGTCAAGCCCACGGTAAAGCGCGAGCGGCCAGTTATACTGGCGACACTTGATGCCCGAATCGGGCAGCTTTCATATTCCACCACCACAAAGGGAGCGGCGGGTGAGTCTCACGGTCATTGCGCAGCGTATGGGTACCACAAGCTTTCAGCGACTGATGATCGGCTTTGTCTTGAGTTCCTTGTTGGTCGGCTGTTCCAGTACCAAATCCAGCAGCGTCGGCGTGGTTGACCGCAACAATGCGGCCCCACAGCGCCCGACCGTGACCACTGGGCAATATGCCGTCAGGCGTGGCGATACCTTGTTCTCGATCGCCTTTCGTTACGGCTGGGACTACAAGGCACTGGCGGCGCGCAACAACATTCCCGAGCCCTACACTATTCACCCTGGGCAGACGATCCGTTTTGACGGCCGTACAGGCTCGGCGCCAACGACAGTTGTCACTAGTTCACAATCAACCGCCTCTTCTTCGAGTAAAACTACGGTCACACGGCGCCCTGTTGGCGCCTCGCCAACGATTGCGAGCAAGCCGGCGCCGGCGCCATTACCGCCTGCAGGCCCCGCCCCGACTGGCTGGGGCTGGCCTTCGAACGGTATTTTGATTGGTAAATTCTCTTCAAACGGTAGTTTGAATAAAGGCATTGATATCGCCGGGGATTTGGGACAGCCTGTTTTAGCTGCGTCTGATGGGACGGTGGTTTACGCCGGGAGTGGCTTAAGGGGCTACGGCGAATTAGTCATCATCAAACACAGCGATACCTACGTCAGTGCCTACGGTCATAACCGCAGGTTGTTGGTTCGGGAGGGGCAGCAGGTCAAAGTCGGACAGACAATTGCCGAAATGGGGTCAACTGGTACAGACCGGGTGAAACTGCACTTTGAGATTCGCCGACAAGGGAAACCTGTAGATCCGCTGCAATTCTTGCCACGTCGTTGATCGGTTACCAGCCTGTTCCGTCACGTAGAGGGAACAGGCTCCAGCGTTGCCAAGGATAAAGGCGCCGCTTGAGCTTGAGGTCGAACTCACCAAAGGACTATAACAATGGCTCTCAGTAAAGAAGTGCCGGAGTTTGACATCGACGATGAGGTGCTCCTTATGGAGACCGGCATCGCTATGGATTCGATGTCGAATAATGAAGGGGCTGCACCGCCTTCCGTTCGCGCCAAATCCAAACACTCCGCAACGCTTAAGCAACACAAGTACATTGATTACACGCGAGCGCTCGACGCGACGCAGCTGTACCTCAATGAGATCGGCTTTTCCCCGTTGCTCTCCCCGGAAGAAGAAGTCCACTTTGCGCGACTGTCGCAGAGCGGTGACCCGGCCGGCCGCAAGCGCATGATTGAAAGCAACTTGCGACTTGTGGTGAAAATCGCCCGACGTTATGTCAACCGCGGTCTTTCCTTGCTGGACCTGATCGAAGAGGGCAATCTGGGGCTGATCCGGGCGGTGGAAAAATTCGATCCGGAGCGTGGTTTTCGCTTCTCGACCTACGCGACCTGGTGGATTCGTCAGACCATCGAACGCGCGATCATGAATCAGACCCGCACCATTCGGTTGCCGATTCATGTGGTCAAAGAACTCAACGTCTACCTGCGGGCCGCACGTGAGCTAACTCAAAAGCTCGACCATGAACCTTCCCCCGAAGAGATCGCCAACCTGCTGGAAAAACCAGTGGGAGAGGTCAAGCGCATGCTGGGCTTGAACGAGCGGGTTTCTTCGGTTGATGTCTCGCTGGGTCCGGATTCGGATAAAACCTTGCTGGACACCCTCACCGACGACCGTCCAACTGACCCTTGCGAGCTGCTGCAGGATGACGACCTGTCCCAGAGCATCGATCAATGGCTGTCAGAGTTGACCGACAAGCAGCGTGAAGTCGTCATCCGGCGCTTCGGCTTGCGCGGTCATGAAAGCAGCACCCTTGAAGACGTAGGGCTCGAAATCGGTCTTACTCGGGAACGAGTCAGACAGATTCAGGTAGAAGGTCTGAAACGCCTGCGGGAAATCCTTGAGAAGAACGGCCTTTCCAGCGAGTCATTGTTCCAATAATAGCGCTGGCCGCCGTAGTCGATAAAAAGCCCCGACCTGTTCGGGGCTTTTTTATGGGCTATGGAATGTTTTTAGCAAAGGAGATGCACTGCCAAATGGGAGTAGTTAGAAATCGCGTGTAAGCCAAAGCCTACTCTTTCGTAAGTGTTTGGGCTCTAACGGCTTGGAAGTTGCCCTTTTATGTGTGGGTATTTTTCTAAGTAATTGATTTATATGTATTTATTTTTATGTGGCGGTTGAGTAAAGGCACTTCTTACAGGGTCGGCAGCAGTTGCTACCTGGCTGAAAGACTTTAATATCAGCCCTGTGTCGACGGATAGACACTGCCATCAAGGACGATGGTCAGGGACATCGCAGGAAGCGATTCATCAGGACGATGAAAAGGACTACAGGGAATAGGGAAAAATGTGGGCGGGTCATACCGCCCCTTTTTTTCGCCTGTAAAAAAGTGACAGTAGAAAAGCTCTTTCCCTGAAAAGCAAAAAGGCCCGCAAGGGGCCTTTTCGGGAACGCGGCGGTAATCAGCGTTCGAGGTCTTTGATCTTGCCTTTGACGCCATCCCACTCTTCGGCATCCGGCAACGATTCTTTCTTCTCAGTGATGTTGGGCCAGATCTCGGCCAGTTCAACGTTCAGCTGAATGAATTCCTGCATCTCGTCCGGGACTTCGTCTTCGGAGAAAATGGCTACAGCTGGGCATTCAGGCTCGCACAGCGCGCAATCAATGCACTCATCCGGGTGAATCACCAGGAAGTTCGGGCCTTCGTAAAAGCAGTCCACCGGACAGACTTCTACGCAGTCGGTGTACTTGCACTTGATGCAGTTGTCGGTGACGACGAAGGTCATTTCTAATTCTCTCCTCAGGCGGCGGCAGCGGAGCCCCTTCATGACGGGGTCGCCAGGTTTGGGAGCGATAGTCTGCGGACCAGGCTTAAAAGTCCGCAGCATCCCAAACCGCGCGAGATTCTAACAGCTTGAAGGCGTCTGCGTTAGATGCGTGTCTTCAATGTATAGAGCATTTCCAATGCCCTACGTGGCGTCATGTCGTCCAGATCGAGCTTGGCCAGGTCTTCAAGCACCGGATGAGGCAGGCTGGCGAACATGTCGCTTTGCTGTGGAACCGACGTTTTTTCCGAAGCCGGGCGTGCGACTTCATGGGGCAGGCTGGTGGTTTCCAGACGGCTCAGGTGCTCGCGGGCACGCAGGATCACCTCGCTCGGCACCCCAGCCAGCTGGGCCACGGCCAGGCCGTAGCTCTGGCTGGCCGGCCCTGGCAGCACGTGGTGCAGGAAGACGATACGTTCGTTGTGCTCAGTGGCATTGAGGTGCACGTTGGCTACCAGCGGCTGGTTTTCCGGCAGCACCGTCAGCTCGAAGTAGTGGGTGGCGAACAGTGTGTAGGCGCGCAGGTGGGCGAGACGTTCTGCCGCAGCCCAGGCCAGGGAAAGACCGTCAAAGGTACTGGTGCCGCGGCCCACTTCGTCCATCAGCACCAGGCTGCGTTCGGTGGCGTTGTGCAGGATGTTCGCGGTTTCGCTCATTTCCACCATGAAGGTCGAGCGGCCGCCCGCCAGATCGTCGCTGGAACCGATCCGGGTGAAGATCCGGTCCACCAGTGACAGCTCGCAACTGGCGGCGGGTACGAAGCTGCCGATATGGGCCAGCAGCACAATCAAGGCGGTCTGACGCATGTAAGTGGATTTACCGCCCATGTTCGGACCGGTGATCACCAGCATGCGGGTGTTGTCATCCAGGCTCAGGTCATTGGCCACGAACGGCGTGCTCAGCACCTGCTCGACCACCGGGTGGCGCCCCTGGCTGATGCGCATGCAGGGCTCGCTGACAAAACGCGGGCAATTCAGGTCAAGGTTCAGCGCACGCTCTGCCAGGTTGCTCAGCACGTCCAGCTCGGCCAGGGCCGCGGCGGTGTCCTGCAAGGGCGGCAGGTGGCTGATCATGGTCTCCAGCAGGGCCTCGTAGAGCATTTTCTCGCGGGCCAGTGCCCGGCTCTTGGCGGACAAGGCCTTGTCTTCGAATTCCTTGAGCTCTGGGGTGATAAAGCGCTCGGCGCCCTTGAGGGTCTGGCGTCGGATGTAGTCCGCCGGAGCCTGTTCGGCCTGTTTGCTTGGCAGCTCGATAAAGTAGCCATGAATGCGGTTGTAGCCGACCTTCAGGTTGGCGAGGCCGGTGCGGGCTTTTTCCCGGGCCTCAAGATCGATCAGGAACTGCCCGGCGTTCTCGCTCAAGGATTGCAGTTCATCGAGCTCGACGTCGTAGCCGGTCTTCAGCACGCCGCCGTCGCGGATGACCGCCGGTGGATTGTCGATGATGGCTTTTTCCAGCAGCGCCGCGAGCTCCGGGTAGGTGCTGGTGGTCTGTGCCAGTTGAGTGAGGTGCGGGCCTTCCAGTTCGGTCATTGCCACTTGCAATTCGGGCAGCGCCGCCAACGCGTCACGCAGGCGTGCCAGGTCGCGCGGACGGGCATTGCGCAGGCCGATACGGGCGAGGATCCGCTCGATATCGCCGATCTCTTTCAGCTGCGGTTGCAGCTTCTCGAAGCGATAGCCATCCAGCAGGCAGGTAATCGAGGTCTGCCGCGCCTGTAGGACCTTGAGGTCACGCAGCGGACGGTTCAGCCAGCGAGTCAGCAGGCGGCTGCCCATGGCGGTCTGGCAACGGTCGACCACCGATTGCAGGGTGTTGTCGCGGCCGCCGGCCAGGTTGGTGTCCAGCTCCAGGTTGCGCCGGCTTGCGCCGTCCAGCACCACGGTGTCGTCCAGGCGTTCGTGCCGCAGGCTGCGCAAATGGGGCAGGGCGGTGCGCTGGGTTTCCTTGGCGTAACTGAGCAGGCAACCGGCGGCGCCGATGGCCAGGGTCAGGTTCTCGCAGCCAAAGCCCTTGAGGTCCTGGGTCGAAAACTGCTGGCACAGGCTCTTGTGGGCCGAGTCACGCTCGAAGTCCCAAGGCGCGCGACGCCGCACACCACGACGCTTCTCTGCCGGCAAACCCTGTGGCCAGTCATCCGGGATCATCAGCTCGACCGGGTTGACCCGCTCCAGCTCCGCCAACAGGTTTTCCCAGCCTTTGATCTCCAGCACGGTGAAGTTGCCGCTGGTAATGTCCAGGACCGCCAGGCCAAACAGACGCTCGTCACCCAGCACCGCGGCGATCAGGTTGTCGCGGCGTTCATCGAGCAACGCCTCGTCACTGACCGTGCCCGGGGTGATGATGCGCACCACCTGGCGGTCCACTGGACCTTTGCTGGTGGCCGGGTCGCCCACTTGTTCGCAGATCACCACCGACTCGCCGAGCTTGACCAGCTTCGCCAGGTAACCTTCCGCCGCATGGTAAGGAATGCCACACATCGGAATCGCCTGGCCCGCCGACTGCCCGCGTGCTGTCAGGGTGATGTCGAGCAGCTTGGCGGCCTTCTTGGCGTCTTCGTAGAAGATTTCGTAGAAGTCGCCCATGCGATAGAACATCAACTGATCAGGGTGCTGGTTCTTGAGGCGCCAGTACTGCTGCATCATCGGTGTGTGAGAGGACAAGTCTGAGAGTGCTTTATTCATCGGGTAGGTAGGCAAATTCGTTGAAAGTGGTGGGGCAAGGGCGGGGCGTCGGCCCGGCGTTTCCGCGATGGGCACAAGGTTACCATGGGCGGTCGGCCCTTCGCAGGCGTGAGGCCGTAGGTTGTTTCTGAAAAGAATGCATAAAATATGCAAATCAGCATTTGTCATCGGCGAAAGGAACGAGCAATATGCGCGTTATGCAAAAACGCAATGTTTCTACCGTCTTAAGAGAACTGCTCGATCGCAACGGAATCTCCCCTACGGAGCTTCACCGTCGAACCGGCGTGCCTCAATCCACACTCTCGCGGATCCTCAGCGGCAAGATCGTTGATCCGTCGGACAAGCACATCTCGCGCATCGCCGAGTACTTTCAGGTCAGTACCGATCAACTGCGCGGGCGCGCTGAGATTGCCCCAGGCCGCGCGGCGATTGGCGACGAGATACATTCCGAACTCAAGGACATAAGTCTGTGGGACGACGATACACCTGTCGATGACGACGAGGTCTCGGTCCCCTTTCTTCGAGAGGTTGAATTGGCTGCAGGATCAGGAAGATTCGTCATCGAGGAAAGCGAGCGCGCCAGCCTGCGTTTTGGCAAGCGCAGCCTGCGCCATAACGGTGTGCAGTTTGACCAGGCCAAGTGCGTCACAGTGCGCGGCAACAGCATGCTGCCGGTGCTGCGCGACGGCGCCACCGTGGGCGTCAATGCCGGCAAGTGCGGTATCGGCGACATCGTCGATGGCGACCTCTACGCCATTAACCATAATGGCCAGTTGCGGGTGAAGCAGCTGTATCGCCTGCCTACCGGCATTCGCCTGCGCAGCTTCAATCGCGACGAGCATCCGGATGAGGACTACAGCTTCCAGGAAATCCAGGAAGAGCAGATCACCATCCTCGGCCACGTCTTCTGGTGGGGCATGTACGCCCGCTAACCGAACCGCCGTCAGATAAAACCCGCCACCGAGCGGGTTTTTTTTCGCCTGCAGAAAAGCCGTGAGCCTTGTGCGGCAAGGGCTTCATGCATGCGTGCATTTCTTGCGCATAAATAAATGCATTTATGCATTGACTGTATATGCATACATGCATATTCTTTGTCTCAAGCCGCTCAACAACGGCGAGCAACACCGCTCTTTAGTGGCAAAGCAAAGGCAGCGATGAACCGGCCTCAACGGTTCAGAGGGTTGGCAACTGACCCGGGTGTGCAGCGTAAAGCACCAGAAGCAGTTATCCGGCGGACAGGGTCGCGGTCGGAGGAACAATTTAAATGGATCCGTACCGCGCCAGTAGCGCCGAAAGATCAGAAGGACCGCATTACTGAAAAGCCTGGGCAACCGGGCTTTTTGGAATGCCTGCCTAACTGTATGCACCTTGGCGATACAGGCTCACAGCAGCACCCGCATTATTTTTCCGGCCAATGAATTGGCTTTTCCCGCACTGGAGGCAAGACATGACAAACGAGCAACAAGCGTTGCTGGACATGCCGATCTGGCTGGTCATCGTCCTCGCCCTGGTGGGTGGCGTGTCCGGCGAGATGTGGCGCGCTGACAAGGAGGGTGCCCGCGGCTGGCTGCTGGTGCGACGACTGGCCTTGCGCTCCGGCGCCTGCGTGGTCTGCGGCGTCTCGGCGATCATGCTGCTGTACGGCGTCGGCGTGTCGATCTGGACCGCCTGCGCACTCGGTTGCCTGACCGCCATGGCCGGCGCCGATGTGGCCATCGGCCTTTATGAACGTTGGGCGGCCAAGCGGATTGGGGTGTGCGAGGTGCCACCGCGGGACTCTCACTCTGATCAGCCTTGATTCCCTGATCAGCATTGGCCTTCAACAAGGTCTGCCGGCCATGGACCCACAGGCGTGGCAGCGTCGATCTTCTTCTGGAACACGACAATGAACGAACTGACCCAGCTACAAGGCGCCATCATGGCCACGATCAAGTTGGCGATGCCGCAGCTGCATACGGTCGAGGCCTTGCCCAAGGTGCTTGAGGACGCCACTGAGCCGGCGCTCTACCTTGCAATTACCGGCCTGGACCAGGGCACCGACCCGGGCGACGGCCGCAGTTGTATGCAGGCCACTCTCGAGGCGCGGGTGCGAGTGGATGCCAATCTTGTGCAGGCGCCTTTGCAGGCGGCCATTCTGGCGGCTCAGTTGATCGAGCTTCTGCGTTGCCAGCAGTGGGACCTGGATTTTGTCGAAGGCGCAACAGCGGTCTCGGCAAAACCTGCGGATATAGTCTCGGAGCCGGCTTATAGAGCCGAGTGGATCGTGCGCTGGCAGCAGCTTATCTACCTGGGCCAGGAGCAATGGCCATGGCCGAATCAGCCACCGGGCACGCTGGTGCTGGGTGTTGGTCCCGATACAGGCGCCCTTGATGAGGGTCGCTACCAGTCGCCGGAGCAAATGGTGTGAGTTACGTATCTGCAACCCACGACCGCATGATTGCCGGCTTGATTCTCCCGTGCAGCGTGGTCGGTGTGGACCTGGCTGCCGGCCTGGTGCGGGTTTGCGATGGGGCCGGCTGGACCAGTGCCTGGGTGCGCTGGCATAGCCAGGCCGCCGGCAAGGCCCGTCACTGGCGGGCGCCGAGCCTGGGGGAGCAGGGCGTCCTGATCAGCCCCAGCGGCGAGCCGGCGCAGGGCACGTTTGTACCGGGCCTGTACGGTGATGCCGGCGCTCAACCAGACAACCGTGATCATGTCGAAGTCTGGCGTTTCGATGATGGCGGCTCGCTGGTCTACGACTGGCAGGCCAAGCGCTACAGCATCAGCCTGCCCAGCGGCACGGTGGCAATCCAGGTCGGCGCCAGTTCGGCGTTGGTCACGGACAGCGCCATTACGGGCACGGCTGACAGCATCACATTGACCGGGGCAATCACCCTCAATGGCGATGTGCAAATCAACGGCGTCAGCCTGAAGCACAACGGCGTGAATGTCGGTTCGACCCATGTCCACTTGGGCGTGATGCCCGGCCCTGGATCAACCGCAACGCCTCAGTGACGCTTTGCCGATCAACCTCGGCCAGCCTACCCATGACGTAGATAAACCTGATCAATCCGCCGAGTGCGGATTTTTTGTACCCGGAGAAAAGCATGGCAATTCCGAAAAAAAAGCTCGACCGCTCGGCCGGTACTGGCGCTGCGGTATTTCGCGACACTCTCTACACCTCCCGCATTCTGATCCTGGCGGATGGCCGCGAGCTGGCGGTGGTCCAGGGAACGGTATCGGCGCCGGCGGGCGACAGCCTTGCCAGGGACTATCTGCAGCAGCATCCGGACTTTCAGCCGCAGGAGTAACACGATGATCGGAATGGATCGCCGTACTGGCCAGCCGCTGTCCGGCATCGAGCATTTGCGGCAGTCCATCGAGGACATCCTGACCACCCCTTTGGGCAGCCGGCGGATGCGACCTGAATACGGCAGCAACCTGCGCCGTTACGTCGACCTGCCGGTAACCGGCGGCTGGAAAAGCGCGGTGCAGGCCGAGGTGGCACGGGCGCTGTTGCGTTGGGAGCCACGGCTGAAGCTGGAGCGGGTGCGAGTGGTAGCGGTGGTGGAGGGCCAGGTCAGTTTCCAACTGACGGGCCAGTACCTGGGCAACAACGCGGTTTTGGAGGTGACGGCATGAGCATGCTGGATTTGTCGGCGCTGCCGGCGCCCCAGGTGCTGGAAGCCCTGGATTTTGAAGCGCTGTATCAGGACAAGCTGGCGACCTTTCGCCGCTACATGGGCGACAACTGGACGGCCAACCTGGAAAGCGACCCCGTCACCAAACATCTGGAGCTGTCCGCTTACGGCGACATGCTGTTGCGAGCCCGGGTCAACGATGCGGCCAAGGCGCTGCTGCTGGCCCATGCCAAGGGCACGGATCTGGATCAGCTGGCTGCCAACGTCAATCTGCAACGCCTGGTGATCCAGGCCGGCGACCCGCAAGCGGTGCCGCCGGTGGAGGAGATCAAGGAAGCCGATGACGCACTGCGCGAACGTGCCCAACTGGCCTACGAAGGGCTGACCACCGCTGGGCCGCGTAACAGCTACATCCTGCATGCCCGTAATGCCTCGGCCCTGGTGGCCGATGCCGAGGCCGAAAGCCCGTCACCGGCCTGTGTCACGGTTACGGTGCTGGGCCTTGAGGGCGACGGCGCCGCGGCGCCTGAGCTGCTGGCGACGGTTGCCGCGGCCCTCAATGATGAGGACGTGCGCCCCCTGGGAGATCGGGTCACGGTGAACAGTGCCCAGGTCCTGCCGTATCGCATCGACGCGGTGCTGCACATGAAAGGCCCCGGGCCTGAAAGTGATGCGGCCCTGGCCGAGGCCGAGCGCAGGCTGGCCGCCTGGGTCAACCCACGCCGGCGACTGGGTATCGAGGTGGCGCGTTCTGCCATCGATGCCCAGCTGCATGTGGCCGGCGTGGCCCGGGTCGACCTGCGCGGTTGGCAGGACATCGCTCCGAGCAAGGCCCAGGCTGCGTATTGCACTGGCTACAGCGTCACCTTGGGGAGCTGATATGACCAGCCTGCTGCCAAGCAATAGCACCCTTTTGGAGCGCGCCCTCGAGGCGACCAACACCGGCGACACCGCCACCATGTTGCGCACCCTGTACAACCCCTCGACCTGTCCGGTGCACCTGCTGCCCCAACTGGCCTGGGCCTGGTCGGTGGACCGCTGGGACCCGCGCTGGAGCGAAACGGTCAAGCGCAACGCCATTCGCGCTTCGCTCTTCATCCATGCCCGCAAGGGCACCATCGGTGCGCTGCGCCGGGTCGTGGAGCCCCTGGGTTACCTGATCGAAGTGGTCGAATGGTGGCAGATGGTCCCCCGGGGTGAGCCCGCCACCTTTGCCCTGAAAGTCGGGGTGCTGGATACCGGTATCACCGAGGAGATGTACCAGGAGCTGACCCGGCTGATCGACGACGCCAGGCCCGTGAGCCGGCACATGACCGGGCTGGCCATCAGCCTGGAAACCTCCGGGGTGATCGGCTACGGCGCCTATGTGGACCAGGGCGAAGTGCTCGACGTTTACCCCCCGGCACCCCGTGATATTGATGTGACCGGTCGATACGGCCAGGTCATGTGCATTGATGAAACAGACACCCTGGATGTGTACTCATGATCGATTCCAACAGTCAGTTCTTCGCCATCCTCACAGCAGTGGGCGAGGCGAAACAGGCCAACGCCACCGCCCTGGGCACGCCCTGGACCTTCAAGGAGATGGCAGTAGGGGATGCCAACGGCAGCGACCCCATCCCCAGCAAGACCCAGACCAAGCTGATCAACGAATGGCGCCGCGCACCGGTGAATCAGGTACGTACTGATCCGGCGAATCCCAATGTCATTATCACCGAGCAGGTAATCCCGCCCGATGTCGGTGGACGCTGGATCCGTGAAATCGGCCTGTTCGATGCCGACGGCGACCTGGTGGCGGTGGCCAACTGCGCGCCAAGCTTCAAGCCTCTGCTGGCCCAGGGCACTGGCAAGACCCAGGTCATCCGCATGAACTTCATCGTGGCCAACACCGCGCAAGTCGTGCTCAAGATCGATCCGGCCGTGGTCCTGGCGACCCGTGAGTACGTCGACAACGCGGTGATCGAAGCCCTGGCCAAGATGGACTTCAAACACTCAGCGTTGGTGGCCACTACGGCCAACATCGCGTTGAGCGGGATCCTGACCATCGACGATGTGCTGCTGCCGGCCGATGCCCGGGTGCTGGTGAAGAACCAGACCCAGGCCAAGGACAATGGCTTGTATGTGGTGTCGGCGACCGGTGTCTGGAAGCGGGCGCAGGATGCCGACAGCAGCCTGGAAGTGACCCCAGGTCTGTTTGTCAGCATCGAGAAGGGCACGGTCAATGGTGACAGTGTCTGGCAGTTGGTTACGGATGGGCCGATCATTCTGGGCAACACGGCGCTGGACTTTGAAATGGCCGTTGGCCGGACCGGCGTCAGCGCGGGTTCATATGCCAATGTCACTGTCGACAAGAACGGCCGGGTTATCGCGGGTACCAACCCGGGCACGCTTGCCGGTCATGGCATCACCGACACCTATACCAAGGCTGAGATCGAATCCATCGTGGCGCAGGCGTCGTCGTTGCCGGTGGGCTCGATGGTGGCGTTTCCCAAGGGCGCGATTCCGCCGGGCTTCCTTGAAGTTGATGGCAGCGTGAAGAGCGTTGCTGTCTTCCCTGACCTGGCGGCGTACCTCGGGACCACCTTCAACAAGGGCGATGAAGGCGCGGGCAGCTTCCGACTGCCAGACTCTCGGGGTGAGTTCTTTCGGGGCTGGGACCATGGGCGTGGGGTGGATGCCGGGCGCGCAATTGGCTCTATGCAGCTCGATAGTCTGCAAGGCTTCCGCCTGGAGACGCTGCGAACTAAGGCTGGCACATCCTGGGGTAACGATGATGGCGGCGCTGGTGATCCAGCGTACGGCCCGCCGTTGGGCTCAGTCGCTCCGGGCACAAGACCACGTAACTTAACGGGCGCTTTCGTCAGTGACGGCGTGAACGGCGTGCCTCGTGTTGGATCGGAAACCCGCCCGCGCAACTTGGCGGTTATGTGGTGTATCAAGGCCTGGAACGCGCCGGTTAATCAGGGAAATATCGATGTTGCTGCGCTTGTCAAAGAGCTAGCAGCCCTGAAGTCAGCAACGCCTGTCGGTGCCATCGTTGCAATCCCCAAAGCGGATGTGCCGCCGGGGTATCTAGAACTCGACGGCAGCGTACAGAGCACCGCAACTTATCCCGACCTGGCGGCGTACCTCGGCACCACGTTCAACACGGGTGGCGAAGGTGCCGGGAACTTCCGTTTGCCTGATTCGCGGGGTGAGTTCTTTCGCGGATGGGACCATGGACGCGGGGTTGATGGTGGTCGCGTTGTTGGTAGTAACCAGTTTGATGCAATACAGAATATCGTCGGGGGATTTACAGCTAAGGCCGCAGGGTATTCAGAAACTTTGAAGCCCACAGGTGCGTTTGCGGCCAAAGACGGTACGGGAATTATTGGCGGCTCTGCGGACAATACGGCTCCTGGCATAGAGCAATTCAAGTTTGACGCCTCGCTTGTTGTTCGTACTTCGAACGAGACTCGGGGCCGCAACTTGGCAGTGATGTGGTGCATCAAGGCTTGGAACGCACCCGTCAATCAGGGAAACATTGATGTTGCAGCCCTTGTTCCGCTGGCCGCCCAGGCCACCGAGGCCAATCAAGGAACGGCGAAAATTGCGCCCCAGGCGCAGATGCTTGCGGGCACAGATGACGCGTTGATCGTCACACCGAAGAAACTTCGTTGGGGTTTTTCCATCGGTCTGGCGAGCAATGGCTACATCGCCTTTCCTTCGTGGCTGGGTGGTCTGATTGTTCAGTGGGGCAGGGGTACAAACGCAACAGCCGGCCCAGTTACTGTGTTGTTCCCTATCGCATTCACAACTTCCAAATTTTTCGATCACGCAGTGCCGATCGTAGCTTCTCCGACTGGCTGGGATACATCGCAAACTGTTGGGGATACGTCTAGAACACAGTCAACATTCAATAGGCGTGGCGGTGGCTCTTCTACTAACTCACCAACAAATTTTGATGTTTATTGGTTTTCGATTGGGTACTGAGGGGAGGTTTTGGGTATGCGCTATTACAGCAAGTCTACTGGCTCTACATACATAGCTGGCCTGCACGGCTCAATGCCGGCGGATGCAGTTGAGATATCCGAAGACCTGTACTTGTCGGTCATAGGTAATCCAGCGTCTGGAAAGGCCCGTGCTCACGACGATAGGGGTTTGCCGTATCTGATCGACGCGCCTGTACAGCTTCCGGATCTGCAAGCCCAGGAGCGCGAATGGCGCGA
This sequence comes from Pseudomonas sp. MF4836, assembly GCF_002018875.1. Lineage (GTDB taxonomy): Bacteria > Pseudomonadota > Gammaproteobacteria > Pseudomonadales > Pseudomonadaceae > Aquipseudomonas. Next base: position 575,582 of record NZ_MVOL01000003.1, read on the forward strand.
CAGCGAACTGATTACGGCAACGGGTATGCGCGACCGCCACCGCGACCAACTGGAGATCGAGGTCGAAACCACGCTTCCGGCTGAGCAGTTCAAAGAGCTACTGCTGTACATGCAGGCCCTGCGCGACTGGCCGCAGTCGCCAGACTTCCCGGACATTGAGTTGCGCCCTATAGCGCCGTCCTGGATCGCCGAACAAGTCGAATAAACGCCCCGCACCGCCGGGGCGTTTTCTTTCCCGCTTCCCCTTAACCCAACATCCCTTACAGCCCCCTTTACCCGGGGCTTTTTCATGTCTGGAGTTTATCCATGAGTGGTTTTTTCCACGGCGTTACCGTCACCAACGTCGACACCGGTGCGCGCACTATTTCGCTGCCGACGTCCTCGATCATCGGCCTGGTGGACACCTTCACCGAAGCCCCGGCCTTCACGGCCAAGGCTAACGACCTGCTGCTGATCACCAACGAGCGCGAGGCCATCGCGGCCTGGGGCCCGGATGCGGCCATCACCAAGGCCTGCCAGGCCATCTATCAGCGCGCCAAGGCGGTGATCGTTGCCTGCGGCGTGGCCAAGGTGGCGGATGCGGCCGAGCAGACCTCGGCGATCATCGGTGGGGTGCTGGCCGACGGTAAGCGCACCGGTTTGCAGGCGCTGCTGGACGGCAAGAGCCGTTTCAATGCCCAGCCGCGTTTGCTGGTGACCCCCAAACACAGTTCGACCCTGGCGGTCGGCACCGCGCTGGTCGCCCTGGCCGACAAGCTGCGTGGCCTGGCGATCATCGACGGCCCGAACAGCACCGACGAAGCGGCCATGGAGTACGCCAAGAATTTTGGCGCCAAGCGCGCCTACATGGTCGATCCGGGTGTTCAGTACTGGGACAACGGCGCCAGCGCCACGGTCGACGCGCCGGCCTCGGCCTGGGTCGCCGGCCTGTTTGCCTGGACCGACAACGAATACGGCTTCTGGGCTTCGCCATCGAACAAGGAGTTTGTTGGCATCACCGGCACCTCGCGCTCCATCGAGTTCCTGGACGGCGATGAAACCTGCCGCGCCAACCTGCTGAACAACGCCAACATCACCACCGTCATCCGCGACGACGGCTTCCGTCTATGGGGTAACCGCACGCTGTCGAGCGATCCGAAGTGGGCGTTTGTCACCCGGGTGCGAACCATGGACATCGTCATGGACGCCATCCTCTTCGGCCACAAGTGGGCGGTCGACCGCTCGATCACGGCGACCTATGTCAAGGACGTCACCGAAGGCCTACAGGCGTTCATGCGCGACCTGAAGAACCAGGGCGCGATCATCAATTTCGAGGTGTATGCCGACACCGAGCTCAACACCGCCAGCCAGCTGGAGCAGGGCAAGGTGTACTGGAACATCCGTTTTACCGATGTGCCGCCGGCCGAAAACCCCAATTTCCGGGTCGAGGTCACCAACCAGTGGTTGACCGAAGTCCTCGACCAAGCCGCTTAAGGAGCCGCAGCAATGGCAATGATTCCCGAAACCCTGGCGAACATGAACCTGTTCGCCGATGGCGTCAGCTTCCAAGGCGACGTGCCCAGCCTGACCCTGCCCAAGCTCACGCTCAAGACCGAGGAGCACCGCGCCGGCGGCATGGACGTGCCGGTCGAGCTGGACATGGGCATGGAAAAACAAGAGGCCGGGTTTACCACCACCGGCGTGCGCCGCGAGTCGCTGAAGTTCTTCGGCCTGGCTGACGGCACCTCGTTCAATGGCGTGTTCCGTGGAGCTTTCAAGGGCCTCAAGGGCAAGGTCACCCCGGTGATCGTGACCCTGCGCGGCCTGCTCAAAGAGGTCGACATGGGCGACTGGAAGTCCGGCGACAAGGCCGAGATCAAGCACAACGTGGCGCTGACCTACTACAAGCTCGAAGTCGACGGTCGCCTGATCTACGAAATCGATGCCTTGGGCATGAAGCGCGTGATCAATGGCGTCGACCAACTGGCCGCGCAACGTTCGGCCCTGGGCCTGTAAGGAAACCACCAGCATGTCTCAAGCAAGCAACAAGACCCCGGTGTGGATGACCCTGAGCGCGGAAAACGTCGTCATCAGCCTTAGCAAACCGGTGGAGATGAACGGGGTGGTCTGCGACAAGGTCACCTTGCGCGCTCCAACCGTGCGCGATGTGCGTGCGGCCAATGCCGGGGCTGCCGGCGATGATGAACAGCGCGAGCTGATGCTGTTTGCCAGCCTCGCGCAAATCAGCGCCAAGGACCTGGAGGGCATGGCGCTCAAGGATTACCAGCGCCTGCAGGCCGGCTATTTTCGCCTGGTGCAAGACGACGAGCTTTGATCCGAAGGTGATGAAAATGGCAGCGAAGCGGCTCGCCAGCGAGCTGCATTTCGCCGCCGAGGAAATCATGACCATGAGGTTTTCCGACATGGTCTGGTGGCTCACGGATTGAGCCCGTCACCCAAGGAGCAGGAGAGGCAGATGGCGAGCAAACTGGAATCAGGGCTGGTGGTGATTGGTACGGCCCTCAGTTCGACGTGGGACGCCGCCTTCAAGACGGTGGAAGACCGGATCAAGAAGCTGGAGGCACAGGGCAACAAGGCCGGGGTGCTGGAAAAGGCCATCGGCCAGACCCTGCGTCTGCAGGATGAATGGAAAAAGGCCCATGACACCGGCGCCGCTTCCGCCGCCGGACTGTTGCGCCGGTTGGAAGAGAGCCGTGATGGCCTGCGCCAGCAGGGTGTTCAGGTCCACAAACTGCGCCAGGAGTACCAGGCGCTGGGTAATGTGGCTCGGGGCTCGGCTTTGCAGGCCCGAGGGCTGCAGCAGATCGGCCAGGGCAAGGCCGACTTCAAGGCGGCTTATGGCTTGGCCAAGGACGGGATCGGCAAGCTGGCCATCCCGGTCAAGGTCAGTGCCGATTATCAGGCGCTGATCCGTGATATCGCGATCAAGGCCGGTGTGGCCAATCAGCCTCAGGAAGCGCAACTGAGCCGCACCGTCATTCAGACGTCACGGGACACGGGGATGGCCCGCAACGAGGTGGCCGCTCTGGTGGGGCAGATGGCTGCCAGCGGCATGTCGCTGGACAAGGCCCAGGGCTATGCCGCGCTGGCGGCCAAGTTTGCGGTGGGCCAGGGCGCAGGTGTCGAAGATACTGCGAAGCTGATGCGAGCTCTGGAGCTGCAAGCCGGGATCAGCGATCCCAAGGTCATGGAGCAGGCCCTGGAGGCCATCGCCCAGCAGGGGCAGGCGGGCAATTTCGAAGCCGCCGACATGGCGCGCTTGTTGCCGACCCTGCTCAAGAGCGCGAAGGGGGAGGGGCTCACCGGTATGGATGCGGTGAGTCAACTGGGCTCGATGCTGCAGGTGCAGATGAACACCGCCGCAAGTCCCGATGAGGCCGCCGGCCAGTTGCAGAACTGGATAGGGAAAATCGGCTCCAGTGAGGCGGTCAAAGCCTACGAAGACGCCGGTATTGATTACCAGGCTTCGCTGAACACTGGTATCCAGAAGGGCATGTCGAGCCTGGAGGCGAGCTTTGCTTTGGCCATGCGCTACGTCAGGGCCATCGACCCGGCCAAGGCGGCGAAGATGGCCGAGGCCCAGGCGCAGATCAGCAAGGAAACGGACCCGGCGAAGGCCAAGGCCATGCTCGAGGCACTGGAAGAGTCTCTGCGCACCGGCGACCTGTTCACCGATATGCAGATCAAGGCGGCTTTGCTGGCTCAGACCCAGGGCCGGCAGCAGTACGAGCAAGTGAAGAAGGATTCGTTGAGTGCTTCGGGCGTTCTTGATAGGAACCTGGCCGAGCGTCGGCAAGCCTCCAAGCAGCTTTGGGCTGAAACCGCGCAGGCGGTCGACGATGGCATGCGTGCCGTGGGAGAGGCCCTGCGCCCGGCCACTGATCTGGCGGCCAAGGGCCTGACCCTGGTAGTCGGTAAGCTGACTCAATTGGCGGAGACGGCTCCATCCTTGGTGTTGGGAGTGACCGCCCTGGGCGCCGCCTATGTCGCGGTGAAAAAGCTGATGGCCGTCTACAGCATGGGCAAGGGCCTGCTGAATGTTTTCCGAGGCGGGCTGAAGATTGATCCCAAGTTTGTACAGCGGGTATTTGTTACCAACGCACTGGGAATGGGGGCGGGCGATTACGACCTCGACGGCGGCCGGGACAAGAAGGGCAACAAGGGTCGAAAGCGCCCAGGTGGCGCGAAGGCCAAGCCCGGCAGGTTCAGTAGGATTTTCCAGACACTGAAAAGTGCATTCAGTCCAGCTCGTATAGGCAGCGTCGCCAATGGTGCGCTGGGCATGGGGCGCACGGCGCTGAACTGGGTAGGGTCAATGTTCAGGAAGATAAAACCACCCAAGCTGGGTGGCTCATTCTTTTCGGTGCTAGATGCCGGTATTCAGGTGGCAGATACCTACCAGAACGCCAAGACCCGCGACGAGAAGGCTGAAGGTTATGGCGGCGCGGCGGGTGGGTTAGCAGGCGCTTTGGTCGGGGCCAAAATGGGGGCTGCTGCCGGGGCTGCCATTGGCTCTGTCATACCAGGACTAGGCACCGCCTTTGGCGGCGCTGCAGGTGTCGTCATTGGCGGTGCTCTGGGTTACAGGGGCGGCGACGCCCTGGGCTCCTATGCAGGCAAGGCGATGTTCGGCTCCGACGAGTCGCTCAAGCAGATGCCCGCAGCCGGCCCGCTGATGATGCGCAACGCCGGGCAGAACATCCCGCCGGTCATGGGCGACATCGCCAAATCCTTCCAGAAAGGCCAGACACCCCCGCTGATGGGGCAGGCGGCGCACTCGATGGCCAGTCCATCGTCGTCTAGCGCGGCGCTGGCCACGATCACTGCGCCGGATTCATTCAAACCCCAGGTCCCCCCGGTCATCGAGCAGCAGTTCAGCTTCGCGCCCTACCTGTCGATCTCGGTCCAGGGTGATGTGCGCGACCCTGCGCAACTGGCTCGGGAGCTGGAACCGCACCTGCGCTGGCAGTTCGACGAGTTCAGCCGCCAGGCTGCCGCTCGCCAGCTGTTCGACGCGGCATACGTTTAAGGAGATCCCATGGCTTACATGGAACAGCTGCAGTCGGGGCTTGGCTCCCTGGTGGCGGCAGCGGAGGCGGGGCGGCGCAGTGCAGATGAGATGCTGGGGCCCATGAACGGTGCCATCAGCGATATCACCGGCGCCGCCCTGGAGTTGGAGAACCTGCCCTTTGTCGGGCCGGCCCTGGGCGCCAAGTTGCAGCGCACGATGCGTGGTATCAGCGCCGCGCAGTCGGTCGTCGGTGAAGTGGCGGCCAAGTACAGCCAGGCGGTGACGGTGGCGGGGCAGGTGCAGCAGCGTCTTGGCGCCTTGCAGGAGCAGGTGGCCAAGGCCGGCGTGGCGATCAACCGCATCGGCGGGCAGATCAGCCCCGCCCTGGGCAATATTTTCCCGACGGCCGCGTTTGCCGAACAGGCCACCCCGGCGGCCGAAGCGGTGAAGCCCTTCCCCCACCTGTTGATCCTGCAACCGCTGGGGGCCGGTGGGCAGCCTTACTACTTCAATGTCGACACCGCGGCCTTTGAGGAGCTGCGCCGACAGACCGGGTTCCGCTGGGCCGGCCAGGAGCGCCTGAGCCGCAGTGTCGCCCAGCAGGCGGTGGGCCAGGGTGAAGAGCGCATTTCCCTCAAGGGCGCGATCTTTCCGGGGTTCAAGGGGGGGCTGGGGCAGTTGCAAACCTTGCGCAGTATCGGCCGACGCTTGCAGCCGCTGAGCCTGACCACGGGCTACGGCGAAGTGCTGGGCACCTGGTGCCTGACCAGCATCGAGGAAGACCAGAGCCACCTGCTGGCCGGTGGTATCCCCCGCAAACAAGGTTTTTCATTGGAGTTCGTAAGCTATGGCGACGACCTGCAGAACGTCTGACGGGGACCTGCTCGATACCCTGTGTCAGCAGTACTACGGCCACCTCAACGGCAGTGTCGAGGCCGTGCTGGATGCCAACCAGGGGCTGGCCGACGAACCCCAGCCGTTTCGCGCCGGGGTCTTGATCCGGCTGCCGCAACTGCCGGTTCGGGCCGAGGCCATGGTCCAGCTATGGGACTGATCCTCAACCCCTTCAACAAGCCCCGTCGAGTACAGGGTTTGCACTTTCTGGAGCACGGATCATGACGCCAAGGTTCCGCGTTGTTGCCGATGGCCGGGACATCACCGCGCAGATCAACGACCGCTTGCTGAGCCTGCGCACCACGGACAAGCCCGGCATGGAGTCGGACGAATTCGAGCTGCGCATCGATGACCGCGCCGGCGCCGTGGCGCTGCCCCGGCGAGGGGCGAGCATTGAAGTGTTCCTCGGTTACGCCGGCCAGGAACTGACCCGCCTGGGGCGCTACACCGTGGATGAGGTGGTGGTGAACGGACCGCCCGACACCCTCGAGATTCGCGGCAAGGCCAGTGACATGCGCGGCAGCGGCAAAACCACCCGCAGTGGCAGTTGGGAGAACGTCTCGCTGCAACTGATTGTGCGTGACCTGGCGGCGCGCAACGGATGGATACCGATCTGCCCGCTCGCCATCAAGGTGCCGCGCATCGATCAGCTCAGTGAGTCCGATTTCAACTTCATCACCCGCCTGGCCAGGCAATACGACTGCACCGCCAAGGTGGCCGAAGGCAAGCTCCTGGTACTGCCCCGGCAAGCCGGGCAAAGCGCCAGCGGCAAGGCTCTGGGCGTTGTCACCCTTACCCGTGGTGATGTCAGCCGCTATCAGTTCCGGCTGAGTGATGGCAGTACCCACAAGGCGGTGCAGACCCGGCACCAGGACAAAAAGAGTGGAGCGCTCAAAGTCATCGACCTGGGTAATGAGCATGCAGCGCCAGGCGTGCCGACGGTGAATACCGATCGACATCTGTATCCGAACCAACAGGCCGCCGAGCAGGCTGCCAAAGCGCGTTTGGCGGCCTTCAACCGCAGCACTGCCAGTTTGCGCCTGGATATGCCCGGGCGTACCGATCTGTTTGCCGAGCGAATCATCAGTGCCCAGGGCTTCAAGGTCGGACTCGATGGCAACTACCTGGTGGATTCGGTCGAGCAGTTGTTCACCCAATCTGGCTGGAGTACCACGGTTGAGTGCAATGGCGGCAAGCAAGGCAAGGCCAAGGCTGCGGGCAAGAAAAAGCCAGCAGCCCGGCCACTTAAGGTGGTGCAGCTTTAAGTCATTGCGCCCAACTTTGGCGTGCTTGGGCTGGACTGAGTTTTATCTGCGGTTGGATCGCTATTGGGATCCATGAGCACTAATAGTCAGTGATGAAGCGTTAGGAGCGATTGATTGATCGCTCGTTGTAAGGAGTTGCGGCAGTTTTTCTGCGCAAGCCGCTTTGAAAATGAGCACGTAAGCTCGCAAAAACACTATCGGAGATAGTATGAAAAAGATTAAAGCTGTATTGCTCTTGAGTCTGTTTTCGTTGATGGGTACATCCCTGAATACCTGGGCGGATGCGATGTCTTGGAACTTGGCGCGGGATGTTGTCTTTATCAAGAGTAATCCTGCGCCAAACTCGCCCTGGGCATTTATGCAGAACGCGTCGGGGACGAATAATCCTGAAAATTATACGTTGCTACCTTTCTTCAAGGCGGATGACTGTAATGGAAACCCTGTTACATGCTGGCAGGATCCGGCTTCAAGGGCTCATGTGTCAGTCCATTTCAAGCCTTATACGTTTACAGGAAACGGCACCTTTTCTCTCACGCCGGGGAGCGTTGCTTTTCACCCTGGCGAGAATAGCCAGACCATCATCCGCTGGAGCAGCCCAATCGTTGGAGAAGTTAATGTTTTGGGGCGTGTCAACCATGTCCATGACACCTGTGGTGATGGTGTCGCCTGGTCACTGAATGTGGATGGCACCGTTATTCAATCCGGCAGTTTGGCCAGAGGTAAAGGCACTGTCTTTTCGGCAACTAAAGTGCCCGTCACCAAATCGTCCGCCCTCTATTTTGTCCTTGATAAGAACGCTAATTTTTCATGCGATACCAGCACTATCGATATGTTGATCACCAATTAATCGACACAACGTTTCGGTTCACCCGAATACAGTTCATACCAAGTGAGTGAGAACAAAATAAAGCCCAGCGGAGTGGCAACTAAGGGGCGATAACCTCGACCCCAGCCTGCAAGGATGCGGGCCTCCGATGATTCGGACTCTTCTTTAAGCCCGCCCCCCAGCGGGCTTTTTATTGCCCGGTGACCCCATGAAAATCACCCCCATCTCCACCCAGCTCCGCACTCACTGCCCCAACCTCACCAACCGCATCGCTGTCGGCATCGACCTGCCTTTCCTGGAGACCGATCCCTCGCTGCAGCTCCCTGCGGCGTATATCGCGCCCCTGGCCGATGTGGCGAGTCGCAGTGCGGCGCAGAACGCTAGCCGTCAAACCATCCGCGATCGCTTCGAAGTGCTGCTGGTGCTTGACGCCACCGACGCTACAAAAGCGCTGGATCTGATGCACGACCTGCGCGCCGAAGTCTGGCGGGCCCTGGTCGGTTTCAAACCCGGCCTCGACTACAACCCCATCGAATACGACGGCGGCGAGCTGGTGTCGCTCAGTGCCACCCGCTTGCTCTACCGCCTGCACTTTTTCGCTGAGTTCCAGCTGGGTCGCAACCTGCCCAGCCAGCCGGCGGAAACCTGGCATGAACGTGAACTCGACGGCTTGCCGTCTTTTACCGGGGTCACGGTGCGGGTCGATGCCATCGATCCGGCCGACCCCAATCTGCAACGTCCGGGGCCCGACGGGCGTCTGGAGCTGACTTTTTCAGGAGACGTAACCCCATGACTAAACGCATCACTGTGCTGCCGGCCGCTGGCCGCGCGGTGCCGGACCCGGAAGCGGGCGATCTGTTGCCTGTCACCGGCCGTGAAGTACCGGACAACGCCTGGTGGCGTCGACGTCTGGCCGATGGCGATATCACCAGCAAAGCCGTGAAAGCGGCGAAATCACAAGGAGCCAAATAATGGCGATCGGTTTCAGCAATATCCCTGCGGACATTCGTGTACCGCTGTTCTACGCCGAGATGGACAATTCGGCAGCCAATAGTGCTTCGTCGTCCATGCGCCGCCTGATCGTGGCCCAGGTCAACGACAACGCCACCAGCACCGAAGTCGGCAGCCTGGTGCTGGTATCCAGTGTGGCCCTGGCGAAAAGCATCGGCGGCACTGGTTCGATGCTCGCCGCCATGTACGAAACCTGGCGCAAGACCGACCCGGTCGGCGAGATCTGGTGCCTGCCGCTGCACAGCACCGAGGGCAGCATGGCCAAGGCCGAGCTGAAGCTCACCGGCGCGGCGACCCAGAGCGGCTTGCTCAATCTGTATGTCGGCGGTGTGCGGGTGCAGGCCTCGATCGTCACCGGCGCCACGGCCACTCAGGCCGCCGCGGCGCTGGCGCTGAAGATCAACGCCGCGGTCGATCTGCCGGTCACGGCGGCTGCCGTTGATGGCACCGTCACCCTGAGCGCGAAGTGGACCGGCGACACGGGCAATGACATCAGCCTGCAACTCAATCGCCTGGGCAAGAGCAATGGCGAGGAAACCCCGGCCGGCCTGTCGCTGACCCTTGGCAAGATGGCCGGCGGCACCGGTGTGCCGGATCAGGTCGCGGCATTGGCGGCGTTGGGCGACGAGCCTTTCGAATTTATCTGCATGCCCTGGACCGACACCTCGACCCTCAACGCCTGGCAAGCGGTCATGGATGACAGCACCGGTCGCTGGTCCTGGGCCAAGCAACTGTTCGGCCATGTCTACAGCGCCAAGCGCGGCACCGTCGGCACGCTGGTAGCAGCGGGCCAGGCGCGTAATGACCAGCACATGACCATCCAGGCCCTGGAAGCCGGTGTGCCGCAACCGGTGTGGGTGCAAGCCGCCGCCCTGGCTGCGCGGACCTCGGTGTTTATCTCTGCCGACGCCAGCCGTCCGACTCAAAGTGGCAGCCTGCCGGGTGTCGATCCGGCACCGGCCAGCGAGCGTTTCACCCTGACCGAGCGTCAGTCGCTGCTCAACTACGGCATCGCCACCGCCTATTACGAAGGCGGTTACGTGCGGATCCAGCGTTCGATCACCACCTACCAGAAAAACGCCTACGGCCAGGCCGACAACTCCTACCTGGACAGCGAAACCATGCACCAGTCGGCGTTTATCGTGCGTCGCCTGCAAAGCGTGATCACCAGCAAATATGGGCGACACAAGCTGGCTTCCGATGGCACCCGCTTTGGCGCCGGGCAACCGATCGTGACCCCGAGCACCATCCGCGGCGAATTGATTGCCCAGTACGCCAAGCTGGAAATGGAAGGCCACGTGGAGAACGCCGAGCTGTTCGCCGAGCACCTGATCGTCGAGCGCGACGTGCAGGACCCGAGCCGGGTCAACGTGCTGTTCCCGCCGGACTACATCAATGGCCTGCGGGTGTTCGCGCTGCTCAACCAGTTCCGCCTGCAGTACGACGCGGCGGCCTGAATCGGGCCTGTTGCATAGCGTTTTTTCAGCCCGCCTCGAGCGGGCTTATTTTTTCGGAGAAATATCATGGGTCAACTGATTGCAGGCACCTGCTACGTCAAAGTGGACGGCGCGCAACTGACCATCAACGGCGGCTGCGAAGCACCGCTGATGGCCGTCAAGCGGGAAACCGTGGTCCCGGGTTTCTACAAGGAAACCGACCTCACCCCGTCGTTCAAAGTCACCGCGCTGCACACCCCGGACTTCCCGCTCAAGCAGCTGATTGCCGGTTCCGACATGACCGTCACCTGCGAGTTCGCCAACGGCAAGGTCTACGTGCTGGCCGGTGCCTACCTGGTGGACGAACCGGTGGCCAAGGGCGATGACGCCACCATCGAGCTGAGCTTTGAAGGGCAGAAGGGGACCTGGCAATGAGCAGCCTGGTGAAGCTGCAAGTGCCGATCGAAGCTCACGGCGAGCCGTTGCTGGAACTCACCCTGCGCCGGCCGACGGTGCAGGAAGTGCGCACGATCAAGGCGCTGCCGTACAAGATCGACAAGGGCGAGGAAGTCAGCCTGGACATGGACGTCGCGGCCAAATACATCGCGGTCTGCGCCGGCATTCCGCCGTCCTCGGTCAACCAACTGGACCTGGCCGACCTCAATGCCTTGAGCTGGGCGGTGGCGAGTTTTTTCATGAGTGCGGCATCGCAGCCATCGCCGACCTGATCGCTGTCGCCTATGACCTGGCCTGGTTCTGGAAGGTAGACCCCGAACAGATGCTGGCCAGGCCACTGGATGTGCTCCGGGAATCCCTGGAGCACGCGCAACGGATCAATGCGATGCAGCAGGTGCAGTGATGGCAGACACACAAACCGTAGAAAAGAAATCGGTGCTGCTCAGCGGCATCGATGAGCTGTCCCCCAAACTCGCTTCTCTTCAGGGCAAGGTCGACACGTTCAAGAAGAACCTTGAGCAGACGGGGCTGGGCAAGCTGGATATCAGCGGTCTGTTCAAGGGCGGCAGCCTGATGACGCCGTTCGTGGAAGGGATCAAGGCCTGCGATGCATTCAAGGGCAAGTTGGCCGAGGTTGGCGATTCGGCCAGCGGTACCGATATGCCGGGCGCTGCGCAAAACATGAATGTGTTCAGCCAGTCGATGGGCAAGGTTTCAGCCGCCATCGATGCGGCATTGTTGCCGGCCGTAGGTGCACTGGTGGTGGGCCTGGAGCCCATGCTTAACAGCGTGGGCAGCCTGCTCAACGACAACCCGGCGCTGGTTGAAGGGTTGGCTGCTGGCGCCATTGCTTTCTCGGCGATGCAGACGGCGGTCACCGGGGCGACTCAGGTGTTTGGCCTGATGAGCACAGTGCTCAGTGCCTCCCCGGTGATGTTGATCGCCATGGGCATCGCCTTGGCCGCCGGCCTGATCGTGGCCAACTGGACTCCGATTTCAGGCTTTTTTGTCAGCCTCTGGGAGGCCGTCAAAAGCGCCGCGGCGACGGCGATGGATGTGCTGAGCACAATGTTCAGCTGGACTCCGCTGGGCATGGTGATTAACAACTGGGGCTCGATCACGGCGTTTTTTTCCAGTCTGTGGGACGGGATCAAAGCGCTGGCGGGCTCGGTTGTCGATTTCCTGAAGGCGGTGTTTTCCTGGTCGCCGTTGGGGTTGGTCATGGATAACTGGAGCGGGCTGACCGGCTTGTTTTCGGCGATCTGGGATCTGCTCAAGGCGTTGACAGTGCCGGTCATGGCGTTTCTCAAGGGGCTGTTCGATTGGTCGCCGTTGGGCATGATCATTAACAACTGGGGGGCGATCACCGGGTTCTTTGCCTCGATCTGGGCAGCGTTGCAACCGGCTGCCCAAGTGATCAAGACCTTCTTCGGTCTGCTGTTCGATTTTTCTCCGCTGGGGATGATCATCAACAACTGGGGGGCTATTGGCGGTTTCTTCAGTTCGATCTGGGCGGGCCTGCAATCGGCGGCTCAAGTCATCAAGGACTTCTTCGACCTGTTGTTCGATTTTTCTCCTCTGGGGATGGTCATCAACAACTGGGGCGCCATCGGCGATTACTTCAGTTCGATCTGGGCTGCGTTGCAACCGCCGGCCGAGGCCGTCAAGGCGTTCTTCGGCACGCTGTTCGACTGGTCGCCGCTGGGGATGGTGATCAATAACTGGGAGCCGATCACCGAGTGGTTCGTGGGGTTGTGGCAACGACTCCAGGACGTGATCGCACCGATCAAAGAGCTGTTTGAGGGCGGGTTCGCCGGGGTGATCGCCAATGTCACCGGCAAGGTTGAAGGCCTCACCGAGGCACAAAGGACCATCAATGCCGCGGGCAACGGGCTGGCTTCAATGCAGGGCGGCGCGCTGACGCAAAACTCCAGTGCGCTGATCCAGCAAACCGCCGCCAATAACCGTACTCAACTCGAAGGCGGCTTGATGGTGAGCTTCGCCAACGCCCCTGCCGGCCTACGCGTCGACCAAGCCCAAACCAACCAGCCAGGCCTGACCGTGGCCTCCACCGTCGGCTATCGCTCGCTTTCCCTGGGAGGTTCCAATGTCTGATTCCTGGCGTGATCGTTTATTGCCGGCGTCGTTTCGTGGCGTGGCGTTTTGGGTGGATCAGGCGAAAACCCCGGTCGGCCAAAAGGGCCAGCTGCACGAATACCCACAACGCGACCAGCCGTTTTTCGAGGGCTTGGGGCAGCAGGCGAAGATCCATGACCTGACGGCATTTATCGTCGGCGCCGATTGCCTGGCGCAGCGCGACAAACTGCTCAAGGCCCTGGAGGAGGGCGCCGGTGAGCTGGTGCACCCGTGGCTGGGGAGGATGCAGGTCAAGGTCGGCGAGTGCGAGATGACCCAGACCCGCCAGGACGGCGGATTGGTGACCTTCAGCCTGAAGTTTTACCCGGATCAGCCGCTGCGCTTTCCCTCGGCAGCGGTCAACACCCAGCAACAGTTGCTGGTGGCCTCCGACAGCCTGCTGGGTTCGGCGGTGAGCCGTTTTGAAGAGGCGGTCAGCCTGATCAAGGCGGTGAGGATCGGGGTCAAGGAGCTGCGCGACAGCCTCAAGGACGTCTATCAGGTGATCGAGCATGAGTTCAAGCAAGTGCTCGACACCTACCGCGACCTCAGCCTGCTGGTACGTTCGATCAAGGAACTGCCGCGTGAAGTCAGCGCCGAGTTCGAAGGCCTGCTGGGAGATATTCGCGAGCTCAAGGATTTCGCCCGGGAAGGCTATCGCGGAATTCTGGCCAATGCGTCGCAGCAGGTCGAGGCGGCGAAGCAGATCGATACGCCCAAACTCACCACTGGCAAGGACACCACGGCAGCAGCCCAGGCCATGGCCAACCTGGTGCAGGACGCACTGCTGGTGAAGCTGGGCTACAAGGTGGCGCAGATGCCGGTGGCGACGCCGGTGGTCAAGCTCAACTCCACGCCGGCCGTCGGGCAGCAGGCGGTACAACCGGTGCAGCGTCTTGAGGTGCCGGTGGCCGACGATGTGCTGACCCTGCGCGATGCCCTGAATGAGGTGATCTGGGGCGCGGCGCTGAAGGCCGATGCCCGGCACTACGAAGTGCTCAACGCACTGCGCCAGCAGTTGTTCGGTCACCTGACCGCGGTGGCGTCGTCCGGGGTGCGCCTGATTACCTTGTCGCCCACGCAGAGCCAACCGGCTCTGGTCCTGGCCTATCAGCGTTTTGCCGATGCGACGCGGGTCGGCGAAGTGATCCAGCGCAATGGCGCGGCGCACCCCGGGTTCCTGCCGGCCAAAGACCTTAAAGTCGCCCGGGAGTAAGCCATGACCGAACTGCAGAATACCGTGACCCTGACCGTTGACGGCCTGGATTACAGCGGCTGGAAAAACGTGGAAATCGTTGCCGATCTGGAGCGTCAGTTTCGCACCTTCAGCATGAACATCACCTGGCAGTGGCCGGGGCAGGACCAGCAGGTGCGGATCAAGCCCGGAGCGCGCTGCCAGGTGCGTATCGGCTGCGACCTGGTGCTCACCGGGCACGTGTACAAGGCGCCCATCAGTTACGACGGCAAGCAAATCAGCCTGAGTATCCAGGGCAGTTCGCTGACCCAGGACCTGGTGGATTGCGCCGCCATCAATCGCCCCAGCCAATGGCGCGAGCAGGACCTGCTGAACATCGTTCGCGCCCTGGCCCAGCCTTATGGGGTGACCGTGCGCAGCGAAATCCCCACCACCAGCAAGTTGCACACCCACAGCATCGTCCCGGGGGAAACGGTGTTCGCTTCCATCGACCGCTTGCTGACCCTGTACCGGGTGTTTTCCACCGACGATGTCGAGGGCGCGTTGCTGTTGGCGGCACCGGGTAGCGGCGGGCGCGCGAGTGATGTGCTGGAGCTGGGCAAGAACATCCTGTCGGCGAATGCAGCGATGGATTTCTCCGCGGTGTTTTCCGAGTACAGGGTGATCGGCCAGCACAAGGGCAGCGACCAGAAAAGCGGCAGCGCGGTCAGTGAAGTGTCCGGTGTGGCGAGCGATGCGCAGACCACCCGCAAGCGGGTCACGGTGATCAGCGAGGCGGCGCAACTGACCCCGGAGCTGGCCCAGCAACGGGCCGACTGGGAAAGCGCCACCCGCCAGGGCAAGGCGCTGACCACCACCTACAGCGTGCAAGGTTGGCGTCAGGCCAATGGCGACCTCTGGCGTCACAACTGCCTGGTACGGGTGATCGACAAGGTGCTGGGCTTCGATCAGGAGATGCTGATCTCCAAGGTCACTTACTCGCTGTCCGAGCGCGGCTCCATCACCACCCTGCAAGTGGCGCCGCCCCCTACCTTCGACGCCAACCCGGTGCCGACCAAACGCTGACCCCGGGCCCGATTGAGCGCTATAGACGCCGCTTGCCGGCATTGGTGCTCCATCGGTTCTGCTCAGCATCCATGGCCAGCCCATCGGCTTCTCACCCGCGGCGACCTGCTGCAAAGGATTCCACCATGAGCCTACTGACACGCCTGTTGGCGCGCGGCACCGTCGTGCTCGCCAACTCGGCCAATAAACTGCAATCGCTGCAAATGCGCCTGACCGCCGGTGAGGTGAGCGATGACATGGAGCATTTCGAACCCTACGGCTTTACCAGCAACCCCCTGGCCGGGGCTGAAGGCATCGCCACCTTTCTCGGCGGCGACCGTTCCCATGCCGTGGTGCTGGTGGTCGCCGATCGTCGCTACCGGCTCAAGGCCCTGGCCGAGGGCGAGGTGGCGATCTACACCGACGAGGGCGACAAGATCCACTTCAAGCGCGGGCGGATCATCGACATCGACACCGCGACCCTGAACATCCGCGCCAGCAGTGCGGTGAACATCGATACGCCGACCCTGACCCAGAGCGGCCAGATCGTCTCCCAGGGCGACCAGATCGCAGGCGGCATCAGCCAGATCCAGCACGTGCATTCTGGTGTGCAGCCGGGCCCGGGGCAGACCGGCATGCCGGTGGGGGGCTGAGTATGTTGACCTCTCTGAACCTGAAAGCCGCGCTGACCCGGTCGGTGCTGATCAGCCTGTTTACCTGGCGCCGCGCCGCCGATGACGACGCCCTCGATGACGACGAGCGTTTCGGCTGGTGGGGCGACAGCTTTCCCAGTGTCGCCGACGACCGTATCGGCTCGCGCCTGTGGTTGCTACGGCGGGTCAAGCTGACCCGGCAGACCCAGCTCGACGCTGAATTCTATGCCCGCGAAGCCCTGCAATGGCTGATCGACGACGGCCATTGCAGCGCCATCGACATCATCAGCGAACGCCTCGACGCCCAGCGCCTGAACCTGCGCACGGTGCTGACCCTGGCCGATGGCGAGCGCCTGGACATCAACCCCACTCACAGTTGGCAGGTGACCTATGCCGTTTGAAACGCCTTCGCTGCCGGTGCTGATCAAGCGCACCCAAAGCGACCTGGCCAGCGATGCGCTGCGCCAGTCCGATGCGCAAGTGCTGGCCCGCACCCTCAGCGGCGCCGCCTTTGGCCTGTATGGCTACCTGGATTGGATCGCCGAGCAGATCCTGCCGGACAAGGCCGATGAGTCGACCCTGGAACGCATCGCCGCGCTGCGCCTGAACCAGCCGCGCAAAGCGGCCCAGGCCGGCAGTGGCAGTGTCAGCTTCAGTGCGGTGGCCGGTGCCGTGCTGGATGTCGATACCCTGCTGCAAAGCAGTGACGGCCGCAGTTACAAAGTGACCGCGGCGCGCACCACCAGCGCCGGCCTGAACAGCACCAGCATCCAGGCCGTGGACGCCGGCACCCTTGGTAATGCCGAAGAGGGCCTGAGCCTGATTCCGGTGCAGCCGATCCAGGGCATCGGCAACAGCTTCACGGTGCTGGCGCCGGGCGTCAGTGGCGGCGTGGCCGAGGAAAGCCTTGAGTCGCTGCGGGCTCGGGTGATTCGGTCGTACCGCATCATTCCCCATGGCGGCGCTGCTGACGACTACGAGACCTGGGCCCTGGAATGCGCCGGGATCACCCGTGCCTGGTGCCGCCGCAACTACCTGGGCCCGGGCACCGTCGGCCTGTTTGTGATGCGCGACGACGACCTGCAACCCATCCCCAATGCCGAGCAACTGGCGCAGGTTCAGGCCTACATCGAACCGCTGCGCCCGGTGACCGCCGAGCTCTATGTGCTGGCGCCGGTGATGCAACCCGTGACCTACAGGCTACGCCTGACCCCCGACACCAGCGCCGTGCGCGCCGCCGTCGAGGCTGAATTGCGCGACCTGCACAGCCGCGAAGCCGGGCTTGGCGAAAGCCTGCTGCTGACCCACATCAGCGAGGCCATCAGCAGTGCCACCGGCGAGCGCGATCACCGGTTTCTGGCGCCCACCCAGGATGTGCCCGCGGCCAACAACCAACTGTTGGTGTTCGGAGGTTGTGTATGGCTGGAATAAGAAGCGCCGCGCAATACCAGGGCCAACTGCGCAGCCTGCTGCCCAGCGGCCCGGCCTGGGACCCGGAGCGCCTGCCGGAATTGCAGCAGGTGCTGCAAGGCGTGGCCCAGGAACTGGCGCGCATCGACGCCCGCGCCGTCGACCTGCAAAACGAAATGGACCCGGCGAGCGTCAGCGAACTGGTGCCGGATTGGGAAAAGGTCATGAACCTGCCCGACCCCTGCCTGGGCCTGACCCCGCTGTTCGACGACCGCCGCCTGGCGGTGCGCCGCCGCTTGCTGGCCGTCGGCAGCCAGCGCGCGAGCTACTTCGTCGAAATCGCCCGCAGCCAGGGCTACCCCAACGCCAGCGTCACTGAACTGCGCACCCCGCGCATGGGTCGCTCGCGTTTTGGCGACGCGCACTTCGGCACCTGGCAGGCGCATTTCATGTGGACCCTCAACACCGGCGGCCGCCTGCTGCTGGGCCGGCGCTTCGGCGCCAGCTACTGGGGAGAACGTTTTGGCACCAACCCGGGCAGCGCCCTGGAATGCCTGATTCATCGCAGTGCACCGGCGCATACGCGGGTGTACATCAACTATGACTAGAGATTAGAAAACGAGTGGATTTTCCAAAAAGTGTACCCAGCGTAGGGCTGGTGAATGGCAAGTTTGTTGATGAAAACCCGGTCACCGGCCAGGTCGGTTCGCTGATTTCCTCCGAGTGGGGCAATGCCGTGACCGACGAGTTGCTGAACGTGATTCGCGCAGGGGGTGAGCAACCCTCCGAGGCGGATCACGACCAACTGCTGGCCGCGATCAAAACCATCGTCAAAGACTCCATCCCACCAGAAAAAATCAGAACCACGCTGGCGCAATACGGGATCACCGACGCCTACACCAAGTCGGTGACCTACACCAAGGCCGAGATCGAGGCCTTGCTCAAGAACATGTCGGCATTGCCGGTCGGCGCCATGGTGCCGTTCCCCAAGGGCAGCGTGCCGCCGGGGTTTCTTGAAGTGGATGGCAGTGTGCAAAGCACTGCGGCGTTGCCGGATCTGGCGGCGTATCTGGGCACGACGTTCAATACGGGGGGCGAAGGGGCGGGTAATTTCCGTTTGCCGGAGTCGCGTGGGGAGTTTTTGCGGGGGTGGGATCATGGTCGCGGTGTTGACGCCGGCCGCTCGATTGGCAGTTCTCAGGCTGACGAGTTCAGGAACCATACACATGTGAACTCGCCGGCAATTATGCTGAATTCGACCCCCGGTACCGGCGGTAACG
The DNA here is from genome assembly GCF_002018875.1 of Pseudomonas sp. MF4836. GTDB lineage: Bacteria > Pseudomonadota > Gammaproteobacteria > Pseudomonadales > Pseudomonadaceae > Aquipseudomonas. Next base: position 594,199 of record NZ_MVOL01000003.1, read on the forward strand.
CATGGTCAGCAGGCAATCAAGGCCAGGTAACGGTGACGGGTGTCGCTGGCGGCATTGAAACCCGTCCACGCAACGTGGCAGTGATGTGGTGCATCAAGGCTTGGAACGCGCCGATCAATCAGGGAAATATTGATATCGCGGTACTTGCTCGACTGGCGGCCCAAGCCACAGAGGTCAGTCAGGGGACAGCGAAGGTTGCGACTCAGCTCCAAATGAACGCTGGTAATGACGACAGCACAATCGCGACACCAAAAAAACTGCGATTGGGCTTCTCAATCAGCCTTGCAGCAACGGGGTTTGTTGCCTTCCCCACTTGGCTAGGAGGGTGGGTTCTTCAGTGGGGTACAACGACGGCAGCTAGCGTGACATTTCCAATGCAGTTTCCGACAAACATTCACCACCTCTCAGTGCAGTTGAATAACTTTAATAGCAATGCTGCATATGCCGGGCACTACGAGACCGTAACTGCGACGTCAGTAGCAGGGTTCTCGCTCGCAGCCGCTTCGTCTTCGCTGGGCGCGGTGCTCAAGTGGCATGTAATCGGAAACTAAGGGGTAAGTTATGGTTTATGCAAAATGGATTGAGTCTTTAGGCCGTTTTGGTTTCTCGCTGTCCGATAACGACGGGCATCCAATCACTGAAGCCATGCGCAACGCGTTACTTGCACAGGAGTCGATGGGCAAGGTCTTGGCGCCAGATGCCGATGGTTTCCCTGTCGCAATTGCTGCACCAGGCCCCACTGTCGAGCAGTTGACTGAAAATGAACGCGTATGGCGCGATCAAGTGTTGTCGACTTTGGTGTGGCTGCGTGATCGGCACCGGGATCAATTGGAAATCGAAGTCGCTACTACGCTTTCGGCCGAACAGTTCAAACAGTTGTTGTTGTACATGCAGGCGCTACGGGATTGGCCGCAATCTCTCAACTTTCCAGATTGCTCGCACCGTCCGATTGCACCTTTGTGGTTATCTGATTTGAACGAGTAAGCGCCTCGGATAACGGGGCGTTTTATTTCTCCGCTCAACACTGCCACGGGCCGTTGGCTGATCCAGATCGCCGGGCACAGCATCCTTGCAGCCTAACGTTTTTCGGTAACGAGTATTTATAGGCTCAATGGGCTGCCGTTTCTGTCGTCGGGATTTGGAGCCAGGCTCACTCAACACCCTGTTTGATCGTAACGACTTCAACTGTATTCAACTTTGTGGAAAACGCCCGCAGCCAAAGCTATTTCAAGGCAAGCATTGCTGAACTGATTCCTACGCGCATTGGACGTTCATGTTTCAGCAACGCGCACTTTGGAATCTGGCATGAGCACTTCATGTGGACCCTCAACACCGGCGGCCGCCTGTAAATGGGCCGACGTATTGGCGCTCGCTATTGGGAAAACCCGTTGGCACTAACCAAGGCAGCGCCCTGAAATGCCTGATTCATCGCATTACATCCGCACTTATGCAGGTGTACATCAATTATGACTAGGGGATAGACGAGTGGATTACCCAAAAAGTGTACCCAGCGTTGGGCTGGTGAATGGCAAGTTTGTCGACGAGAACCCGATCACGGGCCAGGTCGGATCACTGATTTCCTCCGAGTGGGGCAACGCGGTGACCGATGAGTTGCTGAACGTGATTCGTGCCGGCGGCGATGAGCCGGTCGAGGCCGAGCATGACCAGCTATTGGCGGCGATCAAGGCGATCGTCAAAGACTCCATTCCACCGGAAAAGATCAGGACGACATTGGCGGAGTACGGGATTACCGATGCTTACACCAAGTCGGTGACCTACACCAAAGCCGAGATCGAAGCACTGCTGAAGAACATGTCGGCGTTGCCGGTGGGAGCCATGGTGCCGTTTCCCAAAGGGACGGTGCCGGCGGGGTTCCTGGAGGTGGATGGCAGTGTGCAGAGCATTGCGGCGTTGCCGGATCTGGCGGCGTATTTGGGGACTACGTTCAATACCGGTGGCGAAGGGGCGGGCAACTTCCGGTTGCCGGAGTCGCGCGGGGAGTTTTTGCGTGGTTGGGATCATGGGCGTGGAGTAGATCTTGGCCGGGCTATTGGCAGTTGGCAGGCGGATGCATTTCAGGGGCACTACCACGCTAGCGCAGCCGATACAGCTAGACCATATTCGACTGGCGGAACCACAGGTGACTACCTCGCTCGTTTTGGAACGGGAAATCCAACAACAAACGGAGTACGAGAAGCAATTAATAACGGCGTCGATGGTTCGCCGCGAACCGCTTCAGAAACCCGTCCACGCAACCTAGCGGTCATGTGGTGCATCAAGGCCTGGAACGCCCCTATCAATCAGGGCCAGGTCGATGTAGCGGCGCTAGTGTTGGAGATGCAGAAGCTTCGAGCATTGTCCGGTTTTGGCGTCCATAAAGGATTGGTAGTTTCCGCTACTGGCACCAATGCGATTATCTCCGTCAAGGCTACAGGCCTTATTGTCGGAAGTGGCGCCACCGCGCAGGCCTTGAATGGCGTAGATGTGAACATCAACCTTCAAACACAGGGGTTGAATGGTCTTGATGTTGGCTCACTGGCGGCTTCAAGTTGGTATAGCTCATGGGTTGTGACCAATGGCGCTCAAGTGGCAGGTATTGCTGCGCTGATGCCGGTTATTCAGGGTACTACTACTGCTGGTTCTTCAGTGGTTACGGGCATTGCCAGCACTGCTTCCATGCGCGCAGGGATGCGCCTTGGTGGTGCAAGCTTTCCGCCAGGTGTGTTTATAAAATCGGTGGATTCTGCAAGCCAGATTACTGTCAGTACGATTGCGAACGCTACAGCTGCGAACACGGTTCTGCGTTTTGTATATGAGCCTGTTCTGCCGGCGGGTTATGTTGTGATGCGTGTGGGCTCCTTCTTTACCGATGCGACGGTTAACAAGTTTCCATTGTCGTTCGTTCAAGCAGGAAAGTCTGTTCAGTACAAGCTTGCTGCTTCGAGTAATCTACTGACTTATCCCGTTATTGCGTCAGGTAGCACGTCGTTTATTGCTACTCCTGCTGCCGTGGGCGCTTTTGTGCCACCCACAGCTTTCAGCATTGGTGTGTCGATTCGCTCAGCTGTTCCATCCTTGGCAATTGGAGTTGGGCCTTCTCCGGCTTTAGATCAAAACAATTGCTTTGCTTTTATGAGTCAAGCGGCTCAGACCTATTTTAATGCGCTCATTCCTAGCAGATTTTTGCTTGAAAGCGCCAGTATTTACTTTATATCGAACACGGCAGATTGCGTCGTTAAGGTGCATGGCTGGGAGGAAAGTCTATGAGCTATGCAGTACGAAATGATGGTCAAGGTTGGCGCGCTGTTTCTGGTGTCGAGGATATTAGTGCTGACGAGTGGTATACACCGCAGACACCACCTGACCCCGTCGCACTCCCTCTTTCCGCTGACGAGCTTGATAGGCTAGCAAGGGAAGCTCGCGACCGGCTACTGGCCGTTGCCGCAAATAAGATGGGGCCGTTACAGGATGCGGTCGAAGAGGGTGAGGACGTGCCGGATGAAGTGGCTCTTCTAAAACTCTGGAAACAATACCGTATCGCCCTCAACCGGATCGATAAACAGGATGGCTTTCCCCAGGTGATTGATTGGCCGGTCCCACCCGACGAAACTCCAAACCTCTAAGCGACCCGTACTGACGGGGCGTTTTTTACGAGACTCGAACCTCACTCATGCCAATCACCGAACAACAACTGCAACAAATCCTCCCCAACGCCCGCCGCCAAGCGGGCGTTTTTGTTTCTCCACTTAACACTGCCATGGCCCGTCGGCAGATCGATACGCCGAAGCGCCAGGCGGCCTTTCTTGCGCAGATCGGTCATGAATCCGGGCAACTGCAATACGTGCGTGAACTGGGCAGCGATCAATACCTGAGCAAATACGACACCGGTACTCTCGCGGCGCGGCTGGGTAATACCCCCGAAGCCGATGGCGATGGCCAGCGTTTTCGTGGGCGCGGACTGATCCAGGTCACCGGGCGCAGCAACTATCGTCGTTGCAGCCTGGCGCTGTTCGGTGATGAGCGCCTGCTGGAGTTGCCACAACTGCTGGAGCAGCCGCAATGGGCCGCCGAGTCAGCGGCCTGGTTCTGGGAACAGGGCGGGCTCAATGCCCTGGCCGATCGCGACGAGTTCAACAGCATTACCCGCCGCATCAATGGCGGCTTGAATGGGCTGCAGGATCGCTTGCAGCTCTGGGTTCGAGCGAGGGCGGTGTTATGCCAGCCCTCGGTCTGAACCTCGCGACTTATCGGGTGCTAAGTGTTGTCGTGCTGTTGGCCGTGGTGGCCGGCGGCTCGGCGGCGTTGGCCTGGCGTATTCAGGGCTGGCGTTACGCCGGGCAATTGGCAGAACAGGCTCGATTGCACAGTGAGACCCTGGATCAACTGGCCCTGTCGGCTGGAACGCAACAGCGCGCCGAGCAGGATAAACGCCTGGTGCTGGAGCAACAGCTGCAGGCCATCGAGCAAGTTCATTACCGAGCATTAACCGATGCACAACGTGATCAAGGTCGCTTGCGCGATCGCCTTGCCACTGCTGATTTGCGCTTGTCAGTCCTACTCGACGCCGACGATCCACGCGCCGGCTGCGCAGTGCCTGCCTCCGCCACCAGCGGCGGCCTGGTTCATGCAGGCTCACGAGCCCGACTTGACCCGGCGCATGCTCAACGAATTATCGCCATCACCGACGCCGGAGACCGCGGACTGATTGCCCTGCAGGCATGCCAGGCGTATGTCAGGGCAATCCTCCACTGACATTTTGATCCAGACTGTGTCTTGCAAGCGCAACCTGCTGGTGTACGGTAACTCACTTGCCCGCCCCATCAGGAGAAGCCTCCGTGAAAGAAATCACCCAACTCGCCGCTGAACTTGGCAGGCGTCTGCAGGTGCTCAATGCCCATGTCACGACGGCCGAGTCCTGCACCGGCGGCGGAATTGCCGAAGCCATCACTCGCATTCCCGGCAGCTCGGCCTGGTTCGAGGCCGGGTATGTCACCTATTCCAATCGGCAGAAAACCCAGCAGTTGGAAGTGCCTGCCGAGCTTTTCGCTTCGGTGGGCGCGGTCAGTCGCGAGGTGGTCGAGGCCATGGTGCGCGGCGCCCAGGATAAAAGCCTGGCCCATTTTGCCGTGGCGGTGAGTGGGGTGGCCGGGCCGGACGGGGGCTCGCCACAGAAGCCGGTGGGCACCGTCTGGCTCGCCTGGGGCGCGGGAGAGACGCTGGTCAGTGAGCTGCGGCACTTCGCCGGTAACCGGGATGAGGTCCGCCGACAAACGGTGAAGGCCGCGCTAGAGGGGCTGCTGCAACATGCCGCGGTAGAAATCTCAAATCAGGGGTAGGCGATCCTCAAGCGCTGTGGAATAATACTGGCTACTTATACAGGTGTTGGCCGTCAGGCCTTATTGATTACGTGAGGACTTTAATGGACGACAACAAGAAGAAAGCCTTGGCTGCGGCCCTGGGTCAGATCGAACGTCAATTCGGCAAGGGTGCCGTAATGCGTATGGGCGATCAGGACCGTCAGGCGATCCCGGCTATTTCCACTGGCTCTCTGGGTCTGGACATCGCGCTCGGCATTGGCGGTCTGCCAAAAGGCCGTATCGTTGAAATCTACGGTCCGGAATCTTCCGGTAAAACTACGCTGACGCTGTCGGTGATCGCCCAGGCTCAAAAAGCCGGCGCCACCTGCGCATTCGTCGACGCCGAGCACGCCCTGGACCCTGAGTACGCCGGCAAGCTGGGTGTCAACGTCGACGACCTGCTGGTATCCCAGCCGGATACCGGCGAGCAGGCTCTGGAAATCACCGACATGCTGGTGCGCTCCAACGCTGTTGACGTGATCATCGTCGACTCCGTAGCCGCTCTGGTACCAAAGGCTGAAATCGAAGGCGAAATGGGTGACATGCACGTGGGCCTGCAAGCCCGTCTGATGTCCCAGGCGCTGCGTAAAATCACCGGTAACATCAAGAACGCCAACTGCCTGGTTATCTTCATCAACCAGATCCGTATGAAAATCGGCGTGATGTTCGGCAGCCCGGAAACCACCACCGGTGGTAACGCGCTGAAGTTCTATGCCTCGGTTCGTCTGGATATCCGTCGCACCGGCGCGGTTAAAGAGGGTGATGAAGTCGTTGGTAGCGAAACCCGCGTCAAAGTCGTGAAGAACAAGGTGGCTTCGCCGTTCCGTCAGGCCGAGTTCCAGATTCTCTACGGCAAGGGCATCTACCTCAACGGCGAGATGATCGATCTTGGCGTGCTGCATGGCTTCGTTGAGAAGTCCGGCGCCTGGTATGCCTACAACGGCAACAAGATCGGCCAGGGCAAGGCCAACTCGGCCAAGTTCCTGCAGGACAATCCGGATATCGCGGCAGCCCTCGAGAAGCAGATTCGCGACAAGCTGCTGACCCCGGCTCCAGATGTCAAAGCTTCGCCAGCCAAAGAAAGCGTTGCTGACCTGGCTGATGCTGATAGCTGATTGAGCCAATGACCGCCGTACTCGATACCCTCGTCGCGGTGCGGCGAACTGCAATGGACCTGCTCGCGCGACGCGAGCATGGTCGAGTCGAGCTGACGCGTAAACTGCGTCAGCGCGGCGCCTCTCCCGAAATGATCGAAGAAGCACTTGACCGTCTGACCGAGGATGGCCTGCTCTCCGAAGCTCGTTACCTCGAAAGTTTTGTCTCCTACCGTGCTCGTTCTGGTTACGGCCCTTTGCGTATCCGCGAAGAGCTGAGTCAGCGTGGCTTGCAGCGCGGCGATATCGAACTGGCCTTGCGTGAGTCGGGTATCGACTGGCAAGAACAGTTGCAGGATGTCTGGCGCCGCAAGTTTTCCGGCCATTTACCGATCGATGCCCGTGAGCGCGCCAAGCAGGGGCGCTTTTTGAGTTATCGGGGGTATTCGATGGAGTTGATCAACCGCTTGTTCAGCGGTCGATCAGATGACTGACAGTGTGGCCCTGCCCTGAAAGGTTCGGGCCACCACGTGCTGATCAAGTGACCTTGATCGGCTCCCTGACTCGATGTTGCGTCTTGGCCTGAGTATTGGCCCAGTTTTCCGGCAGGTTGATAAAGTCGATCAGTTCTCGCAGGCGACCGTTGTTGCGAGCATTGAAGGTGAATGCCAAGCGCGCCAGGTGGCTGAACTGGGGTTCGTCGTGCTCTTCGCCGCTGTAGGCATGCTGATGAAAGTGATCACTCAGGCACAAATCGGCAAAGGTGGCCTGCATCTGCTCCAGTGCCTCATCGCTGAGTTTGTGGTTCATGCGGATTACAAACTGATGCTTCAGCCAGCGGCTGGAGTGGAAGTTGGCGTAGAACTGGTTGATTTCTGCCACTGCCTCCTCGGTGCTGTGCACCAGGCGCATCAGCTTCATGTCGGTGGGCAGGATGTAATGATTGGCTTCCAGTTGCTGCTGGAGAAAGTCCAGCGCGCCTTGCCAGAAACTGCCTCCGGGAACATCCAGCAGTACCACTGGCACCAGCGGGCTTTTGCCGGTCTGGATCAAGGTCAGGACTTCCAGGGCTTCATCCAGGGTGCCAAAACCGCCAGGGCATAGCACCAGTGCATCGGCTTCCTTGACGAAGAACAACTTGCGCGTGAAGAAGAAGTGGAACGACAACAGGTTGTGGGTGCCGCCGACCGTTGAGTTGGCGTGCTGCTCGAAGGGCAGGGTGATATTGAACCCCAGGCTGTGATCAAGGCCCGCACCTTCATGGGCTGCCGCCATGATGCCGCCGCCGGCGCCGGTGATTACCATCAGGTCGGAGCGGGCGAGGGCGGCCCCCAGTTCCCGGGCCATGCCATAGAGCGGGTGTTCGATCGGCGTGCGTGCCGATCCGAATACCGTGACTTTGCGTCGCCCCTTGAACTGTTCCAGCACGCGGAATGCATGCTCGAGTTCGCGCAGGGCCTGCAAGGTGATTTTGGCGTTCCAGCGGTTCAGGTCATCCTGGGCCATGCGTAGCACGGTCAGGATCATGTCGCGATAAAGAGGGATATTCGGGCTGTTGGGGGCAATCAGGTTGAGTTGCTCTTCGACCTTGCTAGTGAGGTCGATACCCTTGTTTTGAAAATGACGGCTGAGTAGGTCACTCGGTTCATAAGGCATTAAAAACTTCTCCTTCTGCACAGAACCTTCGGCACGGGCGAGGTATTCACCAGCGCCACGACACGGCATGTGTCGCTATTCGCCCAGATTTTTGCCTGAGCCTTCTGACTGGTCGTGGCCGTCACTGAGTGGCCTGACGAGCAGTCATGAATACCGATTCTGCTTTTCCTTGTTTGAGACAACAGTTGCACGGCAAGACGTGATCGGGCTCCTCCAACTGCCCGGGACAGTTAACGGCAGTACGCTCTGAATGACTCGATCATGTGCCCACAAAGTCTTGCCTGGCAACAGGATATTGGCGTTTGCCAGGTGATGCAGCGACAGATCAATGTGAGCCGCCAACCCGCTATGAGCAGATAAGCACCCTATCGCGCAAACAAGACATGCAGGTGTCAGCGTCAGAGGGGTATGGCAGAGAGGGATAGGAGAACTCGGTCGTCGTCAGCTTGAGGGCCGATGCCATCGAGCATCAAGGGCATCGGCGGCGCTTGCTGGATGGAAGCGCCGTGTACGTCAGCTGCAGGCTTGCCGGTCGAGCTGCGGATCGATGATCGGCAGCTGCGCCAGTCAGTGGGTAATTACTTTTTCTTGGCGGGGGTGGCTGCGGGGCAGTCGGATTCCTGGAAGCGCGCCGAGGCCACTGGGCGATTGGTGCGGTTCTCGGTGAATTCGTAACGCATGATCGCGCCCCTGGCCATCAACTTGCGGTAGTTCGGGTTACGGCAAACGCTGGCGCCCAATTGCAGATACACCGCTTTGGGGTTCTCACGCATTTTTGCCGCGTGGTCGGCTTGCACGCTGAGGTGGTTGATCAGCTCTTTACCTTCAACCGTGTAGCCTTGGTCCAGGATGTTCTCGTTAACTTCCCGGGGGGTACCGACATTGCTTTCTTCAGCCACTTTCTGCAGCGTTTTGTTCAGTTCGAAGTCTTGCAACGACGCAGCCTGGGCACTGAAGGGCAGGGCCAGCAGCAGGGCAACGGTGGGGACGATAAAGCGCAACATGAAACTCTCCTGGTGCAGTGACTGATGCTTCGACCAGCCGCTGGGCTGTGCGTTCAGTGGCGCGAATTATAGGGGAGTGCTGGGAAGGCGGTACAGGTTTGCGCAGATAGCTCTGATAAACTTGCGCGACTTTTACCCTGCCGAGTGCTTTTCGTGTCGATTCTTCTGCTTTGCCGGGGCTGCTTGCGATGAGCCACGCTGTTTCCCGTTTGCGCGCCCAGCGCCTGGCCCGTGCCGTCAAACCCTTCGTTGCACGAGGTTCGCGGGCCGAACGCTGCCCCGGCTGCCGGGTTATTCCCTCCCATTGCATGTGTGCCTGGCGGCCCAAGGTCTCGGCCAGATCGGCCATGTGCCTGGTGATGCATGATGTGGAGCCGCTCAAACCCAGCAATACCGGCTGGCTGATCGCTGACGTGATCGATGAGACCAGCGCGTTCCCATGGTCGCGGACCGAAGTCGATCCCGAGTTGCTGGCGCTGATTGCCGATCCGCAATGGCAGCCGTACATCGTTTTTCCGGGGGAGTTCGTGGCGCCGGAGCGGGTGGTGAGCGAAGTTCGCCTGGAAGAAGGCAAGCGCCCACTGTTTATTCTGCTGGACGCGACCTGGAGCGAAGCGCGCAAGATGTTTCGCAAGAGCCCGTACCTGGAACACTTGCCGGTGCTCAGCCTGGAGCCCGAGCAACTGTCGCGCTATAAACTGCGACGCTCCAAGCGCGACGACCACTTTTGCACTGCGGAGGTGGCCGCGTTATGCCTGGAACTGGCCCAGGACCCGCTTGCCAGTGAGGTGCTAGACGCCTATCTGGACGTGTTCAGCACTCATTATCTGGCGGCCAAGTATCAATTGGTCATCGACCCCGATGATGAGGTCCATAACCGGCTCAAGCCCTTTCTGCCGTCTGCGCCCTAAGCAGTTGCGGCTTTCTGGGCCAGAGTTGCGCCACCAGCATGCCGCTGAGCATCAGCGCACAGCCTATATAGCCGCGCATCTGCAGGGACTCATCCAGCAGCCAGGCGCCGGCAATGGCGGCGAACACCGCTTCCAGCGACAGAATAATCGCCGCATGGGAGGCGATCGCGTCCTTTTGCGCGATCACCTGCAGGGTGTAGCCGATCCCCACGGCAATCACCCCGCCATACACGATGGCCGGGCCGGCAGCGATGATCGCGGTCCATTCAATGGGCTCAAGGCACAGGGCTAGGATCAGGCTGACCACCGAACAGGTGGTGAATTGCAGAAAGGCCAGGCGAATCGGGTCGTGACGGCTGGCGAATATGCCGACCAGCACCACGTGCCCACCCCAGACAAAGGCGCCAATCAACTGCAGCCAGTCCCCGGAGGCCACCGTGAAGCCCTCGTTGACGCTCAGCAGAAACATCCCCACCACCGCCAGCACTGCGCCGAGCCAGGTACCCAACCCGGTCTTTTGCCCGATCAGCAGCCCCAGAAGTGGCACTACAATGACGTAGAGCCCGGTGATGAAGCCGGCATTGGTGACGCTGGTGAACATCAGTCCGACTTGTTGCAGGTTGATGCCCAGAGCCAGGGCCAGGCCCATCAGGCTGCCTCCGAGCAAAAGACCTCGGGTCAGCAGTGGCTCAGCCTTGGGCTCACCGCGCTGGCGGCGCAGCACCAAGGGCAGCAGGCACAGCGAGCCGAGGGCAAAACGCAGGCCGGAATAAAGGAAAGGACCGATGTGGTCCATGCCCGTGGTTTGGGCGACAAAGGCCGAGCCCCAGATAATGGCGGTGACCAGCATCAGGACATCGGCACGCAAGGCTCGGCTTCGCATGATGGCTCTCTTATTAGTTAGCCGGCTACGATGCCGCAAAGCTTGGAACTTGACCACCCCGGCTTCGCTGGGCATGCTTGGCGCCGATTAGGGCGCGACCGAAGTTTGAAACGCCGCTTTCCCGGGCTCTTGGCGTTGATCGTGCTGTTTTCAGATGGCGCATTCTGGCGCGCATCTGTGTTGTTTTGGTGAGGACCGAATGCATCGGTTCAGCCATAAAAAACAGGATCATTTGAAAAATGGCCACATACGAAATCCTGATAGCTGATGACCATCCACTGTTTCGTGGTGCACTGCATCAGGCGCTGACCCTGGGCCTTGGCCCTGATGTGCGGCTGGTGGAGGTGGCGAGTATCGCCGAGCTGGAATCGCGCTTGAGCGAGAAGGCCGACTGGGACCTGGTGCTGCTGGACCTGAACATGCCCGGTGCCTACGGTTTTTCCGGGCTGGTGCTGTTGCGCGGTCAGTACCCGCAAATCCCGGTGGTGATGGTTTCGGCCCAGGAAGAAGCCTCGGTCATGGTGCGTTCCCGTGAGTTCGGTGCCAGCGGTTTCATTCCCAAATCCAGCCCACTGGAAGTCATCCAGAAAGCAGTGCGCAGCGTGCTCGACGGTGACGTCTGGTGGCCGCCGCAGGCGTTTGAACAGGTCAGCGTTTCTGCCGAAGCCAAGGCCGCCAGCGAGGGCCTGGCCAGTCTCACGCCGCAGCAGTTTCGGGTGTTGACCATGGTCTGCGAAGGGTTGCTGAACAAGCAGATTGCCTACGAGCTGAGCGTATCGGAGGCGACGATCAAGGCCCACGTCACGGCCATTTTCCGTAAGCTCGGGGTGCGTACCCGGACCCAGGCCGCCTTGCTCCTGCAACAACTTGAGTCAATTTCCAGCCACTGATGGTCGGTTTGTTCACGCTTTTTTGACTCTTGTTGAACTAGTTTTCCCACTTCTTTTTTTGCTCAGTTGCCTACCTTATGTCGCCTTTCAAGGGTCAAACCGGTCTTAAACGCATCCTCAACGCCTCCGGCTACTCCTTCGATGGTTTGCGTGCCGCCTTCACTGGCGAAGCCGCATTCCGTCAACTGGTGCTGCTCAACGTCATTTTGATTCCGGTGAGCTTCTTGCTGTCCGTCAGCCGGGTCGAGCGCGCGTTGCTGATTGCGGTCTGTCTGCTGGCGCTGATTGTCGAACTGCTCAATTCGGCGGTGGAAGCGGCGATCGACCGGATTTCCCTGGATCGCCACCCCCTGTCAAAAAACGCCAAGGACATGGGCAGCGCCGCGCAGTTCGTGGCACTGAGCATGATTGCCGCCGTATGGGCGGTGATCCTGATCTAGGGAATGCTCGGCAGCACGATCTCGTCGCTGCGTTGCACGCCAGCTGTGAATGCGCGGCACAGCTCCAGGAACTCGCGCATGGCCGAGGTCTGGTACTTCTGCTTATGCCAGATGAAGTAGAACTGCCGGGCCAGGTCCAGGTCCGGGGTTTCCACCGGCACCAGGCTGCCACGGCGGAAGGCATCGCGCAGGGCTAGCCGAGAGATGCAGCCAATCCCCAAACCAGACTCCACCGCGCGCTTGATGGCCTCGGTGTGCTCCAGTTCCAGGCGGATATTCAGTGCGCTACGGTGATGGCGCATTGCTTGGTCGAAGGTCAGGCGCGTACCTGAACCCTGTTCCCGCAGGATCCAGGCCTCTTGGGTCAACTCCTCCATGGTGGCGTGCCCGCGTTTGGCCAGGGGGTGCTGCGGGGCGCAGAACACCACCAGCTCATCTTCGACCCAGGTCTGGACTTCGATATCAGGATGACTGCAGTCACCTTCAATTAGACCCAGATCAATTTCGTAGTGGGCGACCTGTTGCACGATATGCGCAGTGTTCTGTACATGCAGCTTCACCTGGCTTTCCGGATGGACCTGCATGAAGCTGCCGATCAGCAAGGTGGCCAGGTAGTTGCCGATGGTCAGGGTGGCGCCCACCGACAGCGAGCCGAAGCCGGATTTGCCGTTGAGCAGGTCCTCGATTTCCTTGGCCTGGTCCAGCAGCGCCACCGCTTGCGGCAACAGCTGTTTGCCCAGGGCGTTGAGGCTCAGGCGCTTGCCGGCGCGGTCGAACAATTGGCAACTCGATTGCCGTTCGAGCTCACTGATCGAGGTACTCGCGGCGGATTGGGAAAGGGCCAGCAACCCGGCAGCGCGAGACACGCTCTCTTGCTGGGCAACGGCGACGAATACTTGAAGTTGACGGAGAGTAAATCGCATATCGATATAACCGATAACCCTTATCTTAATAATCCATTTAACAGATATTGTCGCCGCCATTAGAATGCTATGCAATTGTGCTCAGCTCATTGTGCACTGAGCTTGCGCAGACAACTTTCCAGGAGTTCCCCGTACATGAGCAACATGAACCACGAACGTGTCCTCAGTGTTCACCACTGGAACGACACGCTGTTCAGCTTCAAGTGCACCCGCGATCCGGGCCTGCGCTTCGAGAACGGTCAGTTCGTGATGATCGGCCTGCAACAACCCAACGGCCGCCCGCTTATGCGCGCTTACTCGATTGCCAGCCCTAACTGGGAAGAGCATCTCGAGTTCTTCAGCATCAAGGTTCCTGATGGTCCGCTGACTTCCCAACTGCAGCACTTGAAGGAAGGCGACGAGATCATCATCAGCAAAAAACCGACCGGCACCCTGGTGCTGGACGATTTGAAGCCTGGTAAACACCTGTACCTGCTCAGCACCGGTACTGGCCTGGCGCCCTTCATGAGCGTGATCCAGGATCCGGAAACCTACGAGCGTTTCGAAAAAGTGATCCTGTGCCACGGCGTGCGCTACGTCAACGAAGTCGCCTACCGCGAATTCATCACCGAGCACCTGCCGCAGAACGAGTTCTTCGGCGAGGCGCTGCGTGACAAGTTGATCTACTACCCAACCGTGACCCGCGAGCCGTTCGAAAACGAAGGCCGCCTGACCGACCTGATGCGCAGCGGCAAACTGTTCAGCGACATCGGCCTGCCGCCGATCAACCCGCAGGACGACCGCGCCATGCTGTGCGGCAGCCCGAGCATGCTCGACGAGACCAGCGAAGTGCTCAACAGCTTCGGCCTCAAGGTTTCGCCGCGTATGCGCGAGCCGGGGGATTACCTGATCGAGCGCGCCTTCGTCGAGAAGTAAGCGCCTCGTTCCACTAAAAAGCCCGCGTTGCCTGAGAAGGCAGCGCGGGCTTTTTTGTTTCTGCGGTTCAGGCGGCGGGGACCACTTCCAGCACCCGAATCAGGCCCGGCTCCGGATAATGCCAGCGCACGTCCAGGTCCCAGAATTGCGCGCCGTACTGGCGTTCCGGCGTGGGTGCCTGATAAGCCGGACGCGGATCCTGGGCCAGGCACTGCTCGATCAGCTCGACCAAGGGCTCTTGCAGGCGCTGAGCGTGCGTATGAGCCTGTTGCAGCGCTTCGTCGGCCCAGTGCACCGGGATCAGTTGCGGTGCGGTGCTGGCGATGCTGTTGTGGGCGCTGTCGATGATGTCGGCGTACGGCACGTAGGGCTTGATGTCGAGGATCGGCGTGCCGTCCAGCAGGTCGATGCCGGAGATCCACAGACGGCCGGCTTCAACTCTGTCCAACTTGACCACCGATTGGCCGATGCCGTTGGGGCGGTGGGTGGCGCGGGTGGCGAACACCCCCATGGATTTATTGCCGCCCAGGCGCGGCGGCCGCACCTTGAGCCGTGGCTTGTCCTCCAGCGCCTGGTGGAACACAAACAGCAGCCACACGTGGCTCACCTGCTCCAGGCCCTGGACCGCGTCGCCTTGATCGAATGGCGCCACCAACTCCAGCACGCCGCGCGCGGCCGGGGCCAGTTGTGGCTGGCGCGGGATGGCGAATTTTTCCTTGAAGCAGGAACGCACGAAGCCGATGGGGGAAACGCTGTAGGTCATGGTCAGGGGTCGAGGCCGGGTGAGGCGCGCATGATAGCGCACCCGGCGGCCAGCGCCCGCGAACGCCGCTCCTTCAGAGGCTGAAGCCGCCATCCAGCGGGATGATGTTGCCGGTCATATAGGCCCCGGCGGTACTCGCCAGGCTGATGGCCAGCGCGGCCATTTCCTCTTCGCGTCCCCAGCGCCCCATGGGGATCAGCGCGGTGTCTTCCGCCAGTGCCTGCTCATCGTTGCCGATGTGCTGGGTCATCTTGCTCGGAAAGCGCCCCGGAGCGATCACATTGACGTTGATGTGCTGGCTGACCAGCTCGCGGGCCAGAATCCGCGACAACTGGTGCAGGGCAGCCTTGCTCGGGCCGTAGGCGTACGCCTGTTCGCCAAAGGAAGCAATGCCCGCCACCGAGCCGATATTGATGATCCGCGCCGGGTTCTGCGCCGAGCCGGCTTTGCGCAGCAGCGGCAGACATTGCTGGATGCAGGTGAAGACCGAGGTCACGTTGAGCTGCATGACCTTCTCCCAGCCCTTGACCGGGTAGCTTTCCAGCGGTGCGCCCCAGGTGGTGCCGGCGTTGTTCACCAGGATGTCCAGTTGAGCGACCTCCTGTTCCAGCTGCGCGACCAAGTGCTGCACGCTTTCTTCGGTGGCCAGGTTGGCAGCCAGCCCGCGGCATTGCCCCAGGGCGCCGAGTTCTTCGGCGGTCTGCCGGCAGGCCTCGGCATCGCGCGCGCACACGTAAACGCTGGCGCCGGCCTCGACAAAGGCCTTGGCGATCATTTTGCCGATACCACGGGTGCCGCCGGTCACCAGGGCGGTGCGGCCTTGCAGGGAGAAGTAGGGATGCATGGCGAGTCCTGAGGGCTTGGAGTAAGGGGTTACCCTAGTCGTCAGGCGGGTGCAGCGGAGCCACTATTTTTACAGGGAATACGGCGTCATGCGCGGAGGCGGTGACCGTAGTCAGCCGCCTCCGAGGTGCTCAGGGACGGACGCGCAGGGTCAGGCCCTTGAGGAAATTGCGCAGCAACTGGTCGCCGCACGGACGGTAGTTGGTGTGGCCGAACTTGCGGAACAGCGCGCTCAACTCAGGCTTGGACACCGGGAACTCGGCGGCCTTGAGGATGGCGTGCATGTCGTCTTCCTTGAGTTCGAAGGCCACCCGCAGTTTTTTCAGGATGATGTTGTTGGTCACCGGGACTTCGATCGGCTGCGGCGGACGGCTTTCGTCCTTGCCACGCTTGAAAATCACCAGGCCGTCGAGGAAGTGCGCCATGACTTCATCCGGGCAACGGACGAAGCCTTCTTCGTCTTCCTCTTTCTTGTCGAGGTAGGTCACCAGGTCGGCCAGGGCCACGTCCATGCCGCCGAGTTTGATGATCTCGATGACTTTCTTGTCGCTGATGTCGAGCATGTAGCGCACGCTGCGCAGTACGTCGTTATGAATCATGGTGTGCAATCCTGATATTCAGCAGTGGGCGCCGCATAAGCTGCGGCGCCGAAATGTAAGGCGGCGGCAGAGGTCTTAGAACTTCTCTTTGCCGGACAGGTAGCGCCATTGCCCCAGGGGCACTTTGCCGATGGACACGCCGCCGATGCGGATCCGACGGATGGCGACGACCTTCAGGCCGACGGCCTGGCAGAACAGGGCGATCACGCCCGGTTGCGGGTTTTTCATGGCAAAGCGCAGGCGGTTTTCGTTTTGCCAACTGGCCTTGACCGGCGGCAGCTCCTTGCCCTTGTAGGTCAGACCGTGATTCAGGCGGTTCAAGCCATGAGCCACCATGTCGCCTTCAACCTCGACCACGTATTCCTGCTCGATCTTGCTGGCGTCGGCGGTGAGCTTGCGCAAAATCTTCCAGTCCTGGGTGAACACCAGCAGGCCGCTGGCGTTGGCCTGCAAGTCGCTGCTGGCGGTCAGGCGCAGGAAGTGCCCCTTGAGCGGGCGCTTGCCGTAGCGATGCTCCTCGCTCAGGGTGTCGGCGCTGATGCTGGCCATGGCGCTGTCTGCATCCATGCCCACCGGCACGTTCAGCAGAATCGTCACCGGCTCCGGCGCGGTGGCCTTGGCCTCCGGGTCGAGCTCGACCTTCTGGTTCTCAACCTTGAACTGCGGCTCGTCGATCACCTCGCCATCCACCGTGACCCAGCCGCCCTCGATGAACAGCTCAGCCTCCCGGCGGGAACAGCCGACGAGTTCGATGAGGCGTTTGGAGAGACGAATCGGGTCAGTCATGACAGGGGCCGCAGTAAAAGGGGGTGGGCATTGTACCTGCCTGGCGCCGGTTAATCCCGGGTCCATTTGCCGGTTGTGGCTTTTAGCCGCGTCCGGCTTGCAGGTGCGGCTGTTTCAAGCGCATGTGCAGCAGCGGATAAGGCTGGCCCATGCCGTCGTGTTCCGTGCGGCCGATGACTTCGAAGCCTTGCTTGAAATAGAACCCCAGGGCCTGGGGATTCTGTTCGTTGACGTCCAGCTGGCAGGCATTCAGGTGCTCGACGGCGTACTTGAGCAACTGCCGGCCCAGGCCTTGGCCGCGATGGGCCGGGTCGATAAACAGCATCTCGATCTTGCCCGCGGCCACCCCGGCAAACCCGGTGATCTGCAGGCGATGGTCACGGGTGCAGATCAACATCACCGCATCCAGGTAGCGGGTCAGCACCAGATTTTTCAGCAGTTCGATGTAGCTGTCCGGCAGGAAGTCGTGGGTGGCGCGTACCGACGCCTCCCAGACCCGGGTCAGTTCCGCGTAGTCGCTGTTTTTCGGGGTGTGGATGATCGCGTGCTGGCGCATGCCGCCGGGTCCTGTGTTGTGCCTGGCCGCCTTGATGGAGGCCGTCTGTTGAGCAAACGATAGACCTAAAAAAGCCCCGCATCTCGGGAAGAGAGCAGGGCTTTTCGATTTTTTTTACCCGTTACAGGGTTTCGGCCCACAGGTCGTATTCGTCTGCATCGGTAACCCGGCACCAGACTTTGTCGCCCGGCTTGAGATCGCCTGCGCCATCGATAAACACGTTGCCGTCGATTTCCGGAGCGTCGAAGAAGCAGCGGCCGACCGCGCCATTCTCGTCGACTTCATCGATCAGCACTTCGATTTCCTTGCCGATGCGCTGTTGCAGACGCGCCGAACTGATTTCCTGCTGGTGCGCCATAAAGCGCTCCCAACGGTCCTGCTTGACGTCATCGGGCACCACGTCCAGGTCCAGGTCATTGGCCGGCGCGCCTTCCACCGGCGAGTACTGGAAGCAGCCGACGCGATCGAGCTGGGCGTCGGTCAGCCAGTTCAGCAGGTACTGGAAGTCTTCTTCGGTTTCACCCGGGAAGCCGACGATAAAGGTCGAGCGGATGATCAGCTCGGGACAGATCTGGCGCCAGTTCTTGATCCGCGCCAGGGTCTTGTCTTCGAAGGCCGGGCGTTTCATGGCCTTGAGGACTTTCGGGCTGGCGTGCTGGAACGGGATGTCCAGGTACGGCAGGATCTTGCCGGCAGCCATCAGCGGGATCAGCTCGTCCACATGCGGGTACGGGTACACGTAGTGCAGGCGGACCCAGACGCCGAGGCTGCTCAGGGCTTCGCAGAGCTCGGTCATGCGGGTTTTCACCGGTGCGCCGTTCCAGAACCCGGTGCGGTATTTGACGTCGACGCCATAGGCGCTGGTGTCCTGGGAGATCACCAGCAGCTCTTTCACGCCGGACTTGACCAGGCGCTGGGCCTCGTCGAGCACATCACCCACCGGGCGGCTGACCAGCTTGCCGCGCATCGACGGGATGATGCAGAAACTGCAGCTATGGTTGCAGCCTTCGGAAATCTTCAGGTACGCGTAGTGGCGCGGGGTCAGCTTGATGCCTTGGGGCGGCACCAGGTCGATCAGCGGGTTGTGGTCCTGGCGCGGTGGCACCACGTCGTGCACGGCGTTGACCACCTGCTCGTACTGTTGCGGGCCGGTGACGGCCAGTACGCTGGGGTGCACGTTGCGGATAGTGCCTTCTTCCACACCCATGCAGCCGGTGACGATGACCTTGCCGTTTTCCTTGATGGCTTCGCCGATCACTTCCAGGGATTCAGCCTTGGCCGAGTCGATAAAGCCGCAGGTGTTGACGACCACGACGTCAGCGTCCTGGTAGGTGGACACCACGTCATAGCCTTCCATGCGCAGTTGGGTAAGGATGCGCTCGGAGTCGACCAGGGCTTTCGGGCAGCCCAAGGAAACGAAGCCGACTTTCGGGTTGGCCGGCGTGGAGGGGGTGGACATGTCTAACCTCGGTATGGTGTCGAATCACTTGGGGGGCAAGTGCGACGGTTGGGCGCTGGCTGCGCCTCTGATCAAAAAGTGCGCAATTCTAGCGATGCTGAAAGCACTTGACCAGCTTTATGCAGGGAAATACGACGAGTGCTGCGCTATGCTTCGCGCCGTTGCTTGCTAGTGAAATGACGCAGTCAACCGTTCGTCTGTAACAACAGGTAAAACAGCGCATGCTGCGCAGGTTTTAAGGCTTGGCGTGTTCTTGTTGCCAGGCTTTTCATATCAAGCCCCGGTCTGGGTAGTAGGAGTGGTGGTAGATGGGTCAGGCAAGTAGTCAGGCGGTGGGCGGCGAGCATTCTGCGGCCAAGCCTCTGGGGATGCTGGTAGCCGCAGTCGGGGTGGTGTATGGCGATATCGGTACCAGCCCGCTCTATACCCTTAAAGAGGTGTTTTCCGGCGGCTATGGGGTCCAGGTCAACCATGATGGGGTGTTGGGGATCCTGGCGCTGATCTTCTGGTCGCTGATCTGGGTCGTGTCATTCAAATACATGATGTTCGTGCTGCGGGCCGACAACCAGGGTGAAGGCGGGATCATGGCCCTGACCGCCCTGGCGCGGCGCGCGGCGGCGGGGCACCCGAAGCTGCGCAGCCTGTTGGTGGTGTGCGGGCTGATCGGTGCGGCGCTGTTCTACGGCGACAGCATGATTACCCCGGCTATCTCCGTGCTCTCGGCGGTCGAGGGCCTGGGGCTGGCGTTCGACGGCATCGACCACTGGGTGGTGCCGCTGTCGCTGGTGGTGCTGGTGGCGCTGTTTTTGATTCAGAGCCATGGCACTGCGCGCATCGGCATCCTGTTCGGGCCGATCATGGTCACCTGGTTTGTGGTGCTCGGCGCCCTGGGGGTGTACGGCATCCTGCAGCACCCGGAAGTCCTGAACGCGATGAACCCGGTGTGGGGCGTGCGCTTCTTTATCGTGCACCCGGGCATCGGCGTCGCCATCCTCGGCGCGGTGGTCCTGGCCCTGACCGGTGCTGAAGCACTGTATGCCGACATGGGCCACTTCGGCCGCAAGCCGATTGCCCGTGCCTGGTTCATCCTGGTGCTACCGGCGCTGGTGCTGAACTACTTCGGCCAGGGCGCCTTGCTGCTGGGCGATCCGGAAGCCGCGCGCAACCCGTTCTACCTGCTGGCACCGAGCTGGGCGCTGATTCCCCTGGTCGGCCTGTCGACCCTGGCCACGGTGATTGCCTCGCAGGCGGTGATTTCCGGCGCCTTCTCCCTGACTCGCCAGGCGATCCAGCTCGGCTACATCCCGCGCATGCACATTCAACACACTTCCAGTGCCGAACAAGGTCAGATCTACATTGGCGCGGTGAACTGGTCGCTGATGGTCGGCGTGATCCTGCTGGTGCTGGGCTTCGAGTCCTCCGGAGCCCTGGCCTCGGCCTACGGCGTCGCGGTGACCGGGACCATGCTCATGACCACGGTGCTGGTGTCGGCGGTGATGCTGCTGCTGTGGAAATGGCCACCGATCCTGGCGGTGCCGGTGTCCATTGGTTTCCTGCTGGTGGACGGCCTGTATTTCGCCGCCAACGTGCCGAAAATCGTCCAGGGCGGTGCCTTCCCGGTGATCGCCGGGATCGTGCTGTTCGTGCTGATGACCACCTGGAAGCGCGGCAAGCAATTGCTGGTGGATCGCCTCGACGAAGGTGGCCTGCCGCTGCCGATCTTTATCAGCAGTATCCGCGTGCAGCCGCCGCACCGGGTCCAGGGCAC
Source organism: Pseudomonas sp. MF4836 (assembly GCF_002018875.1). Classification (GTDB taxonomy): domain Bacteria; phylum Pseudomonadota; class Gammaproteobacteria; order Pseudomonadales; family Pseudomonadaceae; genus Aquipseudomonas. Next base: position 615,046 of record NZ_MVOL01000003.1, read on the forward strand.
GGCGGTGTTTCTCACTGCGCGTCCGGACGCGGTGCCCCACGCCTTGTTGCACAACCTGCTGCATAACCAGGTGCTGCACGAGCAAGTGGTGCTGCTGACGGTGGTGTATGAGGATATTCCCCGGGTGCCGGCGCAGCGGCGGTTTGAGGTCGACTCCTACGGCGAGGGCTTCTTCCGGGTGATCCTGCACTTTGGCTTTACCGACGAGCCGGATGTGCCGGAAGCCCTGAAGCTGTGCCATCTGGACGACCTGGACTTCAGCCCGATGCGTACCACCTACTTCCTCAGCCGCGAGACGGTGATTGCCTCCAAGCTGGTGGGCATGGCCCGTTGGCGCGAGGCGCTGTTCGCCTTCATGCTGAAAAACGCCAACGGCAACCTGCGGTTCTTCAACCTGCCGGTGAACCGGGTGATCGAGCTGGGGACCCAGGTCGAGATGTAAGCGCCCCGCAAAAAAGCCCCCGTTGCCTGCCGGCAGCGGGGGCTTTTTGGTTTCTGGGGGATCAATGGCGGGCGACTTCGAGGCTCAGCCCTTGCAGCACATCGTCAATCACCGCCTTGCCCAAGGCGGTCAGGTAATGGGCGGCCCAGGCGTGGCGGTCGCTGTCTCTGCTGTAGACGGCGTCCTCGGCGAAGGCCTTGGCCAGGGACAGCAGGTCGGAGGCTTGGGCCAGGGCTTCGCCGATGGGGACGCCGGGGCTGACCTGGAATAGGGGATGGTCTGAGCAGTAGATGAAATGGGTTAAGCCGACAGTTTTCAGGTTTGATAGCTGAGGCGGGTTTGCTTTGTTCATGGTCCAACTCCTGAATTTGAGGAGCTACCACGTTCGTTTCCAAGCGAATGGGTGGCAGCTGTGCGCAGGTTGGAAAACCGGGAACCAGGAAACCGGCAGACCTCGAAGGTCTCCCGCGCACAGCCGCCATAACTGATGGACTGCAGGCGTTAATTCGTCTGCAATCACAACGGGGGTGCTAGTTGCCCAGATTCTTCGGGTTTCCAAGCCCGGTCACTGAATAGTCAGCGACACCCGGAGCCTGGCCCGTCGAAGCGCAGGCCAACAAGGCAGCAAAGTGCCCAAAACGCACCTCCTGCGCAATTCTCGGAGTTTGCCTACGAGGTCATCGGGAGTCATCCGGTATTGCGCAGCCAAACGGTACGGCATGTTGCCGCCGACCCTCGGTTCCCGGCTGCAGCACGCGTAAAAAAGCCCCCGCAACCCTAAGGCGGCGGAGGCTGTTTGCGCAGCGTCGGAATCACTCCTCGGCTTTGCTCTGGCGCTTCTCGATGGCATCCACCAGGCGCTTGGCCAGGGCCGGGTAGTTCTCGTCGAAGTGGTGGCCGCCGGGCAGCTTCATCGCTTCGCCCACCGCGGTCTTGTCGGTGCAGCCGCTTTCGTCGACTTCTTCGGCACCGTAGATGCACACCACTTTGGCGGCGGGCAGCTTGGCCATTTCCGGGCCGGTGGCGGCTTCCTTGCCGGCATTGCCGAGCCACCCGTCGACTTCGATCTCGAAGCTGCCGGTGCGGGCGAAGGCCAGCAGGATAATGGCGTCCACTCGCTGCTGCTCGGCTTCCGGCAGGCGGTTGTAGATGGCCGGCAAGACGTCGGCACCGAACGAGTAACCGGTCAGCACAAAGCGCTTGGTGCCCCATTTCTGCCGGTAGTGCTGCATCAGCTCGGTGAGGTCGGTGGCGCTTTGTTCCGGAGTCTTGTGCTGCCAGTAGTAGCGCAGGGTGTCGATGCCCACGACCGGGAAGCCGATCTTGGCCATTTCCCCGGCCACATCGCGGTCCAGATCGCGCCAGCCGCCGTCACCGGAGAGGAACAGGGTCACGGTGTCCTTGGCCTGGCCGGCCGGGACTTCCACCACCGGAATATTCAGGCCGCCGTTTTCCGAGCCCACCAGCAGTTTGCGCAGTTCGTTGTTCAGCACCTGGGGCAGGTGAATGTCGTAGTCGCTGATGCTGGTGGTGGCGTTCGGCGTGTCGCGTACGAAACCGGCACTTTCGTCGTCCGGGTTGTCGTTCCAGGCCACCAGCCAATGGCCGTGGGCCAGGGTTTTCGGCAGTGGGTCGCTGCAGCCTGGCTCGTTGATGGTGAAGCCCACCGACACGGCCTGGGCCTTGTCATTGTTCTGGGTCGCTACCCAGCGCCAGGCCAGGGCTGCGCCCGGGCCGATGCCGCTGACCAGGGTCGCTGGGCCGTTGAGTTGGCCGAGGGCGTTTTGCAGGGCTTGTTCCTGGGCCTTGCAGTCGTCCTTGGGCACGATCACTTGCACGATCTGCGCGGCACCGCCCCGGCTCAGGGCCAGCAGCTGGTTGTCGCTGAGGGTCGCGTCGGCCAGGACCGCCACGGCCACCTGGGCCTTGGGCGTGGTGCCGGGGATGACGCGGGTCATGGTCGAGCCATCGGCCTGGCTCAGGTGTTCCAGGGTCGGCTCGGGGGCTGGACGATTCCAGAACCAGTAACCACCGCCCGCCATCAGGGCCAGCACCACCAGGGTGGCCAGTACATACCGCCAAGAGCGTTGAATCATTAGCGTTTCACCAATCCAGTCAAGCCGCCCGCGATCAGGGCGGCGGTATCGGCCAGGGCAACCAGCGGATCGAGTCCGGCGGGCACGGCCATGTAACGGGGTTCCCAGTCAGGCTGGAATTTGTCTTTGAAGCGGCGCAAGCCCTGGAAGTTATACAGTTGCTCGCCGCGGCGGAACACCATCGAACCCAGGCGTTGGGTCAGCGGTGCGCCGCGACGCGGTTGCAGGCCTGACAACGGCACCATCCCCAGGCTGAAACGGGCGTAGCCATGGTTTTTATAATGCTGGATCAAGCCGACCATCATGAATTCCATGGTCAGCTTGGGCGCGTCGGGGTGGGCGCGCATCAGGTCGAGGCTGGCCAGGTCATGGCCGTAGGTCTCGAGCAGGTTGGCAAAGGCCACCGGGCGCCCTTCGAAGCGGATGATGGCGATGCGAAAGTGCTTGAGGTACTCATCGCTGAAACGGCCGAGGGAGAAGCCTTTCTCGCGCACGTTCTTGCCGGTCAGCCAGGCGTCGGAGATGACTTTCAGCTCGTCCATCGGCGCAAGACCGGGTTCGTGGATCTCCAGCGACAGGCCGTCGCGGGTGCCTCGGTTCCAGGTGTAGCGCAGGTCCTTCATCTCTTTGCCCTTGGCTTCGAGATCAAAGCGCTTGAGATCGACCCGGGCTTCTTCACCGAGCTTGATCGCGGTCAGGCCGATGTCCATGTAGTACGGCAGGTTCTCCGCACGCACCTGGTAGAACACCGGGCGCGCATGGTGGATGTCGCACAGGTCACGGAACTGCCAGATCATCTCGGCCCGTTGCTGGGTCGGCCCGATCGGGTCGTACAGTGCCACCAGGCTGCGCCCGCGACGGGCGTACATCAGGAACGCGTCGTCGTTGGGGTGGAACAGCAGCGCCTTGTCACCGGTCAGGGCCAGGCCGCCATCGGGCTGGGAGGAGGCCATAAGGATCTTGGCGGCTTTTTCCAGCTCTTCGGGGGTGGGCAGGTGGATCACCGGGCGCGCGGTGCGCAGCAGCCAGGTCAGCGAGACCACCACCAGCAACACCGCGGCACCCAGCAGGGAGCGCAGGCCACGTGGGGCATCGGCGTCCAGGGTGAACTGCCACCACAGCTGATGGCTGTAGGGCACGTCCTGATAGGCGAACAGCAGCAGCCAGATCGAGGCCCCCAGGACGCAGACGCTGGCCACCAGGTACAGCGGCGAGAACGGCAGCTCGGTGAGACGGCTCGGGCGATAGAACGAGCGCCGGAACACCGCCAGCAGGCTGGCGGTCAGGGTCATCAGGCAGGCTTCTTCCCAGTCGAAGCCCTTGAGCAGCGAGAGCAGGGCGCCCACCAGCAGCAAGATGGTAGTCAGCATCCAGGCCGCCGACAGGCGCCGGCGCAGGCCCTGGGCCAATAGCAGGCAGAGCACGCCGATCAGGCTGGCGCCAAAGTGCGAGGCATCCACCAGGCGATGGGGGATCAGAAAACCGATGTGTTGCAGGCGGGTGTCGATCTCCGGCGTGGCCCCGGAAAACAGCAGCACCACCCCGGACAGGAATACCAGCACCGCCAGGATCGGCGCGGCCAGGCCAGAGGCGACCCGTAGCGATTGGCGAGACTGAAATAGCCGTTGCGCCTCATTGATCAGCAGCAGAATGCACGCCACCAGCATCGGCAGCACCACATAGATCAGCCGGTACAGCAGCAGGGCGGCGGCCAGAGGCGCGGCACCCAATTGATCGGCGAAGGCGGCCAGCAGAATCGCCTCGAACACCCCGACACCGCCGGGCACATGGCTGAGCACACCGGCGGCCAGGGCCAGCAGGTACACCAGCAGGAACGCGCCGAAGGGCGGTGCCTCGGGCAACAGCAGATACAGCACGGTGGCGGCAGCGGCGACGTCGAATGCGGTGATCAGCAATTGCAGCAGGGTCAGGCGTCGGCCCGGCAGGCGCAGGGTGCGACGCCCGGCCTTGACCAGCAGGTTGTCGCGCAGCGGTTGTTCCGGCAGGCGCCGACGGTAAATGCCGATGGTCAGCACGGCAGCCAGCAACAGGACCGCCAGCGCAATCCCGCCCAGCAGGCTTTCCGGCAGGCGCAGGGCCGCGGAGGCCGCCGGCAGGTTGCTCAGGGTGGCCAATGCAGCCAGCGGCGGCAGCGCGCAGCCCAGGGACAGGCTGGCGAACAGGGTCATATGGGCCACATCGGAGGCGCCCACGCCATGCCGGGCATAGAGTCGGTAGCGCACCGAACCGCCGGACAGCAGTGACAGCCCGATGGCATTGCCAATGGCAAAGGCGGTGAAGCCGCCCAGGGCCAGGGTCCGCGCCGGCAAGTCGACGCCGGCATAACGGCTGGCGGACCATTCATATCCCAGGAGGATGATGAAACCGACAATGGTTGCGCCCAAGGCGCCCAGCAGCGCCGGTTTCGGCACTTCCAGAATCGAGTCATGCAGGGCGTAGAGGTCGAGCTCGCTCAGCAGGTGGCGACAGGCGATCAGGGCGATGGCGAACAGCAGCAGGGTCACGGCCAGGCCGATGGGCTGGCGGTATTTGCTCAATAGGTCCAGCCAGCGCAAACGAGTGACTGTGATCGGTTGGGTCGCTGTAACGGTATCGGTGTCTTGTGAATCAGACGAGTTGGCGCGCATCAATCACCTCTTGGATTGTGCGCGACAGGATGGAGGTATCCAGCCAAGTTACCAATCCCTGTAGAAAAAATAATTTCAAATATTAACGCGTCTTGCCATGGTCGACGACTGTGCACCCTTGCGTGTCAAAAGGGTGTCGTTTGCGACTGAGCATAGTCTGCATAAGAAGAGTCGGGGGCGCCGGCTGACGCATCGCCATACATTGCCAGATCATTGTTGCGAAAGAACTTTTTCGACAGATACAAAAAAGGCCACTCTTTCGAGCAGCCTTTTTTGATGTTTGGTTGCGGGAGCCGGATTTGAACCGACGACCTTCGGGTTATGAGCCCGACGAGCTACCAGACTGCTCCATCCCGCGTCTGTGTGGCGGCATTCTACAGACGAACGCTTGAGTGTCAACCGTTAATGCAGAAACGGGTCAAATAAGCGTTGAACGGTTATCAGTGCGGGTAAGTCATGGTCCTGCAAGGGGTTTTGCTTTTGCTTCGGACTGGCTGAGCCGGGAAGGGGTAAAACCTGCGGACACAAAAAAGGCCACTCTTTCGAGTAGCCTTTTTTGATGTTTGGTTGCGGGAGCCGGATTTGAACCGACGACCTTCGGGTTATGAGCCCGACGAGCTACCAGACTGCTCCATCCCGCGTCTGTGTGTCGGCATTCTACAGAGGAATGCTGGGCTGTCAAATGCTAATTCAAGAAAACCTCTTCTCCTTCAATCGCTTAGCGCCTCTGGTGGGGCCTTGGAAGCGGCTGCGAGGCCTGTCGCACGGGGCTTTCAGCTCTATTGAAGGGGGGCGAACGATTGAAGAAATAAATTCATCGCGGATTTTTCCTACATTCATATCAGAGGAATCAAAGCACTGGTGCTATATACAGGTGTCAGTGAGATACTGCCGGCCCGGTTTATTGTTACCTCTGTCCGTGAACTCTGCCTTTATATGACGCAGCGCAAAATCATCCATATCGACTGTGATTGCTTCTACGCCGCCATCGAAATGCGCGATGATCCGACGCTTGCCAGCAAGCCGCTGGCGGTGGGCGGTTCGGCGGAGCGGCGCGGGGTGATTGCCACCTGCAATTACGAAGCGCGGGCCTATGGCGTGCGTTCGGCAATGTCTTCGCGGCACGCCCTGACCCTGTGCCCGGACCTGACCATCGTCAAACCGCGGATGGACGCCTACCGCGAGGCGTCGAAGGAAATCCAGGCGATCTTTCGCGACTACACCGACCTGATCGAGCCGCTGTCGCTGGATGAGGCCTACCTCGATGTATCCGACAGCCAGAGCTTCGCCGGCAGTGCCACGCGCATCGCCCAGGATATTCGGCGCCGGGTGTCCAATCAGTTGCATATCACGGTGTCGGCCGGGGTCGCGCCGAACAAGTTCCTGGCCAAGATCGCCAGTGACTGGAAGAAGCCCAACGGCTTGTTTGTGATCACCCCGGACCTGGTGGAGGATTTTGTCTCGGCGCTGCCGGTCAACAAGTTGCATGGCGTGGGCAAGGTCACGGCCGACAAGCTGGGCCGGCTCGGTATCGTCAACTGTGAGGAGTTGCGCGACTGGGCCAAGCTGGCGCTGGTGCGCGAGTTCGGCAGTTTTGGCGAGCGGCTGTGGGGCTTGGCGCGGGGCATCGATGAGCGCCCGGTGCAGAACGACAGCCGCCGGCAATCGATCAGCGTGGAAAATACCTACGACGTCGATCTACCGGATCTGGAAGCCTGCCTGGACAAGCTGCCCGAGCTGATGGCGACCCTGGCCGGGCGCATCGAACGTATCGACAGCAGCTATCGACCGGGCAAGCCGTTCGTCAAAGTGAAATTCCACGACTTCACCCAAACCACGCTGGAGCAGGCGGGGGCCGGCAGGGATCTGGAAAGTTATCAGCAGTTGCTGACCCAGGCGTTCAAGCGCGGCGGCAAGCCGGTACGCTTGCTGGGGATTGGCGTGCGATTGCAGGATTTGCGCGGCGGGCATGAACAGTTGGAGTTGTTCAATCGCTGAGGTGGCAAGCCGATCACCGGTAAGCCGGCGATCGGTTGCGCAGGGGGTCAGTTGGCGCCAGGGTCGGCGACCAGACGGCCGGCGTTCTTGGTCAGCGACTTGAGAAATTCGCTTTGCAGTTCCGGGTCGTTGCGGGTCAGTTCGATCAGGCTCTGTTCCAGCTCGCTGGCTTCTTCTTCCAGGCCCAGTTCCGACAGACGCTTGACCCGGTGTACCCACTGGCTCACTTCGTCGTCTTCCAGGTCGTCGTAGATCAGCGTGTGCGCTTCGAGCAATTTGTTGCGCAGGTTGCCGCTGATGGCCAGGGAGGAGTCGGTGTGCACGTCATCCTGGGCATCTTCGACACGGATCAGCAGCTTGCCGACGTGGTTCAGGTCCTGTTCGGAGAACGGGCTGTCCAGCAGGTTCAGGCGCAACACGCCGTTGCGGTCAGTGCTCAGCTCGTGGGTCAGCTTGCCGGCCGTGACCTGCACCGGGCGCTCGCTCCAAGGCAGGCTCGAATACTCCACGCGCTTGTCGCGCTGGACTTCATCGATGCCCGCCAGGTTCTGCTGCGCGCGACCGTGGGATTGCACGTTCATGAACGGGTTGAGCCCGGCTACGCCGTAGCTGATCCAGTCCTTGGTGACGCTGTCCGGCAGGTTGCCCAGGGCGAAGACGTTGACCACATTGGCGCCGACGCCGGCGACGACCGCCACCAGGCCTGCCGGGATCTCGTAGAGTTCGCGCCAGGGCTGGTAGGGCGTGTAGCGATCATAGCGGCGGGTGACCTCGAATTCGGTGACTTCGAAGGTCTTTTGCTCGTGGATACGAACCCGGCGTTGCGGCAGCTCAAGCACCTTAGGCTCACCGACATCGATCTGCAGGCTGTGATCGAGCAATTTACGCTCGACCCGCTCCTCGTGCTCGCTGCGTTGTGACATCTGATTGGCACAGCCGCTGAGCAACAGGGTGCCGCACAGGGCGGCACCACCGAGGCTTAAGGTGTTTCGCTTGAACATGACTTCTCTTGATCTGGTTTCAGCGACGGATACGGGCTTGGAGGAAGGACAGTACGTCAGCCACCGGCAACGCTTGTGCCTCGGCTTCGGTGCGGCTCTTGTATTCCAGGTTGCCTTCGGCGAGGCCGCGGTCACTGACCACGATCCGCTGAGGAATGCCGATCAGCTCCATGTCCGCGAACTTGATGCCCGGGCTGGTTTTCTTGTCGCGGTCGTCCAGCAGCACTTCAAAGCCAGCAGCGGTCAGTTCCGCGTACAGCTTGTCAGTGGCTTCGCGCACCTGTTCGGTTTCGTAGCGCAGTGGCACCAGGGCGATCTGGAACGGGGCCAGGCCGTCGCTCCAGATGATGCCGTTGGCGTCGTTGTTCTGCTCGATGGCAGCGGCTACCACGCGGGAGACGCCAATGCCGTAGCAGCCCATTTCAAGGGTCACCGGCTTGCCGTTATCGCCCAGCACTTCGCACTTCATCGCCTTGCTGTACTTGTTGCCCAGCTGGAAGATGTGCCCGACTTCGATGCCGCGCTTGATTTCCAGGGTGCCCTTGCCATCCGGGCTCGGATCGCCGGCCACCACGTTGCGCAGGTCGGCAACGGTCGGAACCGGCAGGTCGCGTTCCCAGTTGACGCCGAAGTAGTGTTTGTCGTCGATGTTGGCGCCGATGCCGAAGTCGCTCATCAGCTCGACCGAACGGTCGATGATGATCGGCAGTGGCAGGTTCAGCGGGCCCAGGGAACCGGCGCCGGCGCCGATGGCGTCACGCAGTTCGGCGTCCGAGGCCATGACCAGCGGGCTGGCCACGCCTGGCTGCTGGGCGGCTTTGATTTCGTTGAGTTCGTGGTCGCCACGGATCACCAGGGCGATCAGCTTGCCTTCTTCTTCGGCGTGCACGATCAGGGTCTTGATGGTCTTTTCAATCGGCAGATTGAATTTATCCACCAGGGCCGCGATGGTCTTGGTCTCCGGGGTGTCTACCAGGCGCAGCTCTTCGCTTGGTGCAGGGCGGGACGTTTCCCGTGGCACGGCTTCGGCTTTCTCGATGTTCGCCGCGTAGTCGGAACCGTTGCTGAAGACGATGTCGTCTTCGCCGGATTCGGCCAATACGTGGAACTCGTGGGAGCCGGCGCCACCGATGGAGCCGTTGTCGGCTTCAACCGGGCGGAATTTCAGGCCCAGGCGGGTGAAGACGTTGCAGTAGGCCTGGTGCATGCGGTCATAGGTGACTTGCAGCGATGCCTGGTCGGCGTGGAAGGAGTACGCGTCCTTCATGATGAATTCGCGGCCGCGCATCAAGCCGAAGCGTGGGCGGATTTCATCGCGGAATTTGGTCTGGATCTGGTACAGGTTGATCGGCAGCTGCTTATAGCTGCTCAACTCGTTGCGCATCAGATCGGTGATCACTTCTTCGTGGGTCGGGCCGGCGCAGAAGTCGCGGCCGTGACGATCCTTGAAGCGCAGCAACTCGGGGCCGTACTCTTCCCAGCGCCCGGATTCCTGCCACAGCTCAGCCGGCTGAGTGCTCGGCATCAACACTTCAAGCGAGCCGGCGGCGTTCATTTCTTCACGAACGACGGCTTCGACCTTGCGCATCACTCGCAAGCCCATCGGCAGCCAGGTGTACAGGCCCGAGGCGAGTTTGCGGATCATGCCGGCGCGCAGCATCAGCTGGTGGCTGATGACGACCGCGTCGGAAGGCGTTTCTTTCTGTGTGGCGAGCAAAAATTGACTGGTGCGCATGGTTGGCCGTTGTCGGTTGCTGATGACGAGAAATGACGGAGCATTGTACGGGCGAGATCCGCTGGCGTACAGGCGTGTGGCCGGGCCGGGCGGGGGAGGCTGGCCAAAGCCCGCAACCCCCGGGGTTTGCTATGAATTTTCGCTGGCGGCGGCAGGCGTCGTGACGGGTTCCGGCGTGGCAGTCGGCCCGGAGCGGCGACTTTCCTGGAACCAGTGCAGGGCGATCAGGATCAAGGTCGGCACGCCGAGCAGGGCGGTGATCAGGAAAAAGTCGTGGTAACCGAACTTTTCCACCATGACCCCGGAGTAGCCGCCGATCAGGCGCGGCAACAGCAACATAATCGAGCTGAGCAGGGCGTACTGGGTGGCGGAGAACTTGAGGTTGGTCAGGCTCGACAGGTAGGCGACGAACGCCGAGGTGGCCATGCCTGAGCTGAAGTTGTCCAGGGAAATGGTCACCACCAGCATCTGCAGGTTGGCGCCCATGTCGGCCAGCATCAGGAACAGCAGGTTGGTGCCGGCCGAGGCGACGCCGCCGATGAACAGAATCGGCAAAATGCCGAAGCGCACGATCAGCAGCCCGCCCATGCCGGCGCCGACCAGGGTCATGATCAGCCCGAAAATCTTGCTCACGCTGGCGATCTGGTCCTTGGTGAAGCCCTGGTCGATGTAGAACACGTTGGCCATTACGCCCATCACGGTGTCGGACATGCGGTAGGTGGCGATCAGGCCCAGCAGCAGGAAGGCCTGCCAGCGGTAGCGCAGGATAAAGTCGTTGACCGGTGTCAGTACCGGCGCCAGGCCACGGCGGCCCATGGTGGACAGGCACAGGGTGGTCAGGGTGATGTAGAGAATCGCCCGCAGGAAGGCGCGGTCGTCCAGCAGCAGGTCAAGCGGGCTGGCACCGCCGAAGAGCACGCTGGCGAAGTCGGTGTTGTACAGCTGGGTGAACATGGCCGGTACCGAGACCAGCAGCACGATCAGCACGAAGACTGACATCAGTTGGTGAACAAAGCTGTAGCGCCCGGCTGACAACTGAGTGCGCAGCGGCACCGGCGGCTCGCGCATGAAGAGGGTGGTCAGCAAGGCCGGCACCATCAGCAAGCCAAACAGGACGTAGGTGCCGGTCCAGGCCGAGTGCTTGTAGTTGAAGCCGGTGGAGCCGAAACCTTCGGCGAAGAACAGCGCGCCGGCGGTCGCCAGCAGCGCGGCAATTCGATAGCCGGACATATAGCTGGCAGCCAGGGCGGCCTGGCGGCTGTCATCGGCGATTTCCAGGCGATAGGCGTCGACAGCGATGTCCTGGGTGGCCGAGGCGAAGGCCACGACCACGGCAATGGCGATCAACCAGGACAAATGTTTTTGCGGGTCGCAGAAGCCCATGCCGATCAGGCCGAGAATCACCAGGGTCTGGGACAGCACCAGCCAGGAGCGGCGGCGGCCCAGTTTGCCCAGCAGTGGCAGGCGCCATTGGTCGAGCAGGGGTGACCACACCCACTTGAAGGCATAGGCCAGGCCAATCAGGCTGGCATAGCCGATGGTCTCGCGGGCCACACCGGCCTCACGCAGCCAGACGGAAAGGGTCGAAAACACCAGCATGTATGGCAAGCCGGCGGCGAAACCAAGCAGCAACAGCACGAGCGTCGAGGGGCTGGCATAGGCGGCGAGCGCGGCGCGCCAGGTTTTACGGGGCATGGGCTGGAGTCTGCCTCAGATTGCGGAAACAAAGCGCGCACTCTAACCGCTGTGCTCTACCGGGCGCCAGCCATGGCACCGAATATCCACCCGATTGTTCAGGATAACGACACCTTCATCGCGCAGGCGCGCACGCTGTTCATCTCCCGAGGGGCTGCCCGCAGGCAAACTGATACGTCCGCCGGCGGCCAGGACCCGGTGCCAGGGCAGGCGGGTGTCGGCCGGCAATTGGCTGAGGGTGCGTCCGACCCAGCGCGCCGCTCGCCCCAAGCCGGCCATGTCCGCCAATTGGCCGTAGCTCACAACCTTGCCGGATGGCACCTGGGCCAGGGTCAGGTAGAGTGCCGTGCGTCGGATTTGCGCGGGGCTTTCAGCGGCGTCGCTCAGTTCGGTCACGTTTGTGGTTCCTGATCTGCCTGTCGGTCGTTGGTCGGGACAGTCATTTAATAGGGAGTGAGAATTGAACTCACTATAAATGCCTGGGTCAGTCCTAGCTAAGGCCTGATCCAACGGGATAATGCCGCTTTTTTTCGCAAACTCGAGCCCTGTATTTGCTTATGTTGCCAAGAACCCTGCTGTGCCTCGCTGTCTTCAGCGCCTCCACGCCCTTGCTGGCCGACACCGTCTGGTTAAAGAACGGTGACCGGTTAAGCGGCAAGATCAAGGTGTTCGACGGCGGAAAGCTGTTGATCCAGACCGACTACGCCGGGGCGATCCCGATCGACTGGAAACAGGTCAAGACCCTGGAAAGCGATCAGGAGCTGCTGGTCAAGCAAGACGCCTACACCGGCGAGAAGGCCAAATCGCTGAAGCCTGCCGATGATGGCAAGGTGGTTTTGGCCAATGGTGAGGCGCCGCGCACGGTCGAGCTGGCCAGTATCCAGCAGATCATGAAGCCCAAGCCGGTGGTCGAGGATCTGATCTGGAAAGGGCACGTCGACGTGGCCCTGGATTATCAGCGCGCGGAGAAGGATACCGACGACTACGACGTCGACTTCAAGACCTCGGCCCGTCACGGCAAATGGCGGCACACCGCCGAAGGCGAGTACAACCGCGAGTTCCAGGATGACGTGGTGACCACGGACAACTGGCGAGCCGAGTACGCGCTGGATCGCTTTATCACTGATCAGTGGTTCTGGCAGGGGCGGCTGACCTACAAGCGCGACAAGGTTGAAGACCTGTCTCGTCAGCGGGTGGTGGGTACCGGTCCGGGCTACCAGTTCTGGGATGACGAGTTGGGTGCGTTCTCCCTGGGCTCGCTGCTCAACCGTACCGATTACGAATATTCCGATGGCGGCAAGGACAACTTCTATTCCCTGGCCATGAAGTGGGACTACAACCGCTTCCTGATCGGCAAGCGAGTCGAATTCTTCACCACGGGCGAGGTGGGCAGGCCGTTGTCGGGCGTGGCGGATTACGCGTTGGATGCCGAGATGGGCTTGCGGTACAAGGTTACCGACTGGGCTTCCCTCAATCTCAAGGCCGAGAAAGACGTGATCAGTGGCACCGAAGACAGCGACCTGAGCAAGACTCGCTACACCGCAGGTTTTGGCGTCACCTGGTAGTTGGCTGATTCAAGGCGGGCCTGAGGGCTCGGTCCGTCTTGAGATGCAGCGCTGCAAACAAAACAGACGGGCACAAAAAAGCCCCGCTTTTGAGGGCGGGGCTTTTTACTGGATCAGTACAAGTTAGATAACTTGAACTTCTTCAGCTTGCATGCCTTTCTGACCGCGGGTAGCGATGAAAGAAACCTGTTGGCCTTCTTTCAGGCTTTTGAAGCCGTCGGATTGGATTGCTTTGAAGTGTACGAACAGGTCGTCACCGGATTGTGGAGTGATGAAGCCGAAGCCTTTTTCATCGTTGAACCACTTAACGGTACCGGTTTGGCGATTAGACATGGTGTATCTCCTTGGACAAAGTTAACTGCGACTCAGGAAAAGCCCTGGCCGAGACTGAGTGCAAAGAGCAGGAAAAATTCTTGGAGATGGTTGGATCGAAATTCAACATCGTGTAGAGATTCTCAGTGACACAAGCAGCACAGTGGCGCCACCTTAACCCTTTTTCCGGAACGTGCCAATGGTCTTTGCGAAGGTTTCTCTGTTTTCGTGACTGACGGTGTCTGGCAACCCCGGGAAGCCCCAGGGATTGCGGGGATTAGCGAGAAAAACGCCCCAGTCTTTGAACCCGGCGACCTGCCCCGGTAAGATGCCGGACAGAATTTTTCCACCTCGCTATTTCAGGACACCCGCCATGAGCATCAAATCGGACAAGTGGATTCGCCGCATGGCGCAAGAACACGGGATGATCGAACCCTTCGTCGAGCGCCAGATGCGTGGCGAAGGCGCCGACCGGGTGATTTCCTTCGGTGTCTCGAGCTACGGCTACGACGTGCGTTGCGCTGATGAATTCAAGGTATTCACCAACATCAATTCGGCCACCGTGGACCCGAAGAACTTCGACGAAAAGAGCTTCGTCGATATCAAAAGCGACGTCTGCATCATCCCGCCGAACTCCTTCGCCCTGGCGCGCACCGTCGAATACTTCCGTATTCCGCGCAATGTGCTGACCATCTGCCTCGGCAAGAGCACCTACGCGCGCTGCGGGATCATCGTCAACGTGACCCCGCTGGAGCCCGAGTGGGAAGGTCACGTGACCCTGGAGTTCTCCAACACCACCACGCTGCCGGCGAAGATTTACGCCAATGAAGGCGTGGCACAGATGTTGTTCCTGGAATCAGATGAAGAATGCGAAGTGTCCTATAAGGACCGTGGCGGCAAGTACCAGGGCCAGCGTGGCGTGACTCTGCCGCGTACCTGAGTCATTGATCTGACGAACTGTGGGAATTCCTGAGCCGGCAGGCACTCTATGAGTGTACTGCCCCGGTTCGCGCAAGGCGGGCCGCGCTTAGCTCAGGAGTGTCCTATGAAGATCGATCCGCGAATAAGCGCCGAATTGGCGAGGCTTGAACCCAATCAGGTCGGTGTACTGGCCTGGTCCCTCCTGGCCCATCCGGCCAGCATGGCAGGCGGCATCCCTGGCCAGCCTGATCCCGATACCCCGCAACCCAACCAGCCTACCGAGCCCGGCGAACCGACCCTGCCGGACGAACCGCCTCCCGTCCCCGTGGCCTGAGGCCGGTCGATGGCCAGTCAGGCGCTGCGCTGGACGCTCAACTGACTGGCCAGACCCGTTGCTCACCCACTACATAGATCCGGCTGTCCGGCATCGGCGCTATTCGATAGCCGCCGGTAAAGGCGCCGAACGCCGGCAGCAGGCTGACTTCATGTCCCAGTTGAAAGCACGGCAGGCGCAGGCTTTGCCGGCCCTTGCCCTGCAAGCGATACACCGGGTGCACGTGGCCGGCCAGTACGTGCTGGCCGGCGCGTGGGACGGGGTCGTGGCACAGCGCGAAGGGCCCGAGGCTGAGCGGTTCATCGACCACCTCGATATCCAGGTCGGCCGGCGGATCGCCGGACCGCTGGTCGTGGTTGCCGCGGATCAAGGTTACTTGCAGTGCCTGATGCCGCTGACGCCAGGCACGCAAGGGCGCCAGGGTGGCCTCGACCTGGGAGCCCGGGCCATGCAGGAAGTCGCCGAGAAAGATCAGCCGCTCACAGTCCAGTTTGGCCAGTAACCCTTCAAGCACCAGCAGGTTGCTCGCGGTGGTGCCCCGGGGTACCGGCTGGCCCAGGCTGCGATAGGCGGCGGCCTTGCCGAAATGCGCATCGGCAATCAGCAGGCAACGCCGAGCGGGCCAGTAGATGGCTTTTTCCGCCAGCAACCACAGGGTTTCACCCGCCAGGGTGACCGGGCAGTGCGCGCTCATGATCGGCCTGCGCGGTCAGCCGAGGTTTCCAGGTCGCTGACCATCCGCGCGATACGGTCGGCGAGTTTTTCCGAACTCATGCTTTCCCTGAAACGCTCCACCAGCAACGGAAATGCCAGGGGCGTTGCGCGTTTGATGGCATGCAGGTCGAGCCGCAACTGGCTGATATGGGCCAGGGTCTGCTCCAGGCGCTGCACATCCAGTTCTTCGCGCAGCACTTCCTCGGCAGCCTGGGCCAGCAGCAGGTTGCCGGCGTCGTATTGTTTGAACACTTCAAAGAACAGGCTGCTGGACGCCTGCACCTGGCGCGTGCTTTTCGGCGCGCCGGGGTAACCGGCGAACACCAGGCCGGCGATACGCGCCACTTCGCGAAAGCGCCGTTGGGCGAGCTCCCCGGCATTGAGGCTGGCCAGGACATCGGGCAGCAGTTGCTCACGGCTTAACAGCTCGCCGTTGAATGAGTGGTGCCAGTCGATGGGCGTGGCGCTGAGCAGTTCCAGGCCGTAGTCGTTGACCGCAATGGAAAAGGTGATGGCCTGGCGCTGGCTGATACGCCACGCCAGCAGGCTGGCCAGGCCCAGGTGCACTTGGCGGCCGGCGAAGGGGTAAAGAAACAGATGCCAGCCTTCGCGGGATTTCAGGGTTTCCGCCAGCAGTGTCTGCGGCGTCGGCAGGCTCGACCAGCGTTGCTGGAGCTCCAGCAGGGGCTGCACCCGCTGCATTTCCGGGCCGCGATACTGGCCTTGGGCAGCTTCGCCAAAACGCCGGATCATCGCAGCTGCCAGCTCCCCGGAAAGTGGCATGCGTCCGCCGTTCCAGCGCGGTACGGCGGCCTTTTTCGCGGTGCTGCGACGTACATAGGCAGTCATGTTTTCCACCCGCACCAGTTCCAGCAGGCGGCCGGCGAACAAAAAACCATCTCCCGGACGCAGGCGGGCGATAAAACCTTCCTCGACATTACCCAGGGTCTTGCCGCCACCGCCCTTGCTCCAGAACTTCAATTGCAGGCTGGCGTCGCTGACGATGGTGCCGATGCTCATGCGATGGCGGCGGGCCAGGCGCGCATCCGGCACGCGCCAGATGCCCTGTTCGTCCGGCTCCACCCGGCGGTAGTCGGGATAGGCGGTCAGGGACAGCCCGCCGTGGCGCACAAAGGCCAGGGCCCAGGCCCATTCGGCGTCGCTGAGGTCGCGGTAGGCCCAGGTGCTGCGTACTTCCTGCAGCAGTTGCGCCGGCTCGAAACCGCCGCCCAAAGCCATGCTCACCAAGTGCTGCACCAATACGTCCAGGGGCTTGTGCGGCGAGGTGCGCGGTTCGAGGCGGCGCTGGGCCACGGCGTCCTGTGCGGCGGCAGCTTCGATCAGTTCCAGACTGTGGGTCGGCACCAGGGTCACCCGCGAGGCGCGCCCCGGCGCATGGCCCGAGCGGCCGGCGCGCTGTATCAGGCGCGCCACGCCTTTGGCCGAACCGATCTGCAGCACCCGCTCCACCGGCAGGAAATCCACCCCCAGGTCCAGGCTCGAGGTGCAGACCACCGCCTTGAGTTGCCCATCCTTGAGCGCGCGCTCCACCCAGTCACGAGTTTCCCGGGCCAGGGAGCTGTGGTGCAGGGCGATCAGGCCGGCCCAATCCGGCCGTGCTTCGAGCAGCGCCTGATACCAGACCTCGGCCTGGGCGCGGGTGTTGGTGAACACCAGGCAACTGGGGCTGCCGTCAATTTCTGCCACCACTTGGGGCAGCAGGCGCAGGCCCATGTGTCCGGCCCAGGGGAAGCGCTCGATGACCGCCGGCAATAGGGTGTCGACCTGCAATGGCTTGCGGTTGTCGCCTTGCACGCTGAGGGCCGGCCCCTGGGGGATCAGTACCTGTTCGGCATAAGCCTGGTTGCCCAGGGTGGCGGAAACGCCCCAGACGATCAGTTCCGGGTGCCATTGGCGCAGGCGGGCCAGGGCCAGTTGCAGCTGCACGCCACGCTTGTTGCCAAGCAATTCGTGCCATTCATCCACCACCACCATGCGCAAGGTCGCCAGCGCGGTTTCGGCATCGGCGCGGGCCAGCAGCAGGGTCAGGCTTTCCGGAGTGGTGATCAGCGCCGTGGGAAGGCGCCGGCCCTGGCGTGCGCGTTCGCCAGCGCTGGTATCTCCGGTGCGCAGGCCGACGCTCCAGGCAATGCCCAGAGAGGGCAGCGGCGCCTGCAGCGCACGGGCGCTGTCGGCGGCCAGGGCGCGCATCGGGGTGATCCAGAGCACGGTCAGCGGGGGCGCCACGGGCTTGCGCCGGCGTGGAGCATCGCTGGTACCGGGTGCGGTCGAGCTGGCGTAGCGATTGAGCGCGGCGAACCACAGGGCGTAGGTTTTACCGGCGCCGGTGTTGGCGTGCAGCACCCCCGACTGGCCACGCTTGACCGCCGCCCACACCGCCTTTTGAAAGGTGAAGGGCTTCCAGCCTTGGGTGTTGAACCACTGGTGTGCGTAGTCGCAGGTCTTGGCCATGCAGGGGCGTGCGCTCTGAACTTCCTGATTCAGAGACCGCGGGAGCGGGCGACTAGTTTAATCGCGTTGGCCGCGGCGCCGCTCAAGGCGGCGCCCCCGGTTACTTGAGGTTGCCGCTGAGAAACTGCTGCAAGCGCTCGCTTTTCGGATTGCCCAGCACGTCTTCCGGGGTGCCTTCTTCTTCCACCAGGCCCTTGTGCAGAAACAGCACCTGGCTCGAAACCTTGCGCGCAAAGCTCATTTCGTGGGTGACCATGATCATGGTCCGGCCTTCTTCGGCCAGGCCCTGGATCACTTTCAGCACTTCGCCCACCAGCTCCGGGTCCAGGGCCGAGGTCGGTTCGTCGAACAGCATCACCTCCGGTTCCATGGCCAGGGCGCGGGCGATGGCCACCCGCTGTTGTTGGCCGCCCGAGAGAAACGCCGGGTACTGATCGGCCACCCGCGCCGGCAGCCCGACCTTGTCCAGGTAGCGCCGGGCGCGGTCTTCGGCGTCCTTTTTACTCACCCCCAGCACCCGGCGCGGGGCCATGGTGATGTTTTCCAGCACGGTCATGTGGCTCCACAGGTTGAAGTGCTGGAACACCATGGCCAGTCGGGTGCGGATCCGTTGCAGCTCGTCATCGTCGGCCACGCGCATGCCGTGGCGGTCGCTGACCATGCGGATCGGCTGGCCGTCCAGGCTCATGGCGCCGTCGTCGGGGGTCTCCAGAAAGTTGATGCAGCGCAGGAAGGTACTTTTGCCCGAGCCGCTGGCACCGATCAGGCTGATCACGTCGCCGGTCCTGGCCTTGAGCGAAACGCCTTTGAGCACTTCGTTGTCGCCGTAGCACTTGTGCAGGCCTTCGATGGTTAGTTTGTACATGGAGCGAACATCCTCAAGGCGAAAGTAGGTAGCCGCTGCGATAGGCTTCGCGGCCGGCGACATGGGCGATGACCATGCCGGCGGTGGCCATGCGCCGCAGCGAACGGGCATACAGCAGCCCGGCGTGGCGACAATGAATCGGGGTCACCCGGTCGTGGATCGGGTCGATGACTTGCGCCACCAGTTGCCCGGCTTCCAGGTACTCCCCCGGCAAGGCGGTGAACACCAGCAGGCCGCCGACCGGGGTCGTCACCGGCTCAACGCCCGCCAGGGGCGTGGCCGGGTAGGGCAGCTCGGGCAAGGGCGGCGCCTCGCCGGCAATGGCGCCGTGGTGGATCAGGTAATCCAGCAGGGCCTGGCAGTCGAGGCTGGCCAGGCCGTGGTTGACGTCGCCCTGGCCGCGCAGTTCCAGGGTCACGGAAAAGCTGCCCTGGGGGATCGCGAAACGTTCGCCGAAGCGCTGCTGCAACTGCCACCAGAGCAGGGTGAAGCATTCGTCGAACGACTGTCCGCCAGAGTCGGTGGCCAGCAGGCTGGCCTCGGCGCCGATGTAGCGCGCCAGGGGCTCGACCTGCTCCCAGGCTTCGGGGGTGGTGTAGAGGTGGGCCACGGCTTCGAAGTCGCAGTGCAGGTCGAGCACCATATCGGCGTCGCAGGCCAGGCGTTGCAGGGTCAGGCGCTGGGATTGCAGTTGGGTGGTCGCGCTGTGCAGGTCCAGGGCCTGGCGCAAGCTGGCGCGGATCAGTTCCAGGTTGAGTTGCGGGTCGTCACCCAACTGGCCTTCGAGGGCGTTGCCCACCTGTTCGCCAAGGTCGACGA
Source organism: Pseudomonas sp. MF4836 (assembly GCF_002018875.1). GTDB lineage: Bacteria > Pseudomonadota > Gammaproteobacteria > Pseudomonadales > Pseudomonadaceae > Aquipseudomonas. The sequence goes on from NZ_MVOL01000003.1 coordinate 634,663, forward strand.
ACCAGCGGTTGAAGTTCTGCCCGCTTTCCAGCTCATAGCGCCCCAGGGGCACGTCCATCAGCACCTGCTCCAGGCCCACCGGGTTGGCCACCGGCACCAGGACGATTTCACTGAGCAGTTGGCCGGCGGCTTCGAGCTCCGCCAGGCGCAGTTTCAGGTGCCAGGCCACCAGCATGCCGGGCATTTCATCGGCGTGCAGGGACGCCTGGATATAGATTTTGCCGGCGGCGTGCTGCGGCCCGAAGTGGAAGCTGTGGATCTGCCGCGCAGTGCCGGGCAGCGGGGCGAGCAAGTCGTGGATCTGGTGGCGCATGTGCAAGTCCTAGTGGGTCGGCCCGAGGAAGGCCAGCCAGCGACGTTCGGCCAGGCGGAACAGGCCGACCAGGGCGAAGGTCACGCAGAGGTAGATCACCGCGGCAATCCCGAACGACTGGAAGGTCAGGAAGGTGGCCGAGTTGGCATCGCGCGCGACTTTCAACACATCCGGGATGGTCGCGGTGAAGGCCACGGTGGTGGAGTGCAGCATCAGGATCACTTCATTGCTGTAGTAGGGCAGCGAGCGGCGCAGGGCCGAGGGCATGATCACGTAGGCATACAGCTTCCAGCCGCTGAGGCCATAGGCCTTGGCCGCCTCGACTTCGCCATGGGCCATGCTGCGGATCGCCCCGGCGAAGATCTCCGTGGTGTAGGCGCAGGTGTTGAGGGCGAAGGCGAGGATGGTGCAGTTCATGGCATCGCGAAAGAACGCGTCCAGCACCGGCTGCGCGCGGATCGCGGCAATGCTGTAGATCCCGGTGTAGCAGATCAGCAGCTGGATATAGAGCGGGGTGCCGCGAAACAGGTAGGTGTAGAACTGCACCGGCCAGCGGATGTAACGCTTGGGCGAGACCCGGGCGATGGACAGCGGGATCGACACTAGAAAGCCGATGCAGATCGAGGCGCTGAGCAGCCACATGGTCATGGCCAGCCCGGTGATGTTGTAGCCGTCGCTGTAGAGGAACGGCCGCCAGTATTCCTGCAGGAGCTCGATCATCGTACGGCCTCCCGGGAACCGGCGGCGTAGCGGCGTTCGAGCCAGCGCAGGACGACGTTCGAGGCGCTGGTGATCAACAGGTAGATCAGCGCCGCGATGACCAGGAAGTAGAACAGCTGGTAGGTGCTCTTGCCCGCATCCTGGGCAGCCTTGACCAGGTCGGCCAGGCCGATGATCGAGACCAGGGCGGTGGCCTTGAGCATCACCATCCAGTTATTGCCGATGCCCGGCAGGGCGAAACGCATCATTTGCGGAAACACCACGAAGCGAAAGCGCTGGCCGCGCTTGAGGCCATAGGCGGTGGCGGCTTCGACCTGGCCCCGTGGCACGGCGAGGATCGCGCCGCGAAAGGTTTCGGTGAAGTAGGCGCCATAGATAAAGCCCAGGGTGATGACCCCGGCGCTGAATGGGTTGATTTCGATGTATTCCCATTCCATCAAGTCGGTGAAGGAGGTCAGCCAGGTTTGCAGGCTGTAGAAAATCAGCAGCATCAGCACCAGGTCCGGCACCCCGCGAATCAGCGTGGTGTAGAGCTGGGCCGGGACCCGCAGCAGGGCCAGGCTGGAAAGTTTGGCGCTGGCGCCGATCAGGCCGAGCAGTACGGCGACCAACAGCGACAACACGGACAGCTTGATCGTCATCCAGGTGCCTTCCAGCAGCAGGGGGCCGAAACCCTTCAGGCTGAAGGCGGAAAGCCCTAGGGTTTGCAAGAGTTCTTCGAACATAAATCAGGGACCTGTGGCGATAAAAAAGCGCCCATCGAAGATGGGCGCCAGAGCATTACTTACCGCTGTAGAGATTCAGGTCGCCGAAGTGCTTTTTCTGGATGGTGGCGTAGGTGCCATCATCGTGTAACGCTTTGATACCTTTATCGAGGAGGGCCTTGAGGTCTTTGTTACCTTTCGAGATGCCGACGGCGGTCTTGGCTGGCAGCAATGGGCTGTCCACCGGCTTGCTGACTTCGTAATCCGCACCTTGTGGCGACTTGAGAAAGCCCAGTTCGGCTTGCAGCATGTCCTGGATCGACGCATCGAGACGCCCGGAGATCAGGTCGGCGTAGACCTGGTCCTGGTTCTGGTAGGCCTGGGTCTTGACCCCAGCCTTGTCCAGCACGGCCTTGGCGTAGGCTTCCTGGATGGTGCCCTGCTCGTAGCCGACGGTCTTGCCCTTGAGGGACGCGAGGTCTTCGCTCAGGCCTGCGCCTTTTTTGAACACGAAGGAGGTCGGGCCGGAGAACAGTTCATTGGAGAAATCGATGACCTTTTCACGGGCCGGAGTGACGGTCATGGAAGAGATCACACCGTCGAATTTGTTGGCTTTGAGGCCAGGGATCATGCCGTCGAAGTCACTTTCTACCCATTTGCACTTGACCTTGAGCTCGGCGCAGATGGCATTCCCCAGATCGATATCGAAGCCCACCAGGCTGCCGTCGGCGGCTTTGGATTCAAAAGGTGCATAGGAGGGGTCGACGCCAAAACGCAGTTCCTTGTATTCCTTGGCCAGCGCGGAACCGGCGGCCATGCAGAGAGCCAGTGCAGAAAGGGTCAGCAATGCTTTTTTCATTATTCAATCCCTAAAAACCAATATGAGCGCTTGTGGCGCATGGGTACTGTTACTGGAATGCAGCAGACTCAATGAAAGTAGCAATTTCCGAACCAGAGTCCCGAACAAGTGTTTTAAAAGGTGGCACGAGTGTTTGGCCGGTGCGACCCATGCGCCGAAACAGGGCGCGCGCCAGGCGCCGCATCAATAAGGTGCAAGGCGGGCTGACAGGGGTTCAGCCCAATAGATCCTGGAGGGTGGCGAGGCTGTCGGCGTCTTCGACGCGCTTGTCCTGGCGCCAGCGCAGCATGCGCGGGAAGCGCACGGCAATTCCGCTTTTATGCCGCTTGGACAGGGCGATGCCCTCGAATCCCAGCTCGAACACCAGGCTTGGGGTAACACTGCTCACCGGGCCGAACTTCTCGACTGTGGTCTTGCGCACGATGCTGTCGACTTTGCGCATATCTTCATCGGTCAGCCCCGAATAGGCCTTGGCGAACGGCACCAGGTTGCGCTCGCTGGCGCCGGGCGGGCCATCCCACACGGCAAAGGTGTAATCACTGTAGAGACTGGCGCGCCGGCCATGGCCGCGCTGGGCATAAATCAGCACCGCATCGACGCTGAACGGCTCGACCTTCCACTTCCACCACACGCCCATGTCCTTGGTCCGGCCCACCCCATAGAGCGCGTCGCGGGCCTTGAGCATCATGCCTTCGACCCCCAGGCTGCGGGATGCTTCGCGCTGGCGCGCCAGGTCGAACCAGTCCCGGCCCTGCAAAACCTCGGAGGACAACAGCAGCGGGCTGGCGCACTCCTTGATCACCTGCTCGAGTTGGCTGCGGCGCTGCGCCTGGGGCTGGTTGCGCCAGTCCTGGCCCTGCCACTCCAGCAGGTCGTAGGCCAGCAGCACCACCGGAGCGTCGGCGAGGACCTTCTTGCTCACATTGCGTCGACCAATGCGCTGTTGCAGCAGGGCAAAGGGCTGCACTGACGGGGCCGGCACCGCGCCGGGCGCGGCGTCATCCGGCGCGGGTGCTTTCCAGACCAGGATCTCGCCGTCGATGACTGTGCCATCCGGCAGGTGCTGGCCCAGAACCAGCAGTTCGGGAAAACGTTCGGTAACCAGCTCTTCGCCCCGGGACCAGATCCACAGCCGGCCCTCGCGCTTGACCAGTTGCGCGCGGATGCCGTCCCACTTCCATTCCACTTGCCAGTTGCTGACCGGGCCCAGCAGGGCTTCGAAGTTTTCCACCGGCTGGGCTAGGGCGTGGGCCAGGAAAAACGGGTAAGGCTGGCCACCGCGTTGTGCGTGCTCATCGGCCGACTCGGGGGCGATCAGCTTGAGGTAGCTGGCGGCGTCGGGGCGGTGCGACAAATCGGTGTAGCCCACCAGGCGCTGCGCCACCCGTTTGCTGTCGAGCCCGGCCATGGCCGCCAGGGCTCGGGTCACCAGCAGTTTGGAGACGCCGACGCGGAAGCTGCCGGTGATCAACTTGATGCACAGCATCAGGCTTTGCCGGTCCAGTTGCGCCCAGAGTCGGGGCAGTTGGGCGGCCAGGGTCTCTGCCGGTGCGCCACGCAGGGGCAGGAGTTTGTCCTCGATCCACAGGGCCAGGCCTTCGTTCGAGCCCTGGGGAGATTCGGGCAGCACCAGGGAGATGGTTTCCGCGAGGTCGCCGACGGCCTGGTAGCTCTCTTCGAACAGCCAGGGCTCAAGCCCGGACAGGGCCACGGCCAGCTCGCGCAGGGTGCGGGTGGGTACCAGTTGCCGGGGCCGGCCGCCGGACAGAAAGTACACCGCCCAGGCCGCATCTTCTGGCGCCGCCTGGGCGAAGTAGGCCTGCATGGCGGCCAGTTTGGCGTTGCTCGAGGTGGTGGCGTCCAGGTCGGCATAGAGGCTGGCAAAGGCTTTCATGGCGCGCCCTCGGTGGCGGGTTCCGGGGTGGCGTTGTCGTCTTCGTCATCGCCGTATTCGGTGCTGAAGCCCTGGGCGTCCAGGCCCTGTTCGCACAGGTAACGCACCAGCACCGCGACCGAGCCGTGGGTCACCAGCACCCGTTGGGCGCCGGTCTGTTGGATGGCCCAGAGCAGCCCGGGCCAGTCGGCATGGTCAGACAGCACGAAACCGCGATCGACGCCGCGCCGCCGGCGGGTGCCACGCAAGCGCATCCAGCCGCTGGCAAAGGCATCGCTGTAATCGCCAAAGCGGCGCATCCAGCTGCTGCCGCCGGCCGAGGGCGGCGCTAGTACCAGTGCCTGGCGCATCAACGGGTCGTTCTTGTCGACATCACCGGCGTACAGGGTCGGTGGCAGGTGGATGCCACCTGCGCGATACACCTGGTTCAGTGGTTCCACCGCGCCGTGGACCAGGATCGGCCCGAGGCTGGCATCGATGCCGTGGAGAATGCGCTGGGCTTTGCCGAACGAATAACAGAACAACACGCTGGCTTTGCCCGCGTCGATGTTGCCCTGCCACCACTGATTGATCTCGGCAAAGATCTCGGCCTGTGGCTGCCAGCGATAAATTGGCAGGCCAAAGGTCGACTCGGTAATAAAGGTATGGCACCGCACCGGCTCGAACGGCGCGCAGGTGCCATCGGGCTCGACCTTGTAGTCACCGGAGGCGACCCAGACTTCACCTTGGTATTCCAGGCGTACCTGGGCCGAGCCCAGCACATGCCCGGCGGGGTGAAAACTCAAGGTCACGCCGTGGTGCAGCAGGCGTTCGCCGTACTCGAGGGTTTGCAGGTTGATGGCCGGGCCCAGGCGCGAGCGCAGGATGCCTTCACCCGGGGTTGCCGCCAGGTAATGCTGATTGCCGCCGCGGGCATGGTCGCCATGGGCGTGGGTAATCACGGCGCGCTCGACCGGGCGCCAGGGGTCGATATAGAAATCCCCGGCCGTGCAGTACAAACCTTCAGGGCGCGCAATCACAAGGTCCATGGAAAGTGCCAGGAGCAGTGGGCTTGCTAAGTAGGAGGCGGGCGGCGCGGGAGAAGTTCGATCGGGTGTGGGGTGAAGGCGAGGCTCAAGGCCGGACGCCCGCCCGGCGCTGAGTGCCGGGCGGGCGGGGGGCTTATTTGCCGGGGACCAGGGTCAGGCGGGTTTTGCCGTAGCTGCGCTCGAAGTTCTGCGGTTGCAGCGGCAGGCTCAGGTACTGGCCCTTGAGCCATGGGTCGATGGCGTTGGCGTAGTTCGGACTGGCCGGGTTGCCGGACTGGCCACTGCTATTGACGCCCATCAGCGGCTCGCTCTGGCCGAAGTCGACGATAAAGCGCAGTGCGGGCGTGTCGGTGACCGCGAAGTCCTGGCCCCAGCGGTAGGCGCCGCCGTTCAGGGTGCTGTGGTCGCCGCCCATTTGCAGCGGGCCACGAATGGTTTGGCCACTGCTGTTGGTCCAGCTGTAGCTGTGCAACTTGCCCCACTGCCAGGCCTTGCGGTCGGCGCCGAGCTGGGTTTCGCCGGCGCTGATGGCGGCGGCCAGGCTGCGGGCGAGGATCGCCGGTTTGTCTTCCTTTTGCGCAGTGCGCGAGTCATCCCAGAACGGGCTGTCTTCTTCGCCGAGCAGGTGCGCGGCCTGGGCCGAGTAGGACAATGTGCCGTTGGCGACAAAGGCTTTCCAGGTGGCGCTGGTGGATGGGCCGAGTTTGTCGAGGAAGATCTGTTTGGCGCTTTCCTGGAGGAATAGCTCATAGATCGCTGCATCCGCCGAGCCGGCGCTGAGCTTGCCATCAAACGCCAGCAAGCGGCTGTAGGCCTCGCGCGCTTTGCTGCGGTCGGCTTCAGGCAGGGCGTCGATGGCTTTTTTAAGCGGCTGGGACATACCCGGCGCTTCGAACATTTTCTTCAGCTTGGCGGCAAAGGTGGTGCCCTGGTCGTATTGCAGGGCGATCAGGCTGCGGCTGTCCTGCTTGCCACTCGAGGCCAGTTGCGCCATGCGCTCACCGCGCTCCGGGGCGTGCCAGGAGTTGGACAGCTGCATGCCGTAGCCCTGGGTGATCATTCGCTGGTTGGCGGTGCCGAGCCAGCCCTGGGCCGGGTCCTGGTCGTAGGGGTGGAGCATTGGATCGGCGTAACCGTCCCAGTCGTAGCGCCCGTCCCAGCCTGGCGAAGGCAGCAGGCCCTGGCCTTCACGGCGGTTGGGGAAGCGCCCGGTCACTTGCCAGCCGATATTGCTGGCATCGGCGAACACCATGTTCAGCGCGATGGCACGGATCTCGCGGCTGGCATCCGAGGCCTTTTCGACGTTTTGCGCCCGGGACAGGTCGAAGAACGCGTCCAGGCTCTTGTCGTCCTTGAGGTCCGGCATTTGCAGGGCCAAACCGTAGCCGCTGCCGAGGGTTGTGCCCTGGCCGCTGTTGAGCAGAGGCCCGTGGCGGGTTTCGTACACGGCTTCGCGAATCGGCCGTTGGCCTTTGACGAAAAAGGTCTCGTTACGCACGCCGGCCGGCTGCCATTTGCCGCCCGCCAGGTAGTACAGGGCGTTGCCCTGGAACTTGAGTTTTTCCAGGAACAGGTCCTGGTTGTCGCCGTTGACTGCGCTCAGGCTCCAGGCCACCTTGCCGTTGAAGCCCTGGATAATCGCCGGCAGGCCGGCAATCGAAGCGCCGGCAGCCTGGTACTTCGGCGCGCGGATCTGCACGTAGTTCCAGGCCTGCATGTGGCTGTCGGCGGCCAGCAGGCTGCGGCCACTGCGGCTGCGCTGCGGGGCGATGGCCAGGTTGCTGGCGCTGGTGATGCCCAGCGGGTTGAGCGCACTCAGGCGCTCGGCGGCCCCGCTGACTTGCGCCAGGCCCGGCACATTGAGGGCGATGCCCTTGAGTTTTTCTGCCTCGGCAAAGGGCAGCGGCTCGTCCGGGTAGCTTGGGGTCAGCCAGGCCAGCTTGTCGGCGCCGACTTTCTGCGCCAGTACCAGGGCGTTGATTTCTTCCTGCAGGTTGGCCGACTGGCCGAAATTCAGCAGGCAAAAGATCAGCGCCGAGTCTTCGGGTTTCCAGTACTCAGGCTTGTAGCCGGTGGCCGCCAGGTCCGGCGGCAGCTTGTCGCGGTAGCGGAACAGGTAGGCGTTGACGCCGCGGGCATAGACCTCGAAGAAGCGTTTGATGCGCGGCGAGGAGGCCTTGTACAGCTCGTCGGCGCTCTTTTTCAGGTTGACGCTGCGCATCAGGCGGTCGACGTCCAGCACCTCGGCACCGGACATTTCTGCCAGGCGGCCCTGAGCCAGCAGGCGCAGGGTCACCATCTGATTGATGCGGTCGCTGGCGTGCACGTACCCCAGGGTGAACAGCGCATCGTGGAAGCTGTTGCTCTCGATCAGCGGCATGCCCATGGCATTGCGCCGCACCGAAACGTTCTGCGCCAGGCCCTTGAGCGGCTGCACGCCGGAGGAGGGGGGCACGGTGTCCTGGGTGTTCCATGACTGGCAACCGGCCAGGCTGAGAACGCCGGCCACTGCCGCGGCAACGCCGAACCGGGGAAGAAAATGTGTGAGGGCTGGCGAGGCCATGGCAAAGCTCCTGCGGGGGTAGCGTCAATAAAGGCGCTACGTTAGTGAGCAGGCGAGTGCCGCGCAAGCCGGGGCAGCGGGTATTTGTGCTTTGCCGGGCAAATAGCGATCGAAGGCAGGCCGCGTCCGGGTTCAGGGGGACGCGGCCAGCCGGCGATGGGTCAATGCGCCGGGGTATCAGCTCGGGTTGACCCGCTGCACGATGGCATAGGCGCGTTCGGTGGCAGGTCGCGCCTGGATGCGGTTGAACCAGCGCTGCACATGGGGGAAGTCTTGCAGATGCTGGCTCTGCTTCTTGTAGGAAACGATCCAGGGATAGATCGCCATGTCGGCAATGCTGTACTCGCTGCCGGCAACGAAGTCGCGGTCGGCCAGGCGCCGGTCCAGCACCCCATACAAGCGCGCGGTTTCGTCGATGTAGCGCTTGATCGCGTAGGGGACTTTCTCCGGGGCAGCGTGGCTGAAGTGATGGTTCTGGCCCGCCATCGGCCCCAGCCCGCCCATTTGCCAGAACAGCCACTGCAGGGCCTCCTGGCGTCCGCGCAGGTCCTTGGGCAGGAACTGTCCGGTCTTTTCTGCGAGGTACAGAAGAATCGCCCCGGACTCGAACAGCGACAGCGGCGCGCCGCCATCCTCGGGCTGGTGATCGACAATCGCCGGGATCCGGTTGTTGGGGGCGATCTTGAGAAAGTCCGGCTTGAACTGTTCGCCCTGGCCGATATTCACCGGGTGAACCTCATAGGGCAGGCCGGCTTCTTCGAGGAACAGTGAAATCTTGTGGCCGTTGGGGGTGGTCCAGTAATACAGGTCGATCATGGAGCTCTCCAGCTGGGACGGGTCTTCAAATAGGGACAGCAAACAATGGCATTAGGTCGTCCTGTTTGCGCGCGTCGGCTTGCCTGTCATGGGAGGTGATGCTGAAGTGCGCAGAATTCAATGGCCCAACCCGGAGAAAATCAGCATGGAACTCGATGCCAACGCAGCGCTGATTCTGATCGACCAGCAACAGGGAATCCTTCAGCCCAGGCTCGGCCCGCGCAACAATCCCGAGGCCGAGGAGCGCATGGCCGAGCTTCTGGCCAGGTGGCGCCAGGCCGCGCGCCCGGTGATCCACGTGCAGCATCTGTCCCGTTCGCCGGATTCGGTGTTCTGGCCCGAGCAATCGGGGGTGGAGTTCCAGCCGCAGTTTGTGCCGGGGGCCGGCGAGGAGTTGATTCAGAAGCAGGTGCCGGATGCATTCTCTGGCACCGGACTGGAAGGGCTATTGCGCAAGGCAGGGATCGGGCAATTGGTCATCGTCGGCGTGGCCACCCACAACTCGGTGGAGGCGACGGCGCGTACCGCGGGCAATCTGGGGTTTGCGACCTGGGTGGTCGAGGACGCCTGCTACACCTTCGACAAGGTCGACTTCTTTGGTCGGCTGCGTTCGGCGCATGAGGTGCACGGGATGTCCCTGGGCAACCTGCACGGCGAATATGCCACCGTGATCAATAGCGCCGAGCTTCTATAAAAGCCGGATAGCCGTGACAACACGGTGCAGGTCGCACCGGGTTGTCATGGCCGTGCATGAGGATCAGTGCATCAAGCGCCGTGGCACTTCTTGAACTTCTTGCTGCTGCCGCACGGGCATGGGTCGTTGCGACCGACATCTTTCAGGGTATTGCGCACAGGTTCCTGGGGCGCATGGTTGCAATGCGGACCGTGTACATGGCCATGGTCGTGATCATGGGCGTGGTGATCATGATCGTGATCGTGGTTGCAGGCAGGGCCATGGACATGGGGTTGCTGGGTCATCGGTGTCACTCCGGAATAAAATCGCCGGGAATTATCTCGCCATTGCGCTTCAGGTGCACGTCATAGCCGATGAATAATCCGGTTTCCAACTCGCCTTCCAGGCGATAGGGGATGGGTTGCCGCGGGTTGCGCAGCAATTTCACCACGTCGCGCACCTGGGGCCAGAGGTTGGTGCGCACCGCCACCTTGAAATAACCGCTGCTTTTGGGGCCCACGGTAAACCAGTGTTCGTGCTCGCCTTCGGCCAGCAGCAGGCGGTCGAGGTGGATCCGGTACGACAGGTGGCGCACCGTGAGGTCGGAGTCGTTGGGGTTGTCGACGCGAAACAGCAGGCGAAAGCGCTGCTCCAGCATATTGGCGCGAATCACTTCGACCTTGACCAGGTGCACTTGGGGATCGACGGTGTCATCGACGAACCAGGACGCGCACCCCGAGAGGCCTAGCACCCAAAGCAGGCTGATTGTCCTTAATACGCGCAGCTCAGAAACCATGCCATTACTCCGTTTGAACTCCCAGTCTAGCAACCGTGGGCGCGGGGTAAGGGTTGGGTCACGGCCAGGGGCTCAAGGGGTGAGATAGCTGGCGCAGCATTTATTGTATTTCTGCCCGCTGGCGCAGGGGCAGGCGTCGTTGCGGCCGGCCTTGAACCCGACTGTCGGGTCGATGAAGTACCAGTGGCCGTTGTTCTGCACGAACGAAGAGCGCTCGCGCTGGCTGTGCTCGCCGTTGCTGTCATGCCAGCGCGCGGTGAAGGTGACGAAGGCGTGTTCGGGCTGGCCGCCGAAGACTTCGGAGCTTTCCACCTCCAGCCCGAGCCAGGTGCTTTGAGCACTCCAGTCGCTGATGGCCTGGCGGTCCAGGCCGGCCTGCTGCACCGGCAGGGTGGTGGCCACAATGTAGTCCACCAGGCCCAGAACATAGGCGCTGTAGCGCGAACGCATCAGCGCTTCGGCGCAGGGGGCCGGATGGCCGGCGTGGTAATGGCCGCAGCAGGCATCCAGCAGGGTGCCGCTACCACAAGGACAAATCGACATACTCATTGCGTTACCACCAATACTTTCCGAAGTTTTCCGGGTTGGCCCAGAACCGTGAGTTGAGCCAGTCCGGCACTTGCTTGTATTCAAGCAGATCGTAGGTAAACAGGGTCAGCACCTGCTCTTCACGCTGGAAGCGTTCGCTGGCCTGCAACGCCAGGGAGAAGAAATCCGTCTCCTGCCAGCCGCAGGCCGCCAGGTCGGCCAGCACCGCGATGCGGCTGGCGTTGAGGTTGCGGATCCCGCCGAGCAGGTTCAGCCCATCGCGCTTGGGCAGGTGTTCCAGGCAATCGACCACCACCGCCAGGTCGAAACGGCGTGCCGCCAGTTCCGCCGGCAAGGGGCCGGGCGCGGATTGGGCAACCTGGCAGTCGGGGTGCGCCAGCTTGAAGGCGGCGAGGGCCGGGAAGTCGCTGGCGCCGATCAGCAGCAGGTGTTGTGGGGCATAGCGGTCCAGCAGCGCCGCCAGGGCTTGCTGGGGCGTGCGCGAAGAAATACCAGCAGTCATCGAAGATCCTCAATCAGAACTGCAGAGACTAGCGCGCCCGAACGCCCGGGCCTAGAGCGCTTGTCTCGAAATAGCCGAAGCCCCCAACAAATACAGGACCCAAACCGCCATGGCCTATTGCTGGCGCAGATTAAAAGCGCGGTCTTTACTCCCTGAATCGGCTCCGGGCCGATCCCCTACGGAGAACACCTTGATGAGCATAGTTCGCACAGCACTACCCTTGGTTCTGCTAACCAGTGTGTTGACTGGTTGCGCAGGTTTGCAGAAAACCGACTGGCCGACCTGTGCCGCCGTCGGGGGCGTCACCGGTGCGGCGCTCGGTGCGACCGAAAGCGCGTCCTGGGCCGGCGGTGGAGCCTTGGTGGTAGGCGGCCTGGCCGGTGCCTATTGCTGGGTCCACGGCGATGGCGACGAAGACGGCGACGGTGTGCCGGACAGCCGCGACAAGTGCCCGCACACGCCTAAAGGCGTGCCGGTCGATGCCAATGGCTGCCCACCGGTTCCGGTGGCGGTGGTCGAAGAGGTCGTAGTGGTCAAGGAAGAAACCATCGTCATCCGCGATGTGCACTTCGAGTTCGACTCGGCCAGGCTGACCGGCGCCGATAAAACCAAGCTCGACACCATCGCCACACGCTTGAAACAGGAAGCCGCGTCGGCGCAACTGCGCGTGACCGGGCACACCGACAGTGTCGGCAGTGATGCCTATAACCAGCGGCTTTCGGATAAACGTGCGCATTCGGTGACCGATTACCTGATCAACGCCGGCGTGCCACGCAGCAGCTTCGTCTCGGTGTCCGGTGCCGGTGAAAGCCAGCCAGTGGCCGACAACAAAACCGCTGAGGGGCGCGCCCTGAACCGGCGGACGGAAATCAAGATCAACCGCTGATCCTTCTATATAAGCAGCCTTGCCCCGGGGTGGCCGTGATTGCGGCTATCCAGGGGCTTCCCCTGTTTGTTGCCCCCCGCAGCGCTTTGCCGCTGGTCCTTGAACCTCTATGTCGAAGAATTTTTCCCAGGCGCTGGCTAATTCCCGGGATTAGTCGTTACTGTGCGCGCAAAGAAAAATTCACATAGGGGGAGCGTATGAAGGTCTTTTGGGGGCTGGGGAAAATCTTGACCCTGGTGTTCTGGCTGGTGGTGCTGATCAACCTGGCCAAGCCGTTGATCAATCCGCTGCATTTATTGGTCAATCTGGCGGGCAGCCTGCTGTTGCTCACCCATTTGCTGGAGCTGGTGCTGTTCAATGGCAGCCTCAAAGGTCGCAGCAACCCTTGGCGGGATCGCCTGCAGATCCTGTTGGTGGGGATTTTTCACCTGCAAGGCATCCCCCATTCGCCCCACCTAGAGGCTGATCATGCGTAAATTCTGCCTGCTGGCGCTGCTGTGCAGCCCCCTGGCCGTGGCCCAAGTGGTGACGGTGGAAACCAACTCCCTGATGCGCTTGCCCAACACCACCAGCACCCTGCAACTGGAGCGCCTGGAGGTGTCCGACTACGGCACCTTGTTGATCCCGTCTAATGTCACCGAGCTTCAGGTCGGTGAACTGCACCTGGGCCGTGAAGCTCGGATCGCCATTGTCCCCGCCGAACAGGCACTGCAACTGACGGTGCGGCGTGCCGAACTGGAACCGGGCAGCCAGATCACCTCGCGCGGTGCCCCGGGCACTTATCAAAAACCGGCCAAGGCCGGACGCAATCTTGCCTTGCGCATCGAATCGCTGAATGGCCCGGAGTTGTCGGTGGATGCCCGTGGCGGTGCCGGGGCTCCGGGTTTTGTCGGCCTGGATGGGGCCAATGGCCAGGAACCGGGCTGCACCTGGGGTCAGGCCGGGCGCGGTGCCGATGGCGACAACGGCGGCGATGGCCGCCCGGGCGCGCCGGGGGCACAGGTTCGGATGGAACTGCCGCGTGACTATCCGGCCGAGCAGATCAAGGTCGTGGTCGATGGCGGCGCCGGCGGTCTGGCGGGGCCTGCGGGCAAGCCGGGCGCAGGGGGCAAGTCCAAGGGCTGCTACGTCTATCGTGCCGACGGTGGCAAGAGTGGCCGCCCGGGGGCTGAAGGCCAGCCGGGGCCCGCAGGGCCAGCAGGTTCGGTGACGCTCCAGCGGTTGTAAGACAGACGGGCGCCTGCCAGGACGTTAAGGCGGGCCGGTACGTTTCCTTACACGTGCCGGCCCGTTTTCGTACCGGCCCTAGAACATCGGCCGTGCCGCAGCCAAGGCCACCAGCACCAGGCCGATAATCAGGTTGCAGCCTACCAGTCGGCGGATCTTGCCCAGGGCCGCAGCGCCTGCCGGCCAGTCCTCGGCCACCACCGCGTTACGCAGCTCCGGCAACTGCAACGACTGGATGCGGATAAACAGTGCGGTCATCACCAGGTACAGGCCGATCATCACCTGCACATAACGCGGTGCGGTCTCGAAGCCGTTGAAGCGCAGTTGGATCAGGCCGACGCCGCTGATCGGCAAAACCGCCACCGCGACCCAGACCCAGACAAAAAAACGCTGAAACACTTCTACCCAGAGCTTCAGGCGCGTCGGGCCTTCAAGTGCCGCCCCAGCCGCCGGACGCAACACCATCCAGGCGAAAAACATGCCGCCGACCCAGACCAGGGCGGCCAGGACATGCAGGGTGTAAGCAAGGGCAAAGGCTGTCATTCGGGTACTCCGTTCTGCGCGGGATGAATTAGCGGGTTATGATAGCGGCCGATCCGAACCACTGAAAATTTATCCAGCGTTTTTCGCGCCCAAAGACCATGATCAGCAACGAACTCAAAACCACGATCCAGGGCGCTTACTCGCGTTTTCTCGAAGCCAAGAGCCTCAAGCCGCGTTACGGCCAGCGCCTGATGATCGCCGAAGTGGCCAAGGTCCTTGGCGACATCGATACCGATGAAGAAGGTCGGCGCAGTGGCGACCCGGCCGTAGTGGCCGTGGAAGCCGGCACCGGTACCGGGAAAACCGTGGCCTACAGCCTGGCCGCCATCCCCACCGCCAAGGCCGCCGGCAAGCGCCTGGTGATCGCCACCGCGACCGTCGCCCTGCAGGAGCAGATCGTCTACAAAGACCTGCCCGACCTGATGCGCAACAGCGGGCTGAATTTCACCTTCTCCCTGGCCAAGGGCCGCGGGCGCTATATGTGCCTGTCCAAGCTCGACATGCTGCTGCAGGAAGGCCACGCGCAAACCGCCACTGCCCAGCTGTTCGAGGAAGAAGGCTTCAAGATCGAAGTCGATGAAGCCAGCCAGAAGCTGTTCACCAGCATGATCGAGAAACTCGCCGGCAATAAATGGGACGGCGACCGCGACAGCTGGCCCACCGCCCTCGAAGATTCAGACTGGGCACGCCTGACCACCGACCACAGCCAGTGCACCAATCGCCATTGCCCGAACTTCGGCCAGTGCGCCTTCTACAAGGCCCGCGAAGGCATGGGCAAGGTCGACGTGATTGTCACCAACCACGACATGGTCCTGGCCGACCTGGCCCTGGGCGGCGGTGCCGTGCTGCCTGACCCGCGTGACACGCTGTATGTGTTCGACGAAGGCCACCACCTGCCGGACAAGGCCATCGGCCACTTCGCCCACTACACCCGCCTGCGTTCCACCGCCGATTGGCTGGAGCAGACTGCCAAGAACCTGACCAAGCTGCTGGCCCAGCATCCGCTGCCGGGCGACCTCGGCAAGCTGATCGAGCAGGTGCCGGAGCTGGCGCGGGAGATCAAGACCCAGCAGCAGTTCATGTTCACCGCGTGTGAACAACTGGCGGACTTCAAGACCGGTGAAGACATGGAGGGCCGCGAGCGGCCGCGCCATCGGTTTGTCGGCGGGGTCATTCCCGAGCACATGCGCGAGATGGGCATTGAGCTGAAGAAGGGCTTTTCACGCCTGACCGACCTGTTCACCCGCCTCACCGACCTGCTCAAGGAAGGCATGGATGGCGAGGTCAATATCGGCATCGCCAGCAACCAGGCCGAAGAATGGTACCCACTGTTCGGCAGCCTGCTGTCCCGGGCCCAGGGCAACTGGGAGCTGTGGACCGCCTTCACCACCGAAGACCCGGAAGACAACCCGCCCATGGCCCGTTGGCTGACCCTGGCTGAAAGTGGCTCGTTGTTCGATATCGAAGTCAACGCCAGCCCGATCCTGGCTGCGGAAATGCTCCGACGTAACCTGTGGAACGTGGCCTATGGCGCCTTGGTGACTTCGGCCACCCTGACGGCCCTCGGCACGTTCGATCGGTTCCGCATGCGCGCCGGCCTGCCGAAAAAAGCTGTGACCGCCGTGGTCCCCAGCCCCTTCCATCACGCCGATGCCGGTGTGCTGCGGGTCCCGGACCTCAAGGCCGACCCGCGGGACGCGCCGGCCCATACCGCGGCCATCATCCGCGACCTGCCGGAACTGGTGGAAGGCTCGCGCGGCACCCTGGTGCTGTTCTCCTCGCGCAAGCAGATGCAGGACGTGTTCGACGGCCTGGACCGCGACTGGCGCAAGCAAGTGTTCATTCAGGGCAACCTGTCGAAGCAGGAAACCCTGAACAAGCACAAGGCGCGGGTCGATGGTGGTGACTCCAGCGTCCTGTTCGGCCTGGCCAGTTTCGCCGAAGGCGTGGACTTGCCCGGGGCCTACTGCGAGCACGTGGTGATCGCCAAGATCCCGTTCTCGGTGCCGGATGATCCGGTCGAGGCTGCGCTGGCGGAGTGGATCGAGGCCCGGGGCGGCAATCCGTTCATGGAAATCTCCGTGCCCGATGCCTCGCTCAAGCTGGTCCAGGCCTGCGGTCGCCTGCTGCGTACCGAGCAGGACCGCGGCACCATCACCCTGTTGGACCGGCGCCTGGTCACCCAGCGCTACGGCAAGGCTATCCTCAATGCCTTGCCGCCGTTCCGGCGGGAAATTTCTTGAGCGCGGTCTGCAGATTGGCTTCCCGCGCTGTCTATTTCATGTCACCGATTCAACACAGGCCGTTTATCGGTCATTAGGGAGAACCTGGTTCATATGATTCGCCGTTCGTTGCCCGCCGTATTGGCTCTGATGTTCGCCGCGCCGCTGCTTGCCGCGCCTGCCGGACAGCAGATGCTGTTCAACTTTGTCCGGCCCGCGGCTGTGGTCCAGGTGACGACACAGGATGCCGGCCTGCCGCAATCCAATGCAGAGCAAACGGCCGAAGGTGAAGTGCTGCGGCGGGTCACCTTCAACCCGGCGGCGCAGCCGAGCCTGCGCTTGAGCCCGCAAAGTGGTGCCTGGGACTGGTCGCAATCGGGAATGATGAGCCTGCGCATCCAGAGCGCGATGAACTGGGCCCTGACCCTCTACGTGAAAATCCAGAGCAATGACGGCAAGACCCTGGTCAGCCGCATCGATCTGCCGGCCGGGCCGGCGCAAACCCTGTTGGTACCGCTGGTGGCCAGCTCGCCGTTGAGCCAGGGCATGAAGGCCGGGCCGCCGATGCCGACGACCGTGGACGGGCAGCGCATTCTGCTGGCCAGCAGCCAAGGCGAGCTGGATCGCAGTCAGGTGGTGTCGGTCACCCTGTCGATGGAACAACCCAAGGCCGCCCAGAGCATTCTGCTTGAGCGCTTCGGCGTGCAGGACGGCGAGGGCGTGGTCAAGGCGGTCTACGGTTCGCTGGTGGATGGCTACGGCCAGTCGATCCGCGCCCGCTGGCCGGAAAAAATCAGCAGCGACGATCAGTTGAAGACCGCGGCGAGCAAGGAACAGCAGCAGCTCAAGACCTGGCTGGCCGAGCGCGAACGCAGTGCCCTGGACAAGTTCGGCGGCTGGGACAAGGGCGCACCGTTCAAGGCCAGCGGGTTTTTCCGCACCGAGAAGCGTGACGGGCGCTGGTACCTGGTCACCCCCGAAGGCCATCCGTTTTATTCCCTGGGGGTCAATGCAGTCACTGCCGAGAACAGCCAGACCTATATAGCCGGCCGCGAATGGATGTTCCCGGCCCTGCCCAAGCCCGGTGAGCCTCTGGCCGGTTTTTACGGCGAGGGCGATAACCGTGGCGGCAACGGCGCCGACCAAGGCCGTGCTTATAACAGTGGCCGCTGGTACGACTTTTACGCGGCCAACTTGCAGCGCACCTACGGCGTGCCTTGCGCAGCCGGCAGCGAAACCCAGCCCGGTATAGCCGACGCGGCCAAGGCCGATGCCCGGCAGGCGCAACAGACAGCCGCGCCTGCCACTGCGACGACCGCGCCGTGCGCCCCTGAGGCCCTGGACACCAAGCGCTGGGTCAGTCACACCCAGGACCGCTTGCAGGCCTGGGGCTTCAACACCGTCGGCAACTGGAGCGCCTCGGCGCTTGAAGACAAAGCGCGGGTGCCTTACACCTTGCCGCTGTCGATCGTCGGCGACTACGCCAGCATCAGCACCGGCAGCGACTGGTGGGGCGGCATGCCCGACCCGTTCGACCCGCGTTTTGCCATGGCCACCGAGCGTGCGGTGGCCATCGCTGCCCGCGACCATCGGGATGACCCTTGGTTGATCGGCTACTTTGCCGACAACGAACTGGCCTGGGCCGGTCCCGGTGATGGCCCCAAAGCCCGCTACGCCCTGGCCTACGGCACCTTGCGCATGACCACCGACGTGCCGGCCAAACGGGCGTTTCTCAAGCAGTTGCGCGACAAATACCGTAACCAGGCCGGCCTGTCGAAGGCCTGGGGCATTGATCTGCCTGCCTGGGAGCTGATGGAAGACCCGGGTTTCGAGCCGCCACTGCCGAACCCCGAGCACCCGGAAATCGAAGCCGACTTCAAATACTTCCAGAAGGTGTTTGCCGATACCTACTTCAAGACCATCTCCGATTCGCTGAAGTGGCATGCGCCGAACCACTTGCTGCTGGGCGGTCGTTTCGCCATCAGCACCCCGGAGGCCGTGACCTCCTGTGCCCAGTACTGCGACGTATTGAGCTTCAACATGTATACCCTCAAGCCCCAGGACGGTTATGACTTCGCCCAACTGCGCAGCCTGGACAAGCCGGTACTGATCACCGAATTCAACTTCGGCTCCCGTGACCGTGGCCCGTTCTGGGGTGGCGTGACCGAATTGGCCCGTGAAGAAGATCGCGCGCCGGCCTATGCCAATTTCCTCAAGCAGGCGATCAGCGAGCCGTCGATTGTCGGTGTGCACTGGTTCCAGTACCTTGACCAGCCGGTGACCGGTCGCCTGCTGGATGGCGAGAATGGCCACTTCGGCCTGGTGGGCATCACCGATCTGCCGTTCCAGGGGTTCGTCGACAGCGTGCGCAAGAGCAACCTGCTGACCGTCGATCAGCTGGGCGCCGAGGTCGAAAAGGCCAAGGCTGAAGCCGACAAGGCTGCGGCTGCCGAAAGCCATGGTGGCGACGGTGGCAAAAAGGCTCATGACAGCAAGGACGGCGGCGCCGGCCGCGCAGGCGGGCATTCCGGCAACGGTCATTGATCACGAGGGGGCAGCGTGCAGGCTGCCCCTTTCGTATCCGCTGGGGCATCGGGCAAAACCCTCGGGTGTCTCAGGTTCGCGCGAATTTCATCACCGGCTGGCATCTGTTCCCAAAACCGCCTGGGGCTGAAACAATGCGTGCCACTTTGTAGAGCATGGGTTCGGGGGGAGTCACGGG
Organism: Pseudomonas sp. MF4836; assembly: GCF_002018875.1. Classification (GTDB taxonomy): domain Bacteria; phylum Pseudomonadota; class Gammaproteobacteria; order Pseudomonadales; family Pseudomonadaceae; genus Aquipseudomonas. The sequence goes on from NZ_MVOL01000003.1 coordinate 653,680, forward strand.
TGCAGATTCAAGGTCATTACGAGCTTAAATTCGAGGCCGTGCGTGAAGCCTTCGCGGCCCTCTTTGAAGATTCCCAGGAGCGCGGCGCGGCGCTGTGCATTCAGGTCGGCGGTGAAACCGTGATCGACCTCTGGGCTGGTACTGCCGACAAAGACGGCGCCGAGGCCTGGCACAGCGACACCATTGCCAACCTGTTCTCCTGCACCAAGACCTTTACCGCAGTGACCGCGCTGCAACTGGTGGCCGAAGGCAAGCTCAAGCTGGACGCGCCGGTGGCGCAGTACTGGCCGGAATTCGCCGCCACCGGCAAACAAGCCATCACCCTGCGACAGTTGCTGTGCCATCAGGCCGGCCTGCCGGCGCTGCGCGAGATGCTCGCGCCAGAGGCGCTGTACGAATGGCAGACCATGGTCGATGCCCTGGCCGCGGAGCAACCCTGGTGGACGCCGGGTGAAGGCCATGGGTATGCCGCTATCACTTACGGCTGGCTGGTCGGCGAATTGCTGCGTCGAGCCGATGGCCGGGGGCCGGGGGAGTCGATCGTGGCTCGCGTGGCCAAGCCATTGGGCCTGGATTTTCACGTCGGCCTGGCGGATTCGGAGTTCTACCGGGTGGCGCATATTGCCCGGGGCAAGGGCAATGTCGGTGATGCCGCCGCCCAGCGCCTGCTGCAAGTGACCATGCGCGAGCCCACTGCCATGACCACCCGGGCGTTTACCAATCCGCCGTCTATCATGACCAGCACCAACAAACCTGAGTGGCGACGCATGCAGCAGCCGGCGGCCAATGGGCATGGCAATGCCCGCAGCCTGGCCGGTTTCTACAGTGGCCTGCTCGATGGCAGCCTGCTGGAAGCGGACATGCTCGACGAGTTGACCCGTGAGCACAGCATTGGCATGGACAAGACTCTGCTGACCCAGACCCGTTTCGGCCTGGGCTGCATGCTGGACCAACCGGATGTGCCGAACGCGACTTTTGGCCTGGGTGCCCGGGCCTTTGGTCATCCGGGGGCGGGCGGTTCCACCGGTTTTGCTGACCCGGAGCATGATGTGGCCTTCGGTTTTGTGACAAATACCCTGGGGCCTTACGTATTGATGGATCCGCGGGCGCAGAAGCTGGCGAGGGTTTTGTCGGATTGTCTGTAAAAAGGTTGCTGTTAAGAACTTTTTTGCTTAAACATGCTGGAATAGCTGCAAGGTGGAACCTTGTGGCTTTTATAATTTCCAAGCGTCTGTTTACGGGTCGCTCAGACCGTAATTATTTATCTCATTTTGTGGATATCCCATGTCGTCGAACAAGTCTTTAGCCCTGGCCATTTGCCTCACAGTTACCGGTTGTGCTCAAACGCCGCAAAATGACGCAGAAGGTGGCCATTGGTGGTCGTTCGGTTCCGATAAGGCGACCAACAACAGCGCCGCAGAGCCTGCACAAAAAGCCCCCGTGGCTGCAGCCCCGGCTCCAGCTCCGGCGGCAAAGCCTGCAGCAGCAGCCCCAGCCGGCAAGGCCACCGCCGCCGCCAAGCCTGCAGCCCCGGCCGTCAAAGCCGCCGCCGCGCCAGCCCCGGCTGCCAAGCCCGCCGCGATTGTCGCTGTCGAGCCCGCACCGGCCGCCGCCGCAGCTGCTCCAGCAGCCAAGAGCGAAAGCGGCAACTGGTGGTGGCCGTTTTCCTCCAAGGACGACGCTGGCGACAAGCCGGTAGCCGAAGCCAAGAAAGCTGAACCGGCACCGGCACCGGCTCCAAGCGTTGCCAAGGCTGACACCGGCAAGAACTGGTGGTGGCCATTTGGCCCGAGCGAGCCAAAGCCGCTGAGCAAGGTCGATGTCACTGATATCCCGATGCCTGATCCGAAAATCACCCAAGCCTGGCTGGATGACTACGAGCCTCGCCTGCGTGAAGCGATCAAGGACAGCAAGCTGCAACTGGAACGCCGCGAAAACGTACTGGTGGTCACCGCTCTGGTCGACGGTTCGTTCAACCCGGACCGTCCAGCCATGCTGCTGCCGGTGACCCTGGGTCCATTCACCCGCGTCGCCAAGGCGGTTGAAGGCGACTCCAAGACTGCGGTCCTGGTGCTGGGTCACGCCGATACTGTTGGTGCGACTGCCCTGAACCAGAAAATCAGCCGTGACCGTGCGCAATCGGTAGCAGCGATCTTCAGCCTCAGCGGCCTGAAACAAGACCGTCTGATGCTGCGCGGCATGGGTTCGGTCATGCCACGTGCGGCCAATGACAGCCCGCAGGGCCGTGCCTTGAACCGCCGCGTGGAAATCATGCTGACCCAGCGCAGCACCATGCTCGGCCTGCTGAGCAAGTACAACCAGCCAACCCCTTCGGAAACTGAAATGGTAGCTGTGCAGGACGTGAAGCCAGCTGTGCCGGCCATTGCCTCGAAAAAAGCCGCACCTGCCAAAAAAGCTGCTCCTGCGAAAAAGGCCGCCACTCCTGCGAAGAAGCCAGCGACCAAGAAAGAACCAGCGAAGAAGGTGGCCCCGACCAAGGCAGCCGCTCCGGCAAAAGCGCCGGCGACCACCGCACAGAACTGATTCTTTAGCGAAAGGAAGCTGCCATGACCCAGGCCCTGGCTGATATGCGCCGCGACTACACGCGTGATGGACTGACCGAAGCCCAGGCTCCGGCCGAGCCCTTCGCCTTGTTTCACCAGTGGTTCGCAGACGCGGTGAAAACCGAACAGCCACCGGTGGAGGCCAATGCCATGACGCTGGCGACCGTCGACTCCGATGGCCGCCCGCATTGCCGCATCCTGTTGCTCAAGGGTTTGGATGAGCAGGGTTTTACCTTTTTCACCAACTACCAGAGCGCCAAGGGTGAGCAGCTTGCGGCTCATCCCTTTGCGGCCATGACCTTCTTCTGGCCGACCCTCGAGCGTCAGGTGCGCATCGAGGGCCGGGTGGTCAAGGTCAGCCCGCAGGAGTCCGACGATTATTACCAGGTACGTCCACTGGGCAGCCGCCTGGGGGCCTGGGCATCGCCCCAGAGTCGGGTGATCGATGGGCGCGGGGAGCTGGAGCAATTGCTCAAGGCGACCGAGGCGCGCTTCAGTGACAGTCAGCCCGATTGTCCGGAGCATTGGGGCGGTTACCGCCTGCTGCCCGAGCGTATCGAGTTCTGGCAAGGTCGCCCAAGCCGTCTGCACGATCGCCTGAACTATCGTGTACAGGGCGCTGACTGGGTGCGTGAACGCCTGGCACCTTAAGGTTTCAGGTCAGGCGCCGGGATAACCGGTCGCGGCGGCTGCCAGCCACTGCGGCAGGTCCCGGCGTTTTACTTTCTGCTGATGGGCATTAGCCAGTTGTTGCAGCATGAAGGCTTTTTTCTGCTCATCCGGACCGGCCAGGGAAAGCGCCAGGTCGCGGTCCATCCAGCGTTTGATCCGCACATACAACCACCAGTGGAAGTACAAGCCGGCGGCGGTGGTGGCAATGATGATGAAGTAATCCATGAGAAGTCCTGTACCTGGGATGCGCGTAAATTTTGCCTGAGCTTTTTTGAGCGTTTTGGCAGTCTGCGTAGTCTGTACTGAGACTGAATGAAAGCAATTTTATCCGGGCGATGCCGTGACAGGTATCAAGCTGCGGAGTTTAATGACGATCTGTCCTTTGGAGTTGATCCTATGCGTAAGTCTGTTCTGCTAGTTGCTTCCTTCACCACGATGGCGATGTTGCTCGGTGGCTGTGCCTCGAACCTGACCGGTGACTCTTACTCCCGTGATGAAGCGCGTCGTGTGCAGACCGTTCGCATGGGCACCATTGAATCCCTGCGTCCGGTGAAAATCGAAGGCACCAAGACCCCAATCGGCGGCGCTGCTGGCGCCGTGATCGGTGGTGTCGGCGGCAGCGCCATCGGTGGCGGTCGCGGCAGCATCGTCACTGCGGTGATCGGCGCAGTCGCCGGTGGCCTGCTGGGTTCGGCCACCGAGGAAGGCCTGACCCGCACCCAGGGCGTGGAAATCACCGTACGTGAAGACGACGGCAGCATGCGTGCCTATGTGCAGCAGGTGCAGGAAAACGAAGTGTTCCGCGTCGGTGATCGCGTGCGCATCATGACGGTCGATGGCACCAGCCGCGTTACTCGTTGATCGCATCCTGTAAAACAAAACCCCGGTCAGTTGCCTGACCGGGGTTTTTTGTTTTCAGCCTGGGCCAACCCTGGCTCAGGAGGGCAGGGCGTTGCTCTTGCGGCTGGCGGCGGCAGTCACCGCGTAGCCGATCAGGGCGGCGAAGAGCGAGCCGGTGAGGATGCCCATGCGGTCCATGCCGGCGTATTCACTGCTGCCCGGAACAAAGGCCAGGGAGCCGACGAACAGGCTCATGGTGAAGCCGATCCCGCACAGGATCGCCACGCCAAACACTTGCCCCCAGTTGGCGCCACTGGGCAGCGCGGCCAGGCCGCTCTTGACCGCCAGCCAGGTCAGGCCGAATACCCCGACGGTCTTGCCCAGTAGCAGGCCGACGGCGATGCCCATGGGCACGAAGTGGGTGAAGCTCTCGGCGGTGACCCCGGTCAGGGACAGCCCGGCATTGGCGAAGGCGAACAGCGGCAGGATGCCGTAGGCCACCCAAGGGTGCAGGGCGTGTTCCAGGTTGCGCAACGGCGACGGTTCGGCATTGCGAGTGCGCAGTGGGATGCACAGGGCCAGGGTCACGCCGGCCAGGGTGGCATGCACGCCGCTCTTGAGGACGCAGACCCAGAGGATCAAGCCAATGATCATATAGGGCCCGAGCTTGACCACCCCCAGCCGGTTCATGGCCACCAGCGCCGCCACACAGGCTGCCGCCAGCATCAGCGACAGAGTCGACAGCGCCCCGGAGTAGAACACCGCGATGATAATGATCGCGCCCAGGTCGTCGATGATCGCCAGGGTCATCAGGAACAGCTTCAGCGATACCGGCACCCGCTTGCCGAGCAGGGCCAGAACGCCGAGGGCGAAGGCAATGTCGGTGGCAGTCGGGATCGCCCAGCCGTTCAGCGCCGGCGGGTTGTCCTTGTTGAGGAACCAGTAGATCAGCGCCGGCACCAGCATGCCGCCGATTGCCGCGGCGCCCGGGAGCACGATCTGCGACGGCTTGGACAGATGGCCTTCGAGGACTTCGCGCTTGACCTCAAGCCCGATCAGCAGAAAAAACAGCGCCATCAGGCCATCGTTGATCCACAGCAGCAGGGGTTTGGCGATTTTCAGGGCGCCGATCTGGGCCACCACGGGGGTGTCCAGCAAGCCGTTGTACAGCCAGGACAGCGGTGAATTATTGATGATCAGGGCCAGAACTGCGGCGGCAATCAATAACAGACCGCTGGCAGCTTCCAACTGAAAGAAACGAGTGAAAGTACTACGCAGAGGCAAGGTCGCTCTCCATAAAAACGCTAAAGGTGGCACACCCTAACCCGTACCGTTAGTTGTTAAAACAAAAGTTATATTCTTTTTTGTTATAAGCAGAGGGAAAGCGCGCTGCTGAAAATACGGCCTGTCAGTTGTGTATCCAATTGCTTCATAGCTGTACCTGTGAGGCGCGCGGGATTTTTCCTACCATGGCGCCCAATAGCCCCTTGAACATAGTCCATCGCCGCCGTCGTGCAGCCTGTTTCAAGGGGGCCGGGCTCCCACTCCGGGCCACTATCCTCCTCTTGCGCCGCCGTGGCGTTCGATCCAGCGAGAACCGACCATGAGCGACAACCGACAATGGGCCCGCGAGGCCATCCGCATTATCGAAGCCGACTTCCAGCGCAGCGCCGATACCCACCTCATCCCCTTGCCGTTGCCTGGCCTGTCCGGGATCGAACTGTATTTCAAGGATGAGTCCAGCCACCCCACCGGCAGCCTCAAGCATCGCCTGGCGCGCTCGCTGTTCCTTTATGCGCTGTGTAATGGCTGGCTCAAGCCTGGCGCGCCGGTGATCGAGGCCTCCAGCGGCTCGACGGCGATTTCCGAAGCTTATTTCGCACGCCTGCTGGGCTTGCCGTTCATTGCGGTGATGCCGGCCAGCACCTCCCAGGAGAAGATCGCGCAGATCGCCTTTTACGGCGGCAAGAGCCATCTGGTGCAGGACCCGACGCAGATCTACGCCGAGTCCGAGCGTCTGGCCCGGGAAAGTGGCGGGCACTTCATGGACCAGTTCACCTACGCCGAGCGGGCCACCGACTGGCGCGCCAACAACAACATTGCCGAGTCGATCTTCCAGCAACTGCGCTGCGAACGTTACCCGGAGCCAAGCTGGCTGATCTCCAGCCCCGGCACCGGCGGCACTACCGCGACCCTGGGGCGTTATGTGCGTTATCGCCAGCATTGCACCCGGGTCCTGTGCGCCGATGCCGAGCGTTCGGTGTTTTTCGATTACTACCAGAGCGGCGATGCCAGCCTGCGCCTGGAGTGCGGTTCGCGGATCGAAGGCATCGGTCGGCCACGGGTCGAGGCTTCGTTCCTGCCCAAGGTGATCGATGCGATGGTCAAGGTGCCGGATGCGCTGTCGCTCGCGGCCATGCATTACCTGGCCCAGCGCCTGGGGCGGCGGGTAGGGGGCTCCAGCGGCACCAACCTGATTGGCGCCCTGATCGCCGCGCAGCAGATGAAGGAGGCGGGGGAGTCGGGTTCGATCGTGGCGATTCTGTGCGACGGCGGCGAGCGCTATGCAACCACCTATTACGATCAGCCGTGGCTGGCCGCCCAGGGGTATGAGTTGAGTGGTTTGATCGACGCGGTAGCCGCCAGCGTGGAGCAGGGCGTTGCGCTACCGGCCAGCGTATTGCGCGCCGGCATCTGATCGACCCGGCGCCACGGTCCTGGGTCAGGACCGTGGCGAGGGCAATGCAGGCTTGTGACTTAAGCTTCGAGCCCAAGCATGTTGCGTGCTACGGCTTCGGCGATGCGAATCCCGTCGACGCCCGCCGAGAGGATGCCGCCTGCGTAACCGGCGCCTTCCCCGGCCGGGTACAGGCCTTTGACGTTCAGGCTTTGCATGGCTTCGTTGCGGGTGATACGCAGCGGCGATGAGGTGCGGGTCTCGATCCCGGTCAACACCGCGTCGTGCAGCGAGTAACCCTTGATCTGGCGGTCGAAGGCCGGCAGCGCTTCACGAATGGCTTCGATGGCAAAGTCCGGCAGGGCCAGGGCCAGGTCGCCCAGGGCCACACCCGGCTTGTAGGACGGCTCGACGCTGCCCAGGGCGGTTGAAGGTTTGCCGGCGATGAAGTCGCCCACCAGCTGCGCCGGTGCTTCGTAGTTGTTGCCGCCGAGTTCGAAGGCCAGGGATTCCAGGCGCTCCTGCAATTCGATGCCGGCCAGCGGGCCACCCGGGTAGTCCACTTCCGGGGTGATGCCGACCACGATCCCGGAGTTGGCGTTACGCTCGTTGCGCGAGTACTGGCTCATGCCGTTGGTCACAACCCGGTTCGGCTCGGAGGTTGCGGCAACCACGGTGCCGCCGGGGCACATGCAGAAGCTGTAGACCGTGCGGCCGTTCTTGGCGTGGTGCACCAGCTTGTAATCGGCGGCGCCGAGTTTCGGGTGCCCGGCGTATTTGCCCAGGCGTGCGCTGTCGATCAGCGACTGCGGGTGTTCGATCCGGAAGCCTACCGAGAACGGCTTGGCCTCCATGAACACGCCACGGCCGTGGAGCATGCGGAAGGTGTCGCGGGCACTGTGGCCCAGGGCTAGGATCACGTGCTCGGAGTGCAGCTGTTCGCCGCTGTTGAGCTCGACACCGGTCAATTGCCCGTCTTCGATCAGTACGTCGGTCACCCGTTGCCCGAAGCGCACTTCACCACCCAGGGCGATGATCTGCTGGCGAATGTTCTCCACCACGCCGGTCAGGCGGAAGGTGCCGATGTGCGGCTTGCTGACGTAGAGGATCTCTTCCGGCGCGCCGGCCTTGACGAACTCGTGCAGCACCTTGCGGCCCTGGTGTTTCGGATCCTTGATCTGGCTGTAGAGCTTGCCGTCGGAGAAGGTCCCGGCGCCGCCTTCACCGAACTGCACGTTGGACTCGGGGTTGAGCACGCTTTTGCGCCACAGGCCCCAGGTGTCCTTGGTGCGCTCGCGCACTTCCTTGCCACGTTCGAGGATGATCGGCTTGAAACCCATCTGCGCCAGCAGCAGGCCGGCGAAGATGCCGCACGGGCCGAACCCGACCACGATCGGGCGCTGGCTCAAATCGGCCGGGGCCTGGCCCACCACCTTGTAGCTGACATCCGGCGCCAGGTTGACGTTACGGTCATCGGCGAACTTGCCCAGCACCTTGGCCTCGTCGCGCACCTGGGCGTCGATGGTGTAGATGAAGCAGAGTTCGGAGGACTTCTTGCGCGCATCGTAGCTGCGCTTGAACAGGGTGAAGTCGAGCAGGTCATCGCTGGCGACGCCCAGGCGCTGCGCGATGGCAGGCCGCAGGTCTTCTTCAGGATGGTCGATCGGCAACTTGAGTTCAGTGATTCGTAACATGACGGGATCCGATTCGCGGGACGCACAAATGCGTCAGGGCGGTTTTACAAACCGGCGATTATAAGCCGCAAAGCCCGGATCCCGTGAGGTTAAAACGGTCGCCCGTCGAATCAGTCGTTGCGCGAACCGCCGAAATAGGCGCAACCGCGCTGCACTTCACCGTTGATCCGCAGCTCGGCCGTCAGGTGCTGGACGCTGCCGGTCTGGCTGTCAACGCAACGCTGGGGCGCAACCCAGAGCTCGACGTGCTGGTTATTGGCTTCGCTGGTGAGGTTGAAGCGGCCGTCACCCAATTGCTCTTCCAGGTAGGGCAGGGCCAGGGCCGGCTGGCCGGCGCGTTCGAGCATCATGCCCTTGGCGCTGACGTCCAGGTTCCAGGCCGGGGTCTTGCCACTGGCACGCAGGATCAGGCGCTGGAAGTTGGGGTCGTTGCAGGCGTTGCCCGAGCGTTCGACGCGGTATAGCTGGCGCAGCTCCACCTGGCCATCGCCGCTGGCCTTGTTCGAGGAGAAGCTGCCGCGCAGATCGGCGAACAGCTTGCCCTGTTGGTCGGCCAGGGTCGCGGCTTCCTGCAGCACGCTGGTGCCGCCGCTGTCCTTGACCACATAGCGGCGCTGTTCATTGCACGGTTTGAACAGCAGTTGCCCGTCGGCGGCGGTGAGTTCGCCTTGCATCCGGGTCAGGCCCGCCATGGACGGGGCCTGGGGTTGGCCATTGAGCATCGGCAGCATCTGGCAGCCGGCAAACAGAGGGAGCAGGGCGATACAAAGCAGTGAACGGGCGGCGCGCATTATCGGGTCTCCAGACAAGTGCCGCCACGTTACGCAGGCTGGCCGCGCATCACAACCCCGCTCCGGCAATGCCTAGCCGACATGGTAGACCTGGCCGGTTTGCAGACCTTCGACACTCTTGGCGTAAGCCAGGGCGACTTCGGCGGCATTCACTGGCTTGAAGCCTCGGAAGTACGGGGCATAGCTGCCCATCGCTTCCTGGACCACGGTGGGGCTGATGGCGTTGATTCGCAGGCCGCGGGGCAATTCGAGAGCGGCAGAGCGTACGAAACCATCGATGGCGCCGTTGACCAGGGCCGCCGAGGCGCCGGTACGGATCGGGTCGCGGTTGAGGATGCCCGAGGTCAGGGTGAAGGATGCACCGTCATTGGCGAACTCACGGCCGATCAGCAGCAGGTTGACCTGGCCCATCAGTTTGTTCTCCAGGCCCAGGGAGAAGTCGTCGGCGCTCATGTCCCCCAGGGGGGCGAAGGTCACTCTGCCGGTGGCGCTGATCAGGGCGTCGAATTTGCCGGTTTGTTCGAACAGGCGGCGGATCGAGGCGCTGTCGCTGATATCCACCTGCAACTCGCCACGGGTGCGACCGATGCGGATCACTTCATGACGTTGCGAGAGCTCATGGTCAACGGCCGAGCCAATGGTGCCGTGGGCGCCAATCAAGAGAATTTTCATGTTGAGGTTCCTGAGGGTGGGTGAACGAAGTTGCAGTCTAAGGTGGTTTTTTCTGTTGATTAACGCGCTAATAGGCAACCTTTGGTTTTCAAATGGAAACAATCCATGAGCGAGATGGATGACTTGGCGGCGTTTGCCGTATTGATCGAAGCCGGCAGCTTTACCCTGGCCGCCCAGCAGTTGGGCTGCAGCAAGGGGCAACTGTCCAAGCGCATCAGTCAGCTGGAGGCCAAATTCGCCGTGGTGCTGTTGCAGCGCACCACCCGCAAGCTGAGCCTGACCGCCGCCGGCGCTGCCTTGCTGCCTCAGGCCCAGGCGCTGGTGGTGCAGGTGGAACGCGCGCGCCAAGCCCTGGCGCGGCTCAAGGACGACATGGCCGGGCCGGTGCGGATCACGGTGCCAGTGTCGTTGGGGGAGACGTTTTTCGATGGCCTGCTGCTGGAGTTTTCCCGGCGCTACCCCCAGGTGCAGATCGAGCTGGAGCTCAATAACCTCTACCGCGACCTGTCACGGGACGGTTTCGACCTGGCGATCCGCTCCGAGGTGGCCAATGACCAGCGCCTGGTGGCCAGGCCGCTGCTGGCCTGGCGTGAGCTGACCTGCACCAGCCCGGCCTACCTCGAGGAGCACGGCGAGCCCCTGGCGCCCCGGGACCTGGCCGAGCATCGCTGCCTGCTCAACAGCCACTACAGCGGCCGCGAGGAGTGGCTTTATCACCAACAGCACGAGTTGTTGCGGGTGCGTGTTTCCGGGCCGTTTGCCAGCAATCACTACAACCTGTTGAAGAAGGCCGCACTGGCGGGCGCCGGCATTGCGCGACTACCGTCCTACCTGTTGCAGGCCGAACTGGCCGACGGCCGCCTGCGCTTGCTGCTGCGCGATTACCAGACCCGGAGCATGCCGATGTACCTGGTGCACCCCTACCAGGGCGGCCTGCCCAAGCGCACCCAGGTCCTGGCCGATTACCTGATCGGCTGGTTCAAGCGCAGCGGCGAAGCCCTCGACCGCCTGTAGCCGCTGCCGCAGGCCCGGGCCGTGTTCGGACGCTGGGAGTGGGCAGCGGAGCCATAAAAAAAACGGCCCCGAAGGGCCGTTTTTGGTTGACGCATGCGGCTAGCCGCCCAGGTACGCTTCGCGCACTTTGGGGTCGGTCAGCAGGTCTTCACCGGAGCCTTGCATCACCACCCGGCCGTTTTCCAGCACGTAGGCGCGGTCGGCGATTTTCAGCGCCTGGTTGGCGTTTTGCTCCACCAGGAACACCGTCACCCCATCACGTCGCAGCTGTTCGATGATGTCGAAAATCTGCTGGATGATGATCGGTGCCAGGCCCAGCGACGGCTCGTCGAGCAGCAGCAGCTTGGGCTTGCTCATCAGCGCACGGCCGATGGCGAGCATTTGCTGTTCACCGCCGGACATGGTGCCGCCGCGCTGGGTGAAGCGTTCCTTGAGCCGGGGGAACAGGTGCAGCACCTTGTCCATCTGCTCCTGGTAGTCGCCCTTTTCGGTGAAGAAACCACCCATGGCGAGGTTTTCTTCCACGGTCAGGCGCGCGAACACCCGACGACCTTCCGGCACCACGGCAATGCTCTTGCGCATGATCTGCGCCGACGTCTGTCCCACCAGTTCTTCACCCATGTAACGGATGCTGCCGCTGTGGGCCTGGGGCGAACCGCAGAGGGTCATCAGCAGGGTGGATTTACCCGCGCCGTTGGCCCCGATCAGGGTCACGATTTCGCCCTGGCGGATCTCCACGTTGACGCTGTGCAGGGCCTGGATCTTGCCGTAAAAGGTGGAAACGTTTTCGAATTGCAGCATTTACGCTTCCCCCAGGTAGGCTTTGATCACTTCAGGATTGTCGCGGATCTGCTCCGGCGTGCCGTCGGCCAGGGGAGTGCCCTGGTTGATAACGACGATGTGGTCGGAAATGCTCATGACCAGTTTCATGTCGTGTTCGATCAGCAGCACGGTGACGTTGTGCTCTTCACGCAACATGCTGATCAGCGCCTTGAGGTCCTCGGTTTCCTTGGGGTTGAGGCCGGCGGCAGGTTCGTCGAGCATCAGGATCCGCGGCCGGGTCATCATGCAGCGAGCGATTTCCAGGCGCCGTTGCTGACCGTAGGCCAGGGTCCCGGCGGTACGGTTGGCAAACTCCGTGAGGTTGACCTTGTCCAGCCAGTACTCGGCGAACTCCATGGCATCGCGCTCGCTCTTGCGAAACGCCGGGGTCTTGAACAACCCCGCCAGGAAGTTGGTGTTCAGGTGCCGATGCTGGGCGATCAACAGGTTCTCGACCGCGGTCATGTCCTTGAACAGACGCACGTTCTGAAAGGTGCGCACCACGCCTTTACGGGCGATCTCATGGCCGGGCAGGCCTTCGATGGCCTGGCCGTCAAGCTGGATGCTGCCACCGCTGGGCTTGTAGAAACCGGTCAGGCAGTTGAAGACCGTGGTCTTGCCGGCGCCGTTGGGGCCGATCAGGGCCACGACCTGTTTTTCCTTGACGGTCAGGGCCACGCCGTTGACCGCGAGCAGGCCGCCGAAGCGCATGCTCAAGTTTTCGACTTTAAGGATCTCGCGGCTCATTTTCGCAACTCCATGTGTGGGCGTTGCATCGGCAGCAGACCTTGTGGACGCCAGATCATCATCAGCACCATCAAGGCGCCGAACATCAACATGCGGTATTCACTGAACTCGCGCATCATTTCCGGCAGCAGGATCATCACCACGGCAGCGAGGATCACCCCCAGCTGCGAGCCCATGCCACCCAGGACCACGATGGCGAGAATGATCGCCGACTCGATGAAGGTGAAGGACTCGGGCGTGACCAGGCCCTGACGCGCAGCAAAGAAGCTGCCGGCGAAACCGGCGAAGCTGGCGCCCAGGGTAAAGGCCGATAGTTTGATCACGGTCGGGTTCAGACCCAGGGCACGGCAGGCGATTTCATCTTCACGCAGCGCTTCCCAGGCACGCCCGATCGGCATGCGCAGCAGGCGGTTGATGACGAACAAGGCCGCCAATGCCAGCAACAGCGCAACCAGGTAGAGGAAGATCACCTTGTTGATCGAGTTGTATTGCAGGCCGAAATACTCGTGGAAGGTCTGCATGCCTTCAGCAGCTTTACGTTCGAACGTCAGGCCGAAGAAGGTGGGTTTCTCGATGTTACTGATGCCATTCGGGCCGCCGGTGAGGTCGGTCATGTTGCGCAGCAACAGACGGATGATTTCACCAAAGCCCAGGGTCACGATCGCCAGGTAGTCGCCACGCAGCCTCAGTACCGGGAAACCCAGCAGGAAGCCGAAGGTGGCGGCCATCATCCCGGCGATGGGCAGGCAGATCCAGAAGCTCAGACCGAAGTAGTGCGACAGCAGCGCGTAGCTGTAGGCGCCCACGGCGTAGAAACCGACATAACCCAGGTCCAGCAGGCCGGCGAGCCCGACCACGATGTTCAGGCCCAGGCCCAGCATCACGTAGATCAGGATCAGGGTGGCGATATCCACCGCGCCCCGCGAGCCGAAGAACGGCCACACCAGGGCCCCGACGATCAGCGCGAGAATGATCCAGCGCTGGGTCGTTGGCAGGGTCAGGAAGTTGCTGGCCTTGGCTGGGATCAACGGCATGCTTGGCGAGGATTTCCAGGCCGCGCTGATCTGGTGGTTGAACAGCACCCGCAGGAACATCAGCACCGAGCAGATCGCAATGATTGCCAGGGTGGTGTTGCTGGTGTTGTGGACCTCCAGGTTGATGCCGACGATGGTCAGTTTCAGGCCGAGTACCGGGTAGGCAACGGCCCAGACCAACAGGGCGCTGAACAGCGCCGATTTAAGATTCCTAGTCATACTTTCTCAACCTCCGGACGGCCCAGAATGCCGGTCGGCCGGAACAACAGCACCAGAACCAACAAGCCGAAAGCCACGACGTCCTTGTACTGGTCACCGAATATATCGGCGCCAAAGGCTTCAGCCACCCCCAGCACCAGCCCGCCGAGCATGGCTCCCGGGATGCTGCCGATACCGCCCAGAACCGCTGCGGTGAAGGCCTTGAGACCGACCAGGAAGCCGGCGTTCGGGTTGATCACGCCGTATTGCATGCTCAGCAACACCGCAGCCACAGCCGCCAGTGCCGCACCGATGACAAAGGTCAGGGCGATGATGTTGTTGGTATTGATACCCAGCAGGTTGGCCATCTTGATGTCTTCGGCACAGGCACGGCAGGCGCGGCCCAGGCGAGAACGGGAGATGAACAGCGTGAGGCCGAGCATGGCCACCAGGGTCACCACGAACACCACGATCTGCATGTAGGAGATCAGCACTTCATGTGCGCCGCCTGGCCCGATGGAGATGTTGCCCGGGATCAGGTTGGGGATGGATTTGTCCTTGGAGTCCTGCGCCAGCAGAACGGTGTTCTGCAGGAAGATCGACATGCCGATGGCCGAGATCAGCGGGATCAGGCGGTTACTGCCACGCAAGGGGCGGTAGGCGATCCGTTCGATACTGTAGCCGTAGGCACTGGTGACGACGATGCTCGCGATAAAGGCTGCGGTCATCAGCAACGGGACACTGTCGAGTCCCATCATGGCCAGCCCGGCGATGGCGATGAACGCCACGTAGGAGCCGATCATGTATACCTCGCCGTGGGCGAAGTTGATCATTCCAATGATGCCGTAAACCATCGTATAGCCGATGGCGATCAGGGCATACGTGCTGCCAACGGTCAGACCGTTAACCAGCTGTTGGAAAAAGTGATAGATGTCAGGCATTACAACGCTCCTAAAAACCTGATACGCATTTCACTGGTGGAGTCATTTTCCCGCTTGGACCCCGTAGATCTGCATCCACTTCGGGTGCAAGTTTTGCCAGCGAACCGCTGATGACGGTTTTGAGATTTTCAGGTGGGGAGGCCCCGGATCACGGAAGCACGGCCCATTACATTCGTAAAACAAAGCCCACGGCACGCCGTGGGCTTTATTGGACGCTCAGTAGGACAGGGCCTTATTGAGGCGAGACTTCGGTTTTAGGTTTGCCGAAGTGCCACTCGTAGACCACGAATTTGAAGTCTTTCAAGTCACCCTTGGCGTCGAAGCTCAGGTCGCCAGTTGGGGTTTTGAACGTGCCGGCGTGGATGGCTTCAGCCACCTTGGCGGCATCTTCGCTCTTGGCGGCAGTGATACCACCGGCGATGACTTCAACAGCGGAGTAGGCAGGGAACACGAACGGGCCGCTTGGGTCTTCTTTCTTGGCCTTGAAGGCATCTGCCAGGGCGACGTTGGCCGGATCCTGGTCGAAGGATTTCGGCAGGGTCACCAGCAGGCCTTCGGAAGCGTCCTTGGCGATCTGGGAAATGGAGTCGTTACCCACGCCTTCCGGACCCATGAACTTGGCTTTCAGGCCTTTTTCCTGGGCTTGACGCAGGATCAGGCCCAGCTCTGGGTGGTAGCCGCCGTAGTAGACGAAGTCGACGTTGGCTTGCTTGAGCTTGGCGATCATCGAGGAGAAGTCTTTGTCGCCGGCGTTGATGCCTTCGAACACGGCAACCTTGGTGCCTTTTTTCTCCAGGGTCTGCTTCACGGCGGTGGCGATGCCTTCACCGTATTGCTGTTTGTCGTGCAGCACGGCGACGATTTTCGGCTTCACGTGGTCGGCGATGTAGTTACCGGCGGCAGGGCCCTGGGCGCTGTCGAGGCCGATGGTGCGGAACACCATTTTGTAACCACGGGCGGTGATGTCCGGGCTGGTGGCAGCCGGGGTGATCATGATCACGCCTTCGTCTTCGTAGATGTCGGAAGCGGGTTGAGTGGAGCTGGAGCAGAGGTGACCGACCACGAACTTGACGCCGTCGTTGACGACTTTGTTGGCCACGGCCACGGCTTGTTTCGGATCGCAGGCATCGTCGTATTCAACGGCTTCGAGTTTCTTGCCGTTGACGCCGCCCTTGGCGTTGATTTGCTCGATGGCCATTTTGGCGCCACTGAACTGCATGTCGCCGTACTGGGCTACAGGGCCGGTTTTAGGGCCGGCAATGCCGATCTTGATGGTGTCAGCTGCGAACGAATGGCTGGCAACCCCGGCCAGGACCATAGCGGCAAACAGTTTGGAAATCTGCTTAGTAGCCTTATTCATAGTGCTCCACTCTTACTGTTGTAATTTTTATAGTTCTGGCGGCCAGAGACGCAGAACCGGGTCAGATAGATCTTTGTTATCCCCGGAAATGCCCCTGGCAACTGTACCGGTACAGTGTAGAGCGCCGGTTGTTCGCTTGAAAAGCTGGCTGCTGGGGGCAAAACCATAGGGTGTCGCTTTATTGAAAGAAAAAGACAGAATTGCGGCGGGATTTTCGCTGTAGTGCGGCCTTGTTCGAGGGCAATCCTTGGCGTTTCTGGAGTTCTCTATCGTTGACGCGTTGGCATCTGGGTTTTTCTGCCAGATCACCGACGTTATGATTGCGCCGATTTCTTTTCTGGACAGTCCCATGACTCAAGAACCTAGCACCCTCTATGCCAAGCTGCTTGGTGAAACCGCATCTATTACCTGGAAGGAGCTGGAACCGTTCTTCGCCAAGGGTGCCCTATTGTGGGTCGACCCCGGGCTGGATCTGATCGAAGCGGCGCAGGCCATGGCCGAGAACCAGGCCGAGAAAGTGGCTGCCTGGCTGGCCGAAGAGAAGGTTGCCAAAGTGTCTGCGACGCGGGCGCTGGATCTGGTGGAACGAGATCCGCAGCTGTGGGCGGTGGTGGTATCGCCGTGGATTATGGTCCAGGAAAGGGCGTCTGCCTGATGCTGCGCACCTTCATGGTGCGCATTTTTCCCGACAGAAAGTGTGTAGCGGAGTAACCGCGATCCGGGTGATGGCATCTTGCCGTGAAGAAAGGCCCCACCGCTTTTTCAGCCCGGATGACGTTCACGGAAGGGGAACAGTTTCAAGCCCAGCCGACGGGCTGCTCAATTGTTTCGGATTGTGAGTTGGCAGGGCGTGCGGCCACTAAAAGTGCCATCAACGCCAGGCCTTGGTCTGGCGTGGAGAGGGGGAGCGACGCAATGGCCGCTGACACCGACTCCCCCAGGCAATGGCGGGAGCCGGCGTACCACGGCGGCTATCAGTGGTCGGTCTTGCCGGTGTGGTTGTTGAGGGAGATGACCTTGGTCTTGCCGATGCGGTGACGGTAGATCTCGCGCAGGTACTTGATGGCTTTTTTCACGCAATCGCGGGACAGGCGGATGTCATTGATCGAGACGAACTTGTCTTTGTCGTTGATCAGCTCGCGGTATTTCTTCTCGTACATCGGTTTGATCGCGTACCAGTTGGTATCGAGGATCTTCGCCGGGTTCTCGAACTCGTTCAGCAGGTCGTCGATCAGGCTTTCATCGAAGTGCTCGCTGACGATGAAGTCGAGGATCGAGTTGTCCAGGGTCTCGTCGAAACGGTACGGGTTACGCGCGAAGCAACGCTTGATAAAGGCCACGATCAGTGTCAGGAAGTCGTCCGACAGGCACGGGCTCTTGGCAATCAGGGTGGTCAGCGACAGGTTGGCCGAAGCTCCGATCACCAGTGCATAGCGCTTGAGGGTGGTGTTGGGGAACAGGCTGTTGAGATGGGTCTTGAGTCGATTCAGATCCATATACGACAGCTTGTAGTCTTTGGGCAGCGAGACGATGGAGACCACCGACGAGCAGTTCTTGAAGAAGTGCAGGTCGTGCAGTGCCGCTGCGTCGTAGCCCGAAGCCTTGTATTGCTCCAGGGCTGCGCGATAGCGCTTGGACTCGATCGGCAGCAGGCTGATGCCCTCGATGGCCTGGGTCACCTTGTTGAAGTGCGGCAAATCGATCGAGCGGAAGAACAGGTCGTCGATGTTCAGGCGCTGCGGCTCTTTCTCGAACACCTTGAACTTGTCCCCCGACGGCGCTGGCTGCTCGGGCACCACGGATTCGGCGTAGGCAATCGCCACCGGGCCGGCCAGGCTCATGAACAGGTCGTTGGCATCCAGGCGGATGGTTTCGCCAATGTCGATGCCGGCGCGGCGGAAGTAGTTCTGGTCGTAGTCGGTGGTCACCGCCTGCGCCGTGAGGATGTTGAAGATCTGCTGGGAGATGTACTGGTTGGCGTGCTTCTCCATGGCGTTGACGTCGATGTTCTGGATGTTGCCGTCATCGCTTTCTTCGGCGTAACGCATGATGTCGTTGGAGATCAGCATCATCGCGTTCCAGGGACGGATCCGGCCCATGACGCTGGCTTCGCTGCTGTCTTCGTTGTCGAAGTTGTAGGAGAAGTCCCACTCTTCCGACAGGTATTTGCACAGCAGGCGGCCGGCGTTGATATGCAGCGCCTCGGACATTTCGCTGCGGTGGTCGGAGATATTCGGCAGCACGCAGATGCCGCTGGTGAAGATCGGCTCGAAGACGAAGGAATGGCCGCTTTTGCTGTCGTGCTCATCCACCGGCTTGGTGTCGAACGTCTTGTTCATGTACGAGTACTGCTGGGCCAGGCCGAACTCCGACGCCATGCCCGAACCGGTACCGCCGCCGGCGCTGAAGATCGAGAAATACAGGCGCGACTGGTTGGCCTTGATCCCGCAGGAATCGATCAGGTACGAGTGGATCATTTTCCAGTCGGGGCTGGAGAAGCGCTGGGTGTCCTTGTTGAGGATGATCTTGGCCAGGTACTGACCCAGGATCGGCGCGTTACCGGCACCGCCGGCATGGACTTCCGAGAGGTCCATGATCTTCATCTTGCTGTAGTCGCGGATAAAGCCGCTTTTTTCGCCCTTGCGCGAGAAGCGGATGCGCCCGGCGATGTCCTTGTCCAGGTCGCCGAGCATCACCAGCGGTTCCACCAGGAACACCGGCTTGCTGGCCTTGTTCTGGCCCAGGCGCAGGTTGTTGCGAATCCATTGGCCCGGGCTGTAGCCCTTGGCTTCGTAGGATTTGTCTTCGTTATTGAATTCGTTGAGGTAGAACTTGCGCGCGTTGTACACCAGTTCCGCGACATCCAGGGCAATGTTCGAGCCGCAGCGGCCGAGGCCGATCAGGCACACCGACGGGAATTCCTGGTCGCGGCGGATCTCGTTGTCGCCTTCCAGGTGCGGTGGGCGCGGGAACACGCTGTCGCGCAGGCCGTCGAGGTTGTCGAGGATGCGGTCGGTGTTGGTCTCCGTGAAATACAGGTACTGCTGGGTGGCCAGCGGGCGGGAGCTGGACAATGGCTTCGAAATCGAGGGGCTTGGAATCGGAGAGGCCAGCGTCAGCTCGGATACTGCGTCGGCAGAGTTGTTTTTAGAAGTCATTGTGCGCCATGTGCCTGAACTGGTCGGCTCGTCGACAAAATGTCATCGAGCCATCACGGAGTGGGTTTCGCGACTTTTACAGTGCGATATTGGCCCCCGCGTCAGGGGACGTGCCTATGGACGCAGGGGGGAATCCTTTCCTTCGTCCAGATAAATCGGCCAATATCCGGCGATCTTTAATCAAAAGGAGGCAAGATGATGGCAGCGTTACCCTCACTCGGATTTGCCGGTATCGGCCTGATGGGGCTGCCCATGTGCCGGCGCCTCTTGGCTGCGGGGTATCCGCTGACCGTGTGGAACCGCAATCCGCAGAAGTGCGCGCCACTGGTAGCCGCCGGGGCGCGACAAGTCGCCACACCGGCCCAGTTGTGCGAGGCCAGTGACCTGGTGCTGTTATGCCTGGCCAATACCGAGGTGGTGCGCGAGGTGGTCTTCGGTGACCAGGGCATCGCCCAGGGTGCCCGGGCCGGACAGTTGCTGGTGGACTTCTCCAGCCTAGAGCCCACTGCCACCCGTGAAATGGCCGCCCAGTTGGCCGAGGCGACCGGCATGGGCTGGGTCGATGCGCCGGTTTCCGGCGGCACGGCGGGTGCCGAAAGCGGCAGCCTGGCGATCATGGCAGGCGGTGCGGTGGCGGATATCGAGCGGATTCGCCCGCTGCTGCTTAACCTCGGGCAGCGGGTGACCCACATGGGGCCGGTAGGCGCCGGCCAAGTGACCAAGGCCTGCAATCAGATGATCGTTGCCTGCAATGCCCTGGTGATTGCCGAAGTGGTGGCCCTGGCCGAGCGTTCCGGGGTCGATGCCAGCCTGATTGCCGAGGCCCTGGCCGGAGGTTTTGCCGACTCGCGGCCGCTGCAGATCCTCGCCCCGCAAATGGCGGAAAGCCGTTTCGAACCGGTGAAGTGGCATGTGCGGACCTTGCTCAAGGACCTGGACGGGGCGGTGAAGTTTTCCCGCGAGCAGGGCTCGGCCACGCCCATCAGCGGCTTGGCAGCACAGTTGATGCGCCTGCATGGGGCCCAGGGCTATCTGGAAAAAGACCCGGCGACCCTGATCCATCTCTATCGCCAGTCGGGGAGTGAAGACGCGTAGCGGCCCAGGCCGGCTGGTGCTCTTGGAGTTCGCTGAGCAATGCCGGCAGCAGCTCCAGGGACACCGGTCGGCTGAGCAGATACCCCTGGATGAAGTCGCAGCCGTAATGGCTGAGGAACGCGGACTGCTGCACGGTTTCGACGCCTTCGGTGACCACCTGCAAATGCAGGGTGTGGGCCATGATGATAATGGCCTGGACGATCTCCATGTCCTGGGTCGAATGGGGAATGTCCTGGATGAACGAGCGGTCGATCTTCAAGGTGTTGAGGGGCAGGCGCTTGAGATAGGCCAGGGATGAATAGCCGGTACCGAAGTCGTCGATCGACAGCGATACGCCCAGGGCCCGGATCTGCTGGAGCAGCGTCAGGGTATTGGCAATGTTGCCCATCAGGGCGTTCTCCGTGACCTCCAGCTCCAGGCACTGGGCCGGAAGGCCGGCGTGGTGCAGGGCCATCTTGATCTCGTCGGTCAGCTCGTCGCGCATCAGGTTCAGCGCCGAGCAATTGACCGCCACCTTGAGCTCGTTGAAACCCTGGCGCCTGAGCATGGCCAGGTCCTCGCAGGCCCGGCGCAACACCCAATTGTCGAGTTCGGCGATCAGGCCGTTGGCCTCGGCAATGCTGATAAAGCGGTCCGGCGCCAGCAACCCATGTACCGGGTGCTGCCAGCGGATCAGCGCTTCGAGTTTGCTGACCCGGGCGTTCTTCAGGTCGTAGATCGGCTGGTAATACACGGTCAGCCCGGCTTCGCTGCGCAGGGCGTGGCGCAGTTCTTCTTCCAGTTGCAGCTCCAAGGTGGCGCGGGTCTTCAGGTTGGAGCTGAAAAAATGCAGGCTGTTGCGACCCGCGCCCTTGGACTGATACAGCGCCAGGTCGGCGTTTTTCAGCAGCTCTTCGCAGGTGCGGCCGTCGTCGGGGAACACGCTGATACCGATGCTGGTGGTCATGACCATGCGCCGGCCGGCGAGCTCGATGGGCAGCTTCATCTTTTGCATGATGCGCTGGGCCATATGCCGCGCTTCGTCGCGGTTATGCAGGCTGATCAGGATGCAGAATTCATCGCCACCAAAACGTGCGACCACATCCTCGTGGCTGCGGGTGGAACCCTTGATATGCCCGGCCAGCACCTTGAGCAACTCGTCGCCGGCGTCATGGCCGAGGCTGTCGTTGATGCGCTTGAAGTGGTCGATATCCAGAAACATCACCGCCAGCATGCCGCCGCATGCGGTTTTTTCGATGAGTTTTTCAGCGAACAGCTGATTGAAGCCACGACGGTTGATCAGGCTGGTCAGGGCGTCGTAGTGCGCCACCTGCTGCAGGGAAACACGGGCCTGATCGAGCTGGCTGAGCAGGGCGTTGACCCGCCGCAGGTCGCGCTCCTTGTGTTGCAGTTTCTTGTCGGCCAGTGCAGCGCTGATGCAGCTGCCGATCAGCAGCAGGATGATCACCGCAATGGTCAGCCCCAGCTGCATATGGTTGTTGTCCTGAGGGGCGAGTTGCGGCGCGCCGAGGGGCAGGGCCAGGGTCATGGACCACATGCCGAGAAAATGCATGCTGACGATCCCGGCGCCGAGCACCAGGCTGCTGGCGTACTTGAGCAATTGATGGAACATGCCGCTGCCTTCGCGCAACAAACTGGACAGCAGCAAGGCGGCGAAGCTGCAGGTGATGGCGACGATCACCGCCAGGGCGAAGCGGATCGGGTCATAGATGGCCACGGCGCTGGAGCGCATGGCGGCCATGCCCACGTAATGCATGGCGCAGATGCCCAGGCCGATCCAGATCGAGGCACTGATGTAGCGCCCCAGCCGCAGTTCGGGTTGGCTCAGGGTATTCATCGCCAGCCAGGAGGCGACCAGGGCTGTCAGCAGCGAGAGCACGGTAATCGGCAGGTCGTAGCTGACCTCAATCGGCGGCTGGAAGGCCAGCATGCCGATAAAATGCATGGCCCAGATCCCCCCCGCCAGGCAGGCGGCACCTATCCAGCGCCACAGCCGCTGGGCTGCGGGGTTATCCACGTGGCCCACGCGCTCGGCCATGTCCAGCGTGGCGAAGCTGGCCGCACAGGCGACCAGATAAGCCAGCAGCACCAGAAAGGGGTTATGGCTGCAATCGAGCAATACCTGCCCACCTTCCGGAAGCTCGGTAAAAAAATGCGCCCCAAGCCATCCCATAGCATGCCCCATCACGGAATTTGCTCGCCCTGGCGGATCCCGGCGCCGACGAATGCCTTGAGTATAGAGCTCGCCCGTAGCCTGCAAGCGGTGATGGCAAACTGGTTCTAATGATTTGGTTATGGGCCCGATAGCGTTTGGCGCTAAGCGCTCTGTTCGAAATACAGCTCGTCGAAACGCGGCTCAAGGGGGGGCAGGCCGAACGCGGCACGCGCGGCATCGCAATCGGGGTTGGCCAGGCCGTCGGTCCAGGAGGCCTCGAACTCGCGGCAGGTGCTGGAGCGCTCATGGTAAATCGAGCAACTGACCTGGCTGCCCACTTCACCGACCAACCCCACGCAGCGCGTGGGTTTGCAGTCAGTGCCGAGCATGGCCACACGGCTGGGGCTGATGGACGCCACCAGGTCGTCGGGCACCGAGCCCCCGGCCGAGGCGCATTCTCCCCAGAAAAAAGACACGCGAAAGTGTGAACAGCAGGCACCGCAACTCAGACACGGACTGGCTTCGGACATGGGCGTCATCAATAGAAAAGGGGGAAGAGAGGGGGGAGGCAAGGCCGCCATTCTAGGCTTCGCATTGGCCTTGGGAAGGGGGGGCGAGGACTATATTTTCTGCCTATAAAGGTGGCAATTTGATTGCGGATTTTCGGGCTTGGTCCAAGGGGCGCGGCCTTCAGCCCGGGGCAAGATGCCATGGCCTGATATCAGGATGGCGAATGATCACAGACAGGTGCGGCAGGGCTGACTAGATTGCAGTTTCCAGGCTCGCTTGCGTCTGGCCGAATAACAATAAAGAGACCGAACCATGCACAACTCGACCCAAGCGGCGAATGCCTGGCGCATTCTATTCCTGTTGTTTCTGGCGAACCTGTTCAACTTTTTCGATCGCACCATCCCGGCCATCATCATCGAGCCGATCCGCATGGAATGGCACCTCAGTGACTTCCAGCTGGGGATCATCGGCACCGCCTTTACCATCGTCTACGCCATTGCCGGCCTGCCCCTGGGGCGCTTGGCCGATACCGGCTCGCGCAGCAAGCTGATGGGCTGGGGCCTGGCGGTGTGGAGCGGGCTGACGGCGGTCAACGGGCTGGTGGGCAGTTTCTGGAGCTTTCTGATCGTGCGCATGGGGGTGGGCATTGGCGAGGCCAGTTATGCCCCTGCGGCCAACTCGCTGATCGGTGACCTGTTTCCCGCGCACCGTCGGGCCCGGGCCATGGGCATCTTCATGCTGGGCCTGCCCCTGGGGCTGCTGCTGGCGTTCTTCACCATCGGCGCGATGGTCAAGGCCTTCGACAGCTGGCGCGCGCCGTTCTTTATCGCCGCCGTGCCGGGCCTGTTGCTGGCGGTATTCATGTTCTTCATCAAGGAGCCGGCACGAGGCGCCGCCGAGACGGTAAAGATTTCCCAGGAGCCGGTGGACCGGCCGATCCGTCGGGTACTGGCGATCCCGACCTTTCTCTGGCTGGTGCTGGCCGGGCTGTGCTTCAACTTCGCCACCTATGCCTGCAACTCGTTCCTGGTGCCGATGCTCCAGCGTTATTTCCTGATGCCACTGCAGGAGGCCGCCGTGGCCACCGGGGTGATCGTCGGGGTGACCGGCCTGATCGGCCTGACCCTGGGCGGCTGGATCGCCGACAAGATTCACCAGCGCGTAGCCAATGGGCGCCTGCTGTTTGCCGCCTGCAGTCTGATCATCTCCACCTTGTGCACCGCCTGGGCGCTGCATGCCGGGCGGATCGAGATCGGCGTGTTTGTCGCGCTGTTCAGTGTCGGCTGGCTGTTTGCCTACAACTTCTACACCTGCGTCTACACCGCGATCCAGGACGTGGTCGAGCCACGGCTGCGGGCCACGGCGATGGCCCTGTTTTTTGCCGGTCTGTACCTGCTGGGTGGTGGCCTGGGGCCGGTGGTGGTGGGCGGGCTGTCCGACCATTTTGCCCACTCGGCGATGTACGCCGCCGGTGCCGAGCAAATGACCGAGGCCTTCAAGGCCGTCGGCTTGCATGACGCCATGTACCTGATTCCGGTTGCACTGTTTTTGACCATGCTGTTTCTGTTCCAGGCCTCGCGCAGTTTTGTGAAGGATGCGAAGCAGATGAAGGAGGGGTTGGTGGCGAGTGAAAGGCCGATCGTGGCAGCCGTGGTCTCGTGAGTCTCAATGGTCGGAATCGCCCAGTCATCGGTGGGCGTTTCGCGGGAAGGGCAGGGCTGTAGAGGCGCTCAGGCCGCACTATGCGTCAGTTGTTTCTGGCGGTTATTTGGGAAATTTCTCATGTTGGTGGCTTTTTTGTATTGCTAGTGTCTGGACCCCGGCTTCATCGGGAAAGGTGTCCAGCTTCGGATGCGTTCGTCTGACTTAGGCAATAAGGAAAGTTTTCGTGAAAACGGTTTTCAAGGTCATTGCTCTCTCCACTATCATCGCTAGCGCCACTGGTTGCGTGAGCTACAACATGAGTCAACCTTCGGCGCCGATTGACAGCCAAGTCAAAGCCGACCTCAAGGCCGATGTTGCGGTCGGGGAGGCGATATCCGGCCAGTCTTCGGTCAATGTGCTTTTTGGTGTGTTCAAGTTCGGCGGTGATAGCCAATTTGCCGATGGTGTTTCCTACGGCGGCCAATCTTCGGGTGGTCTAGGTGGTCTGGGGCTTGATCCCGTTGCAGCCGTCAAATCGGCAGCGGCTTTCAAAGCAGTCAAAGCTTCCGGTGCCGACCTGATTGTTGCGCCTCGTTATGAAGTCACTGAAGAAGACTACTTCGTATTCAAGAAGGTCTCGGTGACGGTTAAAGGTAACAAAGGCAGCATCCGCAGCATTCGTTAAGCGATCAACCAAGGCCGCACACAAAGACTTCTATCTGGTGATGGTCGTGTGGCCCTGGTTTTGAGCTGTTGTCAGTGCCGCGAAGATAATCCTCCTCGCGGGGTGTTTCCAGGGCTGAATGCTGTTGCGCCTAGGCTGAAACTGGTTTGCCCGCCAGCGTCCTTGGCGACACAGGTTCAGCTCCCTACCGTTAATGAACCCCGTTAGCCCGCCTCCCCAGCGGGCTTTTTTATCCTTGGACGCCGCCCGCAAAGGCAAAAAAAGGCCCGCATTGCGCGGGCCTTTTGTTTCAGCAGGGCAGGGCGGTGATCAACCGGCTACCAGCACCCGAATCGCTTCCAGTCGCAGCGCCGCCTTGTCGAGCATGGCCAGGCCTTGCTCGCGTTGTTGGCGCAGGGCCACCAGTTCGCTGTCGCGCACGGTCGGGTTGACCGCTTGCAGGGCGGTCAGGCGCGCCAGTTCTTCGTCGGTGTCAGCTGCCAGGCGACGCTGGGCTTCGGCCACACGCTCGGCATGGCGCGGGGCGATTTTCTCTTCGCCGGCGTTGATCCGGGGCGTCAGCTGATCGCGCTGGGCCTGGATGAACTTGTTGGCGCTGGCCCGCGGCACGCTTTCCAGCTGCTCGTTGAGGGTCTCGAAGGCGACGCGTGCCGACAGGTCGTTGCCATTGGCGTCCAGCAGGCAGCGCAGGGCGGCCGGTGGCAGGTAGCGGCCCAGTTGCAGGGAGCGCGGGGCGACCACTTCGCTGACATACAACAGCTCAAGCAGCACGGTGCCAGGTTTGAGCGCCTTGTTCTTGATCAGCGCTACTGCGGTATTGCCCATGGAGCCGGACAGCACCAGGTCCATGCCGCCCTGCACCATTGGGTGTTCCCAGGTGATGAACTGCATGTCTTCGCGAGACAGCGCCTGGTTGCGGTCGTAGGTGATGGTCACGCCTTCGTCGTCGCCCAGGGGGAAGCTGGCGTCGAGCATTTTCTCGCTAGGCTTGAGGATCAGGGCGTTTTCCGAATGGTCTTCGCTGTCGATGCCAAAGGCGTCGAACAGCGTCTCCATGTAGATCGGCAGGGCGAATTGATCGTCCTGTTCGAGGATCGCCTCCACCAGCGCATCACCTTCGCCGGCACCGCCGGAGTTGAGCTCCAGCAGGCGGTCGCGGCCGGTGTGCAGCTCCTGTTCCAGACGCTCGCGCTCGGCACGGGCTTCGTCGATCAGGGCTTGCCACTCGCCGTCATCGGCGTTTTCCAGCAGCGGCAGCAGGCGTGGGCCGAACTGATGCTGCAAGGCGTTGCCGGTCGGGCAGGTGTTGAGGAAGGCGTTCAGCGCTTCGTGGTACCACTGGAACAGGCGCTCTTGCGGGCTGGTTTCCAGGTACGGCACGTGGACTTCGATGACGTGCTTCTGGCCGATCCGGTCCAGACGGCCGATGCGTTGCTCCAGCAAGTCCGGGTGCGAAGGCAGGTCGAACAGCACCAGGTGGTGGGCGAACTGGAAGTTGCGACCTTCACTGCCGATTTCCGAGCAGATCAGCACCTGGGCACCGAATTCTTCATCGGCGAAGTACGCGGCGGCGCGGTCGCGCTCAAGGATGTTCATGCCTTCGTGGAATACCGTGGCCGGGGTGCCGGAGCGCACGCGCAGGGCGTCTTCCAGGTCCATGGCGGTTTCGGCGTGGGCACAGATCACCAGGACCTTAGTGCGCTTGAGCATCTTCAGCTGGTCGATCAGCCACTCGACCCGTGGGTCGAAGCGCCACCAGCGTTGTTCTTCGTCGGTGTCCGGCTGGGCCTGGAAGCTGACTTCCGGGTACAGCTCGGCGTGCTCGCCCAGGGGCAGTTCGAGGTATTCGTCCGGGCACGGCAGCGGGTAAGGGTGCAGTTTGCGCTCGGGGAAACCTTGCACGGCGGCGCGGGTGTTGCGGAACAGCACGCGACCGGTGCCGTGGCGGTCGAGCAGCTCACGCACCAGGCGCGCGCTGGCTTCGGTGTCGCCATCGTTGACCGCAGTCAGCAGGGCTTCGCCTTCATTACCCAGGAAACCCTGGATGGTCTTGTGCGCTTTTGGCGACAGGCGACCCTGATCCAGCAGCTCCTGCACGGCTTCGGCCACCGGGCGATAGTTCTCGCTCTCGGCGCGGAATGCCTTGAGGTCGTGGAAACGGTTGGGGTCAAGCAGGCGCAGCCGGGCGAAGTGGCTGTCCTGGCCCAGTTGTTCCGGGGTCGCGGTCAACAGCAGGACGCCGGGAATGGTTTCGGCCAGTTGCTCGACCAGCGAATACTCAGGGCTGGCCTGGTCTTCGTGCCACACCAGGTGGTGGGCTTCGTCGACCACCATCAGGTCCCAGCCGGCGGCGAACAGCGCGTCCTGGGCCTTTTCGTCGTCCACCAGCCATTCCAGGGCCACCAGTGCGAGCTGGGTGTCTTCGAAGGGGTTGCTGGCATCGCTTTCGATAAAGCGTTCTTCGTCGAACAGCGCGACCTGCAGGTTGAAGCGGCGGCGCATTTCCACCAGCCATTGGTGCTGCAGGTTTTCCGGCACCAGGATCAACACCCGGTTGGCGCGGCCCGACAGCAGTTGGCGATGGATCACCAGGCCGGCTTCGATGGTTTTGCCCAGGCCCACTTCGTCGGCCAGCAATACGCGCGGGGCGATGCGGTCGGCGACTTCACGGGCAATGTGCAACTGGTGGGCGATTGGCTGGGCGCGTACGCCGCCCAGGCCCCACAGCGAAGACTGCAACTGGCGGCTGGTGTGCTCCAGGGTGTGATAACGCAGGGAGAACCAGGCCAGGGGGTCGATCTGGCCGGCGAACAACCGGTCGCTGGCCAAGCGGAACTGAATGAAGTTCGAGAGCTGGGTTTCCGGCAGGGTGACCTGCTCGTTCTGCCCATTGAGGCCGTGGTAGACCAGCAGGCCGTCGACGTCGTCGACCTCTTGCACGGTCATTTTCCAGCCTTCGAAGTGGGTGATGCTGTCACCCGGCGAAAACCTCACGCGAGTGAGGGGCGCATTCCGTAGCGCATACTGGCGAGTGTCGCCAGTGGCCGGATAGAGCACGGTGAGCAAGCGACCGTCCTGTGCCAGAACGGTGCCTAAACCTAGCTCAGCTTCGCTGTCACTAATCCAGCGTTGCCCCGGTTGATACTGCTGCGCCATGCTGCCTGACTCCCGCCTTGAAAAAGCCGACTATCTTAACGGAACGAGGCCCCGAGACCAAAGAACTCTGATCAAAACAGCCTGGATAAAAGGTAGCGCATCGCATTATTTGTCGGGCTCTGGGGCACCATTGGCTGACGACTGGGTCACAAGTTTGCGACAGATGGCTCAAGTCGTCGTTGCCGCAGCCGACAGCCTGCCGACAGGAGATCAATAATATGCTGCCACCGATGCTCCCCTTGAGTGCCGTGCCCATCACTTCACAGCAGGACCCGATCCGGCCACGTCCGGACATCCCGCCAGTGGTGCCTGTGCAACAGAGTTCCAACGAAAGCACGATCGACCTGAAAAAGCGCGACACCGAGCAGTCGGCGCTGCTGTTGCGCGAAGAGCAGCAACGCCAGCAGGAACGGCAAAAGCGCCAGCGCGAAGCCGAGGACGATCCCGAGGAGCACCTGGCGATCCCCGGTGATGAACTCAACGCCGACAACACGGTGCCCGTGGTACCGCTGATGGAAGATGCGCCGCGCCAGGGGCTGTGGGTCGACGTCGAAGTCTGAGGCACTGCCACTCCGGCAAGTCCCTCATGGCTGGTCAAGCGTTGCCGGGCGCCGCATTATTGGCGCATCCGCCTCAGCCGCAGCTCTCATCCAGGATGAGCATGCGGCGGGCATTGACCCTTACTAGACGCAAGCCGACGCCATGAGCCAAGACGACAAACTGATCGATCTCAACACCGAACGTGCCAAGCGCGTGCATGACCTCAATGACAAGCGCCTGAATGAAGTGCGCCAGGCATTCGAGCAGGCGATGCCGTTGGGCAAAGCCAAGAAAAAACCGAAAAACAAACCGAAAAAGCGCTGAACAGGCGGTTTTCTGTTGATGTGGATCAGTTATTCCCCCTCCCTGTCGCCCTGTCTTGGGCGACATTGACCCCGGTCAATTTATCCCCCCGCCTCTTTGGTTAACTTAGCCCCATCGCAACAGGGCAAGAGCAGGAGGCCAGTCATGTTTTTCGATAATGTGGTGATCGCCGGAGTGCTGACTGTCGGCCTCATGGTTCTGTTTTTCGCAGGGTTTGGATTCTTCATCTGGAAAGACGCGAACAAGCGTAAAAAACCATAGATCAACGTCGATCTTTCCAGTTATACGAGCACGCAAGGCATTTTGGGCAACTTCGGTTGCCCTTTTTTTTGCCTTGAAAAAACCAGATGCGCCGCTGGCGGCCAGGCATAAAAAAAGGTGCGACCCACAGGGCGCACCTTTTTGTGTTCGGCCTGAGCTATCAGGAACCGAGGGCCTTCGATGCCAGCCAGAACAGACCGGCCGACAAGCCGACCGTTGCCGGCAGGGTCAGGACCCAGGCCATCAGGATGGTCTTCACGGTACCGCCCTGCAGTCCGCTCTTGTTGGCGACCATGGTCCCGGCCACACCCGAGGACAGCACGTGGGTGGTCGACACCGGCAGGCTGAAGATGTTGGCCAGGCCGATCATGCTGGCCGTGGTGATCTGCGCCGACATGCCCTGGGCGTAGGTCATGCCCTGCTTGCCGATTTTTTCGCCGATGGTCAGTACCACGCGCTTCCAGCCGACCATAGTGCCCAGGCCCAGGGCCAGTGCAACGGCGAGAATCACCCAGAACGGGGCGTACTCGGTGGTGGCGGTCAGGTCTTTACGCAGCTTGTCGAGGTCGGATTTTTCACGGGCATCAAGCCCTGGCAACTTGCCGACTTTCTTCGCGGTGTCGTCCAGGCACAGCAGGTAACGGCGAACTTCGATGCGGTGCTCGGAACTCAGCGAGTGGTAGTCGGAGACGCCCTTGAGCGTGCCGAGGAGGGCGTTGATGGTCGGTTCGGTCTGTTGCGGATTGCAACGGAATTTACCCGGGAGGTCATCTTTAACGCTTTTACCCAGGGCCAGGAACTCACCCAGGGTCTCGTTGTTGCGCTGATAGAACTGATTGAGGTGCAAGGTGGCATCGCGGGTGCGCTCGATCTGGTAAGTGGTGCTGCCCAGGTCGAGTACGAACTGCGCAGGCACGATACCGATCAGCACCAGCATGATCAGGCCGATGCCTTTCTGACCGTCGTTGGAGCCGTGCACGAAGCTGACCGCCATGGCGGAGATCACCAGCACCAGGCGATTCCAGAACGGTGGGTGCTTCTTGTCGTCCAGCTTGCGGCGTTGGTCCGGGGTCTTGTGCATCTTCGACAGCGGGCGCCACCACTTCAAGCCGACCAGCACCAGGCCAGCTACCAGGAAGCCGGCCATCGGCGAGAACACCAGCGAGGCGCCGATATCGATCGCTTTCTGCCAGTTGACCCCATCCGCCAGCGGAATGTCGTTGATCAGGGCGTTGGCCAGGCCGACCCCCAGGATCGAGCCGATCAGGGTGTGGGAGCTGGAGGCCGGGATACCGAAGTACCAGGTGCCCAGGTTCCAGGTGATGGCGGCGGCCAGCAGCGAGAACACCATCGCCAGCCCGTGGCCGGTGTTGACGTTGATCAGCAGCTCGACCGGCAGCAAATGGACGATGGCATACGCCACGCCAACACCGCCGAGCAGCACCCCGAGGAAGTTGAACACCCCGGAAAAGAACACTGCCAGATGAGGAGGCATGGCTTTGGTGTAGATAACAGTGGCAACCGCGTTAGCGGTGTCATGAAAGCCGTTGATGAACTCGAAGGCGAGGACAAAGGCCAGGGCGAGCAACAGGCTCACAAGAACCCAAGCATCCAGTCCGCTGAATAAATCGATCATGAAGGTTTTCTGACCCGGTCATAAGGGGGCGCGATTATGCCAGAAAACCCTGGTAATCAATGCACAAGGTGCTCATCGGTAACATTCTTCAATGAAAAAACTGACCCAGGGCAGCTTTTCCTCGGGTTGCCGGAAGGTCGGGCAAGTCATTGATTTTGCAGGGTACAGTCCCGGGAGAGGGCGCGAGGCGGGGACAGTCGATCATTCAAACGACTGTATGAAATTTACTCTTCAGGGCTAGCCGCGGCCAAATGCCTCGCTCCGGTCGATGGAGGCAATAGGTCGCCCGAGGGTAACGAGCGCCGGTGGCCAGCCCTGTCGTCCGCGGTAATCGGGTCGAACAGGTGGCCAGCCTTGAAGAGTTCAGGCAACAGTCGTCAAGGATGATCGGCCTTGAGTTCTTGTTCCATCTTTTGCAGTTCTTGAGTGAAGGCCTGGTCAAGAATGCTGGCGCGTTTACGCCATGGCTTGCGTTCCGGTTCAGGCTGAGCGGCGTAGGTGGTGACTTCCCCGCCGTAAACTTCCTTGTAACGTTGTTCCTGGCGCTCAAGTTCCGCGCGCAGTTCGTCTTTCGTCACAGTGTTACCTAATTAAGTGGGATAAAAATCGGTGATACGCATTGCCCGGTGCATGACTCATCAACTCACGGGTACTCGGATCCATTGCAGCACCGAGGTTGCCATTGGAGTTCGCCAAGTCATGTCCTTGTTGCACGCGGCCACGCCACCGATTCAAGAACAACTGTCGTAGCAACAGTCTTCATTTACTTCCTGCAAGCGCTTTTACCGGGTCAATGACGGGGGGTAGACACTTGCGACAGGAAACAGCATGCAATGATGCGTTGCCTGGGTGATGGAGTGATCAAAGCAAAGAATGCTGTGAACCTCACCGTTTTACATTATAGCGAGGGTCATGAACAACTCTATCGTCGATAAGTTAAAAAGCGTCATTACATATGAGGCTTTTATTACACGAAAGTTTTAATCACTAATGCCTTCTGTTGCCAGGCAGTACAGGCTGTGGGGTCTTCAGGTTAGATGGGGCAAGTTATCGGGTAAATCAAGGGCGCGGCAATGTTGCAGTGCGGGGAAGATAACGTCGCCCTGTGGATTTTTTATGACGCCCGGCGCAAATGGCGGTTTTTGATGCTGAACCTCATCTGATTGCGATTATCGGCCGATGGTTCGATAATCGCCCAATGTTGGCTGTACCGGCTTGTGCATTTTCTCCAATACGGCTTGTAATAAGGCCGAACTTCGACGCAGAGAGCATGAAATGAACGATCAATTGCGCAATTCCTTCGCCTCGGTGGCGCCTCCGATTGTTGCCTCTCCGGCGAAGAGGATTCAGGCGTTGACCGGTGATCCGGATTTCATGACCTCTCTGGCCCGTGGCCTGGCCGTGGTCCAGGCATTTCAAGAGCGCAAGCGCCACCTGACCATCGCCCAGATCAGCCACCGCACCGAGATTCCCCGGGCGGCAGTGCGTCGCTGCCTGCATACCCTGATCAAGCTCGGCTACGCCACCACCGACGGGCGGACCTATTCGCTGCTGCCCAAGGTGCTGACCCTGGGACACGCCTATCTGTCGTCGACGCCGCTGGCGGTGTCTGCCCAGCCTTACCTGGACCGCATGAGCGAGCAGCTTCACGAAGCCTGCAACATGGCGACCCTGGAGGGAGATGACATTTTATATATCGCCCGTTCAGCCACCACCCAGCGCCTGATTTCGGTGGACCTCTCCGTCGGTGGACGGTTGCCGGCCTACTGCACGTCCATGGGCCGCATCCTGCTGGCGGCACTGGACGACGCTTCCCTGCGTGAATACCTCGAGCACGCCGACCTGCAAGCCAAGACCAGCCGTACCCTGCACACCGCAGAGGCCTTGCTCGAATGCCTGCAGCAGGTTCGCCAGCAGGGCTGGTGCATTGTCGACCAGGAACTGGAACAGGGCCTGCGCTCTATCGCGGTGCCGGTCTATGACGCTTCGGGCCAGGTGCTGGCGGCGCTGAACGTCAGCACCCACGCCGGCCGGGTCAGCCGTACCGAGCTGGAGCAGCGTTTTCTGCCGGGTCTGCTCAGTGCCAGTCGAGACCTGAGCGCCCAGCTGTTTTCCTAACCTGTTCGATAAACGCACAACTACGCATTTGGCGAATTGACGCTCTTTCCCTTGCCTTATTAATGTCGCGGCAGCGTCATCGGCCGCCGCCCCTGTTTCAGCGGGCGGCCGTACGGCGACCCCATAATAAAGAAGAGGTCCAATCCCATGAGCATGCTCCCCCTGCGCCGTCATCGAAGCTGCCTTCGACCCCTGGCCGCCTGATCCCGGAATTCTCTCCTTTGCAATGACCTGACCAACCCTCGGCGAGCTTCGGCGCGCCTGCGTTTTACCCTGGAATAAAAATAATGAACCAACCCCTGTCAGCTTCTGGCAACTGCCTCGATGTGCAGTCCTTTATCAATGCCCAGCCCTTGTCGCGTTATCAGTGGCGAGTGGTGATCCTGTGCTTCCTGATTGTCTTCCTCGACGGCCTGGACACCGCGGCCATGGGCTTTATTGCCCCGGCACTGTCCCAGGATTGGGGCATCGACCGCGCCAGCCTCGGGCCGGTGATGAGTGCGGCGCTGATCGGCATGGTCTTCGGTGCCCTGGGTTCGGGCCCGCTGGCCGATCGTTTCGGGCGCAAGGTGGTGTTGGTGGGGGCGGTGCTGCTGTTCGGCGCCTTCAGCCTGGCCTCGGCCTACAGCACTAACGTCGATCAACTGTTGGTACTGCGCTTCCTCACGGGCCTGGGGCTGGGTGCGGGCATGCCGAACGCCACCACGCTGCTGTCCGAATACACCCCGGAGCGGCACAAGTCGCTGCTGGTGACCAGCATGTTCTGCGGCTTCAACCTGGGCATGGCCGGTGGTGGTTTCATTTCCGCCAAATTGATCCCGGCGTTTGGCTGGCACAGCCTGTTGCTGATCGGCGGGATCCTGCCGCTGATTCTGGCGCTGGTGCTGCTGGTCTGGTTGCCGGAGTCGGCGCGTTACCTGGTGGTGCGCAATCGAGGAACCGACAAGGTGCGCAAGGCCCTGGCGCCCATCGAGCCGACCATCGTCGGTCAGGCCGCGAGCTTCAGCGTGCCGGAACAAAAGACGGTCAAGGCGCGCAATGTGTTTGCGGTGATTTTCTCCGGCACCTACAGCGTCGGCACCTTGCTGCTGTGGCTGACCTATTTTATGGGGCTGGTGATCGTCTACCTGCTCACCAGCTGGCTGCCGACCCTGATGCGTGACAGTGGCGCGAGCATGGAGCAGGCGGCGTTTATCGGCGCGCTGTTCCAGTTCGGTGGAGTGCTGAGCGCAGTGGCGGTGGGCTGGGCCATGGACCGGTTCAATCCGCACAAGGTCATTGGCACCTTTTACCTGCTGGCTGGGGTCTTTGCCTACGCGGTGGGTCAGAGCCTGGGCAATATCACCCTGCTGGCGACCTTGGTGCTGATCGCGGGTATGTGCGTCAACGGCGCGCAATCGGCCATGCCGTCCTTGGCGGCGCGGTTCTATCCGACCCAGGGGCGTGCCACGGGCGTGTCGTGGATGCTCGGGATCGGGCGCTTCGGTGCGATTCTCGGGGCCTGGATGGGCGCCACCTTGCTGGGGCTTGGCTGGAATTTCGAGCAGGTGCTGACTGCTCTGGTGATTCCGGCGGGCCTGGCGGCGACGGCGGTGGTGATCAAGGGCATGGTGAGTCACGCGGATGCGACTTGAGAGCGGTTGGTTTTGAGGTAAAGGGGGAGGGCATGGGGATCGATAGCTCGACAACAATATGTTCGATAAACGAACACTCAGTCGATTATCGGATTGTTTGGGCCATGGCCCCGGCTTAATCTTCAGGGCACGCAGGCAGCGCTTGTCGCGCCTTTTTCGTCCAGTCGCTCAATAACAATCGGGAGCCCCCCAATGGCTGAAATCCTTTCGCTGCACGACGCGGTGAAGCAGTTCGTCAACGACGGCGATACCGTCGCGCTCGAAGGCTTCACCCACCTGATTCCTACGGCCGCAGGTCATGAAATCATCCGCCAAGGCAAGAAAGACCTGACCCTGGTTCGGATGACCCCTGATCTGATCTACGACCAGTTGATCGGTGCCGGTTGCGCTCGCAAGCTGATTTTCTCCTGGGGTGGCAACCCCGGTGTCGGTTCTTTGCACCGCCTGCGCGACGCTGTGGAAAAACAGTGGCCGCACGCCCTGGAAATCGAAGAGCACAGCCACGCCGACCTGGCCAATGCCTACGTGGCCGGTGCCTCGGGCTTGCCGTTTGCTGTGTTGCGCGCTTATGCCGGTTCCGACCTGCCCAAGGTCAACCCGCTGATCAAGAGCGTGACCTGCCCATTCACCGGCGAAGTGCTGGCGGCAGTGCCGTCGGTGCGTCCGGACATCACCGTGATTCACGCGCAAAAGGCCGACCGTAAGGGCAACGTGCTGCTGTGGGGCATCCTCGGGGTGCAAAAAGAGGCGGCACTGGCGGCCAAGCGCTGCATCGTCACCGTCGAAGAAATCGTCGACGACCTCAACGCCCCGATGAACGCCTGTGTGCTGCCGACCTGGGCCCTGAGCGCGGTCTGCCACGTACCTGGCGGTGCACATCCGTCCTACGCCCACGGTTACACCGAGCGCGACAATATTTTCTACCAGGCCTGGGATCCGATCGCTCGCGACCGTGAAACCTTCACCGCGTGGATCAACGAATACATCCACGGCAGCGCCGATTTCAGTGAATTCCAGGCCAAGCTGGCCCGCGCTTCGGAGGCCAAATAATGACTTACTCCACCAATGAAATGATGACCGTTGCCGCCGCCCGCCGCCTGAAGAACGGTTCGGTGTGTTTCGTCGGCATCGGCCTGCCGTCCAAGGCCGCCAACCTGGCGCGCCTGACGTCGTCGCCGGACGTGGTGCTGATCTACGAATCGGGCCCGATTGGTGCCAAGCCCAGCGTACTGCCGCTGTCGATCGGTGACGGCGAACTGGCCGAAACCGCCGACACCGTGGTGCCGACCGGCGAAATCTTCCGCTACTGGCTGCAGGGCGGGCGCATTGACGTCGGCTTCCTCGGCGCGGCCCAGGTTGACCGCTTCGGCAACATCAACACCACGGTGGTCGGTGACTATCACCACCCCAAAGTGCGCTTGCCCGGTGCCGGTGGCGCCCCGGAAATCGCCGGTTCGGCGAAAAGCGTACTGATCATCCTCAAGCAGTCGTCGCGTTCGTTCGTCGACAAGCTCGACTTCATCACTTCGGTGGGCCATGGCGAAGGCGGCGACTCCCGCAAACGCCTGGGCTTGCCGGGTGCCGGCCCGGTGGGGATCATCACCGACCTGTGCATCATGGAACCGGAAGCCGGCAGCCATGAATTCGTGGTCACCGCGCTGCACCCGGGCGTGACCCGTGAGCAGGTGGTTGCCGCCACCGGCTGGGCGATTCGCTTTGCCGACAATGTCGAGCAGACCGCCGAGCCGACTGAAGTCGAACTGACCGCACTGCGCGATCTGGAAGCACGTACCGCCGCGGCCCATGGCCAGGCACCGGGAGAAGCCTGATGCGCGAAGTCTTTATCTGTGATGCGATCCGTACCCCGATCGGCCGTTTCGGCGGTGGCCTGTCGGCCGTGCGCGCCGACGACCTGGCGGCGGTGCCGATCAAGGCGCTGATGGAACGCAACCCATCGGTGGACTGGAGCGCGGTAGACGAGGTGTTCCTCGGCTGCGCCAACCAGGCCGGCGAAGATAACCGCAACGTGGCCCGCATGGCCTTGCTGCTGGCCGGCCTGCCGGAAAGCATTCCGGGGGTCACCCTCAACCGCCTGTGCGCGTCGGGGATGGACGCCATCGGCACCGCCTTCCGTGCGATTGCCAGCGGCGAGATGGAACTGGCAATTGCCGGTGGCGTCGAGTCGATGTCCCGTGCGCCCTTTGTCATGGGCAAGGCCGACAGCGCTTTTTCGCGCAACATGAAGCTGGAAGACACCACCATCGGTTGGCGCTTTATCAACCCGTTGATGAAGGCCCAGTACGGCGTGGATGCCATGCCACAGACCGCCGACAACGTGGCGGACGATTACCGGGTGTCCCGCGCCGACCAGGACGCCTTTGCCCTGCGCAGCCAGCAACGTACGGCGGCGGCCCAGGCGGCCGGGTTCTTTGCCGAGGAAATCGTGCCGGTGCGCATTGCCCATAAAAAGGGCGAAAGCGTGGTCGAGCAGGATGAGCACCCACGTGCCGATACCTCCCTGGAAACCCTGGCCAAACTCAAGCCGGTCAACGGCCCGGACAAGACCGTCACCGCCGGCAATGCCTCGGGTGTCAACGACGGTGCCGCGGCGCTGATCCTGGCGTCGGCCGAAGCGGTGAAGAAACACGGCCTCACTGCCCGCGCCCGGGTGTTGGGCATGGCCAGCGCCGGTGTCGCACCACGGGTCATGGGCATCGGCCCGGTGCCTGCGGTGCGCAAGCTGATCGAGCGCCTGGGTGCGGCAATCAGCGATTTCGACGTGATCGAACTCAACGAAGCCTTTGCCAGCCAGGGCCTGGCGGTCCTGCGTGAGCTGGGCCTGGCGGACGATGCGCCGCAGGTCAACCCGAACGGTGGCGCCATCGCCCTGGGTCATCCGCTGGGCATGAGCGGTGCACGTCTGGTGCTGACGGCGCTGCATCAACTGGAAAAAAACGGCGGTAAAAAAGGCCTGGCGACCATGTGTGTGGGTGTCGGCCAAGGGCTGGCGCTGGCCATCGAACGCGTCTGACGCCTGCTCCAGGAGCCTGTTCACGATCTGGCCAGCGACCCTCAGGCATGTTCAACGCCGCCTGAGCCAAGCGCAGCAGATCGTGACCAGGTTCTAATAAGAAAAGAGGATTGACCATGATTGACAAGCCCGGTTACCGGCGCCCGCAAGCGGGTACTCAGCCTGATTATCTGCACCCGGCCTACAAGTCGACCAACACCCGCTCGCCCTCCAAGCCGCTGGTGTTCTTGCCCCATTCGCTGTCGGAAATCACCGGCCCAACCATCGGTGCCGAGTCGCTGCACGAGGGTGATAACGACCTGACCGCACAACACGCCGGCGAGCCCCAGGGCGAGCGCATCATCATCCACGGCCGGGTCCTGGACGAGAACGGCCTGCCGGTACCGGGCATTTTGGTGGAGATCTGGCAGGCCAACGCCGCCGGCCGCTACAACCATGACCGCGACCTGCACGACGCCCCCCTGGACCCGAATTTCACCGGCACCGGGCGCACCGTGACCGATGCCGACGGCTGGTATCAGTTCCAGACCATCAAGCCCGGTGCCTACCCGTGGGGTAACCACGAAAACGCCTGGCGCCCGGCCCATATCCACTTCTCGTTGTTCGGTCCCAGCGTGCTGACGCGCCTGGTGACCCAGATGTATTTCCCGGGTGACCCGCTGCTGGCTTACGACCCGATCTACAACTGCGTGCCGGACACCCGCGCCAAGGAACGCCTGATCGCCAGTTTCGACCTGGACAAGACCATTCCTTCCTATGCCCTCGGTTACCGTTGGGACATCGTTTTGCGCGGCCGCGATGCCACGCCGATGGAGAAATAAGATGACGCTGACCGCGACCACTTCACACACCGTCGGCCCCTACTACCACATCGGCCTGACCTGGCTGAACCGCGAAGACCTGACCCAGGCCGAGACCCTTGGCCAGCGCGTGGCGATCACCGGGCAGGTGGTGGACGGCAATGGCGATTTCGTCAACGACGCGATGCTGGAGATCTGGCAGGCCAATGCCGCAGGCAAGTACGACCACCCTGAAGACGACCAGCCCAAGGCCCTGGACCCGAGCTTCCAGGGATTTGGCCGGGTGCCGGTGGACGCCGAAGGGCGCTTCCGTTTCACCACCATCAAGCCGGGTACGGTGCCGGGCCTGAAGGGCGCGACCCAGGCGCCGCACCTGGTGGTGCTGGTGTTTGCCCGTGGCCTGGTCAAGCACTTGCTGACGCGCATTTACTTCGACGGCGAACCGGCCAACGCCGCCGACCCGTTGCTGGCCTGCGTGCCGGCCGAGCGCCGCAGCACCTTGCTGGCCAAGGCCGATGCCGACGGCACGTATCAGTGGAACGTGATCCTGCAATGCACTGAGGCCGAGACGGTGTTTTTCGATTACTGACCGGCGACGCCGGTGCCGGTGTCTGCGGCGGCCCTTCGGGGTTGCCGCAAGCAGCGGCGGCAGACAGGGGAACGGGACTGTTGCCAAGTGTGTCTAGACTCACACTGTCCCCAAAGAGTGAAAACCCATGACAAGCACAACCAGTCACTACACCGGTGAAGAACGCAGCAAGAGGATCTTCGCGATCGTCGGCGCGTCTTCGGGCAATCTGGTCGAATGGTTCGACTTCTATGTCTATGCCTTTTGTGCGATCTATTTCGCCCCGGCATTTTTCCCCTCCGACGATCCCACGGTGCAGTTGCTCAACACCGCCGGCGTATTTGCCGCCGGGTTTCTGATGCGTCCCATCGGCGGCTGGCTGTTCGGCCGGGTAGCCGACAAGCACGGGCGCAAGAATTCGATGATGATCTCGGTGCTGATGATGTGCGCCGGCTCCCTGGTCATCGCCTTCCTCCCGACCTACGCCACGATTGGCGCCTGGGCCCCGGCGTTGCTGCTGGTTGCGCGGCTGTTCCAGGGTTTGTCGGTGGGCGGCGAGTACGGCACCACTGCCACGTACATGAGTGAAGTGGCGCTCAAGGGCCAGCGCGGCTTCTTCGCCTCCTTCCAGTACGTGACCCTGATCGGCGGGCAATTGCTGGCGGTACTGGTGGTGGTGATCCTGCAGCAGTTCCTCGATGAGCAGGAGCTCAAGGCCTGGGGCTGGAGAGTACCCTTTGTGATTGGTGCGATTGCCGCAGTGATCTCGTTGTTGCTGCGCCGCACGTTGAAAGAAACCACCAGCAAGGAAATGCGTGAAGACAAGGACGCGGGCAGTATTGTCGCGCTGTTCAAGAATCACGGCGCCGCCTTTATCACCGTGCTGGGCTACACCGCCGGCGGCTCGCTGATTTTCTACACCTTCACCACTTATATGCAGAAGTACCTGGTGAACACCGCCGGGATGCACGCCAAGACCGCCAGCTACATCATGACCGGTGCGCTGTTTCTCTATATGTGCATGCAGCCGTTGTTCGGCATGCTGGCCGACAAGATCGGCCGCCGGAACTCGATGCTCTGGTTCGGGGCCCTGGGGACCTTGTTCACGGTGCCGATCCTGATGACCCTGAAAACCGTTTCCAGCCCGTTCCTGGCCTTTGTCCTGATCACCCTGGCCCTGGCGATCGTGAGTTTCTACACCTCCATCAGCGGTCTGGTGAAAGCCGAGATGTTCCCACCTCAGGTGCGGGCCCTTGGGGTTGGCCTGGCTTATGCGGTGGCGAATGCGATTTTCGGCGGTTCGGCGGAGTATGTCGCCCTGGGCCTGAAGACCCTGGGCATGGAAAACACCTTTTACTGGTACGTCACGGTCATGATGGCGGTGGCGTTCCTGTTCAGTCTGCGCCTGCCCAAGCAGGCGGCGTATCTGCACCACGATCTTTGACCTGTCCGCGCGCGCCCATCACGGGCGCGTGCCTCCAAGGGATTGTTTATGAGTACACCGGCGAGCAACCAATTGTTCGATGCTTATTTCACTGCTCGCAGCATGCGTGAAGTGTTTTGTGATCAGGGCCGGGTCCAGGCCATGCTGGATTTCGAAGCGGCCCTGGCCCGAGCCGAGGCCCGCGTCGGGCAGATTCCGCAGAGTGCGGTGGCGCCGATCGAGGCGGCCTGTCGCGCCGAGCTCTATGATTTCGCGGCCCTCGGCGAAGCCATTGCCACGGCC
Organism: Pseudomonas sp. MF4836; assembly: GCF_002018875.1. Lineage (GTDB taxonomy): Bacteria > Pseudomonadota > Gammaproteobacteria > Pseudomonadales > Pseudomonadaceae > Aquipseudomonas. The sequence goes on from NZ_MVOL01000003.1 coordinate 694,747, forward strand.
GGCAACTCGGCGATTCCATTGGTCAAGGCACTGGGCAAGCAGATTGCCCAACGCGACGCCGAGGCCGAGCGCTATGTGCACCTGGGGGCGACCAGCCAGGACGTAATGGACAGCGGGCTGGTGCTGCAACTGCGCCAGGCCCTGGGCTTGATCGAAGCCGACCTGGGGCGCCTGGGGCACATCCTTGCGGCCCAGGCCACCCGCTATGCCGGCACGCCGCTGGCCGGGCGGACCTGGTTGCAGCATGCGACCCCGGTCACCCTGGGCATGAAAATCGCCGGCTGGCTGGGGGCGGTCAGCCGCAGCCGGCAACGCCTGCAGGAGTTGAAGCCGCGGCTGCTGGTGCTGCAGTTCGGCGGCGCCTCCGGGACCCTGGCGGCCCTCGGCGAGCAGGCATTGCCGATTGCACAGGCATTGGCCGGCGAGCTGCACCTGTGCCTGCCGGAACAACCCTGGCACACCCAGCGTGACCGTCTGGTGGAGTTCGCCGCTGCGCTTGGCCTGATCGCCGGCAGCCTGGGCAAGCTGGGACGGGATATCAGCCTGTTGATGCAGACCGAAGCGGCGGAAGTGTTCGAGCCCTCGGCGCCGGGCAAGGGCGGATCATCGACCATGCCCCACAAGCGTAATCCGGTGGGCGCGGCGGTTTTGATCAGTACCGCGACCCGGGTTCCCGGGCTGCTGGCGACCATGTTCAGCGCCATGCCCCAGGAGCACGAACGCAGCCTGGGCCTGTGGCATGCCGAGTGGGAAACCCTGCCGGAGATCTGCTGCCTGGTTTCCGGTGCCCTGCAACAAGCCTTGCTGGTGGCCGAGGGCCTGGAGGTCGACGCCGAGCGCATGGCCAGCAACCTCGACCTGACCCGCGGCCTGGTATTGGCCGAAGCCGTGAGCATCGCCCTGGCCCAGCGCCTGGGACGCGAGACGGCCCATCATCTATTGGAACAATGCTGCAAGCGGGCGGTGGCCGAAGGGCGCCACCTGCGTGCGGTACTGGGCGATGAACCCCAGGTCGGTGCCGAGCTTTCGGCCGCTGAACTGGATCGCCTGCTCGATCCGGCCCATTACCTCGGCCAGGCCCAGACCTGGGTCGAACGCGCGGTGGCCGAACACTTTGCCTTGAACGCCTGAAGGAGACTGCTGTGGCATTCGTAAAACTCGCCGATGGCGAACTGCACTACCAGCTTGATGGTCCGGAACACGCTCCGGTACTGGTGCTGTCCAACTCGTTGGGCACCAGCCTGCGCATGTGGGATATCCAGATCCCGGCCTTTACCCAACACTTCCGTGTGCTGCGCATGGATACCCGAGGCCACGGCAAGTCGCTGGTCACCCCGGGGCCCTACACCATTGAACAGTTGGGCCATGACGTGCTGGCGCTGCTGGATGCCTTGCACATCGAACGCGCGTACTTCTGCGGCCTGTCCATGGGCGGCCTGATCGGCCAATGGCTGGGCATCAATGCCGGCGAGCGCCTGCACAAGCTGGTGGTGTGCAACACCTCGGCGAAGATTGGCGAGCCGTCGATCTGGAACCCGCGCATCGAAACCGTACTGCGTGACGGCGAGGCAGCCATGGTGGCGTTGCGCGATGCTTCGATCGCCCGCTGGTTCACCGCGGACTTCGCCGAAGCTCACCCTGACCAGGCCAAGTTGATCACCGACATGCTGGCGGCGACTTCGCCCGAGGGCTATGCAGCCAACTGCGCGGCTGTGCGTGATGCAGACTTCCGTGACCAGGTGTCGGCGGTCAAGGTTCCGACCCTGGTGATTTCCGGTACCGAAGATGCGGTCACGCCGCCGTCGGGCGGGCACTACATTCAGGAACATGTGCTGGGCGCCGAGTACGCCGAGTTCTACGCCGCGCACTTGTCCAACGTGCAGGCTGGCGCCGCATTCAGCGACCGGGTCGTGGAATTCCTGCTGGCCGACAAGAGCATTTGAGGAGTCGCTTGTGGACGAGAAACAACGTTATGACGAGGGGATGCAGGTGCGCCGCGCGGTGCTGGGTGATGCCCACGTCGATCGCAGCCTGAATGCCCTGACCGAGTTCAACTCGGAGTTCCAGGAGATGATCACCCGCCACGCCTGGGGTGATATCTGGACCCGTCCGGGCCTGCCGCGGCATACCCGCAGCCTGATCACCATTTCCATGCTGATCGGCATGAACCGCAATGAAGAGCTCAAGCTGCACCTGCGTGCCGCCGCCAACAACGGGGTGACCCGTGGCGAGATCAAGGAAGTGATCATGCAGAGCGCGATCTACTGCGGCATTCCTGCGGCCAATGCGACCTTCCATCTCGCCGAGTCGGTGTGGGATGAATTGGGTGTCGAGTCCCGCGAGGCCTGAACCCCGCACGCCGATAAAAAAGGCCAGCACCGGTAAACCGGGCTGGCCTTTTTCATGGGTGGGTTTTGCCGGAGCAGGTCCTGGCGAAACGACTTACAGCAGGCTGATCGGGTAGCTGACGATCACGCGGTTCTCGTCGAACTCGTTGTTGCTGTAGTCGCGACGCATGCTGGAATTGCGCCATTTGAAGTTGAGGTTCTTCAGGGTGCCGCTCTGCACGGTATAGGCCAGTTCCGACTCGCGGCCCCATTCCTTGCCATCGGTGATGGTGCCGGTGTGCACGTTGTCACCGCTGATGTAGCGGTTCATCAGGGTCAGGCCCGGTACGCCGACGGCGGCGAAGTTGTAATCGTGGCGCAGCTGCCAGGATTTTTCCTTGGCGTTGTCGTAGCTGGAGTTGTAGCTGTCGTTGGCCAGGGTGCCGCCGCTGGTGCCGTTGACCCGCATCCAGGCGTTGTCCCCGGTGAGTTTTTGCAGGCCGACATAAAAGGTGCTGCCGCCGTACTTGGCCGAGAACAGGCCGGACCAGGTCTTGTTATCCAGGTCGCCGGCGCGGGCACTGCCGTCTTCCTTGCCGTAGAAGAAACCGAGGTTCGCGCCCAGGGTCCAGTCCCCAACGGGTTGGGTATGAACCAGATTGATGAACTGTTGGCTGTAGATGTCCTTGAGTTCGGCGTTCCACAGGCCGATCTGGGTGCGCTTGTCGTTGAAGCTGTATTCGCCGCCCTGGAAGTTGAAACGGTCGGACGTGAACGCGGCTTTGCCGGTCATCGACATGTCGCTCATGCTGCTGTCGTCTCGCGGGCTGTTGGCGCGGAACTGGCCGCCGTAGAGGGTCAGGCCGTCGATTTCCTTGGACGTGATCTGGCCGCCACGGAAGGTCTGTGGCAGCGAGCGGCCGTCATCGGAACGCAGGATCGGCAGCACCGGCATCCATTCGCCCACCTTGACCTCGGTCTGCGACAAGCGCGCCTTGAACGCCACCCCCAGGCGCCCGAAGTTGTCGGCCGGGCGCCCGTCACGGTCCAGGGGCAGTAACTGAGTGCCGCCGGTGCCTTTGCCGCCGTCGAGCTTCAGCGAGTACAGGCCCAGCACGTCCATGCCGAAACCCACGGTGCCTTGGGTGAACCCGGACTTGGCATCGAGGATGAAACTCTGGGTCCACTCTTCGGCCTTGCCCTGGGCCTTGGTCGGGTTGGTGAAGTTGCGGTTGATGTAGAAGTTGCGCAGGTTCAGGTTGACCTTGGCATCTTCGAGAAAACCGGACTCTTCGGCCATCGCCGGCAGGGCGGCAGCGGCCAGCGCCACGCCGAGCAGGCCAGGCAGGAGGAAAGGAGAAGTGGGGGTCGTTGGCTTCATGTTGTCGGTCTCTCTAATTGTTAGGGCGCAGCACGGCACTGCCGCTACGTCAGTCGCAGAGCCAGGTGGAAAGTGGGCGTGGTGAAACGGCTGCAAATCAGCCGGAGAGGGCAGGGCGAGGGGTCATGGTGCAGAGCCTGTTGTTATTGGTTTTTATCGCTGCGGGGAATGGTGCGGTGCCAGATAGGGCGATTCAATCGGGCATGAGCGGGTTTTGGGCGATAAACGAACACAAGTGACAGGCTGAGCACAGGCCAAAAAAAACCCACCGTGAGGTGGGTTTTTTCACAGCCGGGAGGTGCTTAGAACAGGCGCAGCTTCGGTGCCTGTTCGGCCACCGGTTCGTTCTTCGCGGTCTGCTCGTTCCAGCCGCCACCCAGGGCCTTGTACAGATTGACCTCGCTGGTCAGCTGCGAAAGGCGGTCACTGATCAGCGCCTGTTGCGCGCTGAACAACGAACGCTGGGCGTCGAGGAAGGTCAGGTTGCTGTCGACCCCGATGCGGTAGCGGCGCTCGGCCAGACGGTAGTAGTCCTGGTTGGCGGTGACGAAATCACGCTGGGCCTGCAACTGCTGGTTGTAGGTCTGACGTGCCGCCAGGCCATCGGAGACTTCCTGGAAGGCGGTCTGGATGGATTTCTCGTACTGCGCAACCGTGATGTCTTTCTGGATCTTCGAGTAGTCCAGGCTGGCGCGCAGGCTACCGGCGTTGAAGATCGGCAGATTGATCTGCGGCTGGAACAGCCAGGTCCCCGAACCACCTTTGAACAGGCCGGACAGGTCCGGGCTCAAGGTGCCGGCATTGGCGGTCAGGCTGATGCTCGGGAAGAACGCCGCGCGGGCGGCGCCGATATTGGCATTGGCCGCCTTGAGCTTGTGTTCGGCTTCAAGGATGTCCGGACGCCGTTGCAACAGCTCCGAAGGCAGGCCCGCTGGCATTTCGCTCAACAGGTCGGCCGCCAGGGGCTGTGCGCCAGGCAGGTTGGCTGGAAGGCCGGTGCCCAGCAGCAGGGTCAGGCTGTTTTCGTCCTGGGCCACTTGGCGCGTGTAGCGCGCCAGTTGCACCCGGGCGTTCTCGACCGAGGTCCGCGACTGGCTCAGGTCCAGCGCCGAGGCAACCCCGACTTCGTTGCTGCGCGAGGTGAGCCGGTAGCTCTCCTCGAAAGCGCCCAGGGTGTCCTGGGTCAGCTTCAGCAGTTCCTTGTCGGCCTGCCAGGTCAGGTAGGCGTTGGCCACGCTGGCCACCAGGCTGATCTGGGTGCTGCGCCGGGCTTCTTCGCTGGAGAAATAGGTCTGCAGGGCCTGCTCGCTCAAACTGCGAACGCGGCCGAACAGGTCCAGCTCATAGGCGCTGATACCCAGGGTGGCCGAGTACTGGCTGGTGATGCCCGACTCGCCGGTTTGCGACATGCGCGCCGGGGTCCGCTGGCGGCTGCCGCTGCCATTGGCCGATACCGCGGGGAACAGGTCCGCGCGCTGGATCTGGTACTGCGCGGCATAGGCGTCGATGTTCAGCGCCGCCACCCGAAGGTCGCGGTTGTTGACCAGCGCGGTCTGGATCAGCTGTTGCAGCGCCGGGTCATGGAAGAACTGCCGCCAGCCCTGTTCGGCGGCCGCCTGGTTGGCGGCCTCCGTTGGCGAATAGGCGGGGCCTTGCGGGTATTGCGCGGCCACCGGTGCTTGCGGCTGCTGATAATCGGGTATCAGCGAGCAGCCACTTAGCACGGCGGCGGTGATTGCCAGGGAGAGTAGCGACTTGCTCATTGGCCAGCCTCTTTAGGAGTTTCAGATGTTTCTGCCGAGTCCGCGTTTTTCTTGCGACCCATGCCAGACACTGTGACGAAGAACAAAGGCACCCAGAATATCGCCAGAATCGTCGCGGTGAGCATACCGCCAATCACCCCGGTACCGATGGCGTGCTGGCTGCCCGAGCCCGCGCCGGTGGAGATGGCCAGGGGGACCACACCCAGCACGAAGGCCAGCGAGGTCATGATGATCGGTCGCAGACGCATGCGGCAGGCTTCGATCGCCGCGTCCGTCAGGCTGCGACCCTGCTCATGCAGTTCCTTGGCGAACTCGACGATCAGAATGGCGTTTTTCGCCGCCAGACCGATGGTCACCAACAGCCCCACCTGGAAGTACACGTCGTTGGACAGACCCCGCAGGCTGGTGGCCATCAGTGCACCGATGATCCCCAGGGGTACCACGAGCATGACCGCGATCGGAATCGACCAGCTTTCATACAGCGCCGCCAGGCACAGGAACACCATCAGCAGCGACAGGGCATACAGCGCCGGTGCCTGGGAACCCGACAGGCGTTCCTCATAGGACAGGCCGGTCCAGGAAATACCCACGCCCGCCGGCAGCTTCGCGGCAATGGCTTCGACTTCGGCCATGGCTTCACCGGTACTGTATCCAGGCGCCGGAGCCCCCAGGACTTCCATCGCCTCGACACCGTTGTAGCGCGCCAGCTTCGGCGAACCGTAGATCCACTCACCCTTGGCGAACGAGGAGAACGGCACCATGGTCCCGGCACTGTTGCGCACGTACCATTTCTTCAGGTCTTCCGGGCTCATGCGAGCGCCGGGCTGACCCTGGATGTACACCTTCTTCACTCGACCACGGTCGATGAAGTCGTTGACATAGCTACTGCCCAGGCCGATCGACAGGGTGTTGTTGATATCAGAGATGGTCACGCCCAAGGCACTGGCGCGTTCATCGTCGATGGTCAACTGGTACTGCGGCTCATCGCTCAAGCCGTTCGGACGCACCTGGCTCAGGATCTTGCTCTGCGCGGCCATGCCGAGGAACTGGTTGCGTGCTGCCATCAGTTTCTCGTGCCCGATACCGGCGCGGTCCTGCAGGAACACGTCGAAACCGGTGGCGTTACCCAACTCCAGTACGGCTGGCGGAGCGAATGCAAACACCATCGCGTCGCGGAAGCTGAAGAAGTGCTGCTGGGCACGGGCCGCGAGGTTGAACACGCTGTTTTCCGAAGAGCGCTCGCCCCACGGCTTGAGCATGATGAACGCCATACCCGAACTCTGGCCGCGACCGGCGAAGTTGAACCCGTTCACGGTGAATACCGAGGCTACGGTGTCCTTCTCCTTGTCCAGCAGATAGGCGCGCATTTCATCGACCACCACCTGGGTCCGCTCGGCACTGGAGCCGGCTGGCGTCTGCACCTGGGCGAAGAGTACGCCCTGGTCTTCTTCCGGCAGGAACGCCGATGGAATACGGGTGAACAGCCAGATCATGCCGAGCACGATCAGCACGTATGCCAACAGGTACGGCACCTTGTGACGCAGCATATTGCCCACGCCGCGCTCGTAGCTTTTGACGCTGCGGTCGAAGGTGCGGTTGAACCAGCCGAAGAAACCGCGTTTCTCGGTGGCGTGCTCGCCTTGTGGGTGAGCCTTGAGCATGGTGGCGCACAGGGCCGGGGTGAAGATCAGGGCAACCAGTACCGACAGGGCCATGGCCGAAACCACGGTGATCGAGAACTGCTTGTAGATCACCCCGGTGGAACCACTGAAGAACGCCATTGGCAGCAGTACCGCGGAAAGCACGAGGGCGATACCCACCAGTGCGCCCTGGATCTGGCCCATGGACTTTTTCGTGGCCTCCTTGGGCGATAGCCCTTCCTCCTGCATCACCCGCTCGACGTTTTCCACCACGACGATGGCATCGTCCACCAGCAAACCGATGGCCAGCACCATGCCGAACATGGTCAGGGTGTTGATGCTGAAGCCGGCTGCCGCAAGGATCCCGAAGGTCCCGAGCAACACCACCGGAACGGTCATGGTGGTGATGACGGTGGCGCGGAAGTTCTGCAGGAACAGGAACATCACCAGGAACACCAACACGATGGCTTCGACCAGGGTGTGAACCACACCGCTGATGGACTCCGTCACCACCGGGGTGGTGTCGTACGGGAATACCACTTTCATCCCGGACGGGAAGAAGGGTTCCAGGTCGCTGATGGTCTTGCGCAGCGCCTTGGCGGTATCCAGGGCGTTGGCGCCGTTGGCCAGTTTGACCGCCAGGCCGGAAGCCGGCTTGCCATTGAACTGGGCGCTGACTGCGTAGTTTTCACCACCCAGCGCAACGTCGGCGACATCACCCAGGCGAACCTGCGAGCCGTCCTTGTTGACCTTCAACAGGATCGCCTTGAACTGCTCGGCAGTCTGCAGGCGGGTCTTGCCGATGATCGTGGCGTTCAGTTGCTGGCCAGGCAGCGCCGGCAAACCACCGATCTGGCCGGACGACACCTGGACGTTCTGCGCCGCAACGGCGGTTTTCACGTCCACGGGGGTCAGGCTGTAGTTGTTGAGCTTGGCTGGGTCGAGCCAGATACGCATGGCGTACTGTGCACCGAACACCTGGAAGTCGCCGACACCTGCGGTCCGCGACACCGGGTCCTGCATGTTGGACACGATGTAGTTGGACAGGTCGTCCTTGGACATGCTGCCGTCTTCGGAAACCACACCGATAACCAACAGGAAGTTCTTCACTGCCTTGGTTACCCGGATGCCCTGTTGCTGCACTTCTTGCGGCAGCAACGGGGTGGCCAGGTTCAGTTTGTTCTGGACCTGGACCTGAGCGGTATCGGAGTTGGTGCCTTGTTCGAAGGTCGCGGTGATGGTCATGCTGCCGTCGGAGTTACTTTCCGAGGACACATAACGCAGGTTATCGATACCGTTGAGCTGCTGCTCGATGACCTGAACCACGGTGTCCTGCACGGTTTGTGCAGAGGCGCCTGGGTAGGTCACGGAGATAGCGATCGCCGGTGGCGCGATGCTTGGATACTGGTTTATCGGCAACTTGAGGATCGATAGAGCCCCGACCAGCATGATCACCAGGGCAATTACCCAGGCGAAAATCGGACGGTCGATGAAAAATTTCGACATGGTTTACTCCCCTTTGCCGCCTGCAGCTTTGTCTGTTGCCTGTGCAGGGGCCGGGTTGGTCGCCGGAACATTGGTCGCTTCGGTCGCCTTGACTTCAATGCCTGGCTTGACGAATTGCAGGCCTTCGGTAATCAGTCGATCGCCGGCTTTCAAGCCGTCTTCCACCAGCCATTGGCTGCCGACGGTGCGACTGGCCTTGAGCTGACGCAGTTCGACCTTGTTGTCCGGGCCGACCACCAGGGCGGTTGGCGTGCCTTTGAGGTCACGGGTCACGCCTTGTTGCGGGGCAAGAATGGCCGCAGCGTTGATCCCGGCCTGCAATTGCGCGTGCACGAACATGCCTGGCAACAGGGTGTGATTAGGGTTCGGGAACACGGCGCGCAGGGTCACGGAGCCGGTGGTTTCGTCGACCGAGACTTCGGAAAACTCAAGTTTGCCGTCCTGTTGGTACTGGCTGCCGTCTTCCAGGGTCAGCTTGACCTTGGCCGAGTTGTCGCCGGCCTTTTGCAGGCGACCGCTTTCCAGCTCGCGGCGCAGTTCCAGCAGCTCCACGGAGGACTGGGTGACGTCGACGTAGATCGGATCGAGCTGCTGGATCACGGCCATGGCGTCGGCCTGGCCGTTGCTGACCAGCGCGCCTTCGGTGACCGAGGAGCGACCGACACGGCCGGTCAGTGGCGCAAGCACCTTGGTGTAGCGCAGGTTGATCTGCGCGCTTTGCAGCGTGGCTTCCGATTGCAGGCGGTTGGCTACGGCAGTGTCGTATTCCTGGCGGCTTACGGCCTGTTCGTCGACCAGTTGCTTGTAGCGGTCGGAGATCGACTTGGTCGATTGCAGGTTGGCCTGGGCGCTTTTCAGCGTCGCCTCATAGACCGACGGGTCGATCTGGTACAGCTGCTGGCCTTCTTTGACATCCCCGCCTTCTTTGAACAGACGCTTGAGGATGATGCCGTTGACCTGCGGTCGCACTTCGGCGATGCGGTAGGCGGTGGTCCGCCCCGGGAGTTCCGAAGTCAGGGTGAAGGGTTGGGTTTTCAGGGTGACTACGCCGACCTGAGGGGCCTGTTGGGGAGGGGCCGCCTCTTCCTTTTTACATCCGCTGAGCAGCGATGCCAGGGCGACGGCAGTGACCAGAGCGGTAACAGCTGGCTTGAATTGCATGAAAATCCTCGGGTCAGGCGCGCAAGACGCGCACTCGAAAGGTGGAAGGGTCAAAAAAGTGCGCTGAGTGGATAAGTAGCTTGCTATGGAATATACTTACATTCATGGTTGTTTGTAAACAGCGGGTCGCGTACCCGGTTTAATACAAAACATGAGTTGGCGGACGATAAACACATAACAATCGCCGTCCGTAATTAAGCTCGGATTAAGGCCTCGTGCGCCCCGAGCCATCCTGATTGAGGTTTTGCTGCCATGGCCCGTCGTACCAAAGAGGAAGCTCAAGAAACGCGCAAGCAAATACTTGAGGCAGCAGAAAAGGCTTTCTATGAACGCGGAGTCGCCCGTACGACATTGGCGGACATTGCCACCTTGGCAGGGGTGACTCGTGGCGCGATCTACTGGCATTTCAGCAATAAGGCGGATCTGGTGCAGGCCATGCTGGATACCTTGCGCGAGCCGCTGGAAGAACTGGCCAGGGCCAGTGAAAGCGAGGAAGAGCTCGACCCGCTGGGCTGCATGCGCAAGCTGCTGATTCATCTGTTCCATCAGGTCGCTCTGGATCCAAAGACTCGGCGAATCAACGAAATTCTGTTTCATAAGTGCGAGTTCACCGATGAAATGTGCGACCTGCGCCATCAGCGCCGGGCTGCCAGTATTGACTGCAACGTGCGTATCGAATTGACGTTGCGCAATGCAGTGAACCGTGGACAGCTGCCGTCGAATCTCGACACTGCCCGCGCTGCCATCAGCATGCACGCCTATATCGACGGCATCCTTTATCAGTGGCTTCTGGCCCCGGACAGCTTCGAGCTTGATAAGCAGGCTGAGCGCTGGACCGACATCGGGCTGGATATGCTGCGTCTGAGCCCCAGCTTGCGCACTTAAGACAAAATGCGTAATTGCCACCGCTTGTGTCAACAGTTAAGGCGAGCATAGATCATTCTGGTGCTCGCCTTATTTCGATGGGGTGCTTTTATATACGCACCGGCCCTTTCTTTATAGATAGCGGGCTACGTATTTTGTAGGGATTTTGTGTCGGGTGTGTGAACGAGTGTGAACCCTCATTGCTCAAGGGCACCGAGCAGCCGATCAAAGGGATAGCCCTGATCTGCATGCTGCCAGCCACGATAGGCAATCCAGGATCCTGTTGAACAGGTAATGAAAAAGCCCCGGCTCTCACGAGTCGGGGCTTTGTTTTTAGCGCTGTGCTTACAAGGTCGGGTAGTCGATGTAGCCGACCGGGCCTTTACCGTAGAAGGTTTCCGGATGCGGCTCGTTCAACGGTGCATCGGCTTTCAGGCGGGCGGGCAGGTCCGGGTTGGCGATAAATGGCACACCGAAGGCCACGGCATCGGCCTTGCCGGCAGCCAGCCAGGCGTTGGCGCTGTCTTTGGTAAAACGTTCGTTGGCGATGTACGGGCCACCGAATGCGGCTTTCAATTGTGGGCCGAGGCTGTCGGCGCCTTCTTTTTCCCGCGAGCAGATAAAGGCAATGCCGCGCTTGCCCAGCTCACGGGCGACGTAGGTGAAGGTTTCGCTGAGGTTGTCATCACCCATGTCGTGAGAGTCGGCACGGGGTGCGAGGTGCACGCCAACCCGGCCCGGGCCCCAGACTTCGATGACCGCATCAGTCACTTCCAGCAGCAGGCGCGCACGGTTTTCCAGGGAACCGCCGTAATGGTCGGTACGCTGGTTGGTGCTGCTTTGCAGGAATTGGTCGAGCAGGTAGCCGTTGGCGCCGTGGACTTCCACACCGTCGAAACCGGCGGCCTTGGCGTTTTCCGCACCCACGCGGTAGGCGTCGACGATGTCGGCGATTTCAGCGATTTCCAGGGCGCGCGGAGTCGGGTAGTCGGCCAGCGGACGCACCAGGCTGACGTGACCTTTGGCCTGAATGGCGCTCGGTGCCACTGGCGCCTCGCCGTTCAGGTAGGACGGGTGGGAAATGCGGCCGACATGCCACAGTTGCAGGAAGATTTTGCCGCCCGCGCCGTGGACCGCCTTGGTCACGTTGCTCCAGCCGCGAACCTGGTCGTTGGACCAGATGCCCGGGGTGTCCGGGTAGCCGACGCCCATGGGTGCCACAGATGTGGCTTCGCTGAGGATCAGGCCCGCGGAAGCACGTTGTACGTAGTACTCGGCCATCAGCGCGTTGGGCACTCGGCCTTCATCGGCGCGGCAGCGGGTCAAGGGCGCCATGATGATGCGGTTGGCCAGTTCGAGGTCGCCGAGTTTGATCGGGTCAAAAATAGTTGTCATGAAATACACCCTTCTTAAATAAACGTATCAGTTGGTCGCTGGGGCCAGATCGGCATTGCCGCCCTGGCGAAAAGTAATCAGGGTCACCAGCAGCGCCAGTACCGCCAGGGCTGCTGCGGCCAGAGGCACGCTGGTCAGGCCGAAACCATGGGCGATCACGCTGCCGCCGACCCAGGCGCCGAGGGCGTTGCCGATGTTGAAGGCGCCGATATTGAGGGTCGACACCAGGTTTGGTGCGGCCTTGCCGAAGGTCACCACGTTGATTTGCAGCGCCGGTACGGCGGCGAACGAGGCGGTGGCCCAGAGGAACAGGGTGATCTCGGTCGGGATCAGCGCGACGCTGGTCCAGCTCAGGACGGTGGAGACCACGGCCATGCTGATAAACACGCCGATCAGGGTGGCCGCCAGGCGTTTATCCGCCAGCTTGCCGCCAATGATGTTGCCCACGGTCAGGCCCAGGCCGATCAGCAGCAGGGTCCAGGTCACGCCTTTGGGCGACACCCCGGTGACGTCGCCCAGCAGCGGCGCGACATAGGTGAAGAGGGTGAACATGGACGCGGCGAACAGCGCGGTCATGCTCAGTGACAACCAGATCCCGGCGCCCTTGAGGGCGGCCAGTTCCGAGCGCATGTCGAGTTTTTCCTCGTCGCGCTTGGCCGGCAGAAAGCGGATCAGGCCGATCAGGGCAACGACACCGATCACGGTCACGGCCCAGAACGTCGAGCGCCAGCCGGCTTCCTGGCCCAGTGCCGTGCCCAGTGGAACACCGAGGACGTTAGCCAGGGTCAGGCCGGTGAACATCAGGGCCACGGCCGATGCGCGCTTGTTGGCGGGCACCAGGCCGGCGGCAACCACCGAACCGATACCAAAGAAGGCGCCGTGGCAGAGGGCGGTGACCACTCGGGCGAACATCAGCACGTTGTAGTCACTGGCCAGCGCACACAGCAGGTTGCCGACAATGAAAATGCCCATCAGGGCTACCAGGGCGGCCTTGCGCGGCAGCTTGGCGGTGGCCAGTGCCATGAAGGGCGCACCGATGGCCACGCCCAGGGCGTAACCGGTCACCAGCCAGCCGGCGCCCGGGATCGACACACCGAGGTCGTTCGCCACATCGGGCAGCAAGCCCATAATGACGAACTCGGTGGTGCCGATGGCGAAGGCGCTCAGGGCCAGGATAAGTAGCGAGAGGGGCATTGTGGGTCCTTGTCAGATCAGAGCTCTTGGCTCATTTGTTTGAGGAACAGCTGAATGTTTTCCTCATTGCGTTTGAAGAAATGCCATTGGCCGACTTTGCGGCTGCTGATCAGTCCCGCTCGTTGCAAGGTGGCGAGGTGGGCGGAGACCGTCGACTGCGACAGGCCGCAGCGTTGATCGATCTGCCCGGCGCATACGCCGTGTTCATTGCTGTGGCTCTGATCAGGGAATTCAACAGTCGGGTCTTTGAGCCAGTGAAGAATTTCTCGCCGTACTGGGTGCGCCAGGGCTTTTATTATTTCGTCGAGATCGATAGGCATGGCAGTGCTCGGTTTGGGTAAAACGTTATATCGCGATGAAGCGAACTTTAAATCGGTATTTCGCGATATACCAATATGATTTTGGTCTTAAATCATTCTTTATCGGTATATCGGGTTATAACGATGCGTGTCGCGCGGTGCTAAGCTGCGCCCATGAATTATCTCGCACATCTGCACCTCGGCGGCCAGCGCCCCGGTCAATTGCTCGGCAGTCTGTACGGCGACTTCGTCAAAGGTCGGCTGCAAGGCCAGTTCAACCCGGAGATCGAAGCCGCGATTGCGTTGCATCGCAGCATCGATACTTACACCGACAGCCACCCACTGGTGGGCGCTGCGCTGTCGCGTTTTTCCCTGACCCGCAGGCGCTATGCCGGCATTGTCATCGACGTGTTTTTCGATCACTGCCTGGCGCGCGACTGGGCTCTGTACGCCACGCAGCCGCTGGCGCTGTTCACCTCGGACGTGTACCGGGTGCTGGCCAGTGAACCGCAACTGCCGGGACGCCTGGCGCAGATCGCGCCGCATATGGCGGCCCATGACTGGCTGGGTTCCTATCGGGAGTTCGAGGTGCTGGAGCAAGTGCTGCGAGGGATTTCGCGCCGCTTGTCACGCCCGGAGGAGCTGGCGCAGGCGATGGGCGAACTGGAGCGGCTGTATCAGCCATTGAGCGAGGATTTTCGGGAGTTCTACCCGCAGTTGCAGCTGTTTGCCCAAGAACGCCTCAGGGAAACCGGCTGACCTGCCGGCTTCCCAGGAAGCGTCCTGTGACGAAGGCGCTTGCTGGCGATGCACTGGGCTGGCGCGCTAAAAACCAATTCCTCAGGCCGCCACCCATTCCTCGCCGCGTCCAACCTCAACGCCCTTGGGCACCTCGCCAAACAGCGCCTTCTGCACCGCCTGCTGCGCCTGGAAGGCCAGCGCCGCGCGTTCCTGGCCGCGACAGGCAATGGGTTTGAGCAGGTGGATTTCGACCTGGCCCTGGTCGTTGGCAAACAGGCGCATCAGGTGCGAGAGCAGATCGTCATCGCCGATAAACGGTGCCAGAGAGTCAATCTGCCCGTCGCGCAGGTAACGAATGGCCACCGGCTGCAGCGCCACGTCGGCGTCGATGGCACTGGCCAGCAAACGCCCGTGAAAGGTGCGCAGGCCACGGCCATCGGTGGTGGTGCCTTCAGGGAACATCAACAGCGGATGTTGCTGCTGCAGGTGCCGGGTCATCTGCTTGCGGATCAACTGGCTGTCGCCCGCGCCACGGCGGATAAACAGGCTGCCGGCCTTGGCCGCGAGCCAGCCCGCCACCGGCCAGGTCCGCACTTCGGCCTTGGACAGGAATGACAACGGGTTCAGCGCGCCGAGCAACGGGATATCAGTCCAGGACACGTGGTTGCTGACCCACAGCATCGGCTGCCGCGGCACCTCGCCGTGTACCGTGATTTCAAAGGGCAGGGCGTTGCTCAGGCGGGCCATGAAGAAGCGCGACCAGCGCTGGCGCCGAACCATGGAATTGGCCACGCCCAGGCGTTCGAACAAGCCAAACACGGTGGCCATGCTCAAGCCCAGCGCGACCACCAGCAGCACCCGGGCAATCCGCCCGTAGACCCGTAGCCGGCTCATTACACGGCCGCCTTGAAGTGCCGGGCGTAGCGGGGGCACAACTCGTCGCGCTTGAGCAGGATAAACACGTCGGCGACCTGGAAGTCTTCGTCCCAGCACGGCTCGCCGCAGATCTTCGCGCCCAGGCGCATGTAGGCCTTGAGCAGCGGCGGCATTTCAGCGATCACGTTGGACGGGATATCGAGGCTCGGCAGCGGTTTTTTCGGTTCGGCACGCAGGTGTTCGGTGCACAGGTAGCGCTCGCGCAGGCGTTGCATGATGGCGTGGGCCTGCACGCCGCCGTCCTGCATCGGGATGCTGGCGCAGCCCATCAGGTAGCTGTAGCCGCCCTGGTTGAGCACTTCGGCCAACTCGCCCCAGAGCACGGCAATGGTGCCGCCGTTGCGGTAGGCCGGGTCGACACAGGTGCGACCGATTTCGAGGATCGGGCCCTTTAGATGCACCAGCCCGTGCAGGCTGAATTCCTCTTCGCTGTAAAAGCGCCCCAGGCTGCTGGCGGCCTGGTGGTCGAGCAGGCGAGTGGTGGCGACCAGGCGCCCGGTGTTCAGGTCACGCACACCGATATGGCTGCAGTGGACGTCATAGTCATCCATGTCCAGACCCAATTCCGCGCCCTTGAGCTTGGCGTTGAACTCGCCGCTGAAGACGGTGAAGCGCAGCGCCTGGGCTTCTTGCAGGGCGTGGGCGCCGACCAGACGTTCGGCTTGCAGGCGGCGTTCACTGCCGGTGTCGCTGATGCGGGCGATCTGAGTCATTGTGAATCTCCGTGCGGGCCGCTGACCCGCCTTGGGTTGCAGCCGATCGACTTTGTTGTGCAAAGTCAGGCTATGTAGCCCCGGTGTCATCGCCATTAAGCTTTGGTGATGCTTATATGACAGCCCAGAAGGAGCCCCCCCATGCCTTGGTCAGACCTGCTCAACTGCCGCGAACGACTGCCGGCCAACCCGGACCTGGCGGAGGGTTACGCCGCGCTGCTGGAGCACCTGGGCCCGGTCACCCCGTTCGACCTGGCGCTGCGCGGCGGGCGCTTGATGAGCAGCCCGGGGCTGGCGTTTCTGGTGGGTTACCAAGCCGCGTTGCGCGCGCTCTGGCCCAGCGCGCCGCCGAGCCTGGGCGCCTTGTGCGCCACCGAGCAGCGCAGCCTGCGCGCGGCGGACATGCAGACCCGGCTGGCGGATCTGCGCCTGAGCGGGCGCAAGGATTTCGTCACCGCAGGCGATGCCGCCGACTGGCTGCTGATTGCCGCGCGCAGCGAAGCACCGGGCGAAGATCCGCGCCTGAGCCTGGCGGTGGTCTACGCCGGCGAGCCTGGGGTCAGCGTGGAAAAGCTCCCACCCCTGCCGCTGATGCCCGACATCAGCCACGGTCGCCTGCACCTCGAACACGCGCTCTGCGAACGGCTGGCCGGCGATGGCTGGGATGCCTACGTCAAACCCTTTCGCAGCCTGGAGGACATCTATGTCCTCAGCGCCCTGGGCGCCTGGCTGTATGGCGTCGGCCAGGACAGCCAATGGCCGCAGGCTCTGCAATTGCAACTCCTGGCCCTGCTCGCCGGGTGTGCCGAAGCCAGCCGGCAAAATCCCTCGGCCAGCAGCACACATATTCTGCTGGGCGGGTTGTTCGCTCAGTTCGATGGGCTCAAGGCGCAGATCCAGCAGGCCTTTGCCGAAGGCCCCCAGGAGTGGGCACAGTTGTGGTCCCGCGACCAATCCGTGCTTGAGATCGCCGGCGGCGCCCGGGCCAAACGCCTGGCCAAGGCCTTGGCCGGCTTGGCGCCGCTGTCGGCTTGAGGCGCTGCTGAAACTGTCATCTGCCGGGGCTAGGCTGTGCAGGTTTCCGGCCCCGGGTTTTCTGCAATGTTCAAAGGCTCGACCCTGTTGCTCACCTTGCTCTTGCTTGTCACTGTGCCGGTGCGCGCCGAACACTGGCCCGGCGAGCAATGGAGCCAGGGTCCGGCAGCCAGTGGCCCGGCACTCGATGCGCTGGAGGCCTATGCCTTCGTGCCGCGGGATGACACGACCCGTGCCGGTATTCGCACCGACGCCCTGCTGGTGATCCGCGATGGCCAGCTCATCTACGAACGTTACGCCGGGCCGACCACCGCCAACACCCCGCACCTGACCTGGTCCATCAGCAAGAGCCTGCTCGCGGTGATGCTGGGCGTGGCTTATGGCCAAGGGCGCTTTCAGCTGGAGGACAAGGCCGCGAGCTTCTATCCCGCCCTGCAACAACACCCGCAGATCAGCATGGCCGACCTGCTGCATTGGGCCTCGGGCCTGGATTGGCAGGAGGACTATGAATACGCTCCACTCAACTCCTCGGTGGTGGCCATGCTCTACACCCGCGGCCATCAGGATATGGCGGCCTTCGCCGCAGGCCATGCCGCCTTCAGCGCGCCAGGGCAGGCTTTCCGTTATTCCAGCGGCGACAGCAACCTGCTGTCTGCGGCCTTGCAGAACATGCTCGGCGCGCCCGCCTATGCCGATTACCCCTGGACCGCGTTGTTCGACCCCCTGGGAATCAGGCAGGCGGTGTGGGAAACCGATACTGCCGGGACGTTCGTCGGCTCCTCCTATGCCTACCTGCGCGCCCGCGACCTGGCGCGCATCGGACTGTTGATGCAGCGCGACGGGCGGTGGGGCGAGCGCCAGTTGCTGCCCAAGGCCTGGGTCGAATTCTGTCGCACGCCCTTCAGTGGCTACCAGGCCCACCAGGACGAGGCGGTGCCGGGTGCCCACTGGTGGCTCAACCGCGCCGTGCAAGGCGCCGCGCCACCCTGGCCCGATGCGCCGAGCGACACCTTTGCCGCCCTGGGGCACTGGGGCCAGGCGCTGTACATAGTGCCCAGTGAAAACCTGGTCATCGTGCGCTACGCCGACGATCGCGATGGCAGCTACCGGCACAACGAACTGCTGAAGCGGGCCCTGCTGGCATTCGGACGGCAGGGGCGACCATGAGCCGTTCATGGGTTCGGCGCCGACCTGTTTCCAGCCTGCTGCTGTTGCTGCTGGCGGCGCTGCTGGCCTGGGTCTGGCATGAACGGCTGGCGCTGCGGGCATTCCCGGACATCCTCGGCGCCTACAGCGCCAAGGAGTACTGCTCCTGTCGTTATGTGATGCAGAACCCGGCCGATTATTGCCTGGGTTACGTGCGGCAATACTTGCCCCTGAGCCAATTTGTCGATGAGCCGGAGCACCGCCGGGTCACGGCCAGTGGCCTGGGACGCAGCCACAGCGCGGCCTGGATCGGCGAGCGCGAGGGATGCCGGCTGGCTCCCTGAACCACCCCACCCAAGCCTGTTCCACCCAGTGGAACCACATTTGATTGTCCTCTGATCCGGCTCGCGGTTATCTGACGCAGAGCCGTGATCACGCCTTGCTACGCCGTGAAGCGCTCCGAAAAAGAACGGGAACACACCCGACCCAAGGAGACCCAGCATGACCCGACACCCGCACATCCTGGCCTGGCTCAATGACGTCGCCAGTGAGTTGCACGCCATTCGCCAGGATATTCACGCCCATCCTGAACTGGGCTTTGAAGAGCAGCGCACCGCCGCGCTGGTGGCGCGCTTCCTGGAAGAGTGGGGGTTCGAGGTTCACACCGGCGTTGGCCATACCGGCGTGGTCGGCGTGCTGCGCAATGGCAATGGCCCCGGTCGGCTGGGCCTGCGGGCCGACATGGACGCCTTGCCGATCATCGAAAACACCGGGCTCGGCTACAGCAGCCAGCACCAGGGTTGCATGCATGCCTGTGGCCATGACGGGCACACGGCAATGCTGCTCGGTGCTGCACGTTACCTGGCAGCTACCCGCCGTTTCGACGGCACCCTGACCCTGATTTTCCAGCCGGCCGAAGAAGGCCAGGGCGGGGCCGAGGCCATGCTGGCCGATGGTTTGCTGGAGCGTTTCCCCTGCGATGCGCTGTTCGGCCTGCACAACATGCCAGGGCTGCCGGCCGGGCACCTGGGTTTTCGGCCGGGGCCGATGATGGCGTCCCAGGACCTGCTTACCGTGACTATTGAAGGGGTTGGCGGCCACGGCTCCATGCCGCACCTGGCGGTGGACCCGTTGGTGGCAGCGGCGAGCATGGTCATGGCGTTGCAGACGGTGGTGGCACGCAATATCGATGCCCAGGAGGCGGCCGTGGTGACCGTAGGGGCATTGCAGGCCGGTGAAGCCGCCAACGTCATCCCGCAACAGGCGCTGCTGCGCCTGAGCCTGCGCGCGCTGAATGCTCCGGTGCGCGAGCTGATGCTCGAACGGGTCAGGGCCATCATCCGCAGCCAGGCACAGAGTTATGGCTGCACCGCCAGCATCGACCACCGGCCGGCCTATCCGGTGCTGGTCAACAGCCCGGCGGAAACCGAGTTCGCACGCCAGGTCGGTGTGGCGTTGCTGGGGGAGCAGGCGGTCGATGGCAATACGCCGAAACTGATGGGCAGCGAAGACTTCGCCTGGATGCTGCAACGCTGCCCCGGCAGCTACCTGTTTATCGGCAACGGCCTGGGGCGGCCGATGGTCCACAACCCTGGCTATGACTTCAACGACGACATCCTGCTCACGGGCGCTGCCTACTGGGGTGCGTTGGCCGAGAGCTGGCTCAAGCCGGCCTGAGCTTTTCCTTTCCTCTGCCGCTGAACCGGGTGCCTGCCAGTGCCCGGCACTTCCCGATTGGGTTGCATGACCCACGAGCATTGAAGGAACGTCCCGATGAGCACTTCGACAGTCAGCGTTTCCCGTACCCGGCAGGTGGTTGCCGCCGTGATCGGCAACGCCCTGGAATGGTACGACTTTATCGTTTACGGCTTTCTGGCCAGCATCATCGCCCGCCAGTTTTTCCCCGCCGAAGATGAGTACGCCTCGCTGCTGATGGCCCTGGCGACCTTCGGTGTCGGCTTCTTCATGCGCCCGGTGGGCGGCATCCTCCTGGGCATCTATTCGGATCGCAAGGGGCGCAAGGCGGCGATGCAACTGATCATCCTGTTGATGACCGTGTCCATTGCCCTGATCGCCTTTGCGCCCAACTACGCCGCCATCGGCATGGGGGCGCCGCTGTTGATCGTGGTCGCGCGCATGCTCCAGGGTTTTGCCACCGGCGGCGAATATGCCAGCGCCACGGCGTTTCTGGTGGAGAGTGCGCCGGCGCATCGCAAGGGCCTGTACGGCTCATGGCAACTGGTGGGGCAATGCCTCGCGGTGTTCGGTGGCGCGGCGATGGTGGCGCTGGTGACCCGTTTGTTCTCGCCCGAGGTACTCGACCTCTGGGGCTGGCGCCTGCCGTTCCTGATCGGCCTGCTGATCGGCCCGGTGGGGTTGTGGATCCGCAAGCACATGGACGAGCCGCAAGCCTTTATCGAGGCGCGCAGGCAAGTGCGCGGCAAAGGGCCGACCCTGATGCAGGTAGTGCGTGATCATCGGCGCAGCATCCTGGTATCCATGGGCCTGTGCTGTGGCTCGACCGTGTCCTTCTATGTGGTGCTGGTCAACATGCCGACCTTTGCCCACAAGAACCTCGGCTTGCCGCTGGACCAGGTGCTGCTGGTGCAGATGCTGGCGGTGGCGCTGATGACCGTGGTGATTCCGCTGTCCGGTGCCCTGTCGGACCGCCTTGGTCGGCGCCCGGTATTGCTGGCCTTCAGCCTGGCGTTTTTTGTCATGGTGTATCCGTTGTATGTGTGGGTGGCCGCGGCGCCGTCGATCGAGCGCTTACTGGTGATGCAGGTGCTGCTGTGCACCGCGATTGGCGGGTTCTTCGGACCGGCGCCGACCGCCCTGGCCGAGCAGTTTCCGGTGGAGGTGCGGTCCACGGGCGTATCGGTGGCCTATAACGTGGCGGTCATGGTCTTTGGCGGGTTCGCGCCGTTGATCGTGACCTGGCTCAGCAAGGTCCTGGGCACGCCGGTGGCGCCGGCTTTCTATGTGCTGTTCGCCTGCCTGCTGACCTTGTTGGGCACCTACTGCCTGCAGGAAACCCCCAGGGTAAAGAAACCCGGCGTACTGACCTATGGAGTCGAACCTTGATCAAGACCACCGAGCACCCTGGACCCTGGCACAACCCGATCGTCGAGCTGGACGCCCTGGCGCTGTCGCAGGCGATTCATGCCCGGCAGGTTTCCTGTCGCGAGGTGATGCTGGCCTATCTGGCACAGATCGAACGCTTCAACCCGCAGGTCAATGCCCTGGTGTCCTTGCGTGAGCCGCAGGTGCTGCTGGCCGAAGCCGATCAGCGCGATCGGCAGTTGGCTCGGGGCCAATCCCTGGGCTGGATGCACGGCATGCCCCAGGCGATCAAGGACCTGGCGGCGACCGCTGGGCTGCGCACCAGCCTGGGTTCGCCGCTGTTCGCCGAGCAGATTCCTGCCCATGACGCCATCAGTGTCGAACGGGTACGTGCGAGCGGGGCGCTGTTGGTGGGCAAGAGCAATGTGCCGGAATTCGGTTTGGGTTCGCACACCTACAACCCGCTGTTCGGCACCACCGGCAACGCCTACGACCCGACGCTCAGTGCCGGCGGCAGCAGCGGCGGGGCGGCGGTGGCCCTGGCCATGCGCATGCTGCCGGTGGCCGATGGCAGCGACATGATGGGTTCGCTGCGCAACCCGGCGGCCTTCAATAATGTCTTCGGCCTGCGCCCGTCCCACGGTCGGGTCCCCCACGGCCCGGCGCCGGAGCTGTTCGTGCAGCAACTGTCCACCGAGGGACCGATGGCGCGCAGTGTGTCTGATCTCGCCCGCTTGCTCGGTACCCAGGCCGGGTTCGACCCACGGGTACCGCTGTCGCTCAAGGAAGACGCCAGTGTGTTCAGTCAGCCGTTGACTCGTGATTTCGACGGCGTGCGCCTGGGTTGGCTGGGTGACTACCAGGGGTATCTGGCCATGGACGATGGCGTCCTGGGTCTGTGTGAAACGGCCTTGGCGGATTTTGCCGAGCTGGGGTGCGAGGTCGAGGCCTGCCAGCCGGCTTTTTCCATGGCGCAGCTTTGGCAGTGCTGGCTGGTGCATCGCCATTGGTTGGTCCAGGGGGCGATCGGGGCGTTGTATGCCGACCCGGCGAAGCGCGAGCGGCTCAAGCCTGAGGCGCAATGGGAGATCGAAGGTGCCATGGCCTTGAGCGGGGCCGAGGTTTACCAAGCCTCGCAGACCCGCAGTGACTGGTACCGGGCCTTGAGCCATTTGTTCGAGCGTTACGATTTTCTATTGCTGCCCTCGGCCCAAGTGTTCCCTTTCGATGCACGCCAGCCATGGCCGAGCGTCGTCGGGGGGCAGTCCATGGACACTTACCACCGTTGGATGGAGGTGGTGATCGGCCCGACCCTGGCCGGCTTGCCGAGCATCAGCGTGCCGGTGGGCTTCAATTCGACCGGGTTGCCCATGGGCATGCAGATCATTGGCCCGGCCCAGGCTGATCGTGCGGTGCTGCAACTGGCCTTCGCCCATGAACAACTGACCCGCTGGGTCCAGCGTCGCCGGCCTGGCAATCTGCTGTAACCGCAGCGCACGACCCACGCCGCTCGGTGGGCCCGCATCTTGCTGCATCAATGGCTTACCTATCAGGTTCCAGGGAGGTCCGAACATGGCCAGCAAGGTAGAAAGCGGTAGCGTACGTTCGGTCGAGCGCGCCTTGGCGATCCTCGAACTGCTGGGGCTGCATCAGGCCCTGGGGCTTGAAGAGCTGCACTACCTGACCGGGCTGCCCAAGGCCACCGCTTCGCGCATGTTGTTGACCTTGCAGGAGCAAGGCTGGATCTATCGTGGGCTCAGCGACCGGCGTTACCGACTGAGCGCCAAGCGCCTGTTTGGTGACAGCCAGCTGCGTTTCAAGCGGCACATGGTGGAGCAGGCCGCGCCCTGGTTGCAGGAGCTGAGCGAGCGCACCGGCCTGGTGACTGACCTGTCGTGTTTTGACGGCGAGCGGCTGGAGGTCATGGAAAGCTCGATTCCGACGGTGTTGCGCAAGCGCTACCCGAACAACTGTCAGATCGTCGGGCATTATTCGAGCCTGTTTCATTCGGCCATGGGCAAGGCCTGCCTGGCCGCACTGGAGCCGCAGCAAGTCGAGCGCCTTGCTGCCCGCGAGCAAGTGCCCCTGGAAGATCAGTACCAGGCCTGCGAGCAGTCGCAGCACCAGGGGTTTGGCCAGCGTACCGAAGGTTATTGGGAGTACCCGGTGCGCCTGCCGTTCCTGATTCGCGCGGTGGCGCTTCCGATTTGGGCCGAAGGTCGGCTGGTGGGCAGTATGGCCCTGCATTGGCCGATGGATCAGGCACCGGTGGAGCGGGTGTTGAGCTTGCACATGGCCAGCCTCGCGGCCACCGTTGACGATGTGCAACGGGTATTGGCCTGAGCGCCGGTGAGTGCGTGCCCTGGAAGGCTGCCGGTCTGTTCGAAAAGAAGCCGCTTGGGTCTGCGTTTGCGCATCAATGCTCGCTGCCAGGGCACGGGAAGCATTCTGCTGTTTGCAAGGCCATTCAAGCAGGCTAAGGTTCGGCTCAGGTTTATCTGCCCATGAGTGTTTATGTTCAACCCGTCCTTCCCCAAAGCCCTGGCCTTGCTGTTAATGGCGTGCGCGGCCGTGCCGGCCCACGCCGACTGGTACCTGGATAACGAGTCTTCCCGCCTGTCGTTCGTCAGCACCAAGAACTCCAGTATTGCCGAGGTGCAGCGCTTTCTCGTGCTGCACGGCAAGGTCGATGAACAGGGCAAGGCCCAGTTGCAGGTCGAGCTGGAGTCGGTCAACAGCGCCATCCCGCTGCGCGACGAGCGCGTGCGCAAAGAGCTGTTCGAGATCAAGGCCTACCCCGAAGCGGCGATCAGCGCCCAGCTCAATCTGCAACCGATCAAGGACCTGGCGCCCGGGGCGCAGATCGAGCTGCTGCTGCCGGTGACCGTCGACTTGCATGGCCAGCAGCACACCTACAACGCCGAGTTGCTGGCGACGCGCCTGGATGATCGGCGGTTTCAGGTGGTGACCCTGGAGCCGCTGGTGCTCGATGCCGAAGACTTCAAGCTGGCGCCGGGCGTCGAAACCTTGCGCAAGGCCGCGGGCTTGTCGGCCATCAGTTTGTCGGTACCGGTGGGTGCGGTACTGATCTTCACGGCGCGCTGACATGGTCGGCGCGGTGTTTCCCTGGCGTGAAGGCAACCGTTTCGAGTTGCTGATCGACGGCCCGCGTTTCTTTCCGCGGATGCTGGCGGCCATCGATCGTGCCACCGAGCAGGTCGAGCTGGAGTTGTACCTGGTGGAAGCGGGGGCCTGCGCCGAAGCCATGGTCCAGGCCCTGGTGCACGCCGCCGAACGTGGGGTACGGGTGCGCTGCCTGTTCGATGACTACGGCAGCCTGGCCTTTACCCTGCGCTTGCGTCAGCGCCTGACCGGGGCCGGGGTTGAGTTGCGTTTCTACAATCGCCTGAGCTGGCGCCGGGGTGGCCGCAACCTGTATCGCGATCACCGCAAGCTGCTGCTGGTCGACCAGTCCCTGGCAGTGGTGGGCGGCACCGGGGTCACCGATGAGTTCTGGGACCCGGAGGCCGATCACAGCGAGTGGCATGAAGTCATGGTCGAGATCGTCGGCCCGTTGGTGCTCGACTGGCAGATCCTGTTCGATCGACAGTGGCTCGCCAACCCCCACCGCACCGCCTGGAAACCCGCCGCGAACTTCGGTTTGCAGCGCTTGCCGAAAGTCCCGGCGCAGGGCGAGGGCATGGGCCGGGTGGCCTACGCCGATGCCCGTCAGCATCGGGATATTTTGCATTCGTTGATTCGTGCCCTGAACAGCGGCCAGCGGCGGATCTGGCTGGCGACTCCGTATTTCCTGCCGACCTGGTCGGTGCGCCGTTCGTTGCGGCGGGCGGCGGCGCGGGGTGTCGACGTGCGGCTGCTGCTGACCGGGCCACGGACTGATCACCCTTCGGTGCGCTACGCCGGGCATCGCTACTACCCGAGGTTGCTCAAGGCGGGGGTGAAGATTTTCGAGTATCAGCCGTGTTTCCTGCACCTGAAGATGGTGCTGGTGGATGACTGGGTGAGCATTGGTTCCTGCAACTTCGACCACTGGAACCTGCGCTTCAACCTGGAAGCCAACCTCGAGGCCCTGGACCCGCCACTGACCGGGGCGGTGACCGCGAGTTTCGAGGCCGACTTTGCCCAGAGCCAGGAAGTCAGCCTCGAAGCCTGGAAGCAGCGACCGCTATGGCGCCGTATCAAGCAACGCATCTGGGGCTGGGTCGACCGGCTGGTGGTCAATATGCTCAATCGTCGGAGTTGAGCACGTTGCCTGCGAATAACACGGTGCCCACTCCGGATTATCGCGGCGCCCTTTCGGGCCAGCGTCCGAACGCGGCCCGAGCCTGGCGGCAGCGGCTACAGAGTCAGAGCAGTTCGAAGCTCTGTTGTTTGACGTCCTGTGAGTCCAGGCCGATCTGCACGTTGAAGTCACCCGGTTCGGCCGCGTACTTGAGTTGGGCGTTGTAGAACTTCAGGTCGTCCTCGGTGATGGTGAAGTGAATGGCTTTCTCTTCACCGGCCTTGAGCATGATTTTCTGGAAGTTCTTCAGTTCCTTGATCGGCCGGATCATCGATCCCGCCACGTCCTGGATATACAGCTGCACCACGGTCTCACCGTCGCGCTTGCCGTTGTTTTTCACCGTCACGCTGGCGTCGAGCTTGCCGCTCTTGTTCAGGGTGGTGGAGGACAAGGCCATGTCCGACAGGCTGAAGCTGGTGTAGCTCAGGCCATAGCCGAACGGGAACAGCGGCCCGGTGGTGTCATCGAAATACTGCGAGGTGTAGTTGCCCGGCTTGCCTGGGGTAAACGGCCGGCCGATGGTCAGGTGGTTGTAGTAGGTCGGGATCTGTCCGACCGAGCGCGGGAAGGTGATCGGCAGCTTGCCCGACGGGTTGTAGTCGCCGAATAGCACGTCGGCAATCGCATTGCCGCCTTCGGTGCCGCTGAACCAGGTTTCCAGGATCGCGTCGGCCTGTTCGTTTTCATCCAGCAACGACAGCGGACGGCCGTTCATCAGCACCAGCACCAGGGGTTTGCCGGTGGCCTTGAGGGCCTTGATCAGCTCACGCTGGCTGGCCGGAATGTGCAGGTCGGTGCGGCTCGACGATTCGTGGGACATGCCCCGCGACTCGCCCACGGCGGCTACGACCACGTCCGAGGCCTGGGCGGCTTTCACCGCTTCGTCGATCATCTGTTGCGCCGAGCGTGGATCGTCCACCACTTCCGGTGCGTCGAAGTTGAGGAAGTTGAGGTAGTCGACCACCTTCTTGTCGGCGGTGATGTTCGAGCCGCGAGCGTAGGTCAGGGTCGCCTTGTCGCCCAGGGCGCGGCTCATGCCGTCGAACAGGGTCACCGATTGTGCCGGCACGCCAGCGGCGGCCCAGCTGCCCATCATGTCGATCGGCGCCTTGGCCAGCGGGCCGACCAGGGCGATTTTTGCGGTCTTGGCCAGGGGCAGGGTTTCGTTGCGGTTCTTCAGCAGCACCAGGCTGCGGCGAGCCACATCACGGGCTTCGCTGCGGTGCAGGCGGCTTTCGGCATTGGTGTCGGCCGGGTCATCCTCGGCCTTGCCGATGCGCAGGTACGGGTCCTTGAACAGGCCCATGTCGTACTTGGCACCGAGTACCTCGCGCACCGCGTTGTCGATATCGCTCTGGGCGATTTCCCCGGACTTGAGCAGCCCCGGCAGTTCCTTGCCATACAGCGAGTCATTCATGCTCATGTCGATGCCGGCCTTGATCGCCAGCTTCGCGGCTTCACGTCCGTCCTTGGCCACGCCGTGGCGGATCAGTTCGATGATCGCGCCGTGGTCGCTGACCGCCAGGCCCTTGAAGCCCCATTCCTTGCGCAACAGGTCCTGCATCAGCCACATGTTGGAAGTGGCCGGCACGCCGTTGATCGAGTTCAGCGCGACCATCACCCCACCGGCCCCGGCGTCGATCGCGGCACGGTACGGCGGCAGGTAGTCCTGGTACATCTTGACCGGGCTCATGTCGACGATGTTGTAGTCGCGCCCACCTTCCACCGCGCCGTACAGGGCGAAGTGCTTGACGCTGGCCATGATGCTGTCGGCGGCGTTCGGGCTCACGCCCTGGTAGGCCTTGACCATCACCTTGGCAATGCGCGAGACCAGGTAGGTGTCTTCGCCGAAGCCTTCGGAAGTCCGGCCCCAGCGCGGGTCGCGGGAGATATCGACCATCGGCGCGAAGGTGATGTCCAGGCTGTCGGCGCTGGCTTCCTGGGCGGCAATGCGCCCGGACAGGCCAATGGCCTCCATGTCCCAGCTCGAGGCCAGGGCCAGGCTGATGGGGAAGATGGTCCGGTGGCCGTGGATCACGTCATAGGCGAAGAACATCGGGATCTTCAGCCGGCTGCGCATGGCTGCGTCCTGCATCGGCCGGTTTTCCGGGCGGGTGATGGAGTTGAACGTGCCACCGATACGGCCGGCGGCGATTTCCTTGCGGATCAGCTCGCGGGGCATTTCCGGGCCGATGCTGATCAGGCGCAACTGGCCGATCTTTTCGTCGAGGGTCATCTGCTGCAGCAGGTTGGCGACAAAGGCGTCCTTGTCTTGCAAGGCCGCGCCCTGGGCCGGCTGGTTTTGCACGGTGGCCACCGAGGTCGCGGCCAATACGGGGTGACTGGCCAGGCTGATCAACAGGCCCAGCAAACACAGCTTCTTCATGAATATTGTTCTCAAGGGCTAAAGCCGACACCGGTGAGACGGGTCGAACAGCCGAAATTTAGGGAGCGCCTATTGTTGTTCGGATAAATGCCGCACACTTCTGAACTCTTTTTTGCGCTGGGCATCTTTTAGCCCATCAGCCCGATGCATTCCAGTGGCGCAGGCAGTTTTTGCCCACAGGATGTGTGAAACCGGGCAAAAGCTTCATCTCAATCAGGTTGTGCAAGGAGCCCCACCCATGAACATCACCCAACGCCTGCGTTCGACCTGGCCCGTCGCCGTCTTGTTGCTGCTCTCCAGCCTGCTCAGTGGCTGCGGCATCAACAACATTCCGACCCTCGATGAGCAGGTAAAAGCCGACTGGGGCCAGGTGCAGAACCAGTACCAGCGTCGCGCCGACCTGATTCCCAACCTGGTGGAGACCGTCAAGGGTTACGCCAAGCACGAGGAAGACACCCTGACCGCGGTGATCGAGGCGCGATCCAAGGCGACCTCGATCCAGGTCGATGCCTCGACCCTGGACAACCCGGAAAAACTCAAGCAATTCCAGCAGGCCCAGGATCAGTTGAGCGGTGCACTCAGCCGGCTGATGGTGGTCTCCGAGCGCTATCCGGATCTCAAGGCCAACCAGAACTTCCTGGCCCTGCAATCCCAGCTCGAAGGCACGGAAAACCGCATTGCCGTGGCCCGTCGCGACTTCATCCTGGCGGTGCAGAAGTACAACACCGAGATCCGTACATTCCCCGGCCGCCTGTGGCACAGCATGATGTACAGCGACCTGCCGATTCGTGAAACCTTCGAGGCCACCAGCCCCGACGCCGACAAAGCACCGCAAGTCAAATTCTGATGGGCCGCTTGCCGCGCGTGCTGCACGGTGTGCTGCTGGCGCTGGCGCTGCTGACCAGTGGTGCAATCGCTGCCGAACTTGAGGCCCCGGGCAAAAAACCGGGGCTGTATTTGCGCAAGGCCGCTCCTGAACCGGTGCCCGAGCCGGCGCCACGGGATGAAACGCCTGCGCCCCTGGAAAGCCTGTTTCCCGAGTTGAGCGGGCGGGTGGTGGATGGCGCAGGCATGCTCGGCTCCACCAGCATCCGCTACCTGACGCCGTTGCTCGCGGCCCATGAACAGCGTACCGGCGACCAAGTGGTGGTGGTCACCCTCGACAGCCTGCGCGGCAATAGCATTGAAGCGTTCGGCGTGCAACTGGGGCGGCATTGGGGCCTTGGCCAGCGGGGCCTGAACAATGGCGTGCTGCTGATCGTCGCCCGCGCCGAGCGCAAGATGCGCATCGAGGTGGGCTACGGGCTTGAGGGCCTGCTGACCGATGCCCTGGCTTCGCAGATTATTGCCGGCATGGGTCAGGACTTTGCCCGGGGCGAGTTCGCCCAGGGGATCATCAACGGGACCCAGGCTATTCTGGACACCTTGGGTCGGCCAGCGATGGCCAGGGTCGAAACCTACCAGGAGCAGCTCAAGAGCGAGCGCCGCGAGGATTTTTTCCTGTTTGGCTTGCTGGCGGTGGTCCTCGGGTTGCTGTTTCTGTTGTTGCGTCAGGTGGTGGATATCGAGTTTGTCCGGGGCAAGTATCAACCGGGCGTCTCCAGGCGTTCTTCGAACAGCAGCAGCCGTGACAGCGCTTCTGCCAGTACGGGCAGCTATGAGGGCTCAAGCGGTTCGGCAGGTTCCAGCGACAGCGGCGACAGCCTGCGCTCCGGCGGCGGCAGTTTTGGCGGTGGCGGAGCGTCCGGCAGTTGGTAACGGCGATCACGAAAGGACGAGGTGCTGATGCGAGCAATTAAAGTGAGCCTGGTGCTGTTGCTCTGGGTGCTGGCGGTGACGGCCCGGGCCGAGCTGAAGTTCCCGGAGTTGAGCGGTCGGGTGGTGGACGACGCGCAACTGATCGAGCCGGCGGTTCGAGCGTTCCTGACCCAGGAGCTGCAAGCCCACGAACAGGCCACCCGCGAGCAGTTGGTGGTGGTGACTGTGCCCAACCTGCAGGGCGCCCGGATCGAGGACTTTGGCTACTTGCTGGGGCGCCATTGGGGCATCGGCCAGAAGGACAAGAACAACGGCGCGCTGCTGATCGTGGCCCGCGACGAACGCAAGCTGCGCATCGAGGTGGGCTACGGCCTGGAGGACCGGCTGACGGACGCGCAGGCCTCGGTGATCATCAACC
The DNA here is from genome assembly GCF_002018875.1 of Pseudomonas sp. MF4836. Lineage (GTDB taxonomy): Bacteria > Pseudomonadota > Gammaproteobacteria > Pseudomonadales > Pseudomonadaceae > Aquipseudomonas. Next base: position 724,776 of record NZ_MVOL01000003.1, read on the forward strand.
AGGTGATCACGCCCGCGTTCAAGGCCGGCGACTTCAGCAAAGGCATCAAGGACGGTGTGGCCGCCATGTTGCTGGTGCTGGGCGGTACGCCGCTGGAGCAGGCGAGCACTGCCTATGACTCGGGCTCCGATGACGGCGTCAGTGACAAGGATTTTGTCGAGCGGCACTCGTTCTTTTTCATCTTCCTGGTGATGCTGTTTATCCTCGCGCTGATGGTTTTGCAGTTCCTCGGGATCTTGCCCAGCGGCGGTGGCCGAGGAGGTTCCAGCGGCGGCTCAAGCAGCGGCGGGTTCAGCGGCGGTTCGGGTGGCGGCTCAAGCGGCGGCGGTTTCAGTGGCGGGGGCGGCAGCTTTGGCGGCGGTGGCGCGTCGGGCGGTTGGTAACCAACAATAATCAGCGAGTATTGGACGACATGGCATTACTGAGTGAATACGAACAACGGCAGGTCGCCGAGGCGATTGCCCGGGTCGAGCAGCAGACCGATGCCGAGCTGGTGACCGTGCTCGCCGCCCGCGCTGATGATTACGCCTATATTCCGCTGCTCTGGGCCAGCCTGTTGGCGCTGATCGTGCCCGGGGTCATCCACCTGTTCGGCTGGATGGGCACCTACACCTTGCTTCTGACGCAATGGGCGACCTTTATTGTGCTGTGCCTGGTGTTTCGCATTCCCAAGGTCACCACCCGCCTGATTCCGCGCTCGGTCCGCCACTGGCGCGCGTCGAACCTGGCCCGCCGGCAATTTCTCGAGCAGAACCTGCACCACACCGTGGGCAGCACCGGGGTGCTGATTTTCGTCTGCGAGGCCGAGCGCTACGTGGAGATCCTGGTGGATGAAGGAATCTCCCGGCGCCTGCCTGATCAGACCTGGGCGCCGCTGGTGGCAGCCTTCACTCAGCAGGTGAAGCAGGGCCAGACCTTGCAAGGCTTTATCAACTGCATCGACGCTTGCGGCGAATTGCTCAAGGTCCACGTGCCGGTGACCCAGGTGCGTAATGAGCTGCCCAATCGCCTGGTGGTGCTGGGTTGAGTCGGTTGTCGGTGGTTAATGGTTCGAAAGTAGTAGGCGGGGGTTGTTTGCAGTAAGCATTGATTAAACGGCAATAGTTCCTGACAGGCGGGCTATTGCCGGTTGCCAGGCTGATAAAAGTGCAATGCTTTTCAGGCCGGTGTAATGCCGTTAATTACGACTAAAGTAGTAAAAATAGTAGTCCCCGAGTTCAGGCACTTCTTCCCACATTTGAATGTCGCCATCCGGCATGGCCTGGATTCAAACCTATATCTGCCGACTTTTTTCTGTGTTGTAACAAGCAGGAAACACATCTTTTCTTATTCGATATTTGAATATAAAAGTAAAAAATAATATTAGAGCGGAATAAGTGTAGTCGTTATCCTGTGCTCCGCAGGGCGTCGTTGAGCGGTTGCCGCCGCTGGCCCCATCCATTGCGCGGCGGCCTTTCCTGGTTGTCGCTACTCGAACCCGAGTTGTCCGTATCGGTTAAAGATAGGGCAGGGAGCAGCCGGGAATTAATCATCGAGTTCGGAGTGGGTGTCTTGCAGATCGGTCTTCTTATTATTGAAGTTGCCCAGGGCGGCGCAACTTCGCAGTGAGTGTGCCGAGGTCGATTAATCACGTGTTTGTATCGGGTAACTGCCGTGGAACTTGGTGTTTCTTCAATGGCGGCCAGGTGGCTGTGTGCTTGCTGTTTGCGGTCTGTGACGGTTTTTTAACTTAAGGGTTTGGGGGATTAATGAATATTCGTAAAAAAGCCGTATCGAGCCTGGCGCTCCTGGCGCTGGCGTTGGCCGGGGCGGGCATGGCCCATGCCGCGCAGCCGAGCGTGCGCATCGGCTATCAATTGCCATTGACCGGCAACACCGCCCAATACGGGCAGGACTTCAAGGCCGCCGCTGAAATCGCCCTCAAGGAGTTCAACGCGTCGGGTCGGATCCCGGTGCCAGTTGAAATCGTGTTCGAAGACTCGCGGTCCGATGCCAAGGAGGCCGTGTCGATTGCCCGCAAGTTCGCTGACGACCCGAGCATTGTCGGGGTCCTGGGGGATTTCACCTCGACGGTGTCGATGGCCTCGGCGCAGGTGTACAAGCGTGCCGGTCTGTCGCAACTGTCCCAGACCGCTTCCCATCCCGACTACACGAAAATCTCCAAGTGGCAATTTCGCAACATCACCAACCAGGACCAGGAGGGGCCGTTCAACGCTGACTGGATCGCGTCCCAGGGTTTCAAGAAGGTCGCGGTGATTGGCGAGCAGACCGACTGGGGTCAGTCAGCAGTGCAGGCGTTTGAGAAAAAGGCCAAGGAAAACGGGATCGAGGTGGTCTTTTCCGAGTACTTCAACCGTGGCATTCCCGATTTTCGTTCGCTGATTACCAAGGTCGACCGGGTGCACCCCGACGCCATCTACGGCGCCATTTTCTACGAGGACGCGGCGCAGTTTCTCAAGCAACTGCACCAACTGGGGGTCAAGGCCCCGGTGTTCTCCAGTTCGGCGGCCTACAACGAGCAACTGATCAAGCTGGCGGGTAAAGACGCCGATGGCTTGCGCCTGACCTCGACCTTCCTGCCAACCGTGGATGCGGAAAACGTGCGCCACTTCGTGACCGCGTGGAAGGCCGTGCGCAACGGCGAGGAGCCCGGACAATTCCCGGCCCAGGCCTACGACGCCACCAACATCATGCTCGCCGCTGTGGCGCGGACCTACCCTGACGCCACGCGCGACAAGGTGCGCCAGGCGCTGGCAGAGACCAAGGACTTTCCCGGGGTCACCGGTTCCACCACCTTTGATGCTGACCGCGAGCCGCACAAGTCCCTGGTCAAGGTTGAAGTCGTGAACGGCAAATTCGAGCCCTCGGCGCACTGATCGGTCGCCGGCAATCCTTGCATTCAACTGTGTGGAAACACCCAGGAGCCGGCGCAGGTGTCTGCGTCGGCGATAAAGCCGTACCTGTTCGAGGCGTTTCCCGTGATCGATTCCTACTATTTCCAGCAACTGGTGATCGGCCTGTCGCAAGGCATGACCTACGCGCTGGTCGCTATTGGCTTCACCCTGATCTTTGGTGTGCTGAACGCGGTGAACTTCGCTCATTCCGAGGTCTACACCATTGGCGCCGTGGCCGGGCTGTTCGTCATCGGTGCCTACGCCCCGCCCCTGGCCGGCGTGGTGCTGTTGGTGGCCGCGGTAGGCGCGGCGCTCGGGTTCGGCCTGGAGCGGCTGGCGTTCAAGCCGTTCCGGCGTTTTTCCGACGAGGCCTCGCTGAAGTCCAGGGCCATGCGCGAGTCGACGCTGATGTCGTCCCTGGCGCTGTCGATCATCGTGCGCGAGGGGCTGGAGCTGGTCATGGGCTCGCAGATGCAGCCCGTCCCCTTCAACTACATGCTCAATACGCCGATTGTCCTGGGCAGCATCACCATCGTCAGTGGCGATGTGGTGATCTTCGCGGTATCGGCCAGCATGTTGATCGGCTTGCAACTGCTGCTGAAAAAGACCCGGATCGGCCTGTCGATCCGCGCGGTGTCCAATAACCCCCTGGGTGCCAAATACAGTGGGATCAATGTCGACCGCACCATCGTCTCGACCTTTGTCCTGGGTTCGTTGATGGGCGCGGTGGCCGGATTGCTGGTGGGGCTCTATTACGGTTCGGTGTTTCCTTCGATGGGTTTTGCCCCGGGCATCAAGGCATTCGTGGCGATGGTCATGGGCGGCCTGGTGTCGATCCCCGGCGCGGTGATCTGTGCGTTGATTCTCGGCGTTTCTGAAAGCATGGCCACCACCTTCATGCCCTCGGCGTGGGCGGACATGGTGCCGTACCTGTTCCTGATCCTGACCCTGATTTTCTTTCCCCGGGGCCTGTTCGGCGGAGGGCGCGAACGTGTCTGAGCGCTTTGTTCCCGCCGCCGTGATCGCCGCGCTGGTGCTGCTGGTATTCGTTGCCGTGCCCCTGGCTCTGCACGCTCACGGTGGCGGCTATTACTACCAGCTCGCCAGCCTGGCGTTGATCTTCATCCTGCTGGCCTCGTCCCTCCACCTGGTGTCGGGAGTGACCGGGCTGCTGCACCTTGGGCAAGCAGCGTTCTACGGGGTCGGCGCCTACCTGGCGGCGCTGGCCGGTGTGGCCTGCCACGTGCCGTTCTGGTTGGCGCTGCCCCTGGCGGGCCTGGGCTCGGCGTTGATCGCCCTGCTGGTGGCGCTGCCCACCATGCGCCTGGTCAGTATCTATTTTGCGGTGGCGACCCTGGCCATCGGGCAGATGATCAACATCATCCTGATGAACTGGGTCCCGGTCACCGGCGGCCCGAATGGGGTCACGCTGTTTGCCCCCATGGACCTGTTTGGCTGGGAGATCACCGACAACACCGGCATCTACTACGTGGTGGCGGTGACGGTATCGCTGTCGGTGTGGGCCATCTACCGCCTCAGTTACTCCTATTACGGCAACGCGCTGCGTGCCCTGCGCGAAGACGATCAATGCGCGGCGGCCATGGGCATCGATGCGGTGCGGCTCAAGACCCAGGTGTTCACGGTGGCGGCGTTCTTTGCCGGGATTGCCGGCGCGCTCTGGGCCTACACCACGGGCTATATCTCGCCAAACGATTTCAAATTCTCGGAAACCATCCTGATCCTGGCCATGGTGGTGGTGGGCGGCCTGGGTAGCCTGCCGGGGGCAATCATCGGCGCGCTGCTGCTGGTCCTGCTGCCGGAAGCGCTGCGCGGCTTTGGCGACTTGCGCAACATCATTGTCGGCAGCGTCATGTTCCTCTCCATCCTGTTCCTGCCCAAGGGCCTGTGCGGTGAAGTGCCGGCGATCAGCCTGGCGCGCGGACTGTTGGGCGGCGCCTGGAAAACCGATGCGGGCAAAAAGGTGGGCTGGAAATAATGCTCCTTGAATTCAACGGACTGACTCGCCGATTCGGCGGGCTTACCGCTATCGATAACGTCTCGGGGCATGTGGCCAAGGGCGAGTTGCTGGGGCTGATCGGCCCCAACGGGGCCGGCAAGACCACCCTGTTCAACCTGATCACCGGGTTCGTCCCGGTCAGTGCCGGCACGGTGCATTTCGCTGGCCGCGATGTGACCGGCAAGCCACCCCATGTGGTCGCTCGGCTCGGTTTGTCGCGCACGTTCCAGAACCTGCGGATCTTCCCCAACATGACCGTGTTCGACAATGTCTCGGTCGGCGCCACAGGGATGATCGGCCAGGGCCTGGTCGAAACCATTTTCGGCCGCGGCGAGCGTCGCCGACGGATCTCGGAGCAGAGCTGGCAGGCGTTGGAGTCGGTGGGGTTGCAGCACCTGGCGAACCAGCTGGCGGCCAATCTCTCCTACGGCCAGCGCAAGTACCTGGAAATTGCCCGGGCCCTGGCGATGCAGCCTGAGCTGTTGATCCTGGATGAGCCGGCAGCCGGGCTCAACGACACCGAAACCGCCGAGCTTGCGGCCTGTATCCAGCGCCTGCACGGCAGCGGGCTCAGCGTGATGCTGGTGGAGCACGACATGAACCTGGTGATGTCGATCTGTCAGCGGATTCTGGTGCTCGCCTCCGGCAGAAAGATCGCCGATGGACCGCCGGCGGCCATCCGCTGCGACGCGGCGGTCCTGGAATCCTATCTGGGGACTGATTGGGAATGAACATCCTCGACATCCAGGGCTTGAAGATCAACCTGGGCACCCACGACATTCTGCACGGCATCAGCCTGGCCGTGCCCGAGCGCAGCATCATTGCCGTACTGGGGGCCAACGGGGCGGGCAAGACCACACTGATGCGCGCGATTTCCGGGATCTACCAGGCCAGCGCCGGCAAGATCCTGTTCGATGGACAGGACATCAACCGCCTGCCCAGCCACAAACGGGTGCAGCAGGGGATTCTGCAGACGCCGGAAGGGCGGCAGATTTTCTCCAACATGACCGTGCGCGAAAACCTGCTGGTGGGCGGTGGGCCTTATGGCATGCGTGAGGCTGAATCGGTGCTGGATCTGTTTCCGGTGATCGGCGAGCGCTTTCACCAACTGGCCGGCTCGTTGTCCGGCGGCGAGCAGCAGATGCTGTGCATCGGTCGGGCATTGATGCGCCGGCCGCGGATTCTGCTGATGGACGAGCCCTCATTGGGGCTGGCACCTAAAGTGGTGGGGGAGATTTTTCGGTTGATCCAGCACATCCGCTCCACCGGCCTCACCGTGTTGCTGGTGGAACAGAATGCCAAGGCCGCGTTGCGGGTCGCCGACTATGCGGCGGTACTGGACGGCGGCCATATCACGCTTGAAGGACCGGCCGCGCAGATTGCCGCCGATCCACGCATTGTCGACGCTTACCTCGGAGGTCATTACCACCCATGACGCACACAACGTCCAACGCCCTGGCCACGAGCCGCCTGCGTGAAGAACTGGCCTACCTGAAATTGCCCAGTGCGGCCTGGACGGCCGCGGGCAAGGGCCCTGACGGACTCGACCTGCCCGATGTCGCGATTATCGGCGCGGGCATGTTTGGCATTGCCGCCGCCGTGGCCCTGATCCTCAAGGGCGTGCACAACATCCGCCTGTTCGACAGCCAGCCGCCTGGCCGCAGCGGGCCCTGGACCACCTATGCGCGGATGCCGACCCTGCGCTCGCCCAAAGACCTGCCGGGGCTGAGTTTCGGGATCCGCGCGCTGACCTTCCGCGCCTGGTACGAAGCGACCTACAGCGCCGAGGCCTGGGAGGCGCTGTACAAGATTCCCAATGCGGTGTGGCAGGACTACCTCGAATGGATCGCCGAGGCCTTTGACCTGCCGATCGAACACAACGCGGTGATCCGACGTTTTTCGGTGGGGCCGCAGACCGTCACCCTGCAGCACGAGGACGGGCGCAGCCTGATTGCCCGGCGCCTGGTGATCGCCACCGGGCGCTCGGGGACGGGGGGCGCGAGCCTGCCTGGATTTATCGATCCGGGGTTGTTTCCAACCCGCGCGGCCCACAGCTGCGACCCGATCGACTTTGCCGCCCTGGCCGGGCGTCGCGTGGCGGTGATCGGTGCCGGTTCCTCGGCCTGGGACAACGCCGCGACAGCGCTGGAGCACGGCGCGGCGCAGGTCACCCTGTATGCCCGGCGCAGTTATTTGCCGCAGATCAACAAGGCCCGGGGCTATATTTATCCGGGCTTTATCGAGGGCTGGCACGGGCTGGCCGCGCAGGAGAAGTGGGCGGTCTCGGCCTACCTCGACGACACGCCGCCGCCACCGCCCCATGAGACCGTGCTGCGAACCCTGGCGGCTGGGGGCGAGCGCTTTACCCTTAATTTCGACTCGCGGTTCGAGGCCGTGTCCGAGGTGGCCGGGCAGGTGCAACTGACCTTGGCCGAGCGCACCGATCACGCGGACTTCCTGATTGCCGGGACCGGCTTTCGCGTCGACCTGGCCCGTGAACCGCTGTTTGACCAGGTGGCCGGGCGCGTGGCCCTGTGGCGTGATCGCTTTGAACCGACTGCCGGTTCCGAACGGCCGCACCTGGGCCTGTTTCCGTGGCTGGGGGCGGGGTTTGAACTGCAAGAGCGCGGACTGGCCGACGGTGCTTCCGAACTGAACCGGGTGCACCTGCTCAACCACGCCGCGAGCCTGAGCTTTGGTTCGATTGCCTCGGATATCCCGGCGATTTCCGCCGCCGCCGAACGCCTTGCCCTGCACATTGTGGCCCAGCTTTTTCATGAGGGTTTCAGTGCGTATCAGCAACGGCTGGTGGATTGGGACAATGAGTGGGAGCTGGAACCCACCCCTTATTTTCATCCCGCATCAGGCGCTTAACAGGCGCTTTATGCCTCAGGTTGCCAGGCGCCGGGCGATTCCTTGTCGCCCGTTGCGCCGGGCGTTCGGCAACCGATAGCCAGCGGGGGCGCGGCTCGATTGCCTGCCCTGATCGCGCCCCGGCTCGCGGAAAAAACACCGCTGGGTCAATAACTCCGTGCCCCGACGGGCCATCCCCCCTAAAATACCCGCCACTTTTGAATCACCGCGCGTATCGCCCGAGGCACCGTCCCCCATGTCTGTCACTGCAACCTCCACCCGTCCGGCGCCGGATCACCATGCCCAGTTTCTGGCCTTGCTGGACACCAGCCTGGCGCAGAACGCCTTTATCAAACTGGTGCTGGCCAAGTACGTGGGCGACGAAGCGGATTTGCAGCGCATCATCATCAAGCAACTGACGGTCAAGGAGCAGCCGTGCCTGTCCTTCGTCTACCGCTACAAGACCCGGGACATCACCAAGAACTTTTCCCTGGAGGAGGGCGCGGCGTTGATTGGCGAGTGGCTGCCGGCCTCGTTCAAGAACGCGCACCTGCTGACCCTGACCGATGAAGTGCAGCTGGAATACAGCAAAAAGGGCAAGAGTTCGCTGTTCAAGGGCAAGCCCCAGCAGCAGCGTGAAGTGCCGTCGGCCGAGCACAACCGCGAGAAGAATCGCTTTCTCGACCTCAACCGGCCGTTTCTCGCTGATCTTGGGGTGACCAACAAGCAGCACGAGCTGATCCCGGCGATGTCGCGCAAGTGGAAGCAGATCAACAAGTTCATCGAAGTCTTCAGCCACGCCCTGGCCACGTCGCCGATCAATCTCGCGCAGCCGGTGCGGGTGGCGGACTTCGGTTCCGGCAAGGGCTACCTGACCTTTGCCATCCACGATTACCTGCGCAACACCTTGCAGGCCCAGGGTGAAGTCACCGGGGTCGAGCTACGTGAGGACATGGTCACCCTGTGCAACACCGCCGCCGCGCGCCTGGAGCATCCGGGGCTGGTGTTCAAGTGTGGCGACGTGCGCAGTGTGGCCCCCAGCGAGCTTGATGTGATGATCGCCCTGCATGCCTGCGATATCGCCACCGACTACGCGATCCACACCGGGATCCGCTCCGGCGCGGCGATCATCATGTGCTCGCCGTGCTGCCACAAACAGATCCGCCTGCAGATCCAGAGCCCGGCGCTGCTCAAGCCAATGCTGCAATACGGCCTGCACCTGGGCCAGCAGGCAGAAATGGTCACCGACAGCCTGCGCGCGCTGTTCCTCGAGGCCTGTGGTTATGAAACCAAAGTCTTCGAATTCATCTCCCTGGAACACACCAACAAAAACAAAATGATCCTCGCCGTCAAACGCGCCGAACCCGCAGACCCGGCCCAGTTGCTGCTGAAAATCGAAGAGCTCAAAGCCTTCTACCACATCAGCGAGCACTGCCTGGAAACCCTGCTCAAGGCGGATGGGTACCTGTAACCCAACGCGGCGTCTATGTTGGCCAGCGCAACCTGGCGGCAGCAGCTACAGGATGGTGTGGGGTTACAGGGCCCGGGCTGGCGCGGGTTGGGCCGGGCGCACGCTGGTCTTGCGCCCGAGCATCACGGTCAGAATCACGCCCACTGCGAACACCCAGGTGATCGGTTCGATGTGCTCGCCAAAAAACAGCGCGGAAAAGGCGATGGTGAAAAAGATCTGCAACAGCTGGATCTGACTGACCCGGGCAATGCCGCCCATGGCCAACCCGGCGTACCAGGCGAAGAAACCAAAGAACTGCGAAAACAGCGATACATAGCCAAAGGCCCACCAGGTGCGGCTGGAAATCGCCCCTTGATGCTGCATCGCGAGGTACCACACCGGGCCAATCAGCAGGGGCGTCGACAGCACCAGGGCCCAGCAGATCACCTGCCAGCCACCCATCTCCTTGGCCAGGCGGCCGCCCTCGGCATAACCCAGGCCGCCGACGGCAATCGCCCCCAGCATCAACACATCGCCGGCCTGAATGCTCCCGGCGCCGCTGATCAACGCATACCCCAGCACCAGCGCGCTGCCCAGGGCGGCGCAGGCCCAGAAGGCTTTCGACGGCCGCTCATGGGACAGCCACGCCGCATACAGCGCCACGCACAACGGTTGCAAGCCATTGACCAGTGCGCCGTGGGACGCGGGCAGAGTCTGCATGGCCCAGGCCGACAACACCGGAAAACCCAGAATCACCCCGAGGATCACCAAACTCAGGCCTTTGATCTGACGCCAGGTCGGCCACTTCTCCCGCTGCCACAGCAACAGCAACGCCGCCGGAATCGCCGCGACCAGCGCCCGCCCCAGGCCATTGAGCAGCGGGTGGATCTCCAGCACCACGATGCGGGTAAAGGGCAGGGTCAGGCTGAAAATGATGACACCCAGCAAGCCGAGGGCCATGCCGGTGTTTTCGCGGGAGGACATAAGGGCAACCAGATCAAGGGGAGGGCAGGGCGTATCTAGCCATAAAGCCGCCAAGCGGCGCTGTTACAGCTGGGCACAGACTTGGAGGTACAGTTGGTGGGGCAGCGGCAAGCTACAAGCTTGAAGCTTGCCGCTGCTCGTGTAGTACCCGCGTATTACCTGGGCCGGCAGATTAGGACTACCTTGAATACTCTTTCTGCCCACGTGTTTCTGTAAAAGGAGTCATCCCATGGCCGCTAAAAAGATCCTGATTCTGGTCGGCGATTACGTCGAAGACTACGAAGTGATGGTGCCGTTTCAGGCGCTACTGATGGTGGGGCATACCGTGCATGCCGTGTGTCCGGACAAAAACGCCGGCCAGACCGTACGCACCGCGATCCATGATTTCGAGGGCGACCAGACCTATAGCGAGAAGCCGGGTCACCTGTTTGCCTTGAACTTCGATTTTGCCAAGGTGCAGGCTGCCGATTACGACGCGCTGCTGATTCCTGGCGGACGGGCTCCGGAATACCTGCGGCTGAATGAAAAAGTCCTGCAACTGGTCAGGGAATTCGACCAGGCGGGCAAGCCCATCGCCGCGGTGTGCCATGGCGCGCAACTGCTGGCGGCAGCTGGTGTGCTTGAAGGCCGCGAATGCAGCGCCTACCCGGCCTGCGCTCCGGAAGTGCGACTGGCGGGCGGTACGTACATCGATATTCCCGTGACCGAGGGCCACGTTCAGGGCAATCTGGTCACCGCCCCGGCCTGGCCGGCGCACCCAAGCTGGCTGGCGGGCTTCCTCGGCCTGCTGGGCACCCGAATCACCCTGTAACGGAGGGCCCTGCGCATGTGCGAGCTGTACGTCAAAGCCGATCCGATTCTCTACGAATCCCGTTCACGCTCGCTGCGCATCTGCGGCGTGGTCACCACGTTGCGCCTGGAAAACCAGTTCTGGGACATCCTCAGCGAAATCGCCGGGGAAGACGGCATGACCACCAACCAACTGATCGCCAAGCTGTATGAAGAGGTCATGGACTACCGCGGTGAAGTGGTGAACTTCGCCTCCTTCCTGCGCGTCAGCTGCACCCGCTACCTCAGCCAGCGCCGCAGCGCCACGCCGGAACTCAGCGTGGTTCGGCGCAACGCCCTGTAGCCCTTGGCCTTGAGCTGACGGTGACGTCAGCCCCGGCCAGCGCAGCCTGCGGCAGCGGCTACAAGGCGGCGTCAATCGCGGGTACGGGCACCATCGAGCAATGCTTCCACCACCGCTCGGGCCATTTCCACCGAGTGCACCATGGACCAGATCAGCCCGCGCTCGATGCCGCTGGCGCGCTCGGTGATTTCATCGGACACCTCTTCGGCGCATTTCAGCAGCAGCGCGACGTGCATCAGCGCGTCTTCGGCATTGACCCCGGGTTGCACGGCGAACAGCGCATGACCTTGGGCATCGCGCAGGCCAAAGGGGCGAGGCCGGGTGTTTTTCAGGGATTGAAGCAGGTGGGCGTTGGCGCGATCCAAGTCTGGGTCACGGCGTTGCTGGTGGGGTGGATCGGGGACGAGCTTTTTCATGTGTGTGACTCACTCAGTAGTTGTCCGACTGCCAAGCTCACTTCCACATGAGGGGTGGCAGCTGTGCGTGGGTGTGGAAGACCGGGACTGAGTAACCCGGCACACCCGAAGGTGTCCCGCGCACAACTGCCATAAAGCGCCGTCGATGAAAATGCATCGACGCTTGCTCAAGAGCACTCATGCTTACTCAATCCCGAACTTCCACATCCGGGCCGCTGTTTTTGCAGCGACGCACGGAGACTGCCGGATCGGTATGAGCTGTACAAGGTGCTCAAAGGCGTTTTGGATTCTCTAGGAAACGCCCTACAAAACAAAGCGAAACCTCTTCACGGCTCAGCGGTATATGGCCCTGGCACCTATGGCGAGGGAGCTTCTCCTCACTGTCAACGCACTCCGTCTCCGGCCCAGGAGAGTTTCAGATTTTCCTTATATCCCCGCCCTCGACCTCAGCCCTAGATTCCCTCAGCCATGGAAGGTCCTGCACACCTGCATAGGCTCAGATCTCTAAAACCCAAGGACTCAGTGACAGGGAGTTACTGATGGTCAGCCGATGTCGGTTCTCCCTCTCGATCCCACCAGCCTGCCACTGTCCGAGTAGCGGCCCGGCCCCAGGAGTGCTCTAGATGCTTGTCAGCTTCCCCTTCCTGCGCAACGCCGATCTTCAAGAGAAAGATACGATCGACGATGGCACCTTCAATCTGGGCGAGAAAAGCGGCAAAGGGGCCTTTCCTGTCAGCCACCAGTTCGGCTGGCATGGTGGCGTGCACCTGGTAGCCCCAGGCGCACCGAGCGATCCCGAACCCGTCCGCGCCATCGCCGATGGTGAGGTCGTGTTTGCCCGTCACAGCGACCCGATGCCGCTCAACAGCGACAGCGCCGAGGTCCAGGCCGCCCACCCACTGCTGTACTACACCGGCTGGACCAGCAATGGCGTCATGCTCATCAAGCACCAAACCGAGATCGGCGAAGGGGTGGGTGTGACCTTCTATTCCATCTAC
>NZ_MVOL01000004.1 GCF_002018875.1 Pseudomonas sp. MF4836
GATGATCTGAAGCAGCTCGCTGTCGAAAACCGCGTAACTCTTTGTTTACCAAGGAGTTTTCCGTTTCGACTGCGCCGGAAGTGGGGCGAATTATAGACTTCCAGAATCTGCCGTCAACCCCTAATTTGCACTTTCTATGAATAAGCTCAAAAACACCCAAAACAGGGTGTTTTTCCCTTCTATATAGGAGGGCGCAAGCGCCCCTCTATATAGAAGAAGAAACTTACAGCACCCCAGCCTGCCGCAACGTACTGACAGCTTCGGCCTCAAGCCCCAGCACACGCTGTAACACCTGCTGCGTGTGCTCACCCAATAGAGGAGGGGCATTGCGGTACTCAACCGGGGTTTCAGAGAGCCGGATAGGGCTCGCCACCTGCGGCACCATGCCGGCCAGCGCGTGAGGCAGCTCGATCGCCAAACCGCGAGCCTGCACCTGGGGATCAGCAAACACCTGGGCCAGATCATTGATAGGCCCGCAAGGCACCCCAGCCTGCTCCAACTGCACCACCCACTCGGCAGTGGTCTTGAAAACCGTTGCCTGGCGGATCAGAGGAATCAGCAGCGCACGATTGGCCACCCGCAGCTTATTGGTGGCAAACCGCGGGTCGTCCGCCCACTGCGGCTGCCCAGCCACTTCGGCAAACTTGCGGAACTGCCCGTCATTGCCCACGGTAAGGATGAAGTCGCCATCCGCCGTAGGGAAATCCTGATAAGGCACGATATTCGGATGAGCATTGCCCAGACGCTTGGGGGCAACCCCCGTAGTCAGATAGTTCATCGCCTGGTTGGCCAGACAGGCCACCTGCACATCGAGCAACGCCATATCGATATGCTGCCCACCACCGTCATGATCCCTATGGGCCAACGCCGCCAGGATCGCCACCGTCGAGTACAACCCGGTAAGGATATCGGTCAGGGCCACGCCGACCTTGACCGGCCCGGCACCTTCATCCCCCTCGGGGCGGCCGGTCAGGCTCATCAGACCACCCAACCCCTGAATCATGAAGTCGTAGCCCGCGCGCTTGGCATAAGGCCCGGTCTGACCGAAGCCGGTGATCGAGCAATAGATCAACTGCGGGTTCAGCGCCTTCAGCGATTCATAGTCCAAACCATAAGCCGCCAGACCACCGACCTTGAAGTTTTCGATCAGGATGTCGGACTTGGCCGCCAGCTCACGCACCAGACGCTGACCTTCAGGCTGGGTGAAGTCGATGGTCACCGATTGCTTGTTGCGATTGGCCGACAGGTAGTAGGCGGCCTCGCTGGTGTTCTCGCCGTAGGCGTCCTTGAGGAAGGGCGGCCCCCAGGCGCGGGTATCGTCACCATTGCCCGGGCGCTCGACCTTGATCACTTCGGCGCCAAGGTCGGCGAGTATCTGCCCGGCCCAGGGCCCGGCCAACACACGCGATAAGTCCAGTACCCGCAGATGCGATAACGCGCCCATGGTCGTTCTCCTATTAATAGAACGCCTGGAGACCGGTCTGCGCACGACCCAGAATCAGCGCATGCACGTCATGGGTCCCTTCATAGGTATTCACCACCTCAAGGTTGACCAGATGCCGGGCGACACCGAACTCATCCGAAATGCCGTTGCCGCCGAGCATGTCACGCGCCATACGGGCGATGTCCAGGGACTTGCCGCAGGAATTGCGCTTCATGATCGAGGTGATCTCCACCGCAGCCGTGCCTTCATCCTTCATCCGCCCCAGACGCAGGCAACCTTGCAGGGCCAGGGTGATTTCGGTCTGCATGTCAGCGAGTTTTTTCTGGATCAGCTGGGTGGCAGCCAATGGGCGACCGAACTGATGGCGATCCAGGGTGTACTGGCGAGCGGTGTGCCAGCAGAACTCCGCTGCCCCCAGGGCGCCCCAGGAGATGCCGTAGCGCGCCGAGTTGAGGCAGGTGAACGGACCTTTCAGGCCACGCACATCCGGGAAGATGTTCTCTTCCGGCACAAATACGTTGTCCATGACGATTTCGCCGGTGATGGATGCACGCAACCCGACCTTGCCGTGAATCGCCGGAGCGCTCAGGCCTTTCCAGCCTTTTTCCAGAACGAAGCCACGAATGTCGCCGGCATCATCTTTGGCCCAGACCACAAACACATCGGCAATCGGGCTGTTGGTGATCCACATCTTGCTGCCGGTCAGGCTGTAGCCGCCGTCGACCTTGCGCGCGCGAGTGATCATCGCACCCGGGTCGGAGCCATGGTTCGGCTCGGTCAGGCCAAAGCAGCCGATCCACTCGCCGGAAGCCAGTTTTGGCAGGTATTTCTGTTTTTGCGCCTCGGTGCCGAATTCGTTGATCGGCACCATCACCAGCGAGGACTGCACACTCATCATCGAGCGATAGCCCGAATCCACGCGCTCGACTTCACGGGCGATCAGGCCGTAGCACACATAGTTCAGGCCGCTGCCACCGTACTGCTCAGGGATGGTCGCACCCAGCAGGCCGATCTCGCCCATTTCGCGGAAAATCGCCGGGTCGGTCTTTTCATGGCGGAAAGCTTCAAGCACACGCGGCGCCAGCTTGCCCTGAGCGAACTGCTCGGCACTGTCGCACACCATGCGCTCTTCTTCAGTGAGCTGTTGATCCAGCAGAAGGGGATCGATCCAGTTGAAGCTTGCTTTGCCGCCCATGAGTGAGTCCTCGTGAAGTAGGTCAACTATCGTGGGCTGATCCTAGGCCGGGTTGCCGTGAACGGCAAACGAGGATTCCGCATACTGTTGTGCTAATTTCTCACTCCGTAATCGCCATAAACGGCATCAGCAGGTTGCACTGAGTGAGGTAGCTGTACATGCGCAGAAAGATCCCCAGCACCGTCGCCCTGGTCAGCTTCGAGGCAGCCGCCCGCCATGAAAGCTTCACCAAGGCCGCCCAGGAGCTGTCGCTGACCCAGGGCGCAATTTGTAGGCAGATCGCCAGCCTGGAAGAGTTCCTCAGTGTCGAGTTGTTCCGGCGCTCACGGCGCGGGGTCAAGCTGACCGAGGCCGGGCTTTCCTACAGCCGCCGGGTGGCGACTCAATTGGATGCAGTTGAACGCGATACGCTGTCGGTCATGGGCCAGCAGGGCGCCAATGTGATCGAACTGGCCGTGGTACCCACCTTCGGCACCCAGTGGCTGCTGCCACGGCTCAAGGACTTCCAGCAGCAGCACCCGGAAGTTACGGTCAACCTGACCAACCGCACGCGCCCCTTTCTGTTCGCCGACACCGACTTCGACGGCGCCATCTACTTTGGCGACGCCGACTGGTCCGGCACCCAGTCCCACCGTCTGATGGGCGAGAGCCCGCTTCCGGTGTGCAGCCCGGCCATGCTCGGCACCCAGGGGCAGTTAAGCGCCGCCCAGATCGCCGATCTGCCCCTGCTGCAGCAAACCACGCGGCCTTATGCATGGCGGCAATGGTTCAACGCCCAGCACATGAATATCCCTCGCGACATGACGGGCCCGCGTTACGAGCTATTCTCCATGCTCGCCCAGGCCGCCATGCATGACATGGGCATCGCCCTGATTCCGCCTTTCCTTATTCAGCGTGAACTCGCCGAGAAACGCCTGGTGATTGCCAACCCTCAGCGCCTCTCGAGCATCAAGGCTTATTACCTGATGATTCCCGAGCGCAAGGTCGAATCAGCGTCTTTACGGGCTTTTCGCGACTGGCTGATCCACCAGGCACACAGCTACAGCCTCGAAGAATAAAGGGATAGCGCCATTAGCTGACCACGTAGTCAACTTATTTAAAGCACTACAGATATAACTATTTGTCGCATTTAGACAGACTGTACCGACAAGCTGAACAATCGTCCTACAAGCGGCTAACCACGTGGCTTGTAGGGTTTAATTAACAGCGATAACCGAGCATTCACACCACCGATAGAAAAAATATCGTTTCCCCGGATAAATCCTTGAAAGGCACGGCCTGTAAGGGATCTAGCCGTACCATTGCGACATTCGGTCACGGGGTGACTTGTAGTTAATTTTCCGTCACGCATCAGAATCCCTTGAAGGGTGCAAAGTTCGCCTGCAAAATGCCGCGCCCCGCCGTGATTTCGGTGGGATCGTGCTGATCGGCCGCCCCAGTCGCACCTTCCGCAGTGCGCTGGCCTTCTAAGAAAGATCGAAAGCAATAAGATCAAGCAGGAGATTTGACGTGCACATTGGTGTTCCTCTCGAAACCCAAACGGGTGAAACACGGGTTGCTGCAACCCCGGAAACCATCAAGAAGCTGATCGGCCAGGGTCACAAGGTCACTGTGCAAAGCGGCGCCGGCATTAATGCCAGCGTTGTCGACAGCGCCTATGAAGCGGCAGGCGCAAGCATTGGCAGCGCCAATGACGCCTTTGGTGCAGAGCTGATTCTCAAGGTCGTGGCCCCTAGCGACAGCGAGCTGACCCTGATCAAGAGCGGCACCGTGCTGGTGGGCATGCTCAACCCGTTCAGCAATGAAACCATTGCCAAACTGGCCGAGCACGGCATTACCGCTTTCGCCCTGGAAGCCGCGCCCCGCACCTCTCGAGCCCAGAGCCTGGATGTGCTGTCGTCCCAGGCCAACATCGCCGGTTACAAGGCGGTGCTGCTGGCAGCCCATCATTACCCACGCTTCATGCCCATGCTGATGACCGCCGCCGGTACGGTGAAAGCCGCCCGTGTGCTGATTCTCGGCGCCGGCGTTGCCGGCCTGCAGGCCATTGCCACGGCCAAGCGCCTGGGTGCGGTGATCGAGGCTTCGGACGTGCGTCCGGCGGTGAAGGAACAGATCGAATCCCTGGGCGCCAAGTTCGTCGACGTGCCCTACGAGACCGATGAAGAGCGTGAATGCGCGGTCGGTGTCGGCGGTTACGCCCGCCCCATGCCGAGCAGTTGGATGCAGCGCCAGGCCCTGGCGGTGCACGAACGCGCCAAGCAGGCCGATATCGTCATCACCACCGCGCTGATTCCGGGCCGCAAGGCTCCGACCCTACTGAGCGCCGAAACCGTCGCACAGATGAAACCAGGTTCGGTGGTCATCGACCTCGCCGCAGCCCAGGGCGGCAACTGCCCGCTGACCGTGGCCGACCAGGTGGTGGTCGAGCATGGCGTGACCATCTGCGGCCCGACCAACCTGGCCGGCGCTGTCGCCGCCGACGCCTCGGCGCTGTATGCGCGCAACCTGCTGGACTTCCTGAAGCTTGTCTTCACCAAAGAAGGGCAGTTCGAAGTCAACCTTGAAGACGACATCGTCGCCGCGTGCCTGATGTGCCGCGACGGGCAAGTCATCCGTAAAAACGCCTAAGCAGGGATTCAGACGATGGAAGAGCTTATCTCCCCCGGTATCTACAACCTGATCATCTTCGTGCTGGCGATTTATGTCGGTTACCACGTGGTCTGGAACGTCACACCTGCACTGCACACCCCCTTGATGGCGGTGACCAACGCGATTTCAGCGATCGTGATCGTCGGCGCCATGCTGGCTGCGGCACTGACCGTGACCCCCCTGGGCAAGACCATGGGCACCCTGGCCGTGGCCCTGGCGGCGGTCAATGTGTTCGGCGGCTTCCTGGTGACGCGCCGCATGCTTGAGATGTTCAAGAAGAAAGCCCCGAAAGTAAAAGAAGAGGCGCCCAAGTAATGAGCATGAACCTGGTAACGACGCTCTACCTGATCGCGTCGATCTGCTTTATCCAGGCCCTCAAGGGCCTGTCGCACCCGACCACTTCGCGGCGCGGCAACCTGTTCGGCATGCTCGGCATGGCGCTGGCGGTGCTCACCACCGTGGGCCTCATCTATAAGCTGGGCGCTGAGCTGGCCACCGCCGGTATCGGTTATGTGATTGTCGGCCTGTTGATCGGCGGCAGCGCCGGCTCGATCATGGCCAAGCGCGTCGAGATGACCAAGATGCCGGAGCTGGTGGCTTTCATGCACAGCATGATCGGCCTGGCTGCGGTGTTCATCGCTATCGCCGCCGTGGTCGAGCCGCAGTCCCTGGGCATCGTCAAACAGCTGGGGGACGCGATCCCTGCCGGTAACCGCCTGGAGCTGTTCCTTGGCGCGGCCATCGGCGCCATCACCTTCTCCGGTTCGGTGATCGCCTTCGGCAAGCTGTCGGGCAAGTACAAGTTCCGCCTGTTCCAGGGCGCACCGGTACAGTTCGGCGGCCAGCACAAGATCAACCTGGTATTGGGCCTTGCGACCCTGGGCCTGGGCCTGGCGTTCATGCTCACCGGCAACCTCAGCGCCTTCGCGCTGATGCTGGCCCTGGCGTTTGTGCTGGGCGTGCTGATCATCATCCCCATCGGCGGCGCCGACATGCCGGTGGTGGTGTCGATGCTCAACAGCTACTCCGGCTGGGCAGCGGCGGGTATCGGCTTCTCGCTGAACAACTCGATGCTGATCATCGCCGGCTCCCTGGTGGGCTCCAGCGGCGCGATCCTCTCGTACATCATGTGCAAGGCGATGAACCGTTCCTTCTTTAATGTGCTGCTCGGTGGCTTCGGCAACACCGCGGATGCCGCCGGACCTGCCGGTTCGAAAGAAGCGCGTCCGGTGAAATCGGGTTCGGCTGATGATGCGACCTTCCTCCTGACCAACGCCGACACCGTGATTATCGTTCCCGGCTATGGCCTGGCAGTGGCCCGGGCGCAGCATGCGCTGAAGGAGCTGACCGAGAAGCTGACCCACCGCGGCGTGACCGTGAAGTACGCGATCCACCCGGTGGCGGGGCGCATGCCCGGTCATATGAACGTACTGCTGGCCGAGGCCGAAGTGCCGTATGACCAGGTGTTCGAGATGGAGGACATCAACTCCGAGTTCGGCCAGGCTGACGTGGTGCTGGTACTGGGGGCCAACGACGTGGTCAACCCGGCCGCCAAGAACGATCCGAAATCGCCGATTGCCGGCATGCCGATTCTGGAAGCGTTCAAGGCCAAGACCATCATCGTCAACAAGCGCTCCATGGCCAGCGGTTATGCCGGCCTGGACAACGAGCTGTTTTACCTCGACAAAACCATGATGGTCTTCGGCGACGCGAAGAAAGTCATCGAAGACATGGTCAAGGCTGTCGAGTAAAACCTGCGCCAAGGCAATACCCCAAACCTCAGCCTTTAGTAGGCTGGGGTTTTTTATTGGCTGCACAATCCCGACAAAAGGCTCTAAATCGCGGCGCTGCATTCGACCATGGTAGCGCGCCGAATTTGTTCGAAATCACTAGACTGCGCATCTTGCTTCCGTTGCCCGAGATAACAATCCATGTACCGTGATCGTATCCGCTTGCCTTCGTTGTTGGATAAGGTGATGAGCGCCGCCGACGCTGCCGCTCTGATTCAGGACGGCATGACCGTCGGCATGAGCGGCTTTACCCGCGCCGGCGAAGCCAAGGCCGTGCCCCACGCGCTGGCCGAGCGTGCCAAAGTGACCCCGCTGAAAATTACCCTGATGACCGGCGCCAGCCTGGGCAACGACCTCGACAAGCAGCTCACCGAAGCTGGCGTGCTGGCGCGGCGCATGCCGTTCCAGGTCGACAGCACCCTGCGCAAGGCGATCAACGCCGGCGAAGTCATGTTTATCGACCAGCATCTGTCGGAGACCGTGGAACAACTGCGCAACCAGCAGCTCAAGCTGCCGGACATCGCCGTGATCGAGGCCGTGGCGATCACCGAACAAGGCCATATCGTGCCGACCACCTCGGTGGGCAACTCCGCCAGCTTCGCGATTTTCGCCAAGCAGGTGATCGTCGAGATCAACCTGGCGCACAACCCGAACCTGGAAGGCCTGCACGACATCTATATCCCGACCTACCGGCCGACCCGCACGCCGATCCCACTGACCAAGGTCGACGACCGCATCGGCAGCACCGCGATTCCGATTCCACCGGAAAAAATCGCCGCCATCGTCATCACCAACCAGCCTGACTCGGCTTCTACGGTGCTGGCGCCGGACAGCGAGACCCAGGGCATCGCCTACCACCTGATCAACTTCCTCAAGCAGGAAGTGGACGCCGGGCGCATGACCAACAAGCTCGGTCCGCTGCAGGCGGGCATCGGCAACATCGCCAACGCGGTGATGTGCGGCCTGATCGACTCGCCGTTCGAAGACCTGACCATGTACTCCGAAGTGCTGCAGGATTCGACCTTCGACCTGATCGATGCCGGCAAGCTGAGCTTCGCCTCGGGCAGCTCGATCACCCTGTCGAGCCGGCGCAATGCCGACGTGTTCGGCAACCTGGAGCGCTACAAGGACAAACTGGTGCTGCGCCCGCAGGAGATCTCCAACCACCCGGAAGTGGTGCGGCGCCTGGGCATCATCGCGGTCAACACCGCACTGGAGTTCGACATCTACGGCAACGTCAACTCCACCCACGTCTGCGGCACGCGGATGATGAACGGCATCGGCGGCTCCGGCGACTTCGCCCGCAACGCGCACCTGTCGGTCTTCGTCACCAAGTCGATTGCCAAGGGCGGGGCGATTTCCAGCGTGGTACCGATGGTCAGCCACGTCGACCACACCGAACATGACGTCGACATCCTGGTCACCGAGATCGGCCTGGCCGACCTGCGCGGCCTGGCACCGCGGGAACGCGCCCGGGTGATCATCGACAACTGCGTGCACCCGTCCTACCGCGCCGCCCTGAATGACTACTACACCGCCGCCTGCGCACTGGGCGGACACACCCCGCACATCCTGCGTGATGCCCTGAGCTGGCACATCAACCTGGAAGAGCACGGGCAGATGCTGGTGAAGTAAATGCAACAGTTGGCCGCTGACGCAAACACAGTTTCGTCAGCTGGTCAGCCGCCTGAATAGAACCGGTAAAAACTGTACTACTGTACCGGTGATTTTCCCACCTAAAACCCCCTCCAATCTCATAAAACCTTACAAAACGCACTAAATAAGTGCGCATAGGTACAGTTGCCTCATTTCCGAGCAGTACAGCCCCTATAAACAGTTAACTGGTCCCTCACAATACAGGTGAACTGTATCTACAGAGTCTTGCGTCAGAGGAGGATCATTGGCATCAGTTAAACCACTACCTGATCCCGCCACAAGCGGAAGGATGTCAACCATGGAACGTACAATCAGTTCCGAACTGTTCTTCGAAGAGAAAGCTGCAAAATCCCAGGCTTCCATGCCTCTGCGCATTATCGCCAACCTGATGCTGTGGCAGCGCCGCATCTCCAGCCGCCATCAACTGGCTCGTCTGGATTCGCGTTTGCTGGCTGACGCCGGTATCAGCGAAGCACAACGCTACGAAGAGCTGAGCAAGCCGTTCTGGCGCTAAGTTAGCGTCGCTGGCCCTGACCCACCGGGTCCACCGCCAGCACCCCAGATTAAGAAAACAAAACCCGTCGCGGGCAACCGCGACGGGTTTTGTCGTTTCAGGGCCTCAGTTCCAGTGTGCAAAAGCGATTTGCGTCAGATAGGTACAGTTTTAATATTACATATATTGAACCAATACAGTTTTAAGGTTTGGTTATCTGTATCGGTAGCTCTGTGCCGAGCACCAGCGCGCTGCAACCCCCGGGATTGAGCCCACGCAAGGCCCCTACACTCCCGCCACCCATTGGCTTGAAGGGTGCGGGGCAGGCTGTTCGAAGCCTTGGCGCAGGCCTAATATCCCTGGATTATGTGGCGAGCAATCCTGAAGGCTCGTCTGATTTATCTGAACACCTCCACCAGGCTGTCCGGTGCCCACTCAGCGCCCCCTTATCTGCTATTTACAGGAGTTTCATCCATGATCCGTCTTCGCCTGCTCAGCGCTGCTGCCTTGCTGGCCGTGGCTGCCAACGCGCACGCCAGCAGCCTTATCGTGACCACTGATGCAATTGTCGGCGCACTCAAGGCCACCACCGACGCCACGTCCGATGCCACCTCGTCGCTGCGCGACAACAAGATCGTGCGCGCGGCCCGGGACGACGCCGCCAGCTTCGTCGCCACCGATGGCGCCATTCGCGGCGTGAAACTGGAAAGCGCGTTCGAGCATATCCGCCAACAGGCTCCGCAGTTGGACGTCAGCGACGCACAGTTGGCCCAGGCCATTCTGGCGATCTGATCACAGACCGATTCCGGCTCTGCCTCGCGCACCCGGAATCCCCGGCGCTGGCCCTCACCCGGGCATTGCGCTAGCCTTGGCGCTGTTTTTTTTCAGCTGTCGAGAGTCTGGTTTTGTTCCGAATACCGCTTAGTGTGTTGCTGTTATCCATGGTCTGTGGAGTGGGCTCGGCTCAGGCTTTTGACCTGACCACCGAAGGCCTGGTCGTCACCGGTTACGCCACCAGCAAGGTGACCAGTGCCCCCTTCGACAGAAAACTGATACTCGCGGCCCAGGATGACGCCGCGGCCTTCGTTGCCAGCGATGGCGTCATGCGAGGCGCACAGTTGGAGTCGGCCCTGGAATACCTGCGGCGCAGCCAGCCAAAACTTCATGCAAGCGACCTTGAACTGGCGCAAGCAATTCTCGTCCAATAATCATCCCCTGTTATTCCGGAGTCGTTCCATGCGCAGCCCGCTGATTGCCGCCACCCTAGGCCTGTTGTTGTTGGCCGATGTGGCCCAGGCACACACCCTGGTGGCCACCAGTAACATCATCGTCCGCGCCTTTGGCCGCACGATCGATTTCACCTCGGACACCACCACCTCCATCCGCGACTCGAAAGTCGTGCGCGAAGCCCACGACGATGCCGCCAGCTTCGTCGCCAGCAACGGCGAAATCCGTGGCGCCCAACTGGAAGCCGCCTTCGACACCTTGCGCACCCGCGTGCCGCAAGCTCGCGACGCCAGTGACCAGGTACTCGCCGAAGCTATCCTCGCACTGTGAGGCCATCAGTCGCCTGGCTGCTGGCCGGGGCCCTGTCGCTACTGTGCGGCACGGCCCAGGCCGACCTGCAGCTGCGCCTCAAGACCGACGGCTTGACCCCGGCGCAACAGCAGGCCAGCCAGGCGCTGCTGGATGAAGCGATGCAGGCCCTGCCGCCGCGTTTCATCCAGCAACTGGATCGGCGCATCGATGTCGGCTGGACCGACAAGATGCCCGAAAACGCCTATGGCCAGGCGTCGCTGGTGTCCGAGCTGGACCTCAATCGCAACCTGCTCGCCAGCCTCACCGACGGCTCGGCCGCGACCCAGAAGACCTATCGCCCACACGGCACCGTGCGCCGGGAAATGCTCGCCACCGTGCTCCACGAGCTGACCCACATTTATGACCGCTCGCGCTTGTGGTCCGCCGCAGAGCGCCCGCTGATCCAGCGCTGCGCCAGACAGAACGCCAACAGCGGCCTGGTCGGCCTGCGGGATGAGTGCCGCGGCCAGACCGAGCGCCGCTTCACCCTGAGCGATGACCCGCGCCTGCTGGACCTCGCCGGCTGGCCGCAATACGTCGGCCGCCGTGGAGCCCGCGAGGAACACAACCGGCAAGTGGCACGCAGCCCGGACATCTACGAGACGACCAACCCCAAAGAGTTCGTCGCGGTGAACATGGAGTACTTCCTCCTCGATCCGAGCTACGCCTGCCGTCGCCCCGGGCTGTACCGCTATTACCAGGAACACTTCGGCTGGGCACCGCCGGCCAAGGACAGCTGCGCCAAGTCGTTCGCCTTCCTCAATGCCGGCAACGACTTTGCCAAGCAGCCCCTGGGCCAGGTCGACCCCGAGCGCGTGTATGCGGTCGACTACTTGCTGGCCGAAGCCAACCAGAACTGGGTCAGCCGCTGGGGCCACAGCATGCTGCGCCTGGTGATCTGTGCCCCGGGCCGCCCGCGCGGACCCGATTGCCGGCTGGACCTGGATCAGCACCTGGTGCTGTCGTATCGGGCCTTTGTCGGAGACGTGCAGCTGTCGAGCTGGGATGGCCTGGTGGGTAAATACCCGTCACGGCTGTTTGTCCTGCCCCTGGCCCAGGTCATCGACGAATACACCAAGACCGAGCTGCGCAGCCTGGCCTCGGTGCCGCTGAACCTGTCGCGCACCGAGATCGAGCAGGTGGTGGAACACGCCGCGGAAATGCACTGGAGCTACGACGGCAACTATTACTTTCTGTCCAATAACTGCGCGGTGGAGAGCCTCAAGCTGCTGCGCAGCGGCAGCAACAATCCGCAACTGATCGGCCTCGACAGCATCGTGCCCAATGGCCTGCTGGAGGTGCTCAAAGGCAGGGGGCTGGCCGACACCAGCGTGCTCGATGACCCCCGTGAAGCCCTGCGCCTGGGCTATCGCTTCGACTCGTTCCGCGATCGCTACCAGGCCATGTTCGAGGTCATCAAGAAGCACCTGCCGATCAAACAGACCAGCGTCGAAGACTGGCTGTCACTCAGTGCCGAGGAACGTCGCCAATGGTTCGCCCAGGCCGACCTGCGCACCAGCGCCGCCTTGCTGCTGCTGGAACAGGCCAGCTTTCGCCGGCAATTGCTGCTGGCCCAGGATGAGGTCAAGCAACGCTACCTGGGCGCCCGCGAACTGAAAAACGGCGGCATGGACAACGCCAACAAGACCCTGCAGGAAATCCTCGCCAACAGTGGCTTCCTCAGCCGCCCGGCGGAGCTGCTGGGCAGCAGTGGCTACGGCCTGCCGCAGCCCAGTGAATGGCAGCGCCTGGAAGCGGAGAGCAGCCTGCGCCAGAAACACCTGCAAGCCCTGACCGGCGACCTGGATAAAGAAGTCCGCGCCTTGCTCGAACCTGCGCGGGCTGCCGAAATTGCCGCCAACGAAGCCAACCTGAAGCAGGTGGGGGAACATTTAAGGGCATTGCACAAGGCAGCAGGGGGGCTGGAGCTGCCTTGATCCTTTGGTATAAGCAGGACTTTTGACGCCATGGAATAGTTGACAACACCCATCAATATGCCACTATTCCGCGATCGAAAAAATGGTGCCATGCCAGGCTCTGCGCCGCGTTTTTCACGGTGATCGAGCGCCTCGTACGACAATAACCCCCCTTATCAGAAGTGCTTGCCGGAGAGATCGGGCGCGGACTTTTACGCAGGTATCAGCAGGATTATATGGAGATAGTCGGTAATCGCGGCGGGTACCAGTGGCAGCTTGGCGACCAGCAATGGCAACAAACAGCAGAAGGTGGTTGTTCGCTCTCCAGCGTCGGCGGGGTAAAACCGGCAGCGACCCTGGTCGATCTCGACTATCTGGTCGGTGCGCGGCTCACTGAATCCGATACCTATCTGCCATCATCTTTCGCGTTCTGCCCGAACAGCGGCGCCGCCCTCACAGCCATCGGCTACCAGGCGCAAAATCGCTGGCTGCCGCCCTATGGCGATGGCAGCGGATCGCGGGTAGTCAATGACGCCTGCCACCTGGACGGCGCGCAACAGACCGTCAAACAACTCTTCGAACGCCTGCAGAACTCCGCCGAGCGCGATCTCAATGACAGCAAGCAGATCATTGAGCTGCCGCGCAAGAATGGCCTGAGCTTCTTCGCTGCCAACCTCGGCGGCCACCGTGAGGCGCTGTTCGCCCTGGGCCGTGAAGGCAGCCTGTTTCTCTGGCAGCGCGGTTCCGAGAAGTGGCTGGAACTGCGCCCCGAAGGCCATCCGATCGGCCGCAACCGCCTGGAGAACTGGGCCAACTCGGTCAGCCTGTGCCCCGCCGAACATGGCCAGCACCTGCTGTTGGCCGGCGATGAAGGCGCGGTGCTGGTCAAGGTCGATCCGCTGAACCTCAAATACCGCTGCCAACGCCGCGATGGCCGAGCGCTGGCCGGCTCCGGCGACCTTGAGGAGCAGTCGTTCCTGCCCCTGGTGCTGGAAGACGGCAGCGTCTGCCTGGTCAGCCCCAGCGCCAACGGCTGGGAGCGCTACCCGGTAGAAGGTGCCGACGCCGCGCAGATGACCCGCCTGTCGGCGCCGATTCGTGACCACACGTCCCGCCGCCTGCTGTGGATTGGCGAGCATGGTTACCTGAGCATGCGCCAGGGCCAGGCCCTGCAAGCGCAGTGGCACCCGTGGCCCAACGGCGCCACCGCCATGCCCGAGCAGGGGCCGCCCTTCCAGGACGGCTACGGCCTGTGGCAACTGATCTTTACCGCCGAGGGCCAGAGCTATCTGCAACTGGACCCGGGGGCTACCGACCAGCCCAAGCCGATCAAGGGCTATCGCCTGGGCACCGGGCACCTGAGCTTCAAGTACAACATTCGCCTGGAACGTCCCTGGGACACCCACGACGAAAGCATCACCCCGACCACCCGTGAGGTGGTGTACCCGTTTATCGAGTTCAGCAGCGACAAGCTCCTGCTCTCGATGCGCGTGGAGCAGAACAGCACCCTCGACGATTTCTTCAAAAGCGAACAGCCGGTGGATGCGCAGTACCGCCTCGAGCAGGTCGGTGGCCGCGGTTTCGGGCTCAAGGCCCACGTCAGCCGCCCGTGGAATGCCCAGTGGTTCTTTTTCGATAACGCGCTGTGGCTGTATATCGATTCTTCCGGAGCGCTTTACCGATGGAACGCCTGACCCTGATGCTACGCCGTGGCTTGTTACTGATTCTGGCCCTGGGCAGCGCGGGCGCTGTCGCCGAGCCGATGCGCCAGGTGTTCCTGGTGCAGAACTCCGGCTGGATGGAGCCCTTCTATCTGGACCCGGCGTCGTCGTTCAAACCGCTGGTAATCAAGCTGGCCGCCGCGGCGGCGGGCAATTCGGAAGTGGTGATTGGCGGTTTCAACCAGGCCGATGCCCAGCACCCGTCGCCGGAGTGGACTTATCGCGGTCCCGGCACCCACGACAAGCTCGCCGCCAGCGTCAATCAGCTGAACCTGGTGCGCAAGGCCGGCGGCGCCTACGCCGACACCGACTTCAAGGAAGCGTTGCTGGCGGCCATCAAGACCGGGCTCGAGGGCCGGGAAGGGATTGTCTGGATCCTCACCAACAACAAGAACAGCCCCAACAACAGCAGCGAAACCTCGCTCAAGAACCGCGAGTTCTATGACCTGCTGCACAACGAGGCCAGCATCACCCGGATCGCCGCATTCCCGCAGAAAATGCCGGTGGCAGGCCCCAACTACCAAGCCAACGGCCTGATGATTTATGCGCTGGCCTACGGCGATAACGCCGGCAAGGCCCTGGAGCAGGTCCTGGCCCAGCCGGCCCTGGCGACCCTGCTCAAGGACAACCGGGTACGGCTCAAGCCCCTGACCCAGTCGGCGGTACGCTTTATCCCCACCGGCGTGCAGGACACCCCGGACGTCAGTGCCGAACTGGCCCCGGACCAGCAGACCCTGATCCTCAATATCAACGTCGACAGCTCGCCCAAAACCGCGGTGCTGCTGGGCAAGTTCGAAAACCAGTTCAACCCGTACCAGATCCACGACGCGAAGATCGAGATGAACCTGGACATGCCGGGCGAAGCCCTGCAATCGAGCATCTCCCTCGACCGCCTGACGGACCTGGAACCCGGTGCGCGCTCCAGCGAAGCCGCGATCAGCCTGCAACTGCCGCCCCTGCCGTCCCAATGGTCGAGCGAGGTGATCCTCTCCAGCGGTTACCAGCGCGCCGGGACCATCGAGGTGCGCCTGAGCGAGCAGCAACTGCGTATCTCCCAGGACTTCATCGCGAAGATGAACGAACTGTTCCCTGGCGATGCGCTGCCGGACGTGTTTATCCCGTCCAGCGAAGCCAGCACTTCTTCGACCGTTCTGCCGATCGTGCTGCGCATCAGCTACCCGCTGGGGCCGGTGCTGTTGCTGTTCGGGCTGTTCCTGCTGCTGTTGATCGCGGCCCTGGTGGGCAAAAGCATGATCGCCGGCAAGAAAGCCGTGACCGTGATGGTGGAGGGCGTGGCCCAGCACTATCCGCTCAAACCCTTTAGCAGTGCCAACGTCTACGACGCCCAGCAGAACAAGGTCGCGACCATCAAGCGCGGCCTGTTCGGGGTCAAGCTCCTGGACAAGGCTCCCGACACTGCTGTGCGTCTCAAGTAACCCTCACTCAAGAATCCCCAAGGAAGTTGAACATGGCCCAGACCAGCACACTGCCAGCCCCGATTGAAAGCGAAGCACCGGCAGCACCGGCCAGCACCACCAGCAGCACCTTGAGCGTGCCATCGCCGATCGGTCTGGACCTGGGTCCGAAAAAAGTCGACAGCCGCGACGCCCTGATCGGGGTGGCGGTGCTGGTGGTCCTGGCGATCATCTTCTTCGTGATCAAGAACGCCTACGCCAACTGGCGCGTACGTGAGCGTGTGGCACCGAGCCGCGCCAATGCTTCCGGCTGGTTCCTGTTCCTCGGCCTGCTGATGGTTGCGACCATGGCGGTGCTGGCGGTGATCAACTCCGGCCAGTTCCTGGCTCCGCTGTACCTGGCGCCGCTGGGCGGCGTTGCAGCCATCTCCCTGGTTGCCTGGCTGATGACCTTCTCGGCCAAGCGCTGAGTCATCGCTGCCTGATGGCCGGGGGTGCGCTGCGCACCCGGCCCGTCTCACCCCAATAGCGGATCAATTGCCAAGTTCACTTGGCCAGCCCACCCGGGCTCATGGAGTTTCTGATGAACGAGAGTGCACAACCTTCCGGCCAGGCAGCAGCCCCGCAGGTCAGTGAAAAGATCCACCCAACCTTGTTCATCGCCCTCGGCGGCACCGGCATGAAGGTCAACATCCGCCTGCGCCGGCGCATCCTCAATGCCATTTGGGGTGGCAACAACCAGGTGCAGCAGATTTCCGACTTCCCCCTAGTGCAGTTCGTCAACTTCGACCTCGATTCGGGTGAAGTGACCCAGGACGGCAAGTCGATCAAGACCGACGTGCTGGCCGAGCAGGTGGCCTTCACCTCCGAAGAAAAGATCATCGAGCCGCTCAACCTGAGCAAGTACACGCACTCCATCGATGAGCTCAACCGCCATCGCGAAGTGGCCGAGTGGTTCCCCCTGACCCCGGAAAAGATCAAGAGCCTGGGCATCGATCCGTCCAAGGGCGCCGGGCAAATCCGCGCCCTGTCTCGGCTGTACTTCTTCGACAAGTACCCGAGCATCCGCGACAAGCTGCGCAGCAAGGTCGGGCGCCTGCTGAGCAACATCGGCGCCCAGGCCGACAAGTTGAAAAAGCTCGGCCTGGAAATCGATCCGGGCAAGATCCGCGTGGTGATCACCGGCTCTGCGGCCGGCGGCACCGGTTCGGGTTCGTTCCTGGACATGGGGTTCCTGGCCAAGGCCATCCTCAAGGAAAACAACATCGCCGGTAAGGTCGACCTGTTCCTGGTGCTGCCGGGCGGCTTCGGCTCCTACAACGCCGAGCGCGTCCAGGCCAACGGCTATGCGGCGCTGATGGAGCTGGAGACCTGCATGCGCGGCAACCCGCTGCTCAAGCACTGGGACGCCACCGACAACCTGTTTATCGACAACCGTCCCTACGACGACGTGTACATCATCGATAACAGCAACGTCGCCCAGGCCAAGACCAGCGACCAGGAAGACATCTACGAGATGCTCTCGGATGCGCTGTTCACCGACTTCACCTCCCAGGATTTCGCCAACAAGAAGCGCTCGATCGCGGTCAACCAGAACCAGCACAAGATCCGCTCCTACAGCGTGAGCCTGCCCCAGGACTACGGCAGCGACACCAAGCTGCACTTTCCGCGCTCGTACTCGTCCCTGGGCCAGGCGGTGCTCGACACCCAGGTCGACGCGCGCCAGCACGTTCGCCTCAATCGCCAGGTGCAGCAGATGCTCAAGGCGTTCTTCGGGGCGGCCAACGCCAATAACGCGGTCAACGACAATCGCCCGACCGACAAGGAACGCGACGAGTTCCTGCGCGAGCAACTGAACGTCACCCCACGGACCTTCACCGAGCTGCCGGACTTCCTGTCCCGCGTCGAGTTGACCCTGGCCACGGGCGAGTTCACCCACTACCAGATCGCCGACGACCTGTTGCAGGTCGAGGGCGACAACAGCATCACCGCGCAGATCGAGCAGAAAACCGAGAGCCTGTTCGAACGCCTGCAAAACGGCGGGGCAGACAAGGACCAGTGGCTGACCCACGTGCGGGAAATCCAGCAACAGCTGGAGCGCGACACCAAGGGCAGTTCGGTGGACAGCGCCGAGCGCAACCACGAAGTGCGGATCAAGGAAAACCGCAAGAAGCGCATCGCCGAACTGGTGCGTGAAGACGCCTTGCCCGAGAAGCTGTTCCGACGCCTGGACGATGACGAGCGCGGCGGCCTGGATTACACCCTGGCGCTGGTGGAAATGCTCAAGGACCGCCTGGAAAACGAAGGCACCGGGATCATCCCGGCCCTGGAAAAGAACGCCGCGCGCTTCAAGGAACTGTCGGAAAAACTCGAGTCCTCGGAGCTGGCCCGCGAGTTCGAACGCCTCAAGGAAACCACCGGTTCAGGCCTGCTGGCGCGCCTGAGCGGCAAGGACAAACAAGCCGACACGGTGCTGGTCCAGGTCAAGGACACCCTGCGCGAAAGCCTGCTGTTCTACGTGCGCCATGTCGCCGCCCGTGAAGCCGCACAACTGCTGCGCGAGATCTCCGAGTGGCTGGGCCGCAAGGAATCGGTGGACCAGAACGGTCGCGCGATCTGGAACGGCTTTGTCGGCCGCCTGCAGGATGGCCGCAACGCGGTCGACAGCCTGCTCAAGCGCATCGACACCGACATCACCAAGATCGACGCCAGCATCAAGGAAAAACACGCCACCCTGATTCCCCTGGCGCCAGTGCAAGGCAACGAAGAGCCGGCCGCCAATGGCGCGGATGTGCGCGAGTGGGCCAAGGACGCGTTCAAGGATTTCGGCGGTTCGAAAGTGCTGTTCGGCAAGTTGCAGACCGAAGAGGGCCAGGAAGAGCTGCTGCTCAAGCTGCGCAATAAATCCGTGCAGCAACTGCCGAAGAACGCGCAGCGCATCGATCCGCTGATGAGCGCCCTGGCGGCCCTGAACCCGGAAGAGCAGCGCGAGAAATTCCGCCAGTTGCTGCAACGGGCCATGCCGTGGGTGCCGCTGAACCTCACTGGCGGTTTCGATATCGGCCAGAAGCTCTACACCTGCCTGATCGGCGTGCATGACCATGCCGAGTTCAAGCGCGTATACGGCGCGACCCTCGGCCAATGCCTGCCACAGGGTACGGCTATCAACGCCAGCGATATCCAGTTCGTGGAGTCGGGGATCCCCGGCAAACTGATCTGCTTCACCGAATTGAGCGGCTTCCCGCTGCCGGCGCTGACCCCGCTGTCGACCTACCTGGCCAGCTACCGCAAGGAAAGCGCGGCGATCCCGCTGCATGTGCACAAGCGCATCAGCCAGTTCGTGCAGCCGATCCAGTTCACCCAGGAGCAGTACCGCCAGTTCGCCGAGGACTTCAAACTCTACCTGCACGCGATTGCCCTTGGCGTGCTCAAGCGCCTGGACAACGGCCTGTACGAGTTCTTTATCGACAAGGAAGACTTCACCATCGGCGACGAATTCTCCATTCGTCAAAGCGGCCTGAAGCCGGTGCACCGCAGTGACATCGAAGCCCAGGTGCGTGACCGCACCCTGAGCCTCAACGAGGTCCAGATCGCGGCGCTGATCGCGCTGTTCGATGACATGAGCCGCAGCGCCTACAAAGCGCAGAAACGCATCGACGAGCAAGGCGCTTCGGAACCGTTCCAGGCCTTCCCGTACAAGATTGCCGAGCTGCTGAAAAAAGAGTACCTGGCCCGCCTCAAGCGCCAGGCCGGTGACCGCGACCAGGAGCTGGTGAAGTTGGCCGAAAGCTACCTGGGGCGCTTCAGCCAGCGCGTGATCGGCTCCCGGGCCGACGTCTACGCAGATGAGGTGCATGCCGACCACGAAGAAAAACTCAGCGTCGCCAAGGAGTTTTTCGCCGAGGGCTGGCTGGAGAACCTGCTCAAGCCGGTGGCGGCGCCGTTTGCCGGCCAAGCGCCTGCGGCCCCAGGCTTTGCCGCGCCACCGCCGATTGCCGGCGGCGCGCTACCACCACCGGTGGCGGCGGTGCAGTACAGCTATCACCTGAACGTCGCCGGGACCAATTACGGCCCCTACACCTCGGCGCAGTTGCAGCAGTACGTGCAGACCGGGCAAGTGACCCGCGACAGCATGCTGTGGCGTGAAGGCATGGCCGCCTGGCTCAGTGCCGGGCAGATCCAGGAGCTGGCCCACCTGTTCGCCCCGGCGGCAGGCAGTCCACCGCCACTGGGCGGCCCAGCCATGCCGCCACCGCTCTGAACCAAGCGAAGACGAGAACCCTATGTCAGCGTCAGTCAAAGCCGCCGAGTTTCCCGCTACCTGCGCCAACAGCGCCTGTGGCCGGACACTCTGCGGGCCGGTGAAACACTGCCCGTACTGTGGCGTCGCCGTGCAACCGCCGATCTCGGCCAAGGCCCCCGTGGCCGTGGCCGCCAAGGAGCCCGCCAGCCCGCCGCCGGTGGTCGAACCCAAGGCCGCCGCGCTGAAGTTCGAGCTGCCGGCTGCCCCTGCGCCAGCCGCGCCGCAGCCCGTGGCACCCGCGCCGGCCGCTCCGGCAGCCGCGCCGACCCCACCCGTGGCACCGCCTGCGGATAAACCCAAGGGCCTGCTGAAAAAAATCGTGATCGGTGCGCTGGTCCTGGCACTGCTGGCGTTCTATGGCATGAACCAGCTCGGCTCGCGCAACAGTCAGCGCGACCTGGAGCAAGTGCTGCTCGCTGGTCAGCAATGCCTGCGCCAGAGCGACTACAACTGCGCGCTGGATAAAGCCGAACAGGTCCTGCAGAAAAACAGCAAGGACCCGGCGGCCCTGAGCCTGTTGAATCGGGCCAAAGACGGCTTGAAGCAGGTTCAGCGCGACAAGGACCTGGCGGACCAGGCACGGCAGAAGGAGCAGGACCGCAAGGCTCAGCAAGACGCTGCCGACCAGCGCAAGCGCGCCGAAGAGCAGGCCCGGCGCGAGCAGGAAGCCAAGGCCGCGGCGCAGGTCCAGTCGATCCCGGCACCCGCAACGCAGCCCAGCACGCCTCCGCGTTCCACCACGCGCATCGAGCAGAACAACGGCGCCGCCAGCATGGTCGGCCGCTCGCTGAACGAGGCACGCAAGGCCTTGATCCGCCGCGACTACCAGAGCGCGATCACCGTCGCCCGGTTGGTGCTCAACATGGACCCGGGCAACCGCGAGGCGCAGAACATCATCAACCAGGCCACCCGCCAGCAATCCCAGGCCCTGAACCGGACCACCATCGAATGATGACGCCGGCCTCCCTTCGAACACTTGGAAGTCATCCATGACCCAGCACCCGCGTTCCCCCAATAAGCGTTTGCTTGCCCTGGGCCTCGTATCGATCTTCGGCCTGCAGAGCTGCGCCAACATCGACTCCAAGAGCATGAACCCGACCGGCTGGAGCGGCGGCGACTGGCTCAAGTGCGGCCTGGCCATCGCGGCAGGGGCGGCAGCAGGGGCAGCGGTCAGCGGCAAGAAGGATCGCGGGGTCGGCGTCGTAGCCGGCACGGCCGCAGGTATCGCCGTGTGCTTCGTGATCAACGCCAAGTCGGTGCAGACCCAGTCGCCCCAGGAAGTCGAGGCGCAGTACCGCAAAGGCGGCAAGAAGGCTCCTGCCGAGCCGCAAGTGGTCAGCTACCAGACCAGCATCCAGCCCGGCAGCACCATCAAGCGCGGCCAGCCGATCAAAGTGGTGTCCAACATCGTGGCCATCGATGGCAGCCGCCAGGCCGTCAACGAGATCAAGGAAGAAGTGCGCCTGTATGAGCCGGGCGCCACCACCGCGTTCAAGGAAGGCACCAAGGTCGCCAACGAGAAGCCCGGCAGCGGCGG
The DNA here is from genome assembly GCF_002018875.1 of Pseudomonas sp. MF4836. Lineage (GTDB taxonomy): Bacteria > Pseudomonadota > Gammaproteobacteria > Pseudomonadales > Pseudomonadaceae > Aquipseudomonas. The sequence continues at coordinate 21,701 of NZ_MVOL01000004.1, forward strand.
TTACGAAAACACCTTCACCATCACCCTGGACAACCAGGTGCCGCAAGGCGTGTACCGCGTCGACACCTCGGTGCTGCTCAACGGCAAGCCGGTCAACACCCGCAGCAACAACGTGCAACTGGTGATGATCGACGCCGACACCTATCAGATCGCCTACCTCGACTGAAATGCCTGATGGGGGGCGCCCGTCGGGCGCCCCTGGGCAAACCGCATGGATCGCTGGAGACACACCCATGACCGAATCCGGGTATGAGGTTCGCCCCACGCTTTTTATCGCGCTGGGCAACACCGGCCGCCGGGTCGGCCTGCACCTGCGCAAGCGCCTGCTGGCCACCTCCTGGCGCGAGGGGCAACGCATCGAGCGCCTCGCCGACTTCCCCCTGGCGCGCTTTATTCGGTTCCACCCGAGTGACTTCCAGGTCTGGGAGCGGGGCCTGGAGCCCGCACAGCCCGAAGCCTGTTTTCGGGTCGATGAAATCATCAGTGGCCCGTTCGACCCCGAGGCCGAGCTGGACTCGCCCGACGTCGCCAAATGGTCGCCCCTGACCTCGCAGACCATGAAGCACTGGGGAATCGAGCCGATGAAATACCATCGGCTTCGCGGTTTTTCCCGCCTGTACTGCCTGACCCAGGCCGACCAGATCCGCGCCAGGGTGCGTCAGGCCCTGCACCACCTGCACACCTGCGACCCCACGCAAGACGCCGAGGCCCAGCGCCTTGGCCTCAAGGTAAGCCGGGACTGCGTCAATATCGTGATAACCGCTTCGGCGGCGGGCAGCTACGGTTCGGGGTCGTTTCTGCAGATCGGCGATCTGGTCCGGCAAACACTTGCCGAACAGAACATCCCCGGGCGTGTCGCCTTGCATCTGGTATTGGCCGGCGGGGCGATGCACATCGAACCGGAGCGGGCACAGGCCCACAGCTACGCCGCACTGATGGAGCTGGAAACTCGCGGGCGTGGTTATACGACCGCGCAGGACGACAACCCGGTGGGGCCGTTCGACGACCTCTATGTGTTCGACACCTGCAACCTCGCGCAACGTCGCTGTGAGGAGCCTGAAGACCTGCCGTTGATGCTCGGCGACATGCTGTTCAACGATCTGGCCAATCCGCCGCTGAGCGAAAAAAAATGGATCATGAGCAGCATCCATCGCCAGTACACCATCCGTAGTCATAGAGTGGAACTGCCGGAAGAATTCGAAAATACCCCCGCCCTGCGGAACCCCATGAGCTATTCCAGCCAGGGGCATGCCGAGCTGTACGCGACGTTCCGGCCCGACGGCCTGGCCGACCTGCACCTGAGCGGCCACACCCAGCCGCTGCTCAGCGGGTTGATGGCGCCACAGGAGGGCGAAGACCCACTGCTCGCCCTGTTGGCCGGCCTGACTGCGCAAGACCTCCGCCGGGTATTGAGCCTGTGGCTGGAACAGGCCATGCCCTGGGCCAACCTGGAGCTTGAACCCGGCCGCGGAACCAACCCCGACGGTTACCTGTGTCTGCTCAGCGTGCCGCAACCTGCCGAGTTCAGGCGCCTGTACGGTGAGTTGCTGAGTCAATGCCTGCCCGCACTGCCAGGCCTGCGCCCGAATGACCTGCAATTCATCGATTGTCAGGTCCCTGGGCGGTTGGTCGCCTCCATGCGCTCGAGCGGCTTTGCCCTGAATGCCTTGCGCGACCTGCCCGTCTACCTGGCCAACTACCGCAAGCAGGCACAGCAGCGTCCCTTGCACGTGAACAAGCACGCCAACTGCCATCCGCTGATCTTCGACCAGGCGCACTACCTGGCCTTGGCGCACGACCTGCGCCTGTATCTGCAAGCCATTGCCCTGGGCGAATTGACCCGCAACCCGGGGCAGGCCTACGAACTCATCGACGAAGGCGAGGCCTTTGGCATCGGCACCGAGCCGGCCATTCGCCAATACGGGCTGCGGGCCCCTCATCGGCAGCTGCTCTCGACGCGGGTGCAGGCGCGTTTGAGCCAGCCGCGCCCGGCACTGCTTGCCGCGCTGTGCGCGCTGTTCGAGCACTTAAGGCACGACGCTTACAAAAGCCTGAGAGTGGTCGATGAAAAAGGGATAGCCGAGCCGGCGTGCTCATTGCCCAGGGAGCTCAGCGCCATCCTCCGCAGCGAATCCTTCAGGCTCCTGCACGAGCAGGCGCCTGAACACGCCGAAGCCCTGATCGAGCAGGCGCGAAATCACTTGCCGGCGTTCACCCGTTCGATCAGCGGCTCCAAAGGCGATGTCTATGTCTCTGAAGTCGTCCCGCACCACAGCGAGAAACTCCAGCTGCGCCCGGAGTGCTTCGACCCTGGCTGGCTGGAGGCTTTGTTCAACCCAGGCATTCATGCAGCACAGGCCGCGGCGCAGCATGCCAGGGACAGTCAGGCGCGCTATCACCTCAACGTTGGCGGCGTCGAATACGGCCCTTACAGCTTTCTTGAGCTGCAACACTACGTCAGCACCGGGCAGATCACGCGCCAGAGCTTGCTGTGGCGTCCGGGCTTGAGCCAGTGGTTTGTCGCCGAGACCCAGGCGGAGCTGGCGGGCCTGTTCACACCGCCTGCGGCGCCCCCCAGCGAGCCGCCGATGCCGGGCTAGAGCTGTTCTTGCGGCTCTTGCGGCAGTTGCTCATCCAGGTGCAGCCAGGGCAGGCGGCTGTCGGTCCAGATATGCCGGTCGGCCGGGGCCTGTTCCGGGTGGTCGAGGGTGGCGATGGTCACGTCGATGCTGCCCGGGCTCAGCTGGGTCTCCAGCGCCAGCTGCGCACCGCAGTTGCCACAGAACAGGCGAGTGCAGCTGGGGGAGGAGCCGTAGCGCACGGGCGTGCCTTGGGTCCATTGGAAGGCCGGGGCGGGCAGGGTGATCCAGGTGGTCACCAGGCCGCCGCTGACCCGGCGGCAGATCGAGCAGTGGCAATGGGCGATATCCCGTAGCGGGCCACTGAATTGATAACGCAGCCGACCACAATGACAGCCCCCGGTGTGCAGTTCGCCCATGTGCCTTTCTCCCTTGCTGTGATGGCGGTCACTGTATGCCGCTCATCGGTTGCTTGAACATCCACTCATTCCTTTCACCGGCGAAAGGTAGCTGAAAGCTTCCCCGATTAGGATCGCCTCCACTTCCGGCAATAGACCGGTTGGCCACAGTGAGCGTTGCGACGCTTCCCGGCCCAATTAACAACAACAATGGTGATTCTGATGTTTGCTCCTACCCGCCTCGCTGCACCTACTCCACCCGTACGCCTCGCGCTTCCCGTTCTGCGCTGACCCCACCCGGTTCGCCATTCCCTAGCCGCGCTACGCCTGGAGTATTCCCATGCTGACTTTCCTTGGCTTTGCCATGGTCATCACCTTCATGTTCCTGATCATGACCAAGCGCCTGTCCGCGCTGATTGCCCTGATCATCGTGCCCATCCTCTTCGCCCTGTTCGGCGGCTTTGCGCCGAAGATCGGCCCGATGATGCTCGAAGGCATCACCAAGCTGGCGCCCACCGGCGTGATGCTGATGTTCGCCATCCTGTATTTCGCCCTGATGATCGACTCGGGCCTGTTCGACCCGGCGGTGCGCAAGATCCTCAAGCTGGTCAAGGGTGACCCGCTGAAGGTCTCGGTCGGCACGGCGGTGCTGGCCCTGGTGGTGTCCCTGGACGGTGACGGCGCCACCACCTACATGATCTGCGTGGCCGCCATGCTGCCGCTGTACAGCCGCATCGGCATGAGCCCGCGGATCATGGCCGGCCTGATCATCCTCGCCGGCGGGGTGATGAACATGACCCCCTGGGGCGGCCCCACTGCACGCGCCGCCAGTGCGCTGCACGTGGACCCTTCGGACATTTTCGTACCCATGATCCCGGCCATGCTGGCGGGCGTGGTGGCGATCCTGGCGATTGCCTATATGTACGGCAAGCGTGAGCGGGCGCGTCTGGGTGAACTGCACCTGGTGGGCGACGAGATCGACCACAGCGAAATCAGCGTCTCGCAATTCCCTGATGCCCGCCGTCCGAAGCTGATCTGGTTCAACGGCGCGCTGACCCTGGCCCTGATGTGCACCTTGATCGCCGGCTTGCTGCCGCTGCCGGTGCTGTTCATGGTGGCCTTCAGTATCGCGATGATCGTCAACTACCCGTGCCTGCAACAGCAGAAGGACCGCGTCGCCGCCCACGCCGGCAGCGTACTGGCGGTGGTCGGGCTGATCTTCGCCGCCGGTATCTTCACCGGGATCCTGTCCGGCACCGGCATGGTCGACGCCATGTCCAAGAGCCTGCTGGCGGTCATCCCCGACGCACTGGGGCCGTACCTGGCGGTGATTACCGCGCTGGTGAGCATGCCGTTCACCTTCTTCATGTCCAACGATGCCTTCTACTACGGCGTGTTGCCGGTACTGGCCGAGGCGGCCAGCCACTACGGCATCACCGCGGTGGAGATGGCCCGTGCCTCGATCGTCGGCCAACCCGTGCATTTGCTGAGCCCGCTGGTACCCTCGACCTACTTGCTGGTAGCCCTGGCCGGGATCGAGTTCGGCGATCACCAGCGCTTCACCCTCAAGTGGGCAGTGCTGGTCTGCCTGTGCATAATGTTCGCAGCCTTGCTGATGGGGATCTTTCCACTGTTCAGCACTCTATAACTGCAATGACTCTTCGCCCGGGCCGGTTGGCTGATCAACCGCCCCGGGCGATCTAACACTCGCTCAAAGGAATACACATGGAATGGCTGACCAACCCGGAAATCTGGGTTGCCTTCTTTACCCTGACCGCCCTGGAAATCGTCCTGGGCATCGATAACATCATCATGATTTCGATCCTGGTCAGCCGCATGCCCAAGCATATGCAGGCCCGGACCCGGCTGTTCGGCCTGGCGCTGGCCATGGTCACGCGCATCCTGTTGCTGTTGTCGATCACCTGGGTCATGCGCCTGACCGCCGACCTGTTCGTGGTCTTCGGCCAGGGTATTTCCGGGCGTGACCTGATCCTGTTCTTCGGCGGCCTGTTCCTGCTCTGGAAAAGCTCCCAGGAGATGTACCACGCCCTGGAAGGCGAGGACGAGACGGCGGACGAACCCACCGGCAAGGGCGGCAACTTCCTCTACACCATCATCCAGATCGCGATCATCGACATCGTGTTCTCCCTGGACTCGGTGATCACCGCCGTCGGCATGGTGTCCCATGTGCCAGTGATGGTCGCGGCGATCGTGGTCGCGGTGCTGGTGATGATGCTCGCAGCAGGCACCATCAGCGACTTCATCGACAAGCACCCGTCGCTGAAGATGCTGGCGCTGTCGTTCCTGCTGGTGGTGGGTACCGTGCTGATCGCCGAAGCCTTCGAAGTGCACGTGCCAAAAGGCTACGTCTACTTCGCCATGGCGTTCTCCCTGGCGGTGGAAGCGGTCAACATCAAGATGCGCACCGCCATCGCGAAAAAGAAAAAACAGAGCGATCCAGTGAAACTGCGCAAGGATATTCCGGGTCAATAACCCGAGCGCGGACTGAAAGAAAGGGGCTCACGGGCCCCTTTTTCACGTCTGCAGAAAGCTGTTTTCATGACAGTTTTATTTCAATGCGCACTTTAGCTATGCGATGCTGGCGCCCAGACCGTTAGCCAACTACAGCTTAAGTACAGAACGTAGATCGTCGCGCGGCACCGTCAACTTGCCCCTTTGGGGCGATTCACCCCAGGGGACCCTTTATGCTGACCCTGCTCAATCTGCTGTCCGCCGTGACCCTGTTGATCTGGGGCACGCATATCGTGCGTACCGGGATCCTGCGGGTCTATGGCTCGAACCTGCGTCACGTCATCGGCCAGAACATGGCCAGCCGCCCGCTGGCCTTTGTCGCCGGGATCCTGGTCACCGCCATGGTCCAGAGCAGCAACGCCACGGCGATGCTGGTCACCTCATTCGTCGGCCAGGGCCTGATGGCGCTGACCCCAGCCCTGGCGACCATGCTCGGGGCCGACGTCGGCACCGCGCTGATGGCACGGGTGCTGACCTTTGATTTGTCTTGGCTGTCGCCGCTGCTGATCTTCCTCGGGGTCATCTTCTTCCTCTCGCGCAAACAGACCCGTGCCGGCCAGTTGGGTCGGGTCGGTATCGGCCTGGGTCTGATCATTCTGGCGTTGCAGCTGATTGTCGAAGCCGCCGCGCCGATCACCCATGCCCAGGGCGTGAAGGTCCTGTTCGCCTCCCTGACCGGCGACATCCTGCTCGACGCCCTGATGGGCGCGGTGTTCGCCATGGTGTCCTATTCCAGCCTGGCGGCCGTACTGCTGACCGCGACCCTGGCCGGTGCCGGCGTGATCAGCCTGCCGGTGGCCATCGGCCTGGTGATTGGCGCCAACATCGGCAGCGGCGTGTTGGCCTTCCTCAGTACCAGCATGCAGAACGCCGCCGGGCGCCAGGTGGCCCTGGGCAGCCTGTTGTACAAATTGTTCGGCCTGCTGTTGATCATCCCGGTGCTCGACCCCCTGGCGCACTGGATGGACAGCCTGGATTTCAGCCCGCAAGAGGTGGTGATCGGCTTCCACCTGCTCTACAACACCTTGCGCTGCCTGCTGCTCCTGCCCACGGTCGGGCCTATGGCCAAGCTCTGCGCCTGGCTGTTGCCCGAGCGCCCGCAAGACAGCGGCCGGGCCAAACCGCGACACCTGGACCCCACGGCCCTGGTCACCCCGAGCCTGGCCCTGGCCAACGCGGCGCGGGAAACCCTGCGCCTGGGCGACCTGATCGACAACATGCTCGAAGCCATGCTCGACGTGCTGCGCGGCAAACAGACCGCCGTCACCCAGGAAATGCGCAGCCTGAGCGACGATGTGGAAGCGCTCTACAGCGCAATCAAACTCTACCTGGCGCAAATGCCCCGGGAAGACCTCAGCGACCAGGACAGCCGGCGCTGGGCCGAGATCATCGAGCTGGCAATCAACCTCAAGCTTGCCGGCGACCTGATCGAACGCATGCTGCGCAAGGTGCAACAGCAGAAAACCTCGCAACGCCGCCAGTTCTCCGAAGTCGGCCTGGAAGAGCTGGCCGGGCTGCACGCCCAATTGATCGCCAACCTGCGCCTGGGGCTGTCGGTCTTTCTCAGTGCCGATCCGGAAAGCGCGCGCCAGCTGCTGCGCGAGAAGCGTCGCTTCCGCGCACAGGAACGACGCCTGGCGCACGCCCACGTCAGCCGCCTGCAACGTAAAATCGTCCAGAGCATCGAGACCAGTTCGCTGCACCTAGAGCTGATCGCCGACATGAAGCGCTTGAACTCGCTGTTCTGCAGCAGCGCCTATGTGGTCCTGGAAACCTCCGAAACCGGTGCCCTGGCGGCGGAAGATCTCGCTGACATCACCCATTCACCCTGAACGTCCATGGTTGACTGAAGTCTGTAGAACTTACGCACGCCGTAAGGAAGCTCGCTATGCGTTGTCTGTTGTTCGCCTGTCTGTTGTTGAGTTGCGCTCATGTGTCGGCCCTGGACCGCTTTCAGGTCGAGGGCTACATGCTGCCCAACGGCCTGCAGCTGTTGCTCAAGCCCGGGACCGAGCGCGGCCATGTGGCCATCCGCCTGGTGGTCGGGGTCGGCCTGGATGACTTCGACTGTGCCGACAAGGAGCTGCCGCACCTGCTGGAACACCTGCTGTTCAGCGGTATCGATGGCAGCGGCGAAGGCGGCCTGGAAGAACGCATGCAGGCCCTGGGCGGCGAGTGGAATGCCTTCACCAGCAACGCCGACACCACCTTCGTCATCGAGGCCCCGGCCAAAAACCAGCGCAAGGTCCTCGACCTGCTGCTGGCCCTGCTGACCCGCACCCAGATCGACGACAACGCCATCACCGCCGCGAAACAGGTGGTGGAGCGCGAGGACGGCGGCCATTACTCGCACCTGCAGCGCTGGCTCGATCGTCAGGACCTGGGCCACAAGGCCGGCAATCAACTGGCGGTGGAACTGGGCCTGAAATGCGCCGAGCGCGCCGAAGTCGAACACCTCACGGCCGAGCAGCTGGATCAGGTGCGCAAGCACTGGTATGCCCCGAACAACATGACCCTGATCATCGTCGGCGACCTCGACCGCCTGCTCCCGGCCTACCTGGAGCGCACCTACGGCCAGCTCGAACCGGTGGAGCCCAGCGAACACTTGGCGCTGCCGGATATCCAGCAGCCGGCAGCGGCCGAGCGCAGCCTGATCAAGGGCTGGGTCGGCAACGGCGCAACCTTGCACTGGCTGTTTGCCGAGCCGGTGCTGGACGACGAGCACGACGCCACCTTCGACCTGCTCAAGGAGTACCTGGACTGGGCGCTCTACAGCCGGCTGCGGCTCGACCACGAATTGTCATACGGCCCCTGGAGCGACCGCGAGGTGTTCGGCGGTCAGGGCTTCCTCAGCCTCAACGCCGACCTGGCGCGCGATGACCTGGAGCAGGCGCAGCAAGTGATTCGCGAGCTCAAGGCGCAGTTGCTCAAGGACGGACTGGATGCCGCCACTTTCGAGCGCCTCAAGCAGGCCGCCATTGCCCGCCAGGCCTGGGCCGTGCAGGGCAACAGTGCCCTGGCCGACTACTACTGGAGCGCCCTGGGCGATTACGCCGATGGCCGTTTCAACGACCCGGCCAAGCGCCTGAGGGCCGTGAGCCTGGAGCAGACCAACCAGGCCATGCGCCAATTGCTGGCGGAGCCGGGCTACCTGCGCATCGAAAAACCGCTGCTCAGTGACGAGCAGGTGGTGTGGCTGCTGGGCGGGCTGCTGGCGCTGGTGCTCTTGATCGCCCTGGGCTGGCGCCTGCGGCGACGATGAAGCGGGGTCGCAGGCGCACGCGGTTTAATTGCCCGGGCGCCTCGCCACACCTGCGCGGCGACGCTATCCTGTCGCCGATTTTCCCCGCCATGACTGTGAACCCGCCCAATGCCTAACTGGACTCACCATATACAGCGCATCCTCGAACTGATGAAGCGCTACCCAGGGGTGATCGCCCTCGGCGGGTTCATTTCCGGGGTCGGCAGTTTCATCCTGGTGGACCGCCAGCAAGGCCTGGCCACCTGGATCGCGGTGATCATGCTGGTGAGCTGGGTCTGGCTGATGCTGGAAAACACCCTGACCCAACTCTTCACCCGGGTCTTCAAGCGCGAAATTCCCCAGCCGCTGTTGCGCTACGCGACGCAGATGATCCACCAGGAAAGCCTGTTCTTCGTCCTGCCGTTCTTCTTTATCACCACCGCCTGGAACAGCGGCCAACTGGCCTTTACCGGGCTGCTGGGGGCCGCGGCGCTGGTCTCGATCACCGACCCGCTGTACTACAAGTGGCTGGCACCGCGGCGCTGGCTGTTCCTGGCGCTGCACACCCTGACCCTGTTCGCGGTGCTGCTCACGGCGCTGCCGATCATCCTGCACCTGACCACCTCGCAGAGCTTCAAGCTGGCGCTGGGTATCGCCATGCTGCTGTCGTTTCCGAGCCTGGCCTCGATCTTCCCGATCCGCAGCCTGCGCAGCGGCCTGGCGGTGTTGAGCATCACCCTGGCGATTGGCGGCACCGGCTGGCTGCTGCGTTCCTGGGTGCCGCCGGCGACCCTGTGGATCACCGAAGAGGCCATCAGCACCCAGTTGCAGGACCGCACGCCCGGCGACAGCCTGGAAGACATCAGCGTCGCCCAGGTGCGCAGCAACGGCCTGTACGCCTACACCGCGATCAACGCCCCGCGCGGGCTCGACGAGCGGATTTATCACGTCTGGCAATTCAACGGCAAAGAGCTCGACCGCATTGCCCTGGATATCCATGGCGGGCGCAAGGAGGGTTACCGCGCCTGGAGCCACAAGCAGAATTTCCCCGGCGACCCGGTGGGCCGCTGGCAGGTCAGGGTCCTGACCGAGGACGGCCAGGTGATCGGTGTGCTGCGCTTCAATGTCACCGGCACAGATCAAGCCGCCCCGGCTCAGGGCGAGGCAAAATAACCGGGATCGTGCTATTACGTAGCACTGCGTAATAGCCAGACAAGCACGGAGCTTATGACCAGCAGCGCAACGGCCGGCAGTGCCCAACTCGATACTTCCCAGACCCCGCCCCAGCTGCGCATCAGCGGGGACTGGACGCTTGCCCACTACACCGCACTCAAGCACCTCACCCAGCAGCTGGCCAGCCAGTACGACGCCAACACCCCTGTCGACCTCAACGCCCTGGGCGCCCTGGACACCGCCGGCGCTTCGCTGCTAGTGGAGCTGCTGGGGGCCGAGCGCCTGGGACATAGCGCCGAGCACCAGGATTGCACCCTGTCGACCGCCGACCGCGCGCTGCTGCGCACCGTCTACTGCTCCCTGAGCGACTTCTGCATCCCGGTCAAGGAGCCGGAAGTCTCGGTCGGCATCCAACTGCTGTCGCGCATCGGCCGGGCGGTGGATGCGATCTGGCAGGACACCCTGCAACTGCTGGGCTTTGTCGGGCTGATTCTGGAAACCATCACCCGTGGCCTGCTGCGCCCCAAGCGCTGGCGCATCACGCCGATGGTGGCCCATATCGAACAGACCGGCCTCGACGCAGCGCCCATCGTGGCCCTGCTGACCTTTCTGGTGGGCGCAGTGGTGGCGTTCCTCGGGGCCACGGTGCTCGCCAGTTTCGGCGCCAGCATCTTTACCGTGGACCTGGTGGCGTTCTCCTTCCTGCGGGAATTCGGCGTGCTGCTGACCGCGATCCTGATGGCCGGGCGCACGGCCAGTGCCTTTACCGCGCAGATCGGCTCGATGAAGGCCAACGAGGAAATCGACGCGATCCGCACCCTCGGCCTCGACCCCATGGAGCTGCTGGTGGTGCCCAGGGTCCTGGCGCTGCTGGTGGCCTTGCCGATGCTGACGTTCCTGGCGATGCTTTCGGGGATCATCGGTGGCGGGGTGGTTTGTGCTTTGTCGTTGGGGATTTCGCCGGCGATGTTCCTGTCCCTGCTGCAAACCGATATCGGCGTACAACACTTCCTGGTGGGCATGGTCAAGGCGCCGATCTTCGCCTTCCTGATCGCTGCGATCGGCTGCCTGGAAGGCTTCAAGGTCAGCGGCAGTGCCGAATCGGTGGGCGCCCACACCACGTCCAGCGTGGTGCAGTCGATTTTCGTGGTGATTGTGCTGGACGCCGTGGCCGCGCTGTTTTTCATGGAGATGGGATGGTGAGTCGTCTACCTCGCGCCCCCGCCGAGGCGGTGATTGAAGTCCGTGGGCTGTGCAACCGCTTCGGCAAGCAGAGCGTGCACGAGAACCTCGACCTGGACCTGTACAAGGGCGAGATCCTCGCCGTGGTCGGTGGTTCGGGCAGCGGCAAGTCGGTGCTGCTGCGTAGCATCATCGGCCTGCGCCAGCCCAGCGAAGGTTCGGTGCGGGTCTTTGGGCAGAACCTGCCCAGCCTCTCCGAGCATGAACGCTCGATGGTCGAGCGACGCTTCGGCGTGCTGTTTCAGAAAGGCGCGCTGTTTTCATCGCTGACCGTCACCGAGAACGTCGCCTTGCCGCTGATCGAACACGCCGGCCTGAGCCGCGCCGACGCCGAACACCTGGCGGCGGTCAAGCTGGCCCTGGCCGGGCTGCCGCTGTCGGCTGCCGACAAATACCCGGCCTCGCTGTCGGGCGGCATGATCAAGCGCGCGGCACTGGCCCGGGCACTGGCCCTGGACCCGGACATCCTGTTTCTCGACGAACCCACCGCCGGCCTCGACCCGATCGGCGCCGCGGCGTTCGACCAACTGATCCTGACCCTGCGCGATGCCCTGGGCCTGAGTGTGTTCCTGGTCACCCACGACCTGGACACGCTGTACACCATCACCGACCGGGTGGCGGTGCTGGCGCAGAAGAAGGTGCTGGTTGCGGACGCCATCGACAAGGTCGCCGAGACCGACGACGCGTGGATACACGAATACTTCCATGGCCCTCGCGGCCGCGCGGCGCTTCTGGCCGCTACACAGCTCAACGAGGTATGACATGGAAACCCGAGCCCATCACGTATTGATCGGCCTGTTCACCGTGCTAGTGGTGGTCGGCGCCCTGCTGTTTGGCCTGTGGCTGGCCAAGTCCAGCGTGGACAAGGAGTTCAAGGACTACGAGATCGTCTTCAACGAGGCGGTCAGCGGCCTGTCCAAAGGCAGCGCGGTGCAATACAGCGGGATCAAGGTCGGCGACGTGGTCAGCCTGCGCCTGGACCCGAAAGACCCGCGCCGGGTCCTGGCGCGGATCCGCCTGAGCGGCGAAACCCCAATCAAGGAAGACACCCAGGCCAAGCTGGCCCTGACCGGGATCACCGGCACCTCGATCATCCAGCTCAGTGGCGGCACCCCGCAAAGCGAGCCGCTGCGGGGCAAGGACGGCAAGCTGCCGATCATTGTCGCCTCGCCATCTCCCATCGCCCGCCTGCTGAACAACAGCAATGACCTGATGACCAGCATCAACCTGCTGCTGCACAACGCCAACCGCATGTTCTCCCGGGAGAACGTCGAACACATCAACAACACCCTGGCCAATCTCGAACAGACCACCAGCGCCATTGCCGAGCAACGGGGCGACCTGCGCCTGGCCATGCAGCAGGTGGCCAACCTCGGCAAGCAAGCCAGCGGCACCCTGGAGCAGACCACCGCACTGATGCGCACCGCCAACGGCCTGCTCAACGACCAGGGCAAGCAGATGTTCGGCAGCGCCGAGCAGGCCATGCGCTCACTGGAACAAAGCAGCGCCACCATCAACAGCTTGCTGAGCAACAACAAAGACTCGCTGAACAACGGCATCCAGGGCCTCAACGGCCTGGCGCCGGCGGTGCGGGAACTGCGCGATACCCTGAGTTCGCTGCGGGCCATCACCCGCCGCCTGGAAGCCAATCCCGGCGGCTACCTCCTGGGTAACGACACGAACAAGGAATTCACGCCATGACGCCTATTTGCCGAGCCTTTGGCCACCTCGCCCTGATCGGCGGTTTTGCCCTGAGCAGCGCCTGCTCGATCCTGCCCAAGGGCGAGCCGGTTGATGTCTATCGGCTGCCAGTGGCCCAGACCGCAGCGAAGGGCACAGGGCAGGTCCAGCACTGGTCGCTGCGGGTGGCCAAGCCGGTGGCGGGGGATGCACTGAACAATGCGCGCATCGCCGTGTTGCCCGAGGGCAACCTGATCAGCAGCTACAAGAACTCGCGCTGGAGCGATCCGGCGCCGATCCTGCTGCGCAACCGCCTGCTCGACGGCTTTCAGCGCGACGGTCGGGTGCCGTTGCTGAGCACCGACGACAGCAACCTGCAGGCGGACTTCGAACTGGGCGGCGAATTGCAGGCGTTCCAGAGCCAGTACCAGGGCAGCGCGGTGGAGGTGGTGATTGGGCTGGATGCGCGGCTGGTGCGCGGTTACGACCAGAAGATCCTCGCCAGCAAACGCTTTGAAGTGCGCCAGCCGTTGAACGACCCGAAAGTCCCAGCGGTGGTGGCAGGCTTTGGCCAGGCCGGGGATACCCTCAGCCGCCAGGTGGTGGACTGGGCCGTGGCCCAGGGCAGCGCCCTGTACAAACCCTAGGGTCTGATGACGCTGCAGGGGCGTTCACCCTTGCAGCGCCTTGCCCGGACTCAGCCAAAGAACCAGTAGCACACCCCGATGGCCGCCACGACCCCAGCAAACTCTGCCAGCAGGGCACAGCCCACGGCGTGCCGCGCACGCTGGATACCCACCGCGCCGAAATACACCGCCAGCACGTAGAAGGTGGTCTCGGTGCTGCCCTGGATAGTCGCCGCCACCAGGGCCGGGAAGCTGTCCACGCCCTGGGTCTGCATGGTTTCGATCAGCATCGCCCGTGCCGCACTGCCGGAGAACGGCTTGACCATGGCGGTCGGCAGGGCGTCGACGAAACGCGTGTCCCAACCCGCCCATTCCACCAGGTAGCGAATGCCGTCCAGGCCGAAGTCCAGGGCCCCGGAAGCCCGCAGCACACCCACCGCACACAGCATCGCCACCAGGTACGGCAGCAGGTTCTTGGCGACGTCGAAGCCTTCTTTGGCGCCCTCGACGAAGGCCTCGTAGACCTTGACCTTGCGCAGCGCGCCAATCACCAGGAACAGCATGATCAAGCCGAACAGGGTGAGGTTGCCGAGGATCGACGACAGGCTGGCCAGGGCCGTGGCCGAAAGGGTCGCCAGCAGTGCCATGAAGCCGCCCAGGACCAAGGCGCCGGGAATCAGGTACGCCAGCACCACCGGGTCCCACAGGCGCAGGCGCTGCATCACGGCCACCGAGAGCAGCCCGACCAGGGTCGACGCGCTGGTGGCCAGGAGGATCGGCAGGAACACCAGGGTCGGATCGGCGGCGCCTTGCTGGGCGCGGTACATGAAGATGGTCACCGGCAGCAGGGTCAGGGAGGAGGCGTTGAGCACCAGAAACAGGATCTGCGCGTTACTGGCCACGGTCTGGCTGGGGTTGAGCTCCTGCAGCGCACGCATGGCCTTGAGCCCGATGGGGGTGGCCGCGTTGTCCAGGCCCAGGCCGTTGGCGGCGAAGTTGAGGGTGATCAGGCCGATGGCCGGGTGGCCGGCGGGCACCTCCGGCATCAAGCGGCGGAACAGCGGGCCCAGGACCTTGGCCAGCCAGTCGACGATCCCGGCTTTTTCGGCGATGCGCAGGAACCCCAGCCACAGGGTCAGGGTGCCGAACAGCAGCACCATCACTTCCACCGACAACTTGGCCATGGCGAAGATGCTTTCCACCATCGCCGCAAAGATCCCGGCGTTGCCGCCGATCAGCCACTGCGCCAGTGCCGAAACGGCCGCGACGATGAAAAAGCCAAGCCACAGGCCATTGAGCATCAGTTAATCCCCCGGAAGATGCGGCGAATGATAGCGGGGCGGGCAGAAACGACAAACCCCGGATTGACCGGGGTTTGTCGAACAACGCAGTGGCCGGGCTGAAGCAGCGCGCCGGACGTGAGGACCGGCGCGCCTGCGACAGCGGTTAGATCAGCGGCTGGTTTCGCCGCTTGGCAGCGGTTCCTTGCTGCGCCAGTGCGGCAGGGAATTCCAGTAGCGCTGGCCCTTGGCGTCGTCGTACATGCCTTCCCAGCGGGAGATGACCAGCACGGCCAGGGCGTTGCCGATCACGTTCAGGGCGGTACGCGCCATGTCCATGATGCGGTCGACACCGGCGATGAAGGCCAGGCCTTCCAGCGGGATGCCAACACTGCCCAGGGTCGCCAGCAGCACCACGAAGGACACGCCCGGTACACCGGCGATGCCTTTGGAGGTGACCATCAGCGTCAGCACCAGCAGCAGTTGCTGGCTGATGGACAGGTCGATGCCATACAGCTGGGCGATAAAGATCGCGGCGATGCTCTGGTACAGGGTCGAACCGTCGAGGTTGAACGAGTAGCCGGTCGGCACCACGAAGCTGCAAATGGCTTTCGGCGCGCCGTAGGCTTCCATCTTCTCGATCACACGCGGCAGTACGGTTTCCGAACTGGCGGTGGAATAGGCGAGCACCAGCTCATCCTTGAAGATGCGCATCAGCTTGATCACCGAGAAGCCGAACAGGCGTGCGATCAGGCCCAGGACCACGAAGGCGAAGAAGACGATGGCCACGTAAACCAGGATCACCAGCTTGGCCAGCGGCAGCAGGGAGGCGAAGCCGAAGTTGGCGACGGTCACCGCGATCAGGGCGAATACGCCGATCGGGGCGTAGTTCATGATCATGTGGGTGACTTTGAACATGCTTTCCGAAACGCCCTGGAACATCTTCACCAGGGGTTCGCGCAGGTCCGATTGCAGGCTCGACAGACCGAGGCCGAACAGCACCGAGAAGAAGATGATCGGCAGCATTTCGCCGCGAGCCATGGCCGCGAAGATGTTCGACGGGATCAGGTTGAGGATGGTCTCGATGAACGCGTGCTCATGCTGCACTTCGGCGGCGGTCGCCTGGTACTTGGAGATATCCACCGTGCCCAGGGTGCTCATGTCGATGCCGGTGCCCGGGTGGAACACGTTCGCCAGGACCAGGCCAACGAGGATCGCGATGGTGGTGACGATTTCGAAGTAGACGATGGTCTTGAGGCCGATGCGCCCCAGTTTTTTCGCATCGCCGACACCGGCGATACCGACGATCAGCGAAGAGATCACGATAGGAATCACGATCATTTTGATCAGACGGATAAAGATATCGCCCGCAGGTTGCAGGACGTTGCTGATCCACCAGGCTTTTTCCGCACTGAAGTGGTTGAGCAGCGCACCAATTGCTATCCCCAGAACCAGACCGATGAGGATCTGCCAGGCGAGGCTAAGCTTTGCCTTCTTCATATCATTACCCTTACTTGCGTTGGACTCGGGCTGATGCGCGAACTGGAACGCTCAATGGCGGAAAAGTCTGTGCATCGGCCCCCGTATAAGGTCACCCCGAGCGCGGATTCAGGGCTCTCGGCAGGCGAAAAAAGGCGCAACTATTCCGATGCAAGGGAAGCGCGTCTAATGCCGTAAACGCCTACCCTATGCCGAATCGGCATGAGATTTTCCAAACGAAACGAACGTCCCAACCGGTTCGAATACGCCATTTCGGCAGGCAATAATGCCGCGAAACGGCCATTTCAGGCGGTGTGCAGGGCTGTCGGGAAGGTCAGGAAAGAGCCTTGGAAACTTCTGGAATGTGCTGATTAAACAGCCTAAGACTGATCCGTATTTTTTGAGAAGTTTCTGGATATACGGTCGCAGAGAAACACCGTGAAACGTTTGATCGACGTCAACGGATGTTTTATCCCAAGGGCGATGCTGTCGAATTGAAGCCCATGGCCTCAGCGCGCGACGCGGCGCGTTCAAGCACGCCGCAAGTCCGTCAAGCCACGATTGGCTTGGGAACTTGCGCCGCCGCTCTTTCCTGACCCGGCCCTTGCGGAGGCACTCCCTGTACCCCTAGGTCACTCCGATCCTGAAACAATCAGAACGTCCCGGCCCCTTGGTCATGCCCAAGCCTTCCTCAGGCCGGGGCAAGAGTCAGAAGCGCCTGGGCCGGCGCCTCTGCCTGTCAGCAAAACCTCTGAACTCAGTACCAGTTCGGGTCTTTCTTGAGTTGCTCTTTCAACAGCGCCTGCATGCCTTCGTCCGGCTTGCCGAGGAAACGGTACTCGGCATGGCGGGTGGGCGACTTGTCTGCGGGCAGGCCCGCCGGCACTTCGACCAGCATGGCGTAGGCGTGTTTCTTGTCGAAACTGACGGCGACGATCAAGCGCTTGTTCAGGCAGGTCTGCGCGGTTTCGCACAGCGGCCCGACCAGGTACTTGTCGCCGTCTTCTGCAACGGCGTTCATTTGCTGCGCATCACCCGAGAGGTTCATCACCCACTCCGGCAACCGCTCTTCCTTGTGCACAACCCCTTGCCAGGTCTCACGGTACTGCGGGTCCGAGCTGAGCAGCTCATTGACCCGCGCCTGGCCATCGTTGGCCGCCATTGCCAGGGTGCTGCCACCCAGCAACAGCGCGGCCGTCAATGTCTTGAACGAAAAGCTCATGGTCAGCCTCGGCCGCGACGGCCAAAGAAGAAGGAAGCGATAAACATCACTAGGAACACGACAAAGAGAATTTTGGCGATACCCGTGGCGGTGCCCGCGATACCACCGAAGCCCAGTACAGCAGCGACAATGGCGATGATCAGGAATGTGATTGCCCAGCTCAACATGGTGATTCTCCTTACTCTTCTATTGGGGATGCCGCTTGTGTTGCCAGCGCCGGTGCGCTGAATGCGCGCCGGGCCTTTTGCCTAGAACACCCAGCGCTGCTGAGCGGGCGCCTCGAGCGCAGGCTGAGCCTGGTCGACTGCCATCATCTGCATCGGCGCCGAGGCGGCAGATGCGCTGCCCGCCTGGCTGAAATGGGTCTGGGTGAATTGATGAGCCGGCACACGCAGCGCTTGCTGCTGCTGGGCGTGCTGCCACTGCTGAAACTGCTGGCCGCCAATCAGGGTCACCAGCAACGCGAGGCTGGCGAACAGACCCTGCTGCAAGTGCAGAGGCGAAATGCGCAATTGGGCAAGGCTTTGGCGGCTCATCCTGAAACTCCTCCCACACTGTGGTGATGTTATTAGCGGGGCCGTGCAAATCGCCCCTTGATAGTGACTACATTGCAGCCCCCATGCCAGCTTCGAAAATGATTAAATAACCAATAAAATCAATAGGTTATGAAATACAAAAACACCTTGTTCGCACGCATCCTGCACGATGGCCCCCGGCACGCCGTGCGAAATGCACGATTCGTCGGGTTCTGGGCGCCGCCAATCACCCCCGGGGAACTTTGCTGGCCCTAGGCCAGACTGAACAACACCCCGGCAAAACCGCGAAAAATCCGCCAATTCAGGTCATTAGCTATTAGGTCGGGAGATAACTAACCTGCATGTCCTGGAATGGATCAGAATTAACATTGCAACTTGCCCGATTTTTCCGGGACTAAATAAGACAGTTCATTTAAGGAGAGTGGGAAATGGCATCAACGCCGGAAAAACAAGGTCGTATCCTTCTGGTGGATGATGAGTCCGCGATCCTTCGCACCTTCCGCTACTGCCTGGAAGATGAGGGCTATACCGTCGCCACCGCCAACAGCGCGGCCCAGGCCGACGCCCTGTTGCAACGCCAGGTGTTCGACCTGTGCTTCCTCGACCTGCGCCTGGGGGAAGACAACGGCCTGGATGTACTGGCGCAAATGCGCACCCAGGCGCCGTGGATGCGCGTGGTGATCGTGACCGCGCATTCGGCAGTCGACACTGCGGTGGATGCGATCCAGGCCGGCGCCGCCGATTACCTGGTCAAGCCCTGCAGCCCCGACCAACTGCGCCTGGCCACCGCCAAGCAACTGGAAGTGCGCCAGCTCTCGGCGCGCCTGGAAGCCCTTGAAGGTGAAGTGCGCAAACCCAAGGACGGCCTGGACTCCCACAGCCCGGCGATGAAGGTGGTACTGGAAACCGCGCGCCAGGTGGCCAGCACCGATGCCAACATATTGATCCTGGGCAAGTCCGGTACCGGTAAAGGCGAGCTGGCCCGGGCCATTCACGGCTGGAGCAAGCGCGCGAAAAAGTCCTGCGTCACCATCAACTGCCCGTCCCTGACCGCGGAGTTGATGGAGAGCGAGCTCTTCGGCCACAGCCGC
The DNA here is from genome assembly GCF_002018875.1 of Pseudomonas sp. MF4836. Taxonomy (GTDB): domain Bacteria; phylum Pseudomonadota; class Gammaproteobacteria; order Pseudomonadales; family Pseudomonadaceae; genus Aquipseudomonas. The sequence continues at coordinate 40,780 of NZ_MVOL01000004.1, forward strand.
GGCGCCTTTACCGGGGCCAGCGAAAGCACCCTGGGCCGGGTCAACCAGGCCGATGGCGGCACCTTGTTTCTGGACGAAATCGGCGACTTCCCCCTGACCCTGCAACCCAAGCTGCTGCGCTTTATCCAGGACAAGGAATACGAGCGCGTGGGCGACCCGGTGACCCGCCGCGCCGACGTGCGGATCCTCGCCGCCACCAACCTCAACCTCGAGGACATGGTGCGTGACGGACGCTTCCGTGAAGACCTGCTGTACCGCCTGAACGTGATCACCCTGCACCTGCCGCCCCTGCGCGAACGCAGTGAGGACATCCTGACCCTGGCCGATCGTTTCCTGGCGCGCTTCGTCAAGGAATACGCGCGCCCGGCCCGGGGCTTCAGCGACGAGGCGCGGGAAGCGCTGCTCAACTACCGCTGGCCCGGCAATATCCGCGAGCTGCGCAACGTGGTGGAGCGCGCGAGCATCATCTGCCCTCAGGAACGGGTGGAAATCAGCCACCTGGGCATGGCCGAACAACCCACCAACAACGCCCCGCGCATCGGCGCAGCGCTAAGCCTGGACGAGTTGGAAAAAGCCCATATCGGCGCAGTGCTGGCTACCAGCGACACCCTCGACCAGGCGGCCAAGACACTCGGCATCGATGCTTCGACCCTGTATCGCAAACGTAAACAGTACAACCTGTGAGCTGCATTTCATGAAGTTAGCGATGAAACTGCGCACGCGGCTGTTCCTGAGCATTTCCGCGTTGATCACCGTGGCCCTACTGGGGCTGCTGCTGGGGCTGGTCAGCGTGATGCAGATGGCCAAGAACCAGGAATCGCTGATCCGCAGCAACTTCATCACCCTGGACCTGGGCCTCAAGCTGCGCCAGACCCTGGGTGATCAACTCATCATCATGCTCGGCGACAACCCCGACCTGACCGCCCTGGAAGCGTCCAAGCAGCACTACCTGGAACTGCTCGACCAGGGCATCGAGTATCAGCGCCAGGGCGATGCGAACGGCAACTTCCACCAGGCCCGCAGCGATTACCTGGGCTTTATGGAGGCCTACCAGAATGCCGAGCACGCAACCCTGGGGATCAAAGGCAATCAGCAACTGACCGACCGCTTCAATGCATTGCGCAGTGGTTTGATCAATGAACACAAGCAAGCCCTGGACAACATCAACCACATCGAGAGCAAGGCCCGTGATCGGGCGCTGTTGATCGCCGGCCTGCTGGGGCTGGTGGGCGTGGCGGTGCTGATCATCGGCTTTATCACCGCCCATGGCATTGCCCGGCGCTTCGGTGCACCGATCGAGGCCCTGGCCAAGGCGGCCGACAATATCGGACAGGGCAATTTCGAAGTGACCCTGCCGATCTCCTCGGCGGCGGAGATGAACCTGCTGACCCGCCGCTTCGGGATCATGGCCGAGGCCCTGCGCCAGCATCAGGCGACCAATATCGATGAACTGCTGGCCGGCCAGCAGCGCTTGCAGGCGGTACTCGACAGCATCGACGACGGCCTGCTGATGATCGACCGCCAAGGCCGCCTGGAGCACCTCAACCCGGTAGCGCAGCGCCAGCTGGGCTGGGACGAGGAACGCCTCGGCCAAGGCCTGGGCAGCGCCCTGGAGCGCCCGGAGCTCGACGAACAACTGCAACTGGTGCTGCGCGGCGGCAACCTGGAGCGCGCGCCAGAGGACCTGGCCATCGAAGTGGACGGGGAATCGCGCCTGCTGACCTACAGCCTGACCCCGGTCAGCCATACCCAGGGGCATATTCTCGGGGCGGTGATGGTGCTGCACGACGTGACCGAACAACGGGCCTTCGAGCGGGTACGCAGCGAGTTCGTGCTGCGTGCCTCCCACGAATTGCGCACCCCGGTCACCGGCATGCACATGGCCTTCGGCCTGTTGCAGGAGCGGGTGCATTTCGCCGAGGACTCCCGCGAGGCGGACCTGCTCAATACCGTCAACGAAGAAATGCAGCGCCTGATGCAACTGATCAACGACCTGCTGAATTTCTCCCGTTATCAGAACGGCCTGCAAAAACTCACCCTGGCGCCCTGCACCATCGAGAACCTGCTGGAACAGGCGCAACAGCGCTTCGCCGGCGAGGCCCGGGACAAGGACATCGAGCTGCTGGTGGAGGTCCAGGCACCGCTGCCGCGCCTGAACGCCGACCAGCAACAGCTGGAGCGGGTGCTGGACAACCTGATCGACAATGCCTTGCGGCACACCGGCCCTGGCGGGCAGATCCGCCTGCAGGCCAGGCGCCATGGCGAACGGGTGATCATCAGCATCGAAGACAATGGCGAAGGCATTGCCTATGGGCAGCAAGGGCGGATTTTCGAGCCCTTCGTCCAGGTCGGCCGCAAGAAAGGCGGCGCCGGCCTGGGCCTGGCGCTGTGCAAGGAGATCGTCCAACTGCACGGCGGGCGCATGGGCGTCTACTCAAGGCCGGGGCAGGGCACCCAGTTCTACCTGGCGTTGCCGCTCTAGCAGGTTTCAGGCTTCGTCGTCGATACGCCTTGGCGCCAGGCGCCGGCCGCGGGTGACCAATTCGATAAACTGCATCGCCGTCAGGGCGTGGGCGAACAGCCAGCCCTGGCCGTAGCTCACCCCCTCGCTGCTCAGCAGCAACGCCTGATCTTCATACTCGATGCCCTCGGCAATCACCTTGAGTTGCAGGGCGTGGGCCATGCGAATGATATGCGGGGCCACGCCACTGCTGGCGGCGTCGTGGCCCAGAGCGTCGATAAACGCCTTGTCGATCTTCAGGCAGTCCACCGGCAGGGTCTGCAAGTACGCCAGGCTGCAATAACCGGTGCCGAAATCGTCGATCAATACCTGATGCCCGACATCGCGCAGTGCCTGCAAGTTGTCGCGGGCCACCACCACATCGATCAGCCCACGCTCGGTCACCTCGAACGCAATCTGCCGCGCCGCCACGTGATGCAAGGCCAGCAGCCGGGCCATTACCTGGCCAATGCGCGGCACCATCACATCGCAGGCCGCCAGGTTGACGGAGATGTACAGCTGCGGATTGGCCCGCAGCAGGTGCCCCAACTGCTCCAACAGGCGCTGCAGGACAAAGTCGGTGATCTGGCGGATCTGCCCGGTGTTTTCCGCCAGGGGGATGAACAGGTCGGGGCTGGTCAGGGTGCCATCCGGGCGGCGCCAGCGCAGCAGGGCTTCGGCACCGACGCAGCGGCGGGTATTGAGGTCGAAGATTGGCTGGTACAGCACCTGCAATTCATCGCGGCGCAGGGCTCCGTGCAACTCCCCACCCAGCGATTGGCTCTGGCGCGCCAGTTGATAGACCAGGCCGCCGATAAAGGTCGATAACAGCAGGCTGATGGGCAGCAGCCACCACCAGTCCTCCAGCATCTCGGCCTGCATGCTCGCGCGCGGGGTGACCAGCACCAACTGATACTCGGGCGTGCGGGTGGGCATGCGATAGATCAGGCGGGTCGGTGTCACCTGCAGGGCATCGTGATTGCCCGGCGGCACCGGTTCGGCCACCGGCCATGGCAGGGCCTGGCCAAGCACCGGGATGGCGCGGGTGCCATGGTCCACTACCACCATCAGGCTGCTGTTGGCCGGCAGGTCCACGACATCGGTCAGATGCCCACGGGAGGTGGCGACTCGGAAGTTGCCACGCCCCAGCATCAGCGCCGCGAGGTTTTCGTTGGGTTGGGTCGAGGTGTTGAGCCAGTAGCTGTAGGTCGGGCCCCTGATATCCGGGGCACGGATCGCCGCCAGGCTGTCCTGGCGCGGCCAATTGGAGCAGGCCTGGGTGGCATCGATGTAGGCCGCCTCATAAATGAAGCGGTAGTTGAAGCTCACCTGCTGCAGCGCGGCGACCATATCGCCGCTGCATTCACGCAGGGGCTGCGCCTCCAGCACATCCAGGCCTTCGCGCAACTGGCCAAACAGTTGCTCCAGACGCTCCAGGAAGCGCTCGCCCTGGGCATTCATCTGCTCGCTCTCGCGCTGTTCGACCTGATGCATGGCCACCCCGGCGCTTCCGAGCAGCAGCAACCCCGCGCTCAACCCAGCCGCCAGCACCGCCAATAACCACGGGCGATGGAACCAGGTGCGCAAGAGCTCGCGAGCAGCGGGCATGATTGGATATCCGAAGGATTACCAATGAGTTATAGCAACTGATTGAGAAAACGCCCGGACCGTCTGGCGGGCGTCATTATTTTGTCTGGTTGAGTACCTGCAGGATTGCCGCGCTTTCGGCATCGGCGATGCCATCAAAGCGGCCCGGGCGGAAATGCATCTGGAATGCCGTCAATACATGCCGGGTCGCCACGTCGAACTCGCCGGTCTGGGGGGTGGTGTAGCCCAGGCGAGCCAATTCCTGCTGGAACCAGGTCGCGCTGGGCAACGCCTGGGCATACACCGCCTGCTGTCGCGCAACCGCCTGGGCATTGGGCCATTGGCCGAGGCCGGCATCCGCCAGGCGCTTCCAGGGGAACAGCGGGCCCGGGTCGAGCTTGCGCAGGGGGGCGATGTCACTGTGCCCGATGATATGGCGGGGCGAAATGTTGTTGCGCTTGCTGATGTCTTTGAGCAGCACGATCAGGTTCTGGATCTGCGCTTCGCTGTAGGGGTACCAGACGCGGCCGGTGGGGGTATCGCGAAAGCCCGGGTTGACGATTTCAATGCCAATGGAACTGGAGTTGAGCCAGGTGCGGCCTTGCCACTCGCTTTCTCCGGCGTGCCAGGCGCGGTAATTCTCGTCCACCAGCTTGAAGATGGTGCCCGCCTTGTCGTCGCCGATCAGGTAATGGCTACTGACCTGGCCATGGGTCAGCAGTGCCAGCGAACGTTCCAGGGAGGCCGAGGTGTAATGCACGACGATGAACTGCGCGCGATTGTCGAAGTTGACCGAAGGGTGGCTGGTGTCGATTCGAGGACCACTGGCGCAACCGGCCAGCAGTAAAAACGAGAGGGCAAACACAAGAGATTTCATGGCAGAGAGCAGTACGCGGCAGACAATAATGCAACAGTGTAACGTACTGCTCCGGGCCGGGCCGGCGAAAGCCGGCGTTTTACACAAAAATAGGACAAATCCGGTTTAGCCGATCTCCACCCGGTTGCGTCCGGCATCTTTCGCCCGATACAGCGCCTGATCGGCTCTTTTCAACACCTGCTCGCTGCGTTCGCCGCTTTTGAACGCACTCATGCCGATGGACACGGTAATGGTCACGCGCTCGCCCTTGAAGTGGAACGGGCAGGCTTCGATGGCGGAGCGCAGGGCCTCCACCAGCCGCGCACCGACCGCGACGGTGGTATCGGGCATCATCAGGACAAACTCTTCACCGCCGAAGCGGGCGATGAAATCACTGCCACGCAGGCGCTTGCGCAGCACGGTGGCAATGATTTTCAGCACTTTGTCACCGGCAAGGTGGCCGTAGTTGTCGTTGATGCGCTTGAAGTGATCAAGGTCGAGCATCGCCAGCAACAGGGTGTTGCCGTGCTGCTGCCATTGGGCGATTTCATGCTCCAGCCGCTCGCTCCAGGCCGCGCGGTTAGGCAGGCCGGTCAAAGGATCGATCAGCGCCTTCTGCCGCTGTTCTTCCAAGTGCTCGCGATAGCCCTGGGCTTCCTGCTCCATGCTTGAGACGCGCTCGGCCAGGCTTTGCAGGCGCGCGGCCACTTCCTTCTCGCGTTCGTCCCGTTGCTTCTGGTGATGGTCCATGGTCCCCAGCAGCCCCTCGAGGTGGCTTTCCAGCACCTGCTTGAGGTCTTCCAGATCGGCTGCTTCCTGAACGCTGCTCTGCAAGCCGTCGACCTGCTCGCGGATCTGCGTATCCATGGCCCGCGCTGCGGAGTGGCTGTCGGCATGCCCATCGCTGGCGGCCTGCAGGTTGCTCTGGAACGATTCCAGGCGCTCGTTCAACTGCTTGAGGTACACCTCGAACTCATGCTGACCGCTGTCGGTGATCGCCAGCATCAACACCGCCAGATCGTCGAGGATCGGCAGCAATTCATACCAGTTGAGCCCATGTTGCAGGCGATCACGCATGGCTTCGGCCTGGGGCCGATGGCGCTCGGGCAGACTCAGGTCGTCCAGCAGGCCAAGCAGCGTGTGTTCGATGTGCTTGGCCACCGAGCTGTAGGACGGCTCGGGGGAATCAGGCAGGGCGTAGAGCACGTCCTCTTCGGGCTGCTCGGGGTCAATCGCGGCCAGGGCTTCGGCCATCACGGCCGGCAGGGGCAGGCTGTCGATCAGCGGTACGCTCGGCACGCTGTCTTCGAGCGCCACGGTCGGGGTCAATTCGTCCGGGTTGTCGAGCTCAGGGCTGGGCACCTCTGCGGCTTCAGGCGCCACAGCGCTCGGCGCTGGCGCTTCAACCACAGGCTCGACGGGCAACTCGGCTGCGGCTGCGGCAGGCTCGCCAGGGGAGGCCAGCACCGGTGGCACGAACGCCACGACTTGCGCGGCGGGCGGCAACTGCGACGGTTCCGGCTCTTCCGGGGTCTTGGTGACGTCGGGCTCCAGGGCCGCAACGGGCGGAGTGATTTCAGCGGCGGCGGCCGGTGCCACTGTCGGAGCTGGCGCCGGCTCAGGGGCTGCAGGCACCTCGACAGCAGCCGGCAGCGCCTGGCGCGGGGCTTCAGCCACTGGCGCAGGCGACGCGCGCTCGACCTCGCTGACCACCGGACCCGCTTCGGGTGCCGCCAGTGCCGGGCTTTGCGGCGCGGGCTCTGTGCCCTCTGGCTGGGCATCGCGATGGCCAAACAGGCGTTGCAACAGGCCCGGCCGCTCCGGCTCGGCCGGCGCATCCAACTGGCTCAGTGCCTTGCCCTGCAAATTGCTCAGCTCGCTGAGCAGCAATGGAATTTCCCGTGCCTGCCCAACCCGACCATCCAATTGCTTGGCGAACGCCTTCAGCGGTCGGCGAACCTCTCGGGGCAACGGCAGAGTCTGGAGTTGAGCGACCAAAGCCGTCAGCGCGCTGCTCATCTGCTCGACGCGGGTCTCGCGCCGCTGCTCGGAGTCGAGCACGGCTTTTTCCAGGCGCGGCAACAGGGCGGCCAGGGCCGCGTCCATATCGTCGCTGCGCACCACGTCGCGCATTTCCTTCATGCACTGATCGACCGCGCGATCCGTACCCTCCGCCGCCAGGGTGCTGCGCACCAGCCCACGGCGTAGCAAGTCGAGGCGGGCATCCCAGCGTCGCTCGAGCTTTTCCTGTTGTTCAATGCTTTTGAGGTACTTCTCTTTCCAGCGCTGGGCGTCGTCGCTCATTCATGGGATCCGCGAGGGGCAGGACTCAACGCGGGCAATGCATCAGCCGTGAGCGAACCCGGCAGACGAATCTCTACCGCGACCGGCAGGTGATCGGAAATCGGTTGGGCCAGGACCTCGACACGCTCCAGAGTGAGGCTGGGGCTGAGCAGAATATGGTCAAGGCAGCGTTGCGGGCGCCAGCTGGGAAAGGTCGCTTGCAGTTGCGGGGCCAGCAGGCCCAGGTCGCGCAGCGGAGAACTTTCCAGCAGATCGCTGGCGTGGGTGTTCATGTCGCCCATCAGCACCTGATGGCGATAGCCGCCGATCAACTCGCGGATATAGGCCAATTGCCGGGTGCGGGCACGAGCCCCCAGAGCCAGGTGCATCATCACCACCACCAACGCCTCGGGACCCTCGCCAAAACGCACGAGAATCGCGCCGCGCCCCTTGGGCCCGGGCAACGGGTGGTCTTCAATCGCCCAGGGTTTCAAGCGGCTGAGCACACCATTGCTGTGCTGGCCGAGACGCCCCAGGTTGCGGTTGAGCTGTTGATACCAGTAAGGGAACGCGCCCAGCTGAGCCAGGTGTTCGACCTGGTTGACATAGCCGGATCGCAGGCTGCCGCCATCGGCTTCCTGCAGCGCCACCAGGTCGAAGTCGCCCAGCAGGTTACCGATCTTTTGCAGATTGTCGGCACGCCCGGTGTGCGGCAGCAGGTGCTGCCAGCCACGGGTCAGGTAATGCCGGTAACGTTCGGTGCTGATACCGACCTGGATATTGAAACTGAGTAAACGCAGGCGACTGTCGGCCGGCAGGCCGGTCGCTGCCAGATGGTCTTCGTTGACCTGCGGGTCGTGCAGGCCAACGATGCGTTCAGTGCCCCAGCGCGCCATGGCAGGCGCCGCTTACTTGGCCGCTCGCTCTTTGGCGATCAGCTGGTCAGCGACGTTCAAGGCACCTTCTGGACCTTCGGCGCTGCCCAGGTCAAAGCGATACTTGCCGTTGACGACCATGGTCGGTACGCCGGAGATCTGGTAGGCCTGGGCCTTCTTCTTGGCGTCTTCAACCTTGCCTTTAACGGCGAACGAGTTGTAGGTGCTCAGGAACTTGTCCTTGTCGACACCTTCGCCGGCCAGGAACTCGGCCATTTCGTCAGGGGTCGCCAGTTTCTTGCCGCTATGGATGGCTTCGAACACGGCTTTATGGACACTGTGCTCGACACCCATGGCTTCCAGGGTGATGAACAGCTGGCCGTGGACGTTCCAGATACCGCCGAACATGGCGGGAATGCGTACGAAATTGACATCAGCCGGCAGCTTCTCAACCCATGGGTTGATGGTCGGCTCGAAGGCGTAGCAGTGTGGGCAGCCGTACCAGAACAGCTCGACCACTTCGATCTTTCCAGGCACCGCAACCGGAACCGCGTTGCTCAGCTCGACATATTGTTTACCGGCAACAATCGGCTCGGCGGCTTGAGCGGTCACGCCAAACAGGCTGGCGGTGACGAGAGCGGCGCTCAGAATCAGATTACGCATGCTTTACTCCTGAACAAATAAGGGCGCCTCGCGCGACCTGAGTTCAGACAGGCCATGGCGGGCTTGAGTTCGCTAGTGTAGCGGCAGACGCCATAAAAAAGGGCGGCCTGAGCCACCCTTTATCTTTGCACCGACAGATTAATCGATCATTAACGCTGCCAACGGCAACCGCCCGGGCATCGTTCGATCGCGCCGGCCTTAGTGCAGGCCTTGAATGTAGCTGGACACCGCTTCGATGTCTTTGTTGCTGAGCTTGGCCGCAATGCTGCGCATGACCATGGTGTCGCCGTCGTTGGTGCGATTGCCTTCACGGAAGTCGGTCAGCTGCTTGGTCACGTATTGAGCGTGCTGGCCACCCAGGTGCGGGAAGCCGGCAGCTGCGTTGCCCGTGCCGTTTGGCGAGTGGCAACCGGTGCAGGCTGGCATGCCCTGGTCCAGCTTGCCGCCGCGGAACAGTTCTTCGCCGCGAGCCACGACCTTGGGATCTGCCGCACCGACGCTGCCTTTCTGGCTGGCGAAGTAGGCGGCGATGTCAGCCAGGTCCTGATCGCTCAGGTTGGTCAGCAGGCCAGTCATTTCCAGCACCTGGCGCTTTCCGGACTTGATGTCGTGCAACTGCTTGTTCAGGTAACGCTCACCCTGACCCGCCAGTTTTGGAAAGTTAGGCGCCATGCTGTTCCCATCCGGACCATGGCAAGCACCACATACAGCGGCTTTTGCCTGGCCTGCAGCAGCGTCGCCCGCAGCATGGGCCACGCCCGTGATGCCCAAGGTCAACAGCAGACTCACGATCAATTTGTTCATCAGCTAATCCAACTACGGCTAAGGGTTAAAGAGTTATGGACCGGGATCACTCGCTCATCCAAAGGATGATGACTCGGTAATCCTCGGCACTGCATTCCATGCACAAACCACGCGGCGGCATCGCCTTGAAACCCTGGGTCACGTGTTGCACCAGCGTCTCCATACCTTGCGCCAACCTCGGCGCCCAAGCTGCCTTGTCACCCTTTTGGGGAGCGTTTGGCAGCTGTCCGGCATGGCAGGCACCACAAGCACGGTTGTACATGGCTTCCGGATCCTGTGTAGCCTGAGCGCTGTAAAGCGGCATCAAGACACCGGCAGCTAGCAGCCACTTCGTCATAAAACGACCTTTTCAGGGTTTGAGAGCGTTCTGCGTTCTAATGCGCAATCAAGGTCTATCGCTCTCGTGAACTTCATCCTACGCCGGGACAAAGCACACACAAAATCTGCGACATTATATACTGGCGCTACTGAAACGGAAATGAACTGCTTGCCGCACCCATTCTCGGCACCGCCCCTATCGGAAATCCCATGCAACTGAAAAACCCCATTCTCGGCCTGTGCCAACAGTCCACCTTCATGCTCAGCGCCGCCAAAGTCGATCAATGCCCCGACGACGAAGGCTTTGAAGTGGCCTTTGCCGGGCGTTCCAACGCCGGCAAATCCAGCGCCCTGAACACCCTGACCCACGCCAGCCTGGCGCGCACCTCGAAAACTCCGGGGCGCACACAGCTGTTGAACTTCTTCAAGCTAGACGATGAACGCCGTCTGGTCGACCTGCCAGGCTACGGTTATGCCAAGGTGCCGATCCCGCTCAAGCTGCACTGGCAGCGCCACCTGGAAGCCTACCTGGGCAGCCGCGAGAGCTTGAAGGGCTTGATTCTGATGATGGACATCCGTCATCCAATGACCGACTTCGACCTGCTGATGCTCGACTGGACCATGGCCAGCGGCATGCCGATGCACATTCTGCTGACCAAGGCCGACAAGCTGACCTACGGCGCAGCCAAGAACACCCTGCTCAAGGTCCAGGCCGATATCCGCAAAGGCTGGGGCGACAGCATCAGCATCCAACTCTTCTCGGCGCCCAAGCGCATGGGCCTGGAAGAGGCGTACACCGTGCTGGCGGACTGGATGGAACTGGCCGACAAAGGCGCTGAAGTCGAGGCCTGAAAGGCCGGTGGGGGCTGCCTGTGAGGTAGACGGGCAGTTTCCTGCAGGCAAAAAAAACCCCGGACTTCGTATGGGGAGGGGGAAGTTCGGGGTCTAAGGTCCGGACCGTTAGGGCGGGGTCCAGATATCTGCCAACACTTAACACAACATAGGAGCATTGAAGGGCTTCACCAGCCATTCAGTAACTCTGAGTAGCGTTTCACTGAAATAGTTCCGGGAAGGCCAAAAAACTCTTGGCGATAACCGATGAAATTTTCGGCGCTAATAGCCCTTCGCCAGCCTTTGCCGCGACACTATGCCGCGGCAAAGCCCTCGAAAAACGCCCCTTAGTGGGCCTCATCCCAGTTGTTTCCCACCCCCACTTCCACCAGAAGCGGCACATCCAGGACCGCGGCACCGCTCATGTGCACCCGGATTTCCTGGCTGACCTGTTCCACCAGGTCCTCGCGCACTTCCAGCACCAGTTCATCGTGTACCTGCAGGATCACCCGGGCATCCAGCCCCGAGTCGGCAAGCCAATTGTCCACCGCCACCATGGCTTTCTTGATGATGTCCGCCGCCGTGCCCTGCATCGGCGCGTTGATTGCGGTGCGCTCGGCAGCAGCACGCTCCTGAGGCTTGTTGGAGTTGATCTCCGGCAGGTACAGGCGGCGACCGAAGAAGGTTTCGACGTAGCCTTGATCCGCAGCCTGGGCGCGGGTGCGGTCCATGTATTCGCGCACCCCGGGATAACGGGCGAAGTAGGTATCGATATAAGCCTTGGCCTGCTTGGTATCGACGCCGATGTCCTTGCCCAGCTTCTGCGCGCCCATGCCGTAGATCAGGCCGAAGTTGATGGCCTTGGCGCTGCGCCGCTGATCCGAGGACACATCCGTCAGCTCAACCCGGAACACTTCGGCAGCCGTGGCCGTGTGCACATCGAGGTTGTTGCGGAAGGCATTGAGCAACCCTTCGTCCTTGGACAGGTGAGCCATGATCCGCAGTTCGATCTGCGAATAGTCCGCCGCCAGCAGTTTGTAGCCAGCCGGGGCGACGAAGGCCTGACGGATTCGCCGACCCTCGGCCGTACGCACCGGGATGTTCTGCAGGTTCGGATCGCTGGACGACAAACGACCGGTAGACGCCACCGCCTGGTGATAAGACGTGTGAATCCGCCCGGTACGCGGGTTGATCTGCTCCGGCAGGCGGTCGGTGTAGGTGCTTTTCAGCTTGCTCATGGAACGGTACTGGGTCAGCACCTTGGGCAGCGGGTAGTCATCTTCGGCCAGTTTGGCCAGCACCTCTTCGGCGGTCGAAGGCTGGCCCTTGGCGGTCTTCTTCAGCACCGGCAGACCCAGTTTTTCGTAGAGGATCGCGCCCAACTGTTTGGGCGAACCCAGGTTGAACTCTTCACCGGCAATCTCGAAGGCTTCACGCTCCAGCGCGATCATCTTCTCGCCCAGCTCGATGCTCTGCACACCCAGCAGGGCGGCATCGACCAAAGCGCCCTGGCGCTCGATGCGGGCCAGGACCGGCACCAGCGGCATTTCGATATCGGTCAAGACACTGGCCAGACTCGGGATCGCGGCCAGCTTCTGATGCAGGGCCTGGTGCAGGCGCAGGGTCACATCGGCGTCTTCGGCGGCGTAAGGGCCGGCCTGTTCGAGGGCGATCTGATCGAAGGTCAGTTGCTTGGCGCCTTTGCCGGCGATGTCCTGGAAGCTCACGGTGCTGTGGTCCAGGTACTTCTGGGCCAGGCTGTCCATGTCGTGCCGGGTGGCGGTGGAATTGAGCACGTAGGACTCAAGCATGGTGTCGAAGGCGACGCCGCGCACCGTGATGCCGTTGGCCTGATCGCCGCCGATGGCGCAATTGGCCAGGATGTTCATGTCGAACTTGGCATGTTGGCCGACCTTGAGCTTGGCCGGATCTTCCAGAATCGGCTTCAAGGCCAGCAGCACGCGGTCGCGATCCAACTGCTCAGGCACGCCAATGTAGGTATGGGTCAACGGAATGTAGGCCGCTTCATTGGCCTTCACCGCGAACGACAATCCCACCAGCTGCGCTTGCTGCGCGTCGATACCGGTGGTTTCGGTATCAAAGGCGATCAGCTCGGCATTGCGCAGTTTCTCCAGCCAGACATCGAATCGAGCCTGGTCGAGGATGGTTTCGTACTGAGCCTCGACGGTAACCGCAGCTTCGACTTCGGCAACCGGCGCATCGGTCAGCAGGTCCGTCTGGGCTGCGGCGCTGAGCTCGGTGCGCTTGGCATCGCGTTGCAGCTCATCGAGCCAGCTCTTGAATTCCAGCAGGCTGTAGAGCTCGGCCAGTTTTTCGCGGTCCGGCTCACCCAGGTGCAGGTCGTCCAGGCCGATATCCAGCGGCACGTCGATCTTGATAGTCGCCAGCTGGTAGGACAGGAACGCCATTTCCTTGTGCTCTTCGAGCTTGGCCGGCAGGGTCTTGGCCCCCCGAATCGGCAGAGTCGGCACAATATCCAACTGCTCGTAGAGCTCTTTGAGCCCGCCATTGACCCCCACCAACAGCCCCGAAGCGGTCTTGGGGCCGATACCCGGAACGCCCGGAATGTTGTCGGAAGAGTCGCCCATCAGCGCCAGGTAATCGATGATCTGCTCGGGAGCGACACCGAATTTCTCCTTCACGCCCTCCACGTCCATGCTGCTACCGGTCATGGTGTTGACCAGAGTAATGTGCCCGTCCACCAGCTGTGCCATGTCTTTGTCGCCAGTGGAGATCACCACCGGGCGGTCGGCTGCCGCGCTGCTGCGGGCCAGGGTGCCGATCACATCGTCGGCCTCGACCCCTTCGACGCACAACAGCGGGAACCCCAGGGCAATCACGCTGGCATGCAAGGGCTCGATCTGCACCCGCATGTCGTCGGGCATGCTTGGGCGGTTGGCCTTGTACTCGGCGTACATGTCATCGCGAAATGTCCCACCCTTGGCGTCGAACACCACCGCGAACGGGCTGTTTGGGTACTGCTTGCGCAGACTTTTGAGCATATTCAACACGCCCTTGACCGCGCCAGTCGGCAGGCCTTTGGACGTAGTCAGCGGGGGCAGGGCGTGGAACGCGCGGTACAGGTAAGACGAACCGTCCACCAGGACGAGGGGGGCTTGGCTCATGAGCAGGATCAACCTTTTCGGCGGGTCCGGCGCTAGAATAGCGGGACCGTTGACGACAAAGGGACAAGGTTATCATGCGCACACTAAATCGCTTGCTGCTGGCCAGCTTGATTGCAGTGACACCATTGGCAGTAATCGCGGCAGAGGACGCGCCATCAGCGGATCCGGACGTCACCATTCGCACGGAAGGCGACAAGACCATTCAGGAATACCGCCAAAACGGTTTCCTGTACGCCATCAAAATCACGCCAAAGGGCGGCAAACCGTACTTTCTGGTACGTGCCGATGGCTCGGATGGCAACTTCATCCGCTCGGATCAGCCGGATATGCTGATCCCGGCGTGGAAAATTTTCGAGTGGTAAAACGCTCTCAACTTTAATCGGCGCTGGCTGCCCAGCCGCGCCCGTACTGGCAGTTTTAACCATGTCTGTGTTCACCCCCCTGGCTCGGCCCGAGCTGGAAACCTTTCTCGCCCCTTACGGGCTCGGCCGTCTGCTTGATTTCCAGGGAATCGCCGCTGGTAGCGAAAACACCAATTTCTTCATCAGCCTGGAGCAGGGCGAGTTTGTCCTGACCCTGGTCGAGCGCGGTCCTGTCCAGGAAATGCCGTTCTTCATCGAACTGCTGGACGTCCTGCACAACGCCGATTTGCCAGTGCCGTACGCGCTGCGCACCACCGACGGCCAGGCCCTGCGCGAGCTGGCCGGCAAACCTGCACTGCTGCAGCCGCGCCTGGCCGGCAAGCACATCAAGCAGGCCAACGCCCAGCACTGCGCACAAGTCGGCGAACTGCTGGGGCATCTGCACCTGGCCACCAAAGACAACATGATCAAGCGCAAGACCGATCGTGGGCTGGACTGGATGCAGGAGCATGGCAACCAGCTGCTGTCCCATCTGCCGGACGATGCACGTGAACTGCTGCAGCGGGCGCTGGATGAAATCACCGAGCAGAAGGTAAAGATCCTGGCGCTGCCCCGGGCGAACATCCATGCCGACCTGTTTCGCGACAATGCGATGTTCGAAGGCACGCACCTGACCGGGCTGATCGACTTCTACAACGCCTGCTCAGGCCCGATGCTGTATGACGTGGCAATTGCCCTGAACGATTGGTGTTCGGACGACGAAGGCGTGATCGATGGCCCTCGCGCCCGGGCCCTGCTCGGGGCCTATGCTGCCCTGCGCCCGTTCAGCGCTGCCGAGGCTCAACTGTGGCCGACCCTGTTGCGCGTAGCCTGCGTGCGGTTCTGGCTGTCACGGTTGATCGCCGCCGAATCGTTTGCCGGGCAGGACGTGCTGATTCACGACCCGATGGAGTTTCAGCAACGCCTGGCGCAGCGCCAGAGCGTCGATACCCCTCTGCCTTTCGCGTTCTGAAGGCTGGTGGCACCGGGGCCCGCTCGGGCTCCAGTGCCGCGTGGCCTGGGCATGGGACTGCTCGGTCCAACAGGAGCAAGCTCCCTCGCCACAGGCCCGGCTTTACAGCGACTCCAGGCAACCCGCCAGGTCATTGCCGAGCTTTTCCAGCACCTGCTCATAACCCTGAGCCGTAGCCGGCGTGTAGCCGCCCAAGGCATCCAGCTCGGCCAGCTTCACCGGCAGCCCGGCGATCAGGGTTTCCGCCAGCCGCGGGCGTAGCGGCGGCTCGCTGAATACGCAAGTCTTGCCGACTTCCTGCAAGCGCGTGCGCATCGCCGCGACGTGCTGCGCACCGGGCTGGACTTCCGCCGCGACGCTGAACACGCCTGTGTGCTTGAGGCCGTAGGCGTCTTCGAAATAATCGAACGCTTCGTGGAACACGAAATAGGGTTTGCCGGCGATACCCGCCAGGCGCTGCTTCAGACGTGCGTCCAGGGCGTCCAGGCGGCCTTCGAAGGCGCTGAGGTTGCTCTGGTAGCGCGCGGCATTGGCAGGGTCGGCAGCGCTCAGGTCGGCGGCCATGCGTGCAGCGATCACGCGGGCGTTGACCGGGGAAAGCCAGAGATGGGCATCCAGGCTGCCGGGGCGATGATCGTGGTCGTGTTCGTCGGCATCTTCGGCGTGGGAGTGGCTATCTTCGGCAAAACGGCGAAGCTTGAGCCCGGGAATGTCCTGAAGCGCCACGGACGGCAGGGTCCGGCTCTTGAGCACCCGTGGCAGGAACCCCTCCATGTCCGGACCAATCCAGTACAGCAGGTCGACCGACTGCACCTTGCGCACATCCGACGGGCGCAACGCATAGTTGTGCGGCGAGGCGCCAGGCGGCAGCAGCACTTCGGGAACGGCAACGCCGTCCTGTACCGCAGCGGCAATCAACTGCAAGGGTTTGATGCTGGTCAGCACCTGAACTTCGGCCTGGGCAGCGCCGATCACGAACAGGTTGACGGTAAAAGCGACAAAAAGGGCAAAAAGTCGGGACACGATGACCACTCGAGGAGGCGAGAACAGGTAACATAATAACGTCTCTCACAACTATCGTCGCCGCTCATGCCTAAAACACCGCTCGCCAGCCGTCCCCACGACCACTCTCATTGCGTGCACAGCGCACTGTCTGAGGCCGACGCCCTGTGCGCCCGGCAAGGCCTGCGCCTGACCGCCCTGCGGCGGCGGGTGCTGGAACTGGTGTGGCAAAGCCATAAGCCGTTGGGCGCCTACGACATCCTCGCCGTACTCAGCGAGCAGGACGGCCGCCGCGCCGCGCCACCGACGGTGTACCGCGCCCTGGATTTCCTTCTGGAAAACGGCCTGGTACACCGCATTGCCTCGCTCAATGCCTTTGTCGGCTGCAACCATCCGGAGCATGCGCATCAGGGCCAGTTTCTGATTTGCCGTGAATGCCACGCTGCCATCGAACTTGAACAAGCCAGCATCAGCGACGCGATCGTCAGCAGTGCCCGCGATGTCGGCTTTATCGTCGAAGGCCAGACCGTCGAAGTCGTCGGTCTGTGCTCGGGCTGCCAGGGGGCTTGATGAGCACTGCGCTGATTCGCCTCGATCAGGTCGCCGTGACCTTTGCCGGGCAGAACGTACTGGACAATATCCAGCTCAGCGTCGAGCCGGGACAGATCGTGACCCTGATCGGCCCCAACGGCGCCGGCAAGACCACCCTGGTGCGGGCCGTGCTCGGCCTGCTCAAGCCCGACAGCGGCACGGTCTGGCGCAAGCCCAAGCTGCGCGTGGGCTACATGCCGCAAAAACTCCATGTCGACCCGACCTTGCCGCTGTCGGTCCTGCGCTTCCTGCGCCTGGTACCGGGGGTGGACCGACCTCGGGCCCTGGCCGCGCTCAAGGAAGTCGGCGCCGAACACGTGATCGACAGCCCGGTGCAGAGCGTGTCCGGCGGCGAGATGCAGCGCGTGCTGCTGGCCCGGGCCCTGCTGCGCGAGCCTGAACTGCTGGTGCTCGACGAGCCGGTGCAGGGCGTCGATGTCGCTGGCCAGGCCGAGCTGTACAGCCTGATCACCCGCCTGCGCGACCGCCACGGCTGCGGGGTGCTGATGGTCTCCCACGACCTGCACTTGGTGATGAGCACCACTGACCAGGTGGTGTGCCTCAACCGTCACGTCTGCTGCTCCGGGCACCCCGAGCAAGTCAGCGGCGACCCGGCCTTCGTCGAACTGTTTGGCAAGAACGCGCAAAGCCTGGCGATCTATCACCACCACCACGACCACGCCCATGACCTGCACGGGTCGGTGGTCACCACCGAGGCCGCCGCAGGCCACGTTCATGTCCATGGAGAAAGCTGCAAGCATGGCTGATTTTCTGCTCTACGCCCTGCTTGCAGGTCTTGCTCTGGCACTGGTCGCAGGCCCCCTGGGTTCTTTCGTGGTCTGGCGCCGCATGGCGTATTTCGGCGACACCCTGTCCCACGCCGCCCTGCTTGGCGTGGCCTTGGGCTTTCTGCTGGATGTCAGCCCGACCGTCGCGGTGACCGTCGGTTGCCTGCTGCTGGCCGTGCTGCTGGTCACGCTGCAACAGCGCCAGCCACTGGCGTCCGACACCCTGCTGGGGATTCTCGCCCCCAGCACCCTGTCCCTGGGGCTGGTGGTACTAAGCTTCATGCATGAGGTGCGGATCGACCTGATGGCCTATCTGTTCGGCGACCTGTTGGCGATCAGCCCCGGTGACCTGGGCTGGATCCTCGGCGGCAGCGCCCTGGTATTGCTGTTGCTGGTCGCCCTGTGGCGACCGCTGCTAGCGGTGACCGTGCACGAAGAGCTGGCACGGGTCGAAGGCTTGCCGGTAGCCGCGTTGCGCCTGGTGCTGATGCTGCTGATCGCCGTGGTGATCGCGGTCGCGATGAAGATTGTCGGGGTTTTGCTGATCACCTCGCTGTTGATCATCCCGGCCGCCGCCGCCCAGCGCCACGCCCGCTCGCCGGAGCAGATGGCCCTCGGCGCCAGCCTGCTGGGCATGCTCGCGGTGTGCGGCGGTCTGGCGTTGTCCTGGTTCAAGGACACCCCGGCCGGACCCTCGATTGTGGTCACTGCCGCCGCGCTGTTTCTGCTGAGTTTTGTCCTGCCCCGTCGAGGGGTGTAGACTTGCTCGTTTTTTGCGCAATTAGAGAGTCGCAGGAATGAAGCCGTTCGCCTCCCGTTATCTGCTCCTTGTCGCATTTTCCCTGCTACTGGGCGCCTGCCAAAGCACGCCGCCGGCGGCCACCGAGGTCCCCGACGCACGGGCCGCGGCGATCGCGCAGCTGCAACAAAACATCGCCAGCAGCGAGCTGGCCACCGCCGAGGATCAACTTGCCGCGTTGCAGGCCCAGTCGCCCAACGACCCGCAGTTGGAACCCTATCAACGGCAATTGGCCGAAGCCTATCTGCAGCGCAGCCAGATCGTGCTGCAAAAGGGTGATGTCAACGCCGCCGCCACCGCGCTGAGCCGCGCCCGGGCGCTGATGCCGAAGGCACCGGCCCTCACCGGCGGCGTCAACAACGCCATCGCCCACGCCCGCAAGGCCGAACTCGAGCAGGCCGAAGCCGCGCTGAAAGCCGCCGAAGCCAAACCTGCGGCCAAGGTGATCGACCCGACAGCCGAAAGCACCACCGTTGCGCTGAACTTGAAGGATATTCGGCAAATGCGGCGCCAACTCGACGCGATCGCCAGCGATGTAGTGAATTATCAGTGTGACGTGAGCATCCAGGCCCCGCGCACCGAAGATTACCCCTGGCTGGCGACGTTGCTGAGCAAACGGGTGAAGAAACTCGATGCCGGTTTCGATCTGAAGATCGAACGGCAGATCCTGCGCCACATCCCCGCGCAGATCGTCTTGAGCCCACGCAAGGCCCAATAACCTTAGGCGCCAACCTCAAGCGCCGGCCCGGCGGCTCCTGCTGGAGTCGTCGGGCCGGCGATAGCGCTGCAGTCAGCTCACGCCGGAATTGCCTTGGCCTTGGGCTCCCGCGCCCAGACCCGGTGCTGGGCAATCGCAGCGAAAAACGCCTTGATCGCCTTGGCATCGCCACCGACGATCAAGCCCGCATCGGCCTCCAGCTTCAGCACATCCAGCAACTGCTTGGCCTCGCCACTCAGGGCAATCGCCTTGAGGTGCTTGTAGGCTTCCAGCAGGTAATGCAGGGCCACGCCATCGCCACTCAGGGCCTGGATCGACTTGGCGCCGCCGGGCACGAATACGGCGTCAAAGGCCACTGACGGCAAGCCTTCCATCGACGCATCCACCGCCAGGCTCTTGCCATCGGCCGTGGTCACCGGCGCCGACGTCGGGCCGAGCAATTTGGCGTGGGCACCGGCAGCCTCGAGGGCTTTTTTAATGGCAGCGATCGCCGCACCATCGACGCCATTGGCCGCCAGAATCGCGACTTTCCGAGTTTTGATATCCCCTGACAGCAGGTTGGCCTGACTCAGGGCCGGCGAGCGATCCAGGGCCGGCTCGGGCACGCCGACGGTGCCGGCTTTAGGTGCCGGCAGGCCGAGGTTCTCGGCGACCCGTGCAGCCAGGCCCAGGTCGATATTGGCCAGGATCTCGTTGACCTGGCGCTCGCGGATCCACTGGCGCTCGACCTTGCCCAGTTCGAAGCTGTAGGCCGCAATGATGTGCTCCTGCTCGTGGGCGCTCATGCTCTTGAAGAACAGCCGCGCCTGAGAGAAGTGATCGCTGAAGGATTCGCTGCGTTCGCGGATCTTGTGCGCATCGATGCGCTCGTTATAGCTCTCGAAACCGCCATCCTGGGCCGCAGGTGGCGTCTCCCTGGGCCAGCCGCCGTCGATCGAGTTCGGCTCGTAGGAGGCGCGACCCTTGTCGATGGTGGTGCGGTGCATGGCATCGCGCTGGCCGTTATGAAACGGCGTGACCGGACGGTTGATCGGCAGCTCGTGAAAATTCGGGCCACCCAGGCGGCTGATCTGAGTATCGGTGTAGGAAAACAGCCGACCCTGCAGCAGCGGGTCATTGGAGAAGTCGATGCCCGGCACGATATGCCCGGGACAGAACGCCACCTGCTCGGTCTCGGCAAAGTAGTTATCCGGGTTGCGGTTGAGCACCATCTTGCCCAGGGGCGTGATGGGCACCAGCTCTTCGGGAATCAGCTTGGTCGGGTCGAGGATGTCGAAGTCGAAGTTGTGCTCGTCTTCCTCGGCAATGATCTGTACGCCGAACTCCCATTCCGGGTAGTCGCCGCCTTCGATCGACTCCCAGAGGTCACGCCGGTGGAAGTCGGTGTCCTTGCCTGCCAGCTTCTGCGCCTCGTCCCACACCAGGGAGCACGTGCCCGCAGTCGGACGCCAGTGGAACTTGACGAAGTTGGACTTGCCCTCGGCATTCACCAGGCGAAAGGTGTGCACGCCAAAGCCTTGCATGGTGCGCAGGCTTTTCGGAATGGCGCGGTCGGACATGGCCCAGATCACCATGTGCGCCGACTCCGGCTGCAACGAGACGAAATCCCAGAACGTATCGTGGGCCGAACCACCAGTGGGTATTTCGTTGTGCGGCTCGGGTTTTACCGCGTGCACGAAGTCCGGAAACTTGATCGCATCCTGGATAAAGAACACCGGCATGTTGTTGCCCACCAGGTCGAAGTTGCCCTCGTCGGTGAAGAACTTCACGGCAAAGCCACGCACGTCACGCACGGTATCACCCGAGCCACGGGGGCCCTGCACCGTGGAGAAACGGACGAAGACCGGGGTTTTCTTCCCCGGGTCCCGCAGGAAACCGGCTTTGGTCAGGGCCGAATGGTTGTCGTAGGTCTGAAAGTAGCCATGGGCGCCGACGCCGCGGGCGTGGACGATGCGCTCCGGAATGCGCTCATGGTCAAAATGCGTGATTTTCTCACGCATGATGAAGTCTTCCAGCAGCGAAGGCCCGCGGGCGCCGGCCTTCAGGGTGTTCTGGTTATCGGCGACCTTGACCCCCTGGTTGGTGCGCAGGGCTTGCTCGGTGGCGTCCGAGCGAAAGGGTTCCAGGCTTTGCAGCTTGCTGTTGGTGTTGCCCCGATCCAGGGTGTCGGTCCCGGCCAGCTGGCTTTTTGCTGGGTTTGGCTTCTTGGTACTCATCAGACAAAAACTCCTCGTTTTGCGAATCCCCAGCAGGCCTGGGTTTCATGAGCAAGGTCCCCAGGCACGGCACCTGGGAGCTTTCGAGTTGCTTAAGTAGTGACTGGCGAGCCGCTGTGGCCGTTCCTTTTTTATGACCTTTGATCGCGTTATTGCCAAATCGAAGGATGAATAAGAAATAAATGCTAAGAACCTCTATACGGACAGGCTAAAATGCGCGCCCGGCTAACCGCTGACCCTTTTTCCAACGCGCCCCACAAGGTTCGCTACGTGATCGAGTTTCAAGACGTCCATAAAACCTACCGGGTCGCCGGTAAGGATATTCCCGCCCTGCATTCGACCAATCTGCGTGTCGAGGAAGGCCAGGTGTTCGGCATCATCGGCCATTCCGGCGCGGGCAAAAGTACCCTGCTGCGCCTGATCAACCGCCTGGAAAACCCCAGCGGCGGCGAGATCATCGTCGACGGCGAGGCTGTCACCCTGCTCAACGCCTATGGCCTGCGGCGCTTCCGCCAGCAGGTCGGGATGATTTTCCAGCACTTCAACCTGCTGGCGTCCAAGACCGTGGCCGACAACGTGGCCTTGCCCCTGACCCTGGCCGGCGAAATGCCCCGCAGCGAGATCGACAAACGGGTCGCCGAGCTGCTGGATCGCGTCGGCCTCGCCGATCACGCCAAGAAGTACCCGGCCCAGCTTTCCGGAGGCCAGAAGCAGCGCGTCGGCATCGCCCGCGCCCTGGCCACCAAGCCGAAAATCCTGCTCTGCGACGAAGCCACCAGTGCCCTGGACCCGCAAACCACTGCGTCGGTCCTGCAACTGCTGGCCGAGATCAACCGCGAGCTGAACCTGACCATCGTGCTGATCACCCATGAAATGGACGTGATCCGCCGCGTCTGCGACCAGGTGGCGGTGATGGATGCCGGCGTGATCGTCGAGCAAGGTGCGGTGGCCGATGTGTTCCTGCACCCCAAGCACCCGACCACCAAGCGTTTCGTCCAGGAAAACGAGCAGATCGACGAAAACGAACAGCGCGACGATTTCGCTCACGTGCCGGGGCGCATCGTGCGCCTGACGTTCCAGGGCGACGCCACCTACGCGCCGCTGCTGGGCACCGTGGCCCGCGAGACCGGAGTCGACTACAGCATTCTCGCCGGACGCATCGACCGCATCAAAGACACCCCTTATGGGCAACTGACCCTGGCCGTGACCGGCGGTGACATGGAAGCGGCCTTCGCCCGCTTCACCGCGGCCGATGTGCATATGGAGGTGCTGCGCTGATGGATGCTTTCTTCGCCAATATCGACTGGATTGAAATCTGGCTGGCCACCGGCGACACCCTGATGATGCTCGGCGGCTCGCTGCTGTTCACCGTGCTGCTCGGCCTGCCCCTGGGCGTGCTGCTGTTTCTGTGCAGCCCACGGCAGCTGCTGGAGCAGAAGTCGGTGTATGCCTTGCTGTCGCTGATCGTGAATATCCTGCGCTCGCTGCCTTTCATCATTTTGCTGATCGTGATGATCCCGTTCACCGTCCTGATCACCGGCACTTCGCTGGGTGTCGGCGGCGCCATCCCGCCCCTGGTAGTCGGGGCCACGCCGTTCTTTGCGCGGCTGGTGGAGACGGCACTGCGTGAAGTCGACCGCGGCATCATCGAGGCCACCCAGGCCATGGGCGCCACCACCCGACAGATCATTACCAATGCCTTGCTGCCCGAAGCGCGTCCCGGCATCTTTGCCGCCATTACCGTGACCGCGATTACCCTGGTGTCCTACACGGCCATGGCCGGGGTGGTGGGTGCCGGCGGTTTGGGCGACCTGGCGATCCGCTTTGGTTACCAGCGCTTCCAGACCGATGTGATGGTGGTCACGGTGATCCTGTTGCTGGTGCTGGTTCAAGTTCTGCAGACCGTCGGCGATAAGCTGGTGGTGCATTTTTCCCGAAAATAACGCATGGCCGACGCCCGGCGACGGGCGCCTCACAAGGAGTTTGCTGGATGAAAAAACTACTCGTCGCTTTCGCAGCCGTTGCCGCGTTCTCCGCGCACGCTGCCGAAACCCTGACCGTGGCCGCCTCCCCGGTGCCCCACGCCGAGATCCTGGAATTCGTCAAACCGGCACTGGCCAAAGAAGGCGTGGACCTCAAGGTCAAAGTCTTCACCGACTACATCCAGCCCAACGTGCAAGTGGCCGAAAAGCGCCTGGACGCCAACTTCTTCCAGCACCAGCCGTACCTGGATGAGTTCAACAAGGCCAAGGGCACGCAACTGGTGAGCGTGGCCGGCGTGCACCTGGAACCCCTGGGCGCCTACTCCAACAAGTTCAAGAAGCTCGACGAACTGCCAGGCGGCGCCAACGTGGTGATCCCCAACGACGCTACCAACGGTGGCCGCGCCCTGTTGCTGCTGGATAAAGCCGGCCTGATCAAGCTCAAGGACTCGACCAACATCCTGTCGACGATCAAGGACATCAGCGAGAACCCCAAGGACCTGAAATTCCGCGAACTGGAAGCCGCCACCATCCCGCGCGTGCTGACCCAGGTCGACCTGGCGCTGATCAACACCAACTACGCCCTGGAAGCCAAGCTGGATCCGTCCAAGGACGCCCTGGTGATCGAAGGCAAGGACTCGCCTTACGTGAACATCCTGGTGGCCCGTCCTGACAACAAGGACTCGGTTGCCCTGCAGAAACTGGTTGCCGCCCTGCACAGCCCGGAAGTGAAGCAATTCATTCTCGAGAAGTACAAAGGCGCAGTACTGCCAGCGTTCTGATTGCTACCGATACAAAAACGGGGCGCCTTAGGGCGCCCCGTTTTGTTTTGGCCTCGGCAGCTGCTACAGAGGCTCGGCGATCGAATGGCTAGCGCTTCAACATCACCGGCAGTTGGACCACGAGTTTCTGGTTGTTAAGGGGTGCACGGATGAAGCCACGCTGGGTGCCGTCGGGGCCGATCACGGCCAGGTTGCCGCTGTGGTCGACGGTGTAGTTGGGCTTGCTGGTATCCGCCGGGATAAAGGGGATGCTCACCGCGTTGGCCAGCTTCTGAAGGTCTTCCACCGAAGCGGCGGTCAGGCCCTTGAACTCCGGGTCGAAGTAACCCAGATACTGCTTGAGCTGCTTGGGGTTATCGCGGTTCGGGTCGACGCTGACCAGAATGATTTGCAGGTTGGCCACCGCCTCCTTGGGCAGCTCGCTTTTGATCTGGCGCAGCTGGGCGAGGGTGGTCGGGCAGATATCGGGGCAGAAGGTATAGCCGAAGAACAGGAGGCTCCACTTGCCCTTCAATTGGTTGACCACCACCGGTTGGCCGTCCTGATCGATCATCTGCACATCCGGCAGGTTGCGGCTCTGTGGCAGCAGGATGATCCCGGCGTCGATCAGCGCAGTCGGATCACCCTGGCCCTTGCCGGACAGCACTTTATTGACGGTGAGCCCCAGGACCAGGGCCACCAGGGCAACGAGAATAAAGACGGTTTTTTGAGTTCGAGTCATAGGTTCAACACTAGGTAGTGGTCTACGAGCAGGGCGATAAACAGCAGGAACAAGTAGTAAATAGAGTACTTGAAGGTGTTGATCGCCGCGTGCGGCCGAGTGCCACGGTACAGCACCCAGGCCCATTGCAGAAACCGTGCGCCCAATCCGAGGGCGCACACCAGGTACAGCACGCCGCTCATGTGGATGACGAAAGGCAGCAGGCTCACGGCCAGCAGGGCAAAGGTGTAGAGCAGGATATGCACCTTGGTGTAGTGCTCGCCGTGGGTCACCGGCAGCATCGGGATATCGGCCTTGGCGTATTCCTCCTTGCGATGGATCGCCAGGGCCCAGAAGTGCGGCGGGGTCCAGGCGAAGATAATCAGCACCAGCAGCAGGGGCTCGGCGCTGACATGCCCGGTGGCCGCCACCCAGCCCAGCAGCGGCGGTGCGGCCCCGGCCAGGCCGCCGATCACGATGTTCTGCGGCGTGGCGCGCTTGAGAAAGCCGGTATAGATCACCGCGTACCCCAAGAGCGATGCCAGGGTCAGCCAGGCCGTCAGCGGGTTGGTAAAGGTCAGCAGCAAGGCCTGACCGGCCAGGGCAAGAGCAAGGGCAAAGGTCAGCGCCGCCGCCGGCGACACCCGGCCTTCAGCCAGCGGCCGCTTGTGGGTGCGGGCCATCACTGCATCGATGCGTCGGTCCACCACGTGGTTGACCGCCGCCGCACCGCCCGCGCACAGGCCAATCCCCAGGTTGCCGAACACCAGTACCGTCCACGGCACGCCGGCGCGGGTGGCGAGGAACATGCCCACCAGCGAGGTGATCAGCATCAGCACCACCACCTTGGGCTTGGTCAGCTCCAGGTAGTCGCGCCAGATCGCCTGACTGTGACGCTCGCCGATCAAAGTCGCCATGGCATCTCTCCTTTTATGGTTATGGGCCCAACCGGCTGTTTACGCGGGCTGAGGCGCCAGCCCAGGGGCCATTGGCGCCGAGCCCGGACCAGGCTGGTACGGGCGTGATAGTTGACCAGCACCAGGCTCAGCAGCAGCGCCGCGCCGCCGGCGTTGTGGGCCACGGCCACCGGCAGCGGCAGGTGGAACAACACGTTGCTGATGCCCAGGCCGACCTGCGCCGCCAGCGCAACCAGCACCAGCCCGGCAAGGCGAGTCATGCCCACCTGCTTGAGCTGCCAGGCCAGGCCCAGCAACACCAGGGTCACCAGCATCGCGCCGATGCGGTGGGTCAGGTGAATGGCGGTGCGGGCATCGCTGTCCAGTTGCCCACCCAGGTAGTTGGGGCCGATGTGCTGGGTCAGGTGGAAGCCATTGGCAAAGTCCGCATTCGGCCACCACTGGCCGTGGCAGGTCGGCAGGTCGATACAGGCCACCGCCGCATAGTTGGAGCTGACCCAGCCGCCCAGCGCGATCTGCCCGATCACCAGCACCAGCCCCGCCGTGGCCCAATACTGCAGGCGACGCGGCACGATCAGCGCCGGCAGGACCCCGGACAGGCGCAGAGTCAGCAAAAACAGCAGGCTCAAGGTGGCGAAACCGCCCAGCAGGTGCGCCGTCACCACCTGCGGCCAGAGCTTGAGGGTCACCGTCCACATGCCGAAGGCCGCCTGGGCGAAGACCACGAACAACAGGAACAGCGGCAGCTTCAACGGCTGCCCCGGATGGCGGCGATGGGTCCAGGCGCGGGCGGCCAGGGCCACGATCAGCAGGCCCAGGGTCCCGGCGAAGTAGCGATGGACCATCTCGTTCCAGCCCTTGTGGGCCTCCACTGGCGCATCGGGAAAGTGCAGTTCGGCATGGGCCAGTTGGGCCTCGCTTTTGGGCACGCTGATAAAGCCGTAGCAGCCTGGCCAATCCGGGCAGCCCAGGCCGGCGTGGGTCAGCCGGGTGTAGGCGCCGAGCAACACCACGATCAGTGCGAGCAGGGTGGCAAACAGCGCGAGGCGAAATCCAGGTTTGGCCATGACGGTGCCCTTATCCGATGTTCGACAGTTTCAACAGGTGGCGCAGGTCGTTGAGCAGGTCCTTGCCCTTGACCCGGGCGTCGTAGCGCAGCACCAGGTTGCTGTGCGGGTCGACGATCCACAGCTGCGGCGCGCCCTGGTCATTGGCGTTGCGGCTGAAGGTCGAGAGGTCCAGCGGGTAGCGTTGCAGTTGCGGGTATTCACGTTGCAGCTTGGCGCTGTACTCGGCGCTCAGGGGCTGGGCACTGGCCAACGCATGGCTGGCCCGGGAGGCATCACGGCCGAGGGCGACCTGGATCTGCCGCGCCAGGTACACCAGTTGCTGGCAATCCACGGCGCATTCTTTGGGTGCGGTGACCAGGATCTGCCAGCGCTCTTCGTCGGCCTGCACCCCGATATCGGCCCGGGTCTGGCCATTGCCGATCAGCTCGCCATGGTAGCTGCGGCTTTCCGGCACCCAGAACTGCAACTTGTACATGCCGGTGGCGAGGATCATGGGGCCGATGACCATGGCCACGATCAGGATCAACTGCCAGCGCCCGCGGCTTTTCGTGCGCGGAGCGTCAGATGTGTTGGGTGGATTCATGGCCGTTCCCATGGTTTTTCTCCCTTGCGTTGTGCCATCCGAGGTAGAGGTACAGAGCCAGCAGCGCCAGGGCCATGGCGAACCACTGCACGGCGTAGGCCAGGTGTTTTTCCGGGCCCATGGCCACCACCGGCCATTCGGTGACGTAGGTGCCGGGGCCGCCTTCTGCGCGCAGTTCATAACTAAAGCCGCCACGCCCCAGCTCGCTCCAGAGCCTGGCCGGATCGACCGCGGTGACCAGGCGCGGCCAGCTCGCGCCTGTCGGGTCGGCATGCAGCTGGAAGGTCGTACCGGGGCTGACGTAGACCCAGGCCTCCAGGCTCAGGCTTGAGTCAGGGGTGCTGAACACCGGCGGGGTGCGGCGGTCGGGCCAGGGCAACCAGCCGCGATTGAGCAGCAGCCAGAGCCCGCTGGCCTGGTCGAGAAAGGGTTGAAGCAACTCCACGCCGACCTTGCCGTCATGCATGCGGTTATCCAGCAGGAGGCTGTGGGCGGCATCGAAATGCCCGTGCAGGCGCACCCGGCGAAACGCCGGATCCTCGGTGCCTTGCAGTTCATAGAGCGACATCGGCTCGGCCACCCGGCGCTCGGCGTAGCTGGCCAGCAGCTCGCGTTTCTGTTCGCCGCGCGACAGCTGCCAGAAGCCCAGGCCCACCAGCACAGGCAGCAACGCCAGCACCACCAGGGTCGGCAGGATGCCCGGGCGAAAGCGCCTCATGCTTGCGCCACAGGGTCGAGAAATCGGCTAGCTATACTCAAGCGCATCGCAGTTCCCCCCGGAGTCCGACCATGCTCAAAGCAGCGATCGTCCTGATGCTGATAGCCACGGTAATCAGCCTGTTCAGCGGCCTGTTCTTTCTGGTCAGGGACGACAGTCACTCCAACCGCGTGCTCACCAGCCTGACCATTCGCGTGTGCCTGGCCGCGATCACCGTCGGCTTGATTGCCTGGGGTTTCTTCAGCGGCCAGCTGGTGTCCCACGCGCCCTGGTAGGCGCGCCTCAGAGCACGTAGACGAAAACGAACAGACCGATCCACACCACATCGACGAAGTGCCAGTACCAACTGGCCGCCTCGAAGCCGAACTGGTGCTCGGCATCGAAATGCCCCTTCATCACCCGCATCAGCATCACAAACAGGATCAGGGTGCCGATGGTGACGTGGGCCCCGTGAAAGCCGGTGAGCATGAAGAAGGTCGCGCCGTACACGCCGGACCCCAGGGTCAGGCCCAACTCGTGATAGGCGTGGATGTACTCCTCGGCCTGGAAGCCAAGGAAGGCACAACCGAGCAGCACGGTCAGCGCCAGCCAGATTTTCAGCGCGCCGCGATGGCCTTTTTTTAACGCGTGGTGGGCGATGGTCACGGTGACGCTGGAGCTGACCAGCAGCACCGTGTTCAGCAGGGGCAGGCCCCAGGGGCTGATGGTGCCCTTGGGCGCCGGGAACAGTTTGGGGTCGGGGTTGTTCAGCAGCGGCCAGACGAACTCGAAGTTCGGCCACAGCATATGGGCGATGCCTTTGTGCCCCTCGCCGCCGAGCCACGGCCCGGACATATGCCGCACGTAAAACAGCGCGCCGAAGAAGGCGATGAAGAACATCACTTCGGAAAAGATGAACCAGCTCATGCCCCAGCGGAACGAGCGGTCGAGCTGGGCGCTGTAGAGCCCGGCGCGGCTTTCCTTGATCACCGCGCCGA
This sequence comes from Pseudomonas sp. MF4836, assembly GCF_002018875.1. Lineage (GTDB taxonomy): Bacteria > Pseudomonadota > Gammaproteobacteria > Pseudomonadales > Pseudomonadaceae > Aquipseudomonas. Next base: position 69,860 of record NZ_MVOL01000004.1, read on the forward strand.
ACCAGCCGAAGAGCATGTAGGCCAGCAGCAGGCCACCGACGAAAAAGATCAGCGGGCCATGGGACTCCGGGCGCGCGGCCTTGAGGTCGTTGAACCAGGTGGCCAGGCCGAACACGGTGACAAACATGCCCACCGTGGCAATGATCGGCCATTTGCTCTGGGCGGGAACGTAATAGTGCTCATGAGTCGCCATTTATTGTTCTCCTTATCGGGCACGCTAGATCGTCTTAACCGCCGGAGGGGGTGGTTACCGCGACCGGTGGATGACGCGCGGTGATATCGAACAGCGTGTAAGCCAGCGTCAGGTGCTTCACATCCTTGGGCATGTCACGGTCCACGATGAAACGGACCGGCATCTCGATCTGTTCGCCGGGCTGCAGCACCTGCTGGGTAAAGCAGAAGCACTCGGTCTTGTGGAAATACATCGCCGCGCTGCTCGGTGAAATACTCGGCACCGCCTGCGCACTCATCGGGTGATTGCTCGGGTTGCGGGCGATGAAAATCATCTCGTTGACCGCCCCCGGGTGGACCACGATGTCATCGGACTTGGGGTAGAAATCCCAGACCATGTCGATGGCATTGGTGGACAGGAACTGCACCCGGACCTGGCGCGACGCATCCACCTGCAGCTCGCCCTGCTGGTACTGGCCACCGGTCTTGCCGTTGATGCCCAGGGCCTTGCACATCACGTCGTAGATCGGCACCAGGGCAAAGCCGAAGGCAAACATCGCCAGCACCACCAGCAGCAGCCGGGTGACCAGTTTTTTCAGCGAGACCTCAGCCATGACGGCAACCTCCCGCAGCCGGCGGGCTCACGCCGGCAGTGTGCTTGAGCCACGCACGGGCGCCGGGCCCCGCGGCCATGGCTTTCATTTGACTTCCGGGGGCGTGGTGAAGGTGTGGTAAGGCGCCGGCGACGGCACGCTCCACTCCAGCCCTTCGGCACCGTCCCAGGGTTTGGCCGGTGCCGCCGGACCACCACGAATGGTCTTGATGACGATGAACAGGAAGAAGATCTGCGTTGCGCCAAAGGTGAAGGCGCCGATGGACGACACCATGTTGAAGTCGGCGAACTGCAGGTTGTAGTCCGGGATCCGGCGCGGCATGCCCGCCAGCCCGACGAAGTGCATCGGGAAGAAGGCCATGTTCATGCCGACGAAGGACAGCCAGAAGTGCAGCTTGCCCAGGGTTTCGTCGTACATGTGCCCGGTCCACTTCGGCAGCCAGTAATAGGCCGAGGCGAAGATGCCGAAGATCGCTCCCGGCACCAGCACGTAGTGGAAGTGCGCCACCACGAAGTAGGTGTCCTGGTACTGGAAGTCCGCCGGGGCAATGGCCAGCATCAGCCCGGAGAAGCCGCCGATGGTGAACAGGATCACGAAGGCCACGGCGAACAGCATCGGCGTCTCGAAGGTCAGCGAGCCCTGCCACATGGTGCTGACCCAGTTGAACACCTTGACCCCGGTGGGCACTGCAATCAGCAGGGTCGCGTACATGAAGAACAGTTCGCCCACCAGCGGAATGCCGACCACGAACATGTGGTGCGCCCAGACGATGAACGACAGGAAGGCGATGCTCGCCGTGGCGTAGACCATCGAGGTGTAGCCGAACAGCGGCTTGCGCGAGAAGGTGGGGATGATCGAGCTGACGGCGCCGAAGGCCGGCAGGATCATGATGTACACCTCGGGGTGGCCGAAGAACCAGAATACGTGCTGGAACAACACCGGGTCGCCGCCACCGGCCGCGCTGAAGAAGCTGGTGCCGAAGTGGATGTCCATCAGCATCATGGTCACGCAACCGGCCAGCACCGGCATGACCGCAATCAGCAGGAATGCGGTGATCAGCCAGGTCCAGACGAACAGCGGCATCTTCATCAGGGTCATGCCCGGGGCACGCAGGTTGAGGATGGTGGCGATCACGTTGATCGCGCCCATGATCGAGCTGATGCCCATCAGGTGGATGGCAAAGATAAAGAAGGTCACGCTTTCCGGGGCGTAAGTGGTGGAGAGCGGGGCGTAGAAGGTCCAACCGAAGTTGGGCCCGCCACCGGGCATGAACAGGGTCGAGACCAGCAGCAGGAACGCCGCCGGCAGCAGCCAGAAACTGAAGTTGTTCATGCGCGGCAGGGCCATGTCCGGCGCGCCGATCATCAGCGGGATCATCCAGTTGGCGAGGCCGACGAAGGCCGGCATCACCGCACCGAAGACCATCACCAGGCCATGCATGGTGGTCATCTGGTTGAAGAACGCCGGCTCGACGATCTGCAACCCGGGCTGGAACAGCTCGGCGCGGATCACCATGGCGAACGAACCGCCCAGGAGGAACATGCAGAAGCTGAACCACAGGTAGAGGGTGCCGATGTCTTTGTGGTTGGTGGTCAGTACCCAGCGCATCAGGCCCTTGGCCGGGCCATGGGCGTGGTCATCATGGCCGGCGTGGCCGTGGTCATCGATAACAGCACTCATGCCCTGTCTCCTGCAAACGGGTGGGCTGGACGATCAGGGGCGATGCCCCGTGACCGGTTCCGGAAATACGCAATAGACCGGCTCATTTGCTTTCCGCCTGTTTCAGAGCCAAAACCTCTTTTGGCGTGACCATGTCGCCCTTGTTGTTGCCCCAGGCGTTGCGTTCGTAGGTCACGACCGCGGCGATATCGACTTCCGACAGCTGCTTGCCGAACGCAGCCATGGCAGTACCCGGTTTGCCGTGGAACACCAGGCTCAGGTGACCCTCCTTGGGCCCGGTGGCGATTTTCGAGCCCTTGAGTGCCGGGAACATCGGCGGCAGGCCCTGGCCTTCGGCCTGGTGACAGGCGACGCAGGTGGTGTGGTAGATCTTGTCACCGCGCTCCTTGAGCTCGTCGAGTGTCCATTCCTTGCTGGTCAGTTCCTTGAGCTTGGCGGCCTCGGCTTTGCGCTCGCCGAGCCAGGTGTCGTAGTCGGCCTGAGTCTTGACCTCGACCACGATCGGCATGAAGCCGTGGTCCTTGCCGCACAGCTCGGCGCACTGGCCACGGTAGATGCCGGGCTTGTCGACCCGGGTCCAGGCTTCGTTGACGAACCCGGGGATGGCATCGCGCTTGACCGCAAACGCCGGCACCCACCAGGAGTGGATCACGTCCGCCGCCGTCACCAGGAATCGCACCTTGGCGCCCACCGGCAGCACCAGCGGTTGGTCCACCTCCAGCAGGTAATGCTCGCCTTTGACGGCCTGGTTATGAATCTGCTCGGCCGGGGTGGCCAGGTTGCTGAAGAACTCGACGTCCTGGCCCAGGTACTTGTAGTGCCACTTCCACTGATAGCCGGTGATCTGGATGTCCACATCCGGCTCACTGGTGTCGTACATCTTGATCAGGGTCGCGGTCGCCGGCACCGCCATGGCCACCAGGATCAGGAAAGGGATCACCGTCCAGAGAATCTCGACGGTCGTGCTTTCATGGAATTTGGCAGCCACCTGGCCGGTGGAACGGCGGTGAACCATCATCGACCAGAACATGGCGCCGAAGACGATGACGCCGATCACCACACAGATCCAGAAAATGGTCATGTGCAGGTCGAATACCGCGTGACTGATTTCAGTAGCTCCAGGCGCCATATTCACGGTCCAGGCAGCGTTTGCCTGGCTGAATATCGACCACAACAGGAGGCCCATCCAGACTTGTGGATGTCGCATCATTGCGGGTTCCCCTTATCGTTCTTGTTATCCCGCCGGCTTTCACCTGCGGCAAGGGAGCGGCTGCCTAGACTACGAACTTAAACCGCCGGGCCTCGCTGCATTTGCAGTCGGGCGTCATCAGCTAACTTCATACAAGGCCGAGTATAGACAGGGCCTGTGACCTCGCAACGCGACGGGGCAAATCAGCGAAAACACTTCGGCTCAGCCGCGAAGGCCCCGGAGGGAAAGGGGTTGCGGGATCAGTGATGGCAAATCGATATAACCTGGACGACTAAGCATGAAATAATTATGACAAATGCGTCTTAGCTGGTTTCTCAAGCAGGCTAACTTATGTCTTCCCTATTTAACTGCCCTTGTTCCCTGGAGATTTCATGAACACCGCCGCATTGCGCGAGCAGATTCACCTTGCCCATCAACATGAAGCCAGCACTGGCCAACTGACGAGCCAGCTGGAGACCCAACTGCCCCATCTTCACCCCGCTATTTCGCTGCCTGACGTCGACGCCAAGGGCGTGATGACCCGTTTCGTCACGGCCTACATCGACCAGGTTCCCGATCTGCTGGACGCCGCCAACGCCGTTGCGCGTGAAGCCGGCATCGAATCCCAGATCAAACCGGTGCTGAAAATCGCCGAACACTTCTTCATCCAGCCGCCGGCAATCATGGAAGGCCATGTCGGCCTCGACAGCCTGCTGGACGAAGCCTACCTGGCCCACCGTCTGGTGGAGGAGGTCAACGATCTCTATATCAAGCATTTCAACCAGCCCCTGATCCCGCTGGACATGACTGTCGCCAACCTGATCGCGCACCAGCTGATCGGCGAAACCTTCGCCAACCAACTGGATGAGGCCGTGCACCATGCGGTGGACTCCATGCTCGATGAGGAAAGCTTTGCCCTGGAGTCGGTCGAGGCCTACCGCGAAAAACTCGCCAGCCCCGACACCGAAGCCGCCTGGAAACGCTGGCCGTGCCTGTCGCGCCAACTGGGGGTCGAGCTGGAGCTGGACCAACCCGCCGCCTGACCTGATAAGCAAAAGCCCTCGCTAGAGGGCTTTTTTCATGGCGCGCCTACCCTCGGTCGTGACCCGCCGCAACCAGGCTGCGCGCACTGCCCACCCCGCTCGCGGTGTGCAAGCGCCCCTCCAGTCGCCGCCTGAGGCCGCGCGCCTCGATCACCAGCCGCGAACCTTTCGCTGCATTGGCCCGGTCCCATTCTTCCAGTAGCTCAAGACACGCATGGTCGATATAGCCCAGGTTGCTCAGGGGCACATGGACCGTGGTTCCGGGGGGGATGCTGCCCAGGGCCTGGGTCAGCGCCGGCACCTTAAGGAAAGTCGCCGAGCCCACCAGGCGCAGTTCCATCTCGCCTTCGGCCGGCAGGTCCACCAGGCTGATCTTCAGGCGCGACGCCCCCCACGCCAGCTTCACCAGGGTCAGGCCAAAACCGATCAAGACCCCAGTCAGCAAGTCAGTGAAGACGATGGCCAGCGCCGTCACCCCATAGATCAGCATCGGCATCGGCCCATAGCGCCCCAGCTTGCGCAGCGACTTGAGGTCCACCAGCTTGAAGCCGGTGTACACCAGCACGCCCGCCAGGCTGGCCACCGGGATGCTCTGCAACACGCTGGACAGCAACATCACGAAAGCCAGCAGCCACAGACCATGGAAAATTGCCGACAGGCGTGTGGTGGCGCCGGCCTGCACATTGGCCGAACTGCGCACGATCACCCCGGTCATCGGCAACGCTCCCAGCAGGCCGCAGAGCATATTGCCCACACCCTGGGCCGACAGTTCACGATCGAAATCCGAGCGCTGGCCGCTGTGCATACGATCCACCGCGGCCGCCGAAAGCAGGGTTTCGGCGCTGGCGATAAAGGCCACGGCGAAGGCTGCGATCAGCAAGGTCGGATCCGCCAGGTTGAGCAGGTCGGCGGGGCGCAGCCAGTCGATGGCCTCGGCCAGGTTGGCCGGCACCTCGACCCGTTTCACCTGCAACGCCAGCGCCAGGCTGATGCCCGTGGCCAGGCCCACCCCCAGCAGCGCGCCGGGAATGAAACGCAAACGATGGGGCCGCACTTTGTCCCACAGGTACATCACGCCGATGGTCAGCAGCCCGAGCAGGCCTGCCTGCCAGCCCAACCCACCGCCCAGGGTCGGCCAGGCTTCGACCACGGCCTGGGGGAAGCCCGCCAGGTTATCCAGGCCCGACGCCTGGGGCTTGGCATCGAGCATCACATGCACCTGGGAAAGCACGATCAACACCCCGATCCCGGCCAGCATGCCGTACACCACCGCTGGCGCGGTGACCCGAAACCAGCAGCCCAGGCGCAAGCGGCCGGCCACCAATTGCAGAAACCCCGCCAGCAACAGGATCGGCCCCAGCATGGCGATACCGTGCTGGCGCACCAGTTCGAACACCAGCACCGCCAGGCCCGCGGCGGGGCCACTGACCTGCAACGGCGAGCCGGCCAGCCAACCCACCACCAGGCCACCGATAATCCCGGTAATCAGGCCCTTGGCCGGCGGCAGGCCCGAGGCAATGGCGATCCCCATACACAAGGGCAGGGCGACCAGAAACACCACCACGGAGGCCAGCAGCTCCCGTGGCAAAACAGCTTTGAGTTGCGCTGCACGCATGATGACTCTCCCGCGACTTTCTTCAGGCGTGGCAAAGCCCGGCCGTATAAACGGCCGTCAGGGCAGAGCCAGGCTGGGATTAGGAGGTTTTAGAAGCGCGCTTTAGGCGTCGCGACAGGCACCGGGTGTTTGCCGTCCAATGGCAGGAAGATGCCCTGGTCGGCGTCGTAGGCCTTGATCTCGCAACTTTCGATGTCGTAGACCCAGCCATGGATAAACAACTGGCCGTTGGCCATGCGCGAAGCCACGGAGGGGTGGGTGCGCAAATGCTGGAGCTGGGCGATGACGTTCTCTTCGGTCAGCACATGCATGCTGGCGTTTTCGTCGGCGCAATCGCAGTTCTCGTGGACCATGGTCTTGGCCACTTCGGCGTGGCGCAGCCAGGCTTTGACCGTGGGCATTTTTTCCAGGCTTTGCGGGTTGAGTACCGCACGCATGGCGCCGCAATCGGAATGCCCGCAAACGATGATGTGGTGCACACCCAGCGCCAGCACCGCGTACTCGATGGCGGTCGACACGCCGCCGTTCATTTGCCCGTAGGGCGGCACCACGTTGCCCACGTTGCGGGTGACAAACAGATCGCCGGGGGCACTTTGGGTAATCAATTCGGGAACGATCCGCGAATCGGCGCAGGCAATGAACATCGCCCGGGGCCGCTGGGCGGTGGCCAGCTTCTTGAACAACTCTTCCTGCTGCGGAAAGACTTCATGTTGAAAATGCAAAAAGCCATCAACGATATGCTGCAGCGCTGCATCGGCGCTTTCAGTGGATTGGGCTGAAGCCGACGCAGCTAGCGGCTGTTTATCCTTGTCACTCATGATTCATTCTCTCTGACGGATTAGGCAAAATTTTCCAGTTTTATCCGGCGCGAAGCCAGCACTTGATCAATAAACAACCAGCACACTGACTGCGACCCATCGGTCACTCGATGAACACGGTAGCCATGGAAACTTAACTCAAACTGAATGGAGCGCTCTAGAACGCCACTATAGGCACGGCAAAACGTGACTATGTTAGCGAACGACCTCTCGCGGTACTACGCAACCATAGGCCAATTCAACCATAGGCCCGTTGCCCTTACAGCAACGACATCTGACCGCCCGGCGGACAAAACGCACTGCAGTCGAGGTTGTAGCCCTCCCGCCGATCAAGCCCCAGACGCTTGATGGCCTTGGTAAAACGCTGCGCCAGCAGGTCGGCGAACGGACCTTCGCCGCGCATGCGCGCGCCAAAACGGCTGTCGTACAGTTCGCCGCCACGGCTCTGGCGAATCAGGCTCAGCACATGGGCTGCTCGCTGCGGGTAGTGCGCCGCCAACCATTCCTCGAACAGCGGCGCCACTTCCAACGGCAGGCGCAACATCATGTAGGCCGCGCTCTGCGCCCCGGCCTCAAAGGCTTCGGTGAGCAGGCTTTCCAGCTCGCTGTCGTTGATCATCGGGATCATCGGCGAACACAGCACCCCCACCGGGATTCCCGCTTCGCGCATCACCCGGATCGCCCGCAAGCGCGCCTTGGGCGCCGCTGCGCGGGGTTCGAGAATGCGCTTGAGCTCGTCGTCCAGGGTGGTCAGGCTGATCATCACCGCCACCAGCCGCTGCTCGGCCAACTGCACCAGCAGGTCGAGGTCGCGCAAAATCAGCGAGCCCTTGGTGACGATGGTCACCGGATGCCGGTAACGCAGCAGCACTTCGAGGGTGCGCCGGGTCAACTGGTGCTCGCGCTCGATCGGCTGGTAGGGGTCGGTGTTGGAGCCCAGGTTGATCGGCGCACAGACGTAGCCGGGTTTGGACAACTGCTGTTCGAGCACCGACGCAGCGTTGGTCTTGGCGATCAGCTTGGTTTCAAAATCAAGCCCCGGGGACAGGTCCCAGTACGCATGGCTGGGCCGGGCGTAGCAGTAGATGCAGCCGTGCTCGCAGCCGCGATAGGGGTTGATCGAGCGGTCGAAGGGCAGGTCCGGCGAGGTATTGCGGGAAATAATGGTCTTGGCCGTTTCAAACATCACCTCGGTGCCTTGGGTCAGCGGCGCTTCCTGATACCAGCCATCGTCCTCGGCCACTGAACGGCTGGGGGCGAAACGGTTGTGGGGGTTGCTCGCGGTGCCACGACCGCGAGGCGGCAAGGGGGTGAACATGAAAGGCACTCCTCAACTGTATGCACATACAGTAATGGAGCCTGCGCCCGGCGCCTAGCGCCGCCGAGCCGAAAACCCCGCCCCGGGCGGACGCAGATCGCGGTATAAGGTCGCCCTGAATCCGAAGGAGCACAGGAATGCCCGCAATCCCCAGCGCGCTGGTGCGCTTGATCGAGCGCCAGCCAGGCAGCATCCACAGAACCCACGAGGGGCCGGTGATCGAGGAGCTCCAGGCCCTGGGCGTACCCCTGGACAGTGAGTTCGGGGTGTTTTTCCTCAACTACGCCATCACTTGCTACCGCGGCCACGCCAGCGATGTAGAGCTGGTCGACATCGATGACGGCGCCATCCGGTTCGGCACCGAATTCGTGCATGAGGTGTGGGAGCTGCCGCAGCACCTGATATGCCTCACCAGTTGCCAGGGCGAAGGCTGCTACCTGTATGACCGCAACAGCGGCGCGGTGCTGGACTTCAGCCTGGCCGACCGGGAGTTGTTCCTGGCGGGCAGCGTTGCGCTGAAGTGGGATGGTTTTTTCCAGTTTTTAACCTGGTACCTGGCGGAGTAAGCGACATGGAGAAAATTTTCTACGCAGCCGATGCCTACCTGCCGAGCTACGACCAGGGCGCCGACATGATCATGGTCAAGAGCAGCGCCGGAGCGCTGTGGGGCGTGTCGTTGGAATTTGACATCTGCACCCGGGATATCGCCCTGGCGACGCTGCCACGCAACGCCACCTTCGATGAACACGACCCGCGCTTCGCCCAGGCGCACTGGGTCGAGTACAGCGACGCGATCGGCCTTGTCCCCGCCGGTTGGGAGGACCTGATGCACGCCGGGCTATCGGACCACGTGTGCGGCTACCAGTTGGGCAGCGAACTGGGCATCCGCCGCTTCAAATAAGCCCCAAGCACCCCCGCCAACCAGCGCTGGCGGGGGGGCCGCAGCTGATCCTCAGTGGCTGGTCACTTGCCCCAGGTCGTCACCGGACGTGCTCTGCATATCGTCCTTGCGCAGGTCGGCCACGTCCCCGGCCTTGACCTTGGAACCCTGGTTGCCCCAGTTGGTGCGGATGAAATTCACCACATCCGCCACTTCCTGGTCCGACAGGCGCCAGGCGAAGGCCGGCATGGTGAAGGTCGACGGCGCGGTATGGGTCGCCGGCAAGGTGCCACCCTTGAGCACGATGTGAATCAGCGAGGTGGCATCGTCCGACTGCAACACCGGATTGCCCGCCAACGCCGGGAACACCCGGGTGTAGCCATGGCCGTCGGTGCGGTGGCAAGCCGCGCAATTGTCGATGTACACCGCGGCCCCCGGCTTGCTGTCGTCGCCTTTCCACAGGGCTTCGGCCACCTGCTTGTCGTACTGGTGCGGCTGATCCGCGGGGTCGTTGGCCGGCAAGGATTTGAGGTAGCGGGCAATCGCGGTCAGGTCGTCCTCGGACATGTACTGCATGCTGTGCACCACCACATCGCTCATGCCGCCGAAGACGGCGCTGCGATCACTGCGCCCGGTCTTGAGGAACTGCACCAGTTGCTCTTCGCTCCAGCTGCCGAGACCGTCCTTGTGGTCACCGCGCAGGCTCTTGGCGATCCAGCCCTCCAGGGGCGCACTGCCGGACAGAAAGCGGCTGCCATCGTTGGCGCTCAGGGCCTTCTCCTGCATGGTCAGGGCCCGTGGCGTATGGCAGGCGCCGCAATGCCCCAGGCCTTCCACCAGATACGCACCGCGGCTGACCACCGGGTCGGCACCGATGTTCGGCTGCTGGGCTTCGACCTTGGGCGCGAACATCCAGCGCCAGGCGGTCAGCGGCCAGCGCATGCTCAGCGGCCAGGGGATGTCGCTGTCCTTGTTGTCCTGGGCCACCGGCGCCACGCCTTGCATGAAGTAGGCATAGAGCGCCTGCATGTCGGCATCGCTGACCCGCGCATAGGACGGGAAGGGCATGGCCGGGTACAGGGTGCTGCCGCTCTTGGCCACGCCATGGCGCACGGCCTGGTCGAAGTCTTCGAAGCTGTAGTCGCCAATCCCGGTCTTGTCCGGGGTGATGTTGGTCGAGTAGATCACCCCGATCGGGGTTTCCATCGCCAGCCCGCCGGCGAACGGCTTGCCGCCCTTGGCGGTGTGGCAGGCCACGCAGTCACCGGCGCGGGCCAGGTATTCACCTTGTTTGACCAGGGCCGGCTGATCGACTTCGGCCGCCTGGAGGGAGGCGCTGCCGAGCAGGGCCAGGGTCGCGATAACGAGTGCTTTCATGGTCATCGCTCCTTAAGCCTGAACCAGCGGGCCGGGGTTTTTCAGGTACTGCTCGCGAATCGCCCGCGCCGACCAGTAGGTCAGGGCCGCCACCAGGCCAGTGGGGTTGTAGCCCAGGCCCTGGGGGAATGCCGACGCGCCGGGAACAAACACGTTGTGCACGTCCCAGCTTTGCAGGTAACGGTTCAGGGCACTGGTCTTGGGGTCGGTGCCCATGATCGCGCCACCGTTGAGGTGGGTGGTCTGGTAGGACGCGGTGTTGAAGTGCTCGCCGACCTTCTTGCCCAGCAGGGCGATGGCCTTGGGGTTCATGGCTTCGGCGATCTTGCTCATTTTCTCGACCATGAAGCGGTTCATCTTGATGTCGTTTTCCTGCCAGTCGAAGGTCATCCGCAGCAGGGGAAGGCCGTAGGCATCGCGGTACACCGGGTCCAGATCGAGGTAGTTGCCCCGGTAGGACTGATGCGCGCCGTGGGCGTCCATCGATACCTGGTGGGTGTAGTAATCGGCCGTGGCCTTCTTCCATGCGCTGCCCCAGGCCGGAGTGCCGGGTGGGTTGGAAGTGCCCGCAATCGGCCGGCTGCCGGCCTGGTTGACCCACATCGGCGAACCACCGACGAAACCGTGGGGGCCGTGGTCGAAGTTGTCGGCGTTGAAGTCGTCCACCGCTACGCCATTGCCGCCAGCGCCGATGAAGTTGTTGGTGTGCACATCCTTGTCGAAGTAGGCCTTGATGGTGGCCATGTTCTGGTAGGCGAAGTTCTTGCCCACCACGCCTTCACCGCTGATCGGGTCGTAAGGCTTGCCAATGCCGGACAGCAGCATCAGGCGCACGTTGTGGAACTGGAACGCGCCGAGAATCACCAGGTCGGCCGGTTGCTCGATCTCGCGACCCTGGCCGTCGACATAGGTCACGCCGGTGGCACGGGTCTTGGTGCTGTCGAGGTTGACCTTGAGCACGTGGGAATTGGGCCGCAACTCGAAATTCGGCAGCGGCTTGAGGGCCGGCAGGATGTTCACGTTGGGCGAGGCCTTGGAATACATGTAGCAGACGTAACCGCTGCAGAAGCCGCAGAAGTTGCACGGGCCCATCTGCGCGCCGTAGGGGTTGGTGTAAGGCCCCGAGGTATTGGCCGACGGCAGATTGTAGGGTTTGTACCCGACATCCCCGGCCGCCTTCTGAAACAGCTGTGCGGAATAGGTGTTTTTCTGCGACTCCAGCGGGAATGGGTTCGAGCGATCCGGGGCGTAAGGGTTGCCGCCCTTGCCCTCGCCGACCAGTTGACCTTTCACGGTCCAGGCCTGACCCGAAGTACCGAAGACTTTTTCGGCATAGTCGAAGAACGGCTCCAGCTCTTCGTAGCTGACGCCGAAGTCCTGGATGGTCATGTCCTTGGGAATGAAATTTTTGCCGTAGCGTTCTTCGTAGTGGCTGCGCATGCGCAACTCGATGGGGTCCACCCGAAAATGCACGCCCGACCAGTGCAGACCGGCGCCGCCGACGCCATTGCCAGGCAGGAACGCGCCCAGCTGGCGGTTGGGCAGGGCGATGTCGTTGACGCTGTGGCGAATGGTCACCGTCTCTTTGGAGATGTCCTGGAAAAGTTTCTTACGCACGCTGTAGGTGAGTTCGTCGATCACCTGGGGATAGTTGCCGTCGGGGTAGGTGTCCTGCATCGGCCCGCGCTCCAGCGCCAGCACGTTGAGGCCCGCCTCGGTCAGCTCCTTGGCCATGATCGCGCCGGTCCAGCCAAACCCGACGATCACTGCATCGACCTTCTTCATTACCGTTGCCATGCTCAAGCCCTCTCGCCGCGAATCGACACTGCCGGGAAGGGGTATTGCTCGTTGCGTTCCACCCAATCCATGAAATCGGCGCGGGCGCCGGGAAAGCCGATCAGGGTCCAGCCGACCATACCTTTATTGCCACCGTGGATCGGGTCGCAGAAGAACCCTTCCTTGGTGTTTTGCAGCAGCAGGTTGAAGAAAATCTTCGCCGGAACACTGTCGAACTGCGGTTTGCCGGCTTCGAGCTGCTTGAGCAGGTCGTCCCGGGTAGCGCTGTCTTGCTCGGCAAATAATTTGCCGTTGAAGGCTTTGGACCAGGCATCCGTGGCGGCTATGCCCAGACGGTAGATGTCCTTGGGCACCAGCTTGCTCTGCCAGCCCATTTCCGGCGCGGCGTCGGCGTTGAACGGCCCTTGCATGTACCACAGGGCGCCAGCGGCGTAGGGGGTGTTCATCTGCCGGTCGATGTATTCCGGGACACCGGCTTCCAGGGCTCCAGGGCCTTGCTCGTCGGCCGGGATCAGGCGCTCGACGGCGGCCTTGATAAAGGCCCATTCCTCGGCAGTGAAGTAACTCGGCTCATAGGCCTGGCCGGCAGGTGCCGCCCTGGCGGGTTCGACCGGCTTGGCCGGCTCCGACGCCGCCATCAGCACGGAACTGCCCAGGCCGGTACTGGCGACGGTGACCACCGGGATCAAGGTCAGGGATTTGCGCAAAAACTCACGCCGCGGGTTGTCTCGATCTTGATCAGACATGGGGGGCACCTCATCAGGCATTGATGGATTGATCAGCGGCGTCATGGCGCAGCTTGTCGTTCTGGTCGCGGTACAGGCCGGGGCATCCCCCCAACCTCAGCAAAATTTGGTTACAACTGGGCAAATGGTAGCAGGCTAAGCATCCAGATAAGTCGCTTCAAGGTGGAAAAAACAGTTTTTTTAGCCAACAGCCGATGCTTCACGATTCTTTGACAAAGGCCTCACGGGGCTTTGACGCCCGCCAGAACAGGCTGTGCAGCATCATCCCTCCTTCCTGAGCGTCGGCCTGCGCATGTCAAACACTCGCCTCTTTCCCGCCCTCTGCCTGTCGCTGCTGACCCTGCTCGCATGGCCCCAGGCCTGGGCCGCCGATGCGCCCAGCAGCCGCCCGAGCCAATGGGCGCAGCCGGTAGATGCGCACTACAACCTGTACCAGATGTCGCCGACCCTCTATCGCAGCGCATTGCCCGACAGCCGAGCCTTGCCCCTGCTGCAACAGTTGCAAGTGGGCACCGTGATCAACTTCCTGCCCGAGGCCGACTCCCGCTGGCTATCGGCCCCGGGGATCAAGCAGGTGCAACTGCCGTACCGAACCAATCATGTGGACGACGCCGATGTGCTGAATGCGCTGCGGGCCATCCAGAGCGCAGAGAGCCAGGGCCCGGTGCTGATGCATTGCAAGCACGGCTCGGACCGTACCGGGCTGATTTCAGCGATGTACCGGGTGGTGATCCAGGGCTGGAGCAAAGAGGACGCCCTGAATGAAATGACCCAGGGCGGGTTCGGCGACAGTTCCCACTTCAAGGACGGCATTCGCTACATGATGCAGGCCGATGTCGACAAACTGCGTACCGCCCTGGCCAATGGCGATTGCAGTACCAGCGTGTTTGATACCTGCTCGATGAAGAGCTGGCTCGAAACCGTGAGCAGCAACAAACCCGCCATCTGACCGCAGCAGCGGGCCGAGCGAGCTGTTTTATTGACGATGGGGAAAAACAGGCCGGCTCCTTGCGGAGCCGGTGGTATGGCGGGGAGTTATTGCGGGTCGTCGGTTTTTTTCTTCAGCTTGGGGTTGGGGAAAAACTGCACCGACTGCACCTTGGCATCCTGCACTTTCAACGCCGTGGTATTGACCCGGGTCCCCAATTCCTTGGGCACCGACAGCCCCTGTTCATTCAGGGTGTCGGAATAGCCGCAGGCCACGCACTCGCGATGGGGCACGTCGCCCTCGCTCCACATCATCAGCCGGTCCGGCTCGCTGCACGCCGGGCAGACGGCCCCGGCGATAAAGCGCTTCTTGGTGATCTTCACGGAACCCTCACTCATGCCGCCGCGTCCTCACTCAGGCCGCTGTGGCGCAAGAGTGCGTCAATCGACGGGGCACGTCCGCGGAAATCGACGAACAGCACCATCGGCGCCTGGGAGCCGCCACGGGCCAGGATCGCCTCGCGGAACGCACGCCCGGTGGCCGGGTTGAGCACGCCTTCCTCTTCGAACCTGGAGAACGCATCCGCCGACAGCACTTCCGCCCACTTGTAGCTGTAGTAACCCGCGGCGTAACCGCCGGCGAAGATGTGCGCGAAGCTGTTGGGGAAGCGGTTGTAGGCCGGCGGACGCATGACCGAGACCTCGTCGCGTATCCCTTCTAGCACTTGCAGCACGCTGCGCCCGTCGCCGTGGGTGGCGTGCAGCTCGAAGTCGAACAGCGAGAATTCCAGCTGGCGCACCATCATCAGTCCGGACTGGAAGTTCTTCGCCGCGAGCATCTTCTGCAACAGGTCCTCGGGCAGCGGCTCGCCGCTCTCATAGTGGCCGGAGATCAGCGCCAGGCCTTCCGGCTCCCAGCACCAGTTCTCCATGAACTGGCTCGGCAGCTCGACCGCATCCCAGGCCACGCCGTTGATACCGGATACGCCGGCATGTTCAACCCGGGTCAGCAGGTGGTGCAGGCCGTGGCCGAATTCGTGGAACAGGGTGGTGACTTCATCGTGGGTCAGCAGCGCAGGCTTGCCGCTGTCGGCCGGGGTGAAGTTGCACACCAGATTGGCCACCGGGCTCTGCAACACGCCGTCCAGGGTGCGGCGACGGTCACGGGCGCCATCCATCCAGGCCCCGCCACGCTTGTTGGCGCGGGCATACAGGTCGAAGAAGAAACGGCCGACGTGCTGGCCGTTCTCCTTGATTTCGAACAGGCGTACATCCGGGTGCCAGGTGTCGAAGCCTTTCTGCTCGGCGATCTCGATGCCATACAGACGCTGCACGATGGCGAACAGGCCGCCCAGCACCTTGTCGATCGGGAAGTAGGCGCGCAGGGCTTCCTGGGCCACGCTGTAACGCTGCTCACGGAGTTTTTCACCGTAGAAGCCGCTGTCCCAGCTTTGCAGGTCCGGGCAGCCCTGTTCGGCGGCGTAAGCCTTGAGCTGCTGCAGGTCCTGGGCGGCAAACGGCTTGCTGCGCTTGGCCAGGTCGCGCAGGAAACTCAGCACCTGGTCGCTGGATTCGGCCATCTTGGTGGCCAGGCTCAATTCGGAGAAGCTGGCAAAGCCCAGGAGCTTGGCCAGTTCCTGACGCAGGTCGAGGATCTGCTCCATCACCGGGCCATTGTCGTTCTGCCCGGCATTCGGGCCCTGGTCCGAGGCACGGGTGCAGTAGGCGGCGTAGATCTCTTCACGCAGGGCACGGTCCTGGGCGTAGGTCATCACTGCGTAGTAGCTGGGGAATTCCAGGGTGATCAGCCAGCCGTCGAGCTCTTTGGCCTGGGCGGCGGCGGCCATTTGCGCCTTGGCCGAGTCGGTCAGGCCGGCCAAGGCCGCTTCGTCGGTGACGTGCTTGGTCCAGGCCTGGGTGGCGTCGAGCAACTGGTTGGAGAAGCGGCTGCCCAGCTCCGACAGTTTGCTCTGCACCTCGGCGTAGCGCTTCTGCTGCTCCGGCGGCAGGTCGATACCCGACAGGCGGAAGTCACGCAGGGAATGTTCGAGGATAGTCTTCTGCGCCACATCGAAACCGGCGGCTTCGGGGCTGTTGGCCAGGGCTTCGAAGGCCTGGAACAACTCGCGGTTCTGGCCCATCTCGGTAGAGTAGGCGCTCAGGGCAGGCAGGCACGCCTCATAGGCTTCACGCAGTTCGGCGCTGTTGCACACGGCGTTGAGGTGGCTGACCGGGCTCCAGGCGGCGCCCAGGCGATCATTGAGTTCGTCCATGGCCAGCACCAGGCCGGCCCAGGTCGGCTGCTGGCCTTGAGTCTTGAGGATCTGCGCGATGGCAACCCGGTTATCCGCCAGGATCTGTTCGATGGCCGGTTGCACATGCTCGGCACGGATCGCCGAGAACGGCGGCAGGTCGTAGGACTGCAGAAGAGGGTTGTTCAGGCTCACGGTTGGCACCTTGGCTGGAAGAAACGTAGCGCCATCTTAATTACAATCGATGCCCACCGCAGCTATCGACCCCATTAATAAATGTCAGAGAGGCAACCCCACGTGGCCATTCGCACCTATCAGCAGCACACGCCGAGCCTCGGTGAACGGGCCTTCGTCGACCACTCGGCGGTGGTGATCGGCGACGTCGAGATCGGCAGCGACAGCTCGATCTGGCCACTGACCGTGATCCGCGGCGACATGCACCGCATCCGCATCGGCCAACGCACCAGCGTGCAGGACGGCTGCGTGCTGCACATCACCCATGCCGGCCCGTTCAACCCCGACGGCTTCCCGCTGCTGATCGGCGATGACGTGACCATCGCCCACAAAGTCATGCTGCACGGCTGCACCGTCGGCAGCCGGGTACTGATCGGCATGGGCAGCATTGTCATGGACGGCGCCCGGGTGGCCGACGATGTGATCATCGGCGCCGGCAGCCTGGTGCCCCCGGGCAAGCAGCTGGAAAGTGGCTTCCTGTATGTCGGCAGCCCGGTGAAACAAGTGCGGGCCCTGACCGACAAGGAGCGCGCCTTCTTCACCTACAGCGCCGCCAATTACGTAAAACTCAAGGACCTGCACCTGGCCGAAGGCTACCACCTGCCTTGAATGCCCTCTGACCCCTTGCCCAGGAAACCCCATGCATTACCAGACCGTTCTATTTGACCTCGATGGCACCCTGACCGACCCACGTGAAGGCATCACCCGTTCGATCCAGTTCGCCCTGAGCAAATTGGGCATCGACGAACCTGACCTGACCCGACTCGAACACTTCATCGGGCCGCCGCTGTTGCAGGCCTTCATGCAGTTCTACGACTTCGACGAGGCCCGGGCCTGGGAGGCGGTGAACTTCTATCGCGAACGTTTCAAGGTCAGCGGCCTGTATGAGAACCGCGTGTTCGACGGCGTTACACCTTTGCTCGAAACCTTGAGCGGCCAGGGCCGGCAGCTGTATATCGCGACCTCCAAGCCTTGGGTATTCGCCCGGGAAATCGCCCGCCATTTCGATTTCGCCAAGCACTTCAAGGTGATCTACGGCAGCGAGCTGGACGGCACCCGCACCGACAAAGTCGAGTTGATCGCCCATTTGCTGGAACAGGAACGCCTGGATCCGGCGAACACCCTGATGATTGGCGACCGCAAGCACGACCTGATCGGCGCCCGACGCAACGGCCTGGACGCGGCGGCAGTGGGCTACGGTTTTGGCAGCCACGAAGAACTGACTGCCGAAGCGCCGGCCTATCACTTCCAGACCCTGGACCAATTGCACCAGGCGTTTTTGCGCAGCTAAGGCCACACCGCCACTTGGCCTGACACACCGCAGTGACCTGATGACGGCCGCTGCGCAGCCGAACGGGAGCAAGCGCCCTCGCCACAAAAAGCCCAGGTGCGGACCACAGAATGCCGCCCCTCGGCGCAAAGCCTCTGGCGCCTTAGAGTTGGGCCAAGCGCCGCAGCTCTGCCTTGCGCTCGGCCGGCGGGCGTTTACCCAGGGTTTGCACCGCATCGTAGAAGGCCGGCCAGTCGCCGCCCACCTGTTTGAACAGGGCGGCAAACGCTGGCACCCACTGGTCGTAAAGGCCGAAAGGCAGCAACCGGGCATTGTTGATCGGGGCGTTGATCCAGGCGTCGTAGCGCTTGTCGCCGTGCCATTGGCTGTCGCGCAGTTGCCGATAGTCCTGACGCAGTTGCTCGAATTGCGCCGCCTTGCGCTCACGCATCTGCTCGGCAGGCAACGCCTGGGCGTACAGATGCTCCAGGCGTTGCCGGGTATCGAGGAGCAACTGGGTAAATTGGTCGCGCTGCTGCACCTGGGCTTCGCTGGCCGGGGGCAAGCCGCGATAGGCGCGCCACTGCCGGGTGCCCTGCTGCTCGACGAAGGTGGCGAAGGACTCATTGAACTCGGTGTCGTCCTGCACGTAAAACCGCTGGTGCGCCAGCTCGTGGAAGATCAGGGTCGCCAGGCGCTCGTCGCCCCAATGCATCATCGAACTGATGATCGGGTCGTTGAACCAGCCCAGGGTCGAATACGCCTCGACCCCACTCACCGCCACATCCATGCCTTGCTGTTGCAACAGGGCCGCCGCACCGCGAGCAGCACCCTGGTTGTAGTAGCCGCGATAGGCCACGCACCCGGCAATCGGGAAGCAATGGGTTTGCGCCTGCAGGGAAAACTCCGGGGTGGCGAACACGTTCCACACCACATAGGGCCGGCCGATATCGGCATACAGGCGGTAACTCTGGTTGTCCGGCAGGTGCAGGTGCTCGCTGGCGAAGGCCCGGGCCTGCTGCGATTGCTCCAGGTGCGCCCGCAGTTGCGGGTCGCGGGCCGGGTCGGCGACCACCTCGGCCACCGGGGTGCGGGCCCGCAACAACTGCCATTGGCCGCTGGCGAGCTGGCTGTAATAACCGACGCTGGCGCAACCGTTGAGCAACAAAAGCATCAGGGCCGGAAACAAAAGGCGCAAAAGAGGATCAAGTAACCCATGGCTTGAACGCGGCCTAATCAAATCGAATCATCCGTCGAGAATCGGTTCGCAAGACTATCTCGCCTGCCTGGAGTTTCGCTATGCGCGTATTGCTGTTGACCACTGGCCTGCTTGCCCTGGGTGGCTGCGCCAGCCTGCCCGACCCGGATCCGGCACAAGCCTGGATCGACCTTCACCCCCACCGCGACACCACCCTGCAGGCCCTGGAGGTCGACGAAAAGGCCGCCGGTGACAAACGCTACTTCGAGGTGGCGCCCGGCAGCCATGAGCTGACCCTGCGTTATCAGTTCGCGGTGCAGCCGACCAATATCGGGCCGGACGCAGAACCGCTGTGGCGCGACTGCCAACTGAGTCTGAAATTCAAGGACTTCAACGCCGGCCAGCGTTATCAGGTGCAGGCCGGGAATATCGGCTTCCGGCCCTGGGCCAAGCTGTATGACGAACAACGCAAAGTCGTCGGCATGGGCCAACCGGCGGGCTGCCAGCGAACCTGATCGGCGCTATGCTTCAGGTCTTTCGTTGATGTGGCCACCCTCATGCGCCAACCTTTGCTCGCTCTCTCCCTGGCCAGCCTTTGTGCCTGTTCCAGCCCCTTGCCCAACGTCGACCCGCAACAGGCCTGGGTCGACCTGGCCGCCCCCGCGCCGGGCGGCAAGCTGGTGATGGCCGAGCGCCTGGACCAGCAGCGTTTGCCCGACGGGCGCTACTTCCAGGTCACCCCGGGCAGTCACGAGCTGACGGTACGTTTCGATTTCGAGATCTATTCCGGTGGCATGGGCATGATGACCGGCACCTCGGAGCGCCTGTGCTACCTGACGGTGCGCTACGACCACTTCCAGGCCGGCCAGCGCTACCGGCTGGAGGCACGCTCCCTGGGCTTCAACGCCAGCGCGCGGCTATACGACGCCCAGCGTCAGCTCGTCGCCGAAGACCGCATGGTCAACTGCGTGCCCTGAACCTGAATGCTTCAGCGATCGTTCTTTTGATAGATGATCTTGCGGGTGCCGTTTTCACAGCTACCGACCACCATGTTGTTGTCGTGGACTTCGTCATTGGTGACGATTTCCAGGGTGTAGGACGCCACCCCCTGGGCCTGGATCTTGGCCTCGATCTCGGCCTTGAGCTCATCGCAGGGCTTGGGTGCCGCCAGGGCCGATGTGGCCAGCGCGCAACAAACAACCGCCAAGGCAAAACGTTTCATGATGTGGAGCTCCCTTGCTGCAGCGCCCATGGTCATGGACTGAAGCCGCAGTCACTCATTCGACCACATTTCGCAGAACCGAGTTCTGACGCGGCGCACCTGCGGATCACTGCGCTGGCTGGCCAGGCCCGCCCCGGGGAGCGGCGCCGAGCATGCCGGCGCGTGACCCCGGGCGCGGCACAGGTCAGCTGATCAGCGTGGCGTCCAGGCTGATCTTGGCATTGAGCACCTTGGACACCGGGCACCCTTCCTTGGCCTTGCGGCTCAGTTCATCGAACTGCTGCTGGCTCGCGCCCGGGATCTTGGCCTTGAGAATCAGGTGCACTGCAGTGATCGCAAAACCACCATCAACCTGGTCCAGGGTCACCTCGGCGGTGGTGTCGATGGCATCCGCCTTGAGCCCGGCATCGCCGAGGATCATGGAAAAAGCCATGGAGAAGCAGCCGGCATGGGCCGCGCCGATCAGTTCTTCCGGGTTGGTGCCTTTGCCCCCTTCAAAACGCGCCTTGAAGCCGTAGGGCGCTTCACGCAAGACACCGGTTTCGGTCGAAATAGAACCGATGCCGGTTTTCAGATCACCTTCCCAATGAGCCGAGGCTTTCTTTTTGATACTCATCTCTGTCTCCTCAAGATCGAGCGCGAGAATTCACGCCCAACGGGTTTGCGCTACACAGGGTTCTGAGGATAGAAGGCCGGACAAAGTTCATCCTGTCTGAATTCACCACCGATCAGAGCGGCAAATTCACGCTGGCTATTGAAACTCGGGTATATGCCCACATTGCATAGACCTGGCTTATTAAATTCGGCAGGTTTTGGTTCATGACAAAAGCCTGCACGCCCTTTGGAGAAGCAGGCTTATGAAACCACTGTCCGACGTCAAGTTTTCCACCCTCGACCTGGTACCGGTACGCGCCGACGGCAGCCCCGCGCAGTCCCTGCGAAACTCCCTGGATCTGGCGCAACATGTCGAGAAGTTCGGCTATAACCGCTTCTGGGTAGCGGAACACCACAACATGGATGGCATCGCCAGCTCCGCGACCTCGGTTCTGCTCGGTTACCTGGCCGGCGGTACTTCGACCATCCGCGTCGGTTCCGGCGGGGTGATGCTGCCCAACCATGCGCCGCTGGTGATTGCCGAGCAGTTCGGCACCCTGGAAAGCCTGTACCCCGGCCGTATTGACCTGGGTCTGGGCCGCGCCCCCGGTTCCGACCAGATGACCGCCCGCGCCCTGCGCCGCGAGCGCTCAGGCAGCGCCGACGACTTCCCCGAGGATGTGGCCGAGCTGATGGCCTACCTCGGCCCACGCACCCCGGAACAACGGGTGATCGCGGTGCCGGGCACTGGCACCCAGGTCCCGGTCTGGCTGCTGGGCTCCAGCCTGTTCAGTGCGCAACTGGCCGGCGAACTCGGCCTGCCTTATGCCTTCGCTTCGCATTTCGCACCGCGCTACATGCATGAAGCGATTCGCGTGTACCGCAACCACTTCAAACCTTCGGCCGTGCTCGACAAGCCCTACGTGATGCTCGGCGTGCCCCTGGTGGCGGCCGATACCGACGAGCAGGCCGATTACCTGGCGACCTCGGTGTACCAGCGCATCCTCGCGCTGATGCGCGGGCAGAGCCTGGTGCAGCGCGCCCCGGTGAAAACCATGGACGGCCTGTGGCTGCCCCACGAGAAAGAAGCGGTGGCGAGCTTCCTCGGCCTGGCCATGGTCGGCAGCCCGGCGAAAATCCGCGCCAAGCTCGAAGTGCTGATCGAACAGACTGGGGCCGATGAGCTGATCTTCACCTGCGACCTGTATGAACACGCCGATCGCCTGCACTCCTATGAACTGCTGGCGCAGGTGATGAAGGGCTGAAGGGTCTTTTCAGGTAATGCGGCGGTGGTGCGCAAGGCCAGCGCTGCCTTCGGCAGTGGCTCCAGCAGGCGGCTGCGCTGACGCGACCCCGCCCCGCCCCTATCTCCCAGGCATAAAAAAACCGACGCCATGGCGTCGGTTTTCTCAATCTGCATCTACAACGTCTCAACCACGTTTGTAGACGATTTCCTTGGTCCCGGCTTCGCACGAGCCCACGACTTTGCCGTCAGCGGCTGCGCCCTTGTCCACCACTTCCAGCGAGTAATGCGTGGCGCCGTTGGCGTCGATCTTCGCGGCGATTTCGCTTTTCAGCTCTTCGCACGGCTTGCCTGCGGCAAGGGCTGTTCCCGCGAGGCTGAACAATGCTGCTGCCAATATTAGTTTCTTCATCGGTCACATTCCCTGGTCGGATCAAAAGGTAAGCATCTGCGCCAGCCTTTCTCAGGCTCAAGACAGCTGTAGCGCTTTGCCATTTCCTATGGCAATCGGCCAGCGCACAAGTTCAAGAGCCTAGTCCAAGCCCTCAACTGTTGGCAATACGAAAGCCAACCTTGAGCGTGACCTGGAAATGCGCCGCCTTGCCGTCCTTGATATGGCCCCGGGTTTCGATCACTTCGAACCACTCCAGGTGCTTGATGCTTTTGCTGGCCTCGGCCAACGCGTTATTGATGGCGTCTTCGATGCTGGAGGGGGACGAACCGACGAGTTCGACTTTTTTGTACGTGTGGTGGTCAGTCATGGCGTGCTCCTTAAGGTTTGAATACAGCCTAGCAGTGATTTTTTGATACCCCTTTTCGGTGCATCGCATACAGCAAAGTTCAGATTAACTGCACTTTCGCCAAGCGCTGGAGTCGGAACCTACACATGCCACTCATCAACCATGCAGGAGAGCCGACATGGCTAACAACTCGTTACGTAAAGCCTCACTGGAAAGTATGGAAGCGGAGATCTCGAGCCTGCTCAAGTCTCTGGAAAGCCTCAAGGACGACGCGTCTGACGAGTCGCGTAAAACCCTCAAGGCCCTGAAAACCAACGCCGAGAGCGCGCTGAAACATTCCCGCAGCCTGCTCAGCGATGCCTATGAAGAAGTCAAAGTGAAGACCCGCGAAACCGGGATCGCCACCCGCGATTACGCCCAGGAACACCCTTGGACCACGGCCGGTGTCGCGGTCGGCGCCCTGGGCCTGCTGGCGGCTTATCTGTTGTGCAAACGCGGCGATTAAGTTGCCTGGCGCAGCTCATTCCTGAGCCACTGCGCCAGTTGCCGGGCGCGCCCATCCGCGGCGCGCTTGGGTAGCCACAACGCCAGTTGCCCCGAGGTTTCACCAAAACCCCACGGGGCAACCAGGCGACCCGCCCGCAAGTCTTCGGCCACCAGCGGCTCTGGCGCAATCGCCACCCCCAGCCCGGCCACCGCCGCCTCCAGCAAATAATACAAATGCTCGAACCCCTGTCCGAACTTCAATGCCTGGGCATCGAGGCCGTTTTGCCGTGCCCAACTGGGCCACGCCTGGGGCCGCGACGTGGTTTGCAGCAAGGCCTGGTCAAGCAATGCGGCAGGCGGCTGTCGACGCAGCTGCTCGTAGCCGGCAAAACGTGGGCTCATGACCGGACCGATGCGCTCGCTGGCCAGTTCGTAGACCTGCATGTCCGCCGGCCACGGTGGCTCGGCGAACACCAGCAGCGCATCCAGCCCCGGGCGCCGCGGGTCGAGATCGCCTTCGCCGGCTGACAGGTGCAGACGCAGGTCCGGCAGGTCGGCGTTCAGCCGCCCCAGGCGCGGGATCAGCCAGCGCGCCAACAGGCTGCCGGAGCACCCAAGGACAAACGGCGCGTCGGCGCCTCCCTGGGTCAGTTCGGCGCAGACCGCGCGCAGCCGCTCAAAGGCATCGTTGCTGGCATCGCGCAGGCGCACCCCGGCATCTGTGAGTTTAAGGCCACGCCCGTCCTTGACGAAAAGGCTCACCCCGAGGTGCTCTTCCAGCACTTTCAACTGCCGGCTGACCGCGCCATGGGTGACGTGCAGTTGCTCGGCCGCCTGGCTGACGCTGCCGAGGCGGGCGGTGGCTTCAAAGGCCCTGAGGGCATTCAGCGGAGGAAGGTCGTGGCTCATGGTATCTGTGAGTTTTCCTGACAGGTTGCGGCGATCTTATCGGTTTTCAGCCTGCCCTGTCAGGGGTAGAGTGAACGCCATTGTCTTCGCATCAATTCACTCTTTTGACCTTCACCGGGAGCTTCCGATGACCCAGACCCCTTTGCGCAACGGTCCTGACACCAACGGCATGTTTGGCTCGTTCGGCGGCCGCTACGTGGCAGAAACCTTGATGCCGCTGATCCTCGACCTGGCCCGCGAGTATGAAATCGCCAAGGAAGATCCGGCCTTCCTCAAGGAACTGGCCTACTTCCAGAGCGATTACGTCGGCCGTCCGAGCCCGCTGTACTTCGCCGAACGCCTGACCGAGCACTGCGGCGGCGCCAAGATCTACCTCAAGCGCGAAGAGCTGAACCACACCGGCGCGCACAAGATCAACAACTGCATCGGCCAGATCCTCCTGGCCCGGCGCATGGGCAAGAAACGCATCATCGCCGAGACCGGCGCCGGCATGCACGGCGTGGCCACTGCCACCGTGGCCGCGCGCTTCGGCCTGGACTGCGTGATCTACATGGGCACCACCGACATCGAGCGCCAGCAGGCCAACGTGTTCCGCATGAAGCTGCTGGGGGCCGAGGTAATCCCGGTCGTCGCCGGTACCGGCACCCTGAAGGACGCGATGAACGAAGCCCTGCGCGACTGGGTCACCAATGTCGACAGCACCTTCTACCTGATCGGCACCGTGGCCGGCCCGCACCCGTACCCGGCGATGGTCCGCGACTTCCAGGCCGTGATCGGCAAGGAAACCCGTGAACAGCTGCAAGCCCAGGAAGGCCGCCTGCCGGACAGCCTGGTGGCGTGCATCGGTGGCGGTTCCAACGCCATGGGCCTGTTTCACCCGTTCCTCGACGACAAGAGCGTCGAAATCATCGGCGTCGAAGCCGCCGGCTACGGCATTGAAACCGGCAAGCACGCCGCCAGCCTGAACGGCGGGGTGCCGGGCGTGCTGCACGGCAACCGCACCTTCCTGCTGCAGGACGACGATGGCCAGATCATCGACGCCCACTCGATTTCCGCCGGCCTCGACTACCCGGGCATCGGCCCCGAGCACGCCTGGTTGCACGACATCGGCCGCGTCCAGTACACCTCGGTGACCGATGACGAAGCCCTGGCCGCCTTCCACCAGTGCTGCCGCCTGGAAGGCATCATCCCGGCCCTGGAAAGCGCCCACGCCCTGGCTGAAGTATTCAAACGCGCACCGACCCTGCCCAAGGATCACCTGATGGTGGTCAACCTGTCGGGCCGTGGCGACAAAGACATGCAGACCGTGATGCACCATATGGAAAGCTCTCAACAAGAAAAATCCCAGCAGGAGAAACACTGATGAGCCGCCTGCAAACGCGCTTTGCCGAGCTTAAGCAACAAAACCGCGCCGCCCTGGTGACCTTCATCACCGCCGGCGACCCGGGCTACGACACCTCGCTGGCGATCCTCAAGGGCTTGCCCGCCGCCGGTGCCGACGTGATCGAGCTGGGCATGCCCTTCACCGACCCGATGGCCGACGGCCCGGCGATCCAGCTGGCCAATATCCGCGCCCTGGACGCCAAGCAAAACCTGGCGAAAACCCTGCAAATGGTTCGCGAGTTCCGCGAAGGCAACAGTGAAACCCCGCTGGTGCTGATGGGTTATTTCAACCCGATCCACCACTACGGCGTGCCGCGTTTCATCAGCGACGCCAAGGCCGCCGGGGTCGATGGCCTGATCGTGGTCGACATGCCGCCGGAACATAACAGCGAGCTGTGCGACCCGGCCCAGGCTGCGGGCATCGACTTCATCCGCCTGACCACGCCGACCACCGACGATGCGCGCCTGCCGAAGGTGCTCAACGGCAGCTCCGGCTTCGTCTACTACGTCTCAGTGGCCGGCGTGACCGGGGCCGGTGCTGCGACCCTGGAGCACGTCGAAGAAGCCGTGACCCGTCTGCGTCGCCACACCGATTTGCCGATCAGCATCGGTTTCGGCATCCGCACCCCGGAGCAGGCCGCGGCCATCGCGCGCCTCGCCGACGGCGTGGTGGTGGGGTCGGCACTGATCGACCAGATCGCCAACGCCACCACCCCCGAGCAGGCCGTCGATGGCGTGCTCAGCCTGTGCGCCTCCCTGGCCGAAGGCATTGGTAAAGCGCGGGTCAGCTGAAGGTAAAGTTCCTGATACAGAGGAATTAGCACCCGAAGTCACAGACTAAATAGCAAGACCCAGGGGTAGGCAGCTCAGGTTGCCTACCCCTTTTTGTTGCTCGCTGTGAGGAAGACCTGATGAAAATGCCCAAACGCCTGATTGCCGGTCTCGGTGTGCTGATGCTCAGTGCCGGCCCGATGCTGAATGTCATGGCCGATCAACGGGGGGACAATGATCGCGGCGGTGATCGCGGCGGCCCGCAACAGGGCCAGCGGGACAATCGTGGCGAAGAGCATCGCGGTCCGCAGAATGATCATCGCGGCGCGCCACCCAGGGATTTCGGCCCGGTGCGCCAGACCATCCGCGATAACCACGGTTACTTCGTGCGGGGTGCGCCACCGCCACCGGGTGTGCACCTGGTGCGTGGCCAGCCGTTGCCACGGGGCTACTACGGCGAGCGCCTGGACAACCGCGCCCTGGCCCACCTGCCGTACTACCAGGGCTACGAATGGCGGCGCATGGGCGGTGACGTGGTGTTGATCGCCATTGGCTCAGGCATCGTCTACGAGATTCTCGATGGCGTACTCAACTGATCGTTTTTTGTCCAATCGCTGACGTCCATCCCCTGACGAGTACCTGCAAGCCGATGAGCGGCTTGCAGGCCTGCTGCGCCTAAAACCCCGACAGATCCAGCGGCCGCACCGCGCCCATCCAGATGGCATGGTCGGTGTGGTCCACCAGGTCATCGCCGGTGTCCGGGTGCAAAAACACCACCAACCCCTTGCGGTTCAGCGCCAGCCACGGCAGCACCACGCCCAGGTACTGCGGTTCGAAGGCCAACTGGCAGCTCCAGTCCGGGTGCGGACCCACCGGACGTTCATGAACCCGGCCCATCTTCAATGAAAACAACTGCGCCGCCTGTTCGCACAAGCTGCGCGCCTGATCGATAGTGCTGGCGTCAAAATAGACGTGGGCGTGATAGCCCTTGATTCGTTGCATCAAAACCCCTCGCGACAAAGTCGAACCCTTGCGACCCGCCACAGGTCACACCTCATACCTGTGGAAAGAAGGAAGCTGCGCCATGAAAAATGCCGAAACCCTGGTGATCAAACTGGTGCTCTATGGTGCCATGAGTAGCCTGGGCAGTGCGCTGATGGCCGAATTCCTGCGCCGCCAGCATGAAGTCATTGCCATCCTCGACGACCTCACCGCCCTCGCGCCGCGCCCCGGGCTGCGGACCAAGAGCGGCGACCTGTTCGACGCCGAACGGGTCAAGC
This sequence comes from Pseudomonas sp. MF4836, assembly GCF_002018875.1. GTDB lineage: Bacteria > Pseudomonadota > Gammaproteobacteria > Pseudomonadales > Pseudomonadaceae > Aquipseudomonas. Next base: position 97,617 of record NZ_MVOL01000004.1, read on the forward strand.
AAAGTGTTGCCGGCGGCGATCTGGTGGTGTGCCTGCTGGACGCGCCCGGCCTGCCTATGGGCAGTGAGCAGGTGGAAAAGCTGCGAATCTGCGATTCCCTGGAGCAGGTCCGGGCCATCGATGCCTTGATCGCCGGGATGCAGGCGACCCAGGTGCAGCGCCTGTTCGTGGTCGGCGACTTCGAGGTGCTCGACAGCACTCAACCCCGCGACCCATTGCAGCATCACGCCGCCCAGGAAATCCTCGATGCATTGCAGACCAGTACCTTGCGCTGGACCCTGGTCAACGCTCCACGCGGCGTGCCGGGCCTTGGCATCGAGCATTTCAGCCAGGTCAGCAGCAGCCTGGAGCCGGGGCTCGCAGAACCCCTGCAGCGACTCAACAGCGTGGCAATCGGGATCGCCGATGAACTGCGGCTGAATCTGCACCTGCGTGAGCATGTGCAATTTGTCAGCTAGGGCAGGGCGCACGCCGGGCCTCACACCGCGATTGACGGCAGCGCCATACCGGTCAGTGACTGGGCGCTGCTGGCCTGCTCGAGCATCAGCCAGTCGACGAAGCGCTGGATCAGGGCCGCGCGCCGTTTGCGTTGCGGCAACACCACGTAATAGCCGTAGCGGGACATCACCGTTTCGCTGATGGGCCGACAGAGCAGGCCCTGGGCCAGCAAGTTATCCACAAGGTGCCGCCAACCGATGGCCACGCCCTGACCGCCGATCGCTGCCTGGATCAGCAGGGTGTAGTTATCGAAACGCAGCTGCCCTGGAGCCGGAGGCGTGGCGATCCCCAGTTCGCGAAACACCCCGCTCCAGTCGAACCAGTGGCTGCTGTTTTCCCCGCGCAGATGCAGCAGGGGCATCTCCAGCAACGCCGCCAGGGGCAAGGGCGCGGCCTGCTCCTTGAGCAGCAGCGGGCTGCACACCGGGAACACTTCCTCGCTGAACAGCCAATGGCTGGTGCCCTGTTTGAAACGCCCGTCGCCAAACAGCACCGCCACATCGATATCGCTGCGCAGCATGGTGTGGCTGCGCTCGCTGGTCACCAGGCTGACATCGACCTGGGGGTTGGCCTGGTGGAACCGATGCAGGCGCGGCATCAGCCAGTAGGCGGCGAAGGCAAAGTCGGTGGCCACCTGCAGCACCTCATGCTGATGCTGGGTGCTGATCGCGCTCAAGCCGGCGTCGATGCTTTGCAAGCCTTCCTGCACCTGCTCGAACAGCGTCGCCCCGGCCTCGGTCAGCTCGATGCCACGGTAGATGCGGTCGAACAGCCGGGTGCCCAGTTGCTCTTCCAGGCGCTTGATCTGTTGGCTGATGGCCGGCTGGGTGGTGCCCAGCTCCACCGCCGCCGCGGTAAAGCTGCGCAGGCGGGCTGCGGTTTCAAAGGCGCGAAACAGATCAAGGGACAGGTCCCCGAGCGCTTCATACATAAGCTGTACTTATCCTAGTCATTGCCCGGCATGGGCTTTACCGCAAAATGCATGGGCTACATGCTCGATCGCAGCACTTTCGCATAACTGCTTACTATGGAATGCCGCGAATACATGAAGCGCAAGAACATTCTTTTCATCATGGCCGATCAAATGGCCGCGCCAATGTTGCCGTTCTACGGTTCCTCGCCCATCAAGCTGCCCAATCTCAGTCGCCTCGCCGCCCAGGGCGTGGTGTTCGACGCCGCGTACTGCAACAGCCCGCTGTGCGCGCCCTCGCGTTTCACCCTGGTCAGCGGCCAGTTGCCGAGCAAGATCGGCGCCTACGACAACGCTGCGGACTTTCCCGCGGATGTCCCGACTTACGCCCACTATCTGCGCCGCCTCGGCTACCGCACCGCGCTGTCGGGCAAGATGCACTTCTGCGGCCCGGACCAGTTGCACGGTTATGAAGAGCGCCTGACCAGCGATATCTACCCCGCCGACTATGGCTGGGCGGTGAACTGGGATGAACCCGATGTGCGGCCCAGCTGGTACCACAACATGTCCTCGGTGCTGCAGGCCGGGCCCTGCGTGCGCACCAACCAGCTGGATTTCGATGAAGAGGTGGTGTTCAAGGCCCAGCAGTACCTGTTCGACCATATCCGCGAAGACGGCGACCAGCCGTTCTGCCTCACCGTGTCCATGACCCACCCCCACGACCCGTACACCATTCCAAAGGCCTTCTGGGACCTGTACCGCGACGACGACATTCCGCTGCCGGAAACGCCACCACAGAGCAGCCAGGATCCCCATTCCCGGCGCCTGCTCAAGGTCTACGACCTGTGGGACAAGCCGCTGCCTGTGGATAAGATCCGCGACGCCCGCCGCGCCTACTTCGGCGCGTGCAGCTATATCGACAGCAACGTCGGCAAACTCCTGCAAACCCTGGAGGACACGGGGCTGATCGACGACACCATCATTGTGTTCTCCGGCGACCATGGCGACATGCTCGGCGAGCGCGGGCTCTGGTACAAAATGCACTGGTTCGAGATGGCCGCGCGGGTGCCGCTGCTGGTCAGCGCTCCCGGTCTGTTCGCCGCCGGGCGGGTCAGCGCGGCGGTCTCGACCGCCGACCTGCTGCCGACCCTGGTGGAACTCGCCGGCGGCGAGCTGGAACCGGGCCTGCCTCTCGACGGACGCTCGCTGGTGCCCCACCTGCAAGGGCAGGGCGGGCACGACGAGGTCTTTGGCGAATACATGGCCGAAGGCACCATCAGCCCGCTGATGATGATCCGCCGCGGCGCCTATAAATTCATCTACAGCGAAGACGACCCGTGCCTACTCTTCGATGTAGCCAACGATCCCCGCGAGCTCGAAGAACTCAGCCAGTCGCCGCAGCATCGGCCGCTGTTCGAGGCCTTCCTCGCCGAAGCCCGGGCCAAGTGGGATATCCCGCTGATCCGGCAACAGGTACTCGCCAGCCAGCGGCGTCGGCGTTTCGTCGCCAGCGCGCTGACCGTGGGCAAGCTGAAGAGCTGGGACCACCAGCCACTGGTCGATGCCAGCCAGCAATACATGCGTAACCACATCGACCTCGACGATCTGGAGCGCAAGGCTCGTTATCCACAACCCTGCCAAAACCAATAACGTAAGGGGAAGAGCATGCAAAGGTTATCCACAGCAGTCGCCATCGGCCTCCTGGCCCTGGGCAGTGCGTCGGCCCGGGCCGATCAGTGCGAAACGGTGAAAATGGCCGATCCGGGCTGGAGCGACATCGCCGCGACCAACGCCATCACCGGTTTCCTGTTGAGCGGCATGGGCTACAAGGCCAAGGTCGATACCCTGGCGGTGCCGATCACCTTTGGCGGTCTCAAGGACGGCCAGGTGGATGTGTTCCTCGGCAACTGGATGCCGGCGCAGCAGGGCTTCTACGACAAGTTCGTGGCCACCGGCGATGTCACCCAGCTGGCGAAGAACCTCGACGGCACCGAGTTCACCCTGGCCGTGCCGGATTACGTGTGGGATGCAGGAGTGCACGATTTTGCCGACCTGAACACCTACGCCGAGGCGCACCCCAAGGACGTCGAGAAGAAGATCTACGGCATCGGCTCCGGCGCGCCGGCCAATATCTCGTTGCAGGAGATCATCAAGAAGAATGACTTCAACCTCGGCCAGTGGAAGCTGGTGGAGTCCAGCGAGCAGGCGATGCTGGCGGAAGTGTCGCGGGCCATGAAGAAACAGAAGTTCGTGACCTTCCTCGGCTGGACCCCGCACCCGATGAACGTGCAGCTGAAAATGCACTACCTCAAAGGTGGCGAGAAGTATTTCGGCGACACCGGCAGCGTCTACACCCTGACCCGCAAGGGTTATGCACAGGCCTGCCCGAACGTCGGCAAGTTGCTGACCAACCTGAGCTTCACCCAGGAAATGGAGAACAGCATCATGTCCGAGGTGGCCAACAAGAAGGTCAGCAATGCGGATGCGGCCAAGGCCTGGATCAAGGCCAATCCGGGGGTGCTGGACACCTGGCTGGAAGGGGTGAAGACCCTCGATGGCAAGGATGCGCTGGCGGCGGTGAAGGCCAAGCTGTAGTGGGCTGGATGGGGACGCTGCACCCTGAAGCGCCAGCGTCCCCATCCCAGCTTTTGAAGGCTGGGCTGAAGCCCGGCGCGCGCGCCATCCTTGGGCAAGCGCCTGGGCAATGCTTTAACCTGACGCCCTTGAATCAATCCACCCGCGAGGAACCATGGCCTGGCCCAACCGCCATTCACTCTTTCCCTTCCTGAGCTGGCTGCCTCGGCAAACCCGCGCCAGCGTCGGACGTGATCTGTTGGTGGGGCTGAGCGGCGCCATCCTGGCCCTGCCGCAATCCATTGCCTACGCCCTGATCGCCGGGCTGCCGCCGGAGTACGGCCTGTATGCCGCGATAGTGCCGGTGCTGATCGCCTGCCTCTGGGGCTCTTCCTGGCACCTGATCTGCGGCCCGACGGCGGCCATTTCCATCGTGCTCTATGCCAGTGTCAGCCCCCTGGCCGTGCCCGCGTCCCAGGACTACATCACCCTGATCCTGTTGCTGACCCTGCTGGCCGGGGTGTTCCAGTGGTTGCTGGGCATGCTGCGCTTTGGCGCCCTGGTGAACTTCGTCTCGCACTCGGTGGTGCTGGGGTTCACCCTCGGCGCCGCCGTGGTAATCGCCCTCGGCCAATTGCCCAACCTGCTGGGGCTGGACCTGCCGAACCAGGCCACCGCCCTCAACAGCCTGCTCTCACTGCTGGGCCACCTCGACGCTGTGGATAAACCCTCCTTGCTGCTCGGCCTGGGCACCTTGTTGTTGGGGGTGGCGCTGAAACTGCTGCTGCCCCGCTGGCCGAGCCTGTTGATAACCTTGGTACTCAGCGCCCTGGTGGTGTGGATGTGGCCCGCGCTGTTCGGCCATGTGCAACTGGTCAGCGCCTTTGTCGGCCAACTGCCACCCCTCAGCCCCCTGCCGCTGGACCTGGAAATGATCCTGCGCCTGCTGCCCAGCGCCGTGGCGGTGGGGATGCTGGGGCTGGTCACCAGTTTGTCGATTGCCCGCTCACTGTCGGCCCGCTCCGAACAATTGCTCGATGCCAACCAGGAAGTGCGTGCACAGGGTCTGTCGAATATCGTCGGCGCGTTTTTTTCCGGCTATCTGTCGTCCGGCTCTTTTACCCGCTCCGGCCTGAGCTACGAAGCCGGCGCGCATTCACCGCTGGCCGGGGTGTTTTCCGCACTGTGGGTGGCGCTGTTTGCCGTGAGTGGCGCGTCGCTGATCGCCCATATTCCGATCCCGGCCATGGCGGGCAGCATCCTGCTGATCTGCTGGGGGCTGGTGGACCATCGCGGCATCCGCGCGTTGTTCCGGGTCAGTCGCGCCGAGTTCGTGGTGATGAGTCTGACCTGCATCGCCACCTTGCTCCTAGAGCTGCAAACGGCGATTTATGCCGGGGTCCTGGCGTCGCTGTTTTTCTACCTCAAGCGCACCTCGCAACCGCGGGTGCAGCAATGGCGCGAGGGTGACGAGGACATCCTGCGGGTTGGCGGCTCGATCTTCTTCGGCGCCAGCCACTACCTGCAAGTGCGCATGCAACGCTGCCACGCGCCACGCCTGGTGATCGAGGCCCAGCACATCAATTTCATCGATTACTCGGGGGTGGAAATGCTGCACCAGGAGGCCAGGCGTCTGCGGCGCCAGGATCGCAGCCTGATCCTGCGCCGGGCGCGCCAGGCGGTGAAGGAGGAGTTGATCAAGCTCGAAGGACCGCAGCATTGCCCGATCCACTTCGAAGACTGACCCCAAGGTTTGACGGGGGCGCTCCCTGTGGCGAGCGAGCTTGCTCGCGCTGGACTGCGCAGCAGGCCCAAAGCCGGGCACCGTCGTCCGTCTGACAGACTTCGAAAGCCGGTTCTACCACCGCTGCGCGGCCGAGCGCGAGCAAGCTCCTCGCCACACTGTTGCAGCCCGTTACTGCGCCAATTGCCGCCGCAACTCAGCCAGCACCGGCGCGCTGTCCGGGCGCACGCCACGCCAGAGGTAGAAGGCTTCCGCCGCCTGCTCGGCGAGCATGCCCAGGCCATCCATCACCTGCGTCGCCCCGTGCTCCCTGGCCCAACGGCAGAACGGCGTGGGTTCCTTGCCGTACATCATGTCGTAGCACAGGGTGTGGCCGGGCTCGATCAGGCTCCCGGCAATCGGCGGCACATCGCCGGAGAGGCTGGCCGAGGTCGCGTTGATGATCAGGTCCACCGACTCTTGCAACCAGTCGAAACCGCTGGCCGACACCGGCCCCAGGTCGGCGAACAACTCCGCCAGCAGCTCGGCCTTTTCCACAGTGCGGTTGGCGATGATGACCGAGGCCGGCTGTTCCGCCAGCAACGGTTCCAGGGCACCGCGCACCGCGCCACCGGCCCCCAGCAGCAGGATGCGCTTGCCCTTGAGGCTGAACCCGGCATTGACCGTCAGGTCCCGGACCAGGCCGGCACCGTCGGTGTTGTCCCCCAGCAGGCGGCCGTCGGCGAGCTTGCTCAAGGTGTTCACCGCACCGGCCCGTTGCGCGCGCTCGGTCAGGCTGTCGGCCAGGCGATAGGCTTCTTCCTTGAACGGCACGGTGACGTTGGCGCCACGGCCCTCGGCGAAGAACGCCCGGGCGCTGCCGGTGAAGTCGTCCAGGGGGGCCAGCAGGGTGTTGTAGTCCAGTTGCTGAGCCGTCTGCTCGGCGAACAGGCGATGGATCAGCGGCGATTTGCTGTGGCCGATCGGGTTACCAAAAACGACGTACTGATCCATCTGCTAAAGCCCTTTTGTTCAAGCGGAACCGGCCAGCCAGTCACGGTCTTGCAGGAAGTATTCGGTCAGGCGTGCTTCTTCGCTGCCGGGCTCGGCTTTCCAGTCATAGCCCCAACGCACCTGCGGCGGCAGCGACATCAGGATCGATTCGGTGCGCCCGCCCGATTGCAGGCCGAACAGGGTGCCACGGTCGTAGACCAGGTTGAACTCGACGTAGCGGCCCCGGCGGAATTCCTGGAACTCGCGTTGCTGGGCGGTGTAGGCCGCAGCCTTGCGGCGCTGGACGATCGGCAGGTAAGCCTCGATGTAGGCGTCACCGATGGCGCGCATAAAGGCGAAGCTGGTGTCGAAGTCCCACTCGTTCAGATCGTCGAAGAACAGGCCGCCAATGCCCCGTGGCTCGCTGCGATGCTTGATGTGGAAGTAGCTGTCGCACCAGGCCTTGTAGCGTGGATAAACATCGGCGCCGAACGGTGCGCAGGCCTTTTCGGCGACACGGTGCCAGTGCACGCAGTCCGCTTCATTGCCGTAATAGGGGGTCAGGTCAAAACCGCCACCGAACCACCAGACCGGCTCTTCGCCTTCTTTCTCGGCGATGAAGAAGCGCACGTTGGCGTGGGATGTCGGCACGTGAGGGTTGTGCGGGTGGATCACCAGCGACACGCCCAGGGCCTCGAAACCGCGACCAGCCAGCTCCGGCCGGTGGGCACTGGCCGAAGGGGGCAAACCGCTGCCGAACACGTGGGAAAAGTTGACGCCGCCTTTTTCGATCACCGCTCCGTCGCCAATCACTCGGGTGCGTCCGCCACCGCCGGCCGGGCGGGTCCAGGCGTCCTCGATGAAGCGTGCGCCGCCGTCTTCGGTTTCCAGCGCAGCGCAAATGCGGTCTTGCAGGTCGAGCAGGTAGGCTTTTACGGCCTCGGTGCGGGTAGTCATGGCATCACCTTGAATCGGGGCAAAGCTACGCGGCGCTAGGGATGAAGCAGGGGCCGGCGCAAATGGGCGCGTAGCATAACACTGCACCCCGGCCTGCCGCAGTTGACGAAGGTCAAGCAGAGGAGTCCGATAGAACACTTTCGCGACACGACCGAGGAGAGAATGCAGATGGCCAAACGTATCCAGTTCCGTGCCCATGGCGGCCCCGAAGTACTTGAATATGCGGACTACCAGCCCGCCGAGCCGGGTCCCCAACAAGTCCGTGTCAGCAACAAGGCCATCGGCCTGAATTTTATCGACACCTATTTCCGCAGTGGCCTGTATGCGCCGCCGAGCCTGCCATCAGGCCTGGGCGCCGAAGGCGCGGGCGTGGTCGACGCAGTGGGCACCGAGGTCACCCAGTTCAAGGTCGGCGACCGTGTGGCCTATGGCAGCGGCCCCCTGGGCGCCTACAGCGATGTGCATGTGCTGCCGGCGGCGAACCTGGTGCACCTGCCGGACTCCATCAGCTTCGAACAGGCGGCGGGCGTCATGCTCAAGGGCCTGACCGTGCAATACCTGTTGCGCCAGACCTACGAGCTCAAGGGCGGCGAAACCGTGTTGTTCCACGCGGCGGCCGGTGGCGTCGGCTCCCTGGCCTGCCAATGGGCCAAGGCCCTGGGGGTAAAACTGATCGGCACCGTCAGTTCGCCGGAAAAAGCCGCCATCGCCAAGGCATTGGGCGCCTGGGAGACCATCGACTACAGCCATGAAGACGTGGCCAAGCGCGTGCTGGAACTGACCGACGGCAAAAAGTGCCCGGTGGTCTACGACGGCGTGGGCAAGGACACCTGGCTGACCTCCCTGGACTGCCTGGCGCCACGCGGGCTGATGGTCAGCTTCGGCAATGCCTCGGGCGCAGTGGAGGGGGTCAACCTGGGAATCCTATCGGCCAAGGGCTCGCTGTACGTCACCCGGCCGACCCTGGCGAGCTACGCCAACAACGCGCAAAACCTGCAACTGATGGCTGATGACCTGTTCGCGATGATTGCCAGCGGCAAGCTGAAGATTGAGATCGGCCAGCGTTATCCACTGTCCGACGCCGCCAAGGCCCACACCGAATTGTCGGCGCGTCGTACCACCGGCTCGACCATTTTGCTGCCCTAAACCCGGCAGGTGCGTGGCGCGAAACAACCACGGCAGGCGTATGAATCCATACATGACCTGGCTAAGTGCGGAGCGCTGCGCACTCAATACAGAGACTCACCACACCGTGGAATATCCATTGATGGAGCCCATATAAAAGCCGATTAGAAGACAAGTCTTGCTCCTCGGCCGTATTACTTTAGCCTCGCCCTGCACAATAGACTTTTACCCTAGTGGTCAGGGCGAACGACCGGGGCCCTTGGGGGTAAAGTAAATTTATTACGAACTCCCGATTGCCGCTCATTCCTCGTTACTTCATTACCGTCCGGGGCGACGTCAAGATTTAAAGTGTATCTCCAAATATTATCAAGACCTCAAACACCACGGACGGGAAAACCAACGCCACGCTCACTGTCTGCATCGACATTCTGTGAATGGACGCAAGGCGCGCCAGGCACGGTTTTACATGCCTGCACCCTAGTTCTACCAACAGGACTTGTCTGAAAAAAATCCAGAAACATAAGTCGCACACCATTCAAAAATCAAAACCTGTTAGGATTTTGCCTCCTAATAACTGTAATTAGAAATGCAGAAGACAGATGATGATTTTTCATAAAAAAAGATATTCCCATGCAGTATAAAAGAATACTGATCGCTGCTTTCCTGCCCACACTTTTTCTACCCAGCCTCGCTTATTCCAATCCGCTCAACGCTCTGTGCCGCAGCAGCCCGAACGCCTCTGCAGGTAACAATCAAGCTGAAATACGTTTGACGAGCCTGAAACCGTTCAATGCAGTACCTGTCAATGGCGTATTAGGTACTGCCAACATGACCGGTTCTCTTATATGCGGCGGTAGCAACGGTAGCAGCATGTGGGGCAAAACCTTTGTCATACAAGGTTTCCCCAATAGCGGAGAAAGTGGATACGTCTGCAAGACACAACTAGACGGTGTTGGTATTCGTTATAGAAATGCTGACGGCGGTGGATATACACCCTGTAGCCGTTGGGGGGAATTTTTCAAAATAACAAACGTGGTCAATGGCCAAATATACACCATGAATACTCCACTCGTAGCCGAGCTTATAAAGACCAAGGAAAATACAACCCTACCCCCTGGTACTCATGATGTATTGATTGATCCAAAAAACTCACTCACTTCCTTCTGGCCAGGGACAACTAACAGTAGTGCCTGGGGCAAAATTGTGTTTGTGGCGAATACCAAGTTGCTGGTCAACCCGTGTCACTTCAGCAGTGCGCAAACTAACGTCAGATTTGGAACTGTGCAGGTAGATGATGTGGCAAGAGGGGCTGTAGAAAGGCCGTTCAGGCTTGAGTTCAGTGGTTGTGGCATCCAGAGTAACGCGGAATACTTCAACAACGTTGCATCACTTCGTTTTCTTTCAGCAAACATACGTGCTGATGGCAACCTCGATACCATCCCCTGCGAGAAAGGGTGTGCGAAGGGCACCGTCATTGAAGTGAAGCCTGAAGGGGGCGTAGCTATCAACCTAAATGAAAAGTTCAGACTGAAGAATGGAAACTACAGTATTGGCAATGACACGATCACCCATCAGTTCGTCGCCAAACTTAAACCTGCGACTGCGTCGTCAGTCATTACGCCCGGGCGCACGGACGCCATACTCACCCTAATCATCGATTCTCTCTAGACCGCGCTCGCCTGCATCACAGGGCAAGCAGCACCCAGCATTGCCTGATGTGCCTGCCTGCATGAGCTGGTGCCAGTGACTGTCCTCACAGGAAACTGGCCCGGCTCATCACGCTGAGCGAATGACCTTCCCGCTGGCCAGGTCACGGATAACACTCGGATTCTTGCGCCCACCCAAGCTGCCACCCAGCACCAGATCCAGCTGCCCGCGAAAGTACTGCTCCACACGGATTCGCGTGCGTGCCGCGGGACGCCCCTGGGGATTGGCCGAAGTGGAAATCAACGGACCGACCAAGGCACACAGCTCACGCACCTGCGGATGGTCGCTGACCCGCAATGCCACGGTGTCGTGGACCCCGGTAATCCATTCCGGCAACAGGTCCTGATGGGGCACCAACCAGGTGTTGGGCCCGGGCCAGGTGCTGGACATGCGCTCGATCCAGGTGTCCGGGAAGTCTTCGAAGAGAAAGTCGAACTGGCGGATGTTATCGGCGATCAGGATCAGGCCCTTGTCCACCGAACGCGACTTGATCGCCAGCAGACGATCCACTGCCTCCTCGTTCCATGGATCGCACCCCAGGCCCCAGACCGCTTCGGTTGGGTAGGCAATTACCGCTCCTGCGCGAATTTCTCGTGCGGCTTGTTGCACGCGCCAACTGCTGACCATTACTGATTCTCCGGGATTAAGGCTGTGCGCAGTTTACCGATCTTGTCTGTAAAACCTAGCTCACCCGCGCAAACCAGCGACCGGACTCACAGACGGCGCGCCCTGCCAATTCCAGCTCCGTGAGTTCACCCAACACCTTGGGCAACGCCCAGCCGCTGGCCGTGGCCAGGGCCTCGCTGGTCTGCGGCGCCGCGTGCAGCAGCTGCAGCAACGGATGCTCGGCGACAGCCGGCGGTGGCTCTGTGGATAACCCCAGGTGCTGCCAACCGCGCAGGGCTTCGAGAATGTGTTCGATGGTCTCCACCAGCACCGCGCCATCACGAATCAATTGATGACAGCCACGGGCCCCGGGGTGATGAATCGACCCCGGAATGGCGTAGACCTCACGCCCCTGTTCCCCCGCCAGGCGCGCGGTGATCAACGACCCGCTGGCGACACTGGCCTCGACCACCAGCACCCCCAGGGACAAACCACTGATGATCCGGTTGCGCCGCGGGAAGTGGCTGGCCTGGGGCCCGGTCTCCAGCGGGAACTCGGAAACCACCGCGCTGCCGCGCTCAATCATCGCCTCGGCCAGGGCCCGGTGGCGCTGTGGATAAAAATTTTCCAGGCCGGTGCCGAGCACGCCCACGGTTTGCCCGCCAACATCCAGTGCAGCCTGATGCGCCGCACCATCGATGCCCAAAGCCAAGCCACTGGTGATGACAAAACCGGCCCCGGCGAGGCTGCGGGAAAAAGCCCTCGCCGTGTCCATCCCGGGCTTGGACGCGCGGCGGCTGCCGACCATCGCCAACTGCGGTTTTTCCAGAATCCGTGGGTCACCCGCGACAAACAACAGGGGTGGAGCGTCAGACAATTGCGCGAGCAACGCCGGGTAGCCCGGCTCGCCCAACAGCAGCAAATGCTGGCCCGGACGCTCAAGCCAGGCCAATGCACGGCTGGCGCCATCCCGTACTTCGACACTGCGCCGGGCCTCGGTACAAGCCTGGGGCAACCCCAGGGCACGCCACGCACTGGCCGGCGCGCTGATGGCCTTGGAGGCCGAACCAAAGGCGTCAAGCAAGCGCTGAAAACGCCTCGGACCTAGCTCCGGCAGGCGATGCAAACGTAAACGCGCTTCCAGTTCCGCGGGGGAAACCTGGGCAGTGACAGGCTGGGTCATAGGATCATCCTTGATCGTTATAAGCCCCGCTGTGGCGGGAATAAGCTGTGGATAACTCTGTTGGTAACTTGTTGAGGAATGGGCTGCTTCAAGGGTTGCGCAGCTTGTCCTGCACTGCCAGCGAACGCGAGGCGCTGAGCACCAATCCATAGCTGAGCCGGTCATAGGTTCGAAACACCATCAGCAGTCCGGCACGTTCGTCAGGAATCTTCACCTGTTCGCCGGCGACCCGGTCACGCACGGTTTCGCCGGTCTTCATCACCGCCAGCACGTTGCCGGGTGTCAGGCCGTCCAGCCGGCCCTTGTCCAGGGTCACCACATCCATGGCCCCGACCTGGGTCACCCCACGCGGCACATCGATGATCAGGCCGTCGACGGGGCGATCCGGCGCGCTGGGCACGAAGTTCTCTGCCGCGGGCGGGGCCTGGCTGGGGAACAGGCGATCCCCCGGGCGCACCTCCTGAGTGGTGCGTTGCAGGGCCAAGGTCGCCAGGTCACCGTCGAGCGCCAGCACCTCGCCGCCGCCGATATCGTCGGCATTGATCCCCAATACCTCCTGGCTTTGCGGATCGCGGTAGACCTTGCCCTGACGGAAGATGCCATAGGCCACGGGCAGCGCCACGTCGAAATGCCCGCGCGCGAACACACGGTCGCCGCTGCCGGCCAGGACCCGCTCGGCATCGCCGGCAACGATATAGGGCGCCTGCCGGAAATCCTCTTCGCGCTCGATCATGCGATTGCCCAGCAGGAAGCTGTCGATGGCGTGCGGTGGCAGAGCCGGTATCGCATCCACCAGGGGCGTGCGCCGTACTTGCGGGGATAACTTGAGGGTGCCGCGTGAGGTGCCGCGCTCGAGGTTGAGCTGCGGCTGTCCGGAAGACTGGACCAGGGTCAGGACATCGCCCGGATACAGCAGGTCGGGATCACCCACCTGGGTATTGGCCTGCCACAGTGCCGGCCATTGCCAGGGATCACGCAGGAATTGGCCGGCGATGCTCCACAGCGTATCGCCCGCAGCCACCGTATAGCGCTGTGGATAACCCTCCCGAAGTGGCACCTGCGCCTGGGCGATCGCGGCCCAGCCCAACAGCAGCAAGGCGAGTAGTGATTTCCTCATGCGGTGAATCCCTTTATTATGTGCGTTCGCGTGAAACGCCAGAGCCTGCGCGGCTCGCTCCTCCTGCTGGAGCACGTTTTGCAACGGTAGCCCGGGTCCAGCACCTGCAAGGCCACCGACTCCGCCCTTACTTCACACGTGTAGCAATTACGCCTATGGCCATTTTAAACATCCTCGAATTCCCCGATTCGCGCCTGCGCACTATCGCCAAACCGGTGGACGTAGTGGACGACGAAGTGCGTCAGTTGGTCGACGACATGTTTGAAACAATGTATGAAGCGCCCGGTATCGGCCTGGCCGCGACTCAAGTCAACGTACACAAGCGCATCGTGGTCATGGACCTCTCCGAAGACCGCAGCGAACCTCGGGTGTTCATCAACCCCGAGTTCGAAGTCCTCACCGACGAGATGGAGCAGTACCAGGAAGGCTGCCTGTCGGTGCCGGGTTTCTACGAAAACGTCGATCGCCCGCAACGCGTCAAGATCAAGGCCCTGGACCGCGACGGCAAGCCGTATGAGCTGATCGCCGAAGGCCTGCTCGCGGTTTGCATCCAGCATGAATGCGACCACCTCAACGGCAAGTTGTTCGTTGACTACCTGTCCACGCTCAAACGTGACCGGATCAAGAAGAAGCTGGAAAAACAGCATCGCCAGAACGCTTGATGCCCTTCTTCCAAAGGCTTGCAGCAGCAAGCCTTTTTCTTTTCCGCATGTTTACCACCGAGAATTCCCATGACTGAGCCACTGCGCATCGTCTTTGCCGGCACCCCGGAATTTGCCGCCGAACACCTCAAGGCCCTGCTCGAAAGCCCGTACGAGATCGTTGCGGTCTACACCCAGCCGGACCGCCCGGCGGGGCGCGGGCAAAAACTGATGCCGAGCCCGGTCAAGCAGCTGGCCCTGGAACACGACATCGTGGTGCTGCAACCGCCGACCCTGCGTGCTCCCGAAGCCCAGGCCGAATTGGCGGCGCTCAAGCCCGACCTGATGGTGGTGGTGGCTTACGGCCTGATCCTGCCGCAGGTGGTGCTGGATATTCCGCGCCTGGGCTGCATCAACAGCCACGCTTCGCTGCTGCCACGCTGGCGTGGTGCGGCGCCGATCCAGCGCGCGGTGCAAGCCGGCGACGCGATGAGCGGCGTGACCGTGATGCGCATGGAAGCCGGCCTGGACACCGGGCCGATGCTGCTCAAGGTCAGCACCCCGATCACCGCCGAAGACACCGGTGGCAGCCTGCACGACCGCCTGGCGCACATGGGCCCACCGGCCGTGGTGCAGGCCATCGCCGGCCTGGCTGCCGGCACCTTGCACGGCGAAGTGCAGGACGACACGCTCGCCACCTACGCCCACAAGCTGAACAAGGACGAGGCGCGTATCGACTGGAGCCGCCCGGCCGTTGAGCTGGAGCGCCTGGTGCGCGCCTTCAACCCGTGGCCGATCTGCCACAGCAGCTTGAATGGCGAAGCCTTGAAAGTCCTGGCCGCGCAACTGGCTGAAGGCCAGGGCGCACCGGGTGAAATCCTCGGCGCCAGCAAGGACGGCCTGATCGTCGCCTGCGGTGAACAGGCGCTGTGCCTGACCCGCCTGCAATTGCCCGGCGGCAAGGCCCTCAGCTTCAGTGACCTGTTCAACAGCCGCCGCGAGAAATTCGCCATCGGCACGCTCCTCGGTCAAACGGTAGACGCCCAATGAACCCGCGTCTGGCCGCCGCCAAGGCCCTGGCAGCCGTACTCAACGGCAAGGCATCGCTCAACAGCTCGCTGCCGACCCAGCTGGACAAGGTCGAAGACCGCGATCGCGGCTTTACCCAGGACCTGGCCTTCGGCACTGCGCGCTGGCAGCCACGGCTGTCGGCACTGGCGGCCAAACTGCTGCAGAAGCCGTTCAAGGCAGCCGATGCCGATGTCGAGGCCCTGCTGCTGGTCGGTCTCTACCAACTGCTCTACACCCGGGTTCCACCCCACGCCGCCATCGGCGAAACCGTGGGTTGCGCCGACAAGCTGAAAAAACCCTGGGCCAAGGCCCTGCTCAATGCCGTGCTGCGCCGCGCCCAGCGTGAAAGCGAAACGCTGCTGGCCGAGCTGGAACATGACCCGGTGGTGCGCACAGCCCACCCGCGCTGGCTGCAAAAGTCGCTCAAGGCGTTCTGGCCCGAGCAGTGGGAAGCCATCTGCGCGGCGAATAACGCGCACCCGCCGATGATCCTGCGGGTCAACCGCCGTCACCATTCCCGTGATGCCTACCTCGGGCTGCTGAGCGCCGCCGGTGTGGCGGCCACGCCTTGCGTGTACAGCCAGGATGGCATCGTCCTCGACGCCGCCGCCGATGTGCGCGGCCTGCCGGGCTTTGCCGAAGGCTGGATCAGCGTGCAGGACGAAGCCGCGCAACTGGCCGCCGACCTGCTGGACCTGGCCCCCGGCCAACGGGTGCTGGACGCCTGCTGCGCACCGGGCGGCAAGACCTGCCACATCCTTGAAGTCGAGCCCAAGCTGGCCGGCGTGGTCGCCGTCGACCTGGAAGCCAAGCGCCTGGTGCGCGTGCGGGAAAACCTCGAACGCCTGGGGCTGGCCGCCGAACTGATCGCCGCCGATGGCCGCGACACCCAGGCCTGGTGGGACGGCAAGCCGTTCCAGCGGATCCTGCTGGACGCGCCATGCTCGGCCACCGGGGTCATCCGCCGCCATCCGGACATCAAACTCACCCGCCAAGCCGACGACATCGCCGCCCTCGCACAGCTGCAAGGCGAGCTGCTGGACGCGCTGTGGCCAACCCTCGACGTCGGCGGGATCCTGCTCTACGCCACCTGCTCGACCCTGCCCACCGAGAACACCGCAGTGATCGAAGCGTTCCTGGGGCGCACCCCGGGAGCTCGCGAATTGGACATCGCCGGGCAAAACGGGCAGCCTGCGGCCGGCTTGAAGCAACCCCATGGTCGCCAGTTGCTGGCTCAGCAAGGCGGCCATGACGGGTTCTACTACGCCAAGCTGATCAAGATCGCCGCCGCGCGCGGTTAACCGGGTTTAAGGGAGTGACTGGATGAAGATCATCATCCTCGGCGCAGGGCAGGTGGGTGGCACCCTGGCGGAACACTTGGCCAGCGAAGCCAACGACATCACCGTGGTCGACACCGACGGCGAACGCCTGCGGGACCTCGGCGACCGCCTGGACATCCGCACCGTGCAGGGCCGCGCCTCGTTCCCGACGGTGCTGCGCCAGGCCGGTGCCGACGACGCCGACATGCTGGTGGCGGTGACCAACAGCGACGAGACCAACATGGTCGCCTGCCAGGTCGCCCACACCCTGTTCCACACCCCGACCAAGATCGCCCGGGTGCGCGAAGCCGCGTACCTGACCCGCGCCGGCCTGTTCGACAACGACGCGATCCCGGTGGACGTGCTGATCAGCCCCGAGCAGGTGGTGACCAACTACATCAAGCGCCTGATCGAACACCCCGGCGCGCTGCAAGTGATCGACTTCGCCGAAGGCAAGGCGCAGCTGGTGGCGGTCAAGGCCTACTACGGCGGCCCGCTGGTGGGCCAGCAACTGCGCCAGTTGCGTGAGCACATGCCCAACGTCGATACCCGGGTGGCGGCGATCTTCCGTCGTGACCGGCCGATCATGCCCAAGGGCGATACGGTGATCGAAGCCGACGACGAGGTGTTCTTCATTGCCGCCAAGGCCCACATCCGAGCGGTGATGAGCGAGATGCGCCGCCTTGATGAAACCTACAAGCGCATCGTCATCGCCGGTGGCGGGCAGATCGGCGAGCGTCTGGCCGAGGCCATCGAAAGCCGCTACCAGGTGAAGATCATCGAGATGAACCCGGCGCGCTGCCGCTACCTCTCGGACACCCTGGACAGCACCGTGGTGCTGCAGGGCAGCGCCTCGGACCGCGACCTGCTGCTGGAAGAGAACATCGCCGACGCCGACATCTTCCTGGCCCTGACCAACGACGACGAAGCCAACATCATGTCGTCGCTGCTGGCCAAGCGCCTGGGGGCGAAGAAGGTCATGACCATCATCAACAACCCGGCCTACGTCGACCTGATCCAGGGCGGCGATATCGACATCGCCATCAGCCCGCAGTTGGCCACCATCGGCACCCTGCTGGCCCACGTGCGCCGCGGCGATATCGTCAGCGTGCACTCCCTGCGCCGGGGCGCGGCAGAGGCGATCGAGGCCATCGCCCATGGTGACGCCAAGTCGAGCAAGGTGATCGGGCGCGCCATCGAGAACATCGGCCTGCCGCCGGGCACCACCATCGGCGCGATCATTCGCGATGAAGAAGTGCTGATCGCCCACGATGACACCGTGATCGAGGCCGGCGATCACGTGATCCTGTTCCTTGTGGATAAAAAGCACATCCGCGACGTGGAAAAACTGTTCCACGTCGGCCTGAGCTTCTTCTAACCCCTCGCGCTCGCCTGTGGCGGCTGCCCCAGGCTCGAGCGCGTTGCCACAGCCGCTGTGCTTCTTGCACAACCAAAACTATCCACAGGACACAAGACCATGCTGGATTCCCTGGAAAAAATGCTCGCCAAGGGTGTGGATAACGCCCTGTTGCGCTTCGGCCTGGGCAAGGGCTACCTGGACCTCGGTGAGCCCGCCAAAGCCGCCGAGCACCTGCAACGCTGCGTGACCTTCGACCCCAAGTACTCGGCCGCGTGGAAGCTCCTGGGCAAGGCCTTCCAGGCCAAGGCCGACTATCCGGCCGCACGCCAGGCCTGGGAACAGGGCTTGGAAGCCGCCCGCGCTCATGGCGACAAGCAGGCAGAAAAGGAAATGACCGTCTTCCTCAAAAAGCTCGAGCGCCACTCCCAACCGTAAATCCCCCCGACCGTCCCAACCCGTGCCTCGGCGGCTACAGGGTTGAGGGGCGGTTGGAGGGTTCAGAGATAGCGCAGCGCAATGCCTTGCGCGTCGACCTGCACCACTTCCATGCGCACTCGCGGCGCAATGACCGGCAAACCCTGGACCTGTCCATAGACCACCGCGCCCTTGGGCAGGGCGGCCAGGATCGGGTTTTGTACATACACGCCGCTGGACGACAGGTTGCGCGTCTGCTCCAAGCACTCGCCGAAGCTCTCGTGCTGGATGGTGATGCGGAAGGATTTACGCTGATCGGACATCTGTTGCGCCCTTGCTCGTCAGGTGTGGATAACTTCAGGCATGAAGTTATCCACAGATCATGCCAGCTCTTGTCAGTACCAGCGCTCTTCGCCGGGCGGACGTTTCTTGAAGCGTTTCATGCTCCACATGTACTGGCTCGGATACGCCGCCACATAGCGCTCGACCACCTTGCTCATGGCCGCGCAGGACACCTGGGTATCGGTGCTGTACATCGCTTCGGGTGCCGCTTCGAGGATCACCTTGTAGCCTGAACCGTCAGGCAGGCGCAGGGCGTGCAGGAATACACCCACCGCCTTGCCCCCGGCCAGCATGTTCGGCACGAACTTGCTGGTGAGCGCCTGGGTGGCGAAGAAGGGCACGAAGATCCCGGCGGATTCGGCCGGTTCCGGGTCGGCGGGAATCCCCACTGCCCCCCCTTTGCGCACTTCCTTGATGACACTGAGGATGCCTTCCTTGGTGGACGCGGCAACGCGATTGCCCAACTGCACCCGCTGTTTGCGCAGCAGATCATCCACCGCCTTGAGCTTGGGCGGACGGTAGAAAATGATCGGTTTGCACTGGTTGCAATAGAAGTGGTTGAGCACCTCCCAGTTGCCCAGGTGGCTGGTGATGCCGACCACGCCCTTGCCCGACGCCAGAGCCTCTTTCAGCACCTCCAGGCCCTGGACTTCACGCACCAGGTCGATGGAGCGCTGGGCCGGCCAGATCCAGGCGCAGGCGCTTTCGGTCAGGGACTTGCCGATGTCTTTCAGGCTCTGTCCCACCAAACGCTCGCGTTCGGCGGCGTCCATTTCGGGGAAGCACTTGGCCAGGTTGATCCGCACCACATCGCGGGAACGGTTGGGGGTTTTCCACATGATCCAGCCAATGGCCGAACCGACGGCCTGCACTGCGCGCCACGGCAGCAGGGCAAACAACCGCAGAGCGCCCACCAGCAGGGCGCCTTTGAACTTATCCACAAGTGACTCCTGAGCTGTTGGTCATGACCTAGTCGCAGCCGGCTATTCTAACCGCGCGTTGGCGAGGAAGGCGTAGCGATCACAGTCACGGGTGTGATCCATGACCATGCCCGAGGCCTGCATCAAGGCATAACAGATGGTCGGTCCGACGAACGTGAAGCCGGCTTTCTGCAGGCCCTTGCTCATTGCCTGGGCCTCGGGCGTGACCGCCGGCACTTCACTGCGGTCCTTGAAATGATTGACTTTGGGCACCCCGCCGACAAACGACCAGAGCAGCCCCACCGGGTCTTCCAGCTCCAGCCAGGCCTGGGCATTGCGCCGGGCGGCGTTGAGTTTGAGGCGGTTGCGGATGATCCCGGGGTCGAGCATCAGCTCGTCGATTTCGGCATCGCTCATCTGCGCCACCCGCTGCACATCGAAGCCGAACAGCACCTGGCGATAGCGCTCGCGCTTCTTCAAAACGGTGATCCATGACAGCCCGGCCTGGAACCCTTCGAGCAATAACAACTCGAACAAGCGCTGCGCATCGCGTAGCGGCACGCCCCACTCCTGATCGTGATAAGCCATGTACAGCGGATCATCGGAACACCAAAAGCAGCGTGGCATAAGGCTCCAGGGGGCGTGCGCACGACCGAATCGGGTATACTCCCGCTCCTTAAATCGCAGCCCAAGTAACAGGTGAATTTCGTGAGCCAGCCTACGCCAGCCGTGCGTACCTTCCAAGACTTGATCCTCGCCCTCCAGCAATACTGGGCCGAGCAAGGTTGTGTGGTACTTCAGCCCTACGATATGGAAGTAGGCGCCGGCACTTTCCACACCGCCACCTTCCTGCGGGCTATCGGCCCGGAAACCTGGAACGCCGCTTATGTGCAGCCCAGTCGTCGCCCGACTGACGGCCGCTACGGCGAAAACCCCAACCGCTTGCAGCACTACTACCAGTTCCAGGTGGTATTGAAGCCCAACCCGGACAACTTCCAGGAGCTGTACCTGGGTTCGTTGAAGCACGTGGGCCTCGACCCGCTGGTGCACGACATCCGTTTCGTCGAAGACAACTGGGAATCGCCGACCCTCGGCGCCTGGGGTCTGGGCTGGGAAGTCTGGCTCAACGGCATGGAAGTCACCCAGTTCACCTACTTCCAGCAAGCTGGCGGCATCGAGTGCTACCCGGTCACCGGCGAAATCACCTACGGCCTGGAACGCCTGGCCATGTACCTGCAGGGCGTGGACTCGGTGTACGACCTGGTGTGGGCCGACGGCCCGTTCGGCAAGGTCACCTATGGCGATGTGTTCCACCAGAACGAAGTGGAACAATCGACCTACAACTTCGAACACGCCAACGTCGAGAAGCTGTTCGAACTGTTCGACTTCTATGAAAGCGAAGCCAAGCGCCTGATCGAGCTGGATCAGCCGCTGCCGTTGCCGAGCTACGAAATGGTGTTGAAGGCTTCCCATACCTTCAACCTGCTGGACGCCCGCCGTGCCATCTCGGTAACCGCGCGCCAGCAATACATTCTGCGAGTCCGCACCCTGGCGCGTTCCGTTGCGCAAGCCTACCTGCTGGCCCGTGCCAAGCTGGGCTTCCCGATGGCGACCCCGGACCTGCGTGACGAAGTGTTGGCTAAGCTGGAGGCGGCACAATGAGTGCGCAAGATTTCCTGGTTGAACTGGGCACTGAAGAACTGCCACCGAAGGCCCTGAATACCCTGGCCGAAGCCTTCCTGGCCGGCATCGAGAAAGGCCTGCAGGCCGCTGGCCTGGGCTTTGAAGCCAAACAGGTCTATGCCGCGCCACGGCGCCTGGCGGTCCTGATCACCGCGCTGGCCACCCAGCAGCCTGATCGCAGCATCAACCTCGACGGCCCGCCACGCCAGGCGGCGTTCGACGCGGAAGGCAACCCGACCCAGGCGGCCCTGGGCTTCGCCAAGAAATGCGGCGTCGAGCTCAGCGAAATCGACCAGAGCGGCCCGAAACTGCGCTACAGCCAGAGCATCAAGGGCAAGCCGACCGCCAGCTTGCTGCCGACCATTGTCGAAGACTCGCTGAACGACCTGCCGATCCCCAAGCGCATGCGCTGGGGTGCCCGCAAGGAAGAGTTCGTGCGTCCGACCCAATGGCTGGTGATGCTGCTCGGTGACCAGGTCATCGATTGCACCATCCTGGCCCAGAAAGCCGGTCGTGAATCCCGTGGCCACCGTTTCCATCACCCGGAAACCGTGCGTATCAGCTCGCCGGCCAGCTACCTCGACGACCTGCGCGCCGCCTACGTGCTGGCAGACGCCAATGAGCGTCGCACGCTGATCAGCAAGCGCACCGAAGAACTGGCGCGCCTGCAGGAAGGCACCGCCATCGTGCCGCCAGCCCTGCTCGATGAAGTGACCGCCCTGGTCGAATGGCCAGTACCGCTGGTGTGCTCGTTCGAGGAGCGCTTCCTCGACGTGCCGCAAGAAGCCCTGATCATCACCATGCAGGACAACCAGAAGTACTTCTGCCTGCTGGACGTCGACGGCAAATTGCTGCCGCGCTTCATCACCGTGGCCAACATTGAAAGCAAGGACCCGCAGCAGATCATCGCCGGTAACGAGAAAGTCGTTCGTCCGCGCTTGACCGATGCCGAGTTCTTCTTCAAGCAGGACAAAAAGCAGAAGCTCGAAGACTTCAACCTGCGCCTGCAGAACGTGGTCTTCCAGGAAAAACTCGGCAGCGTCTACGACAAGGCCGAGCGGGTTTCCAAGCTGGCCGCCTTCATCGCCCCACGCATCGGTGGCGACGCCCAGCGCGCGGCCCGTGCCGGCCTGCTGTCCAAGTGCGACCTGGCCACCGAAATGGTCGGCGAGTTCCCGGAGATGCAAGGCGTTGCCGGCTACTACTACGCCCTCAATGACGGCGAGCCGCAAGACGTTGCCCTGGCGCTGAACGAGCAGTACATGCCCCGTGGCGCCGGCGCGGCCGAACTGCCGAGCACCCTGACCGGTGCGGCGGTGGCCATTGCCGACAAGCTTGACACCCTGGTGGGGATCTTCGGCATCGGCATGCTCCCGACCGGCAGCAAGGACCCCTATGCCTTGCGCCGTGCGGCCCTGGGCGTACTGCGTATCCTGATCGACAAGAAGCTCGACCTGGACCTGACCGAAGCCGTGGCCTTCGCCGTCAACGCTTTCGGCAGCAAGATCAAGACCGCCGGCCTGGCCGACCAGGTGCTGGAATTCGTCTTCGACCGCCTGCGTGCGCGTTATGAAGATGAAGGCGTGGACGTGGCCACCTACCTCTCGGTGCGTGCACTGAAGCCGGGCTCGGCGCTGGACTTCGACCAGCGCGTACAAGCCGTGCAGGCCTTCCGCAAACTGCCGGAAGCCGCCGCACTGGCCGCCGTGAACAAGCGCGTATCGAACCTGCTGAGCAAGGTCGAAGGCAACGTGCCGAGTACCGTGGAAGCCAAGTACTTCGACAACGCCAACGAGTTCTCCCTGTATTCGGCGATCCAGCAAGCGGATCAGGCGGTGCAGCCAATGGCCGCAGCGCGTCAGTACAGCGAGACCCTGGCCCGCCTGGCCGCCTTGCGCGAGCCGGTGGATGCGTTCTTCGAAGCGGTGATGGTCAACGCTGAAGACGCCAATGTACGGGCCAACCGCTATGCGCTGCTGGCGCGTCTGCGAGGCTTGTTCCTGGGCGTTGCCGACATCTCGCTGCTGGGCTGAGGGGCTGCTGGTGAAACTGCTGATTCTCGATCGGGACGGGGTGATCAACTACGACTCCGACGCTTACATCAAGTCGGTGGAGGAGTGGCACCCACTCCCCGGATCGATCGCGGCCATCGCGCAGTTGAGCAAGGCCGGCTGGACGGTAGCGGTCGCTACCAACCAGTCGGGCATCGCTCGCGGCTACTACGATATCGCCACCCTCGACGCCATGCATGAGCGCCTGCGGGCGCTGGTGGCCGAGCAGGGTGGCGAGGTCGGGCTGATCGTCTACTGCCCACACGGTCCCGATGAGGGTTGCGCCTGTCGCAAACCCAAGCCGGGAATGCTGCACGCCATTGCCGAGCACTATCAGGTGCCCCTGACCGGTCTATGGTTTGTAGGCGACAGTCTCGGTGACCTGGAAGCGGCCAAGGCCGTCGACTCTCAGCCAGTTTTGGTAAAAACCGGGAAAGGCACAAAGACCCAGGGCTTGAACCTGCCGGTTGGCACCTTGATTTTTGACGACCTGGCGGCTGTTGCCGCTGAACTTATCCACCACTAAAGCTCTTCTGAAATCCTGATCAAGGACTGTTCGGGGGTGCGCTTTTAATAGGCGGGCAGTGCCCGCAACGGTAAATGCCGCTATGTCGATCGTGCAGGCCATCAGAACTTTTTTCTTTTACCTGCTGCTGGGCACCAGCTCGTTGCTGTGGTGTTCCCTGAGCTTTTTTATCGCGCCTTTTTTGCCGTTCAAGGCGCGCTACCGCTTTATCAACGTTTACTGGTGCCGCTGCGCGTTGTGGCTGACCAAGGTTTTTCTCGACATCCGTTTTGAAGTCAAAGGCGCCGAAAACATCCCGGACCGCCCCTGCGTGATTCAGTCGAACCACCAGAGCACCTGGGAGACGTTCTTTCTCTCGGCGTACTTCGAACCTCTGAGCCAGGTGCTCAAGCGCGAGTTACTGTTTGTGCCGTTCTTCGGCTGGGCCATGGCCATGCTGCGGCCGATCGCCATCGACCGCGACAACCCCAAGGCCGCCTTGAAAGTGGTCGCCAAGAAGGGCGATGAACTGCTCAAGGACAACGTCTGGGTACTGATTTTCCCCGAGGGCACCCGGGTCCCCTACGGTCAGATCGGCAAATTTTCCCGCAGTGGCAGCGCCCTGGCGGTGAATGCCAACTTGCCGGTCCTGCCGATTGCCCACAACGCGGGCAAGTTCTGGCCGAAGACCGGTTGGGCCAAGCGCTCCGGCACCATCACCGTGGTGATTGGCGAGCCGATGTATGCCGAAGGCTCGGGACCACGGGCCATTGCCACCCTGAACGACCGGGTACAGGCCTGGAACGAACAGGCACAACGGGACATGGGTTCACTGCCGCCAGTGAGCGCCGAAGCGGAGTCGCTGGCGTCCTGAGTATCTGTGGATAACCTGTGTACGGTTTTCTGTCTAATCGGCGAAATAGCTTCGTAAATTTATGATTTATATACATATTTCCGAAGCTCATAAAACGCCGAAAAACGTGCATAAGTTTTTCGCAGCCCCTCGCGAGGGCCGAACTCGCGAGGCTGCGCTGGACCTGTAACACGCCGTCCATGCACCTGACACCCCCACGGCGGCCAGCAGCCTGGCAGCAGCGGCCACGGGTTACTCTTCCAGCAGTGGCAGTTGCAGGGTGAAGGTCGAGCCTTGCCCCAGTTGACTGCGGCAGATGATCCGCCCCTGATGGCGCTCCACCACGGCCTTGACCATCGACAACCCCAGCCCCAGCCCATCAATGCCCTGGGCCGAGGAAAATCTCTGGTACTGACCAAACAGCTGCGGCAGATCCTGGGCGGCGATGCCTTTGCCCTGGTCGCTGATCTCACAGCTCAGCCAGCCCTCGCGGCAACTGACATGCACGCTCACCACAGAGCCCTCGGGGCTGTACTTGATCGCGTTCTCCAGCAGATTGAACAACGCCCGCGTGAGCAGGGACTGATCGGCCAGGACCATGCCTTCGGCATCTTCGTCGAGGTCGTGGACCAGGGTGATGCGCTTCAACTGGGCAATGGTCGCCGCCAGGTCGAACGCATCCAGCACCAGCATCGCGAAGATGCTCGGCTGGAACTGATAAGCCTCGGACTCGGCCTTGGCCAACTGCACAAAGGCTTCGGTCAGGCTCAGTGCGCGGCGTACCTGCTGTTCGATC
Organism: Pseudomonas sp. MF4836; assembly: GCF_002018875.1. GTDB lineage: Bacteria > Pseudomonadota > Gammaproteobacteria > Pseudomonadales > Pseudomonadaceae > Aquipseudomonas. The sequence continues at coordinate 122,965 of NZ_MVOL01000004.1, forward strand.
TGCAGGTACACCTGGTTCTCACCGGGCGCCTGATGGCGCTGCACATCGAGCAAGGCGAGGATCGCCGAGTGGGGCGCGCGCAAGTCATGGGACAGAAACCGCAGCAGCACCGCGCGCTGCTGCTCGGCATCGCGCTCGACGCTGAGGTCGGTGAAGCTCAGCAGCCAGCCGATCGGTGTATCGCTGTCAGCTGGCAGCAACGGGGCCCGATCCAGGCGCAGGCTGCGCTCTTGGGTATCGCGAAACTCCAGGCACTGCAGTTGCGACAGGTCAGGCGACGAACCCTGTGGATAACCCAGCTCCGCCAACTGGGCGAGCAGTTCAGTGCCCAGCAGCAGGTTGGCGAACAGTTCGCGGGCCTTGCGATTGGCCAGCAGGATCCTGCCATCGGGGTTGCTGATCAGCGTCGCCACCGGCAGGTACTCCAGGCCATCGGCGATAAACCGGCGAGTGTCGCGGGTGCGGCTCATGGCCTGTTCCAGGGCGACAATCTGCCCCTGCAATACATCGCCGGACGCGACCGGGGTATGGCGGCGCTCGGGCAGAACCTTGGGTTCGCTGTCCAGGCGCGCCAGCTCCCAGCCGAAATAAGCCAGGATCACGCTCAGGCGCCGCCAATTCCAGATCAGGTACGCCAGCAGCATCCCCAGCAGGCTGGCTGCGGGCGACCACCAGCCGCCCGCCCGCAGCAACAGTGCCGAGCCCAGCAATGCCAGGCCCATGCACCCCAGGGTCAACCACAGCGCATGGCGTGGGCGCCACAGCAGCAGGCCGAGCAGGGCGGCCACCAGGGCCGCCGACAGCAGGGTCGCCGGCCAGTTGCCCAGCGCCACGATACTGCGCTGCTGCAATAAACCGTTAAGCAGGTTGGCCTGGATCTCGATGCCGGGAGTGGTCCCCAGGCTGGCCGACTGCGGCGTGACGTAGCGATCACCCAGGCCCGGGGCCGTGGAACCGATCAGGATCAAGCGGTCACGCAGCAACTCCGGCGGCACGTCGCCACGCAACACACTGACATAGGGCACGCTGGGAAAACCGCCCGCCGCGCTGATGAAGGGAATCCGCACCTCATGGGCTCGCAGCCAGCCCTGGGCCAGCTGAGGCTCGGCAGAGCCGGGCAGGGTCGCAGACGAGCCGGCCGGCCGCGTCATTTCATACAGCAGCCACGCCAGTTGCGCCTTGGGGCTCTGCGCCAAGCCCTCACGCAAATACACGCTGCGCACAATGCCATCGGCATCAGCCTGGGCATTGATATGCCCCACGGCCTTGGCACAGTCGCGCAACACGGCCACCGGTTCGATCTCACCCAGGGGTTGCCCATAGCGGGCGACGCTTTCGCGCAGCAACGGCAACAATACATTGCCCGAGCGACACAGGGCCTGGGCCAGGCGCACATCGTTATCCGGCTGGCTGTCGGGCTCGCTGAAAATCACATCGAACAGCACGCCCCGAACCTCGGCCTCGCGCAAGCGGTCCAGCAGATCCGCATGCAGCGACCGCGGCCAGGGCCATCGGCCGAGTTGTTGCAGGCTGTAGTCGTCGATGGTGACGATCAGGATTCGCGGGTCGACGGGCAGGGGGCTGAGCCGGTTCAGGCTGTCGTACAGCAGGTTGTTCAGCGCCAGCCCCGGGGTCAGGGACAACAGGGCGGTCAGGGGCAGCAGGATCAGGCTGACCCAGAGCCATTCCCGTACCAGGCCGCGAAACAGGCGCTGAGCCTGGGTCGGCTCCCGACCTTCCACACGGCGCCAGCGCTTCATCGGCAGCAGGCCGCAGGCTTATTGAACATTGCTGGTGCGCGGGTAATAGAAAATGTCATACACACCCGTCTCGCCCTCCAGCCCGTGCTCATCGAAAGCAGAGAGACGCACATGGTAGAAAAAGGCCTTCAGGCCGCTGAAGTTGACCTCGGGGGTGCTGGAAAACTGCTCCTGCTTGATGTTCAGGAACTCCTTGTCGGTCGCCACCTGGGCACGGTAGCGCCTGGCGCCCGGCAAGGGTTTGAAGATCAACTGCCAGACCGGCGCGCTGCCTGTCTGTCCGGCCTGGCCCAGCAGTCGCGGCGCCGGCAGCAGGTCGATCGGGGTCAGGGTGCCTTGTTTCTGAATGCGCAGGCCCTGGCGGGCCATGACCTGCACCTCGCCGGGGAGCGGGCCCACCGGTTTATCCACAGGCTTGTTCCTAACCGGCTTTTTAGCCTGGGGCGGATCATCCTCCCGACTCACCGCCACCTGCCCGTTAAGCACTTCGACCAACGCCTGCTGATCGTCATTGCGCACTCGGAAATGAGTACCACGTACCCCCAGGACACCTACTGGCGTGAGGATCTGGAAGCGATCGTGGTCACTGCTGCGCTTGATCACATAGGATTCGATCTGGCCCTGTTCCAGGCTGACCTGGGGCACCCCGTACTCCTGGTTCAGGCGCAGGGTGATCTTCGAACTGGAGGGCAGCACCACCCGCGAACCGTCTCCCAACGAGAGGCTGACGAAGGCTGAAGGCGAGGTCTTCACCCCCTCCTGCTCATCAATATTCATGCCCTCTTCGAGGAGGGTTTCCCGGCCCTGGGCATCCACCTTCCAGGCTTCGCCCGTCAGATGCTCCACCGTTGCCGGCAAGGGCTGGCCGCGGCATTGCAGATTGTCATCGATATAGGGCAAACGCCGAGGCGCGGCGCCGGCGTCCATCAGCGGCAGGAGCAGACACCCGAGCACACCACTCAGAACCAGCAGGCGACGGCCCGGGAAAGGCCAGGATAACGTGGGCTGCAAAGGGGTCGTTTGAGTCATGGAGTGTGCTTGGACCTGTGGCAAACCGACGGGTAAACCCTGTTATCGAACCTGTGCACCATACCTGAGGCCGATCCTGAGCCGATAGCTGCCCTTTCAATCGCCAGCCAACGCGTGCGGTGCTGGTCAGGGTATGCGGTACAAAGCGCAGGTAAAAGTGCGTGGCGATCCAGGCATGCCGACACAAGGGGAGGGTGACACTTCCGTGTGTCGGCACCGTGGCGACAGATCGCCCGGTGATCATCCTGAGGAGGCACTCCTTTTATTCCCCTTCAACACGGCTTGCGAGCAACCCGTGTCCCGCCAGCCTGGCGGTTGACACTCCCTGTGTCGGAGCACTTCCTGATGCCCCGTGTGCCACTCAGCGAGTAGGAATCTACCGCCCACAAGGCTCGGCTGGCCGATTTGCAAGATTTGTTCAGAATCCTTGGGTTCTAGAACACCCAGCGTTGCTGCTCCTGGTGCAGGGCACTTTGCTCGACGTAATGCAGGGTACTGGGAGCCACCTGGTTCGAATCAGCAAAGCCCGTGACACTGGCACTCGCTTGCGGGCTGCGCTGAACCGGCAGTTGCCCAGGGTGGGGGCTGGCAGGCGACAACACCGTCGACCCCAGGCTGAGATAGACAGCCAGTGCCAAGGCACCGAAACACCCAAGATCCTTACCCTGCACCGCCCTCACCAGCAGCCCACGGCCTGTACGAAACATCTTCCCCATGATCCTTTTCCTTGCGGGTTGCAGTCGGTATGGTTCTGCCGCACGGCAGGCCGTGACAGTGCTCCTGTCGCCTACCGGCTATTTGACATCAGCGTACCGAGCCCGCAATCGCGTCAGAGCAAATCGCCACAATTGTTCAGATTCACCTTGGCGGCCTAAACTCACCTCCACTCAGACGCCGTAAAAACGGCCACAGTGCTCCCCCCTGCAATCAAGGAACTGCCCCGCATGCGTGTCGCAATACTGGATGACGAGCCCGCCGAACTGGCCCGGGTGGAACAGACACTGCGACAGATCCCCGGGCCGGGGGACCAGCCCTGGACCCTGCACAGCTTCGAACGTGGTGAGGACCTGCTGCGCCAGCTGCGTCGAGAGACCTTTGACCTGCTGGTGCTCGACTGGCAACTGCCCGACCTCAGCGGCCTGTCATTGCTGCGCTGGACCCGCGAACACATGGAAGCGCCGCCGGCCGCGATTATGCTCACCAGCCGGGATGCCGAAAGCGATATCGTCCAGGCGCTGAATGCCGGGGCCGACGATTACGTCAGCAAACCCTTCCGCCCCAACGAACTCAAGGCTCGGGTCATGGCGGTACTGCGCCGCCACGGTTTGCAGCGCAGCACCGCCACCGAAGTGCTGAGCTTCAATGACCTGACCTTCGATGATGCGGAGCTGACCGTGACCCGGGCAGGTCAACCCATCAGCCTTACCGACCGCGAATACCGCCTGGCGCGCTGCCTGTTCGACAACCTGGGGCGACCGCTGTCACGGGAATACCTGTACCAGCGGTTCTGGACCCACGAAGAGATCGTGTCCTCACGGCCGCTGGACACCCACATCTACCGCCTGCGCAACAAGTTGGGGCTGACCACCGACCGTGGCTGGCAGTTGCTGACCATCTATGGTTACGGCTACCGGCTGGAAAGTGTCGCGTCGCCTGGCGAGCAGGGCAACTGACTGCTGGCCGTTAATAGCGGCTTGATATCAGTGCGGGTCCTGCCAGACATCTTCATAGCCGGCGCGGTCGATGATGAAACGCGTCCCGCTCGGCAGGTACAGGTAATCGATCACCTCCGGCAGCAGCTCGACCAGGTGCTCGGCGCATAGGGGCTGGTAGAAATCCACGGCGGTGGAATGTTCGCCGCAGTGGATAAACCAACTGACCGTGCCGTTCTCGGGCAACTCGACCCGGGTACCATAGATGGGCGACTGCGCAAGGGAGCCGGTGGCCAGTGCAATCATCGGCTCCGGCGCCTGGGGAGCGAGGTCGTAGCGTTCACAGATAAGCTGCTGTCGTTCGTTCATTGGCCCAGCCATCAAGGGAAAATAGGGAGAGTCCTGCCCAAGGCAAAGACCTGTTCGAGTGCCACCTCGTCATCGCTGTCACCGTCTTCGAAACACCTGAAACGACGCCCCCGCAGTGCCGGCTCCAGGCACTCGTGCAACGCCGCGGTCCGAAACAGCAACTCCATCCACAGCGTCTGCTCGCTCTCGAAGGTCAGGCGCAGATCATAGTCGGCGCGGCTGCCCAGGCCAGGGTCCTTGAACTCGACCACCTGCTCGGCAGCCCGCACACAATTCGCACTGCCGCGCAGCTGATCCATGACCTGCCGCACGTCCAGCGGCTCATCAAACACCAGACGATATTCATAGCTCATGCTCGTCTTCACTCCGTTCGCGGTCAGCTATCCAGCCACCAATTGAGCAAGGTCTCGTCATTGGTGTCATCGAGGTTTTTATAGATGTTGGCGTAGTACCACTCGATGCCCGTGGTCTCGCGGAAACGGTTGAAGAACAGGGCGATGTTGTCCATGCCGTTTCGCGCCGGCACCGACAATGTCAGATTGCCCTTATAGCGCCCGTCGAGCATGCCGCCCAACTCGGTCGCCACATCCGCCCCCAGGGCGATGATGTGTTCTTCCGGGATGTGATTCGAATAAATATGGATGCAGAAGTTACCGCCACGCTTGAGCACCACGGCGGGGACATGCGGGTCCTTGATCGAAATAATATCGCCCTTGGCCAGGTTCAGCGTCAGCCCCGGTGAGTAGAGAATCTCGTAACTGTCCGCATCGATCCGCCGTACATGCAGCGGCTCATAGACTGGGCCATGGTCATTCTGCCCCGCGACGACCCGGATCGATATTTCCTGGTTTTCATCATCCATAACAAACTTCCGAGCGATTACTGTTTTTACAAAGGGTGAAAAGAGCCGAGCCGGGCTCAGCCCCGGATCGGGGTCAACTGCTCGACAAACACCTCTCGAAGCGCCTGTTCGATGGCCGGATCGTCTTGCAGCTCAGGTGCCAGCAACAGCACCAGCTGATCCAGGCCCATACACCAGGTGACGGAGCTGGCCATGCTGAAAATGATGCGGTCCTGTTCGATACGCACCTGTGCAACCCCGCCATAGCCGGAGAGGGCAGGGCTGGAGATTTCGAGGTGGTAGGTGTCCTGGCCCAGGGCTGCGTCCTGTTCGTCGCACTCGGTGCTGCGTTGCAACACCAGGTAGTGCTCGGGCTCATCGGCGGCATCGGCAAAAGCCACAAGCCATACATCGTCTTCCAGGGTTGCGCTGAAAAAACTGGCAGGCCATTCAACAGTCATGCTTGAACCTCAAGTGAAGCCAGTGAAGAGCACTCGCTCATGCGCGCAGGCTCAATGGCCCCGTGCTGTAAACAGGCATCTTCATAGGCGATATGTTGGTCGTCGGTGATGGAGGACAGGTAGTGGTCGATTACGGAAAAACCGACCTCGGGCGCGATATCCACAGTGAACAGCGACAGGCCCCGGGTAACCGTACACCTGGCGCCGAGGCTGCGCAGGTGCTGCACAATGCTCGAGCGCTCTGACTCGCGCTCGGCAAAAACCCGCAGCGTCGAGTGCCCGGATTGCCGCACCACGCGGGTAGCGATCAGCTCATGGGCATCGGCGCGAGTCAGTACCCAGTCCCCCTTGCTCACGCCGTAGAGGTAATAGGGCGTGTTGTCCAACTCGTAGACACCTGCGCCCCGTTGGATGCCCCACAGCGACTCGTACTCCACCGGTGGGAAACCGTCGGCGTCGATGGTGAGTTTGAAAATGATCTTGTGAAACTGTGCTGTCGAGTTATCCATTCCATCTCACAGAGGCGCCGCCATGGGCCTCACGAACTGTCCGTAAAAGAAGTTTTCCTCGAAGGAAAATATGACCTCTGCACTGCCCGGCATCACCAGGGCCGTATTCTCATCGGACGGATAGAAAAAGTCGTCCCAACATTTTATAAAAATATCCCTGGGCACCTGCACCGCGCAGCGTCTGCCCCAGAACAGCCAGAGCAGGTCTGACTCCGGGCTTAGCCGCCGCTCGAAGAACAATGACGACTCTGCGCGCCGGGCAAAATCCAGTGTGGTTTTTTCATGGCATTGAAACAGGCTGGGCAGCTCAGTGATAAGGCAGGGTACTGGAATGAATCGGTCCCATAGCGCCTGTGACGCTGCCTGATCAAACAGCACGACTCGCTGTTTGTCGTCCGCACTCAGAGCACAATCCGCGGCATTGAAACGCCAGGCGATGGGGTAGCGTGCTTCATCGAATAGGTGGCTGCTTGTACCTGCCAAGGTCAACGTCCTTATTGTCCAGTTAGCCTTCCACTTCCCAAGCCAGATCGGGATCGGCCGAGCCATAGTCCGAGAAATAAGCCAGGGCCTGCCTCGCCCGCTCTTTAGCCACACACTGATGCCGAGGGTAACTGCCGGACTGGCCGCCCGCGACCAGTTCAATCTGCTGATCGTCAGGACTGTCTGCGCTGAGCAGGGTCTGCAACGATTGGTCGATGTCCTGGGCGATAAAAACCACATACTGCTCGGCCGCACCGCCCCCGATATGCATCAGGGTCTCGTCGCTGAAGAAAAAAACCGTCGAGCTGAAAGCCTTTCCGTCCAGGCGGTTGAACGCGGACAGCACCTGCGCCGAGTCGGGGTTTAACCACTCACGAGGGTGGCAACGATTACCGGCATATTCATCTTCAATGATTTTCTTGAGCATTCGCCATGGCTGCCTTGGCTGGATAAACACGTAAATCGTTATAGATGAGGGATTGAACAATTTGCCAATAAAAAAGGCCAACGCTAAGCGTCGGCCTTTTTATTTTCAGCTGTGTCCCGGGATCAGAAATCCAGGTTGGACACGGCCAGGGCATTGCTTTCGATGAAGTCACGGCGAGGTTCGACCGCATCACCCATCAGGGTGTTGAAGATCTGGTCTGCGCCAATGGCGTCTTCGATGGTCACTTTGAGCATCCGGCGCTGGCTTGGGTCCATGGTGGTTTCCCACAGCTGATCCGGGTTCATTTCACCCAGACCTTTGTAGCGCTGGATGGTGTGACGCTTGGTGCTTTCAGCCATCAGCCACTCAAGGGCTTCCTTGAACTCGGTGATGGCTTTCTTGCGCTCGCCGCGCTGGATGTACGCGCCTTCGTCCAACAGGGTGCTCAACTGCGCGCCCAGGGTGACGACGGTCTTGTAATCATTACTGCCGAAGAAGTCGCGGTTGAACGTGATGTAGTTCGACAGACCGTGGGAGATCAGTTCGACCTCTGGCAGCCAGACGTTACGTTCACGGTCTTCACGCAGGCTGGCCTTGTAGACCAGGCCGGACTTCTCGACGGTGCGCAGGCGCACTTCGTACTGGGCCAGCCAATCCTGCATCGCGGCATGATCGCCCAGCTGTTCCAGGCTGACGGCAGGCAGGTAGATGAAGTGCTCGGTCAGTTCCTGAGGGTACAGGCGCGACAGACGCTTGAGGGTCTTCATCACCATGCGGAAGTCGTTTACCAGGCGCTCCAGCGCCTCGCCGGAGATGCCCGGGGCTTCTTCGTTCAGGTGCAGGCTAGCGTCTTCAAGGGCCGACTGCGTCATGTACTCTTCCATGGCGTCGTCGTCTTTGATGTATTGCTCTTGCTTGCCTTTCTTCACCTTGTACAGCGGCGGCTGAGCGATGTAGATGTAGCCGCGCTCGATCAGCTCCGGCAACTGACGGAAGAAGAAGGTCAGCAGCAGGGTACGGATGTGCGAACCGTCGACGTCAGCATCGGTCATGATGATGATGTTGTGATAACGCAGCTTCTCGATGTTGTACTCGTCGCGACCGATACCACAGCCCAGGGCGGTGATCAGGGTGCCAACCTCTTGCGAGGAAATCATCTTGTCGAAGCGAGCTTTCTCGACGTTGAGGATCTTGCCCTTCAACGGCAGGATGGCCTGGGTACGACGGTTGCGACCCTGCTTGGCGGAACCGCCAGCAGAGTCACCTTCCACGAGGTAAAGCTCGGAGAGGGCAGGGTCTTTTTCCTGGCAGTCCGCCAGTTTGCCCGGCAGGCCGGCGATATCCAGCGCGCCTTTACGGCGGGTCATTTCACGAGCCTTGCGCGCCGCTTCACGGGCACGGGCAGCGTCGATCATCTTGCCGACCACCAGCTTGGCTTCGTTCGGATTTTCCAGCAGGAAGTCGGAGAAGTACTTGCCCATTTCCTGTTCGACCGCGGTCTTCACTTCGGAAGACACCAGCTTGTCTTTGGTCTGGGAGCTGAACTTCGGATCCGGCACCTTGACCGAGATAATCGCGGTCAGGCCTTCACGGGCATCGTCACCAGTGGTGGCGACTTTGTGCTTCTTCGCCAGGCCTTCCTGTTCGATGTAGTTATTCAGGTTACGGGTCAGGGCCGAACGGAAGCCCACCAGGTGGGTACCGCCGTCACGCTGTGGAATGTTGTTGGTGAAGCACAACAGGTTCTCGTTGAAGCTGTCGTTCCACTGCAGGGCGATTTCCACGCCGATGCCGTCTTCACGCTGCATGCTGAAGTGGAACACCTGGTTGACCGCAGTCTTGTTGGTGTTCAGGTATTCAACGAATGCACGCAGGCCGCCTTCGTACTTGAACAGCTCTTCCTTGCCGCTGCGCTCATCCTTGAGGACGATGCCGACACCGGAGTTGAGGAAGGACAGTTCACGAATCCGCTTGGCCAGGATGTCCCAGCTGAAGTGGATGTTCTTGAAGGTTTCAGCCGAAGGCTTGAAGTGAATCTGGGTACCGGTGGTTTCGCTTTCGCCAACGATCTTCATCGGCTCTTGCGGTACGCCGTGCACGTAAGTCTGTTCCCAGATCTTGCCGCTACGGCGAACAGTCAGGATCAGCTCAGCAGACAAGGCGTTCACTACCGACACACCCACACCGTGCAAGCCGCCGGATACTTTGTAGGAGTTGTCGTCGAACTTACCGCCGGCGTGCAGCACAGTCATGATGACTTCGGCTGCGGAAACGCCTTCTTCTTTATGCACATCAACCGGAATGCCGCGACCGTTGTCGCGCACAGTGATGGATTCGTCCGGGTGGATGATGATGCTGATGTCGTCGCAGTGGCCAGCCAGTGCTTCGTCGATCGAGTTGTCGACCACCTCGAACACCATGTGGTGCAGACCGCTGCCATCGTCGGTGTCACCAATGTACATACCGGGACGTTTGCGTACGGCATCCAAACCTTTCAGCACTTTAATGCTGGTCGAGTCGTACGTATTTTCTTCGCTCATGCCTTCACTCCCGATGGTCGTGGGTCTGGGTGATACGGCCCTGTTCCACGTGGAACAGAGCGACTGGCGTTTCCGTCTGCCAGCCTTCCCTCAATAATTCGTGGTCTACACAGGTGATAAACACCTGGCAGCGTAAGTCTTCCAACAAGCGACAAAGTGCGCGGCGATGCTGCTCGTCCAACTCGGACGGCAAGTCATCCACCAGATAAATACACTGCCCGCGCCGGGCCTGGCTGACCAAGTGCCCTTGGGCAATGCGCAAGGCACAGACCACCAGCTTCTGCTGGCCGCGGGACAAGATATCCGCGGCGTTATGCGCACCCAACTTGAGGCGCAAATCAGCACGCTGGGGACCGGCCTGGGTATGACCCATCTGCTGATCACGGTGCAGGGACGTCGCGAGCACATCACTGAGCTCCCGGTCTTTATCCCAACCACGGTAATAGCTAAGCGTCAGGCCCTCGAGCTCCAACAGTTCGCCCAAGGTCCGCTCAAAGACTGGTTTCAAGGCTTTGATATAAGCGCGGCGGTATTCATCAATTTCAGCGCTGGCCTGACACAGTTCCCGGTCCCAGGCTGCTTGCGAAGCGGCGTCAAGTGTACCATGCCGCAGCCATGAGTTCCGCTGCCTCAGGGCCTTCTGCAAGCGCTGCCAGGTCGACATGAAGCGGGGTTCCACGTGGAACACACCCCAGTCGAGAAACTGTCGGCGAATTTTAGGAGCCCCTTCCAGCAGGCGAAAGCTGTCGGGGTTGATCAGTTGCAGCGGCAGGATTTCCGCCAACTGAGCTGCGCTGCGAGCGTTCTGCCCGTCGATGCGAATCTGAAACTCTCCCTGCCGGTCCCGGGAAATCCCCAAGCTGCTATGCCCGCCTTCCGCCAGTTCGACCTGGCCAAACACGGTGCACGCCAACTGCTCGTACTGGATTACCGGCAACAGACGAGCACTGCGAAACGAGCGAGCAAGCCCCAGCAAGTGGATGGCTTCGAGCACGCTGGTTTTGCCACTGCCATTGGCGCCGTAGAGAAGGTTGATGCGGGGGGAGGGGGAGAAGGTCACCGGGTGCAGATTGCGCACCGCGGTGACCGAGACGCGACTGAGGGACATCTAGCTTCTGCTGAGCATGGTTACAGGCGCATCGGCATGACAACGTAAGCCGAGTCGTCGTTGTCGGATTCCTGGACCAGGGCGCTGCTGTTGGAATCGGAGAGGATCAGGCGCACCTGTTCGGTGGTCATCACCCCCAGCACGTCGAGCAGATAGCTGACGTTAAAGCCGATTTCCAGGGAGCCGCCGTTGTATTCCACGCCGACTTCTTCTTCCGCCTCTTCCTGTTCCGGGTTGTTGGCCTGGATCTTCAATTGACCATTGGCCAATTGCAGACGGATACCACGGTACTTCTCGTTGGAGAGAATCGCAGTACGGCTGAAGGCTTCACGCAGCGCCTGACGGTCGCCCAGTACCAGCTTGTCGCCACCTTTAGGCAGCACACGCTCGTAATCCGGGAACTTGCCGTCGACCAGCTTTGAGGTAAAGGTGAACTCGCCGGTGGTGGCGCGGATGTGGTGCTGACCCAGGACAATGCTGACGTTGCCATCCGGCTCGGTGAGCAGGCGTGCCAGCTCCAGGATACCTTTGCGCGGCACGATCACCTGGTGGCGATCCGGCTGGCCGATATCGGCTTGCATCGAGCACATGGCCAGACGATGACCATCGGTGGCCACGGCACGAATGATGCCGGCCGATACTTCCAGCAGCATACCGTTGAGGTAGTAGCGCACGTCCTGCTGGGCCATGGCGAAGCTGGTGCGTTCGATCAGACGACGCAACTTGCTTTGCTCCAGGCTGCAGGTCAGCGAGCCCGGGCCTTCCTCGACAGTCGGGAAGTCATTGGCTGGCAGAGTCGACAGAGTGAAACGGCTACGGCCGGCCTTGACCACCAGCTTCTGCTCATCGAGCTTGATATCGATCAAGGCGTCGTTGGGCAGGCTTTTGCAGATGTCCATCAGCTTGCGCGCCGGCACGGTGATTTCGCCAGGCTCGGCTGGCTCTTCAAGTTGCACGCGACCGACCAGCTCGACTTCCAGGTCGGTACCGGTCAGCGACAGCTGCTGGCCTTCGACGACCAACAGCACGTTGGAGAGCACCGGCAAGGTCTGGCGGCGTTCGACGACGCCTGCGACCAGTTGCAGGGGTTTCAACAGGGCTTCGCGTTGAATGGTGAAATGCATGGTCTAGTCCCTTGCCTTAATAAGCTGCGCTGGTGTCATCAAGTGGTCAGTGTACGCAGCAGGTTCTTGTAGTCCTCGCGGATGTCCGCGTCGGATTCCTTAAGTTCATTGATCTTGCGGCATGCGTGCAAGACCGTGGTGTGATCGCGGCCGCCGAACACATCGCCGATTTCCGGCAGGCTGTGGTTGGTCAGCTCTTTGGACAAGGCCATGGCCACCTGGCGTGGACGCGCAACGGAGCGCGAGCGACGCTTGGACAGCAGGTCGGAAATCTTGATCTTGTAGTACTCGGCGACGGTGCGCTGAATGTTATCCACAGAGACCAACTTGTCCTGCAAGGCCAGCAGGTCCTTCAGGGATTCGCGAATCAACTCGATGGTGATGTCGCGCCCCATGAAGTGCGAGTGAGCGATGACACGCTTGAGCGCACCCTCCAGCTCACGCACGTTGGACCGAATGCGCTGGGCAATGAAAAACGCGGCATCGTGCGGCAGATCGACTTTGGCCTGGTCGGCCTTCTTCATCAGGATCGCGACCCGGGTTTCCAGCTCCGGCGGCTCCACGGCCACCGTCAGGCCCCAGCCAAAACGCGATTTCAGACGCTCTTCGAGGCCCTCGATCTCTTTCGGGTAGCGGTCACTGGTGAGGATCACCTGTTGCCCACCTTCGAGCAGGGCGTTGAAGGTGTGGAAAAACTCTTCCTGGGAACGCTCCTTGCGGGCGAAGAACTGAATGTCATCGATCAGCAACGCATCCACCGAGCGGTAGAAGCGCTTGAACTCGTTGATGGCGTTCAGTTGCAGGGCCTTGACCATGTCGGCCACGAAACGCTCGGAATGCAGGTACACGACCTTGGCATTCGGATTCTTCTTTAATAGGTGGTTACCCACAGCGTGCATCAAGTGCGTCTTACCCAGACCTACACCGCCATACAGGAACAGCGGGTTGTAGCCATGCTTCGGGTTGTCCGCGACCTGCCAGGCGGCGGCACGCGCCAGCTGGTTGGATTTACCTTCGACGAAGTTCTCAAAGGTAAAGGTGCGGTTCAGGTAGCTGGTGTGCTTGAGCGCACCTTCGACCTGGACCGTCCGCTGTTCAGCCCGCACCGGTGCCTGCTGCGAGCTGGCGCCAGCCATCGGGTCGAAGCTGTCACGTGAAGGCTCCTCACTGACATGGGCGACTTTCTTCGCAGAAGCCTTGGTCGGTGGCGGGGCACTTACTGGCGCACTGGAAGGTTCAGCCGCCTGGGCTTTGGAAGCGGCAGCCGCCAAAGGCGCGTTAGGCGCGGCCCGGGGTGCCGAACTGCGTTTGCTGCCTATTAATAAGGAGAGCGCAGGTGTTGAACCATTGCCGTGCTCATCGAGCAGCTCGAGCACACGACCCAGGTACTTTTCATTGACCCAATCGAGAACAAAACGATTCGGTGCGTAGACACGCAACTCGTCGCCTTCGGCTTCGACCTGTAGCGGACGGATCCAAGTGTTGAATTGCTGGGCAGGCAGCTCATCACGCAGAAGCTCCACGCACTGCTGCCAAAGTTCCACTGACACGGATATCCCCTAAGTTGAAAGCCGGTGAGGCAAAAACAGCCGCCATTGTAGCGGCCGCACGCAGACTTATCCACACGTAGGTTGCTCACAGACCACTAAGAATCAATGTCTTAACCGGAAAAAACACGACCAATGGTATGTGCATAAGCTCTGTGGATAACCCCACTTAAGGTCGTTGTACAAGTGGGGGCTAAACTCGGTGGATAACCTGGCTGTGGATAACTACCCATTCCACACACAGCTTATCCGATAGCGCAGCACAGGCAGAGCACCGCTTCTCGACAGTGTTGTCATTCCCTGTACAGTACGTCGTTCAAGGGCTTAAGGTACTTATCCACAGAAGAGTGGCTGCCTAGCTTTTATAAGCTTTACAGAAAAGCTTTAAATAATTCCCTTCTTTATTTCTATATCTAGGTAACCGGTGTCTCGAACCAACAGCCGCCCATATCTGTTTACAAGGAAAAGCTGGTTGGAAATTGACCTAGAGGCTTGCATTCTCTAGAATCGCCGGTCTCTTAAAACGGGGGCCATTCCGGCCCGTTGTGGACGAACCAGGTAACACGACATGAAACGTACTTTCCAACCAAGCACTATCAAACGCGCTCGTACTCACGGTTTCCGTGCTCGCATGGCTACCAAGAACGGCCGTGCCGTCCTGTCGCGTCGTCGCGCCAAAGGTCGTGCGCGTCTGGCAGTTTGATAATCCGGCACTGGAGGTGAGTCAGGACTTCAGTCGGGAAAAGCGTCTGCTTACTCCCCGGCATTTCAAGGCAGTCTTTGACTCCCCTACCGGCAAGGTTCCGGGGAAAAATCTCCTGCTCCTTGCGCGCAACAACGACCTTGATCACCCCCGTCTGGGGCTGGTTATCGGAAAGAAGAGCGTAAAGCTCTCCGTTGAGCGCAACCGTCTGAAACGTTTGATGCGCGAATCGTTTCGCCTGCACCAGGATTCTCTGGTCGGCTGGGACATCGTTATCGTCGCGCGCAAAGGTTTGGGCGATGTAGAAAGCCCCGAATTGATTCAGCATTTCGATAAGCTCTGGAAACGTCTGGCTCGTAACAAGCCGGTACCAGCAGTCAAAACCGAAACTGCAGGGGTAGACAGTCCTGATGCGTAAACTGGCGCTCGTTCCGATCCAGTTTTATCGCTATGCCATTAGTCCTCTGATGGCCAGTCACTGTCGTTTCTACCCCAGTTGTTCCTGCTACGCGTATGAAGCCATCGAAAATCATGGCCTTCTACGCGGTGGCTGGCTGACCTTTCGTCGTTTAGGTCGCTGTCATCCGTGGAATCCCGGTGGTTATGACCCGGTTCCACCTATCCCTACCTCCCGTTCTTCTTCGATGGCCGAGTAATCATGGATATTAAACGCACGATCCTGATCGTCGCCCTGGCAATCGTGGCTTATGTCATGGTCCTTAAATGGAACCAGGATTATGGCCAGGCTGCCCTGCCGACTCAGAATGTTGCTGCCAACACTACCCCTGCGGGTCTTCCCGACACGGTAAATGGCAACAACACTTCCGCCAGTGACGACATTCCACGCGCTGCGAGCGATACCAGTGCCCCCGCCGAAGTTCCAGTGGCGGTCAGCAAAGACCTCATCCAAATCAAGACGGATGTATTGGATCTGGCTATCGATCCACAAGGCGGTGATGTTGCCCAGCTGAAGCTGCCGCTGTATCCACGCCGTCAAGATCACCCGGAAATTCCGTTCCAACTGTTCGATAACGGTGGCGAACGTGTTTATCAGGCTCAAAGTGGTCTGATTGGCACCAACGGCCCTGACGCCAGCTCGACAGGTCGCCCGGTGTTCTCTTCGGAGAAGAAAAGTTATCAACTGGCTGACGGTCAGGATCAACTGGTCGTTGACCTGAAGTTCAGCAAGGACGGCGTCAACTACATCAAGCGTTTCACCTTGAAACGCGGTCTGTATGACGTGGTTGTCACCTACATCATCGACAACCAGAGCGCCCAACCGTGGACAGGTGCAATGTTCGCGCAGTTGAAGCGTGACTCCAGCGCCGATCCATCGTCGAGCACCGCCACCGGCACCGCGACTTACCTGGGCGCTGCCCTGTGGACAAGTTCCGAGCCGTACAAAAAAGTGTCCATGAAGGACATGGACAAAGTGAACGAAGACAAAACCAAGGCGCCGATCACGGAAACCGTGAAAGGTGGTTGGGTTGCATGGCTTCAGCACTACTTTGTAACGGCGTGGATTCCGCCAAAAGACGAAAATAACGTCGTTCTGGCCCGTAAAGACAGCAAAGGCAACTACATCATTGGCTTCACTGGCCCGGCGTTGACCGTCGCTCCAGGTGCCAAGGCTGAAACCAGCGCCACCCTTTACGCCGGTCCGAAAAGCCAGGCCGTACTCAAAGAGTTGTCCCCAGGTCTGGAACTGACTGTGGATTACGGCTTCCTGTGGTTCATTGCTCAACCGATCTTCTGGTTGCTGCAACATATCCACAGCCTGGTGGGTAACTGGGGTTGGTCGATCATTTTCCTGACCATGCTGATCAAGGGGATCTTCTTCCCACTGTCGGCTGCCAGCTACAAATCCATGGCGCGCATGCGTGCCGTAGCCCCGAAACTGGCTGCGCTGAAAGAACAACATGGCGATGACCGGCAGAAAATGTCGCAAGCCATGATGGAGCTGTACAAGAAAGAGAAGATCAACCCGCTGGGTGGATGCTTGCCGATTCTGGTGCAGATGCCGGTATTCCTTTCGCTGTACTGGGTACTCCTGGAAAGCGTGGAAATGCGCCAGGCTCCGTTCATGCTGTGGATAACCGACCTGTCGATCAAAGACCCGTTCTTTATCCTGCCGATCATCATGGGCGCGACCATGTTCATCCAGCAGCGTCTGAACCCGACACCTCCGGATCCGATGCAGGCGAAGGTCATGAAAATGATGCCAATCATCTTCACCTTCTTCTTCCTGTGGTTCCCGGCTGGTCTGGTTCTGTACTGGGTGGTCAACAACGTGTTGTCGATCTCTCAACAGTGGTACATCACTCGTAAGATCGAAGCGGCTACCAAAAAAGCCGAGGCGTAACTTACTCTGTGGATAACCACTCAAAACGCCCCCTAGTGGGGCGTTTTGCTATCTGCCACTTTTGTCTGGATCTCGGGTTATGAATATCCCTCGTGAAACCATCGCTGCCGTCGCCACCGCTCAAGGTCGCGGTGGCGTGGGCATCGTGCGAATTTCCGGACCGCTGGCCAGCGTCGCCGCCAACGCCATCAGCGGTCGCGAACTGAAACCACGCTTTGCCCACTACGGACCCTTTTTCGGTGAGCTCGACGAAGTACTGGATGAAGGGATCGCCCTGTATTTCCCAGGTCCGAACTCGTTCACCGGCGAAGATGTCCTGGAACTTCAGGGGCACGGAGGCCCGATCGTGCTCGACATGCTGTTGCAGCGTTGCCTGCAGCTGGGCTGTCGCTTGGCCCGGCCCGGGGAGTTCAGCGAACGGGCCTTCCTCAATGACAAGCTCGACCTGGCCCAGGCCGAAGCGATCGCCGACCTGATCGAAGCCAGCTCAACCCAGGCCGCGCGCAATGCCTTGCGCTCGTTGCAGGGGGCGTTTTCCCAACGTGTGCATAACTTGACTGAGCAGTTGATCGGCTTGCGTATCTACGTCGAGGCCGCGATTGATTTTCCTGAAGAGGAAATCGACTTCCTCGCCGATGGCCACGTGCTGAGCATGCTGGATAAGGTGCGCGACGAGTTGGCCAGCGTGTTGCGCGAAGCCGGGCAAGGCGCATTGCTGCGTGACGGCATGACCGTGGTTATCGCCGGCCGGCCAAATGCCGGTAAATCCAGCCTGCTCAATGCATTGGCCGGACGGGAAGCCGCCATCGTTACTGAGATCGCCGGCACCACCCGGGACATCCTGCGCGAACATATCCACATCGATGGCATGCCACTGCATGTGGTGGACACCGCAGGCTTGCGCGATACCGATGACCAGGTGGAGAAAATCGGCGTGCAGCGTGCGCTCAAGGCCATTGGCGAGGCGGATCGGGTCCTGCTGGTGGTGGACGCCACGGCGCCCGAGGCTGCGGATCCCTTCGCCCTATGGCCGGAGTTCCTCGAGCAGCGCCCGGATCCGTCAAAGGTCACGCTGATCCGCAACAAGGCAGATCTTACCGGGGAAGCGATTGCCCTCGAGGTCAGCGATGATGGCCACGTCACCATCAGCCTCAGTGCCAAGTCTGCCGGCATGGGCCTGGAACTGCTGCGCGAGCACCTGAAGGCCTGCATGGGCTTTGAGCAGACCTCGGAAAGCAGCTTCAGCGCACGCAGGCGTCACCTGGAAGCCCTGCGCCATGCCAGTGCCGCCCTTGAGCACGGACGAGCTCAACTGACCCTGGCCGGTGCTGGCGAGCTCCTGGCCGAAGATTTACGTCAGGCTCAGCAACTGTTGGGAGAAATTACCGGAGCGTTCAGCTCGGATGACCTGTTAGGGCGAATTTTCTCCAGTTTCTGCATCGGTAAATAGCTCCTGCGTTGCACCCAGACAGGCCGTTCGCGCCTGTCTGCTTCCCTTCTTTTAAAAAAACCACGTTCTTGCCAGATGAAATCTTTCGTTCTGGCGGCTTTCTCGTGCCCGGCATTTGCCTGAAAGACCATTTTCTGTGGATTAAGCCCTGTGAATAACTGCCCCTGTGCTCGGTTGATAACAGGGCCTTAAAACTGAGGAAAAACCCCTCTGTGGATAACCACTGCTTTAATCCACAGGCTTAAACCGGTTATCCAATGGCCTCATGAGCACATGACCACAGACTTTTAAACCTCTGTACATCACGTAAATAAAGGCCTGTATCAATCTATCCACAGAAAAGGTGCTCAGTAAGAATAAACATAAAAACAAAGATTTAATAACTTTCTCTCTTTTAATTTCTATTGACTGTGATTCATCCACAGCTGGTTAAATTTTGTGCAAAGGGTTCTTTAGAGGTGGGGAAGTCCCTATACTTGTCGACCTGGTTCAAAAACCTGAACCCAGACCTATTCCTAATTACCTAACTGAAGCAGGCACGAGGTGCGTGGTGGATTTCCCTTCCCGTTTTGAAGTGATCGTCATCGGCGGCGGTCATGCCGGTACCGAGGCAGCACTTGCATCAGCACGCATGGGGGCAAAAACCCTGTTGCTGACGCATAACGTGGAAACCCTCGGTGCCATGAGCTGCAACCCAGCCATTGGTGGCATTGGCAAAAGCCATCTGGTCAAGGAAATCGACGCCCTTGGCGGCGCGATGGCCATTGCCACCGATAAAGGTGGTATCCAATTTCGCGTATTGAACAGCCGCAAAGGCCCGGCGGTACGAGCGACACGTGCCCAGGCCGACCGCATTCTGTACAAGGCGGCTGTCCGCGAAATACTGGAAAACCAGCCGAACCTGTGGATATTTCAACAAGCCGCTGATGACCTGATCGTGGAACAGGACCAGGTTCGCGGTGTTGTGACTCAGATGGGCCTGCGTTTCTTCGCCGATTCCGTGGTGCTGACCACCGGGACCTTCCTTGGCGGACTTATCCACATCGGTATGCAGAATTACTCCGGTGGTCGCGCCGGCGATCCGCCGTCGATTGCTCTGGCACAGCGCCTGCGCGAACTGCCTCTGCGTGTCGGACGCCTGAAAACCGGTACGCCGCCACGCATTGACGGGCGTTCGGTGGATTTCTCGGTGATGTCCGAGCAGCCGGGCGATACCCCGATCCCGGTCATGTCGTTCATGGGCTCAAAAGAGCAGCATCCACGGCAAGTCAGCTGCTGGATTACCCATACCAACGCCCGGACTCACGAAATCATCGCCTCCAACCTCGACCGCTCGCCGATGTATTCCGGTGTGATCGAAGGTATTGGCCCGCGTTACTGCCCATCGATTGAAGACAAGATCCATCGCTTTGCCGACAAGGAAAGCCATCAGGTCTTTATCGAACCCGAAGGCCTGACCACTCATGAGCTGTACCCGAACGGGATCTCCACATCCCTGCCGTTCGATGTGCAGTTGCAGATCGTGCAATCGATCCGCGGCATGGAAAACGCGCACATCGTTCGTCCGGGTTACGCCATCGAGTACGACTACTTCGACCCGCGGGACCTGAAGTACAGCCTGGAAACCAAAGTCATCGGCGGCCTGTTTTTCGCTGGCCAGATCAATGGCACTACCGGTTACGAAGAAGCCGGCGCCCAAGGTTTGCTGGCCGGCACCAACGCGGCGCTGCGCGCCCAGGGCAAAGACAGCTGGTGCCCGCGTCGCGATGAGGCCTATATCGGGGTGTTGGTCGACGACCTGATTACCCTGGGTACTCAAGAACCGTATCGGATGTTCACTTCCCGTGCCGAGTACCGCCTGATCCTGCGCGAAGACAACGCCGACCTGCGCCTGACCGAGAAAGGTCGCGAATTGGGCCTGGTGGATGACACCCGTTGGGCTGCTTTCTGCAAAAAACGCGAGAGCATCGAGCTGGAAGAACAACGCCTGAAGAGCACCTGGGTTCGCCCCGGCACCCCACAGGGCGATGCGATTGCCGAAAAATTCGGCACCCCGCTGACGCACGAATACAACCTGCTGAACCTGTTGAGCCGTCCGGAAATCGACTACGTCGGACTGGTGGAAGTGACCGGGCAGGGCGCAGAAGATCCACAAGTCGCCGAGCAGGTTGAAATCAAGACCAAATACGCCGGCTACATCGATCGCCAACAGGACGAAATCGCTCGCCTGCGGGCCAGCGAAGACACCAAATTGCCTGTGGATATCGACTACACCAAGATTTCCGGGCTCTCGAAAGAGATCCAGAGCAAGCTTGGCGTCACCCGTCCAGAGACCCTGGGCCAGGCTTCGCGCATTCCGGGCGTGACGCCGGCGGCGATTTCCCTGTTGATGATTTACTTGAAAAAACGCGGCGCCGGCCGTCAGTTGGAGCAAAGCGCTTGAGCTCAATGGTCACCTCGCAACATGCAGAAGAGTTATCCACAGGTGCTCGCGAGCTCGGTGTCACTCTGACAGAAACCCAGCATGCGCAATTGCTGGCGTACCTGGCCCTGTTGATCAAATGGAACAAGGCCTACAACCTGACCGCCGTGCGCGATCCGGACGAAATGGTCTCGCGTCATCTGCTCGATAGCTTGAGCGTGATGTCGTTCATCGAAAACGGTCGCTGGCTCGACGTCGGTAGCGGTGGAGGGATGCCTGGGATCCCGCTGGCGATCCTGTTTCCCGAGTCGCAAGTGACCTGCCTGGACAGCAACGGCAAGAAAACCCGCTTTCTGACCCAGGTCAAACTCGAACTCAAACTGGATAACCTTCAAGTTATCCACAGTCGCGTTGAAGCGTTCCAGCCTGAGCAGCCGTTCAACGGGATCATTTCCCGGGCGTTCAGCAGCATGGAGAACTTCACCAACTGGACTCGCCATCTTGGCGACCGCGATACACGTTGGCTGGCAATGAAGGGCGTTCATCCCGCGGATGAGCTGGTAGCATTGCCGACGGACTTCCACCTCGATAGCGAACAGGCCCTGGCCGTACCCGGTTGCCAAGGCCAACGCCATCTGCTGATACTGCGCCGCACGGCATGATTGGGAACACAAGCAAGAATGGCTAAGGTATTCGCGATAGCGAACCAAAAGGGTGGCGTGGGCAAGACCACCACCTGCATCAACCTCGCAGCATCCCTGGTCGCGACCAAGCGCCGGGTGCTGTTGATCGATCTTGATCCACAGGGCAACGCCACCATGGGTAGCGGTGTGGATAAACACGGCCTGGAAAACTCGGTCTATGACCTGCTGATCGGCGAATGCGATCTGGCCCAGGCGATGCACTTCTCCGAACACGGCGGTTATCAACTGCTGCCGGCCAACCGCGACCTGACCGCGGCAGAAGTCGTCCTGCTGGAAATGCAGATGAAAGAAAGCCGTCTGCGCAGCGCCTTGGCACCCATCCGCGAAAATTACGACTACATCCTGATCGACTGCCCACCGTCGCTGTCGATGCTCACCCTCAATGCGCTGGTGGCCGCCGATGGGGTGATTATCCCCATGCAGTGCGAGTACTTCGCCCTGGAAGGCTTGAGCGACCTTGTGGATAACATCAAGCGCATCGCCGAGTTGCTGAACCCCAACCTGAAGATCGAAGGCCTGCTGCGGACCATGTATGACCCGCGGTTGAGCCTGATGAACGACGTTTCGGCCCAGCTCAAGGAACACTTTGGCGAGCAGCTGTACGACACGGTCATTCCACGCAACATCCGTCTGGCCGAAGCGCCAAGCTACGGCATGCCGGCGTTGGCCTACGATAAACAATCGCGCGGTGCCCTGGCTTACCTGGCCCTGGCCGGCGAGATGGTTCGTCGCCAGCGTAAAAATTCACGCGCAGCCGCCGCTCAGGCAACTTAAGGAATCCCCATGGCCGTCAAGAAACGAGGTCTCGGACGTGGACTGGATGCACTGCTGAGTGGTCCGACCGTCAGTTCTCTGGAAGAACAGGCGACCCAAGCCGACCAGCGCGAGTTGCAACACCTGCCGCTGGACCTGATCCAGCGCGGCAAGTATCAACCGCGTCGTGACATGGACCCCCAGGCGCTGGAAGAATTGGCGCAGTCGATCAAGGCCCAGGGCGTGATGCAGCCGATCGTGGTTCGCCCCATCGGCTCCGGGCGTTTTGAAATCATCGCCGGTGAACGCCGTTGGCGCGCCAGCCAGCAGGCCGGTCAGGAAACCATCCCGGCGATGGTCCGCGACGTACCGGATGAAACCGCCATTGCCATGGCACTGATCGAGAATATCCAGCGCGAAGATCTCAACCCGATCGAAGAAGCCGTGGCCCTGCAGCGCTTGCAGCAGGAGTTCCAGCTGACTCAGCAACAGGTCGCCGAAGCCGTGGGCAAGTCCCGCGTGACCGTGGCCAACCTGCTGCGCCTGATCGCGCTGCCGGAAGTGATCAAGACCATGCTGTCCCATGGCGACCTGGAGATGGGTCATGCCCGAGCCTTGCTCGGTCTTCCGGAAAATCAACAGGTTGAAGGGGCGCGACACGTTGTCGCACGGGGGCTGACCGTACGCCAGACCGAGGCCCTGGTTCGCCAGTGGTTGAGTGGCAAACAGGAGCCCGCTGAACCGGTCAAGCCGGACCCGGATATCGCCCGACTCGAACAGCGTCTGGCTGAGCGCCTAGGCTCTGCGGTGCAGATCCGCCACGGGAAGAAGGGCAAAGGGCAGTTGGTGATTGGGTACAACTCCCTTGATGAGCTCCAGGGCGTCCTCGCACACATCCGCTGAAACATTTCCTCATGTAGCGCGCAGTCGGAAATCACTACCTGGCAGTTGAATAGGGGCTGAACCGCCCCTATACTCTGCGCGCATTTTGTCGGCACAAATTATGCCAAGTTATTGAATTCTGGCAGCCGACCATTGAGGAGCAACCGTGATGGAAACCCGCACGCCAAACCGCTTGCCGTTCCATCGCCTGGCAGTTTTTCCGGTATTACTGGCTCAATTTGTCGTCGTATTGCTGGCCGCCTTGGCGCTCTGGCAATGGCATGGAGTCGTAGCCGGATATTCAGGCCTCTGCGGAGGACTGATAGCCTTGCTGCCCAATGTGTACTTCGCTCATAGGGCATTTCGGTTTTCCGGCGCCCGAGCAGCTCAGGCTATCGTCCGGTCTTTTTATGCCGGCGAGGCGGGCAAACTGATTTTGACGGCAGTGCTGTTTGCATTGACGTTTGCAGGTGTGAAGCCATTGGCGCCGCTGGCTGTATTCGGCGCCTTCGTGCTGACCCAACTGGTCAGCTGGTTCGCTCCCCTGCTTATGACAACAAGACTTTCGAGACCTTAGGGCGTTTGAGGCAACCATGTCAGCAGAAACAACCGCTTCGGGCTATATCCAGCACCACTTACAGAACCTGACCTTCGGGCAGCTACCCAATGGCGGCTGGGGCTTTGCCCACACCGCCGCAGAAGCCAAGGAAATGGGCTTCTGGGCATTCCACGTCGATACCCTCGGCTGGTCTGTCGCACTGGGTGTGATCTTCGTTCTTCTGTTCCGCATGGCGGCCAAGAAGGCCACCTCCGGCGTGCCTGGCGCGCTGCAGAACTTCGTTGAAGTGATGGTCGGCTTTGTCGATGGCAGCGTGAAGGATAGCTTCCACGGTCGTAGCCCGGTGATTGCACCTCTGGCACTGACCATCTTCGTCTGGGTGTTCCTGATGAACGCCATCGACCTGGTACCCGTGGACTGGATTCCACAGTTGGCCATGTTGATCTCTGGCGATCAGCACATCCCATTCCGCGCAGTGTCGACCACTGACCCGAACGCCACCCTGGGCATGGCCCTGTCGGTGTTCGCGCTGATCATTTTCTACAGCATCAAGATCAAGGGCTTCGGCGGCTTCATCGGCGAACTGACCCTGCACCCGTTCGGCAGCAAGAACATCTTCGTTCAAGCCCTGCTGATCCCGGT
The DNA here is from genome assembly GCF_002018875.1 of Pseudomonas sp. MF4836. GTDB lineage: Bacteria > Pseudomonadota > Gammaproteobacteria > Pseudomonadales > Pseudomonadaceae > Aquipseudomonas. Next base: position 147,292 of record NZ_MVOL01000004.1, read on the forward strand.
GAACTTCCTGCTGGAATTCGTGACCCTGATTGCAAAGCCGATCTCTCTGGCTCTGCGTCTGTTCGGCAACATGTACGCTGGCGAGCTGGTGTTTATCCTGATCGCCGTGATGTTCGGCAGCGGCCTGCTCTGGCTCAGCGGCCTGGGCGTGGTGCTGCAATGGGCGTGGGCTGTGTTCCACATCCTGATCATCACCCTGCAAGCGTTTATCTTCATGATGCTGACCATCGTCTACCTGTCGATGGCGCACGAAGAGAACCATTAAGACCGGTTTCGACTAGTCTGATGTCCCTCTCGCCTCGGTGAGAGGGGGCCCTTACAGGGCATGAAACGATTTGTTTTACCGCTTTAATCTAAAAAACCTAAACCATACGACGTAAAAGTCGGGAGGAAAGATGGAAACTGTAGTTGGTCTAACCGCTATCGCTGTTGCACTGTTGATCGGCCTGGGCGCACTGGGTACCGCAATTGGTTTCGGCCTGTTGGGCGGCAAGTTCCTGGAAGGCGCAGCGCGTCAGCCAGAAATGGTTCCAATGCTGCAAGTTAAAATGTTCATCGTTGCCGGTCTGCTCGACGCCGTAACCATGATCGGCGTTGGTATCGCTCTGTTCTTCACCTTCGCAAACCCCTTCGTTGGCCAACTCGCTGGCTAATCACTCGATTCTTCGAGTTGATTGGTGTGATGGACAACGAACGAGCGAGGTGTTGGCGTGAACATTAATGCAACCCTGATTGGTCAGTCCGTTGCGTTCTTAATTTTTGTAGTGTTCTGCATGAAGTTCATTTGGCCTCCGGTCATTGCAGCTTTGCACGAACGCCAAAAGAAGATCGCGGATGGACTGGACGCTGCCAGCCGAGCAGCTCGTGACCTGGAACTGGCCCAAGATAAAGCGGGTCAGCAACTGCGCGATGCAAAAGCTCAGGCAGCCGAAATCATTGAGCAAGCCAAGAAACGCGGCTCTCAGATCGTCGACGAGGCCCGTGAACAGGCTCGTGTCGAAGCTGACCGTGTGAAGGCTCAGGCTCAGGCCGAGATCGAACAGGAACTGAACGGTGTCAAAGACGCGCTGCGTGCCCAACTGGGTAGCCTGGCAGTCAACGGCGCAGAGAAGATCCTGGGTGCCACAATCGATCAAAACGCGCACGCAGAGCTGGTTAACAAACTGGCTGCTGAAATTTAAGCGAGGGCGATCATGGCAGAACTGACCACGTTGGCCCGACCTTACGCTAAGGCGGCCTTCGAGCACGCTCAGGCCCACCAGCAACTGGCCTCTTGGTCAGCCATGCTCGGCCTGGCTGCAGCGGTGTCACAAGATGACACCATGCAGCGCGTGCTCAAGGCCCCGCGACTGACGAGCGCAGAAAAGGCCACCACGTTTATCGACGTGTGTGGCGACAAGTTTGATGCCAAGGCACAGAATTTCATTCACGTTGCCGCCGAAAACGATCGTCTCCTGCTGTTGCCGGAGATTTCCGCTCTGTTCGACCTGTACAAGGCTGAACAAGAGAAATCGGTAGATGTGGATGTCACCAGTGCTTTCGCATTGAACCAAGAACAGCAAGACAAACTCGCCAAGGTTCTCAGTGCACGGCTCGGCCGGGAAGTGCGCCTGCACGCTGCGGAGGATGCCAGCCTGATTGGTGGCGTCGTAATCCGCGCCGGCGACCTGGTTATCGATGGCTCGATTCGCGGCAAACTCGCGAACCTAGCCGAAGCATTGAAATCTTGAGTTTGAAGGGGCAGCAGAGCAATGCAGCAACTCAATCCTTCCGAAATAAGTGAAATTATCAAGGGCCGCATCGACAAGCTCGATGTGACCTCCCAAGCCCGTAACGAAGGCACTGTCGTCAGCGTATCTGACGGCATCGTGCGGATTCACGGTCTGGCCGACGTCATGTACGGCGAGATGATCGAGTTTCCGGGCGGCGTCTACGGTATGGCCCTCAACCTGGAGCAAGACTCCGTAGGTGCCGTTGTATTGGGCGCATACACCAGTCTGGCTGAAGGCATGAGCGCCAAGTGCACCGGCCGCATCCTCGAGGTTCCAGTTGGTAAGGAACTCCTGGGTCGCGTAGTCGACGCACTGGGTAACCCAGTTGACGGCAAAGGTCCGCTGAACAACACCTTGACCGACGCGGTCGAGAAAGTTGCTCCAGGCGTGATCTGGCGTAAGTCGGTAGACCAGCCTGTACAGACTGGCTACAAGGCTGTCGATGCCATGATCCCAGTCGGCCGTGGCCAGCGTGAGCTGATCATCGGTGACCGTCAGATCGGTAAAACCGCTCTGGCGATCGACGCGATCATCAACCAGAAGAACAGCGGTATCTTCTGCGTCTACGTTGCTATCGGTCAGAAACAATCGACCATCGCCAACGTGGTTCGCAAGCTGGAAGAAAACGGCGCCCTGGCCAACACGATCATCGTGGCTGCCAGTGCTTCGGAATCTCCTGCGCTGCAATTCCTGGCACCGTACTCCGGTTGCACCATGGGCGAGTTCTTCCGCGACCGCGGTGAAGACGCGCTGATCGTTTATGACGATCTGTCCAAGCAAGCAGTGGCTTACCGCCAGATTTCCCTGCTGCTGCGTCGTCCACCAGGCCGTGAAGCCTACCCAGGCGACGTGTTCTATCTCCACTCCCGTCTGCTGGAGCGCGCATCCCGCGTTTCGGAAGAGTACGTAGAGAAGTTCACCAACGGCGCGGTAACCGGCAAAACCGGTTCCCTGACTGCTCTGCCGATCATCGAAACTCAAGCTGGCGACGTTTCCGCGTTCGTTCCGACCAACGTGATTTCCATCACTGACGGTCAGATCTTCCTGGAATCGGCCATGTTCAACTCCGGGATCCGTCCTGCTGTGAACGCCGGTGTTTCGGTATCCCGTGTAGGTGGTGCTGCTCAGACCAAGATCATCAAGAAGCTCTCCGGTGGTATCCGTACCGCTCTGGCTCAGTACCGTGAACTGGCGGCATTCGCCCAGTTCGCTTCTGACCTGGACGAAGCGACCCGTAAGCAACTTGAGCATGGTCAGCGCGTTACCGAGCTGATGAAGCAGAAGCAATACGCGCCAATGTCGATCGCCGACATGTCGCTGTCGCTGTATGCCGCTGAGCGCGGGTTCCTGACTGACGTCGAAATCACCAAGGTCGGCAGCTTTGAACAAGCGCTGATTGCTTACTTCAACCGCGATCATGCCGACTTGTTGGCCAAGATCAACGTGAAGGGTGACTTCAATGACGAAATCGACGCTGGCCTGAAAGCCGGTATCGAGAAGTTCAAGGCCACCCAAACCTGGTAAGCCGCAGCGGGAGCCGCAAGGCTCCCGCTTGCTAACCTGATAGGTGTTACATGGCAGGCGCAAAAGAGATTCGCAGTAAGATTGCGAGCATCAAAAGCACGCAAAAAATTACCAGCGCCATGGAAAAAGTGGCGGTCAGCAAAATGCGCAAGGCACAAATGCGCATGGCTGCTAGCCGTCCTTATGCGGAGCGTATCCGCCAGGTAATTGGGCATCTGGCCAACGCCAACCCGGAATATCGCCACCCGTTCATGATCGACCGCGAAATCAAGCGCGTTGGTTATGTCGTCGTGAGCAGTGACCGTGGTTTGTGCGGTGGCTTGAACACCAACCTGTTCAAGGCCCTGGTCAAGGACATGGCGGTAAACCGCGAAAACGGCGTCGAGATCGATCTGTGCGTGGTAGGCAGCAAAGGTGCGGCATTCTTCCGCAACTTCGGCGGTAACGTCGTTGCAGCCATCAGCCACTTGGGTGAAGAGCCGTCGATCAATGATCTGATCGGCAGCGTCAAGGTGATGCTGGATGCTTATCTGGAAGGCCGTATTGATCGCCTGTCCGTGGTGTCCAACAAGTTCATCAACACCATGACGCAGCAGCCTAAGGTGGAGCAGTTGATTCCGCTGGAGGCAACCCCGGATCAAGAACTCAAGCACCACTGGGACTACCTCTACGAACCAGACGCCAAAGAGCTGCTAGACGGCTTGATGGTGCGCTACGTGGAGTCGCAGGTGTACCAGGCGGTGGTCGAGAACAACGCAGCTGAACAAGCCGCGCGGATGATCGCAATGAAGAACGCTACCGACAACGCCGGTGATTTGATCAGCGATTTGCAGCTGATCTACAACAAGGCGCGTCAGGCTGCGATCACCCAAGAGATCTCGGAAATCGTCGGCGGCGCTGCCGCGGTTTAACGGTTCAAATATTCAGAGGATCCAGCTATGAGTAGCGGACGTATCGTTCAAATCATCGGCGCCGTTATCGACGTGGAATTTCCACGCGACAGCGTACCGAGCATCTACAACGCGCTGAAAGTACAAGGCGCGGAAACTACTCTGGAAGTTCAGCAGCAGCTGGGCGACGGCGTAGTTCGTACCATTGCGATGGGTTCCACCGAAGGCTTGAAGCGCGGTCTGGACGTTATCGACTCTGGCGCAGCCATCTCCGTACCGGTCGGTAAAGCGACCCTGGGCCGGATCATGGACGTACTGGGCAACCCGATTGACGAAGCTGGCCCGATCGACACCGAAGAGCGTTGGGGCATTCACCGTCCAGCACCTTCGTTCGCCGAGCAAGCTGGCGGCAACGATCTGCTGGAAACCGGCATCAAGGTTATCGACCTGGTTTGCCCGTTTGCCAAAGGCGGTAAAGTCGGTCTGTTCGGTGGTGCCGGTGTAGGCAAAACCGTAAACATGATGGAACTGATCCGTAACATCGCCATCGAGCACAGCGGTTATTCCGTGTTCGCCGGTGTGGGTGAGCGTACTCGTGAGGGTAACGACTTCTACCACGAGATGAAGGATTCCAACGTTCTGGACAAAGTGGCACTGGTTTACGGTCAGATGAACGAGCCGCCGGGTAACCGTCTGCGCGTAGCACTGACCGGCCTGACCATGGCTGAGAAGTTCCGTGACGAAGGTAACGACGTTCTGCTGTTCGTCGACAACATCTATCGTTACACCCTGGCCGGTACTGAAGTATCCGCACTGCTGGGCCGTATGCCTTCCGCAGTAGGTTACCAGCCGACCCTGGCTGAAGAGATGGGCGTTCTGCAAGAACGTATCACTTCGACCAAAGAAGGCTCGATCACTTCGATCCAAGCGGTATACGTACCTGCGGATGACTTGACCGACCCGTCGCCAGCGACCACCTTCGCCCACTTGGACGCCACCGTCGTTCTGTCCCGTGACATCGCTTCCCTGGGTATCTACCCAGCGGTCGATCCACTCGACTCGACTTCGCGCCAGCTGGACCCGAACGTGATCGGCCAGGAGCACTACGACACCGCTCGCGGCGTTCAGTACGTGCTGCAGCGCTACAAAGAGCTGAAGGACATCATCGCGATCCTGGGTATGGACGAGCTGTCGGAAACCGACAAGCAGTTGGTATCCCGCGCTCGTAAGATCCAGCGCTTCTTGTCGCAGCCGTTCTTCGTGGCTGAAGTCTTCACCGGTGCTTCGGGTAAATACGTTTCCCTGAAAGACACCATTGCTGGCTTCAAAGGCATCCTCAACGGTGACTACGACCACCTGCCAGAACAAGCGTTCTACATGGTCGGCGGCATCGAAGAAGCGATCGAGAAAGCCAAGAAACTGTAATCCCGGCGCCCGGCAACGGGCGCTAATTTAGGTTGAGGCAAGCAGATGGCTATGACAGTCCATTGCGATATCGTCAGCGCGGAAGGGGAAATCTTCTCCGGTCTGGTTGAAATGGTAATTGCGCACGGTGAGCTGGGTGATCTTGGTATCGCTCTGGGTCACGCACCGCTGATCACCAATTTGAAGCCAGGTCCGATCCGCTTGATCAAGCAGGGCGGGGAAACCGAGGTGTTTTACATCTCCGGTGGTTTCCTCGAGGTTCAGCCGAACATGGTCAAGGTTCTTGCCGACACCGTGCAACGTGCTGCCGACCTGGACGAAGCCTCCGCTCAGCAAGCCGTCAAGGCCGCTGAGAAGGCCCTGAATGAAAAGGGCGCAGATTTCGACTACGGTTCTGCTGCTGCACGTCTGGCCGAGGCTGCAGCTCAGCTGCGCACCGTCCAGCAGATCCGCAAAAAGTTTGGCGGCTAAGCCCTGAGCTTTATGTGTGATTGATTAAAAAGGGTAGCCTCGGCTACCCTTTTTCTTTTTCTGCAACTCTCACTTCTTGGTCGTAGCCTGACCTCCCAGGATTGGTAGCCAGTCATGTCTCTCGAAATCGTTATTCTCGCTGCCGGTCAAGGCACGCGCATGCGCTCGGCCTTGCCGAAGGTTCTGCACCCGGTGGCGGGCAACTCCATGCTCGGCCATGTTATCCACAGTGCCCGCCAGCTCAGCCCGGAGCGGATTCACGTGGTCATCGGCCACGGTGCCGATGCCGTGCGCGAGCGCCTGGCAGCGGATGATCTGAATTTCGTGCTGCAGGACAAGCAGCTCGGTACCGGCCATGCGGTTGCCCAGGCGGTGCCGTTCATCAGTGCCGATACGGTGCTGATCCTCTATGGCGACGTGCCGTTGATCGAGGTCGAGACCCTGCAACGCCTGCTATTGCAGGCCGGCCCCGAGCAGTTAGGCCTGTTGACGGTTGAATTGGCGGACCCGACCGGCTACGGGCGCATCGTGCGCAACGGCGAAGGCAAGGTTACCGCCATCGTCGAGCAGAAGGACGCCAACGAAGCCGAGCGTGCTATCACCGAAGGCAACACCGGTATTCTCGCGGTCCCGGCCAAGCGTCTGGGCGACTGGATGAGTCGGCTGTCGAATAACAACGCCCAGGGCGAGTATTACCTGACCGATGTGATTGCCATGGCGGTCAGCGACGGGTTGACCGTGGCCACCGAGCAACCCCATGACGCCATGGAAGTGCAGGGCGCCAACGATCGCAAGCAACTGTCGGAACTGGAGCGGCACTACCAGTTGCGCGCGGCGCGTCGTCTGATGGCCCAGGGCGTGACCCTGCGCGACCCGGCACGTTTTGACGTCCGCGGTGACGTCACGGTCGGCCGCGACGTGCTGATCGATATCAACGTGATTCTTGAAGGCCGGGTAGTGATCGAGGACGACGTGGTTATCGGCCCTAACTGCGTGATCAAGGACAGCACCCTGCGCAAGGGGGTGGTGATCAAGGCGAACAGCCACATCGATGGCGCGGTGTTGGGCGAGGGCAGCGATGCCGGTCCTTTCGCCCGCCTGCGTCCGGGCACGGTGCTGGATGCCCGGGCCCATGTGGGTAACTTTGTCGAACTGAAGAATGCTCACCTCGGCGAAGACGCCAAGGCCGGTCATCTGACCTACCTGGGCGATGCCGAAATCGGCGCACGGACCAACATCGGTGCGGGCACCATCACCTGCAACTATGACGGCGCCAACAAGCACAAGACGGTGCTGGGCCAGGATGTATTCATCGGTTCCAACAACTCCCTGGTGGCGCCTGTGGATATCTTGGACGGCGCGACAACTGCGGCCGGTTCGACGATCAACCAGAAGGTGGAGAAATCCCAGTTGGCCGTGGCGCGCTCCCGGCAAAAGAACATCGACGGCTGGAAACGTCCGGAGAAGATCAAAAAGAACTGAGTTATCCACAGCCCGGGTGCAATGCCCGGGCTGTTGTTGCATAGATGTCGGGCACAAGTGAGCTTCCGACTCCCACCCGAGAGGCATGCACCGGGTAGCGCCGATCGTAGCTAGACCCGTTCTGTGGATAACTTTCCACCCGCCAACACCCATGGTTTTTTCCATCGCCCGCTTGACGAATTTCAGCCGATAGGTTTTGATTGCTTCCGTTATCTTTCGAATCGAAACTTAAGCCCCCATGTCGAAACGCAATACACCCCAACGACGCCACAATATTCTTGCCTTGCTCAATGAACAGGGCGAAGTGAGCGTGGACGAGCTGGCCAAGCGCTTCGAAACTTCGGAAGTTACGATCCGCAAGGATCTGGCTGCACTTGAGAGCCACGGTTTGCTGCTGCGACGCTACGGCGGTGCTATCAGCATGCCCCAGGAATTGGTCAGCGAGATTGGCCAGCCGGTCTCCAAGTACAAGCAGGCTATCGCCCGCGCTGCGGTCAAACGCATTCGCGAGCACGCGCGGATCATCATCGACAGCGGCAGTACCACCGCCGCCATGATTCCCGAACTTGGCCAGCAGCCAGGCCTGGTGGTCATGACCAACTCCCTGCACGTGGCCAACGCCCTGAGCGAACTGGAGCACGAGCCGGTGCTGTTGATGACCGGTGGCACCTGGGACCCGCACTCCGAGTCCTTTCAAGGCCAGGTCGCCGAACAGGTACTACGCTCCTACGACTTCGACCAGTTGTTTATCGGCGCCGACGGTATCGATCTGGTGCGAGGAACCACCACCTTCAACGAGTTGCTGGGCTTGAGCCGAGTGATGGCCGATGTGGCCCGGGAAGTGGTGGTGATGGTGGAGGCTGACAAGATCGGCCGCAAGATTCCCAACCTGGAGCTGCCATGGAGCAGTGTCCATACCCTTATTACCGACGATCGCCTGCCGCTCGAGGCCCGCGACCAGATCCAGGCCCGTGGCATTACGCTGATATGCGCGGCTGTCATTTAGGAGAAAAACCATGTGTGGAATTGTTGGCGCCGTTGCTGAACGTAATATCACGCCGATCCTGCTCGAAGGCCTCAAACGCCTTGAATACCGTGGCTATGACAGCGCCGGTGTAGCCGTTTTCACCAACGCCGGCACCCTAGAGCGCGTGCGTCGCCCGGGCAAGGTCAGCGAGTTGGAACAGGCCCTGGAGGCTGAACCTCTGGTTGGCCGCCTGGGTATCGCCCACACCCGTTGGGCCACCCACGGTGCCCCTTGCGAGCGCAACGCCCACCCGCATTTCTCCGGCGACCTGGCCGTGGTGCACAACGGCATCATCGAGAACCACGAAGCCCTGCGCGCACAGCTCAAGGCCCAGGGTTATGTGTTCACCTCCGACACCGACACCGAAGTCATCGCCCACCTGCTGAACCTCAAGCTCAAGGAGCTGGGTGACCTGACCGTGGCCCTCAAGGCCACCGTCAAAGAGTTGCATGGCGCCTACGGCCTGGCGGTGATCAGCGCCTCCCAGCCTGACCGCGTGATTGCCGCCCGCAGCGGCAGCCCGCTGGTGATCGGCCTGGGCCTTGGCGAGAACTTCCTGGCTTCCGACCAACTGGCCCTGCGCCAGGTGACCGACCGCTTCATGTACCTGGAGGAGGGCGATATCGCCGAGATCCGCCGCGACAGCGTGCAGATCTGGGACGTGACGGGGAACCCGGTCGAGCGCGAAGCCGTGCAGTACCGCGACGGTGCCGAAGCTGCCGACAAGGGCGAGTTCCGCCACTTCATGCTCAAGGAAATCCACGAGCAGCCAGCCGTGGTGCAACGCACCCTGGAAGGCCGTCTGAGTCAGAACCAGGTGTTGGTCCAGGCCTTCGGTCCACAGGCCGCCGAGCTGTTCGCCAAAGTGCGCAATGTCCAGATCGTCGCCTGCGGCACCAGTTACCACGCCGGCATGGTTGCCCGTTACTGGCTCGAAGAGCTGGCCGGCATCCCGTGCCAGGTCGAAGTTGCCAGCGAGTTCCGCTACCGCAAGGTGGTGGTGCAGCCTGACACCCTGTTCGTCACCATTTCCCAGTCCGGGGAAACCGCCGACACCCTGGCCGCCCTGCGCAATGCCAAGGAGCTGGGTTTTCTCGCCAGCCTGGCCATCTGCAACGTCGGCATCAGCTCGCTGGTGCGTGAATCCGACCTGACCCTGCTGACCCAGGCCGGCCGTGAAATTGGCGTAGCCTCGACCAAGGCGTTCACCACGCAACTGGTCGGCCTGCTGCTGCTGACCCTGTCCCTGGGCCAGGTCCGTGGCACCCTGGCCAAGGGCGTCGAAGCGACCCTGGTAGAAGAGTTGCGCCGCCTGCCGACCCGCCTGGGCGAAGCCCTGGCCATGGACAGCACGGTGGAAAAAATCGCTGAGCTGTTCGCCGAGAAGAACCACACCCTGTTCCTGGGTCGCGGTGCGCAATTCCCGGTGGCCATGGAAGGAGCGCTCAAGCTCAAGGAAATCTCCTACATTCACGCTGAAGCCTACCCGGCCGGCGAGTTGAAACACGGCCCGCTGGCGCTTGTGGATAACGACATGCCGGTGGTGACTGTGGCGCCGAACAACGAGTTGCTGGAGAAGCTCAAGTCCAACCTGCAGGAAGTGCGCGCCCGTGGCGGCGAGCTGATCGTGTTCGCCGATGAACAGGCAGGCATGACCAATGGCGAAGGCACCCACGTGGTCCACATGCCGCACATCCACGACATCCTGTCGCCGATCCTCTACACCATCCCGCTGCAACTGCTGTCCTACTACGTCGCCGTGCTCAAGGGCACCGACGTCGACCAACCGCGCAACCTGGCCAAGTCGGTGACAGTGGAGTGAGTTATCCACAGGCGTAAATCGCGTGGATTGAGAGGCTTAAAAGTGTCGCAGGAGCCGGCTAGGTCTGTCCTACCGCCTCCTGCCTTTCGCAACCACCTCGCGCCTGATGGTCCAACACTGAGCAAAGGGCGCAGTTAAAGGTGGAAATCGCCCGCAGCCTCCGGCTGGTAAAGCACTTTCCTGATCTCAATCCGACGGGTCCGATCTGAAATTCGCCAGTCGATGGCGTCCCCCTCCTGATAGCCCAGGATGGCGGCGCCGATATCGGAATACACGGAATGCTTCCCTGCGTTGCTATCCGCGTCTTCAGGGTAGACCAAGGCCACTTCCATCTCTTCGTCGTCCAGCTGCAGCAAGGTCCTGGAGTTCATCGTGACGACATTGCGCGCCACCTGCTGTGGCTTGACCACAATGGCTCGCTCAAGCTCATGTTCGAGTTCAACAACGGCCGGGCCTTGCTCGAGCACGATTAGACTTTCGAGCCTGGCCTTGTCGATTTCAGTGATGTAGATCCTGGTGGAGTCGCCAGCAGCACCTTCGCGCAAGAACTGGCGATAGCGCCCCGCCGTCATGGAAAATGACTTCAATGTCGGCGTTTCGCTCTCAAGCACAAAGCCGCTGCGCAGAAAGGCCTTCAGCGAGCGCGCGTTGTCCGGGTGGATCTTGGCGATGAGCTTCTTGGCCCGCATGTCGAGGAAGGCCAGTTTCATGCCTTCGCGGATCGTGCGGGCGCCAAGGTTGCGGCCCCATTTGTCGCTGTTTCCGATGACCAGGACTATCTCGCAATTTGAGTCGGTCTTGATCAGACGGACAAAGCCCACCGGGGCGTCGTGCCGGTCATAGGCCATGAAGAATCGGCCGCCCTGGTTGAAGAGATGGGTCAGGATCGGCGATTGAGTCCGATCGATGGCTTGCTCGATGGAGCGCGAGACATCACGCGAATCGCTCAGATAGCAGGTGACGCGTTCGTCTTCCAACCAATCCATCAGCGTCAGCGCGTGCGCCCGAGTAATTTCAGGGCACAACGAAATGAAAGGCTTGTTCATCTTCACCACACTTATCGCAAAGGATGAAAGCCCTTCATGGCTATGGCCATGACGGTTCTTTCGGCAACCGGCTATGTTAAGACATAACGCGAGGAATGCCGAATTGCCTGGGGCGTTTGACGATTCAGCGTCTGGTCACTGCCCGTAAATAAACACCGCCACGTCGGCTTCTCTTCCCACGGGAAACAGCGTGGTGATTTTTTGGCTTGGCACAGGCCAGTTCTTTCTCTTGATATGCATTGGCCGAAGAATTCTACGTCCCGCTAGTTGATCGCATAAAAACAACGACAAGAGTTATGTACCGCTAACTTGGCGACGATATCTTGCTTAATTGGCAAGTGTATTAATCTCGGCTGGCCATTATTCGCCCGTAACTACTGGGTATAAGCAACATGGCTGCGGCTTTTCAGCCGATATAAGACCGGGTTGAAAATAACGCGGTCTATTGATCGCCCGTAGCCCTGCTGCACGGGGAGCGGCCTAGGGCCGGCCAGCGGCCCTCACGGAAAAGCACAAGACTTCCGACCGAAAAACCGGATAATACCGGCCAAATTTGTGGCTCGTTATTCTGGTAATCCCCCATGGAAATCAAGGTCAACTTTCTCGACAACCTTCGACTTGAAGCCAAGTTCGATGACTTCACGGTAGTGGCCGATCAGCCTATTCGCTATAAGGGCGATGGCTCGGCGCCGGGTCCATTCGATTACTTTCTGGCTTCGTCGGCGCTGTGTGCGGCCTATTTCGTGAAGTTGTATTGCGACACTCGCAGTATTCCTACCGAGAATATCCGCCTGTCGCAGAACAACATTGTTGACCCGGAAAATCGCTACAACCAGATTTTCAAGATCCAGGTTGAGTTGCCGGCTGATATTTCCGACAAAGACCGTCAGGGCATCCTGCGCTCCATCGACCGTTGCACGGTGAAGAAGGTGGTGCAGGCCGGGCCGGAGTTTGTGATTGAGGAAGTGGAAAACCTGGATGCCGATGCCCAGGCATTGTTGATGCCCAATGCGGCCAGCGATGCAGGCACCTACATTGTGGGCAAGGACCTGCCGCTGGAGCAGACCATCGCCAATATGTCGGCCATTCTGGCGGGCCTGGGGATGAAGATCGAGATCGCCTCCTGGCGCAATATCGTGCCCAATGTGTGGTCGCTGCATATCCGCGATGCGCATTCGCCGATGTGTTTCACCAACGGCAAGGGTGCGACCAAGGAAGGTGCGCTGGCGTCGGCCCTGGGCGAGTTTATCGAGCGCCTCAACTGCAACTTCTTCTACAACGATCAGTTCTGGGGCGAGGACATCGCCAACGCGGCGTTTGTGCATTACCCGGATGAGCGCTGGTTCAAGCCCGGCCGTAAAGATGAACTGCCGGCCGGCATTCTCGATGCGTATTGCCTGAAGATCTACAACCGCGATGGCGAGTTGCGCGGTTCGCATTTGTACGACACCAACTCCGGCAACGAAGAGCGCGGCATCGTTTCGCTGCCCTTTGTGCGTCAGTCCGATGGCGAGGTGGTGTATTTCCCATCGAACCTGATCGAAAATCTGTTCCTCAGCAACGGCATGAGTGCCGGCAACACGCTGGCCGAAGCCCAGGTGCAGTGCCTGTCGGAGATCTTCGAGCGTGCGGTGAAACGCGAAATCATCGAAGGTGAATTCGCGCTGCCGGATGTGCCCCAGGAAGTGCTGGCCAAATACCCTGGGATCCTGGCGGGGATTCAGGGTCTGGAAGCCCAGGGTTTCCCGGTGCTGGTGAAGGACGCATCCCTGGGCGGTGAGTTTCCGGTGATGTGCGTAACCTTGATGAACCCGCGCACCGGCGGTGTATTCGCTTCATTCGGCGCCCACCCAAGCCTGGAAGTGGCGCTGGAGCGCAGCCTCACTGAACTGCTGCAAGGCCGCAGTTTTGAAGGCCTCAACGATTTGCCCCAGCCGACTTTTGAAGGCCATGCGGTCACTGAGCCGAACAACTTCGTCGAGCACTTTATCGACTCCAGCGGCGTGGTGTCGTGGCGTTTCTTCAGCTCCAAGTCGGACTACGAGTTTGTGGAGTGGGACTTCACCAGCCAGGGTGAGAACGCCAATGCCGAAGAGGCCGCGACGCTGTTCGGCATTCTCGAAGGCATGGGTAAAGAAGCCTACATGGCGGTCTACGAGCATCTCGGCGCCCCGGCCTGTCGCATCCTGGTGCCGGACTACTCGGAAATTTATCCGGTGGACGATCTGATTTGGGATAACACCAACAAAGCGCTGTTCTTCCGCGCCGATATCCTCAACCTGCATCGCCTGGACGAGGAGGCCCTGAAAGACCTGGTCGAGCGTCTGGTGGAAAGTGAGCTGGACGACTACACCGATATCACCACCTTGATCGGCATCGAGTTCGACGACAACACGGCCTGGGGCCAGTTGACCATCCTTGAGCTGAAGCTGCTGATTTACCTGGCCCTGCAGCAATTTGAAGAAGCCAAGGAGGCGGTCGAAACCTTCCTCCAGTACAACGACAACACGGTCGAGCGCGGGCTGTTCTACCAGGCCGTGAACGCAGTGCTGGAAATGGAACTGGACGAAGACCTGGAGCTGGAAGACTACGAGGTCAATTTCCGCCGCATGTTCGGCAACGAGCGGATGGACGCCGCGATCGGTTCGGTCAATTCCAGCGTGCGTTTCTACGGCCTGACACCGACCAGCATGAAGCTGGAAGGGCTCGACCGGCACCTGCGGCTGATCGACAGCTACAAGAAGCTGCACACGGCGCGGGCCAATGTCGCGGCGTCAGCTCGTTAAATGCCCAGGTCGCGCCTGCTGTACCCATTGATCTTGGCCGGCGCGGCCACGCTCCTGTTGCTGGGGGCCCTGACGCCGGTACTGTCCAACGGTCTGCTGATGCTGCTGGAGCGCTCCAACTTCATCCCGGCCGAGTCATCGATCTGGACCTTCGAACCCACGGTGATCAATCAGGGTTCGTCGTCCTATTGGCTGTACGGCGAAGACCGACAGCACTATTTCTATTTCTCCTACACGCCGGATGCGCCTTATCGGTTGATCGCCAAGAACAACGGCTGCGTGGCGTTTGACAAGCATGACGTCACCACCTGGTGCATTCGCTAGAACAACCACCGCCGCCGAGGTTGATCCATGGATAGATTCCAGGAAATGCAGGTGTTCGTCTGCGTTGCTCAAGAGCAGGGATTTGCGGCGGCGGCCCGGCGCTTGAACCTGTCGGCGGCCAGTGTGACCCGCGCGGTGGCGGCACTCGAACAGCGCATTGGCAGCCTGCTGCTGACCCGCACCACCCGCAGCGTGCACGTGACCGATGCCGGCCAGCGTTTCCTGGAAGACTGCCGGCGAATCCTTGGCGAATTGCAGGACGCCGAAGCCTCGGCCGCCGGGGTGCATGCCCAGCCCCGTGGGCAACTGACGATCACCGCGCCGGTGTTGTTTGGCGATTTGTTTGTCACGCCGCTGGTGGTCGATTACCTGCGCCAGTTTCCCGAGGTCAGCATCAACGCGTTGCTGGTGGATCGGGTAGCGAGCATGGTCGACGAGGGCATCGACGTCGCGGTGCGCATCGGCGAGCTGCCGGACAGCGGCCAGCATGCGATCCGGGTTGGCGAAGTGCGCCGGGTGGTGTGTGCCTCGCCGGCCTTTCTGTCGGCCCATGGTCGGCCCCAGCACCCGGAGGATTTGCGTCAGGCGCCGATCATTGCCCCGTCTGCGGTCGGCCAGTCGCGTCATTGGCAGTTTGAGCAGGGCGGCACCGCACTGAATATTCGCCTGGAGCCACGGCTGCTGGTTTCCGCCAACCAGGCGGCGATCAGCGCGGCGTGCCTGGGGCTGGGCCTGACCCGGGTGCTGTCGTACCAGGTGGCGAGCAGAGTGGCGGCTGGCGAGCTGGAAATCGTCTTGCAGGCCTTCGAGCTGGCGCCCTTGCCGATTCATGTGGTGTATCAGGGCGGGCGCAAGGCGCCGGCGCGGGTGCGCAGTTTTGTCGATCTGGCGGTACAGGGGCTGCGCGAGCACCCGGCGTTGAGCCGCTAGCCATCAGGCTTTATTGCAGCCAATGAAATAATGGATTGTGTTTTCTGGTGATTCTGCAGTTTTCACACAGGGTGGAAGATGGCTCCCGTCAGTGCGGCTCCCGTGAGCCGTCGTTACCTTGCGGAGTTCCTGTGTCCCAGTCCCCGATCAAGTTTTACAACTTCCCCCGTTCTGGCCACGCGCACCGCGTCGAGTTGATGCTGTCGCTGCTGCACCTGCCGGTCGAGACCCTGTTGGTCGACCTGACCCAGGGGGCACACAAACAGCCGGCGTTCCTGGCATTGAATTCATTCGGCCAGGTGCCGGTGATTGATGACCAGGGGGTGATCCTGGCCGACTCCAACGCGATTCTGGTGTACCTGGCGCAGCGCTATGGCCAGGGCCGCTGGCTGCCAAGTGACCCGGTAGGCGCGGCACGGGTTCAGCGTTGGCTGTCGGTGGCGGCGGGGCCGTTGGCCTCGGGCCCGGCCACGGCACGCCTGATTACGGTGTTTGGCGCGCCGGGCGATGCCCCGCAAGTGATTGCCCGTTCTCACGCGTTGCTCAAGGTGCTCGATCAGGAACTGGCGCCGCAGCCTTACCTGGCAGGTGCCGAGCCGACCATCGCCGATGTGGCGTGCTACAGCTATATCGCCCACGCCCCGGAAGGCAACGTGTCCCTGGCCGATTACCCCCAGGTCCGCACCTGGCTGGCGCGCATCGAAGCCTGGCCCGGTTTTGTCCCGATGCCGCGTACCGTGGCCGGCCTGTACACCGCGTAAACCATTGAGGGCCCAGCCCGGCTGGCGCCCCTGTTGACTGTGCCTCGGGCACAAGGGAGCCATCGTCATGAACCCACAATCGCCCTGGCACGCCGGTGAACAACAGTTGCAGGCGCACATGGGGGTGGTCGAGCGCATGCAAGCGCTTGGCAGCAAGGTGATCCGCCAGGCAATGCCCGATCAGCACCGCCAGTTCTATCAGCAGTTGCCTTTCCTGCTGTTTGGCGCGGTGGATGCTGCGGGCAACCCTTGGGCCAGCCTCCTTGAAGGGCCGCCCGGCTTCGCCCATAGCCCGGCGCCGGACCTGTTGCACATTGAGCGGTTGCCAGCGCCCGAAGACCCGGCGCAGCTGGCTGCGGGCGCCGCCATCGGCTTGCTCGGGATCGAGCTGCACACGCGGCGCCGGAATCGGCTCAATGGCCGCCTCCAGGCTTACGCTGCAGACGGTTTCAGCGTTGCAGTGCAGCAGGCGTTCGGCAATTGCCCGCAATACATCCAGCGCCGCGAGTTCGAGCAGGCGCCAGCCATCACCTCGGCCTTGCCTGCGGTGCAACGGCTGGAACAGTTGGACGCGGCCGCGACGGCCCTGATCAGCGCCGCCGATACGCTGTTTGTCGCCAGTTACCTGGACCAGCCCGAGGGCCGTTCGGTGGATGTTTCCCATCGTGGCGGGCCGCCCGGGTTCGTCAGGGTCGAGGGTAATTGCCTGACGATTCCGGATTACTCGGGCAACCGTTTCTTCAACACCCTGGGTAACCTGTTGCTCAATCCCCGCGCCGGCTTGCTGTTTATCGACTTTGCCCGGGGCGATCTGCTGCAACTCAGCGGCCGTACGCAGATCATCCTTGAGGGCCCGCAGGTCGAGGCCTTGCCGGGGGCCGAGCGAGTCTGGCAACTGCAGGTCGAGCACCTGGTACGACGCCCGGCGGCCCTGGGTTTGCGCGGGCATTTCCCGGCGCCCTCGGTTTGACCGGAGCGTCTAAAAATACCCGGCGCGCATTGCTCCCAAGCCTGGGCCTGCGTAGGCTGGCGGATCTGAAAACAGGGCCTTGAACCGGCCCTTTTTGCGTCAAGGGATACCCGCGATTCATGTCCGCTTCCGTCTGCGTCCGCCTTTGTGTGTTGCTGTTCGCCCTGTTGCTCGGCGGCTGCGAGCCCAGGGACACGACCGCGCTCGACCAGCAGCTCTATATCTGGCAACG
Organism: Pseudomonas sp. MF4836; assembly: GCF_002018875.1. GTDB lineage: Bacteria > Pseudomonadota > Gammaproteobacteria > Pseudomonadales > Pseudomonadaceae > Aquipseudomonas. The sequence continues at coordinate 164,754 of NZ_MVOL01000004.1, forward strand.
GCAATGGACCCCGGCCCATGGCGATGCACTGTCCCGGACCCGCGCCGACTTCTCCACCTTGCGCGTGCTGGCGCTGCAGGCCTTCCCCGGTGCCGGCTGGAGCCGCGCACGCATCGATGCGCCGCTGCTCAAGGCCGACGGGCGCCCGCTGATTGCGGTGATTCGCCTCGATGGCCAACTCAAGAGCCTGGATCAGGCCGAGGTCAGCGCGCAGATCCTGCAATTGCTCGCCGACTGGCAGGCCCAGGGCTTGACCCCGGTCGGGGTGGAGATCGACCACGACGCTGGCAGTGCGCGGCTGCCGGCCTATGCCGGGTTCCTCACTCAATTGCGCGGCGTATTGCCGGCCTCCCTCAAGCTCAGCATCACCGCCTTGCCGTCGTGGCTGGGCAGCCGCGAGTTGCCGGCGCTGCTGGCCACGGTCGACAGCAGCGTGTTGCAGGTGCATGCCGTCAGCGATCCGCGGCACGGCCTGTTCGATCCACAGCAGGCCCGGCAATGGGCCGAGCGCTGGGCCAAGGTCAGCGACAAACCGTTCTACCTGGCCTTGCCGGCCTACGGCGTGGCCCTGCTGCCCAGTGATGGCGGGGCGCCGGTGATTGAAAGCGAAGTGCCGGTGCCAGGCCTTGGCCAGCGCCGCGAGCTGATGGCCGACCCGGTGCAACTGGCCAAACTGGCTCGTGAATTGCGCGGGGATCGGCCGCCCCATCTGGCGGGGCTGATCTGGTTTCGCCTGCCGCTCCAGGGCGATCGGCGGGCCTGGAGTGTCGAAACCCTGGGCGCGGTGGCCCGTGGTGATGAACTGATCAGCCGGTGGCAGCTGACATTCAGCGAAAAAGACGGTCTGTTTGATATTCGCCTGGGCAACACGGGCAATCTCGACAGCCCCTTGCCCGAGCAGGTCAGCCTGGCGGTGGAAGGCTGCCAGGCCAGCGACGCCCTGGCCGGTTACGGGGTGCAACAGCGCCCCGGGCAGTTGCTGTTCACCCGGCGCAGTGAAGGCCGTTTGCAGGCAGGAAGCGCGCGAGCCCTGGGCTGGGCGCGTTGTTCAAGAATTGATCAAGGAGCGTCCCATGTTCGTCCCTAAACCCCGTCACCTGTTGTGCCTGAGCCTGTGCCTGCCGCTGACCTCGACGTTGGCCTGCGGGCCGTTCTTTCCGGCGCGCCTGCTGGGTGACCGGGCGCAGACCCTGGCCGTGTTGCCCGAGGGCAGCTTTCAGTTCGAGGTCAGCCGCCTGGGGCAGGTGACCGCCGGGCTCAAGCCAGCGACCGAGGCTTCGCTGTCGCCCTATTACGACGGTGGCGAGCAGCCGTACCAGGAGCAGCGGGACAAAGCCGAGCAGGACGGCCTGACTGACGCCCAGCGCACGCTGGTGGCCCAGTTGCGCCAACTGCAGGACCCGCATCAGGCGCAGCAACAGGGCGCCAGCCTGCCGCTGGAAATCAACCTGTACCTGGCCGGGGCCGTGGCCTTCAAGGCCGGCGACAACGCCCAGGCGGCGGAGTATTTCCGCCAGGTGCTGGCCTTACCGGCGCCGCAGCGCGCACTGCGCAGTACCTGGGCGGCCTATTCCCTGGGGCGGGCGTTGTACGCCATGGGCCAGGAGGCTGGCGATCTCGACGAACAGGGCCGCCAGGCACTGATGCAGCAGGCCCGGCAGGCCTTTCAGCAAGCGCGGCAATTGAGCATCGACGGCTTTGGCGACCCGTTGGAACTGGGCATCGCCAGTTTGGGCGAAGAAGCCCGCGTGGCGAAAATGGCCGGCGACTGGCAGCAGGCCATCGAGCTGTATGCCAGCCAGAGTCGCCTGGGTTCGTCGATCGGCACCAGCTCCCTGCGTGAGCTGGCGGGCGAGCTCGCGGCACTGCCTGAAGAGCAGTTGCAGGCCTTGTTCAGTCACCCCGCCGTCCCGCGTTTGCTGGCGGCGAGCCTGATCAGTCGCATGACTGGCGAACCCACGCAGCGCTCGGAGTCTGATCAGAAAATGATCAAACTGCTCAGCCATTCGGCCAGCGGCAGCCTGGACAACGCCGACCGCCTGGCGGCGCTGAATTATCAGATCGGCGACTACGCCACCACCAAGCTGCTGCTCGAACGGGCTGGCGATGGCGGCCTGGCCTGGTGGCTGCGGGCCAAGCTGGCGCTGCGCGACGGTGACAAGGCCGCGGCGGCCAGCGCCTATGCCAAGGCGGCCAAGGCTTTCCCCCAGGGCGAAAGCTGGGGTGAGCGCACCGGCGAGGACGGCAACTACGAAACCCTCAGGCCCGGCTGCCGGGTCGAGGGTGAAAGTGCGGTGCTGGCGCTGGAGCGTGGCGATTACCTGCAGGCGTTCGAGCAGCTGTATCACAGCGACGACATCTACTGGCAGGACGCGGCCACCGTGGCCGAGCGCGTGCTGACCGTGGATGAACTCAAGCAGTTCGTCGACACCCAGGTCCCGGCGCCACCGCCGACGCCGAAGCAGGAACAGGGCTACTACCAGACCCTGCCGATTGCCGCGCAGCTGCGTGAGCTGCTCGGCCGCAGGTTGTTGCGCGAAGGCCGCTACGCCGAAGCGCCGGGCTACTTCGACAGCCCCGAGTTGCAGGCCACTGCCAAGGCCTATGGCGATTACCGGCGCCAGGCGGAATCGGCCTGGCTGCCCACCGGCCGTGCCGAAGCCTACTACCGGGCCGGGCAATTGGCGCGCAAGTCGGGGATGGAGATCCTCGGGTATGAGATGGGGCCGGACTACCGCACCCTGTGGGGGGACTACAGCCTGGAGATCCCCGCGACCACGGTCGGGCCCTTTGTCAGTGCGGCGGAAGTCGAACGCCAGCAGGCCAGCCAGGCCGAGCCCGACGTGCGTTATCACTACCGCTATGTGGCGGGAGCCTTGGCCAACACCGCCGCCGATTTCCTGCCTCACAGCAGCCAGGCCTTCGCCGCGGTGCTGTGCAAGGCGGCGCGCTGGACCCGGGGCAGCGATGTCGAGATCGACTACTACCAGCGTTATGTGGAACACGGCCCCTATGTGGAGTGGGCCGGCAACTTCGGCATGAACTGTGAAGAGCCGAATTTCGACACCGCCAATAAACGCTACCTGACCCAGTGGCTGGACGGGCTGTATTCCACACTGCGGGCCCACAAGACCGGTGTGCTGCTGGGCGCCGGTTTGCTGGTGCTGGGCGCCGGCTACCTGCTCTGGCGCAGGAGAGCCTAAGCCCCCTCAGCGGCGAGCTACACGTTTGAGGCTTGCAGCTTAGAACTGCGTTGCCGCACCTTCCACATCCATTGCCGCCTGGCGCAGGGCTTCGGAGCGGGTGGGGTGGGGGTGGCAGGTGAGGGCGATGTCTTCGGCCGAGGCCGAGAACTCCATGGCCACGCAGTACTCGCCGATCATTTCACTGACGCTGGGGCCCACCAGGTGCACCCCGAGGATCTGATCGGTGTGCTCGTCGGCCAGTACCTTGGCGAAACCCTCGGTCTCATGGTTGATCTTGGCCCGGCTGTTGGCGCTGAACGGGAACTTGCCGACCTTGTAGGCCCGGCCTTCGGCCTTGAGCTGCTCCTCGGTCTTGCCGACGCTGGCCAGTTCCGGCCGGGTGTAGATGACGTTGGGGATCAGCGCGTAATTGACCTCGGCGGCCTTGCCGACGATCTGCTCGATGCAGGCCATGGCTTCGTCCTCGGCCTTGTGGGCGAGCATCGGCCCGGAGGTCACGTCACCGATCACCCAGACCCCGGCAGCCGCCGTACGGTGGCGTTCGTTGGCCAGCATGCCCCGCGAGTCGGTGCTCAAGCCGAGGTTTTCCAGGCCCAGGCCCTGGGTGTAAGGCCGGCGCCCGATGGCCACCAGCACGTAGTCGGCCTCGATCAGCTCAGCGCTGCCGCCGGCCGCCGGTTCGACGCTCAACTGCACGCCGTTGGCCGAGGTGGTGGCGCGGGTGACCTTGGCCCCGAGCTTGAAGGTGATGCCCTGTTTGCCCAGGGCGCGCTGCAGGGTCTTGCCGGCTTCGCCGTCGACCCCGGGGCAGATCCGGTCCAGGTACTCGATCACGGTGACCTCGGACCCCAGGCGGCGCCAGACCGAGCCCAGCTCCAGGCCGATGACCCCGGCTCCGATCACCACCAGGTGCTTGGGCACTTCGCCCAGGGACAGGGCACCGGTGGAATCGAGGATGCGTTTATTGTCGATCTCCACCCCGGGCAAGGGCGTCGGCTCGGAGCCGGTGGCGATCACAATGTCCTTGGCCTGCAATGAGGTCTTGGCGCCCTGGTTGTCGGTCACCGTGACCTTGCCCGGCCCGTCGATATGGCCCCAGCCCTTGATCCAGTCGACCTTGTTCTTGCGAAACAGAAACTCGATGCCCTTGGTCAGGCCGGCCACGCTTTCGTCCTTCTGTTTCATCATCTGCGCCAGGTTGAGGGTCGGCTTGACCTCGATGCCCAGGTTGACGAATTCCTGGCCCATGGCCGCGTCGTACAGTTCCGAGGCATGCAGCAACGCCTTGGACGGCATGCAGCCCACGTTCAGGCAGGTGCCGCCGAGGGTGGCGCGGCCTTCGACACAGGCGGCTTTCAGCCCCAGCTGGCCGGCACGGATGGCCGCGTTGTAGCCACCGGGGCCGCCGCCCAGAATCACGACGTCGTAGGTACTCATGGCGTTACTCCTGCACAAGGGATGGGAAAGGAAGACCGTTGAAGGATGGCCGGATAAAAAATTACGGTCGTAATATGAAGCCTCGAAAGCCTACCGGTCAAGGGCCGGGTTTCGAGGAAGGAAGGCGGGGAGAGCAGGAGGGAGGTTGCTCGGGGGAGGTCAATGCCCCCGCCCGAGCGATAGAGCGTCGTTACCTCAGGTCCACCAGTAGCGCACCAGGTGGAAGAAGATCGGCGCGGCGAAACACACCGAATCCAGGCGATCGAGCATGCCGCCGTGGCCTTCGATCATGTGCCCCCAGTCCTTGACCCCACGGTCGCGCTTGATGGCCGACATGACGATGCCGCCGGCGAAGCCCAGCAGGTTGATCAGCAGGGCGATCAGGAACGACTGCCAGATATTGAACGGGGTGATCCAGAACAGCGCGCCGCCGATCAGCGAGGCCAGCAGGATGCCGCCGACAAAGCCTTCCACCGTCTTGGACGGTGACAGGTTGGGCGCGATCTTGCGTTTGCCGAAGAGTTTTCCACAGACGTACTGCAGCACGTCCGACAACTGCACGACGATCACCAGGTAGGCGATCAGCAGCAGGTTGCGGCCCTCATAGCCGGCAATATCGAGGGTCAGCAGGGCCGGTACGAACGACACGCAGAACACTGCGATCATCAAGCCCCACTGGACCTTGGAGGCGCGCTCCAGGAAGTGCGTGGTGTCGCCGCCCAAGGACGCCAGGATCGGCAGCAGGAGGAACACGTAGACTGGGATAAAGATCGAAAACAGCCCGTACCAGTCCGAGTAGATCAGCAGGTATTGCAGGGGCAGCGCCAGGTAGAACGCCGCCACCAGCGCCGGGTAGTCGCTGCGCCGGGTCGGGGTCAGGGTCAGGAATTCACGCAGGGCGTAGAACGACACCGCGTAGAACAGCAGGATCACCGCGCTGGTGCCGAGCCAGAAGGCCAGGCCGATCACCACCACCATCACCCACCAGGCGTTGATCCGCGCGTTGAGGTTGTCGATCACCGAGTTGGGCGTGCCGCGGGTGCGCAGCTTGAGGATGAAACCGATCAGCGAGGCCAGCACCAAAATGGCACCGATGCCGCCGAACAACATCAGGGTTTGCTTATCCATGTCAGGAATGCTCCGGGGCCAGGGCCAGCAGCGCTTCGCGGCTGCGTTCAAGGAAGTGCTCTTTGCTTTCACCTTCTTCAAGGTTCAGCGGGGCGCCGAAACTGGTGGTGCATAACAGCGGCAGCGGCAGGAACCGGCCCTTGGGCATGACCCGGTTCAGGTTGGCGATCCACACCGGGATCAATTGCGCCTGTGGGTAACTTTTTGCCAGGTGGTAGATCCCGCTTTTGAACGGCAGCAGGCCGTCTTCGAGGTTACGCGTGCCTTCGGGGAAGATGATCAGCGAATCACCGTTCTCCAGGGCATCGAGCATGGGCTGCAAGGGGTTATCCACAGGCTCTTTGCGCTCGCGGTCGATCAGCACGCCGTTGAACACGCGGTTGATGATGTAGCGGCGCAGGGTGCTCTTGTGCCAGTAGTCGGAGCCAGCCACCGGTCGCGTCAATTTGCGCAGGGCCGGGGGCAACGAGGCCCAGAGCAGCACGAAATCGCCGTGGCTGCTGTGGTTGGCGAAGTAGATGCGCTGGGTCGCTTCCGGCGCGCAGCCGAGCCACAGGCTGCGGGCCCCGGTGATGCTGCGCGCGGCAGAGGTGATGAGGGTGGAGACCACGGGTTCGAACATGAGAATTCCTTATCCGGCAAAGGCCAGCCAGGGGCTGGCCAGGATGAAGCCCAATGTCAGCAAAACTTGTACAGCGAGCAGCAGAGCCTGGCGGCGCAACAGCCCCAGGGCACCACGGGTACGTTCGGGCCAGGGCCGGCCAGCGCGTGCGGCGGGTTGCAGGCCCAGCGCGCTGAGGGCCAGGTCCAGCGCCTGGGTACGCTCGGCCAGTGGCTGTGGGTCGTCGGCGACCCGTTGAAACAGGTCGGCATCGAAGGCCACGCGCAGCGCCCAGTATTTTTCCAGCAGGCCCACTACCAACAGGGTCGCCGCGAAACACAGCAGCCATGGATTGAAAGTTGCCAGCCACCAGGGGCTGAGCCCCAGGGCGACACCGAACAGGCTCAGCCCTGTGGATAACTGATCCAGGCTGCGCCCGCGGCGCAACAGGCTGGCCACCGCGTGCAATTGCATGTCAGTGGCCATAAACCGCACCCTCGACTGTGGATAACTGCTCCAGGGCCTGACGGTGCGCCGGGTGCAGGACGATCTGCGGCCGTGCGCGCTGAATCTGCACGATAGCGGCATCGACGTTGGCCGCGCGCCCGGTGTGCAGCAGCCAGGCGGCGATGGCGGTGGCGCTGCGGGAGTAACCCAGGGCGCAGCACACCAGCAGCGGTCCGTGCTGGCGCAGGCTCTCGATGGCCTGTGCGGCGGACAGGCACTGTTCGGGGCTGGGCGCGGTCAGGTCGAGTACAGGGATCGAGCGGTAGGCCAGGTGCCGGGCGTCCAGGGACAGCTCGGCGCACAGGTCGACCACCGCGCTGAATGGACTGTCCTGCAGCTCGGCCGGGGTCGGAATCCGCCCCAGCCAGACGTTATCCACAACCTGGTCCGGCTGTGGATGCTTGCGCGTCCACAGCCGAGAATTGATCCAGGCCGCCGCCAGGTAGGGCGCCAGCAGCCAGCGCGCGGCGGGGGTCAAGCGCCCGTCCGCGCGTTTTTGGAAGCCTTCGGCGCCAATCAGGGCGTAGTTCAGGGCCACCAGCAGCAAGGCCACAGCCGGCCACACCAGCCATAGCCAGGTGCCGCCCAGGGTCAGGGCGGGGTAGCCCAGCAGCGCCGCGGCAATCCCGTAGCGCACGGCCAGTTGCCAGCGCTTGGGGTCCTGGGCGGGCTTGAGGCGCAGCAGCGGGCTGGGTCGGTCCAGGGGCCAGAGCCAGACGCACAGCCAGCCGGCCAGGGCGCCTGTGGGCAAGTCGACAAAGTGGTGTTGATAAGTGGTGAGTACCGAGATCCCGATCAGCGCGAACCAGCCGTGCACCAGCCAGCGCCACATCCCTTGGCTATGCCGTTGATAGCAGACCCAGAGGATCACCAGCAGGGCGATATGCAGCGACGGTGCCTGGTTGAACGGTTTGTCGAACCCGGCCAGGACCTCGAACATCCAGCCAAACACCCCGTCCAGCTCCGGCCGGGCAAAGGTGAAGCTCAACGGCCAGAGCAGGAAGCAACTGACCGCGATCAACTGCGCCGTCAGCAGGCGCAGGGCGTGGCGCTTGAGTTCTTCGCGGCTGTTGGGCAGCAACAGGGACAGGCCGTACAGCAGGTCGATGGACCAGTAGGGCACGATGGTCCAGGCCCAGAACGGCATATGGCTTTCCCAGCCGAACACCAGGCTGCCGACATCGTCACGCTGGGAGGTGTACCAGGTGGCGAAACCGTAGGTGCTGAAAAACAGCGGTGCCAGCAGCAACAACCAGAGCACCGCGGGTTTCAGCAAGCCGGGCTCGCGGCCCGGCGTTGCGGCGTGGGTCATCATTGCACCCGTTGGGCCAGGGATACGCTGAAAATGCCCCACTCATCGACGCGCATGGTCACTTTGCGGAAACCGGCGGCTTCCACCAGTTGGTCCATCTCCGCCTGGGTCCGGCGGCGCATGACCCAGGCCTGGCCCTGGCGGTGGCTGGTCAGGGCGCGGGCGATCAGTTCCAGCTGCGGGTGCCACGGCTGCCCGGTGTACACCAGGTAACCGCCGGGTTCCACGGCCTCGGCCAGGCCGGACAGCGAACCGCCGACCATCTGGTTGTCGGCGAACAGCTCGTACAGGCCCGAGACCACCGCCAGGGTCGGTTTCGGGTCGAGTGCCGCGAGGTCGGCACGATCGAAGGCATCGCCTTTGACGAAGCGGGCGATCTGGCCCAGGCCTTTCTCGCCGATCAGCGCACTGCCGTCGCGCACGTTGATGTCGCTGTAGTCGCGCAGCAGGATCGATTCCGGCAGCGGGCTGACCCCTTGCAGGGCTTCGAGAATGTAACGCCCGTGACCGGCGGCGATGTCGACGATGCGCACTTCGCTGTTCTGTTCGCGCAGCTTGCCCATGGCCAGGCGCAGCAGCTCCTCGACGTTCAGCTTGCGTTGGCGGATGCCGCGCCAGCCGATGGAGTTGAGGTAGTTCTGGTCGATCATGCGGCCCAGGGCCGACGTGCCGGTGGGTTTGTTGCGGTACACGTAGTCCAGGGTGCTGCCGGAATCGAAACCGGTGTCGAAGCCCAGCTTGACCCCGGCCGACAGCTGGCTGCCCAGGCGCATGCTGGCGCGGGTCATGCGCCAGTACAGGTCACGGGGCGAGTTGTGCGGCAGCGGCGCGGCCAGGGATTCGGATTCGGCACAGGTAGCGCCCAGGCGATCGGCATCGAGCAGGGAAGGGCGGTCCAGGGGCTGGGCGAACGTCTGCAGGATAAAGCGTCGTGCGCTGGCGACCGCAGGGGCGCGGTTCTTCTCGCCCAGTGTGTCGTGGAAGAAGCCCGGCAGGATGTGTTTTTCCTTGTGCAGGCTGCCCAGGCGTTCGAAGAACTGCTCCTGGGGTTTGCGGTGCACGACGAAGTCGGCGCCGGAAATCAGCAGTTGGGTCGGCACTTGGATTGCCTGGGCGTCGGCCACCACGCGATCGGCAGCCTCATACAGGCCGAGCAAGACGTTGACCGAAATCGCCTTGGTGATCAGCGGGTCGCTGTCATAGGACGCGACGCGTTCCGGGTCATGGCTGAGAAAGCGCGCCTTGACGTAGCTGTTGACGAAGAAGTTGCCGCGAAACTTGCGCATCAGGGCCAGGCCGCTGCGGGCAAAGGGTACGTAGAGCTTGACCTTGAACGCCGGCGACGCGAGCACCAGGGAGCGGATGCGTGGCGCGTAGTCGTGGACCCAGGTCGAGACGATGACCGCGCCGACACTCTGGGCGACGACCGCGATGTTCTCTTCGTCGATCTGGTAGGTGGCGTTCAAGTGGTCGCAAAAGGTCTGCACGTCTCGCGCGCTGGTGGCGAAACTCGGGCTGTCGCCCCGTGCACCCGGGGACTGGCCATGGCCACGGGCGTCCCAGGCGAAGAAGTCGAAGCCGGGCAGGTCCAGTTCGTCCACCAGGTGGGCGATGCGTCCGGAGTGTTCGTGACCGCGGTGGAACAACAGCACGGCCTGGCGCGGCTCGCCGGGTGTGGCGGCAGTGGCTGGCCAGTGCCGGTAAAACAGTTCTACGCCATCGTGGGTAGTGAACGTCTGGTGTTGAGCATCGCGCATTGCAATTTCCTTATGCTGAGGGAGCGTTGTTCTGCACTTCTTTAAGGCCCTGGCGGACCCGGTTCACAAGGGTGTAAAGCAGCAGTGCGGCGACGATCGCCAGGACGCCGTTGATCCAGGCGGCGGCGAGCCAGCCCAGGGCAATGCCGGTGGCCATGACGCCGAGGATGAACGCCCGATCGCTTTTGCCCATTGGCCCGTCGTAACGCCGGGTGGCGCCGACCATCGGCCCGAGCACGCCGGCGTATTCGCTGAACAGCGCCAACAGCGTGACCGCCAGCACCAGCAGCAGGCTGACGCCGGGGATCACGGCAAACGGCAGGATCAGCGCGCAATCGGCAACTATGTCGCACAGTTCATTGAGGTAGGCGCCGAGGCGCGATTGCTGGCCGAACTCCCGGGCCAGCATGCCGTCGATGGCGTTCAACGCCATGCGCAGGATCATCCACAGGGGGATCAGGGCGAACAGCCACAGGTGGCTGGCGAAACAGGCGATCACCACGCCCACCAGCACCGAGACCAGCCCGGCCAGCACGGTGATCTGGTTGGCGGTGGTGCCGTTGTCGTAAAGACGCTGTACCAGAGGCCGCAGCAGGTTCTGAAAGCGCGGTTTGAGCTGATAAATCGAGAGCATGGTGGGACAGTTCCTTGTCACGCTGGGGAAGCCGGGTTGGATTATTGCCATAAATCCCGGGGCGCCGACATCAGTACTTCCCTTGAGGCCCCGGGTTGCCTAGTGATTTTTTGACGCACCGCACAGACGAAAAGGCATAGGGCGTGACAAAAATTTCACTACTATTGTTATATCGTAACCAATTGTTTCGATTTCAGCGGCCTGGAAATTATCCACAGGCCCGGTTTGAACAACTGTACCTGTTGGGGTGGTATGCAAGTCGATCTTGATGCTGAAGGGGAGGGCGTCCAGGCCTTGCCACGGTTTCAGCGCGCGGGGTTTCACGCTCGCCGCTTGAAACGCTGGGGGGGTGGCCTGGCCGCAGTCGCAGCGAGTGCGATGGTGCTGGCGTTGTTTGTGGTGCTGTTTGCAACGCAGTCGATCTGGCCGGTGCTGCTGATGAACCTGGCGGCGGCACTGACGGTGCTGGTCTGCGGCCTGCAATCGGCCTGGTGGGTGGCGCATTGGCGTGCCGAGGCGATGGAAAACGCACCGCCCCTGATTGTTCAGCAGACCACTCCTCCTGACGCGGCAACCCCTGCCGCCTACGAGCGTTTGGTCGAAGGCGTGGGTCGGCGTGGTCGTGGGCTGTTATCGCAGATCGGCGCGCCGACCTTGTGGCTGGCGGCCGGCGCCTTGTTGGCGCTGTGGGCCATCGAGCAGTTCTGGAACCTGGAGTTGCCAGGCGCGGCCCTCGGTGTGTCCGCCAGTGTGGGTGCGGTGCTGGCCTTGTTGCTGGCGTTCGCCCTGCTGGTATTCGAGCGGCAACTGGCCCAGGAACACCCCGCCGAATGGCCGGAGGCCGGGGCCTTGGCACAGCTGGCGCGGGTGGCAATCATCTGCCTGATGCTGGGCGCGCTGTGCCTGTTGTTTGCCGGCGAATCCGCCGTCTGGCCGGTGCGTCTGGCGGTACTGCTGGGCGCGTTGCCCGGGTTGGTGGCGGTTGAACTGCTGCTGAGGGCGCTGTTGTCCCTGTTCAGCCCCCATCGCGCGCGCCTGGAGCCCCGGCTGCTGGCCCACAGCGTGGTCGCCGATATGCTGCGCTGGCCACCGCAACCGCTGCGAGCCCTGCAACACGAGCTGCACAACCGCTTTGGTATCGACCTGCGGCAGATCTGGGCCTTTACCTATATGCGTCGGGCGTTGCTGCCGGTGGCGTTGGTGGTGGCCGCCGTGGGTTGGCTATTGACCGGCATTCATGAAATATCCCTCCACAATCGCGGCATTTATGAGCGTTTCGGCAAACCGGTGGCGGTGTTCGGGCCTGGCCTGCATGCCGGGCTGCCCTGGCCGCTGGGGCGGGTGCTGAGTGTGGAAAACGGCGTGGTGCACGAGTTGGCCACCAGCGTCGGCGAGGCCGCGCAACCGGCCCAGGCCGAGCCGGCGGAAGGCCCGGCGCCCGTGGTCGCCAATCGGCTGTGGGACGCGAGCCACATCAACGACAAGTCCCAGGTGATTGCCAGTGGCAGTGGCGACAAGCAGAGCTTCCAGATCGTCAACATGGACGTGCGGTTTGTCTACCGTATCGGCCTCGATGACAAGTCAGCGCTCGCGGCCACCTATAACAGCGCCGATGTGCCGACCCTGATCCGCAGCACCGCCAGCCGGGTGCTGGTCCATGACTTTGCTTCGCGGACCCTCGATGGCCTGCTGGGCGCAGACCGCGGCAACCTGGCCGATGATATCGGGCGCGCGGTGCAGGCCGACCTGGCGCAGCTCGACAGCGGGGTGGAAATCCTCGCCACCGTGGTCGAAGCCATTCATCCACCGGCTGGCGCTGCCAATGCCTATCACGGCGTTCAGGCTGCGCAGATCGGCGCCCAGGCGCTGATTTCCCGGGAGCGGGGTGCGGCCAGTGAGCAGACCAACCAGGCTCATTTGCAAGCCAGTGTGGTGCGCGATCAGGCCCAGGCCACGGCCCATGAAGTGCAGGCTGCGGCCCAGGCTGCCGACCTGCGTTTCACTGCCGAGCAGAAGGCCTATGCCAGCGCCGGCCAGGCGTTTGTGCTGGAGCAGTACCTGAGCCAACTGACCCAGGGCCTGGCGCACGCCAAGTTGCTGATTCTCGATCACCGTCTGGGCGGCGACAGCGCGCCGACCATTGACCTGCGTCCTTTCACTCTACCGACCGAGCTTTCGGTGCCGCGTAAAACCGCTCAGCCAGGAGCCGCCCAGTGAGCCAGTCTTCCCCTACCCACGAGCATCACGACGATCACCCCGGTCACGCTCACAGTCATGGCGGTCACCATCACGGGCACCACCACCATCATCATGGCGAGCCGGCAGAGGCGGGGCCCTTCCCTTGGCGGCGTATGGGCTGGGCGCTGTTGCTGGTGCTGTTTGCATTGGCTGCCGCGAGCCTGGTGCAAGTGCGTTCCGGCGAGGCCACGGTGATCACCCGCTTCGGCAACCCGGCCCGGGTGTTGCTCGACCCGGGCCTGGGGTGGCGCTGGCCGGCACCGTTCGAGGCGGCGATTCCGGTCGACCTGCGGCTGCGTACCACCTCCAGCGGTTTGCAGGATGTGGGCACCCGCGATGGCTTGCGCATCATCGTCCAGGCTTATGTGGCGTGGCAGGTGCAAGGTGACCCGGAAAACGTGAAGCGCTTTATGCGCGCGGTGCAAAACCAGCCGGATGAGGCGGCGCGGCAGATTCGCACCTTTGTCGGCTCGGCACTGGAAACCACCGCCAGCAGTTTTGATCTGGCCAACCTGATCAACACTGACGCGAGCAACGTGCAGATCGCCGACTTCGAGGCGCAGTTGCGCAAGCAGATCGAGCAGCAGTTGCTCAGTACCTACGGCGTGCGGGTGTTGCAGGTTGGGGTCGAACGCCTGACCTTGCCCTCGGTGACCCTGACCGCCACCGTGGATCGCATGCGCGCCGAGCGTGAAACCATCGCCACCGAACGCACCGCTATCGGCAAGCGCGAAGCGGCGCAGATTCGCTCCGCTGCCGAGCGCGAAGCGCGCATGGTGCAGGCCGACGCCACAGTGAAAGCGGCCGATATCGAAGCTCAGTCGCGGGTTGAAGCGGCGCAGATTTATGGCCGCGCCTACGCCGGTTCGCCCCAGCTGTACAACCTGCTGCGCTCCCTGGACACCTTGGGCACGGTGGTCACCCCCGGAACCAAGCTGATTTTGCGCACCGATGCGGCGCCGTTCCGGGTGTTGGTGGATGGGCCGCCGAGCCTGGGCAACAAAGCGCCCGGGTCGCAGCCATGAGCGATAAGGTTCCACGTGGAACAAATGAACTGGCCAGCCCCTGGATTCAGGCCGGCCGCCTGGCGTTTCTGGCGCTGTACGGCGTCACGATCCTCGCGGCAGTGGCCTGGGCGTTTTCCAACGTGCGGCAAATCGATCCGCAAAACCGCGCGGTGGTCGTGCACTTTGGTGCTCTGGAACGGATTCAAAATGCCGGGCTGCTCCTGGCCTGGCCGCGTCCCTTTGAGCAGGTGGTATTGCTACCAGCGGCCGATCGGGTGATCGAGCGTCGGGTGACCAGCCTGCTGCGCTCCGATGCGGCGTTGCAAGGCGACCGGGTCGCCAGTTTTGCCACGCCCCTGAGCGATACCCTGGCCGGGTCCGGTTACCTGCTGACCGGCGATGCCGGGGTGGTGCAACTGGATGTGCGGGTGTTCTACAAGGTCAACGAGCCTTATGCCTTTGTCTTGCAGGGCGAACACGTGCTGCCGGCCCTCGACCGGCTGGTGACCCGCAGCGCCGTGGCCCTGACCGCCGCCCGCGACCTGGACACTATCCTGGTCGCGCGGCCGGAACTGATCGGTGCCGACAACCTGGCCGCCGAACGCCGCGAGCGATTGCGCGGTGATCTGGTGCAGGGCATCAACCAGCGCCTGACAGAGCTGACCGCCACCGGTCAGGGCATCGGTATCGAAGTGACCCGGGTCGATGTGCAATCGAGCCTGCCCGGGCCCGCCGTCAGCGCCTTCAATGCGGTGCTGACGGCCAGCCAGCAGGCTGACAAAGCCGTGGCCAATGCCCGCACCGACGCCGAAAAACTCATCCAGGGTGCCAACGAACAGGCCGACCGGGCGTTGCAAGTGGCCCACGCCCAAGCCGGCGAACGGCTGGCCAAGGCCCAGGCCGACACCGCGACCATCCAGAGCCTGGCGGTGGCCCAGCAGCAGGGCACCGACCCGGAGATGCTGCTGCGGATCTACCGCGAGCGCCTGCCGAAGATTCTCGGCCAGGCCGCCTCGGTGACCACGGTCAACCCTAAAGATGATTCCCGCCTGATCATTCAGGGAGCCGAACAATGACCGCACACACTCATGCCGCTCCGCCCGCGAGCATGCTGACTTCCGTCGAACAACGCAGTGCCGCCCGGCAACTGACCCTGGCCATGCTGGCCCTGGGCTTGCTCGGCCTGGGCCTGGCCTGGCGCTGGCTGGCGCCGGAGCAGGAGGGTGTCAGCCAATTGCTGCTGGGTGTGGCCTCGTTGCTGGTAGCGGTGCCGGTGATGCGTTCGGCCTGGTACAGCCTGCGCTACCCGAGCCTGCACGGCATCACCGATCAACTGATCGCCTTGGCCATGCTCGGTGCCTGGGCGACCGGCGACCTGCTGACGGCGGCGCTGCTGCCGATCATCATGATCTTCGGCCATGTGCTGGAAGAGCGCAGTGTCATCGGCTCCCAGGAAGCGATCCATGCCCTGGGGCGCCTGACCCGCAGTCATGCACGCCTGGTGCAGGCCGATGGCAGTGTGCGCGAAGTGGATAACTCGATCCTCAAGGCCGGCGATATTGTGGAGGTGCGCGCCGGCGACCGGGTGCCCGCCGATGGCCTGGTGTTGTCCGGGCAGGCGAGCCTGGACACCGCGCCGATTACCGGTGAGTCGGTGCCGCTGGAGGCCAGCGTCGGCACTTTGGTATTTGGCGGGGCGATCAATCTCGATGGCTTGTTGCGCCTGGAGGTCACCCGCACCGGCAATGAGTCGACCCTGGGCAAGGTCATCGCCCTGATGCAAAGCGCCGAACGTTCCAAGCCGCCCATCACCCGTCTGCTGGAGCGTTATGCCGGCAGCTATATGGTGCTGGTGTTGCTGCTGGCGGCGGTGACCTGGTTTGTCACCAACGACGCGCAGGCCATGCTCGCGGTGCTGGTGGCGGCCTGCCCTTGTGCGCTGGTGCTGTCGGCCCCGGCCACGGCCATTGCCGGAATCGCGGTGGCGGCCCGCCACGGCATATTGATCCGCAGCTCGGCTTTCCTCGAGGAGTTGGCCGACCTGACGTCGCTGGTGGTGGACAAGACCGGGACCCTGACTTACGGCACCCTGCGTTTGCAGTCCATCGACAGCCCGCAGGCAGACCACGGCGCATTGCTCAGCCTGGCGGCCAGCCTCGGTTCCGCCAGCAGTCACCCGGTAAGCCGCGCCTTGGCCGGGTTGGTGGGTCAGGAACAGCTCCAGGCACTGAGCGATATTCGTGAGCGCCAGGGGCTGGGCGTGGTCGCGCAAACCCTTGAAGGCGAAGCAGCCCTGGGTCGCCCCGAGCTGTTCGAGCAGTTGGGCATCAGCACCACCCCGGTGCCGGGCCATGAGGGGCCGATTGCCGGACTGGCCTTGAATGGGGAGTTTCTGGCCTGGCTGCTGCTGGCAGACAGCGTCAAACCCGAAGCGCGCGCGGCCCTCGATGAACTGCGTGAGTTGGGCCTGGGCCGCCAGTTGCTGCTGACCGGCGACCGACAGAGCGTGGCCGACAGCCTGGCGCTGGAGGTGGGGATCCGCGATGTGCAAGCCCAGGCCTTGCCCGAAGACAAACTCAACCGGGTGCTGCAAGAGATCGACAGCGGCTTCCGGCCGATGGTGGTGGGGGACGGGATCAACGATTCCCTGGCACTCAAGGCCGGCGTGGTCGGCGTGGCCATGGGCGCGGGCGGTGCCGATATCGCCCTGGCTTCGGCGGATGTGGTGCTGATCGGCAGCGACCTGCGGCGCCTCGGCACCTGTGTGCGCTTGAGCCGGCAATGCCGGCAGACCTTGCAGGTCAATGTGATCATCGGCCTGGGCTGGACCCTGGCCATTGTCGCCTTTGCCGCGTTCGGCTGGCTCGGTGCGGCAGGGGCGATGATTGCGGCAGTGCTGCACAACCTCAGCACATTGCTGGTGCTGGGTAACGCCGGGCGCTTGCTGCGCTTCCAGGAGCCGCTGCTCAAACTCTAAGGGGCAGGCGGCTGCGGCGCTTGGAACTTTGCCGAACTGCACGACGTCCTCTGTCCAGAGGGCGTGGCTTTTCAGGTGATCATTGGCGGGAATTTCGGGTACTTGATGGCGGTTTGCCGCGTCGAGTCTTATAGAAACCGGCTATCAGATCGATAGCCTGCTAATTTTCGCTGATGGTCTACCCTCATTTCAGACGTCTGAAACCAGGGGGTTATTCCATGCTCGCGCAACTTCCACCGGCCTTACAGAATCTGCATCTACCGCTTCGTTTGCGGCTCTGGGATGGCCACGAGTTCAATCTGGGGCCAGCCCCCAGCGTCACTATTGTGGTCAAGGACCCGCAATTGGTTGCCCAATTCACCCACCCCAGCCTGGACCTGCTGGGGGGTGCCTTCGTTGAAGGCAAGCTGGAGCTCGAGGGCTCGATCAGCGACGTGATCCGAGTGTGTGACGAGTGGAGCCAGGCCCTGCTGGACGAGGACGACGCTGTGCAGCCGGCCCGCGCCGAGCATGACAAGGCCACCGATGCCGCCGCCATTTCCTACCACTACGACCTGTCCAACGCGTTCTACCAGCTCTGGCTCGACAGTGACATGGCCTATTCCTGCGCCTATTTCGAGACTGGCAGCGAAACCCTCGAACAAGCTCAGCAAGCCAAATTCCGCCATCTGTGCCGCAAGCTGCGCCTGCAGCCCGGCGAGTATCTGCTGGATGTCGGCTGCGGCTGGGGGGGCCTGGCGCGCTATGCGGCGCGGGAATTCGGGGTCAAGGTTTTCGGCATCACCCTGAGCAAGGAACAGTTGGCCCTGGCCCGCGAGCGAGTGATCGCCGAAGGCCTGGAAGACCAGGTCGAGCTGCAACTGCTCGACTACCGCGATCTGCCCCAGGACGGGCGCTTCGACAAGGTGGTCAGCGTCGGCATGTTCGAGCACGTCGGCCACGCCAACCTGGCCCAGTACTGCAAGACCCTGTTCGGCGCGGTGCGTGAAGGCGGTCTGGTGATGAACCACGGCATCACCGCCAAGCACACCGACGGCCGTCCGGTCGGACGTGGGGCCGGGGACTTTATCGAACGTTATGTATTCCCCAATGGCGAGTTGCCGCACCTGGCGATGATCTCGGCCGAGATCAGCGAGGCCGGCCTGGAAGTGGTCGACGTCGAAAGCCTGCGCCTGCATTACGCGCGGACCCTGGACCACTGGAGCGAGCGCCTGGAAGACAACCTGGAGGCCGCCGGCAAGCTGGTGCCCGAACAGGCCCTGCGGATCTGGCGCCTGTACCTGGCCGGCTGCGCCTATGCGTTCGCCCGGGGCTGGATCAATCTGCACCAGATCCTTGCGGTCAAGGCCCGGGCCGATGGCAGCCATGAGCTGCCCTGGACCCGTGACGACCTCTACTACCCCTGAGCGTTAGAGGATCGGTGAGATAAGCCGGGCGACCCGCATGCCCAGTTGTTGCAGGCGGTGGGTTTCCCGGCTTTCTTCCTGGGCGATCTCGTGGGCCTGGGCGAAATCGGCGATCAGCATGCTTTCGA
The DNA here is from genome assembly GCF_002018875.1 of Pseudomonas sp. MF4836. Classification (GTDB taxonomy): domain Bacteria; phylum Pseudomonadota; class Gammaproteobacteria; order Pseudomonadales; family Pseudomonadaceae; genus Aquipseudomonas. The sequence goes on from NZ_MVOL01000004.1 coordinate 183,092, forward strand.
CCTCAGCGGCGAACGCTTGGTCGACGGTCAGCAGCATCACCTCAAAATTGAGCCGGAACGAGCGGTTGTCCAGGTTGGCGCTGCCGATGGCGCTGATCTCGTTGTCCACCAGCACCACTTTCTGATGCAGGAACCCCGGCTGATAACGGAACACCCGCACCCCGGCCCGCACCGCTTCGAAGGCGTACAGGCTGGAGGCGGCGTAGACAATGCGGTGGTCGGGCCGTGAGGGCAGCAGGATGCGCACATCGACTCCGCGCAGGGCCGCCAGGCGCAGTGCGGCGAATACGGCTTCGTCGGGGATGAAGTATGGGCTGGTGATCCACACCCGCTCGGTGGCGGCGTGGATCGCTTCGACAAAGAACAGCGAGCAGGTCTCATAAGGGTCGGCCGGGCCGCTGGCCAGGACCTGGCACAGCACCCCTTCATCGGGGTAGGTGTCCGGCAGGATCAGCGGCGGCAATTGCCGCGAGGCCCAGTACCAGTCTTCGGCGAACGACTCCTGCAGGCAGGCCACCACCGGGCCGCTGACTTGCACGTGGGTATCGCGCCACGGTGCCAGGGGCGATTTTTTGCCCAGGTACTCGTCCCCCACGTTATGCCCGCCGACAAACCCCAGCAGCCCGTCGACCACGACAATCTTGCGGTGATTACGGAAGTTGACCTGAAAACGATTGAGCCAGCCGCTACGGGTGGCGAAGGCGTGCACTTCGACCCCGGCGTCGCGCAGGGTCTGCACATAGGCATGGGGCAGGGAATGGCTGCCGATGCGGTCGTACAGCAGGTGAATGGCCACGCCTTCGGCGGCTTTCTTCAGCAGCAGGCTTTGCAGGCGGCGCCCCAAATCGTCGTCATGGATGATGAAGAACTGGATCAGCACCGCCGTCCGTGCCCGGCTGATGGCATCGAAAATCGCCGCGAAGGTGGCGTCACCATTGATCAACAACTGCAATTGATTGCTCGCCAGACACGGCATGCGCCCCAGCTTGGGCATCGCCCGCAGCGACGCATAGGCGGCGGAGGCGCGGGCGCTGAGGGCCTCTTCGATCCAGGGACGCCAGTTCAGTTCGTTGATGGCTTTGCGCATTTCCAGGTTGGCCTGGCGTCGCGCCTTGATGTACGCGTCGAAGGTGCTGCGGCCAAAAACCAGGTAGGGGATCAGGGTCAGGTAGGGGATGAACATCAGCGACAGTGCCCAGGCAATCGCGCCTTGGGCCGTACGCACGGTCAGCACCGCGTGGATGGCGGCGATCAATCCGAGGAAGTGCAACAGTGCGATCAAATAACCGAAGATATGCGGACCGAAATAATCCATGGGGCAGCCTTGCTCCTGAAGACTCAATGCGTAACAGACCATGTTCCACGGCGAATGTCGCTATTTAATTGGCCATGCAACGCAAGTCGATTTTTGACGTCTAACGGCCACTACTGTCTAGGAGCTTCTCGATGAAACGTCGTTTACTGGGTTTGGCCATGGTGATGGGTGTTGCACTTCCGCTGGCCGCTCAGGCGCAGATGCTGCAGCCCGGGCTATGGGAACTGACCAGCAGCAACATGAAGGTCGATGATCAGAACCTGCCGGACCTGTCGTTGATCCTTGGTCAGTTGCAGCAGCAGATGACCCCGGAACAACGGGCCATGCTGGAGAAACAGGGCGTGACCATGGGCGGCAAGGGGATCCGGGTGTGCCTGACCCAGGCCCAGGTGCAATCGGACAGCATCCCGCTGACAGACCCGCAATCGGGCTGCAAGCAGGAGGTCACCGACCGGACCGGCAACCAGTGGAAGTTCCGCTTCAACTGCCCGAAAGCCCAGGGCACCGGCGTTGCCAAGTTCCTCAGCGATCGTGAATTCACCACCAATGTCCTCGGCACCTTCAATGCCACCGGGGTCCAGCAAAAGGGCAGCATGGACACCCGTGCCGTCTGGCTGGGGCAGGATTGCGGCACAGTCAAGCCTCGGGCCTGAGCCCTGTAGCCACCGCCGAGGCACGAGGCTGCGCGGGCCCTGCGCAACATTAACGTCTACCTGACCGACCTCGGCGGCCCGCTTACAAGGCCGCTATTTTTTCAATGGCCTCTGGCAGGGTCAGACGCCCGAGGTCTTCGCCGTTGCGGCTGCGCAGGCTGACGAAGCCTCCGTCCTTTTCCTTGTCGCCCACCACCAGCAGGTAGGGCACTTTCTGTTGGCTGTGTTCGCGGATTTTGTAGCTGATCTTCTGGTTGCGCAGGTCGGCACTGGCGCGCAGTCCGCGCTGGCGCAGGGCGTCGCTGACGGCTTGCGCGTACTGCGCCTGGCCTTCGCTGATGTTCAGCACCACCGCTTGTTGCGGCGCCAGCCAGCACGGCAGGGCGCCGCCGTAGTGCTCCAGCAGTATCCCGATAAAACGCTCCAGTGAACCAAACAGCGCACGGTGCAACATCACCGGCTGCCGACGTTCGCCGCCCTCGTCGATGTAGCCGATATCGAAACGCCGCGGCAGGTTGAGGTCGACCTGCAGCGTGCCGCATTGCCAGTCGCGGCCAATGGCGTCGCGCAGCACGAACTCCAGCTTGGGCCCGTAGAACGCGCCTTCGCCCGGGTTGAGCTGATAGTCGATCGCCATGTTCGCCAGCGCCCCGGACAGTGCGCCTTCCAACTGGTCCCAGACTTCATCGCTGCCAATGCGCTCGGCCGGCCGGGTCGAGAGTTTGACCTGGATATCGTCGAAACCGAAGTCGCGATAGATATCGAACACCAGGGCGATGGTGGTCTCGCATTCGGCCTGCATCTGCGCCACGGTGCAGAAGATATGCGCGTCGTCCTGGGTGAAGTGCCGCACCCGCAGCAGGCCGTGCAACGAGCCGGAGGGCTCGTAGCGATGCACCTTGCCGAACTCGGCGATGCGCAGTGGCAGGTCGCGGTAGCTCTTGAGGCCATGGCCGAAAATCGACAGCGCCCCCGGGCAATTCATGGGTTTGAGGGCCAGCACCCGATCGTCCTCGGTGCGCGAGGTGAACATATGGTCGCGGTAGTTCTGCCAGTGCCCGGAGACTTCCCAGAGGCTGCGGTCCATCACGTCCGGGGTGTTGACCTCCTGGTAACCAGCCCGCTCCTGACGTGTGCGCATGTACCCCAGCAACTGCTGGAACAGCGCCCAGCCCTTGGCATGCCAGAACACCGAGCCCGGCGCGCAGTCGTCGAAATGGAACAGGTCCAACTGCTGCCCGAGCTTGCGGTGGTCGCGCTTGCCGGCTTCTTCGACGCGCAACAGGTAGGCGTCGAGGTCTTTGTGCTGCGCCCAGCAGGTGCCGTAGATCCGCTGCATCGGTGCATTGCCTGCGTCGCCGCGCCAGTAGGCCCCGGCGACCTTGGTCAGCTTGAAGGCCTGGAGGATGCCGGTGGAGCGCACATGGGGCCCGCGGCACAGGTCTTCAAAATCGCCCTGGCGGTACAGCGAGAGCACCTCGGCCTCGGGGAGGGCGCGGATCAGCTCGACTTTGTAGGACTCACCCAGGGCGCTGAAGTATGCCAAGGCATTGGCGCGGGATAACTCGCGGCGACGCAGGCTGTGATTGGTGGCGGCGAGGCTGCGCATGCGGGCCTCGATCAGCGCCAGGTCGTCGGGGGTAAACGGCCGGTCATGGGCGAAGTCGTAGAAGAAGCCGTCGTCGATCACCGGGCCGATGCCGACCTGCGCCGAGGGATACAACTGCTTGACCGCCATCGCCAGCAGATGGGCGCAAGAGTGCCGCAGAATCTCAAGGCCCTCGGGATCACGGCCGGTGACGATGCTCACGCTGGCGTCCTGCTCCAGCAGGTGGGTGCAGTCCACCAGGCGGCCGTCGACGCGACCGGCAACGGCCGCCTTGGCCAGGCCGACGCCGATGCTGGCAGCCACCTCGAACACGGACAACGGCTGGTTGTACTCACGGTGCGAGCCATCGGGCAGGGTGATGCGGATCATCTGTGGCGGTCCTTGGAGGTGTAAAAAACGACTGCAAAAAGACAGGGGGCGCGGCTCAGCGATTGAAGCGCAACGGCAATCCCTGGCAGCCGTCGTACAGGCGTTCGCCGTGCCAGGCCAGTTGCCCGGAGACCAGCGTGGTCGCGATGCTGTGGCGAAAACTGCGCCCGGCGAACGGGGTCCAGCCGCATTGGGCGAGGATCTGCTGGCGGTCCACGGCCTTGCCGTCGGGCTCGGGCTGGATCAGTACCAGGTCGGCCCAGTAGCCTTCGCGCAGGTAGCCTCGGTCGGGGATGGCGAACAGGTCGGCGACCCGGTGGCTGGTTTTTTCCACCAGGGTGGTCAGCGGCAAGACGCCATCGGCCACCAGTTCCAGCAGCGCGGGCAGGGCGTGCTGCACCAACGGCAGGCCGCTGGGTGCGGCGTGGTACGGCAGCTGTTTTTGCGCCCAGGTGTGGGGCGCGTGGTCGCTGCCGATCACGTCCAGCCGCTGAGTGAGCAGGGCTTGGCGCAGGGCGTCGCGGTCGGCCTGGGTCTTGATCGCCGGGTTGCACTTGATCAGGTTGCCCAGCTGCGCGTAGTCGCGATCATCGAACAGCAGGTGGTGCAGGCAGACCTCGGCGCTGATGCGTTTCTCGGCCAGGGGCTTGTCCTCGAACAATGCCAGTTCCCGGGCGCTGGTCAGGTGCAGCACGTGCAGACGGGTGCCGTGACGCCGGGCCAGTTCCACCGCCAGGGACGAGGAGCGATAGCAGGCCTCGGCGTCGCGGATCAGCGGGTGAGCGCCAGGGCCAATCTGCTCGCCATAGCGCTCGCGCCACAGGCGTTCGTTGGCCTGGATGCTGGGGGTATGTTCGCAATGGGCCAGGAGCAGGGTCGGGACTTCGGCGAACAAGCGCTCCAGCACCTGCGGATCGTCCACCAGCATGTTGCCGGTCGAGGCGCCCATGAAGACTTTGACCCCGGCCACCAGGCTCGGGTCGAGAGCGGCCACGGTGTCGAGGTTGTGCTGGCTGACCCCAAAGTGAAAGCCGTAGTTGGCCACCGAATTGATCGCCGCACGCCGCTGTTTGTCTTCCAGCGCGGACAGGCTCAGGGTCGGCGGCTGGGTGTTGGGCATGTCCATGAAGCTGGTGATGCCACCGGCCACCGCCGCCCGTGACTCGGTGTAGAAGCTACCTTTGTCCGGTGCGCCGGGGTCGCGAAAGTGCACCTGGTCGTCGATCATCCCTGGCACCAGCCATTGGCCCTGGGCGTCGATTTCCAGCGCGGCATTTTGATTGCTGATGCTGCTGGCGATGGTCTCGATCCGGCCGCCGCGCACCAGCAGGTCGGCATCCACCTGCCGGCCTTCGTTGACCAGGCGGGCGTTGCGAATAAGGATCTGGCTCATGTTCAGAACTCGTTCTGCAAGGCTTTGTAGCCGCGCACCAGATCGACGTTGGTGCGCGCCACATCCTCGGAAAACTCCGAGGCGCTGATGCTCACCGGGGGAAATTGCGAGAGGTCGGTGTTGGGGCCGATGCGGGTGGTGGAGGGCACGTAGAAGTCATCGGGCAGGTCGCGACCGTCGACCACCGAGTTGTGGCGCACCACGCTGCCGTCGCCGACCACGCAGTTGAACAGCACGCTGTTGAAACCGATGAATACCCGGTTACCCACCTGGCAGGGGCCGTGAACGATGGAGCGGTGGGCGATGGAGGTGAATTCGCCGATGGTCACCGCCGCCCCGGACTTGGAGTGGATCACCACCCCATCCTGGATGTTGGAGTTGGCGCCGATGGTGATCGGGTCCATTTCCCCCAGAGCGTTGACTTCGTCGGCGCGGATCACCGCATAGGGGCCGACGAACACGTTTTCACCGATCACCACCTTGCCGCAGATGATCGCGGTTTTATCGACGTAGGCCGACTCGGCAATCAACGGCAGGTCGCCGGAAGGGTTTTTGCGAATCATGGAACGGGCTCCTCAAGCGGTGCACTGATGACCTGCACCGCACCTTGGCGAATGGCGTTGTAAAAACAGCTGCGGCGCCCGGTGTGGCAGGCCGGGCCCTGTTGCTCCACTAGCAGCAGAATGGCGTCGCCGTCGCAATCCAGGCGCGCCTCCACCAGGCGTTGGCGATGACCGGAGCTTTCACCTTTGCGCCACAGTTGCCGGCGCGAGCGCGACCAGTAGCAGACGTCACGGCTCTCCAGGGTCAGGGCCAGGGCCTGGCGGTTCATCCAGGCCAGCATCAGCACCTCGCCGCTGTCGTGTTGTTGGGCGATGGCGGTGATCAGCCCGGCGTCGTTCCACGGCAGCCCATCGAGCACTGCGTTCAGTGGCCAGCGGCTGCCCAGGGCGGCGTGCTCCAGGTCCAGCAGCGACAGCGGGGCGCACGGGTTCATGGTTGGCTCAGGGCGTCGTAGAGGGTGTTGAGGTTGTATTCGAACAACCCGGCGAAGGTACTGGCCGGACCTGTGGCGGCCAGGGCATCGGAATACAGGGTGCCGCCGATATGGGCGCCGCTCTCTTCGGCGATCTGTTGCAGCAGGCGTGCGTCCTTGATGTTTTCCATGAACACCGCCTTGACCTTGGCATTGCGGATCTGGGTGATCAGCGCCGCGACTTCGGCGGCCGAAGGTTCGCGCTCGGTGGACAAACCCTGGGGCGCCATAAAGTCGATGCCATAGGCCTGGCCCAGGTAGCCGAAGGCATCGTGGGAAGTGACGATCTTGCGATTGCCCGGCGGCAGCGAGCCGAGCTTGGCCTTGGCTTCGGCCAGCAGGCGGTAGATCTGTTTCAGGTAGGCCTGGCTGTTGCGCTCATAGTCGGCCTTGTTGGCCGGGTCGGCTGCCACCAGGGCCTTGGTGATGTTGTTCACATACAGCTCGGTGTTGGCCAGGTTGTGCCAGGCGTGGGGGTCGGGCACGGTTTCGCCGTCTTCTTCCAGGGCGCGTGGAATCACCCCACGGCTGGCGGTAATGACCGGGGTTTTGGTCGCGGTGCTGGCCACCAGACGATCGAGCCAGGGTTCGAAACCCAGGCCGTTCTTGATGATCAACCGGGCCTTGAGCAGGGCCTTGGCATCGTCCGGGGTCGGCTCGTAGGTGTGGGCATCGGCATCGGCGCCGACCATGTTGGTGATCTGGATATGGTCGCCGCCCACCTGGTGGGTGATGTCAGAGAGGATGCTGAAACTGGTGACCACCTGGAGCTTGTCGGCGGCCTGGGCGGTCGACAGTGACAGCAGCAGGCTGAACAGCACGAATAGAACGCGCATCGGGAAACACCTCATTGGGATGTGAGCAAAGGCGGGCGGCGCAGCAAACCGTGCACCGGACCGAACACCACGGACAGCAGGTACAGGCCGCCAGCCACCAGCACGATGGCCGGGCCGCTGGGCAGCGAGTAGTAAAACGACAGCAGCAGGCCGAGCCACACCGAGAGGCACCCGAGCACGGCGGCAAGGGTGATCAACAGTGGCAGACGCCGGCTCCAGAAACGCGAGGCGGCGGCCGGCAGCATCATCAAGCCGACCACCATCAAGGCGCCGATGGCCTGGAAACCGATCACCAGATTGAGCACCACCAGGGTCAGGAACAGCCCGTGGGCCAGGGGGCCGAGGCGGCTGACGGTTTGCAGGAACAGCGGGTCGAGGGTGTCCAGCAGCAGCGGTTTATAGATAAGGACCATGGCCAGCAGGCTGAAGCCGCTGACCCAGAGCATGCCGTTCAGGGTCGGCCCGTCCACGGCCAGTGCCGAACCGAACAGCAGGTGCAACAGGTCCAGGCGCTTGCCGGCCAGGCCAAGAATCAGCACGCCGCTGGCCAGGGAGATCGGATAGATGGCGGCGAGGCTGGCATCTTCGCGCAGGCCGGTACGGCGAGTGATCCAGGCGGCGAGGCCGGCCATGCTCAAGCCAGCGCCCAGTCCACCGAGGGTCAGGGCCGGCAGGCTCAAGCCGGCGAACCAGAAGCCCAGGGCGGCGCCGGGCAAGATGCCGTGGGCCACGGCGTCACCGATCAGGCTCATGCGGCGCAGAATCAGAAACACGCCCAACGGTGCGGTGCTGCACGCCAGCACCAGCCCGCCGAGCAAGGCCCGGCGCATAAACACAAACTCGTTGAAGGGTTGCCAGAGCTGGGCGACGACCATCAAGCCACCTGCGCTTGTGCTTGCGGTTTGATCAGTTGCGGGCTGGGGCCGAACAGGCAGCCGCTGCTGTTGATCAACAGGGTCTGGGGAATGTGCTGGCGTACGGCGGCGAGGTCATGGCACACCAGGACCTGGGTCCGGCCTTCGGCGTGCCAGGTGTGGATGTGTTTCCACAGCAGGGCCTGGCCCAACTCATCCAGCGCGGCGTGGGGTTCATCCAGCAACAGCACCGGGGCCTGGCCCAGGCTCAGCCGGGCGAGCAGGGCGCGTTGCAATTCGCCGCCAGACAGCGCCATCAACGGCCGCTGTTCCAGGCCACCGAGGCACCAGTCTTCGAGCGCCTTGTGCAACTGCTGCGCGCGGGTCTGGGCGTCGAGCTTGCTGCCCCAGAAACCGGCAGCCACCAACTCCTGCAAGCTGATGGGGAACTGTCGATCCAGATGCTGCTGTTGTGCCAGAAACGCCAGGCCGCCACGCCGTGGAACCTCCAGCAGGACCTTGCCGGCCAGAGGCTTTTGCAGGCCGGCGATGACTTTGAGCAGGCTGCTCTTGCCCGAGCCATTGGCGCCGATGATGGCGGTCAGGCTGCCTTTGGGCAGGTGCAGATCCAGAGCCGGAGTCAGCGCCTGCCCCGGGGCACCCCAGCGCAAGGCCTGGCAGCGGATCATGCCGCCTCCCAGTTGTAGCGGCTTTCGGCGACGGCATCGTGGGCGTGCAGGCTCTCGGCGTGCACCACTCGCAGGGCGAAGGCATTGATCCCGGGGGAGCGTTTCAGGGCCAGGTGCAAACGGCGCGCGGCGTCCTCGCAGAACATCAGGTTCTGTCCATTGGCCAGGGCAAAAGCTTGTTCGTCGGCGCGTTTGACCGCAGTTTGCACGGCGGTGCCGAGGGCGGTTTCGGCGTCGTTGATCAGGGCTATCAGCGGCAGCTGGTCCAGATAGTCGACCAGGCGCAGTTGCAATTGCGCGCTGCTGCGTTGGCTGTGAGGGGTGGCGACTATGCCTTTGGCCGAGCCAAGCCAAGCCAGTACATCGGCGTGCTGCAACGGCTGATTGGCGAAGTCGTCGACAAACTGCTGTTGAATCAACTGCCGTGAAAGCGCCGCCGAACATGGACAGGTTGAGGAATAAGCCACGTCGATTTTTAGTTCCACGTGGAACATTGCGTTTTTCAGGCGCGCTTCGATGCTCACCGGGTAGCTCTTCCAACCGGCCAAGGGGCTGACCAGGGCCGGGCGTTTCAGCAACAGATCGGCGTGAATCCGCAGATAGGCGTGTTGGGACAAACCTTGGTGGCTGTCGAGAAAACGCTGCAACACGTTGCGAATCAGCTGCGGCGTGAGGGGTTCGTTTTCGAGCATTTCCAACGCCAGGTACAGCCGCGACATATGAATGCCCCGCGCCTCGCCGTCATCCAGGCTGACTCCGGCATCTGCTGTGGCGCCGATCCGTTGGCCGTCGAACAACACAGGTAAGGCAATGCCGCACATGCCCACCCATTCCAGGGGCAAGGCTTGGCGTGCGGCCTGCGCGGCGATATCCGGCAGAGTCAGCGCATTCATGAGCAGGTCCATCGTGGGAAAGAGTTCGACATGTTATATTATAACAATACGGCGAATGAAAACTTTTTCCACAGCCGGCTTACCACCCGGCCTCGTGAGTACGGACGCTCCTTAATCAGCGGTATATGTCATGCACAGACGTCAATTGCTTAACCTGCTGCTGGCCAGCGCGGCCCTGATCCTGCCACTGGGGGTGTCTGCGACGCAGATCCGCAACGCGCGGCTCTGGCGCTCCGACGACAAACTGCGGCTGGTGCTCGACCTCAGCGGGCCGGTGCAGTACCAGACCTTCTCCCTGAGTGCGCCGCAACGTTTGATCGTCGACTTGCGTGGGGCCAGGCTCAGCGGCGATTTCAGTCAGTTGGCCCTGGCCAATACGGTGATTCGGGCGATTCGCTCCGGGCGCTTTGGTGACGGCGACACGCGCATCGTCCTCGACCTGACCGAGCCGGTGCAGCTCAACAGCTTTTTGCTGCCGCCCCAGGATGGCCAGGGGCATCGCCTGGTGCTGGATTTGAGCCGCGTCGGCCAGGCACCGTTGCAGGTGGCCGCCGCCAGTGCGCCACTGGTGCAACGGCCGCCGGCAGCGGACAAGGCCCACCCCAAGCGCGACATCATGGTGGTGGTCGACCCCGGCCACGGCGGCAAGGATCCGGGGGCGGTCGGGGCCAAGGGCGAGCGCGAGAAGGATGTGGTGCTGGCGATTGCCCAGTTGCTGGCCAAACGGCTCAAGCGCGAGAAGGGCTTTACGGTGAAGCTGGTGCGTAACGACGATTTCTTTGTGCCGCTGCGCAAGCGCGTGGAGATCGCCCGTCAGCATCAGGCCGACATGTTTATCTCGGTGCACGCCGATGCCGCGCCACGGCTGACAGCTTCCGGCGCCTCGGTGTATGCCTTGTCCGAAGGCGGCGCGACCTCGGCGACCGCGCGCTTCATGGCGCAGCGGGAAAACGGCGCCGACCTGTTGGGGGCTACCAGCCTGCTCAACCTCAAGGACAAGGATCCGATGCTGGCCGGGGTGATCCTGGACATGTCGATGAACGCCACCATTGCCGCCAGCCTGCAATTGGGCAGCACCGTGCTCGACAGCCTGTCCGGGATCACCACCCTGCATCAGAAGCGCGTGGAGCAGGCCGGGTTCGCGGTGCTCAAGTCACCGGATGTTCCGTCGATCCTGGTGGAAACCGGCTTCATCTCCAACAGCCGCGACAGCCAGCGCCTGGTCACCGCTCGGCATCAGCAGGCAGTGGCCGACGGTTTGTTCGAGGGCTTGCAGCGCTACTTTCAGAAAAACCCACCCATCAACAGCTACATGGCCTGGCAGCAGGAGCAGCAAAAAGCCCGAGTCTGACGCGCTGGCAGGCTTAACAACCGCTGAGGCGGCTGCAGGTGAACACGCCTTTGCTGCCGCCCGAACTGGAGAATCGATTGAGGGTGGTCCAGCCCACGCGGCGGCTGTAGCCGACCCAGGCTTCGCCGTTGGAAGCGAGGCCGGTGAAGAAGGTCAGCTGTCCATAGCGGCTGTTGGTCTGCGCCCAATAGCGTTTGCCGCTGACTTCGAAGCCGCGCAGGTAAGTGTCGCTGCCCGCGGTGGCGACGCTGTAGGCATTGCCCTGGGGATCCACGCAGGCCAGCAGGTTGGCACTGCGGGTGCAGTTGGCCAGCGTGCTCGGCAATTGACCCCAGGCGTAGCCGGCAATCAGCAGCGCCAGGCTCGGCAACAGGTATTTCAACGAAGTGGGCATCAAGGTTCTCGTCGCAAGAGGGCGCCAGCATCGCGCCCTTCGTCAGCCTCGGCAAGAGAGGATTGGCTTATTTGTATTGTTATAATATAACATCAAATAAAACCTGATCCGTGATGCCCATGACTGAACAAGAACTGCTTGCCCAACCCCAGGCCGACTACATGAACGACGCCCAGCAGGGGTTCTTCCGCGAACTGCTGTTGGCGCAGCGCACCGACCTGCAACAGCGCATCGCCGGCGAGTTCAGCGAACTGCGCGAACAGGAACCCAGCAGCGACCCCGCAGACATCGGCAGCGCCGAAGAGCGGCGCCAGTGGCAACTGCGCCTGCTGGAGCGGGAAAAGAAGCTGCTGGACAAGATCGACCAGGCCCTCGAACACCTGGCCCGTGGCGAATATGGCTGGTGCCGGGAAACCGGTGAGCCGATCGGCCTCAAGCGCCTGTTGCTGCGCCCAACCGCCACCCTGTGTATCGAAGCCAAAGAACGCCAAGAGCTGCGCGAACGCCATACCCGGGCGTCTTGACCCAGCCACCGTACGCCCTGATGAGGACCACCCCCATGACCGACCGTCTCCCCGTTACCGTGCTTTCCGGCTTTCTCGGCGCCGGCAAAAGCACCTTGCTCAACTACGTGCTGCGTAACCGTGAAAACCTGCGAGTGGCGGTGATCGTCAACGATATGAGCGAAATCAACATCGATGGCGGCGAGGTCCAGCGTGACGTCAGCCTCAATCGCGCCGAAGAAAAGCTGGTGGAAATGAGCAACGGCTGCATCTGCTGCACCCTGCGCGAAGACCTGCTGGAAGAAGTCGGCAAACTGGCCCGGGAAGGGCGCTTCGATTACCTGCTGATCGAGTCCACCGGCATCTCCGAACCGCTGCCGGTGGCCGAAACCTTCACCTTTCGCGATGAACAGGGCCAGAGCCTGGCGGACGTAGCGCGCCTGGACACCATGGTCACGGTGGTCGACGGGATGAATTTCCTGCTCGACTTCCAGGCCGCCGAAAGCCTGGCTTCCCGTGGCGAGACCCTGGGCGAGGAAGATGAACGTTCGATCACCGACCTGCTGATCGAGCAGATCGAGTTCGCCGACGTGCTCCTGATCAGCAAGATCGACCTGATCAGCAGCGACCAGCGTCAGGAACTGATGGCCATTCTCCAGCGCCTCAATTCCCAGGCGCAGATCCTGCCCATGGTCATGGGCCAGGTGCCGCTGAACGCGATCCTCAACACCGGACGGTTTGACTTCGAACGCGCGGCCCAGGCCCCCGGCTGGTTGCAGGAGCTGCGCGGCGAGCACGTGCCGGAGACCCAGGAGTACGGGATCGCCTCCACGGCGTACCGGGCGCGCCGGCCCTTTCACCCACAGCGTTTTTTCCAGTTTATCGACCGGCCCTGGGTCAACGGCAAACTGCTGCGCTCCAAGGGCTTTTTCTGGCTCGCCAGCAAGTACCGGGACGCCGGCAGTTGGTCCCAGGCCGGGGGCTTGATGCGCCACGGGTTTGCCGGGCGTTGGTGGCGTTTCGTGCCCAGGCAGCAGTGGCCCCAGGATCAGGAAAGCACCGCGGCGATCTTGAACAACTGGACTCCAGCCAGCGGCGACTGCCGTCAGGAACTGGTATTTATCGGGCAGAACATCGACTTCGCACAACTTGCCGCCGAACTCGACGCCTGCCTGCTGAGCGACGCGGAGATGGCCCTGGGTGTCGAAGGCTGGCGGCAATTGCCCGACCCCTTCGGGCCCTGGCAAGGGGAGGTCGCGGCCTGATGCCGGCCCTGAGAGCCCCCGGCATTGCGTTGCCGTCGCTGACCCGCCGCCAGGCGCTGGGCGCTGCGCCCTCGGTATTGGCCGAGGTGCTGCAGGACCCGGTCAACCTGGCCTTGTGGCAGCGCCGGCTGCCGGCGCATATCGCCGATTTCGGCGCCTTGTTGCTGTCCCTCAACCAGCCCCTGGCCGACTCCCTGTCCCTGGAGCTGGCCGATGACGAAGCCGAGCCCAACTTGCGTGGCCTGGCGTCGGGCTTCAGTGATCTTGAGGGCTATGACGGCTTTATCGCCGACGTTTCCTGGCTGGTCAGCGCCTTTGCCTGCCTGTTGGGGGCACGACGCGTGGGGTTGCGTCTGCGGGTTCTGGACAAGGCCATGTGCCCGCGCTTTCACGTCGACCATGTGCCGGTGCGCTTGATCACCACCTACGCCGGCGTCGGCAGCCAGTGGCTGAAGGAAGGCGTCATGGACCGCCGGCAGTTGGGCCAGGCCCAGGCCGAGCCTGATGCCGGAGAGTCAATCGAGCAAATGGCCTGCGGCGAGGTGGCGTTGCTCAAGGGTGAGAAATGGCACGGCAATGAAGGCTTCGGCCTGATCCATCGCTCACCGCAACCGGCGCCGGGCGAGCGCCGGTTGATCCTGACCCTGGACTGGCTGGGCTGACCGGCCGTGTTCTGCCAGGCAGGCATGGGGCGTTGCTGATGGCCAGCGCCGCCTCGTGCCTCGGCAGCGACTGCAGGTCGAGCGGCTATTCGCCTGGGGCGAGAAGGGCGTAGCATCGCTTCACCGGTTTTATGGACTCCCTTCCCATGCTGCAAAACATCCCCACTCACGTTATCGCCGGGCCCTTGGGTGCCGGAAAGACCAGCCTGATCCGCGACCTTTTGCGCCAGCGCCCGGCCAACGAGCGCTGGGCGGTGCTGATCAACGAGTTCGGCCAGATCGGCCTGGATGCGGCGCTGCTGGCCCGGGATGAAGACGGTATTAGCCTGGGGGAGGTGGCCGGCGGCTGTCTGTGTTGCGTGAACGGCGCGCCGTTTCAGGTGGGCCTTGGGCGCTTGCTGCGCAAGGCGCGACCGGACCGGCTGTTTATCGAGCCCTCGGGGCTCGGCCATCCGGCGCAATTGCTGCGGCAATTGCGCGAGGCGCCGTGGCAAGGGGTGTTGGCTGTGCAGCCCTGCGTATTGGTGCTGGATGCCCAGGCCCTGGCGGCCGGCAAGCCCTTGCCCCGGGCCCAGCAGGAGGCGTTGGCCAGTGCCGGGTTGTTGTTGCTGAACAAGGATGAGCATCTGGACGAGGCCGAGCAGCAGCGGGTTATCGAGCAACTGCCGGATTGTCCGCGGTACTGGACCCACCAGGCCCATCTGCCGCTGGCACAGTTGCCCGGTTTACTGGCTCGCGCCGACGCGGCTCAGGTCGAGTTGGAGCTGCCCCAGGGCCTGGCGCAGCTGCCGGCGATCTGGACCGATCCGACTCGGCCGATCTGCCTGAGCCAGGCCCAGGAGGGCGGCTGGAGCATTGGCTGGCGCTGGCATCCAAGCCAGCTATTCGACCTGACGCGGATCGACCATTGGTTGCAGAACCTCGACTGGCGCCGGGCCAAGCTGGTGATCCACAGCGGCGAAGGCTGGCGTTCCGGGAATGGCGTCGACAACTCGCCCCTCAACTGGCTGCCCAGTGAATGGCGCCAGGATTCGCGGTTGGAGTTGATTTTCAGCGAGGTACAGGAGGTCGCGGCGTTGCAGAACAGCCTACAAGCCTGCCGCCTGTAGCCGCTGCCGAAGGCTGCGCTGGCCCTCGACCCTGATCCACCGTCTCACTGCCGCCATTTCTGATGCTCTTCCCGCCATTGGCTCAGCTCGATCACTTCCGCACTGGGCAATGGGGTTTTGACTTCAAAGGGGTAGGGCGCGAGTTCGATCTGTGCGCTGTGGGCGCCGAACTGGGTGATGGTGCCGGCGTGCCGGGTTTCACCGGTCACGGTGAACTCGAAATTGTAGATTCGCGCCAGGCGTCGGCGGCCGTTGGCATCCTTGACGAAGCCGATGCGCTTGAGCGCGACGTTGCCGTCCAGCAGCTCGATATCGAGCTTGGCGCAGTGCTGCTTGACCCTCTCCAGTGCCCGCTCGCGCAAACCGTGGTTGTGCCAGATCCAGGCGGCGCCCGTCGCCAGCAGCATCAGCACAAAGATATTTCCAAGGGTCAGCATGAAGATTTGCTCCGACAAAGTGCCATCAGCTTAACTGCCTCTCCGGTCTGTCGTACAGGCTGTGTTTAGTCGCATACTGCGCGGCTTGAATTTCAATGGTTTTACGGAAAATCCGCGCATGAAACGTACACCTCATCTGCTTGCGATCCAGTCCCATGTGGTCTTTGGCCATGCCGGTAACAGCGCTGCGGTTTTTCCGATGCAGCGGGTCGGGGTGAACGTCTGGCCGCTGAACACGGTGCAGTTCTCCAACCACACTCAGTATGGACAGTGGGCCGGAGAAGTCCTGGCGCCCCATCGGATTCCCGAGCTGGTAGAAGGCATCGCCGCCATCGGCGAGCTGGGCAACTGCGACGCGGTGCTGTCCGGTTACCTGGGCAGCGCCGCCCAGGGGCGGGCGATTCTCAGTGGTGTCGCGCGGATCAAGGCGACCAACCCCAAGGCGCTGTACCTGTGCGACCCGGTGATGGGGCATCCGGAAAAGGGTTGCAGCGTGCCCGCAGAAGTCAGCGACTTCCTGCTCGAAGAAGCCGTGGCGATGGCAGATATCCTGTGCCCCAACCAGCTGGAGCTCGACAGCTTCTCCGGGCGCAAGCCGCAGTCGCTGTTCGATTGCCTGGCCATGGCTCGGGCGCTGCTGGCCCGTGGGCCGAAGGCGGTGCTGGTCAAACACCTGGATTACCCGGGCAAGGTCGCCGATGGCTTTGAGATGCTGCTGGTCACCGCCGAGGGCAGCTGGCATTTGCGCCGCCCGCTGCTGGCGTTTCCGCGTCAGCCCGTGGGTGTGGGCGACCTGACCTCAGGCCTGTTCCTGGCCCGGGTGCTGCTGGGCGACAGCCTGCTGGCGGCGTTCGAATTCACCGCCGCCGCGGTGCATGAAGTGCTGCTGGAAACCCAGGCTTGCGCCAGTTATGAACTGGAACTGGTGCGGGCCCAGGACCGGATCGCCCATCCGCGGGTGCGCTTCGAAGCCACGCCGATCGAGCTCTAGCGGTTTGGTCACAAGCCGCGGTGCTGGGCCACACCTCAACCGACCCTAGAGCGGTTCTGAGAACTGCACCTCGGGCGCCTTGTGGCTGAAGCCCCGGGTGTGGAACGCCAGGTAGGCCAGGCCCACGGCGAACCAGGCCAGGCCGATGCCCAGGGTCAGCAGCGACAGGCTGGTCCAGAGCCAGACAATCAGGGCAAACCCCACCAGCGGCAGCAAGCCATAGCGCAGCAGGTCGGCGCCGCTGCGTGGCTGGCCATCGAACAGGTGGCTCTTGATCACTGCCAGGTTGACCGCCGAGAACGCCACCAGCGCGCCGAAGCTGATCATCGACGCCAGCGTCGTCAGGTCGATCACCACCGCCAGCAGCGAGATCAGCGACACCAGGACAATCGCCGTGGTGGGCGTCTTGTAACGCGCCGAGAGCACGCCGAATACCCGGCGCGGCAAGATCCCGTCGCGGCCCATGCTGAAGAGAATGCGCGACACCGAGGCCTGGGAGGCCAGCGCCGATCCCGCCGCGCCCGCCACATAGGCCGCGGTGAAAAACATCTCCAGAAAACGCCCCCCCGCCTGCAGCATGACCTCGCCGGCGGCCGCCTCCGGGTCCTTGAAGGCACTGCCGGGGAACACCAGCTGGCTGACCAGGGCCAGCAGGATAAACAGCGCGCCGGCGCCCAGGGTAGTGATCACAATCGCCCGAGGGATGTCCCTGCGCGGGTCGCGGGCCTCTTCGGCCAGGGTCGACACCGCATCGAACCCCAGAAACGACAGGCACAGCACCGCCGCGCCGGCTATCAATGGCAGAAATCCGACCTGACTGCCGTCACCCAGCCACGGTGCGCTCAAGTCCAGGGCCTCGACACCGAGCAAGTGCTTGCCGGCCAGGGCGATGAACACCAGGACAAACACCACCTGGGCGCCGACGATCAGGTTGCTCATGCTCGACACCGAACTGATGCCGCGAATGTTCAGCACCGTCACCACACCGATGGTCGCCACCACGAAGACCCAGGCAGGGACCTGGGGAAAGGCGATATTCAGGAACAGGCCGATCACCAGGTAATTGATCATCGGCAGGAACAGGTAATCGAGCAGCAGCGACCAGCCGGCCAGAAAGCCGATGCTCGGGCCAAAGCTCAGGCTGGTGTAGGAATAGGCAGAACCGGCAATCGGATATTTCTTCACCATGGCGCTGTAGGACAGCGCGGTGAAAAACATCGCCAGCAGGGTAATGACGTACGCGGCGGCCGTGCGCCCGCCGGTGAGCTGGGTGACCACGCCATAGGTCGTGAAAATGGTCAGCGGCACCATGTACACCAGGCCGAAGAACACCAGGGCCGGCAGGCGCAGGATGCGTCGCAGGGAGGTGCCCTGGGCGCTGTGGGTAAATTCGCTGGGGACGCCGCTGTCGCTGATGGCGAGGGCGTTGCTGCTGGAGGCGGGGCGGGTGCTGGGCATGTTCGGTTCTCACGCGTTCGTTCTTGTTCGAATGCTCCCGAGAGCGGGAGTGCGTTTTTGCCTTGCACGAGGATTCTGGCAGCGGGGCTGCGGCTACATAACTGCGTATGTGGTCAAAAAGGGATCAAAGCGGCCAATCTGCCTGGCCTTTAAGGGCTGGCGCGGGGAGGGCACGGAAATACCCGAGGGGCATTGCAGGGAGGGAGGTGCGAAGCGGGAGGCTGGAACCGTCCATGGTTCCGTGGTGCGTGAAGCTCAGGGCGCGTCGGCCTTGATCTCCTGATAGCGAATTTCCAGCTCCTGGCGAATCTGCCGGCGCTGCTTGGCCTGGATAAAACGCCGTTTGTCTTCGCTGGTCTGCGGTTGCAACTGCGGGACTACTGCCGGCTTACGCTGGTCGTCCACGGCGACCATGGTGAAGAAGCAGCTGTTGGTATGGCGCACCGAGCGCTCGCGGATATTCTCGGTGACCACCTTGATCCCCACCTCCATTGAGGTGTTGCCGGTGTAGTTCACCGACGCCAGGAAGGTCACCAGTTCGCCGACATGAATCGGCTCGCGGAAAATCACCTGGTCCACCGACAAGGTCACCACATAGCGGCCGGCATAACGGCTGGCGCAGGCATAGGCGACCTCGTCGAGGTACTTGAGCAGGGTGCCGCCGTGGACATTGCCAGAGAAATTGGCCATGTCAGGGGTCATCAGTACCGTCATCGACAGCTGGGCGTTTCCGGGTTCCATAGCACACTCACGGTTGTAGGCAGGGGTTACGGGAGCACCTCTGCGGGCGCTTGGTCAGCTTTCAAAACCATCGATAACGGGACGCCGGGCCGCCGCTCGCCGTCACGCGCCGATCGATCTGTTTCCTTATATTGCACCGCCTTTTTGCTCGAAGTCGCGGTGGTAACCTGCGAAAGGCCCTTTCCCAGGGCTTTTTCTCTCAAGTTTTCAGATTTTTACTTGGCCTTATCAGAGCATTCGGATGCTCGGCGGCCGAGTGAGCGTATTTGCCTACCCCACAAGGAGCCCCACGCCATGCATGCCATCAGCTTTATTCAGGACCTGGCAGTGATCATGCTGGTCGCGGGCGTGGTGACCATTGTTTTTCACCGGCTCAAACAACCGGTGGTGCTGGGCTATATCGTCGCCGGCTTCATTATCGGGCCGCACACCCCACCTTTTGGCCTGATCCATGACGAGCAGACCATCAAGACCCTGGCCGAACTGGGGGTGATTTTCCTGATGTTCTGCCTGGGCCTGGAGTTCAGCCTGCGCAAGCTGTTCAAGGTCGGTGCCACGGCCTTTATCGCGGCCTTTCTGGAAATCGTGCTGATGATCTGGATCGGCTACGAAATCGGTCGCTGGTTCGACTGGAGCACCATGGATTCACTGTTCCTCGGTGCGATCCTGGCCATTTCCTCGACCACCATCATCGTCAAGGCCCTCAATGACCTGAAGATGAAGAACCAGCGCTTTGCGCAGCTGATCTTCGGTGTGTTGATTGTCGAAGACATCCTCGGCATCGGCATCATCGCCTTGCTTTCAAGCATCGCGGTCAGCGGCACGGTCGACTCCGGCGAAGTGTTTTCCACCGTCGGCAAGCTCTCGCTGTTCATGATCGTGGCGCTGGTGATCGGCATTCTGCTGGTGCCGCGCCTGCTGGCCTACGTGGCCCGCTTTGAAAGCAACGAAATGCTGTTGATCACCGTGCTCGGCCTGTGTTTCGGCTTTTGCCTGCTGGTGGTCAAGCTGGAATACAGCATGGTACTGGGGGCTTTTCTGATTGGCGCGATCATCGCCGAGTCCCGCGAGCTCCTGAAAATTGAACGGCTGATTGAACCCGTTCGCGACATGTTCAGTGCCATCTTCTTTGTCGCCATTGGCTTGATGATCGATCCGCAGATTCTCCTGCAGTACGCCTGGCCGATCGTGGTGATCACGGTCGCGGTGGTCCTGGGCAAGATGTTGTCCTGTGGGCTGGGTGCCTTTATCGCCGGCAACGATGGGCGCACGTCGCTGCGGGTCGGCATGGGCCTGTCCCAGATCGGTGAGTTCTCATTCATCATCGCCGCCCTGGGCATGACCTTGCAGGTCACCAGCGACTTCCTCTATCCGGTGGCTGTGGCGGTATCGGCCATCACCACCTTGCTCACTCCGTACCTGATTCGCGCCGCCGACCCGTTGTCGCTGAAGTTGGCCGAAGTGATGCCGCAGCGCCTGGGTCGGGTGCTGGGCATGTATGGTGAATGGCTACGCAGCATCCAGCCCCAAGGCGAGGGCGCATTGCTGGCGTCGATGATCCGGCGGATCCTGATGCAGGTGGGGGTCAACCTGGCGCTGGTGGTGGCGATCTTCTTCTCTGGCGGCTACTTCGCGGCCCGTATCGCCGGCTATCTGCAGGACTGGATCAGCGATCCGAGCTGGCAGAAGGCGCTGATCTGGGGCGGTGCGCTGTTGTTGTCGCTGCCGTTCCTGATCGCCGCCTATCGCAAGCTCAAGGCGCTGTCGATGCTGCTGGCGGAGATGGGGGTCAAGGCGGAAGTGGCCGGGCGCCATACGCAGAGGGTGCGGCGAGTGATCGCCGAGGTGATTCCGATTTTGTCGTTGCTGGTGATCTTTCTGCTGCTGGCGGCGTTGTCGTCGAGCATTCTGCCGACTGCCGAGCTGCTGGTCCTGATCGCGGTGGTCGCGGCCGCGGTGGCTGCGGTGCTGTGGCGCTGGTTTATCCGGGTGCACACGCGGATGCAGGTTGCGCTGCTGGAAACCCTGGATAACCACAAGGAAAGTTCAGGGCATTGATCGCCCACTCCCGCCGCTGCCAGGGACGGCAACGGCGCGGTCACGCGCGCCATTACAGGGGGCATGCCTCTGTAAGTGCGCGCTTGCCGGCCATGAGGCGTGCGGGTGATCGACTCAGCTTTCCAGCCAGACGTCTCGTGCCCAGTGCCACACCGATTCCCAGGATTCTTCGGTGATCAGCTCTTCTTCGCCGGACCACAGCACCACGGTGCCGTCTTCCTCGACACAGTAATAGTCTTCGCCGTCCTGGCAGATCGGGATCAACTCGCGCGGTACACCCAGGTCCCAGGCAGTAGCGGCTACTTCCGGCAGATAGGTGTGGGACTGCGGGTCGGTGACAGTCACCGGTTCCAGGCTGCCGTAGACCACGTCACTCACGGTCAACAGGAACTCTTTGAAGACGAAGGGGATGTTGATGAACAGCTGTTCCTCGACTTCCACCAGTTGGTCTTCGTCCGGTAACTCCAGGGGCACGGGTACCGGTTCGTTTGCTTCACGCAGTTGCTCGATGACTTCTTCCACGGCCTGGGTCCTCTTAGCTCTATGGCGCGGTTTATATGACGCGGTTTTATACAGTAGCTCGCTATAAGTGCAATCGTGAAATGCAAAACCCCGACCTGAGTCGGGGTTCTGCATTACTGGTGTGACCGCGAAAGGGATCAGCCGTTCTGGCGGATACCTGCAACCAGCCAAGGCTGGTTGTCGCCTGGAGCGCGTTCCATGTTCCAGCTTTCGCTGAACATTTCGCCCTGGTCGAAACGCGAGGTTTTCGACACGCCGGTGAAGGTCAGGGTAGCAATGGTCTTGTCGGCACGATCATCCACGCCGTCCAGTTGGACATTGAGGTTGTCGATGTAGGTCGACTGGAAGCCATCACCCAGGTCTGCGCGTTCTTTTTTCAGGAACTGCAGCATTTGCGGGGTCACGAACTCGGCGATCTTGTCCATTTCATTCGCGTCCCAGTGTTGCTGCAGGGACTGGAAGTGGTTACGCGCAGCTTCGATGAAGCGCTCTTCGTTGAACCAGGCCGGAGCATTGATCACCGGACGGGCGGCGGCAGCCGAAGCACCACCGAAGATCGAGCCTGGAGCAGGCTGCTGTGGCTGGAAGGCTTCACGCTGCATGGGCGCGTGGCCAGCCGGAGCGAACTGCTCCTGCTGTTTGCGGCGACGAGCGGCGATGAAGCGGAAGATCACGAATGCGATGACGGCGAGGATCAGGATGTCGAAGATCTGCATGCCCTGGAAGCCACCGCCCATGAACATGGAGGCCAGCAGGCCGCCCGCGGCGATACCGGCCAGAGGGCCGAGCCAGCGCGAAGCGCCGCCCGCTTTGGCAGCAGCGCCAGCGGCACCGGCAGCGCCCGCGGTTGCGGCAGTACCCGCACCTGCGGAAGGCGCCATCTGGCTGGTTTGGTGCGACGGCGCGGCGCCCGCGCTTTTGCCGCCACCGAAGCGCTTGGCGTTGGCGTCGAGGCTCATCGTCAGGCCGATGCACAGCGCCATGGCGATGCTAAGAAAACGTTTCATAAAGGGAATTCCCATTTGTGGATGGCACGCGCGCCATGTTGCACAGGTGAAGTGTCACTGGCTAGCGGCATAATGTTTCGGGCTTTTGCCTGACAGGCTGGGTTCAGTTTCAGCCGGGGCAAGAGGACGTATATCTGGGACCCGGCGGGCGACGGGTGGGTTCAGTGCAACCGTGCCTAGCGGCGTAGTGCCAGCATCACCACGCCTGCGGTGATCAGTCCGATTCCACCCCATTGCCGCAGGTCGAGCTTCTCCCCCAGCAGCGCGGCGCCCAACAGGGCGACCAACACCACGCTGAGTTTGTCGACCGGCGCGACCAGCGAGGCCGGGCCCAGCTTCAGCGCGCGGAAGTAGCACAGCCAGGAAGCACCGGTGGCCAGGCCGGACAGCACCAGGAACAGGTAGCTTTTGCCCGAGATCGATCCCAGTGACTGATATTGGCCCGTGGCGTACAAAATCAAGGCCAGGCTCACCAGAACCACTACGGTTCGCAGCAGGGTGGCGAAGTCGGAATTGACGTTCTCGATACCGATTTTGGCGAAGATCGCCGTTAGCGCGGCGAATGTCGCCGATAGCAGGGCCCAGAATGTCCAGGAGGAAAAAAAGCCTGTGCCCATGGGGATGTTCCTCTTCCTTATATAAGGACGCTTGAGGGCGAGCGCGCCAGCCGTGGTCAGCGGGTGCCGGCTCGCACCGGCGCACCGCCTTCCGCTGGGCTCAGATGGCTTCCAGCTTGGCGTAACCCAGCATCAGCCACTTGCTGCCTTCGCTGAAGTTGACCTGGACCCGCGCCTGGGCCCCGGCGCCCTCGAAGTTGAGGATCACCCCGTCGCCAAACACGGCGTGGCGCACAGCCTGGCCCAGGCTGAAGCCGGTGTCCGGGATCTCACTGCCACCAAACAGGCTGCTGGAACTCTGCTGCTGGCCACCGCCAAAGGGACGGCTGACGCTGTTGGACAGGCGCACTTCCTGGATCAGCCCCTTGGGCACTTCGCGGACGAAGCGCGAGACCTTGTTGTAGGTCTCGCTGCCGTACAGGCGGCGGGTCTCGGCATAGGTCATGACCAGGTTCTGCATCGCCCGGGTGATGCCGACGTAGGCCAGACGCCGTTCTTCTTCAAGGCGCCCGGGCTCTTCCAGGCTCATCTTGTGCGGGAACAGGCCTTCTTCCATGCCCACCAGGAACACGTAGGGGAATTCCAGGCCCTTGGCGCTGTGCAAGGTCATCAGTTGGATGCCGTCCTCGTGCTCGTCGGCCTGGGTGTCGCCGGCTTCCAGGGACGCATGGCCGAGGAAGGCAGCCAGTGGTGTCAGCTCCTCGTCTTCTTCGGTGTTTTCGAAGTTGCGTGCGGCGCTGACCAGTTCCTCAAGGTTTTCTACCCGGGCCTGGCCTTTTTCGCCTTTTTCCGCCTCGTGGTAGGCAATCAGCCCGGATTGCTCGATCACCGTCTGGGTCATCAGGTGCAGCGGCATCTCGGCGGTTTTTGCCGCGAGGTTCTCGATCAGTTCGATAAAGCCGCCCAAGGCGCCGGCAGCGCGACCGGTCAGGCCCTTGTTGGCCACCAGCTGGCGCATGGCTTCCCACATCGACACGTCGCTGTGGCGCGCGTGTTCGCGGATCGCTTCGACGGTCTTTTCGCCGATGCCACGCGCCGGGACGTTGATCACCCGCTCCAGCGCGGCATCGTTGCCCCGGCCTTCGAGCAGGCGCAGGTAGGCCATGGCGTTCTTGATTTCAGCACGTTCGAAGAAGCGCTGGCCGCCGTAGATGCGGTACGGGATGCGTTCGCGCAGCAAGGCCTCTTCCAGCACCCGGGACTGGGCGTTAGAGCGATACAAAATGGCGATGTCGCTGCGGGCCAGGCCGGTTTTCAGCGCGCTTTCGATGGTTTCCACCACGTAGCGCGCTTCGTCGTGCTCGTTGAAGGCGGCGTACAGGTTGATGGCTTCGCCTTCGCCGCCGTCGGTCCACAACTCCTTGCCCAGGCGCCCGGTGTTGTTGGCGATCAGGGCGTTGGCGGCCTTGAGGATGCCGGCCGTGGAGCGGTAGTTCTGCTCCAGGCGAATGGTTTCGGCGTCCGGGAAATCTTCGGAATACTGGTGAATGTTCTCGATTTTCGCGCCGCGCCAGCCATAGATCGACTGGTCGTCGTCGCCCACCACCATCAGGCTGTCACCGCCCTTGGCCAGCAGGCGCAACCAGGCGTACTGCACGGCGTTGGTGTCCTGGAACTCATCCACCAGCACATGGCGGAAGCGCTTCTGGTAGTGCGCGAGCAAGCCCGGGTGGTCGCGCCACAGGTCCAGGGCGCGCAGCAGCAGTTCGGAGAAGTCGATGACCCCGGCGCGCAGGCAGGCCGCCTCGTAGGCTTCATAGATGCCGCGCATGGTGGCCAGGAACAGATCGCCGCTGGCTTGAATATGTTGCGGACGCAGGCCTTCGTCTTTTTGGCCGTTGATAAACCATTGCGCCTGGCGCGCCGGCCAGCGCTGTTCATCCAGCCCCAGGTCGCGGATCACGCGCTTGACCAGGCGTTGCTGGTCGTCGCTGTCGAGGATCTGGAAGGTCTGGCTCAAGCCCGCTTCCTGCCAATGGGCACGCAACAGGCGGTGCGCCAGGCCGTGGAAGGTGCCGACCCACATGCCGGCCGGGTTGATCCCCATCAACTGCTCGATGCGATGGCGCATCTCGGCAGCCGCCTTGTTGGTGAAGGTCACCGACAGGATGGAGTGTGGCGAGGCGTTCTCGACCTGGATCAACCAGGCGATACGGTGCACCAGCACACGGGTTTTACCGGATCCAGCACCGGCCAGGACCAACTGACGACCCACGGAGGCAGCTACGGCCTGGCGTTGGGCATCGTTGAGGGAGTTCAGCAGAAGGGAGAGGTCATCGCGCATCGGGGCATTCTAGGGGGCCGGGCGACACCGGGCAAACCCGGCGTTGGTTTAGCCGATAAAACTACCGTGGATGACGACCGGTCGGTCACAGGCTGCAGCCGTTGGCAGTGCTCGCCTGTACGGTTTTATGCAGTACCGGCGGGGGATTTGTTTTAGCGATTTATGATCTGGAGCAGTTTGGTACGGGCTATTGCTTGTGTATGCTCCGGCGACGTTTCAGGCTCAACCATTATAAGAACACTGCCTATGACACTCAGCACCGACCTGAGCGGTCCTTTTGTGGAGCCGCGGGTTATCCGCCAGCACTACGCCATGGAGATGGCGGTCGAGCGCACGCGTCTGCTTTATCAGGGCTCATTGCTGCCCACACTCTTCATGTTGCTCAACGGTCTGGTCTGCGCCTGGTTGCTGTGGAGCCCCGAGCGGTACTTGCTGGTCAGTGTGTGGATGGTCTGGCTGCTGGCCCTGGTGGCGCTGCGGGTGATCCAGGTGGCGGCGTTCGATTCCGCCATGCCCAGCCGCCAGGCACACGCGGTGTGGCGGCGGATGTTTCTGATGGGGTCTGCGGTCAGTGGCCTGACCCTGGCCTGCGCCGCTATCGCCCTGGTGCCCGCCGACAGTTTCCTGCAGCAGGCCTGGGTCTTCGGCCTGATCGGCGCAGCGATTCTCTCCGCCAGCGTTTCCTATGCCGTCAGCCTGCCGGCCTTCCTGTCCTTTACCTTGCCCTGCCTGTTGCCGGCCATCGCCTATCTGTTCTGGGGCGGCGACCAGCAACAGCGCGGCTGGGGCTGGCTGGGGTTGATTCTGCTGGTGTCATTGAGTGTGGTGGCCTGGCAGGTTCATCGCCTGATCCACCGTGGCATGCTGCGGCGTTTCCAGAATCAGGCGCTGATCGAGCACCTGCAGCAGGCGCAAAGCCGCAGCGAGCAGCTCAACAGCGAGCTGGCCCGCGAGATTGAACAGCGCCGGCGCGCCGAAGATGAACTGCGCGAAGCCCAGGTCAGCCTTGAAGGCCGGGTCGCCGAGCGCAGCCTGGAGCTGGACGCGGCCAACAAGGCCCTGAGCAAGAGCGAGGCGCGCCTGGCCCTGGCGCTCAAGGCCAGTGAGTTGGGGCTGTGGGACTGGAACCTGCAGACCGACGAAGTGCACCACACCCAGGTCAAGGAGCTGTTCGGGCTGGAGCCCGACTACGTCACGGCGATGCTCAGCCACCTCAAGCCCCGCCTGCACCCCGAGGACCTGCCGCTGCTCAGGCGCGCCCTGGTGGAGCACCTCAAGGGCCGCAGCGAGGATTATCAAGTTGAATACCGGGTGCGCCACGGTGCCGGCCATTGGGTCTGGATCGAGGACCGTGGCCGAGCGGTGGAGCGTAGCGCCAGCGGGCGGGTGACGCGCATGGTCGGTACCCGGCGCGACATCAGCACCAGCAAGGAGCTGGAAGAGCAGCGCAACCTGGCCGCCACGGTGTTCGAGGCCGCCAGCGAAGGCATCGTGATTCTCGACCCGGATTACGCATTGATCGCGATCAACCAGGCATTCAGCCGCGTCACCGGCTATCAGATCGAAGACATGCTCGGGCGCAATGTCGTGGAGCTGCCGTGCAGCCGCGATGCGCGTCGCCACTACCCGGCGATCCGCCAGGCCCTGGAGCAGCACGGCAGTTGGCAGGGCGAGTTAGTGGAGGCGCGCAAGAATGGCGAGCTGTACCCGCAGTGGCTGCAACTGAGCATGGTCCGCGACAAGCGCGGGCAGGTCAGCCATATCGTCGGCTTCTTCGCCGATCTGTCGGCGCGGCGCGAGTCCGAAGAGCGCATGCGCTACCTGACCCACTACGACGAACTTACCGGCCTGGCCAACCGCTCGCTGTTTCGCGAGCGCCTGCGCGACGCCCATCTGCGGGTGCGCCAGGGCGGGCGCAGCCTGGCCCTGGTTCACATCAACCTGGACCGCTTCAAGTTGCTCAATGACAGCCTCGGGCATGACGTGGCCGACCAGCTGTTGCAGAAAATGGCCCGGCGCCTGATCAATGCGCTGCCGGAAGCCGACACCATCGCCCGCTTGTCCGGCGATGAGTTTGCGGTGCTGTTCGATGCCTACGGCAGCCTGTCGAGCCTGACCCGAGTCGCCACCCGTTTACTGAGCAAGCTGCGCCTGCCGCTGACCGTGGACGGTCACGAGCTGGTGGTCAGCGCCTCCATGGGCATCAGCCTGCTGCCCGATAGTGCGCGGGAGATTTCCGCGCTGATCAGCCAGTCGAACATGGCCATGCAGTACGCCAAGCACCTGGGGGGGAATAATTTCCAGTTTTACACCGAGAGTCTGCAGGCCAGCACCCTGGAGCGCCTGCAATTGGAAAACCAGCTGCGCAAGGCCATCGACGAACAGCAACTGAAAGTCTTCTATCAACCCAAGCTGTGCCTGGCCAGCGGCCATCTGAATGCCGCCGAGGCGTTAGTACGCTGGGATCACCCGACCATGGGCCGGGTGCCGCCGGGGGACTTTATCGGCCTGGCCGAAGAAACCGGGCTGATCGGGCCGATCGGCGAGTTCGTGTTGCGCCAGGCCTGCTGGCAGGCGTGTGAATGGCAGCGCCAGGGGCTGGCGCCGATTCGGGTCTCGGTCAATCTGTCGGTGTATCAGCTGCGCCAGGGCAAGTTGGTGAGCCTGGTGCGCCAGGTGCTGGAAGAAACCGGCCTGGAGCCGCAATACCTGGAGCTTGAGCTGACCGAAAGCCAGTTGCTCGACAGCGTCGAACACATCATCTCGACCTTTCAGCAGCTGCGAGGCCTGGGGGTGAAGCTGGCGATCGATGATTTTGGCACCGGGTATTCGTCCCTGAGTTACCTCAAGCGGATCCCGGTGGACTACGTGAAGATCGATCAGGCGTTTATCCGTGGTCTGACGGAAGGCAGCGCGGATGCGGCGATTACCCGGGCGATCATTGCCATGGCCCACGGCCTGTCGCTGAAGGTGGTGGCCGAGGGCGTCGAGCATCCGGGGCAACTGGCATTTCTCAAGGCCGAGCAGTGTGACGAAGTGCAGGGTTACCTGATCAGTCGCCCCGTCGAAGCGGAAGGCCTGGCGGCATTACTCCGAGCCGACGCCGCTTTGTAGCCACTGCCGCAGGCGCGGGCCGCCCTGGCAGCTACATACAGCGGACCCAGCCAAAATAGGGGACGTAAAGCTGATTCAGTTACGCATTGCGCGGGCAAAAAACGGATTCATGTAGTATAACTACAAAACTGCTACATCCCTGGCGCCTGCCAATAACAATGAGTCCAGCCCTTTGAATCTGTTGCAGCACATCGCCCAGTCACGCCATCTCTTGCGCAAGTCGGAGCTCAAGGTCGCCGATCATGTGTTGCTCGATCCTGCGGCTGTGATGCACAGCTCCATGGCCGACCTGGCCCATAGCGTCGGCATCAGCGAACCGACCATCGTGCGTTTCTGCCGCGCCATCGGTTGTTCGGGCTTCCAGGACCTGAAACTCAAGCTGGCGCAAAGCCTGGCCGCCGGTGCCAGCTTCGGCCAGTTCGCGATCCATGAAGACGATTCCGTCGCCGACTACAGCCTGAAAATCTTCGACACCACCCTGCACACCCTGATGGAAGTGCGCGAGAAGCTCGACCCGGTGGAGTTGCAGAAGGCCGTGACCGCCATGTCCCAGGCCCAGCGCGTGGAGTTCTACGGCTTCGGCGCGTCGGGCGCAGTGGCGGCGGATGCCCAGCACAAGTTCTTTCGCCTGCTGCTGACGGCGGCGGCGTATTCCGACCCGCATATGCAGGCGATGTCGGCGGTGACCCTGAAGCCCACCGATGTGGCGATCTGCATTTCCCAGTCCGGGCGTTCCAAGGACCTGCTGATCACCGCCAACCTGGTGCGCGAAAGCGGCGCCTCGCTGATCACCCTGTGCCCGAGCCAGACGCCTCTGGCCGAGCTGTCGACCGTCAACCTGGCGATCGACGTGCATGAAGACACCGAAATCTACACCCCGCTGACCTCGCGTATCGCTCACCTGGTGGTGATCGACGTGCTGGCCATGGGCGTGGCCATGGCCCGCGGGCCGAGCCTGGTCAACCACCTGAAAAGCGTCAAACGCAGCTTGCGCAGCCTGCGCCTGTCGCCCAAATCGGTCAAAGCGCTGGACGACTGAGTCTGGCTGCACCGCCTGAGGTGGGCGCCACAAGCGCGGCCCACCACTGGGCAACATTCATCTCTCTGTCACTGACCCGCCGCCAAACCGTAACGCCCGACGTCCATCGTGAAACTCCCGTACTCGCATTGGGAGACTAGAAATGGCCCGGCCTTACGAAGAGAGCAACAGCGTAGTCAAGACCCGTCGTCAGCAGGAAGACCAGCGCCGCATGGAGTTTCGCCGCGCGATCGAACACCGCTGTGAGTTGCGTCAACTGCAGCAGGAGATCAACGATTACCCGGAGCTTGAAGCCATCAACTACTGGCAGGCGGCACCGACAGCTTCCCGTCGAAACGCTCAACCAGCACGCTGATCTGCACCCGTTCGCTGCGGATAAACCCCAGGAACGCATGTGCTACCGGTGACAGGCGCTTGGCCTTGGCCTGCACCAGGCACCAGCTGCGGTACAACGGCAGCTCTTCGACGGGCAGCTCGATGAGCCCCCCCGTCGCCAACTCAAGGTTCAGGGCGTGGCGCGTCAACAAGGCCACGCCCAGACCCGCTCGCACGCATTCGCGCTGGGCCTCGGCCGATGACACTTCCAGGGTTTGGGTGAAGTGCACGCGCTTCTCCTTGAAGTATTCCTCGCAGGCCATCCGCGTTCCCGACCCCTGTTCACGCACCAGCAGGTTGTAGGGCTCCAGGTCCTGCAGGCGCAGCGGCCCCATATGGCACAGCGGGTGCTCGGGGGGCGCCACGGCCACGATCGGGTTGTTGAGGAACGGCAGAAACTCCAGACCCATGTCCTGCGGCACCATGGACATGATCACCAGGTCGTCACGGTTGTCCGAAAGACGGCGGATCACCTGTCCGCGATTGACCACGGTCAGTTGCAGGTTGACCTCCGGGTGCTGGCGCTTGAAGGCGGCGAACAGGTGCGGCACGAAGTATTTGGCGCTCGATTCCACCGCCAGTTTCAGCTGGCCCTGCAACGATCCCTGCATGTCCGAGAGCTGCATGTCGAGGTTTTCCAGGCGTCCGAAAATGTCGCGACTGGCCCGTTGCAGGGCTTCGGCGGCCTCGGTCATGTACAGCTTCTTGCCGACGTAATCGAACAGCGGCTGGCCGATCAGCTCTTCCAGCTGGCGGATCTGCAGGCTTACGGCGGGCTGAGTCAGGGACATCTCTTCGGCGGCGCGACTGTAGGAGCGCAAATCACAGACTTCATTGAAGATCTGAAGCTGGCGTAATGTCATACGCATCAAGGACTTACGCATTATTTTAGGTCTCGCGCCGCAGGCTGATTGGCCAACTATAAGTCTTTACTTATGGTCGACCCAATAATTATTGATTTTTGTTAATCCCTCCATAGGCATAGTGTGGCGCAGCGACTGACTTGAAACATTTGGTCACGCGCCGACCTGGTCTAGCAGGTCGTGTGTTTCAACGGCTCAAGGGAACCTCCAAGTGATAAAAAAGATCCTGATCGCCAACCGTGGTGAGATTGCCGTACGAATCGTGCGTGCCTGCGCCGAGATGGGCATCCGTTCGGTCGCGATCTATTCCGACGCCGATCGCCATGCCCTGCATGTAAAGCGCGCGGACGAGGCGCATAGCATCGGCGCCGAACCGCTGGCCGGTTACCTCAACCCGCGCAAGCTGGTGAACCTGGCGGTGGAAACCGGCTGCGACGCACTGCACCCCGGCTACGGTTTCCTCTCGGAAAACGCCGAGCTGGCGGACATCTGCGCCGAGCGTGGTATCAAATTCATCGGCCCTTCGGCGGAAGTGATCCGGCGCATGGGCGACAAGACCGAAGCCCGCCGCAGCATGATCAAGGCCGGCGTGCCGGTGACCCCGGGCACCGAAGGCAACGTCGCGGACATCGCCGAAGCCTTGACCGAGGGCGACCGCATTGGCTACCCGGTGATGCTCAAGGCCACCTCCGGCGGTGGCGGCCGCGGCATTCGCCGTTGCAACAGCCGTGAAGAACTTGAACAAGCCTTCCCCCGGGTGATTTCCGAGGCCACCAAGGCCTTCGGTTCGGCGGAAGTGTTCCTCGAAAAGTGCATCGTCAATCCCAAGCACATCGAAGCGCAGATCCTCGGCGACAGCTTTGGCAACGTGGTGCACCTGTTCGAGCGTGACTGCTCGATCCAGCGCCGCAACCAGAAGCTGATCGAGATCGCCCCCAGCCCGCAACTGACCCCTGAACAGCGCGCCTATATCGGCGACCTGTCGGTGCGCGCCGCCAAGGCCGTGGGCTACGAGAACGCCGGCACCGTGGAGTTCCTGCTCGCCGAGGGCGAGGTGTACTTCATGGAGATGAACACCCGGGTGCAGGTGGAACACACCATCACCGAAGAAATCACCGGCATCGATATCGTCCGCGAGCAGATCCGCATCGCTTCCGGCCTGCCGCTTTCGGTGAAGCAGGAAGACATCCAGCATCGCGGCTTCGCGCTGCAGTTCCGGATCAATGCCGAAGACCCGAAAAACAACTTCCTGCCCAGCTTCGGCAAGATCACCCGTTATTACGCACCCGGCGGCCCCGGCGTACGTACCGATACGGCGATCTACACCGGCTACACCATTCCGCCGTTCTACGACTCCATGTGCCTGAAACTGGTGGTCTGGGCCCTGACCTGGGAAGAAGCGATGGACCGCGGCCTGCGTGCCCTGGACGACATGCGCCTGCAAGGCGTGAAGACCACGGCGGCCTATTACCAGGAAATCCTGCGTAACCCGGAATTCCGTAGCGGCCAGTTCAATACCAGCTTCGTTGAGAGCCACCCTGAACTGACCAACTACTCGATCAAGCGCAAACCCGAAGAGCTGGCCCTGGCCATCGCCGCCGCCATCGCCGCCCACGCAGGCCTATGAATGAAGCAGTTGCAAGCTTTCAGCTGCACGCGGCGGTAAGAGCAGATTGGCTTTTACCTGCAGCTTGTAGCTTGAATCTTGTAGCTATGAGGAGATCCGAATATGACTAAGAAAATCTTCGTTACTGACACCATCCTGCGCGACGCCCACCAGTCCCTGTTGGCCACCCGCATGCGCACCGACGACATGCTGCCGATCTGCGACAAGCTCGACAAGGTCGGCTACTGGTCCCTGGAAGTCTGGGGCGGCGCGACCTTCGACGCCTGCGTGCGGTTTCTCAAAGAAGATCCGTGGGAGCGCCTGCGCCAACTGCGCGCGGCATTGCCCAACACCCGTCTGCAAATGCTCCTGCGCGGGCAGAACCTGCTGGGCTACCGCCATTACAGCGACGATGTGGTCCGCGCATTCGTGGCCAAGGCGGCGGTCAATGGCATCGACGTGTTCCGCATCTTCGACGCCATGAACGACGTGCGTAACCTGCGGGTCGCCATCGAAGCGGTAAAAGCCGCCGGCAAGCACGCCCAGGGCACCATCGCCTACACCACCAGCCCGGTCCACACCATCGAGGCCTTCGTCGCCCAGGCCAAGCAAATGGAAGCCATGGGTTGCGACTCGGTGGCCATCAAGGACATGGCCGGCCTGCTGACGCCCTATGCCACTGGCGAGCTGGTCAAGGCGCTGAAGGCCGAGCAGTCGCTGCCGGTGTTCATCCACTCCCACGACACCGCAGGCCTGGCCGCGATGTGCCAGCTCAAGGCCATCGAGAACGGCGCCGACCATATCGACACCGCCATCTCCAGCTTCGCCTGGGGCACCAGCCACCCGGGCACCGAGTCCATGGTCGCGGCCCTTAAAGGCAGCGAATTCGACACCGGCCTGAACCTGGAGCTGCTGCAGGAAATCGGTCTGTACTTCTACGCCGTGCGCAAGAAGTACCACCAGTTTGAAAGCGAATTCACCGCGGTCGACACCCGGGTACAGGTCAACCAGGTACCGGGCGGGATGATCTCCAACCTGGCCAACCAGCTCAAAGAGCAGGGCGCGCTGAACCGCATGAGCGAAGTGCTGGCCGAGATCCCGCGGGTCCGTCACGACCTTGGCTACCCGCCGCTGGTGACCCCGACCTCGCAGATCGTCGGCACCCAGGCGTTCTTCAACGTCCTGGCCGGCGAGCGCTACAAGACCATCACCAACGAAGTGAAGCTTTACCTGCAAGGCGGCTACGGCAAGGCTCCAGGTGAAGTCGACGAAAAACTGCGGCGCCAGGCCATCGGCAGCGAAGACGTGATCGACGTGCGCCCGGCCGACCTGCTGAAACCTGAGATGACCAAGCTGCGCGGTGAAATCGGCGCCCTGGCCAAGTCCGAAGAAGACGTGCTGACCTACGCCATGTTCCCGGATATCGGGCGCAAGTTCCTTGAAGAGCGCGAGGCCGGCACCCTGGTTCCGGAAGTGCTGCTGCCGATCCCCGAAGCCGGTGGCGTCAGCAAGGCGGGCGGCGAGGGCGTGCCCACCGAGTTCGTCATCGACGTCCACGGCGAAACCTACCGCGTCGATATCACCGGGGTCGGGGTCAAGGCCGAAGGCAAGCGCCACTTCTACCTGTCGATCGACGGCATGCCGGAAGAAGTGGTGTTCGAGCCGCTCAACGAATTTGTCGGCGGCGGCAGCAGCAAACGCAAGCAGGCCACGGCGCCGGGTCACGTCAGCACCACCATGCCGGGCAACATCGTCGACGTGCTGGTCAAGGAAGGTGACGTGGTCAAGGCCGGCCAGGCGGTATTGATCACCGAAGCGATGAAGATGGAAACCGAAGTCCAGTCGGCCATCGCCGGCAAGGTGACCGCCATCCACGTGGCCAAGGGCGACCGGGTCAACCCGGGCGAGATCCTGATCGAGATCGAGGGCTGATCTAAGCCTTCATCTGCAACGTTTTACCTCGGGGGGGCATTTGCTCCCCTTTTTTTTTGCGAGGAAAAAACCTGCGCATGCCCGTTCAGTTGAGTGCCTAGCGCTGATGGCCCTTGCCGTAATAGCGCTCCAGGCGGGCCTGGACCAGTTCCAGGGCGAAGGACATCAGCCAGTAGATCACCGCCGCGGTGGTCAGCATTTCCAGGTAGCGGTAGCTGGAGCGGCCGTAGGATTGGGCCAGGAACATCACTTCCCAAACCCCCATCACCGAAATCAGCGACGAGTCCTTGAGCATCGAAATGAACTGGTTGGCCGTGGGCGGGATGATGGTGCGCATCGCCTGGGGCAGGGTCACGTGCCAGAAAATGGTCGTCGGGCGCATGCCCAGGGCCAGTGCCGCCTGGCGTTGGCCCTGGGCGACGCCGATGATGCCGGCCCGGAAGATTTCGCTGAGATAGGCCCCGTAGTTCAGGGACAGAGCAATGATCCCGGCCGCGATCGCGCCCGGCACCACGCCCAACTGGGGCATGCCCAGGTAGATCAGCATGATCTGGATCAGCAGCGGGGTGCCGCGAAAGAATGAGGTGTAGAAGCTGGCGATGCCGAACAGCACGGCGCTGCTGGACAGACGCGCCAGGGCGGCGGCGAAGCCCAGCAGCACCGACGCCAGCATCGAGCACAGGCACAGGAACAAGGTCAGCGCCGCGCCTTGCAGGAAGCCATTGGGCCCCAGGCGAAAGCCCGCCAGGTTGGGGAATTTTTCCAGGATGATCGCGAATTTCAGGTCAAAGCTCAGGAAGAACCCGACAAACAGCAAGAACAGCAACGCCCAGGTCAGGTACAGGCGTGTGCGAAAACCCAGCAGGCGTTTGAGAAACGACTCAGCCACCGGTTGCGGTGGCTGAGGTGGTTGCGAGAGAGAGGTCATTTACTGATATCGGCGCCGATCCATTTGTCCGACAGTTTGCTCAGAGTGCCGTCCTGTTTCAACTGAGCGAAGACTTCACGCACCTTGCTGTTCCACTGGGCGTCGCCTTTCTCGATGGCCACCGAGTTGGGTTCGGAGTAGAGCGGCTCGCCGGCCAGCTTGAAGCGTTTGTCCTGGGTCAGGCGCGGTTGTGCGGTCACCAGATTGGTGAGGATCGCGTCCAGGCGCACGCCGGCACCCAGGCCCAGGTCCTGGAAGGCGACGTTGTCGGTGTCGTACGGGGCGATCTGCACGTTCTCGAACGGGTACTGCAATTGGGTGTCTTCGGCGCCTTCGATCACCAGGTTCTTGTTCAGGTAGCTTTCATAGCTGGAGGCGCTGGTGAGGCCGACTTTCTTGTCGCTCAGGTCTTTGGCCCCGTGGATGCGATCGTCCTTGGCGTTGACCACGATCACCGCCGGCGAGGCGTAGTACTCCACCGGGAAGTCGAAGACTTCGGCGCGGGCCTTGCTCGGGGTCATGGAGCAGATGCAGATGTCGTAGCGACCGCTCCAGCGACCGGCGGCGATCACGTCCCAGGAAGGGGTTTCCAGGCGCAGCTTGACCCCCAGTTTGGCGGCGACGGCCTTGGCCACGTCGACGTCGAAGCCGTCCAGCTGGTTCTGATCATTGAGGAAGGAAAAGGGCGGATAGCTTTCCATCAACACGCCGACCAACTCCTTTTTCTGCTCGATGCGGTCCAGGGTGGCACCGGCGAACGCCTGGGAAGAGGCGGCGAGCAAGGTCAGGCCCAGGGCCAATAACGGTTTGAAGTTCATGGAAATCCTGACTGAAAAAGGTTGTGATTAACCGAATGGTGCGTATTTAATAGTTATAAGAACCACTCCGGTAGTGAGTTATTTTCATAAGCATATGAGTAAAAGGCATATGGGCGCAGGCAGCACGGTAATTCTGGATGGCGGCATGGGCCGCGAACTGCAACGCCGCGGGGCGCCGTTTCGGCAGCCCGAGTGGTCGGCCCTGGCCTTGAGCGAGGCGCCGCAAGCGGTGGAAGCCGTGCATGCGGCGTATATCGACAGCGGCGCAAACGTCATCACCAGCAACAGTTATGCGGTGGTGCCGTTCCATATTGGCGAAGAGCGGTTTGCCGCTGAAGGGCAGGCGCTGGCGGCCCTGGCCGGCGAGCTGGCGCGGCGTGCGGCGGATGCCTCGGGCAAGAGCGTGCGGGTCGCAGGTTCGCTGCCGCCGCTATTTGGTTCTTATCGTCCGGACTTGTTCGATGCCTCGCGGGCTGCAGACTTGCTGGCGCCGCTGGTCAACGGCCTGGCACCCCACGTCGACCTGTGGCTGGCGGAAACCCAGAGCTCCATCGTCGAGGCGCGGGCGATTCATGCCGGCCTGCCTGAAGATGGCAAGCCGTTCTGGTTGTCCTTTACCTTGAAGGATGAAGACACCGACGCCGTGC
Source organism: Pseudomonas sp. MF4836 (assembly GCF_002018875.1). GTDB lineage: Bacteria > Pseudomonadota > Gammaproteobacteria > Pseudomonadales > Pseudomonadaceae > Aquipseudomonas. Next base: position 219,460 of record NZ_MVOL01000004.1, read on the forward strand.
CGCGCCTGCGTTCCGGCGAGCCGGTGGCCGAAGCGGCAGCAGTAGCCGCCGAGCTGGGTGTGGAGACCCTGCTGTTCAACTGCAGCCAGCCGGAAGTGATTGGTGATGCGATTGATGCTGCGCGTGCGACCTTCGAGCGCCTGGGGGTGAAGATCCATATCGGTGCCTACGCCAATGCCTTCCCGCCGCAACCCGAGGAAGCCACGGCCAACGACGGCCTCGACCCGCTGCGTGAAGACCTGGACCCGCCGGGCTACCTGCGCTGGGCGGCCGATTGGCAACAACGCGGCGCCAGCCACCTGGGTGGTTGCTGCGGCATCGGCCCGGAGCACATCGCCGTCCTGGCGCAAAAGCTGCGCTGACCGCGAAAAACAAAGCCCAATTGGGCTGACGGATCACGGCGTCCATCAAGGCCTGCGCAGCCTTCGGCAGCGGCTACAGGGTGTAGCCGCTGCCGAGGTACGAGGCCGCGCTGGCCCTGCAGGACAGCGTCGGTTTGGCTATTGGGCGCCGTGCATCAGGCTCGGCATTCGGCCAGGGTTTTGCGCTGGCCTGCGCCGCTCTGATTGTCTTCGCTCAGCCAGCGCTCGAACCCTGCGCCAATCGTCGGCCATTCCGAGTCGAGGATCGAAAACCACGCGGTGTCGCGGTTCTTGCCCTTGGCGACCATGTGCTGACGGAACACTCCTTCGAAGCTGAAGCCCAGGCGTTCGGCAGCCTGGCGCGAGCGGGCGTTGTCGTTGTTGCACTTCCATTCCAGACGCCGGTAGCCCAGGTCGAAGGCTTCCTTGGCCAGCAGGTAGACCGCCTCGGTGCTTTTGGGCGAGCGTTGCATCGGCGCGCCGAAACTCACGTGGCCGATCTCGATGCGGCCCTGGGCCGGGACGATCGACATCAGGCTCAGCATGCCCTGGGCCTGGCCGCTGGCACGGTCGATCACGGTGAAGAAATAGGGGTCGCTGCTGGCCGCATGATTGCTCAGCCATTCATTGAACGCGTCGTGCGCAAAAGGCCCGTACGGCAGGTAGTCCCACAACTTGGGGTCTGCGCCGGGGCCCTGGAAGGCCTGCCACAGTTGCTCGGCATGGCGCGCCGGGTCGAGGCGTTCCAGGCGGATGAAGCGCCCTTCGATCAGGGTCGCCGAGGGGGCCGGGGCGCCTGTCCAGTCAGCGGGTGAAATCGGCATGCTGTTCTCCTTGAACCTCAAAGGGCTTTGCGAAACTGAATGAAACCCGGCCGTTCGGCGATGCGCTCGTAGAGCTGGATCGCCGTGGCGTTGGTTTCGTGGGTCAGCCAGTGAACCTTGCAGGCACCATCGTGCTTGGCCTGCGCGTAGACAAACTCGATCAGCAGGCGACCGACGCCGGTGCCACGCTGCTCCGGGCTGACCAGCAAGTCTTGCAGGTAGCAGGAGTTCTCGATACTCCAGTTGGAGCGGTGGTAAATGAAATGCACCATGCCCACCGCACGCTCGCCATCCCAGGCCAGGGCCGCGTTGGTCGGCTCGTTCGGGTCGAGAAAGCGTTGCCAGGTGCTGTAGCTCACTTCATCGGCCAGTTCGGTGTTGTAGAACCGCAGGTAGGCCTGCCATAGCGGCAGCCAGGCGGCGTGGTCGGCGGCGGTCACGGGGCGAATCTGAATCTGGCTCATAAGTCTCCTTGGCGCATCAGGTGGGAAAGCTGTTGATCGCGGACGTCGGCACTGGCCGCCAAGCCGTCGCGCACGCCGGCAATGTCGGCCGGGCTGCGGTTCTGGCTGAGCTTGCGCTTGCCCTCCAGGCGCTGGATCGGCAGGGCAAAACCGACGATCGCCTTGAGCATGCCCTCGATGTAGTCGGCGGGGGCGTCCGTGACCTTCCACGGCTCGCTGCGCGTGCTCTCGTGGCGCTCGGTGAGGGCGCTGACCAGCTCCAGCAGGCGTGGTCCGTCGCTGAACACTTCGGCCCTGCCGTAGGCATGCACGGCCAGGTAGTTCCAGGTGGGAACCACTTTTCCATGCTCGGCCTTGCTCGGATAAAAGCCCGGGCTGACGTAAGCGTCTTCGCCACTGAAAATCACCAGCGCCTCGGCTCCGTCGGCCAGCTCCTGCCATTGCGGATTGGCCTTGGCCAGGTGCCCGAACAGGGTGCCATTGGCGCCTTGTGCGGGGTCCAGCAACAGCGGCAAATGGCTGGCTTGCAGGCCCAGCTTGCCGTGGGTGACCAGGGTGGCGAGGCGGCTCTGGGCAATCTGCTGCTGCAGGCTGGCCAGGTTGTCGTCGACGAAGGCGCGAGGTAGGTACATGGAAAAATTCCTTGGCGAATGCCTGCATCCTAGGCAGGCTAATGGTCTGTTGTAAGAGCCATCTTGGGTCTATTTCATAGGTCCAATTACCCGGGTGCATATCGATGAATAGCCCAGCGTTACCGCTTTCCTTCAACCCGGCGGGTATCGAGCTCGACCGCCGTCAGGGCCTCAGCCGCCAGCTGTACCAGGCCCTGCGCCTGCGCGTGCTGGACGGTCGCCTGGCCGGTGGCACCCGGTTGCCCGCCAGTCGCGACCTGGCGCAGGCCCTGGGGATTTCCCGGAACAGCGTGGTGCGCGCCTACGACCAGTTGTATGCCGAAGGGTTTATCGAAGGGCGGGTCGGCGATGGCACTTACGTGGCGTTGCTGCCTGAAGCGCAGTTGCCGATCAAAAAACTATCCACAAAACTGTCCACAGGGATATCAACAGGCTTACCCACAGGGTTATCCACAAAATCGGCCATTTCACTGGATTTACATCCAGCTAAAGTTATCCACAATGAGGCGCTGGAGCTGCTGCAAAAGCATCATTTGTCGACCCCGCCCAGTGGTCCGCCACGGGCATTTCGGGTGGGCGTGCCGGCCTTCGATCTGTTTCCATTCGAGATCTGGGCCAAGCTGAATGCGGCTTTCTGGCGCAAGCCGGACCTGCGCCATCTGTGTTATGGCGACTCGGCGGGCGACGCGCGCCTGCGTGGGCTGATCGCTGCCTATTTGCGCAGTTCCCGTGGCTTGCAGTGCACGGCTGAGCAAATAGTGATCACCAGTGGCGCGCAGCAGGGAATAAGCCTTTGTGCACAGCTGCTGGTGGAGCCGGGAGCCGGCGTGGCTGTGGAAAACCCCGGCTACCGCGCTGCCGGTCACGCCTTCGCGGTGGCGGGCGGGCGCCTGCACGGCGTGGCGGTGGACCAGGAGGGGATCGACTGCCGGCAACTGGCGGCTCTGGAGGATTGCCGGCTGGCCTATGTGACGCCGTCCCACCAGTACCCGACCGGGGTCATCATGAGCCTGGCCCGGCGCCTGGAATTGCTGGCCTGGGCCGAGCGGACCCAGGGCTGGATCATCGAAGACGATTACGACGGCGAGTATCGCTACAGCGGCGCGCCCCTGGCGCCTCTGGCCGCCCTGGATCGCCAGGGTCGAGTGCTGTACGTCGGCACCTTCGGCAAGGTCGCGTTTCCAGCCTTGCGCCTGGGCTACCTGGTGCTGCCGCCGACGCTGGTGCAGGCCTTTGCCCGGCGCCGGGCCGTGGATGTGCGGCATTCGGAGGTCAGCACCCAGGCGGTGATGGCCGAGTTCATGGCGGCCGGGCACTTTCAGCGGCATATCCGGCGCATGCGGCGCGCGGCGTTGAGCCGGCGCAATACTTTGCTCGCCCACTGGCCTGTGGATATCCAGGGTGTCGGGCCGTTGCCGAATGTAGCGGCGGGGCTGCACCTGACGCTGGCGGTGGACAGCCTGGCACGCGAGCGTGAGCTGCTCGCCCAGGCGGCCGGTGCCGACGTCGAGATCAGCGGGCTGAGCAACTACTGGCTGCCCGAGTCCGCACAACCGCCGGACCAGCGCGCCGGGCTGGTGCTGGGGTTTGCCGCGGTGCCGGAAGCGGAGATCGAAGCCGCCCTGCAGCGATTGCGAAAAGCCTGGCAGGCTTGAGGGTTTATACTCGCGGCCATTTCCTTCGCCGAGAACGCCCATGAGTCAGACTCTTTCCGCGGCGCCCGAACGCACGTTCGGCGCGCCCTTGTGCGCATTGCTGGTACTGAGCGCTGCTGCCTTGTTCCTGCAAGCGCGGGTCGGTGCGCAGCAGGTGCTGTTGCTGGTGCTGGGCGCCGCGCTGGGGCTGACCCTGTATCACGCCGCCTTTGGTTTCACCTCGGCCTGGCGCGTATTTATCCGTGACCGCCGGGGCGCGGGCCTGCGGGCACAGATGGTGATGCTGGCGCTGGCGGTGCTGCTGTTCTTCCCGGCATTGGGCGCCGGCACCCTGTTCGGCCAGCCGGTGACCGGGCTGGTGGCGCCGGCCGGGGTCTCGGTGATTTTCGGGGCGTTTATCTTCGGCATCGGCATGCAGTTGGGCGGCGGTTGCGCCTCCGGCACCCTGTTTACCGTGGGCGGTGGCAATGCGCGGATGCTGGTGACCTTGCTGTTTTTCATCTGTGGCTCACTGATCGCCACCCAGCATGTGGACTGGTGGTTCGCCTTGCCATCGCTGCCGCCGATTTCCATCGTCAAGAGTCTGGGCGTGTTGCCGGCGCTGGTGCTGAGCCTGGTGGTGTTCGCCTCGATTGGATGGCTGACGGTGAGCCTGGAAAAACGCCGCCACGGCGCCCTGGAAGCCCCTGTCAGCAGTGATCACTATGGCTGGCGCCGCCTGCTGCGCGGGCCTTGGCCGCTGGTGTGGGGCGCGGTTGCCCTGGCGTTGCTCAATTACGCCACCCTGGCCCTGGCGGGTCGGCCTTGGGGCATCACCTCGGCGTTTGCCTTGTGGGGCGCCAAGGTGGCCAGCGGGCTGGGGGTGGATGTCGGCAGCTGGGTGTTCTGGCAGAGCCCGGGGAACGCCAAGGCCCTGGCGGCACCGGTGTGGGAGGACATCACCAGCGTGATGGACATCGGCATCGTCTTTGGGGCCTTGCTGGCGGCCGGGCTGGCCGGGCGTTTTGCCCCCAGCCTGAAAATCCCCCGGCGTTCCCTGGTGGCGGCGGTGCTCGGTGGATTGCTGCTGGGCTACGGCTCGCGGCTGGCGTATGGCTGCAACATCGGCGCCTATTTCAGCGGCATCGCCTCCGGCAGCCTGCATGGCTGGCTGTGGCTGGTAGCCGCCTTTATCGGCAACGGCGTGGGCGTACGCCTGCGCCCCTGGTTCTTCGCCGAAGACCGGACGCCTCAAGGCCTGACGGGCTGCTGAGCGCAGCGAGCTCCAAGCCCTAAGCCGCAAGCTTGGCTCTTTTGTGGCGAGGGAGCTTGCTCCCGCTCGAGCGCGAAGCGGTCGCAGAGGCGGTAATCGCGGTGCATCAGGTGTGCTGCGGCGGCTGGATTTGGGCTTGCTTCGCAAGCCAGCGCGAGCAAGCTCGCTCGCCACCGGGGTCAGGTCCCCCCCTTATAGCTTGCCGCTTGGCTCTTTTGTGGCGAGGGAGCTTGCTCCCGCTCGAGCGCGAAGCGGTCGCAAAGGCGGTAATCGCGGTGTTTCAGATGTACTGCGCTGGCAGGATTTGGGCTTGCTTCGCAAGCCAGCGCGAGCAAGCTCGCTCGCCACAGGGGGGGTGATCCCCTATGGCTTGCCGCTGGAAGCTTGAAGCTTGCCGCTGCTGCTAGGTCCCCGACTTGATCTTGGTCCAGGCCCGGGTCCGGGCGCGTTCCGCGTCACGCGGTAGCGGTTGCAGGGTGTAGAGGGTGCCCATCGCCGCTTCGGTCGGGTACAGGTTGGGGTTGTTGCGGATCGCCGGGTCGACCCGTTCGGTGGCGTCCTTGTTCGGGTTGGGGTAGCCGACGAAGTCGCTGACCGGCGCAATCACCTGGGGTTGCAGCAGGTAGTTGATAAAGGTGTAGGCGTCTTCCGGGTTTTTCGCGCCTTTGGGCACCGCCAGCATGTCGAACCAGATCGGCGCGCCTTCCTTGGGCAGGCGCATGTCCACGGTCACCCCGTTCTTGGCCTCCTTGGCGCGGTTGGCGGCCTGGGAGAAGCTGCCCGAGTAACCGACCGCGACGCAGATATCGCCATTGGCGATGTCGGCCATGTACTTGGATGAATGGAAATAGGTGATGTAGGGGCGGATCTTCATCAGCAGCGCTTCAGCCTTGGCGTAATCCGCCGGCTTCTTGCTGTTGGGGTCCAGGCCCAGGTGTTGCAGGGCCAGGGGCAGGATCTCCGACGGTGAATCCAGCAGCGCCACGCCGCACTGCTTGAGCTTGCTGATGTTCTCTTCCTTGAAGATCAGGTCCCAGCTGTCCACCGGTGCGTTGTCTCCCAGGGCGGCTTTGACTTTGGCCGGGTTGAAGCCGATCAGGATGGTGCCGTACATGTAGGGCACGGCGAATTTGTTGCCCGGGTCGTTGGCCTCGATCAGCTTCATCAGCTTGGGATCGAGGTGGTTCCAGTTGGGCAGCTTGCTGCGATCCAGGGGTTGGAACACCCCGGCCTCGATCTGCTTGGCCAGGAACACGTTGGACGGCACCACCACGTCATACCCGGAGTTGCCGGTCAGCAGCTTGGCTTCCAGGGCTTCGTTGGTGTCGAAGATGTCGTACACCAGCTTGATCTGGGTGTTCTGCGCCTTGAAATCCTCCAGGGCCTTGGGGGTGATGTAGTCGAACCAGTTGTAGACCCGCAGGGTGCGTTCTTCAGCCTGCACCGCGCCGCTGAGCAAGGCCGCGCAGAGGGCTGGGGCGATAAAGCGTTTGAGACTGTTCATGGTGCGGATCCCTCACTGGGCGCTTTGAAAACCTTCGAGAACGTTCACGGCGTTGATGCCGATTTCTTCCACCGCATAACCGCCTTCCATCACGAACAGCGTCGGCTTGCCCAGGGCGGCGATGCGCTGGCCCATGCTCAGGTAGTCCGGGCTGTCGAGCTTGAATTGCGAGATCGGATCATCCTTGAAGGTGTCCACGCCCAACGACACGACCACGATGTCGGCGCCGTAGCGGGTGATTTCCCCACAGGCCTGTTCCAGCGCCGCGCTCCAGCTGTCCCAGCCGCTGCCCGCCGGCAGAGGGTAGTTGAAGTTGCAGCCAGCGCCCGGGCCTTCGCCCAGTTCGTCGTCGTAGCCCAGGAAAAACGGGAACTCGGCTTCCGGGTGGCCGTGGATCGAGGTGAACAGCACATCGTTGCGCGCGTAGAAGATCGACTGCGTGCCGTTGCCGTGGTGGTAGTCGACGTCGAGGATCGCGACTTTTTTGTGGCCCTGGTCGAGGAAGGCCTGGGCGGCGATGGCAGCGTTGTTCAGGTAGCAGTAGCCGCCCATCAGGTCGCTGGCGGCGTGGTGCCCCGGCGGCCGGCACAGGGCGAAGGCGCTGCGTGCGCCACGCTGGATCACCGCCTGGGCCGTCAGTGCCACCTGGGCTGCGCTGTAGGCGGCTTGCCAGGTCCCGGCGGTAATCGGCGCGCCGCCGTCAAAGCTGTAGTAGCCCAACTGGCCGTGCAGGCTGGTGGGTATCACGCTGCGCAGGGTGCGCGCGGGCCAGGTATAGGGCAGCAGGTCGCCGTCGGTGCCGGTGGCAGCCCAGCGATCCCAGGCCCCCTTGAAAAAGTCCAGGTAGGCGCGGCTGTGGACGCGTTCGATGGCTGCCAGGCCAAAGTCCTTGGGGGCCTCGACCGGGCCCAGGTTGCGGTACTGCACGCGCGCCAGGACATGGTCGGCGCGGGACGGCATTTCAAAACAGGGCATCAGGCGGCCGTCGATGAGTTCGCAGCGGCCATGGTGCAGGTGGTGGTCATCCGAGTAGATCGTCAGCATTTTCTTGTTCTCCGCAGGCTGATTCGGTGTTCCACAGTCTTGCGGCGCCGGGGCTTTCGGAGAACGTCGGTAGCGGCCAAAAAGGGATCGATATGGCCAAAGTCTTTGTCCGAATTTCGCCCCTTAACGAGGCGTTGCGCCCCATTGCGGGGCGCGCGGCTTCAGCTTTTGCCGGCGGGGGGCGGGCTCAGGCGTTGCAGGACCTGGAGCATATCCTGGCGTTTTTGCCGGGCCAGGGTTTCCAGCAATAGCGCATAACCTTTCTTTTCGCAGTATTGGCCGACGTTGGGGTTGGCGCCGTGCTCCAGCAGCAGGGTGAACATGTCCAGGCTGTCCTGCACGCTGACCGCAGGCTCCTTGCTGTCGGCGGCGGTCTGCTCGGCCACCCGCATCAGCAGGCTCTTGCCGATCGGCTGGTTATGGCAGGTGCCGCGTCCGTAGCTCAGGTCGAGGTTGGCGCCGGCAGCGATCAGTTGCCGGGCCGCGGCGTAGTTGTTGCCGTCGAGCGCGCGCCAGAGCGCGGTTTCGCCTTCGTCCGGGGTGCGCCGGTCGAGGTTTTGCGGGTACTGCATCAGCCAGGTGAAACCCTCGATATCCCGACGGCTGCGGGCCATCTCCAGTAACGGGGTGGCGCCTCTGCTGCTTTGCTCGTCGATGGCGACCCCGGCGTCTAGGAGGAACTTCAGGCGCCGGGCCTGGTTCAGGTCCGGGCTGTCCCTGAGATCGTTGCGCATGGCCAACAGGGCCAGGGTGCTCCCGTTGTAGGGGCCGCGAGTGTGGGCGCCATGGGCCAGCAGCTGGCGGGCGATGTCCAGGTTCGGCGCATCCAGGGCGTGCAGCAAGGCGCTGCGCCCGTCGTCAGCCATGACTTCGCCGCTGATCCCTTGCTCCAGCAGGCGCTGGACCTCGGCGGCATCGCCGGCATCCACGGCGCTGACCAGAGGCCAGAACCCCTGGCACGCCTGCGGGGTGGCGGCCTTCACATCGAGGCGTTGCAGCACGCGGGCCGGCACGGTCTGTTGGCGTTGCAGGCGCAGGCCGCAGTACACCCGATAGCGTTCCACGGCTCGCCCCTGATGCTCGTTGTTCAAGGGCTGCTGTTCAAACAGCGCCCAATCCAGGTCCGCCAGGTTGAGGTAGCTCGGCACCCGCGCCGGGTCGCGGCGCAGTACCTCGGCCAGCCACGGACGTGCGGTTTGCAGCTGGCCGGCTTCGCTGGTCCAGTAGGCAATGTCGTTGAGCAGGCCGGGGTAGGTACTTTCCCCGGGGGCGAGGGTGCGAAAGTCATGGCTGGCGAAAAAGTCTTTGACCCGAGCGATGCCTGGCCCTTTGTCCTTGGCGCTGCGCAGCTGGCCGTGCAACTGGCGGAATTCGTCCCACACGCGGTCAGCCGCCGGAGCGGGCGGGTAAGGGTTGATCGTCAGCGTGCCGGCGCCGCTGCTGAAAGGCTGAAACCACCTCGGGAAGCGCTGCAAGGCTTGCAGCCACTGCTCCTGCACCTCGGCGTCGATCGGTTGCAGCGGGGTGAAGTCCATCTGCGACAGGTCTTTGCGGCGGCTGAAGGCCAGCAGCGGCTGCTGGGGATCACGGATGTCGATCAACAGGTAGCGGCTGCTGAGCTGCCAGTCGCTGTTGCGGCAGTTGAAACTGAGCTGGGTCAGGCTCAGCCCGGGCTCCAGGTCATTGCTGACCGGCCAGTTGTCGGCGACCGGGATCGGCTCGTGTTGCGGCACGCAGTCACGCAGTTCCTGGGCGGTGAACAGCTGCAAGGCAGGGGATTTGTAGACCCGCTGCTGGTACTTGGGATCGGCATAGGCGTTGAGGTAGAACAGCCCGCGGTACTGGCTGAGCACCACCCGCGCTGGCGTCTGCGGCTGGCCGGGTACGGGGAACGCCTTGATTTGCAGGGTGGCGCTTTCGGGAGCGTCGAGCCGCATGTCGCGCTGCAGTTGCGACCACTTGATCTTGCCCAGGTCGAGGTCGAAGGCCTGAACGGTGGGCACGGCGCCCAGGCACAGCAACGCGATCAATGCCGCGCGCAGGCGACGCGAGCCGGTGGAGTGTTTCAAAGGTGCAGTCCTTGGCGGTCTCGAAAGGCGGCAATGTAATGCAAGCAACGCATTTATGCCGGGCTTTCTCGCAGAACCTGTTGCCGATCCGCTGCGCCTGGTCCTGGGGCGTTAAACGGGGCTGAGGGTTGCTCGCCAGGTCGTAAGCAGGTGCTCAGGGCCGGAACTGGCTGGGCGCCACGCCGCTCCAGCGGATAAAGGCATGGCGAAAGCTCGCGGTTTCGCTGAAGCCCAGGGCCTCGGCAATCCGGTAGATCGGCACCTGGTCTTCGCAGAGCATCTGCTTGGCGCGTTCGAAACGCAGCTCGTCGAGCAACTCCTGATAGCTGCAACCGAGGTCCTTGAGGTGACGGCGCAAGGTCCGCGCCGAGCAGTTCATCTGTTCCGCCAGGCCCTCAAGCCCCGGGGCGGCGTCGAGCTGCGCAGTGAGCAACTGGCGGATACGCCCGAGCCAGGCCTGGCGCCCGGTGAATTCCAGGTTCTGTTTGCGGCAGCGCTCGGCCATGGCCTGGTGGGTGATGGCGTCCGCCAGTGGCAGCGGTTGGTCGAGCCAGCGCCGGTCGAAGGCAAAGGCGTTGGTCGTGGCGGCAAATTGCAGCGGGCATTCGAAGCGTTCGCTGTAGCGCGCCTGATAGTCGGGGGCCGGGTATTCGAAGCGGGCCCCCAGCAGCGGCAGCGGGCGGCCCAGCAGGTCGTCGCAGATGACCTTGAGTGACACCAGGCAGAACTCGATATTGAACACGGCCATCGCCGGGTTTTCCCGGTAATCGCTGGCGGCGAACCAGACGCGCTCGCCGTCCTGCTCCAGGCTCAGTTCGAAAAGTGTTCCCAGCAGCGCCGGATAACGCAGCGCCAGACGCAAAGCGTCACCGAAGGTGGCACTGGTGAGCAGGGCGTAGCCGAGCATGCCGTAGGACGAAACATGCATGCGCCGCCCCAGTTCCAGGCCGATATCGCGGCGCAGCGCAACGGCGTTGGCGCAGACCAGCATCTCCTGATTGGTGGTGATGCGGGTGTCGGCCCGGCTCAGGTCGGCGGGGCTGATGCCGCTGCCGGCAAGCAGGGCGTCGCTGGACAAACCCTGGTCCTTGAAGGCATTGAGGATCAGCGACACCGCGTTCAGGGTCGTGAGGTGAGAGTGCAACATGCTCGTCTCCAGCCATGATGAACCGCTAAGCCGAGCAAGTTGCATGCCGCTCGCGGCAAAACCTGCGGTTCGCCGGCCAGCCGCGTGGGGCGTTTTGGGGGACATGTGGCTAGTGACTTGGCGCATTGATTGGTGCAACCTGCCTGCCAATCACCCCCCGGTGGCGGTGTTGCAACCCGATAAAGGACTATGTATGACCCCCATTCCCGCGCGTTCCCTGCTCCTGGTTTCCAGCCTGCTGCTCAGTTCGCTGTGCCTGGCCGAAGGCGAGCCGGCCAGCGAAAGCACCCTCAAGGATTCCGCCAAGTCTGCGGTCTCGTCGGCCATTTCGGCGGGCAAGAACCTGCTGGGTGGCGTCAGCGAAGGCGTGCTCGACGGTCGCCAATCGGCGCAAGGCGTCGACGGTGCCTCGATCATTTCCTCCCGTGAACAAATGAAAGACCGCGTCGATGTCCAGGTCTTGAAGACCGAAGCCAGCGGCGACAGCTTCAACGTCACCCTGGGGTTCAAGAACAGCAGCGACAGCCAGTTGCGGCTGATCAACCTCAAGCAGACCGGGGCATTGCTGGCCATCGACCAGGATGGTTATGCCAACGGCCTGACCGCCAGCCTCGACAACCCGGACGAAGTCACCATCCCGCCCAAGGCGGCGGTACGGCAGAAGTTCGTGTTTGAAGGACCGATCGAGCAGTCGAGTTCGGTACGGGTCTGGGGCCAGGATTACTCGGTCAAAAAGTAACCTGGAACCCGCCCTGTGCTCGTGCTCGAGCCGGCGGCTACCGCAGTAGCCACCGGCTCTTTGGCACGGGCTTCAGCTCAATTCGCCACACAGATCAAGCTCAACCAGGCGCCGCACTTCGGCTCCGTCCAGGCCCGCGCCGAGCAGCGCATTGAGCTTGCCGAACGCCGCTTCGCGGGTCATGCCACCACCGGACAGCACGCCCACGCCCCGCAGGCGGCTGCCGGCTTCGTAGACGTCCAGCTCGACCCCGCCTTCATGGCACTGGGTGATCGCCACCAGCACAATCCCTTGCTCATGCGCCCGTTGCAGGCTGGCCAGGAACTGCGGGTTATCGCTCGGCCCGGTGCCGCTGCCAAAGCACTCCAGCACCAGGGCCTGGATGCCGCTGGCGAGCGCGCCGTCCAGCAGCTCGGCACCGATGCCGGGGAACAGCGGCAGCACGCCGACCTTGGCCAGTTGCCTGGCCTGGCGATAGTCCAGTTGCGCCGGCAGCGTTTCGACCTTGGCCGCGCCGCCCTGGCGCTTGAGTGCGGCGAACGGGTGGCGGCCGAAGCTGCGGATTTTCGCGCAGCGGGTCGGCGCCAGCAGCTCGCCGTGGAAGTACAGGTGCACCCCCGGCGCCAGGCCCTGGCCCAGGGCGACCAGCGAGTCGCCGAGGTTTTCCCAGGCATCGCTATCGGGCACGCCGGCCGGCAGCATCGAACCGGTAAACACCACCGGTGCGCGCAGGCCCAGCAACTGGAAGCTCATGGCGGCGGCGCTGTAGGCCAGGGTGTCGGTGCCATGCAGGATCAGCACGCTATCGCAGCCCTGGTCGATGGCATCGACCACCGCTTCACGCAGGTTCTGCCAGTAGGCGGGGGTCATGTTGGCGCTGTCGATCAGCGGCGCCATCTCGCGAAAGCGCCAGGCTGGCACGGTCAGCGTCGGCTGGCTGTTGAGGTAGTCGCGCATCCGCGCTTCGAATCCGGCAGCCGGCGCCAGGCCGTTGGCGCTGGCCTGCATACCGATGGTGCCACCGGTGTAAAGCACCATGACGTGCTGGGCGGCAGGATAGGTCGGGGCATTCATGGAGGGTCTCCGAGGACGATGACAGCGGTGGCCGAGCATGACGCCGGCCACGCGCTGTGTCACGCCGGGCGCAGGGGGTGCGCCCGGTTACTGGCCGATCAGCGTTGCGCTGCGGGCACGCCTTCAGCTTGGGTCTGTGGCGCGGCAGGCGCGGCTGGCGGGTTGGCCGGCCAGGCTTTCAGGTCCAGGTCCAGGTCGGGGAACTTGCTGGAGTCGAACACCGGGGTCTTGATACCGGCGGCGCGCTGGTCGTCGTAGTCGCGCAGCACGCGCAGGGCGATCTTGAACAGCAGGAACAGCGCGATCAGGTTGACGAACGCGAGCATGGTCATGGTGATGTCGGCAAAGGCGAACACCGTGCCCAGGTTCTCGATCGCGCCCCAGAAAATCAGCACCAGCACCAGCACCCGGTAGGCGATCAGCGCGTCGCGGTTCTCGCCGAGCAGGAAGCGCAGGTTGCTCTCGCCCAGGTAGTAGTTGTAGAGGATCGAGGTGAACACGAACAACGACAGGGCCACCGAGATGAAGACCCGGCCCCATTCGCCGACGACCGCGGCCAGGGAGTTCTGGGTCAGGGCAATGCCGTCACCTTCGAAGCCCGGGGTGTAGAAGCCCGACAGCAGAATCAGCAGCGCGGTGCAGGTGCAGATGATGAAGGTGTCGAGGAATACGCTGAACGCCTGGACCACGCCTTGCGCCACCGGGTGTTCGACCGAGGCTACGGCAGCCACGTTAGGCGCACTGCCCAGGCCGGCTTCGTTGGCGAATACGCCGCGTTTCACGCCCATGATGATGGCGCTGCCGATCAGGCCGCCGAACGCCTGGTCCAGGCCGAAGGCGCTTTTGACGATGGTCATCAGCATCCCCGGCACGTGGTCGATCTGCAGCACGATCACGTACAGGGTCACGCCGATGTAGGCCAGGGTTTTCACCGGCACCAGCAGGTCGGCGACCTTGGCGATGCGCTTGATGCCCCCGACGAACACCAGGCCCAGCAGCACGGCCAGGGCCAGGCCGGAGTAGGTGGTGTCGAAGTTGAAGGCGTCCTGAAGCGAGTGGGTCACGGCGTGGGCTTGCAAGCCGTTGAAGGCGAAACCGAAGGTCACCAGCAGCAAAAAGGCCATGACCATGCCCAGCCAGCGTTTCTGCAGGCCGTGCTGGATGTAATAGGCCGGGCCGCCACGGTACTGGCCTTCGGCGTCGCAACGCTTGTAGAGCTGGCCGAGGGAGCACTCGAAGAAGCTGCTGGACATGCCGACCAGCGCGGTCACCCACATCCAGAACACGGCACCGGGGCCACCCAGGGTCACGGCGATGCCGACCCCGGCGATATTGCCTGCGCCGACACGGCCGGCGAGGCTGAGCATCAGCGCCTGGAATGAGCTGAGTTGGCCGGCGCTGCTTTTCAGGCTGTCGCGAAATACCGCGAACATGTGGAAAAAGTGGCGCAATTGAACGAAACGCGAGCGGATCGTGAAGTAGCTACCGAGCCCGACAATGAGCACGATCAGTACTTTCCCTGAGAGGAAGTCGTTGATGACTTCGAGCATGGAGTATTCCTCGCTGTTTTTTTGTAGAGGCAAATGCTGGATGGAACGAAACATTTCGTTACACCTCGTCGCGCAGACAGCACAACGGGTGGGGCGAGCTTCGTCCCGGGTCCATATCGCGGGTTGTTATTAGTTCGGGTTTCGCATGGGGTCAGGCCTCGTTACCGACGGCCGCTCATGCGAAGAGGGGCCGCACTATACCGGTGCGCACGCCTGCCGTCTGCATGTTGCGCATTTGACCGAGGAACGGCAGCCCCGCTGGAGCTGAAACGCTCCAGCATCGAGAGGCAGATGCAAGCGTCAAGCCGCAAGCCTGGAGCTTCTGTGGCGAGGGAGCTTGCTCCCGTTCGGCCGCGCAGCGGCCGCAAAGAAAGTTTGCGCGGTATACCTGACAAACGGTGCGTACAGGGTTTAGGCCAGCTGCGCTGGCCAGCGCGAGCAAGCTCGCTCGCCACAAGGCTCACTGGAGCCCCGTAGCCTTTTAACTTGCAGCTTGCCGCTTAGATCCAAAATTCCTCCCGCCGCTCTTGAAACCCCTGCATCTCCCCCTGTTGCAACAGCTGCCTGATCCACGGCCCCAACAGGTCCTGGGAGCTGTCCAGCGGGTTTTCCCGACGCCAGCGCAGGGGGACGGCGGCAAAGCGCTGCTGGTTGGCGCTGAGTTTTTCCAGGATCTGCCGGTCCTGGCGCAGGATCACCTTGAACAAAGGGTGCAGCACGCTGCGCTTGAGCCAGGCCGGGGTCCGGCCGCGGGCGGTGGCGATGCGGGCGAACAGGCGCAGTTGGCCGTCGGCGGCTGGCATCAGCCAGGCACTGACCAACAGGTTGAGGCGTCCCTGCCGATCGCGGTATTCGATTTCCGCCAGCCCGGGCAGACGAAAGCGTCCCATGCTGACCCCTCGTTCACCCTCGAACAGCCGTGAAATCAGTCCCGACTGGGTGCCTTCCTCGCTGTACTGCGCCTGCACCCCGTCGCTCAGCGCCTGGACCCAGGCCGTGATGTGCTGGCGTTGCTGGTCATGGCGAATCCAGCCGGCATGCACGAAATGGGTATGGAACCCGTCGAGAAAATTCTCTGCCGCATCCTGCAACGAACAGCGCACCTGGTCGGTGATCCAGAAGGTGTCCAGCGCCTGTTGCTGTTCGGCAGGGGCGACCGGGGGGCTGGCCGGACGTTCTGGCGTCAGGCTGGCCCACACCAGCCCATGGGCTTCGCAGCTGGGCAGCGGTTGCAGCAGCGGCTGGCTGCATCGCTGTTGTTGCTGGCCGGGCAGATGGGTACAGCGGCCTTGGGCGTCGAGGCGCCAGCCGTGATACGGGCATTGGATCTGCCCGTTGTGCACCCGGCCGGCGCTCAGCGGCGCGAAGCGATGGGGGCAGCGGTCGGGCAGCACCGCCGGCAGTCCCTGGGCATCGCGAAACACCACCAGCGGCACGCCGTGCAGGGTGCAGCCCAACGGCTGTTTTCGCAGCGTGTGGCTCAGGGCCACGGGCCACCAGGCGTTATCAGGCTTCACAGTTTGAGTTTCCTCATCAGGGGCACGCCGATGCGCGTCAGCAGCAGGCTCAACAGTTGCCACACCAGGCGCCGGCCCAGGGGCAGATGCCCGACCTGGATCAGGCTGTACTCGATCTGTGGCTGGCCGCCGCGCAGGCGTTTGAACGCCGCGGCGCCGGAGCTGAAGTTGAGTACCAGGCGCCGCTCCACGGCTTCCTGCAGGCACAGCCGGGTCAGTTGTCGATAGAGCCCGGTGCGCTGGGGCAATGCGGTGTCGTAGCCGACGATGGGGGCACTGATCAGGCTGCTGTTGGCGAACCAGCCAAGGGCGCCATCGATCCGCCCCTCGGGATTGCGCAGGGCCCGTAGCTCAAGCCAGCCCTCGGCGTGGCCGCGTTGCAGCCATTGGGCGCTGTAGTGCGGGTTCAGGGTGCAGTACTTGTCCAGGTACAGCAGGTTGTACAACTGCTCGATGCGCTCGAAGTCGGCGGCCTGCAACTGCGCGCCATGCACCACGGTGTAAGGGCTGCGGCGCAGCAGCGTGGCATCGAGGCGGGTGTTGTGATGACGCAGGAAGGCTGAGCGTTCGCCCTCGCGACCGTCGAACAGGTACACCTGGCGGCTGGGGATCGCCAGGTAGCCCAGAGCTTGCAGGCGCTGGCGCAGCTCCAGGTTGCTGAAGTCGTTGAGCGAGCGGAAACCGAAGCCATGCTCGGGAAACTGCCGCCGCAGCAGGTCGGTGATCGCCGGCAGGTCGGCGCCATCCCAGTCGGCGGGGTAGAGGTTGGTCGACAGCAGCCAGTTGTTGACCTGCACCAGCCGGTCGACCTGGGCCGCGCGCAGCAGGCGGTCGACACCCTGGGTCAGCAGCTTCAAGGGCCAGGCCAGCCAGGGGCGGTTCAGGCGCTTGAGTTCTTCCCGGGCGTAGCCGCTGTAGGCGGTTTGCGGCGAGACCACGTAGCAGTTGTCCGGCGGTTCGGTGCCGTGGGTGATGCTCACCGGAAACTGCTGCTGGCCGGTGTCGAGCAGGGCCAGGGTGCAGCTGACATTGCCGATCAGCGCACCGCCGGCGCAGGTGCGCACGTAGCGCAGGGCCTGGCTGTCGTCAGCCCCGGGCGCCAGAGTGGTCAGTTGTTCGGGCAGCAGCAGCTTCATGGCCGGGGGGCGTCCAGGGTTTGGCCGTTCCACTCGATATCGGCGGTGGAGGCGGCCAGCAAACCGCAGCGTCGGGTCAGGGCGCGGCCGATGATTTCGCCGAGGCTCAGCAGTTGGGCCAGCAGTGGACCGCGATCGCCATCCTGCACGATCACGTCCCGCGCGTGCTGGTAGTCCTTCCAGAAGGGGCGGCTGAAGGCCCGTTGCGGGGCGGCCAACAGCAGCATGGCCAGGGCGATCATGCGCGGCTCCAGGGTGGCTTCGAGTGGCGGGTTTGCGCCGGCGTTCTCGCTCAACGCCGCCACCAGTTGCGAGCGCTGGTCGTCGAACAGGTGCACACCGCTGGTGGCCCTGGGGTTGCACTCCAGGACATGGAAACGGCCCTGGGCATCCTCGATAAAGTCGAAGCCCACCTGGCCGGTGTAGCCGGTTTCGCGACCGAATTGCTCAAGGAAGGTGCGAATCGGCAGCGGCGCGCAGGCCTGGAAATAGATCCCGGACCCGCGCCCGACCCGGTACTTCGGCTGATAGCAGCTGTGAGCGCGCAACTGGCCGTCCACCAGCACGCTGAAGCTGCAATATTCCTGGCCGGCGACAAAATCCTGGGCGACCCAGGGCGCATCGACGTTGGGCTGGATCTTCGCCAGTTGCGCCGCGCTCGGGCGGATCAGGGTCTGGGAGGCGAAGCGCGAATACGCCGGCTTGAGCACCAGGTTTTCGCCCTCGGCGGCCAAGGCCTGCAACGCCGCAAGGTCGTGCAGCACCTGGGTCGGCGGCGCTGCCACGGCCCAGCCCTGGGTCATGGCGGCGAAATCGCCCTTGTGATGCAGACGGTGCAGCAGGTCGAAGTCGCTGGTGAACACCCGGCACAGCGGCCGCAGGCGCTCCAGGCCGTGAGCCAGGTAGAACACCTCTTCGCAGGTCGGCAGCAGCAGGTCCACCGATTGCTGGCGGATGACCGTGGCCAGGGCGTCGATCCAGGCCTGGGGGTTGGCTTTGGGTTCCGGCAGGCGCACGAAGTGTTCAGCCGCGCGGCTGAAGCGGCTCAATGGCTGGGCCAGGGAGTCAGCCACCGTGACCTTCCAGCCGGCGTGCTGGAACGCCCGGGCCCACTCCAGGCACGCCGGGGCGCGGGCGCCGAGAATCAGTACATGCATGGCAAGCCCTCGGGTTGTTGCAGCATCTGGATCCGTCGCCGTTTGGCCTGGGGCGGCGGCGCCAGCCAGTGGCCGAAGCTCAGGCCGGGCGGGCTCAGGTCGTGCTCGGCGCAAAGCCGATGCAGAGCCTCGGCCAGGCGTTGGCAGACGTCAGAGTAAGGCTCCCGGGTGCGCAGGTTGATGTGCCAGGTCAGGCCCTGCTGGCGAATTTCATATTCTTCCAGGGCCGGGCCGAGCATCAGCAGGCCACGGCGCAGCACGTCGGGATACAGGGCTCGCAACTGCCGGCCATCGAGGCTCGGCAGCCAGAGAATTTCGTCGGCCCGACCTTCCACCGCCGCGATGGCGCGCTCGGCGCGGCCACAGGGGCAGGGCGCCGCAGCGACCCGCAGAATATCGTTGAGGCGGTAGCGCACGATCATCTGCGTGCGCCGGGAAAAGTCCGTGATGATCGGCTGAAAACGCGTCTGCGCGGCATCCAGCCATTGCGGCTCGATATGCAGGTGGCTTTCGTTGAGGTGCAGGGTCCCGGCCTCGCAGGTGTAGCCGAGGAAGCCTTCGCTGGCCTGATAGATCTGCTGCGGCTGGCGCCCGAACGCGGCGAATACCGCCTCGGCGTCGGCGCTTTCCAGCACCTCGGCCACCGACAAGATGTGCCGCGGGCGAATCCGCAGCTGCCCGGCCAGGGCCGCCTGGGCCAAGCCGCGCAGCACGGTGGCCGGGGCCACCAGCACATCCGGATCCTGCTGGTTCAACCGTTCGAAGGACGGTGCCAGGCCCAGGGTCAGGTCGTGAAAGGCAAAGTCGATACGGCGGCTGGCCAGGGTGGTGTACAGGCGGCTGTTGGCCCGCAGGAAGAAGGCAATCCGCAGCGGTGCCAGCCACGGGCACAGCAGCCGTGGCAACAGCGCCCGGGGCAGGGTCCGCGCCAGCAGAATGCCGGCCCAGCGCTGGCGTTCGACGCTGCTCACCAGAAACACCCCCTGGGCCCCCGACGTACCGCTGGACAGACCGACCGTGATATCCCCCAGCGTCGGGCTGAAATCCCGGGACTGCTCGGCCTGGACCGCCAGCGGCAGCACCTGCTCCAGGCTCAGGTCGCGGGTGTTGTAGGCCGCGAAGTCGCCCATCAGCGTGGCCTTGTCCATCAGTGGCAGGCTGTCGAGGGTTTGCCCCGGCGGGGGGCTGAAGCGTCGGGCCTGGGGCATGACCCGGGTCATGAAGTGCGCCAGGCGCCTGGCCTGCCAGGCTTCCAGCCGGTCGCGCCGGCGAAATTGCAGGCCATAACGGCTGAGGATGAAGGAACCCACGCTGCGCAACGTACTCAACAGGCGCTCACTGTTCATCGACGAACGCCTCCCAGGCCCGGGTGCAATGGGACGGCAGCACCGCCACCGCCGGTTCGCGCCGGAGCAACTGGCCAAGGCCGCTGTAGGTGCGCCGGTATTGCCCTTGATCGGCGCTGGAAAACCACAGCGCCGGTGCCGCCGGCAGGCGATTGGCGCGGCAGGCCGGCACCGACCAGCAGGCGTCGGCCACCAGGAACACCGGCCGCCCCTGGGCATCGGGAATAAACAGCCCCAACTGGCCAGCACTATGCCCCGGCAGCGGTACGCCGATCAGGCTGCCATCGCCGAACAGGTCCAGGCCCTGCTCGAAGGGCGCCATCCAGCCCGGCAGCGCGCAGCTGGGGCTGGCTTCGGCCAGGTTCAGGCGGGCGTTGAAGTCGTCCGGCAGCAACCCCGGCAGATGGCCGCCGAGGGTGGCGCGCCAACGCTGGCCGCGCAGGCTGTCGATATGCCGGTAATCGGCTTCCAGGGCAATGAAACGCGCATTGCTGAAGTCCCGCAGGCCGGCGATATGGTCGGCGTGGAAGTGGGAAATGATCACGTAGCGGATATCAGCCGGGCCGATGCCCAGCTCATGCAACTGGGCCCCCAGCTGTTCCGCCACCGGCAACTGCACCGGCACCGCGCTGCGGTACAGGCGCTCGGGCAGGGCCCGGGTGGCCTGGAAGAAGTGCTCGGCGTAGCCGGTGTCGTACAGAATCCAGCCGTGGTCCGGGTGCTGGATCAGCCCGCACAAGGCCGGAAACTGCACCGGCGCCAGGCGCCCGCCACGGTCGGCCATGCATTCCAGGTGCTGGCACCAGCCGGCCCGCAGGATCTTCAAGCTCACGCGGCGGCTCATGGTTGTTGCCTCTGTTGTGCCAGCCACCATTGGGCGTGCTGGGCGATGCCCTGTTCCTGGCTGATGACCGGGCGGTAGCCCAGCTCGCGCTCGATCGCACTGATGTCCAGGGTCTGGCTGAAGGCCAGGACCCCGGCGCCGTAACGGGTGATCAAGGGTTCGGCGCCGTTGCCCAGGCGCGCGCGCAACTCCAGCAGGTATGCCACCCGGTCCACCAGGCGCCAGGGCAGGCGTCGGGTGCGCAAGGGAAGGTCGAATTGGCGGGCCATTTTCTCCAGCAGTTCCTTGAAACTCAGCGGCGTGCCGTTGCTCAGGTTGTACACGCACAGCGCACGCGGCAGCGGCCGGGTCAGGGCCAGCCACACCGCCTGCACCAGGTTGTCGATGCAGGTCAGGTCCAGTTGCGCCCGGCCGCCGCGCATCAGCGGAATCGCCCCGCGCTGCATGACTCGCAGCAGACGCGGCATCAGGGTCGCGTCCCAGGGGCCGAACACCGCCCGTGGTCGCAGGATCACACATTCGCCAAGCCCGGCCTGACCCAGCAGCACTTCGGCCTGGGCCTTGCTGCGGGCGTAGTCATTCACCGGGGGCGGCAGCGGCTGGTCCTCGCGGATGCCCAGGCGGTCGCGGAAATCGAAATACAGGCTTGGTGTCGACAGGTGCACCAGGCGCCGCACCTGATTGACGCGGCAGGCGTTGATCACCTCGGCGGTGGAGTCGAGGTTGGCCTGGGCAAAGGCCTGGGGCGAACCCCAGGGCGAAGACAGCGCCGCGCAATGCACCATGGCATCGCAACCCTGGCTGGCATCGGCCAGCAGCGCCTCGGCCTGGGGGCTGCCATGGTCCAGGGCCAGCCAGCGCACAGGCGCCGGGCTCAGGGCGATGACTTCGGCGGCGGCCTGGGCATTGCGTCCGCTGAACAACACTTCGCAACCTTCGGCCGCCAGCCGCCACACCAGATGCCTGCCGATAAACCCGCTGCCGCCAGTGACCAGGACTTTCATCAGTACTCCAGGATCATGCCGCCGAGGGACAGGCCCGCGCCGGTGCCGATCAGCAGCAGCCGTTGCCCGCGCTGGATGCGCCCGTCGCGTACCGCAATGTCGAGGGCCGTGGGCAGGGAGGCCGCGACCTGATTGCCGTGCCGGGCAAAGATGTCGACCACCTGCTGCGAGCCGAACCCCAGGCGCCTGGCCGCGTGCTGCATCGCCTGCTGGCTGGCCTGGTGCGGAATCACCCAGTCGATCTGCCCTTGCTGCAGGCCGGCCTGGCTCAGCAGTTCTGCCAACAGGTTCGGCAGGTGTTTGGCGGCGAGGCGGAACACGCCTTTGCCCTGCATCGAAAAACTGGTCAGGGGCTCGAACGGTTCATCGATGCGTCGCGGGTGATAACGCGAACCACCGGCGCGGATCTGGCACAGCTCGGCGCCTTCGGAAAAGGTCTTGAGGCGCGAGGCGAGGATCTTCGGCCCGGCGTCACTGGTGCCCAGCACCACGGCGGCGGCCCCGTCGCCAAAGATGCCGCTGACTTCGACCTGCTGCCAGTCCAGCCCGCAGGAGGCGATGTCGGCGCAGACCAGCAGGATGCGTCGGTACTGCCCGGCAATCAGCGGCCAGGACAGGGTGTCGAGGGCGGCAATGAACCCCAGGCAACTGGCGTTGATGTCCAGGGCCGGAATGCCCGACTGGCCCAGGCCCAGCTCGCGGTGCAGCAGCGCGGCATTGCACGGCATGCCCTGATCCTGGGTGCCGCTGGCGCAGACCACCAGGTCCAGTTGCTCCAGTTCGACTCCCGCTGCCAGCAGTGCCTTGCGCGCCGCGCTGGCCCCCAGGCTGGCCGCGTTGTCTGCGGAGCTGGCGACATGCCGCTGCACCACGCCGCTGATGCGCGCCACGCTGCCGGTTGCCAGACCCATTTGCTTGTCCAGTTCGGCACTGGTGACGATCCGCTCGGGCAGGGCATGCCCGGTGCCGAGGATGGTCACGGCTCTGGAGGGCAGGGGCGAAGGCTGTGATGTGTGCATTCAGGTTCCGTGTGTGGGCGGTCAGGCTGCGCGCCAATGGCGGCAAGGCAGGGGGTGATCAAGCCGGCTCAAGGGCCACCGGGCATTTTTCCAGCAGCAGCGCGATGCCCTGCTGGTACTCGTCGGGGTCCATCAGGTCGCTGTGCTTGGGGATGTTGTAGGCCTTGCCCTGACGGTGCAGGTCGGTGCTCGCCAGGCAATAGAAATCGGGGCTTTGCTCAAGGTGCGCGACCTGCTCCCAGGCCAGACCGCCCGTGGCGCCATTGGCGTGGGTCAGGGTGAAGCCCTGGTCGTCGAGTAGCAGACGATAGGCACCTTCGGTGGCCTTGAGTGGAATCCGCAGCTTGGCCTCCACCAGGCGTTGATTGAGCCCGCGCAAAGGCGTGCCTGAGGGGATCGGTTTGAGTTTGATGTTGCCTTGCAGGCGCTTGAGCCAGCGCCCGGAAAACAGCCGCCAGCCCAGCCCATAGATAAGGCCGAACAGGACCATGGCGATGATTTTTTCAGCGCTGAACACACGCTGCGGGAAGTAAATCGCGGCCAGGCCACCGGCCAGCGGCAGTGCAAACGCCAGGGCCGTGACCAGGGGCGGGACAAGACGGGCAGCCAGCCGATTCTGCAGCTGGGTCAGCTTGCCCATGTGCTGGTCGTGCTGCTGCATCTCGCGCGCCAGCTGCGGTGCGATTCTGGCGGCGGTGTGGGCGGGGGTGATGGTGAACTGCAATTCCATGGTGTTCAAACCGGTGTCCGTTACCTGATCAGGGCGGCAGTTTACGGGTTTGCGCGATGGTTGGTGCTGATGTCTTTCAGCGCCCCTGGGGTCACGGGGCGCCAGGCGTCGTACTCAGGCACTGGTGGTGTTCTGCGCCGCGCCGCCTTCGAGTTTGCGCCACAGCAGGCGCACGTTTGCCTTGCGCACCAGGGCGCAGCGGTACAGGCGAATCTCCAGCGGCACATGCCATTGCGGGCCGCCGCAGACCACCAGCTCGCCGCGCGCCAGTTCGGCCCGCACGCTCAATTGGGGCACCCAGGCGATGCCCAGGCCTTCGAGGGCCATGCTTTTCAGGCTGTCGGCCATGGCGGTTTCGTACACCGTGGTAAAACGCAGGGCGCGCTGGCGCAACAGCATATTCACCGAGCGCCCGAGAAAGGCCCCGGCGCTGTAGGCCAGCAGCGGCACGCTGGCTTCGCCCTCAAGGTCGAACAGCGGCTGGCCATCCGGCCCGGCGGCGCACACCGGGAGCATTTCGGTGTGGCCCAGGTGCAGCGACGGGAAGATTTCCGAGTCCATCTGCATGGCGGCGTCCGGGTCATAGAAGGCCAGCATCAGGTCGCAACCGCCTTCACGCAGGGCATGCACCGCGTCGCCGACGTTGGTCGCCACCAGCCGCGTGGCGATGTTCAGGCCTTCGTTGCGCAGTTGCGCGATCCAGCGCGGGAAGAACCCCAGCGCCAGGGAGTGCGCGGCCGCGACCTGCATCACCTCGCCCTGGCCGCCTTCCAGGTGATGCAAATGCCGCAGCACTTCACCCAGTTGTTCGACCACGGTGCGCGCGGTCACCAGGAACAGTTGCCCGGCTGCCGTCAGCTCGATGGGCGTGCGGGAACGGTTGACCAGGGTCAGGCCCAGCGCCGACTCCAGGCTGCGGATCCGCCGGCTGAAGGCGGGCTGGGTCACGAAGCGCCGTTCGGCGGCCTGCGAGAAGCTGCGGGTGGCGGCCAGGGCACTGAAGTCCTCGAGCCATTTGCTTTCCAGATTCATCACGTCCTCCCGGACACGCACCATTTTAGGTCACACGCTCGCCGTACACGCGGCGTCACATGGGCATTATGCCGTTTATGCATAGGGCAGTGTTTAACAGCATTGGCCCAAAATTGCCTGTAGGCCTAGCATTCGAAGCGTTCCGGCACAGACCGGGTCCATATTGAGATGATTTCTATCATGTCCTCCGCTGCATCATTCCGCACAGAAAAAGACCTGCTTGGCGTACTCGAAGTACCGGCTCAAGCGTATTACGGCATCCAGACCCTGCGAGCGGTGAATAACTTCCGTCTCTCCGGCGTTCCGATTTCGCACTACCCCAAGCTGGTTGTCGGCCTGGCGATGGTCAAGCAGGCCGCCGCTGACGCTAACCGCGAGCTGGGTCATCTGAGTGAAGCCAAGCACGCTGCCATCAGCGAAGCCTGTGCCCGTCTGATCCGCGGCGATTTCCACGAAGAATTCGTGGTGGACATGATTCAAGGCGGCGCTGGCACTTCGACCAACATGAATGCCAACGAAGTCATCGCCAACATCGCGCTGGAGGCCATGGGCCACAGCAAGGGCGAGTACCAGTACCTGCACCCGAACAACGACGTGAACATGGCGCAGTCGACCAACGACGCCTACCCGACCGCGATCCGCCTGGGTCTGCTGCTGGGCCACGACGCCATGCTCGCCAGCCTCGACAGCCTGATCCAGGCGTTCGCAGCCAAGGGTCAAGAATTCAACCACGTCCTGAAGATGGGCCGCACCCAACTGCAAGACGCCGTGCCGATGACCCTCGGCCAGGAATTCCGTGCCTTTGCCACCACTCTGGGCGAAGACCTGGCACGCCTGAAGACCCTGGCTCCGGAGCTGCTGACCGAAGTCAACCTGGGCGGCACCGCCATCGGTACCGGCATCAACGCCGACCCGCGTTACCAGCACCTGGCCGTGCAACGCCTGGCGACCATCAGCGGTCACCCGCTGGTACCGGCAGCCGACCTGATCGAAGCCACCTCCGACATGGGCGCCTTCGTACTGTTCTCCGGCATGCTCAAGCGCACCGCGGTCAAGCTGTCGAAGATCTGCAACGACCTGCGCCTGCTGTCCAGCGGCCCACGTACCGGGATCAACGAGATCAACCTGCCAGCGCGTCAGCCCGGCAGCTCGATCATGCCCGGCAAGGTCAACCCGGTTATCCCGGAAGCGGTCAACCAGGTGGCGTTCCAGATCATCGGCAACGACCTGGCCCTGACCATCGCGGCCGAAGGCGGCCAGCTGCAACTGAACGTGATGGAGCCGCTGATCGCCTTCAAGATCTTCGACTCGATCCGCCTGCTGCAACGGGCCATGGACATGCTGCGCGAGCACTGCATCGTCGGCATCACCGCTAACGAAGAGCGCTGCCGCGAACTGGTCGAGCACTCGATCGGCCTGGTCACCGCGCTGAACCCGTACATCGGCTACGAAAACGCCACCCGCATCGCCCGTATCGCCCTTGAAAGCGGCCGCGGCGTGCTGGAACTGGTGCGCGAAGAAGGCCTGCTCGACGAAGCCATGCTCGCCGACATCCTGCGCCCGGAAAACATGATTGCTCCACGTCTGGTGCCGTTGAAGGCGTAACCGACGCGACACTGAACACGCAACACCGCTCACCAGGTCGAGGGACTAGACACCTCTCACCTTTTGAGGGCTTGGAGATCACTCTCCAGGCCCTTTTTTTTGCCTGTACCTTGATGCCCCACGGCGTAAATCTGTAGCCGCTGCCGCAGGCTCGGGCCGCGCTCGGCCGCTGCCCCTACTAAATGCTGCCTCATTTACCTGACACTCCACGGCGTCCGATCCGGCCAGCGCAGCCTCGTTCCCTGGCAGCGGCCACGGTGTTTTCGGGGGTGGATGAACTGACTTTCGGGTCAATAAAATCGGGGTTTTGCTGTGGAAATACTTTGTATGACAGGTGGTCGGCGAAAGTGCGTTTAGTGCGGCTTTTTCGGTATACTGCGCGGCCTTCGGCCGGTTCGCCTGGCCATAATTCGTACATTCAAGCCACGCATTTTGCGTGGCTTGTTGTTTTTTGACGCGCCTGCGGGCGCCCAGAGAGAAGAGGCACGACGATGAGTGCACTGGTTGGCGTGATCATGGGCTCCAAGTCCGATTGGTCCACCCTTAGCCACACCGCCGATATGCTGGAAAAGCTCGGCATCCCTTACGAGGTGAAAGTGGTCTCTGCCCACCGCACCCCGGACCTGCTGTTCCAGTACGCCGAAGAGGCTGAGGCGCGTGGCATCGAGGTGATCATCGCCGGTGCCGGCGGCGCGGCCCACTTGCCAGGCATGTGTGCGGCCAAGACCCACCTGCCGGTCCTGGGCGTGCCGGTGCAGTCGTCGATGCTCTCGGGCGTCGACTCCCTGCTGTCGATCGTGCAGATGCCGGCCGGCATTCCGGTTGCCACCCTGGCCATCGGCAAGGCTGGCGCAATCAACGCCGCGCTGCTGTCGGCGAGCATCCTGGGCGCCAAGCACCCGCAGTTTCATACCGTGCTGAAAAAATTCCGCGCTGAACAGACAGACAGCGTCCTGGACAATCCAGACCCACGCGTCGCCTGAGGTTTTTGACGATGAAGATCGGTGTAATCGGTGGCGGCCAATTGGGCCGCATGTTGGCCCTGGCGGGTACGCCGCTGGGGATGAACTTCGCTTTCCTGGACCCGGCGCCAGACGCCTGTGCCGCGGCATTGGGCGAACACCTGCGGGCCGATTACGGCGATCAGGACCACCTGCGCCAATTGGCCGATGAAGTGGACCTGGTGACCTTTGAGTTCGAAAGCGTGCCGGCCGAGACCGTGGCCTTCCTTTCGCAATTCGTTCCGGTCTACCCGAGCGCCGAAGCCCTGCGCATCGCCCGCGATCGCTGGTTCGAAAAGAGCATGTTCAAGGACCTGGGGATTCCCACCCCGGCGTTCGCCGACATCCAGTCGCAAGTCGATCTGGACGCCGCGGTAGCCGCCATCGGCCTGCCGGCCGTATTGAAAACCCGCACCCTGGGTTACGACGGCAAGGGCCAGAAAGTCCTGCGCAAACCTGAAGACGTGGTCGGCACCTTTGCCGAACTGGGCAGCGTCGCCTGCCTGCTGGAAGGCTTCGTGCCGTTCACCGGTGAAGTCTCGCTGATCGCCGTGCGTGCCCGCGATGGTGAAACCAGGTTCTATCCGCTGGTGCACAACACCCACGACAGCGGCATTCTCAAGCTGTCCGTGGCCAGTACCGACCATCCATTGCAGGCCCTGGCCGAGGACTATTCGAGCCGTGTGCTCAAGCAACTGGATTACGTCGGCGTGATGGCGTTCGAGTTCTTTGAAGTCGACGGTGGCCTCAAGGCCAACGAAATCGCCCCGCGGGTGCACAACTCCGGGCACTGGACCACCGAAGGCGCCGAGTGCAGCCAGTTCGAAAACCACCTGCGGGCTGTGGCCGGCTTGCCACTGGGTTCGACCGCCAAGGTTGGCGAGAGCGCCATGCTCAACTTCATCGGTGAAGTGCCGCCTGTGGACAAGGTCATCGCCATCGACGACTGCCACCTGCATCACTACGGCAAGGCCTTCAAGATCGGGCGCAAAGTGGGTCATGCCAACTTGCGTTGCAAGGACCTGGCGACCCTTCAAGCGCAGATCCTCAAGGTCCAGGCGCTGATCGCCGAGTAACAAAACCCGAGTGCCGGCGGGAACCTTCGTTCGCCGCCGTTCTCTGATGGCAGGATGCCAAAGCGCTGACTAGGCTTTGGCGTACCTACCCACACAGAGGAAATGCCATGGGAATTATCGGAACCATTTTTATCGGCTTGATCGTCGGCCTGCTGGCACGCTTCCTCAAGCCTGGCGATGACAGCATGGGCTGGATCATGACCATCCTGCTGGGCATCGGCGGCTCGCTGGCAGCCACCTACGGTGGTCAGGCACTGGGTATCTACCAGGCCGGTCAAGGTGCGGGCTTCATCGGTGCACTGGTCGGCGCGATCGTGTTGCTGGTGATCTACGGCCTGATCAAAAAGAACTGATTCTGCGACGAAACCCTCTCTGCTGCGCAGGCCGGGAGGGCTAGAATGCTCGGCGACGCAACGTCCCTCCCTGATCGAGCCCCTCCATGCGCCGTCTTTTATTGACTCTTGTTTTGCTGGGCAGCGGCCTGGCTAATGCTGCTGAACTGCCGGAAACCGACTGGCTCGAACTGATGCCCAAGTCGGACCAGAAAGCCCTCGAACAGATGCCGGAAATCGACCACAACTCCCCCGAAGCCAATGGCACCTTTACCGACAAGGGTGGCCTGAAGCAGAGCAAGGGCTTGCCGGCGGTGATGTATTCGACCAAGACCGTGGCCGCGATGAACGGCAAGGACATCCGCATCGGTGGTTACCCGGTGCCGCTGGAGGCCGATGCCAAGGGGCGCAGCACGCTGTTTTTCCTGGTGCCGTACCCGGGTGCATGCATCCACGTACCGCCACCGCCGCCGAACCAACTGGTGCTGGTGCGCTTTCCCAAAGGCCTGAAGCTGGACGATATCTACACCCCGCTGTGGGTCACCGGCACGCTGAAGGTGGAGAAGGTCAACAACGACCTGGCCGACGCCGCCTATGCCCTGGATGCGGCGAAGGTGCGGGTGGTCAAGGAATCGGATTTGTAGGCTGCGGGGCGTTCAGCTGATCTGCCAGCTCCCTCACTTGAAGAGGGAGCTGACGGCCGCTCGATCAGAGCGCAGCGCTGCTGATGCTCACACCCAGGGTGTGACTGGCACCGGGTGCCAGGGTCACCACGTCATTCATCACGTTGGCGGTTTCGATGCACAGCATGCGTTGCCAGCCATCGGCGGCCATGTCGCTGAACTGGGCGGCGCGGTCGATCCAAGGGTTCCAGATCACTGCCGAGCGTGAGCCGCTGCTGGCCAGTTGGATGCGTCGCTGCCAGGCTGGATCGACGATGCTCAGCTGCGGCGGGGTGTCGAGGTAGATGCGATCGGTCTCGCCGGTAAAGTGCAGGTCGCCGGCCTGGGGCACGGTCTTCCAGTCATCCAGGGTCTCGATGTAGTCCAGCCCGTCCAGCCCCTCGACATGCACCTGGCGCACATCGCTGACCGCAAAGTAGCTGTGCAGCGCCTGGCTGATGCTGACGCTCTCGGTGCCGCGGTTCTGGCTGGTCAAGCTGATGTGCAGTTGCTCGTCCAGGCGAATCGACAGCTTCAGGTCGACCTGGTGCGGCCAGCCCGGCAGCCCGCCCTGGGGGACTGGCAGCACCAACTCCACCACCAGGCTCAGGCCCTGGGTTTCGATCCCCAGCAGTTCCCAGTCGGTGGCCCGTACCAGGCCGTGGGCCGGGGCGGGGTCGTTGCTCTGGCGCATGTCTTGAACGCTTTGCGGGTTGCGCGCCAGGTTGCCGAACCACGGCCAGCACACCGGAACCCCGGCACGAATGCTTTTGCCGGCCTTGAACACGGCCTCGTCGTTGAGCCAGATCAGCGGCGGTTGCCCGGCCAGTTGATAGCTGAGGATGTGCGCGCCTTGCTGGGCCACCAGCAGTTCGGCCTGACCGTGGCGGATGCGCCAGCAGTTCAGCTCATCCAGTTTGACGGTCTCGACGTGAGGGCTTGGCATGCGACGGTTCTCGTTCAGGAGTGGGGCTGCTTTGGACCGCGCGACGCCCCTCGGGTTTAACGCGGGCTATCAGCGGGCTCTGGGTGGAACCGAGCGGGTGCGGCCGCTGCCGTCGATGGCGACGAATACGAACACCGCCTCGGTGACCTTGCGCCATTCGCTGGACAGCGGGTCGTCGCTCCACACTTCGACCATCATCTGGATCGAGCTGCGGCCGATTTCCAGGGTCTGGGTATAGAAGGACAACTGCGCGCCGACCGCGACCGGCACCAGGAACGCCATGCGATCAATGGCCACCGTCGCCACCCGTCCACCGGCTACGCGGCTGGCCATGGCCGTGCCGGCGAGGTCCATCTGCGCCACCAGCCAGCCGCCGAAAATATCGCCAAAGCCGTTGGTTTCGCGGGGGAGTGCGGTGATTTGCAGGGCCAGGTCGCCTTGCGGGATCGGATCTTCTTGTTCGAGTTCTATCATCTCGGGGGTGCCTCTGACCCATGACTCTTCGTGTTTGCTGCAGGTGAATAGCCGTCTTGAGGAAAAACGATTCAGCCCGAACATACTACGTTCGTCACGTTCTTCGTAAGGCGTGCTAAAGGGATACTCTGCGAAATCGGCTGATTCTGCTGCCACTTGAAGGGCCAACGACGTTTTCGCACAGCAACCCTTGCCAGGAGCGGGTTTTGGCTCCGAGGTCCGCGAGTATATCGGTCGATAGACTCCGCGACGACCGTCAGGTTCTCATTTTGCCGCCCAATGGCGGCATCTTCCTGAAAGTTTTTTGATCACGCCCTGGCAGGCAGGCTCAAGAGCCTGAATCTTGGTCAAACCAGTCATCCAGATTGAGGGTTTTGGCCATTGTGCCTGTTCACCCGGCAACCCCAGTATTTCGTGGCTTTCCTGTGGTTCCCGATACTAGGGTCTATTGACGTTTGGTGACGAGCCGCGCCGTTTGGCACGCAACCCGAAGGGCCACCGTCGCGGCCTGTCACCAACGTCAAAAGCCCCTAATAACATCATGAGGAATTCTGGCCAGGCGCGACGCGTTGTCCGCAGGGCACCCTCAAGCGCCGGATGTGGCGTTCAGAATGTGCATTTTCGAACAATTTGCTATCGTGCCCCACCTGCCAGGCCCCAACCAGCGCTGTTGAGGCTTCAGAACCGCCTATAAGAGAAGCCCTTGCCATGACCACTGTGCCCTCGAGCATTGCGCAGCCAGCGCAACCCGCCCGCCCGTTGACCCGCAACGACTACAAGACCCTGTCGCTGTCCGCTTTGGGCGGCGCGCTGGAGTTCTACGATTTCATCATTTTCGTGTTCTTCGCCACGGTGGTGGGCAAGTTGTTCTTCCCGCCCGACATGCCTGAATGGCTGCGCCTGATGCAGACCTTCGGCATTTTTGCCGCCGGTTACCTGGCGCGGCCCCTGGGCGGGATCGTGATGGCGCACTTCGGCGACCTGCTGGGGCGCAAGAAGATGTTCACCCTGAGCATTTTCATGATGGCCGTGCCGACCCTGATCATGGGCCTGCTGCCGACCTACGCGCAGATCGGCATGTGGGCACCGATCCTGTTGCTGGTGATGCGCGTGATCCAGGGCGCGGCCATTGGCGGTGAAGTGCCGGGCGCCTGGGTGTTCGTTTCCGAGCATGTGCCCCAGCGGCACATGGGTTATGCCTGCGGCACCCTGACCTCGGGCCTGACGGCCGGTATCCTGCTGGGCTCGCTGGTCGCCACCGCAATCAACAGTATCTACACCCCGGTCGAAGTGGCCGATTACGCCTGGCGGATTCCGTTCCTGCTGGGTGGGGTTTTCGGTTTGTTCTCGGTGTACCTGCGCCGTTGGTTGCACGAGACGCCAGTGTTCGCCGAGCTGCAGGAGCGCAAGGCGCTGGCGGCGGAAGTGCCGCTGCGCGCGGTATTGCGTGATCACCGTGGGGCGATCCTGGTCTCCATGCTGCTGACCTGGCTGCTCTCGGCCGGGATCATCGTGGTGATCCTGATGACCCCGACCTTCCTGCAGACCATCTATCACTTCTCGCCGACCACTGCGCTTCAGGCCAACAGCCTGGCCATCGTGTTCCTGAGCCTGGGCTGCATCGCCTCGGGTGCCCTGGCCGATCGTTTCGGTGCCGGGCGGGTATTTGTGGTGGGCAGCGGCCTGTTGTTGGTCAGTTCCTGGACCTTCTATCACAGCCTGATGGACCACCCGCAATGGCTGTTCCCGCTGTACGCGTTGACCGGCCTGTTTGTCGGCACCATCGGCGCGGTGCCGTATGTGATGGTCAAGGCGTTCCCGGCCGTGGTGCGTTTCAGCGGCTTGTCGTTTTCCTACAACCTGGCCTACGCGATCTTCGGTGGCCTGACGCCGATGGCGGTGACCTGGTTGCTCAAGAGCAGCCCGATGGGCCCGGCCTACTATGTTGCAATTCTTTGCAGCCTGGGGATGGTGGTGGGCCTGTACCTGTGGAAAAAAGGCCGCTGATGGTGTCTTCCCGGCGGGGTTCCTTGCGCCCCGCCTGGCGCCGGCCGTGTCGCTCACGGCCGGCATGCCGTTAGCCATTTCACGTTTTCACCCCGCACAAACAAAGGCCAGCCTTCCTCTCCGGAATGCTGGCCTTTCATCTAATTGTCATATTCCAGTCATAGAGTGTTCACACGGCCTACAGATACTTGGCCCCGACTTAACACCCCCTATCTGCTAGGAGTAAGGCATGAAACTGAAGCGTTTGATGGCGGCAATGACTTTTGTCGCTGCTGGCGTTGCCACTGCCCACGCGGTTGCCGCTGTTGACCCTGCTATCCCGAGCTACACCAAGACCACTGGTGTGTCGGGCAACCTGTCCAGCGTCGGTTCCGATACTTTGGCGAACCTGATGACCCTGTGGGCCGAGAACTACAAAAAAGAATACCCGAACGTCAACATCCAGATTCAAGCCGCCGGCTCCGCCACTGCGCCTCCTGCGCTGACTGAAGGCACCTCCAACCTGGGCCCGATGAGCCGCAAGATGAAGGACACCGAACTGGCTGCCTTCGAGCAGAAGTACGGCTACAAGCCAACCGCCATCCCGGTTGCCGTGGATGCCCTGGCCGTGTTCGTGCACAAGGACAACCCGATCCAGCACCTGACCATGGAACAGGTTGACGCGATTTTCTCCTCGACTCGCCTGTGCGGTGCCAAGGAAGACGTCAAGACCTGGGGTGACCTGGGCGTGAAGGGCGACCTGGCCAACAAGCCAGTGCAACTGTTCGGCCGCAACTCGGTTTCCGGCACCTACGGCTACTTCAAGGAAGAAGCCCTGTGCAAAGGCGACTACAAGCCTAACGTCAACGAACAACCAGGCTCGGCTTCGGTCGTGCAGTCCATCAGCTCTTCGCTGAACGGCATCGGTTACTCGGGCATCGGCTACAAGACCGCCAGCGTGAAGACCGTGGCCCTGGCCAAGAAAGGCAGCACCGACTTCATCGAAGACACCGAAGAAAACGCCCTGAACGGCAAGTACCCGCTGTCGCGCTTCCTCTACGTCTACGTCAACAAGGCCCCGAACAAGCCTCTGGCCCCGCTGGAAGCCGAGTTCGTGAAACTGGTCCTGTCCAAACAGGGTCAGGAAGTTGTAGTGAAAGACGGTTACATCCCACTGCCAGCCAAAGTAGCCGCCAAGGCCCTGGCTGACCTGGGTCTGCAGGAAGGCGGCTCGGTCGCCAAGAAGTAACACCCAAGGCCCAGGCCTTGTGCAGGAGCCGAAGGAGGGCGTCTGGCCCTCCCGGAAAGCGGCTCCTGCACCCCCCAATTTTTTGTCTGCTGCCAGCCCTGCTCGGCGGCGGATTTGTTGCGTCACTGCATTGTCATCTTTCTGTCATACAGGATCGCTAGGGTGTGCGCATGAATGATCTGGCCAATTCCCCCATGACTACGACTTCTCCCCCCAAGCGCATTGACTTCAATACGCCTGAGTTGCAACGCAAGCGCCGCATCCGCGCGCTCAAAGACCGCCTGACCCGCTGGTACGTCCTTATTGGCGGCCTGGCTGTGCTGGGGGCGATTACCCTGATCTTCTTCTTCCTGGCTTACGTGGTGATGCCGCTGTTCCAGGGCGCCGACCTGACCGCCAAGGAGCCCCTGGCTCCAGCCTGGATGCAGGATGCCGGCAAGCCGCTGCTGTTCGCCCTGGAAGAGCAGAACCAGGTCGGCATGCGGGTTTCCGACAAGGGCCAGGCGCTGTTCTTCGACATCGAGAGCGGTGCCGAACTGCGCCGAGTCGATCTGCCGATCCCGGCCGGCGTCAACGTGAGCTCCATCGGCAAGGACCAGCCCGGCAGCCCGCTGGTGGTGGTCGGCCTGTCCAATGGCCAGGCGCTGGTGTTCCGCCATACCTATAAGGTCACCTACCCGGATGGCAAGAAAACCATCTCGCCGGCTGTCGAGTTCCCTTACGGTGAAACCCCGATCGTGCTCAACGAGCAGGGCGGGGCGCTGGATCACGTCAACCTCAATGCCACTGATTCGGCGTTGGTCGTTGCCGGCTCCAGCGGTTCGCAGCTGCATGTGCTGCAACTGACCCGCGAAGAAAACATGATGACCGGGGAAGTCACCAGCGAGCAGAAGCGCATCGAGCTGCCGCAGATGACCGAGGCGGTCAAGGCGATGTACATCGACCCGCGTCAGCAGTGGCTGTATGTGATCAATGGTCGCGCCCAGGCCGATGTCTTCAGCCTGCGCGACAAGAGCCTCAACGGCCGCTACAAACTGCTGGAAGACGGCACCGCCGAAGTGACTGCCAGCACCCAGCTGGTGGGCGGCATCTCGCTGATTATCGGGACCTCCAAAGGCGGCCTGGCCCAGTGGTTCATGGCCCGCGACCCGGACGGCGAGCTGCGCCTGAAGCAGATCCGCACCTTCGAGATGGGCACTGCGCCGATCGTTGAAATCACCGCTGAAGAACGCCGCAAAGGCTTCGTGGCCCTGGATGCCTCGGGCAAGCTCGGCGTGTTCCACAGCACCGCGCACCGCACCCTGCTGGTGGACCAGGTGGTCGATGGCCAGGGTATTTTCGGCCTGTCGCCACGGGCCAACCGGGTCATCGTCGAAGCCGGCGGCAAGCTGCAACCGCTGCTGCTTGATAACCCGCACCCGGAAGTGTCCTGGAGCGCGCTGTGGAGCAAGGTCTGGTACGAAAACTACGACGAGCCTAAATACGTCTGGCAATCGACTGCGGCCAACACCGATTTCGAACCCAAGATGAGCCTCGCGCCCCTGACCTTCGGTACCTTGAAGGCCGCGTTCTACGCCATGCTCCTGGCCGCGCCGCTGGCGGTTGCCGCCGCCATCTACACCGCTTACTTCATGGCCCCGAGCCTGCGCCGCAAGGTCAAGCCGGTGATCGAGCTGATGGAGGCGATGCCGACGGTGATTCTTGGATTCTTCGCTGGCCTGTTCCTCGCGCCCTACGTCGAAGGCCACCTGCCGGGCATCTTCAGCCTGCTGATGCTGCTGCCGATTGGCATCCTGGTGGCCGGTTTTGTCTTCAACCGCCTGCCTGAATCGATCCGCCTGAAAGTGCCGGATGGCTGGGAAAGCGCGATTCTGATTCCGGTGATCCTGTTTGTGGGCTGGCTCTCGCTGTACATGAGCCCGTTCATGGAGAACTGGTTCTTCGGCGGTGACATGCGCATGTGGATCTCCCACGACCTGGGCATTACCTACGACCAGCGCAACGCCCTGGTGGTCGGTCTGGCCATGGGGTTCGCGGTGATCCCGAACATCTACTCCATCGCCGAAGACGCCGTGTTCAGCGTGCCGCGCGGCCTGACCCTGGGCTCCCTGGCCCTGGGCGCCACGCCGTGGCAGACCATGACCCGCGTGGTGATCCTGACCGCCAGCCCTGGCATTTTCTCGGCGTTGATGATCGGCATGGGCCGTGCGGTCGGTGAAACCATGATCGTGCTGATGGCCACCGGCAACACCCCGGTCATGGAAATGAACCTGTTCGAAGGCCTGCGGACCCTGGCCGCCAACGTCGCGGTGGAAATGCCCGAGTCGGAAGTCGGCGGCAGCCACTACCGCGTGCTCTTCCTCTCGGCGCTGGTGCTGCTGTTGTTCACCTTCGTCATGAACACCCTCGCCGAGCTGATCCGTCAGCGTCTGCGCAAGAAATACTCGTCGCTTTAAGAAAGGTAGAAGTCTGTGAAACAGAACTCCCTAAAAGGCTGGTTCAAGAGCGGCGCCCCAGGCGTCTGGATCAGCGGTGGTGCGGTGTCCATCGCGGTCATCATGACCATCGGTTTGCTGGCGGTGATCGCGGTGCGCGGGCTGGGCCATTTCTGGCCGGCGGACCTGATCCACGCCAATTACGATGTGCCGGGCCAGGCTAACCACCTGGTCATCGGTGAAGTGGTGCAGAAAGAAGAAGTGCCCCGTGCGCGCCTGAAAAGCGCCGGCCTGCCGGTGCCCGATCAGGGCCCGGAGTTCATGACCCGCGAGCTGATCAAGGTCGGCAACCGTGACTTGAACGGTAACGACTTCACGTGGATCGTCGGCGATTGGCTGACCAACCAGACCACGCCGCCAGAGCTGATGGCCATCGAGCGCCGCGAGTGGGGCAATTTCTACGGCTACCTGGTCAACGTCAAACAGGACGGCAAGGTGATCGCCGAGGGCGAAGCGGCCTGGCCCGAGTTGCAAGCGCGGATCGAGCGGGTGAACAAGCTGGCAGCCCAGCTCAAGAGCCTGGAAAAAACCGACATCGGCGCGATCAACGCCGGCCTCGAACGCATCCGCCTGCACGGTCGCAAACTGGAGCTGGACGGCAAGATGGACGCCGCCGCCCAGGCCGACATGGACGCCGAGCGCGCCGAACTCAACGCCCGTTATCAGGACATCGAGGCGCGCCTGGGTGACCTGCACGCACAGTTCAACCGCGACAGCCTGACCGCCCGCGATGCCAACGGCAAAGAGCTGGAAATCAGCCTGGGCAAGGTGGTGCACGCCTATCAGCCGAACGCCATGGGCACCCTGACCAAGATCGGCTTCTACTTCAGCAAGGTCTGGGAATTCCTCAGCGACGATCCGCGGGAAGCCAACACCGAAGGCGGGATCTTCCCGGCGATTTTCGGCACCGTGATGATGACCCTGATCATGGCCATGATCGTTACCCCGTTTGGTGTGCTGGCCGCGGTCTACCTGCGTGAATACGCCAAGCAGAACACCCTGACCCGGGTCATCCGCATTGCCGTGAACAACCTCGCCGGTGTCCCGGCCATCGTCTACGGCGTGTTCGGCCTCGGCTTCTTTGTCTATGTGCTTGGTGGTTCGGTTGACCGCCTGTTCTTCCCCGAAGCCCTGCCGGCGCCGACCTTCGGCACCCCGGGCCTGCTCTGGGCCTCCCTGACCCTGGCCCTGCTGGCGGTGCCGGTGGTGATCGTGGCCACTGAAGAAGGCCTGGCGCGGATCCCCCGCACCGTGCGCGAGGGCTCGTTGGCCCTGGGTGCAACCAAGGCTGAAACCTTGTGGAAGATCGTGCTGCCCATGGCCAGCCCGGCGATGATGACCGGCATGATCCTCGCCGTGGCCCGCGCTGCGGGTGAAGTGGCGCCGCTGATGCTGGTGGGTGTGGTCAAGCTGGCACCGTCGTTGCCGCTGGATGGCAACTACCCGTACCTGCACCTGGACCAGAAGATCATGCACCTGGGCTTCCATATTTATGACGTCGGCTTCCAGAGCCCCAACGTCGAAGCCGCGCGGCCGCTGGTGTACGCCACGGCGCTGCTGCTGGTGCTGGTGATCGCCACGCTCAACCTGTCGGCGGTGTGGATCCGTAACCACCTGCGCGAGAAGTACAAGGCGCTGGACAGTTAACCAAAGCTTTAAGCCACAAGCGGCAAGCTCCATGCAGATTGCCGCTTTGCCCTAAATTGCGGCTTGCAGCTAAAAGCTTGCAGCTACGAACGGAGTGCGACCATGCAACACGAAACCCATTCCCACGGCATCAATATGTCGGCCCTGGGTCGCGACAAGCAGAGCCTGAGCCTGGCCCAGGAAACCGTGGCCATCGAAGTCCCCGGCCTGAGCCTGTTCTACGGCGACAAACAAGCGTTGTTCGACGTCAGCATGAACATCCCCAAGCAGCGCGTGACCGCCTTTATCGGCCCGTCCGGCTGCGGCAAGTCGACCCTGCTGCGCACCTTCAACCGCATGAACGACCTGGTGGACGGGTGCCGTGTGGAAGGCGCCATCAACCTCTATGGCAACAACATCTACCGTAAGGGCGAGGACGTGGCCGAGCTGCGCCGCCGGGTCGGCATGGTGTTCCAGAAGCCCAACCCGTTCCCCAAGACCATCTACGAAAACGTGGTCTACGGCTTGCGCATCCAGGGCATCAACAAAAAGCGCGTCCTCGACGAAGCCGTGGAGTGGGCGCTCAAGGGCGCCGCCCTGTGGGATGAGGTCAAGGACCGCCTGCACGAGTCCGCCCTGGGCCTGTCCGGCGGCCAGCAACAGCGTCTGGTGATTGCCCGGACCATCGCCGTGGAGCCGGAAGTGCTGCTGCTCGACGAACCGTGCTCGGCCCTCGATCCAATCTCGACCCTGAAAGTCGAAGAGCTGATCTACGAACTGAAATCCAAGTTCACCATTGTGATCGTGACCCACAACATGCAACAGGCCGCGCGGGTTTCCGACTACACCGCCTTCATGTACATGGGCAAACTGGTGGAGTTCGGCGACACCGACACCCTGTTCACCAACCCGGCGAAAAAGCAGACCGAAGACTACATTACAGGGCGCTACGGCTAGTGATGAGCTGCAAGCCGCAAGCATCAAGCGGCAAGTAAAAGCAGTTCAAGGCAACGACACCTATCAACTTGCAGCTTGTAGCTTGTGGCTTACAGCTTTTGCGGAGCAAAACCATGATTTCGAAGGAAGGCCTTACCCACCACATCTCCGCGCAGTTCAACGCCGAGCTTGAGGAGGTGCGCAGCCACCTCCTGGCGATGGGCGGGCTGGTGGAGAAGCAAGTCAACGACGCGGTGACTGCGCTGATCGAGGCCGACTCGGGCCTGGCCCAGCAGGTGCGCGAGATCGATGACCAGATCAACCAGATGGAACGCAACATCGACGAAGAATGCCTGCGCATCCTGGCCCGTCGACAGCCGGCCGCGTCGGACCTGCGGCTGATCATCAGCATCTCCAAGTCGGTGATCGATCTCGAGCGGATCGGCGACGAAGCGACCAAGATCGCGCGACGTGCCATCCAGTTGTGCGAAGAAGGCGAGGCGCCGCGTGGCTACGTCGAGGTCCGCCACATTGGCGACCAGGTGCGCAACATGGTTCGCGATGCGCTGGACGCCTTTGCCCGTTTCGACGCCGACCTGGCGTTGTCGGTGGCCCAGTACGACAAGATCATCGACCGCGAATACAAGACCGCGCTGCGTGAGCTTGCCACCTACATGATGGAAGACCCGCGCTCTATCTCGCGGGTCTTGAGCATCATCTGGGTCCTGCGCTCCCTGGAGCGTATCGGCGACCACGCGCGCAATATTTCCGAGCTGGTGATTTACCTGGTGCGCGGGACCGACGTGCGCCATTTGGGCCTCAAGCGCATGAAGCAGGAAGTTGAAGGCACCAGTGCCGAAACCGCTAATGTTCCGGACGAAGCTGACGATAAGTAAGATTGCCCGAGAAAAGCGCCCGGTCTTTTGGCCGGGCGTTTTTGTTTGGGTTTTTTGAATCTGACAGCAGCACCCGCGAACGAAAAGTCCCGGCGTGACTGAAAGTTTTTGGCAAAGTGCCATCAGCCAAGCGTTATGCTTGCCGGGATTTTTAAAGGGGCGGTCGATGAGTAAGGTAAGTGTGTTGGTGGTGGACGACGCTTCGTTCATTCGTGACCTGGTGAAGAAGTGCCTGCGCAACTACTTCCCGGGCATCAAGATCGAAGACGCGGTCAACGGCAAGAAGGCCCAGGCCATCCTGGCCCGCGAAGCGTTCGACCTGGTCCTGTGCGACTGGGAGATGCCGGAAATGTCCGGCCTCGAACTGCTGACCTGGTGCCGTGGGCAAGAGGCCCTGAAAAGCATGCCGTTCGTCATGGTGACCAGCCGTGGCGACAAGGAAAACGTGGTCCAGGCGATCCAGGCCGGGGTTTCCGGCTACGTCAGCAAACCCTTTACCAACGAACAGCTGCTGACCAAGGTCAAGCAGGCGCTGAACAAGGTCGGCAAGCTCGACACCTTGATGAACAGCGCGCCGACCAAGATGAACTCGGCGTTCGGCAACGACTCCCTGAGCGCCCTGACCGGCGGCAAGGCTGAAGTCCTGGGTGGCGGTGCGGCATCGGCCCCGGTCAATCCCTTCGCCAAACCGGCCGTGGTTGCACCTGCCGCAGCCGCAGCGGCGCCGTCCCGTGGCCTGCTCAACAGCCCGCCGGTCAAGGCACCCACCCCGGCGGCAGCGGCCTCCGGCGGCCGTGGCCAGGGTCAGTTGCGCCTGCCCAGCGGCACCCAGCAATGCGTGATCAAGGCCTTGAGCATCAAGGAAGCGCTGTTGGTGGTGAAGCGTACCGAGACGCTGCCTCAGGTACTGGACAGCGCGGTGCTGGACCTGGAGCAGGGCGACAACGCGGAAGTGGCGCGCCTCAACGGGTACCTGCATGCGGTGGTGGCCTACGAGCCGAAGCCGGACAGCGAATGGCTGCAACTGACCTTCCGCTTTGTGGATCAGGATGCGCAGAAGCTGGATTACATTTCGCGGCTGATTGCCCGCGGGACGGCGCAGAAGCACTTTGTGCCGGGGGCTTGAGGCTGCCGGCCTGAGCGAGGATCTGGCTGGCATCCGGTAGTCACCGCCGTGGGCTCGGGCCGCGTTCAGACGCTGGCCCTGCCAGGCGCCGTGCTACCCGTGATGCACGCCGTCGTTTCATTGGCCCGGCGCAGTCTGGAAGCAGCGGTTGCAGTCAGCCGCTGCTGTTGCGCATAAAGATTTGATTTCCCCTCTCCTGATTTCCCCGCCTCGTCGTTGATCGATCTCGACCGCCGCGCCTGAATGCGGCCGGAAACCTGCTGCAAACACTTTCCTGTCCCCGGCGTTTCATCCGAATGACCCTGACCTGAGGCGTCTGCCTCAAAGGTCGTGGGTAGTGCCTGAAGAGTGCTGCGCTGGGTTGCAGGCCTTGCAGTGCAAGGCCTGGAACTCGGCGACGGTGGTTCGATGCCGTGCGTCTGGTTTCTGTTTTTCAGGTTGATTTATATCTGTTTAGATATAGGTTGTGGGGTGTGTTTTCGTCTTTCTCGCTCTTGGCCATGCCTTGAAACAACCCAGGCGCGTTCTGTAGCGGGCGGGTTGTTTAATCTCTCGGCATTCAGTCACGGGAGAGGTTCGATGCCAAGGCACAAGGATGTGGTGTTTGTCGGGAGCGCGCTCAGGGATCTCAAGGCGTTTCCATTGGAGGCGCGGCGGGCCGCGGGTTATCAGCTGGATCTGTTGCAGCAGGGCGAGCAGCCCTATGACTGCCGATCGATGAAGACCGTGGGGCCTGGGGTA
The DNA here is from genome assembly GCF_002018875.1 of Pseudomonas sp. MF4836. Classification (GTDB taxonomy): domain Bacteria; phylum Pseudomonadota; class Gammaproteobacteria; order Pseudomonadales; family Pseudomonadaceae; genus Aquipseudomonas. The sequence continues at coordinate 260,712 of NZ_MVOL01000004.1, forward strand.
TTCGAGATCAGGATCAACGAGGAATCAGGCGCGTTTCGGGTGTTTTATGTGGTGGTCCGGCTGTCGGCGATTTATGTGCTGCATGCCATGCGCAAGACCACGCGCCGTACCGAAACGCGGGATATCGAGCTGGCTCGTGCCAGATTGCAGGAGATAGGTTCACACCATGAACGAACATCAACATATTCAACGCTTCGACAGTGTCTGGGATGCCCTAGAGGATTCGCCCCAGGAGGCGGCCAATATGCGCCTGCGCTCCAAAGTGATGATGGAACTGAGCAAGACCATCAAGACCTGGGGGCTTTCGCAAAAGGCAGCGGCCCAGCGGCTCAACATCACTCAGCCACGGCTCAACGACGTGCTCAGCGGCAAGATCAACAAATTCTCCCTCGACGCGCTGGTGAACCTGTCCGACGCCGCGCAACTGGAGGTCGATATCAGTGTCGGCGCCGCTCCCACCGGGCCGCTGATTCCGGTCTGATTCACACAAGCTCCATGTGCTGCTGTTAGTCTCGCGGCTGGATTTTTCAAGATAGTTGCCCATGCTCGTGCGCCTGCTGTTTTTTTGTGGCCTGTGGCTGTCTGCCTCCTCGGCAGTCGCCATGACCATCTACAAGTCCACCGACGCCAACGGAGTGGTTTCGTACAGCGATCGAGCGACGCCGGGTGCCCAGGTATTCGTGTTCCGGGATCGCATGGTCGAACACCTGGAGCGGCAGGTGCATCTGGATATTCAGCGGCAAAAAGGCGTCGACAGTGTGTTTGTGCGCAACGAGCTGTATGCGCCGGTCGAGGTCGAGTTGAGCTTTGGCGGCTTGAGCAATGTCAGCGCGGCACCGAAAGCACCGATTCGGCGGGTGCTGCCGGCGCGCAGCAGGACGCGCCTGGCGCTGCTCACGGCGAGCCGGCTCGATCAGCCGCTGGTGTATACCCCAAGGTTCCGTTATTCCCTGGGCGACCCTTCAGGCGCGGCTCAGACCTATCGCTATCCGCTGCCATGGCGTGGAGGACCGTTTCGCCTGACCCAGGGTGCGGATGGGCAGTACAGCCACTTCGGTCCGAAAAGCCGCTACGCCATGGACATCGCCATGCCCGAGGGCACGCCGATCATTGCCGCCCGTGGCGGGGTAGTGGTGAAGACCGAGAACAGCCAGACCGGGCGCGGCAACAACCCGGCCGGCAACTTTGTCCGGGTGCTGCACGATGACGGCACCATGGGCGTGTACCTGCACTTGCAGCGTGGCTCACTGAGGGTGCGTGAAGGTCAGCGGGTGGCCGTGGGCAGCCCCCTCGGGCTGTCGGGCAATACCGGCAACAGCACGGGTCCGCACCTGCACTTCGTGGTGCAGCGCAACACCGGCTTGGGGCTGGTGTCGATTCCCTACCAGTTCAACCAGCCTGTCAGCAGCCTGCCCAACTTCGCCCTCGGCAAGCCCTGAGCCCGCAACTTACCTGTAGAAATGAGGTTGCTGCCATCAGAGCTTCCGCCCCGGCCGCCCCAGCGCGAGCAAGCTCGCTCGCCACAAAAGCGCACGCAACGCATCGAGGTTCATCGCCCGGCATAAGCCCCCCGTGGCGAGGGAGCTTGCTCCCGCTCGGCCGCGCAGCGGCCGCAAACCCTGAGCCCGCGATTTATCAGGAGGAGTGAGGTTGCTGGCATCGGGGCAGCTGCACCCCGGAGCCCCGGCCGTCCGAGCGCGAGCAAGCTCGCTCGCCACAAAAGCGCACGCAGCGCATCGAGGTTCATCGCCCGGCATAAGCCCCCCTGTGGCGACGGAGCTTGCTCCCGCTCGGCCGCGCAGCGGCCGCAAACCCTATGCCCGCAATCTATCGGCAGGGAAGGTTTTGCAGCCATTGGAGAGGGGCGGGGGCCAAGGGGGCTATCAGTCGAGCATCAAAACCTTGGCCAGGATGATTTTCGGGCCCTTCATCTTTTTGATGATGATGCGCAGCCCTTCGACTTCCATGACTTCCTCTTCTTCCGGAACCCGTTTCAGGGTTTCGTAGACCAGGCCGGCCAAGGTTTCAGCCTCGATGTGGTCAAGGTCGATGCCCAGCAGGCGTTCGACTTTGAACAACGGCGTATCGCCGCGCACCAGCAACTTGCCCGGCTGGTAGGCGAGGATGCCGCGTTCGGCCTTGCGGTGTTCGTCCTGGATGTCGCCGACCAGCACTTCGAGCACGTCTTCCATGGTCAGGTAGCCGATGATCTTGCCGTCGGCCTCTTCCACCAGGGCGAAGTGCGAGCCGCCTTTGCGGAACTGTTCCAGCAGGTGCGACAGCGGCATGTGCCGCGATACGCGCTCCAGCGGGCGGGTCAGTTCGGCGAGGTTGAACGACTCGGGAATGTGGTCCAGGGCCGCCAATTCCAACAGCAGATCCTTGATGTGCAGCAGGCCGACGAACTCGTTGCGGTCGCTGTCGTACACCGGGTAGCGGCTGAACTTGTGGCGGCGGAACAGGGCGAGGATTTCCTTGAGCGGCGCGTTGAATTCGACGCTGATCAGGTCTTCCCGGGAGTTGGCCCAGTCCACCACTTCCAGCTCGCCCATTTCCACGGCCGAGGCCAGTACGCGCATGCCTTGGTCGCTGGGGTCCTGGCCACGGCTGGAGTGCAGGATCAGTTTCAGTTCTTCGCGGCTGTAGTGGTGTTCATGGTGCGGGCCGGGCTCGCCCTGGCCGGCGATGCGCAAGATGGTGTTGGCGCTGGCGTTGAGCAGGTAGATGGCCGGGTACATGGCCCAGTAGAACAGGTACAGCGGCACCGCCGTCCACAGCGACAGCAGCTCGGGTTTGCGAATGGCCCAGGATTTGGGCGCCAGCTCGCCGACCACGATGTGCAGGTAGGAAATCACGAAGAAGGCGGCAAAGAACGACACGCCCTTGATGATCTCCGGCGACTCGACGCCGATGGCGCCCAGCAGTGGTTCCAGAATGTGTGCGAAGGCCGGTTCACCGACCCAGCCCAGGCCCAGGGAGGCCAGGGTGATACCCAGTTGGCAGGCCGACAGATAGGCGTCGAGCTGGCTGTGTACGGTGCGCAGGATCTGTCCGCGCCAACCGTTCTTGTGGGCGATGGCCTCGACCCGGGTGGAGCGCAATTTGACCATGGCGAACTCGGCGGCAACGAAGAAGCCGTTGAGCAGAACCAGGATCAGAGCAAAAAGAATCATGCCGAAGTCGGCGAAGAGTGTCGCGAGGGTAAAACCAGGGGATGGGTCCATGATGGAGTTTTGCGGGTTCCGTGTAGGCGAAAAAAGAAGGAAATGCGGTGCCTGAAAGGCAGGCACAAGTGCGCCAATGTAGCGGCTGACAGGACGATTGCCTAGTGGCGAGTCGCTGTCAGCGCTGGCCGGTCAGGGCGTGGGGGCGGTTTTCTTGACCTGGGTGGGGGCGAAATGGCAGGTGAACGTGCTGCCGTGACCCAGCACGCTGCTGATCTCCAGGCGCGCGCGGTGGCGCAGCAGCACGTGCTTGACGATGGCCAGGCCCAGGCCGGTGCCGCCGGTATTGGAGTTGCGGCTGGAGTCCACGCGGTAGAAGCGCTCGGTCAGGCGCGGCAGGTGTTTGCTGTCGATGCCGATGCCCGAATCCTGCACGCTCAGGTGCGCGCCTTGCTCATCACCCCACCAGCGAATGCGGATATTGCCTTCGGCCGGGGTGTATTTCACCGCGTTGAACACCAGGTTGGAGAACGCGCTGCGCAGTTCCGCCTCGCTGCCCTTGAGCTGGATCCTGGAATCCGCTTCCAGGCTGATGCGCTGGTTGCGCTCGCCGGACAGGGCCTGGGCGTCGCTCTTGATCGATTGCAGCAAGGTATCGATCGCCACCGGCTGGTTGTCCGAGGGGTAGTCGGTGGCTTCCAGCTTCGCCAGCAACAGCAGATCGTTGAGCAGGGTCTGCATGCGTCCGCCTTGTTGCTGCATCTGCTGCAGGGCACGGCTCCAGCGCGGGTTCACTTCCTCGACGTTGTCGAGCAGGGTTTCCAGGTAGCCGCAGATCACCGTCAACGGCGTGCGCAGCTCATGAGAGACGTTGGCGATGAAGTCTTTGCGCATCTGCTCCAGCTGATGAATGCGGGTGACATCGCGCACCAGCATCAGGTGCTCGTTGTTGCCGTAGCGGGTGATGTAGAGCTGGATACGCAGGCGGTCGTTGATCGGCGAGGGGATTTCCAGCGGCTCGGCGTAGTTGTCCTGCTCGAAGTACTCCTTGAAGCGCGGGTGGCGCACCAGGTTGGTCACCGGCTGGCCGCTGTCTTGCGGGGTCTTGAGGCCCAGCAGGGTTTCTGCGGCGCGGTTCCACCATTCCAGGTTGCCGTCGCTGTCGAGCATAATCACCGCGTCCTTCAGGGCGGCGGTGGACTCCTGGACCCGGTCGATCACCGCTTGCAGGCGCCCGCGCACCCGTTGGTCGCGGCGTTGCAGGTGATAGATGCTGTCGAACACTTCACCCCACAGGCCGTAGCCATCGGGCGGTGCCTGGTCCGGCTGGTGCAGCCGCAGCCATTCGTGCAGGCGCAGCAGTTGCTTGAGGGTCCAGGCCAGGTAGATCGCCAGGCCGATGGCCATGCTCCAGCCGTAATAACCGCTGATCAGGCCGACCAGCAGGCAGCCGGTGATCAGAAGCAGCATGTGGCGAATCAGGGTGCCATGCCAGTTTTGGTTCACGTAGGGGACAGCTCCAAGTTGCAAGCTACAAGTTCAGAAGCGGTCAACTTGCCGCTTGCAGCTCATAGCTTGGCGCTGATGTCATGCCTTGGTTGAAAAGCGATAGCCGGTGCCGCGCACGGTTTGTACCAGGTTCTCGTAGGCTTCACCCAGCGCTTTGCGCAGGCGTCGAATGTGCACGTCGACGGTGCGTTCTTCAACATAGACATTGCCACCCCAGACCTGGTCCAGCAGCTGGCCACGGGTGTAGGCGCGTTCCTGGTGGGTCATGAAAAATTGCAGCAGGCGGTATTCGGTCGGGCCCATTTCGGCGGGGGTGCCGTCGATGGTCACGCGGTGGCTGATCGGGTCGAGCCGCAGGCCGCCGACTTCAATCGGCGCTTCACCATCGGTCGGGCCCGCGCGGCGCAGCACGGCCTTGAGGCGCGCCACCAGCTCGCGAGGTGAAAACGGCTTGGTGATGTAGTCGTCGGCGCCGACTTCCAGGCCCTGGATCTTGTTGTCCTCTTCGCCCTTGGCGGTGAGCATGATGATCGGGATATCCCCGGTCAGCTCGTCGCGCTTGAGGCGCCGCGCCAGTTCGATGCCCGAAGTGCCGGGCAGCATCCAGTCGAGCAGGATCAGGTCGGGCTTGCGGTCGACGATAATGGCGTGGGCCTGCTGGGAGTTTTCAGCCTCCAGGCAGTCATAGCCGGCCATTTCCAACGCAACGGCGATCATTTCGCGAATAGGCGCTTCGTCGTCAACGATCAGAATGCTTCTGCCAACCATGCTTGAACCTCTTGTCATTTAACTGTCTTGCGCCGCATTAGATAACGGAATTATTGCAGTCGTGTGACAGTATTTCAGGCCGACGGCGGCCCGCGCATTCATGAACTAAGCTTTGAGTCCGAATCCTGACAACCACAAGAGAAGGTTTCCATGACTCAACTGACGCAATCCTGGAAGGCCCTGCTGGTCGCTGCTGCCCTGGCGCTGCCGACACTGGCTTTCGCCGCCGACCCCGCCATGAGCAAAGACGGGATGATGGTCGACCACAAAGGCATGACCCTCTACACCTTTGCCAAGGACGCGGGTGGCAAGTCCATGTGCAACGACAAATGCGCCGGCAATTGGCCGCCGTTGATGGCCGAAGGCAGCGACAAGGCCATGGGCAAGTGGACCACGGTCAAGCGCGATGACGGCACCATGCAGTGGGCCTACGATGGCAAGCCGCTGTACACCTTCGTTATGGACAAAAAGGCCGGCGACATGACCGGTGAAGGCAAAATGGACGGCGCCTGGAAGGTGGCCAAACCTTAACCCCCTCTATGCCCATGCCGGCCCGCGCAGCCTCGCGGGCTCGGCAGCGGCTACAGGTGTAGCCGCTGCGGCACGCTGCGCTGGCCATCAGCGGCACCGCATTCTTCCAGGTGTACTCCCGCTCGTGTCAGCGCAAGCCGTAATCGGCAACGATCCCCAGGAAAATCGCCAACCCCGCCCAATGGTTATGCAGGAAGGCCCGGAAGCATTTCATCCGGTCCTTGTCGCGGGTGTACCAGAACTCCCAGACAAAGCACCCGGCCGCCACCAGCAGCCCGAGGTGGAACCAGCCCCCCAGATCGAACCGCGCGCCCGCCAGCAGCAGGCAGCCCAGGGCCAGGCCCTGCAGGCTGAGGATGATCACCCGGTCCGCTTCGCCAAACAGGATGGCGGTGGATTTCACCCCGATCCGCAGGTCGTCGTCGCGGTCGGTCATGGCGTAATAAGTGTCGTAGCCCACGGTCCATAGCAGGTTGGCGATATACAGCAGCCAGGCGCTGGCCGGCAACTCGCCAGTCTCGGCGGTGAAGGCCATGGGAATGCCCCAGGAAAACGCCGCGCCCAGCACCACCTGCGGGTAGTAGGTGTAACGCTTCATGAACGGGTAGCTGGCCGCCAGCGCCAATCCGCCCAGGGACAGCCAGATGGTGGTGGCGTTGGTGCACAGCACCAGCAGGAAGCTGATAAACATCAGCACCGCGAAGAACACCAGGGCCTCTTTTGAGCTGATCTTGCCGCTCACCAGCGGCCGTTGCTCGGTGCGTTTGACGTGGCCGTCGACCTTGCGGTCGGCCCAGTCATTAATCACGCAGCCACCCGCCCGGGTCAGGGTCACACCGAGTACGAAAATCACGATATTGGCCAGGGATGGCGCGCCCTTGCCGGCAATCCACAGGGCCCAGAGGGTGGGCCAGAGCAGCAGGTAGATGCCGATCGGCTTGTCCATGCGGGTCAGTTGAATAAAGTCCCAGGCCCGCGGGTTGAGGCGATTCAGGGATTTGAGCAGGCTCTGGTACATCAGCAGTTCTCCGGGTGGGCGCGTACCGCGTCCCACAGGGTCGGCAAAAAGATTTCCGCTACCAGCACACTCAGCGTGCCGCGGTCGAAGCGCGAGCGGCGGCCCCAGAGCGCGTCGGCCTGGACCTCGGCGGGCAGCCATTGGCGCGGGTAATGGCAGACCTCAATGGCGCGGCGCTGGAACGCCTGGTCGCAGAACAGCAATTCACCCAGGGAACGGCTGCCCAGTTCGTCAATATTCAGCCCGCCATTCTCCAGGGCCGTGCGTGCGGCAACGCTGCGGGCGAATACCCAGGCCTCGCCATGGCCGCGCAGGTACACCTCGCGCACCCAGCCCTGGCTGTCTGCGGGCAGGTCCAGGGCTGCACACTCGTCGGCGCGCAGGGGCTGCCAGCCTTCCACCAGCGGGGTCACGCTGAAGCCGTTGTCCGACAGCCGGGTCAGGCGCCGGGTCAGCGACCCTTGATCGAACAGCCAATCGACAATCTGCGCATCGGGGAGGGGCGACAACTGGCTGTGTGGCAGCCAGGCCGGGGTCGGAACGGGGGGATTAGAGTGCGGCACAGTGAGTCATTATTGGCAGCAAATGAGGCGCCGAGCTTAACATGTCGTCCGCGAACTTTGATTGATCGGGGTGGCTTGGCGCTGCGAACATGCTTGCATCTGCGCTGAGCGATCAGTACAAAACGCCCTGAGCCGGACGGCAATCAGAGTCGATCCATCGACCGCCGCGCCGGCAACGCCTGAGAACCTGAGGAAATGCGTACATGAAAAAGTGGCAATGTGTGGTCTGCGGCCTGATCTATAACGAAGCCGATGGCTGGCCGGACGACGGTATCTTGCCCGGTACCCGCTGGGAAGATGTGCCGCAGGACTGGCTGTGCCCGGACTGTGGCGTGGGCAAAATGGATTTCGAGATGATCGAAATCGGTTAATGGCGATTTTTTGATCAATTGCATAACAAGGAGAAAGGGATGAGCGCACCTGTCGTGATCGTTGGCACCGGACTTGCGGGTTACAACCTGGCCCGGGAGTTTCGCAAACTCGACGGCGAAACACCGCTGTTGCTGATTACGGCGGATGACGGTCGCTCCTACTCCAAGCCGATGCTGTCCACCGGCTTCGGCAAAAACAAGGACGCCGACGGCCTGAGCATGGCCGAGCCGGGCGCCATGGCCGAGCAGCTCAAGGCCGAGGTGCGCACCCATACCCGCATCAGCGGAATCGACCCGGGCCACAAGCGCCTGTGGATCGGTGAGGAAGCGGTGGCGTATCGCGACCTGATCCTGGCCTGCGGCGCGCAAACCGTGCGCGTGCCGGTGGAAGGCGACGCGTCCGAGCTGATCTTCCCGATCAACGACCTGGAAGACTACGCACGCTTCCGGGCTGCCGCCGCCGGCAAGCGCCGGGTGCTGTTGCTGGGGGCCGGGCTGATCGGCTGTGAATTCGCCAATGACCTGATCCTCGGCGGCTATGAAGTCGAGTTGGTGGCGCCGTGCGAGCAAGTGATGCCGACCCTGTTGCACCCGGCCGCCGCTGCAGCGGTGCAGGCCGGGCTTGAAAGCCTGGGCGCTCGCTTCCACCTGGGGCCGGTGCTCAACCGCCTGCAGCGCAGCGAGGACGGCCTGCAAGCGCACCTCTCCGACGGCCAGGTGATCGCCTGCGACCTGGTGGTCTCGGCCATCGGCCTGCGTCCGCGCACCGATCTGGCTGCGGCTGCCGGGCTGGTGGTCGGCCGCGGCATTGCCGTCGATCGGCAGCTGAAAACCTCCCACGCCAATATCTACGCCCTGGGCGACTGCGCCGAGGTCGATGGCCTCAACCTGCTGTACGTGATGCCGCTGATGAGCTGCGCCCGCGCCCTGGCCCAGACCCTGGCCGGCAACCCGACGACCGTCGGCTACGGGCCGATGCCGATCACCGTGAAAACCCCGGTCTGCCCGCTGGTGGTCTCGCCGCCACCTCGCGGCCGCGAAGGGGTGTGGAGCGCTGAAGGGCAGGGCGCCGACATCAAGGTGCTGTGCCGCGATGCCAGCGGCCAGCTGCTGGGCTACGCCCTGACCGGCACCGCGGTGATGGAGAAACTGGCCCTGAACAAAGAGCTTCCGCCGTTGCTGGCATAAATAGCGGTCGTTCTGTCGGAATAACCCCGATTTTGCCCCTACAAAGGTCGTGGGGAGACTGGCGCCACTCTCAAGTGCGTGCCATCCTCACACCCGTCTGCCGCAGAGTAGAGCCTGCGGCGCCTTGGGCGCTGTTCCGGAAGAACAGCACGGACATAACAACAAAAAACCGTCAAAGAGGCTTCACTATGCGTAAACCAGAACTCGCCGCCGCCATCGCTGAAAAAGCGGATCTGACCAAAGAGCAGGCCAACCGCGTACTCAACGCCGTTCTCGAAGAAATCACCGGTGCCCTGCATCGCAAAGACAGCGTGACCCTGGTTGGTTTTGGCACCTTCCTGCAGCGCCACCGTGGCGCCCGTACCGGCAAGAACCCGCAAACCGGCGAGCCGGTAAAAATCAAGGCCAGCAACACCGTTGCCTTCAAGCCAGGCAAGTCCCTCAAGGACAGCGTCAACCCTTAAGCACTGCACGCCCCGAAGCGGGGAGAGCAGTACAAAAAATGAGCACGCCGAACCGTTCGGGTGCTCATTTTTTTATGCCTGCATATTTGCCGATGGCGTCACTGAAAGCGTCTTGCGCATGGCTTTGGGCATGGCTAGCATGCGCACTGCTTTACTTGCGAACAAAGGCCAAGGATGACCCGCTCGACACCTTTCCCGCTCCCGACCACCACACCAGTACCCTCAGCGGCCATGGGCCGTGCCTGGCGGATGGTGTGCGGGTGCGTTCTCGGGTTGAGCATGAACTCGGCCTTCGCCGTGGCCGAGCCAGGGTCGGCGCTGACGCAAGTGGGCTATCGCGAAGCCCTGAAGTGGTTCAACAGCCAGAAGTACGACAGCCCGGGGATCTGGCTGTGCGGTTATTCGCTGGCACGCCCCGACTACAGCGTTGCGCCCAAGGCCCCACGGCTGCTGGTAGAGATCGACGAACACTTCCTCTACCTCAAGACCGGCGGCCAACTGGTGGAATTGACCAGTGGCGCCCAGAGCAACAACCGGGTCGAGTACCAGAACGCCTCGGCAGACATGCGTGTGACCCTGAACATCCTCAAGCGCAACAACTTCAGCGAATACCAGGAATCCCACGACCGCCAGGTCGAGGCCCGCATCGAAATCGCCGGACAAGTCGAAACTCTCAAGCTCAAGGGGCAATCATGCGGAACCTGAATCTGGCCATCCTCGCCCTGCTGGGCAGCCTGGGGGCGATGCCGGCCCTGGCCGATGAGGCAACAGGCGTCGCCAGCTGCTACGGCTACCTCACCGAGATGGTCAGGAGCAGCAACTACCCCTACCGCGACTTCACCACCCCGGACAAACTCAAGTTGCTGATCGACACCGACAAGGGCGACGAACTGTCGCTCCAGCTGTTCTACGACACCTCCGGCAGCGGCATCATCGGCTGGGTCAAATACGAGGTGGAACAGCAGAAGCTGTGGAACATCACCATCGATCCCGAAGAGCCCGAGGCCCTCACGTTCGACAAGCAATGGGCCACCCGCTACGCGGCGTGCATTCAGAGCTAGGCCCATACACCGGCCCTAGTCGCCTTTGAACAGACCGATGTATTTCAAGCCGTTGTACTGATCCTTGATCGGCTGCTTGAGCACCAAGTCCGCATCCTGATACCAGAAAATCGCGTTGGCCTGGGTGATCCCCAGCGCCGCGCAGCGCTGTTTTACCGCGTCCAATTGGTCCTGATCAACCGCCGCTTCCTGCAGAATCTCATCCAGAGAAACCTCGGCGTCACTACGCGGGATGATCCCGATAAAGTCTTCGTCATACCACTGCGTGCCAATGTCCTCGCAGAAGCCGCAGAGCTTGTAGCTGGGATCGTCAAAGTCTCCTTCGACCGAATAGTCCAGCTGGAAGTACTCCATATACTGGTCTTCAGGGGCGAAGTTGCTGCCGATCCAGACGTGTACCTGGTTTTCATCGTTGGACATTTATAAGCACCTGCTCAGTTTCATGTGGGATTTATGATTTCTGGCGATTATTCGTTTCGCATCGCTCTTGCTGGTGGCCGCTTTGAGTTCGGCAATCAATTTGTTGTGGAAGTGCCGACCGGCACGGCTTCCGTGGTGGCCGCCATCCGGGACTGGTACGCCTTTGGCATCGGTCACCTTGGTAAAAGTAACCCGGTCAGTGTCGACAACGTATTTTTTAAGCTCCTGGGCCGTGAAGCCCAGTTCTTTGGCCTTGGCTGCGATAGAAACCGGGAACAGCTCATGCTTGCCGCCGGAGCCCCTCAATGCCGCCGAAACAGAGGTTTTGTTGTCTTTGATATCTTGCACCGACGCGGCATTGAACCATTCGTCGAATTGGCCTGACTTCCACGGTGCCCAGCCCAGCGGGTCGATCCAGGTCACCGGGTTCGGCGCGTACTGGTAAAGGTTGATACCACCCGCCAAACCTATCGGGTCGGGGGAGATAAAGCGGCCGATGTCCGGGTCGTAAAATCTGAAGGTGTTGTAGTGCAACCCTGTTTCACGGTCCAGGTACTGTCCCTGAAACCTGAGATTCTGTTCTTCGATGTAATAGGATTCGCGTACTTCCTTAAGGGTATTGCCCCAGACTCGGTAAGTGGCTTGCCAGATGTGATGCCCATCGGCTTCCGTCAGCAGTTCCGGAAGCCCGTTGAAGTCGTTGTGATAGTAGCGAATCCGCTGATGCGCGCCGAGGCCGTCGACCCGGGCCAATGGCTCGTATCCATCGTTTTCGTATATGTACAGGCTGGTCTGCTGGTTGCGTTGTTCTTGCAACAAGCGCGTGCCTTCCCAGACGAAACGTGTTTCACCCAAGGGATAGTCGTGGCTGTCGTGCTCGCTTTTGGCGATACGCCGGCCCAGTGGGTCGTAGCTCATTCGTAGCCGCGTCTCGCCCTGGGCACTTTGACTCCGGACTTCGATCAGGCGGTGTTCTGAGTCATAGGTGAAACGCTGGACGCCACGGCTGCCGCTGCGTTTTTCGACCATGCGGCCAAAGGCGTCGTAGCGATAACGCTTGTCCTGGTAAGTCAGCAACTTGTTATGCACCACCAGCCCGGCGCCCGCATTAGGGCCATCGAGCAAGTTGGCGGCAGCATCGTAGGCAAAGGTTTCGTTCTGGCCTTGCTGGCTGCCCTGGCTGGCGATGATGCGGCCGGTCGCGTCGTAGTGCAGCAATTGTTGTTCGTGGCCTGAAACATGGCGCTCGGTACGCCCGATCAGGTGGTTATTGAGGTCGAACTCGAAGTGCTTCTGTTCCGTTGCGGGAAGGTTGGAGAGTGCCGGATTCGTTCGGCGTAGACGTGAGCGCAGGCGACCGCTTCGATCGTACTCGCTGCGGGTGCTGAGCTGACCCTGGGTACGCATGACTTCACGATGCAGGCGGTCGCGCTCGAAGTCGCTGATGACTTGCCCGTCGAGGTTGATTTGGTGCAGATGGCCACTGCCGTAGGTCAGCCGGTTTAGCCAGCGGCCGTCCGGGAGTTGAGTCTGCACCATGTTGCCGAGTTCGTCGTAGTGATGCTGCAAGCTGCCCGTTGCGCTCTGCTCTGTCAGCAGTTGGCCGTTGGCGTCGTAGCTGAACGCCAGTGCCTGTTGCTGGCCCTGATGATCGGTGAATCGAACTCCAAGTAACTGGTCCAGCAGCGAGTAGCTGTAGACCGTGGTGCCGTCGTCGGTTGTCTTGGTCGTCAGCCGCCCCACAGCATCGCGTTGCAGGTGATGGACGATTGGCGCTACCGCAACATCTGGCACCAGTGCGAGGCCGTTGCCATGAAACGCTGGAAGGTAATCGACACGGATCGGGTGCCCCAGCAAGTCGTAGGTATAGCGGCGGGCGCTGCCGTCCAGGTCCTGCTGCTCGACCAGACGGTCGCCCTTGTCCCAAGTAAAGCGGTAGTGTTCGCCATTTTCATTGGTAAGGGCTTGCAGCCGACCGTAAGGGTCATAACTGAAACGTACCTGTCGGCCTTGAGCGTCGATACGCTGGCGTACCTGGCCACGACTGTCGTACTGATAACCGGTTCCGTGGCCTGCGGGGTCGATGTAGCGCGTCAGCAAGCCATTGGTATCGCGCTGAAAGTGCTCGATTCTGCCATCGGCCAGTTGGCTTTGTAGTAACCGCCCGTGAGCGTCGTACTGGTAAGTCTGGCGTTCGCCGAGGGCATCGGTGATCACCTGCAAGTGGCCGCGCCGATCATAATCGAAGCGAGTCGGATAGCCTGAGCAGTCGACATGTTTGACCAGTTGTCCCAGGCCGTTCCAGTCCAGAGTCTTGCTCCTGCCGCTGGCGTCGATGATCGTCACCACCTGGCCGTAAGCGTTGTAGCGGTACTGGGTAACCGCACCCATGGGGTCGGTTTCCTGGATGCAGTTGCCGCGTGGGTCGTAGCGGTAGCTCCAACTGTTACCGCCTGCATCGGTTTCCACCAACGGCAATGCCCAGTGTTCCAGCCACAGGGTCGACTCGGTGCGTCCCAGAGGGTCGAGGCTTGCGCTAAGGTTGCCGGCCTCGTCATAGCTGAACTGGTACTGCCCACCCTTGGGATCGATGGCCCCCAGCAGTTGCCGCTCCTCATTCCACTGGAAGCGCCAGGTCTGTTGAAGGTTATCGGTGTACTCGATGACTTGCTGCTGGCTGTTCCAGGTACGGCTACTCGTTCGTTGCAGGCCGTCGGTAATACGAGTGATGCCGGCGCTCAAGTCGTAGTCGAACTGGTACTGTTCGCCGTCGTCGGTCCAGTGCCGGACCACCCGCCATTCGCGCTCTTCTATCCACCCCCACTGATAGAAACAACGCAGCCCAGTGGGCAACTGGTGTTCGACCATGCGCCGCCCGCTGTCGTAGGCAAAGCGGCGCTGGACGTGAGTGCTGATGTCTCTGACCTCGGCCAAGTCGCCGGCGCTATCGTAGGCGTAACTGACCAGTAGCTCCCGCTCCCCATCGGGATACAGACATTCGATCTGCGACACGCGCTTAGGCCATTGCGTGCTGTACCCCAGCTCAATCTGGATCAAGTCATCGGTATCGCGTAGTCGCGTGAGATGCCCGCTTTCGGCGTAGTCGAGGTAGATACGATTGTCGTTGCGGTCGCCCAGTTGACTAAGGCGCAGGTGCGTGGGGTCGGCCGGGTTGGGTTCGAATAGCCGATAGAGGCCGTTTTCGCTTTCAATCAGCAACTGGCCGTTGGTGTTGCGCCGCACACTGAGTTTTTCACCCGGGCTGTACACCGCGCTGCCTAGCGCAATACTCCCCATGTCGATGCGTCGGGCTTGCTCGTCGGTATAGATCAGGCGCTCGCCGCCATCGGGGTGGGCTTCGATCTGGACGCTGATTTCGTACGTAACGCTCCAACCCGCACCGAATAGTCCGTCGTGACGTTCGTCGTGGCTGTTGTAGACGCGCTGCCAGTCGATCGGAAAAGGTCCGGGCAAGACAAAGTCCATGTCCTCGCCGCCGCCCAGCACCTTGGCCCCAGTTGGCGCATGCACCGGGTTCGGCGAACCCACTACTGCATTGGTCAGCGCCCCCATGGCCTGGCTGACCACAAACGAATTGACCCCCGCCAGCAACATGCACGGCAGGTTGGCCTTGAAGTTGCCCTTTGCGCCCTTGAGCATCATCAGCGCGGTGATGGCCAGGCCCACGCCTGGGGTCTTGCCGCTGCGGATCTCGCGCACCACCACCGAGCCGCCGCCGATGGTGACGTTGGACGAGACCATGCCGGCGGCAACGACTTTGGCGTCGCAGGTGCTGCGGTCGCCGCTGCGCACGGCGGGCTGGCCGTTGATGGTGACTTTTTCCGAGCCTTCGGCGAGAAACTGCGGCGGCATCGGTGGATGCTTCATGCAGGTCACCAGGTCCAGCGGCTTGGGTTCTGCACCGGGGGCGGGGGTGGCGACGGTGGGGCGCCACATCTGCGAGAAGAAGCCTTTGGCCATGTCCAGGAAGCCGGGCTCTTCGGCCGGGGCCTGTGCCGACTCTGGCGACTCCGGCGCGGGCGGTTCTGCGCTTTCCGGCGTGCCCGACGGGGCGACATGGGAGGGCACGGTGCCCGCGGCACGGGCGGCCGGAATGTTGTTGGTCAGGGTGTCGGTGGAGCCGCTGAGGATGGTGGCCTGCACTGAGGGGGGGAACAGCGCGTTGCCCATCCAGTCGCACATTTTCGTCAGGCCTTTGTCGGCCCCGGTCTTGCTCATGGCCAGCCCGACGATCACCCCCACCACTGCGCCCAGCAGGCAGGCGCCGAGCCCGCCGGTGGCCACGGTGATGCCGGTCGCGGCCACCACGGCGGCGGTAGCCAGGGCAGTAATCGCGACGTTGGCCGCCACCTCCAGCACGCCGCTGAGGATGTCCGCCATCATCGAGCTGTGTTCGAGCCCGTCACCCAGGCGGGCGGCCCACAAAAGTGCGTCAGACATGCAGGGCGCTCGTCACTGAGGTCCGTCGAAATTCAGGGAGCCCTTGATGCTGGCCCAGTGCGCGGCATCGGCATCGCCCAGGGGCTGGGCCTTGACGTAGCTGAGGGCGAGCATCTTGCGCGTGCCCGGCAGCACCAGGGCCAACTGGTATTGGAACACCCGCTCATTGCCCTTGTTGAACTGGCTGCGCAGCTCAAGGGCATCGACCTCTTGCGCCGTGCCTACACGCACCGCCACCCCGGGCTGGTAACGCAGTTCCTGGACCTGTTGTTCGAGTTTCTTCAACTGGCTGTCGAAGCTGCCTTGCAGGGTTTCACCCTCGGCCAGCAGGCTGCGACTGACGATCAGCGAGGTGCCCAGCTCCGGGAACTTGAGGATATTGATCGACGCGTCCAGCAGCTCGCTGGGCGGCAGGGCGAATTGGAATTCGTTGAGGCGATAGGACATGGCGCTGGGCTCTGGTTAGGGGTTGCCCTTGGGCTTGGGAAACATGGCGTTGACGCTGGCATCGATGCTGCCCTTGATGCCCTGGCCTTCCGGGCTCGCGCCGGCGCTGCCGCCGTTGTTCAGGTGCAGCACGCCGCCGGTGTTGAATTCGGCATCGCCCGAGGCATAAAAGCTGATCTGTTTGCCGGTGAGGTTGATCTGGCCGCTGGCGTTCAATTCCAGCACGCTCTCGCCGCAGACCAGGCGCAGGTTCTCGCCGACCTCGATGACGTAGCTCTGGCTGATGCTGTCGGTCTTTTTGCCACCGACTACCAGGATGTCCAGTTCCCCCACCGCGCGCAGGCGGGTCGAGCCGATGGTGACCGTTTCGTCACGGCCCACGCTCTTGTTCCGGTCATGCCCCACCGAATGGCTTTCATCGACCTCGACCACGATGTCCTGGTTGCGCTCGGCGTGGATGTACAGCTGCTCCAGGCCCTTTTTGTCTTCCATGCGGATTTCGTTGAAGTTGGCCGGGGAGCCGCCTTTGCTGGAGCGGCTTTTCATGCCGCTCTGGGTGGCGTTGGCGGGCAGGTCGTAGGGCACGCTCTGCTCGGCGTTGTACACGCGGCCGGTGATGATCGGGCGGTCGGGGTCGCCTTCGAGGAAGCTGACGATGACTTCCTGGCCGATCCGCGGGATCTGCATCGAGCCCCAGTTCTTGCCGGCCCAGGCCTGGGAGACGCGGATCCAGCAGGAGCTGTTTTCGTTGGACTGGTCGTGGCGGTCCCAGTAGAAGTGCACCTTGACCCGGCCGAACTGGTCGGTCCAGATTTCCTCGCCGCTGGGGCCGACCACGATGGCGGTCTGCGGGCCTTTGACGACGGGCCGGTGGGTGTCGGCCAGGGGCCGGAAGCTTTGCTGGGCGTCGATGCAGGTCAGGCCGCTTTCGAACTGCGCGCCGCCGCCACCGCCGCCCGACTCCAAGCTTTCCTGGACGATGTAGTAGCGCGCGCCGACGATCAGGTATTCGCGGTTCTGGTCCTGGCGACTGAAGCCGCTGAGGCTGAACAGGTGGCCGGCGCCGAGGCCGCGGGCGTTGCCGCTGAGTTCGACCCGTTCGTGCAGGCTTTGCAGGGCCTCGATGCGGGTGCGCGCGTAGTGTTCGCCGTCCTGGCTCTGGACGTAGGTCCCGGGGTAGTCGTACAGCGGGTAGTCGCCGGCGGTGTGCGGGCGCGGCATGGCCGAGCGCACGTCGATTCGTGCGCTGGGGCGCTGAAAGTCGTAGTCGTTGAGCTCCAGGGAGCCGGGCTGGACTTCCTGCGCCAGGTGCCAGTCGAAGATGTGGTCGCGCTCGCGCTGCTGTTCGTCGCGCGGGTAGTAGGGCACCGAGTCGTAGCCGGGCACGGTGCTGTGGGCGCCGTAGGCATCGGCCAGGACCAGCACGTGGCGGTCTTTTTCATGGCGGAAGAAGTAGTAGATGCCTTCCTGTTCCATCAGCCGGCTGACGAAGTCGAAGCTGTTTTCCCGGTACTGGACGCAGTATTCCCACTCGCGATAAGGCTGGCTCAGGGCGTCTTCGAAGTCGGAGAAACCCAGGTCGCGAAACACCTGCTTGATGATCTGCGGGATGCTCAGGTTCTGGAAAATCCGGCAGTCGGAGGTGCGGCTCAACAGCCACAGCCAGGGGCGCAGGGTCACCTGGTAGCTGGCGAACTGGCCCAGGTCGACATTCTGGCTGCACCGGGAAACGATGCCGTGGAAGTGCCGCTCGCCACCGTCGCTCAGTTGCAGGCTCAGGCTCATGGGCTTGCCCAGGAGCTGGTTGAGGTCGATGGCGGCGTCGTTCGAGGTCAGTTGCAGCTCGTAGTCGAACAGGCGCCCCAGCTCCTCGCCGCCGCCCATGTTTTTCAGCAGCAGAACATCCGGCCCCAAGGGGCTGCTGATCTGTGCCAGCCGTGTGGATTGCGTGAATAACATGGTTTATCTCGTTAGAGGCAATTGATCTGTAGCCGCTACCGCGAGGCTCGGGCCCCGTTCGGTGGCGGCTACAGTCCGTAGCAACATCCCCTTGCGCTCAAACCCCAACGTCACTGAACGCGTAGTGCAATTCGTTGTTGCGCTGGCTGATGCGCACCCCGGCCATTGGCTTGCCTTCGAGCATGCGCGTCAGGAACTCGCGGCTCATGTCCGGCAGCAGGCTGTTGGTGAGGATGGTGTCGATCATCCGTCCGCCGCTTTCGGTCTCGCTGCAGCGCGAGACGATCAGGTCGACCACCTCGTCGTCGAAGTCGAAGGCGACTTTGTGGGTGTTCTCCACGCGCTTTTTGATCCGCCCCAGTTGCAGGCGGGTGATGGCCTTGAGCATGTCGTCGCTGAGCGGGTAGTACGGAATGGTCACCAGGCGCCCGAGCAGGGCCGGGGGGAAGATTTCCAGCAGCGGCTGGCGCAGGGCCTTGGCGATTTCCTCGGGCTCGGGGACGTTCTGCGGGTCCTTGCAGACTTGCGCGATCAGCTCGGTGCCGGCGTTGGTGGTGAGCAGGATCAGGGTGTTCTTGAAGTCGATCACCCGGCCTTCACCGTCCTCCATCACGCCCTTGTCGAACACCTGGAAGAAGATCTCGTGCACGTCCGGGTGGGCTTTTTCCACCTCGTCCAGCAGCACTACGCTGTAGGGTTTGCGCCGTACCGCTTCGGTCAGCACGCCGCCTTCGCCATAGCCCACATAGCCCGGCGGGGCACCCTTGAGGGTGGACACGGTATGGGCTTCCTGGAACTCGCTCATGTTGATGGTGATCACGTTCTGCTCGCCGCCGTACATGGCTTCGGCCAGGGCCAGGGCGGTTTCGGTCTTGCCCACGCCGGAGGTGCCGGCCAGCATGAACACGCCAATCGGCTTGCTCGGGTTGTCGAGGCCGGCGCGGGAGGTCTGGATGCGCTTGGCGATCATCTGCAGGGCATGGTCCTGGCCGATGATGCGTTTCTTCAGGTGCTGGTCGAGGTTGAGCACCGTCTCCAGTTCGTTGCGCGCCATGCGCCCGACCGGGATCCCGGTCCAGTCGGCCACCACCGAGGCCACGGCCTGGTAGTCGACGGTTGGCAGGATCAGCGGGGTTTCACCTTGCAAGGCGCTGAGGCGCTGTTGCAGGTCGACCAGTTTTTCACGCAGGTCGTGGCTGTCTTCGCTGCCGTCATCGCTGTCCACCACGCCGGCGCGTTCACGCAGGGTGGCGCGGGTCGCCAGCAATTCGTCGACCAGGGTTTTCTCCTCGGCCCAGCGGCTTTCCAGCTCGGCCAGGCGCTCGCGTTCGGCGCTCAGCAGGCCCTCGCTGTTGCTTTGCCGGGTGCCGATGTTGACCCCGATCGCATGTTCGCGGGCGATGATCTGCAACTCGGTTTCCAGGGCTTCGATCCGGCGGCGGCTGTCGTCCACCTCGGCCGGCACCGCGTGCAGGCTGATGGCGACGCGGGCGCAGGCGGTGTCCAGCAGGCTCACGGATTTGTCGGGCAACTGGCGCGCCGGAATGTAGCGGTGCGAGAGTTTGACCGAGGCCTCCAGGGCTTCGTCGAGGATCTGTACCTGGTGGTGCTGCTCCATGGTCGAGGCCACGCCACGCATCATCAGCAGCGCCTTGTCTTCCGACGGCTCGGCCACTTGCACCACTTGGAAGCGGCGGGTCAGGGCCGGGTCTTTCTCGATGTGTTTCTTGTACTCGGCCCAGGTCGTGGCGGCCACGGTGCGCAGGGTGCCACGGGCCAGGGCCGGCTTGAGCAGGTTGGCCGCGTCACCGGTGCCGGCGGCGCCACCGGCACCGACCAGGGTGTGGGCTTCGTCGATAAACAGAATGATCGGCTTGGGCGAGGCCTGGACGTCTTCGATGACCTGGCGCAGGCGCTGTTCGAATTCGCCCTTCATGCTGGCGCCGGCTTGCAGCAGGCCGACGTCCAGGCTGCGCAGTTCGACGTCCTTGAGTGCCGGCGGCACATCGCCGGCGACGATGCGCAGGGCAAAGCCTTCGACCACGGCGGTTTTGCCGACACCGGCTTCACCGGTGAGGATCGGGTTGTTCTGCCGCCGGCGCATGAGGATGTCCACCAATTGGCGGATCTCTTCATCACGGCCGACGATCGGGTCCAGTTTGCCGCTGCGGGCCTGCTCGGTGAGGTCGACGGTAAAGCGCTTGAGCGCTTCCTGCTTGCCCAGGGCACTCGGGGCCATGGCGCCGCTGGCTTCGCCTGGCACGGCGCCGGCATTGAAGCCGTCGCTGGCGCTGAGGGCGTTTTCCGGCGAATCGCCGATGTATTCGTCAAAGCGCTCGCTCAGGGCTTCGACCTTGATCTTGTCGAACTCTTTGGACAGCCCCAGCAGCGCGTTGCGCAGGCTTGGGGTCTTGAGGATGCCGATCACCAGATAGCCGGTGCGCACCTGGCTTTCGCCGAACATCAGGCTGCCGTAGACCCAGCCGCGCTCGACCGCTTCTTCGACGTGGGACGAGAGGTCGGTGATCGAGGTCGAGCCGCGCGGCAGGCGGTCCAGGGCTTCGGTCAGGTCGCGGGCCAGGCGCGCCGGCTCCAGGTTGAACTGACGGACGATGCGGTGCAGGTCCGAGTCCTGCAATTGCAGCAATTGGTGAAACCAGTGGGCCAGCTCCACATAGGGGTTGCCCCGCAGTTTGCAGAAGACGGTGGCGGCTTCGATGGCTTTGTAGGCGACGCTGTTGAGTTTGCCGAACAGCGCTGCGCGACTGATTTCACCCATGCTCTGTGCTCCTTGATGTGCGTGAGGTAGTGGCCAGTTCGGCGTAGTGCCGGGCCAGAATTAAGTCATCGGCGTCTTTGCCGGGTTGGCCGAGCCAGGTGTTGAAACCCAGGCGGAAGCGACCGTTGAGTTGCAGTGCGGGCACCTGCGCCTGCTCCAGGACCAGGTTCAGGTCCCAGTCCAGTTCGTGCCCCAGGTACTCGGCGACCCAGGCCACCAGTTCCTTGAATTGCTGGCCGTCGGGGAGCATGCCCATGTAGGCGTCCAGGGACAGCGGCCCGAGGCGGATGCGGAATTTGTGCTGGCGATCCCAGACGTGGCTGCCCAGGCAGAAATCCACCCCCAGCTGATTCGCGCTGACCCCGACCCGGCTGCGCTCGGGCAGCTCCAACCACTGGCCGACGTATTCCTCGATCTGCACCGGCAGCCCGAAATACTCGCCGATGATCGCCCGCAGGCCGTCGGGGTAACGGGTCTGGGCCGCGAGGTGGCCGCTGTAGTGCAGCTTGGCGGTGTCCGGGATCAGCCCCTGCTTGAGCAGGCTCGGCATGCCGCGCCCGCTGAGGGCGGCCAGGCGCGCCGACCAGTAATCGTCGTCCGGACGGTCGTGGCTGACGGTTGGCCGGGCCTCGGCCCAGGCCCGGTAGAACAGGCTCAGCAGGCGGTGGTGGAACACATCCAGAAAGCGCTTGCTGGTGCTGTCGGCGTTGTTGCGCTGGCGCTCGCGCACGTATTCGGTGATGTGCAGCGGCAACGGGCCGTTGGGGCCGCCGAGGCCGAAGAAGAACTGCTCCAGGCGCGCCGGGGCGCCGTCGCCGCCAGGCTCTACCGACGCCAGGGTGGACGGGGCGAAGCTGCAGTCGGCCTGCTGGCCGAGGCGCAGCGGGTCGTCCGCCAGGCGCAGGGAATGGCCGAAGCGCGGCAACTGCGGCGACAGACACTCGATACGCCGCAGCGCCTGGAAGAAATCATATTCCCAGGGCTCGGCGTGCATCGCCGTCAGCGTATTCAAAGAGTCGGACGGCGTCCGGGCTTGGCTTTCCATCGCATGATCTCGCCGCGTTCGGTGGTACGTAGCACCGTCTCGGTAAAACTGTTGATCGACACGTAGCGTGCCAGGAAGCGCTCGAATACCGCGCCGAGGAGAAACACCCCGGTGCCACGGAACGCGTTTTCATCGAATTCGAGGGTGATCTCCAGGCCCCGGCCAAACACGATCGGCCCGGGCATCGGCAGGCGCCGGGTTACGGCCTTGCTGCTGACTTCACGCAGGCCTTCAATCTGCAATTGCAGGGCGGCGTCATTGCTGTCGCCGTACAGGCGCAGCAGTTCGCGCAGGGCGGCGGCGCCCTGGCCCTGTTCGCTCAACGACAGGTAGTTCAGCGACAGCTGGCTGATCAGGCGCCAGGCCTTGCCGTCATGGGCGTGGCTGGGGCGCGGCCGGCTGGGCCCCGCCAGGCAGCGCACGGCTTGCACCGGGGCACTGTCGGCCAGGGTGAAGTCGGTCTTGCTGTTGCCCACGTTCATGAACAGCGGCAGGTCGCGGTTGGTGCACAGGGCGCTGACGCCCAGTTGCCGCAGGTCGTGGCGGTAGGGCGCCTGCTGGCTGTCCACCAGGCTGACGAAGCTTTCGCTGCCGATGTAGGTCGAGCGCGGGCCGTTGCGCCGCTGGTCGCTGGACAGCACCCGCGGTTCGCGGCGCAAGGTGTAGTAGGCCTGGTCGCGGCCGTAGCGCGACGGATCGCGCACCGCATAGAACGGCAGGAAGGGTTGTTCCGGGCCGGTGCCGTGGCCGCTGATGGCGCTCAGGGAGTGGATCTCGAAATCCATCGGCCGGGTGCGGTCGGCGATCACGTGGTGTTCGTTGACCCGGTCCGAAAGGTGGATGCGGTCCACGCGCTTGGGGAACAGGTTGATCGCCGGGGTGCAGAAGGGCACGAACTGCGCCGCGCCGACGCTGCTTTCCAGGCTGGGGTCATGGCGCTCGAAGAGCACGATCAGCTCCAGCTCCTGGCCGCTGCAACGCTGCACGGCGCGACCCAGTTCGGCGAATTCGACGAACAGAAAGCGGTTGGGCAGGGCGAAGTATTCCTGCAACAGGCGATAACCCTGGAAGGCGCGGGGCACCACGGGCAGGGCCGCGTCGCAGTCATCGAAACCACGGGAGCGCAAGGCCCCGGCCGGCAGGCGCTCGACCCAGTTGCCCCCCGGCTGGCGGGCAAACACCGCGCAGGCATTGCCCAGCAGTTGCTCGTAGAGGCGGAACGGTTGTTCGTCATTGCCGTTGAGGTACAGCGGCAGGCTGTCCAGGGCCAGGCTGTTGAACGGCAGCTCGGCACCGGTGCGCAAGGTCAGGCGCAACCCGGCCTTGGCCTTGGGCTCGCTGGCGGCCAGGCGCCCGAGCACCGCCGAGGGGTTGCCGAAGTACTCGGCACTGGCGACCTGCAACGGCCACAACGTCACCGCGTGGGCGGTGCGGTACTCGCAGCAGGTCTGAGTGTCGCGGCCCAGGGCGGCGCGCAGAGTGGTGTCGCGCTCCAGGGTGAAGCCGCCGCTCAGGGAGCCTTCGTCCGGGTCGGCCTGCATCTGCACCACGGTCATCGACGGGGTCGGCGCCAGGTAGTGCGGGTAGGCGATTTCCAGCAGGTTGTGGGTGAAGGTCGGGTACTCGGCGTCGAGCTTCAACTGCACCCGCGCAGTCAGGTAGGCAAAGCCTTCGAGCAGGCGCTCCACATAGGGATCGGCGCAGTCCATGCCCGACAGGGTCAGGCGGCTGGCGATCTTCGGGTATTCCTTGGCGAACTCCGCGGCGCTCTCGCGCACGTGGTGCAGTTCCTGGTTGTACAGCTCCAGCAGGCGCGGGTTCATGGGCGCCTCCGCTGGTCGGCCTGGACCACTCGCACATTCCCGGACTCCAGGTCCAGGTCGGTCTGCAGCAGCAGGCGCAGGGGCACCGGCTGGGCCCACAGGTCGCCTTCGATTTCGAAGCTCAAGGCGTTGTGGTTCATCTCGCCAGGGGCGGTTCGCGCCCGCACGCGCAAGGTGTTGCGCAGGATGCGTGGCTCGAAGGTGGCGATGGCCTGGTGGATCAGGCTTTCCAGGGCCGCGATATCAATGCTCGACGCACTGTGCCCGGCCAGCGCCGGCAGGCCGTAGTTGATCACCGAGGTGCCGGCCGGGGTGTGCAGCGTGGCGTCGGCGTCGAGCAGGGAGGTGGTGTTGAGCAACCAGGTCAGGTCGCGCAGCACGGAATTCTTCAATTGGGTCAGGGACAGCACGCGCTTGTCGGCGCTTTCCTTGAGGTTGCCCGGTTCGTCGTCGCTCAGGCGATCGAGCAAGGACGGTTGCAGGCGGTCGCGCGCGGCGATTTCGCTTACCACAGAGGCAGCTCCACGGTCGGGTTGCGAGGGCATGACGTAATGGAGACAGGCATAGCCATGGGTTCAGGCACCGGAGCGGGAGAGGGGCATGGAATCAGGTTCGAAGCGAACCCTGCAGCCGCTGCCACAGGCTGCGAAGGCAACCGGTGGCAGCGCTGCAGACGGAATCAGCGCTTGGTGTTCGAGCGGATGTTCCAGCCGTACTTGATGGCGCCGCCATCTTTGCTGCCGTCGGCTTTCTGCGGCTGATACTCGACCATCACCTGGGCGAAGTTCAGGGTGATGTTTTCGGTCAGGCGATCATCGCTGCCCGAACCGCCGGTGCTCAGCGAGGTGACCAGGACTTCTTCGAGGTCGATGATCATGTACTCGACCTGGCTTTCGCCGCCGGCCTTGCGCACGGTCAGGCGCACTTTGTCGATGTGCTTGCCGCTGGAGCAGAGCATCATCAGGTTCGGCGATGCCTTGTCGACGTACTTGGTCAGCGACAGGTCCTGGATGTTGACCTTGCCTGCGCCACCGCCACCACCAACGTGCATATTGCCGGACTGCGACATGCCCCAGCTCCAGTTCAGGACGTCGATCTCGTCCTTGTGGGCCTTGTCCATGGACTCGCCCTTGATGTCACCGATCTTGATGAAAATATCAACAGCCATGTTTTCTCCCTATGTGGCACTTGCCACGATGTTGGTTCTGCTTCTGTAGCCAGAAGACTGCGTCGTTCGATCCGAGCTGCCGCCGCTGCCTCGTACCTGGGCAGCGGCGACAGGTTATTGCGGTTTACGCGCCCTTGGCGGACGGCAACTTCGAGACCAGGCGCAACGACACGGTCAGCCCTTCGAGCTGGTAATGCGGGCGCAGGTAGAACTTGGAGTTGTAGTAGCCCGGGTTGCCTTCCACTTCCTCGACAATCACCTCGGCAGCCGCCAGCGGGTGCTGGGCCTTGGTGGTTTCGGTGGAGTGCGCCGGATCACCGTCGACGTAGTTCAGGATCCAGTCCTGCAACCAGCGCTGCATCTCGTCCTTCTCTTTGAAGGAGCCGATCTTGTCGCGCACGATGCACTTCAGGTAATGAGCGAAACGGCAGGTGGCGAACAGGTACGGCAGGCGCGCCGCCAGGTTGGCGTTGGCCGTGGCATCCGGGTCGTCGTATTCGGCCGGTTTCTGCAACGACTGGGCGCCGATAAAGGCCGCGAAGTCGGTGTTTTTCTTGTGCAGCAGCGGCATGAAACCGTTCTTCGCCAGTTCCGCTTCGCGGCGGTCGGAGATCGCGATCTCGGTCGGACATTTCATGTCCACACCACCGTCGTCAGTCGGGAAGGTGTGCGCCGGCAGGTTTTCAACCTCGCCACCCGACTCCACGCCGCGAATCCGCGAGCACCAGCCGAAGTGTTTGAACGAACGGTTGATGTTCACCGCCATGGCGTAGGCGGCGTTGGCCCAGGTGTACTTGGAGCTGTCGGCGCCGTCGGTGTTTTCTTCGAAGGCGAAGGCTTCCACCGGGTCGGTCTTGGCGCCGTACGGCAGGCGCGCCAGGAAGCGCGGCATGGTCAGGCCGATGTAGCGCGAATCTTCCGATTCACGCAGCGAACGCCAGCCGGCGTATTCCGGGGTGGTGAAGATCTTGGTCAGGTCGCGCGGGTTCGACAGTTCCTGCCACGAGCCCATGCCCATCACGGTCGGCGAGGCCGCGGCGATGAACGGGGAGTGCATGGCGGCGCAGACTTTCGACAGCTCGCCCAGCAGCTCGACATCCGGTGGCGACTGGTCGAAGTAGTAGTCGCCCACCAGGCAGCCGTACGGCTCGCCGCCGAACTGGCCGTATTCCTCTTCGTACATCTTCTTGAAGATCGGGCTCTGGTCCCAGGCCGTGCCCTTGAATTTCTTCAGGGTTTTGTGCAGCTCCGGCTTGGAGATGTTGAGCACGCGAATTTTCAGCTGCTCGTCGCTTTCGGTGTTGTTCACCAGGTAGTGCAGGCCACGCCAGGCGCTTTCCAGTTTCTGGAAGTCCGGGTGGTGGATCACCTGGTTGACCTGGGCGGTGAGCTTGGCGTCGATGGCGGCAATGATCGATTCGATCGACTTGATCGCATCGTTGGACACCAGGTCAGTCTGCGCCAGGGCCTGTTCGGCCAGGGTGCGGACGGCGGTTTCGACGGCTTCGCGGGCACGCTCGGTCTTGGGTTTGAATTCTTGCAGCAGCAGCGAGGCAAATTCGCTGGCCTGCTCGGTCCCGGCGGGCTGGGACTGATTGTCACGCATCGATTCGGTCATGATCGTAAGTCCTGATTAAGCGTTCGGCTCGGAGTCCGCAGGCTTTGGCGCGCTGGCCAGGGCCTGGAGCAACGCCGGATCCTTGATGGCTTTCATGATGATTTCTTCGGCACCGGTCTTGCCGTCCATGTAGGTCAGCAGGTTGGCCAGCTGGGTACGGGCTTCGAGCAGCTGGTTCAGCGAGTCGACCTTGCGCGCCACGGCGGCCGGGCTGAAGTCGTCCATGCTTTCGAAGGTGATATCCAGGCTCAGGTTGCCTTCGCCGGTCAGTTCGTTGGGTACATGGAACGCGACGCGCGGCTGCATGGCCTTGAGGCGCGAGTCGAAGTTGTCAACGTCGACCTCCAGGAACTTGCGATCCTCAACCGCCGCCAGGGGCTCGGCCGGCTTGCCCGCGAGATCGGCCATCACACCCATGACAAAGGGCAGCTGGACCTTTTTCTCGGCGCCGTAGAGTTCGACGTCGTACTCGATCTGCACGCGGGGCGCACGGTTGCGCGCGATGAACTTCTGAGAACTTTGCTTCGCCACGTTGCTGCTCCTGGTCGCTACTGCGACGGTGTTGGCGTCATCGGTGGTTGCCGTTAACGGGACTGCTTGCTCCGGGCGTGGTTAGTCGCTTTCGGGGCCGCGCAGGTTTTCAAATTGGGACATGCCATCGGGAATCAGGTTGCGCACGATCGACTCGAAGTCGGCGTGCACCAGGTTCTTGGCCCGGTTCAACAGCACGGGCAGCGGGCTCGAAGGCTCATGGCGGCTGTAGTAGGCCAGGAGCCGGTCGAGGCTGCGCAGCACGTCGTCGCGGTTGCCGATCTCGCCCGACACCCGGGGCACGGCGGCCACGGCCAGCGGTTGCCCGGGGGCGTCGGCCACCGGCTCATCGGCGCTGGCCACAGGCGCACTCTCGACGCCTTGCGGGGCGTGCTGACCGAGCACTTGCAGGGCCATTTTCAGCGGCTGCTTGAGGGCCGAAAGATCGACGCCACTGGCCGAACCGACCTGCTCGTTGACCTGTTGTTCGATGGCTTCGGCGGCGCTGCGGGCCTGGTTCAAGGCCGCGCGTACCTGCTCCAGCTGCTCGGGGTCGCTGTCGCGCATGGCCCCGGCCAGGTGATCGGCGCCCAGGGTCTCGCCGGAGAAGCTCTGCAACCCGCTGGCGTTGAACGCCGCCCGCAGGCTGACCGGGCCAAAGGCGCGGGAGCGGGTCAGGATGCTTTCGCGCAGCAGGCGCACGGTGGCGTCCGAGGTCAGGCCAGCCAGGGCGTTGATGCGTACCGTGGGGTCGTTGTTGTCGTCTGCATCCAGGCGCGGGTGCAGGTGCGGCCAGTACTGCAGGAGCAGTTCGCTGATCAGGGTCAGGGACGTGGCCAGGCCCGGCAGGCCTTCAAGGGCCAGGCTGCTTTGCAGGAGCAGTTGGGCGATGCGCAGGTCTTTGCTGCGCGCGAGCAGGTCCAGGCTCTGCTGCTGGACGCTGCGCCAATCGGGCGCTTCGGCAGGCAGGATCGAATCACCCATGCTGCGCTCGGGCTGGCCTTGTGCGGCCCGCTCCAGGTGCAAAAAGTCCGCGTCATATTCCAGGTCTTCGCCACAAGGCGAAGTCTCGGAAATTGCGGCGAGCAGCATTGGCACATCCACCTGTTTCGATCTCCATATCAGCCTGCGGGACAGTCAGGCAATTAGCGCGGAAGTTCTTTGTGAACTGCAGCACATTCTTGCTTATATAGACTCACTGATATTAGTAAGCCATCATCCGTATTCAAGAAGTTGTGCATTTTTGGTGTAGTACTTGTGGCTTGTCAAGGTAAGCTATTCGCCCCGCATGACAGTGATAAGTCTCCAATATCCTGACCTGACTATTGGGTCAGTGTGAGGGACGGTGAGCGGCGTTCTGTCACCTGGGGCGGGCAAATTAAGTGAACGTGCTGGTAAAACCGGCATTGAAAGGATTTTTTCAAAGTTTGCCGGTTTTTTACGGAACTTTTTCCCCGTACCCGGTTCGCAGGCGAAACACCCAGCAAGGAGGCGAGATGTCGCTGTGTTTGACTATCACTAGTTATCACAAGATCACCCCAGGTCAATGCCCCGAGAAAGTAATGGATCGTGGCGTGATATCAATTGGCCGTGCCTCTGATAATGACTGGGTACTTCCCGATCCTGAGCGTTTAGTTTCGGCGCGACATTGCTCTATTCAATACAAGGACGGTCGTTATTATTTAACCGATAACAGCACTAACGGCGTGGAGTTGCTCAACGCCGGTATTCGTCTGCGCCGTGGCAATAGCGAGCCCTTGCAGGATGGCGAGGTCATTCGCATCGGCGATTACGAAATCAGTGCCCGTATCGACTTCAACCTGAACAGCGCCCAGGCCCAGCCGTTCGCGGTGGATTCATCCAACAGTTTTGAAGCCCTGATGGGGCGGCAACAGCCGCTGCCCAGTGCCGCGCCGATTATTCCGAGCGCGCCGGTGGCGCACTTCCAGGGTGGGTCGGCGCTGGACACCATGCCCGACCTGTTCGATTTCCTGAGCCCCACGGCCACGCCGCCTGCCACCCAGCCCGACCATGTGCCGGCCGAGCAGCATGATTTCCGCCCGCCAAGCCCCACCAGCATTCCGGCGCCTGTGGTCGAAGCCCCGCCCGCACCACCGGTGGCGGCTTCGGTGATCCCGGAAGACTGGGACCTGTTTGCCGACACCCCGCTGCCGCGCAGCGAACCCCCCGTGCAATGGCCGCCCCTGGAACCGATCGCGCCACTGCCGACCAGCCTGGCGCCCCAACCGCAACCGCAGATCCAGGCGCCCGCCCAACCGCCGGCGGCGCCGCCTCAGCCCCAGTTGCAGGTGGTTCCGGTGGCCGTGGCAGTCGCCGTGGCGCCGGTGGTGCAACCCGAGCCGCCCGTCAGCGCGCCGGCACCCGTGCCCGAGCCGGTGCCCGCCGCCGTTGCCGCCAGCCCCCAGGCCGATCTGCTGCAGGCTTTTCTGCGCGGTGCCGGCCTGGACCAGTTGCGTATCGACAAGGAGCAGGCCGAGGCGCAGATGGAAAGCATCGGCCGCAGCTACCGGCTGATGGTCGAGGGCCTGATCGATGTGTTGCGCGCCCGCAGCAGCCTCAAGGGCGAGTTCCGCATGCAGCAGACCATGATCCGCCCGGTGGAAAACAACCCGCTCAAATTCGCGCCGAATGTCGATGAAGCCATGTTGCTGATGCTGCGCCACAGCAAGCAGGCGTTCATGGCTCCGGACCAGGCGGTGCAGGACAGCTTCGACGATCTGCGCGCCCACCAACTGGCGGTGATGGCCGGGGTGGAAGCGGCGATCAAGCACCTGTTGCAGCGTTTCGAACCTGCCGAGCTGGAGGCGCGCATGGGCAAGCCCGGTGGTTTGAGCAACCTGTTCAGCGGCTCGCGCCAGGCCCAGTACTGGCAGCAGTTCACCGCGCTCTACAGCCAGATTTCCCGCGAGGCCCAGGACGACTTCCAGGACCTGTTCGGTCGGGAGTTCAGCCGCGCCTACGAAGAACACACCAGCCGGGTACGCCGCTCCTGAGCGCGACCCAACCCCAGCAAACACGGATTCACGGACAGCTGATACGTCATTGAGGACGCAGGATGATTCAACGATTTCTGACATTGGTCGCCATGCTGCTGCTTGCGGCATGTGCCAAGGATGAGGCAGCAGCCCCCGCCGAGGCGGCACCGGATGCGCTCACCACGGCCACCATCGAACTGCATTTTTCCGCCTCCCCCGGGCTCAACCCTGGGCCCGACGGGGTGCCCGCCCCGGTGCGGGTGCGGCTGTTCGAGCTGAAGAATCCGGCGACATTCGCCCGTTCCGACTACTTCGCCCTGGCCGAGCGGGCCCAGGCGACCCTGGGCGCCGACCTGATCGATCAGGACGAAGTGCTGATCCAGCCCGGTGACCAGTTGAACCTGGAGCGCACCCTCGACCCGGCCACACGCCAGATCGGCCTGCTGGTGGGCTATCGCGACGTGGACCGGGCGCAATGGCGCGCGGTGATGAATGTGCCGCCAAGGCAGCGCACCGAATATCAGATCAGCCTCGATGCCCGCGCGATTCGCGGTGTGGTCGCGGCGTCCCCATCCAGCCCTGCCCAATAGGCAATCGGAGCAACCATGTCCTGGAACAATCGCGTGGTCTGGTCGGAAGGCATGTTCATTGGAACCCAGCACTTCCAGCAGCATGACCGTTACCTGGAAAACCTAATCGATGCCCGTAGCCGGCCGTTGTCCGCAGGTGCCTGGGGCTTCTCCGAGCTGCTGATCGACCAGGGCCTGCTGGCCCAGGGCAAGCTGGCGATTGTCTCGGCGCGCGGCCTGTTGCCCGACGGCACGCCGTTCAATATCCCCCATGACGACCTGGCACCGAGCCCGCTGAGCATTGACGACAGCCTGCGCGATGGCCTGGTGTACCTGGCCCTGCCGCTCAAGCGCGCCGGCGCCCGGGACACCGTCGACGAAGGTGAAGAGCTGGGCGCTGCGCGCTACCTGAGCCAGGTGCGCGAGGTGCGTGATGACAACGCGCCGTTCGAAAACCGTGCGCCGGTGGCCGTCGGTTCCCGGGCCTTGCGCCTGCTGACGGTGCAGGACGGCCTGAGCGACTACGCCGCCATCGGCCTGGTGCGGGTCAAGGAAAAGCGTGCCGACCGTGCACTGATCCTCGATGACAGCTACATCCCGCCGGTGCTGGATGTGGCGGCGTCGAAACCGCTGACCGCGTTTCGCAGCGAACTGC
The DNA here is from genome assembly GCF_002018875.1 of Pseudomonas sp. MF4836. Classification (GTDB taxonomy): domain Bacteria; phylum Pseudomonadota; class Gammaproteobacteria; order Pseudomonadales; family Pseudomonadaceae; genus Aquipseudomonas. The sequence goes on from NZ_MVOL01000004.1 coordinate 291,820, forward strand.
TGGGCCTGCTCCATCAGCGTGGCGAAGCCCTGGCCGGGCGAGTAGTGGCCTCGGGGGCGGGCGGTGCCTCGGAAATTGCCGACTTCATGCTGCTGCAACTGGTCAACCGGGCCCAGCCGCTGGTGGCGCACCTGGCCCAGCTCAGCCCGCTGCACCCCGAGCGCTTGTACAGCGAGCTGGTAGGCCTGGCCGGCGAATTTGCCACCTTCTCCAGCGCCGGCCGGCGCCCGGCCGAGTACCCGCAGTACCAGCACGACGAACTGGCGGCGAGCTTCGCCCCGGTGATGCAGGCGCTGCGCGAAGCCTTGTCGATGCTGATCGACAGCAAGGCGACGCCGATTCCGATTGTCGAGAAAGCCTACGGCGTGCACGTGGCGATGCTGGCGGACAAGACCCTGATCGACAACGCCAGCTTCATCCTGGTAGTGCGGGCCGATGTGCCGGGGGAAACCCTGCGCGGGCGCTTCGCCCAGCAGAGCAAGGTCGGCTCGGTGGAGCACATCCGCGATCTGGTCAACCTGCAACTGCCGGGGATCGGCCTGCTGCCGCTGCCGGTGGCGCCGCGGCAGCTGCCGTACCACGCGGGCTCGACCTATTACGAACTCGACCGTGGCAGCGAACACTGGAAACAGCTGATCCATTCCGGTGGTTTTGCGTTCCACGTGGCCGGCGAATTTCCGGGCTTGAACCTGGCCTTCTGGGCCATCCGAGGATAAACCGCGATGCATCCCAACGATGATTCGCCAGGGCAGCCGTCTGCCGCCAACGACCGTACCCAGTTCATGCCGCGTCCCGGTGGCCGTGGCCCGGACAGCTCCCGGCCGGCCGCCGCTGCGGCCCAGCCCCTGGCCATGCCGGCCGCGCCGCCGCTGACCGGCCAGGCCCGGGGCCTGAACCCGCTGGAAAGCGCCGCCGGCCCGTTGCTGGCGCTGTTGACCCGGTTGCGCAGCACCATTGCCCACCCGGCGCCAGCCAGCCTGCGCGCGCAACTGCTGGCCTACCTGCGCCAGTTCGAGGAGCGTGCCGAGGCCGCCGGTGTGGCGCGCAACGATGTGCTGCTGGCGCGTTATGCGCTGTGCACCGCCCTCGATGAAGCGGTGTTGAGCACGCCATGGGGCAGCACCAGCGACTGGGGCAAGCAGAGCCTGCTGATCACCGTGCACAACGAAGCCTGGGGCGGCGAGAAAGTCTTCCAGTTGCTGGAGCACTGCCTGCAAAGCCCGCGCGAACGCCTGTATCTGCTGGAGCTGTTGTACCTGTGCATGTGCCTGGGTTTTGAAGGGCGCTACCGGGTAATGAACGACGGCCGTAGCCAGCTCGAGGCCCTGCGCGAGCGCACGGCCGCGACCATTCGCAGCGCCCGTGGCGAACACGAGCGCGAGCTGTCGCCCCATTGGCGTGGGGTCAGCGTGGCCCGTGATCGCCTGGCGCAATTCATGCCGCCCTGGGTGGGCGTGGCCATCGGCCTGGCGCTGCTGCTGGCGCTGCTGTTCGGCCTGCGCATGAAGCTGGCTTCGGATGCCGAGCCGGTGTTCAAGAATATTCATGCCCTGGGCGAGATCCCGGTGCAGGCCATCGACCGGCCGGTGATTCAGCCCAAGCTGGTGGAGCGTCCGCGACTGGCGGGCTTCCTTGCCGATGAGATCAAGGCCGGGCGGGTGGCGGTGGAAGACGCCGTCGACCGCTCGATCGTGACCATCCGTGGCGACGAACTGTTCGCTTCGGCCAGCGCCGGCATCGTCGATGACTACCAGCCCCTGATGCTGCGCATCGCCGACGCCATCCGCAAGGTCAAGGGCCAGGTGCGGGTTACCGGCCACAGTGACAACCGGCCGATCGCCACTTTGCGCTTCCCGTCCAACTGGAAGCTGTCCCAGGCCCGTGCCGAGTCGGTGTTGCAGATCCTGGCGGCCAAGACCGGGCAACCGGAGCGCTTCAGCGCCGAGGGCCGCAGCGACACCGAGCCATTGGCGTCCAACGCCACCCCGGAAGGGCGTGCGCGTAATCGTCGGGTAGAAATCACTGTGTTGGCGGAGGGGGTCGAGTGAAGGCGTTTTTCAGTTTTGTGATTCGCTGGGTGATCCCGCTGCTGGGCCTGATCGCCTTGAGCCTGATCATCTGGTTTATCGGGCCGCTGCTCGAAGCCCTAGTGCCGGAAGGTCGGCGCTGGGGGTTGATCATTTTCATCTTCGCGGTGTGGATCGCCTACCGGGTGTTTCGCATCATCCAGGCCCGGCGTCATGCGGCCAAGGTCTTGCAAAGCCTGGCCGCCGACACCCCGCCGGACCCGGACAGCGTGGCCACCGCCGAAGAGCTGGCGAGCCTGCGCCAGCGCATGGACGAAGCCCTGGCCCTGTTGAAAAAGGCCAAGCTTGGCGGCGATGAGCGGCGCAACCTGTATGAGCTGCCGTGGTACGTGATCATCGGCCCGCCGGGCTCGGGCAAGACCACCGCGCTGGTCAACTCCGGGCTGCACTTTCCCCTGGCTGCGCAGTTGGGGGCCGGTGCCGTGCGCGGCGTTGGCGGCACCCGCAACTGCGACTGGTGGTTTACCGACCAGGCCGTGCTGCTCGATACCGCCGGGCGCTACACCACCCAGGACAGCCACGCCACGGTGGACAAGGCGGCCTGGCTGGGCTTTCTCAACCTGCTGAAAACCCAGCGTTCACGGCGCCCGATCGATGGCGCCTTCGTCGCCATCAGCCTGTCCGACCTGCTGCTGGGCAGCGACGCCGAACGGGCGGCCCACGCGGCGGCGATCCGTTCGCGGATCCAGGAGCTGTACACCGAGCTGGGCGTGCGTTTCCCGATCTACCTGATGCTGACCAAGCTCGACCTGGTGCCCGGGTTCATGGAGTTCTTTGACTCCCTGAGCAAGGAAGAGCGGGCCCAGGTCTGGGGCATGACCTTCGAGCTGGACGACGGCAAGAGTGGTGACAGCCCGCTGGCGCACCTGCAAAGCGAGTTCGCCGGCCTTGAACAGCGCCTCAACGAGCGTTTGGTCGAGCGCCTGCAACAGGAACGCGACCCGGCGCGGCGTGACCTGATCTACGGCTTCCCGCAGCAGTTCGGGGCGCTCAAGGATTGCCTGCAAAGCTTCCTCGAAGGGGTGTTCAAACCCAATGCCTTCGAAGAGCGGGTCCTGCTGCGCGGGGTGTATTTCACCAGCGGCACCCAGGAAGGCAGCCCCATCGATCGCCTGATCGGCAGCATGGCCCAGAGCATGAACCTGGACCGCCAGCAGTTGGCCCGCCAGACCGGCACCGGCCGCAGCTACTTCATCGAAAAACTGTTCACCGCCGTAGCCTTTGCCGAGCGTGGCCTGGTCGGGGTCAACCCCAAGGTCGAGCGCCGGCGCAAGTGGATCGCCCGTGGCGTGCTGGCCGCGACCGTGGCCCTGGTGCTGGTGGTCAGCACCCTGTGGTGGATCAGCTACCGTGCCAACCAGGCCTACATTGCCCAGGTCGACCAGCGCCTGGCGCCGCTGGGCCCGGTGGTGCAGAACCTCAGCCCGGCCCAGCGCGATGTGCTGGCGGTGCTGCCGCTGCTCAATGCGGTCAAGCACCTGTCCGACGATGCGCCAGGCTGGGCCGAAGGCCTGGGCCTGTATCAGGGCGACATGCTGGAAGCCGAGTCCGGCAGCGTCTACCGCAAGCTGCTGATCGCCGTATTCGCCCCGCGCCTGCTGACCCGGATCGAAGAGCAACTGCACAGCGGCGGCAATTCGGACTTCCTCTACGAAGGCCTCAAGGCCTACCTGATGCTGGCCGACGGCGAGCATTACGATCCGGACTTCATCAAGGCCTGGATCGCCCTGGACTGGGACCGCAGCCTGCCGCGGGACTTGCCGGCCGAGCAGCGCCTGGCCCTGACCGAGCACCTCAAGGCCCTGTTCGACAAACACCCGCCCAATGCGCGCCTGGACCAGCGCCTGATCGACGACCTGCGCCGCCAGTTGCAGCAGTTGCCGGTGGCCCAGCGCGTGTATGACCGGGTCAAGCGCCAGAAACTGCCGGCCAGCGTGCCGGACTTCCGCCTCAGCGACGCCGCCGGGCGCGATGCCGCGCTGGTGTTCACCCGCAAGAGCGGCAAGCCCCTGGGCGAACCCCTGAGCGGCCTGTTCACGGCCAAGGGTTACCGCGAAGGCTTCCTCCTGGCCAGCCTCAATCAGGCCGGCACCCTGGCGGAAGAGCAGTGGGTACTGGGCCGCGACCAGGCCGACCAGCAGAACGTCGCCAGCCTGGCGGCGGATGTGCGTCGCCTGTATTTCCAGGACTACCTGCGCCAGTGGGATGCCTTGCTGGCGGACATCGATTTTGTCCCGATCACCAGCGTGGCCCAGGCCGCCGACGTGCTGCGGATCATCTCCGGGCCGACCTCGCCGCTGAAAAAGCTGCTGGTGGCGGTGGCCAAGGAAACCGATCTGCAGCAGGAAGAACGCCTGATCGCCGCCCAGGGCCAGAAGGTCGACGGGGGCGTCGACCAGCTCAAGCAACGCCTGGGTTCGCTGCTGGGCCAGGAGCAGGCGGCCGGCACCCAGCCTGCGGCGGCCAGCGAGGACCCGGTGAGCACGCACTTTGCCGACCTCAACAGCCTGGTGACCAAGGGTGAAGGTGAACCGGCGGCCATCGACGGCCTGCTGGCGGACATGAACGCGCTGTATGTGCAGGTCAGCGCCATGGTCGGTGCCAGCGGCGACGCGTTGCTGGGCGAGGCCAAAAACCAGGCCAGCGCTGCGGCCAACCGGGTCAGCCTGACCGCCGAGCGCCAGCCGCCGCTGGTCCAGGGGCTGGTCAAGTCGGTGGTCACCTCCACCACCAATACGGTGATGGGCGGCGTGCGCAACCAGTTGAACGCGGCCTGGGTCAGCGAGGTGGTGAACGTTTATCGCCAGTCCCTGAGCGGGCGTTATCCGATGTCGCCCGGCAGTGCGCGGGACGCCACTCTGGATGACTTCGGCCAGTTCTTCGGGGTGGGCGGGGTGATGGACAACTACTTCCGCAAGTACCTGCAACCCTACGTCGACACCTCCGCGGCCACCTGGCGCTGGCAGCCGGGCGCGGCGCAGAAGCTCGGGATCGCCCCGGGCGTGCTGCAGACCTTCCAGCGCGCGGCGAGCATTCGTGATGCGTTCTTCCGTTCCGGCGGCACCTCGCCAGCGGTGCGTTTCGAACTCAAGCCGGTGGCAATGGACGCCAGCATCAGCCAGTTCCTGCTCGACCTCGACGGCCAGCAATTGAGCTATGACCACGGCCCGAGCCGGCCGGTGGCCATGCAGTGGCCGAACCCGGGCAGCATCGGCGTGGTGCGGCTGTCGATCATGCCGCCGTCGGCCAACGGTCGCTCCGGCGTCACCCTGGACGGCCCCTGGGCCTGGTTCCGCCTGCTGGAGCAGTCGGACCTGACCGCTGGCAATTCGCCGGACCGCTTCAACCTGCGGCTGCGCATCGATGGCGCGAGCATCTCCTACGAGTTGCGCGCCAACAGCGCCTTCAACCCGTTCAAGAGCCGTGTGCTCAGCGGCTTCAGCTTGCCGGAGCGGCTATGACGACCCAGGGCTTCTACGGCAAATTGGCCAGCCGGGGCGACTTTGTCAGTCGCGGCTTGCCCCAGGGCTTTATCGGCCCCTGGGACAGCTGGCTGGCGGCCGGGTTGCTGGCCAGCCAGCAGACCCTGGGCAGCGAGTGGCTCAATGCTTATCTGGTCAGCCCGCTGTGGCGCTTCGCTCTGGCGCCGGGGGTGTGTGGCGCCCAGGCGGCGGTTGGCGTGGTGATGCCGAGCATCGACCGGGTCGGGCGCTATTTCCCCCTGACCATCGCGGCCCTGCTCGATCACGACAGCGACCTGGCGTCCCTGGTGGTGGGCCCGGACCTGTGGTTCGAGCACGTCGAGGAGTTGCTGTTGGGCACCCTGGATGAAGACGCCAGTTTCGAAGCCCTGGAGCAGGCGATGCAGGACCTGCCAGCCCCCGCTGCGACGCCGAAAGTGCCGGGCAGCCGCTTTGCCGGTTTGCAGCAATTTGCCGTCAGCGAGCCTCGGGAGCGCGGCGCCGTGCTCGCGGCCCAGGCTTGCGAGGGCATGAGTTTCTGGTGGGGCCGTGGGTCGCAGAGCATCAGCCCGATGCTGTTGCGTTGCCCGGGTTTGCCGCCAGCCAATGATTTCGCGCAGTTTCTGCTCGGACAAGAAGGTGCCGTCTAACATGCGCTCAGCGCCTCAACTGTCCTACCAGTCCGCGAGCTACAGCCACGTGGGCATGGTGCGCAAAATCAATGAAGACGCTTTTCTCGAAGCCCCGGAAACCGGCCTATGGCTGGTGGCCGACGGCATGGGTGGGCACGCCGCCGGCGATTACGTCAGCAGCCTGATCGTCGACAGCCTGCGCCGGATTCCGGCCGGCGACAGCCTCGAGGCTTACGTCGCGGCCCTGCGCAACGGCCTGGCGGCGGTCAATGCCGCCGTGCGTGAAGAAACCGCCAACCGTGGGGTGAACATGATGGGCAGCACCGTGGTCCTGCTGGCCGTGCGCGGTGCCCGCGGCGTGTGCCTGTGGGCCGGTGACAGCCGCCTGTATCGCCTGCGCGACGGCCAGCTCGACGCCATCTCCCGCGATCACAGCTACGTCCAGGACCTGCAGGACAGTGGCCTGCTCAGCGAGGCCGAGGCTCGGGTTCACCCGCGGGCCAATATCGTGACCCGCGCGGTGGGCGTCGAGGCGCACCTGGAATTGTCCCAGGTCGACCTGCAGGTGCAGGCCGGCGACAGTTTCCTGCTGTGCAGCGACGGCCTGAACAAGACCGCCGAAGACCACGAATTGCGCGATGTGCTGTGCCACACCGACCCCCATGACGTGGTACGCAGCCTGATCCACCTGGGCCTGACCCGGGGCGCCCCGGACAACATCACCGCCATTGTGGTCAAGGCCGCAGGACACTAACCATGGAACTACTGATTCCCGGCTACGACATCCAGGGCGAAATCGGCGAAGGCGCGATGGCCACGGTGTACCTGGCGACCCAGCGGTCCCTGGAGCGCAAGGTGGCGCTCAAGGTCATGGCTGCGGCGCTGGCGGCCGACCCGAGTTTCTGCGAGCGCTTCCTGCGTGAAGGCAGGACCCTGGCGCGCCTGTCGCACCCCAATACCGTGACCATCCATGACATCGGCAATGTCGACGCCCTGTACTACATGGCCATGGAGTACCTGCCCAACGGCACGCTCAAGGAGCGCATCGCCGCCGGCCTGACCCCGGAGCAGGGCCTGGTCTACATCCGCCAGATCGCCTCGGCCCTGGGCTATGCCCACGCCCAGGGGCTGGTGCACCGCGATGTGAAGCCGGCGAACATCCTGTTTCGCGCCGACGGTACGGCCGTGCTTTCGGACTTCGGCATCGCCAAGTCCCTGGACGATCGCACCCAGTTCACCCAGGCCGGCTTTGCCGTAGGCACCCCGAGCTACATGAGCCCGGAACAGGCCCGGGGCCAGGAGATCGACGGCCGCGCCGACCTCTATGCACTGGGGGTGGTGCTGTATGAAATCCTGGTCGGCAAGTTGCCCTATAACGGCAACGATGCGCTGTCCACGGCCCTGGCCCACCTGACCGAACCGCTGCCGGAGCTGCCCCTGCACCACGGCCGCTATCAACACATCCTGAGCAAGCTGCTGGCCAAGGACCCGAACGAGCGCTACCCGGACGCCGCCGCCTTGCTCATCGCCCTGGACAACCTGCCGCCGGTGGTCGAGGAGGTCGAGGCGACGCTGATCCAGCCCCTGCAACTGCGGCCGCTGGAGTCATTGCCCAGTAACGACCTGGCCGGGCTGACCCCGGTGTCGATCGAGATCCCGCAGCAGGCACCGCCGGCCAAGCCTGCGCCGCCGGTGGTGCCACCGGAGCGGCCATCCGAGCCGCCCCGCGCCGCGCCGCCACCGCCCAGGAGCGCCGCTGCGGCGCAGTCCCGTGGTCCACGTTTGGCCCTGGCGGGGGTGGCGGTGGCCGTCGCCCTGGCCGTGGCCGGCGCTGGTTACTGGTGGCTGAGCGGTGACAGCAAGGACCCGGTGAGCAAGACCCAGGCTTCGACAGCCGTCGGCCAGGGCTCAGCTAGCCCGAGTTCGGGCAGTCCGAGCCCAGGCAGCGTGCCGCCGGCGAACCGGAATCAGACCCAGGTGCAGCCAGGCACGCCTGTTGCGGACGTCGATGGCGGCCAGCGGCCACTGTTGATGCCGGGCAAGAAGACCCTGTTCCAGCGCGTGCTGAGCAAGCCTGAGGCACGTTTTTCCGAGGCCCCGGGTGCGGTGCCGGGCAAGGCGTTGCCGGCGTTTTCCGTGCTGTATGTCTACCAGCGCAAAACCGTGGACGGCAGCCCCTGGCTGCGGGTCGGCGCCGCCAGCGACGGGCGCAGTGCCGGCTGGTTGCCAGAGAGCCAAGTCAGCGACTGGAAGCAGAGCCTGGTGCTCAAGTTCACCGAACGCTCCGGCCGCGCGCCGGTGATGTTCGTGCGCCAGGCCAGCGAGCTGGAACGCTTGCTGGCCGACCCTTCTGCGGCGAAAAACCTGCTGCTGCGGGCGCAGAAAAACCCGGCTGACGAGCAGCAGGTACTGGCCCTGGAGCCGGGCGCGAGCGCGGTGCCCCAGGAGCAGTTCTACCTGCTGCCGATTTTCGAATCCCGCGAGAGCTTCGACGAAAACGGCCAGCCGGTGCAGCTGCTCAACATCGCCTCGATCGACCCCGGCAGTACCTCGCCTGCGCTCAGCAGCCAGCAGCCGGCCGCCGCCCGAAAAGCGCCGGCCGATGCCTTCCGTACGGCGGTGGTGCTGGTGGTGGACACCACGGTGTCGATGCAGCCCTATATCGACCAGGTGCGCGATGTGGTGCACGAGCTGCAAACCCGGATTGCCGAACGCGGCGAGCTGGACAGCGTCAGCTTCGGCCTGGTGGGCTTTCGCAACAGCACCAAAAAGACCCCGGGCCTGGAGTACGTTTCCAAGACCCTGATCACCCTCGATCAGGGGCGCGACCCCAAGCGCTTCATGGAGCTGGCGGGGCAGGTCAAGGCGTCCCAGGTGTCGAGCCATTCGTTCAACGAAGACGCGTTTGCCGGGGTGATGCAGGCGGTCGAGGGCATGGACTGGTCCGGCTACGGCGGGCGCCTGATCCTGCTGGTGACCGACGCCGGGGCCCTGCGCAAGAACGACCCGTTTGCCGCGACCCAGATGAACGAGGCCGAAGTGCGTCAGGCGGCGCTGGGCAAGCAGATCAAAATCTACGCCCTGCACCTGCGCTCCGACGCCGGCAAGAAAACCCACAGCGGCGCCGAGACCCAGTACCGGACCCTGACCGCCGACGCCAACCCGCAGATCGGCGATCTGTACATCCCGGTGCCCGGCGGCGATGTGCGCAAGTTCGGCGAACGGGTCGACGAGATCGGTTCGGTGTTCGCCAACCTGGTGCACCAGGTGCGCAGCAACCAGCCGCAAGCCGTGCCGGTACTGGCCGCGGCGCCGAGCCTCAGTGAGAAGTCGGCGGCCATCGGCTACGCCATGCACATGGACTTCCTCGGCCGCAAGACCGCGAGTCAGGCGCCCCAGCTGGTCAGTGCCTGGACCGCCGACCGTGATCTGACCAACCCGGCGCTGCCGGCGTTCCAGGTGTGCGTGATGCTGACCAAGTTGCAGCTCAATGACCTGCAACAGTCGCTGAAACTGATCGTCGACGCGGCGCGCAAGACCCAGACCTCGCCCAAGAACTTCTTCCAGGAAATCGCCAGCGCCAGTGCCTACATGAGTCGCGATCCGGCGGCCCTGAAAAAAGGCGGCAACCTGGCCGACGGCGGCGTGCTGGGTGAGTACCTGGAAGGCCTGCCGTATCGCAGCAAATCGCTGAGCATGACCCAGGACCTGTGGCTGTCCCTGAGCGTGGCCGAGCAGGAAGATTTCATCGATGAGCTGGACTCGAAAATCCGCCTCTACGAAACCTTCCACAACGACCTGGCCAACTGGGTGCGCTTCGGTGATGCCGAGCCGGGCGACGCCTTGTACCGCGTTCCGTTGTCGACGCTGCCATGATGCTCAACCTCGGCGATGTGCGTAAAAGCCGTGGCACGGGTAGCCAGCGCTACAGCCTGGTGATCCCGCGTCTGCAATTGCACGCCGGCGAACAACTGGCGGTGGTCGGGCCCAGCGGCTGCGGCAAAAGCACCTTGCTCGACCTGCTGGCCCTGGTGCTGGCGCCGGACCGGGCGGCACGTTTCGAGTTCGCGCCGGGCCGTGAGGCCCTGGACATCGCCGCGATCTGGCGCGCCTCGGGGCAGAACCCGCTGGCTGCGCTGCGCAGCCGGCACCTGGGTTATGTGCTGCAAACCGGTGGCCTGCTGGGGTTTCTCGATGTGCGGGCGAACATCGGTTTGTCCCGCAGCCTGCTGGGGCTGGCCGACGACGGTGTGGTGCGGCGCCTGGCCGAGCAGCTGGAAATTGCCGATCAGTTGCACAAGAAACCGGCGGCCTTGTCCGTCGGGCAACGCCAGCGGGTCAGTTGCGCCCGGGCCCTGGCCCACGGCCCGCAGTTGCTGCTGGCCGATGAACCGACCGCCGCCCTCGACCCGCTGAATGCGGCGCGGGTGATGCAGCTTTTGCTGAGCCGGGCGCGGGACCAGGGTACCTGCTGCGTGATCACCACCCATGACGAAGTCCTGGCGCGCAACAGCGGCTTGCAAATCCGCCGCATCGCCTGCCAGCGCGACGCCGATGGCGGGGTCACCGCGACCCTCGGGGAGGCCTGCTGATGCGCAGCTCCCTGGCGGCGTCCCTGGCCTGGCAGGATTACCGCGCCGACACCTGGCTCTCGGCCTGTTCGGTGCTGGCCCTGGTGGCGGTGATCGCGCCGTTGATGGTGCTGTTCGGGCTCAAGTTCGGCCTGGTCAGCAGCCTCACCGAGCGCCTGCAGAACGACCCGACGGTGCGCGAGATCATCCCCCTGGGCGGCGGGCGTTTCAGTGCCGAATTCATCGAGCGCCTGGGGCAGCGGGTGGACGTGGCCTTTGCCTTGCCGCGCACCCGGCAGATCGCGGCCACGGCCGATCTGGCGGTGTCCGCCAGCGGCCCCGGGCTGACCGTGGAAATGATCCCCAGCGCGCCCACCGATCCCTTGCTCGGCGGCCTCAAGGCGCCCGAGGGCCTGAGCGGCGTGCTGCTCAGCCAGACCGCCGCTGAGAAGCTCGGGGTCCGGGCCGGCGATTGGCTTCAGGCCAGCTTTGGCCGGCAGGTGGCCGGGCGCAGCGAGTCGCAGCGGACCCGGGTGCAGGTGCAGGGCATATTGCCCCTGGAAGCATTCCAGCGCGATGCCCTGTTTGCGCCGCTGGTGCTGCTGGAAGCCGCCGAGGATTACCGCGATGGCCGCGCCGTGGCCGCATTGGGCTGGACCGGCGAAGCCCCGGGCGCCGCGGCGCAGCGGGTGTACCCGGGGTTTCGCCTGTATGCCCGCAGCCTGGATGACGTCGAGCCACTGCGCCTGTACTTCGCCGAACGCGGGCTGCTGGTGTCGACCCAGGCGCAGACAATCGCTCAGGTGCAGTCACTGAGCCGCAACCTATCGATCGTTTTCTGGGTCATAGCCGGGCTGGCCCTGGCGGGGGCCTTTGCGGCGATCTTCGCCGGGGCCCTGGCGGCGGTCGCGCGCAAGCGCCGCGAGTTGTCGGTGCTGCGCCTGCTGGGGTTCTCCACCGCCGCGCTGTTGCTGTTCGTGGTGGCCCAGGCGTTGTACAGCGCCGGGTTTGCCGCGCTGTTGAGCGGGCTGCTGTACGCCCTGGCCGAAACCGGCCTGAACCGTTTGTTTATGCAGGTGCCGGGCGAATACGCCAGCCACCTGTTACCGGCGCACTACGCGCTGGCCCTGTTCGCGACGCTGGGCGTCAGCACCGTGGCGGCAGCCCTGGGTGGCTGGCGCGTATCGCGCATTGAAGCGTGTGAAGGAATTCGAGATGTATAAGTTGCTGAGTGCCGCGCTGGCCCTGACCCTGACCGGCGCCGTGTGGGCCGACGAGGTCAACAAGCTGGACAACCCCAAGCCGTTGCCGGACGACGTCAGCCTGCCGCTGCCGTGCGACGGCGAGATGGTGTTCCGTTACGTGTACGTGCTGGCCCAGGGCACCCTCGACGACCGCGAGATCAGCCTCGGCTACCCCTTCAGCGAAGGCGAGGCGGGGTATCAGCAGTCATTTATTTCCGGCTACCGCCGCGACTTCATCAACGGCCAGTTCACCGTCAAGGACCTGCCTTCGAGCTGGAGCAAGAGCATCGCCTCGGGGTTGCCCAAATCCGGGGCCGGGATCCCGCTCAAGCCGATGCTGTATTTCATCGGCAAATACGAAGTGACGGCGCGCCAGTACGCCCAGGTCATGGCCCAGGCTCAGTCCCTGGCCAGCGGCGAACCGGCCCCGGCCTGCGAAGCGCCCGAAGGCATGCAGGGGCGCTTGCCCAAGGTCAAACTCTCGCGCTTTGAGGCCGAGCGCTTTGCCGCGGTGTACAGCGCCTGGCTGATGAAGTACCACCGTGACCTGCTGCCGGTCAGCGGCCGGGGCACCGCCAGCGAAGACGGCGGCCTGGGCTTTGTGCGGCTGCCGACCGAGGTCGAGTGGGAATACGCCGCCCGTGGTGGCCAGGCCGTGAGCCGCCAGGACCTGGAGGGACGCCTGTTCCCCCGGCGCCTGGAAGGCAGCGATAGCGACGGCCCGCTGGCGGACTGGGCAGTGTTCAACCAGGTGGCGGGCGGCACCGGGCAAGCCGCGCGGCTGATGCCGATCGGCACCAAGCTGCCCAACCCTATCGGCATGTTCGACGTGATCGGCAACGCCGCCGAGATGGTCCAGGAGTCCTTCCAGCTGGTCCACTCCGGGCGTCGCCAGGGCACCTATGGCGGCTTCGTGGTCAAGGGCGGCAACTACCTTGAAGGCGAGGGCACGCTGTTCACCGGCATGCGCCGCGAATACCCGTTGTTCGCCGCCGATGGCACCGAGCAGAGCAACGAGACCACCGGTTTTCGTGTGGCCCTGGGGGCCCTGGCGGCGCCGCGCTCGCGCTACAAGGAGCTGTTCGCCCAGTGGCAGAAAGAGGGCCGCCTGGCGTCCCTGACCGATGCCATCGATGACGCCCAGGACCCCACCAAGCGCCTGGACAGCATCATCGCCGCCAGCGTCGACCCGCGCCTGCAGGCCGAATTGGGGCTGGTCAACGAAGAGCTCAAGCGCAATGTCTCGCTGATCGCCCAGCAGCGCGAAGAGGCCGCCGGCAACCTGATCCAGTCCTCGGCGCTGGTGGCCGAGACCATCAATAACTACAACATCCGCCTGACCAACCTGAAGAAGAGCCAGCAGCAGGCTGTCGACGCCAAGGACGAGCCCAGCGCCAAGCTGTTCGCCGAAGCCATCGACAACGGCCGCAGCGCACTCGACGGCGCGGTGGCGATCTACATCGACAACCTGGCCACCGGCACCCGCTACACCGACGCGGTGATCCAGGCGCAGTTTCAACGCATCAAGGAAGAACTGAATCGCAAGCCGGTGCTCGGCAAGAGCCTGGTGACGCGCGCAACCCTATTCGTTCGTCATGTCGGGAATTATCGCCAGCAACGGCGAGCCGATCCGGCGACGATTTTGAAAGAACTGCTCGCATCGACCGCTCAGAAACCGTGAGCGGACGCTGTCTGGCGAGCTTGGAGGGTCTCGGACGGCATGGCGCCGTACCGAGCTGGTCAAACTTAAACGAGAAAACAAACATGCTTTTTTCCCGCAAACCATTTGCTTCAACATCCAAGCGTCACCTGCTGTTGGTTGCCGCCGGATTCAGCACCGTGTTGACCGGCTGTGCCACTTCACCGGTGTCCAAGGTCGCTTCGACGACCAAGGTCGAGTACTACCCGAGCTGCTACGAGCCGGTACAGCACCTGCGTGCCACTGACTCGGACATGACCAAGTCGGTCGTCACCGGCGCTGCCCTGGGCGCAGCCGGCGGTGCACTGCTGGGCGCCCTGACCGGCGATTCGGACAAGCGCGGTCGCAATGCCGCCATCGGTGCCGCTGGCGGCGCCCTGGCCGGTGGTGCTGCGGGTTACTACACCGAGCGCCAGAAGCAGATCAGCGATGACAACCAGCGCATCGGCTCCTACGCCACCGACGTCAACAAGCGCGCGGCCGACATCGACCGCAGCACCGCGTACGCCAAGGCTTCGCAGAGCTGCTATCAGCGCGAGTTCGACAACCTGATCTCGGGTCGCAAGGCCAAGACCATCAACGACACCGAAGGCCGCAAGCGCCTGGCGGAAATCGTTGCCGGCCTGAAAGAGTCCAACGACCTGATCACGGCGGTTAACGGCAAGGCTGGCGAAGACCTGAACAACTACACCCAGGCCTACGAGACAGACCTGCAGCAAGTGGGCGTGCAGCGTACCGACGTGGCCACTGTGGTCGCCGCCGATACCACGACGCTGGTTACCAGCGGCAAGACCAAGATCAAGCAGCCGCCGAAAGTGACCAAGAAGCCACCACTGCCGAAGGTGCCTCAGGAAGCGGTCGCGACCGAGAAGACCCTGCGGGACGCCAAGATCAAGCAGGACGAAAGCGCCAAGGTCGCCAGCACCGGCCAGAGCCAAGTCAACAGCATGTGCAAAAGCCCGGACCTGGGTGACTGGGCACCGGTGCCTTGCCCTAACGTCTGAGTCCGCGATTGTCTGACAAGATGACGCGATAAGTGCTAAACGCCAGTCGATCTCCGGGTAATCACGGAGATCGCTGGCGCTCTTTTACTGAACGGTTAAACTGCCCGGGCCATCTAATAACTACCCGAGGCGCCGTGCATGAAATTTCGTTTTCTTCTGTGGATGCTTGGCCTGTTGATGGGCAAAGCCAGCCGTAACAATGCCGCCTTCCAGCAACAGCTGGGCGACAAGGAGCTGGTGTTCCAGTTGCAGACCCTCGACGGCAAAGTCTCCCGTCACTTCTTCGTCAAGAACCAGCGCATTACCAGCCGTTCCGGCACCTATCCCGATCCTGCCTTCGCCATCGCCTTCAAAGACGCCGCCTACGGCTTCGCGACGATGCAGGCCAAGAACAAGCAACTGGCTTTCATGACCGGGATCCAGGACAAATCGATCCAGATCAAGGGCAACCCCGCGCTGGTGATCTGGTTCCAGGGCCTGACCAAATACCTGAAACCGAAAAAGCCCAAGCCCAAAGCCTGACCTGTAGCCGAGCCTGGCGGCAGCGGCTACAGAGGCAAAAAAAACGCCCCGCACGGGCTGCCGTGCGGGGCGTTTTTGTGGCGGCGGTTCAGGCCTGGCTGAATTGCGACGCCAGTTCCCGCAGCAGCACTTCGGCTTCCAGGACTTTGCTGACCACATCCTCGGCCTTGTCGCGGCTCAGGCCGACGCGTTCGAGCAGGGCGTCGGGAATGTCTTCATCAGGGCCGGAACCGATGCCGCGGCTACGCAGCAGGCGCACCGCCAGGCACACCAGGTTCGGGTATTCGGCGTAGGCGCCGTCGTAGCTCGGGTCGTGCTGGAAGCGCAGGGCTGTGGACAACTCGTCCGGCATGTCCCAGTAGCGCATCAGCCAGGCGCCGATCTGCTCGCGGCTGATGCCCAGCAGGTGCTGCTCGACATAGCTGTGACACAGGTGCGGGTTGACCTCCAGGTGCCGGCAGATCAGCGAGAAGTGCGGCGGGAACACATGGGCCAGCAGCAGATAGCCGAAGTTGTGCAGCAGGCCGGCCAGGTAGGTCAGGCCGGCTTCCGGGCGCTGGGCGCGAGGCATGGCGCGGGTCAGGCCTTCGATCACGGCGGCGGTGTAGATCGACTGCTGCCAGTACGGCGTCGAATGCTGCGGCTGATCCTTGGGCAGGCTCAGCGTTTTACCCAGGGCCAGGCCCAGCGCCAGGTTGATCACCAGGTCAAAGCCCAGCACGCGGACGATGGCGTCTTCCACTGAACGGATCTTGCCGGGCGAAGCGTAGTACGGCGAGGCGGCCCAGCTCACCACCTGGGCAGCCAGGGCCGGGTCGGTCTCGACCACGCCGGTGATGTCGTCGATGGTGGCGTTGGGGTCGACCCGCAGCTTGATGATTTTTTGTGCAGTTTCCGCCAGGGGCGGAATCTCGATGGTGGCTTCCAGGCGCTGCTGGATCCGGCGGGCGGTGAAGGCCTGCATCGCCTGGGTGATTTCCTCGCGGTCATCATCGGGGCGGTCGAGGTTCGGCCGGATGAGGCTCAGGGCTTCGCCGAAATTGCCGGCGCTGGCCTTGCTGAGCATGGTCTTGAAGTCTTCGCGGGTGATTTCCAGGAGCACTCCGGGCTCGCCGGAATTGATCAACACACTGGGTTCGCGCAGCAGGCTCTCTTCGTACAGGCACGGTGAACTGGTGAGGGCCGGCAGGCCTGGCAACAGGCTCAGGCTGTGTTTGCCGAGCATGCGCTCCAGTCGTTCGGTGGACACGGCGGTCAGGCGCCGGCCTGTGAGCTCGGCCAGGCGATTGAGGTCCAGCAACTGGCTCTGCGGGAACAGCACCATGAGCGCGCCGACGGCGTCGTCCAGCAGAACCGCCTGCACCTTGCGCTCGGTCGGAAGACCGGGGCGGTCGAGCACTTCGTTGTAGCTGATGGCCAGCTTGCCCAGCAGCAACCGGATTACAGACGGAGCGTGCGGGGCTTGGTCGGCGAGGGCAACTTCGGTCATGGTCTGTATCCGTTTTCCCAACAATTGGACCAGTATAACCAGCTTGGTTACACCAGCGTTCCATTAACTGAGAGGTGTTTCACACTTGGCCGTATTGCTGGCCGTGACGCAGCCAGCGGTCCAGCAACGGGCTCACATGGTGCGGCCAGCGCTCCAGCAGGGCCTGGGCCGCGTCGCGCACGGCCGGCAACAGGTCGGCATCGCGCATCAGGTCGGCGACCTTGAATTGCAGCAAACCGGTCTGGCGCGTGCCGAGCATCTCGCCGGGACCGCGCAGCTCCAGGTCCTTTTCGGCGATGACGAAGCCGTCGTTGGTTTCCCGCATGATGCCCAGGCGCTGGCGCCCGATCTGTGACAGCGGCGGATGATAGAGCAGCACGCAGTGGCTGGCGGCGCTGCCGCGTCCGACCCGGCCGCGCAACTGGTGCAGCTGGGCCAGGCCCAGGCGTTCGGGGTTTTCGATGATCATCAGGCTGGCATTGGGCACATCGACCCCGACCTCGATCACCGTGGTCGCCACCAGCAACTGCAACGCGCCGGCCTTGAACTGAGCCATGACTTCGGCTTTTTCCGCAGGCTTCATGCGCCCGTGGATCAGGCCCACGCGCAGTTCGCCGAGGGCCGCGGTCAGGTCTTCGTAAGTGGTTTCGGCGGCCTGGCAGGTGAGCTCTTCGGACTCTTCGATCAGGGTGCAGACCCAATACGCCTGGCGCCCTTCGGCGCAGGCGGCACGCACCCGCTCGATGACTTCGACGCGGCGGCTGTCGGTCACCAGCACGGTATTGACCGGGGTGCGCCCGGGGGGCAGTTCGTCGAGGATCGAGGTGTCGAGGTCGGCGTAGGCGCTCATGGCCAGGGTCCGGGGAATCGGCGTGGCCGTCATGATCAACTGGTGCGGGCACATGCGCCCGCCAACGCCTTTCTGGCGCAGGGCCAGGCGCTGCTGCACGCCGAAGCGATGCTGTTCGTCGATGATCACCAGGGCCAGGTTCTTGAACTGCACTTCGTCCTGGAACAGCGCGTGGGTGCCGACCACCATCGGCGCGCCGGCGGCGATCTGTTCCAGGGCGGCGCTGCGGTTCTTGCCCTTGAGCTTGCCGGCCAGCCAGGCGACTTCCAGGCCCAGGGGTTCGAGCCAGCGCTTGAAGGTAATGAAGTGCTGCTCGGCGAGGATCTCGGTCGGCGCCATCAACGCCACCTGATAACCGGCTTCCAGGGCCTGCAGGGCGGCGAGGGCGGCGACCACGGTCTTGCCGGCGCCGACATCGCCTTGGATCAGGCGCAGCATCGGCTCGGGCTGGCTCAGGTCGTAGGCGATTTCCCGGCCCACTCGCTGTTGCGCGCCGGTGGGCGCAAAGCCCAGGTTGCGCAGGTATTTGGCCGGCAGTTTTTTCGCCGGGGGCATGGCCGGTGCGCGCAGCGAGCGCATGCTTTCGCGCAGGCGTTGCTGGGACAGCTGGTGGGTCAGCAGTTCTTCGAACGCCAGGCGATGCTGGGCCCAGTGATGGCCGAGGGCGAGTTCGTCGACATCGGCGTCGGCCGGTGGGTGATGCAGGTAGCGAATCGCATCATCCAGCGGTGCCAGCTGGTAATCGCGCGCCAGCTCCTGCGGCAGCCAGTCGGGCAGGCTGCTCGGGCCTAGTAGGGCCAGGCTCTGCTGGCACAGCTGGCGCAGGCGTTGCTGGGTCAGGCCTTCGGTGAGCGGGTAGATCGGGGTCAGGGTCTGGTCCACCGGAGGCGGCTCATCGCCGCTGATGGCGCGGTATTCCGGGTGGTAAATCTCCAGCCCGGAAGCGCCGGGCCGGGCTTCGCCATAGCAGCGCACGCGTGTGCCGCGTTTCAGGCCGTCTTTCTGCGCATTGCTGAAGTGGTAGAAGCGCAGGCTCAGCCCGCCGGTGCCGTCCTGCAGGCGGACCAGCAGGCTGCGGCGTTTGCCCATGACCACGTCGGCGCCGCTGACGGTGCCTTCGATCACCGCGTCCTGGCCCGGGCGCAGGGCGCCGATGGGCACCACGCGGGTGCGATCCTGGTAACGCAGGGGCAGGTGGAACAGCACGTCCTGGAGGTTTTCCAGGCCGACCTTGGCCAGCTTTTCGGCCATGGCTTCGCCGACGCCCTTGAGTGCCGTGACCGGCACTTTCGACAGCTCAGTCATCGCGACGGCTTAGCTCGCGGCAGGCGGCTTGGCCACCGAGCACAGGCGGATCGAGTCGGCGAGGATCTCGATCGCCTTGGGCCGTGGAAAGCTGGCGCGCCAGGCGATGGCCACGGTGCGAAACGGCACGGGCGGGGTCAGCGGACGCACTTCGATCACGCCGGGGGCGTAATGATGGCTGTCCACCGCCGACAGCGGCAGGATCGAGATCCCCAGGCCGGAGGCAACCATATGGCGAATGGTTTCCAGGGAGCTGGATTCCACCGTGGTGTGCTTGGCGCCGTCGTTGCCCTTGGTCAGGGTGGGGCAGGCTTCGAGCACCTGGTCGCGGAAACAGTGGCCTTCGCCGAGCAGCAGCAGGCTCTTGTCGTTGAGCAGGCTGGCGTCGATGGTGTCCTTCTGGGTCCATGGGTGGCCGGTGGGCATCAGCACATAGAAGGGTTCGTCGTACAGCGGCAGCGTGAGGACGTCGGCCTCATTGAACGGCAGGGCGATGATGATCGCGTCCAATTCGCCGTTGCGCAGCTTGTCACGCAGGACGTGGGTGAAGTTTTCCTCGATGTACAACGGCATCTGCGGCGCGACCCGGTGCAGTTGCGGAATCAGGTGCGGGAACAGGTAGGGGCCGACGGTGTAGATGGCGCCGACCTTCAGCGGGGCGGTCAGCTGGTTCTTGCCGGCCTGGGCCAGTTCGCGAATGCCCTGGGCCTGTTCAAGGACCTTTTGCGCCTGGGCCACGATGCCTTCGCCGACCGGAGTCAGGCGCACCGCGCTTTTGCTGCGCTCGAAAATCAGTACACCGAGCTCGTCTTCAAGTTTTTTCACGCCCACCGACAGGGTCGGCTGGCTGACGTGGCAACGCTCGGCCGCGTGGCCGAAGTGCTGCTCTTGGGCGAGGGTGACGATGTAGCGTAATTCAGTGAGGGTCATAGCGGGCGTCCATGAGGTGCGGGCCAAGCATACCGGCTGCAATCGATAGACGCACGTTATCAGACAGAGGGCGCAGTGCGACACCGGCTAATGCATGTTCGTCGCCGGCGGATATGCAAAAGGCACCTTTCGGTGCCTTTTGCAGGGTGAGCTGGCTGAAGGGATCAGCGGCGCCGTTTCTCCAGGGAGTAAACGAAGGGTGCCACGATCTCGATCGAGCCGTTGTTGAGCATGTCCGACGGCGGCTTGGGCAGCGGCTGGGCCTTGCGGATCATTTCCAGTGTGGCCCGGTCCAGATCGGCGTTGCCCGAGCGTCCCACCAGCTCGTAGGACAGCACATTGCCTTCGGCATCGACCACGAACCGCAGGCGGTTCAGGCCTTCCTTGCCCCGGGACTGCGCGCCTGGCGGGTACTTCTTGTACTTGGCCAGGTGCGCCAGCAGGGTGCCTTGCCAGCTTTCCTTGGCGGCCAATTGCGCAGGCGAAGGGCCCGGTGCCGGTTGCGCGGACTTGTCAGTCTTGGCGTTGGTCGGCGGTGCGTCGCTGGGTTTTTCCTCGCTGGGCTTTTCCTTGGTCGGCTCAGGCGGCTTTTCCACCGGCTTGGGTGGTTGCGGCTGGGGCTTGGGCTTGACCGGCTTGGGCACCGAGATCGTCGGCTTCGGCGCTTCAGCCAGCTTCGGCAGCGGCTGTTCTTCTACCGGAGCCGGTGGCTGCGGTGGCGTTATGACCTTGGGCGGTGCGGGAGGAGGCGGTGCCGGAACCGGCGCCAGCTCGATCATCATCGCCTGGGGTGGCAGTTCGACCGGTTGTGGCGACGACCAATTGAGGGCGAGCAAAATCGCCACCGCATGGACGCCCAGCACCACCGCCAGGCTACCGCTATAACGCGTCAGCTTTTGGCGCGTCGTGATCATTTCTTGGCTGCCGTCTCAAGTCCGACCAGGCCTACCTTCAAGTATCCGGCGGACCGCAGGGTATCCATCACGCTCATCAGGTCGCCGTAGTCCACGCCTTTATCGGCCTGGAAGAAGATCGTGGTGTCCTTTTTGCCTTGAGTCTTGGCATCGAGGGCGCCGCCGAGGGTTTCGGCCTTCACTTCGTCTTCGCCCAGAAACAGGCGCTGGTCGGCCTTGACGCTGAGGAACACCGGCTTTTCAGGGCGCGGTTCAGGCTTGGCAGTGGAGGCCGGGAGGTCGACCTTGATGTCCACAGTGGCCAGGGGTGCCGCCACCATGAAGATGATCAGCAGCACCAGCATCACGTCGATAAACGGCGTGACGTTGATTTCATGGTTCTCGGCGAGATCGTCGTCAGCGCCTTCTTTCAAATGCAAGCCCATGGCTGATTACCCTACTTTGACCACGTGGGGTTGTGTGGAGCGCTCAGTGGTCGGCAGGTGATCGAGATCACGGCTGACCAGCAACAGGACTTCAGCAGAGGCGTCCGACACCTGCGCCTTGTAACCGGCGATGGAGCGGGCGAAGACGTTGTAGATCACTACGGCCGGGATCGCTGCAACCAGGCCCAGGGCCGTGGCCAGCAGGGCTTCGGCGATACCTGGTGCAACCACCGCGAGGTTGGTGGTCTGGGTTTTGGCGATGCCGATAAAGCTGTTCATGATGCCCCACACGGTGCCGAACAGACCGACGAAGGGTGCGGTGGAACCAATGGTTGCCAGCACGCCGGTGCCGCTGCTCATGTTGCGGCCGCAGGCAGCTACCAGGCGCTCAAGGCGGAAGCTCACGCGTTCCTTGATGCCTTCCTTCTCCCGGCTGTTGGCCGACAGGCGCATTTCTTCAAGGGCGTCGTGGACCAGCAGGTTGGCCAGGGTGCCTTCCTTGGTCGCGGTGGCGCTGGCTTCCTTGAGGGTGGTGGCCTTTTTCAGGCTGAGGATTTCACCGCGCAGACGACGCTTGGCGCCCATCAGCTCGAAGCCTTTGGCGATCCAGATGGTCCAGGTGATGATCGAGGCGATGGCCAGGCCGATCATCACGATCTTCACAATGATGTCGGCGTTCTGGTACATGCCCCACGGCGACAGGTCATGGGCCATGCCCAGGGTGTTGTCGGCTTCGAGTACTTCAGGAACGTCTTCTGCAGCTTCGCCTTGGGCCGGGGTCTGGGCCGGGTCGGTGGCGGCCGGAGTCACGACCGGTGCGGCAGGTTCGGCCGGTGCATGGGTGGCGTTCGCGGCTGGCGCGGTGGCCGGTGCCTGTGCGTCGGCGAAGGCTGCGCTCGGTGCCAGTACCAGGCTGAACAACAACGCTGCAACCGCGCTCATGGCGCGCAGCGGGCTTGGGCGTTTGGTTGGCGAAGCGGAGAGTTGATTGGGTGTCATGCTGGCCGGACCTGAGAGAGGAAAGAGGTAAATGTCCTTCTAGGCCTCGCGGGGCCGAGAACAATTTGGGCGCTTATTATTGCAAGTAATTCTTGTTAACAAAAGTAATAGAGTATCTTTTTTTCCTTGATTGCTAGCCGCTCGTCCATCGCCGCGGCTAGTCTTGAGCTTTGCGAACGGAGTTTAGTGATGCCCGCCCTTTCTGTTTTGATCGCCGGTTGTGGTGATGTCGGCAGCCGCCTGGCCAGTCAATTGCTTGTCGAGGGTTGGCAGGTTCATGGCTTGCGCCGCAACGTTTCACGCTTGCCGGACGGGGTCATTGGCGTTGCCGGTGATCTGTTCAACGCCCAATGCCCTCCGACCTGGCCCAGCGCTCCCCTGGATTACCTGGTGTACTGCGCTGCTGCCACCGAGCATGACGAAGCGGGCTATCGCGCCGCCTATGTCGAGGGTCTGCAACACGTGTTGAGCTGGCTCAAGCAGCACGGCCAGCAGCCCAGGCGCCTGCTGTTTGTGTCCAGCAGCAGTGTCTACGGGCAGAAAGACGGCGAATGGGTTGATGAAACCTCAGCCACCGAAGCCAGCGGTTATTCCGGGCGGCTGATGCTGGAGGCGGAGCAAGTGGCGCTGCACAGCGGCATCCCCGCCAGCCTGGTGCGCCTGACCGGCATTTACGGTCCCGGCCGCGAATGGTTGCTGACCCAGGTCCGCCAAGGCTATCGGGTGGCGATCGACCCGCCTTTGTATGGCAATCGGATTCATGCGGATGACGCTGCAGGCTTGCTGGCGTTCCTGATGCAGGCCGATCAGCGCGGAGTGGCGCTGGAAGACTGCTATATCGGCGTCGACGATGCGCCGGCGCCGTTGGCGGAGGTCGTGGGTTGGCTGCGCGAATACCTGGGGGTCACCGAATGGGCCGACGACGCCAGTGTGCGGCGTGCCGGCAGCAAGCGCTGCAGCAACGCCCGGGCTCGGGCGCTGGGCTGGGTGCCGCGTTACTTGAGTTACCGCGAAGGCTACGCGGCAATACTGAAAGGGTGATTCTGTAGCTGCCGCCGAGCCCGCGAGGTTGCGCTGGCCCAGCGCAACGCCGCTATTCCGGCAAAGGCTCAGCGTGCGGCTACAGCCGTTATTGCTTTTCCAGCAGCCACTGACGAGTGCCGGGTGCCAGGGATGGCACTTCATCCGCCTGGGCGGTATTGACCGCCTGGAAGATTTCCAGCTGCTTGTCCTTGCGTACAAAGATCCAGGCGTTGCCCTGGCCATTTTGCTGGAGCCAGAGGTTATCGTTGCCGCCACTCATGGACGCGCAGTCTCCGGCCAGGCACAGGGCGTAACGATCAGCCCCCGGTAGGCCCTGGACCGCGCCGTCGCCCTGGAACTGCACGGTGGAGCCTTCCCCCGGGCCGCTGAGGATTTTCCAGGAGCCGCCCATATACGCCGTATAGAGCGCGCGCTCGAAGTTGGCGCCCAGGGGTGCCCCTTCCGGCGCAGGATCCTTGGGACGGTCGAAGACCTGTTCGGGTTCGTTGTCGTTCGCTGCTTGCAGCAGTTGTTTGCCGTCGCGCTTCAGTTCAGTAGCGGAGCTGCCGTAGAAGTCGACTTTCCAGCTGCCGGCGGGGTCGGCAATGACCTTGCCTTCGGCAATTTCGAAACCGTTGGTGTAGCGGGCCTGGCCGGCGCGGGTGTTGACCTCCCACTCCAGGTTCGGGCCGTAGGCTTGCAGCGCTTCACGCAAAGGGCCGCCCTTGGAGGCCGCGTCGATCGCAACCTGGTTGATCCAGGTGCCGCCGACATCAGTTTTGGCGGGGTCGCTGGCGCAACCGCCGAGCATGACGGCGAGCAGCGAGAAAGCTAGCGCTTTGCGCATGATGAAATCCTTTCAAAGCAAAGTCGGCGCAGCCTGGGACGCTGCGCCGCGGGTGTTACTCGATGACCAGAATGGCATCCATCTCAACCTGCGCACCCTTTGGCAGGGCGGCGACGCCGATGGCGGCGCGGGCAGGGTAAGGCTGTTCGAAGTACTTGCCCATGATCTCGTTGACCTTGGCGAAGTGGCTCAGGTCGGTGAGGAAGATGTTCAGCTTGACGATGTCCTTGAACGAACCGCCGGCGGCTTCGGCAACCGACTTCAGGTTCTCGAACACCTGGACGGTCTGGGCTTCGAAGCCTTCGACCAGTTCCATGGTTTTTGGGTCGAGGGGGATCTGGCCGGACATGTACACGGTGTTGCCAGCCTTGATCGCCTGGGAATAGGTGCCGATGGCAGCAGGCGCTTTGTCGCTGGTGATAACAGTCTTGGTCATTTATGAGTCCTTGTAAGTGACGATGGCTTATGTGAGGCGCTACGCGCGCATGCGGGTGATGCGAATCACCCCGGTCAGGGCGCGGAGTTTCTTGATCACGCGGGCCAGGTGCACGCGGTCGTGCACGCTGACCACCAGTTGGACCACGCTGATGCGACCATCGCGTTCATCCATGCTGATTTTCTCGATATTGCCGTCGGCGGCGTTGACGCTACTGGCCAACAAGGCAATCAGGCCACGCTGGTGTTCCAGCTCGACCCGCAGTTCGACGTTGAATTCGCCGGTGACATCCTTGGCCCACGAGAGCTGGATGCATTTTTCCGGGTTGTGGCGGATTTCGCTGATATTGCGGCAGTTGTCCAGGTGCACCACCATCCCCTTGCCGGCGGACAGGTGGCCGACGATCGGGTCGCCCGGGATCGGCGTGCAGCACTTGGCGTAGCTCAGCACCAGGCCCTCTGTGCCGCGAATCGCCAGCGGGCCTTCCGGGCTTGGCAACTGTTCGCCCTCGCCGAGCAGGCGGCGGGCCACCACATAGGCCATGCGATTGCCCAGGCCGATGTCTTCGAGCAGATCTTCGATCAGTTCCAGGCGGTATTCGTGGAGCATCGCCTGGATGCGTTCGGCCGGGATCTTTTCCAGCGAACTGTCGAAACCGTTGAGCACCTTGTTCAGCAGGCGCTCACCGAGGCTGATGGATTCGGAGCGGCGCTGCAGCTTCAGGGCGTGGCGAATATGGGTGCGGGCCTTGCCGGTGACCACGAAGTTGAGCCAGGCCGGATTCGGCCGGGCGCCAGGGGCACTGACGATCTCCACCGTGGAGCCGCTTTGCAGCGGTTCGGACAGCGGTGCGAGACGGCGGTTGATGCGGCAGGCAATGCAGCTGTTGCCGACGTCGGTGTGCACCGCGTAGGCGAAGTCGACGGCCGTGGAGCCTTTGGGCAGCTCCATGATCCGGCCTTTGGGCGTGAACACGTAGACCTCGTCCGGAAACAGGTCGATCTTCACGCTTTCGATGAATTCCAGGGAGTTGCCAGCGCGTTGCTGCATCTCCAGTACACCCTTGACCCATTGGCGGGCGCGGGCGTGGGTGCCTTTTGGCTGCTCGTCGCCACTGGATTTGTACAGCCAGTGCGCGGCGATGCCGTTGTTGGCCATCTCTTCCATTTCCCGGGTGCGGATCTGGATCTCGATCGGCACGCCGTGCATACCGAACAGGGTGGTATGCAGCGATTGGTAGCCGTTGGCCTTGGGAATCGCGATGTAGTCCTTGAAGCGTCCCGGCAGCGGTTTGTACAAATTATGTACAGCGCCCAGCACGCGATAGCAGGTGTCTACCTTGTCGACGATGATGCGGAACGCGTAGACGTCCATGATCTCGTTGAAGGCCCGACGCTTGCCGCGCATCTTCTTGTAGATGCCGTAGAGGTGTTTCTGCCGGCCGCTGACCTCACCCTGGATACCGTCGATGGCCAGGCAGTGACTGAGGGATTCTTCGATCTTGTTGACGATTTCCTTGCGGTTGCCCCGGGCGCGCTTGACGGCCTGATAGATCCGCGCGGAACGCATCGGGTGCATGGCCTTGAAACCAAGGTCTTCGAATTCGATGCGGATGGCATGCATGCCCAGCCGGTTGGCGATGGGGGCATAGATTTCCAGGGTTTCCTTGGCGATGCGCCGGCGCTTTTCGCCGGACAGCACTTCCAGGGTCCGCATGTTATGCAGGCGGTCGGCCAGCTTGACCAGGATCACGCGAATGTCGCGGGCCATGGCCATGGCCATTTTCTGGAAGTTTTCAGCCTGGGCTTCGGCCTTGGTCTCGAAGTTCATCTGGGTCAGTTTGCTGACCCCGTCGACCAGTTCGGCCACGGTTTCGCCGAACTGCGCTGAAAGCGCTTCCTTGGCAATACCGGTGTCTTCAATCACGTCATGCAGCATGGCCGCCATCAGGCTCTGATGGTCCATATGCATGTCGGCAAGAATATTCGCCACCGCCAATGGGTGCGTGACGTACGCCTCGCCGCTGCGGCGGCGTTGGCCGTCGTGGGCTTGTTCGGCGTAGAAATACGCTCGGCGGACCAGGTTGACCTGGTCCGTGCCGAGATAGGTCGATAAGCGATCGGCGAGGGCGTCTATGCTCGGCATGCTGACTCCTGCCGTAAGCTGTATTCCCGCGCCGTGCTACGTCGACCAGGCATAGGCTTAGACGGCCTCGTTGGACTCGTCCTCGAACGCTGCGAACAGCGGTTCGTCTTCAACGATCTCAGCGTTGGCAATGAACTCGTAGCTCATCAGGCCTTCGGCAATTTCACGCAGGGCTACAACGGTAGGCTTGTCGTTTTCCCACTGAACCAAGGGCTCTTTGCCGCCGGTGGCCAGTTGACGGGCACGCTTGGTAGAGAGCATGACCAGCTCAAAGCGGTTTTCCACGTGTTCTAGGCAGTCTTCAACGGTTACGCGGGCCATGGTATTCCTCGGAGCGAATGCAATATGCGCGCTGCCCGGTTGGGCGAGCGGACTCAACAGTTTAAAAAATCACCAGCGATTAGGGAAGCGCTGATTTTTTGACCAGGCCCTGCAACGCGCTGCAAGTGCCAATGTAAAGCGCTTGCAGCGGTTTTGGGAAGTGCTGTTTTAGCCCAGCAATTCAGCGAGCAATTTGCCAAAACGCTGCTGCTGACGCTTTTGATGCAGCTGATTGGCCCGGAAAATCGCCTTCAGGTCCGCCAGCGCATGGGCAAAATCATCGTTGATGATCAAATAGTCATAATCGACGTAGTGGCTCATTTCGCTGACCGCTTCGCGCATCCGCCCGTCGATGATCTCGTCACTGTCCTGGCCGCGGTTGGTCAGGCGCTGGTGCAAGGCCTCAAGGGACGGCGGCAGGATGAAGATCGAGCGGGCTTGCGGCATCAATTTGCGCACTTGCTCGGCGCCCTGCCAGTCGATCTCCAGAATCAGGTCATGGCCCGCATCCAGGGTTTGCTGCAGGTGGCTTTGCGAGGTGCCGTAGAGGTTGCCGAATACTTCGGCACGCTCGAGGAAGTCCCCATGCTCGCCCATCTTCACGAACGCTTCGCGGGAGACGAAGTGATAGTTCACGCCGTTCACTTCACCGGGGCGCATGGCCCGGGTGGTGTGGGAGACCGAGACACGGATCTCCTGGTTGGCGTCGGTCAGGGCCTTGACCAGGCTGCTCTTGCCCGCGCCCGAAGGGGCGGAAATGATGTACAGGGTGCCGGTGCTGTGGGTCATGTGGGGGTAGCCTTACTCAATATTCTGTACTTGTTCGCGCATCTGCTCGATCAACACTTTGAGGTTGACCGCAGCCTGGGTGCTGCGCGGGTCGAAGGCCTTGGAGCCCAGTGTGTTGGCTTCGCGGTTGAGCTCCTGCATCAGGAAGTCCAGGCGCCGACCGGCGGCGCCACCGGACTTCAGCACGCGGCGTACTTCGATGATGTGGGTGCTCAGGCGGTCCAGTTCTTCAGCGACGTCGCTCTTTTGCGCAAGCATCACCATTTCCTGCTCCAGGCGCGTCGGGTCGAGCTCGGCCTGCATGTCGGCGAAGCGGTCGAGGACCTTCTGGCGCTGGGTCGCGAGCATTTGCGGCACCAGTTCGCGCAGTGTCACCACGTCTTCCTCGATCGAGGTCAGGCGCTCGTTGATCAGGCGGGCAAGCTCCGAGCCTTCGCGTTCGCGGCCGCCCTTGAGTTCCTTGAGGCCCTGCTTGAACAATTCCAGGGCCTCGGAATTCAGTGCCTGTGGATCGGTTGCGTCAGCCACCAGCACGCCGGGCCAGGCCAGGACTTCCAGGGGGTTGAGCGGGGCAGGCTGCTTGATCAGGCTTGCCACCGATTCGGCTGCGGCCACCAGTTGCGCGGCCCGTTCGCGATCCACTTGCAGGGGTTTGCCGGTGGTTTCTTCGGTAAAGCGCAGGGTGCATTCAAGCTTGCCGCGGGACAAACCCTGGCGCAGCGCTTCACGAACCGCGCCTTCGAGGTCGCGAAAGGACTCCGGCAGGCGCAGGTGCGGTTCCAGGTAGCGGCTGTTGACCGAGCGCAGTTCCCAGCTCAGGGTGCCCTGAGTGCCGGCCCGTTCGACCCGGGCGAAGGCGGTCATGCTGTGCACCATGGAGGTACCTCCGATTCAGGTCTGGCACCAACCGCAATAGGGTTGGGCGGGCCCGATAGATATGAATTAAAGCCGACAGGCTGCGAAGGCGCAGGATTGTAGCGCAGTGCGGCGAAAGCCCCCAACCGTGGCGGTGACAAAGGGTTGCGGCGGGGCGCTGGAGCCTTCGTGCAGAGCCTTTGGTCCGCCTCTGGATTTTTTAGAACTGCCCAGGCGCGGCCGCGGGCTCTATAATGTTCGGCAGTTTTCCGTCCCCGTACAGGTGTTCCCCTATGAAACGTCCAAGTGGTCGCGCTGCCGATCAGCTCCGCTCGATCCGCATCACCCGCAACTACACCAAACACGCCGAGGGATCTGTACTGGTCGAGTTCGGTGATACCAAGGTTATCTGCACGGTCAGCGTCGAGAACGGCGTGCCGCGCTTCCTCAAGGGCCAGGGCCAGGGTTGGTTGACCGCCGAGTACGGCATGTTGCCGCGTGCTACCGGCGAGCGTAACCAGCGTGAAGCCAGCCGTGGCAAGCAGGGCGGCCGCACCCTGGAAATCCAGCGCCTGATCGGCCGCTCCCTGCGCGCCGCGCTGGACATGTCCAAGCTGGGTGACGTGACCCTGTACGTCGACTGCGACGTGATCCAGGCTGACGGCGGCACCCGTACCGCGTCGATCACCGGCGCCATGGTGGCCTTGGTCGATGCGCTGAAAGTGATCAAGAAGCGTGGCGGCCTCAAAGGCGGCGACCCGCTCAAGCAAATGATCGCTGCGGTGTCGGTGGGCATGTATCAGGGCGAGCCTGTGCTGGACCTGGACTACCTGGAAGACTCGGCTGCCGAGACTGACCTCAACGTGGTGATGACCAGCACCGGTGGTTTCATTGAAGTCCAGGGCACTGCCGAAGGCGCACCGTTCCAGCCTGAAGACCTGAATGCAATGCTGGAGCTGGCGAAGAAAGGCATGAGCGAGATTTTTGAACTGCAGCAGGCGGCCCTGGCCGACTGATTGCGCTACGGACGACCCGCCAAGGAGAACGCCATGAGTGACGACCAGCTTCCGCTGCCTACGCCGAGCCATGAGGTTCGGCAGTGGGCAATGTTTTGTCATCTGTCTGCCTTGCTGGGGATCTGGGTGCCGTTCGGTACCCTGATCGGTCCGTTGATTCTGTGGCAGATCAAGCGCGAATCCGACCCGTTCATCGACGCTCAGGGCAAGGAGGCGCTGAATTTCCAGATCACCGTCGCCATTGCCTCGGCTATCTGCTTCCTGTTGATGCTGGTAATCATCGGCTTCTTCTTGTTCGGGTTGCTGGCGATCGGCGCCTTGGTGCTGACGATCATTGGCGGGGTCAAGGCGGGGGAAGGGGTACCGTATCGCTATCCGTTCACCTGGCGCTTGATCAAGTAAAACCGCCGCGCACAAAAAAGCCGACACTGATGTCGGCTTTTTTGTGGCTGCGAAACGACGCTTAGATAGTCAGCGTCCAGTCGTAGTCCACGATCAGCGGTGCGTGCTGCGAGAAGCGTGGCTGACGCGGCAGGCGTGCGCTGCGCACGAAGCGACGCAGGCCCGGGGTCAGCAGTTGATAGTCGAAACGCCAACCCAGGTTGAGCATCTCGGCCTGTTCGTTGTCCGGCCACCAGCTGTACTGATCGCCTTCACGGCTGACTTCGCGCAAGGCGTCGACATAACCCATGGTGCCGACAATCTCGTCCATCCAGGCACGCTCAGGCGCCAGGAAGCCCGGGGATTGCTGGCTGTCACGCCAGTTCTTGATATCCAGCTTCTGTTGCGCAACGTAGAGCGAGCCACAATAGATGTACTCGCGACGTTTGCGCCGCTGTTTATCCAGATAACGGGCGAAGTCGTCCATTAGCTTGAACTTCTGGTTCAAGTCTTCATCGCCGTTCTGCCCCGAAGGAAGCAGCAAGGTCGCGATGCTGACCTTATCGAAATCGGCTTGCAGGTAGCGCCCGTAGCGATCGGCTGTCTCGAAGCCGAGGCCGCTGATGACCGCCTTAGGTTGCAACCGCGAATACAAAGCCACGCCACCTTGGGCGGGGACTTCAGCATCGCAGGCATAAAGGAAGTAGCCATCCAGTTGGAAGGCTGGGTCGTCCAGTTCAAAGGCGGAGGCGCGGGTGTCCTGCAGGCAGATGACGTCGGCATTCTGGGCCTGCAGCCAACTGAGCAAACCACGCTCGACTGCAGCCTGAATACCATTGACGTTCACACTGATGATCCGCATAAATGGCCCCAAAAATCACGTGCGTGTATGATACCCGAGGTCTACCTAATTAGCTAAATCCGTGGTATCTGGGGCTTTTTTCATGCAAGCGTATCAGCGCGATTTCATTCGTTTTGCCATCGATCGCGGGGTTTTGCGCTTCGGTGAGTTCACCCTGAAGTCCGGGCGCACCAGTCCTTACTTCTTCAATGCAGGGCTGTTCAACTCGGGTTCCGCCCTGGCGCAGCTGGGTCGTTTTTATGCGGCCGCCATCGTTGAAAGCGGTATTTCCTTCGACGTGCTGTTCGGTCCGGCGTACAAGGGCATTCCCCTGGCCGCCGCCACAGCCGTGGCCCTGGCTGAACATCATGGGCAGGATCTGCCCTGGTGCTTCAACCGCAAGGAGGCCAAGGCCCACGGTGAAGGCGGCAGCCTGGTGGGCGCGCCGCTCAAGGGCGATGTGCTGATCATCGACGACGTGATCACCGCCGGTACGGCGATTCGCGAAGTGATGCAGATCATTGCGTCCCAGGAAGGTGCCAAGGCCGCTGGCGTGCTGATCGCGCTCAATCGCCAGGAGCGCGGCAACGGTGAATTGTCGGCCATCCAGGAAGTGGAGCGTGACTTCGGGATTCCGGTGGTCAGCATCGTGTCGCTGAACCAGGTGTTGCAGTTCCTGGAAGATGATCCGCAGCTCAAGCAGCATTTACCAGCGGTCAAGGCGTATCGCGAGCAGTTCGGCGTCTGATTCGCGACTGCTAGGCCGTACGGCGGGAGCCAGCGCCCTCGCTACAATAAAAAAGCCCCGCTCAACCAGGTTGAGCGGGGCTTTTTTTCAGCGCTTAAGGGCGCTTGCGATTGCTGATCAGGGTACCCACACCGGTATCGGTGAAGATTTCCAGCAGGATCGCATTTGGAACCCGGCCATCCAGGATCAACGAGCTGCCAACCCCGCCTTGCACCGCTTCCAGCGCGCAACGGATCTTCGGCAGCATGCCGCCGTAGATGGTGCCGTCGGCGATCAGGTCATCCACTTGCTGGGTTGTCAGGCCGGTCAAGACCTTGCCTTCCTTGTCCATCAAGCCGGCGATGTTGGTGAGCAGCATCAGCTTCTCGGCCTTCAGCGCCTCGGCCACCTTGCCGGCCACCAGGTCGGCGTTGATGTTGTAGGACTCGCCGTTGGCACCGACGCCGATGGGCGCAATCACCGGAATGAAGTCGCCTTTCACCAGCAGGTTCAGCAGGTCGGTGTTGATGCCGATCACTTCGCCCACCTGGCCGATGTCGATGATTTCCGGCTGGGTCATCTCCGGCGTCTTGCGGGTCACGGTGAGTTTTTTCGCGCGAATCAGCTCGGCGTCCTTGCCGGTCAGACCAATGGCGCTGCCGCCGTGACGGTTGATCAGGTTGACGATGTCTTTGTTCACCTGGCCGCCGAGGACCATCTCCACCACGTCCATGGTCTGGGCGTCGGTAACGCGCATGCCGTCGATAAAGTGGCTCTCGATGGACAGGCGCTTGAGCAGGTCACCGATTTGCGGGCCGCCACCGTGTACCACCACCGGGTTGATCCCAACGGCTTTCATCAACACGATGTCACGGGCGAAACCGGTCTTGAGCTCTTCGCTCTCCATAGCGTTGCCGCCGTATTTGATCACCAGCGTCTTGCCGACATAGCGGCGAATGTAAGGCAGCGCTTCGGATAGAACCTTGGCGGTGTTGGCGGCGGCATCGCGTTCGAGGGTCATTCAGGGCTCCGGTGTTTCAGAAAATCAGAACGGTAGTTGGAGATCGGGTGCAACACGTTTCAATTGGACGTGGAACACATCCTTGATGCGCTGCAGCTCGGCTTCGTTGTCGGCCTCGAAACGCAGCACCAGCACCGGCGTGGTGTTGGAGGCGCGGACCAGGCCCCAGCCTTTGGCGTAATCGACTCGCACCCCGTCAATGGTGGTCAGGTTGGCGCCTTCGCCCCACTGCGCGTCGTGCAGAGCATCAATGATGCTGAATTTGCTCTCTTCGGTCACATGGATATTGATTTCCGGCGTCGAAATATCGTTCGGGAAGGTCGCGAACAGCTCTTCGGCGCTGGATGGCTCCTTGCTGAGGATCTCCAGCAGGCGCGCGGCACTGTAAATCCCGTCGTCAAAACCGAACCAGCGCTCCTTGAAGAAGATATGCCCGCTCATTTCGCCGGCCAACAGGGCGCCGGTTTGTTTCATCTTCTTTTTGATCAACGAGTGGCCGGTCTTCCACATTAGCGGCTTGCCGCCGTATTCCTTGATCAGCGGGGTCAGGCGGCGGGTGCATTTGACGTCGAAGATGATTTCCGCGCCCGGGTTGCGCGCCACTACATCCTTGGCGAACAGCATCAGCAGGCGGTCCGGGAAGACGATGCTACCGGTGTTGGTCACCACGCCGACGCGGTCGCCGTCGCCGTCGAAGGCCAGGCCCAGGTCGGCTTTGGTTTCCTTGACCTTGGCGATCAGGTCCACCAGGTTTTCAGGCTTGCCCGGGTCCGGGTGGTGATTGGGGAAGTTGCCGTCGACCTCGCAGAACAGCGGGATGACTTCGCAGTTCAGGGCTTCGATCAACTGCGGGGCAATGACCCCGGCCGCGCCGTTGCCGCAATCGACCACCACTTTCAGGCGGCGGGCCAGTTTCACATCGCGGGTAATCTCGTCGCTGTAGCGCTCAAGGATCTGCACCCGGGTGATGCTGCCCTTGCCGCTGCTCAGGTTGTTGTCCTTCAGGCGTTGGTGCAGGGCCTGGATCTGTTCATTGGCCAGGGTGTCGCCGGCAATGACGATTTTGAAGCCGTTGTAGTTCGACGGGTTGTGGCTGCCGGTGAGCATGACCCCGGACTTGCCGGCCAGTACGTTGGCGGCGTAGTACAGCGCCGGAGTGGGCACCAGGCCGACGTCGCTGACGTGGCAGCCGCTGTCCGCCAGGCCTTTGATCAGTTGCTCCACCAGCTCCGGACCGGAGAGACGGCCGTCGCGGCCAACGGAAACGTCAGGTTCACCCTGAGCCAGGCTCTGGGCGCCAATGGCGCGGCCGAGCCAGTAAGCGGTTTCAGCGTTCAAAAACTCCGGGACGGTGCCGCGAATGTCGTAGGCGCGAAAGATGCTATCGGGAAAGCTCGGTGCGACTGGGGCCGGGTTGCTCATCGGGGTTGCTCCATTTCAAAAGGGGGCGGGACAGGCCGGGCCAGGGTGGGCCGGCAGGCTCAAACTGAAGGGTATGACGGCGTTTTTGCCATTGGGTTCATGGTGCAAAAATGCCATCGTCGGCGATTCAGCCTGCTTTTGAGGGTCTAATGCCTTGATTTGGGGAGGGAAACCCACGAAGGCGCTTTGCCCGATTTTCGTCCTGAAATACAAAACCCGGAACTCTGACCGGGTTTGGCGCCCAGCCAGGTTCCGCGTCGATCAGTGGCTGCCGGAATGCCCGAAACCGCCTGCGCCGCGCTGGCTTTCGTCGAAGGCCTCGACCACTTCGAAGTGCGCCTGGACCACCGGCACCAGTACCAGTTGGGCGATGCGCTCGCCGACCGCGATGTTGAAGGCGGTCTGGCCACGGTTCCAGCAGGACACCATCAGTTCGCCCTGGTAGTCCGAGTCGATCAGGCCCACCAGGTTGCCCAGGACGATGCCGTGTTTATGGCCCAGGCCGGAGCGCGGCAGGATCAGCGCCGCCAGGCCCGGGTCGCCGATGTAGACCGACAGGCCGGTGGGGATCAGCAGGGTCTGGCCCGGCTCCAGCACGGTGTCTTGCTTGAGCATGGCGCGCAGGTCGAGACCGGCGGAGCCCGGGGTGGCGTACTGTGGCATCGGGAATTCGTTGCCGATGCGTGGGTCGAGGATCTTGGCTTGTAGAGCGTGCATGCGAGTTAAACCTGGTTCAGCCGTTCGGCGATAAAAGAGATCAGTTGGCGGGCGATCTTGCCCTTGCTGGTCTGGGCGAAGAGAGTTGCGTGCAACTCCCGGTCAATCACGCTGCAGGCGTTTTCCTCGCTGTTGAAGCCAATGCTCGGGTTGGCCACGTCGTTGGCGACGATCAGGTCGAGGTTCTTGTCTTTCAATTTGCGTGCAGCGTAGTCGAGCAAGTGTTCGGTCTCGGCGGCGAAGCCGACACTGAAAGGGCGATCGGGACGGGTGGCGATGGTGGCCAGGATGTCCGGGTTACGCACCATCTGCAGCAGCAGGCCGTCACCTTTCGTAGGGTCTTTCTTTAATTTTTGTGGGGCAACGACTTCCGGGCGGTAGTCCGCCACCGCCGCCGAGGCGATAAACAGGTCGCAGGGGATGGCGGCCTCGCAGGCGGCGAGCATGTCGCGGGCGCTGACGACATCGATCCGGGTCACCCGATCCGGGGTCGGCAGGTGCACCGGGCCGGTGATCAGGGTCACTCGGGCGCCGGCTTCAACTGCGGCTTCGGCCAGGGCAAAGCCCATTTTGCCGGAGCTGTGGTTGGTGATGTAGCGCACCGGGTCGATGTTTTCCTGGGTCGGGCCGGCGGTAATCAGTACGTGTTTGCCGGTCAGTGCCTGATGCTGGAAGCAATCGGCGGCGCACAGTACCAGGTCGTTGGCTTCGAGCATGCGGCCCATGCCGACGTCGCCGCAGGCCTGGCTGCCCGAGGCCGGCCCGAACACCTGGAGGCCGCGGCTTTGCAGCAATTGGGTGTTGGCCTGGGTGGCCGGATCGCGCCACATGGCCTGGTTCATGGCCGGGGCGATGGCGACGGTGGCGTCCGTGGCCAGGACCAGGGTGGTCAGCAGGTCATCGGCGATGCCTTGGGCCAGGCGCGCGATCAGGTCGGCGGTGGCGGGGGCGATCAGCACCAGGTCGGCCCATTTGGCCAGCTCGATATGGCCCATGGCAGCCTCGGCTGCGGGATCGAGCAGGTCCAGGTGGACCGGGTGCCCGGAGAGGGCCTGCATGGTCAGCGGTGTGATGAATTCACTGCCGCCACGGGTCATGACCACACGCACTTCGGCGCCCTGGTCGAGGAGTCGGCGAACCAGCTCGGCGCTCTTATAGGCGGCAATGCCGCCGCCGACGCCGAGGACGATGCGTTTCCGATACAGCCGCTGCATAGGCCTGCCTTTGAGTTCAATGATTGCTGCTTGTAACGCCCCCTCCCCAGGGGAAATCACAGGCAAAAAGATGGGCTAAGATACCACAGCGACCGCTATGGAACAGCGGCGCCCACACACATGGAGGTGCTATGAGCATTCGCGACTGGCCCGCGGCGGAGCGCCCGCGGGAGAAGCTTCTGGAGCAGGGTGCGGCGAGCCTTTCCGACGCCGAATTGCTGGCAATTTTCTTGCGTACCGGGGTTGCCGGAAAGAGCGCAGTGGACCTGGCGCGTCACCTTTTGCATCAGTTCGGCAGCCTGCGTCGCCTGCTGGAGGCGGACCAGTTGACCTTCAGCCGCCAACTCGGCCTGGGCCCGGCAAAATTCGCCCAGTTGCAGGCCGTGGTGGAAATGGCTCGTCGGCATCTGGCCGAAAAACTGCGTCGCGACTCGGTGCTGGAAAACCCGCTGGTGGTCCGCGACTACCTCAAGTCAATGCTGCGCCATGAGCCCCATGAGGTGTTCGGCTGCCTGTTTCTGGACACCAAGCACCGGGTGCTGGCGTTCGAGGCGCTGTTCCAGGGTTCGATTGACAGCACCAGCGTCTACCCGCGGCAGGTGGTCAAGCGTGCCCTGGCACACAACGCCGCCGCCGTGATCCTGTGCCACAACCACCCTTCGGGCATCTCCGAGCCCAGTCATGCCGATCGCGTGGTGACACGTCGGCTGAAAGAGGCCCTGGATCTGGTGGATGTGCGGGTGCTCGATCACTTCATCATCGGTGAAGGCGATCCACTGTCGATGGCGGAATACGGTTGGGTCTAGGTGAGGGCAGCGGCAAGTGTTGAACGGCAGGTTCTGGGCACCGGGGCGCCCAGAACCTGTGGCGGGGTTATTTGCCGACGCTGACTTTGGAGAAGTCCTGGCGGCCGAAGGGGCTGACCTGATAGCCCTGGACTTCCTTGCGGGTCAGGGCGAAGGCGGTGGGGTGCGCCAGGGGCAGCCACAGGGCCTGTTGCTGGATCTGCGCCTGGGCCTGCTGATAGAGCTTGCTGCGCACGCCTTGCTCGCTGGTGGTCTTGCCGGCGGTGATCAGCTTATCCAGGCCCTGGTCGCAGTAGCGGGCGAAGTTGGTGCCGGACTTGACCGCAGCGCAGGTGAACTGCGGGGTGAGGAAATTATCCGGGTCGCCGTTGTCGCCGGCCCAGCCCATGAACAGCAGGTCATGCTCGCCGGCCTTGGCACGGCGGATCAGTTCGCCCCATTCGATCACGCGGATCTCGGCCTTGATCCCGATTTTCTCCAGGTCAGCCTGGAGCAGTTGTGCGCCGAGGCTGGGGTTGGGGTTGAGCAGGCTGCCGGATGGGCGAGTCCAGATGGTGGTCTGGAAGCCGTCTTTCAGGCCGGCCTTGGCCAGCAGTTGGCGGGCTTTTTCAGGGTCGTGGGCATAGCCCGGCAAGTCCTTGGCATAGCTCCAGGTGTTCGGCGGGAACGGGCCGTTGGCAGCTTCGGCGGTGTCTTCGAAGACCGCTTTGAGGTAGCTGGCCTTGTCGAAGGCCAGGTTGATTGCCTGGCGCACTTCCGGTTTGTCCAGCGGCGGGTGCTGACTGTTGATGGCGACAAAAGCGGTCATGAAGGCGGCGGTGCGTTCGACTTTCAGCGCCGGGTCCTGGCTCGCGGCATTGATGTCCAGGGGCTTGGGCGAGAGGGCGATCTGGCATTCATTGCGCCGCAGTTTTTGCAGGCGCACGTTGGCATCCGGGGTGATGGCGAAAATCAGCGGGTCCACGTCCGGCTTGCCGGCGAAGTAGTCGCGGTTGGCCTTGTAGCGGATCGACGCGTCTTTCTGGAAGCGGCCGAAGATAAACGGCCCAGTGCCGATCGGCTGGTTGTTGAGCTTCTCCGGTGTGCCGGCCTTGAGCAGTTGCTCGGCGTACTCGGCAGAGTAGATCGAGGCGAAGCCCATGCTCAGCGTGGCGATAAATGTCGAGTCGGCGTGGTCCAGGGTGAAGCGCACGGTCAGTGGGTCAAGGGCGTCAATTTTCTTGATCAGTGCCGGCAACTGCAGGGATTGGGCGTGGGGGAAGCCGCTTTGCGCAATCTTGTGCCAGGGATTGGCCGGGTCGAGCATGCGCTCGAAACTGAACTTCACGTCTTCGGCGGTCAGTTCACGGCTGGGGTTGAAGTAGTCGGTGTGGTGGAACTTGACCTTGGGGTGCAGCTTGAACACATAGGTCAGGCCGTCGTCGGACACCTCCCAACTGTCTGCCAGGCTCGGCACCACCTTGCCGCTGGCTTCGTCGAAGTCGACCAGGCGGTTCATCAGCACGTCCGCCGAGGCGTTGGTGGTGGTCAGCGAGTTGTATTGCACCACGTCGAAACCTTCCGGGCTGGCTTCGGTGCAGACGCTCAGGGCGGCAGCCTGGGCCAGCGGGCTCAGAAACGGTACGAACAACAGCGGTAGGGCGGCGAGACGCATATTCGGCTTCCTTTGCAGATCGAAGGCCCATCTGCGAGTGCAGTCTGGAAAAGGCTTACCCTAGTGATCTCGTCGGAAAATGACTATCCCCATTTTCCGTTTATTGACGTGGGTGGAGTGGGCCTTCAAAGGCAAAAAGGTCGGTTTTTACCCTGGCCGACGGCCAATAATTTGCCATGAATTGACAAATTGACCCGTTCGAAGGGGCCTCGCGGGTGCTGGCGACGGTGAATGACGCTGCTTTGGCGGGGGCTTTGCGGGGCAGGAATTTTATTCTGCGACGAGCGGTCGATAACTGCGGTAGCCTTTGCCGCAGGCGCTTGGCGCAAGAAAAACGGGACTTTTTGAATTCCCGACCACAGTGACTGTTGTTGCTATTGGGTCTTTCTGGTATAAAGCAGCGCTCTTTTCTAGGGGCCCGGTTCCTTCGTTTGTAGGTGTAGCCGGTAAGACCCCTAAAGAAACGCGGCGCCTGGCGCCAAATGACTGAGAGATTAAGCGGCCAACCCATGCCGGGTTGGGCATGTGGTTTTAGAGGGCTGAGGCATGTCGAGAGTCTGTCAAGTTACCGGTAAGGGTCCGGTGACTGGGAATAACATTTCCCACGCAAACAACAAAACCCGTCGTCGTTTCCTGCCGAACCTGCAGCATCACCGCTTCTGGGTTGAAGAAGAGAAACGTTTCGTGCGTCTGCGCGTATCTGCCAAAGGCATGCGTATCATCGACAAGCGTGGCATTACTGTCGTGCTGGCCGAAATCCGCAAAGCTGGCAAGATCTAAGGGAGCTAATCATGCGTGAATTGATTCGTTTGATTTCGAGCGCCGGTACTGGTCACTTCTACACTACCGACAAGAACAAGCGCACTACTCCGGACAAAATCGAGATCAAGAAATATGATCCGGTTGTTCGTAAGCACGTGATCTACAAAGAAGGCAAAATCAAGTAATTGATTTTTCTTCTGACAAAAAAACCCGCCTTCAAGCGGGTTTTTTTGTGCCTGTGATTCAGGCTTTCTGTTCGAAGGCCACGTAGATCTTGCGGCAGGGCTCCAGCACTTCCCAGGTGCCCTTGAAGCCGGCCGGGATGACGAAGCGGTCGCCGGCGCGCAGGGTCTTGGCATTGCCGTCGCTGTCGCGCAGCACCGAGACGCCCTGCACGATTTCGCAGTATTCATGCTCGGTGAAATTCACCGTCCACTGCCCGACCGCACCTTCCCAGACCCCGGCGTTCATCTGCCCGCACGGACTGGCGTAATGGTTGAACAACGCCTGTTCCGGGTCGCCCTTGAGGACTTTTTCCGGTGCAGGGCGATAGCGTTCACCCTCGGTGGTGGCCTGGCTGAAGTCGACGACGTGCTGAATGCTCATTCTTGTATTCCCCCGTGATTGGCGGCGCGAGTGGTAGTGGGGCCAAAGTCTATGTTTATTAAAATGAACATAGCAATGGCGTTTACGGGCGTTATGTCAAATATATTGAAACTTCGGGTGCCACTGGTTTAGGGTGGCCGGTGCCTTGGGCCGAAAGAAGGCTGGCCGGGCAGAATTCCTGAAGGTGCCTGCGTTGATCGCGTGGCGCTTGTATTCAATAAGAGGAGGACACTCGTATGACCACCCTGACTCGTGCCGACTGGGAACAACGTGCCCGCGACCTGAAGATCGAAGGCCGCGCCTATATCAATGGCGAATACACCGCTGCGGTTTCCAGTGAAACCTTCGAATGCATCAGCCCGGTTGACGGTCGCGTGCTGGCAACCATCGCCAGTTGTGACGCCGCCGACGCCCAGCGTGCTGTAGAAAATGCCCGCGCCACATTCAATTCCGGCGCCTGGTCGCGCCTGGCCCCGGCCAAGCGCAAGGCCACCATGATTCGTTTTGCCGGCCTGCTGAAAAAGCACGCCGAAGAGCTCGCCCTGCTTGAAACCCTGGACATGGGCAAGCCGATCAGCGACTCCCTGGGCATCGACATTCCGGGCGCGGCGCAAGCGCTGAGCTGGAGTGGCGAGGCCATCGACAAGATCTACGACGAAGTCGCCGCCACGCCCCATGATCAACTGGGCCTGGTGACTCGCGAGCCGGTGGGCGTAGTCGCGGCCATCGTGCCGTGGAACTTCCCGCTGATGATGGCTTGCTGGAAGCTGGGGCCGGCGTTGTCCACCGGTAACTCGGTCATCCTCAAGCCTTCGGAAAAATCCCCGCTGACCGCAATCCGCATCGCCGCCCTGGCCGTGGAAGCCGGTATTCCGGCGGGCGTGCTCAACGTGCTGCCAGGTTATGGTCACACCGTGGGCAAGGCCCTGGCCCTGCACATGGACGTCGACACCCTGGTGTTCACCGGCTCGACCAAAATCGCCAAGCAATTGCTGATCTACTCCGGCGAGTCGAACATGAAGCGCGTCTGGCTCGAAGCCGGCGGCAAGAGCCCGAATATCGTGTTCGCCGATGCACCGGATCTACAGGCCGCGGCCGAATCGGCCGCGGGCGCCATTGCCTTCAACCAGGGCGAAGTCTGCACCGCGGGTTCGCGCCTGCTGGTGGAGCGCTCCATCAAGGATAAATTCCTGCCCCTGGTGATCGAGGCCCTCAAGGGCTGGAAGCCGGGCAACCCACTGGACCCGGCAACCAACGTCGGTGCATTGGTCGACACCCAGCAGATGAACACCGTGCTGTCCTACATCGAAGCCGGGCATGCCGACGGCGCCAAGCTGGTCGCGGGCGGCAAGCGCACCCTGCAGGAAACCGGCGGCACCTATATTGAGCCGACGATTTTCGACGGTGTGAGCAACGCGATGAAAATCGCCCAGGAAGAAATCTTCGGCCCGGTGCTGTCGGTGATCGCCTTCGATACCGTCGAAGAAGCCATCGAGATTGCCAACGACACCCTGTACGGCCTGGCCGCAGCGGTCTGGACAGCCAATATCTCCAAGGCTCACCTGACCGCCAAGGCCCTGCGTGCCGGTAGCGTGTGGGTCAACCAGTACGATGGCGGCGACATGACCGCGCCGTTCGGTGGCTTCAAGCAATCGGGTAACGGCCGTGACAAGTCGCTGCACGCATTCGACAAGTACACCGAGTTGAAGGCGACCTGGATCAAGCTCTGACCTGAAGGGCTCGGGGCGGGCGCTTGCCCGCCGGACCGGGCCTCGATCCAAAATCGCAGCCGGACTTTCCGCAAGGGAAGTCCGGCTGCGTTGTCTGTGTCGGTATAAAAAATGATCCACAGGAGCGTGGAAATGCGTTGGGCGACCTATTTCGCCGTTTTGGCGGCTGTCCTGAGTGTCGGGCTGGCCCTGGGTGTCAGCATGCCGCTGGTGTCGTTTCGCCTGGAAGGCTGGGGTTATGGCCCCTTTGCCATTGGCGTCATGGCGTCGATGCCGGCCTTTGGCGTGTTGCTTGGGGCCAAGCTTGCCAGCCGCCTGGCGGCGCGTTTTGGTACTGCGGGCCTGATGCGCCTGTGCCTGTGGGGCGGGGCGCTGTCCATTGCTTTGCTGGCGCTGTTGCCGAGTTACCCGCTGTGGCTGGTGCTGCGATTGGGCCTGGGCATGGTGCTGACCATCGTGTTTATCCTGGGCGAGAGCTGGATCAACCAGTTGGTGGTCGAGCAGTGGCGCGGGCGGCTGGTGGCGCTGTATGGCAGCTGTTACGCCCTGAGCCAGCTGGCCGGGCCATTGCTGCTGGGCGCGCTGGGCACCGAGACCGACTACGGCTTCTGGGTCGGTGTCGGGCTGCTGGTGGTATCGCCCCTGCTGTTGATCGGCCGCAGCGGCGCCCCGACCACTGAAGCCTGCAGCGTGACCCTGGTCGACCTGTGGCGCTTTTGTCGTGGGCTGCCGGCGATTGCCTGGGCCGTGGCGCTGTTCGCCGCCTTTGAGGCAATGATTCTTACGCTGTTACCGGTGTATTGCCTACGCCAGGGCTTTACCGAAGACATCGCCCTGGCGATGGTCAGCACCGTGGTGGTCGGCGATGCGGTGCTGCAATTGCCGATTGGCGCCCTGGCCGATCGCCTGTCGCGGCGCTCCCTGTTCACCGGCTGTGCGGTGGCGCTGTTGTTGTCGAGCCTGGCGATTCCGCTATTGCTCCACACCTTGTTGATCTGGCCGTTGTGGGTGCTGTTCGGCGCCAGCGCCGGGGGCCTGTTTACCCTGTCGTTGATCCTGATCGGCGAGCGTTACCGCGACGACGCCCTGGTGCGAGCCAATGCCCATGTGGCGCAACTCTGGGGCATTGGCTGCCTGATCGGGCCGCTGGTGGCCGGGGCGGGCAGCCAGTGGGTCAGCGGCCATGCCTTGCTGTGGCTGATGGCGGCCGGGGCTTTTGGGCTGATTGTGTTGTTGCTGCGCCAGGGAGCATTGGGTGCCGCGGCGCCGC
Organism: Pseudomonas sp. MF4836; assembly: GCF_002018875.1. Taxonomy (GTDB): domain Bacteria; phylum Pseudomonadota; class Gammaproteobacteria; order Pseudomonadales; family Pseudomonadaceae; genus Aquipseudomonas. Next base: position 334,535 of record NZ_MVOL01000004.1, read on the forward strand.
AATCGGTATAGGCTTCACCGCTGTTGGTTCAATCAGGGAGGTCAGATGAAGCTTAAGCCAGGGATTCGATTCAGCGGGGCGCTCTGTGCGCTGACGATTTTGCTCGCCGGGTCCGCCCATGCCGCACCCAAGGACCCGCCCGTGGAGCGGGTCAAGCAACTGGCGCTGAAGCAGTGCCTGGACGATAACTACGGGCGCTTGAAGTTCTACAAGGCGTACGACCTGCACGACGCGTCCTACTTCGTCGATCGGGTGCAGCTGGACCGCGACGGCACCGACCGCCGTACCCGGGCCCTGAGCAACTACGTCGAGCAGCAGACGGGCAGCTTCCATATCGGCGGGCCGCCGATGAAGAACGAGGCCGGTTACCCGATCAACGCGATTTTTGAACGCTGCATGAGTTTCTATCACTCGCCCGGGCTGGACGCCTTTATCAAAAACCAGCTGCTCAAACGCTGACAGATCGGCGCGGGCCTAGAGCATGCGCTCCAGGCCGACGCTGGTGCTCAGCCAGGCGTTGATGCGCCGCCACCAACTGCCCGGCTCCCGGGTCAGGGTGTGCAGTTGCTGGTTGTCTTCGGTGACCCAGACGATCTTGCCGTCCTGCAGCTTGGCCTCGTAGCTCAAGGCCGGGGCCATGCCTTGCAGGGCCAGGGCGCGCACATGTTCGGCCAGTTCCGGGCTGTCGACCAGCACCCCGACTTCGGTGTTCCACAGCACCGAGCGCGGGTCGAAGTTGAACGAGCCAATAAAGGATTTCTGCCGGTCGAAGATCATCGCCTTGCTGTGCAGGCTGGAGTCCGAGCCGCGCCAGGTGCTGCGGAACAGGTGCGGCCCGCTGCCGCCGTGATCGCCGGGCTGGCGGCGCAATTCGAACAGCCTTACCCCGTGTTCCAGCAGGGCCTTGCGGTAAGGCGCATAGCCGCCGTGCACTGCCGGCACATCGGTGGCTTCCAGGGAGTTGGTCAGAAGGCTCACTTGCACCCCGGCGTCGGCACGCCCGGTGAGGTACACCAGGCCCGGCTGGCCGGGCACGAAGTAGGCCGAAATCATGATCAGTTCCTGGCTTACCCCTTGCAGCTCCGGCGCCAGTTGGGTGGTCAGCAGCAATTGCGGGTCGGGCTCGTTCCTGGCCAGGACCTTGCTCGGCGCATCCCACAGGGCCTGGTTCCAGGCCCAGATCAGCTCCTTGCGCCAGATATCCATGCGCGGGTGGCTCTGGTAGGTCTTCAGTTGCTGGTACAGGGCGTGGTTCTGCCGGCGGGTGTCTGCCAGGGACTGTTCCAGTTGTTGCCGGGTGTTGGCCAGGTCCCGGGCGGTGGGGACGCTGGAGAGGAACTCGTCGATGGGCTTGCTCAGGGCGCTGTTCCAGTACTGGTCGAAACTGTGCCCCAACTGCTCGGCCACCGGCCCGACGCTGAGCATGTCGATGTCCGTGAAGTTGAGGCTGGGCTCGGCATCGAAATACTCGTCGCCCAGGTTGCGCCCGCCGACGATGGCCACGCTGTTGTCCGCCAGCCACAGCTTGTTGTGCATGCGCCGGTGTTGCTGGGACAGGTTGAACAGGCGCCCTGCCGCGCGGGTGATGCCGGTGCTGCGCCCCAGGTGCAGGGGGTTGAACAGGCGGATCTGGATCTGCGGGTGGGCGGCGAGGGTGGCAATCACCTGGTCCAGGCCATCGCTGGTGGTGTCGTCCAGCAGGATGCGTATCCGCACCCCGCGATCGGCGGCCTTGAGCAGCTCATCCACCAGCATCCGGGTGCTGATGCCGTCGTGCACGATGTAGTACTGCAAATCCAGGCTGCTTTGCGCATTGCGGATCAGCTCGGCGCGAGCCATGAAGGCTTCGGTGCTGTTGGACAGCAGGCGAAACCCGGAGCGCCCCTGATAGGGCGCGGCCTGGGCCTGGATCGAGCGTCCAAACGCCGACTCTGTGGCCGGCAGGGCCTGGCTCGGTTCTCGGGGCACGTTCAGGGTGGCACAGCCGCTGAGGCCCGCCGTGATCAGCAGAAGTAAGGCGAAAGCCTGTTTGAGTCTCAAGTCAGCTCGTCTCGAAGGCGGCGATGGTCGACATATGGACGCAGTCTTGGGGGAAAAAGGTCAGTCGGTCGTGCAATCAGTTTCAGCCAGCAGCTTGATCGCGGCGGCGCCCACCTTGCGCACCGCATCTTCGATCTGCGGCGTTGGCTTGGCAGCGTAGTTCATCCGCAGGCAATTGCGGTACTTGCCCGAGGCGGAAAAGATACTGCCCACGGCAATCTGTACGCCCTGGTCGAGCAGCGCGCGGTTGAGCTTGAGGGTGTCGAAGCCTTCCGGCAGTTCGATCCACAGCATAAAGCTGCCCTGGGGCCGACTGGCGCGAGTGCCCAGGGGGAAGTAGCGGCTGACCCAGTCGAGCATCATGTCGCGATTGCGCTGGTATTGAGCGCGCATCTTGCGCAAGTGGGGTTCGAAATGGCCGGCCTTGAGGAACTCGGCAATGGCGATCTGCGGTTGCGGCGCGGTGGAGCCGGTGCTGATGTATTTCATGTGCAGCACCCGCTCCAGATAGCGCCCCGGCGCGACCCAGCCAATGCGCAGGCCCGGGGCGAGGGTTTTCGAGAACGAACTGCACAGCAGTACCCGACCGTCTTCGTCGAACGACTTGATGGTGCGCGGGCGCGGGTAGGTGTAGGCCAGTTCGCCATACACATCGTCTTCGATGACCGCCACGTCAAAGCGCTGAGCCAGGGTCAGCAGCGCGCGCTTGCGCGACTCGGGCATGATGTAGCCCAGCGGGTTGTTGCAGTTGGGGGTCAACTGTATGGCCTTGATCGGCCACTGCTCCAGGGCCAGTTCCAGGGCTTCGAGGCTGATGCCGGTCAGCGGGTCGGTGGGGATCTCCAGGGCTTTCATGCCAAGGCCCTTGAGGGTCTGCATGGCACCGTGAAAGCTCGGCGAGTCCACCGCGACGATGTCGCCAGGCTCGCAGATGGCGCGAATGCTGGTTGAAAGCGCCTCATGGCAGCCGGTGGTGATCACCAGGTCATTGGCTTGCAGCTGGCAGCCGGAGTCGAGCAGCAGGCGGGCGATCTGTTCGCGCAGTTCGAGCACGCCGTAGATGTTGTCGTAATACAGGCCGGGCATGTCCTGGCGCCGGCTGATGCGGGCCAGCCCGCGGAGCAGGGGTTTCAGGGTCGGTGTATTGATATCCGGCATACCCCTGCCCATCTGTATGACGTCTTTGCGCGGCACGCTGCGCACCAGTTCCAGCACCTGTTCCCATTGCGATATCTCCACCGGCCGTTGCGCCGGGCGGCCGATGGCGGGCAACGCCGGCAGTTCGCGGCTGGCCGGTACAAAGTAGCCGGACTTGGGCTTGGGCATCGCCAGGCCGTTATCTTCCAGCACTCTGTATGCCTGCTGCACAGTGCTCAGGCTGACACCGTGCTCGACACTCAAGGCGCGCACCGAAGGCAGGCGGTCGCCGGGGCGATAAAAACCCTGCTCAATGCGGGTGCCCAGCAGTTCGGCAAGGTTGACGTAGAGGGTCATGGCAGGCACTCGCGCAAGGGATTGATCAAAGAACCAGTACAGATGGACGGAAAATACAGGATTCAGCCATCAGTGGGGAAATTCTGTATGGAAATAATACCAGCGCTTTGAATCTGTCATGGTTTCAGGCACCCGCGCATCATGTTTGCTCATGGCCACCCAAGTAAACAGGAGCAAACAACAATGAACGGCTTGAGCGATGTGCGTCTGTCGTTACACAGTCAGGAACTGGCGGTTGGGCACGAGCGGGCGATGCAGGCGGTGATGTCCCGCAACGCGCCGCGCGCCCTTGGCCGCTGGGGCCTGTACTGGCATCGGCTGCGTACCCGCAAGGCCTTGCTCGCCCTGACGGCTGACGAACTGCGGGACATCGGGCTTAGCCGGGAGCAGGCGCGCCGCGAAGGGCTCAAGCCGTTCTGGCGTCTCTGAAGAAGGGCTCTGGCGCTGCTGCACGCCGTCAGGCCATTGGGCGGCAGCAATGCCAGGGGGAGGGCGGTTGCGGTGTCAGCCGAGCTCCTTGAGGCGGTGCCAGAGCATGCCCAGTGCCAATAGCGGCGAACGCAGGTAGCGGCCGCCCGGGAAGGTGATGTGCGGCACCTTGGCGAACAGCTCGAAGCCGCCACCCTGCTGGCCGCTGATGGCTTCGGCCAGCAGCTTGCCGGCCAGGTGCGTGGCATTCAGCCCATGACCTGAATAGGCCTGGGCGTAATACACATTCGGCTGGTCCTTGAGCCGGCCGATCTGCGGCAGGCGGTTGGCGCCGATACCGATCATCCCGCCCCATTGATAGTCGATCTTGACCCCGGCCAGTTGCGGGAACACTTGCAGCATCTTCGGCCGCATGTACGCGGCGATGTCCTGCGGGTCACGCCCGGAGTAATGGCAGGCGCCGCCGAACAGCAGGCGCCGATCCGCCGAAAGCCGGTAGTAATCCAGGGCCACCCGCTGGTCGCAGACCGCCATGTTCTGCGGCAGCAACTGCTGTGCCTGCTGCTCGCTCAACGGCTCGGTGGCGATGATGTAGCTGCCGGCGGGCAACACCTTGCCACCCAGCTCCGGGTTGAGGCCATTGAGGTAGGCGTTGCAACCGAGCACCAGGGTCTTGGCGCGGACCAGGCCGCGGGCGGTGTGCACCCTGACCTGGCTGCCGTAATCGATGCGGGTCACGGCTGAATGTTCGAACACTTGCACCCCCAGCCGCTGCGCCGCGGCGGCCTCGCCCAGTGCCAGGTTCAAGGGGTGCAGGTGCCCGGAGCCCATGTCGATCAAACCGCCGACATAGCGCTCGGAGCCGACCACGCTGTGCATTTCATGGGCTTGCAGCAGGCGGGTTTCGTGGCGATAGCCCAGCTCGCGCAGTTCTTCGGCGTCTTCGGCGAAACCCTCCAGGTCCTTGGGCTTGTTGGCCAGGTCGCAGTAGCCCCAGGTCAGGTCGCAGGCGATCTGGAACTGTTCGACCCGCTGGCGCACGATGTCCACCGCTTCCAGGCCCATCAGCTTCATCTGCCGAACGCCGTCGTCGCCCAGCACCTTGCTGAACTGCTCCAGGCCATGGCCGACGCCGCGAATCAGCTGGCCGCCATTGCGCCCGCTGGCGCCCCAGCCGATCTTGCGCGCTTCCAGCAGCACCACACTGAAGCCGCGCTGGGCCAGTTCCAATGCGGTATTCAGCCCGGAGAAGCCGCCGCCGACCACGCAGACATCGGCCTGCAACTCGCCGGCAAGCGCCGGATGATCGGGCTGGGGCAGGCTGCTGGCGGCGTAATAGGAGGCGGCGTGACGGTCGCTCGGGGCAGGTTGCTGAACACCGGGGTTCATGTGCGTGAATCCTGATTGGGGTGTTTGGAAAATTTGACGGAGCATAAGCCTGACCTTTCGTCGGCGGCAACAGCGGTCGGGGTGCGCTGTCTGTTGGTGGGCTTTTAGGGCAAAATCCCCGGCTGTATTTGCCCGGTAACCTTGCCAATGAGCTGCAACAGCCAGAAAGTCCGCCTGCTGCGTCAGCAGATTCCCTCGTTCGAGTGTGTCCCCGGCTGCCATGACTGCTGCGGCCCGGTGACCACTTCAACCGAGGAGATGTCGCGCCTGCCACGCAAGACCGCGGCCGAGCAGGACGCGGCCATGGACGAGCTGAACTGCGTGCATCTGGGGCCCAACGGCTGCACCGTGTACGACGAGCGGCCGCTGATCTGTCGCCTGTTCGGCACCACCCCGAGCCTGCCGTGCCCCAATGGCCGGCGCCCGGTGGAGATGATCCATCCACGGGTCGAAAAGCAGATCCACGAGTACATGGCGAGCACCCGCCAGGTTCTGGTCTAGCGCTTTACTTGGGTCACCCCGGCACTCTCGAGTCGGCCTGCGCCGGATTTCAGTCCGGAATCGGCAGGCTCAGGCTCTCCTTCACCTCTTCCATCACGATATAGCTCTTGGATTCGCGCACGTGGGGCAGCTTGAGCAGGATGTCGCCCAGCAGTTTGCGGTAGGACGCCATTTCGGAAATACGGGCTTTCACCAGGTAGTCGAAGTCGCCCGAGACCAGGTGGCACTCCAGTACGTGGGGCAGCTTGAGCACGGCGCGGCGGAACTCTTCGAAGGTGTCGCCGGACTTGTAGTCCAGGCTGATTTCGACGAACACCAGCAGGCTGCCCTTGAGGTGCTGCGGATTGAGGCGCGCGTTGTAGCCCATGATGATCCCTTCGCGCTCCAGGCGCCGGACCCGTTCGGTGCAGGGAGTGGTCGACAGGCCGACCTTCTCTCCCAGCTCGGTAAACGAGATACGCCCATCGGCCTGGAGGATGCGCAGGATGTTGCGATCTATCTTGTCCAGCTCGCGTTTTGTCTGGTGATTGGTGCGCATAGGGGATGCACCTCCGTCAAAAGGGTTTTTGCCGAGAATTGTCGCCAAATATAGGCAGTTATATAGTGAAATGCACTGCCCATTGCTTTTTATACTGCGCACATCTTCGCTCTGAATAACAAACGTCAGCGGTTTAGCCGCGATGAGGGATATGAAAATGCGCGTTATGGTCTTGGGTAGCGGCGTAATCGGTACCACCAGTGCCTACTATCTGGCCCGAGCAGGTTTTGAAGTGGTGGTGGTCGACCGTCAGCCGGCCGCTGCCATGGAAACCAGTTTCGCCAACGCCGGTCAGGTGTCGCCGGGCTATGCCTCGCCATGGGCCGCACCGGGCGTGCCGCTCAAGGCCATCAAGTGGCTGCTGCAGCGCCACGCGCCGTTGGCGATCAAGGCCACCGCCGATATCGACCAGTACCTGTGGATGGCGCAGATGCTGCGCAACTGCACCGCCAGCCGCTACGCCGTGAACAAGGAGCGCATGGTCCGCCTGTCCGAGTACAGCCGCGACTGCCTCGACGAACTGCGCGCCGAGACCGGCATTGCCTATGAAGGCCGCAGCCTGGGCACCACCCAGCTGTTCCGGACCCAGGCCCAGCTCGATGGCGCGGCGAAAGACATCGCCGTGCTCAAGGAGTCCGGTGTGCCTTTCGAACTGCTCGACCGCGAGGGCATCGCCCGCGTCGAGCCCGCCCTGGCCAACGTCACCGATATCCTCGCCGGCGCCCTGCGCCTGCCGAACGACCAGACCGGCGATTGCCAGATGTTCACCACGCGCCTGGTGGAAATGGCCACCCAGCTGGGTGTGGAGTTCCGTTTTGGCCAGGACATCCAGCGCCTCGACTTCGCCGGCGACCGGATCAATGGCGTATGGATCGACGGCAAGCTGGAAACCGCCGATCGCTACGTGCTGGCGCTGGGCAGCTACTCGCCGCAACTGCTCAAGCCGTTGGGGATCAAGGCCCCGGTGTATCCGCTCAAGGGTTACTCCCTGACCGTGCCGATCACCAACCCGGCGATGGCCCCGACCTCGACCATTCTCGACGAGACCTACAAGGTCGCGATCACTCGCTTCGACAACCGTATCCGGGTCGGCGGCATGGCCGAGATCGCGGGCTTCGACCTGTCGCTGAACCCGCGCCGGCGCGAAACCCTGGAGATGATCGTCAACGACCTCTATCCTCAGGGCGGCGATCTGGCGCAAGCCAGCTTCTGGACCGGCCTGCGGCCGACCACCCCGGACGGCACGCCGATTGTGGGTGCCACACCGTTCCGCAACCTGTTCTTGAACACCGGTCACGGCACCCTGGGTTGGACCATGGCGTGCGGTTCCGGTCGCTTGCTGGCTGACCTGATGGCGAAGAAAACGCCGCAGATCAGCGCTGAAGGCCTCGATATTTCTCGTTACGGTAATTCTCAGGAGACAGCCAAGCATGTCAATCCAGCGCCAGCTCACCAATGAACGCATGAGCCAGATTGTCGTTCACAGCGGCACCGTCTATCTGGCGGGGCAGGTCGGCGACGACATGACCGCCGGAATTGAACAACAGACCAGCGAAACCCTCGCCAACATCGAGCGTTTGCTGGACCTGGCTGGTACCGACAAGAGCAAGTTGCTGTCAGTGACCATTTACCTGAAAGACATCGACGCCCACTTCGAGGGCATGAACGCTGTCTGGGACAAATGGCTGCCAAAAGGCGTCGCTCCTGCCCGTGCCACAGTCGAAGCCAAGCTGTGCGAGCCCGAGATCCTGATCGAGCTGTCCGTAGTCGCCGCTTTGCCTTAAACACCGATCCCTCTGCCGGTGCTGTCGGCGGTTCACGCCTTCGGCCAGCACCGGTTTTTTCTTCCCCCATGACCGCCTAGAAGTCTGCCGCCATGCGTCCTGCCCGTGCCCTGATCGACCTTCAAGCCCTGCGTCACAACTACCAACTGGCCCGCGAGTTGTCGGGCGTCCGTGCCCTTGCCGTGATCAAGGCCGATGCCTATGGCCATGGCGCGGTGCGCTGTGCCCAGGCACTGGAAGGCGAGGCCGACGGTTTTGCCGTGGCCTGCATTGAAGAAGCCCTGGAGCTGCGTGCGGCGGGGATTCGTGCGTCGGTGCTGCTGCTCGAAGGCTTTTTCGAGGCCGATGAGTTGGCGCTGATCATCGAGCATGACTTCTGGTGTGTGGTGCATTCGCTGTGGCAACTCGAGGCCATCGAGAAGGCAACCCTGGCCAAGCCGCTGACGGTCTGGCTCAAGCTCGACTCGGGCATGCACCGGGTTGGCCTGCATCCCAAGGATTATCAGGCTGCCCATCAGCGACTGCTGGCCAGTGGCAAAGTGGCGAAAGTGGTGTTGATGAGCCACTTCGCCCGGGCCGATGAGCTCGATTGCGTGCGCAGCGACGAGCAGGTGGCCGTGTTTCAGGCTGCCCGCGAGGGGCTGGCGGCCGAGGTCAGCCTGCGCAACTCGCCGGCGGTCCTGGGTTGGCCGAGTATTCCCAGTGACTGGGTGCGCCCCGGCATCATGCTGTATGGCGCAACCCCGTTCGAAGAAAACAACCCGGTGGCCGCGCGCCTGCAACCGGTCATGACCCTGGAATCGAAAGTGATTTGCGTGCGTGAGTTGCCAGCCGGCGAGCCGGTGGGCTACGGCGCCAAGTTCGTCACCACGCGGCCGATGCGCATTGGTGTGGTTGCCATGGGGTATGCCGACGGTTACCCACGCCAGGCGCCGACCGGCACGCCGGTTCTGGTGGCTGGCCAGCGCAGCCAATTGCTGGGTCGGGTGTCCATGGACATGCTGTGCATCGACCTCACCGATGTGCCGCAGGCCGGCCTGGGCTCGACCGTGGAGCTATGGGGTAAAAACATCCTCGCCAGCGACGTGGCGATGGCTGCGGACACTATTCCGTACCAGATTTTCTGCAACCTGCGCCGAGTGCCAAGGCTCTATTCCGAGGGCTGACGGCCAGTGGTCGGAACCTGACAGGCCGCTCCTGGGTGGATTGGAGGCAAGTGTTGTAAATACTGAACGCTATCGCCATGATAATGCTCAATTACAACAACGCCTGATTCCCTAGGAGACTGCCGCATTGGACGTCGGTGAACGACTGCAATCCATCCGTAAACTGAAAGGTCTTTCCCAGCGTGAACTTGCCAAGCGCGCGGGCGTCACCAACAGCACCATTTCGATGATCGAGAAGAACAGTGTCAGCCCCTCGATCAGCTCGCTGAGGAAGGTTCTTGGCGGCATCCCCATGTCCATGGTCGAGTTCTTTTCCGAGGAAATCCTCCAGGAAACCCCGAGCCAGATCGTCTACAAAGCCCATGAACTGATCGATATTTCCGATGGCGCCGTGACCATGAAACTCGTGGGGCGCGCCCATCCCAGCCGTGCCATCGCCTTTCTCAACGAGATCTACCCGCCGGGCGCCGACACCGGTGAGGAAATGCTCACCCACGAAGGCGAAGAAACCGGAATTCTCGTGGAAGGCCGCCTTGAACTGGTGGTCGGGCTTGAAACATTTGTGCTCGAAGCGGGCGACAGCTACTACTTTGAAAGTACCAAGCCGCACCGTTTCCGAAATCCTTTCGATGTACCGGCGCGACTAATCAGCGCAGCCACGCCAGCGAATTTCTAATAGAAGAGGCGTCCTGCAAGGCTTGCGGCGACGCCCGAAGTGCCATTTCGCCACCTTTAAGACCCCATCGACTTTAGGGTTGTTTCAGTGTGGCGGGCTAACCGTTATACTTGCGCCCGCCTGCGAAACCGTGGCCGTGGGCGTGACTAGCCACCATTGAGGGTGTACGCGTGAACCTAATTATGAAAATGCTGGCCGCACCAGCAACCGTATTGGCCCTATGGGCAGTCAGCGCTCAAGCTGCGACTAATGATGATATTGCCCAACGCCTTGCACCGGTCGGTCAGGTCTGTGTTCAGGGGCAGGAATGCAAGGGCATGGAAGTCGCCGCCTCTGTCGGTGGTGGAGGGGCGAAAACCCCTGATGAAGTGATTGCCAAGCATTGCAACGCTTGCCATGGCACCGGTCTGCTCGGCGCACCGAAAATCGGTGACACCGCAGCCTGGAAAGAGCGTGCCGATCACCAGGGCGGCCTCGACGGCATCCTGGCCAAGGCCATTACCGGGATCAACGCCATGCCGCCAAAAGGCACTTGTGCCGATTGCTCCGATGACGAGCTCAAAGGTGCCATCGAGAAGATGTCTGGCCTGAAATAAGGTCAATCTTCAGCGAAAAAGCCGCTTACGAGCGGCTTTTTTGTGCCCGCGATTCGGCCACCACACTGGTCAATGCAGTAAAGACCCGGCAAGCTCGGTCCAACCCCAATTCATGGAACGTTCGGGAGAGTCGTATGGTGCAGTTGTGTTCAATCGAGCAGGCGGTCGATGACGTGCTGGCGCGTCTGCCGGCGCATATTCACATGGGCATGCCCCTGGGCCTGGGCAAGCCTAACCAGTTTGCCAATGCGCTGTACCGCCGCATCAAGCAACTGCCCGAACGGCAGCTGACCATCTACACCGCCTTGAGCCTGGGCCGTCCGACCCTGGGCGATGGCTTGCAGAAGCGCTTTCTCGAACCCTTTGTCGAACGCATATTCGGCGACTATCCCGAGCTGGATTTCCTCGCGGACCTGCAACACGACAGCCTGCCCCGCAACATCCATGTCGAGCAGTTCTTCATGCAGCCCGGGAGCCTGCTCAACAGTGCCCCCGCGCAGCAGGACTATGTCAGCAGCAACTACAGCCACGCCGCCCGCGACATCAACGCCAGTGGCCTGAACCTGGTGGCGCAGTTGGTGGCCAGCCACCCTGATCATCCGGATCGGCTGAGCCTGAGCTGCAACCCGGACATCACCCTTGATCTGCTGCCGATGATTGCCAAGCGCCGCGCTGCCGGCGAGACCATCCTCATGGTCGGCCAGGTTCACGACGAGCTGCCATACATGCCGGGTGACGCCGAACTCGACATGGACGGCTTCGATCTGCTGATCGATGAAAAGGACCGCACTACGCTGTTTTCCACGCCGAACATGCCGGTGGGGTTCCAGGACCATTTCATCGGTTTGCACGCCAGCACGTTGGTGCGCGACGGCGGCACCTTGCAGATCGGCATCGGCTCCATGGGCGACGCCCTGACCGCCGCACTGCTGGCCCGGCAGGCGGACAACGACGCCTATCGTTCACTGCTGACCGATATCGATGCCTATTACTGGGCGCCGCTGATTGGCCGCGAAGGCGGAGTCGAGCCCTTTGCCAAGGGCCTCTACGGTTGCAGCGAAATGTTCGTCAACGGCCTGCTGGTGCTGGCGGACGCCGGGATCGTGCGGCGCAAGGTCTACCCGGATATCAAGACCCAGCAGCAGGCCAATGACGGCACCCTGGATGAAGCGGCGCAAACCGACGGCATCTCGGTGCATGGCGGGTTCTTCCTGGGGCCGCGCAGTTTTTATCAGCGCCTGCGGGAGCTGCCGCAAAGCAAGCGCCTCGAATTCAACATGACGCGCATCAGCTACATCAACGAGCTGTATGGCCAGGAAGAGCTCAAGCGCCTGCAACGTCGGGATGCGCGGTTTATCAACAGCTCGATCATGGTCACCTTGCTCGGTGCCGGTGTCGCCGATCAGTTGGAAGACGGCCGTGTGCTGAGTGGGGTCGGCGGGCAGTACAACTTCGTCGCCCAGGGCCATGCGCTGGAAGGCGCGCGTTCGGTGCTGATCCTGCGCAGCTGGCGTGAGTCGGGCGGCGAGGTCAGTTCGAACGTGGTCTGGGAATACGGGCACTGCACCATCCCGCGCCATCTGCGCGATATCGTGGTCACCGAGTACGGCATTGCCGACCTGCGGGGCAAGACCGACGCCAAGGTGATCGAGACCCTGCTCAATATCAGCGACTCACGCTTCCAGCCCGGGTTGATCGAGCAAGCGCAGAAAGTCGGTAAGCTGCCCAAGGACTTTCAGCTGGAACCGCGATTTACCGACAACAGCCCACAGCGTTTGCAGGCGATTCGCGCACGGCACCCGCACTTGTTCCCGGAGTATCCGTTGGGCACTGATTTCAGTGCGCAAGAGCGGGATCTGCTACGGGCCCTCAACTGGCTCAAGAGCAAGTTCAAGCTCACCGAGATTCTGGAGCTGGGCAAGGCCGCGCTGGACGCGCCGGAGGCCGAGGCTTTTCCCTTGCACCTGGCGCGCATGCAGCTGGAGAAACCCGAAGGCTTGCGTGAGGATCTGTATCAGCGGCTGCTGCTGGCAGCCTTGCAGGAAACCCGCCTGTAACGGCGGATTACCCGTGGCGCCGGCACGCCGCCGGCGCCGTCGCGCACTTTACTCGATGAAGCTGACCACGCCGCCGGCCAGGGATTGCACGCGGGCCAGAGACTCCACGCGGTAGCCCTGGGCATCCAGTTCGGCACGCCCGCCCTGGAACGACTTTTCGATGACGATACCCAGGCCGGCAACGGTGGCGCCGGCCTGCTTGATGATCGAAATCAGCGCCTGGGAGGCCTTACCGTTGGCCAGGAAGTCATCGATGATCAGCACCCGGTCGCTGCTGGTCAGGTGCCGTGGCGAGATGGCCACGGTGCTTTCCGTCTGCTTGGTGAAGGAGTAGACGGTGGCCGACAACAGGTTCTCGGTCAGGGTCAGGGACTGGTGCTTGCGGGCGAAGATCACCGGCACACCGAGGTTCAGGCCGGTCATGATCGCCGGGGCAATGCCCGAGGCTTCGATGGTGACGATCTTGGTAATGCCCGAGTCCTTGAACAGCGTGGCGAATTCGTCGCCGATCAGCTTCATCAGTTGCGGGTCGATCTGATGGTTGAGAAAGGCGTCGACTTTCAGGACCTGATCGGAAAGCACGATGCCTTCTTCGCGAATTTTCTTGTGCAGTGCTTCCATGAAGCTTTCCTCTTTGGGCGCCTTGTGCGCCTAAGCGCTGATAAATAGTGTGCGGTAAAAAGTCGGCAATTCTAGCGCTTTAACATCGCGCGTATATCCGCCAGTGCGGTGTTTCCGCGAACGGCTTTGACTTCGGTCGGCGTGTCGTCATTGCCTTCCCAGGCCAGGTCGTCCGGTGGCAGCTCATCGAGGAAGCGGCTGGGCGCGCAATCGATGATCTCGCCGTACTGCTTGCGCTTGGCGGCAAAGGTAAAGGCCAGGGTCTGGCGTGCGCGGGTAATGCCCACGTAGGCCAGGCGCCGCTCTTCCTCGATGGTGTCGGCTTCGATACTGGAGCGGTGCGGGAGGATTTCCTCTTCCATGCCCATGATGAACACGTAGGGGAATTCCAGGCCCTTGGAGGCATGCAAGGTCATCATCTGCACGCCTTCGGCGCCGTCTTCCTCTTCCTGCTGACGTTCCAGCATGTCGCGCAGGACCAGCTTGCCGATGGCGTCTTCGACGGTCATGTCGCCGTCTTCGTCTTTTTCCAGGGTGTTTTTCAGGGCTTCGATCAGGAACCACACGTTGCCCATGCGGTAGTCGGCGGCCTTGTCGCTGGAGCTGTTGGTGCGCAGCCAGTTCTCGTAGTCGATGTCCATGACCATGCTGCGCAGGGCAGAGATCGGGTCTTCGCCGGCGCACTGCTCGCGCACCCGGTCCATAAAGCGCTTGAAGCGCGCCAGGCGGTCGGTGAAGCGGCTGTCCAGGTGCTCGCCGAGACCGATTTCATCGGTGGCGGCGTACATCGAAATCTTGCGTTCGGTGGCGTAGTTGCCGAGTTTTTCCAGGGTCGTCGAGCCGATTTCCCGGCGCGGCACGTTAATCACCCGCAGGAAGGCGTTGTCGTCATCCGGGTTCACGATCAGGCGGAAGTAGGCCATCAGGTCTTTCACTTCCTGGCGTCCGAAAAAGCTGTTGCCGCCGGAAAGCCGGTAAGGAATCTGATGGTGCTGCAGCTTCAGCTCGATCAGCTTGGCCTGATAGTTACCGCGATACAGGATCGCGAAATCGCTGTACGGGCGATCGGTGCGCAGGTGCAGGGTGAGAATCTCCACCGCTACCCGCTCAGCCTCGGCGTCTTCGTTGCGGCAGCGGATCACGCGGATCTCGTCGCCGTGGCCCATCTCGCTCCACAGTTGTTTTTCAAACTCGTGGGGGTTGTTCGAGATCAGCACGTTGGCGCAACGCAGGATACGGCTGGTGGAGCGGTAGTTCTGCTCCAGCATCACCACTTTTAGGGACGGGTAGTCGTCCTTGAGCAGCATCAGGTTTTCCGGGCGGGCGCCGCGCCAGGCGTAGATCGACTGGTCGTCGTCGCCGACCACGGTGAACTGGTTGCGCGTGCCGATCAGCAGCTTCACCAGCAGGTACTGGCTGGCGTTGGTGTCCTGGTATTCGTCCACCAGCAGGTAGCGGACCTTGTTCTGCCATTTTTCCAGGATGTCGGTGTGCTCCTGGAACAGCTTCACCGGGAGCAGGATCAGGTCGTCGAAGTCCACCGCGTTGAACGCCTTGAGCGTGCGCTGGTAGTGGGTGTAGACGATGGCGGCGGTCTGTTCCTTGGGGTTGCGTGCGTTTTCCAGGGCTTCGGGCGGCAGGATCAGGTCGTTTTTCCAGGCGCCGATCATGTTCTTGATCTCGTCGACGCCGTCGTCGCCCGAGTATTCCTTCTGCATGATGTCGGTCATCAGGGCCTTGACGTCGGTCTCGTCGAAGATCGAGAAGCCCGGTTTGTAGCCCAGCCGCACATGTTCCTTGCGGATGATGTTCAGGCCCAGGTTGTGGAAGGTGCACACGGTCAGCCCACGGCCCTCGCCGCCCTTGAGCAGGGTGCCGACACGCTCCTTCATCTCCCGCGCCGCCTTGTTGGTAAAGGTCATGGCCACGATGTACTGGGCGCGGATGCCGCAGTTCTGGATCAGGTGCGCGATTTTGCGGGTGATCACGCTGGTCTTGCCGGAGCCAGCACCGGCGAGCACCAAAAGAGGGCCGCCGACGTAGTTCACGGCTTCTTGCTGCCGGGGATTGAGTCGGGACATGACGGAAAAGGGAGTCTGTTGCGAAATGGGCGGGCATTTTAACAGGCTGGACAGATTCTGCTGCCTCTCTCCGACTTGTGACGCAACACGCGATCTAAATTTGCCGGTTTTGATACTTTCCCGCAGGATGCGCGCTGAATATGCGTCTAATGTTCGAGTTAGAGCGGTATAAGAAATTGCGTTTGATAATCAATATCATTTGTCATTGTTTATTCGCGCGTCATAATGCCCACCGCCAACTTCTTTTGCAGAGTCTAGGGAGCTAGCTTGTCTAAGCCTGTCGAACCCTTGCGTTTGCTGCTACTGGCCGAAGAGCCGGCATGGGCAGCGTTGTTGCGCGAGTGTCTCGCTCCGTTGGGAGACTCGGTTGTGCTGATCAGTGCCCCGACCTGGGATTCTGTCAGCCGTCTGTTCAATGACGATCGCAGCGCGGTCTTGTTGACCATTGCCTCCTTGCAACCGGCCCCCGGTCGCTGCAGTTTGCCCACCGTCCTGCTGCTGGACCACGAACCCTCGGTGACCCCGGTGGGTGTCAGTGACTGGCTGATTCGCAGCGCCCTGAACCCCGATATCCTGCGGCGTTGCCTGCGCCATGTGCGTGAGCGCGGCGTGCTGGAAACCACCCTGCAGCGCCTGGCCGAACAGGACCCGCTGACCGGTATCGCCAACCGCCAGGGATTCCAGACCCTGCTTGCCGCGCGCCTGGTTGAAAACGAAGGACGCGGGCTGGCACTGGGGCACCTGGACCTCGACAACTTCCGGCATGCCAACGACGCCCTCGGCCACCAGGCCGGCGACCGCTTGATCCTGCAGGTGGTCTCGCGGCTCAAGAGCCAGCTTGAGGCCGGCGATCAGATGGCGCGCCTGGGCAGCGACGAGTTTGCCTTGCTGATCGATACACGCCGTGCGCCGCAGCGGGCCGAATGGATGGCCGAGCGCATTACCGAGGCCATGGCCGAGCCTTACTGGATCGACGGCGAAAGCCTGCTGATCGGCTGCAGCCTGGGCGTGGCCCATGCCCGGGCCAATGCCGGGGCGGACCCGCTGATGTGGCATGCGCACATCGCCATGCAGCAGGCCAAGAGCACCCAGGGCTGCACCTTTCATATCTTCAACGAACGCATCAATCGCAATGCCCGCAGCCTCGCCGACCTGGAAAGCGAACTGCGCCGAGCCTTGCGCCGCGACGAGCTGGAGCTGCATTACCAGCCGCGCCTGAACTTGCATGACGGACAAATCGTCGGCCTCGAGGCCCTGGTGCGCTGGCGTCACGGCGAACGGGGCCTGCTGCCGCCCAGCGAGTTCGTGCCCCTGGCCGAGCAGAGCGGGCTGATCGTGCCCCTGGGCTACTGGGTGATTTCCCGTGCCCTGCGGGACATGCAGGCCCTGCGTGAGCGCGGCCTGCCGCCGCTGCACATGGCGGTCAACCTGTCGTTCCGGCAGTTCCAGGACAGCCAGTTGCTGTCGACCCTGAGCCGGCTGATTGCCGAGCGCGGCGTCGAAGCGCAGTGGCTGGAGTTCGAACTGACTGAAACCGCAGTGATGCGCCGCAGTGACCTGGTCAAGCAGACCATGGACGCCCTGGGGCGCCTGGGCGTGCGCTTTTCCCTGGACGACTTCGGCACTGGCTTCTCGTCCTTCGTGCACCTCAACAGCCTGCCGATCGCCCTGCTCAAGATCGACAAGAGTTTTGTCGGCGGCATGGAGCTGCGCGAGGAGAACCGCAAGCTGGTGCACGCCATGATCAACCTGGCGCACAACCTCAATCTGGAAGTGGTGGCCGAGGGGGTCGAAACCCCGGAGCAACTGGCCCTGCTGCGCGGCTTCGGCTGCGACCAGGCGCAGGGTTACCTGATCAGCAAACCGCTGCCCCTGGCGGAGTTGGTGGAGTACCTGACCTTTGGCAGCAGCCAGCGATCCATGGCGGACGTGGTGAGCTAACCCGCCTGGCGAGGGGGCAATCCCGCTCGCCAGTTCAACCGATCTTTACGAATCCACCTGGGCCGAGGCATAGGCCGATGGCTGCACCTGGGGCTCCAGGCGCAGCATGCGTTTCATCCGCCATTCGAAGGCCAGGGTCAGGCTGATGGCGGCGCACGCCAAGCCCAGGGCCAGGCCCCACCACACGCCGGTCGGCCCCCAGCCCAGGGTGAAGGCCATCAACCAGGCCGCCGGGGCCCCGATCAACCAGTAGCAGCCGAGGCCGACGAGGAAGGTGGTCTTGGCGTCCTTGAGCCCGCGAATCGCGCCCATGGCGATGGTTTGCGTGCCGTCGAACAGTTCGAACCAGGCCGCTACCGCCAACAGGCTCACGGCCAGGTTGATCACTTCGCGGAAGGCCGGGTCATTGTGGTCCAGGAACAGCCCGATCAACTGATTCGGCAGCAGCCAGAACACCATGGCAAAACACAGCATCGCTACCGCACCGAAGGCGATCCCCACCCGTCCCGCCAGGCGCGCGTCGAGCAATTGCCCAGCGCCGTAGTGCTGGCCGATGCGCATGGTGATCGCATAGGAAATCCCCGCCGGCACCATGAACGCCACCGAGACGATCTGCAACGCGATCTGGTGCGCTGCCAATTGGGTGCTGCCCATGGTGCCCATGCACAGCGCGGCGAAGGCAAACAATCCGACCTCGACCGCATAGGTGCCGCCGATGGGCAGGCCCAGGCGCCACAGCTCCCGCAGGTAGTGGCGGTTGAGCCGCGACAGGCCCTGGCGCAACGGATAAGCGGCGTACGCCGGGTGCTGCCGGATGTGCCAGGCCAGAGCCAGGGCCATGCAGTTGGCGACGATGGCGGTCACCAGGCCGATGCCCATCAGGCCCAGTTTCGGCAGGCCGAACATGCCGGTAATCAGTGCGTAGTTGAGCAGGAAGTTGGCCACGGTGCCGCCCAGGCTGATGACCATCACCGGCGTGGCGCGGCCGATAGCGCTGGTAAAGCCGCGCAAGGCCATGAAGCTCAGGTAGCCGGGCAGGGCGAAGGGCAGAATCAGCAGGAACTGCGCGGCGGAGTCGACGTTGGTTTCGGTCTGGCCGAACAGCAGCAGCACCGGCTTCAGGTTCCACAGCAGCAGCCCTGCCACCAGCGCCATCAGCCAGGCCAGCCAGAGCCCGGCCTGGGTCAGGCGCGTGGCGCCTTCGATGTCGCCGGCACCCTGACGAATCGCCACCAGGGTGCCGACCGCGGCAATCACCCCGATGCAGAAAATCGACACGAACGAATAGCTGGCCGCGCCCAGCCCGCCACCGGCCAGGGCCTCGGGGCTGAGCCGGGCCATCATCAGGGTGTCGGTGAGGACCATCAACATGTGCGCCAACTGTGAGGCGATCAGCGGCCCCGCCAGCCGCAGGATGGCCCGGAGTTCGGTACGTGCTGGATGCTGCATGGTCATCAGGCTCGGCAATGGGCAATGGGTCAAGAGCGCTGATTCTCGGCGCTCGTGGCGCATTGCACAAAAGGATAAAAACGATTGCTGGCATGATTAAAACTCATGCGAACCGGTTTCTGGTAGCGTGGCCGCACCGCCCACGGAGAGCGTTATATGTCTCGTCGTCTTCCTGCCCTGTATGCCTTGCGCGCCTTTGAAGCTGCGGCCCGGCACAGTTCGTTCACCCGCGCGGCCGAAGAGTTGTCGATTACCCAGAGCGCGGTCAGCCGGCATATCCGCACCCTGGAGGAGCACTTCGCCTGCCGGCTGTTCAAGCGCAGCGGGCGTAACCTGCAACTCACGGAAGCCGCGCGCCTGCTGTTGCCGGGCGTTCGCGAAGGCTTCAGCGCCCTGGAGCGGGCCTGCAATACCTTGCGCGCCGAGGATGACATTCTGCGGATGAAGGCGCCGTCGACCCTGACCATGCGTTGGCTGCTGGCGCGGCTCAGCCGTTTTCGCCACCTGCAGCCGGGCAACGAGGTGCAACTGACCAGCGCCTGGATGGACATCGATTCGGTGGACTTCAACCAGGAACCCTTCGATTGCGCGGTGCTGCTGAGCAACGGCCACTTTCCGGCGGACTGGGAGGCCAGCTACCTGTTTCCCGAGCTGCTGATCCCGGTTGGTGCGCCGAATCTGCTCAATGACCAGCCATGGGATGTGGCGCGCCTGGCCGTCACCGAATTGCTGCACCCGACCCCGGATCGCCGCGACTGGCGCAGCTGGCTGGAGCGCATGGGTTTGTCCGATCAGGTCTCGCTCAAGGGCGGGCAGGTCTTCGATACCCTGGAACTGGGGATGATTGCCGCGGCCCGGGGCTACGGCGTGTCCATGGGCGATTTGCTGATGGTCGCCGAAGATGTGGCCCAGGGTCGGCTGAGCCTGCCGTGGCCGACTGCGGTGGCCAGTGGCGAGAACTATTACCTGGTCTGGCCGAAAACCCGGCCCGGAGGTGAACGTTTGCGCCGCCTCAGCGATTTTCTCCAGGGCGAGGTCCAGGCCATGCAATTGCCTGAGGTAGAGCGCCTCGGCTGAAACGATGTAGCGCCCGTGGGAACGGCCTTGAGCGATAACCGTGCGAATTGCTCAAGTATTCATCGTTGCCGCCGAATCCTAGAAAGTGGAACTTGCGTCCTGCAGCGTTCCCCCCGTCCCCCATTACTGGAAAATTTTGCCGAGCACGCAACCTGATCAGGATGATCCGGGCTCTCGGTCAGGAGCCGTCATGCCTCAACCCCGTGCCCGGATTGCCTCACAGCTGGGCCTTGCCCTGGCTGTGATCTTGGCGATCGTGATCAGCGGCAGTGCCGTTTTTGCCCTGCGTTCGCTGGATTCCGCCAACCTCGACACGCGGGAAGAGCACCTGGCCAGCGAAGCGCGGCTGCTGGCCGATCAGCTCAACACGTTCCACAGCACCCTGCGCGAAAGCACCCAGCGCCTGAGCGGGCTGTTCGAAAAACGCTTCAGCGGCGGCCTGAGCCTGCACCCCGAGCAGCCGGTGACAGTGGCCGGCACCTCCACGCCGGGCCTGCACCTGGGCGGCCAGGTGTTGAACAACAACTTCGAGGAGGTCGACGAGTTCAAGCAGATGACGGCTGGCGTGGCGACCGTGTTTGTCCGCAGCGGCGATGATTTTGTCCGCGTCAGCACCTCGCTGAGCAAACAGGACGGCAGCCGCGCCATCGGCACCTTGCTCGACCATGTCCACCCGGCCTACCAGAAGCTCATGGCGGGGCAGGGTTACGTCGGCCGCGCGCTGCTGTTCGACCGCTCCTACATGACCCAATACACGCCGGTGCGCGACAGCAGCGGCAAGGTAATTGCGGTGTTGTTCGTCGGTTTCGACTACACCGATGCGCAGAACGCCCAGTTCGACAATCTCAGGCGCTTCCGCATCGGCCAGACCGGTTCTCTGGCCTTGCTGGATGAGCAAAACAAATGGCTGGTTCCGCCTGCCGGCGTGCAGGCGCTGGATCAGGCGCTGCCGACCATGGCCGAGCTGATTCGCCAACCGGGCAAGGGCCGCTTCTGGAGTGACAAGGCCGAAGACTTCTACAGCCTGGCGGTGCCGTTCGAGGGTGGCCCCTGGGCGGTGGTGGCGAGCATGCCGAAAGCGGAAATCCGCGCGGTGACCTGGAGTGTCGGCCTGCGCCTGGTCATCGGCAGTCTGCTGGCGATGCTGCTGGCGGTTGGCGCGGCGGTCTGGCTGTTGCGCAGCAAACTGGCGCCCCTGGCAGACCTGGTGTGTCAGGCCGAGGCCCTGGGCGCCGGCGACTTGAGCGTACGGCTGAATGTGTCCAGCCAGGATGAGATCGGCCAGTTGGCGCGCAGTTTCAACCAGATGGGCGAAGCCCTGTCGACTATGGTCGAGCACATCCGCCGGGCGGCCCAGGAGGTCAACGGCCGGGCCCAGGCGTTGTCCGGATTGTCCGGTGGCGCCTACGAGGGCATGGAGCAGCAGTCCGGCGAAATCACCAGCATGGCGGGCGCCGTGGAAGAGTTCAGCGCCACCTCGCTGAACATCGCTGACAACATGGGCAACACCGAGCGCCTGGCTCAGGAAAACGCCCAGCAGACGCGCATCGGCCGCACCTCGATGGAAGAGGCTTCATCCTCCCTGGAGCAGATCGCCAGCGCCCTGAACAGCACCGCCACGGTGATCAACACCCTGGGCCAGCGCTCCCAGGAAATCGGCGGCATTGTCGGGGTGATCACCGCCATTGCCGACCAGACCAACCTGCTGGCGCTCAATGCGGCCATTGAAGCCGCCCGGGCTGGTGAGCAGGGGCGCGGATTTGCAGTGGTGGCCGATGAGGTGCGCAACCTGGCCTCGCGCACCCGTGAGGCAACCGATGAAATCTCGGTGATGATCGGCAGCATCCAGCAGGAAACCGGCAACGCCATCAGCACCATGGAGCAGGGCAACCGGTTGATGCAGGAGGGCCTGTCGCGCAACGCCAATGTGGCTTCGGCCCTGGCCCGGATCGATGAACAGAGCCGCAGTGCCGGCCAGCAGTTCGCCGCCATCACCACCGCGACCCAGGAGCAGAGCAGCACCGCGACCCTGCTCAGCAGCAACCTGCAAAGCATTGCCCAGGCCAACAGCGAGCAGCGTGAAGTGGTGTCCAACCTGGCGATCACCGCCAAGGAACTGGAAGCTCTCGCCGCCGACCTGCGCCACGAAGTCGACCGCTTCCGCTAAAGCGCGTCGCACACCTGTAGCCGCTATCGGGCCTGACTGCGCTGGCCTGATCGAACACCGGGCAGTGGCCGCGCGCTGAACGGCGCTCGGCGGCTACAGGCCGGGGTCTACCCGCTTGCCGATATCGCGCAGGCGGGCCAGTTGGTCGACCATGGTCGGCGCCTCGTCCAGGCTGCTGACAAAGGTCCACAGGTAGGTCATCACCGCATACACATGGCCGGCCTTGACCGCTGGCGACAGGGCCAACTGGCTGATGGCGACCACAAACAGCGCCGCCGCCACCGTGCCGAGAAACAGGTAGGCCACCGCTTCGCGGTCCGAGAGCCGGATACGCAGGCGCGACAACACCCGGTAATGGCGCTGCAACGACGCCGCGCCGACCCGGGCGACCATGCCGATCTCTTTTTCCAGCCGGTCATTGAGCCGCTCATGCAGTGCCTGGTTGCGCCGGGCAAAGCGTGGCAACAAGGCGCAGCACAGGATCAGCGCCAGCAGGCACGCCAGGCCGATCCACGGCTCGATCAGCGCCAGCATCGCCGCTGCGCCGACAATCGAGACCAGGGCGGTGGCGATGGTCGGAATGTGTTTCTCGAAGAAGTCGACGAACTCCCGCGCCAGCACCACCCGTGCCGCGGCGGTGGACGTGTCCTGATTCAGCAGGCGCTGGTTGAGGATCACCGGCACCGCGAGGTCGGTGTAGATGCGGGTGAAGGTCCGGGTGTCCACGGCGCGGCGCGCGGCACCGACCACCCAGAACGCCAGCACCACCACCGCATACACCAGTGCGCTGCCGGTGTCGCCGCGAATGATCGAGTCCACCGCAAAGCCGGCGAACAGCGGGTAGGCCAGGAGCAGGGCATTTTCCAGGGCCACCAGGCTCAGGGTGAAAAACAGTTTGCCGGGGTACGCCCGGGCGATGGCCTTGAGGGTTTGGCCAGCGGATTGCTGACCGATCTTTTTGCTTTCATCCACAAGAATTTGCGACGTAACGGCTGACATGGGTGCACCGAAGGGAAGATAAACGCTAATATTGAGCGACTGCTCAATTATCTTTGAGCGATCGCTCAAAAAGCAAGCGCCGTCCATCCAGCGGCGTCCGGAGGCAAGCCCCATGTCGCGTATCGACCGTAAAGACCAGATCATCGCCGCCGCCCTGGAGCTGTTTCGCAGCAAGGGTTTCGCCGATGTGTCCACCCGGGATCTGGCAGAACATGCCGGTTTATCCCGCAGCCACGTCTACCACTACTTCAGCGACTGGAATGAGCTGCGCCGTGAGGCCTTCGTGCGCTTTGCCGACGAGCAGCTTGAAACTGCGCGCCAATCCCTGGCTGGTGCCGCGCCGCTGGAAGCGCTGCAAGGCTTCCTGCGCGACTGCCTGCCCGACTCGGCGGACGCCGGCTGGGCGCTCTGGCTGGACGCCTGGGACGAGGCCATGCACGACGCGCCCATGGCCGAGGCGTACCTGAAGATCAACGGCGAATGGCAGGCGATGCTGGCGCACATCATCGAGCAGGGAGTGGCCGATCAAGTGTTTTGCTGCCAGAACGCCGAACGCGCAGCGCGCCAATTGTTCGCCCAGACCATGGGCTATGCCGATGACCTGTTGTTGCAGCCCTCGTATGCGGCGGCGGCAGCGGCTTTGGACGAAGTCATGGAGGTGGCGCGGCTGCTGCTGAAGATCCGACTAGTCGACTGATGCTGGGGTTCGCCTGATCTTGTCTGCCTGATGCCGTTTTTTATGCTTGCTGAAACGTTTCTTCAGCGCTATAAAAATTGCACAACTCCAAGAAAGGCAACTTCCATGACTCCGCTTAAACTGTTTGTCACCCTCGGCGCGTTGACGGCCGCCTCCCACGCCATGGCCTGGGACTATGTACTGCTCGACACCGACAAGGCCGCGCAAAACCTGCACATCACCAGCCAACAGCTGGGGCTCAAAATCGACAAACCCTTCTCTGTCACCCTGCGCACCCTGCACGGCGGGCGCCAGGAAGGGGTGAGCATTGTCGACATCGATAACGGCGCGATGAAACTCTCGGTCGTCCCCACCCGTGGCATGAACGTCCTTCAGGCTTCCGTAGGCTCGGTGCGCCTGGGGTGGGATTCTCCGGTCAAGGAAGTGGTCAATCCGGCCTTTATCGAGCTCAACGGCCGCGGTGGCCTGGGTTGGCTCGAAGGCTTCAACGAGCTGGTCACCCGCTGCGGCTACGAATGGGTCGGCCATCCGGGGATGGATAACGGCGAGCTGCTGACCCTGCATGGCCGGGCGGCGAATATTCCGGCGAACAGAGTCACCCTGCACATCGACGAAAAGCCGCCCTATGCCATCAGCCTGCGTGGCGAGCTCAAGGAGCAGGCGTTCAAGAAGGTCGACTTCACGGTGGTCACCGAACTGCTGACTGAACCCGGCAGCGTGAGCTTTGCCCTCAACGACACCCTGACCAACAACGGCGATTACCCGAAGGAATACCAGGCGCTGTACCACAGCAACTTCAGCACACCGTTCCTTGAAGAGGGCGCACGTTTTGCCGCACCGGTGAAGCAGGTCTCGCCGTTCAACGACAAGGCCAAGGCGGACCTGGGGCAGTGGCAGACTTATCGCGGCCCAACCCGCGACTACGACGAAACCGTCTACAACGTGGTGCCTTATGCCGATGCCAAGGGCGAGACCCTGGCCGTGCTGCACAACAAGGCCGGCAACCTTGGCGTCTCCCTGGGCTTCAACACGCAACAGTTGCCAGTGTTCTCGCTGTGGAAAAATACCGACACCCAGGGCCAGGGTTATGTCACCGGCCTGGAGCCGGGCACCAGCTTCTCCTACAACCGTCGCTACCAGCGGCCGCTGAACCTGGTGCCGACCATCGGCGCCAAGGAGCAGCGGCAGTTCCAGATTCGCTACAGCCTGCTGGCGGACAAGCCGGCTGTGGATAAGTCCCTGGCCCGGATCACCCAAATCCAGGACGGACGCCAGACTGAAGTGCGGCCAACGCCCCTGGTCGACCTGTCCAAGGAGTGATCAGACACTGCTGGCGCTGGGGCGGTATTGCAGTGCTTCCGCCAGGTGCTCGCGACTGATCTGTTCGCGTTGCTCGAGGTCGGCCAGGGTCCGGGCGACCTTGAGCAGGCGATGCGCGGCTCGCAGCGACAGGGTCAAACGTTCGCAGGCGTTCTCCAGCCAATGCTCGTCGGCTGTGGATAACCTGCAATGCGCGCGCAGCCCCGGCAAATCGAGAAAGGCGTTGGCGCAACCCTGGCGTTGCTGCTGGCATTCCCGGGCCTGTGCCACCAGGGCGGCGGCGTGGGCCGTGTCTGCCCCGGGCTGCGGGGTGGGGTTCAAGGCGGTGGTTTCCCGGGCGACGGTCAGGTGCAGGTCGATTCGGTCGAGCAGCGGGCCCGAGAGCTTGTTGCGATAGCGCTGGATCTGCTCCGGGGTACAGCGACAGCGGCCGCTGGGTTCGCCCAGGTAGCCGCAGGGGCAGGGGTTCATCGCCGCCACCAGCTGGAAGCGCGCCGGAAAATGCACCCGATCCCGGGCGCGGGCGATCACGATCTCGCCCGATTCGAATGGTAGGGGTAAATCTCACACATCAGCATATGGATATTGGGAGTGCTGGCCTTATCAAGTCGGAAGCGTTTAACCTGTGATGTTTCATATCAAAATCAGGCCAAGTTTTCGAACTGCTGGTCCAAATAGTCTTGCATATATTTCACGGCATCAGCTAACACGACAATTTTACATCCGTATTTTTTTTGTGCCGTTTCATCTAAAACTAGATAAACGTAATTTGACTCTCCAAAACAAGCCTCACCGAAAGGCGAACCAAAAATCCCCTCATTTTTTTCTGCTACTACTTGGTCCGCCTTACTGGCAATGTGAGGATTTTTGGGGTCTGTTAATTCAAAGTGCTTACTTGCGTTCGCTGCTGCCCGGATAGTTTGATACATCAATCTTCCGTCTGCTGTATTTGGTTTGACGGCAAGGCCTTTAAGATAGTCCCAAGTATGGAAGAGAACGATAGCTGTTACCCGCCCCCTACGCACGTCATAACTACTAACAAGGAACTCCGCAATAGTGGGCTTAACGACGACTTCATAGTAATCGCGAGCAGCTTCAATATTCACAATGAAAACCCCCAAAAATAATAATGACCTTAAATGGTATTATGTATTAGTGGGGCTATCAAGCGTTCTATATGTATTTGCGAGAATTATTTAAGTTTATTAATGCTTTCGTCTAGGTCGATTTTTATGGTTGAACTTGTTCAGGCATGAAAATTGAGCACATATAAGTTTTATATAAAAGCCCCGATTAGGGTCTAACCTTAAATTTAAAGGTTTGAGAATTATTGTCCAACCTTAAATATATTTTCAATTCCCTATTGACACGATATTTCGTTGAATTTAAGCCATTAATTGACTGTCATCGAAATTAAAAACCAAAAAAAGCTCATGGAAAACTTAAAATAATATCCAACTCTATTTTCAATGAACTAACAGAATAGGGCAAAATAACTTGTCTTTTAATTCTATGTATTTATATACGTGAAAGATATTTCAGGCTCTAAAAACGGCTATTTTATGGATGTTAATTTTTCGAAAAATTACTGGCCATCGACGCCTTTCGCCTTATTAGCGAACTTTGTTCGCAATACCCAGATGCTTTTGATTTTGTTCTTCTTGGATAACTCTTAAATAAGTGTCGCAAGTTGATTTTATAGGTTTTTTTGGACGTTTTTGATTTTAAAAAAATCAGCTTTTTTTAAAGGTTAAAAAGTAAGAATATTTATTTATTTGACAATTATGCACGGCATGGTATTTGTATTAGTAACAAACAATAATAACTTACATGATATTTATTCCGCAACGCATAACCCTTAAAAATCTTACCCCTGAATTCTTCTTTGCAGAATGTGAAAGGCAATATTTTTTTGAGCGAGCTATCGAAAAAAAGATGACTTCAAAGGAATATTTTGAAAATAAGTTAAGTAACTCATCAAAAAGAAAATGTTCAAAGTTGGCCAAAGAAATAAGAAGCCTCAAAAATAAATTCACTTGGGTTGCCACTTGTAGTGAATATAAATGTTGGAAGATACGACATAAATACATGCTAGCTGGCGATTTGGACGAAATCGTCAAAAACATCACGTTTGTTTTCAAGAAAATTCAAGAGCAACTAATAATAAAGCAAAGAAATCTTAAAAACGATGACTCCGGCGAGAGTATTTTTTCGCATATAAAGAATGACTGGGATATTGGTTATGGTATCAAAATCAAGGATATCAAAGGGTCAGCCATGAAAGACAAACTCATCAACATTGCTGATGAGAAAAGACTTAAATCACAAATAAAAAGAATACAAAAACAAAGAAGCGAACTTTTAAAGCTCCACTCTGGATTAATTGGTTTAGGTCGAGCATTTGAGATTTGTAGTGATGAAGTTGTTCAAGATAGAGAAGCTGCCGAGCAAAAACAATATGAATACATATTGAGCAAATACGTTGTTTATGCAGACCATAGGAAAACCCCACTATCAAAAGTAGTAAGCACTGAAAAACAAAGATTTGCCGAGATATATATTCAAGTTTCATCATTGGACACCTACGCCAAGAAACTTGACTACAAGCCTCTTTTTATCACTTTCACCGCTCCGGCAAGATTTCACCCAAAGCCGTCGAAAGGGGTTAGCTCTTGGGACGGTTCAACCCCAAAGGAAAGCAATGATTACTTAAAAGGTCTGTGGAATGCTTTTAGAAAAGATATTCATAGACATAAGATTGAGATGAATGGTTTTTGGGCTGTTGAGCCACACAAAGACCAATGCTTTCACAAGCACGCTTTAATGTATGTTAATAAGAAGCATTATGATGAATTAGTAATCTTGATTAATAAGCATTTTAGACACTCGGAAAACGCCGTAAGAATTGAAGAAATTGACACAAAGAAAAGCAAGGCAACATCATACGTGATGAAGTATCTAACAAAGTCATTCAACATGGACTTTGAGCTGAAAGACGGCGTGTTAAATATGGACAAGCTGGAAATTTCAAATCATAAGAAAGTGAGAGCCGTTCAAGCTTTATGGTCTGTTCGTAGATACGCAATGTTCGGCGTTAAGAATACGCTTTCATTGTGGAGAGAGCTGAAAAGAAAATCCTTCTTGAAAGGCAAAAATGAAGCTCTTGATAAAGCATTCATGTTTGTTGAAAGAAACGACTTTATAGGCTTTTCGATGTTTGTTAATGGGAAGCTCAAAATAATGAGGGTCTTTAATGAAATACAAATTATGAAAGATGATTTGCTCGGCGATGTATTTGGCAAAAGCCTAATAGGTAAATACATAATTGACTTGGAAACGAACGAAGTGATTGATATTAAATCCACCTGCAAGATTGTCGAAGCTTCATCGCTTGATACTGCGGCAATCTAATAAATACATATTTATCTATTGATTTACTAGAATGCCATGTTATATTGTAACTAAGGCATGGGAGGATAATCAATATGAAATTAATAAGAGTGGCTAGCGGAAAAAAAGAAGTTTTAAAATTCATTAAAAAAATGGGCCTCGATGGGATGTATGAAAACATTAGAAGCATACACAAAAATAGTGAGTGTGATTTATTTTATGATACCGTAGACGGCGAATTCAAAGCATTAGTAGACCAAAGTAAGGTTCCGTATGAGTATTGGGATAACTGCTTGAAGATGTAATCGGTCGGATAGTCTATCAGCCAGCGAATGCTGGTTTTTTTGTGCCTGAATTCTCTCAAGAAAAATATGTGTTTATTTGACTTTGCTTTTATTTGTGCTCTAATAAATATATATAAATAAGAAAGAGACACCAATGAAAAAACCAAAAGCAAAAGCAAATCTTAAAGTTTGCACCATCACACTCGACGCTGAAACACATAATCAATTTAGAGAAATTGCCAATGCTCATAAATTTCCGTTGTCACGCTTTATAAATGACTGCATGAAAGAATATTTGAATGTAAGCAAGGTTAGCGGATTCAATAAAGATGTAACACTGCAGGTAGGAATTAGGAATTTTCAAACCCAAGACAAATAAAAGCCCATAGGGCTTTATTTTTTATCCGGTTGGATTTGTATCTCTGGCTTAAATCTTGTATTGTATTTCATTGATTTTTTAAACTCACTATCAAGCTCGTTGGCTAGCTTTTGACTTCTCTCTTTTATCTCATCGTGAACTTTATATAGCTCCTGCCTTATATAGTATTGTGTTTGTTCAACGGCAGGCTTTAAGTGAACATAATCACGGTGTTTAGCGTCCCATATTCTATGGCCTGCAATATCATTGCTGCTGTTACCAATAAAGTGTTTTCTTTCGATGCGGCTCACTATATCTGCCATCTCATCACATAGCTCGCTGGTGTCGTAAGTGGAATAATCGCCATCAATCTTGCCATTTTCAGGCTCTGGAAGCGACTCCGGTGCCATCGGCATGTAAAGCTCATCTATGGCAGAACCTACTGGTTTAAATGGTTCTATGGCTTCCGTAGGAGTTTGTGCGACTGGGATAGCTATGGCTGGCCCAAACATATCGTGCAAGTCATCAATCAAGCCTTCATTGGCTGACGTAACCTTTTCTTGCTCAATCTGCTTTGTAGGCTCTGCTGGCTTCTCTGGTGCGTTTTGAGCGGGTGTAGGCATGACAGGTGGAACAATGACAGGTTCGGCTGGTTTTGGCTCTTCTACGGCTTTCTTGGCCTTCCATTTCTGAGCTTGTAATTCATAGTCCGCTTTTCTTTGTTCAAGCTCTTTCAAGTCTTGTTGAGTAGGTTCATAGCCCGACAATGTGAATCCCTTTGCTTCAAGGTTCATCATTTTGAACTCCATCCACATTTTTTTCTTTGCATAGTCTGGCCCATTCACATAGAGCGGCCCCGGCTTCTTCATGTCAGTTGTTAAACGTTGAAGTCCAGCTTTGATACTATCTCTTGATAAGTCTTGAAATGTAACCTTTGAAGGGTCTTTATAGTATTCAAAAGCTTTCTGGCTGGTGAAGTTTTTAAAGAAATGCTCAACGTTGCCGCCGACTTCTTGGTGTGTGAACTTCTTATCTAGAACCGTTTTGAATTTATTCTTTTTAAGGAATTCAACATCTTCGCTTGTAGTAAGGTTTAATTCCTCATTGTATCTACTAGCTTTTTTTGAATAGTGCTCCATCAGTTCACTAAATTGATGCTTTTCTTGAAGCTTGTTTTTTAGTTTCGAGTATTGAATACCTAACTCACTGGCCTTGAATATTTGGCCTTCTTTTTCTAATGAATAGGCGTTTTGTCCATTCGGAATAATGTCAAAGCCTTGCTTGTGAAGGTTAGCAAGGAAAGCAGTAGTTGTGGCTGCGTCTTTAAAAGCAATTTCAATTTCTTCTTTGAATGCTTTCTTGTGAGATTTTATGCCTCTGACTTCAAGAGCTTTTTCGTTGCGGCTCTCTGGTGGTTTTGTTTCTAAGTCAGGGTTTAAAGATTTTCTGTTAGTGACTTGGAATAGTCCGTGTTTCTTTTCGAGCTCGGTTAGCTTATGCTCGATAATGAGATAATCATCAACCTGATTATATATTTTATTGTTGAAATCTCTGGGTGCCCAAATAAAGTGAACGTGGATTTGTTTAGTATCTGTGTGAACAGCAAAAGCGTGCTCACGGTTTAAGCCGTGAGTATCTGAATAAAGTTCTTTTGCTATGGCAAGGGCTTGTTCGGGTGTGATTTTGTCGGATGGGTCAAAAGATACCATTTCGTGAAAGCTGGTATTTTTCTGTTTTCCTTTACAAGATTTATCAATTTTTTTCGCTAAGAACTCAATGAACTCTTGCGTTGTTCCGGTTTGGAGTCTGTTGCTATCTATGAGAATAGATTTTTTTAAACCATACCCGAGTGTGTTCTGTGTCTCTCCTTTACTTTTCTGCGTGCTGAGTTTCTTCCTTATCATATTGTCCTTATTTTGTTAGTTTGATTTTTTGCGTATTCTGTTCAATCATCAAATAATATCTATCAAATGCTTTTTTAGCTTTCTCGAAAACCGATATATTCTCATTTGCCATATTGGCTTTTCCAGAGTTTATTGCGGCAGCTATTTGATTTAAGTTATTGCCAAGCATTCTCAAATTTGTTTCTTGCTGTTCCATGTATCGAACAAACTCATCATTCCTAATTTCTATAATCTTGCAGCCGTTTAATGCTAGCTGTTCAATATACTTTGCTTGGCTAATATCTAGACGTTTCGCATTTTCTACAATCTGTTCTTTTGCTTCTGCTGAAATCCTAATATTGAATTGCTCACCATTTCTTTTTTTCTTACTCATAGTTATCCTCGTGGTTGGTTTGTGTTTTTCTGGAATGACCGAAGGCATTGCAGCTACCTGATTTTGCTTTTATATTTTCAAACGAAGTGCAGAAAATCGAGTAGGGAAGTAAGTGAAAAATGTCGAAGACTTTTGAGCGGTAGGATAAAAACGAAGTTTTTTCCTATACATTCCCATTGCTCGCCTTCTTTTTCTTGACTTCATATTATTATGCTAACTCAAGTTTAAAAGATTTCAATAGTGTATAGGAGTAATAGTTATTGATGACGTGCCTAGGAAGCAAACTAGGAGACTGCCTAGGACTGGTATAGGAAAGTTATAGAAATAAAAAAGGCCACCTGATTAGGCAGCCTTAAATAGAAAACATGTGAGCAAGTTGAAACTTGGCTTTTTCAAACATAAGATTTATACATACGTAGTATTTTTAACACCTACCTAGAACCAAGTTCCATCTTCTTCAGGGGTTTTCAATTGGCTTTTATAATTGCTTTTATTAAACTGTTCTACTTTTTTATAAGTCATCAACTTTTCGGGTTTACGATATTCGTCATCGCTTGCAAATGCTTGGAAGGTGTTGTCATCAACCATCCGAATATGCAGTTGAAGCTCTCTCGAATCGTAACCATAAAACTCAACAAAACCCGGAATTTCACTTTGGCGTGCAATCATCAAAGCTTCTTTAACCGGCTCATCATAAAGATAGTAAGTAGCTTTTACCATTATAGCCCCACCCGTTTCAGTGTCATTTTTACCGAAACGAGTATTTACATAAGGTTCAAAAACCACTCCACCATTCATGTCTTCTGTTTGACCAAGCCATCTGTAACCTTCGAGAGCCTTAGTGATTGACTTAATAGGGCCCGCATACTGAACGCTGGTTCTATCTTTATCTAGCTCTATCCGCTCAAAGGTTTCTGCTGATGCAGTGAACGAAAAAGCTGCAATAAGCGAAGCAAATACAAAGTTTATAATCCAGCCCATATTCAATCTCCATTTTATTACTAAATTTATTAAAATGCCGATCCATCACGACATGAAGAACACTATCCACATGGCCTTATTATTTTAAACTTTATTAGAAAATCATACCGCTTTCTTCTGCGTCTTTCATTTCACTCTTATAGTTACTTTTATTAAAATTATCTACTTTTTTATACGCCATCAACTTGTCCGGCTTGCGATATTCGTCTGCACTTGAAAAGGCTTGGAACGTATCATCATTCACCATTCTTATGTGCAGCTGAAGCTCTCTTGATTCGTACCCGTAAAACTCAACAAAACCCGGAATCTCGCTTTGACGAGCAATCATCAGAGCCTCTTTAACTGGCTCGTCATAAAGGTAATAAGTGGCTTTTACCATTATAGCCCCACCAGTTTCAGTTTCATTTTTACCGAAACGAGTATTTACATAAGGTTCAAAAACTACTCCGCCATTCATATCTTTTGTTTGACCAAGCCATCTGTAACCTTCAAGAGCCTTAGTTATTGACTTAATGGGGCCAGCATATTGAACACTGGTTCTATCGTTATCAAGTTCAACTCGCTCAAAGGTTTCTGCATTAGTAACAAAAGATGAAGCGGCCAATGCTACCGCAAAACACAATCCGATAGTTTTTTTCATTTGTCTTCCTTGCCATTTATAAAAATCAATCAAAACATAGAAATACTATCACAAAATAATATTAAAACGCCAGCACGCATGATTTATTGCTTTATAGAGTGGAAGGTATAGGAATAAAGGCCACCTCATTAGGCGGCCTACTTTTATTATGATGGCGTCAATTAAAGTATTCGTTGAGGTTGTTGATGCCGAATTCTTTAAGTGGATTATGTAGGCTGAACTGCTTAGCTATGCGGTCAATTTCAAAACCGTTCTGGAAAATCTTAGCAAACAAAGTCCTTGTGGTTTTATCGAAGTTGAACTTGAAGGTGATGTCGTTAGCAACAAAAAATTGATTTATTTTCAAACGTCCATTTTCTGTTTTGTATAAATCAATTATGTCGTTTTCTGAGTAAATATTTATAGTCGTTTTCTTGATGTTTATTTGTGTTTGTAGCTCTGCAAGGTTTTGTTCAATATCGTTGATATTTGCTTCTGTTTTGCTAACTACCTCTAAGAATTCTTTTGGGATAACGCCGCTGGTGAAGCCAGCAAAAGATTTCATTAGGTTGTCTCTGTAACTTTTTTGTTCAAGCAAAAGGTTGTTCAGTTCAACAATTTTCTTGTTGTCTTTGGTTTGGGTTTCTCTGTTTGACAGGAGCTTGATTAGTAACTCTTTAAAGTTTTCTGTTCGTTCTTCCTCGTCAATATCTTCCTGTGTCGGAAGGCGATACTTCATACCGCTTTCGCGAGTTATCCATTCATACTGAATTCCAGTGTCTTCGATTTCGTTTTGCCACGGATGAACGTCGAAGTCTTCATGTGTCGTGGATTGATATATGAGTTCAAGAAATAACCCAAAAGCCAAGTCAAAACGGAAGCGTGGCTGGTCACATCCATTTTTTAACTCTTTGCGTGTGTAGCATTGAAAATATGGATAAACGACGCCCTTGGGGTTTGTTTGTTTTTCAAAAAGCATAGATGCATCACAGCAATCACATTTGATGCAGTGACGAAAAATGTTCAGGCTTCCAACACTTTGGTTGCCATAGTTTTTTCTTTGTGCTCTGTTTTTCATTGCCGCTATTGCTTCATTAAATAGTTCATATGAAACGATTTGCGGATAATAATTTTCAATGTATCGCTCAAATACTTTCTTTTTATTTTCGTCTCTTCTTTGAGCCATATACGCACCTAAAACATATTTTGTGTCTATCAAGTGCTTTATATTTCTGCTTGACCACTTTCGTTTTGAGTAAGCGTTGAGCTTTTTAATTGATAATGAGACGCCAACATATTTCAAGCTCTCAAAGAAATCTCTTATTTCCTGAGCTTCTTCTTCCTCGATTTCAAAGCAGTTAAGTTCTGTATTATATCGAATTCCATATGGTGGATTATGAGCGTTAAAAATGACCTTTTCTTCTTCGGCTAACTTCTTGGCCCTATTCCATGCAGATTTTCTACGAACTGATTTTGTCTTACTTTCTTCGTATGCTCGCTTTGCGATAACACTTAAAAGAATATCTTGCTGTAAGTCATCAATACGGTTTGTTTCGTTTGGTTTTTCATATCGTTGACCATCAATGGTGGTTATTAAAATAACCCCTTTTTCAAGGATGCCATTGACCAGCTCCTTTGCTTGTAGAAGCCTTTGACGACTGAGCCGGTCAATACTTTCAACGAATATATAATCGCCCTCTTTGATATGCATATCGCTAATCATATCAATGAGTTCTTTTAGTTTTCCTTTTCGTTTGTTGCTTCCATCGTGTGCAGATATGCCCGTATCCGAGTAGATATTCTCGGGCGGCAACTCAATACCTTGTTGCTTTGTAATGGCTTGGATTGAAGCCATTTGACGGTCTACGGAGTCCCTACCAGCTTCACCTTGGGCTTTTGATGAGTAGCGTATGTATGCGTAAGCGGTAGGCATTCCGAGCTTCCTGTGTCCGTGTCAGAAAGTATGAGAATACCACCTACCACTCTCCAGCGGTTCTCGCAGCACCTCCAACACCTTGCGGTCGAATTCCGGCAGCTCATCGAGAAACAGCACCCCGTGATGGGCCAGGGTGATTTCTCCGGGTTGCGGTTTCGAGCCTCCACCCACCAGTGCCGGCCCGGACGCGGAGTGGTGGGGCTGGCGAAACGGTCGTTGTGGCCAGTGGCACAAGGGGATGTGGCTGGCGACCGACTGAATCGCTGCCACTTCCAGTGCTTCCTGTTCCTGCAATGGCGGCAGCAGGCCGGGCAAGCGGCTGGCAAGCAGGGTCTTGCCGGTGCCTGGCGGGCCGCTGAACAGCAGGTTATGGGCACCTGCCGCCGCCACCAGCAGCGCCCTTTTGGCCGCCAGCTGGCCCTGGACTTCATTCAGGTCGGGGTAAGGGCGGTCCGCTTGCAGCAAACCATTGGAAACAAACGGCTCGATCGGCGCATGGCCATTGAAATGCGCCACCGCCTCCAGCAGATGGTCGACCGCGATCACTTTCAGGCCCGATGCCAGGCAGGCTTCTTCGGCATTCGCCCGCGGTACCACCAGCGTGCGTCCGGCGCTGCGCGCGGCCAGGGCCGCCGGAAGCACGCCGCGCACCGCGCGCACGGCGCCGGATAACGCCAGCTCACCCAGGCATTCGACTTCATCCAGCGCCAGGCTGGGCACCTGCACGCTGGCGGCGAGAATGCCCAGGGCAATCGCCAGATCGAAGCGTCCGCCGTCCTTGGGCAGGTCGGCCGGTGCCAGGTTGAGGGTGATGAGTGCTACCCTTTGGGGAATATTAAGGAGAGCACTGTCATGAGTAAAACGATTTTTCCCTACGTCAGATTCAGCTCCCCCGAGCAGATGAAAGGAGACAGCCAACGCCGACAGATTGAAAAAATCAGGCACTACGCAGTGTCTAATGGGTATCAATTGAACGAAACACTTGACCTCCAAGATCTTGGCCTGTCGGCCTACCATGCAGAGCATATGGAAGCTGACGCAGGCTTAGGCCGCTTCCTCTTGGCAATTGAGAGTGGCTTGATTCCGTTGGATGGAACTTCATATCTTTGTATCGAGCAATTAGATCGGCTAAGTCGTCAGTCAATCGATCAAGCGAATGAGCTGTTTAAAAAAATTCTTCGCGCAAATGTCAATATCATCACGATGATGGATTCTAGGGTCTACACAAAGGAATCCCTCAATTCATTTATGGAAATTGTCTACAGTTTGTTCTTGATGGAGCAGGCACACCAAGAGAGCGCCAAAAAAGCAAGTCGTATAAAAAGCGTCTTCAATGGTCGTTTGGCGAAGCTAGAGCGAGGAGAAAAAATACAGTACGCGGGCCAAATTCCGGGGTGGCTGAAAAAGACTAAAGTTAGCGGCGTATTTGAAATTGATGAAGCCAAGGCTAATGTGGTGAGAGAGATTTTCACACGAAAATCGAACGATGAGAGCCTGAAAAAAATAGCAGACGATCTCAATTCTAGAGGGGTTAGCAGGCTCAGAAATAAATCTGACGGATCTAAGCTTTGGACGACTGGAGCACTCTCAAACTTACTGAAAGCCGAATCCACTTATGGCGTTCTTATAGTCAAGCAAACGACCAAGATAAAAACACTATCAGGCAATCGTAGCGAAGTCACAGAGTTAGGCCGATTTGATAGTTACTATCCTGCTGTAATCAGCCGGGAGCTATTCATGTCGGCTAGAGAAAAGCTCAAAGAAATAAACACGATTAAAGATTACGGACGAAGTACATCAAAGAACTTATTTTCAGGTTTGGTGTATTGTGGGTATTGTGGTGAGCGAATGTACTTCGATGAAGATGATAAAATGCTCAAGAGTGGCCGAAAATACTATCGCCATCTAAAATGCATCGGATATCTGCACAAGCTATGTGACAAAGGAAAATTAAAATACGATAACTTCGAGAGTGTTTTTCCTTGGTCTTATGCTTATGACGCCGAAAAAGGAAGTGCTCACACACAAGCAAAAATTTCTGCACTTGGTCGTGATCGGTTAAGTATAGAGGGCGAACTTTCAATGAACAAAGAGCGCTTGGAAAGCCTTACGGCAGCATTTGAAGCGTCCGAAGACTATGATGCCGATTTTTTTCTTAAAACGACGTCCTCAATCTCAAGAAAAATTGCTGCGAAGCAGCGAGAGCTTGACAGCATCATCACTCAGATTAGTTTTTTTGCAGGTTCTGTAGCTGAGCCTTTGGAGTTTGATCTTACAAACGCTTCTGATAGAGACAAGGCCAAGGCACAGTTAAAAAGAATTCTAGCGGCAATAATAGTTTATCCAGCTGAGTCTATGGGGTTCTTGTTGTTTAAAAACGGGAATGTGCAATCGATAGACGCTATTGCAAGAGCGAAAACTGATATGAAAGCCTTTAGTTACTTTGCCAGATACGCAAAAGATCTCAAACAGAAACTTGAATCAGGCTCAGGCGATGCAAAGCTCAAAAAAATATTCGATGCACTTAGGCATTGGTCAGACTAACTATGGGGGCTTGAAAATATTAGAACGCATGATAGGATAAAATAGGGTTGTATTAAAAAGTGTGAATTTTTATCAACCCGTGGATGAAATCCTCACACTTTTGCTTCGCAAAAGACGCTTCGCTTGAGAGTATTTCACGGGTTCCTGCCAGAAGGGCAGAAGCAACAAATCAAAATAAAAATCCTATGAGGGCTAAATGAATGGACTAAAAAGTACTACAATGCTATGGAAAAGAATGAACTACTCCGCCCAGCAGGGCAGAGTAAAAAATACACCGGGAATATCTCAATTGAAAAGTTCACTTGATCACAGTCTACGCACTGTGATGAAAAAGGAACTTGAATTCAACCAAGATCTGGCTCATCGTAATTTTATTATTCGCAATAATAAGATGATTAGGCTGGACAGCCTAACACTTGAGGACAGGCAGAGCCTTGTCAATGAAATATTATCATCTGTGCAGAGTGACGTAGGCACTCATGAGGGTCTATCAAAGCTCAAAGATGACCGCTCAAAATACGCTTATAAGCTCAAGAAATTGCTATCCAAGGCTGATGAGCCGGAATCGCTAAAAACGCTCATAAACGGCCTTTTAGACGCTCAGAGCAGCACCCTTTCCACTTCCCTTGTCGATCAAGTCGATTCGATGAACGTTAAGCGTGTAAATGACAAAAAGAAGGCCATAGGCACATATATAAAATTGCACAACGAGATTGTTGCGGCGGGCAATAACTCGTTACACAAAAGTAAAACCGTACTTCAGGAGTGTTTTTTTAAATTTCCAGCAAGAAACAAAGTTAACGAAGTTAAGCCAGTAGATTATCTCCGCATTATTTATGATTTTCACAAGAAATATCTACCGGACTACGAAATCAAAACCTGCGTATTTCACGGGGACGAGGTGTTAAGTCAAGAGCAAATAAACAATGCTGTGCATCCTCATATATTTATCTCCGGGAAAAACACAAAGTCTGGTCAATATGATTTGGTGCAAGCCCAACTTGATTTGATTAATAGGTATCTCAAAAGTAAGGGTGAGCCAGTTATACAGAATAACTCATTCACTGCATCGCAAAAAATAGGCGAAACTTACCAGTGTCTTGTTTATGAGTATGTAAATAAACGATTGAAGGAGTTTGGATATAGTATAGAGGCGTCCATACATGAAAAAACAAAAGAGCACAAAGAAAAGCTTAAGGCAATAGCAAAAGACGCCCATAAAGCTAAAGTCATGAGGGGCTTTAATCTTTTGAGTATGTCGGAGAACGAGCTGAAAAAAGCAGAGCAAGAAAAAAATGATCTAGCAGATCAACAGCGTTCAATTAAATACAAGATACTCTCTATTGATAAGCTCAGGCTGAGGCTTGTGAAAAAGAACAATCAGCTTGCACAGCAAGCCAACCAGATTAAGGCGGTGTTTAGCGATGCTAAAGCAGCCGTGGATATCTTAAAAGATCAGAAGCGCCAGCTAGAAGAACAAAATAACTCTTTGCTAGATAATATTAAATCAAACGAAAAAGTTCTAGGGGCGCGCGTACATTCTGTAGAAAAAGCTATTGCACTGTTGGCTCATACAGCTCGGGAACAACAAGATATGAAGCGTGTTTTTGCAGAATTTAAAGAGTCTAACTTTAATATGCTTAAGTCTCTATCACCAAGCGAGCGAGTTTATTATATGTATAACATACGTGAGCGCTTAGCTCGTGAGGGTGTTGATGTTTCTGCCGGGAAAATACTCAACCGAACTGATAGTCTTAAACTTAGTGCTTCTGACGCTTACAATAGCTTGAAGAGGTTTGTCTCAAAAAGAAAGCCAGCAGTCAAAGAGTCAAAGCCAAAAAATTGATATTCGTTATGCAGACGGCATTCTATAAATGCCAAGTATATGAAAAGACCGCCTTGTAGGCGGTTAATTTGAATTCGAGGCTTATCCGAAAATGATAGCGAATGCTTTTGAATTTTCCGCTTCTTCTGACTTTTTTTCTGTGGTTGATTTTCTTTCTTTTATTAACTCATATTCTATGTACTCAGGGCGATTTCCTTTCTTGTGTACTTGCCAGCCTTTTTTTATTAGCGCCGCCTCCTCAAGCTTTTTAAATGCTATGTAAATCTGCTCATTTTGGTGCTTTCTTTCACTATATGATTCTAAGCCAAAGCGTTCAATCATTGCGTTGAAATACATTTTTGTATAGCCGCTGTTAGCTAGCATTTGTATATAAGCGTTTGCAGAAACAGGGCCAAGCAAATTGAGCTTTGCCATTGCAATCATGCCAATAAAATTTAATTCTTTACTTTCTTTTCTCACGGAGTATACAAATTCAAATCCAACTTTGAGTGTGAAGTTTTTGAATTCAAAGTTGTAATTTTCTTCATGGTCTTGGTTGTGTATTGTTAACTCGTAAAAAGGTCTTGTTTTTATTACGGCCCCGTCTTTTGTTTTTACGAACGTCATTTCAGATATGGTATTTAGTGTAGATACAAGCGTTCTTCTCTTTTCGGTTTTTCTATGGAGTCCGGGCTTTAGCCCTATAAGTTTATATACTTCGTCCACAGAGAAAGTTTGAATGTAGTCTCCAAACTGGTCTGTGTTTATATCTTGGTTGTTGTCTATAAGTTTGAGAATTGCTAGGAAAACCTTGTAGTCAAAATATGAAAGCCTAACCATTTCTATATGAAAGTCTTTCATGTCGCCTAGCTGTATTTTTCTCGTTTTAGTTCTTGTTTCACCTCTAGTTTTGCTGAAAAGAGCTAAGTTCATAAAGGTCTTTACGATTGGAATTACACCGCCAGCGGTGTAGATATGAGTTAATCCATAATCCTTTTCTTTTGAGTATTCTTGCATGGCATGTTTTTTTATTGTGTATATTCATTGTTGCATTTTAAAATGCCTTGTCAAGTTTTCCGACCTTAAATATCTGAGAGTGTCATTGTTTGATAAAGAAGGTTCCTCAAAGGTGCGGAGTTTTTAGGACTAAACCACGACCATCGATAGGACTAAGACACGACCTTGATAGGACTAAACCACGACTTTCCTATATATAAATAAGTATTATAAATAAATAAAATCTTAAGTAAGGTGAAATTGAAATTTCACTTTACTTCCAATGACTTAGAGATGTTAAGGCAAATGGCAAAAGCACACACCATTCTGGTGCGCTTCGCGCTTGAAAGGCAGAAGGGTAGGGCAGAACGTCAGGTTTGACGTTCTAAAGGTCCTTTAGGACGATTAAATCTGCTCTGACGTTAAATTGCATGAACGACAAAAATAACAGCCTAAAAACCCTATTTCTGTTTTTAAAAACTGAACCATACAAACGGCATTTATGCCGCCCAGAACGATCTGCTATGCTTAAAGATTTTGCTCGGCCCATAAAGACACGGGTACAAGTCCCCGCGCCTTTCAGCGCCTTTATCAAAAGCTGAAAGCGATTATCAGCAGATGAATGGAGTGCTCAGCTATATCTCAAGGATTGTTCGAGCGCTTAGCCAGTTGCTGAAGCTGGTAATATTGAGGGCGCTTTTAATATTGCCTTTTGGGCAATATTTTTCAAGTCATTCAGTGGCTTGCTCTTAAAGTGCTTTACATATTGTTGGTATTTAGGCCACTCGGAAATATAACGGCTTCCACCGTGAACAAGCTCATTTCTTAGTTCGAAAAGCCATCGTGTTTTTTCCGCTGATTTTTCGTCCAGTCCGAGACTGCTTACACCTGCGACAATAGAGCTTTCAACAGAACCACGTTTACCAAATAGAGCATCAAGTGAAATAAAATAGTTAACATATGATTCTATATCGTCGGAATTCATAGCACGGTTTAAAAAGTTAGCTGCTTTTTTTATACGTTGTTTGTACTCATTTGGGCAACTATTGAGCGATTCATACCACTTTGCTATTTTCTTGGTTGTATCGTCGCTAACTATAATATCAGATATGTAAAATGGAGAAAGTGCCCCGCAGTCACTAAGTGTAATTGATCTGTCAGGTGCGGTTTTATGGGGGAACTGAATACAATTAGTATAGGGTTGCGCCATCGACTTTTGAAAGCTGTACTCGGATTCCTCCGAGGCATATGCGAAGAGCACAGTAATGAACATTCTGAATTTTAAGCTGCTTGCAAATTTTGCACCCTTCTGAGTACCGTATTCCTCTGCTAATAAAATATAATGAAACTCAAACCCACCATTGAAGGAAAATCTAGTATCTACTGTGAACGGAGAGCTTGGGGTCCAGCTGTCAAAAATATACCCTTCCGCGCTAAACTTGTTCCAAGTTGACTCATCACTGCATGAAATTAAATGCAACCCTTCTTCAGGCAAGGAAAGTGATGGGCCTCTGAATCTGGTTAAAGGGTAAGTTGTACACCTTTTTCCTATAATACTTCTAAGTTCTTCTTTTATTTCTTCCGAAATTAACTTGGTGAACTCAATAACTGATATATTGCCTTTGCATTCAAAGAGGTTGGGTTTGCCTCTAAAAACCACGTCGTCGCCATTGAAAAGCGGTTTGTCCAAGCAAATTTTCTGTAGTGTTGAGATAACGATGTTGTTAACAGACTCTGTATCGCAATCCTTGAACTCTTGTTCTGTTTCGATGATAAGAGAAGTTACCGTATCAATGGCGTTGAAGGTATCTGGGCTATACCACCAGTCGAGTCCAAAACCTGAGAAAGAATACGGGTCTCGTCGGCCTGCTAAAAACCGGGCAGATGGCATTTTGTCCTCGGCTACCGGACTCAAGAGAATTGAACGCGTCAGCCTTGCTACCTGAGTCTGTAGTCGATCCATCGGGAGCCTCCAATCCAATTTGGTCCCTTAGCTTGCCATAGTCATTCGTTGGATTGTCGGGGCTAGCGGAGAAAGCCACGCTTCCGGTTCCCTAAATCCGTGTTGCTGGTCTGCTCCAGTGGAGCATGAAGCTGCTCCAGCGCATCCAATAGTTTCCCAAAAGTGTACAGCTTAGCGTGATGCGCCGTGCCGGAAAGTTGAAACCCGAGTTGATGATCGCGCTGCGCACCCGGTCTTTGCTTTCCTTGACCGCTGCTTCCGGT
Source organism: Pseudomonas sp. MF4836 (assembly GCF_002018875.1). Lineage (GTDB taxonomy): Bacteria > Pseudomonadota > Gammaproteobacteria > Pseudomonadales > Pseudomonadaceae > Aquipseudomonas. The sequence goes on from NZ_MVOL01000004.1 coordinate 376,993, forward strand.
AGCCCCACCAGGGTCAGCGCGGGCAGGCCGTTGGCCAGGTGCACTTCGACGCTGACCGCCGGTGCCTGTACGCCGACTTGAGCGCGGCTGTGGATGATCGCCAGAGACATGAGCCCTTCCTTGGTGAGGCCCATGCCGCGTCCTGCGGCGGGCGTTACAAGGATAGTTGGCGTGGCGCCGGCGGCAGCCGGGCAATGCTCACAGGATGTGTCATCCCGGTGAGTGGTCGCCCCTGACCTGGGCCTGGCCCTAGATTCCCGCGCAGCCGGTCATTCGGTTGGCGGGTTGAGCCGGGCTTCGAGTTCGCTGACCTTGGCTTCAAGGCTTTCCAGGCGGGCGCGGGTGCGGGCCAGCACCACCATTTGGCTGTCGAATTCTTCGCGGCTGACCAGGTCCAGTTTGCTGAAGCCGCTTTGCAGCAGGGCCTTGAACTGGCTTTCGATTTCATTGCGAGGCAGCGGGGTGTCGCCGCTGAACAGGCGGGAGGCGTGGCCGCTCAGGGCGTCGAGAAGGTCTTTGGGCGCGAGCATGGGAAGGTCCTGAAAACTGATGGCGCGCAGTGTATCACGCAGCATTCGCAGGCACGGACGAGGGCAGGGACGCACGTTTTTCGCGCATGGCGCTGCGCGGCGACGCACCGTTTTTGTGCGTATCTGCGGCGGTGATGGCGAGCTGATACTGGCGATCGTCGGCAAGGGGTTGAAATCAGGGGCTTTTCAGGAGCTGGCAAGGTTTCTGCTTAGGAGCTGATGACCCATGCACTGATGCAGTCGCTGTGACGAATGCAGTGCGGCAGACGTAGCGGGAAGTGTTTCGTCAGGAGCGGTTAGCTGGTGTCGGTCTGGCAGCGGAAGGCCGACGATGCGTTACAAAGCCAGGCACTGCGCTTAGACTTGAGTCGGGTTTGTTTTCCTGGGGCAAGTCCACCAATTCGGGAGAGAGTTTTCATGAAGCTAGTCACTGCCATCATCAAGCCGTTCAAGTTGGACGACGTGCGCGAGTCGCTGTCCGAGATCGGCGTGCAGGGCATTACCGTTACTGAGGTCAAAGGCTTCGGTCGGCAGAAGGGCCACACCGAGCTGTATCGCGGCGCGGAATACGTGGTCGATTTCCTGCCCAAGGTGAAGATTGATGTCGCCATTGACGACAAGGATCTTGACCGGGTTATCGAGGCGATAACCAAGGCGGCCAACACCGGCAAGATCGGTGACGGCAAGATCTTCGTGGTCAATCTGGAACAGGCTATTCGCATCCGTACCGGCGAAACCGATACCGACGCAATCTAAGCCGCCAAACCCCAACGCCCCAGGAGAAAACAATATGACTCTGCGTAAATTCGCAGGGCTAGGAGCCCTGTTGTCCCTCGTAATGCCCAGCCTGGCCATGGCGGCAGACGAAGTGGCGGCTCCAGTCCTCAACTCCGGCGACACCGCCTGGATGCTCACCTCGACGGCCCTGGTGCTGTTCATGACCATTCCCGGCCTCGCGCTGTTCTACGGCGGCATGGTGCGTTCGAAAAACATTCTGTCGGTGCTGATGCAGTGCTTTGCCATTACCGGCTTGATCAGCATTCTGTGGGTCATCTACGGCTACAGCATTGCCTTCGATACCACGGGCATGGAACAAGGCGTCGTCAACTTCAACTCGTTCTTCGGCGGCATGGGCAAGGCGTTCCTCGCCGGTGTCACTCCGTCCAGCATCACCGGGCCTGCGGCGCTGTTCCCCGAAGCGGTGTTCATCACCTTTCAGATGACCTTTGCGATTATCACTCCGGCGCTGATCGTCGGTGCTTTCGCCGAGCGCATGAAGTTCTCCGCGATGCTGATCTTCATGGGCGTCTGGTTCACCCTGGTTTATGCACCGATCGCGCACATGGTCTGGTCCGGTAACGGCGGCCTGATGTGGGACTGGGGCGTACTCGACTTCGCTGGCGGCACCGTGGTGCACATCAACGCCGGTGTGGCCGGCCTGATCGCCTGCCTGGTACTGGGCAAGCGCAAAGGCTTCCCGACCACGCCGATGGCTCCGCACAACCTGGGTTACACCCTGATGGGCGCGGCCATGCTGTGGGTCGGCTGGTTCGGCTTCAACGCCGGCTCCGCTGCCGCCGCCAACGGCACCGCCGGCATGGCGATGCTCGTGACTCAGATCGCAACCGCTGCCGCGGCCCTGGGCTGGATGTTCGCCGAGTGGCTGACCCACGGTAAGCCAAGCGCCCTGGGTATCGCTTCGGGTGTGGTTGCAGGCCTGGTGGCCATCACTCCGGCCGCTGGCACCGTGGGCCCGATGGGCGCCCTGGTGATCGGCCTGGCCGCTGGCGTCGTGTGCTTCTTCTGCGCCACCAGCCTGAAACGCAAACTGGGCTACGACGACTCCCTGGACGCCTTCGGCGTGCATGGTATCGGCGGTATCCTCGGCGCGATCCTCACCGGCGTGTTCGCTGCTCCGTCGCTGGGTGGCTTCGGCACCGTGACCGACATCGCCGCACAGGTCTGGATCCAGTGCAAAGGCGTGGGCTTCACGGTGATCTACACCGCGATCGTCACCTTCATCATTCTCAAGGTGCTGGATGCCGTCATGGGCCTGCGCGTGACCGAGGAAGAAGAAGCGGTCGGCCTCGACCTGGCGCAACACAACGAGCGCGGCTACAACTTGTAGGTTCGCGAAAAAAAATGCCCGGCTTGCCGGGCATTTTTTTGCCCGGCGTTTGTCACTAACGCAAGGCTGAAAGGTTTTTTCCCCGGCGAGTCCAGGGGTTTGCCGTCGCTATTTTTCCCTGGCCAATTGCTTACAGCGCAGGGCGAGTATTAGGCGCTTTGTTTTTTCCCAGAGCGCGCTAGAATGCGCGCCGAATGTGCGGAGAACTGTATGTGGCAACAGACTCTGATTACCCTGCGGGCAAGGCCCCGAGGCTTTCACCTGGTAACGGACGAATTGCTCGCCGGCTTGCCTGAGTTGAAGGCCTGTCGGGTCGGTCTGTTGCATCTGTGGCTGCAGCATACCTCGGCCTCGTTGACCATCAACGAGAACGCCGATCCGGCGGTTCGACGTGACTTCGAGCGTTTTTTCAACGGGCTGGTGCCGCAAGGTATGGCCGGGTATGAACATAACGACGAAGGCGCGGACGACCTCCCGGCGCACTTCAAGGCCAGCCTGCTGGGCTGCCAACTGAGCTTGCCGGTATCGGCAGGGCGCTTGGCGCTAGGCAGCTGGCAAGGTGTTTATCTGGGCGAGCATCGAGATCATGGCGGTGCCCGTAAAGTCCTTGCCACCTTGCACGGTGATAAGGCATAAGCCGCTGGTTACCAGCGGATGTTGATTTTTTTCCAGCGACCTTCGACAGTCGGCTCAGCTGGGCTATAACTAATCTGCTTTTCGCAAGTCATGAGGTAGAACATGAGCGACGATGATCTGGAAAACGACGACCTCGAAGTAGGCGACGAAGACGAAACCGAAGAAGGTCTTGAAGCGGCCGCCGATGACGTGGTCGAAGACGATGGTGGCGATGCTCCCGCGCCGACCGCCAAAGGCAAGACCAAGGCTGCCGTATCGGTAGACGAGCTGCCGAGCGTCGAGGCCAAGAACAAAGAGCGTGATGCACTGGCGCGTGCCATGGAAGAGTTCCTGGCCCGTGGCGGTAAAGTGCAGGAAGTCGAGGCCAATGTGGTCGCTGACCCGCCCAAGAAGCCTGACAACAAGTACGGCAGCCGCCCTATCTAAGGCGCCTGCCCCGAAAAAGCCCGCCGTCGCTGCGGGTTTTTTTTGGCGCGCAAAAAAGTGGAGAGAAGCAGCGAGAGGCCGCCGCAAGCTGTAAGCCGTCAGCTTGGAGCTTGGAGCTTGGAGCTTGGAGCTTGCGGCTTAGCCCTATCTCCAGCGGCCGAGGAGGGCGGGGAGCTCGATCAGGCTGCGGATCTCGGCGTCGGGTGCGCGCTCGGCCTCCCAGGTTTTGCCGCCGGGATTGAACCAGATGGCCCGCAAGCCTGCCTGTTGGGCGCCGGCGATGTCGTCGCCGGGGTGGTCGCCGATATGCACGGCGCTGTCCGCTGTCGCCCCGCCCCGCTGCAGGGCCTCGTGGAACAGGCGCGCATCGGGCTTGGCGATGCCGATGTCTTCAGCGCACAAGGCGAACGTGAAGTAGTCCGCCAGGCCCAGGCGGCGCACGTCGGCATTGCCGTTGGTGACCACGCCCAGGGCGAAATGGTTGGCCAGGGCTTCCAGGGTCGGCACGACTTCGGGAAATATCTGTAATTGGTGCCGGGCGTGCAGGAACACCTCAAAGCTCTGATCGGCCAGTTGATTGGCCTGGACCTGGTCGTACCCGGCTTCTTCCAGGGCATGAAACAGCACGCGGCGGCGCAGGGCGCTGATGCGGTGCTTGAGGCTCGGATCCTGGCCCAGCACCCGTTCGCGAATGGCCCACAGATGCTCCACCGGCACACCGCCCAGGTTGGGCGCGTGTTCGGTCAGCCACTGGCGCAGGGTGGCTTCGGCGCTGACGATCACCGGCGCGGTATCCCACAGGGTGTCGTCGAGGTCGAAGGTGATCAGCTTGATGGTCATTGCTCACCGCCTTTGGTGCGTTTGGCCCGAGGATGGGCGCTGTCGTAGACCGACGCCAGGTGCTGGAAATCCAGGTGGGTGTAGATCTGCGTGGTCTTGATGTCCGAGTGGCCCAGCAGCTCCTGCACCGCGCGCAGGTCCTGGGAAGACTCCAGCATATGGCTGGCGAACGAGTGACGCAGCATGTGCGGGTGCAGGTTTTGCCCCAGTTCGCGCTCGCCCGCAGCCTTTACCCGTAGCTGGATCGCCCGCGGGCCAAGACGCCGGCCCTTCTGGCTGACGAACATGGCATCGTCCGCCGGATTGCTAAGGGCCCGCAGGGGCAACCACAACTGCAGCGCCTCGCGGGCCTTCTTGCCCACCGGCAGGACCCGGGTCTTGCTGCCCTTGCCATGCACCTGGACCAGGCCGTCCGCCAGGTCCAGTTGGTCCAGGTTGAGCCCGGTCAGCTCCGACAGGCGCAGGCCCGAGGAGTAGAACAGCTCCAGGATCGCCTGGTCGCGATGGGCCAGGAAATCGTCCTCCACGGCGCCGTCCAGCAGTTGCAGGGCGCGGTCGGTGTCCAGGGTCTTGGGCAGGCGGCGTTCACCCTTGGGCGGCGCCAGGCCGTTGGCCGGGTCGTGGTTGCACAGGCCTTCACGGTTCAGATAGTGGTAGAGGCCGCGCACCGCCGACAGCAGACGCGCCAGGCTGCGGGATGATTGTCCCTGCTGATGCAGGCGGGCGACCATGCTGCGCAGGGCCTGGATGTCGAGAGTCGCCCAACTGGCGACCTGCTGCTTGGCACACAGGGCCAGCACTTTGTTCAGGTCACGGCGGTAGGCTTCCAGGGTATGGGGCGACACCTGGCGCTCACTGCGCAGGTGCTCGCAGTAGGCGTCCAACTGCCGTTCCATGCTCAGCGTACCGAGCGCAGCGAGTGGGTGAAGCGCGGCAGGAGTCGACCCAGGACTTCGGCGATATAACTCAGAAACAGCGTGCCCACCGAGCTCTTGTAGTGCTGCGGGTCACGGCTGGCGATGGCCAGTACGCCGTGCACGCCCTGATGGGCAATGGCGACCACGGCGGTGGAGCCGATCTGCTTGCGCTGTTCTTCGCCGAACAGGAAGTCCAGCTCATGCTCGCGCAGGCTGCCGCTGACGCTCTTGCCCTCGGTGAGCAGGCCGCCAATGGCGGTCTGGGCCTCGCCGGCACTGACCCAGCGACCCACCGGCATGGCGTTGTCGCCAAACAGGATCAGGCTGACAAAGGGCACCTGAAAATCCTGGCGCAGGCTGTCTTCGACACTCATCACCAGGTCTTCGAGGCTGGTAGCATCCATCAGCGCCAGAATCAGGCGGCGGGTCTTTTCGAACAGCCGGTCGTTGTCGCGCGCCACATCCATCAATTGCGAGAGGCGGTGGCGCATCTCGATGTTGCGTTCGCGCAGGATCTTCATCTGCCGCTCCACCAGCGAGATGGTGTCGCCACGCTGGTGGGGAATACGCAGGGCCGGGAGCAGTTCTTCGTGTTCGACGAAGAAATCCGGATGAGCCTCAAGGTAGGCGGCAATGGCCGCTGCCTCCAGGCTTTCGGAAGGGGATTCGTCGGGCTTTTCGGCTGGAACCTGAGGCTGGTCGGTCATGGGGTTCGCTCACTCATAGACGCACTTGTCCTTCGTATACGCGTACTGCCGGGCCGGTCATCATCACCGGTTGGCCTGGGCCTGCCCATTCGATGGACAGGCGCCCGCCTGGCAGGTCGATCAATAGCGGCGAATCCATCCACCCCTGGCTGATCGCGGCCACTGCGGCTGCGCAAGCTCCGGTACCGCAAGCCTGGGTTTCCCCGGCCCCACGTTCCCAGACCCGCAGCTGCGCGCGCTGGCGGTCGATGACCTGGAGAAAACCGACATTGACCCGGGCCGGAAAGCGCGGGTGATGTTCGATTTTCGGGCCCAGCTCGTGCACCGGCGCGTTGTTGATATCGTCGACTCGCAGCACCGCGTGGGGGTTGCCCATGGACACGGCGGCCAGCTCGATCTGTTGGCCGTCGACATCAAGCGGGTAGCTCAAGGCCTGGGCCGGCGCGTCAAACGGGATCTCGGCCGGAACCAGGCGCGGGGCGCCCATGTTGACGCTGATCTGCCCGTCGTTGCGTATATCCAGCTCGATGATGCCGCTCTTGGTCTCGACCCGGATCTGGCGCTTGGTGGTCAGGCGCTTGTCCAGGACAAAGCGCGCAAAGCAGCGGGCACCGTTGCCGCACTGCTCCACTTCGGAGCCGTCGGAGTTGAAGATCCGGTAGCGGAAGTCCACATCCGGGTTGCTTGGTGCTTCGACAATCAGCAACTGGTCAAAACCGACACCGGTGTGGCGGTCGCCCCATTGCTTGGCGTGTTTGGGCAGAATGTGCGCGTGCTGGCTGACCAGGTCGAGAACCATGAAGTCATTGCCCAGGCCGTGCATCTTGGTAAAACGCAGCAGCATGGCTTACTCCGGCAGCAGGCTTTCGCCAGCAAACAACTCGGCTACCGTCTCGCGGCGACGCACTTCAACAGCCTGGTCACCATCGACCAACACTTCGGCGGCGCGGCCGCGGGTGTTGTAGTTGGAGCTCATGACGAAACCGTAGGCACCGGCGGAATGCACGGCCAGCAGGTCGCCTTCCTCCAGCGCCAACTGGCGTTCCTTGGCCAGGAAGTCCCCGGTCTCGCAGATCGGGCCGACGATGTCGTAGGTCCGTGGCTCGGCATCCCGAGGGCGCACGGCCGTGACGTCCATCCAGGCCTGGTACAGCGCCGGGCGGATCAGGTCGTTCATGGCGGCATCGACGATGGCGAAGTCTTTGTGTTCGGTGTGCTTGAGGTACTCGACCTGGGTCAGCAGGACCCCGGCGTTGGCGACAATGAAGCGTCCGGGTTCGAACACCAGGGCCAGGTCGCGGCCGTCGAGGCGCTCGCGCACGGCCTTGACGTAGTCGGCAGCCAGCGGAGGCTCTTCATCGCGATAACGCACGCCCAGGCCGCCACCGAGATCGATGTGGCGCAGGTAGATCCCGCAATCGCCGAGGCGATCCACCAGGTCCAGCAGGCGGTCGAGGGCATCGATGAAGGGCGCGAGGGTCGTCAGTTGCGAACCGATATGGCAGTCGACCCCCACCACTTCCAGGTTCGGCAGTTGTGCGGCGCGGACATACACGTCTTCGGCGTCGGCGATGGCGATGCCGAACTTGTTTTCCTTGAGACCGGTGGAGATGTACGGGTGGGTGCCGGCATCCACATCCGGGTTGACCCGCAACGATACCGGGGCCCGCACACCCAGCTCGGCGGCCACGACCTGCAGGCGCTCCAGCTCGTCGGTGGATTCGACGTTGAAGCAGTGCACCCCGACTTCCAGGGCGCGGCGCATGTCTTCGCGGCTTTTGCCGACACCGGAGAAGACGATTTTGTCGGCGCTGCCACCGGCGGCCAGAACCCGTTCCAGCTCGCCACGGGAAACAATGTCGAAACCGGCGCCCAGGCGAGCCAGGACGTTCAGAACACCAAGGTTGGAGTTGGCTTTTACCGCAAAGCACACCAGGTGCGGCGTGCCGGCAAGGGCATCGGCGTACGCGAGGTATTGGGCTTCGATATGCGCTCGGGAATAGACATAGGTTGGCGTGCCAAAGCGTTGGGCAATGGCGGACAACGCTACACCTTCCGCGAACAGCTCACCGTCGCGGTAGTTAAAAGCGTCCATGTTTTGCCCTTAGTAGGAGTCGTGCTTGTGCGACTGCGATTGCGACTTCGCTTGTTCTTCAGGGGACTTGCTGTCATCGGGGAGATACAGCGGACCTTTTTGACCACAGGCAGTAACGAGGCAGGCAACCGCGACGAGCGCAGCAAGGGAAGAGATCAGGCGCTTCATGGCGAAATCCTTGAGAATGCGTTAATTGCGCCCGAGTATACCGGCCACCTTGCAGCTTGCCTATGCGGCGCGGCTCCCGTCCGGCGGGCCTTTGCCCGCGGCGCCCGGGTGTCGGCGGGCGGGCACGGAAATAATTTGCATGGCCTTTGTGCCCTTGATCGGTATCCTTTGCATTCGCCTGGATGCCTCCGTATCTTGCGGCGCTTGAGCGTGAGTAGACACTTTTTGAGGTTGCCACAATGAGTTTGACTGAAGCCCGTTTCCACGATCTGGTCGATACGACCCAGCAGATGCTGGAGGATATTTTCGACGAGAGTGACCTGGACATCGATCTGGAGAGCTCGGCCGGTGTCCTCACCGTCAAGTTCGAAAACGGCAGCCAGGTGATCTTCAGTCGCCAGGAGCCTTTGCGTCAGCTGTGGCTGGCGGCGCGCTCCGGTGGGTTCCACTTCGACTACGACGAAGAAAGCGAGCGCTGGATGTGCGACAAGAGCGAAGAGCAACTGGGCGAAATGCTCGAGCGGATCGTCGAAGAGCAGGCAGATATCAAGCTTGAGTTCGAAGGGCTCTGAGACCGTGACCCAGACCGCGCCGGTGCGTGCCCCCAAGCCGCTGTACAGCAATATCAGCCCGGCGGTGGCCTCGCCGTGCATCAGCCTGTGCCGCCTGGACGAAGAGAAAGTATGCCGCGGCTGCTTTCGCCATGTCGAAGACATCCGCGAATGGCGCTCGGCCGATGACCAGCGGCGGCGCGATATCTGCGCCCAGGCGCTGACACGCCGAAATGCGGCAGCCGACCTCGGCTAGGGTCTGTGGCCGGCGGCTTGTTTATTTATTGTGCTGTGGTAGTGTCCGGTTACGCCTCGCCACATCGAGGTCTGTGAGAACCCCGTCTTATTTGGCGGGGTTTTGCTTTTTTGTGCAGAAAAAAGGAGTCTGCCTGGATCATGAGCACCGCACCTACCATCATCCTCACCCGCCTTGACGTGCAACGTCTGGAGCGCCTGATCGACAGCCTGGACGACTCGCTGCCTGGCGTTATCGCGCTGCAAACCGAGCTGGATCGCGCCGAAACACTGGTTGGTCACGATGAAGTCCCAGCGGGTGTCGTGACTATGAACTCGCGTGTGCATTGCCGTGAAGAAGGCAGTGGCAAGGATTACCACCTGACCCTGGTGTACCCGCAGGACGCCAATGCCGACGAAGGCAAGATTTCAATCCTGGCCCCGGTCGGCAGTGCGCTGCTGGGTTTGCAGGTGGGTCAGCACATCGACTGGCCGGCGCCGGGCGGCAAGACTCTGAAGCTGGCACTGCTGGAAGTGGAATACCAGCCTGAAGCGGCCGGCGACTTCCATCTCTGAAGCCCCCTAGACCTGCTCGAGCGCGTCGTTCAGTGCGCGCTCCAGGTCAGACTTGTAGCGCAGGTACAGATTGCTCGGGCTTTGTGCATCGCCCAGCAGGCCCGACAGATCCAGATCGGTGATGTAGCAGCGATAACGCTGCGTCTCGTGCCGCTGCTCGACGATTTCCCGGGCGACCACGCTGAACAGCTGGTCGCCATGCTCCAGTTCGGAGAACTCCCGCTGATTGCAATACAGGGTGACCTGCACCTGGCCCGGTGCAGCCTTGCCGATGATTGCCTGCACGTCATAAAACGGCTTGTCCACCGGGGTCAGCGGCGCCGGGCGCGGTTCCACGCGGCGCGCCCGGCCGCTGCCCGACGGCAGGATCTGGCAGTACAAGGCTTCCAGTGGCGCTACCGGCTGGCTGGCATCCATCGGCAACAGCGCGTCCCGGCGATACAGAATCGACTGCAGGAAGCGTTGCAACGGCACCAGCAGGCTTTGCTCGTCGTGGTAAGGCAGGCGCTGCTGCCAGAGGGCATTGAATTCATCGAGCACGTAGAGTTCGGCTTCGCTGTCGATGATCCGATAGAACACCTGGATGCACTCGGGCTGGCCCATGGGCAGGACCAGCGCCAGGTCCTGATCCTCCAGGGCCATCGGGTCCAGGTGCAGCGGGCTGTAGCTCAGCTGTTCTTCGCCGAGGTAGGCCAACAGCGCCGGCAGGCTTGCCAGGGCCACATGGTTGACCTGCCCCGGCACCAGCTCCAGCACGTGGTAGTGCTGCTGCACCTGGATCAGGTAGCGATGGTTGAGCTGGCTGAGCAACAGGTTCTGCGCCATGTCGAAGATTTCTTCGACGCGCTGGGCGATGAACTGGGCGCGGTTATGACAGAAGCAACGCACCCGCAGCCGTGGCTGGGTGCCGCGCGGCAGGTTGTTGAGGTAGTCGCGCAGGCAGTCGAGCAGGGCGTGGGCGCCGTCGTAGCGGCTGACCATCACCTCGTTCCAGCTATTGAGCGTGACCTGGTCGAGGGTCAGCACCAGGTTTTCCCGGACCCCGGCATAACTCAGGGAGTCGGTACGTTCGGTGGTCATCAGGATATTCAAGTCGCGGTGATGCTTGAGCGGGTCGACGCCGATATTCACCAGCACCAGCACCTCGCTGGGCACGCTGGCATGCAGCAACTGCTCTTCGCTGACCGTGGTCAGGGGCAGGGCGATGGTCTGTTGCAGGCTGCCCAGCAGGTTGAACAGCTCGAATTCGCTGAGGTCGCTGGTGCCGGGGTGCAGGGCCAAGCGTGTAGTGCTGTCGATCACGCCGTTGCGATGGCACCAGGTCAGCAGCTCCAGCAGCTCGCGGCTGCGCTTGATCGGCGCGAAATTTTCCCATTCCAGGGCGCTCAGGCTGCCGTTGTACAAACCCCAATGGGATTGCCCGGGTTCCTTGCGGTTCGGCGACTGGACCAGGGTCAGGGTGTCTTCGGCCAGGTCCGGGGCGATCCCCGGGTTGATGAATTCGATCTTCCCGGCCTTGCGCTCGAAGGCCGCGTACAGCCTGCGCCCGAGCACATTGAGGTCGCGCTTGTTGATCAGGCTGACGGTCTGCTCGGTGCGGGCGAACTGGGTCAGGAAGCGGTAGCTGTAGTTCAGCTCGTTGACCAGCGCCCAGCGCTCGGCGCTGACCTGGCGCACCTTCCACTGGCTGCGGCTGTCGAGCATGGCCAGCTGGCGCTGGTCCCAGCCCCATTCATTGGCCAGGCGTTCGAGCAGCAAGCGTTGCCAGCTTGGGTTGCGTGCGCCGCTGCCGCTGCTGAGCTTGCGATTGACCTTTAGGTACAGGCTGCGTCGCACCAGCTCCAGGCGTTCGGGTTCGGCGCGGGCCTTGAGGTATTCCTCGATACGCCGGTAGACCACGATGTAGGGGTCCAGCTCGTCCAGGTCCAGGCGGTTGGCGAACACCGCCTGCTTGAAACGCAGGCTCAGGCACTCGACCTTGGGGTGCTCGCTGGCATAGACCTCGGTCAACAGCAGCTTGAGGACCGACTTGTACGGTGACTCGATGCCCTTGAACAACTGCCACAGCCCGGCGCCAATGAATTCCCCTGGGGGGATACGCGCCAGGTGGCCGAGGTCGAGGTTCTCCTCAGCCGGCACAAAGCGCTTGGACAGCAAGGTTTGGGTGTACTGGGCGTAGCGGGTTTCCTCATACACCGGCACCAGCCACCACAACGGGGTGCGCCCGGCCAGCCAGATCGCGGTGCGATAGAACTCGTCGAGCAGCAGGTAGTGCTGGGTGGTGCCGCAGTCGTCGGAACTCAGCTGGGTATCGCGCTCGCCGCGCACGAAGCGGCTCGGATCGATCAGGAAGAAGTGCGCCTCGGCGCCCTGGCTGTCGGCCCAGGCTTCCAGCAGCTGGCATTTCTTGCGTAGCTCGGCGAGCTCGCTGTCGCTCAGGTCCGGTGCGTGGCAGACCCAGACATCCATGTCGCTCTGGTCGGCCTGGGCCAGGGTGCCCAGGCTGCCCATCAGGAACAGACCATGGATCGGTCGCGGCGGATTGCCGTGGCGTGCCTTGTAGGAAAACGAGCGGGTCAGGCGCTGGGCTTCGGCCAGGGCCTGGGCGTCGGGTTCGTAATTGGACAGCCCGGCCGGGGTGCTGCCGGAAACATAACCTGGCAGCAGCGGATGATTGACGTGGAAGAACAGCGGCAGCAGGTTGAGCACGCCCTGCTGGCGTGGCGACAACCCCTCCATGGCCCGGGCCATGCGGCCTTCATTGAGCTTGAGAAAACGCGCACGCAGTTGGCTGAGAACCTTGCGGTCGATTCCCTCGTCCAGATCGGGGCGGATTTCATGGGTGCGGGTCATTGCTAACGGCTCGCGCAGCTCGAACGTGGGAGGTATCGGTCGCTCGGCAGTTTACAGCCAGACGGGGCAGGCCTTAAGTCGAATTTTGATTTTTGACGTCAGATTTCCATCACCCGGAAGGGGTGCGCCCGCGGAATCCGACAGACGGGGATCCCGGGGGCCGGACGCGAGCGTTTAAGCGGTTTCGTTGACCGCCAGAATGGTCAGCAGGCCTTGGGCGTGCTCGGCAGCATCCCGACCCAGGCTGGTCAGGTAGCCGCCATCGGGCTGGGTAATCAGGTCTTTGTCGAATAGGCGTTGTGCGGCAGCGATAGCTTTCGGGGCAGCGGTCTGATGAATTTTCAGGCCTTCCTGGGAACTGTCCAGGTTGAAGAGTGCAAGGATTTCCAGTTCGGCAACCAGCTCAGGGGTATACGACATAAGGACTCCAGACTTTCTAGGAATTAGACGACAGCGTTCCTAAGGTGAACGCAGTTGTGCGGCCTGTCCAGTATTCGCGGTGGGCTTTTTCAGTGCGGGGCAGCGGTGTATGGCCGCAGGCGGCTTGTCGGTGCAGTGGTGGCGTCGGTCGCGCCGGGCAAATGCCGGCACGCCACCGGCGACAGGGGGGCGAGCAGGGGTAGCGCCGGTTGCTTGGATGCAGGCAGGTCCGGCTTTCTGGGTTCAGTCCGGGTTTACTTCTTCTCTGGCGGCAGCTCGGGCAGGGCGCGCAGGGCTGTTTCATACCATTGGGTGTCGAACGCCCGGTCTTCTTCGAGGATGGCGTCGATCTCCACGGCCAGCACGTGGGCCATCAGGCTGAGGATTTCCTCGCGTTCGTAGCCGACCAGGGTCAGCTTGTTGAACGTGGCCTTGGCCGCTGGCGGGTTGTCGCTTTCGATCTGGTTTTCGATCGCTTCGATCAAGGTATTTTCGGTGAATTCTTCTTCGTCGTGGTCGATGTCGGTCGGCTCGCTCATGGCAGGCTCCTCAAGGAAAGGTCGCCAGTTTACCTGCATTCAGAGCGCTGATGCTGCTGGCGAGAGTGGACCCCAGGATCTATAAAGAGGCGCTGCCAACCCCCTGCACGGCCCGGAGGCTATGTGATGCTCAAGCTCTATGGATTCAGTGTCAGCAACTACTACAACATGGTGAAACTGGCGTTGCTGGAGAAGGGGCTGCCCTTCGAGGAAGTCCCGTTCTACGCCGGCCAAAGCCCGGAAGCGCTGGCCATCAGCCCACGGGGCAAGGTGCCGGTGCTGCACGTGGAGCAGGGCTTTATCAACGAAACCAGCGTGATCCTCGAATACATCGAGCAGACCCAGGCTGGCCCGAAACTGCTGCCCACGGATCCTTACCTGCGAGCGCAGGTGCTGGCCCTGGCCAAGGAGATCGAGCTGTACATCGAGTTGCCGGCCCGCGCCTGCTACCCCGAGGCGTTCTTCGGCATGCCGTTGCCAGCTGTGATCAAGGAAAAATCCCATGCCGACCTGCTGCAGGGGTTCGCCGCCCTGGACCGACACGCCAAGTTCGCGCCCTATGTGGCGGGCGACAGTCTGAGCGTGGCGGATCTGTATTTCATGTACAGCGTGAGCCTGGCCTGCGCGGTGGGCCAGAAGCTGTTCGGCGTGGATTATCTGGCGCAGATGCCGGCAGCCAAGGCGCTGCTCGAACAACTCGAGCAACGTCCCCATGCCAGGCGCGTGGCGGCTGACAAGGATGCGGCGATGCCGCAGTTCCTGGCGATGGTCGCCAGCAAGAAATAGAACATCAGGGGGGGCGCCAGCCGGCCCGCTCCAGCGCCAATGGCTGGAGCGGGCTGGTCGGCGAGCGGTTTAGCGGCTGGCCAGGAGCGCCTGGCCGCGAACCACGGCAGCCTTGACCTGGGCCGGCGCGGTGCCGCCGATGTGGTCACGGGCATTCACCGAGCCTTCCAGGGTCAGCACGGCGAACACGTCCTGCTCGATCTGATCGCTGAATTTGCGCAGCTCTTCCAGGCTCATTTCCGCCAGGTCCTTGCCGCTTTCCACACCGTACTTCACGGCGTGGCCGACGATTTCGTGGCAATCACGGAATGGCAGGCCGCGACGCACCAGGTAGTCGGCGAGGTCGGTGGCGGTGGAGAAGCCGCGCAGCGCTGCTTCGCGCATGATGGCGTGCTTGGGCTTGATGGCCGGGATCATGTCGGCGAAGGCCCGCAGCGAATCGCGCAGGGTATCGGCAGCGTCGAACAGCGGCTCCTTGTCTTCCTGGTTGTCCTTGTTGTAGGCCAGGGGCTGGCCTTTCATCAGGGTCAGCAGGCCCATCAGGGCGCCGAATACCCGGCCGCTCTTGCCGCGAACCAGCTCCGGCACGTCGGGGTTTTTCTTTTGCGGCATGATCGAGCTGCCGGTGCAGAAGCGGTCCGGAAGGTCGATGAACTGGAACTGCGCGCTGGTCCACAGCACCAACTCTTCGGAGAACCGCGACAAGTGCATCATCGCGATGCTCGCTGCGGCGCAGAATTCGATGGCGAAGTCGCGATCGGAAACGTTGTCCAGGGAGTTGCCGCCGACGGCGTCGAAACCCAGCAGCTGTGCGGTGTATTCACGGTCGATGGGGTAGGTGGTGCCGGCCAGTGCGGCGCTGCCCAGGGGCATGCGGTTGGTGCGCTTGCGGCAGTCGACCAGGCGCTCGTAGTCGCGGCTCAGCATTTCGAACCAGGCCAGCATGTGGTGCCCGAAGGTCACCGGCTGCGCGGTTTGCAGGTGAGTGAAGCCGGGCATGATGCTGCCGGCTTCGCGCTCGGCCTGTTCCAGCAGACCTTTTTGCAGACGGGTGATCTCAGCCAGGATCAGGTCGATTTCGTCGCGCAGCCACAGGCGGATATCGGTGGCGACCTGGTCGTTACGGCTACGCCCGGTGTGCAGCTTCTTGCCGGTGATGCCGATGCGGTCGGTCAGGCGCGCCTCGATGTTCATGTGCACGTCTTCCAGGTCGATGCGCCAGTCGAAACTGCCCGCCTCGATTTCGCCCTGGATGGTGTTCAAGCCTTCGATGATGGTGTCGCGCTCGGCATCGGTCAGCACGCCGACCTTGGCCAGCATCGTAGCGTGGGCGATCGAGCCCATGATGTCGTGGCGATACAGGCGCTGGTCGAAAGTGACAGAGGCGGTGAAGCGGGCGACGAAGGCGTCGACGGGTTCACTGAAGCGGCCGCCCCAGGACTGATTGGTCTTGTCAGTGCTCATGAAATCGCTCGTGATCTGCTGAATGGAAATGGCGTGAAAAGTTGTCGCGGATAATAACAGGGTTGCCCGGACTGTCGTTGGCGCTGGTCGGCAGGATTTTTATTTGTCATGGGGCCGGGTTGACGGCTTGTCGCCGGCCTCGGGCGCGCAGAGACTAGGGTCGTGCCCTGCATCGCGCAGGGGACAGCAAGCGGCAATGGCTGGGCGTGGTAGCGATTATGTTGAAACGATATTTTTCGATTGAGCAATATCGTCTTAGCAACCGTCTACAGTTGGACTGTAGTACCAGCGCACTGGCGCAGACCCTTGTGGTCTCGGGCCGGGCCTGGCAATCGAATGTGGCGATCGCTCCCGGCCATGGAGCCCCCGGTACAGCGAGGGTGCACGGGCATAACCTGGGGCGACGGTAGAAGAGGGGGCAGGTATGTCGGGTATCAGCAGACCCTGCGACGGCGTCGTGCTTCCAAGGTTGTGGAGCGGTATCGGGCAGGTCCGGGCAAATATTGGTAACCGGCTTGCGGCACTTTTTGGCCTTCGCACTAGTCTTAGCGTGGATCGCCGTGACGGACGTCACTTCACCTGTCTACGCTATCCTTGTGCGAGACTCACGCAGGAATCCAGCGCTATATGAATGTCCTGATCGTTGATGACGAACCCCAAGCCCGCGAGCGTCTGAGCCGTATGGTCAGTGAACTCGAGGGATACAGTGTCCTGGAGCCCAGCGCCACCAATGGCGATGAGGCGTTGACCCTGATCGACAGCCTGAAGCCGGATATCGTCTTGCTTGATATCCGCATGCCCGGCCTGGACGGTTTGCAGGTCGCCGCCAGGTTATGCGAGCGGGAAACTCCACCCGCCGTGGTGTTTTGCGCGGCCCAGGATGAATTCGCGCTCGAAGCATTCGACGCCAGCGCCGTGGGCCATCTGGTCAAGCCGGTGCGCCCCGAATCCTTGCTCGAAGCCCTCAAGCATGCCGAACGACCCAATCGCGTGCAACTGGCAGCCTTGACCCGTCCTGCCGCCGAAAGCGGCAATGGGCCGCGCAGTCATATCAGCGCCCGTACCCGCAAGGGGATTGAGCTGATCCCCCTGGCCCAGGTGATCTATTTTATCGCCGATCACAAATACGTGACCTTGCGCCACGAGGGCGGAGAAGTGCTGCTGGACGAGCCGCTCAAAGCGCTTGAAGACGAATTCGGCGATCGTTTTGTGCGCATCCACCGCAATGCCCTGGTGGCCCGCGAGCGCATCGAGCGTTTGCAGCGAACACCCCTGGGGCACTTCCAGTTGTTTCTCAAAGGCCTCAATGGCGACGCCCTGATCGTCAGCCGACGGCATGTCGCGGGCGTGCGCAAAATGATGCAGCAGCTTTAGGACGCCCATGGGACGTCGCCGAGCTGGGCCCCGAGGCCGGGCAGGCGGCGCTGTTTCTGATACAAGTCAAAGCGGATTTGGCTGAGCTGTTATTATCTGCCGTATCTATTCAGTACGGATTGATCCATGTCCTCTCGCGAGATCCGCATCGCTACCCGCAAAAGTGCCCTGGCCTTGTGGCAGGCCGAATACGTCAAAGCCCGTCTCGAAGAGGCCCATCCGGGTCTCGTGGTGACGCTGGTGCCCATGGTCAGTCGCGGCGACAAGCTGCTTGATTCGCCACTGTCGAAAATCGGTGGCAAGGGCCTGTTCGTCAAGGAACTGGAAACCGCGCTGCTGGAGAACCAGGCCGACATCGCCGTGCACTCGATGAAAGACGTGCCCATGGACTTCCCCGAAGGCCTGGGCCTGTTCTGCATCTGCGAACGCGAAGACCCGCGCGACGCCTTTGTTTCCAATACCTACGCCAGCCTTGAGCAATTGCCCGAGGGCAGTATCGTCGGCACCTCCAGCCTGCGTCGTCAGGCGCAGTTGCTGACCCGCCGCCCTGACCTGCAGATCCGCTTTCTGCGTGGCAACGTCAACACCCGGCTGGCCAAGCTGGATGCCGGCGAGTACGACGCGATCATCCTGGCTGCTGCCGGCCTGATCCGCCTGGGTTTTGAAGATCGCATCAGCTCCTCGCTCAGTGTCGATGACAGCCTGCCGGCCGGCGGCCAGGGCGCGGTCGGCATCGAATGCCGCACCGCCGACAGCGAGATCCACAAGCTGCTCGCACCGCTGCACCACGCCGACACCGCCACCCGCGTGACCGCCGAGCGTGCCCTCAACAAACACTTGAATGGCGGCTGCCAGGTGCCGATCGCATGCTACGCCGTGCTTGAAGGCGAACAGATCTGGCTGCGTGGCCTGGTCGGCGAGCCGAGTGGGGGCCTGCTGCTCAGCGCGCAAGCCCGTGGCCCGCGTGCTGCGGCATCCGAGTTGGGTGTGCAGGTGGCGGAAGACCTGCTGGCCCAGGGCGCCGACGATATTCTGCGCGCAGTCTATGGCGAGGCTGGCGAAGAGTGACCGGCTGGCGTCTGCTGCTGACCCGGCCGACAGAGGAGTCGGCGGCGTTGGCCGCGACTCTGGCAGATGCGGGTTGTTTCAGCAGCAGCCTGCCGCTGTTGGAGATCGAGCCCCTGGTGCTGGGCGAGGCGCAGCGGGCGACGTTGCTGCAACTGGAGCGCTACTGCGCCGTGATCGTGGTCAGCAAGCCGGCCGCACGCCTGGCAATTGAATTGCTCCAGCAGTTCTGGCCACATCCGCCTCGCCAGCGCTGGTTCAGCGTGGGTGCGGCCACCGCACAGATTCTCGCTGACCACGGCCTTGATGTGTTCTACCCGGAACAGGGCGATGACAGCGAAGCCTTGCTTGAGCTTCCCCAGTTGCGCGAGGCTATTGCCCGCCCCGAGCCGCGCGTCCTGATCGTGCGTGGCGAAGGCGGGCGCGAGCTGCTGGCTGAGCGCTTGGGCAATCAAGGTGCTAGTGTCGATTACTTGGAACTGTATCGTCGTTGCCTGCCCGCTTATGCCGATGGCAGCCTGGTACGACGTATTCGAGCGGAACGCTTGAACGGGCTGGTGGTCAGCAGTGGACAGGGTTTTACGCACCTGCATCAAATGGCGGGCGCGGCCTGGGACGAATTGGCGCAGTTACCGTTGTTTGTTCCAAGCCCACGGGTCGCCGAGATGGCGCGTGCTGCCGGGGCCCAAACAGTTGTGGATTGTCGTGGCGCCAGTGCCGCGGCCTTGCTAACGGCGTTACGGGAGCAACCCGTGCCCGTTCTCTAATGCAAAGGATGGATACGTGAGCGAAACGACCTTGCCTGAAGATCAAGTCCAGCCGGCGCTCAACGCCCCGACTGAACCCGCAACCCCAGTCGCCCAGCGTCGCGGTAACGGGTTGGCGATTCTGGCCCTGTTGCTGGGCGCGGCGGGTGTCGCTGCCGGTGGTTGGGGCGTGTGGCAGGTGCGCAACCTGCAAGCCCTCAACCAGCAGCAATTGGCACAACTGCAAACCCTGGGTGACCAGGCGCAGGGCCTGAAGCTCAGCGAGCAGCGCATGGGCACGCGCCTGGATCAAATGCCGCCGGCCAATGAGCTGGAAGCCAGCCGCAACCTGGTGGCGCAATTGCAGCGCGATCAACAACACCTTAGTCAACGCCTGGAGACCGTGCTCAGTGCCAGCCGTAAAGACTGGCGCCTGGCCGAGGCCGAGCATCTGCTGCGCCTGGCCAGCTTGCGCCTTTCGGCATTGCAGGACGTCAACAGCGCGCGGGCCCTGGTCCAGGGCGCCGATCAGATCCTCGGCGAGCAGGACGACTCGGGCGCCTTCGCCGCCCGCGACGCATTGGCCAAGAGCCTGGTCGACTTGCGCAGCGTCAAGCAGCCGGACCGTACCGGGTTGTTCCTGCAATTGGGCGCCTTGCGCGGCCAGGTCCTGCAGCTCACCGCTCTGGCGCCGGAGTTTCACCCAAGTACCGAATCGTCGAACCTGCCGGCTGATGGCGATGGCGCCAGCCGCTGGGCACGCTGGTGGGATCAGATCTCGCGCTACATTCGCATCGACTTCGACGCCGACAAGAACATCCAGCCGCTGCTGGCCGGGCAAAGCCTGACCCAGGTGCGCCTGGCACTCAGCCTGGCATTGGAGCAGGCGCAGTGGGCGGCGCTCAATGGCGAGGCAGAGGTTTATGCCCAGGCCCTGGCCGAGGCCCGCGACGTGCTCACCAGCAATTTCAGCCTGGACAATCCGCAAAGCAAACTGATGCTGGAGCAGATAATCGAGGTCGGCAAACAACCGGTGAAGGTGGTGACGCCCGACCTGACCGAGACTCTGAACACCGTCCAGGCGTATCTGGAACGACGTAACCTGCGGGTCGACGAGTCGCTGAAGCCAGCGGCCAAACCTGCCGCCAACCCGGCGCAGGAGACCAGCCCATGAAGCGCGTGTATGTGATTGTACTGCTGGTGGTCGCGGCCATCGGCTTGCTGGGGTTGGCGATTGCCGAGCATCCGGGTTACGTACTGATCGCCTACAGCAGCTTCCGTTATCAATCGAGCTTTTGGGCTGCCCTGGCAGTGGTGGCGCTGATCTGGCTGGCTGTGTGGGGCATCAAAGTGCTGATCGAGCTGGTGACCGCCTCCAGTGGTGTGGTCAACCCCTGGTCGCGCCGCAATCGCAGCCGTCGGGTGCAGATCGCCATCGAGCAGGGCCAGATGGATCTGGCCGAAGGACGCTGGGCCAGTGCCCAGCGGCACCTGCACCGGGCGGCCGAAGCCGAGCGCCAACCGCTGCTGTACTACCTTGGCGCGGCGCGGGCGGCCAATGAACTGGGGCACTATGAGGAGTGCGACAGCCTGCTGGAGCGTGCCCTGGAGCGTCAGCCCCAGGCCGAGCTGGCAGTGGCCCTGAGTCACGCGCAGTTGCAGACCGACCGTGGCGACACCGACGGTGCGCTGACCACCCTGCAGGCCATGCACGAGCGGCATCCCCACAGCGTGCAAGTGCTGCGTCAATTGCAGCGTTTGCATCAGCAGCGCGGGGACTGGTCGGCGCTTATCCGCCTGCTGCCCGAGTTGCGCAAGGACAAGGTCCTGCCGCCCGCCGAACTGGTCGAACTGGAGCGTCGGGCCTGGGGTGAGAACCTGACCCTGGCCGGGCGCCGTGAAGAAGACGGCGCGGTGGGCCTGCAGTCCCTGGACCGAGCCTGGCAGCAACTCACCTCCGCTCAGCGCCAGGAGCCGCAACTGGTGCTGGCCTATGCCGACCAACTGCGCCAGCTGGGCGCCGAGGTTCAGGCCGAGGAAGTCTTGCGCGGCGCGCTCAAACGCAAGTACGACAGCCATCTGGCACGCCTCTATGGTCTGTTGCGCGGGGCTGACCCTGCGCGTCAGCTGCAAGCGGCCGAGCACTGGCTCAAGGATCATCCGGATGACCCGAGCCTGCTGCTGACCCTGGGGCGTTTGTGCCTGCAGAACAGCCTGTGGGGCAAGGCACGGGATTATCTGGAAAGCAGCCTGCGAGTGCAGCGCAATCCTGAAGCCTGTGCCGAGTTGGCGCGGTTGCTGGCCCAACTGGGTGATACCGAGCGCAGTAATCAGCTGTTCCAGGAAGGTCTGGGCATGCTCGACGAGCGCTTGCTCGCCGCACCCTTGCCCGTTCCTGCTCGGGTTTGACGGCCTGCCGGCCGACTCTGCGAGGAGCCGGCCGGACGCTTTCAATCAACGGTTCAATCACTTTGGGCCGATTCGCTTGGAGCTGACGCATGGCGCTTCTTGAAAGGTGCGTGCGCTTTCTCTACCGTGACTGCCTGTTTCTTGCGTAACGGATACGTCATGTCGCTGGCCGGCTCACGCTCGCTTTTTTTCCTGGTATTTGCGGTAGGCGCCTTGGCCTCCTGGGCCGGGTGGCACCTGCAATACGGGGTGGGCCTCGAGCCGTGCTCGCTGTGGAGCGTGCAACGCTTTTTCATCCTGCTGTTCACCGTCGTCAGTCTGGTTGCCGCCGTGCACGGTCCCGGGCGCCAGGGCAGTCGTGGCTACTGGTTGTTGAATCTACTGAGCAGCCTGGGCGGGGTGCTGACCGCCGGGCGGCATGTCTTGCTGCAGAATGTCGCCTCGGATCAGTTGCTGGCGTGCTTGCCGGACATTCCTTTCATGCTCAGGAACATGAGCGCGGTGCGCACGCTGCAATTGGTCTTCCAGGGCACCTCGGACTGCGCTGATGTGACCTGGACCCTGGTCGACATGAGCGCGCCGGAGTGGAGCCTGCTGGTATTCGCTGCAATGCTGGTTTTGAGCGTCTACCGCTTGCTGCGCCTGGCTCGGCGGCGGCCAGTCTTGCCCTAAGTCAGGTTTTGGGTAACTGCGGCGGATTAAACACTTGTATGAACTTTATCTCCTGCGTACCTTGAAGCAGTTGTCGCGCGGGCATAATCTGGCCCGCACGTGTCAAAGCTATCTGTTGTTCGATGCCGTTCCGCCTGCTGGGGCTTGAGCTTTCAAGTCATGGGTCAGGAGCAGGGGCGGCATGACCCATAAGGGAAGAGAGATCACCATGCTCGAAAGTTGTCAGAATGCTCAGGAACGCTGGGGTGGAGTGCATCTGCTGATCGATCGCTGGTTGCAGGCACGTCACGAACTGGTTCGGGCCTATGATGCTCTCGGCGCAGAGCCCGAAGCGCTGGCTGAGAATCGCACGCTGCTGCAGGAGTTTTGCGGAATCCTGGTTGATTACGTCTCGGCCGGACACTTCGAAATCTACGAGCAACTGACCAGCGAAGCCAAGGCCTTTGGTGACAAGCGCGGGCTGGAGTTGGCCGAGACCATTTACCCACGGATTGACGTGATCACTGAAAAGCTCCTGACGTTCAATGATCTGTGTGACCAGGGCAAGTGTGTTGCCGAGAAATTCAAGGAGCTCGGCGGCCTGTTGCATGAGCGCTTCGAATTGGAAGACTGCCTGATTGAAGTGCTGCACAACGCGCACAAGGAAGAGGTTGTCGCCCAGGCTTGATTCCCGGCCAGGGTTTTAAAGAAACGGTGCGCATGGCGCGCCGTTTTTCGTTTCTGTGCCTCAGCCGCTGACGCCGAGCAATTCGATCTCGAACACCAGCGGTGTGTAAGGCTCGATCAGATCCCCGGCACCGTCGGCGCCGTAGGCCTGGGCCGAGGGGATGACCAAGCGCCATTTGGCGCCCGTCGGCATCTGCTGCAAGGCGCTGCGCCAGCCGGCAATCACGCTGTCGAGACGAAACCATTGAGGCTGGTTGCTCTGGTCGAACACCGTCCCATCGGGCAAGCGCCCGACATACTTGACCTGCACCGATCCGTTGGGCCCGGCCTTGACGCCGCTGCCGGGGACGAGTTCGGTGAGCAGGATGCCATCTGCCAATGGGCGAACGCCTGGCTTGGCTTTTTCTTCGCTGAGAAAGCGCTGTTCTTTCTCCAGGGCGATTTCGCTCTGGGGCTTGGCCGATTGCGCGCTGACCTGGGCCTCGTGCTGCGCGAGCACCTGCTCGATACGCTCATCGGTAAGGGCCAGCGGCTTGCCTTGGTAGGCTTGTTTCAAGCCGTCCACCAGGGCTTGCAGTTCAAGGTCGGGCACTTCCTGACGCAGCCGTTCGCCCAGGCTGGCGCCGAGGCTGTAGGCGAGATCGCGGGTGTCGTTTTGCGGTGCTTTTTCGCCAGCCTGGGCCAGGGGCAAGAGCAGACTCAACGATAAAAAAAGGTAACGCGACATGGGCGTTCTCCGGCCTGAGAGGGTGTGGATTATGCCAGTGTGAGGGAGGCGGCTGCAGGGCAACTTTGCAGAGGCGGAACAACATTTTCAATCGGCTGCAACGCCGGGCTTTCGATACTGTCAACATGACCTAGCGGCGGTAGCAGCAGAGGTCTAGTATGAGCCGCAACTCACGTCAGCCAGGAGGTAACCCATGTCGGCGAATAAGAAGCCTGTAAACACTCCGTTGCATTTGCTCCAACAGCTTTCGGGCAGCTTGCTCGAACATTTGGAAAACGCTTGTTCGCAAGCCTTGGCTGATGCTGAAAAACTGCTCGCCAAGCTGGAAAAGCAACGGGGCAAGGCGCAAGAAAAACTGCACAAATCGCGCACCAAATTGCAGGACGCCGCGGCGGCCGGCAAGGCCAAGGCACAAGCCAAAGCCAAGGACGCAGTGAAAGAACTTGAAGACCTGCTGGATGCGCTGAAGGCGCGTCAATCCGAAACCCGCACCTACATTCTGCAACTTAAACGCGATGCCCAGGAAAGCCTGAAACTGGCTCAGGGTGTTGGTCGTGTGAAAGAGGCCGTGGCCAAGGCGCTGACCTCGCGTGCAGCCAAACCTGCTGCTCCTGCGCAGAAACCTGCTGCCAAAGCTGCAGCCAAGGCGCCGGCCAAGGCAGCCGCCAAGCCTGCAGCAAAACCCGCGGCCAAAGCTGCGAGCAAGCCAGCAGCCAAGCCCGCCGCAAAAAAACCAGTCGCCGCCAGCGCCGCGAAACCGGCTGTTAAAACCGCGGCTGCCAAACCGGCTGCCAAGCCTGCTGCCGCTAAACCGGTTGCCGCAAAACCTGCCGCCAAGCCGGCTGCCAAAACCGCTGCTGCAAAACCTGCCGCTAAACCCGCTGCCAAGCCTGCCGCTAAACCAGTCGCCAAGACTGCCGCAGCCAAACCCGCAGCGACCAAGCCTGCAGCCAAACCAGTAGCAGCCAAGACCGCGGCCAAGCCAGCGGCTAAACCTGCTGCGGCAAAGGCACCGGCTAAAGCAGCGGCCAAACCCGCTGCAGCAAAGGCACCGGCTAAACCAGCGGCCAAACCTGCTGCTTCCGCTGCTGCAAAACCCGCTGCAAAACCTGTTGCTGCCAAACCGGCCGCAGCCAAACCAGCGGCCAAGCCTGCTGCAAAACCTGCCGCGAAAAAACCTGTTGCTGCCAAGCCCGCAGCCAAGCCAGCCGCTGCAAAGCCGGCCACCGCTCCAGCGGCCGCCAAGCCTGCGACTCCGGCAACTCCAGCAGCCAAACCGGCGGCACCTGCTCCAGTAGCTGCGCCAACATCGGCAACTCCTGCCAGCGCCCCTACCGGCAGCACCACGCCAACCAGCGCCTCTTAAGCGCCGGTCACCGCGACGCGCAGCGCCTGCAGCGCATCGCGGTCAAGGTTGGCGGCTTCGGCCGCCAGACCTTGCACCCAGGGCCATAAATCTTCGGCCTCAGCCTGCGGCCAATCCCTCGCCAGTGCTTCCAGGCGCAGTAGCAACTGCCGTTCTGCTTGCAGCTCCAGGGCCTTCACTTGCTCACGCAACGCTTTCAACTCGTGGTCGTCATTGGCCGCCTGGCGCCACCCTGTGCGCAACTGGCGCAGCGGCTGCACCACCTCTTCATGCCAGGGCGCAGCCAGCGCGTGCAGCTGTGACAGGCGCGAGCTGTTGCAGGCAACCCCACGCCCACCCAGCCAGGCAGCACACAGCAGCAGGCACACGTTGGCCCCTGCCGCCTGCAATTGCAGGCAGGCCGGTTCCACGCCCGGGCGGGCGTAGGTCTTGAGGGTGTAGCTCCACAGGTCAGGGGACATATTGCTACTCGCGCCAGTTGCGAGCGAAGCTGGTAGACTCCGCCGCCATTATGATTCGACTTCAGAACCTGACTTTACAGCGTGGTCCGCAACGTCTGCTAGAAGACGCCGAGCTGACCCTGCACGCCGGCCACAAAGCCGGCCTGATCGGTGCCAACGGCGCCGGCAAATCCAGCCTGTTCGCCCTGCTGCGCGGGGAGCTGCACCCGGATTCCGGTGACTGCTTCCTGCCTGCCGACTGGCGCATCGCCCATATGCGGCAGGAGATCGACACGCTGGAGCGCCTGGCGGTCGACTACGTGCTCGATGGCGACCTGCGCCTGCGCCAGGTACAGCGTGAGCTGGCCGACGCCGAGGCGGCCCATGACGGTGCCGCCCAGGCCCGCCTGCACTCCGAACTGGACAGCGCCGACGGCTACACCGCCGATGCCCGGGCGCGCAAGCTGCTGGCCGGCCTGGGGTTCACCAACGAGCAGATGGACCGCCCGGTCGGCGACTTCTCCGGGGGCTGGCGGATGCGCCTGAACCTGGCGCAGGCGCTGATGTGCCCGTCGGACCTGTTGTTGCTCGATGAGCCGACCAACCACTTGGACCTCGACGCCATTATCTGGCTCGAAGAGTGGCTCAAGAGCTACCCGGGAACCTTGCTGCTGATTTCCCACGACCGCGACTTCCTGGATGCCGTGGTCGATCACGTGGCCCACGTCGATCAGCGCAAGATCACCCTGTACCGTGGTGGTTACACCGCGTTCGAACGCGCCCGTGCCGAGCGTCTGGCCCAGCAACAGCAGGCCTACGAGAAGCAGCAGGCGCAGCGCGCGCACATGGAAAGCTACATCGCCCGGTTCAAGGCCCAGGCCACCAAGGCGCGCCAGGCCCAGAGCCGGATCAAGGCCCTGGAGCGGATGGAAGAGTTGTCTGCCGCCCACGTCGATTCGCCGTTCGACTTCGTGTTCCGCGAGTCGACGAAGATCTCCAGCCCCTTGATCGACCTGTCTGATGCTCGCCTGGGTTATGGCGACAAGACCGTGCTGGAGAAGGTCAAGCTGCAACTGACCCCGGGTGCGCGTATCGGCCTGCTGGGCCCCAACGGTGCCGGCAAGTCGACCCTGATCAAAAACCTCGCCGGTGAACTCGAGCCGCTGGCCGGGCGCCTGACCCGGGGTGAAAACACCGTGGTTGGCTATTTCGCCCAGCACCAACTGGACTCCCTCGACGCCAAGGCCAGCCCGCTGCTGCACCTGCAGCGCCTGGCGCCCACCGAGCGCGAGCAGACCCTGCGCGACTTCCTTGGCGGTTTCGATTTCCGTGGCGCGCGGATCGACGAGCCTGTGCTGAATTTCTCCGGCGGCGAAAAAGCCCGCCTGGCCCTGGCCCTGATCGCCTGGGAGCGGCCGAACCTGCTGCTGCTCGACGAACCGACCAACCACCTGGACCTGGAAATGCGCCTGGCACTAACCATGGCGTTGCAGGAGTTCAGCGGTGCGGTACTGGTGGTCTCCCACGATCGCCACCTGCTCAAGAGCACCACCGACAACTTCTACCTGGTGGCCGACGGCAAGGTCGAAGAGTTCGATGGCGACCTCGACGACTACACCCGCTGGCTGGTGGATTACCGACAGCGCAACGCCCCGGTCAGCACGACGCCGGTCAACCCGGACAAGACCGACAAGAAGGCCCAGCGCCAGGCCGCTGCTGCGTTGCGCCAGCAACTGGCGCCGCACAAGCGTGAGGCCGACAAGCTCGAAGCCGAGTTGGGCAAGCTGCACGAGAAACTGGCGAAGATCGATGCCAGCCTCGGCGACAGCGATATCTACGAACCTGCGCGCAAGAACGACCTGCGGGACCTGCTGGCCGAACAGGCCAAACTCAAGGTGCGCGAAGCCGAGCTTGAAGAAGCCTGGATGGAAGCCCTGGAGCTGCTGGAAAGCATGCAGGCGGAGCTGGAGGCGCTGTCCTGATGGAGACCCTTCAATTGCCACTGCCGGCGCAGTGGGTCGGCCCCTTGTGGATTGCCCTGCAAATTGTCCTGATCCTGCTGGCCGGGTACCTGGCGCAGCGCTTCGTGGCGCGTTGCCTGACCCGATTGGGAGAGCGCTATCCGTTTCCGCCGCAGTTGCTGATGCCGCTGCGCGGAGGCCTGCGCTGGCTGATCATGGGCAGCGCGCTGATCTTTGTCCTGGAGCGCCTGGGGGTTTCGGCGACGGTGCTGTGGACAGCCCTGTCGGGGTTTGTCGCGGTGGCGGCGGTGGCGTTCTTTGCCATGTGGAGCGTGCTCTCCAACCTGCTCTGCGCGATTCTGATTTTCACCGTCGGGCCGTTTCGCCTGGGGGATATCGTCGAGTTGGTCGATACCGTCGACAAGCCCGGGGTCAAGGGCCGGGTAGTGGCGATCAACCTCCTGTACACCACCCTGGTCGAGGCGGAAGAAGCCGGTACCGGCAGCGCCATGGTGCAGGTGCCCAACAGCCTGTTCTTCCAGCGCTCGGTGCGGCGTTGGCGCGGGAATGATGTGCTGCCTATCGGGACGGGTGGGAAGTAGGGCTCTGCAATCTGCCGAGGGTTCTTCGGTAGCGGCTGGGGCAGCGTCCAAACGCGGCCCGAGCCTGCGGCAGCGGCTACCGGACGCACACCTCATCTTCTCCTGACACCTTGCGCGCCCTAGAAAAAAACATGGTCAGCCGCGAGTCGGAGGATTAGCTTAGGCAGCCACGATTGATTCGATCCGAGGTGCGCGATGGTTCTTGAGACATGGCTGGCGTTTTTTGCCGCCTGCTGGGTGATCAGTCTTTCCCCGGGTGCCGGCGCCATTGCGTCGATGTCCTGCGGTCTGCAATACGGTTTCTGGCGTGGCTACTGGAATGCCCTGGGCCTGCAACTGGGCCTGGCGTTGCAGATTGCGATCGTCGCCGCGGGCGTGGGGGCGATCCTCGCGGCGTCCGCCACCGCCTTCTACGCCATCAAGTGGTTTGGCGTGGCGTACCTGGTGTACCTCGCGGTCAAGCAATGGCGCGCACTGCCCAGCGACATGAGCGATGACGCGGCGATCCGCCCCATCGGCAAGCCCCTGGCCCTGGTGTTTCGCGGCTTCCTGGTCAATGTCAGCAACCCCAAGGCCCTGGTGTTCATGCTGGCGGTGCTGCCGCAGTTCATCGATCCCCATGCGCCGCTGATCAAGCAATACCTGATCCTGGGCGGCACCATGATTGTGGTCGACCTGATCGTCATGGCCGGCTACACCGGCCTGGCCTCCAAAGTGCTGCGCCTGTTGCGCACGCCGACCCAGCAGCGGCGGATGAACCGCACCTTTGCCGGGCTGTTCATCGGGGCCGCAGGGCTATTGGCGACCATTCGCAAAGCCGCGATCTAAACCTGGCGGGCATAAAAAAGGCGACCTCGAAGGTCGCCTTTTTCATTGCCCGAGGGTTTAGCGCAGGATTACCGGCTGGGTGTCAGGCGGCAGGTTGTTGCGCGTCGGCGCTTGTCCGGGCTGCTGATAACCGCCGCGGCCCAGTTGCTCGGCCATCTGCCGGGCAACGTCTTCGCCCAGGGACTTGGACACTTCGCGCACCACCCGTGGGCGGTTCAGCGAGATCCGCACATCACGGTTGTTCACCAGCTTGGTGTCCTGACCTTCACCCATGGCGGTAAAGGCCGAGGTGATTTCGAAGGTCTTGGTGTTGATCAGGCTGAAGTCGGCTACCAGGGTCAGTGCCAGCACCGCCGAGTAGCTGTCGGTGTTGGCCAGCTCGTTGATATCGCGGTTGAAGTCGATATCCGACAGGGTGCCGAACAGCACGTAGTCGGCGCCCTTGAAGTTGCCGGCCTTGATGCGCTTGATCACGTCGTACACGTTGGCGGTGGACGCGCTGGTGTGGGGCGTGCCCTGCATCAGTTGGAACATCCCGGACTTGAGGATCTCGCCCTTGATGTCACCGGTGAACTTGCGCAGCTCACCTTCCTCGATGTAGCTGGTGCTCGACTCCATCTCGTTGTAGCTCGACGAACCGCTGGCGCTGGCATAGCCCTCGCGGTAGCTGTTCTGCGACGACACGATGTGGATGTATTCCTGCACACGTTCCTGGTACGCCAGGTCCATGACTGCAACTTTAGGGGCCGCCTGCGCGCCAAACGCGCAAGCCAGGGCCATGATGCCAATCCATGCACGCATTGCTTAGCGCTCCGTGGTTTTGCGGATCTCTTTCTCGTCCATCCACTCGGCCAGACCGCTCTCGACGTCGATCAATTGCAGGCTGAATTTGTAGAAGACGTCCTTGTAGTCGCTGCTGCGCTTGACGATCGAGCTGATCGAACCTTCAAGACGGTATTTGGCGGCGATCATGTTGCCGGTCTTGGCCACGGTGCCTTTCTTGTACAGGCCGCTCTGGTTCTGCAGCTTGAGCTGGTCGACCTGGCTCTGCATCGCGGTGTTGTCGCTGGCGAAGCGGGCGGTGCCGGACTTCATCAGCTGGGTCTTGATCGAGGTGGTGATCTCGCGGGTATCGATGTACTCGCTGGTCTTGTTCTTCACGTCGTAGACCTGGACCACAGGGCGACCCTGCAGGATCCCGGACTGGGCCAGGGAGCGGGTCATGGACTCGGCGATCATCTGCAGGTCGGTGGAACCGAACTCGTTGGTCACCAGTTCCACGGCCTTGCTGTCGCCGTAGCCGATGTTCTTGCCGCCCAGGACGGGGGAGTTATTGGCGCAGCCACTGGCCAGCAGGGCGGCAATGGCGAGGAAAGAAAAGCGTGCAAACATGGGTGTGCTCTCTAAATCTGATGGGGTGGCGATTTATTGGGTTTTGACTTCCATGCGAAAGTCAGTGGCCTGGGGGACCGGAGCAATGGCCGGCAGGAAGGTGGCTTGTGCCGCGTACAGGTTGAACACCTTCCAGCTTTCTTCATCAGCCACCGGGAAACCGTCGTTGCCCAGCCAGACGAAGCGGTAGTACATGGTCATGTTGGTGTGGCTGGTGTTGTTCAGCGCCACCTTGACCGTCAGGAAGCCGTTTTCACGGGCGACCCGCATTGCGCCGATGGCAATGTTGTTGAACTTGTTCATCACCACCACCTTGCTCGCGGCGCTGCCGGGAGCCGGTGGTGGAGGGGTTGCGCAGCCGCCCAGAAGGGCCAGCGCGGCGACAGCAATGATTTTGAAGCGCATGAGAGTCTCCGCTTAAGGTTGTTTGAGGCTGATCACAGCCTGGCTATTGGCGCTGGGCATTACCTGAGCAGCCAAGCCGCTGCTGAATACCTGGTTGCCGACCACGCGCAGGGTTACGACCTGATAGCGCCGGTCGATCTTGACCTGCACCTGGGAGCCACCCTGGGCGCTAGGCAGGGTGATCTGGTGCTCGCCCTGCTTGACCCGCAGGCGCGTCACCAGGGTGTTGTCTGGCAGGGTGCGCCAGGTGCGGGTGTCCGCACCTTCGGTCACGGCCGAAGCAATGCCCACGGCCAGGCCGGCCAGCGGGTTGACGTCGTTCAGTTGTTTTTGCGCCACGCCACGGGTCACGGCACGCACGGTGGTGCGCAGGATGATCCCCGGCATGTCGTCACGCAGGGCGCGGCGGGACATGGCGGTGGTGCTGTTGAGCTGGGTCAGGGACTGTTGCTGGCCATCCACGGCGATCTGGGTGAAGGCTGGGGTCGTGGTGTCCGGCTTGATCACCGGGAACGACAGCGGGGTGATCACCAGGTTGCCGCTGATGGGCAGCGGCAGTGGAATGCGGATCGAGTCGCGGGCCGGCGCCAGGCCGCTTTGCACCACGATCAGGATGTCGCTTTCGTCAGCGGCGAGCTCGGGCTTGGCAACGGGCTTGGCCGCAGCCTTGGCCGAAGACTTCTTGGATTTGCCCGATACCTTGACGGTCGGCACGGCGGCTGGCTCGTCCAGGTTCAGCAGCGCCTGTTCCAGCAGCGGGGTGTTGGGGCGCAGTTCGGCGGCCTTGCGGTAGCCCGGCGCCGCCATGTCTTTTTCACCCAGGGCTTCGTAGACGAAGCCGGCCAGGTAGTGGCTGAACGCGCTCTGGTAGCTGTTTTTCAGGCTGACCACATCGGGCGCATCAAGGGACTCGATCGGGTAACCCTTGAGGTCCTTGTACTCGGTCTTGACGCCCTGTTTTTCGGCTTCGTCCTCGCGCTTGAGGTATTCCTTGTCGCGCAGCTCGGCGATCACCGCTTCACGTTCGTGGGTTTTCTTGATTTCGGTACGGGCGCCGTCGAAGTCGTTCTGAGCCAGCAGGTTCAGGGCCATCTGAGTGGTCAGCATGACTTTTTCGTAGTCGTAGCCTTCGTAGCGCCGCACCTTGTCGTTGATCAGGAAACTGCCGAATTGGGCCAGGTACTTGTCGGTGTCGAGCTTGACCGAGTCTTCCCAGTTGCCCACCACCTGGTCGGCATGGCGCCAGGCCGTCTGGCTACCGTTGAGGTCGCCCTTGGCCCGCAGCAACTCGCCTTTTTCGAAGTAATAGAGCAGGTCTTTGTCTTCGCTCTGGTTGTTCTTTTCCAGCAGGGCCAGGGCAGCATCGACGTGGCCGGCGCCCAGTTGCTGGTTGGTTTCCTGAAGCTCGTTATCGTAGCTGCGAAAGGCCGAACAGCCAGCCAGCAGGGTGGCCGCACTGAGGGCGAACAAGGTGAGGGCGCGGGAGGCCATGGGTACTTCTTCCCTGAATTGGGCAGCCTGGCGCGCGGGTAGGGCTGGACGGACCCACTGGCAGGACAACTGGCTATCCTGCCAATTCCTCATAAAAAGAGGAGCTTAAATGCCCTATCGCGATAACGAGGGCGCGGCATTATAGCGACGGATGATGGCCTTGTACTGGCTTTTTAATTTCATTTATTAAGTGGGTGCCAGTACGCGGAATCAGGGGGGAGCTGGGGGCGGATGTCTGCTTCGGGCATTTACGCTGGTGTTCAACAGCGGCTGCGGTCAGCGGGCGTGGCTTTTTGGCGTCGAGGGCAAATTTGCGCAAGTCGGGCCAATGGCCCGTAACACCCTGCCGGCAAGGCTTGCGCCCGGTTTTGCGGGGCTGATGGCGCAGGCGCGGCGTCATGGCGCTTGAGTGAAGCTCATTGGAAGTGAACAATATGTAACTTCGTATTACCAATTGAGATTGATTGATGATTGCCCCTTCCCGTTTCCTGGCGTGGCTTGTGCTGCCGCTATTGGCCCTGTGCAGCTCCAATCTGCTGGCCGATACCGTTGAAGGCGCGCCCAAGGCCCTGCATTTGCTCGATTACATCGGCGCGGATTACCCGTCCACGGTCGAGGCGGGCAAGATCATCGACGACGCCGAGTACAGCGAACAGCTGGAATTTCTGGGGGTGCTGCAGGGGTTGATCGCCGATCTGCCGTCCAAACCGGAGAAGGCCGAGCTGGAAACCGGTGTCAGCAGCCTGCGCAGTGCCATCGGCGCCCGTGAAGACGGGGCGGCGGTCGCCCGCCAGGCCCGGCAACTGGGGGCGAAGCTGGCGGTGGCCTATGAGGTCAGCCAGGCGCCGATCATTACCCCGGACCCGACTCGCGGCGCGCCCCTGTATGCCCAGCATTGCTCGGTGTGCCATGGCGACACGGGGGCGGGCGATGGCCCGGCGGGTGTTGGCCTGACGCCACCACCGGCCAACCTGCGCGATGCCGCGCGCCTGGATCGCCTGAGCCTGTACGCGATCTACAACACCCTGGGGCTGGGAGTCGAAGGCACCGACATGCCGTCGTTCGCCGACCAGTTGGACGACCGCCAGCGCTGGGACCTGGCGACTTACATCGCCAGCTTCAGTGCGGACCCGGCAGCGGCCAAGGGGGCCGAGGTGTTCAACCTTGCTGACCTGGCCCGGCAAACCCCCGGCGAAGTCCTTTCCGCCCAGGGCCCGGCGGCCGCCGCGACCTTCCGTGCCCAGCGCGCGCAACCGCCGCAGGTCAAGCGCGGTCCGGCGCAATTGCTGGACTACACCGCCTCGACCCTCGACAAGAGCCTGGCCGCCTACCGCGCCGGGGATCGCGAGCAGGCGTATGACCTGTCGGTGGCGGCTTACCTCGAGGGCTTCGAGCTGGTGGAAAGCTCCCTCGACAACGTCGATGCCACTGTGCGCAAAGACACCGAGAAATCCCTGATGGCTTACCGTCAGTCGCTGCAGGACGGCTTGCCGGCGGAGCAGGCCGAGCAGCGCCTGGCGGCGGCCAAGGCCAAGCTCAAGGAGTCCGCGGACCTGTTGGGTTCCGATGGCTTGAGCTGGTCCCTGAGCTACATCTCCGGGTTGCTGATCCTGCTGCGCGAGGGCCTGGAAGCGATCCTGGTGCTGGCGGCGATCCTCGCCTTCCTGCGCAACACCGGCCAGCAGTCGGCGGTGCGCAGCGTCAACGTCGGCTGGGGCCTGGCCTTGCTGGCGGGCTTGGCGACCTGGGCCCTGGCGGCCTATGTGATCGATGTCAGCGGCTCGCAGCGTGAACTGCTGGAAGGCGCCACGGCGCTGTTTGCCAGTGTGATGGTGCTGTGGCTGGGGGTGTGGATGCACGACCGGCGGCACGCGGCGGCCTGGCAGGACTACATCAAGAGCAGTCTGGTGGGCGGCGGTGGGCGGTTTGGTTTTGCGATGCTGGCGTTTTTCTCGGTCTACCGCGAACTGTTCGAAGTCATCCTGTTTTATGAAACCCTCTGGCTGCAGGCCGGCCCGGCCGGGCATAACGCGGTGCTGGCCGGTGGCGCTACCGCGCTGGTACTGCTGGTGGGCCTGGCCTGGGTGATTCTGCGGGGCTCGGCGAAACTGCCCCTGGCGCTGTTCTTCGGCATCAACGCCGCGCTGCTGTGCGCGTTGTCGGTGGTGTTCGCCGGGCACGGGGTCAAGGCATTGCAGGAGGCCGGGATTTTTGGCACCCGTCCGGTGCCGTTCTTCGACTTCGACTGGCTGGGGATCCACGCCGATGCCTACTCGCTGGCGGCCCAGGCCGTGGCGATCGTGGCGATCGTGGTGCTTTACAGCCGCAGCCGCAACGCCGAGAAGCGTCGGGTACAGGCTTCCTAGGCCTCGATAGCGGGTTTATAGCGGGCAAGCCCGCCCCTGCGGCTAAAGTGCAGGGGGCGGGTTTGCCCGCAGTGCATTCAGGAGGAAGGATTATGCGTGTCTGGGTCGATGCCGACGCTTGCCCCAAGGCGGCCAAGGATCAGTTGGTGCGCTTCGCCTTGAAGCGTCAATTCGAGGTGGTGCTGGTGGCCGGGCAAAGCCAGATCAAGCCGGCGTTTACCTGCGTCAAGCTGATCGTGGTGCCCAGCGGGCCGGATGCCGCCGACGATTATCTGGTGGAACACGCCGTACCGGGCGAGCTGGTGATCTGCAGTGATGTGCCACTGGCGGACCGGTTGGTGAAGAAAGGCGTGGCGGCCCTTGATCCTCGCGGCAAGGAGTTCGACGCGCAGAACATGGGAGAGCGCCTGGCAGTGCGCAACCTGTTCACCGACCTGCGCGAACAGGGGCAGGTCGGCGGCGGGCAGGGGCCTTACGGTGATCGCGAGAAGCAGGCGTTCGCCAACTCACTGGACCGTATCCTGACGCGGCTGGCGCGTCAGGCCTGAGCGTCGCTCCCCAGATCGCGAACAGGTGCTGAGGCAGCGAGGGCGGTCAGTCGTTTTCGTGGGTCAGTTCCAGCACTCGGTCCACCAGCTTGTTGATGCCGGATGCGGCTTCGCTGATGGACTGGGCGAGCATGTAGGCTGGGGTGCTCACCAGTTTGCGGGCTTTGTCCTCGATGATTTCACTGACTTCGCAGTCGGTGTGGGTGGCACCCATCTTGCCCATGGCGGCGGCGGTGTCGGCATCGTTGCCGATGGTGCAGATCACTCCCGGGCCGTAGATCTTCGCCGCCAGTGCCGGCGAAATGCAGATCAGGCCCACCGGCTTGCCAGCCTCGGCAAAGGCTTCGGCCAGCGCCAGTACATCTTCCTGGACCTTGCAGCCCGCGCCTTCGACGGCAAAGTTGGAGAGGTTCTTGGCCGCGCCAAAACCGCCGGGCACGATCAGCGCGTCGAAGTCTTCGGCGTTGGCTTCGCGCAGGTTCTTGACCTCGCCACGGGCAATGCGCGCCGATTCCACCAGCACGTTGCGCGACTCGTCCATGGTTTCACCGGTCAGGTGGTTGATCACGTGCATCTGCGCGATGTCAGGGGCGAAGCACTGGACCTTGGCGCCGCGTTGGTCGAGGCGCAGCAAGGTGATCACACTTTCATGGATCTCGGCGCCGTCGTATACGCCACAACCGGAAAGGATCACTGCAACTTTTTTGCTCATGGGTTTTTCTCCAGATTCATGGCGCTAAATGTCCACTAAATTGTCATGGGTTGCCATAGGGTTATTTCACCGCGGGCCCTAATCTCGCGTATCGATTCCGGTCAGGTCGCGTCATGAACTTCATCCTCTATGCGGTGCCGTTTTTCTTCGTATTGATTGTTGTCGAACTGTTGGTCGATCGCTGGCGCGGGGTGAACAACTACCGCGTCGCCGATGCCGTCAACAGCATCAGCACCGGTATGCTGTCGACCACCACGGGGCTTCTGACCAAGGGTGTGGGCCTGGTGACCTATGCCTTTGCCCTGAAGCACCTGGCGCTGTTCGAGTTGCCGGCCGACAGCGTCTGGGTCTGGGTATTCGCCTTTGTGCTCTATGACTTCTGCTACTACTGGCTGCATCGCTTCGGCCATGAACGCAACATCCTCTGGGCCGCCCATTCGGTGCACCACCAGAGCGAGGATTACAACCTCTCCACAGCCCTGCGCCAGACCAGCACCGGCTTCCTGCTGAGCTGGATCTTCTACCTGCCGCTGGCCGTGGCCGGCGTGCCACTGCTGGTGTTTGTCAGCGTTGCGGCGCTGAACCTGCTCTACCAGTTCTGGGTGCATACCCGGCATATCCCCAAGCTCGGCTGGTTCGAATGGTTCTTCGTGTCGCCGTCCAATCATCGGGCCCACCATGCACAGAACGCTCTCTACATGGATCGCAACTACGGCGGCGTGTTCATTATTTGGGACCGTCTATTTGGCTCGTTCCAGGAAGAAGACGATAACGAGCCCGTGATATTTGGGGTGACCACGCCCTTGGCCAGCTGGAACCCGATCTGGGCCAACCTGCAGTTTTATGCACAGCTGTGGGAGGACGCGCGGCGTACCGAAAGCTACTGGGACAAGCTGCGGATCTGGTTCATGCGCACCGGCTGGCGCCCGGCGGATGTGCGGGCCAAGTACCCGCTGGCCAAGCCGGACCTGAGCCAGTTCCGCAAGTTCGAGGTGGAGCTGGATGTGCGCCAGCAGGTGTACGTGGTGCTGCAGTTCTCGGTGTATGTGGCGCTGGGCAGCTACCTGATGAACCTGGAGAACAGCTTGCCGACCGGTGCCCTGGTACTGGGCTGGGGCGCCATAGCGTTCGGGTTGTTCGTGCTGGGCGCGGCGCTGGAGAATCGGCCGTGGGCGTTGAAGCTGGAGGCTGTGCGGCTGCTGTCGAACCTGCCGCTGGTGTGGCTGGCGCCGCTGGTCGGGCTGTGGCCGGCCAGCCCGTTGGGCTGGATCGGCCTGCTGAGCTACAGCCTGCTCAGTGTGATCGGTCTGTATTACGTCAGAGGCCGGGTTACTCGACTGGCGTCTTGATTTCGGCCTTCTTGTCCTGCTCGGCCTGGTAGATCTCCTTGGCCAGCCGCGCGTTCTTCAGGCGCCGGCGCAACCACAGGCCCAGGCCCAGGATCAGCAGGGCGCCCAGCACCCACAGCTCGTACTTCTTGATGCTGCCGAGCATGCCCTCGAGCACTGCACCGAAGTGGTAGGCGGCAGCGGCCAGGGCGGTGGCCCAGATGGCCGCGCCGATACCGTTGAGCAGCAGGTAGCGTCCCGGCGGATAGCCGGACAGGCCAATGGCCACGGGCATGACCGTGCGCAGGCCGTAGACGAAGCGGAAAGTCAGTACCCAGATATCCGGATGCTTGCGGATATGCTCCAGCGCCCGGTCACCCATCAATTGCCAGCGGGGTTTGCGCGCAAGCAATTTGCGCCCGTGCTTGCGCCCCAGGAAATACCAAAGCTGGTCGCCGGCGTAGCTGCCGAAGAAGGCTACTACCACCACCAGATTGATATCCATGTATCCGCGAAACGCGAGGAAGCCCGCGAGCACCAGAATGGTTTCGCCTTCGAAGAACGTGCCGAGAAAAAGGGCGAAGTAGCCGAAGTCATGCAGAAATTGTTGGAGCATTGTCTGGGTGCTGGCGAAATGAACGCGCAGCCTACCCCTTCGAGGACATAGAGGAAAGTATCGAAATGTGTCTCGACGTGAACAAATCCAGCAATGACAATCACTGCGACTACAGGTCACAGGGTTAAGCACAACTGTCATTCGTTCGTCATAATGGCCGCTTATAACTGTCACGCTCGCCCGTCAGCGCGGGCTCAGGAGTCTGCCGTGAGCTTTACCCCTGCCAACCGCCTGTTCCCCGCCACCCGCCTGCGCCGCAACCGTCGTGATGATTTCTCTCGCCGCCTGGTTCGTGAAAACGTCCTGAGCGTCGACGATCTGATCCTGCCGGTGTTCGTGCTCGAGGGCGAGAACCGTCGGGAAGCGGTGGCTTCGATGCCGGGGGTGGAGCGCCTGACCATTGACCTGCTGCTCGAAGAGGCAGCGACCTGGGTCGAGCTCGGGATTCCGGCGCTGGCCCTGTTTCCGGTGACTCCGGCGGCGCTCAAGTCCCTGGACGCGGCCGAAGCCTGGAACCCGGAAGGTATTGCCCAGCGCGCAACCCGCGCCTTGCGCGAGCGCTTTCCGGAGCTTGGGGTCATCACCGATGTGGCGCTGGACCCGTTCACCACCCATGGCCAGGACGGGATTCTCGACGCAGACGGTTATGTGCAGAACGACATCACCGTTGACGCCCTGGTCCGCCAGGCGTTGTCCCATGCCGCGGCCGGTGCCCAGGTGGTGGCGCCATCGGACATGATGGACGGGCGGATCCAGGCGATCCGCGAGGCCCTGGAGCTGGCCGGTCACGTCAATGTGCGGATCATGGCCTACTCGGCCAAATACGCCAGCGCCTATTACGGCCCGTTCCGCGATGCGGTGGGCTCGGCGCTGAACCTGGGCAAGGCCAACAAGGCCTCGTACCAGATGGACCCGGCCAACAGCAATGAAGCGCTGCATGAGGTGGCCGCCGACCTGGCGGAAGGCGCGGACATGGTGATGGTCAAGCCCGGCATGCCTTATCTGGACATCCTTTATAGGGTCAAGGATGAATTCAAGGTGCCGACCTTTGTCTACCAAGTCAGCGGCGAGTACGCCATGCATATGGCGGCGATTCAGAATGGATGGTTGGGTGAAGGGGTTATTCTTGAATCCCTGACCGCTTTTAAACGTGCAGGTGCCGATGGCATCCTGACTTACTTTGCCGTTCGTGCTGCTCAATTGTTACGAGAGCAAAAATAGCCCTCCCAGGAACACGCGATGAATACCGAAGGACTTACTGAAGTTGCCGTAAAAGACGCTCAGCCTGTGATTGAGCAAGTTGCCGAAACCCCGCCCGAGCTGGAGACCCCGCCTGCGGTGGTCGCGGCCGCGGTCGAGTCGCCGCAGGCGGCCCCGGCGATCG
The DNA here is from genome assembly GCF_002018875.1 of Pseudomonas sp. MF4836. Taxonomy (GTDB): domain Bacteria; phylum Pseudomonadota; class Gammaproteobacteria; order Pseudomonadales; family Pseudomonadaceae; genus Aquipseudomonas. The sequence continues at coordinate 415,961 of NZ_MVOL01000004.1, forward strand.
CGATTCCCAGCCTGGATGACAGCAGCCTGTACATCCACCGCGAATTGTCGCAACTGCAGTTCAACATCCGGGTCCTGGAGCAGGCGCTGGATGAGTCCTACCCCCTGCTGGAACGGCTCAAGTTCCTGCTGATCTTCTCCAGCAACCTCGACGAATTCTTCGAGATCCGCGTTGCCGGCCTGAAAAAGCAGATCACCTTCGCCCGTGAACAAGCCGGGGCCGACGGCCTGCAGCCGCACCAGGCGCTGGCGCGCATCAGCGAACTGGTGCACGGCCACGTCGACCGCCAGTACGCGATCCTCAACGACATCCTGTTGCCGGAGCTGGAGAAACATCAGGTCCGCTTTATCCGTCGCCGCAACTGGACCACCAAGCTCAAGACCTGGGTCCGCCGCTATTTCCGCGACGAAATCGCGCCGATCATCACCCCGATCGGCCTCGACCCGACGCACCCGTTCCCGTTGCTGGTGAACAAGAGCCTGAACTTTATCGTCGAGCTGGAAGGGATCGATGCCTTTGGCCGTGATTCCGGCCTGGCGATCATCCCGGCGCCGCGCCTGCTGCCGCGCATCATCAAGGTCCCGGAAGAAGTCGGCGGCCCGGGCGACAACTATGTGTTCCTGTCGTCGATGATCCACGCCCATGCCGATGACCTGTTCCAGGGCATGAAGGTAAAAGGCTGCTATCAGTTCCGCCTGACCCGTAACGCCGACCTGGCCGTGGACACCGAGGACGTCGAAGACCTGGCCCGCGCCCTGCGCGGCGAGCTGTTCTCCCGTCGCTACGGCGACGCGGTGCGTCTGGAAGTGGCCGACACCTGCCCGAAACACCTGTCGGACTACCTGCTCAAGCAGTTCAACCTGCACGAGACCGAGCTGTATCAGGTCAATGGCCCGGTGAACCTGACGCGCCTGTTCAGCATCACCGGCCTGGACAGCCATCCGGAGCTGCAATACACGCCGTTCACCCCGCAGATCCCCAAGCTGCTGCAGAACAGCGAGAACATCTTCAGCGTGATCAGCAAGCAGGACATCCTGTTGCTGCACCCCTTCGAGTCCTTTACCCCGGTGGTCGACCTGCTGCGCCAGGCCGCCAAGGACCCCCACGTGCTGGCCGTCCGGCAGACCCTGTACCGCAGCGGCGCCAACTCGGAAATCGTCGATGCGCTGGTGGATGCGGCGCGTAACGGCAAGGAAGTCACGGCGGTGATCGAATTGCGCGCGCGGTTCGACGAAGAGTCCAACCTGCAACTGGCCAGCCGCCTGCAAGCGGCCGGTGCGGTGGTGATCTACGGTGTGGTCGGCTTCAAGACCCACGCCAAGATGATGCTGATCCTGCGCCGTGAAGCCGGCGAGATCGTGCGTTACGCGCACTTGGGCACCGGCAACTATCACGCGGCCAACGCCCGTCTCTACACCGACTACAGCCTGCTGACCTCCGACGACGCCCTGTGCGAAGACGTGGGCAAGCTGTTCAGCCAGTTGATCGGCATGGGCAAGACCCTGCGCATGAAGAAGCTGCTGCACGCGCCGTTCACCCTGAAGAAGGGCATGCTCGACATGATTGCCCGGGAGACTCAGTTCGCCCTCGACGGCAAGCCGGCGCACATCATCGCCAAGTTCAACTCGCTGACCGATCCGAAGATCATCCGCGCGCTGTACAAGGCCAGCCAGTCCGGCGTGCGCATCGACCTGGTGGTGCGCGGCATGTGCTGTCTGCGTCCGGGCATCGCCGGGGTCTCGCACAACATTCATGTGCGCTCGATCATTGGCCGCTTCCTGGAGCACACCCGGGTGTTCTACTTCCTCAACGGCGGCGAGGAGCAGATGTTCCTCTCCAGTGCCGACTGGATGGAGCGCAACCTCGACAAGCGGGTCGAGACCTGCTTCCCGGTCGAGGGCAAGAAGCTGATCCTGCGGGTCAAGAAAGAGTTGGAGAGTTACCTCACCGACAACACCCACAGCTGGAGCCTGCAGTCGGACGGGCGCTACATCCGCAACACGCCGACCGGCAACCAGAACCCGCGCAGCGCCCAGGCGATTCTGCTGGAGCGCCTGAGCAATCCAGTGTTGAGCGTTCGCTAGGAGAAGTGACAGCGAAGCGGCGGCCCGCAAGGGCCGCCGCGGGCCTCAATGCACGTTGAGGCTGATGCCGACCCGGGTCAGCCACTCCGCTTCCAGGGCGAAGTCGGCTTGAGTCAGCTGGTTTTCATCCAGCCAGTTTTCCGGGAACACTACATCCAGGCTGTCGCCCGCGGCGTGCAGTTTGACCTGGGGCATTTCCTGGGTGCCGCGGATGTGATGGAACAGAATCGCAAAGCGCAGCAACACGCACAGGCGAATCAGCTTGGTGCCTTCATCGCCGAACTCGGCGAACTTGTCCTTGGGAATATTGCGCCGGTGGCCACGCACCAGTAGTGCGAGCATTTGCTGGTCTTCGCGGGAGAAGCCGGCAAGGTCCGAGTGCTCGATCAGGTAGGCGCCGTGCTTGTGGTAGTGATAGTGGGCGATGTCCAGCCCCACTTCATGCACCTTGGCCGCCCAGCCCAGCAGCTCGCGCCACACGCCGTCTTCCAGGTCCCAGTCCTCGGCCACCTGGTCGAAGGCATGCAGCGCCTTGCGCTCGACCCGGGCAGCTTGTTCCAGGTCGACGTGGTAGCGCTCCATCAGCGAGCTGAGGGTGCGTTCGCGCACGTCTTCGTGATGATGACGGCCCAGCAGGTCGTAGAGCACGCCTTCACGCAGCGCGCCTTCACAGTGGTCCATGCGTTGCAGTTCGAGGGCATCGAAGATGGCTTCGAGAATCGCCAGGCCTGCCGGGAAGATGGTCCGGCGATCGGGCTTGATTCCTTCGAAGTCGATTTTTTCCGCATCGCCCAGCTTGAACAGCTTGCGCTTGAGCCACGCCAGGCCTTCGGCGTTGACCTCGCCGGTGCCATGCCCGCCGGCCTTCAGCGCCAGGCCGATGGCGCGGATGGTGCCCGAGGAGCCGATGGCTTCATCCCAGGTCAGGCGGTGCAGGGCGTGTTCGATGCTCATGATTTCCAGGCGTGCCGCGGTGTAGGCCTGGGCATAGCGCGCCGGGGTGATCTTGCCGTCCTTGAAATAACGCTGGGTAAAGCTGACGCAGCCCATCTGCAGGCTTTCGCGCAGCAGTGGCTCGAAACGCTGGCCGATGATGAATTCGGTACTGCCGCCGCCGATGTCGGCCACCAGGCGCTTGCCCGGGGTGTCGGCGAGGGTGTGGGACACGCCGAGGTAAATCAGGCGGGCTTCTTCACGGCCGGAAATGACTTCAACCGGGTGGCCGAGGATCTCTTCGGCGCGGCGGATGAATTCGCCACGGTTGCGCGCTTCGCGCAGGGCGTTGGTGCCGACGATACGCACGGCACCCAGGGGCATGCCATTGATCAGTTGGGCAAAGCGCTTCAGGCAATCGAGCCCGCGCTGCATGGACTCTTCGTTGAGCTGGCGCTCGTCGTTGATCCCGGCGGCCAGTTGAACCTTTTCACCTAGCCGCTCGAGAATGCGAATTTCACCGTTCTGGGCCTTGGCCACGACCATGTGAAAGCTGTTGGAGCCCAGGTCGATGGCGGCGATCAGGGACAGATTCTTGGCTTGGGATTGCGGCATGGTTGGGGGGATCTCGGTCGATAACCTGAACATCCTGCCACGATCAACCGCTGCCGCCAACGCGCAGTGTTTAATGCGTTGATTCAGCGCATAAAAGCGGGCGCTGGCGGCCAGAGGCTCAGCCTACGGCCTCCTGGTTGCCGATGAAGTTGGCCAGCTCCTGGGTTTGCGGGTTGGCGAACAGCACTTTGGGGTCGCCCACTTCATGCACTTTGCCCTGATGCATGAACACCAGTTTGTCCCCCACCTCGCGGGCGAAGCGCATTTCATGGGTGACCATGATCAGGGTCATGCCATCCCTCGCCAGCTGGCGCACCACGCTGAGCACTTCGTTGACCAGTTCCGGGTCCAGCGCCGAGGTGATCTCGTCGCACAGCAGTACCTTGGGCGACATCGCCAGGGCCCGGGCGATCGCCACCCGCTGCTGCTGGCCGCCGGACAGGCGGTCGGGAAAGGCGTCGAACTTCTCCGCCAGGCCGACCCGTTCCAGCATCTGCCGTGCCAGCTCGGCGGCCTTGGCCTTGGGCACTTTCTGCACCACCTGGGGCGCGAGCATCACGTTCTCGCCGACGCTCAGGTGCGGGAACAGGTTGAACTGCTGGAACACCATGCCGACCTTCTGTCGCAGGCTGCGCAGGTCGGCTCGCGCCGCATCGAGGTATTCGCCATCGACCTCGATGACCCCATCGTTGATCGATTCCAGGCCGTTGAGGGTGCGCAGCAGGGTGCTTTTGCCCGAGCCGCTGCGGCCGATGATCGCCACCACCTGGCCCTCTTCGATGCTCAGGTCGATGCCTTTGAGCACATGGTGGTCGCCGTAATATTTATGCAGGGCGGAAATTCTAAGCAGAGGCATGCAGTCTCCTTTCCAGGTAGCGCGCGCTGAGGGACAGGGGGTAGCAGAGCAGGAAATATCCGAGCGCTACCAGGCCGTAGACCATGAAGGGTTCGAAGGTGGCGTTGGCGAGCATGCCGCCGGTCTTGGTCAGTTCGGTGAAGCCGATGATCGAGGTCACCGCCGTGCCTTTGACCACCTGCACCGAGAAGCCCACGGTGGGCGCCACGGCAATGCGCAGGGCTTGCGGCAGGATCACATGGCGCAATTGCTCCAGCGGGCTCAGGGCCAGGCTCGACGACGCCTCCCACTGGCCATGGGGGATCGACTCGACGCAGCCGCGCCAGATCTCCGCCAGGTAGGCGCTGGTGAACAGGGTCAGGGCGATCGCCGCCGCCAGCCAGGCGGAGATGTCGATCCCGAGCAGGGCAATGCCGAAGAACACCAGGAACAGTTGCATCAACAGCGGCGTGCCCTGGAACAGCTCGATATAGAGGCGGGCGAAGCCCCGTGGGAAGGCCTTGGCGGAAATGCGCAGGGTCATGATCAGCAAGCCGATCAGGCCGCCACCGATAAAAGCCACCAGGGACAGGGCCAGGGTCCATTGCAGGCCGCCCAGCAGGTTGCGCAGGATGTCCCAGAAGGTGAAGTCGCTCATTGGCTGCTCCTCGCGATATAGCGCCGGCCGACCCAGTTCAGCAATTGGCGGATCAGCAAGGCCATGCACAGGTAGACCAGGGTGGTCAGGGCGTAGGTCTCGAAGGCGCGGAAGTTGCGCGACTGGATAAAGTTGGCGGCAAAGCTCAGCTCCTCCGTTGCGATCTGCGAGCACACCGCCGAGCCGAGCATGACGATGATGATCTGGCTGCTCAGGGCCGGCCACACCTTGCCCAGGGCCGGTAGCAGCACCACGTGGCGGAAGGCTTCCATGCGGCTCATGGCCAGGGCCGCGGCCGCCTCCAGCTGCCCCTTGGGGATGGCCTGGATGCCGGCGCGGATGATCTCGGTGGAATAGGCGCCCAGGTTGATCACCATCGCCAGCACGGCGGCCTGCCATTCGGAAATCTGCAGCCCCAGGGACGGCAGCCCGAAGAAGATAAAGAACAACTGCACCAGGAACGGCGTGTTGCGGATCAGCTCGACGTAGACGCCGAAGATCGCCGAGAAGGGCTGGATCTTCCAGGCCCGCACCAACGCGCCGACGATCCCCAGGCTGACCCCGAGCAGGGTGCCGATGGCGGTCAGCTCAAGGGTGAACAGGGCGCCACGCAACAGCAGGCCGGTGTTTTCCAGCACCGGTAGAAAGTCGAACTGATAGGCCATGGCTAACCTCCGTCGGTGCGATCAGAGATCAGCCGGCAGTGGCTGTTTGAGCCACAGCTGTGCGTTCTTTTCCAGGCTGCCGTCGCTCTTGGCGGTGGCCAGGATCTGGTTGACCTTGTCCAGCAGCTCCGGCTGGTTCTTGTTCACGCCGACATAGACCGGAGAGTCCTTGAGCTTGACCTTCATGGCCGGGATGCGTTTCGGGTTGCGTTCGCTGATGGCCACCATTACCACGTTGCCGCTGGCGATCAGGTCGACTTGCCCGGCGAGGTAGGCGGCGATGGTCGAGTTGTTGTCCTCGAAGCGCTTGATGGTCACGCCCTGGGGTGCCACGGCGGTCAGTTCGATGTCTTCGATGGCGCCACGGGTGACGCTGATGGTCTTGCCCTTGAGGTCGTCGAGGCTGCTGATGGCGGCATCCGGCGGGCCGAACACGGCGAGGTAGAAGGGAGCGTAGGCGCGGGAGAAGTCGATGACCTTCTCGCGCTCGGGGTTCTTGCCCAGGCTGGAGATCACCAGGTCGACCTTGCCGGTGGTGAGGAACGGGATGCGGTTGGTGCTGTTGACCGGGGTCAGTTCGAGTTTGACCTTGAGTTGCTCGGCCAGCAGCTTGGCGGTGTCGATATCCAGGCCGCGGGGTTTCATGTCCGGGCCCACCGAGCCGAAGGGCGGGAAGTCCTGGGGCACGGCGACCTTGAGCGTGCCGCGGGCGACGACATCGTCCAGGCCATTGGCGTGGGCGGGGGCCTGGCTCAGCATCAGGCTGGCAAACAGGGCGCAGAGCAGGGCGCTGAAACGCTGGGTCATGGCAATTCTCCGGAACGGCGGCGAGTGATTTCAGGGTTGCGACACAGCACAGCCCATGCCAGATCACGGCAAAAGCCTTGCAGGGCAGGGTTTTACTGGGCTTGATCGGTCTTACTGGTCTGAACAGTTGTGCCGGTTTTCGCACCCTTATCGAGCGTCGGCCCAAACGCCCGAACCCGCTTGGGGCACGACTTGCCGGGCTCGGCGAATAGCTTTACAACTACCGCTTTCGTGGCCCGACCCAGCTGAAATCTATGAACTCGATCTCCCGCGCCGTGCCCGAAGTGGCGTTGCAAGCCATTCGTCAATTGATTACCGAACAGGGCTTCGGCCCGGGCGATGCCTTGCCCTCGCAAAGGGACCTGGCACTGCAATTGGGCGTCAGCCGGGCCTCATTGCGTGAGGCGCTGTCGTCCCTGAGTGCACTGGGGGTGATCAGCGTGCAGCCGGGCAAGGGGGTGTTCGTCCAGGCGCCGGAGCCGTTGGCGAATGCCGCAGGCCTGAGCTGGCCGTTCGCGGCCCAGGCCTCGCCGGTGGATATCTTCCAACTGCGTTATGCGCTGGAGGGGTTTGCCGCCGGCCTTGCGGCCGTGACCCTGACCGCCGACGAGCTGGATGCCCTGGAAGATAACGTCGAGGCCATGCGCCGCGAGCTGCGGGCCGGGGACTTCGAAGCGGCGGCGCGGCTGGACTTCGAGTTTCACCAGAAGATCCTCCTGGCCAGCGGCAACCAGGCGATGCTGAGCATCCTCAGTGCCAGTGCCGAGGTGTTTCTGGAGAGCCAGAAACTACCGTTCATCCGACCCGAGCGAGCCATGGAAACCTGGCAGGAGCACCGCAAGATCCTGCGCGGCCTGGCCCGGCACGCGTCCGGCGCGGCGCAGAAGGCCATGCAGGAACATGTTCGGGGTGCCGCGCTGCGCACCGGAATCGCCTTTGTGACCCCTGGCTCGTCCTGAGTTGAGCTATACCCAAACTCATGCCTCACCATAGCGAGAGTCAATCATCTCCGGCTTCCTGAACGCGGGAAGGGCGGCTATGATGGGCCACGTTTTTTTGCTTACAACCTGGAGACTTCCATGAGCAGCGATCTTATCAAACACGTTAGCGACGCTAGCTTCGAGGCCGACGTACTCAAGGCCGAAGGCGCTGTACTGGTCGACTACTGGGCTGAATGGTGCGGCCCTTGCAAAATGATCGCTCCGGTTCTGGACGAAATCGCCGAGACCTACAAAGGCAAGCTGACCGTTGCCAAGCTGAACATCGACGAGAACCAGGAAACCCCTGCCAAGCACGGCGTACGTGGTATCCCGACACTGATGCTGTTCAAGAACGGTAACGTTGAAGCCACCAAAGTAGGTGCTCTGTCGAAGTCGCAACTGGCTGCTTTCCTCGACGCCAACATCTAAGCGGCGTTGTCAGATCCGGTCAAAAAAAGCCCCGCAAATTGCGGGGCTTTTTCATGATTGAGGGCTAGACGCTCAGAAACTCAGGTGTTACATTCGGCCCCGCACTGGTTTCTCCACTGCCCCCTGCAAGCCGTCGCCGACGCTCTCCTTTCGAACAAGTACGCGATCCTGTCGCCTTCTCCGCGGCGCGGCCTCATTAAGCCAAAAGCTTAATTTCCCCCCCTCCATAAATGATTACGTCATTCCTATATGAATCTGACTGAACTCAAGCAAAAGCCGATTACCGAACTGCTCGAATTGGCCGAACAGATGGGCATAGAAAATATGGCCCGTTCGCGCAAGCAGGACGTGATTTTCTCCCTGCTGAAAAAGCACGCGAAAAGCGGCGAGGAAATCTCCGGTGATGGCGTGCTGGAGATCCTCCAGGACGGCTTCGGCTTCCTCCGTTCTTCCGACGCCTCCTACCTGGCCGGCCCAGACGATATCTACGTCTCGCCAAGCCAGATCCGTCGTTTCAACTTGCGCACCGGTGACACCATCGTTGGCAAGATCCGCCCTCCAAAGGAAGGCGAGCGTTACTTCGCGCTGCTCAAGGTCGACACGATCAACTACGATCGTCCCGAGAACGCCAAGAACAAGATTCTGTTTGAAAACCTGACTCCGCTGTTCCCGACCGTGCGCATGAAGATGGAAGCCGGCAACGGTTCCACCGAAGACTTGACCGGTCGTGTGATCGACCTCTGCGCCCCGATCGGCAAAGGCCAGCGTGGTCTGATCGTGGCACCGCCAAAAGCGGGCAAGACGATCATGTTGCAGAACATCGCAGCCAACATCACCCGTAACAACCCGGAAGTGCACCTGATCGTTCTGCTGATCGACGAGCGCCCGGAAGAAGTAACCGAAATGCAGCGCACCGTGCGCGGCGAAGTGGTTGCCTCGACCTTCGACGAGCCACCAACCCGCCACGTGCAGGTTGCCGAAATGGTCATCGAGAAGGCCAAGCGCCTGGTTGAGCACAAGAAGGACGTGGTGATCCTGCTGGACTCCATCACCCGTCTGGCCCGTGCCTACAACACCGTGATCCCGAGCTCCGGCAAAGTGCTCACCGGTGGTGTCGATGCCCACGCCCTGGAGAAACCGAAACGTTTCTTCGGCGCCGCGCGCAACATCGAAGAAGGCGGCTCGCTGACCATCATCGCTACCGCGCTGGTTGAAACCGGCTCGAAGATGGATGAAGTGATCTACGAAGAGTTCAAGGGCACCGGCAACATGGAGCTGCCTCTGGACCGTCGCATCGCTGAGAAGCGCGTGTTCCCGGCCATCAACATCAACCGTTCCGGCACCCGCCGCGAAGAGTTGCTGACCGCCGACGACGAGCTGCAGCGCATGTGGATCCTGCGCAAGCTGCTGCATCCTATGGATGAAGTCGCCGCCATCGAGTTCTTGATCGACAAGCTGAAACAGACCAAGACCAACGATGAGTTCTTCCTGTCGATGAAACGCAAGTAAGTCGAGCGGGACCGCAAAAGCCGGGGAAACCCGGCTTTTTGCTATCTGATTATTGATCAACGGGCAGTTCGCTGTTCTGAACAGCTGGGTTCGGCGCTAAACTGCCTGCCCCGAACGCCACGGCCAAAACGAGGCTCACGCATGCAGTATCGCGACTTGCGCGATTTTATCAGCGGCCTGGAACAGCGCGGTGAACTCAAGCGCATTCAGGTTCCGGTGTCCCCAGTGCTGGAAATGACCGAGGTCTGCGATCGCACCCTGCGTGCCAAAGGTCCGGCCCTGTTGTTTGAAAACCCCACGGGTTATGACATTCCGGTGCTCGGCAACCTGTTCGGCACGCCCGAGCGTGTCGCCCTGGGCATGGGCGCGGAAGCCGTCAGCGAGCTGCGGGAAATCGGCAAGCTGCTGGCTTTCCTCAAGGAGCCCGAGCCGCCCAAAGGCCTGAAAGACGCCTGGTCCAAGCTGCCGATCTTCCGCAAGATCATCGCCATGGCGCCCAAGGTGGTGAAGGACGCGGTGTGCCAGGAGGTGGTCATCGAAGGCGACGACGTCGACCTGGCGATGCTGCCGGTGCAGACCTGCTGGCCGGGCGATGTCGGCCCCCTGATCACCTGGGGCCTGACGGTCACCAAAGGCCCGAACAAGGACCGGCAGAACCTGGGCATCTATCGCCAGCAGGTGATCGGCCGCAACAAAGTGATCATGCGCTGGTTGAGCCATCGTGGCGGCGCGCTGGATTACCGCGAGTGGTGCGAGAAGAACCCGGGGCAGCCATTCCCGGTGGCCGTGGCCCTGGGCGCGGACCCTGCGACCATCCTTGGCGCCGTGACCCCGGTGCCGGACAGCCTTTCCGAGTACGCCTTCGCCGGCCTGCTGCGGGGCAACCGCACCGAGTTGGTGAAGTGCCGGGGCAATGACCTGCAAGTGCCGGCCACCGCCGAAATCATCCTTGAGGGGGTGATTCACCCGGGCGAGATGGCCGATGAAGGCCCTTACGGCGATCACACCGGTTATTACAACGAGGTCGACAGCTTCCCGGTGTTCACCGTGGAGCGCATCACCCATCGCATCAAGCCGATCTACCACAGCACTTACACCGGCCGCCCGCCGGATGAGCCGGCCATTCTCGGCGTGGCGCTCAATGAAGTGTTTGTGCCGATCCTGCAGAAGCAGTTCCCGGAAATCACCGACTTCTACCTGCCGCCCGAAGGCTGCTCGTACCGCATGGCGGTGGTGACCATGAAGAAGCAGTACCCCGGCCATGCCAAGCGCGTGATGCTGGGTGTGTGGTCGTTTTTACGACAATTCATGTACACCAAGTTCGTTATTGTCACTGATGACGATATCAACGCACGCGACTGGAACGACGTGATCTGGGCCATTACCACGCGCATGGACCCCAAGCGCGACACGGTGATGATCGATAACACGCCGATCGACTACCTGGATTTTGCCTCGCCGGTTTCCGGCCTGGGGTCGAAGATGGGGCTCGATGCCACGCATAAATGGCCCGGTGAAACCACGCGCGAGTGGGGCCGGGTGATCGTCAAGGATGAGGCGGTGACCCGCCGGATCGATGCCATCTGGAATCAGTTAGGAATAGATTGATGCGTGTAACCTTGCAGCCCTCCGGAGCCGTGCTTGAGACACTGCCCGGCGAGCGGATTCTCGATGCGGCGCGACGCCTGGGCTATGAGTGCCCGCAAAGCTGCCGCAATGGCAATTGCCACGTGTGTGGCGCCTTGCTGGTCGAAGGCAGCGTCCGCCAAGCCGGCGATGTGCGTGACCATGGCGAGTTCTACACTTGCATTGCAGAGCCGCTGGAAGACTGCATTGTGTTGTGGGATGGCGTGCTTGCCCTGGGAGAGCTGCCGGTGCGCAGTCTGTCGTGTCAGGTCAGTGAGTGCGTGGAAGTCGGCGGTGATGTCTGGCGGGTGAGCTTGCGTGCGCCCGCCGGCAAGCCGCCGCGTTACCACGCTGGCCAATATCTGATGCTGGAGCGGGAAAACGGCGAGAAATCGGCTTTTTCCCTGGCTTCGGCGCCCCATTCCGGGCGTGATATCGAACTGCATGTGCTGGTCCGCGAAAGCAGCGCCCAGAGCCTGATCGAACAGCTGCAACGCAACCGCGTCGTGCGGGTCGAGCTGCCGTTTGGCGATACCCACCTGGCCGAGTTGCCCGATGGGCCGCTGGTGCTGATCGCGGCCGGTACCGGCATGGCGCAGATGCACAGTCTGATCGAGCATTGTCGGGCCAGCGGCTTCAAGCACCCGGTACACCTGTATTGGGGCGTACGCCGGCCTGAAGATTTCTACCGCATCGACGAATGGGAACAGTGGCAGCAACTGCCCAATCTCTACCTGCATCAGGTCGTCAGTGATCTGTGCGGTTGGGAGGGGCGCTGCGGCATGCTGCACGAAGCGGTCTGCGAAGACATTGCTGACCTGTCCGCGGTGTACGTCTACGCCAGCGGCTCGCCGGCGATGATTTATGCGACGCTCGATGCGCTGGTCAATGCGGGGATGGATGCGCACCAGATGCGCGCCGATGTCTTCGCCTATGCCCCGCGGCCCTGAGTCGGGCCCAGGCTGCGCAGGGCGTCGGCTCTAGAAACGCACGCCGGTGGTGATCATTGCGGCGTTGGCGCCCAACAGCACCAGCTCCGCCGCCACCGGGCCGTAGTAAGTGCCCAGCGACGGGATAATCACCGGCGCTACACCGAAGCGGTTGAGCGGGATCTTGTTCTGGTATTTGCCGCGGTAGCCTTCCAGTAATCCCCCCGTGAGTTTCAGGTACAGCGGATAGTTGGCACTTTGATAACGTTTGCCGGCGTAGGCGTAATAGGAGCGCTGGCTGAACGAGTTGCGAAAAGTTGCCGCGCCATATACCCAGCCCGACGCTTCATTGCGTTCCAGGCCCAATAAGTCCTGGTTGTTATTGTGATCCGGGTCGGGGGAATAGTGTTTGGTAAAGACACTGGTTTGCAGGTACCAGAAACCCTGGTCTGTTGCCTGAGTGTCGCCGCTTGCCAGTGCTGCACCGGCGTGGGCCAGTAATAGCAGGCCGCTGAGTCGAAGTTTTTTCATGAGGGGCCTCTTTAGGCGTGCTGTATATGCCTGGGGACGGCCAAGAGTGGCGGTACTTCAGAGAGATGAGGGCACATCCTAGTCAAACATTAGGCTTATGCATATTTCATTCTGATATTTAAGACATTTCCTAAGTAGTATTAAGCTATATGCAAGTGGCCTGCGGCACCGAGTTTGGCCATTGTTGCCAGGTAATTGAGTCATACGTCTTTAAGCACTTTTCGTTTTATTCTTATTGCGATATGTTTCAGGGCGTTAATCTCGATTGCATCTCGTAATACTTGCGGGGCCGAACATCATCCGTTATGACCGCCATTGAATCTGCTTGTTTGAATCCTGCTTATCCTCCGCAGCTCGATCTGGGGCCGCAGCTGACTCACGAACAATTGCTCAGCTCAATGCAATCGACCATGGCTCGCCACAAGGGCGGCCCTGTGTGGTTGTTTGCCTACGGGTCGCTGATCTGGCGCCCGGAATGCTCTGCTGTCGAGCGCATGCGTGGCCGGGTGCACGGCTACCATCGGGGTTTGTACCTGTGGTCCCACGAGCATCGCGGCACGCCGGAATTGCCCGGGCTGGTCTTCGGCCTGGATCGCGGCGGCTCCTGCAGCGGCTTTGCTTATCGCCTGCCCCAAGAACAGCTCGACGCTTCGCTGTTTGCGCTGTGGCAGCGTGAGATGCCTTATCCGTCCTATCGCCCGCACTGGCTCAATTGTCGACTCGAAGATGGCAGTCAGGTCCAGGCCCTGGGTTTTGTGTTGGAACGGCACCTGCCCAGCTATGCCGGCAATCTGCCGGACCATGTGCTGAGCCAGGTGTTTGAAAGCGCCAGCGGGCGCTACGGCACCACGCGTGATTACGTCGAACAGACCGTGCACGCCTTGCGTAGCCACGCGATGCCGGATCGCAACCTGGAAGCGCGGCTCAAGCGCTGCAAGTCCGCAGCGCATTAAGCCCGGTTTGCTGCGCCTCAGCGCACCTGCACCACCACCTTGCCCACGGCCTTGCGCTGGCCCAGATCGTCGATCGCCCGTGCGGCCTGTGCCAGGGGGTAGACCTGGGATACCAGCGGCTTGAGCTTGCCTTCGGCAAACCAGCCGAACAGCTGCTGGAAGTTGGCCGCGTTGTCCTGAGGCTGGCGCTGGGCGAATGAGCCCCAGAACACCCCGACCACGGCTGCGCCTTTGAGCAGCGCCAGATTCACCGGCAGCTCGGGGATGCGTCCGCTGGCGAAGCCCACCACCAGCAGGCGGCCGTTCCAGGCAATGGAGCGCACGGCCTGGTCGAACAGATCGCCGCCTACCGGGTCGTAGATCACGTCGGCGCCGTTGCCGTCGGTCAGGCGCTTGATCTCGTCCTTGAGGTTGCTTTCGCTGTAGTTGATCAGCTCATCGGCTCCGGCGGCCTTGGCCACCGCGAGTTTCTCTGCGCTGCTGGCGGCGGCAATCACCCGGGCGCCCATGGCCTTGCCGATTTCCACTGCCGCCAGTCCCACGCCGCCCGAGGCGCCGAGCACCAGCAGGGTCTCGCCCGGTTGCAGGTGGCCGCGCTGCTTGAGCGCGTGCATCGACGTGCCGTAGGTCATGCTGAAGGCAGCGGCGGTATTGAAGTCCATGCTCGGCGGGATTGGCAGCACGTTGTAGCCCGGCACCGCCACCTGCTCGGCAAAGCTACCCCAGCCGGTCAGGGCCATGACCCGGTCGCGGACCTTGAGGTGGCTGACTTTCTCCCCAACCGCGCTGACCACCCCGGCTGCCTCACCGCCCGGCGAAAACGGGAAGGGCGGCTTGAACTGGTATTTGCCCTCGATGATCAGGGTGTCCGGGAAGTTGACCCCGGCCGCGTGCACCTCAAGCAGGATTTCGTTCTTCTTCGGCACAGGACTCGCGACGTCTTCCAGCACCAGCGTTTCGGCGGGGCCGAAGGCTTTGCACAGCACGGCTTTCATCAGGGCTATTCCTTTGGGAGTGGTGGCCGATAAGTGTAGGTGTGTGAATAACGCGGTCAACGAGCATGCCCCGTCCTGATAGCCGCCCATAAGCTTTGTGCTTGGGCTCAGGCAGTGGGGCCTTTATGCTAGGCCGCAAACCGGATAAGGAGCGAACTGTGAAAGCGTGGATCATGTTGATGCTGGCCCTGACTCTGCCCATGGCAGCCATGGCTGAAGAAGCCAAAGAAGGCGAAGCACCGAAAGTCAGCTACATCAGCCTGAGCCCGCCGTTCGTGGGTAACTACGGCCTCGATGGCACCCAGAAGCTCAAGGTCTACAAGGCCGACGTCGCCCTGCGGGTCACGGGCGATGAAGCGGCCAAGGCGGTCAAGGCCAATGAGCCGTTGATCCGCAACCAGTTGGTGGCGCTGTTCGCCCAGCAGACCACCGAGACCATGAACAACGTCGAAGCCAAGGAAAAACTGCGCCAGGAAGCCCTGAAGCAGACCCAGCAGGTGATGAACGACGAAACCGGCAAGCCGGTGGTGGAAGACCTGCTGTTCAACAACCTGATCATCCAGTAAGCCGCGGCTCGGCATCTCGAGCGAGGTGCCGCACCTGCCTCCAGCGCCTGCACGTCGACCCCTGGGCATGACTCTCCAGGAATCGGCGGGCCGGCGCTGTGTCGTTTTCGGCGTCGGCTAAACCCCGGCGGCTATGAGGCCAGGCTTTTGCGAAAGCGCGCCAGGGCAATGGCGAAGAACAACAGGCCGATCCCCGCCAGGGCCAACAGGTCCGGCCACACCACGCTGACCCCGGCGTCGCGAAACAGGATCGCCGCGCTCAGGCTGACGAAATGCGTCGACGGCGAGCCCTGCATCACCCATTGCAGCCACTGCGGCATGCTGTCCAGCGGCGTGCTGCCGCCCGATAACAGCAGCATCGGGATGATTACCGGAATCGCCAGCAGGCCAAACTGCGGCGTGGAACGGGCCAGGGTCGCGAGGAAAATCCCCAGGGCGGTGCTGGCGAACAGGTACAGCGCGGTCACCAGCAAAAACAAAGTCATCGAGCCCGCCAGCGGCACCCCCAGGGCACCTTTGACGATCACCTCCAGCGAGATCCAGGTGCAGAGCACCACCACCAGCATGTTGCTCCAGATTTTTGCCAGCATGATTTCCAGTGCCGTCAGCGGCAGCACCAGCAAGTGGTCCAGGGTGCCGTGCTCGCGTTCGCGCAGCAGGGCGGTGCCGGTGAGGACGATGGCGAGGATGGTGATGTTATTGACGATCTGGATCACCGCCAGGAACCAGCCCCCTTCGAGGTTGGTGTTGAACAGCGCGCGCGTGGTCAGCAGGGCGGGCGCCTTGCTGGTCGCTTCGTTCTGGCCGCCGTAGGTCAGCAGTTCGCGCTGGAAGATCCGTCCTATATAGCCGGCGCCCATGAACGCCTGGCTCATGGCCGTGGCATCGACGTTGACCTGCACCGCGGGCTCGCGCCCGGCCAGCAGATCGCTCTGGAAGTTGGCCGGTACGTTGATCACGAACGTGTACTGGCCACTGTCCATGACCCTGTCCAACTGGTCGTAGGGCAGCGCCACCGCGCTCTGGAATTCGGGCGGCTGCAGGGCTTCGGCCAACTGTCGGGAGAGGTGGCTGTGGTCCTCGTCCACCAGGGCTACGCTGGCGTTGTGCACGCCGATGACCGAGCCGGCCGCAGGCATGTAGATCGCCACCGTGAAGGCGTACAGCAGGAACAGCAGCAGTACGCTGTCGTGGCGCAGGCTGGTGAGTTCCTTGAGGCCCAGGCGCAGGATGTGGGTGAGCTGGTGCATCAGACCTCCTGCTTTTTCAGCATGGCCAGGCTGAGCCCGGTGAAGCCGAGGAAGAACCCGAACAGCGCCAGGCACTGCGGCCACAGCTGGCGCAGGTCCAGGGCTTTGGTGAAGGTGCCGACGGCGATATCGAGGAAATAGCCGGCAGGGAACATCTGCCCCATAAAGGCCGCCGCGCCTTCAAGGGACGAGCGCGGCACGATCAGCCCGGAGAACTGGATTGTCGGCAGGCTGGTGATGATCATGGTGCCGAGGATCGCCGCGATCTGGGTCCGGGTGAATGCCGAGATCAGCAAGCCCATGCTGGTGGTGGCCAGCACATAAAGCATGCCGCCGAAGGCCAGGGTCAGGCCGCTACCCTTGAAAGGCACGCCAAACAGCCAGCGATTCATCGCCACCAGCAGGCCGAGGTTGATCAGGCTGACCGCCAGGTACGGCGCCTGCTTGCCCAGGAGAAACTCCAGGCGCGTCAGGGGTGTGGCGTAGAAGTTGGTGATCGAGCCCAGTTCCTTCTCGCGGACAATCCCGAGCGCCGTCAGCATCGCCGGGATAAACGCCAGGATCAGCGCCATCACCCCGGGGCCGATGGCGTTCACGCTGACCACGTCCTGGTTGTAGCGAAAGCGTGTTTCCAGCCGGGCCGCAGGGCGCGGGTTGTAGGCCGGGCTGCTTTGTTCGGCCAGTTGCTCCAGGTTGGCCTGGTGCACGGCCTCGACATAGTTGCGACTGGTTTCGGCGCGAAACGGCATACCGCCATCCAGCCAGGCCGCCACCGCAGGTTGGCGCCCGGCGTACAGATCGCGGCCGAAACCGGGGGGGATTTCCAGTGCCAGCTTGATTTCCGAGCGCTGCAGGCGTCGGTGCAGTTCGGCCGAATCGCGGATCGGCGGCTGTTCCTGAAAGTACCGCGAGCTGCGAAACGCCTCCAGGTAGGCGCGGCTTTGCGGCGTCTGGTCTTGGTCGTAGACGGCGAAAGCCAGCTTCTCCACATCCAGGGAAATGCCGTAGCCGAAGATCACCATCATGAAAATCGCCCCCAGCAGGGCAAAGCCCAGGCGCACCTTGTCGCGCAGCAATTCCTTACCCTCGCGGGTGGCCACGGCCAGCAGGCGAGCCAGGCTGAAACCGGGTTTGCTTGGCGGTACGCTGCTCGGGGCCTGGGTGGTTTCTGCCGCAGGGGCTGGCGTCGGTGCGGCGTCGGCGGCACCTTGGGCCTGCTCCAGGCAGGTCACGAAGGCGGCTTCCAGGGTATCGCCGGCGAACTGCTGTTGCAGCGCGGCGGGGGTGTCGCAGGCCAGTACCTTGCCGGCGTGCATCAGGGAAATGCGGTCGCAGCGCTGGGCTTCGTTCATGAAATGGGTGGACAGGAAAATCGTCACCCCCTGCTCGCGCGACAACTCGATCAGCAGGCGCCAGAAGTCATCGCGTGCCGCGGGGTCGACGCCCGAGGTCGGTTCATCGAGGATCAGCACTTCCGGACGATGCAGCACTGCCACCGCGAGCGACAGGCGTTGGCGCAGGCCCAGGGGCAGGGCGCCGGACTGCTGCTCGGCGATGGCGCCGAGGTCGAAACGCTGGATCAGTTCTTCGATACGCGGCGCGCTTTCACTGGCCGGCAGGTCGAATAGCCGGGCGTGCAGCACCAGGTTCTGGCGCACGCTGAGTTCGCCGTACAGCGAGAAGCTCTGGGACATGAAACCCACGCGTTTGCGGGTTGCCAGGTCCTTGGCGTTGACCGGGTTGCCCAGCAGTTTGGCGCTGCCTTCAGTGGCCGGCATCAGCCCGGTCAGGACTTTCATGGTGGTGGTCTTGCCACAGCCATTGGAGCCCAGGAAGCCAAAAATCTCGCCGCGGCCGATGGCGAAGCTGACTTTGTTCACCGCCGTGAAATCGCCGAAACGCAGGGTCAGCTCGTGGGCTTCGATGGCGATGTCGTGGTTGTCGCCGGCGCGCGGCGGGATCACCAGCGGCTCATTGTTATGGCCGCTGTCACCCTGGAAATGGGTAAAGGCTTCGTCGAGCTTGCCGCTGGGGGTTGCCGCCGCCAGCTCGCAGCTCAGGCCCTGGGCGATCAGCTTGCCGCGATCGAGCATCAGGCAGTGTTCGAACTGTTCGGCTTCTTCCATATACGCCGTGGCGACCAGCAGGGTCAGCTGCGGGCGCTGGCTGCGCACGTCTTCCACCAACTCCCAGAAGCGCCGGCGGGACAGGGGGTCGACGCCGGTGGTCGGCTCATCGAGGATCAGCAGGTCCGGCTCGTGGATCAGGGCGCAACACAGTCCGAGCTTCTGCTTCATGCCGCCGGACAACTTGCCCGCCGGCCGCTCGGCGAAGCGCAGCAGGTCGGTGGCCAGCAGCAGGCCATGCATGCGCTGCTCGCATTCGGCTTTCGACAGGCCGAACAGGGTGGCAAAGAAGCGGATGTTTTCGCTGATCGACAGTTCGGGGTACAGGTTGCCGCCCAGGCCCTGGGGCATGAAGGCGATGCGGGGATACAGGCTGTTGCGGTGCCGGCGCTGCTCGATGGGGCCGCCCAGTACTTCGAGCTGGCCCTGTTGCAGCTTTTTGACCCCGGCGATCAGGCCCAGCAGGCTCGACTTGCCGGCGCCATCCGGGCCGATCAGCCCGCAGCGGGTGCCCGCCGGCAGGTTGAAGGCAATGTCGATCAGGGCCTGCTGTTGCCCATAGCGATGGTTGATCCCCGTGGCTTGCAGCGCCAGGGCGGTCATTGCAGGTTAGCCGGCCAGTCCACGGTCGCGGTGCGCACATAGCCGGCGCCGGGCATGCCCGGTTTGGCCTGAGGCACGGCACTCGGCTCGGTCAGCCGCAGTTTTACCCGGAACACCAGCTTCTGCCGCTCGTCACGGGTCTCGACTTCTTTCGGGGTGAACTGGGACTTGGCCGCGACAAAGGTGATTTTTGCCGGCAGCGGCTGATCGGGCAGGGCGTCGAGCAGGATCCGCGCGTCCGAGCCAACGGTCAGGCGACCGGTGACCGAGGCGGGCAGGTAGAGGTTCATGTACTGGTCATTGGGGTCAATCAGCAGCAGGACCCGGCCGCCGGCACCCAGGACTTCGCCCGGCTCGGCCAGGCGCAGCTGGATAATGCCGTCGATGGGCGCACGCAGGCTGCTGTCGTCGATCTCGCTGGTGAGCTGGGCAACCTGGGCCTGGGCGGCGCCGATGGCGGCCTGGACCGCCGCGACCTGGGACCTGGCGGCCAGCACGGCCGCGTTCCCGGTGTTCAGGCGGGCCTGTTGCTGGTCGATGATCTGCTGGCTGGCGAAGCCGCGCTTGAACAGCTCCTGGGAGCGCTTGAATTCCTGGTTGGCCAGCAACAACTCGCTCTGGCGCAGCTGCACGTTGGCTTCGGCGGCCGCGAAGTTTTCCCGCGCCCGCAGCACTTCCGCTTCCGCCTGGGTGCGCTGGGCCTCCAGGGTGCGGGTGTCCATGCGCGCGAGGAGTTGGCCTTGCAGGACTTTGTCACCTTCGTTGACCCGCACTTCCGCCAGGCGCCCGGGGATCTTGCTGGCGATCTGCACTTCTGTGGCTTCGAGCCGACCGTTGCCCATGCTCAGGCCTTCGGGCAGGCGATCGCTGAGCGACTTCCAATAACCGAAGCCGCCGGCAGCGAGCAGCAGGACCAATAAAGAAATGGCGAAAAGGCGGGAAGAACGATGGTTCGTCGACATAGGTGCATCCTGCGGCTTATAGCGTCCAAGTCTGACGGTAGACGCCGTTAGGCGACTTGATACCCGTCAAATGAAAGCCGTAAGCCTAACCCTATTGGCCAGACGATGCATGGTTGTGCGAAGTGACTGCCGGGTTCTCGAGATAAAAGCCGTGGGCGCGTGCCACGAGCGGTGCGCGGCACGGCTTGCCGTGGATCAGCGCAGGGCCAGTACCGCGGCCCATTGCTCGGCGGTCACCGGCATCACCGAGAGGCGGCTGCCTTTTTGTACCAGCGGCATTTCGTCGAGGGCGGCCTGTTGTTTCAAATAGTCCAGGCGCAACACCTGGGAGAAAGTCTCGACATGGGCAACGGTGATTGCACTCCAGGCATTTTTTTCCGGCGTGGCCTTGGCGTCGAAGTAGGGACTTTGCGGGTCCAGGGCCGTTGGGTCCGGGTAGGCGGCTTCGATGATCTGCCCGATGCCGGCGATCCCGGGCTCCGGGCAACTGGAGTGATAGAAGAAGAATAGGTCGCCCACCGCCATGGCCCGCAGGAAGTTGCGTGCCTGGTAATTGCGCACCCCGTCCCAACGGGCTTCGCCGAGCTTTTCCAGGCCCTTGATCGAGAGTTCTTCGGGCTCGGACTTCATCAGCCAATAGGCCATTTTTTGCGCTCCTCGAGGGCTGTGGGCAAGTTGTCTGGCAATTTTATGACAAACCGACAGTCGGTTGACGTCAGCATTTGCGTGTCGGTTCACGTTATCGCAGAATGCCGGGATTTTAAGCTTGACGCTGCTGCACGGACTATTACGCAAGCCGTTGCTGTCATCGTGTGTGATAGGCCTTAGGGGGGCAATCGATGAAACGCAAACCGGATTTACTATGGATTTTGGTTATTTTGTTCGGTTTGGGTGTGGTGACCACTGGCTATGCGCAGAGCCTGTGGGCCAGTAAAGCCGATGCCCCGATCGAGCTCGCGCAACAGCAGCAACCCTTCAAGCGTTGATCCCGTCTCAGGCGCCGCTGCCTTCAAGTGGCGCCTGCTCTGCAAAATACCACCGCCCGTCTGTCACCGTAGCCTGCAACGGCACATCCCAGCTCGCCTGATCCAGTCGCTCGACCTTCTGACACTCATGCGCCAGGCCCAATAGCGTCGGCTTGCGCCAATTCTGGCGCCGGGCCAGGTACGCCAGGCTGCGGTCATAGAAGCCGCCGCCCATCCCCAGGCGCCCCCCCATATCGTCGAAACCGACCAACGGCAATAGCACCAGGTCCAGGGCCCAGACCTTGCGCTGGCGTGCGACATTCACCCGTGGTTCAAGAATCCGGAAACGATTGGGCCGCAGCTTCTCTCCCGGACGTACCCGCTGGAACACCATCTTGGTCCTGGGCCAGGCGCTGAGCACCGGCAGGTAGGTGGCCTTGCCCCGACGCTGGGCGGCGCGCAGCAGCAGGCGCGGGTCGATTTCACCGTCGGTGGGTAGGTACAGGGAAATATGCCGCGCCCGGCGGAACAGCGGGTTTTGCGCCAGCTGTCGATACAGCCCGCGTGCGGCCTGGCGCTGCTCGCTGGGGCTGAGGGCACGCCGCGCGCGGCGCAGCAGGCGACGAAGTTGCGGGCGGGAGAGGGGGGCGTCGGTCATGGGGGCAGGCCGTGGGAGCTGGGTTCGGATGGCCCAGCCTACCGCTAAACGGCCGGCGCCAGAAACAACAATGCCAGCACGATGGCTGGCATTGGTTTGCAATTCAGGCTCCCCGGATGAACCGCTGTCGACTTAGCCCTTGAACCCGAAAGTTCAAGGTGGAAGATGCAGTAGGCTTTAAGGCTTTCCGTCTAGCGGACATGCACACCAGCCCAACGTGCAACCTCCAGGGTAGTGCGAATCGGCTCAGGGACATCGTCAACTGGCAAGCACCCCAGGGAGTGGCGGGAGTATACCGCAACCGCCTTCAGGAATCAGCTTTGGGTTGTTCCGGATCGGTCGCCAGGACCAGATCGACGCGCTCCAGCAGGTCGCGTACTTGCTCGCGGGTCGAACCGCTGGCCTGTATATCGGGGCGCTCCTGCTTGTGCAGCAAATCGTGGGTAATGTTGAGGGCGGCCATGACGGCGATGCGATCGGCGCCTATGACTTTGCCGCTGCTGCGAATCTCGCGCATCTTGCCGTCCAGGTAACGGGCGGCGCTCACCAGGTTGCTGCGCTCTTCCTGGGGGCAGATGATCGAATACTCTTTGTCGAGGATCTGCACGGTTACGCTATTGCTTGAACTCATGAGTCTTGCTCCAGGGCCTTGAGGCGCGAAATCATCGATTCGACCTTACGCCGGGCGATTTCATTTTTTTCAATGAGGTGCGCGCGTTCCTCGCGCCAGGTCTTTTCCTGAGCTAATAAGAGTGCGTTTTGACTCTTTAGTTGCTCGACCCTGGTAATTAGCAATTCGAGTCTGGCCATCAGCGCTTGCAGGTCGGTGTCTTCCATTGGATCCCACTGGATTTGTCTGATGAGTGGCAACAGGCTGGGCAAACGAGTTGACGGCCTTGATGGTCTTGGCGCGTCCGCCGATGCTACGATACAAGGCCTCCATTCTAGACATTGCGCCGCTTGGCGCCTAGCTGCCCATGCCCATTCAGAATTCTCCGTACAACGCCTTCGCCACCCTGCTCACCAGCAGCGGTCACCCTGTCTCGCCAGCCGAATTGCACGGCCTGTTGCTCGGTCGCAGTTGCGCCGGCGCCGGCTTTGATGTCGACGGCTGGTTGATCGACGCCGCCGAACTGCTCGAAGGCGAACCACAAGACAACGTGCGCAACGCCTTGATCGGCCTGCAGGAAATGGTCAAGGGCGAGCTGACCAGCGATGACATGACCGTGGTTCTGCTGTTGCCCAGCGACGATGCGCCCCTGACCGAACGTGCCGCGGCACTGGGCCAGTGGTGCCAGGGCTTCCTCAGCGGTTTCGGCTTGAACTCCCGCGACAGCAGCGCCCTGAGCACCGAAGCCACCGAAGTGTTGCAAGACCTTGCCGCGATCGCCCAGGTGCAAGATGCCCTGGAAGAATCCGATGACGGCGAAAGCGACTATATGGAAGTGATGGAGTACCTGCGGGTCGCCCCCTTGCTGTTGTTCACCGAGACCAACAAGAAAGTTGAACCGGCTGCCAAGCCGTCTTTGCACTAACTGCTTGATAGGGAAGTCCGTCTGCCCATGATCCATATCCCGAAATCGGAATACACCCGCCGCCGCAAGGCGCTCATGGCGCAGATGGAACCCAACAGCATCGCGATTCTGCCGGCCGCCGCCGTGGCGATCCGCAATCGCGATGTCGAGCACGTGTACCGCCAGGACAGCGACTTCCAATACCTCAGCGGTTTCCCCGAGCCCCAGGCGGTCATCGTCCTGATGCCGGGCCGCGAGCATGGCGAGTACGTGCTGTTCTGCCGTGAGCGCAACGCCGAGCGTGAACTCTGGGACGGCCTGCGGGCTGGCCAGGAAGGCGCGATGCGCGACTACGGCGCTGACGATGCCTTCCCCATCACCGACATCGACGACATCCTGCCGGGCCTGATCGAAGGGCGTGACCGGGTCTATTCGGCCATGGGCAGCAATCCGGAATTCGACCGGCACCTGATGGACTGGATCAACGTCATCCGCTCTAAAGCGCACCTCGGCGCCCAGCCGCCGAACGAATTCGTTGCCCTGGATCATCTGCTGCACGACATGCGCCTGTATAAATCGGCGGCAGAAGTGAAGGTCATGCGTGAAGCCGCGCGGATTTCCGCCCAGGCCCATATCCGCGCCATGCAGGCCAGCCGAGCCGGTCTGCATGAGTTCAGTCTGGAAGCCGAGTTGGACTACGAGTTCCGCAAGGGCGGGGCGAAGATGCCGGCCTACGGTTCCATCGTCGCCGCCGGGCGCAACAGCTGCATCCTGCATTACCAGCAGAATGACGCGCTGCTCAAGGACGGTGATCTGGTGCTGATCGATGCCGGTTGCGAGATCGACTGCTACGCCAGCGACATCACCCGTACCTGGCCGGTCAACGGTCGGTTTTCGACGGAGCAGAAGGCGATCTACGAATTGGTCCTGGCTTCCCAGGAAGCGGCGTTTGCCGAGATTGCACCGAACAAGCACTGGAACCAGGCCCATGAGGCCACGGTGCAAGTGATCACCCAGGGCCTGGTGCAGTTGGGTTTGCTCGAAGGCGATGTCGACGAACTGATCGCCAGCGAAGCCTACAAGGCGTTTTACATGCACCGCGCCGGGCACTGGCTGGGCATGGATGTGCACGACGTCGGCGAGTACAAGGTCGGCGGCGAATGGCGGGTGCTGGAGGTCGGCATGGCGCTGACGGTGGAGCCGGGGATTTACATTGCCCCGGACAATCAGAACGTGGCGAAGAAGTGGCGCGGCATTGGCGTGCGCATCGAGGATGACGTGGTTGTGACCAAGCAAGGTTGTGAGATTCTCACCGGTGGCGTGCCGAAGACGGTCGCCGAGATCGAAGCACTGATGGCCGCCGCACGGGCCCAGGTCGCATGACCCGGGTCAATCTGGCGATCATCGGTGGCGGCCTGGTCGGCGCCAGCCTGGCGTTGGCGTTGCAGGCCGGGGCCAAGGCCCGGGGCTGGAAGATCGTGCTGATCGAACCCTTCGCCCCCGGCGACAGTTACCAGCCCAGCTATGACGCCCGCTCCTCGGCACTGTCCTTTGGCGCGCGACAGATTTATCAGCGGCTGGGTGTGTGGCAGGAAATTTCCCGTCGCGCCGAGCCGATCAAGCAGATTCATGTCTCCGACCGTGGGCGGTTTTCCACCGCGCGCCTGTCGGCCATGGAGGAGGGGGTTCCGGCCCTCGGTTATGTGGTGGAGAACGCCTGGCTTGGCCAGTGCCTGTGGCAGGCCCTGGACAAGGACGTGATCAATTGGCGCTGCCCGGCTGAAGTCACGCGCATGGAGCCGTTGCCGGACGGCTACCGCCTGACCCTGAATGACGAGACCACCCTGGAATGCGAGCTGGCGGTATTGGCCGATGGCGGCCGCTCCGGGTTGCGCGAGCAGCTGGGGATCGGGGTCAAGAATCGCCCTTACAACCAGAGCGCGCTGATCGCCAACATCACCCCCAGCGAAGCCCACAACGGCATGGCCTTCGAGCGTTTTACCGATGACGGGCCGATGGCCTTGCTGCCCCTGCCGGAAAATCGCTGCGCCCTGGTCTGGACCCGCCTGGGGATGGATGCGCAGCGCCTGGCCAGCCTGGATGACCGCAGCTTCCTCAGCGAGCTGCAGGGCGTCTTCGGTTATCGCCTGGGCACCCTCAAGCAAGTGGGCGCGCGGCATCTTTATCCGCTGTCACTGGTGGAGGCCGAAGAACAGGTGCGCCCGCACCTGGCCGTCCTCGGCAACGCCGCCCACAGCCTGCATCCGATTGCCGGCCAGGGCTTCAACCTGTCTCTGCGCGATGCCCAGGCCCTGGCCGATGCGTTGCTGGCCAGCCAGGATTCGCCAGGGGATTTCGCCACCTTGCAGGCTTATCGCGAACGCCAGCGCCAGGATCAGACCCTGACCGTGGGCTTCTCCGACCAGGTCACCCGCCTGTTTGGCAGCAAGCAGCCGCTGGTGTCCCTGGGGCGCAATATGGGCCTGCTGGGGCTGGATCTCTTGCCTCCGGCCAAGCGCTGGTTTGCCCGTCAGGCCATGGGCCTGGGTACGCGCCCGGATGCTTAAGTGGCTGAACCAGCGCCTGGGCAAGGCGCGCCTGCTGCGCTGGATCATGTGCCTGTATCCGCCGTACCTCGGTGCCGGGGTGCGGGTCCGCCACATCAGCGCGGATTTTCGTGAGGTCCGGGTGTCCATGGGCCTGGGCTGGTACAACCGCAACTATGTCGGCACCCAGTTCGGCGGCAGCCTGTACGCCATGGTCGACCCGTTTTTCATGTTGATGCTGATGGAAAACCTCGGCCGCGAGTACATCGTCTGGGACAAGGCCGCCACCATTGATTTCATCGCCCCGGGCAAAGGCCCGGTGTTCGCCCGGTTCACGATCGACCAGGCCCTGCTCGAGCAGATCCGTCAGCACACCGCCAGTGGCGAGAAGTACCTGCCGTTGTTGCAGGTGGATATCCACGACGGCGACGGCACTTTGGTGGCGCGGGTCGATAAAACCCTTTACGTGCGGCTCAAGCCGCAAGCGAGACAGGCTTAAAGCATGGAAATGCGCGCAGATCTGCTGATTGTCGGTGCCGGAATGGTCGGTAGCGCCCTGGCGCTGGCCTTGCAGGACAGTGGGCTGGAAGTCCTGCTGCTCGATGGCAGCCCGCTGACGGTCAAACCCTTCGCTGCCGAGGCGCCCTTCGAGCCGCGTGTGAGTGCCTTGTCGGCGGCCAGCCAGCGGATCCTGCAACGCCTGGGCGTCTGGGAGGGGATTGCCCGACGCCGCACCAGCCCTTACGCGCAGATGCAGGTCTGGGATGGCAGTGGCACCGGGCAGATCCACTTTTCGGCGGCCAGCGTGCATGCCGAGGTGCTGGGGCATATCGTCGAGAACCGCGTGGTCCAGGACGCCTTGCTCGAGCGTTTGCACGAATGCGACCTGGGCCTGCTGGCCAATGCGCGCCTGGAGCAGATGCGGCGCTCCGGGGATGACTGGCTGCTGACCCTGGCCGATGGCCGGGTGCTGCGCGCGCCCCTGGTGATCGCGGCCGATGGCGCCAACTCGGCGGTGCGGCGCCTGACCGGTTGCGCCACCCGCGAATGGGATTACCTGCACTACGCCATCGTCACCAGCGTGCGCAGCAGCCAGCCGCACCAACTGACCGCCTGGCAGCGTTTCACCGACAACGGCCCCTTGGCGTTTCTGCCACTGGAGCGCGATGGGCAGCAGGACTGGTGCTCGATTGTCTGGTCAACCACGCCAGGCGAGGCCGAGCGCCTCATGGCGCTGGACGACGAGGTGTTCTGCCGCGAGCTGGAGCGCGCCTTCGAGGGTCGCCTGGGCACGGTGCTGAGCGCCGACCCACGGCTCTGTGTGCCGCTGCGCCAGCGCCATGCCAAGCGCTACGTAGCCGAGGGCCTGGCGCTGATCGGCGACGCCGCGCACACCATCCACCCGCTGGCCGGGCAAGGCGTCAACCTGGGCTTTCTCGATGCGGCGGTGCTGGCCGAAGAACTGCTGCGCGCGCACAGCCGTGGCGAGCGCCTGGCCGATGTGAAGGTGCTCAGCCGTTTCGAACGCCGGCGCATGCCGCACAACCTGGCGTTGATGGCGGCGATGGAAGGCTTTGAACGTTTGTTCCAGGCAGACCCGCTGCCGTTGCGCTGGCTGCGCAACACCGGGTTGAAAATCGTCGACCAGATGCCCGAAGCCAAGGCGCTGTTTGTACGTCAGGCGCTGGGGTTGAGCGGCGATCTGCCGGCATTGGCCAAGGCCTGAACCCCTCGGCTCTGCGCCCATTGCGTTCGGTGCAACATCTGGTAACGCCTCAAGGACACGTTCGGTTTGAGAAGGTAAATGTGAGTCCTTATCATTTGGCCTCACTTTGATATCGAGAGACCGCTCCCATGTTGGCACCGAAGCGTCTACTGACTGCCCTGGCACTCACCCTTATCGGCGGAACCGCCCAGGCGGCCGATGAGGTGGTGGTCTACTCCTCGCGTATCGACGAGCTGATCAAGCCGGTGTTTGATGCCTACACCAAAAAAACCGGGGTACAGGTCAAGTTCATCACCGACAAGGAAGCGCCCCTGATGCAGCGGATCAAGGCCGAGGGTGAAAACGCCACCGCCGACCTGCTGCTCACCGTGGATGCCGGCAACCTCTGGCAAGCCGAGCAGATGGGCATTCTGCAACCGTTCACCTCCAAGGTGATCGACGCCAATATCCCCCTGCAATACCGCTCCTCGGCCCACGCCTGGACGGGCCTGAGCCTGCGCGCGCGGACCCTCGCCTACTCCACCGACCGCGTTAAACCGGGTGACTTGACCACTTACGAAGCCCTGGCGGGCAAGCAATGGGAAGGCCGACTGTGCCTGCGCACGGCGAAAAAGGTCTACAACCAGTCGCTGACGGCCACGCTGATCGAAACCCATGGCGCGGAGAAAACCGAAGAGATCGTCAAGGGCTGGGTCAACAACCTGTCCACCGATGTGTTCTCCGACGACATCGCGGTGCTGGAAGCGATCAACGCCGGGCAATGCGACGTCGGTATCGTCAACACCTACTACTACGGCCGCCTGCACAAGCAGAAGCCGGATCTGGCGGTGAAGCTGTTCTGGCCGAACCAGGGCGACCGTGGGGTGCACGTCAACCTGTCGGGCATCGGCCTGACCAAGCATGCGCCGCACCCGGAAGCCGCCAAGGCCCTGGTGGAGTGGATGACCACCCCGGAAGCGCAGAAGATCTTCGCCGACGTGAACCAGGAATTTCCGGCCAACCCGGCAGTGCAGCCGTCGGCTGAAGTGGCCAGTTGGGGCAAGTTCGTCGCCGATACCCTGCCGGTGGAAGTGGCCGGCAAGCGCCAGGCCGAAGCCATTCGCCTGATGGACCGCGCTGGCTGGAACTGAGCCTGCCGTTATACTGCGCCCCGCCTATGCGGGGCGTTTGCTTTAAAGGGGCGGCGATACCGCCCAGCGCGAGCACGCTCCTCGCCCCGGAGATCCGCAAGCCTTTTTGCCTGTCCCACCTGCCCGAGAGTTTTTTGTGGCCCATCCCGCCCAACGCCGCTGGTATCCCCTGGTCTTCGCCATTGCCGCCCTGGTCCTGCTGCCGCTGAGCGTCCTGCTGCTGTCCTGGCAGGTGGTCGACCAGCAGATCTGGTCGCACCTGTGGCAAACCCAGATGCCGAGGCTGCTGGGCAACACCTTGGTCCTGGTGTTGGGGGTGGGTGTCGGCGTGACCCTGCTCGGGGTCAGCCTGGCGTGGTTGACCAGCCTCTGTGAGTTTCCCGGTCGGCGTTGGCTGGATTGGGCGCTGATGCTGCCGTTCGCGATTCCGGCTTATGTGCTGGCCTTTGTCTTTGTCGGCCTGCTGGATTTTTCCGGCCCGGTGCAAAGCCTGCTGCGTGAGTGGTTCGGCAGCGGGTTGCGCCTGCCCCGGGTGCGTTCCACCGGCGGGGTGATCCTGGTGCTGGTGCTGGTGTTCTACCCCTATGTCTACCTGCTGGCGCGCACCGCATTCCTGGCCCAGGGCAAGGGCCTGATGGAGGCCGCGCGGGTATTGGGCCAGTCGCCGTGGCAGGCGTTCTGGCGCGTGGCACTGCCCATGGCGCGCCCGGCCATCGGCGCCGGCGTGGCCTTGGCATTGATGGAGACCCTGGCCGATTTCGGCGCAGTCGCCGTGTTCAATTTCGACACGTTCACCACCGCTATCTACAAGACCTGGTATGGCTTCTTCAGCCTGTCCAGCGCCGCGCAACTGGCCAGTCTGTTGCTGCTGGCGGTGATGCTGGTGCTGTACGGCGAGCGTCGCGCCCGTGGCGCCAGCCGTGCAGGCAATGAGCGGCCGCGGGGCAAGGCGTTGTACCACCTGCGCGGGCTCAGGGCCCTGGCAGCCAGCAGTTGGTGCCTGCTGGTCTTCGCCTGCGCCTTCGTGATTCCGCTGCTGCAACTGGTGGTGTGGTTCTGGCAGCGTGGACGCTTCGACCTCGACGAGCGCTATGCCGGGTTGATCGTGCACACCCTTTACCTGGGGGCCATGGCGGCGCTGATCACGGTGAGCGTGGCCCTGCTGCTGGCGTTTGCCCGGCGCCTCGCGCCGACCCGGGCGATCCGTACCGGGGTCAGCCTGGCCAACCTCGGCTATGCGCTGCCGGGCTCGGTGCTGGCGGTGTCAATCATGCTGGCGTTCAGTTACCTGGACCGCGAGCTGGTGATCCCGCTGTCGAGCTGGCTCGGCGGCGCCGGCAAGCCGCTGCTGCTGGGCAGCCTCTGTGCGCTGTTGCTGGCGTATCTGGTGCGCTTCATCGCGGTGGCCTATGGGCCGCTGGAAAACAGCCTGGCGCGGATCCGTCCGTCCTTGCCGGAAGCTGCCCGCAGCCTGGGGGTCAGCGGGCCACGACTGTTTTGCAAGGTGTATCTGCCGTTGCTGCTGCCCGGAACCCTCAGCGCCGCGTTGCTGGTGTTCGTCGATGTGCTCAAGGAAATGCCCGCCACCCTGCTGATGCGCCCGTTCGGCTGGGACACGCTGGCGGTACGGATCTTCGAGATGACCAGCGAAGGGGAGTGGGCGCGTGCTTCGCTGCCGGCCTTGACCCTGGTTCTGGTCGGGTTGTTGCCGGTCATTGGCTTGATCCGCCGCTCGGCTCATCGAATCGGTTAGGTGCCAGTCCTCAACCTTGCGGCTACAATGCGCGGCATTCGGTGCGGTCCATCTTCGGATCTGCTGGCTGGAATCGGCTGAAAGCCATCTATTTCAAGGCTTTCACTCGTGCAGCGGCGGTCCGCACCTTCGCCACGCCCGGAAGGAGAAACCCATGGGACAGCGCACGCCTCTGTATGACTTTCACCTCGCCCTTGGCGCGAAGATGGTCGATTTTGGCGGTTGGGACATGCCTCTGCATTACGGCTCGCAAGTCGAGGAGCACCATGAGGTGCGCCGTGACTGCGGTGTTTTCGATGTATCCCATATGACCGTGATCGACATCAGCGGCCCCCAGGCCAAGGCCTGGCTCCAGTATCTGCTGGCCAATGATGTCGAGCGCCTGCAAAGCCCCGGGCAGGCTTTGTACAGCACCATGCTCAACGAACGTGGCGGCATCGTCGACGATATGCTGGTCTACCGCACCGAAGACGGTTACCGGCTGGTGGTCAACGCCGCCACTCGCGACCAGGACATCGCCTGGATGCAGGCGCAGCTGGGGGCGTTCCAGGTGCAGTTGCGCGAACGCTCGGACCTGGCGTTGCTCGCCATCCAGGGCCCCCAGGCGCGGCACAAGATCGCCGAACTGGTGACCCAGGCCCGTGGCGCGTTGATCCACCAGCTCAAGCCATTCGAAGGCCGTTTCGACGGTGACTGGTTTATCGCCCGTACCGGCTATACCGGCGAGGATGGTCTGGAAATCATGTTTCCGGCCGATCAGGCCCCGGCATTCTTCAACGACCTGGTGGGCGCAGGCATTTCCCCTATCGGCCTTGGCGCCCGCGATACCTTGCGTCTCGAGGCCGGGATGAACCTGTACGGCCAGGACATTCACCAGGATGTTTCGCCCCTGGCGGCCAACATGGCCTGGAGCATTGCCTGGGAGCCGGCCTCACGCAAATTCATCGGTCGCACTGCACTGGAAGCCGAGCGGGCGAGCGGAGTGAAGCAGAAGCTGGTGGGCCTGGTCCTGGAAGAACGCGGTGTTTTGCGAGCGCATCAGGTGGTTCGCATCACAGATGTTGGCGAAGGTGAGATCACCAGTGGTAGTTTCTCCCCTACGCTGAGCAAATCGATCGCACTGGCGCGGGTGCCGATGGCCACCGCCGACCGTGCAGAAGTGGAAATCCGTGGCAAGTGGTACCCGGTTCGAGTGGTCAAGCCGACCTTCGTGCGCCATGGCAAAACCCTGATCTAACTTTTTCCGGCGGGCAGTCAGCCGCTGACATTTCTTCTTGAGGACACAGAATATGAGCGATATCCCTGCCGACCTGCGTTTTGCCGAAAGTCATGAATGGGCCCGTGTGGAAGCCGATGGCAGCGTGACCGTGGGTATTAGCGACCACGCTCAGGAAGCCTTGGGCGACGTGGTATTCGTCGAGCTGACCGAAGTCGGCACCGTGTTCGGTGCAGGGGATCAGGCGGGCGTGGTGGAGTCGGTCAAGGCGGCTTCCGATATCTACGCACCGGTGGCGGGCGAAGTGATTGCCATCAACGAAGAGTTGAGCGCCAGCCCCGAGCTGCTCAACAGCGACCCGTATGGCGCCTGGATCTTCAAGCTCAAGCCAAGCAATGCCGCAGATCTGGATAAGCTGCTGGACGCTGCCGGCTACAAGGCCGCCATCGGCGAGTAAGCCCTTGGAAAGAAAAAGCCTCGATCATTCGAGGCTTTTTTATGGGCGCCGTATCAGGCGTCTTTCAGCACGGCCTTGACCGCCGCCACCGAGCGCTCGACGTCGCTTTTGCTCATGCTGGTGAACATCGGCAGCGAAACGATCAGGCGCCCGACCCGTTCCGCCACCGGGAACATGCCCTCCTTGAAGCCGAGTTTGCGGTACAGGCTCAGCAGGTGGATGGGCGGGTAGTGATAGCCGATCCCGATGCCGCGTTCCTGCATCTGCTCCATAAAACTGGCGCGGGCGGGCTTGCCGTCCCGGCGTTCAGGCAGCACCAGTTGGAACAGGTGCCAATTGCTGTTGCTGAAGTCCGCCGGCGGCAGTTGGGCGCCGTAGGTGGCCTCGAAATCGCTGCCGAAGCAGTCGAAGTAGTAGCGGGCCAGTTCACGGCGATGGGTGGTGATGTGTTCGATATGGGCGAACTGCCCCAGGCCGATGGCGGCGGCGACGTCGGTCATATTGAACTTGCCGCCCAGGACATCCACATCCAGCCCGTCGAAACCGTTGCGGGTGACGCCTTGCAGGCGGTACTTCTCGGCCAGGCGCACTTCTTCGGGGGTGTTCAGCACCAGGCAGCCGCCCTCGGACGAGGTGACGTTTTTGTTGGCCTGGAAGCTGAATGACACAAAGTCACCGCTGGCGCCGATGCGCTGGCCGTCCCAGCTCGAACCCAGGGCCTGGGCGGCGTCTTCCACCACCCGCAGGCCGTGCTTGCGCGCCAGGGCGTAGAGGCGCGTCATGTCCACCGGTAACCCGGCCAGATACACCGGGATGATGGCTTTGGTGCGGGGGGTGATCGCCGCCTCCACCTGGGCCAGGTCGAGGTTGCGGGTGATCGGGTCGATATCGGCAAATACCGGAGTGGCGCCGACTTCCAGAATCACGTTGGCCGTGGCCACCCAGGAGATCGGGGTGGTGATGACTTCGTCGCCGGGGCCGATGCCGGCGATGCGCAGGGCGATCTCCATGGTGCAGGTGCCGGAGTTGAAGGTGCGCACCGGGCGTCCGCCGAAGAACTCCGAGAGCTGGGCTTCGAACGCCTGGACCTTGGGCCCGCTGGTGATCCAGCCCGAGCGCAGGACGTCGCCGACAGCGGCGATGGTGGCTTCATCGATGGTGGGTTTGGAAAACGGCAGGAAAGGCAGTTGGCTCATGACGAGGGTGCACCCGGTAAGCAGAGGGTAGAAACAGGCAGGGTGCGCGCCGAGGCTGGCGCGCTGACGCCCAGCATAATGGTACCGATTCGGCGACGGCGCCAGCGCGTCGACGCCCGAAAGCGGCTGCTATGCTGGCTTGACCGTGTTGCATCGACGTTGAGCGCCACTTAAGAGAGAGCCCGTCATGTCCCAGTTGCCGTCCTTGAGCCAATTGCGCGATCCGAACGCTTTTTTACGCCGCCACCTGGGGCCCGATGCCGCCGAGCAGCAGGCGATGCTCGAGAGCCTGGGGCTGGGCAGCCGGACCGAGCTGATCGAGCAGACAGTGCCGCCGGGAATTCGCTTCAAGGGAGCGCTGGCACTGCCGCCAGCCCTGGACGAAGAGGCGGCCCTGGCCAAGTTGCGTGGCTACGCCGAGCAGAACCAGGTCTGGACCAGCCTGATCGGCATGGGCTACCACGCCACTCTGACCCCGGGGGTGATTCTGCGTAACGTGCTGGAGAACCCCGGCTGGTACACCGCTTACACCCCCTACCAACCGGAAATCGCCCAGGGCCGGCTCGAGGCCCTGCTCAATTTTCAGCAACTGACCATCGACCTGACCGGCCTGGAGCTGGCCAATGCCTCGCTGCTGGATGAAGCCACTGCGGCGGCCGAGGCCATGGCCCTGGCCCGGCGGGTGGCCAAATCCACCAGCAACCGCTTCTTTGTCGACCATAACTGCCACCCGCAGACGATTTCCGTGGTTCGCACCCGGGCCGAAGGGTTTGGCTTCGAGCTGGTGGTCGACGCTGTGGATAACTTGCCGGGGCAGCAGGTGTTCGGGGCCTTGCTGCAATACCCGGACACCCATGGCGAGATACGCGACCTGCGTCCGCTGATCGACCACCTGCATGGGCAGCATGCCCTGGCCTGTGTCGCCACCGACCTGCTCAGCCTGCTGCTGTTGACGCCGCCGGGCGAGCAGGGGGCCGACGTGGTGCTCGGCTCATCCCAGCGCTTTGGCGTGCCTATGGGTTACGGCGGTCCCCATGCGGCCTTTTTTGCCTGCCGTGACGAGTACAAGCGAGCCATGCCGGGCCGGATCATCGGCGTGTCGCGGGACGCCCGGGGCAATGTGGCCCTGCGCATGGCCCTGCAAACCCGCGAGCAACATATCCGTCGCGAGAAGGCCAATTCCAATATCTGCACGGCCCAGGTGCTGCTGGCCAATATCGCCGGTTTCTACGCGGTGTATCACGGGCCCGAGGGCCTCAAGCGCATTGCCCAACGGGTGCACCGGCTGACCTGCATCCTGGCCGCCGGGCTGGAGCGCCATGGCACCACCCGGCTCAATCGGCATTTTTTCGACACCCTGACCCTGGAGGTGGGCGGGAGCCAGACGGCGATCATCGAAAGCGCCAAGGCGGCGCAGATCAACCTGCGGATTCTCGGGCGCGGGCAATTGGGCCTGAGCCTGGATGAGGGCTGCGACGAAAGCACCGTGGCTCGCTTGTTCGACCTGTTCCTGGGGGCCGACCACGGGTTGCAGGTGGCCGAACTCGATGCCCAGGCGCTGCCCGGTGGAATCCCCCCCGAGCTGCTGCGCAGCAGCCGCTACCTGACCCACCCGGTGTTTAACGCGCACCACAGCGAAACCCGGATGCTGCGCTACCTCAAGCAGCTGGAAAACAAGGACCTGGCGCTCAACCAGTCGATGATCCCGCTCGGCTCCTGCACCATGAAGCTCAACGCCAGCAGCGAGATGATCCCCATCACCTGGCCGCAATTTGCCAACCTGCATCCCTTTGCTCCCCTGGAGCAGGCGGTGGGCTATGGGCTGATGATCGACGAATTGCAGCGCTGGCTGTGTGCGATCACCGGTTTCGATGCGATCTGCATGCAACCCAATTCCGGGGCCCAGGGCGAGTACGCCGGGTTGTTGGCGATCAGTAAGTACCACGCCAGCCGGCAGCAGGCGGGGCGTGATATCTGCCTGATTCCAGCCTCGGCCCACGGCACCAACCCGGCTTCGGCGCAGATGGCCGGGATGCAGGTGGTGATTGTCGAATGCGACGCTGCGGGCAACGTCGACCTTGAAGACCTCAAGGCCAAGGCCCAGGCCGCCGGCGAGCACCTGGCCTGCCTGATGGCGACCTATCCATCGACCCATGGCGTGTACGAGGAGGGCATGCGCGAAATCTGCGAAGTTATCCACAGCCATGGCGGCCAGGTGTACATGGACGGAGCCAACCTCAATGCCCAGGTCGGCCTGGCCCGGCCGGCGGATATCGGCGCCGATGTCTCCCACATGAATCTGCACAAAACCTTTTGCATTCCCCATGGCGGCGGTGGCCCGGGCATGGGGCCGATCGGCGTGCGGGCGCACTTGGCGCCGTTTGTCGCCAATCATCCGGTGGTGCCGCTGGAGGGGCCGTTGCCAGGCAACGATGCGGTCAGCGCGGCGCCGTGGGGCAGCGCGAGCATCTTGCCCATCAGTTGGATGTACATCGCGATGATGGGCCCGCAATTGGTGGATGCCAGCGAGGTGGCGATCCTGGCGGCCAATTACCTGGCGGAGCAGTTGAGCGGGGCCTTTGCGGTGCTCTACAGCGGGCGCAATGGGCGGGTGGCCCATGAATGCATCCTCGACCTGCGACCGCTCAAGGCCCAGACCGGAATCAGCGAGGAGGACGTGGCCAAGCGCCTGATGGATTACGGCTTTCATGCGCCGACCATGTCCTTTCCGGTGCCGGGAACCCTGATGGTCGAACCCACGGAGAGCGAGTCCAAGGCCGAGCTGGATCGGTTTATCGAGGCGATGCTGAGCATTCGCGCGGAGATCGCCCTGGTCCAGGACGGCCACTGGCCAGCCGACGACAACCCGCTCAAGGGTGCGCCCCATACCCTGGCCGATATCACCGGAGTCTGGGAGCGGCCCTACAGCATTCAACAGGCGGTGCTGCCCAGCGCCCATACCCGTAGCCACAAGTACTGGCCGACAGTGAATCGGGTCGATAACGTCTATGGCGATCGCAACCTGTTTTGCGCTTGCGTGCCGGTGGATGCCTATCGCTGAGGGCGGACTGATCAAAAAACAGGCAAAAAAATGCCGCTCATGGGAGCGGCATTTTTTATCTCACAACTTTTATCTCACAACCGCGATCACTCTTGCGCGACCGCGTTTTTGGCCAGGATGGCGTTGGCCAGTTCCATGTCCGTCGCCTGCAGGCCCGGGTTATCGGCCCGGACTTTCTGCATGGCGGCTTCCAGGTACGGGCCACGGATCCCGCCGTCGCTGGCAACGAAACTGCCCGCGTCGTCCTGCGCCGCAACGATCAGTTTGTGATCCTTGAAGGTCAGGTAGGTGGAACCGGTGGTGGCACCGGAGGAAATGACGTTACGCCAGAAGCTGTCGGCCATTGCCGAACCGACAGGAAGGGAGAGCAAGGCAAGTGTCGCGACAGCTATTTTTAGACGCATGGTGGGTGACTCCGACTGGGGGTATCTGAACAATTTGATTACAGACGACCTGAAGGAGTTCCGTGGCATGGGAAGAAGGTTTTCGACCTGTGGTGGGTGTTTGGCCGGCGAGTGCGTGTTTCAACTGCCCGGCGTGTGATCCAGCGGTATGCCCGCCGGGGAAAATTTGGCACGATGCGCGGCTTCTGCCAGAGCACGGATGTTCACCTTTGATTTTCGGCCCCAGCCCCATCGCGTTCATGTACCTGTACCTGTTGCTGATCCTCTGCGGCGCCAGCGCGGCAGGGTTGGTGTCCCTGGTCATGGCGCTGCGCCACCCGGAAAAACGCCAGCGACTGCGCAAGCGCCTGTGGCTGCACGTGCCCCTGACCCTGGCCATGCTGTTTTTCGTCGGCCTGGGGCTCAAGTTTGTGTGGGGTATGGTGGCCCTTTCCGTCGCGCAACAAGAGCGGACCCAGGCGCTGAACCCGCGGTTGCAAGCGGATCTGCAACTGGACGAACTGCACTTCCCGGCCGGGACCCTGGTCAAGCTCGATACCCTGGACCCGGTGGACTGGAAGGGGGAGTCGCAGCTGTCGGGCCTGCAAAGCGTCGCTTATGCGACGTTCAAGACGCCGCAGTCGGTGCTGGGCCTGCAGGTCAGCGACATAGACATGCCGCCGCATTACTACTTTTCAAAACTGTTGCTGGTGGGCGACCAACAGATCGCCGGCTGGCCCTGCAAGGGTGGCGGCTGGGTCAGCTTTGACCGCACCGTCGAAGACCGGACCTTTCCCAGCCGCTGGCGCTTCGATGAATGCCACATGAGCCCGGATGCCCGCTTGGCCGATGTCACCTGGCCCGCGGGCAGCCAGGTGTTCCACGAGTCCTCCGGCTTTATCGTGCGCACCGACGGCGAGGTGCCGCGTCCCGTGGCCTACCAGGGCATGCAGTTCCTGTCGCTGACCCTGGACCTGGATGAAAACCAACAGTTACGCCAATGGTCGGGTGTCCTGGCCCAGCCGGTGCGCCTCGGGGAATGGCATTACCCGGCAGGCATGCGGGTGCGCCAGGAAGCGCCGGACCGCCTGCTGTTCAGCCCGACCCGCGAGTCCACCGCGGTTAACCATCAGACCCGCAAGAAGCTGTCCGTGGGGCGTTCCATTCTGCAGCAGCGTGCCGATGGCGCGGTGCTGGATATCCAGCCCAATGACAAGGTCGGGGTCATCGACTGGGAGGAGTTCGGGGGCTAGGGCTGCTCGCTTTGCGGCGTGACGCGCAACACCTCCTCCAGGGTGGTCAGGCCGGCAGCGACCTTCTGCGCGCCCGATAGGCGCAAGCTGCGCATGCCGTCCCTGGCCGCCTGGCGGCGCAAGGCCAGGAGGTCGGTGTCGCGGCTGATCAGGGCCTTGAGGCTGTCGCTCATCTGCATGATCTCGTACACCCCGGCCCGCCCGTGGTAGCCGGTGTCCCGGCATTCCGCACAGCCAACGGCGCGGCAGGCATGTTCGGGCAGGGGCAATTGCCGGGGGTGGGTCAGGGCCTGCCAGTCATCTGCGCCCAGCTCCTGCGGTGCCTTGCAGTGCGGGCACAGGGTGCGTACCAGGCGTTGGGCCATGACCCCCAACACCGTGGCCTTGATCAGGTAATGGGGCACGCCGAGTTCCAGCAGCCGGTTGATGGCGCCAGGGGCATCGTTGGTGTGTGCCGTGGACAGCACCAGGTGCCCGGTGAGCGCGGCCTGGATCGCCATTTCCGCTGTTTCCAGATCGCGAATTTCGCCAATCATGATGATGTCCGGGTCCTGGCGCATCAGGGCGCGCACGCCGCTGGCAAAGGTCAGGTCGATATTGTGCTGGACCTGCATCTGGTTGAACGCCGGCTCGACCATCTCGATCGGGTCCTCGATGGTGCACAGGTTGACCTCGGGCGTCGCCAGTTGCTTGAGGGTGGTGTACAGGGTGGTGGTCTTGCCCGAGCCGGTGGGGCCGGTGACCAGGATGATGCCGTTGGGCTGGCGGGTCATGTCCTGCCAGCGCAGCAGGTCCTCGGCGCCGAAGCCGAGCTGGTCGAAGTCCTTGAGCAACACCTGCGGGTCGAAGATGCGCATCACCATTTTTTCGCCAAACGCGGTGGGCAGGGTCGACAGGCGCAGTTCCACTTCAGCGCCATCCGGGGTCTTGGTCTTGACCCGGCCATCCTGGGGTTTGCGTTTTTCCGCGACGTTCATTCGCCCCAGGCTCTTCAGGCGGCTGACGATGGCCACGGTGACGTGGGGCGGGAACTGGTAGACGTTGTGCAGTATCCCGTCGATGCGAAAGCGCACCGTGCCCTGCTCGCGGCGGGGCTCGATATGGATATCGCTGGCGCGCTGCTGGAAGGCGTACTGGAACAGCCAGTCGACAATATTGACGATATGGGCGTCGTTGGCGTCGGGCTGCTGGTCACTGGCGCCGAGGTTGAGCAGTTGTTCGAAGTTGCCCAGGCTGTGCATCTTGCGTTCGGTGTTGGCGCCGCTGACCGACTTGGCCAGGCGGTAGAACTCCTGGGTGAATCGCTGGATATCCGCCGGGTTGGCCACGACACGCTTGATGGGCAGTTTCAGGACATGGGCCAGGTCGGCTTCCCAGGCGTTCACATCAGGCTGTGCGCTGGCCACGGTGACCCCATGGGGGTCGATGGCCACCGCGAGAATCTGGTGGCGCTGGGCAAAGGCGTAGGACATCAGCGGCGTGATGCTGGCGACATCGATTTTCAGCGGGTCAATTCGCAGGTAGGGCTGGCCCGCGCGTTGTGCCAGCCACAGGGTCAGGCTTTCCAGGTCCAGGCTGCGTCCGGGGCGACGCTGATCATCGAGTTGCTGGCCGGCCAGAAATTCCAGAGGGTGCAGCTGGCTGTTGGCGGCGTTGCGCCGGCTGCTCAGTGCGCGTTCGGCCGAGTCCTGGTTGAGCAGGCCCTGGCTGAGCAGGTCGCGCAGCACATCATTGAGGTCCAGCCAGCGGTCCTGGGTAACGCGGGAAACAGACATTCGGGCTCCTTGGGGGTATTCGGGCACCAAGCGGTTTCAAGGTGTGCGCCTCTGACCGCGAATTGCCAAGAATAGTCCCGGGTAACCGACGGCCCGTCGTCCAAGGGTTGCAGGGTTTTGCCGGCAGCCTGTCAGCCCGCCGCGTGCA
Source organism: Pseudomonas sp. MF4836 (assembly GCF_002018875.1). Classification (GTDB taxonomy): domain Bacteria; phylum Pseudomonadota; class Gammaproteobacteria; order Pseudomonadales; family Pseudomonadaceae; genus Aquipseudomonas. The sequence continues at coordinate 455,798 of NZ_MVOL01000004.1, forward strand.
GGCGGGAAAGCTCGATGGGCTCGAGCGTTACCGATTCCACGCTGATCAGGTTACGAAGTTTTTCCGCAATCACTCCGGCCCGGTGCCAGCTCAGACCGTCGAGCGCCACCTCGATGTGTAACTGGCCATCCCGTTGCAGCACTGCAACCTGCTGCGGCACCAGGCTCTGCAAGGCGAAATGGTTGAGCACCCGGCACAGCACGTCGGCTTCGGCTTCCGCGCTCAATTGATAGCGCACCTGGCAGTGGCTGTTGGCGCGGCTCCACACATCGGCACGGCAAGGTTCACGGTTTACGGCTTCGAGGTAGGGCATGGCGTTCTCCAGATCAGTGGAGAAATTTTTACATGGGGTCCCGGGTATTTCTTATCTAAGATGAGCGTGATTGGGCGAATAATGAATTATTCATTTCTTGTATATGCCTATTTAAGGAATATCTATGCACAGCGAGCTTGACGCTTATGACCGCCGGATTCTCGCCTTGCTGCAGGAGGACGCCTCGCTGTCCAGCGCGCAGATCGCCGAGCAGGTCGGGCTGTCCCAGTCGCCATGCTGGCGCAGGATTCAGCGGATGAAAGAGGAGGGGGTGATTCGCGCCCAGGTGACCTTGCTCGATCGCAAGAAAATCGGCCTCAACACGCAGATCTTCGCCGAGGTCAAACTCAACGCCCACGGGCGCTCCAACTTTACGGAGTTCACCGAGGCGATTCGCGGCTTTCCCGAAGTGCTGGAGTGTTATGTGCTGATGGGGGCGGTGGATTTCCTGCTGCGCATCGTCACCGCCGATATTGAAGCCTATGAGCGGTTTTTCTTCGAGAAGCTGTCGATGGTGCCGGGAATCCAGGAGGTGAACTCGATCGTCGCCTTGTCCGAAATCAAGTCGACGACGAGTTTGCCGGTGCTGCGCTGAAACTCTAGGGCGGGGCGCTCACCGACAGGCCCGCAGGCTTGCCGGTGAGGAGCAGGTTACAGGCGCAGCAGGGTTTTCCAGGCACGGCTCTGGAACACGGTGATGGCTTGCTGTTTGCGCGCGTCGAGCACTTCATCGCTGATGGGCTCGTTGGCCAGTTGCACCAGCTTGTTCAGTTCGCCGTACAGGCGGTCCAGCTCCGGGATGTCCAGGATGTTGCGGGCGTGGTGCAGCCAGGCCTGGATCCGTTCGATACGCGGCAACTGTTCAGCCAGGTCTTCAGGCTGTTGCTGATAGCGCGGCAGTTGCAGGGCCACGGCCTCGTCGGCCAGCAGGCGCGGCAGCCAGTTGCCCAGTTGCGCGGCGCCCTGGCGGTTGCCACGGGTGTTGCGCTCGGTGGTCCAACTGCGGGCCAGCAACCAGCGCGAAGTGTTCAGCGAGAACAGGCCCCAGCGCACGTCTTCCAGTTCTTCGATGAACTGCTCCGGCGCTGCCTTGCGCACGTCTTCGTCTTCCAGGCCGGCTTGCACCAGTGGGCGCCAGTCTTCAAGCAGGGCGTCGAGGGCGCTGCGCAGTTCGGCGGTGGACTGGCGCGGTGCGGCCTGGCCCAGGCTGCTGAGCAGGGCGCGCAGTTCGGCGAGGTTTTCCACCCAGTCCTGCAGCAGGCGCCAGTGGCCGTTGAAGCGATACTGTTCGGCCAGGCGCTGGCTGCTGCCCAGCAGGTGCCAGGTCAGGGCGGCAAAGGCGTCATCCAGTGCGGTTTCGGCGCTTAACTCCGGTGCCGGCAGGCTCAGCGTGTAGCTGTTGGCATCGAACAGGCGATAGCCGCGCTCGGCCTTGCTGATATCGCACGGCATCAGGGCCAGGGTCGCCGCCAGTTCTGCGGCCAGCTCCAGCAGCGCGGCCGGTTCACCTTCGCGCAGTTCCAGTTCCAGCTCGCAGATTTCTTCCTTCTGCTTGCCAGCAACCACGTGGCCCAGGTCCAGGGCGGCCTCGATCACTACTTTGGCCTTGCCGCGGCCCCAGGCGATTTCCGCGCGTTCGCGGACGAAATCGGTGGTGAAGATTGGCTTGAGGGTCTTTTTGTCCAGCTCGGCCAGTTCTTCGGGCCAGCATTCGCCGTCGAGCTTTTTCACGTCGAGCTTGGGTTTGGCCAGGTGCCAGTCGTATTCATTGCGCTCGGACAGACCGGCAACGCTGTGGCCACGGGTCTTGAGGGTCTGAATCACTTCTTCGCCATCGCGACGCAGGCGCAGAGCGACCTTGGCCTGGGCCAGGTCACGCTCTGGGGTGTCGAAGTACTGGTTCATCAGCTCACGGCGTTCCCAGCCACTTTTGTTGCGTTTTTTCAGCAGCGGGTGCTCGCGCAAGGCGGCGAGGGTTTCGCGGCTGACGCGGAGTTTGATTTCAGTTTCTTTCTGCATGGCCGGAAAATCCAGAATCGGGAGCGCAGCCAGGGGAATGTGTGGCTGCCAAGGCCGTGCAGTGTACAGGACAAGGCGCCTGGAGGTGCCGCGCCGGTTTATTCCTGTCGCAAGATGGCTCTATGATGAGCCTCATCTTTGCCGTCGGGAGCCAGCGCATGCCATTGCCGTCCATGAAAGACCAGTTCGCCGCGCTGATTGCCGCACCGTCCGTCAGCTGCACCCAGGCGGCGCTGGATCAATCCAATCGTGCAGTGATCGACCTGCTTGCCGCCTGGCTCGGTGACCTGGGGTTTGCCTGTGATATCCAGCAGGTCAGCCCCGGCAAGTTCAACCTGCTGGCCAGCTTCGGCAGCGGCCCGGGCGGGCTGGTCCTGGCAGGTCATAGCGATACCGTGCCATTCGACGAAGCCTTGTGGCAGACCGACCCCTTGAAACTGACCGAAGTCGACGGGCGCTGGATCGGCCTGGGCAGCTGTGACATGAAGGGCTTTTTTGCCCTGGTGATCGAGGCGGTCCAGCCGCTGCTGGACCAGCCGTTCAAGCAACCGCTGCTGATTCTGGCCACCTGTGACGAGGAAAGCTCCATGGCCGGGGCCCGCGCCCTGGCCGAAGCCGGTCGGCCACTGGGCCGCGCTGCGGTGATCGGTGAGCCCACCGGGCTCAAGCCGATCCGCCTGCACAAGGGGGTGATGATGGAACGCATCGACATCCTCGGGCAGAGCGGGCACTCCTCTGACCCGCGCCTGGGCCACAGCGCGCTGGAGGCGATGCATGACGCCATCGGCGAGCTGCGCGGCCTGCGGCTGGCCTGGCAGCGCGAATTTCGCAACCCGCAATTCAGTGTGCCGCAGCCAACCATGAACTTCGGTTGCATCCACGGCGGCGACAACCCCAATCGGATTTGCGGCCAGTGTTCCCTGGAATTCGACCTGCGGCCTTTGCCGGGCATGGACCCGCAGATGCTGCGCGCGGCCATCCGGCAGAAACTGGAACCACTGGCCGAGCGCCATCAGGTGAAGATCGACTACGCGCCACTCTTCCCTGAAGTGCCGCCCTTTGAACAGGCAGAAGATGCCGAACTGGTGCGGGTGGCCGAACGACTGACCGGGCATCGCGCCGAAGCGGTGGCGTTTGGCACCGAAGCGCCTTATCTTCAGCGCCTTGGCTGCGAGACCCTGGTACTAGGCCCTGGCGACATCGCCTGTGCGCATCAACCGGGGGAGTACCTCGAAATGTCACGCTTGCAGCCTACCGTGCATCTATTACGTGAACTGATCGAACATTATTGCCTGACGCCGGCCCAACCCCAGTAAAGCGCCGGTGCCCAGGTCCGTACCTATAAGGAGAGTCAGCGTGTCGCCAAGCCTGTTCCGACGATAACCATCAGCCCGATGTGCGTTCTCTGTTTCACCCTTTTATAGGCTGCTTTTTATTAAGGCTCAGGTTCATGCCCGAATACGTCAATTGGCTTCGTCACGCTTCTCCTTACATCAACGCCCACCGCGATTGCACCTTCGTCGTCATGTTGCCCGGCGATGGGGTTGATCATCCCAACTTCGGCAATATCGTCCACGACCTGGTGCTGTTGCACAGCCTGGGCGTGCGCCTGGTGCTGGTGCACGGTTCGCGGCCGCAGATTGAAACCCGCCTGGCTGCGCGAGGCCTGACCCCCCATTACCACCACGGCCTGCGCATTACCGATGCCGCGACCCTGGAGTGCGTGATCGATGCGGTCGGCCATCTGCGGATTGCCATCGAGGCGCGCTTGTCCATGGACATGGCCTCGTCGCCGATGCAGGGCTCGCGCCTGCGGGTCGCCAGCGGCAATCTGGTGACGGCGCGGCCGATCGGCGTGCTCGAAGGCGTGGACTTCCACCACACCGGTGAAGTGCGGCGGGTCGACCGCAAGGGCATCAACCGCCTGCTGGACGAGCGCTCGATCGTGCTGCTGTCGCCCCTGGGTTACTCGCCGACCGGGGAGATCTTCAACCTCGCCTGCGAAGACGTCGCCACACGCGCCGCCATCGACCTGGCGGCCGACAAGTTGCTGCTGTTTGGCGCCGACCGCGGGCTGATCGACGAAAACGGCAAGCTGGTGCGCGAGCTGCGGCCGCAACAGGTGCCCGCGCACTTGCAGCGCCTGGGGGCCAATTACCAGGCCGAACTGCTGGATGCCGCTGCCGAAGCCTGTCGCGGCGGCGTGGGGCGCAGCCATATCGTCAGCTACGCCGAAGATGGTGCGCTGCTGACCGAGCTTTTCACCCGCGACGGCGGCGGCACCCTGGTGGCCCAGGAGCAGTTCGAGCTGGTGCGCGAGGCGGCCATCGAGGATGTCGGCGGTTTGCTGGATCTGATCAGCCCGCTGGAAGAACAGGGGATTCTGGTGCGCCGCTCGCGGGAAGTGCTGGAGCGTGAAATCGAGCAGTTCAGCGTGGTCGAGCGCGAAGGGATGATCATTGCCTGCGCGGCGCTGTATCAGATCGCCGACTCCGATGCCGGCGAGTTGGCGTGCCTGGCGGTGAACCCCGAGTACCGCCACGGCCGTCGCGGCGATGAACTGTTGGAAAGGATTGAAACCCGGGCCCGGGCTCAAGGGCTGAAAACCCTGTTCGTACTGACCACGCGCACCGCCCACTGGTTTCGCGAGCGCGGCTTTGTGCCCAGCAGTGTCGAGCGCCTGCCATCGGCGCGGGCCTCGCTGTACAACTACCAGCGCAACTCGAAAATCTTCGAAAAAGCACTCTGAAACCCTGCTTGTCCCCGCCGTATCGGCGGGGGCGCACCCGCCGCTGTCCTGCAGCGGCATGTGTCAGGCGTATAGCGGCAATGTTGCAAAAAAAAGTCTGTTCGACACATAAACTGTAACAAATTGACGGGAGGATGAGCTCTTCGCCATGATGGCGTCGCTTTTCTGACCTGGTTTGACGTATTTACTTGCGCCAAATCAGATCGGTCTTAAGCATTTATGGGAAATACCATTAAGGAATTGGCTCGGTAGCCGATGTGGATGATTCGGCTGGCTTACGGCATGCCAAGGCATATTCCTGAATGGTATGAAAAAGAATGAAATAATTCTTTTTGGGTTTATGAGGAATTCATTACCCTGCAGGGACCAAATCAGCACGATTAGACCATGGTCGTAGACGCCGATAGTTGCGATTGACTTATCAGTCACGGTCTGGCGCTAATCGCGCATCTGTGGATCCGGGCGTACGACCCAGGGCCAAAGAACCACAAAAATTAGAAACGAGGAGCGAAACATGAATAAGTCCACCTTGGCCCTGGCTGTGGCCGTAGGGGTTTTGGCGCAGCAAGCAGGCGCCGCTGGTTTTATCGAAGACAGCAAGGCAACCTTGGGTCTGCGTAACTTCTATATCAACAACGATAACCGTGACTCCGCCACCAAGGCTGCTGGTGCACAGAGCAAGGCAGAAGAGTGGGGCCAAGGCTTCCAGCTCAACTTCACTTCCGGTTACACCCAAGGCACCGTGGGTTTTGGTATTGATGCCATCGGTCTGCTGGGCGTCAAACTGGATTCCGGTGGCGGCACTAATGGTGCAACTGCTCGTGCCGGTACAAACTCCGGTTCCTACGGCGGTACTGTTTTCCCTAGCAAGTCCAACGGCGAAGCGGTTGATAACTACTCCAGCCTGGGCCTGACTGCCAAAGCCAAGATTTCCCAGACCGAGCTCAAGCTCGGCACCCTGCAGCCAAAGCTGCCGGTTATCGTGACCAACGATGGTCGTATGCTGCCGCAAACCTTCCAGGGCGGTCAGGTCACCTCGAACGATATCAAGGACCTGACCCTGGTCGGTGGTCAGATCGAACACGCCAAAGGTCGTAACTCCAGCAACAATGAGAACCTGTCCATTGCGGGCGCCAACGGTCGTACTCCAGCCGGGCGTGACAGCAACAAGTTCTACTACGCCGGTGGTGACTACAAACTTACCAAAGACCTTACTGCCCAGTACTACTACGGCAACCTGGAAGACTTCTACAAGCAGCACTTCCTGGGTCTGACCCATAACTGGTCGATCGGCCCGGGTGTATTGAAGTCCGATCTGCGTTACTTCAACAGCCGTAATGACGGTGCAAACGGTCATGACAGCAACTACTACACCACTGGTGATTACGGTACTGGCATCACCAAAGGTAAGGTTGATAACAACCTGTACAGCGGCTTGTTCCTGTACTCGGTGTCTGGTCACACCTTCGGTGGCGGTTATCAGGTCAGCAATGGCAACAGTGATTTCCCGTTCCTGAACCAGGGTGATGGCGCTTCGGCTTACCTGACCACCGATATGCAGATCGCCAAGTTCAACCGTGCCGGTGAGCGCACCTGGCAGGCTCGTTACTCGTACGATTTTGCGAAACTTGGCTTGCCAGGTCTGACTGCAGGCGTGATTTATCTGCGCGGCGATAACATTGATACCTCCGGGAAAGTGGGTTCGATCACTCCTCAGCCAACGATCAATGCGACTGGCCGCTCCGAGTGGGAACGCGACCTGACCGTTGCCTACGTTATTCCGGAAGGCCCGCTGAAAAACCTGGGTCTGACCTGGAAAAACGCCATGTGGCGCAACGATGTACCGGGCCAGCGCGATCAGGACGAAAACCGTCTGATCGTCAGCTACTCGCTGCCGCTGTTGTAATACCGCGTTAAAACCACGCCCGGCGCAATGCCGGGCGTGGTGCTGTTTCAAGTCGGGCCCACCCCCGCGAGCCCTTCCCGAATCCCCTCTTTGCAACCACTCAAGGCCTTCTCGAACCCTGATGAGAATGGTGGTCTTCGCCTGCCTGTGGGTCCAGTGAATAGATTTTTAATATTCCTTTATGATCTGAATAAATCGATATTTATTCTTTTTAAATAAGCTCCAGTGCAGGCAGAGTAGCTGCATACCGCACTCACAGGAGCAGCACCCATGAGCCTAAGACTGGGCGACATCGCCCCCGATTTCGAGCAGGATTCCAGCGCTGGCAAGATCCGTTTTCACGAATGGCTCGGCGACAGCTGGGGCGTGCTGTTTTCCCACCCGGCGGACTTCACCCCGGTGTGCACCACGGAGCTGGGCTTTACCGCCAAGCTCAAGGACGAATTCGCCCAGCGTGGGGTCAAGGCCATTGCCCTGTCGGTGGACCCGGTGGACTCGCACCACAAGTGGATCGAGGACATCAACGAAACCCAGAACACTATCGTCAACTTCCCGATCCTGGCCGACGCCGATCGCAAGGTGTCCGACCTCTACGACCTGATCCACCCCAATGCCAACGACACGCTGACCGTGCGTTCGCTGTTCGTGATCGATCCGAACAAGAAAATCCGCCTGACCATCACCTACCCGGCCAGCACCGGGCGCAATTTCCACGAGATCCTGCGGGTGATCGACTCGCTGCAGCTCACCGACAACTACAAGGTGGCGACCCCCGCCAACTGGCAAGACGGTGATGAAGTGGTGATCGTGCCGTCCCTCAAGGACGAAGACGAAATCAAGAAACGCTTCCCTAAAGGTTACCGCGCAGTGAAGCCCTACCTGCGCCTGACGCCACAGCCCAATCGTTAATCGCGCCTGGGGGAGCCGCGGCGCCGGCCACCGACTATGGGCTGCCATGCCCGCTCCCCCTGGGCTTTGCAGAATCATGAAGCAGGGGTTTAAGGCCGTCTCGACGGCCTATTTTTTTGCCTGGAAGATTTTGCTTCTTATATTCTTTTTAAGAATAAACAAATGAAAAAATAAGATTTATAGATATATAAATTGACTGTTAAGGTCTGTCCCATTCAGCGAGATCGCAAACCGCGAATCGCTTTCAGCCCTCAAGGAAACCTCTGCATGCTGGTCGTCTCACTCGGTGGAAGTCCCAGCCAACGCTCCCGTTCCGGGGTGCTGCTGGATCACTCCAGGCGCTGGTTGCAGCAGCACGGTGTGGAAGTTGTCAGCTATCAGGTACGGGACTTCCCGGCCGAAGATCTGCTGCACGCCCGCTTCGACAGCCCGAAAGTGATCGACCTGTTGCAACAGATCGACCAGGCCGACGGCTTGCTGATCGCCACGCCGGTGTACAAGGCGTCGTTCTCCGGCGCGTTGAAGACCGTACTCGATCTGCTGCCCGAACGCGCCCTGAGTCACAAGGTGGTATTGCCAATGGCCACGGGTGGCAGCATCGCCCACATGCTGGCAGTGGATTACGCGCTCAAGCCGGTGCTGTCGGCGCTCAAGGCCCAGGAAATGCTGCACGGCATTTTTGCCGAGGACAGCCAGATCGCCTACGGCGAAGGCAGTGCCCAGGCGCAACTGGCGCCGGCTCTGGAGCAGCGTCTGAGCGAGGCCCTGGAGCAGTTCCACAGCGCCATGGCACGCCGTCCCAAGCCGCTGGATCCGCATATCTTGAATGAACGTTTGTTGAGTGCTCGCTGGAGCATTTGAGCCGCAACCGCCTTACCCGAATTTTGCAGTACTCACCTTACTCAGCCGCTAACGGCCAAGCAGGTGCAGCCAAAAACCCCACAGCAAAAGGAGAGCGCCATGCGCCCTGTAGTTTTGCGTCGCGGTCTGGTCGCTCTGTTTGTTGCGGCTGTGTCCTTCGGCGCCATCACCCAAGCCCAGGCTGAAAGCCTGCGTATCGGTTATCAGAAATACGGCACCCTGGTGCTGCTCAAGGCCAAGGGTTCCCTGGAGAAACGCCTGGCGGCGCAAGGCGTCGACGTGCAGTGGACCGAGTTCCCCGGTGGCCCGCAGCTGCTTGAAGGGCTCAATGTCGGTTCGATCGACTTCGGTGTGACCGGTGAAACCCCGCCGGTGTTCGCCCAAGCCGCCGGTGCCGATCTGCTCTACGTGGCTTACGAGCCGCCGGCACCGACCAGCGAAGCGATCCTGGTGCCCAAGGGCTCGCCGATCAAGTCGGTGCAGGACCTCAAGGGCAAGAAGGTGGTGCTCAACAAAGGCTCCAACGTGCATTACCTGCTGGTGCGGGCCCTGGAAGATGCAGGCCTGAAATACAGCGATATCCAGACCATTTTCCTGCCACCCGCCGATGCCCGTGCCGCTTTCGAGCGCGGCAGTGTCGATGCCTGGGTGATCTGGGACCCGTACCAGGCCGCCGCCGAGCAGCAGTTGCAAGCGCGCACCCTGCGCGATGGCAGCGGCATCGTCGACAACCACCAGTTCTACCTGGCAACCAAGCCCTACGCCGAGCAACACCCTGAGGTGATCAAGGCCCTGGTGGAAGAAGTGCGCGCAGTCGGTGAATGGTCCAAGGCCAACCCCGAGGAGGTGACCAAACAGGTGTCGCCGCTGCTGGGCCTGCCCGCCGACATCACCCTGACGTCGGTCAAGCGCCAGGGCTACGGCGCGTTGTTCCTGACCCCCGAGGTGGTGGCCGCGCAGCAGAAAATCGCCGACAGCTTCTACCAGCTCAAGCTGATTCCCAAGCCGTTGAGCATCAAGGATGTGATCTGGACCCCACCTGCCGCCGTTGCCAAAGCGCCGTAACTCGAACCCCTTAGGAGACAACTCCATGAGCCTCAATATTTTCTGGTTCCTGCCTACCCACGGTGACGGCCATTACCTTGGCACCGCCGAAGGCGCACGGGCCGTCGATCACGGTTACCTGCAGCAGATTGCCCAGGCCGCCGATCGTCTTGGCTTTGGCGGGGTGCTGATCCCTACCGGACGTTCCTGCGAGGACTCCTGGCTGGTGGCCGCCTCGTTGATCCCCGTGACCCAGCGCCTGAAATTCCTGGTAGCCCTGCACCCCGGGATCATTTCCCCGACGGTGGCGGCGCGTCAGGCAGCGACCCTGGATCGCCTGTCCGGTGGCCGGGCGTTGTTCAACCTGGTGACGGGTGGCGATCCGGATGAATTGGCCGGCGATGGGTTGTTCCTGAGCCATGAAGAGCGTTACCAGGCTTCCGTGGAGTTCACCCGCATCTGGCGCCGGGTACTGGAAGGTGAAACCGTCGACTACGACGGCCAGCACATCAGTGTGAAGGGCGCCAAGCTGCTGTACCCGCCCATCCAGCAACCGCGCCCGCCGCTGTACTTTGGCGGTTCGTCGGAAGCGGCCCAGGATCTCGCGGCCGAGCAGGTGGAGATGGTCCTGACCTGGGGCGAGCCCCCGGCGGCGGTGGCCGAGAAGATCGAACAGGTGCGGGCCAAGGCGGCCAAGCTGGGGCGCACCGTGCGCTTTGGTATTCGCCTGCATGTGATCGTGCGTGAAACCAACGACGAAGCCTGGCAAGCCGCCGAGCGCCTGATTTCCCACCTGGACGACGACACCATCGCCCGGGCCCAGGCCTCGCTGGCGCGCTTTGATTCGGTTGGCCAGCAGCGCATGGCAGCCTTGCATGGCGGCAACCGCGACCAGCTGGAAGTCAGCCCCAACCTCTGGGCCGGCGTCGGCCTGGTGCGCGGTGGTGCCGGCACCGCCCTGGTCGGCGACGGGCCGACGGTGGCAGCGCGCATGCAGGAGTACGCGGACCTGGGCATCGACACCTTTATCTTCTCCGGTTACCCACACCTGGAAGAGGCTTATCGGGTTGCCGAACTGCTGTTCCCGCACCTGGATATCGAGCGTCCCGAATTGCCCAAAAGCAGCGGTTACGTGAGCCCGTTCGGCGAGATGGTGGCCAACGACATCCTTCCCAAAGCTGTGTCCCAGAGCTGAGCGCGGCCATGAACAGTCAAAACGTATTCCATCGGCTGGCGCCGTGGGCCTTGCCGGTATTGCTGCTGGCGGTGTGGCAGCTGTCGGTGTCGGCGGGCTGGTTATCGACGCGGATCCTGCCGGCACCGAGCGCCGTGATTGAAGCCGGGGTCAGCCTGATTCGCAGCGGCGAAATCTGGACCCACCTGGCCATCAGCGGCTGGCGCGCGGCGATCGGCTTCCTGATCGGCGGCGGCATCGGCCTGGCCCTGGGCTTTATCACCGGCCTGTCGAAGTGGGGCGAGCGCCTGCTGGACAGCTCGGTGCAGATGATTCGCAACGTGCCGCACCTGGCGCTGATCCCGCTGGTGATCCTGTGGTTCGGCATCGATGAGTCGGCAAAAATCTTCCTGGTGGCCTTGGGAACGTTGTTCCCGATCTACCTCAACACCTATCACGGCATCCGCAACGTCGATCCGGCGCTGGTGGAAATGGCCCGCAGCTACGGCCTGTCCGGCTTCAGCCTGTTCCGCCAGGTGATCCTGCCGGGTGCGTTGCCATCGATTCTGGTGGGGGTGAGGTTTGCCCTTGGCTTTATGTGGCTGACCCTGATCGTGGCGGAAACCATCTCTGCCAGCTCCGGCATCGGTTACCTGGCAATGAACGCCCGGGAATTCCTGCAGACCGACGTGGTGGTACTGGCGATCGTCCTGTACGCCGTGCTCGGCAAGCTGGCCGACCTGGCCGCCCGGGGCCTGGAACGTGTCTGGTTGCGTTGGCATCCGGCCTATCAAGTGGCTAAAGGCGGTGCGCAATGACGGCTCAACAACCTGCACGCCTGCTGCGCGGCATTCCGCTGGCAGTGCGCAAGCTGCAAAAGACTTTTGGCTCGCGCCAGGTGTTGCGCGAGGTCGACCTGCATATTCCGGCCGGGCAGTTCGTGGCCGTGGTCGGTCGCAGCGGCTGCGGCAAGAGCACCTTGCTGCGCCTCCTGGCCGGTCTCGACAAGCCCACGGCCGGCGAGCTGCTGGCGGGGTCGGCAGCGCTCAGTGAGGCGATTGAAGACACCCGGCTGATGTTCCAGGAGGCGCGCCTGCTGCCCTGGAAAAAAGTCATCGACAACGTCGGCCTTGGCCTCAAGGGCAACTGGCGTCCGCAGGCGTTGCAGGCCCTGGAGGCGGTCGGCCTGGCGGACCGGGCTCAGGAATGGCCAGCGGCGCTTTCCGGTGGGCAGAAGCAGCGCGTGGCCCTGGCCCGCGCCTTGATCCACCAGCCGCGCCTGCTGTTGCTGGATGAGCCCCTGGGTGCCCTGGACGCCTTGACCCGGATCGAGATGCAGCAGCTGATCGAAGGCCTGTGGCAAAAACATGGCTTCACGGTGTTGCTGGTCACCCATGACGTCAGCGAAGCGGTGGCCATTGCCGACCGCGTGATCCTGATCGAAGACGGTGAAGTCGGCCTCGACCTGCTGGTGGACCTGCCGCGCCCTCGGGCCCGTGGTTCGCATCGCCTGGCGGCGCTGGAAACCGAAGTCCTGAATCGTGTGCTGTCGCTGCCCGGGTCACCCCCGGAGCCGGAACCTGTTTCACCCTTGCCCACGCAATTACGCTGGGCACAGTAAGAGCAGCTGCACGTTGCAAGCGTCCAGCAGCAAGCAAGAGCACGGCGCTTTTACTTGCTGCTTGAAGCTCGCCACTTGCCGCTTATTTTCGACCCTAGGAGAAATCGCATGACTATCAAAGCCATCAACGTCCGTAACCAGTTCAAAGGCACCATCAAGGAAATCGTCGAAGGCGACGTGCTGTCGGAAATCGACGTGCAGACGGCCTCCGGCATCGTCACGTCGGTGATCACCACCCGTTCGGTCAAGGAGCTGGAGCTGGTGATCGGCAGCGAAGTGATCGCGTTCGTGAAATCCACCGAGGTGTCGATCGCCAAGTTGTGATCGCGGTGTTGAGACAGCCTCGACGGGTGTGAGCCCTTCGGGGCTTTTTTATGGGCGCCCGGGCAAGCGGCGGGTCACGCCTCGCGTTTGGCCAGGTACGGCGGCAGGTACAGCCCCAGATAGGCGTCGAACACGCGCATGCCTTCCTCGGCCATGCGCGGGGTGATCTGGCCGTGCTGTTGCACCGAGCGCGCATAGACCCGATCGCCCAGCTCCATGGCCAGGGCGAACACGTCGACATCGGTCGGCAGCGCCGGCAACTGGAAATGCTGATCGAACAGAGTGTGCATCAGGTCGCCCAGCTCAAGGTCGTGCTGGCGGTCGGCCTGGGTGACTTCGGTCAGGCCGTGCTGGGCGAGGATCAACTGACGGGCCGCGGCATCCTCGCTGTAGATGGCGAGCATGCGTTGCTCCACCAGGCGCGAGAGATCGCGCCAGCTGTGCAGGCGGGTGGTTTCGATGGGTTCTTGCAGGCAGGCGCGAAAGGCGGCGTGGACATCGGCGGTGAGGGCCTCCAGCAGCGCCGGGACGCTGGCGAAGAAGTGGTAGACCGACGACGGCGGGATCTGCGCCCGTTCCGCCACGCTGTAGATCGACAGGCTGGCCACGCCCTCGGCGGCCAGCAGGGTGCGGGCGGCATCGAGGATCGAGTCGATGCGGGCCTGGCTGCGAGCGCGGGGTTTGCGAAGGGGGGCGGGGCGGGTCATCGAAGTCTCCTCACTGGGCAGCGGGCATTGTACGAGCAGGGTGGAGTGTTGTCTGCCAGGACACCGTCGCGCACCGCCGCTGATGAAAGCGCCTAGTGGCGACCCATAAAAAAACGCCGCAGGCGCTGAAGCCTGCGGCGTTGTTTTTATCGCAACCGTTTACACGGTATGCAGGTACCAGTTGTATTCGAGGTCGGAGATGGAGTGTTCGAACTCCTCCAGCTCGCTCTCTTTACAGGCGACAAAGATATCGATGTATTTCGGGTCGATGTACTTGGCCATGACTTCGCTGTCGTCCAACTCGCGCAGTGCATCGCGCAGGTTGTTCGGCAGGCTTTGCTCGTTCTGCTCGTAGGAGTTGCCTTCAACCGGCGCCCCCGGCTCGATCTTGTTGGTCAGGCCGTGGTGCACGCCTGCGAGGACCGAAGCCATCAGCAGGTACGGGTTGGCGTCGGCGCCGGCTACGCGGTGTTCGATGCGCACGGCATCGGACGAACCGGTCGGCACGCGGATCGCCACGGTGCGGTTGTCCAGGCCCCAGCACGGCGAGTTCGGCACGTAGAACTGAGCGCCGAAACGACGGTACGAGTTGACGTTCGGGCAGAGGAAAGCCATCTGCGCCGGTAGGGTCTCGAGCACACCGCCGATCGCGTGACGCAATGCGGCGTTCTGCTCGGGATCCTCACTGGCAAAAATATTCTTGCCGTCTTTGTCCAGAATCGAAATGTGCACGTGCAGACCGTTGCCCGCCTGGCCCGGGTAAGGCTTGGCCATGAAGGTGGTGTCCATCTCATGGTCGTAGGCGATGTTCTTGATCAGGCGCTTGAGCAGTACTGCGTAGTCGCAGGCCTTGATCGGGTCGGCGACGTGGTGCAGGTTCACTTCGAACTGCGCCGGGGCACTTTCCTTGACGATGGCGTCAGCCGGGATGCCTTGCTCTTTCGCACCTTCCAGAATGTCCTGGAGGCAGTCGACGTATTCGTCGAGGTCGTCGATCAGGTAGACCTGTGTCGAGTGCGGGCGTTTGCCGGAGATCGGCGAGCGCGGCGGTTGAGGGCGGCCATTCACGTTCTCCTGGTCGATCAGGTAGAACTCCAGCTCGAACGCGGCGCAGATGGTCAGGCCCAGGTCATCGAATTTTGTAACGACTTGGCGCAACACTTCACGCGGGTCGGCGAAGAAAGGTTCGCCTTCGAGTTCGTGCATGGTCATTAACAGTTGCGCGGTGGGGCGCTTCTGCCACGGCTCGTTGCACAGGGTATCGGGGATCGGATAACAGATTCGGTCAGCATCGCCGATGTCCAGACCCAGGCCGGTGCTTTCCACCGTCGAGCCATTGATATCCAGAGCAAATAGAGAGGCCGGCAGGTTGATGCCTTTCTCGTAAACCTTGTGGAGGCTGGTGCGTTCGATGCGCTTGCCGCGCACCACACCATTCATATCCGCAATCAGAAGGTCAACGTACAGAACCTCAGGATGTTCCTTAAGGAACGCGTTCGCTTCGTTAAGCTGAACGGCACGCGGGGGTACCGACATGATGCAACACCTTTGTTGTTAAAAATATCAATCATTGATCTTTTCTGGTTTCAGTCAACCCGAACGGCATGCCGAAGTCAAGTGAGGCCTTTTACGCCCTAATAAAGCGCTTGCACGGCACTTTCGCGGCAAAACAGGGCGTTTTTCCGTCTTCAGCTACCTCCGGTACCGCAGGCTTGAGCGGGCCGTGTTGTATTTTTTACGGGGGTGTTGTGTAAAAAAATGAACAAGGCTAAGCTCGATTCAAACCCATAACAGCAATAATACCGGGGTGCTTCATGTCTCGCCTGCCGTTAATCGGCGTCACCGCCTGCACCAAGCAGGTCGGTCTGCATGCTTATCATATCAGTGGCGATAAGTACGTCCGCGCAGTTGCTGTTGCTGCCAAGGGCTTGCCATTGATTCTGCCAGCCCTGGCAGAGCTGCTCGACCCGAACGATATTATTGACGGTCTGGACGGCATTCTCTTTACCGGCTCCCCCTCCAATATCGAACCTTTTCATTACCAGGGCCAGGCCAGTGCGCCGGGTACTGCTCATGATTCTGCACGCGACGCCACCACCCTCCCGTTGATTCGTGCCGCCGTTGCGGCCGGAATTCCAGTGCTCGGCATCTGCCGCGGCTTTCAGGAAATGAACGTCGCCTTCGGCGGCAGCCTGCATCAGAACGTTCATCTGGTCGGCCCCTATATGGACCACCGCGAAGATCCCAGCCAGCCGCTGGAGGTGCAGTATGCCCCGGCTCATGCCGTGCATATCCAGGCCGGCGGCGTGCTGGCCGGCCTGGGCTTGCCGAGCGAGATCCAGGTCAACTCGATCCACGCCCAGGGCGTCGATCGCCCGGCCCCCGGCCTGCGGGTCGAGGCGGTAGCGCCCGACGGCTTGATCGAGGCGATTTCCGTGACGGCGGGCAAGGCTTTTGCTTTAGGCGTGCAATGGCATCCCGAATGGCAGGTAAGCTCCAACCCTCACTACCTGGCCATTTTCCGGGCCTTTGGTGAGGCCTGCCGCAAGCGGGCAACACAACGCGACGCCGATGCGTCACAAAACGCCTGACTTATAAGAGTCAGGAAACTCAGCCTAGAGGCATTTATGAGTAACAACCTCGACCAGCTCACCGATTGGTTGAAAGACCACAAGATCACAGAAGTCGAATGCATGATTGGCGATCTGACCGGTATCACCCGGGGCAAGATCTCGCCGACCAACAAGTTCATCGCCGAAAAAGGCATGCGCCTGCCCGAGAGCGTGCTTTTGCAGACGGTCACCGGCGACTATGTCGAAGACGACATCTATTACGAGCTGCTCGATCCTGCCGACATCGACATGATCTGCCGCCCTGACCAGAACGCCGTATTCCTCGTGCCCTGGGCCATCGAGCCCACGGCGCAGGTGATCCACGACACCTACGACAAGCAAGGCAACCCGATCGAGCTGTCGCCGCGCAACGTCTTGAAGAAAGTCCTGAAGCTCTACTCCGATCGCGGCTGGCAGCCCATCGTCGCTCCGGAGATGGAGTTCTACCTGACCAAGCGCTGCGAAGACCCGGACTTCCCGTTGCAGCCGCCCATCGGCCGCTCCGGTCGCCCGGAAACCGGCCGCCAGTCGTTCTCCATTGAAGCCGCCAACGAATTCGACCCGTTGTTCGAAGACGTCTACGACTGGTGCGAGCTGCAGGAACTGGACCTCGATACCCTGATTCACGAAGACGGCACGGCGCAGATGGAAATCAACTTCCGTCACGGCGATGCCCTGTCCCTGGCCGACCAGATCCTGGTGTTCAAACGCACCATGCGCGAGGCCGCGCTCAAGCACAATGTAGCGGCGACCTTCATGGCCAAGCCCATGACCGGCGAACCCGGCAGCGCCATGCACCTGCACCAGAGCATCATCGACATCGAGACCGGCAAGAACGTCTTCTCCAATGAAGACGGGACCATGAGCCAGCTGTTCCTGCACCACATCGGTGGTTTGCAGAAGCTGATTCCCGAGCTGTTGCCGCTGTTCGCACCGAACGTCAATTCGTTCCGCCGCTTCCTGCCCGATACGTCGGCGCCGGTGAACGTGGAGTGGGGCGAAGAGAACCGCACCGTCGGCCTGCGCGTACCGGATGCCGGCCCGCAGAACCGTCGTGTGGAAAACCGCCTGCCGGGGGCTGACGCCAACCCTTACCTGGCGATTGCCGCGAGCCTGCTCTGCGGTTTTATCGGCATGGTCGAGGGGATCAATCCGAGCGCGCCGGTGGTCGGTCGTGGTTACGAGCGCCGCAACCTGCGCCTGCCGCTGACCATCGAAGACGCGCTGGAGCGTATGGAAAACAGCGCCACCGTCGAAAAATACCTGGGTAAAAAATTCATCACTGGCTACGTCGCGGTCAAGCGGGCCGAGCATGAAAACTTCAAGCGCGTGATCAGCTCATGGGAGCGGGAATTCCTGCTGTTCGCCGTCTGACACACCGGGCGCCGCGGCCGCAAGCGGCGCCCAACTGACTCTAGGAGAGCCGTATGACCAGCAACAACCCGCAAACCCGTGAATGGCAAGCCCTCAGCAACGATCACCACCTGGCCCCCTTCAGCGATTTCAAGCAGCTGAAAGAGAAAGGCCCGCGGATTATCACCACCGCCAAGGGCGTGTACCTGTGGGACAGCGAAGGCAACAAGATCCTCGACGGCATGGCCGGCCTGTGGTGCGTGGCCATCGGTTACGGTCGCGATGAACTGGCGGATGCTGCCGCGAAGCAGATGAAAGAACTGCCGTACTACAACCTGTTCTTCCAGACCGCCCACCCGCCGGTGCTGGAGCTGTCCAAGGCCATCGCCGACATTGCCCCTGAAGGCATGAACCACGTGTTCTTCACCGGTTCCGGCTCCGAAGGCAACGACACCATGCTGCGTATGGTCCGCCACTACTGGGCGATCAAGGGCCAGCCGAACAAGAAAACCATCATCAGCCGGGTCAACGGCTATCACGGTTCCACCGTGGCCGGCGCGAGCCTGGGCGGCATGACTTACATGCACGAACAGGGCGACCTGCCGATCCCGGGCATTGTCCACATCCCGCAACCCTACTGGTTCGGCGAGGGTGGCGACATGAGCCCCGAAGAGTTCGGGGTCTGGGCCGCCAACCAGCTGGAAGAGAAGATTCTGGAAATCGGCGTGGATAACGTCGGTGCCTTTATTGCCGAGCCGATCCAGGGCGCCGGTGGCGTGATCGTTCCACCGGAAAGCTACTGGCCGCGCATCAAGGAAATCCTCGCCAAGTACGACATCCTGTTCGTCGCCGACGAGGTGATCTGCGGTTTCGGGCGTACCGGCGAATGGTTCGGCAGCGACTTCTACGACCTCAAGCCGGACATGATGACCATCGCCAAGGGCCTGACCTCGGGCTACATCCCGATGGGTGGCCTGATCGTGCGCGACGAAGTGGTCGCGGTGTTGAATGAAGGCGGTGATTTCAACCACGGCTTCACCTATTCCGGGCACCCGGTGGCGGCGGCCGTGGCCCTGGAAAACATTCGCATCATGCGCGATGAAAAAATTATCGAACGCGTTCATGCAGAAACGGCACCCTATTTGCAGAAACGTCTGCGCGAACTCAACGATCACCCCCTGGTGGGCGAAGTTCGTGGAGTGGGTCTGCTGGGCGCCATCGAGCTGGTTCAGGACAAGGCGACACGGGCGCGGTATGTGGGCAAGGGCGTCGGCATGATCTGCCGTCAGTTCTGCTTCGACAATGGCCTGATCATGCGCGCCGTGGGCGACACCATGATCATCGCTCCACCGCTGGTGATCAGCCACGCGGAGATCGATGAACTGGTGGCCAAGGCACGCAAGTGCCTGGATCTGACCTTGAGTGCGCTGCAAGGCTAAGTGCTAGGCTCTGGGCGGAGTATCTAGCGGTACTTTCGCCCTGAGCAGTTATAAAGGATGGGTCTTTCCTTGAAAGCCTGCCTTGGATCTTGCCAGACTACCCGCTGTTTTTAGTTGCTCGGGAATCGGCCGCCGGCTCTTGGTTAACAAGAATGTGGTTAAAAAGAATAATTGGAGCATTACGCATGAAGGCATTAGGTATGAAGATAGCTGGCAAGACCCTCCTCGCGATCTCCCTGATGGGCGCATTCGCTGGCGCAGCCCAGGCCGATGACAAGGTTCTGCACGTTTACAACTGGTCCGACTACATCGCGCCGGACACCATCAAGAAGTTTGAAACCGAATCCGGTATCAAAGTCGTGTACGACGTGTTCGACAGTAACGAAACCCTGGAAGCCAAGTTGTTGGCCGGCAAGTCCGGTTACGACATCGTGGTGCCGTCCAACAACTTCCTGGCCAAACAGATCAAGGCCGGTGTCTACCAAGAGTTGGACCGCTCCAAACTGCCTAATTGGAAAAACCTCAACGAATCCCTGCTCAAGGCCGTGTCCGTCAGCGACCCGGGCAACAAACACGCATTCCCTTACATGTGGGGCTCGATCGGTATCGGCTTCAATGCCGAGAAGGTCAAGGCTGCATTGGGCGCCGATGCACCGACCAACTCCTGGGACCTGCTGTTCAAGCCTGAGAACGCAGCCAAGTTGAAATCGTGCGGCATCAGCTTCCTCGATTCGCCAACCGAGATGATTCCGGTGGCACTGCACTACCTGGGCTATCCAACCGACAGCCAGGACAAGAAACAACTGGCCGAAGCTGAAGCACTGTTCCTGAAGATCCGTCCTTCGATCGGCTACTTCCACTCTTCCAAGTACATCTCTGACCTGGCCAACGGCAACATCTGCGTCGCGGTCGGTTACTCGGGCGATATCTACCAGGCCAAGTCCCGTGCTGCCGAAGCCGGTGACAAGGTGAAAGTCAGCTACAACATTCCGAAAGAAGGTGCTGGCAGCTTCTACGACATGGTCGCCATCCCGAAAGATGCGGAAAACGTCGAAGGCGCCTACAAGTTCATGACCTTCCTGCAGAAGCCGGAAATCATGGCCGAGATCACCAACGCCGTGCGTTTCCCCAACGGTAACGCGGCTGCAACCGCCCTGGTCGATAAAGACATCACCAGCGATCCAGGCATCTACCCGCCAGCGGACGTGCAGGCCAAGTTGTATGCGATTGCCGACTTGCCAGCCGCGACCCAGCGGATCCTGACGCGCAGCTGGACCAAGATCAAATCCGGTAAATAACGCAAACCTGTAGCCGCTGCCCAAGGCCGCGATGGCCCCGAAAGGGGCCTGGCGCTGATGAAAGCAGGGTTTTCTTCGTCAGCGCTGGCAGCCTGCCAGCAGCGGCTACATCGGTTTTGCCGTAATTAAATGACAGAAAGTTTTGCTGGAACGGTTTATCGAGGGTAAGTTGCGCGCCGGTTTTGTTGCCGGGCAGCTTCGGGCTGTCATGTGACACGGGGCAACTTGGGCCCAACTATTTAGAGGACCTCCACTTGCCTATTTCTTTATTTCGCAAAGCCTTGCTGGTCGGCGCCGGGCTGACGCTGGCCGTCAGTGTCCAGGCAGCACCTACCGTGCATATTTATAACTGGTCCGACTATATCGGTCAGAGCACTCTGGCGGACTTTGAAAAAGCCACGGGCATCAAGCCGGTCTATGACGTGTTCGACTCCAATGAAACCCTGGAAGGCAAGTTGCTGGCCGGGCATACCGGCTATGACGTGGTGGTGCCGTCCAATCACTTCCTGGGCAAGCAGATCAAGGCCGGGGCTTTTCAAAAGCTCGACAAGGCGCAGTTGAGCAACTATTCCAACCTCGACCCGGTGCTGCTCAAGCGCCTGGAGAAGAACGACCCGGGCAACCAGTACGCCGTGCCTTACCTGTGGGGCACTAACGGCATCGGCTACAACGTGGAGAAGGTCAAGGCCGCACTGGGCGTCGACAAGATCGATTCCTGGGCCATGCTGTTCGAGCCGGAAAACATCAAGAAGCTGTCCAGCTGCGGCGTGGCCTTCCTCGATTCGGCAGATGAAATGCTGCCGGCGGTGCTCAACTACATGGGTCTGTCGCCCAACAGCCAGAACCCCGAAGACTACAAGAAGGCCGAAGCCAAGTTGCTGGCCGTGCGCCCTTACGTGACGTACTTCAACTCATCCAAGTACATCTCCGACCTGGCCAATGGCGAGATCTGCGTCGCCGCCGGTTTCTCCGGTGATGTATTTCAGGCCAAGGCCCGTGCGGCAGAGGCCGGCAAGGGCGTGGAAATCGCCTACGTGATCCCCAAGGAAGGCGGCAACCTCTGGTTCGACATGCTGGCCATCCCGCGGGATGCCGGCAACGTCAAGGAAGCCCATGCCTTTATCAATTACCTGCTCAAGCCTGAGGTCATCGCTCAGGTCAGCGACGCCGTCGGTTACGCCAACCCCAACCCCAAGGCGGGCGAGCTGATGGACCAGGCAGTACGAACCGACGAGGCGGTTTACCCAGCGCAAGCCATCGTCGACAAGCTGTACGTCAACTCCGAGTTGCCGCCCAAGATTCAACGTCTCATGACCCGTAGCTGGACCAAGGTCAAGTCGGGTAAGTAGCTTCAAAGGCTCAAACTATCCAAGGCTCGCCTGTATCGGGCGAGCTGCAAATTTTGTTGGGAGTTTCGCAAATGGCTGTTGCCTCCGGCGCCTACAAGAAAGCCCTCGAGGGCGACCAGACACCTAAGCAGGTGTTGGTCAAAATCGACCGGGTCACGAAGAAGTTCGACGAGACGATTGCCGTGGACGACGTGTCCCTGGAAATCAAGAAAGGCGAAATCTTCGCCTTGCTCGGCGGATCGGGTTCGGGCAAATCCACCTTGCTGCGCATGCTCGCAGGCTTCGAGCGGCCGACCGAGGGGCGAATCTTCCTCGATGGCGTGGACATCACCGACATGCCGCCCTACGAGCGGCCGATCAACATGATGTTCCAGTCCTATGCGTTGTTCCCGCACATGACCGTGGCCCAGAACATTGCCTTCGGCCTCAAGCAGGACAAGATCCCGGCGGCGGAAGTCGACGCCCGGGTCGCGGAAATGCTCAAGCTGGTGCAGATGAGCCAATACGCCAAGCGCAAGCCGCACCAGCTTTCCGGTGGCCAGCGCCAGCGCGTGGCCCTGGCTCGCTCCCTGGCCAAGCGTCCGAAACTGCTGCTGCTCGATGAGCCGATGGGCGCCCTGGACAAGAAACTGCGCTCGCAGATGCAACTGGAGCTGGTGGAGATCATCGAGCGCGTCGGCGTGACCTGCGTGATGGTGACCCACGACCAGGAAGAGGCCATGACCATGGCCGAACGCATCGCCATCATGCACCTGGGCTGGATCGCGCAGATCGGCAGCCCGATCGACATCTACGAAACCCCGGTCAGCCGCCTGGTCTGCGAGTTCATCGGCAACGTCAACATCTTCGAAGGCGAAGTGATCGACGACGCCGAAGGCCACGCAACCATCACCTGCAAAGACCTGGATCGCCAGATCTACGTCGGCCACGGCATCAGCACCTCGGTGCAGGACAAGTCGGTGACCTACGCGATTCGCCCGGAAAAACTGCTGGTCACTGCCGAAATGCCGACCTGCGAATACAACTGGTCCAGCGGCAAGGTGCACGACATCGCCTACCTGGGCGGACACTCGGTGTTCTACGTCGAACTGCCGAGCGGCAAGCTGGTGCAGTCGTTCGTGGCCAACGCCGAGCGCCGCGGCGCCCGTCCGACCTGGGGTGACCAGGTCTACGTCTGGTGGGAAGACGACAGCGGCGTGGTACTTCGCTCATGAACATGCGAAAGCTCAAGCGCCGACTCAATCGAATAATTCCCGGTGGCCGTCAATTGGTCATCGGGGTCCCGTTCATCTGGCTGTTCCTGTTTTTCATGCTGCCGTTCTTCATCGTCCTGAAGATCAGCTTCGCTGAAGCCGATGTGGCCATCCCGCCGTACACCGAGATCTACAGCTACGTCGACCAGAAGGTGCAGCTGCTGCTGAACCTGGGCAACTACTCGATGCTGGGCGACGACGAGCTGTACATCGCCGCCTACCTCGGCTCGCTGAAGATGGCGTTTTTCAGCACCATCCTCTGCCTGCTGATTGGCTACCCGATGGCCTACGGCATCGCCACGGCACGCAAAGAGATCCAGACCGTGCTGGTGTTGCTGATCATGATGCCGACCTGGACCGCGATCCTGATCCGCGTCTATGCCTGGATGGGCATCCTCAGCAACAACGGCCTGCTCAACGGCATCCTGATGGGCATGGGCTGGATCAACGAACCGCTGCAGATCCTCAACACCAACATCGCGGTGTACATCGGCGTGGTCTATTCCTACCTGCCGTTCATGATCCTGCCGCTGTACGCGAACCTGGTGAAGCATGACCACAGCCTGCTGGAAGCCGCGTCGGACCTGGGTTCAAGCACCTTCAACAGCTTCTGGAAGATCACCATCCCACTGTCCAAGAACGGCATCATCGCCGGCTGCATGCTGGTGTTCATCCCGGTGGTGGGCGAGTTCGTGATCCCGGAACTGCTGGGCGGCCCGGAAACCCTGATGATCGGTAAAGTGCTCTGGCAAGAGTTCTTCAACAACCGTGACTGGCCGGTGGCGTCGGCCCTGGCGGTGGTGATGCTGGCGATCCTGATTGTGCCGATCATCCTCTTCAACCGTAGTCAGGCCAAAGAGATGGAGGGCAAAGAATGAAGCGCTTCAGTTTTTCTACCCTGATGCTGGTGCTCGGCTTGCTGTTCATCTACCTGCCGATGCTGATCCTGGTGATCTACTCGTTCAACGCCTCGAAGCTGGTGACGGTCTGGGGCGGCTGGTCGATCAAGTGGTACGTCGGCCTGCTGGACAACACCCAACTGATGGGCTCGGTCCTGCGCTCCCTGGAGATCGCCTGCTATACGGCGATCGCTGCGGTGGCGCTGGGGACCCTGGCGGCGTTCGTGCTGACTCGGATCACCCACTTCAAGGGTCGCACGCTGTTCGGCGGCCTGGTGACCGCGCCGCTGGTGATGCCCGAAGTGATCACCGGTCTGTCGCTGTTGCTGCTGTTCGTGGCCATGGCACAGATGATCGGCTGGCCCCAGGAACGTGGCCTGGTGACCATCTGGATCGCCCACACCACCTTCTGCTCGGCCTATGTGGCGGTGGTGGTGTCGGCGCGCCTGCGGGAGCTGGACCTGTCCATCGAAGAGGCGGCCATGGACCTTGGGGCACGGCCGTGGAAGGTGTTCTTCCTGATCACCATCCCGATGATCGCGCCCTCGCTGGCAGCCGGCGGCATGATGTCGTTCGCCCTGTCCCTGGATGACCTGGTACTGGCCAGCTTCGTTTCCGGCCCGGGTTCCACCACCTTGCCGATGGAAGTGTTCTCGGCGGTGCGCCTGGGGGTCAAACCGGAAATCAACGCCGTGGCCAGCCTGATTCTGCTGGCGGTGTCCCTGGTGACCTTCCTGGTCTGGTTCTTCAGCCGCCGCGCCGAAGAAGCGCGCAAACGTGCGATCCAGCAGGCCATCGAAGAAAGCGCGGCCGATTCCTGGAAACAGCCTGACGTCCGTCGGGCCCAGGCGCCGGAAGCCGTTTAAGCCCCAGCGATGCAATAAACGCCCCTGTCGAAGGGGCGTTTTTGTTTCTGCCGTTAGCCCCTGCTCAAGAGCTCCAGGGCGACTGGCGGATCACCTCGACAAAATTCAGCGGCTTGAAACCGGGCTCGCTGTCCACCAACACATCGGCGTTCACCGTGCCGAAGGTGGTCAAGGGCTTGTGTTTGAAGCCCTCGGCGAACGCACAGAGGATGCATTCCTTGAAGCCTTCGCCCCGTGGGTGCGCGTGAACCACGGCCTCGCGTTGCGCGGCAGGAAAGGCCGCGTAGTCGATGCCCAGCACGTCCATCTCCACACCGGCGGTGACCAGCGCCACGTTCGGCCGCAAATGCTGGGTGACCCCTGGCGTGGTGTGCAGGGCGATGGACAGCCAGACCTGCTCGAGATCATCGTCGTTCAGGCCGTAAGGCTGGAGGAAGGCCTTGGCTGCATTGGCGCCGTCCACTTCAAAACGTTGGTCGGCACTGCGCTGGCCTTGGACCAGGCCCAGGTCGTGGAACATCGCGCCGACGTACAGCAACTCCGGGTTGTAGGCCAGTTGTCGGCGTTCGCCACTCAGGGCGCCGAACAGGAACACCCGCCGCGAGTGGTGGTACAGCAGGTCGGGCTCGAGGTCGCGGATGTATTCGGTGGTGGCCCGGGCCAGGGCGCTGTCGGGGATCGGGATGCCGGCGATGCGGTTGCTCATGGGGTGGTCCTCGGGGGCGGGCGCCGGTGTGGCGCTGATCGATCCAGTCTGTTCCCGAGCCCCAGGGCCGACAATCGAGCCATGGCTGCGATCCCGGCCAATCGGCGTGCATTTCGTGCCAGCTCGCTTACTGGCCGGTGATTCGCTAGGGTTATGCCCCTTCGCCCCAGGCTGGCATCCAGCCTCTGGTCCGCCCTTCAACTCCCGGCAGGTGATCGATCCCATGGGCAAAAGCGTTGCCATCATCGTATTTCCCGGGGTGCAGTCCCTGGACGTCACCGGCCCCATGGATGTGTTTGCCGAGGCCAATCGTTTCCTGGCCCCCGAGGCCCACTACCGGTTGCAGGTCATCGGCGTCGAGCGCGGCCTGCTGGCTTGTTCCAATGGGTTGACGCTGCAGGCGCACCGGCATTTCAGCGAAGCCGACGCTCACTACGACCTGCTGCTGGCGGCGGGCGGGCCGCAGTTGCCGTTTCTGGATTTCGGCCCGCAGTTCGATGCCTGGCTGCGGCAGGCGAGCCTGGGCGCCGGCGGCTTTGGCTCGATCTGCAATGGCGCGTTCATGCTGGCTCGGGCCGGTCTGCTGGAGGGGCGCACGGTCACCACCCACTGGAACGATGCCACGGCCCTGGCGGCGCTCTGTCCCTCGGCCCGGGTCGAGGCCGATCGGCTATATGTGCAGGACGGCGAGCTGTTCACCTCGGCCGGGGTGACGGCCGGGATCGATTTGTCGCTGTACCTGCTGGCCCGTGATCACGGCGCCGAAGTGGCCCTGAGCGTGGCCAAGCGCCTGGTGGTGTTCACCCAGCGCGCGGGCGGGCAGTCGCAGTTCAGTCCGTTCCTCACGCCCCATGCCGAAGCGACCTCGGCAGTGGCGCTGGTGCAGCACTACGTGCTGGCCAACCTCAATGGCGACCTGAACATCGCCGACCTGGCGCGAGCGGCCAACATGAGCGCGCGCAACTTTTCCCGAGTCTTTGCCCGGGAGGCCAAGGTCACTCCGGCGGAGTTCGTCGAGCGCGCACGGCTGGACGCGGCACGGGTGATGCTCGAAAGCACCCGCGCGCCGCTCAAGACCGTGGCCTATCAGTGCGGCTTCCGCGATGCCCAGCACATGCGCAGCGTTTTCAACCGCCGCCTGGGGGTAACGCCGCAGCAGTTTCGCCTGAACTTCGCCGCGCCGGCCTGAGTGACCGGCGCCGGGCTTCAGTGTGCCGGACGTGCTGGCAGCAGTTTCAGGGTGCTGCGGGTATTGGCGACGACTTCTTCTTCGCTGAAGTGCGCCTGCTGGTAGACCCCTTCGATATAGGCTTCGGCCTGGTCCTGGTAGTGCTTGTCGAAGGGCACGCCGCTTTGCCCGACCGGGTTGATGGTCAGGCTGTGGGCCGCGTCGGCGAAGTCGATGATGCGGCGGGTCGACGGGCCGTAAGTCACCGGCCAGGGCGCCGGGCCAATTTTCGAGGTCTGGTTGTTCGGCACTTCGTGGGCACCGGGCGCGGCAAACGGGCCGACATTGAGCACCCGCTCCAGGGGCTTCTGCGTGCCCAGCGGGTGGCCGTGGGTCAAGGTGTGGGCATCGCCCCAGCGCCATTGCGCCGGATCGTCGCCCAGGGTGCGCTTGAGGTGGTCGATGCTGGCGCGCCAGGCCAGCTTGAGGGTGTGGGCGCGGGTTTCCCGTTGCGGCGTCAGGCGGTTGTCCCACCACGGCGAGTTGGCGTCGGCGGTCAGGCGCGGCAGGGCGGCATCGATGACGCGGGTGGTGAGCAGGGTGTCGAACAGCGAGTCACCCAATTTTTCATGGAAGACCGCATTGGTCAGCTCGAACAGCAACTGGTTGAACAGGGTGGCGCTGGTGGACTGCAGCGGGTAGTCGCCCGGCCATTGCGCCAGTTGCTCCACCAGTTTCAGTTCCTGGGGATCGCTGACCAGGCTGCGCAGCTCCGGCAGCAGCGGAGCCAGTAAACGCGGACCGTAGGCGGTGGTGGTGCCCAGTTGCAGCTTCTGGCTGGCGTCGATGTCCCACTTCACGGTTTTGTCACTGAGTTGCCGATCCAGCTGCTGGCCACGGTCGGACAGGTTGTAGTACCCGGGGATCTCCATCCCGCTGGGCGACACCGGCTGGAAGTTGGCCGACACGATGTAGCCGCGTGCCGGGTTCTCCTCCTGGGGGTTGGCGCTGAACGGGTAGAAGCCGTCCTTGTCGGCCTGCACGCTGCTGCCGTCGAGGATAAAACCCGGGGTGGCCCCCAGCGGACGCTTGGGCAGCAGGGCCGCGGCCCACCAGCCGATATCGCCACGGGCGTTGGCCCAGACGATATTCAGGCCGGGCGCCTGGACCTTGCTCGCGGCGTTGCGGGCCTTGGCCAGGGTGTCGGCGCGGTTGAGCTGGTAGAAACCTTCGAGGATCGGGTTGGGGGTTTCCAGAAACGCCCACCACATGGCGATCGGTGTCTGGCCGGCGTTGGCGCCAAGGGCGTCGTTGACGATCGGACCATGGGGCGACTGGCGCAGCACCAGGGTCACCGGGGCCTGGCCCTTGACCGCGATCTGTTGCTCGCTGCTGATGAGGTCGACCCACTGATCGTGGTAGCGCACCTGGTTGGGGTTGTCCGGGTTGACCTTCTCCGCGATCAGATCGAGGTCGTCGTTCTGGAACATGGTCAGGCTCCAGCCGAAATCCAGGTTGTGCCCGAGGAACGCGAAGGGCACCAGGGCCTGGTGGTGGCCATAGAGCTCGAAGCCCGGCGCCGAAAGCTGCGCCTCATACCACACCGCAGGCACCGAGAAGCGGATGTGCGGGTCTCCGGCGAGCAATGGCTTGCCGCTTTTGGTGCGGTTGCCGGCGATCGCCCAGGCATTGCTGCCCTCGAACTGCGGCAGGCCGGCCTCTTCCAGGGCCTGGCGGCTGAGTTGGGCGAGGGCGCCCAGGCCTTGCCAGTCGCGGGCGGAAAGGGCTGGGGCCGGTGGGTTCTTGTGGCTTGCCAGCACGCCTTTGGGCTGCCAGTCGAGGTCGAAGACTTTCAGGTAGTCACTGCCCAGTTGATCGCGCACATAGGTCAGCACCGGCTCGGTGCGAAAGGCAGCGGCAAAGCTGTAGGCCATGTAGCCGGCGACGCTGATGGTGTCTTCGGCGGTGAAGGGCCGCTTGGGGATGCCCAGCACGTCGAACTCGATCGGGCTGGCGTGGCTGTCCTGATAGTGGTTGATGCCGTCCAGATAGGCTTGCAGCGCCTTCCAGGCCGGCGACTCCCGATCCAGCGCCGCCACATAGCTGGCTGCCCGTTCGCGAATGCGCAGGCTGCGAAACAGTTTGTCGGTGTCCAGCAGCTTGGGCCCGAGCACCTCGGCCAGTTCGCCGCGGGCCAGGCGGCGCATGGCTTCCATCTGGAACAGGCGGTCCTGGGCGTGGACATAGCCGAGGGCGCGGTACAGGTCGGTTTCGTTCTCGGCGCGGATATGCGGTATGCCGCGCTCGTCATAGCGCACGGTGACCGAGCCCTGGAGGCCTGCCAGTTCGACCTGGCCCTGGCGTGAAGGCTGCTTGCTGTACAGGTACCCGCCGGCCCCGGCGGCAAGGGCGAGGATCAACACGGCGAGTACGCGCAAGCTGCGTTTCATGGAGGCTCCTGGTTCGATCTTCGAATGCCGTCCGGCTGGACCGCAGACATTTAGCACGGCCCGTCGACGGCTGGGCAGCCCTGTCCTTGAAAAGTCGGGAATGCCCTAGTTCAGAGGGTTCACCGGCCATGGACAATAGCAGCCCACCGCCAGGGTGTGGGTCGCGTCGACCGCGCGTCCTTGATGCAGGGCCTGCAGGATGGGTTCGATAAAGCTGTTGCTGGAGTTGCAGGTCAGGCCTTCGCTGTAGGGGCCGAAGTACGCCAGCTTGCCGTTGCGGTCCCAGATCGCCACGGCCGGGCTGGCGGGGATCTGCTCGGCGCCGGGCAGCGCGGCGATGGGCTTGAGTGCGCTCAGGGTGGCGGGGAGCTGGCCATGGCTGCCGGGCTTTTGCACGGCGTAGAACTCCACGCCCAGGGGGCCGAAGTGTTCGATCAATTCGCCCAGGTGCTGCTGGTTGCCGACATTGCATGGGCAGGCCGGGTCCCAGAAGTGCACCAGGCGGATCGCGCCGGGGCCGGCCAGTTCGGCGGGCAGTTGCAGCGGGTCGCCGGAAAACACCGCGGTGTGTTCGCTGAAGGCGCGCAGGTAGCGGCCCTGGAACCAGTCGTAGGCTGCCCACAGCACCCCGGCGCAGATGAGTGCAAGCAGGCTGGCAAGGAGTGTCGTGCGGTAAGGCTTGGGCATGCGGATCGGTCCTCGAGGTCGCGTAGCTTGCCATGCTTGCCGCGACAGATGAATATCGCAGGCCCATAAAGCCTGTTTTGCGCTTCGCGCCACCTTTGGAAAGCCCTATGCCTGCGACGTTCGACCCCGATCAATTGCGTGCCAGCCTGCAACCGTTGGCTGCCGCGCAGCCACTGTCGGCGCAGGCGCGGGCCTATCAGCGCTTCTACGGGCTGGATTTTGCCCAGCGTGCGACGCCGTTCCGTTGCCGCTTGGGGCGGTTTGAAGTGCCGGGGTTTGAAGTGGTCAGTCAGGTCTGGTGGCCGGAAAATCCGGTGGCGACCCTGTTTCTGTACCACGGCTATTACGACCACATGGGCCTGTACCGGCACGTGATCGAGTGGGCCCTGGAGCATCAGTTCGTGGTGATTGCCTGCGATTTGCCGGGGCACGGGCTGTCCAGCGGCGAGCGCGCCAGCATCGATGATTTCGCGGTGTACCAGGCGGTGGTGCAAGGGTTGTTTGCCGAGGCGCGGTCCCTGGATTTGCCCCAACCCTGGCATCTGTTCGGGCAGAGTACCGGTGGCGCAATCGTGGTTGATCATTTGCTGCATCAGGGTGAGCAGAGTCCTGCCCAGGGCCGGGTGATCCTGCTGTCACCCTTGGTGCGGCCGCGCTCCTGGGGTTGGTCGATGCTCAGCTATTACCTGCTCAAACCCTTCGTCAGCGGGATTGCCCGGCGCTTCAGCGAGAACACCAACGATCCCGATTTCATGCCGTTCCTGCAGGCCGACCCCTTGCAGCCGCAGCGCCTGCCAACGGCCTGGGTCGGCGCCTTGTCGCGCTGGATCAAACGCCTGGAAGCCGCGCCCCGCAGCCCCCGGCGCCCGTTGATCGTGCAGGGCGAACAGGACATGACGGTGGATTGGCGACACAACCTGCAGGTGATCTGCGGCAAATTCGATCAGCCCCAGGTACTGATGCTGCCGCGTGCGCGACATCACCTGGCCAATGAAACCCCTGAATTTCGCGAGCAGTATTTCGCCTTCCTCGACCAGCACCTGTAGGCGCTGCGGCAGGTCCTTTGGGGCGAGGCAGTTTCAGTGGGGGAAATTTGCGGCGTCTGTGCGGGACAACGCAGCCTGTCGGCAGCGGCTACACATCCGTGCTGTAGCCGCTGCCGCAGGCCCTGTGAAGCGATGCACCTGTAACGGATGTATTTCGGCAGAGCGGCGACAGGGCTATGGGGCGAGGCTGGAGCTGCTTTGGCCGACGGCCAGACCCGCGCGGATGGCGGCGAGGGCGGCCTGGTAGTAGGCCTTGCCTTCGGTGGATTCGGCGAAGGTCGCGAACTCTTCCAGTTCGGTATCCGACAGGTCGCGATAGACGTACAGCAAGGTGTTGTTCAAATCGGCGCCGATCTGCTCCATCAGCCGCTGGCGCTGGCCGTTGAGCATGCCCTGGGCCTGGCCACCGCCCAACAGCCCGGGAATCATCTGGCTCAGGCTGTCGGCGGCCACCCCGGCAATCGCCAGGCTGACTTCGGCACCGGCCTCGCGGGCGGGCAGGGCCTGGGCCAGGTGGCCGATGATCAATTGACGATTGTCACTGGCCTGCATCTTCGGCAGGCCCTGGGCGTTCTTGGCCAATTGGTCGCGACGCGTCGCCAGCAGTTCGGCGGCAGTGATTTTGCGTCCCAGGGGCGACTGGAAAAACGCCAGCGCCGGCTGCGGGTCGGCGAGGTTCTGCCTCAGCTGCGCCTGGGCGCGCCGATCCATCGCCTGGGGGGCGAAGCGTTGGTTGCTGTTGTTCACCAACGCCTGGTAGACCGCCGGTGGCAGGCTGTTCTGGTAGCGTTGCTGAGCCGCGGTGAGGGCATCGTTGAAATGCGCGCGTTGTTCTGGCCAGCCGGCGACCTTGTACAGCTGGTCGAGGCTGTCTGCCCACGCGGGCAAAACGCAGAACATCAACAGTGAAAAAAGCAAACGGCGCATAAGGACTCCTGTCAGCAGCCCACTATTCTCCGGGGCGAGGCGATGGTTGTCGAGAATTCGTATCAGGATCAGGGTGCAAAGTGTCCGATACCGGTGCGTTGAATTTTTGCGCGGTCCTCCGCTACACGGCTCTGTCAGATTCATCTGAGGCTGGATACTATGCGCGCCATGCAAATACCCTCTGATCACCCATTGTTGTTACGTATCGTCGACGACTTGGCCGCCTGTGGCTGGTCGCAGCAGAATATCTTTCTGCCAGAGGCTCTGACCCTGGAGTTGGCGGCTGAGTGCCGTAAACGTGCAGCCGAAGGTGAACTGGCTCCGGCGGCAGTAGGGCGCGGGCCATTCCAGGAGATCCGCGAGGGGATCCGGGGGGATCATATCCAGTGGCTCGAACCCGGCCAGGCCGAGGCTTGCGACACTTATCTGGGGTTGATGGACAGCCTGCGCGTGGCGCTCAATCGCGGCCTGTACCTGGGGCTGGAGGATTTCGAAAGCCATTTCGCCCTGTACCCGCCGGGAGCGTTCTACCTGAAGCACCTCGACCGTTTTCGCGACGATGATCGGCGCATGGTGTCGGCGGTGATCTACCTCAACCCGGGGTGGCTGCCTGAATACGGTGGTCAGCTGCGGATGTATCTGAAGGGCGACGTCGAATACGATGTGGTCCCCACGGGAGGCCGGCTGGTGGTGTTTCTATCCGGCGAGGTGCCTCATGAAGTCATGCCCGCAACCCGCGATCGCCTGTCGTTGACCGGCTGGTTCCGGCGGCGCGGTAACGAGCCGTTCTGATCATGCACAAGATTCTGGTAAGCCGCTGCCTGTTAGGCCACCGCGTACGTTATGACGGGGGAGCCAGCGGGCCATTCGATCAATTGGCCCATTGGCAGGCCGAGGGGCGGGTGGTTGCCTTGTGCCCGGAAGTGGCCGGCGGCTTGCCGACACCGCGAGCGGCGGCCGAGATTCCTGGCGGGCAGGGGAGCGAGGTGCTCGATGGTCGTGCGCAGGTACTGACCAGCGACGGTGAAGACGTCAGTGGCGAGTTTCTGGACGGCGCCCGGCAGGCCCTGGCGCTGGTGCAGCGCCATGGCATTCGCATCGCGGTGCTCAAGGCCCACAGCCCGTCCTGCGGCAATGTGCTGACGTACGATGGCTCGTTCAGCGGGGTCAAGGTCCAGGGCGCGGGCGTCACCGCCGCGCTGTTGACGCGCCACGGGGTGCAGGTGTTCAGCGAGTTGCAGTTGCCCGAAGCGGCCGCCGCCCTGGCCAGCCTCGCAGAATAAGACAGCACACCCGTAAGCCGTAGCCGCTGCCGAGCGGGCGAGGCTGCGCTGGCCCTCTGCAACACTGCAAAGACACCAGACAGCCACCGCTTCGGCTAGAACGCAGCCCAGCCGCTACAGGCTCAAGGCTTTGGCGGCTTGCTCGCATCCATGCCGAACCATTTCTCCGACAGCGCCATCAGGCGCCCGTCACTCTTGATGCGCTGCAGGGCGCCATCCAG
Source organism: Pseudomonas sp. MF4836 (assembly GCF_002018875.1). GTDB lineage: Bacteria > Pseudomonadota > Gammaproteobacteria > Pseudomonadales > Pseudomonadaceae > Aquipseudomonas. The sequence goes on from NZ_MVOL01000004.1 coordinate 488,982, forward strand.
GCTGGCCTGAAAGGCCGGGTTACCTTTCTGAAACGGAATCGCCAGGCTCAGCGTGGGGCCGACCTTGGCGCCTTCCTTGACCGGCAGGCGGCTGTCGCGAATGGCATAGGGAATCAGCAGGCGGTCGCTGATGGCGGCGTCGATCTGCTTGTCCGCCACGTCCTTGAGGGGCTGTTGCGCGTCCGGGTAGCTGCGCAGGTTGATGCCTTCGACGGTCCGCGCCTGGTCCACGAACTGGCTGCCCTGGGCCACGCCCAAAGCCTGGCCTTGCAGGGCCTGCAGCGTACCCAGCGGGCGCTGTTCTTCCTGGCGCACGATCAATTGTGCGCTGGAGTAGCTGTAGGGCTCGCTGAAATCGAAACGATCCTTGAGTTCCGGGGTCACTGCTATGTGGTTGATGGCCACATCGTATTTGCCGCTTTCGACGCCTGGCAGCAAGTCGGCGGCATCGGTGACCACGAAGTCGGCGCGCACATCGAGCTCGCCGGCCAGCAGTTGGCCCAGTTCAACCTCGAACCCGCTGAGTTTGCCGTCGTCCTTGAAGTTGAAGGGCGGGCTGTTGGCCTCGAGGGCAATGCGCAGCTCCCCACGATCATTGATGTCATCAATCAGTTCGGCTTGAGCGTAAGTGCTCACAAGGGGTAGCAAAAGTATCAGGCCAGGCAGAAAGCGCATGGTCACTCCTTGAATTTATAGGTGCGGTTCGCCGTTCAGGCTCGCTTTGCTATGGTGTTGAGTGCCTTCGACAACGAATCGCTCCGAAGTTGTCACAAACGTAAAGATTTTGCCGAAAAACTGGAGAAAATAATGAAAAGCTTCATCTCTCGTACTGCACTGGCCAGCCTGTTGCTGGGTGCTTCGATGTTCGCCGGTGCCGCGGAAATTCCTCGTACGCCAGCGCCTGCCGGTGCCCAGGTGAGCATCGTGTCCCCGGAAGACGGGGCAACCGTGGACAAGACCTTCAAGGTCAAGTTCGGTGTCGAAGGCATGGCCCTGGCACCTGCCGGCGACCAGACCCCGAACACCGGCCACCATCACCTGCTGATCGATGTCGACCAACTGCCGGCGGAAAACCTGCCGATTCCGATGGACGCCAACCACCTGCATTTCGGCAAGGCCCAGACTGAAACCGAAGTTACCCTGGCGCCGGGCAAGCACACCTTGCAACTGGAGCTTGCGGACAAGAACCACGTGCCGTTCAAGCCAGTGATTGTGTCGAAGAAGATCACAGTGACGGTGAAATAATCGTTATTCCCAGCTTTGGGTAATGACAATTGAAACGGGGGAGGCCAATGTGCCTTCCTTTTTTGTGGACCGATTGAAGAGGGCAGGGATGCGTAGAAAGCTTGCAAGGATCGGCTCCAGGCTCTTCTGGTGGTGTGCGCTGTGTGCGGTCCTGCCGCTCGTATCGGTCATCGTCGGCGCGATTATGTTCGGAACGGCGCCCGAGGTGTTTTGGGCGCCCATGTATCTGGTCCTGCCGCTGTTCTTCCTGAGCCTGTTCGCCAACCTGGCCGTGGTGTTCTGGCCCAGGGAAAAATCCCCGAAACAGGCCCCATAAAAAACAGGCCCCATAAAAAAGGAGCCCCGAAGGGCTCCTTTTTAGTCCAGCGCTGAACGCTTAGAACAACACGCGGCAACGGATGGTGCCGTTGATGTGTTGCAGCTTCTCTTGCGCCAGGTCCGAGTACTCGGCGTCGACGTCGATTACCACGTAACCGACTTTCTCGTTGGTCTGCAGGAACTGACCGGAGATGTTGATGCCGTTTTCGGCGAAGACCTTGTTGATCTCGCTCATCACACCCGGGATGTTCTCGTGGATGTGCAGCAGGCGGTGCTTGCCCGGGTGAGCCGGCAGGGCCACTTCCGGGAAGTTGACCGAGGACACCGACGTACCGTTGTCGCTGTACTTGACCAGTTTCTCTGCCACTTCCAGGCCAATGTTGGCCTGGGCTTCAGCAGTGGAGCCACCGATGTGCGGGGTCAGGATCACGTTGTCCAGGCCACGCAGCGGGCTTTCGAACTCTTCATCGTTGGAGCGCGGCTCCACCGGGAATACGTCGATGGCGGCGCCGATCAGGTGCTTGTCCTTGATCGCGGCGGCCAGGTGGTCCAGCTCGACCACGGTGCCGCGTGCTGCGTTGATCAGGATCCCGCCCTTCTTGATGGCGCGGATTTCCTTCTCGCCGATCATCCACTGGGTCGCAGCGGTTTCCGGAACGTGCAGGGTCACGATGTCGGACATGGCCAGCAGGTCGTGCAGCTTGCCAACCTGGGTCGCGTTACCCAGCGGCAGCTTGGTCACGGTGTCGTAGAAGAACACCTGCATGCCCAGGCCTTCGGCCAGGACCGACAACTGCGTACCGATCGAACCGTAGCCGACGATGCCCAGCTTCTTGCCGCGGATCTCGAACGAGTTGGCAGCGCTTTTGATCCAGCCACCACGGTGGCAGGAAGCGTTCTTCTCCGGGATGCCGCGCAGCAGCAGGATCGCCTCGGCCAATACCAGCTCGGCAACCGAACGGGTGTTGGAGTACGGCGCGTTGAACACCGCAATCCCGCGCTCGCGAGCGGCGTTGAGGTCAACCTGGTTGGTGCCGATGCAGAAACAGCCGACCGCGACCAGTTTCTTCGCGTGGTCGAAGATCTCTTCAGTCAGTTGCGTGCGGGAACGGATGCCGATGAAGTGAGCGTCAGCGATCTTTTCCTTGAGCTGGGCTTCCGGCAAGGAGCCCGTGAGGTACTCGATGCTGGTGTAGCCGGCGGCCTTGAGGACGTCGACAGCGGATTGGTGGACGCCTTCGAGAAGAAGGAACTTGATCTTGCTCTTATCGAGAGAAGTCTTGCTCATCTGCGTAAACCTGTGTCCCGGAGAAAAATGGCAGGGAATCGGACAGCGATAGCTGACCCGGACGGCAGGAAAGCCGTCACCGCAGAGCGCCTTTGGGCACTACCCTGCGGGGGCGGTATGCTAGCATACGCACCCCGCTAAACACTCATTCCTGCGACGTGAAGCGTTCTCAGGATGACCATGAATTGTTCGAGAGTTCTGTCGATGACCAATCCTGCCCTGATTGATGAGCTGAAGACCCTGGTTGAGCCTGGCAAAGTGCTGACCGATGCCGACTCCCTGAATGCTTATGGCAAGGATTGGACCAAGCATTTCGCTCCGGCCCCCACGGCCATCGTGTTTCCCAAGACCACCGAGCAGGTTCAGGCCATCGTGCGCTGGGCCAATCAGCACAAGATCGCGCTGGTGCCGTCGGGCGGACGCACCGGGCTTTCCGCTGCTGCAGTGGCGGCCAATGGTGAAGTGGTGGTGTCCTTCGACTACATGAACCAGATCCTCGACGTGAACCTCACCGACCGTACGGCAGTCTGCCAGCCCGGCGTGGTCACCGAACAGTTGCAGAACCTGGCCAGCGACAAGGGCCTGTACTACCCCGTGGACTTCGCCTCTGCCGGTTCCAGCCAGATTGGCGGCAATATCGGCACCAATGCCGGCGGGATCAAGGTTATTCGCTACGGCATGACCCGTAACTGGGTTGCCGGCATGAAAGTCGTCACCGGCAAGGGCGACCTGCTGGAGCTGAACAAGGACCTGATCAAGAACGCCACGGGCTACGACCTGCGTCAGCTGTTCATCGGCGCTGAAGGCACCCTGGGTTTTGTGGTCGAGGCCACCATGCGCCTGGATCGTGCGCCGAAGAACCTCACCGCGATGGTGCTGGGCACCGCCGATTTCGACTCGATCATGCCGGTGCTGCACGCCTTCCAGAGCAAGCTCGATCTGACCGCGTTCGAGTTCTTCTCCGACAAGGCCCTGGCCAAGGTCATGGCCCGGGGTGATGTACCGGCGCCGTTCGAATCCGACTGCCCCTTCTACGCCCTGCTGGAATTCGAAGCGACCACTGAAGAAGTGGCCAACCACGCCCTGGAAACCTTCGAGCACTGCGTTGAGCAGGGCTGGGTGCTGGATGGCGTGATGAGCCAGAGCGAAACCCAGCTGCACAACCTGTGGAAGCTGCGTGAGTACATCTCCGAGACCATTTCCCACTGGACCCCGTACAAAAACGACATTTCGGTCACTGTGTCGAAAGTGCCGGCTTTCCTGAAGGAAATCGATGCGATCGTCGGCGAACACTACCCGGACTTCGAAATCGTCTGGTTTGGCCATATCGGCGACGGCAACCTGCACTTGAACATCCTCAAGCCGGACAACTTGAGCAAGGACGAGTTTTTCGCCAAGTGCGCCACGGTCAACAAGTGGGTGTTCGAAACCGTCGAGAAGTACAACGGTTCGATTTCCGCCGAACACGGCGTGGGCATGACCAAGCGCGATTACCTGACCTACAGCCGCTCGGCGGTCGAGATCGAGTACATGAAAGCAGTCAAGGCCGTGTTCGATCCGAACGGGATCATGAACCCGGGCAAGATTTTCGCCGTTTGAAGCCGCAGTCCCTGAAGAATCCAACGAGCAGGAGTCGGTAATGAGCTATCAGCACCAATACGTCGACGGTACGAAAATCCACTTCCCGGTAGGCAAAGTGGTGTGTATCGGCCGCAACTACGCCGAGCACGCCAAGGAACTGGACAACCCGGTGCCCACCGAACCGCTGCTGTTTATCAAGCCGGGCAGTTGTGTGGTGGCGCTGGAAGGCGGGTTCAGCATTCCGACCGAGCGTGGCTCGGTGCACTACGAGGCGGAAATCGCCGTGTTGATCGGCAAACCGCTGTCGACCAAGCCCAGCCGCGAAGAGGTGCTGGATGCGATTTCCGGTTTCGCCCCGGCCCTGGACCTGACCCTGCGTGACAAGCAGTCCGAGCTCAAGGCCAAGGGCCTGCCCTGGGAAATCGCCAAGTCGTTCGACGGCGCGGCGGTCCTGGCACCGTTCGTGGTCAGCAGCACCTTCGCCGACCTGACCGACATCGGCATCCGCCTGACCATCAACGGTGAAGTTCGCCAGGACGGTAACAGCAGCGCGATGCTCAACCCCATCGTGCCGATGATCCAGCACATGGCCGGTTGCTTCTCGCTGCAGGCCGGCGATGTGATCCTGACCGGCACGCCGGTGGGCGTCGGTCCGCTGAATGTCGGTGACGAGTTGGTCCTGGAGCTTCCGGGTGCCAGCTCCTTCAGCAGCAGCGTTCGCTGAGCCTTCGCTGCCAACCGTCCGGGCTGGCCGATCCTGATCGGGTCGCGCCAGCCTGCAAGCACTCGCCCTGGGTGTTTGGCATTTTTTTCACATCTTGTCTGGATAAATGCCGGCTCAAAGTGCGCGAATCGTTATTGCGTGTGCTATTACAAATGGCTGATTTTCTGGAATGTCATTGATGGCCGTGCATCCCCTTCCCAAACTCAAAACCGCTCACCGCTCGCGCTTCGTCATGCGCTGGTATTCTTGGTTGCTGCTGGTAGGCGTGATCGTCTACGGCTTGGCGTACGCCATGCATTGGGATGATCGCGGCTGGTTGTGGGTCCAGGAGGGGTTTGAAACGCCGGTGGAGCGCCAGGAAAGCGTGTGGCTGCCCGACTACCGTGCGGTGATCGATGCCAAGGTGCTGCCGGGTATGGAGAAGGACGAGGCCTCCGACCTGACCTATAACCCGCAGACCAAGACCCTGTTTTCGGTGATGGGCAAGAACCCGTTCCTGGTGGAGTTGAGCCTGCAGGGCGATGTGCTGCGCAAGATGCCGCTGGTGGGCTGGGGCAATCCGGAAGGCGTGGCGGCGTTGGAAAACGGGCTGTTGGCCATCGTCGACGAACGCCAGCACCTGTTGACCATCGTCAAGGTCGACGCCAGCACCCGCGAACTGAACATCGCCGACTTCCCCAAATACGACCTGGGCCCTTCGAAAGACCAGAACAAAGCCTTTGAAGCCATCGCCTGGAACCCGCGCAAGCAGCAGCTGCTGCTGGGCGAGGAGCGGCCGCCGGCGCTGTTCACCTGGAGCAGCGACGGCAGCCAGGTGCTCAAGGGGGACAAGCAGAAGCTGGCCAGTGACGAGCTGGACCTGCGCAACCTGTCGGCCCTGGGCATCGACCCGCGCACCGGTCACACCCTGGTCCTGTCCGCCGATTCCCATCTGTTGCTGGAGCTGGACGAAGCCGGTGAGCAGGTCAGCTTCATGACCCTGCTGGGCGGTTTCAACGGTTTGAAGAGCACCATTCCCCGCGCCGAGGGCGTGGCCATGGACGACGCCGGTGTGTTGTACATGGTCAGCGAGCCCGACCTTTTTTACCGCTTCGAGAAGCGCTGAGTCACACGGCTGCGCCCTGCGGTGATGGCAAGGCGGGCCAGACACCCCGGGCAATTAAGTTTAAATTCAGTCAGACGTGATATTTCATCCGTCCGTCCTGATCCCGAGCTTGCCTGAATGCGCCGACTTGCCCGTCCCAAAGCCCTTTCCCTGATGCTGTGCCTGGTCGCTCTGTTGCTGGTCGGGGTCGCCGCCCAGCAGTACCGATTGTTCGAGCGCGCCTGGTTCAATGTGCAAGGCCTGTGGCAACCGGCCGATGCCCGTTCCATCGGCCTGGGCGATTATCGGGTGGAGATCGAGGCGCAACAGATCCCGGGCCTGGACGACGACGTGTCGGCACTGACCTACGACCCGGTGCGCAAGAGCCTGTTTACCGTCACCAACAAGAATGCCGAACTGATCGAGCTGTCGCTCGAGGGGCAGATCCTGCGCCGGGTGGCCCTGGTCGGCTTTGGCGATCCGGAGGCGGTGGAGTTCATCAGCGCCGACACTTACGTGCTGACGGACGAGCGCCGGCAGCGCCTGATCAAGATCCACCTTGAGGACGATACGCAGTTTCTCGATGCGGCCGATGCCGAGCAAATGACCCTGGGTGTGCACATGAGCAGCAACAAGGGGTTTGAAGGGTTGGCGTACGACTCGGTGGGCAAGCGCCTGTTCGTCGCCAAGGAACGTGATCCGATGTTGATCTATGAGGTGCAGGGCTTTCCTCACTACAACCCGGAAAAGTCCTACGCGGTGCACGTGGTCAACAACCCCAAGCGCGATGCCGGGATGTTTGTCCGTGACCTGTCCAGCCTGCAGTACGACGAACGCACCGGGCATTTGCTGGCGCTGTCGGATGAGTCGCGGTTGGTGCTGGAGCTGGATGTCGACGGGCGACCGCTGAGCACCCTGTCCCTGACCAAGGGCCAGCAGGGGTTGCGGGCGACAGTGCCGCAGGCGGAAGGGATCGCCATGGATGACGATGGCAGCCTGTACCTGGTGAGCGAGCCGAACCTGTTCTACGTGTTCAAGAAACCCGCATTGTAAGGCGAGCCTGCCGACGCGGGTCCCATTCAAGGATCAGCGCCGGCAGGCGACTGCGGGATCAGGCCTTGAGGGTTTTCACGCCTTCGCTGGTGCCCAGCAGCAGTACGTCGGCCGGGCGCGCGGCGAACAGGCCGTTGGTGACCACGCCGACGATGGCGTTGATCTGGCGCTCCAGCTCCACCGGGTTGGTGATCTGCATATTGAACACGTCGAGGATGATGTTGCCGTTATCGGTCAGCACGCCCTCGCGGTACACCGGGTCGCCGCCGAGCTTGACCAGCTCGCGGGCCACGTGGCTGCGGGCCATGGGGATCACTTCCACCGGCAGCGGGAAGGCGCCCAGCACCGAGACCAGCTTGCTGGCGTCGGCGATGCAGATGAAAGTCTTGGCCACGGCGGCCACGATCTTCTCGCGCGTCAGGGCCGCGCCACCGCCCTTGATCAGGTTCAGGTGCGCGTCGCTTTCGTCGGCGCCGTCGACGTAGAACTCCAGATCGCTGACGGTGTTGAGCTCATACACCGGAATCCCGTGGCCCTTGAGGCGCGCGGCGGTGGCTTCGGAGCTGGCGACCGCGCCGTCGAAGGCGCCCTTGTGCTGGGCCAGGGCATCGATAAAGCAGTTGGCGGTAGAGCCGGTGCCGACCCCGACGATGCTTTTGTCATCGAGTTTCGGAAGGATTAAATCGACGGCGGCCTGGGCCACTGCCTGTTTGAGTTGATCCTGGGTCATGCGGGCTCCGGAGCGGGCGGGGAGTAAAGAGGGGCGCGAGTATAACCCAACAAAACCTCTGTTTTCGTGTGGTCGCCCGCCCAAACGCTGGGTTAGACTCCCTGGCCCTGCCCAACCCGCTCAGTGATGCTTTCCGATGCTTGAACAGTACGTCAAAAAGATCCTCACCTCGCGCGTTTACGACGTTGCCGTAGAAACCCCCCTGCAGACCGCCCGCCAGCTTTCCGAGCGGCTGGGCAATCAGGTCTGGCTCAAGCGTGAAGACTTGCAGCCGGTGTTCTCGTTCAAGATTCGCGGCGCCTACAACAAGCTCACCCAGCTCAGCGAGGCAGAGCGCGCGCGGGGCGTGGTCACGGCCTCTGCGGGTAACCACGCCCAGGGCCTGGCCCTGGCGGCCAAGGTCCTGGGGGTCAAGGCGACCATCGTGATGCCCAAGACCACCCCGGAGATCAAGGTCGAAGGTGTGCGTTCGCGCGGTGGCAAGGTGGTGCTGCACGGTGACTCCTTCCCGGAAGCCCTGGCCTACTCGCTGAAGCTGGTCGACGAAAAAGGCTACGTCTACATCCACCCCTACGATGATCCGCACACCATTGCCGGGCAGGGCACGGTGGCGATGGAAATCCTGCGCCAGCACCCCGGGCGCCTGGATGCGATCTTTGTCCCGGTGGGCGGCGGCGGCCTGATCGCCGGCATCGCGGCGTACGTGAAGTACCTGCGCCCGGAAATCAAGATCATCGGCGTCGAACCGGACGACTCCAACTGCCTGCAAGCCGCCATGGCCGCCGGTGAGCGAGTGGTGCTGCCGACCGTGGGCATCTTTGCCGATGGCGTGGCGGTGGCGCAGATCGGCCAGCACACCTTCGATATCTGCAAAGACTACGTCGACGAAGTCATCACCGTCAGCACCGACGAGATCTGTGCGGCAATCAAGGATATCTACGACGATACCCGCTCGATCACCGAACCTGCCGGCGCCCTAGGCGTGGCCGGGATCAAGAAGTACGTCGAGCAGCGCGGCATCACCGGCCAGACCCTGGTGGCCATCGATTCCGGCGCCAACGTCAACTTCGACCGCCTGCGCCACGTGGCCGAGCGCGCCGAGTTGGGCGAGGGCCGTGAAGCCATCATCGCCGTGACCATTCCCGAGAAGCCGGGCAGCTTCAAGGCGTTCTGCGAAGCCATCGGCAAGCGCCAGATCACCGAATTCAACTACCGCTACAACACAGGCAGCGAAGCGCACATTTTCGTCGGGGTGCAGACTCACCCGGAAAACGACCCGCGCAGCGCCTTGATTGCCAGCCTGACCGAGCAGGGCTTCCCGGTCATCGACCTGACCGACAACGAGCTGGCCAAGCTGCATATCCGCTACATGGTCGGTGGCCATGCGGAAAAGGTCAGTGACGAAGTGGTGTTTCGCTTCGAGTTTCCGGAGCGCCCGGGCGCCTTGTTCAACTTCCTGCACAAGCTGGGCGGGCGCTGGAACATCTCGATGTTCCACTACCGCAACCACGGCGCAGCCGATGGCCGGGTGGTTGCCGGCCTGCAAGTCCCGGCTGCCGAGCGTCATCTGGTGCCGGCGGCACTGGCGCAAATCGGCTACCCGTACTGGGATGAAAGCGACAACCCGGCGTATCAGCTGTTCCTGGGCTGAACGGCTACGCTGATGGGCACGGCCTAAGGAAGAGATGACATGGAAATATTGACCACGCTGAAGTTGCTGCATGTGCTGGCCACGGTGCTGCTGTTGGGCAGCGTCCTGGGCCTGGCGGTCTGGGTCTGGCGCAACCGGGGTGACGCCACCTTTTACAGCCGGGTGCTGCGTCGGCCGGGGCTGTTCGGCTGGTTGCTGATGGCGCTGGGCGTCCTGAGCCTGCCCTTCAGCGGCTGGTGGATGGTGCACCTGGTGGGCTGGCCGCTGGGCCAGACCTGGATCCTCGCCTCCAGCGTGCTCTACACCCTGGGCGCGCTGGCCTGGTTGTGGTTGCTGGTGCGGCTCAACCGCCTGCGGCTGGCCAAGGCGGCCAGCGGCCTGAAATTCACCCTGGCGTTGGCGATATTCAGCTTTGTGTGTTTTTTCGCCATCGCCGGGTTGATGGGCGCCAAGCCGGTCTGAGCCGCACTGGGGAATCTGATGAAAATCCTTCTGGTGGGGGCCACGGGGTTTATCGGTCGCCATCTGCTGACGGCGCTGCACGCCGCTGGCCATCAATTGATCGCCACCAGTCGCCAGCCCCAGGCGCCTGGGTTGCCCGGGGTTGAGTGGCGCTGCCTGGACCTCGACCTGCTGGCCCGGGACCCGACTTATTTTGCCTTTCCCGAGCAGGTCGACCTGCTGATCAACGCAGCCGGGCTGCTGACTACCGACACCGCGGCGCTGGCGCTGACCCAGGATCGGGGCGCCCGCGCGCTGTTTGATCTGGCGGCCCAACGAGGCGTGCGGGTATTGCAGATCTCGGCCCTCGGCGCGGCGGCGCAATCGGACGTGGCCTTTCTCGCCAGCAAGGGCGCGGCGGATGACTATCTGCTGCAACTGGGTATCGACGCGGTGGTGCTGCGCCCTTCGCTGGTGCTGGGGCAGGGCGGCGCCAGCAGTGGCTGGCTGGCCCGGCTCTCGCCCTGGCCGCTGATTGCCCTGCTCGACCTGAAGGCGCAGTCGCAGCCATTGCATGTGGACGACCTGAGTGGCGCGGTCCTGGCATTGCTGCGCCAATGGCCGGCGCAGGCCATGGTCTTGCCGCTGGTGGGCCCGCAGTGCCTGACTTTGGCCCAGGTCCTGGACCAGTTGCGTGCGGCCCAGGGTTGGGCGCCGGGGCGCTACATCAAAGTGCCGTCCGGGCTGCTGGCGGTTGGCGCCTGGCTGGGGGAGCGCCTGGGCTGGCGTGCCCTGAATCGACAAAGCCTGCGCATGGCGCAGCGCGACAACCTGGCCGATCCGCAGGTGCTGGAGTCGGTCTGCGGCTACCGTGCGGCGCCGTTGCCGACGCGTTTGCACGACTGGCCGACGGCGAGCCAGAGCAGCCAGCTGGCGCTGCGCCCGCTGATGCTGGCAGTGATGGTGTTGATTTGGCTGGGCACGGCAGCCGTGTGCATCGGCCCCGGTTACGACTGGGGGCTGCGGATCATGGGCGAGGCCGGGGTCCACGGCGTCATGGCCATGCTGGCGGTGGTCGGCGGCTCGCTGTGCGATGCGCTGTTGGGCGTCGGGCTGCTGCTCAAGCGCTGGCGGCGACGAACCCTGCAGGTGCAGCTGCTGTTGATGCTGGGTTACACCCTGTTTATCAGCCTGGTACTGCCGCACTACTGGTTTGACCCTTATGCCGCCGTCGCCAAGAACCTGGTGCTGATGGTGGCGACCCTTTGGCTTCTCTGGACCGAACCGCGTCGATGAGTGTTTACCTGCTGCTTAAAACCCTGCACATCCTGTCTTCGACCATTCTGTTCGGGCTGGGCGCCGGCTCGGCCTATTACGCCCTGCGTGCCTGGCGCAGCGGCAAGGTCGAAGTGATCGCCGTGACCTTCAAGCACCTGGTGTTCGCCGACTGGGCGTTTACCGCGACCACGGCGGTGTTCCAGCCGCTGAGTGGCCTGGGGCTGATTCACCTGGCGGGTTGGTCGATCGGGCAGAGCTGGCTGATGTGGAGCCTGGGTTTGTATGTGCTGGCGGGTATTTGCTGGTTGCCGGTGGTCTGGTTGCAGATCCGGGTCCACCGCATGGCCGAGCAGGCGTTGCGCGACGGCACGCCGATGCCGCTCAAGGCCGCCACCTACATGCGCTGGTGGTTTGCCCTGGGCTGGCCGGCGTTCCTGGCGTTCATGGCGATTTTCTATTTGATGGTGGCCAAGCCGGCGTGATGGCTGGCGTGGCCTGGGCCCCGGTCCGCGTGCTCAAGCGGACCGGGCAGCGGCATCAGCCTCGCAGGCTGAGCACGGGCCAGCCACGTTTCTGGGCTTCGGCCAGCAGGTTCGGGTCGGGGTCGACCGCCACCGGGTTCGCCACCTGCTCCAGCAGCGGCAGGTCGTTCATCGAGTCGCTGTAGAAGTAGCTGTCGTCCAGGGTGTGGCCGGTTTCTTCCAGCCAGCGGTTCAGGCGTGTCACTTTGCCTTCACGGAAGCAGGGTACATCGGTGCTGCGCCCGCTGTAGCGGCCGTCGACCATCTCGCATTCGGTGGCGATCAGGTGTTCCACGCCCAGGCGCTCGGCGATCGGCGCGGTGACGAAGCGGTTGGTGGCGGTGATGATCACCAGCTTGTCGCCGGCCTCGCGGTGCTTGGCCAGCAGCGCCAGGGCCTTGGGCAACAGGATCGGCTCGATGCAGTCGCGCATATAGTCGCGGTGCCATTGATCGAGCACGCTCATCTCGGTGCGGCCGAGAATTTCCAGGCAGAAGTTCAGGTAGGCGGCGTTATCGAGCTTGCCTGCCAGGTAATCCTGGTAGAACTCGTCGTTGCGGGCCTTGTAGGTGACGGCGTCGAGGAAGCCTCTTTCGCACAGGTAATCGCCCCAGGCGTGATCGCTGTCACCGCCCAGAAGCGTGTTGTCCAAGTCGAATAAAGCCAGGCGCATTGCAGTTACTCGCTCACAGAAGGCTGAAAAAGGCGTCCAGAATACGGTCTTTTCACAAGAGTGCACATAAGGTAAGCCGCCTCGTTGCTGCTTTAACAACCTTTGTGGAACAATGCGGCGACATGCGTTTGCGAGGTTGTTGCCGTGATCGACCCCGATGGTTTCCGCCCCAATGTCGGGATTATTCTGACGAATGATGCCGGCCAGGTGCTATGGGCTCGCCGTATCAATCAAGATGCCTGGCAGTTTCCTCAAGGGGGGATCAACCCCGAGGAGACTCCGGAAGACGCCTTGTACCGCGAGTTGAACGAAGAAGTGGGCCTGGAGCGCGAAGATGTGCAAATTCTCGCCTGCACCCGGGGCTGGTTGCGCTATCGTTTGCCGCAACGTCTGGTCAGGACACACAGCCAACCGCTGTGCATCGGCCAGAAACAGAAATGGTTTCTCCTGCGCCTGATCTCCAACGAGCAGCGGGTGCGGATGGATTTGACCGGTAAACCGGAATTCGATGGCTGGCGCTGGGTCAGTTATTGGTATCCGTTGGGCCAGGTGGTGACATTCAAGCGCGAGGTTTATCGCCGCGCTCTCAAAGAGCTTGCCCCGCGCCTATTAGCGCGCGACTGACGACGGAGTTCGACCCCGAGCCATGCTCAATACGCTGCGCAAGATCGTCCAGGAAGTTAACTCCGCCAAGGATCTCAAGGCGGCGTTAGGGATTATTGTATTGCGCGTCAAAGAGGCCATGGGCAGTCAGGTCTGCTCGGTCTATCTGCTGGACCCCGAGACCAACCGTTTTGTCCTGATGGCCACCGAGGGCTTGAACAAGCGCTCGATCGGCAAGGTCAGCATGGCACCCAATGAAGGTCTGGTCGGCCTGGTCGGCACGCGCGAAGAACCGCTCAACCTCGAAAATGCCGCCGATCACCCGCGCTATCGCTACTTCGCCGAAACCGGCGAGGAGCGTTACGCCTCTTTCCTCGGCGCACCGATCATCCACCACCGCCGGGTCGTGGGCGTGCTGGTCATCCAGCAAAAGGAGCGTCGCCAGTTCGACGAGGGCGAAGAAGCCTTCCTGGTGACCATGAGCGCGCAGCTGGCGGGGGTTATCGCCCACGCCGAAGCCACCGGCTCGATCCGCGGCCTGGGGCGCCAGGGCAAGGGGATTCAGGAAGCCAAGTTCGTCGGCGTCCCGGGTTCGCCGGGTGCCGCAGTGGGTACGGCGGTGGTCATGCTGCCGCCGGCCGACCTGGACGTGGTGCCGGATAAAACCATCAGCGATATCGATGCCGAGCTCGGGCTGTTCAAGACCGCCATTGAAGGCGTGCGTGCCGATATGCGCGCACTGTCGGCAAAACTCGCGACCCAGCTGCGCCCGGAAGAGCGCGCCCTGTTCGACGTCTACCTGATGATGCTCGACGATGCCTCGCTGGGCAGTGAAGTCACCACCATTATCAAGACCGGTCAGTGGGCCCAGGGCGCACTGCGTCAGGTGGTCACCGATCACGTCAACCGCTTTGAGCTGATGGACGATGCCTACCTGCGCGAGCGGGCGTCCGACGTCAAGGACCTGGGCCGCCGACTGCTGGCCTACCTGCAGGAAGAGCGCCAGCAAACCCTGGTCTACCCCGACAACACCATCCTGATCAGCGAAGAACTGACGCCGGCCATGCTCGGCGAGGTGCCGGAAGGCAAGCTGGTCGGCCTGGTGTCGGTATTGGGTTCGGGCAACTCCCACGTTGCGATCCTGGCGCGAGCCATGGGGATTCCGACGGTGATGGGCCTGGTCGACCTGCCTTACTCCAAGGTCGACGGCATCCAGATGATCGTCGATGGCTACCACGGCGAGGTCTACACCAACCCTAGCGATGTGCTGCGCAAGCAGTTCGCCGAGGTGGTCGAGGAAGAGCGGCAACTGGCCCAGGGCCTGGATGCGCTGCGCGACCTGCCGTGCGTGACCCTGGATGGCCACCGCATGCCGCTGTGGGTCAACACCGGCCTGCTGGCCGATGTGGCGCGGGCGCAGAAGCGCGGCGCCGAAGGTGTGGGCCTGTACCGCACCGAAGTGCCGTTCATGATCAATCAGCGTTTCCCGAGTGAAAAGGAGCAGCTGGCGATTTATCGCGAGCAACTGGCGGCCTTCCATCCGCAGCCGGTGACGATGCGCAGCCTGGACATCGGCGGCGACAAGTCACTGTCTTATTTCCCGATCAAGGAAGACAACCCCTTCCTCGGCTGGCGCGGCATTCGCGTCACCCTCGACCACCCGGAAATCTTCCTGGTCCAGACCCGGGCCATGCTCAAGGCCAGCGAAGGCCTGAACAACCTGCGCATTCTGCTGCCGATGATCTCCGGCACCCACGAGCTGGAAGAAGCCCTGCACCTGATCCACCGTGCATGGGGTGAAGTGCGTGACGAAGGCACTGATGTGCCGATGCCGCCGATTGGGGTCATGATCGAAATTCCGGCTGCGGTCTACCAGACCAAGGAGCTGGCGCGTCAGGTGGACTTCCTGTCGGTCGGCTCCAACGACCTGACCCAATACCTGCTGGCCGTGGACCGCAACAACCCGCGGGTCGCCGATCTATACGACTACCTGCACCCGGCGGTGCTGCAAGCCCTGCAAAACGTAGTGCGCGACGCCCATGCCGAAGGCAAGCCGGTGAGCATTTGCGGTGAGATGGCCGGTGATCCGGCGGCAGCGGTGCTGCTGATGGCGATGGGGTTCGACAGTCTGTCGATGAACGCCACCAACCTGCCGAAAGTGAAGTGGATGCTGCGTCAGATCAACCTGACCAAGGCCAAGGAACTGCTGGCCGAGCTGATGACCATCGACAACCCGCAAGTTATCCACAGCTCGCTGCAACTGGCGCTGAAAAAGCTCGGCCTGGCGCGGATGATCAATCCCGCTTCGGCCAAGACGCTTTAAACCGCGCGGTTCTACTCACCACCCGGCCGGATCCTGCTCCGCAGCATCCGGCCTGGGCGTTTTAAACCTTCAGCTCGACCTCTCCCAAATGCCCGCCATAGGGCCCGAAACTGCGCTCCACCAGGTGCCGGGTGCCATCGGCGTGGACGATCAGTGCGGTGCTGGCGCGGGTGCCGTAGCTGGGGCTGGCGATAAACACGCTGGACAGCAGACTCTCGGTGGCCAGGCCGACGCCGGTGTCCGGCAAGTCGGCAAAGGGCGCGGTCTGCGGATCACTGAGCAAGGCAAGCAGCGCCTGGGGCTGCGGATCGTCCAGCAGTTCACCGAGGGCGGCACGGGCCTTGAGCAGTTTCGGCCAGGGCGTATCCAGGCCGGCGTTGGACAAGCCATACACGCCGCTTCCCAGGCGCTGGGGTTGCAGGTCATTGGCGTTGTGATGCCACAGCGCTTCGGCGGTGCCGAGCAGCAGGTTAAAGCCGGCATATTCCACCGATCGGCCGACAACGTCGGTCAAATAGTCATCCAGCGGGATTTTTCCGGCGAGAAAGCGTGCCACCAGTTCGCCCCGGGAACGGCGCGCCGGGGGTTGATGAGGGTCGCGGATATTGGTCAGTGCGGCGAAGCGGCCATCGGCGCCGACCCCCAGCCAGGTGCCCCCGGCTTCCAGGTCGCGTCCGGCGTGAATTTCCGGGGTTTCAGGCCATTGGGCGAGGGGCAGGCTGGGGCGGGCATAGAATTCGTCGCGGTTGGCCGCGACGATCAGCGGTTGGGCGTGGCCCGGCCGCCAAGCGAAAACGATCAAGCACATCGGGCTAATCCCTTTTGTGTTTTTGCCCACTCTACGCACAGATGAAGCGGGTATCCATCGCCATCCAGTGGAGCCGAAGGCCGTGCATCCGTTACCATGCCGGTCTTATTTTGGGGTGCACCCATGGAATTTCTGCTCTATCTGCTGTTGGGCGCCTGTGCGGGCGTGCTGGCCGGGCTGTTTGGCGTGGGTGGCGGGATCATCATCGTTCCGGTGCTGGTGTTCAGTTTCAAGGCGCAGGGCTTCGACCCGCTGGTGTTGACCCACCTGGCGGTGGGCACCTCGCTGGCGACCATCATCTTCACTTCGGTCAATGCGATTCGCGAGCATCAGCGCAGGGGCGCGGTGCGCTGGCCGATCTTTGTCTGGATGACCGTAGGGATTCTGATCGGCGCCGGCTTTGGTGCGCTGACGGCGGAGGCGATTTCCGGTCCCCACCTGCAAAAGATCATTGGTGTATTCGCCCTGGTGATCGCCCTGCAGATGGTCCTTGAACTCAAGCCCAAGGCCAGCCGAACGGTTCCCGGCAAAGTGGGTCTGACCCTGGCCGGCACCGTGATTGGCTGGGCTTCGGCGATTTTCGGCATCGGTGGCGGCTCGCTCACCGTGCCGTTCCTGACCTGGCGCAGCGTGCCCATGCAACAGGCGGTGGCCACGTCATCGGCCTGCGGCCTGCCGATTGCCCTGGCCAGTGCCTTAAGTTTCATGATTCTGGGCTGGCATGATCCGTTGCTGCCGGCCCATAGTCTGGGTTTTGTGTATTTGCCGGCGCTGCTGGGCATTGCGCTGACCAGCATGGTATTCGCCCGCTTTGGCGCGCGCCTGGCCCACAGCCTGTCGCCGCGCCTGCTCAAGCGTCTGTTCGCCGCGCTGCTGTTTGGTGTAGGGCTGAGTTTCCTGCTCTGAAAGGGGCCGCAATCCTGGCTTAATCCCGGCGTGCCACTGTCACGCCCGCAATCTTGAGTTTTCTACTCTTACGAGGAGTCGCAATGCTGCCTTACCCGCAGATCGATCCGGTGGCCCTGGCCATCGGTCCGCTGAAAATCCACTGGTACGGGCTGATGTACCTGATCGGCATCGGCGGTGCCTGGCTGCTGGCATCGCGCCGGCTGAACCGTTTCGACCCGACCTGGAACAAGGAGAAGCTCTCCGACATGGTGTTCTGGATGTCGATGGGGGTCATTGTCGGTGGCCGTCTGGGGTATGTGCTGTTCTACGACCTGAACGCGTACCTGGCCAACCCGACCCTGATCTTCGAGGTGTGGAAGGGCGGCATGTCGTTCCATGGCGGCTTTATCGGGGTGATGCTGGCGGCCTTGTGGTTCGGCAAGCGCAACAACAAGTCATTCTTCGAGCTGATGGATTTCGTCGCGCCGATGGTGCCGATCGGCCTGGGCGCCGGGCGGATCGGCAACTTCATCAACGCCGAATTGTGGGGCAAGCCGACCGACCTGCCCTGGGCAATGATTTTCCCGCCGTTCAGTGACCCTTCGCAGTTGCCGCGGCATCCGTCGCAGCTGTACCAGTTCGCGTTGGAAGGCGTGGCGCTGTTCGTGATCCTGTGGCTGTTCTCGCGCAAGCCGCGGCCGACCATGGCGGTCTCCGGCATGTTTGCCCTGTTCTACGGGATTTTCCGGTTTATCGTCGAGTTCGTCCGGGTGCCGGATGCCCAGCTCGGCTACCTGGCGTGGAACTGGCTGACCATGGGCCAGGTACTGTGCCTGCCGATGATCATCGGTGGCCTGTTCCTGATCTGGCTGGCTTATCACCGCGCTCCGGCGAACACGAGCGCCGCGCTTTAAATTCGAATACCGGGGCCCTGGCCCCGGGTTCAAGGATGCAGGTAATTCATGAAGCAATATCTCGATCTGGTCGCCCACGTCATCAACAACGGCACCAAGCAGGCCAACCGCACCGGTGTGAACACCATCAGTTTTCCCGGTGCCATGCTGCGCTATGACCTCAAGGAAGGCTTTCCAGCCATCACCACCCGCAAGATGGCCTTCAAGTCGGCCATCGGCGAGATGTGCGGTTTTCTGCGTGGCGTGAACAACGCCGCCGAGTTCCGTGCCCTGGGCTGCAAGGTCTGGGACCAGAACGCCAACGAAAACGCGCAGTGGCTGGCCAACCCGTTCCGCCAGGGCGAAGACGACCTGGGTGAAATCTATGGCGTGCAATGGCGCAAATGGCCGGCCTACAAGCAGATCGCCCTGAGCAACCCGGCCGCCATCGAGCAGACCCTGGCCCAGGGCTATCGGCAGATCGCCGAAGGCGAGGAAAACGGTCAGGCCTATGTGGTGCTGTACAAGGCCATCGACCAGATCCGCCAGTGTGTCGACACCATCATCAAGGACCCGGGCAGCCGCCGGATCCTGTTCCACGGCTGGAACTGCGCTCAGCTCGATGAAATGGCCTTGCCGCCGTGCCATCTGCTGTATCAGTTCCACCCGAATGTCGAGACTCGGGAAATCTCCCTGACCCTCTATATCCGTTCCAATGACCTGGGCCTTTTATACCCCCTCGAAGAACCAGCACAGTACGCAATGGCTGCGTAGTACGGCTCTACCTTCCAAGCTCATTTATTGTGCCCCAGTACGAAATGCACATTGTGTATAGTACGGGCCGCTTTGAAGAGAGAGGAAGTCGTGAAGGTCATCGCAGTTAGGGGCGCCCCCCTAGATTTCAGAGAGTCCCCAACCAGGCGGGACGACCCATCCGAAGAATCCCCAATTCAGGAAGCCGTAAACGTCACAGGGACAGCCGTCTTTGATGACGATGAGCGCCTGATGCCCTTGATATCGGGTTACCTATCCTACGCGCTCCGGGAAGCCGATATATCCCAGCAGACGGCCATCACCTATGGTCGCAACCTCGGGTACACCTGCGAGTACCTGATGAACCGCCGTGAGTTCCGTGATTGCGAGCGTGACTCAGCGTTCTTGGAAATCCGCACCCACGTGATCGAGGAGTACTTCGCTCACCTGCGCGAGGCAGAAGGCCTTTCCAAGAAGACGGTGCGCAACCGGGATTCGTCTTTGATGGCGTTTTTCAACGATTCTCTATGCCGGGGAGTGGACGACGTACCCGCGCCTCGTACCGCGCCTAACCCTTACACTGCCGGGTACCTATCTCCCCGTCCTAACAAGGGCCTGGTGGTGGCCTGTTCCCTGAATAATCTCAGAGAGCTCATCCTGGCCACGCAGAGTGAGCGTGAGCGTTGCTTGCTCCAGTTCATGTACGACGCAGGCGTGCGCCGCTCAGAAGTCCCGCGAGTGACCCTCAAGGCCATCGATGATGCCCTTCAATTTCAGGACACGTTGTTCATCTCGCCTGGTGTCTCAGAACCGGTGAACGCGGACTACTGCCCGCTGCATATTGATGGAAGCAAAGGCCCTGCGGACTCCTTCAAGCCCCGCCAGACGTTGGTCAGCCGCGCCACGCTGCTGCGCATCAAGAAGTACCATGCTTCGCCGCTGTACAAAATGACTAAGCGTCAATTTAAGGGGGCTGAGAACACCCCTGCTTTCCTGAATGCGGAGGGGGGTGAGTACACCCCTCGCTCGATCTCCAAGCTCTTGGAGCGCACATCCGAGCGAGCGCTGAATCTGCTGAAAATCGACAGGATGATCTCCCCCCACAAATTGAGGCACGGGAACGCCTATGCCCTGTTGAGGACGCCAGACATTGGTAGTGATTACCTTGACCGGCTAGTGACCGTGCAAAAGACGCTGGGTCACTCGCGCCTCAGCACGTCGGAAACCTATACCCAGATCCCCTACGACCTCTACCAGAAGCTCGTACGCCCCGGAACTGAAACCAAGACGAAAGCAGGCGAGATGGCCGAGCTTTCCCAACAGACGCGCCTGAAAATTGATGCGGGAGATATGAAATGAGTCGGCTGACTAGCGCTCAGGTAGATGCTGTCATTGAATCGTTTGTGGCCCGCGTCACTGATGATCGTGAATCGTTGCTTAGGGTATGCCTCAGTAGGGGGGAGGACTTGGCCGTAGCCCCTAACTACGTCATTGAACAGACCAACCTCAGCCCAATGGCGATCTCTAAGCGCACTTCATACTTTGAGCCGATCTTCGATGCGATGCGCTCCGAAGGCATCATTGTCCCAGGTCACTCGTCGAACGCTTGCGATTGGCGCCGTAGGTTGCTTGCTTGGTATGAAGGCATGCCTATGGAGGAGAAGTTGGCCATCCCGGTGTTTGGCAATAGCATCAAGGATCGAGGCTTCTTGAGCGAGATTCCTGAGTTATCAGGCTTCAATGGCGCGAGGACGAGATATGAACTCGTGAGGATGACATTCGAGGAGATCGTCGATGACCTCCGAAAGCTCGGCGTACTTGATTCCAGCTACCAAACTGTTGAGCAACGGGTTGCCTCGAAAACAGAGAGCAAACCCACTAAATCTTTGCGAGACGTCTTCAGCGCTTTGCGCTCAGTCCACATCCATCGCCTGTCTGACCTCGCAAGCCCGGAAGCGGAGCATCCCTTCCAGCACTTGCTGCACCTATTCAGCGCTTCATCAATGAAGAGCA
Source organism: Pseudomonas sp. MF4836 (assembly GCF_002018875.1). Classification (GTDB taxonomy): domain Bacteria; phylum Pseudomonadota; class Gammaproteobacteria; order Pseudomonadales; family Pseudomonadaceae; genus Aquipseudomonas. The sequence goes on from NZ_MVOL01000004.1 coordinate 509,850, forward strand.
GTAGTACGTCTGGTCAAAACAACTTCATCGAGGCTTTTAAATACTTCCGAGCCTATCTCATGGAGGCCAACTACACAGGCCAGGAGGATATCCGGGAGCTGGTAACGCCGTACTCCCTTCCTAAGCTCAGGGGATATCTCCAGGACAAGATCCTTGAGCGTTCACTGTCGACCAGCCACAGCAGTACCCTTATGAGCTCTGCTCGGAAAATGATGGCACGCGCTATCCAGATTGAGGGCCTGGGGCTGACCAGTTTCGTCGGTGCTGCAGGGTTTGATACTGAACGTGAGACTGACCAGTACAAGCCTTATCCCCAGGCTGTGCGAAACCGAATCTCGAAAGTCATTGAGCAAGAGATTGAGGAAACCAATCGCTTGGCCCAGCCTTACGTTCCAAGCCAGGTAGGGGAAAATCCGCTGAACCCTGACGGAAAAGTACGCCGAGGCTTTAACACTCTCGATAATGCGCGGTGGATTTTTGAGAACAAACTCGACTGCAAGCCCCTGAGCTTCGAATCCGTAGATAAAAACGACCCCTATCAACGGGCGTTTATGTCGATTATTTCGACTTCGTCAATTTCGATCTTCGAGGTTTATAAAAGCTGGGGCGTGCAGTATCAGATCGATGGTCGAGTCATTGCGCCATACATCGCTCGGCTTGCCCAGGTCACCGGCATGAACGCTGACTCTTTGCTTGGACTGGAGCTGGATGATTTCATTGAACGCCATGACTTAACCGATCGGCCTTGCTTGCTGTATTGGAAAGAGCGTTCTGAAGGCGCGAAGATGCTTCATCTCGATATTTTCCATGCGGAAATTTCTTGGCTGACGACGTCTCAAGGCCGTGTGGTCAAGAAAATCTTTGACGATGTGAAGCATCTGACCCGTGAGATCCGCTTGAATGCGCCTGTCGAGGCTCAGAACAAGCTCTTCATCTACCGTTCAAGCTCTCCCAGGAAATACGGTGTTGTAGATTCCTTTGAGAACTCTGGTGGCAACCAGCTCAATAAGACCCTGGATAAGTTCTCTCAGGATCACGGGCTGCTTGACGAAGATGGCAATCCTCTCAAACTATCACCGTCACGTTTCCGACCAAGTTTCGTGAGCGAGCTGATCGAGCGCGGCGTCTCTCCGCGTGAGATTCAGGTGCTCCTGGGACATAAGAGCCTCAGCACCACCATGGCCTATCTGGATCAGATGGACTTCAACCCCATGGCGCGCCGGATGCTGAACAAGGTTCTCCATGAAATGCAGCAAGACACGCTGGAGGAGGCCCCGAAGCTCATCCCGACCACGACTATCGAGTCCGCGCCTGAAGCTATGCCGCTGCGTTCTGGCCTGGCGACCTGCATGAACGTCTTTGATCCACCAGCATTCATCAAGGCTTTGGCAAGCTACGACCCCAGCAAGCCCTGCACGCTGTTTAACAAGTGCCTTTCATGCAGCAACAGCATCATCACGGTATCGCACCTGCCGGAGCTCTTCGCCATGCGGCGCGACTACCAAAGAATGATTGAGGTCAACCGGGTGCTCGATACGCCTTACGGAGCCGTCATCCTGGACAACCTTGATGTGCTGAACAACCTTCTAGATCCTGAGACATCGGACTTTTCCGTAGAAGAGTTGACGAAGGCTGAGCGCCTCTCTGAAAACCTGCAGGTCAGTATTTTGACCGAGGGGGTAACGCTGTGAACCATGCTCTGATCCCTGAACTCGCGGCGTACAAACAGTGGCGTACAGCTGCTCACACCCTGCTGCTTGAGTTGCGCAAGAACATCGCCGATCCGACTCCTGTGTCGCTGGAAGCACTCTCTTGGTACCAGGCGCTGATGGCGTTGCCTGTCAGTAAGACATCCGTCTTGGGCGACGCTGTCTGGGACTTCAACGATGATCATCCGAACGCCGCCAGGAACGTCCAAGGAGCCAAGCTACGGCTTAATTTTGAATCCTACCCATTGCTCAATCAGTCGGCGGTCTTGGAGGTCAAGGTGGCCCTGTATTGCTGGCTGAAGATGCCGGCGGCAACGCGCTCGTTTGCCTCGCCAAGGAACATCAAGGCCAACACCGCCATTTCATGCATGAAGGCTGGACTGAGCTTCCTGGATACGATGTCAGGGCAGGCGCGCCAGCTGATGACGGATGAGTTCTTCGAGGTTGGGCACCATGGCCTTACGTACTTCGACGCGGGTATGTACCGGGAGGCAGCGCCCATTCACTCCTACGCCTTTGGCCCTGATCTCAAGAAGTTCTTTACCTTGGTCAGGTCGCCATTTTTCGAGGAGCAGATTTTCGAAGAGCCACTGCCGTACGTTCAGCTGGAGTCGCTGGCCTGGGCCAAGGTACTCAAGCACGTCCCTGATTCCGAGCGCACATACCGTATTCTGCCGAACGATGTGTTCGAGAAGGCTTCCCGCGAGGCGTCGTTCGCAGTCGTCGATTTCCTAAGCACTCTAGGGGAGCCTGTAGATGATCTGGTTGCCCTGACCCGCCAAAATGCCAGTGGCTATTCGTTGGCAAGGGCCCAGGAGCTGTCGCGGTATAACTTCGATCTCTACGTGGCTCTGCGGCTCCGCAGGAAAGGCTACGAGTCCGACGCGATGGCTGAAGCATTGGATGAGGTTCGACCTGAGTACCTGTCGCAAATCGGTCAGCATGATTTCAAGGCACCTGAAACCCTGGTCAAGCTCACCAGTGCGAGATTGGACGATGAGTTTCGTCGGTACATCAATTTCGTCTCGTACAGTGCCTGCTATCTTGTGGCGCAGTACACCGGCATGCGGCCTTCAGAGCTTTCAGAGATCCTGGTTGAGTCGTGCATGGAGCAGGAGAGCGATTACTGGTTGCTGATCAGCAACGTGATCAAACATCGCCAAGGCTTGGCCAAGCTGTTCGACGACAAATGGATCGCGATTCCGATCGTGCGTGACGCGATTCGTGCTGCTTGCTTCATCGCTAAGGTGAAGCAAAACCCTTACCTGTTCTCCAGTGTGGACACCGTCGATCAGGAGGCTGAACCGAACTCGATGTCCTCCGTCGGCATCACTCGCCAGTTCAGCACGTTTTTTGAGGAGATTCTGACGGACGAGGAGTTCGAGAGCCTGGAGTTCTCACCTTACACGTTGCGGCACACCCTGGCCTATCAGATGGCCAGGGCAGAGCTTGGTCTTCCGTTTATCTCTCACCAGCTGAAGCATTTCGGTGACCTCATCGGTAGTGCTGGCCAGAACAAGGCGTTCAGTGCGGTGACGCTTGGGTACGGAGCAATCGCTGAGATCTTGTCCAAGGGTGGGCGTTCTTCTAGTAAGGCGCCGACACAAATGGCGGAGGAGGAGTACATCCTGAGCTACTGCGATCCTGACGGTAACTACGCCGGCCCCAATGCAGAGAGCCACAAGGCGCGGATGAAGAAGGTGTTCAGCGGGTACATGGCGGCTGGCTACACCAAAGAGCAAATCATCGCCCAGATGGCCAAGAAGCGCATGGCGATCATCAATGTGGGACAAGGCTTCTGCTATGGCGGTCAGCGCGAGCTATTTGACGAGTCTCTTCCCTGCATCGGATCGCTGCGTTGCAATCCGAATCGGTGCAAAAACGCCGTTGTCACAAAGGCTCATGCCCCTAAATGGCGGGAGATCTATGTGCAGAACAGCTTGGCCTTGAGCTCTCCGAACTCAGCAGGCGCGGAGGAGGAATTGCGAGCGGCGATGGAGGAAGCCAAGGGTGTGTTGGAACATCTGGGTGAGGAGGTTGAGGTATGACAGTCCAGGCCTTTGATGCCAAGAATAAGCTCGACTACGACCGGAACACTGAGCTGCTGGCTCAGGGGCTTATGCAGATTGCCTCTGATCCGAAACTGAAGCCGACGATGGCGGAGCTGAGCCGCATCACAGGCATTCATCGCAACACTATCCGGCAACGTGACTTCCCGGCGCAGCGGCTTGAGGCGATCAAGGACAACCGTCGCATTGCAGTGCTTGCTCAGAGGGTCAAGGCTGAGAAAAAGCAGGATCCCAAGACGATTCTGATGCAACGCCTTGAAAAGAGTCGAGTGGAAGTGCTTTATTGGTTCAATAGATATCAGGACTCTGAGAACTCTTGTGCAACGCTCGATAAGAGATTGGATACTGTCCGCGAGTCTAGGGACTACTTCGTCCAGGTCGCAGATGAGCTGCGTCAGAAGATCAAAGAGCAAGAGACTGAAATTTTGAAATTGCGTGACGCGCTGGATTTGGTCAGCGCGAACCTTGAGGAACCGAAATGAAGATGTACCACGATTTGCTGGCCGACGTGCTAGAGAATGGCGTCGAGAAAGGCGATCGCACCGGCACAGGCACGCTGAGTGTCTTTGGTCGCCAATTCCGCCACAACCTGGAAGATGGCTTCCCGCTGCTCACCACCAAGAAGCTGCATTTCAAGAGCATCATCAACGAGATGATTTGGTTCCTGAACGGTGACACCAACACCAAATGGCTCAAAGAGCACGGTGTCAGCATCTGGGATGAGTGGGCGACTGAAGACGGTGACCTGGGCCCGATCTACGGCAAGCAGTGGACGGCCTGGCCTACCCAGGACGGCAAGACCATCAATCAGATTGACTATGTCATCAACACGCTCAAAACGAACCCAAATAGTCGTCGCATTCTCTTCCACGGGTGGAATGTTGAGTACCTTCCGGATGAGTCGGTAAGCCCACAAGAGAATGCGCGGAACGGGAAAATGGCACTGCCACCATGCCATTTGCTCTATCAATTCTATGTGGCAAATAATAAGTTGTCCGCGCACTTATATATTCGGTCTAGTGACCTATTGCTTGGCAATCCCTACAATTTGGCTGGAGTTAGTTTTCTAACTCATATGCTCGCACAGCAGTGCGATTTGGGAGTTGGCGAAGTTGTAGTTACCATGGGTGATGCGCATATTTACTTGAACCATATTGAGCAAGTTAAGCTGCAACTGACTCGTGATCCGCGCCCTCTTCCAAAATTGGTGTTCAAGCGTAAGCCAGAGAGCATCTACGACTACAAATTTGAAGACTTTGAGGTTGTGGGCTATGACCCACATCCTCATATCCCCGCTCCTGTATCGATCTAACTGAGTCGATGCCTGGCTAGCCAATCTTGGTTGGCCAGGATGCGGGTGTCGAATGGCAAGTCTAGGCCTAGCCTCATCGTTTTAGACGTCTCTCCTGCAAGCGTCTGCCCAACACATCTTGCACCAGCCCGCTTGGTGTAGACGGACGCTCGAAACACCCTGTCGAGACTATCGCGCTATTCGGTTTCGATGGCAGCTTGCTCCCCCTATGCTCTTGACTCGTCTAGGAGCAGCAACCAGAGCGAGCCCCAGCAGCGGGTTCGAACAGTGACTCAACAATCGTACAGTCTGGAGTGTTCGAGCCTAGGCATGTTGACTCACACGTGCCTGCCATTGAGAGCAGCTCTATCCGGATCTGCTGGAGCTTAGCTACCTTAGATTCCACTTCTGCCAAGTGCTTCTTGACCACCGACAACGCATCAGCACACGGACGATCAGCATCTGCCGCGAGCGCAATGAGTTCGCGGATATCGTCGAGTGGAAAGCCCAGTTCACGATTCTGCCGGATGAAGATGAGTCGTGACCGATGCTTTTCGGTATAGATTCGATGCCCCCCTGTCGACCGTAGGGCCGGAGGGAGAAGGCCTATTTTCTCGTAGTAGCGAATCGTTTCAATGTGGCAACCCGTTGATTTCGACAGCGCTCCGATTCCTGACATCCAAACTCCCCAAGCATTTTCTTGAACCTGTAGTAGCTACAGATATTAACCTGCTCAATCGAAAAATGATTTCACGCGTTTTAAGGGCATTCCGTGGACAGAGAACAGCTAGAGAAGAACCAGATTCCCGTTTACTTCGTCGCGGTCATTGTCGCGGCTATCGGAGGCCTGCTCGCACCTGATGCCTCTCAAGCGTTAGGTGCGTTGGTGACACCAGCTATCGCTGTGCTGATGTACGCCATGTTTCTACAGATCCCATTCCTGGATCTCCGCGAAGGGCTTGCAAACAAGCGTTTCATGACCGCGCTGCTGACCGCCAATTTCGTCGCCATCCCCCTGTTGGTTTGGGCGTTGACGATGGGCCTAGCCGACCACCCGGCGATTTTGGTGGGCGCACTATTGGTCTTGCTGACGCCTTGTATCGATTATGTGGTGGTGTTTACCCATATCGGTAAGGGCGACTCCAAACTGACTCTGGCGGCAACGCCATTACTACTCTTGCTTCAGCTTGTGCTACTGCCCCTCTATCTAGCCTTCATGGTGGGTAATGACTCGGCGGTGGTTATATCGGTCGGCCCATTTGTTGAGGCCTTCGTAGTGCTGATCGCTTTACCCTTGGTCTTGGCAGTAGCAACAGCTGCCGGGGCAAAGAGGTCACGCGTCGTTGAGGGCTGGAACAATGCATGGGCTTGGATGCCTGTGCCAGCTATGGCGGCTGTGTTGGTCGTAGTGGTCGGCTCTCAGATCTCAGCAGTGGTCAGGGACATGGACAAGCTACTGCCCGTTATTCCCGTCTACCTCGGTTTCATGCTCTTGGCACCACTGGTCGGTGCGCTGGTTGCGCGGGCATTTAAATTGCCGGCCATCACTGCAAGATCAGTGGCGTTCAGTAGCTCGACACGAAATTCATTGGTGGTTCTGCCCCTGGCACTGGCTTTGCCCGAAGAAATCAGAGGGCTCGCTGCGGCAGCAGTTATCACTCAAACGCTGATTGAGTTGGTCAGCGAGCTAATTTACATCCGAGCAATTCCTGCTTTGGTCTGGCGCAAAATGTAGAAGCTTGGTAAGCACAAGTCCAAGACACCCTGCGTGATTAAACGGTCACCCACCTGTGTGGTAACAGCTCGGCAATCTCACTAGCTCGCTGCGTAGGCAGGCGCGTCAACACATCCTTCAGGTAGGCATAGCCGGGCAGGCCTGCTCCAGGTGAATACTTCGATCTTGATATACCAGTGAGCGGCTATCTCTCGGGCGACCTCCAGCGTAGGCTTCAGGTTATGCAGGACGCAATCAGGCACCAAGGAGTTCACATGTACCTCACGATCATGAAGCCACAATCGCTTCAGCAAATCGCTGTATTAGCCCGTGGATTATGGATCGTTGAAGGCCCTGAGGGCTCCGTGCTGGTAATCAAGGCAGGGAAAGAGCTGATCCTGGCCGCTCAGCAAAGGCGCGAATTGAAGCTTTACCTGGCGCCATACAAGGTAGACGAAACGACGGGATTTACGCTTCTCACTGCCTGCTTTGATGACCCACAAAGCCCGCTATTGATCAAAACCCCACTCATCCCAGGTGACCCTCTCACCGAGGCACTGCAGAGCTTCCCTGACGAGTTCAGTGTGTGCTTTTTCGACGAGCACAACCGTGAGCTGTTCAGTTGTAAGGCCCAGGCGAAGCTTGGTCAGCTCCGCAAGGAGCTCGGTACACTCAGCCCAATTGGAGCAGATCACTGGCCCAAGATGTATGAGCAGGCGGACAGGTGGTTCAGCCTCACGACCTATGAGGACGACGCTCGTGCCGCAACGGTGTTACTAGGGGAGGATTTGTTCCCCTCGGACTATTTGATCACCGACCTGACCCGCCAGGACTTTCGAGGCTCCAAAGGCTTTTCCAATACACAGTTGGAGCGCACTGAGCCGGGTACGTTTCAGGAACTGGATATCATCTATCTGCTCCAGCGGGCATATACCTCCGAGCGGATCATCCATGGCCCCTTGAAGGTCTCCGATGGCGAGGAGCTGGCTGACGTAGTGGTAATGGGCGATGAAGTGACTTTACTGCTGCAGGCGAAGGACAGTCCCAATACCCCAGCGACGTTGAACACAACGCTTGAGAGAAAGCGAAAGAAGGCTACAAGTCAGTTGAAGAACGGTCTTCAGCAACTACGTGGCGCTATTTCAACGATCAAGCGAGAAGGCAATCCAGCCTTGGCGCTTGTGGGCGGCACGCCCTTGGACATTGATCTTGCTGCACGACCCCTGGTGGGAGTTGTCGTGGTCAGAGAGTTTTTTATCGACAACTACGATGAATACAGCACCATGATTTTGAAGTTCATGGATGAGGTTGGTGTCCGCGTCCTAGCCTTCGATTACAACGAGTTCGAGGTGATGACCCGCCACTGCCCTTCGGAAGATGCACTGCTGTCAGCGTTCTTCCAGATTTCCAAATGCGCTGAGGAAAGGCGGATCTATCCCAGGCTGCGCTTCAAGGATCTGCCGCCGCGCTAAATCGAATCGGACAAGTGGAGAGCTTCTTTGCTCGTGCCCCACGACTCCCTTTCTAACCAGGCAGTTCTTTGAGCCAGTAACGCCTGACAGTCGCTTCAGGCAAACCCAGCGCTCGACTCACCTCCGCCTTCGACATGCCACTGGCCTTGAGCTCTAGCACAGCTCGGATTCGATCTGGGCTGCTGGGTTTGCCTCGCGTGCGCTTTACCAGCCCTTCACCTGCGTCCCAGTGCTTCTTCAGGCCCTGCAAGCCTCCCAGGGCTATGAAGCCCTCCAAATCCTGCGAAGCCTTCGCCATGACATCGATAGGTGATGACCCATTCTGGAGAGCCTGGCATAGCGCGACGAGAGCCACGAGGTCGAAATCTAGGGTGCGCGCGATCTTGCTCAGCTTGACCAAAGAGACCTGCGTTTTCCCTTGCTCCAATCGCGACAGATTGGCTTGGGAACTGATCTCGGCGAGCTCCTCCTGGGCCGATCCTCTAAGGTCGCGCAGAGCTCGGACTATTGCTGCTATCTCGTTCTGCATGCTGAGCGCTCAAAACGAAGAATAGGGCCACAGCGTCATGCGTCGATAAATATCGAAAGCTGGCAATAATGGCGCCCATCGTTTATCGTGGGCCTACAGATGACAGCCTCGCCGCGTCCGGGCGACCGGCCAGGGAGTGATCAATTTATTAGAAAGTCGACGTCAGCAGGCTAGGGATGAAGCTTCACATACTGTCTGATTTACATTGTGAGTTCGCCGATTTCGTCCCCCCTGTGGTGGACTGTGACGTGGTCGTATTAGCCGGCGACATCCACGTGAAGTCCAGGGGGGCCAGATGGGCCAGCCTGGCCTTCAGCACGCCTGTCGTCTACGCCATGGGCAATCATGAGCACTACAGCGGGAATATAGATCGAACTCACAGCAAGCTGCTTGACGCTGCTGAGGCGCACGTCCACGTCTTGGAAAATCAGGTTTTAGAGTACGGTGATGTGCAGTTTCTCTGTGCTACGGCTTGGACAAGCCTGGCCGCGACCGGAGACCCAGTAGCTGCTTCTTGGTGTGCTCGTGACTCACTGAATGACTTTCGCGCTATCCGTGTCGGTGAACAGTATCGGCGTTTGCGCCCTGACGACCTGATCGCGAGAAATCGAGAGACGAAGGAGTGGTTAGAGGCTCAGCTGTCTCTGCCATTCAACGGTAAACGTGTAGTTGTGACTCACCATCCGCCTCTTATGAAGTTCGTGAGTGACCAAGGAGCCGATCCTCACTTGCGAGCAGCCTATGGAAACAATTGGGATGGCCTGATGGATTTCAAGATCGATCTATGGATCTTTGGCCATACCCACGAAGCTGTGGATGAGGTTGTTAATGGCGTCCGGTTTGTGAGTAATCCTCGTGGTTATCCCACCGAAGAAACTGGCTTTCGGCCAGACCTAGTTGTCAGTGTATGAAGCCTGACAGGGCTGCCGGCGTTTAGCTTTTTTCAGTAAGTGAGTAGGTTTCAAATTCGAACGTGATGGAGAATCCATGAGTTGTCTGAATTCCCAGGACTGGACGGCTGAGGGCGGAATACGACTGCCCAGTCTGGTGTCAGCTAAGTTGGCGATTGCGCAGGCCCATGATTGGGGTGCACTAGTGGACGCGTATCTGGTAGATGCAGCTGAAGTTGGCGATCGTTTCGTTGCGTATGTGTATGGCGATCTTTCAGGGCAACTGGTTGATGGGATGACAATTGTCACACCCCCTAGTGAGGTGATAGCGGAGGTCGAAGGCATGGCGTTATTGCGGACAGTGTCAGGCAACGATCATTACGTCATGGTCAGCCGATTGCCTGCCGCCGCTTGAGTGCCCCCGCGTCGTCGAGGCCGCTGTCTCAGCCTGCTTCAGTAGGCCCCACCGTCATCTAATCCATTAATAGTTAATGTGTGTTTAAGGGAAGAAGCATGTCCGAGTTAAAGAAATTGACATTGACTGTTAAGAACTATGATGCTCAAGCGAGCGGTGATCTAGACGCTCTCTATCGACGTGTTAGATATGAAGATGAACACGGCGCTACGCTCTATTTCAAGGAGGTTGTGATGCTGAAGTATCTTGCGAAGCATGGTGCTTTGGCGACTGATGTTCCGCGAACTTGGTACTATAAACATGCCTCAAAGAAATCGATAATTGTTGTCGCTTTTGAGAAGGCTGGTGGGAAAGTTGAGTGCGACTTGGATGATCTGCGAATTATTGCAAGGTCGACTTTGGTAAAGGGTGTGGTTATTTCGCTAGCAGCGGTTCCAGCTGGGATTATTGCTGCAACGGCCACCTTTGGAGTTGGGCTTGTCATTATTCCTATGTTTTTGTGGTATGGGTACAGGAACGTCTTCAAGCTTCCGAAAATGCTGGGTCGAAAAACGCTGGTGGATGATTTTTCAAAATTTGGCGTTACTCTTCGGTAGATTGGTTATTTGGTTGTTGAGCTTGATTCTCGTTAGAGTGGCTGGCTGTCTTGCGGGCGGTGACCAGCGAAGGAAACTCAGATGAAGACCAGTGCCGTAATCTTTGACGCCTTCGGAACGCTGGTAGAGATACAGCAGCCGACACATCCGTTTCGACAGTTGCTTCGAGAGGGGCGACGCCAAGGCCGCTTGCCTCGCGCTGATGACATCCGAACGATCATGACCCATTGCCTTTCTCTAAGCGAGGCTGCGCTGGCCTTTGGTATCAAGATCTCGCCCTCCCAACTCGCATTTCTTGATCAATGCTTGGAGGAAGAGCTGGCAAGCATTCAGCCTTATCCAGACGCGGTTGAGGCCGTTGGGCTACTGCAAGCTGCAGGGGTGAGACTGGCCGTATGTTCAAACCTGGCAATGGCCTACGGCCCCGTAGTGGAAAGGATTTTCCCGCACCTTGGGGCCTATGGTTTCAGCTATCGCATTGGTGTTATGAAACCGCAAGCCGGCATCTATCAGCACACCTGCGATCTGCTTAATGTCCGGCCAGAAAATGAGCTCAGTGGTCAGAGGCGGATCGTCATGATTGGCGACTCAGAAAGGTGTGATCGGGATGGGCCTGGCCAGGTTGGTATCAAGGGTTACCTGTTGCGCAGGAATGGAGACGGGGCTTCCAATCTTTCCCACTTTGCACGATCAGTGCTGAGTGATAGGTAGCTGCGAGCAGATCTTCAATTCGATGGTAAGCGTTGCGTCTGAGCTAAAGGGCCGCGCCACGAGGTGGCCCTGCCGGGATGCCCCCTGCACAGAGTACGAGGGGCGACCAGACCAGTATCACCAGAGGGTGAAGCATGAATGAGCTTAGGATTGTCGGGCGATGTGTTCGCTCCCCGATTGGCTGCTGGAGTGCTAGGCATCGCTGTTTTCAGACGCGTTACGAGCAAGTCTTCTCAATCGCACTTGAAGTGTTTGGAAGCCGAAAGAAGGCGCAGCGATGGCTTGTAAGATCTGTAGCAGGTGTAGGCCGTCAGACACCCTGCAGGGTGCTGTGCACACCTATGGGATTCACAATTATCCATGACGAGATTATGCGGCTTGATCACGGCATACGTGCCTAATCCCATTTAGCCAGTCATTTGGCAGGGAGAGCAAGGCTCGTAATAAAGCTTATTGCTACTAGAATGCACATTCCAACTAACAGCGGAATTGATCCAAATCTTTCTAGAGCAAGTGCTGCTGCTATGGGGCCTACAGCCTGGGCAATCAGCATCGGGCGAGCCAGCAGCCCCATACGTGCTCCGTAGCCATCCGCGCCGAATAGAGCCAAGGGTAATGTTCCGCGAGCAATGGTTAGAATTCCATTACCTGCTCCGTAAAGCGCCAAGGCTACGAAGGCCAGCCACGGGATGGCCGGTAACAGCAGCGCAATACCCACCCCGCATAGCAGGATGGCGATACGAGCCGACCAGGTAGGGTGTAGGTTTCGCCCAATCGAAAACTCTGCAAGGCGTGCCATGACTTGAGATGGCCCAATCATCATTCCTATGGCCAGTGCTGTTGAAGTTGCGATGCCAAGCAGTTTTAGCACATCAAGTAGGTGGACTGAGACGGAAGAAATAACCAGCGACTGGAATGTCAGCAGCGCTGCCAGCAGGATGAATATGCGATTGGTTAGTTTGCTGGAACTAGGCTTTGTACGAAAAGTATTGCCGCATGCAACGTAGGCTGCAGGCCAAGGTGACCATGGCTGCAAAGCTCTTGGCCAGCTTGTCATAGCGAGTGCCGATCCTGCGATTTTCTTTCAGCCAGCCA
>NZ_MVOL01000005.1 GCF_002018875.1 Pseudomonas sp. MF4836
GATGATCTGAAGCAGCTCGCTGTCGAAAACCGCGTAACTCTTTGTTTACCAAGGAGTTTTCCGTTTCGACTGCGCCGGAAGTGGGGCGAATTATAGACTTCCAGAATCTGCCGTCAACCCCTAATTTGTATTTACTATCAATAACCTGGAAATACCCGCCAATCGCCCTTCTATATAGAAGGAAAGAAACACCTTGAGCAATATATTGCGCAACCCGGACGACTTGAGCATGATGTGCTCCCCGCCTGACTAGTTCGGATACATCCAGAAATGAACGATCAACCCCGCAGCCTCGGTGCAACCCTGTTCCCGGTTGGCCTGCTTCTAATCGCCATGGCTTCGATCCAATCCGGCGCCTCCCTGGCCAAGAGCATGTTTCCCGTGGTTGGAGCCCAGGGCACCACCACCCTGCGGCTGATTTTCGCCAGCGTGATCATGTTGCTGCTCCTGCGCCCCTGGCGCGCCAAGCTCACCGCAAAGTCATTGCGCACGGTGCTGGTGTATGGCGTGGCGCTGGGCGGCATGAACCTCCTCTTCTATATGTCCCTCAGAAGCGTGCCTCTGGGTATTGCAGTGGCCCTGGAGTTCACCGGCCCGCTGGCGGTGGCTATTTATGCTTCACGGCGTGCAGTCGACTTCTTGTGGATAGGCCTGGCGATCATCGGGCTACTGCTGCTGGTGCCCATTGGCGAAACCAGTGCCAGCATCGATCTGGTCGGCGCAGCCTATGCCCTGGGCGCAGGCGTGTGCTGGGCGCTCTATATATTGTTCGGGCAAAAGGCCGGGGCCGATAACGGCATTCAGACAGCAGCCCTCGGCGTAATGATCGCCGCCGTGGTGGTGGCCCCGGTCGGCATTGTCCATGCGGGCGCGGCTTTGCTGACACCAGCCCTGATCACGGTTGCACTCGGCGTGGCAATCTTGTCCACCGCCCTGCCCTACACCCTGGAGATGGTCGCCCTGACCCGACTGCCCGCCCGCACCTTCGGCACATTAATGAGCATCGAACCAGCCTTCGGCGCCTTGTCCGGCTTGCTGTTCCTGCATGAATACCTGTCTCTGGCGCAATGGCTCGCGATCGCCTGCATTATCCTGGCCTCGGTCGGAGCGACCATGACCATGCGCAGCGAATCCAAACCCATGGTCGCAGCGGATTGATTCTATCTGCGATCTAGCTCTGGTATTTAGCGCTCAATTGAGCGATGTTTAGCCGGCTAATGGAGCGTCAACCACGGACTTTTCGGACAGGGATATCGCAAACGCTAAAGCAGCGGTCAATGCAGGCTCACTGCAGTCACACTCGAGCACCAGACTCGAGGCCGGCATTAAGGACGGGAATGAAACGATTTTTGATACTGTTGGCTGTACTTGCTATTGCAGGCTGCGCCGCGACCGCGAAGACCGAGGTCAAGCGTGGCAAAAAGGGGCTGCATATCAACTGTTCAGGGCTGTCCTCTTCCTGGGACAAATGCTACACCCGCGCTACCGACTCCTGCGGCCCCAAAGGCTATAGGGTGATCGCCAAGTCGGGTGACGGTACTGAAGAACCCGGTGACTACCCGTTCGGGCTGAACCCCGCCGGCTACACCAGCCGCAGCATGATCGTCATCTGCAAGTAAGCGCACGCGCCTCAGGTGGGTTCGCTTAGCTGGCTGACGATCCGGTCATGGTTCGACTTCAGCACCTGGCGCTGCATGTCCGGGCTGACCAGCATTCTCGCCACTACCAGTGCACCCACGCACTGCGACAGGATCGACCAGGCCAGGGCTTCATCGCCCAGGGTCTGGGCCCAGCATTGTTGCAAACGGCAAATCCAGTCCTGCGCCTGCTGACGCACCTCCACCGATGCCCGGGAAATTTCCGCACCCAATGTCGGTAACGCGCACCCAGCCTCCGGTTGTTCGACGTGACTCATGCTCAGGTATTGCTTGAGGCAACGGCGCAACCTGGCCTGACTTTGCTCGCCCTCCCCACCCAGCCGCTCGAGGCTATGGCTCAGTTCACGCTCGACGATCGTGGCGAACAGTTCGTCCTTGGACGAGAAGTGGCTATAGAAAGCACCGCCACTCAGTCCGATAGCCTTCATCAACCCATCCACACCAACACTGGAAAAGCCTTCCTTCTTGGCCGACACCGCGCTGCTTTGCAGCAGCCGCTCCCGGGTTTCCTGCTTGTGACTGGCTGAATAGCGCATGGTCTGCCTCGCTGATCTCTCGTCTTGACGCGTCGCGAATCGTAGCATAACGTTCGTTTAGTTAACGATCGTTTACTAATGAGTGATCCCACCATGACTGCAATCATTGATAACAAGAAAGTCGTATTGGTCGTTGGGGCTGGCGATGCCACCGGCGGCGCCATCGCCAGGCGCTTCGCCGCAGAAGGGTATGTCGCCTGTGTCACACGACGCAGCGCCGACAAACTGCAGCCGCTGGTCGAGTCCATCCAGCAAGCAGGCGGTGAGGCCCATGGGTTCGCTTGCGATGCACGCAAGGAAGAAGACGTGGTCGCGTTGATCGAGCACATCGAAACCCAGGTCGGCCCGATCGAGGCTTTCGTCTTCAATATCGGCGCCAATGTGCCGTGCAGCATCCTTGAAGAGACGGCACGCAAGTACTTCAAGATCTGGGAAATGGCCTGTTTCTCCGGCTTCCTCAATGGACGGGAAGTCGCCAAGCGCATGGTCACCCGCCAGCGAGGGACCATCCTGTTCACCGGCGCCACTGCCGGCCTAAGGGGCGCCGCCGGTTTCGCCGCGTTCGCCGGAGCCAAGCACGGTATTCGCGCGCTGGCACAAAGCATGGCGCGGGAGCTGGGCCCGTTGAATATCCACGTCGCGCACGTAGTGGTCGACGGCGCCATCGATACCGACTTTATTCGCAGCAACTTCCCGGAAAAATACGCGCTCAAGGATCAGGACGGCATCCTCAATCCCGAGCACATCGCCGACAACTACTGGTACCTGCACAGCCAGCCCCGGGACGCCTGGACCTTCGAGCTCGACCTGCGGCCGTGGAACGAGCGCTGGTAACCCCCCCTCAATAACAACAATCAGGGAGTACCCTCCATGAGCAAAAGCGTCGAGTTCTTCTTCGACCTGGGCAGCCCCACGTCTTACCTGGCCTACACCCAGTTGCCCAAGATCTGCGCCGAAACCGGCAGCCAGCTGATTTACCAACCGATGTTGCTCGGAGGCGTGTTCAAGACCACCGGCAATGCCTCACCCGTGACCATTCCCGCCAAAGGTCGCTACATGCTGCAAGACCTTGCACGCTACGCCAGACGCTACCAGGTGACGCTCAACTTCAACCCGCACTTCCCGATCAACACCCTGCAACTGATGCGCGCAGTGACCGGCGTCCAATTGCGCCACCCTGAACGCTTCGGGCAGTTTGTCGATTGCCTGTTCCGCGCGCTGTGGGTCGACCAACTGAACCTCAATGATCCGGCAGTGGTAGCTGCCACCCTGAGCCAGGGCGGCTTCGACCCTCGGGAAATTCTCGCGCTGTGCGAGGATGAAGAGGTCAAGACGGCCCTCAAGGACAAAACCGAGCACGCCCTGCAGCGCGGCGTATTCGGGGCGCCGAGCATGTTTGTCGATAATCAGCTGTTCTTCGGCCAGGATCGTCTGGACTTCGTGCGCGAAGCCCTGAGCTGATCTCCCCACGCCCTGCGCCGCCTGCCAGGGGCAGACGGCGCAATCGGCAATCAGATCGCCGCGGTGCGGATCTCCAGCCAGGCCAGCGCCGCGCCTTGCAGCAACGGGCTCAGACGCTGGCGAACTTCGGCGTGGTAGGCGTTGAGCCAATCACGCTCGTCCTGGGTCAACAACGAAGGTTGCAGGCAACGGGTGTCGATCGGGCACAGGGTCAGGGTTTCAAACCTTAAGAACTCACCGAACTCGGTACTGCCTGCTTCACGATTCAACACCAGGTTTTCGATACGCACGCCCCAGCGGCCGGGCCGATAGGTGCCCGGTTCGATGGACGTGATCATCCCCGGCTGCATCGCCGTGTGCGGTGCCGGCACGGCCTGGTAGGCAATGACCTGCGGGCCCTCATGGACGTTGAGGAAGTAGCCCACGCCGTGGCCGGTGCCATGACCGTAGTCCACGCCTTCAGCCCAGATCGGCGCACGGGCGATGGCGTCCAGCAAGGGCGAGAGAATGCCCCGGGGAAACTGCGCCCGGGACAACGCGATAACGCCCTTGAGCACCCGGGTGCAATCAGCTTTCTGCTCGGCGCTCGGGGTGCCGATCGGCACCATGCGCGTGATATCGGTAGTGCCACCCAGGTATTGGCCACCGGAGTCGATCAACAACAGCCCATCACCCTCGATCAGCGCGTGTTCCTCGGGCGTGGCGTGGTAATGGGGCATCGCGCCGTTGGCGTTGAATGCGGCGATGGTATTGAAGCTCAGCGAAACATAACCCGGGCGCCGAGTGCGGGCTGCGGTGAGGTGTTCGTCGATGGTCAGCTCGGTGATGCGCTCCTGGCCCAGGGCACTGTCGAGCCAGGCGAAGAACTCGCAGAGCGCGGCACCGTCCTGTTCCATGGCCTGGCGAATATGTTCGGCGTCGGCCAGGCTCTTTTGCGACTTGGCCAGGGTCGTCGGGTTCAGGCCTTCGATCAGGGTCACCGCGCCGTCCAGGTTGCCCAACAAACCGGCGGTCACCCGCGCCGGGTCGATCTGCACACTGGCCCCCGCAGGCACCGCGCTCAAGGCGGCGGCCACTTCGCTGTAATCGCGCAGGTTCACACCGTCCTGCTCAAGTACCGCGCGCAGTGCCGGGTCGACCTTGCCCAGGGCCACAAACAAGGTGGCCTGCTCTTGGCTGATCAGGGCAAAGGAGACAAACACCGGGTTGAACGACACATCGGCGCCGCGCAGGTTGAACAGCCAGGCGATGTCATCGAGGGTGGCAATGAAGTGCCAGTCCGCCCCACGCGCCTTCAGGGTTTCCCGCAACTTGGCCAGCTTTTCGACGCGGCTGACCGTGGCTTCAGGTGGCAAGTGTTGATAGATCGGCTGATTCGGCAAGGCCGGGCGATCGCTCCAGACCTGCTCCAGCAGGTCGATATCGGTGCGCAAGCGCGCGCCCCGTTGCTCCAGCTTGTCACCCAGGGTGCGGGCCGACGCCACGGCCATCACCGCGCCGTCCACCGCCACCACCGCGCCTTCGGGCGTGTGCTCGGCCAGCCAGTCCAGGGGCCCGGGTTGCCCCGGCAGCAACTTGACCAGTTCGATACCACTGCCTTTGAGTTCCTTGGTCGCCTGTTCCCAGTACCGGCTATCCGCCCAGACTCCGGCGAAGTCCGCCGTCACGATCAGGGTCCCGACCGAGCCATGAAACCCCGACAACCATTGCCGGCCCTGCCAGTAGCCCGGCAGGTATTCCGACAGGTGCGGGTCGGCCGATGGCACCAGCAATCCGTGGATGCCCTCGCGGCGCATCAGTTCGCGGGTGCGCGCCAGGCGCTGGGGAACCGTTCCATGGGTCAAAGGCTGCGTACTCATTGTCTCTCCTGCTAACCGTTTGGATCATTGTTATAGAAGGTTGAAGCCCGCGCCCTCTTCAGGGTTGGGCCACCGCCCAGAACGCAGGCGCACTGGCCACGGCGGCCTTGATCAACTGTGCGGCCTGATCGATGTCTTGCTCAGTGGTGAAACGCCCCAGGCTCAGGCGGATGGTGCGGCCGGCGGACCGTGCGTCATGCCCCAGTGCCAGCAGCACATGGGACGGCGCATTGCTCGCCGAATTGCAGGCCGAGGTCGCGGAAAACGCCATGGACGCGCTCAAGGCTGCGCCATCGAACGCACCTTCGTTAAAGGTCAGGCTCAGGGTATGGGGAATACGCTGCGTGGCGCTGCCATTGAGCCGCAAACCTGGAATATCGGCCAGTTGTTCGAGCAGGCGCGCGCGCAGATCGGCGATGGTCGCGGCTTCCTGCTCAAAGTGTTCGGCGGCCAGGGCAAAGGCGGCGCCCATCCCGGCAATCTGATGGGTGGCCAGGGTGCCGGAACGCAAGCCGCCCTCGTGGCCGCCGCCGTGAATCTGCGCCTGCAAACGCTGTTGCGCGCGCGGGCCGACATACAGCGCGCCGATGCCCTTGGGCCCGTAGATCTTGTGTGCGGAAAACGACATCAGGTCCACCGGCCATTGCGCCAGATCGATGGCCACCTTGCCCGCGCCCTGCGCCGCGTCCACATGCAGCAACGCACCGCGCTCCCGCACCACCTGGCCGATGGCAGGAATGTCGTTGACCGTGCCCAGCTCGTTGTTGACCAGCATCAGCGACACCAGAAAGGTGTCGTCACGCAGCGCCTCGCTCACGGCCTGGGCGCTGATCAGCCCTTCGGTATCCGGCACCAGGTAGGTCACGGCAATGCCGGCTTCCTGCAGTTGTTTGGCGGTATCGAGAATCGCCTTGTGTTCGATCTGACTGGTGATGATGTGCCCGCCGGACACCCCGCGTGCCTGGGCCACACCCTTGAGCGCCAGGTTGTTGGACTCGGTGGCGCCGGAGGTCCAGACGATCTGCTCGGCGCTTGCACCCACCAGTTGCGCGACCTGCTGGCGCGCCAGTTCGACACTGCGTCGTGCCTGTTGGCCGAACGCGTGGGAGCTGGACGCCGGATTGCCGAAGTTGCCGGCAAACCCCAGACACTCCACCAGCACCTGGATGACTCGCTCATCCACCGGCGTGGTGGCGGCGTAGTCGAAATAAAGAGGACGTTTATTCATGGCAAAAAACCCACAGAGACTATTCCAGGATCAGGCCGCGGGGCGTCCTGTTGCCGCTCACAGCGCAGGCTCGAAGGCCACGCGACAACGGCAGGACAGCCCGGCAACAGCCGATCGAATGCAGTTAAAGAAAAACAACTTCGTTTAAAAGTGCGTAGGAACGCTCCTGAAATCAGCTTAACAGGCTACTGGCGCCGGGTTGAAGCGGTTCAGCCAACGCTTTCGAGCAGCAACGGGTACAGGGAAATCACCAGCAGGGCCGCCATGCCTAGATTGAACAGCCGCAACCAGCGCGGGTTACGCAGCACATTGCGCAACAGGCTGCCGCAGGCCGCCCACAGGCTGACGGTCGGTGCATTGATCAAGGCGAATACCGCCGAGATCACCAGCACATTGGTGAAATAGCCCTGCAAGGGGGTGTAGGTGCTGATGGCACCGACGGCCATCACCCAGGCCTTGGGGTTGACCCATTGAAACGCCGCGGCGCCCCAGTAACTGATGGGTTTGCCCTGGCCTTGCTCGGTCTCGGACATTGGCCCGGAACGGGCGATCTTCCACGCCAGGTACAACAAATAGGCCGCGCCGACATAACGCAACACGCTGTACAGCACCGGGTACGCCTCGAACACCGCGCCCAGCCCCAGGCCGACCGCTAATACGAGCACGAAGAAGCCGCAGCTGATGCCGAGGATATGGGGGATCGAACGGTTGAAACCGAAGTTGACCCCTGACGCCAGGAGCATGGTGTTGTTCGGTCCGGGGGTGATGGAGGTAACCAGCGCAAACAAGGCAAACGCCAGCAGCAGGTCCGGGGAGAGAGTCATGGGGCAAGTCCTTGGGGCAGGTCAGTCAGGCATTGACCTTATTCGAGCCCAGGCGCGAAACCCACGGACAGTTGGAGAAAACTTCGAGCAGTACAGACGCCTCAGCTGGCCCGCCCGTGCAGATTGAGCCCACGCTCGGCGCTCATCTCACCCTGCTTGTCAAAACCCGGGACCTTTTGCGGCAGGCCCAGCAACTGGGCTTTTTTCTGCTGGTACTCATCGAACGACAAGCTGCGACGGCTCAGCGCCTCCAGGGCCAGTTCGCGGCTTTCTTCAGCCGTGTAGGGCCGCAATTCGGGGGTGGAAGGGCTGGCGCAACCGGCAAGAACAGTGGCGGCGAGCAACAGTAAAAGGGCGGGAAGACGGTTCATGGCGGGTTCCTGGAAATCGGGTTGCGGACAATGAACACAGGCTACTCCCGCCTCCCGGGAGAGAAAAATCAACAGCCTCGATAGTCGCTATCGACTGTTTGTGTACCCGTTATTGGCGGCCCTTATATTTCTTAATGATCTATAAATATGGAAATACGCTCTTTTGAGGAATAACAACAAGGCTTTATAACTGGCCATCCGTTGCACGGCTGTTGCCTGAGCAACTGTTTGCCAGGCAACAGCCAATCAACAAAAGCAGACCCAGGCAACAGCACCCGACACCCTGCCATTGGGCTACAAGCCCCGTAATACCTGGGCTGCGGTCGTTGGTACAGCTCTTGCTCAGGCTCTGGGACTTCTCACTGCTCCTTGAGCCACTGTTTAAAAAGGAACTGATCATGTCGCGTCCATTGAAAGTCGTTGCCCTTTCCGGCGGTACCTGGCGTCCCTCGCGCACCCTGGTGCTGACCCAGGCCCTGCTCGCCGAACTGGCCGAACAGTTGCCGATCGACAGCAAGCTGATCGAACTGGGCGACATTGCCCGGCCCCTGGGCGCCGCGCTGTCGCGTCAGGAGCTGCCGGCCGAGATCGAGGCCGAGCTGCAAGCCATCGAAAGCGCCGACCTGTTGATCGTCGCCGCCCCGGTGTATCGCGGCTCCTACCCGGGCCTGCTCAAGCACCTGTTCGACCTGATCGACCTCAATGCGCTGATCGACACCCCGGTGCTGCTGGCCGCCACCGGTGGCAGCGAGCGGCATGCCCTGGTGCTGGATCACCAGTTGCGCCCGCTGTTCAGTTTCTTCCAGGCCCTGACGCTGCCGATCGGGGTCTATGCCACTGAAGCCGACTTCGCCAATTACCAAATAACCAGTGAGCCCTTGAAGGCCCGCATTCGCCTTGCTGCAGAACGCGCCGCTCCCCTGTTCGGCGCCCATCCGAAAAATCTGCTGAAAATCGCTTAAGGACCTGTCATGGATGTTTTCTGGTTTCTTCCGACCCACGGCGACGGCCATTACCTGGGCACCACCCAGGGCGCGCGCCCGGTCACCCTCAATTACCTGAAACAAGTGGCCCAGGCCGCCGACAACCTCGGTTACCACGGTGTGCTGATCCCCACCGGCCGTTCCTGCGAAGACTCCTGGGTCATCGCCTCGGCCCTGGTGCCCCTCACCGAACGCCTGCGCTACCTGGTGGCGATCCGCCCGGGGATTATTTCGCCCACGGTCTCGGCGCGCATGGCCGCCACCCTGGATCGGCTGTCCAACGGCCGTTTGCTGATCAACGTGGTCACCGGCGGCGACCCCGATGAAAACCGGGGTGACGGGATCTTCCTCGACCACAGCGAACGCTACGAAGTGACCGACGAGTTCCTCAAGATCTGGCGTCGCGTGCTGCAAGGCGAAGCCGTGGATTTCGAAGGCAAGCACTTGCAGGTGCAAAACGCCAAGGCCCTGTACCCACCGGTGCAGAAGCCCTATCCCCCGCTGTACTTCGGCGGCTCCTCCGACGCGGCCCATGACCTGGCGGCCGAACAGGTGGACGTGTACCTGACCTGGGGCGAGCCACCGGCCGCCGTGGCGGAAAAACTCGCCGACGTCCGCGAGCGCGCCGCACGCCATGGCCGGACCGTGAAATTCGGCATCCGCCTGCACGTGATCGTGCGTGAAACCGAAGAGGACGCCTGGAAAGCCGCCGCCAAGCTCATCGAGCACATCAGCGACGAAACCATCGCCGCCGCGCAGAAATCCTTTTCCCGCTTCGACTCCGAAGGCCAGCGCCGCATGGCCGCGCTGCACGACGGGCGCCGCGACAACCTGGAAATCGCCCCCAACCTCTGGGCCGGGGTCGGCCTGGTCCGTGGTGGCGCCGGCACCGCGCTGGTGGGCAACCCCGAGCAGGTGGCGGCACGCATCAAGGAATACGCGGACCTGGGCATCGAGAGCTTTATCTTCTCTGGCTACCCGCATCTGGAAGAGGCCTACCGCTTCGCCGAACTGGTGTTCCCGCTGCTGCCGGAACCCTACGCCAGCCTTGCCGGCCGTGGCGTCACCAACCTCACCGGGCCGTTTGGCGAAATGATCGCCAACGATGTCCTCCCCGCACACGCCAAGGCCTGATTGCTCGCAAACCTGTGTCGCGCGGTGGTCGTGCAAAGCCGATGGGCGGTGCTTCATGGCCGGCCCATTGGATGGGAATACGACTGCTGCGCAGGGTTTGCGATGACCACGCTTCTCCACGAGGAACACCGCGTGACTGCCAAGCCGCAAAGCGCCCTGTTGTCCCCCCTGCAGACCGCCCGCCAACTGGCCGCCGAGTTTGCCCTGACCGCCGTCGAACGCGATGAGCGTGGCGGCACCCCCAAGGCCCAGCGCGATGCCCTGCGCCAGAGCGGGCTGCTGGCCCTGAGTATCCCCACCCAGTACGGCGGCCTCGGCGCCAGCTGGAGCGACACCCTGAACATCGTCCGCGAGTTCGCCAAGGTCGACAGTTCCATCGCCCACGTCTTCGGCTTTCATCACTTGATGCTGGCCACCGTGCGCCTGTTTGCCCGCCCCGAGCAGTGGCAACCCTGGTTCGAACAGACCGCGCGCAAAAACTGGTTCTGGGGCAATGCCCTCAACCCGCTGGACACCCGCACCGTGGTCAAGAACCTCGGCGGCTGGCGCGAGTTTTCCGGCAAGAAGAGCTTCTGCTCCGGCGCCAGCGATTCGGAAATGCTTATCGCCTCGGCGGTCGATGAAAGCGCCGGTGGCAAGCTGCTGATTGCCGCCATCCCCAGCGGCCGCAGCGGCATCACCCTGCATAACGACTGGAACAACATGGGCCAGCGCCAGACCGACAGCGGCAGTGCCAGCTTCGAACGGGTGCGGGTCGAAGAATCGGAGCTGCTGCTCGACCCGGGTCCGCTGAGCACGCCGTTCGCCTGCCTGCGGCCGCTGATCGCTCAATTGACCTTTACCCATATGTTCCTCGGCATCGCCGAAGGCGCGTTCGAAGAAGCCCGGCAATACACCCTGACCGAAACCCGGCCCTGGCATAAATCCAGCGCCCAGGACGTACGCCAGGACCCTTACGTGCTCAGCCACTACGGCGAGTTCTGGGTTGCCCTGGAAGGCGTGCGCCTGCTGGTGGAACGCGCCGCCGACCTGCTGGACAAGGCCTGGGCCCGGGGTCCGGCCCTGAGCGCCGAAGAACGCGGGCACCTGGCCACCGCCATTGCTACCGCCAAGGTCGCCGCCAGCCGCAACGGGCTTGAGCTGTGCAGCAAGTTGTTCGAAGTCACCGGCGCCCGCTCCACCCATGCCTCGCTGCGCCTGGACCGGCATTGGCGCAACCTGCGCACCCAGACCCTGCACGACCCGCTGGACTACAAACTCCATGAGCTGGGCGACTGGGCACTGAACCAGTCCCTGCCGACACCGACTTTCTATTCATAGCCTTCTGTTCCCGGAGCGTGTCCATGCAGCTTTTGACCTTACCGCCCTCGCCCGCGCTGGCCACCTCGATCCGGGCCACCGCCCAGGTCTTCGAGGACCCGAAATCCCGGGCCCTGCTCGCCCACTTGCAACAGGTCGCGCCGAGCGAAGCCAGCGTCCTGATCATCGGCGAGACCGGTACCGGCAAAGAGCTGGTGGCGCGACATATCCACAACCTCAGCGCGCGTCGCAACCGGCCGTTCGTGGCGGTCAACTGCGGCGCGTTCTCCGAATCCCTGGTGGAGGCCGAACTGTTCGGCCATGAAAAAGGCGCGTTCACCGGCGCCCTGAGTGCCAAGGCCGGCTGGTTCGAGGAGGCCAACGGCGGCACCCTGTTCCTGGATGAGATCGGCGACTTGCCGATGGCGATCCAGGTCAAGTTGCTGCGGGTGCTGCAAGAGCGCGAAGTGGTGCGCCTGGGCTCGCGCAAAAGCATCCCGATCGATGTGCGGGTGCTGGCGGCGACCAACGTGCAACTGGAAAAAGCCATCAACGCCGGGCATTTTCGCGAGGACCTGTACTACCGCCTGGACGTGGTCAGCCTTGAACTGAGCCCATTGCGCGAGCGCCCCGGCGATATCCTGCCGCTGACCCGGCACTTTATCGATGCCTACAGCCAGCGCCTGGGTTACGGCAGCGTGTCCCTGAGCAGCGAAGCCGAAGCCAAGCTCAAGAGCTACAGCTGGCCGGGCAATATCCGCGAGCTGGAAAACGTGATTCACCACACCCTGCTGATCTGCCGCAACGGGGTGATCGAGCGCGACGACCTGCGCCTGTCGAACATGCGCATCGAGCGCCAGGACGACGGCCACGGCACCCAGGACGACTCGGCCCAGGCCCTGCTCGAGCGGGCCTTCCATAAACTGTTTGAAGAACAGGCCGGGGCTTTGCACGAGAAAGTCGAAGACGCCCTGCTGCGCGCGGCTTATCGCTTCAGCCATTACAACCAGGTGCACACCGCCAACCTGCTGGGCCTGAGCCGTAACGTCACCCGCACCCGCCTGATCAAGATCGGCGAGCTGGCCGTCAACAAAAGGCGGCCGGTAGAAGGCCCCAGCGAACGCACCCTGCAACTGTCGATATAACGTCAGTTGACCCGTTGCGGGGCCGGCGTTTTCGGCTCGACCAACAGACAGTGCAGGGCGTTGTCCGGGCTGCGCTCGATGCTGCGCAGCACCTGGAACGAACCAAAGGTCACCGTCCTGGCCTGATAGGCGTGAATCAGCTGCCAGAAGTCCTGTTCGCCGTTTTCAAAACTGCGAAAGGCCGCCTCCCCGGCTTCCCGTGATTGCCATTGCAGGTAGTTGAGGACCCGCCGCCCGTCGTCGCTGGCCTGCACGCTGGCACTCAAGAACCCCTCATGATCCTGGGCCAGACGCTCGGTCTGTACCGACAGTGCGGCCACCAGCCCCGGCTGCTGGTGGGGTTCGATTTCGAACTCGATCAATTGCGTGAAGCTGCGGTTTTTCTCGGGCAGGTGCATGGCCAATCCCCACGGACAAGTGAAAACGGAAATCTTGCGATTCGAAGGTGCGCAGGGTAAAACCTCGAGTTAACTAGAGGTCAAGTCACTTTTTTATCCGGGGCCGTCCATGATCTGCAGCGACAACATCCACAAGGAACTGACCGTCGGCCAACTCTCGGAGCGCAGCGGCGTGGCAGTCACCGCCCTGCACTTCTACGAATCCAAGGGCCTGATCAAAAGCAATCGCAATGCAGGCAACCAGCGCCGCTACCACCGCGAGGTGCTGCGCCGGGTGGCGCTGATCAAGATCGCCCAGCGCCTGGGCATCCCGCTGGCCACCATCGGCGAAGCCTTGCAGACGTTGCCCGATGGCCGGGCGCCCACGGCAGCGGACTGGAAAAATCTTTCCGCCCAGTGGCGCAATGACCTCGACGAGCGCATCAGCAAACTGATCTGGCTGCGCGACCAGCTCAATGGCTGCATCGGCTGTGGCTGCCTGTCCATGGAAGCCTGCCCGCTGCGCAATTTTGGTGACGTGCTGGGCGAGCGCGGACCGGGGGCGCACCTCCAGGATTAAGCGGGGCTGGTGGCCGAGAAGGTTAAGAAATCTGCCGAGTACGTAGGAACAGGCCGTAGGCCGTCGTCAGTAGAATCGACCCTATGCTAATGTCCGCAACTGCCTCCTACATTGAGCACCCTTCCATGCCACGGATTGCCTCCTTCGAAAAGCCGCGCTGGCTGCGCGACCTGCTGCGTTTCCTGCCCCTTAAAAGTCAGTTCGTGCTGTCTGGCAATGTCCGCGACCTGCAGGCCAGCGAAGTCGCGCCCGGGGTCATCACGCCCCAGACCTTCAACCTCAACCTGCGCGACGAACTGCTGGCGGCCGGCTACAGCCAAGTCATCAGTTGGGACCCGTTGGCCGGGTTTCGCGTGTTGCAGCCACCCGGGGCCGATCCGGCCATTGCCGACACCCTGCTGCGCGAACTGGGCCTGACCCCGGTGGAAGGCGCCGCGCCAGCCGGCACCGACCTGCTCAGCGCCACCTTACAGCGCCTGGTCAATCGCCCCGGCGAGCCCCTGGCGCTGATTGTCGATTTTGCCTCGCGCCTGGTCATTCGCAACGACGCCCTGACCCCGGCCGAACACCAACTCTTCACCCAGGCCCTGGTGCTGTCCCACCAGGCCCGGGGCCGCCCGGCCGGCGAGCAGCGCAAGCCGTTCTTCAACAGCATTCTCTGGGTGGTGGAAAAAGAAGGCGACCTGCCGGACTGGATGCTGATCGACAACCCTCGCCTGCGCCATATCCCGGTGTCCAAACCCGACCAGCAAGCGCGCCTGGCCCTGGCCCCGGCCTTGCTGCGCGGCCTTGCCGGCGGCCAGGAAGCCAGCGAGGAAACCCAGCACAAAGCCGCCCGCGACTTTGCCGAAAACACCGAAGGCCTGCTGCTCCTCGACCTGAATGCCATCGCCCAACTGGCCCGGGTCGAAGGCCTAGCCCTGGAGCGCATCGGCGATGCGGTGCGGCGCTACAAGGTCGGGGTCACCGAAGACCCGTGGCTGAAGATCGACCGCCAGCGGATTCGCCAGGCCGACGACTTCATCCGCCAGCGGGTCAAGGGCCAGAGCCATGCCGTGACCCACATGCTGGATATCGTCAAGCGCGCCATGACCGGCGTTGGCGCCAGCCGCAAGGGCAATCGACCCCGGGGCGTGGCCTTTCTCGCCGGCCCCACCGGGGTGGGCAAGACCGAACTGGCGAAGACCGTGACCAGCCTGCTGTTTGGTGATGAAAGCGCGTACATCCGCTTCGATATGTCGGAATTCAGCGCCGAACATGCCGACCAGCGCCTGGTGGGCGCCCCCCCGGGTTATGTCGGTTATGACGTCGGTGGCGAACTGACCAATGCCATCCGCGAAAAACCCTTCAGCGTGGTGCTGTTCGATGAAATCGAAAAAGCCCACCCGCGCATCCTCGACAAGTTTCTGCAAATCCTCGACGACGGTGTGCTCACCTCGGGCCGGGGCGACCGGGTGTATTTTTCCGAGGCGCTGATTGTCTTCACCTCCAACCTCGGCATCTACCGCCAGGGCGAGAACGGCGAGCGGGTGGCCAACGTACTGCCGGGGGAAACCTTCCCGGTGGTCCAGGGCAAGGTCCTGGGGGAAATCGAGCGTTACTTCAAACTGGTGCTCAACCGTCCGGAGATCCTCAACCGCATCGGCGAGAACATCATCGTCTTCGATTTCATCCGTGAGGACGTGGCCGGCGAGATCTTTCACCAGATGGTCGGCAATACCCTGGCCGACCTCACGGCCCAGGCGCTGCATATCGAACTGGACGCCGGCTCCCTGCAAAGCCTGCGCGACTTGTGCCTGCATGACCTGTCCAACGGCGGCCGGGGCATTCGCAACCAGCTCGAGGCGCACCTGCTCAACCCGCTGGCCCGGGCTCTGTTCGACCAGGATGCGCAACCCGGCGAGCACTTCCAGATCAGCCAACTGAACGCCGAAGGCCTGCTGCTGGAACGCCGTACCCTGTGAATATCAGCCTGTCGCGGGTGCATTTCCCGGTCACCACCCTGGGGCCGGGGCGGCGCCTGGGCATCTGGTTTCAGGGCTGCAGCATCCGCTGCGACGGCTGTATCTCCGCCGACACCTGGGGCCCCGGCAAACGGCCGCTGGCCCTGGCGCAACTGCTGGACGATATCCAGCCGTGGCTGACCGAGGCCGAGGGCATCACCCTCTCCGGCGGCGAGCCGTTCGACCAGCCCGACGCCCTGCTGGCCCTGCTCGGTGCGCTGCGCCAGCGCACCCGGGTCGATATCCTGGTGTACAGCGGCCACCCGCTGGAAACCCTGCAACCGTTGCTGCAACGCGCCGAGGGTTTGCTCGATGCACTGATATGCGACCCGTTCGAGCAACAACAGGCGCAAACGCGGGTCTTACGCGGCAGCGATAACCAACGCCTGATTTTTTTCACCGAGCTGGGTCGGCAACGCCTGGGTGCCTACGAGCGCCCATTGCAGGCGGACGACCGGGCTCTGGACCTTATGTTCGATGACGATGGCAGCATCTGGATGGCCGGCATCCCTCGCCGTGACGACTTGTTGCAACTGCGCGACCTGTTGCACGAGCAAGGTCACCAACTCCAGATCAGCGCCCATACCTCACGCCGCCGTTAACCGGAATTGCCACCGATGATACGTTTTTGCCCCAATTGCCAGACCGCACGCCCGCTGGCGGAAATCTTTTGCGAAGGCCAGCTGCCGGATGACCGGCCCTGTGGCTGGGAGCTTTCCGCCGAGGCCATCCACCCGGACGGCTGGCACCCGCAACCGGTGATCACCCAGGAACTGCTGGCCCAGCAGCAGACTCTGGACGCCGCGCCCATTGGCCTGCACTGCACCGCCGGGCACCCCATGGACCCCGGCGACATCATGTGCCTGGAGTGCGGCGCCGACCCGGCCAGCGCCGCCCCCGTCACCGACCCGGTGCCAGTGGCGGCCCCGGAACCGGCTGCCGCCAGCGGCGAAACCGTGATCGACGGCTGGCGCCTGCTGCGCCAGATCAGCAGCACCGGCGTGCGCGAACGGTTCATGGCCGAGCAGTTGGACAGCGCCCGCCAAGCGGTGCTGACCCTGTACCAGGCTGGCTCCGAGCCGGACCCGGCAGTGTACGAAGTGCTCAAGCGCCTGCCCCGCGAGCACGTACCGGAAATCATCGCCACCGGGCGCTGGGACGAACGCGCCTATGAAGTGGCCGAAGAACTCACCGGCGGCACCCTGGCCGACCTGGGGATCGTGGTCACTGATGTCAGCGCGGTGCAGCACATCGTTCGCGAGCTGGGCCAGGCCCTGCATGCCTTCAGCGAAGCCGGCCTGCGCCACCGCGACCTGCGCCCGGCGACCCTGCTGGTACGCAGCCGCGAGCCGCTGGACCTGGTGATCAGCGGCTTCGGTTCGGCGCGCCTGTCGGAGTTCGACCTGGACATCGTCTCGCCCCTGGAAACCAGCCGCTACATGGCCCCCGAGGCGATTGCCGGCGGCGTGGCCGCAGCGTCGGACTGGTGGAGCCTGGGCATGATCCTGCTCGAGCAACTGACCCAGGGCGCCTGCTTTGAAGGCATCAACGCCAATGCCTACCTGATCCATATCCTGGCCAACGGCGTGCTGTTGCCCGAGGACCTCGACCCGCAACTCGACCTGCTGCTGCGCGGCCTGCTGGCCCGTGACCGCCACCAGCGCTGGCAATGGCCGCAGGTCCAGGCCTGGCTCAATGGCGAGGCGGTCAGCGCCCCCGCCGCCACGGCCGCCGAGGAAGACACCGCCGAAGGCGCAACCATCGCCCTGGACAGCCGGCGCTTTCGCAAGCCCCGGCTGTTTGCCCTGGCCGCCGCCGAAGCGCAGCACTGGGACCAGGCCCTGGACCACCTGCTGCGCGGCGTGATCGTGACCTGGGCCGAACAGGCCGGCCTGGCGCCCAAGTTGCTGGCCGGCCTGCGCCAGGTGGCCCAGCACGAAGGCCTGGAAGATGATGTGCGGCTGATGCTCGCGCTCAAGCTGCTGAACCCGGAAATGCCGCTGATCCAGCGCGGTGACATCGTCACCCCGGGCTGGCTGCTGGAACACCCCCTGGACGGTTATCGCCTGATCAGCGGCCCGGCCCCCGACCTGCTGGAACGCCTGGAGACCGAACACTGGCTGTCGCGGCTCAAGGTACGCGCCGAACAGGTACGCCAGCGCGCCCAGCATCAATCCATCGAACTGGACGAAGACCAGCTGCGGATCTACCTGCTCTCGACCTCCCGCGCGCGTCTGGCGGCGCAGTGGGAAGAGCGCCAGCGCTTGCTGCCCGACAGCGAGCACCACGGCGTGCTGTCACTGTCGGACCGGCGCCTGATCAGCGAAGAAGACCTGATCGTGCTGCTCAGTGCGGCCATCGGCCAGTTCCGTTCGGTGGACGCGATCCTCGAGGAAGCCGCGCAACTGGCCCGGGACGCGGTGGTGCTGAGCTATGAAGACGAAGCGGCGCGCAGCTTGCTGGCGCAGCCACGGCCGTCCATTTACCGCAGCGTCGACGAGCGCATCAGCGGCTTTGCCCGCTGTGGCGTGCCGAGTATCGATGAGTGGGCCGAGCAGTTCCGCCTGGAGCGGCGCATGCCGTTGGCCCGGGCCCTGGTGCTGCTGGCGATCCCGGCCGAGCAATGGCTGGAGCCGCAAAAGCAGCATTACGTGTCGCAGATCCTGGATTTCTTCGAGAAGAAGGTTGCCAGCGTGGTCATGCGCGGGCCGCTGGTGCGCATGAGCATCGGCAAGACCACGGCCCGGGTCGATCTCCACGAACTGCACAGCGAACGCAGCCCGGCCCCGGCCCTGCTGGATCACCTGGTGGCACGCAACGCGCAGCCGATTGCCCTGGACCCGGCCTGCTTCGCCAGCGACGAAGGGCGAGAGGGGCGCCTGAACAGCCTGTACCGGCAAAGCTCGCTGTATAAGCGCGACACCGGGATCGACGGGCTGTACCTGGGCTTTCCGTTCCTGCTGACCCGCGACCCGCGCGGCACCACCCGCACTCGCATCGCCCCGCTGCTGCTGTGGCCGGTCAAGCTGCTGCTGGAAGTCGGCAGCCGTGGCCAGGTGTCCCTGGTGTTCGACAGCGAACGCGAAGAGGTGCGGCTCAACCCGGGCCTGGAAACCCTGCTCGGGATCGACGCCAGCAAGGTCTGGCGCAAGGCCGCCGACGAGCTGCTGGGGCGCTCGGCGCTCAAGGCGGCCGACGTGATGGACGCCTTCGGCATGCTGGCCACCGCCCGTTCGCGGGTGCTGGGGGCACTGCCGCCGGCCACCACCGAGGTGGTCGCCTACCAGGATCAACTGGCCTGCTCCGCGGTGCTGTTCCATGTGGCCTTCATGGGCCAGGCCATCGGCGAAGACCTGCGCCAGCTCAAGGCCCTGCCCCCCGGCGGCACCGGCCTGGAAACCGCCCTGCGCCTGACCGAGGGCAGCACCCAGGCGCCGGCCATGGAGGCGGTGCCGGAACTGCAACGCTTCTTCACCGTGGCCAGCGACCCGTCCCAGGAAGCCGCCGTGCTCCAGGCCCGGCAAGCCCCCGGGCTGCTGGTGGAAGGTCCGCCCGGCACCGGCAAGAGCCAGACCATCGTCAACATGGTGGCCGACGCCATTGGCCGCCAGCGCAGCCTGCTGATCGTCTGCCAGAAGCACGCGGCCCTGGAAGTGGTGCACAAACGCCTGGTGGCCGAAGGCCTGGGCAACCGCATCGTCATGCTCAACGACATCAACCGCGACCGCGAACCGGTGATCCGCAGCGTGCGCGAGCAACTGGAGGCACTGTTCAAGGTCGAGGTGGTGGAGCAGCCCTGGTTGCGCCAGCGCGAACGCCTGGCGGCGCGGATCGAAGCCCTGGAAGGCGAGCTGGATCGTTTCCACCAGAGCCTGCACCGTCTCGATGAACACACCGGCCTCAGCTACCGGACCCTGCTCGGCGAGCTGATCGGCCTCGAACAAGGCACCGCGCCGCTGGACATGCCGGTGCTGCGCCAGCGCCTGGCGGCCCTGGACATCGCCGACCTGACGCGCCTGGAAGAAGCCTGCGCGCCCCTGGCCCGGCTGTGGTTGCCGGCACGTTACGAAAACAGCGTGCTGGCCCAGGTCCAGGCCTTTCCCACCGACAAGGCCAGCCTGCAAGCCTTCGACAGCAGCCTGCGAAGCTTTCAGGAAGCCGAGCGCACGCGCCTGCAAACCCTGGACAGCCACCCGGCAAGCTTTGAAGTCGAGGACCCGGCGCCCTATCGCGCCTGGCTCGATGGCCATGTGCAAAGCCTGCTCGGCCTCGACGACAGCCATCGCCACCTGCTGGCCCGCTGGCTGCCGCTGTTTCGCAGCCATGGCGGCGAAACGCCCCAGGGCGATGGCCTGATCCAGGCCCTGGAACAACTGGACCTGCAATTGCAGCAGTGCGACCCGGCCCATTACCAGGCCAGCCTGTCGCCGGCCCTCGGCAGCCTGCCACCGGCCGAGCTGCGGGCCTTGCAGAACCGCACCCGCAGCCTGATCCAGGGCACTTCCTGGCTGGCCCGGCTCAACCCCTTGCGCCTGGTGCGCCGCAGCAAGGTGCTGGGCTTCCTCGCCGAACAGGGGGAAAACGCCAGCGAACAACGGCTGCCGGCCCTGCTCAACGCCGCCCTGCTGGAAAGCCAGTGGCGTCCGCTGCGCCACCAGCTCGGCCAGTTGCACCAGGTGTTGGGCCTGGGCGAAGTGGCCAGTGATAGCGGCCTGGCCCTGCACCCGCTGGTGCGCAATGACCTGCGGCAATTGCAGGACATGCGCGCCCTGGCCCGGGGCCTGGCCGAAGCACCCCGGGTCGACCAGGTGGACGCCGCGATCCTCACCGGCGAGCGGCAGTCCCTGGAAGCCTTGCTCGCCGGTTACGACGTGGCCTTTATCCGCTGCAATGTGCGCCAACTGAGCCTGGCCGCCCTGCAACGCCTGGGGGACTGGCTGGAACCGCCGCTCCTGGCACAGTTGCAAGGCGCGGTGCAGCAGAACCAGAGCAACCTGCTGATCCTCAACCGCCTGGAGGCTGCGCTGCCGACGCTGGCGGCCTATCAGCAGTTCCGGACCCGGGTCGGCCAACTGTCCGCCGCCGACCTTGAACTGTTTGGCGTATTGCGCGAGCAACAAGCGGCCCTCGATGCCGTGCCGCCCGAGCAACTGGAGGCGCTGATCCGGCGCATGCTCAACCGCGAAGCGCGCCTGGCCTGGAAACGGCGCATGGAGCAACAGCTGCCGGAGCTGATGCTGGAGCAAAGCGAGACCGCCGCAAAAATTGCCAGCCTGGCCGAAGCCGACGCGCAGATGCGCATGCTCAATCGCCAGTTGCTCAGCGAGGGCATCGACGCCGCACGCCTGGGCACGCGCAAGCAATGGGAAGACGTGACGCGCCTGACAGGCCGGCGTTCGCGGCGCCTGCGGGAATTCATCGAGATGGGCTCGAGCCTGGGCCTGATGAGCCTGCGTCCGGTGTGGCTGATGAACCCCGATGTGGCGAGCCGGGTGCTGCCGCTCAAGCCCGGCCTGTTCGATATCGTGATCTACGACGAAGCCTCGCAGATGCCGGTGGAGTTCGCCCTGCCGACCCTGTATCGCGGGCGGGTGACGGTGGTCAGCGGCGATGAAAAACAAATGCCGCCGACCGCGTTTTTCTCCAGCCGGGTCGAGAGTGACGAAGCCGAACTGTTCGACGGCGACCTGCCGGAAGACCAGGACAGCGAAGAACAGCGCGAGGAATTCGAAGACACCTGGAACCGGCGCGAGATCAAGGACTGCCCGGACCTGCTGCAACTGGCCCGCAGTTCGCTGCCGGCCACCACCTTGCAGATCCACTACCGCTCGGCCTACCGCGAGCTGATCGGTTTCTCCAACGCCTCGTTCTATGGCAACCGCCTGAGTATTCCGGTGCGCCATCCCCAGGCCAATATCCTCAGCATCAAGCCCCTGGAGCTGATTCGCGTCGACGGCGTCTACCAGCAGCAGAGCAACCCCCTGGAAGCCGAGCGCGTGGTCGAGCACCTGGCCCAGCTGTGGCTGACGCCGTACGACGAGCGACCGTCGGTGGGCGTGGTGACCTTCAACCGCAAGCAGGCCGACCTGATCGAGGAATGCCTGGAACGCCGCGCCGAACTCGACCCGGTGTTCCGCGCCGCCTACAGCCAGGAACGTGAACGCAGCGAAGACGGCGAAGACATGTCGGTGTTCGTCAAGAACGTGGAAAACGTCCAGGGTGACGAACGGGACATCATTGTTTTCTCTTCGACCTTCGGCCGTAACAGCCAGGGCAGCTTCCGCCGCAACTTCGGTGTGCTCGGGCAGACCGGCGGCGAGCGCCGACTCAACGTGGCCGTGACCCGGGCGCGGAAAAAAGTGGTGATGATCACCTCGATGCCGATTGCCGACATCTCCGACATGCTCAGCACCCAGCGCCCGCCGGCCAGCCCCCGGGACTACCTGCAGGGCTACCTGGAATACGCCCGGGCGCTGTCTGCCGGGGAGTTCAGCACCAGCCAGAACGTACTCGGGCGCCTGCTCACCGAACGCCCGGAAGTGCGCCTGCAACACAGCGCCCACAGCGACGGCTTTACCCAGGCCGTGGCGGCCTTTGTGCAAACCCTGGGCTGGACCGCAGCGCCGGCCAACGAAGGCGATGCCTTCGGCCTGGATTTCGCCATCGAAAACCCGGCCACCGGGCTGTATGCCATCGGCATCGAATGCGACACCCCGCGCCACGCCCTGCTCGGCCGCGCCCGATCGCGAGAGATCTGGCGGCCGTCGGTGCTGCGCCGGGCCATTCCCCATATCCACCGGGTCTCGTCCCAGGGCTGGTACCAGGATGGCGACGCCGAGCGCGCCCGCCTGCAAGCCGCCATCGAACGCGCCCTGAGCGAGCCGGTCGTGGCCCCGCCATTGGTGGCCCCGGCCATAGTCGCCGAGCCGGACGCAGTGCAGCCCCTCCTCGATACGGAAGACACCCCATGAGCGGCCCTAAAGTCGTACGCATCATTACCCGCGAAGAAGTCCTTGAGATCTGCGCCGGCCATTTGCGCCGCCTGGAAAAAGCCATCGCCCGCTGGGAGCAGCAAGCCGCACGGATCGGTGAACTCAACGCCGGCGAACAGGCCGCCACCTACGCCCGTCGCGATCAACTGCGACGCCTGATCGACGCCGACCAGTTGCGTGAACTGCAAACCCTGGTGCCGATCGAGATCGAGTTTCTCCAGCGTGACCTGGCCCAACGCGAAGAGCGCGCGGTGCAACGCGCTGCCGAGCAGCGGCAATGGCAGCGGCGCCTGCGGGAAAACGCGGCGACCCTGCTCAAGGCCCTGCAAGGCAAAGAGGCGCCGGCCGCGCTGCTGGAGCAACTGCACGCCCTGGCAGACGGCCGAGGGGACGAACAGGCCGAAGGCATTCTGGCCGAGGGCTTTGCCGCACTCAGCGCCACGCCGGTCGACAGCAGCCTGAGCGAGGCGCAGCAACAATTGGCCCGGCGCCTGCAAACCGACACCGCGCCCCAGACCCTGGCCCAGTGGCGCGCCGCCCATGAACAACGCGAACCCCGGCTGCTCGACATCGATCGGCATATCGCCCACCTGCAGACCCTCGACAGCGACGCCAGCGCCGAGCCGTACCTGGCCAAGCTGGTGCTGATAGAAAGCGAACACCGGAGCCTGCAACGCAACCTGCTGCTCGACAGCCTGGTGCTGGAACTGGCCGCGGCCACCCGCGCCAGCACCGAACGCCGGGGGCGCCTGGCCCAGTTGCAGGATCTGGCGGCGGAAGTCGAGACCCTGCTCGGCGAAGCGGCCCAGGACGTGCTCAGCCAGGTGCAGCAGTGCGCCGCCGACGACCCGCACAGGGTCAATGATCTGATCGAACAATGCACCGCACTGATCGCCGAGCACCTGCAACGCCAGGCCGCTTTGGCCCGGCGCCAGGCGGTATTGGAAGGCTTGAGCAGCCTGGGCTACGAAGTCCGTGAAGGCATGGCCACGGCCTGGGCCGACAAGGGCCGGGTGGTGCTGCGCAAAACCGCCACCCCGGGCTATGGCGTCGAAGTCGGCGGCAGCGCCGACAATGGCCGGCTGCAAGTGCGTGCGGTGGCGCTGACCGCCAATCACGACAGCCAGCGCGACCAGGACATCGAAACCATCTGGTGCGGCGAATTCCAGCGCCTGCAGGCCCTGCTCGCGGCCCAGGGCGATGACCTGAGCATCGAAAAGGCCCTGGCCGTGGGCGCGGTCCCGCTCAAGGAAGTGGCGCTGGATGAAGCGCTGGTGCAGCACGACGTGCGTCAGCTGCGCACCTTGTGACAACGCCCGGCGGGCACCGGGCGCCGAGTGGGCAAATCAGAAGCCCGGGGCAATCTGACCCTTGTAGCGGGTCAGGATAAATTGCCGGACCTCATCGGAGTTCAAGGCCTTGGCCAGCTTCTGGATCCGCGGGTCGTTGATGTTGTCCGGACGCGCCACCAGGAACTCGATGTACAGGTCCTTGCCCTTCTCCACGATCAACGCGCTGTTGGTGTCGATCCCGGCTTCCAGGGCGTAGTTGGCGAAAACAAACGCCAGGTCCACCTGGCTCACCGAACGGGCGAGCAAGGCCCCTTCCAGTTCACGAATCTTCAGGTGCTTGGGGTTCTCGGCAATATCGCGCTGGGTGGCCAGGGTGTTGCTCGGGTCCTTGAGCTTGATCAAACCGGCCTCGTGCAGCAGCACCAGGGCGCGGCCGGTGTTCACCGGGTCATTGGGGATCGACACCGTGGCCCCGTCCTTCAACTCGGAGATGTTCTTGATCTTGGTCGAGTAGGCGCCAAAGGGTTCGATGTGCACGCCCACCACCGGCACCAGGTCGGTGTGGCGGGTCTTGTTGAAGTCATCGAGGAACGGTCGGTACTGGTAATAGTTGGCGTCGAGGTTTTTCAGCGCCAGTTGCTGGTTGGGCTGGATAAAGTCGGTGAAGACCTTGATATCCAGGTCCACGCCCTCCTTGGCCAGGGTCGGTTTGACGAATTCGAGGATCTCCGCGTGGGGCACCGGGGTGGCACCGACTATCAGTTTTTCATTGGCGTGAACGCTCAACGACAGGACGGCGGCCAGGATGGCCAGGGACTTTTTCATGCTGTGCTCCTAAGGCAGAGGCGAGTGACCGTCGTGGGGCGCACGTGAGGCCGTTTTTTGGTTTTGAAAAGGAAGGGCTCAACGCCGGCTGTAGCGCGCCACCAGGCGGTCGCCGGTCATCTGCAGGGCCTGAACCAGCACCAGCAGCAGGACCACGGTGACCACCATCACGTCGGTCTGGAAACGCTGGTAGCCATAGCGGATCGCCAGGTCGCCGAGGCCGCCGCCGCCAATCACCCCGGCCATCGCGGTGTAGTCCACCAGGACGATGGCGGTCACGGTGACCGCCGCCAGCAACCCGCCACGGGCTTCCGGCAACAGGGTGTGGCGGATGATCTGCCAAGTGCTGCCACCCATGGCCTGGGTGGCCTCGACCACGCCGCGGTCGACCTCGCGCAGGGCGGTTTCCACCAGGCGCGCGAAAAACGGCGTGCAGCCCACCACCAGCGGCGGGATGGTGCCGGGCACCCCGAGGGAGGTGCCCACCAGCAGCGTGGTCAGGGGGATCAGCACAATCAGCAAAATGATGAACGGCAGCGAACGCAGCATGTTGACGATCACCGACAGCACCCGATAAACGCCTATGGCCTCATGCAACTGGCGCTTGCCAGTGAGAAACAGCAGCACCCCCAGGGGCAGCCCCAGCAGCACGGTAAACCCCAGGGCGGCAAACAGCATGCTCAGGGTGTCGAGGCAGGCCTGGCCGATATCGGCCCAGTAAATATTCTTCAGCAACTCAGCCATGACGTGCGCCTCAGGACCAGTCGTGGCGCGGCGGCTTCACGCCATTGAGCAGCCAGTTGCCGAGCACGTGGTACTTCCAGCGCACCGGGTCGTGCAGGGTGTGCACCCGGGCGTTGCGCCAGTGACGGTCGAAGTTGTGCTTTTTCAGGGTCGAGCGGGTGCCGCCCAGTTCGAACAGCTTGTTGCTGGCCTCGATGGCAATCTCGGTGGTCAGCACCTTGGCCCTGGCCACCGCCAGCGAGGCCCGGGCCACGTTGTCTTCATCCGGCGCCGGACGCGCCGCATCCAGGGCCAGGCCGGCACGTTCCAGCAGGGCCTCGGCGGCTTCCAGGCGGATGTCCAGGGCGCCGATCTGAATGATGGTCAGCGGGTCTTCGCTGGCTTTTTCCACACCTGCATCGATCCATGGCCGCGCATGCTGCTGCACAAAGGCCACGGTGTCGCGCAGCGCGGCGCGGGCGATCCCGGCGTCGATGGCGGCGGTGGTCAGTTGGGCGAACGGCCCGGCCAGGGTCGGGCTTTCATAGGAGCGGTAGGTGGGAAACAGGTTGAAGGCCGGTACATACAGGTCCTGGGCCAGCACCGTACCGCTGGAGGTGGTGCGCTGGCCCATGCTGTCCCAGTCATCGATCACCGAAAGCCCCGGGGTGCCACGGGGCACAAAGGCCAACTGGCCCTTTTGCTCTTCGTCCAGGGCCAGTACCGCCAGCCAGTGGGCATACAGCGAGCCGGTGCAGTAACCCTTGCGGCCATTGACGCGGTAGCCGTCACCCTCGCGACGAATGGTGGCCTGGATGTCCTGCACGTTCTTGCCGCCGGTTTCCGACAACGCATTGGCGAAGCGATGGCCTTGCAGGGCCAGGGCGAAAAAATGCGCCTGCTGCTCGGCGCTGCCCTGCAAGCGGATGTCCTCCAGCAGGCAGTAGTGGTTCTGCGGGATCTGCCCCAGGGACGGATCGGCCGCCGAAATGATCGCAATCACCCGTGCCAGGACCGCGTAGGACACCTGGGCCCCGCCAAACTCGCGCGGCACGCTGATGCCCCACAGGCCACTGTTGGAATACAGGTCGACCACCTCGACCGGCACCTGGCGGCTGCGGTCGCGCTCGGCGTCGTGTTCCAGCAGCACGGCGGCGACCCGCTCGGCGACGCTGATGGCTTCGGCCTCGTCGCGGATCACATGGGCAGCGGGCGAATGAATGGGGTAAACGGCAGATTCAGGCAAGGAAGGCATGCAGCGCTCTCGGGTGAATAAAGGTCTGCCAGGGCCATTGCAGCTTCCATGCCGGAAGTTTTAGCCAATGGATTCAAGCAGTTGCGCCAGCGCGACCAGCAGTGAAGGTTGCCCTGGCGAGCAAACTGCTGGATCACTGTTGCCCGGCCAACAGCGCGCCACTGTTGCCAGGGCGACACCTCGTCGGCTCGTACCAGGGCCAATGACGCCCGGGCCTATAGTGAATCCACCGGAAAAACCGGCCCACCCGCGTCACTCACCACGATCCAGGAGAAGCGTCATGAGCGTGAATCCGATTCCCGAGGGCTACCCCAGCATCACCCCCTACCTGGGCATCCAGAAGGCCGCCGAGGCCATCGAGTTCTATAAAAAGGCCTTCGGCGCCGTTGAAGTCATGCGCCTGAGCATGCCCGACGGCGGCATCGGCCATGCCGAACTGCGCATCGGCGACTGCCCGATCATGCTCGGCAGCCCCTGCGAGCAGGGCCCCTTGAGCAACCCGCAGGCCTCGCCGTCGGTAGGGCTGCACCTGTACGTCAAGGACGTCGACCAGCAGTTCGCCCAGGCCATCGCTGCCGGCGGCCAGGTGGTGTCCGAGGTCAAGGACCAGTTCTACGGCGACCGCAGCGGCACCCTGAAGGATCCGTTCGGCCACCTGTGGTTCCTCGCCAGCCGCAAGGAAAACCTCAGCAATGAAGAAATCAGCCAGCGCGCGGCGCAGATGTTTCAACAGGCCTGAGCCCGAAACGTGCGGCACCTCGCGGACGACCGCCCATGGCTGACCCTTAGCGGCTCATGAGCCCTCCCGCCCCCTGTGGCCTGGCCCAGGCTCGGGGCTCGGTGGGCCGCTGACTGGCTCTGAAACATTTCCTTTCATATCCGCCTGCGGGTTTTAAGATTCTCATTCGTCTTAATTAGATGCAGCCGGCCGCGTTGGCTAAACCTATGCCTCCACTTTTTGTGCCCGGGGCATGAGGTCAATTTGCCAAAGCGGCTCCACTCCTCGAATCAAGACGTGCATTCAATGTCGAAGAAGTCTCGCTCAAAAATCTGGTTTCTCGTCCACAGCTGGCTGGCGCTGCCCATCTGGTTCTTTGTGCTGATCGTGTGCGTCACCGGCACCCTGGCGGTGGTCAGCCAGGAGATCGTGTGGCTGGCCAACCCGGATGTCCGGGCCAGCAAACCGTCGGATGATGCCCAGGCCCTCAGCTACGACCAGGTGGTCGCGGCCATCAAGCAGGCCGAGCCGCAGTTGATGGTGAGGTCCATCAGCACCCCCGATGAAGGGCATTTCGCCCTGGATGCCGCTGTTACTTATCCCGACGGGCGCTCGGTCACGGTGTACGTCAACCCTTATACCGGGGCCATCCAGGGGGTCAGCCCGCAGTTCAACTTCCAAGCCTTCACCCGTGCCCTGCACGGCTGGTGGCTGGTGCCCTTCACCAACGGCTACAGCTGGGGCTGGTACCTGGTGTCGCTGCTGGGCCTGCCGCTGCTGGTGTCCCTGATCACCGGGCTGGTGGTCTACAAGAAGTTCTGGAAGGGGTTTCTCAAGCCCAACCTGCGTTTCAAGCACGGCGCGCGGATTTTCTGGGGCGACTTCCACCGCCTGAGCGGCATCTGGTCGATCTGGTTTATTGCGGTGATCTCCATTACCGGCACCTGGTTCCTGATCGAGGCGATCCTGGCCGATAACCACATCAGCATTTCCAGCGAAGCCGTGGTTCCGGTGATCGCCCGTGAAAGCGTGCCGATGTCGCTGGACGGCAAGCCCGCGCCGATGATCGGCCTGGACGAGGCGATCGCCATTGCCACGCAGAAAATCCCCGGCTTCGACATCAGCTTCGTCAGCCTGCCGAGCAACGCCTACAGCCACTTGTACGTCGGCGGCCGTGGCTGGTATCCGCTGATGTTCCAGACCGCCAACATCAACCCCTATACCGGCTCGGTGGACACCACCAGCCTGCTGGCGGACCGCACTTCCCTGGAGTTCGTCACCGAATCCATGCGTCCGCTGCACACCGGCGATTTCGGCGGTCTGTGGATCAAGCTGATCTGGTTCTTCTTCGGCCTGGTGCTGAGCATGATGGTCCTCAGCGGCCTGCTGATCTGGACCAAACGCACCGCACTGGCCACCGCCAACGCGCTCAAGCGCAGTAACAAACCGGCCCGTAGTAGCACCCCGCCCCGGGCTGTCCCGGCGATGAACACCGACACCCCGGAGGGCAACCTGTGAGCCAGGCAACCACTACCACACCGACCTCGGGCCTGAGCCGGCTGTGGCACAAATGGCGTTTCCACCTGAACATCCTGCTGTTGCTGATCCCCCTGGGGTTCATGCCCAAGTACTTTGCCGACGCCGCACTGTTTCGCGGCGACAGCGGCCTGGGCGAACGGGAGCTCGGGGAAATCCAGGTCGGCCCCTGGAGCTTGCGCCTGGCCGAGTTGCGCAATGAAGCACCACGCCTCGACGGCCCGGCCGGTTACATGAAACGGTTTAACGCCGCCCTGTGCGAGGCCTGCGTTGATCAGGTCAAGGCCACGTACCTGCGCATCGGCAAACCGCGCAGCCTGCGCGCCGCCGGGGTGATTTTCTTCGGCACCCCGTACCGCCTGGCTGCCACTTTGCCGGTCGCGGAAAAAACCAAGGCCGACGCCGAACTGTGGATCACCATGGAAGGCTGGGACGGCAGCATGCACCAGGCCGCCATCCCCCTGAGCCAAGCGTCGCCCGCCACCATTGCCTGGCTGAACAAACAAGGAGGCAAACCATGATCTTCGCCGCACCCCTCTCCCGCCTGCGCCTGTTGCGCAGCGCCCTCCTACTGGCCGCCGGCGCCGCATTCAGCGGCAACGCCCTGGCCCACAACCCGATGTGCGAATGCAAGGCCATCGACGCCGAGCAGATCCAGTGCACCGGGGGTTTCTCCGACGGCAGTGGCGCCCCGGGGGTGACCCTGGACGTGATCGGCTACGACGAGACCATCCTCGTCCCGGGCAAGCTGGGCACTGACTCGACACTGACCTTCAAGAAGCCGGCGTCGGAATTCTACGTGCTGTTCGACGCCGGCCCCGGCCACGTGGTGGAAATCGACCAAGCCGATATCGAGGCCCCATGAGCGCCTCCACAACCCAGATCGTGCGCCCTGCCGGCGCCGGCCACGAAACCCTGTACGTGCTGCTGTTGTGCCTGGTGATCCTGGCCGTGGCCGGTTCGGTGGCGCTGCTGCGCGGCGAGTCGCAGACCGTCAGCAGCGTCGACAGTCATCAACTGGACGCCCGACGCGACCTCAGCGCCGGCGAACAGGGGATCTACGCCGACCTGCGGGTGACCCTCGACGAAATCCACCTGTTGCAAACCGAGGCCCAGGCGCTGCCTACCCCCGCGCAACTGGCCGCAGAAGGTTTCGCGCCCTTTGCCCAGGACGCCAGCTCGGTCAGCCGTGGCGACCACGCCTGGCAACTGCTCGACCAGGCCTATGTCGGCCTGAGCCAGAACCCGCAAGTGGCAGGCTCGTTTGTGATGCGCATCGGCGCTGACCCGACCAACCCGGATATCTGGCTCAACCGCAGCAAGCCCCTTGCCGCCCCGACCGACTTCAGTGACCAGGCCCTGCTCGATGCCGGCTGGAAACAGGTGGTCGCGCAATTCGATGCCGGGGTGACCCGCCAGCATCGGCACTGAAACTCCGCATTCACCCGAGAGAAGACTGCTTGCCCATGCCTATTTCATCTCTACGTCGCCCGCTGCTGCGCGGCTTGCTGGTCGGCCTGCTGGCCCTGCTGCTTGCGCCCCTGGCCCAGGCCGATCAAGCCAAGCGCCTGCGCATCGGCATCACCCTGCACCCGTATTACAGCTATGTGGCCAATATCGTCGGCGACAAGGCCGAGGTGGTGCCGCTGATTCCCGCCGGTTTCAACCCCCACGCCTACGAACCGCGCGCCGAAGACATCAAGCGCATCGGCACCCTGGATGTGATTGTGCTCAACGGCGTGGGCCACGATGACTTCGCCGACCGCATGATCGCCGCCAGCGAGCGCCCCGACATCCCGGTGATCGAGGCCAACGAAAACGTACCGCTGCTGGCCGCCACCGGTGTGGCCGCCCGCGGCGCGGGCAAGGTGGTCAACCCGCACACCTTCCTCTCCATCAGCGCCTCCATTGCCCAGGTCAACAACATCGCCCGCGAGCTGGGCAAGATGGACCCGGACAACGCCAAGACCTACACCCAGAACGCCCGCGCCTATGGCAAGCGCCTGCGGCAGATGCGCGCCGACGCCCTGGCCAAGCTGACCAAAGCCCCCAACGCCGACCTGCGAGTGGCCACGGTGCACGCGGCCTACGACTACCTGCTGCGCGAGTTTGGCCTGGAAGTCACGGCCGTGGTCGAGCCGGCCCACGGCATCGAGCCCAGCCCCAGCCAGCTGAAAAAGACCATCGACCAACTGCGTGAGCTGGACGTGAAGGTGATCTTCTCCGAGATGGACTTCCCGTCCACCTACGTCGACACCATCCAGCGCGAATCCGGGGTCAAGCTGTACCCGCTGTCGCATATTTCCTATGGCGACTACAGCGCCGAGAAGTATGAAAAGGAAATGACCGGCAACCTCGACACCGTGGTCCGGGCGATTCAGGAGGCCGGGGCATGACCGCCATTGAAACCCTGACCCGCGGCCCGTCCATCGAGTTCGCCCAGGTCAGCCTGACCCTGGGCCGCACCACCATCCTCGACAACGTCAGCTTTGCCGTGCAACCCGGCACCGTGCACGCCCTGGTCGGCCCCAACGGCGGCGGCAAGAGCTCGCTGATCAAGACCCTGCTCGGGCAGATGCCGCACCAGGGCCAACTGAGCCTGCAGTGGCCGGGTGAACCGGGGGTGATCGGCTACGTGCCCCAGGCCCTGGAGTTCGACCGCGGCCTGCCGATGACCGTCGACGACTTCATGGCCGCCATGTGCCAGCGCCGCCCGGCCTTCCTCGGCCTCAGCCGGCATTACGCCGGGGCCATCGGCGAAGCCCTGGAGCGGGTCGGCATGCAGGACAAACGCAAGCGGCGCATGGGCGCGCTGTCCGGCGGCGAACGCCAGCGCGTGCTGCTGG
This sequence comes from Pseudomonas sp. MF4836, assembly GCF_002018875.1. Classification (GTDB taxonomy): domain Bacteria; phylum Pseudomonadota; class Gammaproteobacteria; order Pseudomonadales; family Pseudomonadaceae; genus Aquipseudomonas. The sequence continues at coordinate 31,646 of NZ_MVOL01000005.1, forward strand.
CCCAGGGTTTGATCCCGGCCCCGCAACTGCTGGTGCTGGATGAGCCGATGTCGGCCCTCGACGAAGCCGGGATCCAGGTCTTCGAGCGCCTGCTGGGCGACTGGCGCCGCGCCGGGATCACCCTGCTGTGGATCGAGCACGACCTGGAAGCGGTCGGGCGCCTGGCAGACCGGGTGACCGGCCTCAACCGTCGCGTGCTGTTCGACGCCCATCCGCAACAGGCCCTGACTCCGGAACGCCTGCTGACCCTGTTTTCCACCCATCCGCGTCCCGCCGACGCCACCTGCGAGAGTGCCGCCTGATGAGTTATGAAGCTGTGCGCCTGACGATCCAGGGCTGGGCCTCTTCCGGGTATCTGCCTGAAGCCCTGGCCTACGGCTTCGTGGTCAACGCCCTGCTCGCCGGCCTGTTGATCGGCCCGGTGCTGGGCGGCCTGGGCACCCTGGTGGTGGTCAAGCGCTTTGCGTTCTTCTCCGAAGCCGTGGGCCACGCGGCGCTGACCGGGGTCGCCATCGGCATTCTGCTGGGCGAACCCTACACCGGGCCCTACGGCAGCCTCTTCGGCTACTGCCTGCTGTTCGGCATCCTGCTCAACTACCTGCGCAATCGCACGGGCCTGGCACCGGACACCCTGATCGGCGTGTTCCTCTCGGTGTCCCTGGCCCTGGGCGCCAGCCTGCTGCTGATTTTGGCGGGCAAGATCAACGTGCACATCCTCGAGAACGTACTGTTCGGCTCGGTGCTGACGGTCAACGGCAACGACCTGCTGGTGCTGGCCGTGGTCGGCGCACTGGTCATGGGCCTGAGCCTGCCGCTGTACAACCGCATCATGCTCGCCAGCTTCAACCCGCAACTGGCAGCGGTGCGCGGGGTGGCGGTGAAAAGCCTGGATTACCTGTTCGTGATCCTGGTGACCCTGATCACCGTGGCGGCGGTGAAAGTGATCGGCGCGATCCTGGTGGGCGCGCTGCTGGTGATCCCGGCCGCTGCCGCACGCTTGCTGAGCCAGTCGCTGAAGGGCTTTTTCTGGATCTCGGTGTTGATCGCCACGGTCAGCACCCTGTGCGGCATTCTCGCGCCGATCCTGTTCGACCTGCCCATCCCCTCCGGCGCCGCGATCATCCTGGTGGCCGGCATCGCCTTCGCCCTCGCCGCCATCGCCCGCGGCACGGTCCCCAGCCTGAAAGGGAATATCGGATAAATGCTTCGTTCAATGCACACTCCCCTGCGTCACCTGACCCTCGCCCTGGCCCTGGCCGGGCTCGGCATCAGCCATGCCGGCGCCGTCGAACGCTTCGAGCCGATGCACATGCTCGCCAGCAACGGCCTGGGCAATGCGGCCCTGCACTCGGCCACGGCCAGCAAGCCGGTCACCGTACTGGCCTCGTTGCCGGTGACCTTCGGCCTGGGGCAGATATTGCTGCAAGGCACGCCGGTCAAGCTGGAGCGGGCAGCACCGGCCAACCTCCCGGGTTCGCGGCAGACCGCCTACTTCACCGGGCGCGGCGCCCCGGCCCTGAGCAAACTGGCCCTGAGCGCCGACGCGGTGATTGGCCTGCGCTCGATCTGGCCCGACGATCCGCTGTACCCCAACGCCCGGCGCAGCAATATCCATGTGGTCGAAGTCGACGCCGCGCGGCCGGTGGATGGCGCCTTGCCGGGCATCGCCCTGCAACCGGGCAAGACCGATGGCCTGAACAGCCAGCCCTGGCTGTCGAGCAACAACCTGGGGCGCATGGCCGATGTGCTCGCCGCCGACCTGGTGCGCCTGGCCCCCGAGGCCAAACCGAAGATCGAAGCCAACCTGGCCGCGCTCAAGCAGCGCCTGCTCAAACTCAGCGCCGACAGCGAAGCGCGCCTGGCCGATGCCGATAACCTCAGCACGTTCAGCTTGAGCGAACACTTCGGTTACCTGATCAGCGGGCTCAACCTGGAGTCGATCGGCGTCGATGCACGGCCCGACAACGAATGGACGCCCCAAGCCCTTGAACAACTCAAGACCCAGCTCAAGGACAACGACGTGGCCATCGTCCTCCACCACCGCCAACCGTCCGATGCCGTGAAAGCCGCGATCAGCGCCGCAGGCAGCCAGTTGCTGGTGCTGCAAACCGACAGCGACGACCCCCTGACCGAGCTGGAAACCAACATCGGCCAGGTCACCCGCGCCCTCACGCCTCAATCCTGAGCGCTGTAAACGGGAGCCGGCGAGCGGGCATCCGCAACCCGGCGCCTACAGGCCGTTACGCGCTTACAAAAACCTTCAGGAAATAGCCCCCAAGCCGGTGCTAACCTGCCGTTCGCCTTCAAGGACCGACAGGAGCCCTGCCCCATGAGCGACTACCTCAAGCTCAACCAAGCCAACTGGGACGAACGCGCGCCGCTGCATGCCGCGTCCGAGGAATATGCGTTTCAGCGCTACCTCGACGACCCCCACCACCTGTCGTGCGTGGTGCGTTTCGATCAACCGCTGCTGGGCGATATTCGCGGCCTGCGGGCCGTGCATCTGCAATGCCATATCGGCACCGACACGCTGTCGCTGGCGCGCCTCGGCGCGCAGATGAGCGGGCTGGATTTCTCCGCGGCGTCGCTGGTCCAGGCCCGCAGCCTGGCGGAGCAATGCGCCACGCCGATCACCTATGTGGAGTCCGATGTCTACGCGGCCTGCGAGGTGCTGCCCAAGGCGAGTTTCGACCTGGTGTACACCGGCATCGGCGCCCTGTGCTGGCTGCCGAGCATCGACCAATGGGCACGCACCGTCAGTGAACTGCTCAAGCCCGGTGGCCGGCTGTTCCTGCGCGATGGGCACCCAATGATGATGAGCCTCAACGAAGATCGCCAAGACGCCCTGGTGGTGGACCGCCCCTACTTCGAACAGGCGCAGCCGCTGAGCTGGAACGATGAGACGACCTATGTGCAAAGCGAAGTCCGGATCAAGGCCAGCCAAAGCTACGAGTGGAACCACGGCCTGGGCGAGGTCATCACCGCACTGCTGAAATATGGCCTGCAGATCAGCGCCCTGGTGGAACACCAAAGCATTCCCTGGGAAGCGCTGCCTGGGCAGATGGTCTTGGACGACCAGGAAGAATGGCACCTCAAGGAAGCGCCATGGCGCTTGCCATTGAGCTACACCCTTGTGGCCACGGCCGCAGGCTGCGCCAAGCACACCTGACACATCACGGCGTTTTGGTGAGCCCTGTAGCCGCTGCCGCAGGCTGCGGCTACAGGCGCGGCGTATCTGGGATTTACTGCGCCGCGGCGGCCTGGCCATCCATTTTCTGGCGCAGGCTCAGGGGGCGCATGTCGGTCCAGACCTCTTCGATATAGGCCAGGCATTCCTTTTTGAAGCCGCTCTTGCCGACGGTGCGCCAGCCTTGTGGCACGGCTTTGTAGTCGGGCCAGATCGAGTATTGCTCCTCGTGGTTGACCACTACCTGAAAGAGGATGTCCTCGCGGTCAAATACTGAAGTCATTGCGTGTCTCCATCGATATAAGGTTCGCCACGCCACGTGCGCGGCCACTGTGTAAAAGGAACGGATCAGCGCGGCAATAAATTACAAACTGCTCACCGCAGCAGCCACCGCCAGGCTGAAAATCTTCGCCACCTGGTCAATTTCCGCCGCGGTAATCACCAACGGCGGCAAGAAACGCACGACGCTGCCATGGCGTCCGCCCAACTCCAGGATCAACCCGCGCTTGAGGCACTCGCGCTGCACCAGTGGCGCCAACTGCCCGTAGTGCGGCGGGTGGTCCTGGGCATCGCGCTCGCCTTCGGGGTTGACCAGCTCGACGCCGAGCATCAACCCACGGCCACGAATATCCCCCAGTTGCGGAAACTCGCGTTGCAGGATCCGCAAGTGCTCGGTCAGGCGCTCCCCCATGGCAGCCGCGTGTTCCGGCAGACGATGCTCCTTGAGGTAACGCATCACCGCCGATCCGGTAGCCATGGCCATCTGATTGCCACGGAAGGTGCCGGCATGGGCCCCTGGCAACCAGGTGTCGAGCCAGTCGCGATAGACCATGACCGCCATCGGCAAGCTGCCGCCAATGGCCTTGGACATCACCACCACATCGGGAATGATCCCCGCGTGTTCGAAGGCAAACATCTTGCCGGTGCGGCCGAAACCGCTCTGGATCTCGTCGACGATCAGCGCCACGCCGGCCTTCTCGGTAATCCGCCGCAGGCCGCGCAGCCAATCAAGATCGGCCGGGATCACCCCGCCCTCGCCCTGCACCGCCTCGACGATCACCGCCGCCGGCAACTGCACGCCGGCTTCCGGGTCGCTCAACAGGTTTTCCAGGTAATGCAGGTTGACCTTGACCCCGGCCTCGCCCCCCAGGCCGAACGGGCAGCGGTAGTCGTAGGGGTAGGGCAGAAACTGCACACCGCTGCTCAACAGGCCGGCCATCGCGCGCTTGGGGCCCAGGCTGCCCATCAGGCTCAAGGCGCCCTGGCTCATGCCGTGGTAACCGCCCTGGAACGACAGCACGGTGCTGCGGCCGGTGGCGGTTCGCACCAGCTTCAACGCGGCTTCCACCGCGTCGGTGCCGGTGGGGCCGCAAAACTGGATCTTCGCCTCGTCGGCCAGGGCCTGGGGCAACAGGCCGAACAGGTCCTGGACAAACTGGTCCTTGACCGGCGTGGTCAGGTCCAGGGTCAGCAGCGGCAATTCGTCGGCCAGCACTTGCTGGATGGCCTCGATCACCACCGGGTGGTTATGCCCCAGGGCCAGGGTGCCGGCACCGGCCAGGCAATCGATAAAGCGCCGGCCTTCGACGTCCTCGACATAAATGCCGCGCGCGCGCTTGAGCGCCAACGGTATGCGCCGTGGGTAACTGCGGGCGTTGGACTCCTGGCGGGCCTGACGCGCCAGCAACGGCGATTCGTTGAACTGATACAGGGTTTCGGCCGGCGCGGGGCTGACCCGCGCGGGCTGATCTTCAATAAGGCTGGTAACGGCTGACATCGCAAACCCTCACGCTGGAATTGACCAAAACTGCTCACCAGCCAGAGGCAGCCGTGACGGCGCACACTCGCAGGTTTTCCTGTTCTGGAAACGCACCAGCACGACAGGGATTTACACCCAGGGGACAGTTAATTGCTCAACGGCAGGTGCCGGGCAATCCGCATTCGGCGACGTGGGCCCGCGAGCGGTCATCAGCCGGGTTGCTCCAGTCACGAAAAAGACCCAGGGCGTGATGCCCTGGAGTGGGATCAGGCGGCGTGCAGCGGCAAGGTCAATTCGACCCGCAGGCCATCCGGCCGGCTGTCGAACAGCAAGGCACAGCCGCAGCGCTGGACGATCGCCTGGACAATCGCCAGCCCCAGGCCACAGCCGGTGCTCTGGCCATTGCGCCAGAAACGCTGGGTCAGGTGCTGCAGGTCTTCCTGGGCAATACCGGGGCCATGGTCGCGCACCTGGAAGCGCACACGGCTGCCGACGGTTTCCAGGGTCAGCTCCACCGGCGCGTCGTCCGGTGTGTGGCGCAAGGCGTTGTCCAGCAGGTTGCGCAGGGCGGCAATCGCCAGCACCGAGGGCATTTCCACCGGTGCGGTGGCCACCGAGTCGTTCAGGTGCAGACGGATCCGCTGGCGCGCGCCGCTGGCCGCGTCCTGGATCGCCAGGCGCGCCACCTGCTCGGCGTTGCACTGCACGCCATCGTCGAACGACAGGCTGCCCTCGACCCGGGCCAGCAGCAGCAATTGTTCCAGGGTCCGGTGCATGCGGTCGGCGCCCTCTTCGGCGCGAGCCAGGGATTGGTCGCGCGCGGCCCCCTCGGTCATGCGCGCCACTTGCAGGTGGGTCTTGATCGCCGTCAGTGGGCTGCGCAGTTCGTGGGCGGCGTCGCCGGTCAGGCGGCGTTCCCGTTCCAGGGTCTTGGCGATGCGCTGGAACAGCTGGTTCTGGGTTTCCACCAACGGCCGCAGTTCACTGGGCATCGGATCGATCTGCAACGGCTCCAGGGAATCGGCGCTGCGCCGCATCAAAGCGTCGCGAATACGGTTGAGCGGCGCCAGGCCCTGGCCGATGCCCAGCCAGAACAGCCACAGGCACCCCAGCAGCGCCACGCCTACCGGCACCGAGGCCGCCAGCAGCACCGACATGTTCAGGGCTTCGCGCTCCACCTGGCGATCAGCGGTGGTAATGCGCAGGTTGTCGCGGGCCAGGGTGAAACTGCGCCAGCGCGCGCCGTCAATCATCTGATCATGAAACCCCAGTTTTTCGGCCTCCAGTTTCTGCTCCGGGGTGCTGTGGCTCCGGGCCAGGATCTCGCCCCGCAACGAGCTGACCTGGCACGCCATGCCGCCGGGGACGTTCAATTGCTGGGCACTGAAATGGGTGCCCTCACCCTTGTTCGGCAGCTCCGGCAACTGCTCCAGCAGGCCGGCGACCATGCGCGCCGAAGCCACCAGGCGCTGGTCGAGGGAAAACATCATCTGATTGCGCAGGTCGCTGAGCATCCAGGCCGCCGCCAGGGCCCAGATCAGGATAAAGGCAGCGCCCAGGGTCAGACTCAGGCGCAGGCGCAGGCTCATCACTCAGGCGTCCTCCCCGCCATCTGCCGGCCCCAGGCGATAGCCCAGGCCGCGCACGGTCTCGACGATGCCGTTGCCGAGCTTGCGCCGCAGGTGGTGGATGTGCACGTTCAGCGCGTTGCTCTCCAACTCGTCGTTGAAGCCGTAGACACTGTCTTTGAGCTGCTCGCTGGAGAGCACCCGACCACGGTTGTGCAGCAGCGCCTGGAGCAGCGCCTGCTCGCGTCGGGAAAGGTCTACCGGTGCGCCGCCGAGCAGGGTTTCCCGGGTGCTCGGGTCGTAGCTGAGGCGGCCATGCTCGATCAGGTTGACGCTGCGCCCGGCCACCCGGCGCAACAGGGTGTGCAGACGGGCGGCGAGTTCACGCAGGTCGAAGGGTTTGAGCAGGTAATCGTCGGCACCGGCCTGCAGGCCGTCGACGCGGTCGGTGACCGAGTCGCGTGCGGTGAGGATCAACACCGGAATCTCCAGGCCTTGCTGGCGCTGTTGCTTGAGCAGCTTGAGGCCGTCTTCATCAGGCAGGCCCAGGTCGAGCACCATCACATCGAACGCGGCCACCCCGAGCATGGCCCGCGCCGCGGAAGCGGTGGCGACATGCTCCACGGTCAGGCCCTGGGCCGTGAGACCGGCGACTATGCCGCTGGCGATCAGCTCATCATCTTCACAGACAAGTACGTGCATGGTGAGACCTGTAGAAAAGCGTAGATTAAGACCGCGCGGGATTAAGCCGACATTATGGCCCGCACGGCCAACGCCACAAGCTGCGCAGGGTTAATCATCGGTTAATCGCCACCCGCCATTGTGCTCGCTGCCCCCAAAGGTTTAAGGCTTTAGCATGCGTCGATTGTTTATTTTGCTGTGTTTACTGGTCTCGGCCGTGGCCCAGGCGGGGAATAACCCGTTCGAGGTCAAGCCGGACTTCCTGCCGGTCGGCAAGGCTTTCGTGTTCACTTCACAACGTCTCGACTCCGGAGAGACCCAGCTCTATTGGCAAATTGCCGATGGCTACTACCTCTATCAACAGCGGCTGAAACTCGATGGCCTGGCGGATGCGCACAAACCGCCGCTGCCCGAGGGCGAGGCCCATAGCGATGAGTTTTTCGGCGCCCAGCAAGTCTATCGCCAGGGCCTGGAACTGAAGATCCCGGCCGGCGCCAGCGGCAAGATCAAGGTCGGCTGGCAAGGCTGCGCCGACGCCGGCCTGTGCTACCCACCGCAATCGCTGGAGGTTGACCTGGGGGGCAGCCCGGCGCTGGCCGGCAACACCACGCAAGCGGCGGACCAGGCCCTGGCCAGCAGCCTGCAACAGCAGAGCCTGGGGTGGAGCCTGCTGCTGTTCTTCGGCCTGGGCCTGGTGCTGGCCTTTGCCCCGTGCTCGCTGCCGATGCTGCCGATCCTCGGCGGGCTGGTGGTGGGCAGTGGCGCCAGCCCCCGTCGCGGCCTGGCCCTGGCCAGCAGCTATGTGTTGAGCATGGCCCTGGTGTATGCCGCCATGGGCGTGATTGCCGCGCTGCTGGGCAGCAACCTGCAAGCCTGGCTGCAACAGCCCTGGGTCCTGGGCAGCTTCGCCGCGCTGTTCGTACTGCTGGCGCTGCCGATGTTCGGCTTCTTCGAATTGCAATTGCCCGCCTTCCTGCGCGACCGCCTGGAAGACGCCAGCCGTCAGCGCCAGGGCGGCAGCCTGATCGGCTGCGGCATTCTCGGCGCCCTCTCCGCCTTGCTGGTCGGCCCGTGCATGACTGCGCCCCTGGCCGGCGGCCTGCTGTATATCGCCCAGACCGGCGACCTGGTATTCGGCGGCCTGGCCCTGTTTGCCCTGGGCCTGGGCATCGGCCTGCCACTGCTGCTGCTGGTGACCGTGGGCAACCGTTTCCTGCCCAAGCCCGGGCCGTGGATGAACCTGCTCAAGGGCGCGTTCGGCTTCATGTTCCTCGGCACCGCGATCTATATGCTGCGCCCGGTGCTGGACGCCAGCCTGTGGATGGGCTTGTGGGGCGCCCTGGGCCTGGTGCTGGCCTACGCCACCTGGCAACAACGGGCCATTGCCGGACGGCTGCTGCACCTGTTCGGTGCCGCCGCGCTGCTGGTCGGCTTGTGGGGCAGCCTGCTGCTGGTGGGCGCCGCCGGCGGCAGCGACAACCTGTGGCAACCCTTGCAGGTCTACAGCGGCGGCAACGTCGCCAGCGCCGCGACCACCGACGAAGCGTTCCATACCGTCAAGACCCCGGCCGAGTTGCGAGGCGCCCTCGACAGTGCCAAGGCCCAGGGCCAATGGGTGCTGCTGGACTACTACGCCGACTGGTGCGTGTCGTGCAAAGTCATGGAGAAGCAGGTGTTCGGCCAGGCCACTGTCATGCAGGCCCTGAGCGACGTACGCCTGCTGCGCCTGGATGTCACCGCCGACAACGCCGACAGCCGCGAACTGCTCAACCGGTATAAAGTGCCGGGGCCGCCGAGCCTGCTGTGGATCGGCCCGGACGGCGAAGAACGTCGTAGCCAGCGGATCACCGGAGAGGTGGATGCCGCGGCTTTTCTGCAACGCTGGACCATCACCCGGGAAGCCCGTTGATGCTGACCTTTACCATCGGCACCTTTGCCATCGCCCTTAACCACCTGCTGTTGATCAGTGCATTGGCGCTCGCCACCCTGATTGGCTGGAGGGTGGCCAAGCGCGGTGGTGAAAACCCCGAATCGGTGCTGTTCAGCCTGTTCCTGCTCGGCCTCCTGGCCGCGCGCGCAGGCTTTGTGCTGGCCTACTGGAAACACTATCGCGATGACCTGTGGCAGATCGTCGACCTGCGCGACGGCGGCTTCCTGGTCTGGCCCGGGGTCATTGTCCTGGTGCTCGGGGCGCTGGCCTGGGGCTGGCGCCGGCCGGCACTGCGCCGGCCCCTGGGCGCCGGGGTCGGCAGCGGCCTGGCGTTCTGGCTGCTGGCCAGCCTGTCGTTGACCCTGTACGAGCAAGGCACGCGGCTGCCCGAGATCACCCTGCACAGCGCCACCGGCGAAAGCGTGCAATTGACCGACTATCAGGGCGGCCCGCTGGTGATCAACCTCTGGGCCACCTGGTGCCCACCGTGCCGGCGAGAAATGCCGGTGCTGGAAAAAGCCCAGCAGCAACGCCCGGACCTGACCTTCTTGTTCGTCAACCAGGCCGAAAGCATGCAAAGCGTCAGCACCTACCTGGCCACCCAGGGTCTGAACCTGAACAACGTGCTGTTCGACGGCAGCGGCCGCCTCGGCAAGGCCGTGGGTTCGATGGCGTTGCCGACTACCCTGTTCTACAGCGCCGACGGGCGCCTGTTGGGCAGCCATCTGGGCGAACTGTCCGAGGCCAGCCTGGCCCGCGCCCTGGAAAACTTCGACACGCCGCACACCTCGGCGCTCGCCCCTTCAAGGAAACTGCCATGCCCTTCATCCGCCACCTGCTGACCCTGTCCCTGGGCGCCGCCCTGCTGCCGGTAACCGCGCTGCACGCCGAAGAACTGCCGGCGCCCATCCGCAAGATCGAAGCCAAGGGCGCCAAGATCATCGGCAGCTTCGACGCCCCCAGCGGCCTCAAGGGCTACGCCGCGCAGTACCAGAACCGGGGCATGACCCTGTACCTGACCGCCGACGGTCAGCACGTGCTGCTGGGCAACCTGTACGACGCCGACGGCAAGGACCTGAGCGCCGAGCCCCTGCAAAAGCTGGTGTACGCGCCGATGTCCAAGGAAGTCTGGGCCAAGATGGAAGCCAGCAACTGGATCGCCGACGGCAACAAGGACGCGCCGCGCACCGTGTACCTGTTCAGCGACCCCAATTGCCCGTACTGCAACATGTTCTGGGAACAGGCCCGGCCCTGGGTGAACGCAGGCAAGGTCCAGCTGCGGCACATCATGGTCGGCATCATCCGCGAAGACAGCCCCGGCAAATCCGCCGCCCTGCTCGCCGCCAAAGACCCGCAGAAAACCCTGGCCGAGCACGAAAAAGCCGGCAAAGGCAGCACCCTCAAGCCCCTGGCGAAAATCCCGGCAGCCATCCAGGCCAAGCTCGACGCCAACATGAAGCTGATGGAAGAACTCGAACTGTCCGCCACCCCGGCGATCTTCTACCTCGACGACAAGGGCGAACTGCAACAGCAGCAAGGCGCGCCTTCGCCGGACAAACTGCTGAAAATCCTCGGTCCGAAATAAGCCATACCGCCCGCGGTTTCCCTGATTCAAGCAGCAGGCAGAGGTGGATCAGCACCTCTGTGTCCGCGACCAAAGGCAACAGGAAGTCAGATTGATTGAGGCACCTGTAGCCGCTGCCGCCAGGCTGCGCTGGCCAGGATAGCCGCCGATAGGGTGTCAGTGGTTTGGGGGTGTCGTTGAGGGCCAGCGCCCGAACGCGGCCCGAGCCTGGCGGCAGCGGCTACAGGGTATCGGGGCGACGGGGTTGTAGCGCAACCTCACTCACGCCGCTCAATGATATTCGGCAACTGCTCGGTCATGCCGTGCGCCGTCAAATACCGGGTCACTTCGTCGACCCAGGCCTCGTTCGAGGCGATACCGGCCCAGGCCTGGCTGCCGACTCTGTGGTAGGGGCGGTCGTCGAAGGTGTAGATCAAGCGCTGGTTGACGTGGCTCAGGTCGAGGTTGTTCTTTTCACTTTGACGCAGCAGGGCATTCAGGACTTTCTGTTCCTCTTCTTCATTGCGGCGGTAATGGGACAGTTTCGGCGAGCTGAGGACCAGGAACTGCGGCGCCACCTGTTCATCCAGGGCCGCCTGCAAGCGGTAATGGCCATCCAGGATCAGGTAGGCATTCAGGCCGCTGACGTACCACAGCAGGATCGGCGGCAGGCTGCCCTCGCGCGCCTTTTTGCGCCACCACTTCAGGCGTCCTGTAAGGCGTCCGGAAAACCGGTCCACCGCGTGCAGGCCGACCACCGCCCCGCCGGCTTCCCCGAGTGCGACCCAACGTGGCGCGCCGGGCTCCTGGTTGCTCAGAAGGTTATCGCCCCGTATCGACCACTCAGGCAAATGGCTCAGGGCGTCCTGGCCGCCGACGAAATTCCAGTGCTGTTCCTGTGCCCACTGGCGCTGTATCAGCTTCAGCGGCTGATGCCACAAGCCGCGCACCAGCCAGTAGCCGGGGTACAGGAAGTCGGGCTGCTGGTGCCGCAGCTGGTCGATAAAAAACCGGCTCCAGGCCTTTAAGCGCAAGGCCGGCGCCAGTTGCGCGTGCTGTTCGATCGTGGGCGAATCAATGGCCTCGACCAGGGTCAGCGGCAGTTGTTCGAGCAGGGTGTTGCGGATCAGCCACACCCCGTAAAAGCAGCGCGACAGGGTGCCCCAAAGCAGGGTCTGATCCCCCAGCACCAGTTGCATGCGCAGGTTGTCGCCGCTGAGCAGACGCAACGGCGGCTTACTAGCGCACGGGCGTTTCACGTCCACGCCCAAACCGCTCCAGTTGCCTGCGAGGTCCTCGATATCACGCCAGAAAATCTGTTCCACCTTCACTCCTCAATCCCTGCCTGCCACCCGCGAGGCTCACGCCTTGCGCTGAATAATGTCCTGCAAATGCCCGGTTTCACCCTGGGCCTGCAAATGCCGGCTGACGTCATCGACCCAGGCCTGGTCCGAACCGATCCCGACCCAGGTGTGGGTCTGCGGGGAATGCTCGGGGCGGTCGTCGAAGGCGTGGATCAGCACGTCATTCATGCTCGCCGGGTTGAAGTTGGGGTACTTGTCGATCTGCCGGCGCAAGGTTTCCAGCACCTGTTGCTGCCAATCGGGGTCGGGCTGCACCGGCTGGATATGGGTCGAGCTGAGGACGATAAACTGCGGCGGGCGGTTTTCCTCGATGGCGGCCTGCAAGCGGTAATGGCCATCGAGGACCACATAGGCACTGAGGCCACCAACGAACCACAACAGGATCGGCGGCAAGCTGCCCTCGCGCGCCTTCTTGCGCCACCACTTCAGGCGCCCGGCCGTGGGGTCGACGCGGCGCAGGCGTATCAGGTTGCTGTCGTGGGACCACCAGTTGATCCAGTGCACCGGCTCCACGGCCAGGTCGTCGGCCAGCGCGCTGCCCCGCAGGCGCCAGCCCGGCAGGTGGCTGGAGGTGTCGTCGATGGAGGCAAAGGACCAGGCCGAAACGCCGTTGCGCTCGATGCCACGAATGTTGTCCGGGTCCGGCAGCAGGCCCCGGGCAATCCAGTAGCCGGGGTAGAAGAAGTCCGTTTGCAGGCTGTGCAGTTGGCTGACGAAATGGCGGCTCCAGGCCTTGAGCCGCGCGTCGGGGGCCAGCGCCTGATGCTGTTCGACCTCTGCCGAGGAGATGCTCGGCAACAGTTGCAGCGCCTCGGCCGCCTGGGCATTCCTGATCAGCCACACGCCGTCGCAATAACCGGCCATGGTCGCCCAGAACAGTGGCGTGGCGCCCAGCATCAGCTGCATCCGCCAGTTGTTGCCGGTCAGCAGGTGCAGCTCGGGCTTGCGCGCCTCGCCCTCGACCTGAACCCCGAGGCCCACCCAGCGGCCTTGCCGACTCTCGATATCCCGCCAGTAAAGCTGTGCCGTCATCGTCCCTGGTCCTTGACTCTTGATTCTTGAAAACCTGTCTGAAACAACAATGCCCGGCAGCAACGATGAGGGCGCTGGCGGGCATGGGGGCGGGACTATAGCAAGGATTGCCGCGCAAGATGGAGGCTGGGCTGACCTTGGATTCGCCTACGGGTGGGTTGGCGGATGGAGGGGACAGCGCAGCCTCGTGCCTCGGCAGCGGCTACAGGGTCAGTGGGTTAGAGGCCCTCCAGTTCGGCCATGAGATCGCTCAGGCGGTCGGCTTTTTCTTCATCGATTTCGCTGGTGCCCAGGCCGTCGATGTACTCGGCCAGTTCCTGCACCGTGCTGCATTCGAACATGGCCCGCAGCGGTACGTTGCGTTGCAGTTGCTTTTGCACCCGCGAGGCGATCTGCGTGGCCAGCAGCGAGTGGCCGCCGAGCTCGAAGAAGTTGTCGCGGATGCCCACCTGCTCGACCTTCAGTACCTCGGCCCAGATCGCGGCCAGGGTTTGCTCCAGTTCGTTGCGCGGTGCCAGGTAGTCCTGGCCTTGCAACTGGCCGATTTCCAGGGCCGGCAGGGCCTTGCGCTCGAGCTTGCCGTTGGCGTTGAGAGGCATGCGCTCCAGCCATAGCCAATGCAGCGGCACCATGTATTCCGGCAGTTCGCTGCGCAGTTGCTGCTTGATCCGCTCCAGGCGTTCGCCGGGCGTGCGCGCCGAGTCACTGGCCACCAGGTAGCCCACCAGGTGCTTGCCATTGGCGCCCTCTTGCACCCCGACCGCCGCTTCGCGAACGTCCGGGTGCTCGTGCAGGCGGGCTTCGATTTCCCCCAGTTCGATGCGGTAGCCGCGGATTTTCACCTGGTGGTCGATGCGCCCGACGTACTCCAGGACGCCATCGCTGCGGCGCCGCGCCAGGTCACCGGTACGGTACAAACGCTCGCCCGGCGCGCCGAACGGGTTGGGCACGAACACCTGGGCGGTGCGCAGCGGATCGCTGACATAACCGCGCCCGACACCGGTGCCGGCCACGCACAATTCGCCGACCGCACCCAGAGGTGCCAGGGCCAGGGCGTCGTCCACCAGGTACAGCAGGTTGTTGTCGGTGGGCGTGCCGATCGGCAGGTAACTGCCACGGGTCGAGGCCTGGTCGACGCGGAAGAACGCCACGTCATCGGAACATTCGGCCGGCCCGTAGGCATTCACCAACCCCACCTGTGGATAACGCAGCAGCCACTGATGGGCCAGTTCCGGTGGCATCGCCTCGCCGGTGGGCAACATCCAGCGCAGGCCGTCGAGCGCCACCGATTCCTGGGCGAGCATGCCCTGGATCAATGACGGCACGCTTTCCAGCACGCTGATGCCCTGGGCCTGCACGTGTTCCAGCAAGCCCTGGGGATCGTGGGCCAGGGCGTTGGGCACGATGTCCACCCGCGCCCCGAACAGCGGCGCAGCGAGGAACTGCCAGACCGAAATATCAAAGCTCTGGGACGCCGTCTGGGCGATCACATCGGCCTCGCTCAGTTGCAGGTACGGCACCTTGCTCAACTGGTTATTGAGCATGCCGCGCTGCTCCACCATCACGCCCTTGGGCAGGCCAGTGGAACCCGAGGTGTAGATCACGTACGCCAGGTTGTCCGGGGCGCTGTAGCGGCCCGGGTTGCCCTCGGCAAAATCGCCGGCCTGCACCGCCTCCCACACCAGCAATTGCGGGCGGTGGGCACAGGCCAACTCGTCGAGCAGGTGCTGCGCTTGTTCACGGCAGGCTTCGGTGCACACCAGCAACGGGGTCCGGCTCAGGTCGATGATGCGCTCCAGGCGCTGGCTCGGCAGGCCCGGGTCCAGGGGCAGATAACCGGCCCCGGCCTTGAAGCTGCCGATGATCATGCCCAGCAGGTCCAGGCCGCGCTCGGCCAGCAGCGCCACCGGTTGGTCGAAGCCCACGCCCTTGGCCAGCAGGGCATGCCCCAGGCGGTTGCTGCGTCGGTTCAACTCGGCATAGCTGTGGTGCTGATCCAGGCAGGTGGCGGCAATGCGTTGCGGATGGACCGCCACCTGCGCCTCGAACAGCTCAACGTAACTGCGCTCCAGCGGGTAATCACCGGCGCTCTGGTTGCAGTCGTGCAGCAGGAATTGCTGCTCCTGCTCGCCGAGCAATGGCAGGTCGGCCATGTCCCCGTGCAAGCCGTGCATCAGCGCCAGCAGCAGGCGCTTGAACTCGCCCAGCATGCGCTGCACGGTGTTCTCGTCGAAGTAACGCTGGTCGTAAGAGAGGTGCAGCCCCAGGTCATCCCCCGGGTAGCACACCGCCGTCAGCGGGAAGTTGGTGTGGGTGCGGCCCGAATCCGAGGTGGCATTGAGGCTTTGCGCACGGTCCAGCACCGAGACTTCCACCGGCGCGTTCTCGAACACAAACAGGCTGTCGAACAGCGGCTGGCCCTTGGGCAGTTCACTGTGTTCCTGGATGCTCACCAGCGGCAGGTATTCGTACTCGCGCAGCTCCATGTTGCTGGCCAGCAACTCGCCGAGCCACTGGCGCACGCTGCACGGCTGATCGTCAGCCGGCATCTTGACCCGCAGCGCGACGCTGTTGATAAACAGCCCCACCGTGCGTTGCATCTGCGGCATCTCCACCGGGCGTCCGGCCACGGTGACGCCGAACAGCACGTCGCGCTCGCCGCTCAAACGCCGCAGCACCAGGGCCCAGGCCGCCTGGGCGAAGGTGTTGATGGTCAGTTGGTGCTGCTGCGCCAACTCGCGCAATTGCGCACCGTCGCAGGCATCGAGACGGGTGTAGCAGTCGCCGACGGTCATGCCGCCGCTGTCACCGGCGTGTTCACGCAGGAAAGGCCGGTCGCTGGGGATCGGCGTGGTCTGCTCGAACCCTTGCAGGTTGCGCTGCCACCACTGGCGCGCCTCGGCCAGGCTCTGACGTTGCAGCCAGCCGATGTAGTCGCGATAGCGCGGCGGCACGTCCAGTTGCGGGTCGCGGCCTTCGCCGAGGGCGCTGTAGATCTCGAAGAAGTCATTCATCAGCAACGAGCGGCACCAGGCATCGATCAGGATGTGGTGGTTGCTCATCATGAACCAGTAGCGGGTGGCGCCGACGCGGATCAGCCGCAGGTGGAACGGCGCCTTGTCCAACAGTTCGAACCCGGCTTCGCGCTCACGCTTGAGCAGCGCTTGCAGTTGGGGCTCCTGCTCGACCTCGGCTACCGCAGTCCAATCCAGGTACTCGATCGGCGTGCTGCCCGGCTTGTGGATAACTTGCAGCATGTCCTCGCCGACGTTCCAGCAGAAGGACGCGCGCAAGGCTTCATGACGGGCGATCACCGCCTGCCAGGCCTTGGCGAAACGCTCGGGGTCGAGTGCGCTGTTGATGCGGTAGCGGTCCTGCATGTAGTACAGGCCAGTGCCCGGCTCCAGCAGGGTGTGCAGCAACATGCCCTCCTGCATCGGGGTCAGCGGGTACACGTCTTCGATCTGCGCCGCCGGCACCGGCAAACCGTCTAGCTGTGCCTGGGTCAGACGAGCCAGGGGGAAATCCGAGGGCGTCAGGCCGCCGGCATCGTCCTTGAGGCAATGGGCAATCAGGCTGCGCAGCTCGCCCAGGTAGGCCTCGGCCAGGTCGGTGATGGTCTGGCTGTCGAAGCGCTCGGCGCTGAAGGTCCAGCGCAGCACCAGTTCGCCGCCATACACCTGGCTGTCGACGCTCAGCTCGTTGGGCAGCGGTGCGTCCGGCGAGTGGGCCGGGCCCACCGGCTCGTCCAGGGGGCGGAACAACGCGTCCTGGGCAAAACTCTGGTCGAACTGCCCCAGGTAGTTGAAGGTGATCGGCGCCCGGGGCAAGGCGGCCAGGGTCTGGCGGCTCAGGTCGTCAGCCAGGTAACGCAGCACGCCATAACCCAGGCCCTTGTGCGGCACCGCGCGCAATTGCTCCTTGATGGCCTTGATCGAGGCGCCCTGCCCGGCTGCTTCTTCGATCTGCAACGGGGTCAGGCGCAACGGGTAGGCACTGGTGAACCAGCCCACGCTGCGGGTCAGGTCGATGTCGTCGAACAGGGTTTCGCGGCCGTGGCCTTCGAGCTGAATCAACGCCGAGTCCTGCCCGGTCCAGCGGCACAGCACCCGCGCCAGGGCCGTCAGCAGCAGGTCGTTGACCTGGGTGCGGTAGGCGGCGGGCGCCTGTTGCAGCAGTTGCTGGGTGCACGGGGCATCCAGGGTCACGCTGACGGTCTGCCCGTGCCGGTATTGCTGCCCGCCCTGGGCGCGCTCCACCGGCAGCTCGGCGCTGGGACCGGCCAATTGGTCCTGCCACCAGCCCAGCTCTTCGCGCAGGGACTCGCTGCCGGCATAGGCCTGCAAGCGCGCCGCCCAGTCGCGCAGGGCACTGGTTTTCAGCGGCAGACGCGGCGCCTGCTGCTCGAGCAACTGGCGGTAGACGCTTTGCAGATCGTCCAGCAGCACGCGCCACGAGACCCCGTCGACCACCAGGTGGTGAATGGCAATCAACAGCCGTTGCTGGTCTTGCGGCCCGTCCACCAGCAGCGCCCGCAACAGCGGCCCCTGCTGCAGATCGAGGCTGCGCTGGGCGTCGCTGAACAGTTCGAGGCAACGCTCCATGGACGGCACGCGCACGTGCCACAGCAGCGGCTCGTCACCCAGGGCCTGGTGTTCGGCCTGCCACGTGCCCGAGTCCTGGCTGAAGCGCAGGCGCAGGGCGTCGTGGTGCTCCAGCACCGTCAACAGGGCCTGCTCCAGGTGCTGCGGATCCAGCGGCTGGGTCGGTTGCAGCAGCAAGGCCTGGTTCCAGTGCTGGCGCTCGGGAATGGCGCTGTCGAAGAACCAGTGCTGGATCGGCGTCAGGCCCGACGCGCCGCTGAGCAGGCCTTGCTCGGCACTGACCTGCTGGCTGCGGCTGGCGACGGCGGCCAGGGTCTGCACGGTCTGGTGCTGGAACAGGTCACGCGGGCTGAAATGAATACCCAGCTGGCGCGCCCGGCTGACCACCTGGATCGACAGGATCGAGTCGCCCCCCAGTTCGAAGAAGTTGTCGTTCAGGCCGACCTGAGCCAGGTTCAGCACTTCGCACCAGACCTGGGCCAGGGTCTGCTCCAACTCGTTGCTCGGCGCCACGTACTGCTGGCGGTTGAGCTCCGGGTCCGGCAGGGGCAAGGCGCGACGGTCGAGCTTGCCGTTGGCGGTCAGGGGCATGCTCGCCAGCAGGATCAGGTGGGTCGGCACCATGTAGTCCGGCAACTGGCTTTTCAGGTGCAGCTTGAGCGCATCACGCAGGGCGTTCTGCTGCTCGGCGCCGTGCTCGGCCGCCTCGCTCACCAGGTAGGCCGCCAACTGCCGGCCACCGGGCATCTCCAGCGCCAGCACCACCGCCTCACGCACCGCAGCATGTTCCAGCAGGCGGGTCTCGATCTCCCCCAGCTCGATGCGGAAACCACGGATTTTCACCTGATGGTCGATCCGCCCCAGGTATTCCACCAGGCCGTCGGCACGCTGGCGCACCAGGTCGCCGGTGCGGTACAGGCGCCCGCCCTCGGTGCTGAACGGGTCGGCGACAAAGCGTTCGGCACTCATGCCCGGACGCTGGTGATAGCCCTGGGCCAGGCCAGCACCGCCGACATACAGCTCACCGGTGGCACCTTGCGGCACCAGGGCCAGGTCGGCATCGAGAATGTAGGCGACACGGGTGCCGATCACGCTGCCGATCGGCACGCTGCCGACGCCCTCCTCCAGCACCTGGGGTGCGAGGCTGGCCAAGGGCATGACCACGGTTTCGGTGGGGCCGTAGGCGTTGAAGAACAGGCTCGGCTGGAACGCCCCGCGGATCCGGCTCAGGTGCTCGCCGGTCAAGGCTTCGCCGCCGGTGATGCACATGCGCACCGGCAGGGTTTCACCCTGGGTTGCCAGCCACTGCGCCAACTGGCTGCCGTAGCTGGGAGTAAAGCCGAGGATGTTGATCCGGTGCTGGCGGATCAGTTGGCAGATCTCCTGCGCGTCCCACTGGCCCTGGGCCCGCAGCACCACATGGGCGCCGCTGAGCAGCGGCACCAGCAGGCGCTCGGTGGCGGCGTCGAAGTTGATCGAATAAAAGTGCAGCTCGCAATCGTCGGCGCGCATGCCGAAGCGCTCGATCACCGCCTGGCAATGCATGGCGATTTCGCCGTGGGCCACCACCACGCCCTTGGGTTTGCCGGTGGAACCCGAGGTGTAGATCAGGTAGGCCTGATGCTGCGCCAGGCTGATAAAGGGCAACTCACTGGCCGGGTAGTCGGCCAGCAGCGCGCCGTCTGCCTCCAGGCACCAGCGCCCGACCGTGGCCGGCAGCAGGCCCAGGGCCTCGAACATCGCGCTGTCGCTGAGTAGTAGGCCGATGCCGCTGTCTTCGATCATGTAATGCAGGCGGTCCAGTGGGTATTCCGGGTCCAGGGGCACGTAGGCGCCGCCGGCCTTGAGGATCGCCAGCAAGCCGATGACCATTTCCAGAGAGCGCGGCAGGGCCAGACCGACCCGGACCTGGGGGCCAACCCCACGCTCACGGAGCATCCAGGCCAAGCGATTGGCGCGCTTGTCGAGCTCGCTGTAGCTCAGGGTCTGCCCGGCAAACGTCAGGGCCGGCGCGTCCTGGCGAAGCTGCGCCTGCTGGCTGAACAGCTGCTGGATGCACTGGTCGAGACGATGCACCCCGGGCTCGATGCCCAGGCTGTCCAGCAGCTGCTGTTGCTCGCCGGCGTCCAGCAGCGGCAGTTCACTCAAGCGCTGCTGCGGATTGGCGATCAGCGCCTGCAACAGGTTGCGCCAGTGCCTGGCCATCCGCGCAATGCGCGGCTCGTCGAACAGGTCGGTGCTGTAGGTCAGGCAGCAACCCAGGCGATGGTCGAGGTCGGTGACTTCCAGGTTGAGGTCGAACTTGGTCGCCCGCGCGTCGTTGGCCAGGTATTCCACGCTCATCCCGGCCAGTTGCCGGCTTTGCTGGAATTCCCAGCGCTGCACGTTGCACATCACCTGGAACAACGGGTTGTAGGCAGCACTGCGCGGCGGTTGCAGGGCTTCCACCAGGTGGTCGAACGGCAGGTCCTGATGGGACTGGCCCTCGATCACGGTGTGCCGCACCTGCTCGAACAGCTGGGCCACGCTCATCTGCCCGTCGAGCTGGCAACGCAGGACCTGGGTATTGAGGAAGGCACCGATCAGCCCTTCGCTTTCCGGGCGGATGCGGTTGGCCACCGGCGCGCCGATGCGCAGGTCGGTCTGGCCGCTGTAGCGGTACAGCAGCACTGCCAGGGTCGCGGTCATGGTCATGAACAGGGTCAGGCCCTGTTGCGCATTGAAGGCGCGGACCCGCGCTGCCAAATCATCACTCAGGTCGAAGCGGTACAGCTCGCCCTGATGGCTTTGCACCGGCGGCCGCGGACGGTCGCTGGGCAACTCCAGCAGCGGGTGCTCGTAGCCCAGTTGCGTGGTCCAGTAGTCGAGCTGGCGCTGGCGTTCGCCGGCCTCCAGCCACTGGCGCTGCCACACGCTGTAGTCCAGGTACTGCACCGGCAACGGTTCCAGGGGCGACTCGCGGTCGTCGATAAAGGCTTCGTACAGCGCGCTCAACTCCCGGGCGAAAATATCCATCGCCCAGCCCTCGGTGACGATGTGGTGCAGGGTCAGGACCAGGTAGTGCTCCTGCTCGCCGGCCTTGACCAGGCACACTCGCAGCAGCGGGCCGGTCTCCAGGTTGAACGGTGTATGCGCCTCGCTGTCGGCCAGTTGCTGCAGACGCGACTCCCGAGCCGCAGCGTCGAGCGCGGAAAAATCCTTCCAGGCCATGCGCACCGCGCTTTGCCCGTGCACCTGTTGCCGGGCCACGCCGTCGACGCTGGGGAAGGTGGTGCGCAAGGTTTCATGGCGCATGATCAGCGCCTGCAACGCCGCCTCGAAACGCCCGATATCCAGCACACCGCTAAAGCGCGCCATACCTCCGACGTTATAGGCCGGGCTGTCGGGCTCCATTTGCCACAGGAACCACATGCGCTGCTGGGAATAGGACAGTGGCACCGGCAGGCTGCGGTCGACCTTGGCAATCGGCGGCTGCTGGTTGCGTTGCCCCGCTTCCTGGATCAATCGCACCTGTTCGGCAAAGTCCCCCAGCTCGCTGGCTTCGAACAGCACCCGCAGCGGCAGCTCGACATCACAGGCCTGGCGGGTGCGGGAAATAATCTGCGTGGCAAGCAACGAGTGGCCGCCCAGGGCGAAGAAATCGTCACGCAGGCCGATCCGTTCCTGGCCCAGCACTTCGCGCCAGACCCCGGCGATTTGCTGTTCCAGGGCGCTGCTCGGCTCAACGTGCTCGCGCACCTGCCACTGCGGCTCGGGCAAGGCACGGCGGTCGAGTTTGCCGCTGGGGCTCAGGGGCATGGCCTCCAGGCGCAGCAGTTGCGCCGGCACCATGTAGTCCGGCAGCTCGGCGGCCAGCGCGGTTCTCAGGCGGACACTCTGCGCCGCGTGCTCCTCGCTGCTGTCACTGCTGGTGTAGTAGCCGATCAATTGCGCCCCGGCCAGGGTGTCGCGCACCAGTACCGCAGCCTGGGCCACGCCGTCCTGGGCCAGCAGCCGCGCTTCGATTTCCTGCGGCTCGACGCGAAAGCCCCGCAGTTTGACCTGCTGATCGAGGCGTCCGAGGTATTCGAGCACACCCTCGCGGCTCCAACGCACCCGGTCACCGGTGCGGTACAGGCGCTCGCCGCTGACGCTCAGCGGGTCGACCACAAAACGTTCGGCGGTCAGCGCCGGACGTCCCAGGTAGCCACGGGCCAGGCCGTTGCCGCTGATGCACAGCTCACCCGGCACGCCGGCAGGCAATGGGTTGAGGTCGTGGTCGAGCACGCGGCAAATCACATTGCCCAGGGGCCGGCCGATGGGCGAACGCTCGCCGTCGGCATCGGTGCAGTGCCAGTGGGTAACGTTGATCGCGGTCTCGGTCGGGCCATAACGGTTGTGCAGTTGCACCTGCGGCAGTTGCTCCAGGACTCGGCTGCGCAATTCGGCAGGCAAGGCTTCGCCCCCGGAGAACAGGCGGCGCAGGCTTGTGCACTGGGCGGCCAGGGGCTCATCGATAAACAGCTGCAACAGCGGCGGCACAAAGTGCAGGGTGGTCACGCCGTAGTCCTGCACCAAGCGGGCGATACGGTGCGGGTCGCGATGCTCGCCGGGGGCGGCGATCAACAACTGGCAACCGGTGATCAACGGCCAGAAGCACTCCCAGACCGACACGTCAAAACTGATGGGCGCCTTTTGCATCAGCACGTCGCTGGCGTCCAGGCGGTAGGTGGCCTGCATCCACTGCAAGCGTTCGCTCAGCGCCTGGTGAGTCACGCCCACACCCTTGGGCTGGCCGGTGGAACCGGAGGTGTAGATCACATAGGCCAGGTGCTCGCCATCCAGGTGCAGGCCCGGGGCCTGGCTTGGCCAGGTGTCGAGCTTGAGGCTCTCCATGGCGATGGTGCTGACGCCCGCGGCCTGGGGCAGGCGCTCGAGCAGGTGGGTCTGGGTCAGCAGCAGCTCGACGCCGCTGTCGCCCAGCATGTAGGCCAGGCGCTCGGCGGGGTAATCCGCATCCAGCGGCACATAGGCGCCACCGGCCTTGAGGATCGCCAGCAGGCCGATCAGCAGGTGTGGCGAACGCTCGGCGGCAATCGCCACCCGCACATCCGGGCCCACGCCCTTGTCGCGCAGGTAATGGGCCAGTCGGTTGGCCTGGGTGTGCAGCTCAGCAAAGCTCATCTGGCCGCCGTCCCACAGCAGGGCGCTGCGCTCCGGGGTCAACCGCGCCTGTTCGCAGAGCAGCTCCGGCAGCCAGCGCGTGGCCGGGGCGCAGGGGGCGCTGCTCCATTGCAGTTGCTGGGCCTGCTCGGCCGGGTTGAGCAGTTGCAGGTCGCCAATTGCAGTATCCGGCTGCTCGCAGGCCTGTTGCAGCAGGCTGACGAAATGCTCGGCCAGACGCTCGATGGTGGCGGCGTCGAACAGTTCATCGGCGTAGTCGAAGGCCAGGCTCAGGCGCCCATTGCGGTCTTCGTCGCTGTGCAGTTGCAGGTCGAACTTGGCTTCGCGGCTGTGCCACGGCAACTCTTCGGCCAGCAGCCCGGGCAGCCGGCGCAAGGCGCTGAGATCGCGCTGCTGGTGGTTGAACATGACCTGGAACAGGCCCTGCTCCCGCGCCTGGGGGAAGGCTTCCAGCAGTTGTTCGAACGGCAGGTCCTGATGGGCCTGGGCTTCCAGCGCGGCTTGCCGGGTCTGTTGCAGCAGCTCGGCGAACGACAGCCGCGAATCGATGTTGGCACGCAGTACCTGGGTGTTGATGAAGAAGCCGATCAGGCCCTGGGTTTCCAGGCGCGGGCGGTTGGCATTGGGCACGCCGATGCGCAGGTCGCGCTGACCGCTGTAGCGATACAACAGGCTCTGGAACGCCGTCAGCAGCACCATGAAGGCGGTCGATTGCTGGGCCTGGGCGGCTTCGCACACTGCCTCGCTCAGGCTCGCGCCCAGGCGCAGGCTGTGGCGTGCGGCGCTGCGGGTGAGCTGCGCGGCGCGTGGGTGGTCGGTGGCCAGTTCCAGGCTCGGGTGCTCGTCCCCCAGTTGCTGTTTCCAATACGCCAGTTGGCGTTCGCCCTCGCCCTGGGCCAGCCACTGGCGCTGCCAACTGCCGTAATCGGCGTACTGCAACGGCAGGGGCGCAAGCGTCGCCACCTGCCCCTGGGAGGCCGCTGCATACAGGCGCGAAAACTCGTCGACCAGCAGGTTCAGCGACCAACCGTCGGCAATGATGTGGTGCAAGGTCACCAGCAGTTGGTGCTCTTCGTCGTCCAGGCGCAGCAGGGTGACCCACAGCAGCGGACCGTGCTCCAGGTCGAACTGGGTGCGGGCTTCGTCCTCGCGGATCTGCCGGGCCCGGGCTTCGCGCTCGGCCGGCGGCAGGTCGCCGAGATCGATCAGTTGCAGATTGAATTCAGCGCTCGGGGCCACCTGCTGCAGGGCCTGGCCGTCGCGTTCGAAAAAGCGCGTACGCAGCGATTCATGGCGTTCGATCAATTGCTCGAAGCTGGTGCGCAGGGCGTCCTGGTCCAGTTCGCCGCGCAGGCGCAAACCGGCGGGAATGTTGTAGGCCGTGCTCTGCGGGTCGAGTTGCCAGGTGATCCACAGCCGGTTCTGAGCCAGGGATTGCGGCAGGGCCTCGCTGCGGGACAAGGCGCCAATGGCGCCCTGGGCCAGGCCGCCGTCCTGTTGCAGGCGCGCCACCTGGGCAGCAAAACCGGCCAGGGTCGGGGCCTCGAACAGCAGCCGCAGGTTCAGTTCCAGGCCCAGCGCTTCCCGCAGGCGCGCCACCACCTGGGTCGCGGCAATCGAGTTGCCGCCAAGCAGGAAGAAGTGATCATCGGCCGCCACGTGCGGCACTTGCAGCTGCTCGGTCCAGATCTGTGCAATCACGGCGCGCAGCTCACTGCTGCCCTGCTCGGCCGGGGTCGACTCAAGGGCGCCCCCGTGCGACGGCGGGAACAACCCATAGTGATCCAGGCTGCCATCGGCCAGGCGCGTGCGACAGGCCGAGCGTTGCAGTTTGCCGCTGGAGGTCTTGGGCAACGCCCCCGGGTTGAGCAGCACCACCACGCTTGGCGCTTCCTGATAGGCCTCGGCCACGGCCTGGCGAATCAGCTTGATCAAGGCCTCGGGCGCCAGGATTTTCTGCACGCTGCGGCTGATCTCGGCGGCAATGCCGATGCCTTCCACGCCCTGCTCGGTGACCGCGAACGCCGCGACCCGGCCTTTGCGCACCACCTCCACTTCACGCTCGATGGTTTGCTCGATGTCCTGTGGATAAAGGTTGTGCCCGCGCACGATCAGCAGGTCTTTCAGGCGCCCGCTGATGTACAGCTCGCCAGCGCGCATAAAGCCCAGGTCACCGGTGCGCAGCCAGGTGCGACCAGCGTGCTGGACAAAGGTCTTGGCGCTGGCTTCGGGGTTGCGCCAGTAACCGTGGGCGATGCTCGGGCCGGCGGCCCAGACTTCGCCCACCTGGTTTTCGGCCAGTTCGGACAAGGTGTGAGGATCGACGATCAGCACCGCGTGCAGCGGCTGGCTGCTGCCGCAACTCATCAGCGCATTGCCACTGCCCGGCTCGGCGCAATTGCGCGCCAGGGCCTGGTCATCCAGGCGCAACGCCGGGATGCCCTGGCCACGGGTACCGCCGGCCACGAACAAGGTGGCCTCGGCCAAACCATAAGACGCAAAGAACTGATGGGAGGTGAATCCGCAGGCGGCGAATTTCTCGGCGAAACGCTCCAGGGTGTCCAGGCGAATCGGCTCGGAACCGGAATAGGCCACGCGCCAGCGGCTCAGGTCCAGGCGCGCCAGGGCCGACTCGCTGACCCGCTCGCTGCACAGGCGGTAAGCGAAGTCCGGGCCACCGCTGATGGTGCCGCCGTACTCGCTGATCGCCTCCAGCCAGCGCAGGGGCCGACCGAGGAAATACCCCGGGGACATCAGGACACAGGGCACGCCGCTGAAGATCGGTTGCAGCAACCCGCCGATCAGGCCCATGTCGTGGTACAGCGGCAGCCAGCTGACGATCACATCATCGGGGTTGAGGTCGATGCCAAAGCCGCGACGGATCAGCAGTTCGTTGGCCACCAGGTTGCCATGGCTGACTTGTACACCCTTGGGCAGCGCCGTCGAACCGGAGGTGTATTGCAGGAAGGCGATATCGTCGGCCGCCAGCTCAACGGCCCGCCAGCCCTGGGCCAGGCTCGGATCCAGTGTGTCGACACAAAGCAGGGGCGGTGCACCGGGGGCTTGCAACTCTTCCATCTGCAGCAGGGATTCACGCAGGCCGGCACTGGTCAGCAGCAGCCTGGGCTCGGCGTCGGCGATGATCGAGATCAGCCGCTCCTGGTGATGGCGCCGGCTCGACTCCGGTGGATAAGCCGGGACCGCGATCACCCCGGCATACAGGCAGGCAAAAAACGCCGCGACATAATCCGGCCCGCTGGGGAACAGCAGCACCGCCCGGTCGCCCAGCTCGGCGTTGGCTTGCAGGGCCGCAGCCAGGGTCCGCGCGCGCAGATCGAGGTCGCGGTAAGTGAGGACCACGTTCTGATCCTGGTCTTCGGCAAGAAAGCGCAAGGCCACTTGATCGGGCGTCTGAGCCGCCCGGCGTTGAAGGGCGTGGGCCAGGGTGCTGGGGAGTTCGAACGCGTCCGTCATGGGGTTTCCTGCCAGGATTATGCTTGCAATTGGTGTCGATCCGGGAGCTGCCTAGCGCCTAACAACCCTTTTATAAACAAAGGGTTATGCCGATATACAGAAGGTTTTAAGCGCTGCACGACAAGGCTCTTGGCCCGTGACCTTTCTCCAATGAGAACGGATGACGTCTTGAAATAATTAGTCGCCATCCTGCGCTCTCAAGGCTCGGCGCCGGGGTCAGACGTGCAGCAGTTCTCAATCTGCACCTCAGGGGAGCATTAATTCTCTTTCTCAATTGACAATCATTATCATTCAGCCTAGTTTGTCGCTCGATGTGTAGGACGAGTCCCAATCTTCTGTCGTCCCACTTACCTCCCTGCAACAAGGTGATTTCCATGACGGAACAAGTATCCACAAGCAAGTGTGATTCACCGCTTCTCCAGGCGTTTGTCGATAACCGCCTGATTCTGGTCAAGATTGCCGCGCGCATCACGGGCTGCCGCTCGCGCGCCGAAGACGTGGTGCAGGATGCGTTCTTCCGATTGCAGTCGGCACCGCAGATCACTTCATCGTTCAAGGCCCAGCTCAGCTATCTGTTCCAGATCGTGCGCAACCTGGCGATCGACCATTACCGCAAGCAGGCGCTGGAGCAGAAGTACTCAGGCACTGAAGAGGAAGGTTTGAATGTGGTCATTCATGGCGCGTCCCCGGAAACCTCGCACATCAATTTTTCGACCCTGGAACACATCGCCGACGCCTTGACCGAGCTGCCGAGTCGCACCCGCTATGCGTTCGAGATGTACCGCCTGCACGGCGTGCCGCAAAAGGACATCGCCAAGGAGCTCGGCGTCTCGCCGACCCTGGTCAACTTCATGATTCGCGATGCCCTGGTGCACTGCCGCAAGGTCTCGGGCAACCGCGCCGATACCTACGCCCGCCGTTGAGCCCCGCCTCTTCCTGAGGTCAGCAACTCGCTTGCAGCCGACCAGGGCCCGGAGCAGAAAACTGCACCGCCCTCGCCGGCAAGCCCGCTCCCGGGATTACAGCAGGGAGCAATGATCGAAAAAGCGTTCACGCCCCAACATCATCAAGGCCGCGCGCTTGTGGGGAAAATCGAACTCCTTCTCGCAGTGAAAACACTGGTTGTGCATGTAGCCGATCATCTTCGCGTTATCGGCGCGCGGCTCGGCAACCACCGTCTGGGTGCGCGGGTCGTCGAGAAACAGGTAATGCACCAACGCCGATAACCAGCTCGCCACCTTGTGCGGGCCGCGCTGATCCTCTTCTCCCACCAGCATGTGAATGCCGCGATCGTAATTGTCGGCGTCATAGAACGGCGCAATCCGGTCTTCCTTGGCCCAGTAGGCTTCGAAGTAGGCGAACGGCTGGTCGTCGAAACAGCCGATCAGGGTCAGGGTGTGGGGGTCGGCCTGGAGCTTGTCGAGGTATTCGCGGTGCTGCTCGAGGCTGCCGCCTTCCTGCCAGAAACTCAGGACCCGCGGGTTGTTCTGCCAGCGGTTGAAGCGCGCCAGGTCGCTCTCGATCTCCAGGGTGCGCAACGACACCCAGGCCCCCAACCGCGCATCGAAGCGTCGATAGACTTCACCCCGGGGCTTGACCGGACGTCGAGGGTGGCGCTTGCCGTCGCTGATGATCATCTGCTGTGGATAACTGCCCGTCAGCGACTCGCCCAGCCAGGGCTGCGGCAACTGCCAGAACAGGGTGCGCTGGCACAGGTACTGCTCGGCGTGCTCGCCGGCTATCAGCAGCCCGCTGCGCAACGCCTCATCAGGACGCTCGGGCAGGTGCCAGGTCAGGCTCTGGCAGCTCGGGTCGCGGGCGAACAACCAGTAGCAGGCGGCCCAGATCGCCTGGCCCAACGGCCGCTGGTGCAGTTGCAGCAGGTGGACCTGGGTCTGTTCCTCACGGTCGAGGCGCAGTTGGATCAGCAACTGCCCTTCCAGTATCAGGCTCAGGCAGGTGGCGGTTTCAT
The DNA here is from genome assembly GCF_002018875.1 of Pseudomonas sp. MF4836. Classification (GTDB taxonomy): domain Bacteria; phylum Pseudomonadota; class Gammaproteobacteria; order Pseudomonadales; family Pseudomonadaceae; genus Aquipseudomonas. The sequence goes on from NZ_MVOL01000005.1 coordinate 59,944, forward strand.
CGGCGGCAAGGCGCTGCCCCTGGGGCAACGCCAGGGCGCTCAGATCGTTCAGGTTGGACATGGGTCGGGCTCACGATAATCGTCGACAGTTCAAGCAAGTGACGTGATCGGAGAGCAAAAATTTAGCCTTCAACGCCAGGCGTCGGCCATCTGGCGCAATCAGCGACGGGCCACCGGACTCACCACGATGCGGTAGGGGTCGAAGATCTTCAGCATCTGCCCGTTGTCGCGCAGGTCCTGGAGCAACTGGCCGAAGGCTTCGCCGCTGATCGGCGCTTTGGAACGGATCAGCGCGTAGTGGTGATACACCTGATCGATGCGCTCGGAGACCAGCAGTTGCGGGGCGTCATCGGCGTTATGCAGCAGGAAGTCGCTGAGGTAGGAACGGGTCACCAGGGCAATGTCCGAACGCCCGCGCAGCACCATCAGCAAATTGCTGTCGTGGGAGTACGTCAGCGTGGCGTTGAAGGTCTGCGCCAGGTACTTGGGGTCGGCGTTGAAGTGGGCAAAGGCATAGTGGTAGCCGCTGAACAGCGCCAGGCGCTTGCCGGAAAGGTCGTTGAAGTATTCCTGGCCCCGCTGCGGCGTGCGCTGGGCGACGAAAATCTCTGCGTCCTCCAGGCCCATGTCGACGCTGGTGTGGGCGATGTCCTGCCAACCCCAGGCGGGGTTTTCAAAAATCGCCATGTCCACGCGGCCCTGCTCGAAATCACGAAAGCGCCGGGGGATGGACGTGGGAACCAGAACGAACTGGTAGTCGCTTTGCAGTTGGTTCAAGGCTTCCACCAATTGCGGCAGGAGCCCGGTGTCGGCGCCCTGTTCGGGGCGTACGGTGTACGGCGGAAAATGCGCCGCCGCGACCCGTACCAACTGCGCCGCGGTTGCCGGCCCCATCCATAGCGCAACCAACGCCAATAACGCGATGTGCGTGGCCGTACGCATGGACAAGGACATCAAGGCAACACACCTCAAAAAAGACCGGGGGAATGCAAGTAAGCTAGGCGGTTTCAAGCACTTCGACAACTTTTGCAACAAACAATGATGGCTTGGGCTACCGGTCCTTGAGCACCAGGGTCAACGCTTCCTCGGCCAGTTGCTCCAGGGTCATGCTGCCATCGGCGCGAAACCAGGTGGTGGTCCAGGACAAGGCACCGGTCAGAAAGCGCCGGGTGATAAACACATCGCCCTTGATATACCCCGCTTCCCGGGCCTCGCCCAGCACCTGCAACCAGATCTGCTCATAGATATCGCGCAGCGCCAGCACTTGCGCCTGGCCCTCGGCGGACAGCGAGCGCCACTCGTACACCAGTACCGCCATGGCTTCGCCGCTGCCGCCCATGATCGACTGCAATTCACAGCGAATCAGCGCCAGCACCCGCTCGCGCACGCTGCCGGCCGCGGCCAGTTCGACCCGCATCAACGCGGTGTTGTAGTGGATGGTTTCTTCCATCACCGCGCGCAGGATGTCGTCCTTGCTTTTGAAGTGATGAAAAATGCTGCCCGATTGAATGCCCACGGCGCTGGCCAGGTCACGCACCGTGGTGCGCTCATAGCCTTTATTGCGAAACAGATGGGCGGCGGTTTGCAGCAGCTTGCCCCGGGCGCTGTCGGGGTCGGTCAGTTGCCCGTTGGCGACCAGCTCGCGTATGGCCTGCAAGGCTTTTTGCTCGTCCACGGGTTCTCTCCTACATTCAGCCAATCAGAAATACGCTGCCGCCCCTGAAAACAGGCGGGTTGCGCGCGCAATTTAAGCCTCCGGGGGCGACCAAGCAAGCGCTCGGGTCGAAGATACCTTGTGCATTTACAAACCAAGCGCTTGCTTGGTAGTCTCCTCGCAGTTCTTTTACCCGAGAGCCCTGCCATGACCAAGACCGTACGCATCGGCTGCGCCAGCGCCTTCTGGGGCGACACCTCAAGTGCCGCCGCGCAACTGGTGGAGGGCGGACACCTGGATTACCTGGTGTTCGACTACCTGGCCGAAATCACCCTGTCGATCATGGCCGGTGCCCGCATGAAGGATCCGACGGCCGGCTTCGCCACCGATTTTGTCGACGTCCTCAGCCCGCTGCTGGCGACCATTGCCCAGCAGCGGATCCGGGTCATCAGCAACGCTGGCGGGGTCAACCCCCAGGCCTGCGCCGCTGCTCTGCAAGCCGCCTGCGACAAAGCCGGGGTCGAGCTGAAGATCGCCGTGCTGCTGGGCGACGACCTGCAACCTCAATTCAAGCAACTGCGCGATGCCGGCCTCCACGAGATGTTCAGCGGTGCGCCCCTGCCGGCAACGTGCGTCTCGACCAATGCCTACCTGGGCGCCCCGGGGATTGTCGAAGCACTGCGCCTGGGCGCCGACATCGTGATTACCGGGCGGGTGGTCGACAGCGCGGTGGTCAGTGCGGCGCTGGTGCATGAGTTCGACTGGTCGTGGCAGGACTACGACAAACTGGCCCAGGCCGCCCTGGCCGGGCACATCATCGAATGCGGCGCGCAATGCACCGGCGGCAACTTCACCGACTGGCGCGAGGTGCCGGACTACGAACACATCGGTTTTCCTATCGTCGAAGTCGCGGCCGACGGCCAGTTCGTGGTGAGCAAGGTCGAACACAGCGGCGGCCTGATCAGTCCTCTGAGCGTCGGCGAACAGTTGCTCTACGAGATCGGCGACCCGCGTGCCTACCTGCTGCCGGATGTGGTCTGCGACTTCAGCCAGGTCCGGCTGCGGCAACAGGGCAAGCAGGCGGTCAGCGTGCACGGCGCCAAGGGCCTGCCGCCCACGGCCCAGTACAAGGTCAGCGCCACCTACCTCGACGGGTTTCGCTGCACCGCCAGTTGCCTGATGGCCGGCATCGACGCCGTCGCCAAGGCGCGCAGGGTCAGCCAGGCGATCATCGACAAGACCAGCGAGATGTTCAGCCAGCGCGGCTGGGCGCCCTACAGCGAAGTGAACATCGAACTGCTGGGCAGCGAAGCCACCTATGGTCCCCATGGCCAGCGCCAGGACAGCCGTGAAGTGGTGATCAAACTGGCGGTGCGCCATCCGAGCAAGCAGGCCCTGGTCCTGTTTTCCCGGGAGATCGCCCAGGCCGCCACCGGCATGGCGCCGGGCCTGACCGGGATCGTCGGCGGCCGGCCGACGGTGTATCCGCTGATCCGCCTGTTCTCCTTCCTGATCGATAAACAGGCCTGCCCGTTAAGCATCGACTTCGCCGGCCAGCAGCATCCCTGCGCCCTGCCCGCCGTCGACGCCCTCGACCCGGCGGCCCTGCCCGCCCCGCACCCGGTGCCCAGGCCCGAAGGGCGCGCCGACGCCAGCGTGGCCTTGATCAAACTGGCAGTGGCGCGTTCCGGCGACAAAGGCAACCACAGCAATATCGGGGTCATGGCTCGCAGCGCCGAGTACCTGCCGTGGATTGCCGAAGCCCTGACCCCGGAAGTGCTGGTGGACTGGATGAGCCACGTGCTCGATCCGCTGCATGGCCGGGTCGAACGCTGGTACTTGCCGGGCAGCCACAGCCTCAACTTCCTGCTGGAAAACGCCCTCGGCGGCGGTGGCGTGGCCAGCCTGCGGATCGACCCGCAAGGCAAGGCCTTCGCCCAGCAGTTGCTGGAAATCCAGATCCCGGTGCCCCAGGGCATCGCTGACGCCGTCAATTGACGCAAAGGAGCCGCCGTGGCTTACGACTCGATATTCAAACCTGGGCTGTTCAGCGGCCAGACCGTGCTGGTCACCGGCGGCGGCAGCGGTATCGGCCGCTGCACCGCCCATGAACTGGCGGCGCTGGGCGCCCATGTGCTGCTGGTGGGGCGCAAGGCCGAGAAGCTGCAAGCGGTGGCCGGGGAGATCGCCGAGGACGGTGGCAAGGCCAGTTGGCAAGCCTGCGATGTTCGCGATGAAGAGGCAGTGAAGGCGCTGGTAGCCGAGCTGATCGCCGCCCACGGGCCGATTCATGGCCTGGTCAATAACGCCGGCGGGCAGTACCCCTCGCCGCTGGCGTCGATCAATCAGAAAGGTTTTGAAACCGTGATGCGCACCAACCTGGTAGGCGGTTTCCTGATGGCCCGGGAAGTCTTCAACCAGTCCATGAGCAAGCACGGCGGGAGCATCGTCAACATGCTCGCCGACATGTGGGGCGGCATGCCGGGCATGGGCCATTCCGGCGCGGCGCGCTCCGGGATGGACAACCTGACCAAGACCGCCGCCTTCGAATGGGGTTACGCCGGGGTGCGGGTCAACGCCGTGGCGCCGGGCTGGATCGCCTCCAGCGGCATGGACACCTATGACGGCGCCTTCAAGGCGGTGATCCCGACCTTGCGCGAACACGTGCCCCTCAAACGCATCGGCAGCGAGTCGGAAGTCAGCGCGGCGATTGTGTTTCTGCTGAGCCCGGCGGCGGCCTTTATCAGCGGCAGCACCTTGCGCATCGACGGCGCCGCCAGCCTTGGCAGCCGCGCCTGGCCGCTGCACAAGGCGCAACGCGGTGCTCCGGCGTACAACGGTTTCCACCGCGCCTACCTGCCGGACGTACTCAAGGACGAGGAGTAAGCCATGCCGGTGATCCACTCCCAGCTCGACCCGCACAGCCCGTCATTTGCGCAGAACCGCGAGGCGATGCTGGCCGCCATCGCGCAGATCCGCCAGTTGGAGCAGAACCTGCTGGACAAGGCCGCCCAAGCCAAGGAGAAGTTCGCCCAGCGAGGACAATTGCTGCCCCGTGAACGCCTCAATTTGCTGCTGGACCCGGGAGCGCCGTTCCTGGAGCTGGCGAGCCTGGCCGGCTACAAGCTGCATGACGACAAGGACGGCAGCCAGGCCGGTGGCGGCCTGATCGCCGGGATCGGCTACGTGTGCGGGGTGCGCATGCTGGTGGTGGCCAACAACAGTGCGATCAAGGGCGGCACCATCTCCCCCAGCGGCCTGAAAAAATCCCTGCGTCTGCAGCAGATCGCCCTGGAAAACAAATTGCCGGTGGTGACCCTCGCCGAGAGCGGTGGGGCCAACCTCAACTACGCGGCGGAGATTTTCGTCGAAGGCGCACGCAGTTTCGCCAATCAGGCGCGCCTGTCGGCCATGGGCCTGCCGCAGATCACCGTGGTCCATGGTTCAGCCACTGCCGGCGGCGCCTATCAACCGGGGCTGTCGGATTACGTGGTGGTGGTGCGCGGCAAGGCCAAGCTGTTTCTGGCCGGGCCACCGCTGCTCAAGGCCGCCACCGGTGAAGTGGCCACCGATGAAGAACTGGGCGGTGCGCAAATGCACGCTCAGGTCGCCGGGACCGCCGAGTACCTGGCAGAGAACGACGCCGATGGCCTGCGCATCGCCCGCGAAATCGTCGGCCTGCTGCCGTGGAACGACCAGTTGCCAGTGGCTGCCCCGCGCCCCTACGCCGAACCGCTGTACCCGATCGACGAGTTGCTGGGGTTGATCCCCGACGACCCGAAAAAACCCTACGACGTGCGGGAAATCATCGCGCGCCTGGCCGATGCCTCGAACTTCCTGGAGTTCAAGGCCGAGTTCGACCAGCAGACCATTTGCGGCCATTTGCAGATTCAGGGCCGGGCCTGCGGCTTTATCGGCAACAACGGGCCGATCACGCCCAAAGGTGCGAGCAAGGCCGCGCAGTTTATCCAGCTGTGCGATCAAAGCCGCACTCCGCTGCTGTTTTTCCACAACACCACCGGGTTCATGGTGGGCACCGAGTCGGAACAGCAAGGGGTGATCAAGCATGGGGCGAAGATGATCCAGGCGGTGGCCAATGCCCGGGTTGCCAAGCTGACCATCGTCGTCGGCGGTTCCTACGGCGCCGGCAACTACGCCATGTGCGGGCGCGGGCTGGACCCGCGCTTTATCTTCGCCTGGCCCAACAGCCGCACGGCGGTGATGGGCGGCGCCCAGGCCGGCAAGGTGCTGCGCATCGTCACCGAGGCCAAGCACGCCAAGCAAGGCCAGGTCGCCGACCCGAAGATGCTCGACATGCTGGAACAGGCCACCGCGCAAAAGCTCGACAGCCAGTCCAGCGCCTTGTATGGCAGCGCCAACCTATGGGACGACGGGCTGATCGACCCCCGAGACACCCGTACGCTGCTGGGTTACCTGCTGGATATCTGCCACGAGGCCGAGGTTCGCCAGTTGCAACCCAACAGCTTCGGCGTAGCACGGTTTTGAAACGAAATACCCTGTAGCCGCTGCCGAACGCGGCCCGAGCCTTCGCCAGCGGCTACAGGTCGGGAGTTCGGGCAATCAGGATTGACGCGGTGTGACTCAACCTCAGGAGAACAATAAAAATGATCTTCACCCAGGAACATGAAGCGCTGCGGCGCACCGTGCGCAGTTTTGTCGAGCGCGAGATCAACCCCCATGTCGAGGAATGGGAGAAAGCCGGGCGCTTTCCGATCCACGAGCTGTTTCGCCAGGCCGGCGAGCTGGGGTTGCTGGGCATTTCCAAGCCGGAGAAATTCGGCGGCATGGGCCTGGACTACAGCTACTCGATCGTCGCCGCCGAAGAATTCGGCACCATCCATTGCGGCGGCATCCCGATGTCCATCGGGGTCCAGACCGATATGTGCACCCCGGCCCTGGCGCGGTTCGGCTCCGATGAGTTACGTGAACAATTCCTGCGCCCCGCCATCAGCGGCGAACAGGTGGGCTGCATCGGCGTCTCCGAAGTCGGCGCCGGCTCCGACGTGGCGGGCCTGAAGACCACGGCCCGCAAGGATGGCGACGACTACGTGATCAACGGCAGCAAGATGTGGATCACCAACTCGCCCTGCGCCGACTTTATCTGCCTGCTGGCCAACACCTCGGACGACAAGCCCCATATCAACAAGTCGCTGATCATGGTGCCGATGAACACCCCGGGCATCAGCCTCAGCTCGCACCTGGACAAGCTCGGCATGCGCAGCTCGGAAACCGCCCAGGTGTTTTTCGACAATGTGCGGGTGCCTCAGCGCTACCGCATCGGCCACGAGGGCGCGGGTTTCATGATGCAGATGCTGCAATTCCAGGAGGAGCGGCTGTTCGGCGCGGCCAATATGCTCAAGGGCCTGGAGTACTGCGTCGACAGCACCATCGAGTACTGCAAGGAGCGCAAGACCTTCGGCAACGCGCTGATCGACAACCAGGTGATCCACTTCCGCCTGGCCGAACTGCAAACCGAGATCGAATGCCTGCGGGCCCTGGTCTACCAAGCCACCGAGCAGTACGTGCGGGGCCAGGACGTGACCCGCCTGGCGTCCATGGCCAAGCTCAAGGCCGGGCGCCTGGGACGCGAAGTCAGCGACAGTTGCCTGCAATATTGGGGCGGCATGGGTTTCATGTGGGATAACCCCGTGGCCCGGGCCTATCGCGATGTGCGCCTGGTGTCGATTGGCGGCGGCGCCGACGAAATCATGCTGGGCATCATCTGCAAACTGATGGGCATCCTCCCGGGGAAAAAGAAATGAGCCGCCTGCCCGAATGCCAAACCCTGCTGCTCGAACCCCACAACGGCGTGCTGCACATCACCCTCAATCGCCCGGACAGCCGCAATGCCATGAGCCTGCAGATGGTCGCCGAACTGCGCGCGGTCCTGGCTGCCGTGGGGGACGATCGCAGCGTGCGCGCCCTGGTACTGGGCGGCGCCGGCGGGCACTTCTGCGCCGGTGGCGACCTCAAGGACATGGCCGCCGCCCGCGCCCAGGGCCCGAGCGCCTACCGCGACCTGAATCGCGCCTTTGGCACCTTGCTCGAAGAGGCGCAGCAGGTGCCCCAGGTCCTGATCGTGGTCCTGCAAGGTGCGGTCCTCGGTGGCGGTTTCGGCCTGGCCTGTGTCAGCGACATCGCGATTGCCGACCACCAGGCGCAGTTCGGCATGCCCGAAACCAGCCTCGGCCTGCTGCCGGCGCAGATCGCCCCCTTTGTGGTCCGACGTATCGGCCTGACCCAGGCCCGCCGCCTGGCCCTGACCGCTGCGCGTTTCGACGGCAACGAAGCCGAACGCCTGGGGCTGGTGCACTTTGTCGAGCATGACCCCCAGGCCCTGGCGGAACGCCTGGACGAGGTGCTGGCCCACGTCCTGTGCTGCGCCCCAGAGGCCAATGCCGCAACCAAGGCCCTGCTTCTGGCCAGTGCCGAAGAAGCCCTGCCCTCGCTGCTGGATCGCGCCGCCGAGCAGTTCAGCCGGGCGCTGGTCAGCGCCGAAGGGGTCGAAGGCACCCTGGCTTTTGTACAAAAACGCAAACCGGCCTGGGCCCGTTGAGCCAGTGGCCGGCCAGCCACTGATGCTGAAGCCGGCTTCGCCAGAACTACCACCTCAGGGAGCCCCCCATGCGTGCCTTCAGCAAAATCCTTGTCGCCAACCGTGGTGAAATCGCCTGCCGTATCCAGCGCACGGCTCAGGCCCTGGGCTATCGCACCGTGGCGGTGTTCAGCGATGCCGATGCCGACGCCCTGCATGTGCGTATGGCCGATGAAGCGGTAAATATCGGCGCGGCGCCGGTGCAACAGTCCTACCTCAACAGTGCCGCGATCCTGGACGCTGCCCGCCGCAGCGGCGCCGATGCGATTCACCCCGGCTACGGCTTTCTTTCGGAAAACGCCGCGTTCGCCAGCGCCTGCGAGGCGGCCGGCCTGACGTTTATCGGCCCCAGCGCCGCAGCCATCGAACTGATGGGCAGCAAGCGCCTGTCCAAACTGGCGATGCTGGCGGCGGGTGTGCCGTGCATTGCCGGCTACCAGGGCGCCGAGCAGGACGATGCCCGCTTGCAGGCCGAGGCCGAACGCATCGGCTACCCGCTGATGATCAAGGCCAGCGCCGGTGGCGGCGGGCGCGGCATGCGGCTGGTGCAACAGCCCGGACAGTTGCAGGAGCAACTGCGCACCGCCCGCTCGGAGGCACTGCATGCCTTTGGCAGCGATGAGTTGATTCTGGAACAGGCGTTGATCGAACCGCGGCACGTCGAGATCCAGGTGTTCGGCGACCAGCACGGCAACCTGATCTACCTCGGCGAGCGCGATTGTTCGATCCAGCGCCGGCATCAGAAAGTCATCGAGGAAGCGCCGTGCCCGGTGATGACTGCCGAACTGCGCCAGACCATGGGCGAGGCCGCCTTGCAGGCCGGGCGTGCGGTCAATTACGTCGGTGCCGGCACCGTCGAGTTCCTGTTGGATGCGCGCGGGCAGTTCTATTTTCTGGAGATGAACACCCGCTTGCAGGTCGAGCACCCGGTCACCGAGTTGATCACCGGCCTCGATTTGGTGGCCTGGCAGTTGCAGGTCGCCGCCGGCCTGCACCTGCCCTTGCGCCAGGAGCAGGTGCAGCTCACGGGCCATGCCATCGAAGTACGGTTGTATGCCGAGGATCCGGCGCAGCAGTTTCTGCCCCAGACCGGCCGGGTACAGCGCTGGGAGCCCGCCTCGGGCCCAGGGGTGCGCATCGACCATGGCCTGCTTGAGGGCCAATCGGTCAGCCCCTTCTACGATCCGCTGCTGGGCAAGCTCATCGCCCATGGCGCCACCCGTGAAGAAGCCCGGCGCAAGCTGCTGCGGGCCGTGCAGGATTCGGTGCTGCTGGGGCTGGCCAGCAACCAGCGGCTGCTGGCCAATCTGTTGGTCCATCCGGGATTTGTCAGCGGCCAGTTCAGCACCGCCTTTATTGCCGAGCACTGCGCCGATGACCCGAGCCTGCAAGCTCTGACCCCCAGCCCCGAACACCTGGCCATCGCCGCCGCGCTGTTTTACCAACAGGCCAGCGGCGCCCATCCCACAGGCCTGGCGGGCTGGCGCAACACCCCTAACCCGGCCCTGCACTACCGCCTGGGACATGAGCTGCAAAGCTGGTCGATCGCGGTCAGCCCGTTGCCGGCGGGCACGGTGCAGGTGCACCTGGTAGAGCAGACCCTTCAGCTCAAACTGCTGGAACAGGACGGGCGCTGGGCCCGGGTCGAGGTCAACGGCGTGCAGCGGCGCCATGCCTACCACTTGCAGGGCAAACACCTCTGGCTGGGCACCGGCCCCGGCAGCCTGCACGTGCAGGACCTGACCCACGCGCCGGTGGCCGGCCAGGCCAGCGCCGAGACGGGCACCCTCAAGGCGCCCATGGACGGGGCGATTGTCGATGTGCTGGTCAGCGAGGGCATGCCGGTGAGCAAGGGCCAACTGCTGCTGGTGCTGGAAGCGATGAAGATGGAACACCCGCTCAAGGCCGGCATCGACGGGGTGATCAAACGGGTTCAGGTGAGCCTGGGCGACCAGGTGAAAAACCGCCAGATTCTGCTGGAGGTGGAATAAGCCGCTAGGCGGATACGCCGGCTTTGGCTACGCTCATGCCTCATCTGGATGTTCAAGGCTGGAATTTGCGATGCCCCACTGGCTGGTAATAGATCTGGAAGCCACCACCGATGAAGGCGGCTGGCCGGTGAGCGAGATGGAAATCATCGAAATCGGCGCCACCCTGGTGAACCGGGAAGGCCGCGAACTGGATCACTTTCAACGCTTCGTCCGGCCCTCGCGGCGGCCGATGCTCACGCCCTTCTGCCGTGAACTGACCCATATCACCCAGGCCCATATCGACGCGGCGACGCCCTTGAGCGAGGTCTGGCCGCAGTTCGAGCGCTGGCTCAGCCCGCACCACGAGCGCTTGCACGGCTGGGCCAGCTGGGGCGATTACGATCGTCAGCAACTGCTGCAGGAATGGCAGCAACTGCACTTGCAAAGCCACCTGAGCCAGGTGCCCCACATGAACCTAAAGCAGCGCTTCGCCAAGGCCCGGCGCCTGGAACGGCCCATGGGCCTCAACAGCGCGCTGCAACTGGCGGGAATGCAGTTCAGCGGCCAGCAACACCGGGCCCTGGAGGACGCGCGCAATACCGCGCGCCTGCTGCCACTGATTCTTCCGGCCTGAGCCTGCGGGCAACAGGTGACGCCCCTAATGCCCTTGTGCATACTGGCCGACCTTTTTGACCCTTTTTCTAGAGGAATCGCCCATGTTTAAAGTCAACGAGTACTTCGACGGCACCGTCAAGTCGATTGCCTTCGGCACGGCCGAAGGTCCGGCCACCATCGGCGTCATGGCTCCGGGCGAATATGAGTTCGGCACCGCGCAACGGGAAATCATGCACGTGGTCTCCGGTGCCCTGACCGTCAAGCTGCCTGACAGCAACGGCTGGGAAACCTTCGCCGCCGGCAGCCAGTTCAATGTTCCGGCCAACAGCAAGTTCCAGCTCAAGGTCGCGGTCGATACCGCCTACCTGTGCGAGTACCGCGGCTGATCCGAACACCGGACACTGCACAAAAAAATGCCCGTATCCTGCGATACGGGCATTTTGCATTTCAGGACCAGGGGTTATTCGAGCACTGTGACCGGCATCCCGACTTCAAGCCGACCGTTGCTGTCGTTCACCAGGTTTTGCCCGAACATTGCACCCTCTTCCTGGGCCCGATACTGCTGCAGGGTGGCCAGGGGCTCGCGGTCGGCGCTGCGCTCGCCGGTCTGCGGGTCGATGGTGGTGAGGATGCAGCGCGCGCATGGCTTGACCAGCCGAAACTCGATATCGCCGATTCGCACCCGCTTCCAGCCGTCCTCGGCATAGGCGCTGCTGCCCTCGATCACCAGGTTGGGTCGAAAACGCAGCATCTCCAGGGGGCGTCCCACACGCAGCGACAAATCTTCAAGGGACGCCTGGCCAATCAGCAGCAACGGAAAACCATCGGCAAAGGCCACCTGATCGTCGTCCTTGCCGTAACCGGCCTCGGTGGCACGGGCCCGCTCCAGCGGCACCTGCACCAGGCGCGTCGGCTTGCCGACAAAGTCGCTGACCCAGGCCGCAGCAGCCGCGCCGGCATCCGGCACGCGCAGGGTATCGCGCCAGATGGTCACCCCCCGCAGCTCGGCATCGGCGCCGGGCAAGGCGACATCAATCGCGCTATGCCCGGGGGCACTCAGGGTCAGGCCGCCGCGTTCGTTATACAGCGCCGAGAGTTGGCTCATCTGCGCCACCGCGCGCTGCGTCAGGAACCGGCCGCTGGCTTCATCCACCAGCATCCAGCGTCGATCCCCATCCAGGCCCAGTTTGTCCAGGGTGATCTGTTGCAGGGACTCGCCCTGGCCGGACTTGAGGGGGTATCGATAAAGCGCGCTGAGACGCATGGCTGCTTCCTGAGGGGCAAAAACGCCACCTTATACGAGCCACCGGATGATGCAAGAAAACCCGACACGGGCAGGCCTTGCGCCTGCCCGCAGCCGCCAGGTCAGGCCGGAACTTCGTCGAGCATCAGGCGCTGGCGCACCACGTCGACCAATTTGTCCGGCTGGAACTTGGAGAGGAAGTTGTCGCAGCCGACCTTCTTCACCATCGAGTCGTTGAAGCTCCCGGACAGTGACGTGTGCAGCACTACATACAGGCCACGCAGGCGCGGGTCGTTGCGGATCTCGGTGGTCAGGCGATAACCGTCCATCTCCGGCATTTCCGCATCGGTGAAGATCATCAGCAACTTGTCGGTCATGACCACGCCGGTATCGGCCCAGGCCTTGAGCATATTCAGGGCCTTGAGGCCGTCACTGGCGATGTGCATCTTGACCCCGAGCTGGCCCAGGGTATCGCGCAGTTGCGACAGCGCTACGTTGGAGTCATCCACCAGCAGCACTTCGCGACCACGGGCGCGCTCCAGCACCGGATCGTCGAGCTTGTCGCGGGAAACCTTGGCGTTGTAGGGCACGATCTCCGCCAGGACTTTCTCGACGTCGATGATTTCCACCAGTTGATCGTCGACTTTGCTGATGGCGGTCAGGTAATGCTGGCGGCCAGCACTGGTCGGTGGCGGCAGGATGGCTTCCCAGTTCATGTTGACGATGCGATCGACGCCGCCGACCAGGAAGGCCTGCACCGAGCGATTGTATTCAGTCACGATGATGGTGCTGTTTGGCCCCGGGATCAGCGGGCGCATGCCAATGGCCTGGGACAGGTCGATGACCGGCAAGGTCTGGCCCCGCAGGTTGACCACACCGCATACAAACGGATGGCGCTGGGGCATCAGGGTCAGCTTGGGCAGTTGCAGAACTTCCTGCACCTTGAAAACGTTGATCGCGAACAGCTGCCGCCCGGCCAGGCGGAACATGAGGATTTCCAGGCGATTCTCACCCACCAGCTGCGTACGTTGATCTACCGTGTCGAGAATGCCGGCCATTAATGACTCCTGGGCGTGTTCTGATGAATTCACTAAAGGGAGTTATCGGCTGATAAAGCCGGACCTTGACCCCCTTACAAAATGCCACGTAAAACCATTGATGTCACATTAACATCATGGTTTACTGCGGTCGTCATCTCACACGAACACGACATTACTGGCGCCGACTACAAAGCGCCGGCAAAGTTCCTGCGTCTAGGGGAATCCCCTAGGAACAATCAGGACCAACCTGATATTCGCAGTATCCAATAGCCATTAATGTGACGCCATTCTCATTGCATGAATGGAGTCAGGCTTTTGTGTGCGACCGCAGGAACACAGCTTGGAACCCTCTCAAGCCCCACCGTCCTTGATATTCCAGCGCGCGAGCTCTTGCTTGTCAGCGGCGCTGACGGTGCCTGCCTTTGCAGATTAGGCCACTCCCTGCCTACCCTCGTCGCCCCATCAGTCGCACCGGCGCGCAGCACGTTCGGCCTCATAGGCATCCTCAAATCCCTGGCCGGCCCAACCCTTCCATTACCTGGCACCCCGTCGTGGAGATCCGCATGCTGAAGGAAGGCTATGAGGGGTATCAGCCGTTGTCGGAATTCCTCGCCGAAGCCGAGAAGCTGCTGGCCAAGTCCGAAGATTGCCTGAATCACCTGCACCTGATCAGCAACGATGAAGAAGCCATCCAGTGCCTGCGCGACTCCCTGCTCAAGCTTGCGAACATCACCCACGCCAGAGATGTAGAGCCTCTCAGTGATTTTGCCCGGTGCGTCCATGAGGTACTGGACCCATCCCGAAACTCGATGGACTTGGGGCAACAGGTCCTGCTCGCACTCAAGGACTGCCTGACACTGATGGCCTGGCAACTGGAACTGGTCGACCCCACCAGCGGCCAACTGAACATGGATGACAGCGAACAAAGCCTGCTGCTCGATGCCCTTGCCACGCAGCTTGATCAGCACCCTCCCCGGCGAATTTCCTCAGGCACGCCCTACCAAACGCTCTCTATCTCCAAGCGAAACAACTGAAAACGCTGCCAGTCATTTCGACTTCGGACCTGCCCGAACAGACCGCTGAGCGTTTTGAGCGTGATGTCGCCATTGAATACTTCATATCCCTCAGCGACATACTCAAGTATTAGCACCGCCAACTAAGGCCCATTATCGGGACTGCAAGTTTGGCGCTCTAACACCCAATAAAACCCTAATAAAATCAAATAGATCTTTACTGATTACAAGCATAAGACACAAATGGAACACCCGTCCCAAACCCAATAAACCTGACTTCCCAGACATATAAGTCGTCTATTTGGAAACGCGACCAACGGTATTCGAAGTGGTATTATGCGATCCATTAGATGCATTAAATAATGGCAAATTGCCTTCATTCAGAACCTGCAAAAGGCTGGCTCGCGACTTATGGAGCGTGCTGATTTTTAACCTTGCCCTTTCAAACAGCACCGCTTTTCAAACCGGGTCCCGTCACACGTTGTGACCGGGCTCCCCGTACTGAACATTTATTGGCTTCATATGCTATGCACGCCAGCCTCAAGTCCTTTATCACCTGGTCGCGTCCTCATAAAAACCTGCTGTGGCTGAGCCTGTTGCTGTGCTCATGCGCAGCCGTCGCCAACCTGGTTATTTACTGCCTGGCCAGTACCCTGCCGACGGCCCTGCTGGTGTTGAATATGGCGGCGCTGGCTTGTACCTGGATCCAGTACGGCTATACCCGCAAGTCGATCGAGTTCCAGCCCCAGGAGTTGGCCGACCGCCTGTTGGAAGTCCAGGAAAACGAACGCCATCGCCTCAGCCGCGAACTGCATGACGATATCGGGCAACTGCTGACCGCAGCCAAGCTGCAAAACGAATGGCTCAAGCGGCGCCTGCCCGAAGACCTGCACAGTCACTGCGCGGCCCTGGGCGCCACGCTGGATGAGACCCTGGCCAAGGTGCGCGACGTCTCGGCTATTCTCAACCCCCGACAACTCAACAGCCTGGGGCTGGAAGCCAGCCTGCGCGCGCACCTGCTCAAGACCCTGGAAAACACCCCGATGCACTGGAGCCTGGAATGCCAGCAGCACTTGACCGGGATCCCCGAGGAAATGGCCGTGGCAGCCTTTCGGGTTACCCAGGAAGCCGTCACCAATATCCTGCGTCATGCCCAGGCGCAAAACCTGCTGGTGCGCCTGCAGCGCCTGCCGCAGGGGTTGTCATTGCTGATCAGCGACGATGGCCGGGGTTTTGCCCCGGCGGCCAACCCGGGTGCCCAGGGGCAACGGGGCATGGCCGGCATGTCCGAGCGCATCGCACAACTGGGCGGCACCTTGAAAATCACCAGCCAGTCCGAGCAGGGAACACAGATTGAAGCACTTTTCCCCTGGGCTCCCCGGGCACTCGAACGGGCCAGCAAGAATAAGGTTTTACATTGACCTGTAATTTACTTCTGGTGGATGACCACTCGCTTATCCGGGCCGGCGTGCGAGCCCTGGTCATGGACATTCCCGGCTACGCAGTGGTCGGCGAGGCCAGCGACGGCGGCCAACTGCTGGAGCTGGTTGAACAGCTCCTGCCGGATATCGTGCTGCTGGATATTTCAATGAAAGACACCGGTGGCCTCGAAGCCTTGCAGCGGCTCAAGGCGGTACGTCCGCTGAGCAAGGTGCTGATCCTGTCGATGCACACCGACCCGGCCCTGATCATGCAGGCGCTGGAATCCGGCGCCCATGGCTACCTGCTCAAGGACACCACCGCCACCGAACTCGAGCACGCCCTCGAAGCCCTGCGCAACAACGAGCGCTACCTGAGCCCGGCCATCGCCCACACAGTAATCAACCAGGCCCTCACCCGAGTCCAGAAGCAGCAGCCGGAACAGGCCGACACCCACAACCTGACCGCGCGCCAGCTGGAAATCCTGCGCCTGATCGTGCGCGGCAAGTCGACCCGGGAAATCGCCCAGGGCCTGGGTCTGAGCATCAAGACCGTGGAAACCCACCGCTCGCAGATCATGAAGCGCCTGCAGATCTACGACGTCGCAGGCCTGGTGCTGTTTGCCGTGCGCGAACAGATCATCAGCCTCGACGACTAGTGCGCCGGGCGCTGGCCGAGCAAGGGTGAGCCCACCGGCAAATGCACGCGTAGCGCCCCAGGCCGGGCGCAGAAGCGCAGGCTGTCGCCCTTCAGCGGCTCGCCGTCGAGGTTGATGTCCAGGCCTTCGCTGACCTTGATCTCGACCCACGGCAAGCGCGCCCGGACAAACATGTTGTCCAGGCCAAAGCCCCCGGCCAACAGGTCCTTCAAGGTCCCGACCAACTCCTGCGGCGCCGGCAGGATGCTGATATCCAGCAGCCCGTCGTCGGCCAGCGCATTCGGGCACAGCACATGCCCCCCACCCGCCTGACGACCGTTGCCGATCCCCAGCGCCAGCAACTCGCCGCGCCAGTGGAAATCCGGCCCCTGCAACTCGCCGTAGGCCGCATGCAGCTCGCTGAAACGGGAGAGACCGGTAAACAGATAGGCCGCACCGCCCAGGACTTTCTTCAAATCTTCGGACGTATTGGCGGTCACCTGGCTGCCAAACCCGCCGGTGGCCATGTTCAGGAACACCTGGCCGCCGACTTCCCCCAGATCGATCGCCTGGGGCGCGACATCAAGCAGGTCCAGCGCGGCTTCCGGCTCCAGAGGAACACCGGCCGCGCGCGCGAAATCATTGGCCGTGCCCAAAGGCAACAGAACCAGGCTGGCCTCGCCGGCATGCCCGGCCATGGCCTCGGCGATATCGCGCAAGGTGCCATCGCCGCCGCCGGCAATCAGCTGTGGATAACCTGCGGCCAGGGCTTCACTCACCAGGCGCTGGGCATCGCCCGCCTCCCAGGTCAGACGTACGGCCAGCTCCCAGCCCTGCTCACGCTTGCGTTCGACGGCGTTGCGTACTTGTTCGTTGAGGGCTTGCTTACCGTGTAAAATCAACAGCGCTTTGCGCTCGCTCATCCGTCGTCACTCCTGTCAGTCGAAGATTGCTGCTGGATGTTGACCACCGGACGAGGAAAAAAACCCGTGGTTGGCCATTTAATTCATCACCTTCGTCGATTCCTGCGGAAAAACAGCGCACTCACTCGTACCAGGGCGGTTCGCCATTACCCAGCGTAGGTCGACAGCCCAGGTTTCGTGCGCGCATGCCGTCACAAACCATTTCGCTTTTACTCGGCGCAGCCCTGGCCGCGCACCTGACACCTGAGGCCTTCTGAGTGAGCACTCTCATTCCCTGCATCATCGCTGGCGGCGCCGGGACCCGGTTGTGGCCTGTTTCTCGGGAGGCCCTGCCCAAACCCTTCATGCGTCTGCCCGATGGCGAAAGCCTGCTGCAAAAAACCTTCGCTCGCGCGAGCGGGTTGGATGACGTCGGCCGGCTGCTGACGGTAACCCGGCGGGAAGTGCTGTTTAACACCCTTGATGACTACCGCCCCCTGAACCGCCGCAAGCTGGAGCTGGACTTCATCCTCGAGCCTTTCGGCCGCAACACCGCGCCAGCAATCGCCGCCGCCGCCCTGCACGTGCGCCGCCACTACGGCGAGGACGCCCAGTTGCTGGTGCTGCCGGCCGATCACCTGATCACCGACCTGGACGCCTTCGCCACCGCGGTAGGCCACGCTCGGACACTTGCCGAACAGGGCTGGCTGGTGACCTTCGGCCTGGTTCCTCAGCGCGCGGAAACCGGCTTCGGTTACATCGAAAAAGGCGCGGCATTGGACGATGCGAGCTTTCAGGTCGCGCGATTTGTCGAAAAACCCGACGCAATGACCGCCCAGGCCTATGTCGACAGCGGTCGCCACCTGTGGAATGGCGGCATGTTCTGCATGCGCGTCGACACCCTGCTGGAGCAATTGCGCGAGCATGCGCCCGAGGTGCTGACCAGCGTGCAAGAGTGCCTGGCGCGAAGCCACAGCCGCCAGGGCCCTGGCGAACTGCACCTGGAACTCGACGCGGACAGCTTCGCCTGCGTACCGGATATTTCCATCGACTACGCCCTCATGGAGCGCTCGCACAAGGTGGCGGTGGTGCCCTGCCAACTGGGCTGGAGCGATATCGGCTCATGGCAGGCGGTGCGCGAACTGCGCCCGGTCGACGCCCACGGTAACCAATGCCAGGGGGAAAGCGTGTTGCTGGACGTCAGCAACTGCTACATCGACGCCCCGCGCCGCCTGGTAGGTGCGATTGGCCTGGACAACCTGATCATTATCGACACCCCGGATGCCCTGCTGATCGCCGATGGGGCACGCAGCCAGGACGTCGGGGTCATCGCCCAGGCCCTGAAGCGCCAAGGCCATGATGCCTATCGCCTGCACCGTACCGTCAGCCGCCCCTGGGGCACCTACACGGTTCTGGAAGAAGGCCCGGGGTTCAAGATCAAGCGCATCGTGGTGCAGCCCCGCGCCTCACTTTCGCTGCAACTGCACCATCACCGTAGCGAGCACTGGATAGTGGTCAGCGGCACGGCCCAGGTCACCAATGGCGACCAGGCGTTCGTGCTGAAAACCAACGAATCGACCTTTATCAAACCGGGCCGCCCGCACCGCCTGGTCAACCCGGGGGCTGACGAACTGGTGATGATCGAAGTGCAAAGCGGCGAGTACCTGGGGGAGGATGACATCGTGCGTTTCACCGATGCCTATGGACGCACCCCAGGAGAAAAAGGGCCGGCCTGATCCGGTCAGCCGAATTCTCTGGGCGAGGCTCCAGCTTTCGTACGGACTCTCTTTACTTTTCTTACAACAGATTGGGAATTGCCTGAATTGACCCCATCCCGGCAATCGAAGAAGGTTCAGGTCAGGCGAACGGCGCCTGTTACAGGGACGTGAATATCATGAACGACAAGCAACTTTTCGAGGGTTCGAACTCCGGCCTCAATCGCCGACCCGGCCATAACCTGTGGTTGGCACCCAAGCCTGTGCAGGTGGCTGGCGGGGTCGTGCAATCGACCGTCGAACTCAAGGCCGGCGAGGGAAAATGCCTGCGCCTGCTGAAAAGGCTCGCCTGGGCCGGCCTGGCCGTGGCCCTGCTGACGGGGCTGCTGAGCTGGGGCATCAACAGCCGCTTCGGCTTGCTGCTATTGCTCCTGCTGCGCTAGCCGCCAGGCCTTGCCGACACACGCCCGACCATGATCCGGTCGGGCATGTCTGCTGCCACTTCAACCGAGCACTTCACTCAAGGGAATGAAGTTGACCCAATCCCCCTCGACCAGTGTGCGGCCCTCGAGCACCTCGACCAGCCCTTCGGCCCAGGCAGCGCTGCGCAACACACCGGAGCTCTGGTTGCGGTAAATCACCGCCCGACCTTGCTCCATCCGCCCACGCAGGTACTCACGCCGGTTACCGGGCTTGGCCCAGACAAACCCCGCAGGTACCTGAAACTGCAATGGCAGTACGTCGCGTACACCCTGCCGACGCAACAGATAAGGCCGGGCCAGCAAGGCAAAGGTCACCAGGGTCGACGCCGGGTTACCCGGCAAACCAATGACCGGCACCCCGCGAAAATGTCCGAAAGTCAGTGGTTTGCCAGGCTTTATCGCCAGCTTCCACAACGCCAGTTCACCTGCCTCGCGCAAGGCGATGCCGAGGAAATCCGCTTCGCCCACCGAGACTCCGCCGGTGGATAAAATCAGGTCGACATCGGACAGCTCGGCGAGGCGCTGGCGCGTGGTCGGCAGGTCATCGGGAAGAATCCCGGCGTCTACCACCTCACACCCCAGGCGTTGCAGCCAACTGCAGAGCAGGACCCGATTACTGTTATAGATCTGCCCCGGTCCCAAGGCCTGGCCCGGCTCAACCAACTCGTCACCGGTAGACAGCACCGCCACGCGCACAGGGCGCACCACCTCAAGCTCGGCGCAACCCAGGGACGCGGCCAGCCCTTGCTCGATAGGCCCCAGGCGTGTGCCGGCCACCAGCACTGTCTCGCCTACGGTGGTTTCCTGGCCCTGGGGGCGAATGTTCTGCCAGGGGCTCATCGGCTCGCTGAACAGCACTCGCTCATCCGCCTGGACCTGGGCGTTTTCCTGCATTTCTACACAATCGGCCCCTACCGGCACCGGCGCACCAGTGAAAATGCGCGCACAGGTGCCCGCCTTCAGCGGCTCGGGCGCTTGCCCGGCGAAGATCCGCTGGCTGACCGGCAGCGGCTCGCCGTGCCAATCCGCAAGACGCAAGGCATAGCCGTCCATCGCACTGTTGGGCCATGGCGGCAGGTCCAGGGTGGAAACCAGGTCATCGGCCAACACTCGCCCCTGGGTCTGGGCCAGGGGCAAGCGTTCACGCTCAAGAATCGGCGCCGCTTCAGCCATCGCCAGCAACTGTGCCAGGGCTTCTTCCACCGGCAGCAAGGCGCCGGTCTTGCCGGGCTTACCCACGGGATTCACAGGGTGCGGCCTGCTTCAAATGGGGAACGAAGTTGCACGGCCGGTGGCGCGAGTCCAACTGCTCGGCGAGGATCCCGTCCCAGCCGGTGCGCACGGCATTGGTCGATCCCGGCAGGCAGCAGACCAGCGTACCGTTGGCCAGCCCGGCCAGGGCCCGGGACTGCACAGTGGAAGTGCCGATATCGGCCACCGAGATCTGCCGGAACAGCTCCCCGAAACCATCGACCTGCTTGTCCAGCAGGCAACTGACCGCTTCCGGCGTGCTGTCGCGACCGGTAAAGCCCGTACCGCCGGTGATCAGCACCACCTGCACCACGTCATCGGCAATCCAGGTCGCCACCTGCGCGCGAATCTTGTAGAGGTCGTCTTTAAGCAGAACCCGTGCGGCGAGGTTATGCCCCGCTGCGCTCAGGCGATCAACGAAGACTTGACCGGAGGTATCGGTCTCCAGGGTGCGGGTATCACTGACCGTCAGCACGGCAATGTTCAGCGCTGCGAAAGGCACATCAGCCTTGGCTTTCATAGGCTCGATCCAGTTGTAGGAGAAACAGCCCGGTGTTATATCACAGCGCTCTCTTTGACTGCCGCTACGGAGACCTGCCATGACCTTGCGCCTGCCCACACCGCCCTGTTCGATCCTGCTCCTGGCTGGCGGACGAGGGCAACGCATGGGTGGCCAGGACAAAGGCTTGATCGAATGGCGCGGGGAGCCGCTGATCGCTCACTTGCAACGCCTGACCCGTGGCTTGAGCGACGACCTGATCATCTCCTGCAACCGCAACCTGGAGCTGTACGCCAGCTATGCCGATCAGTTGGTGCACGACGACAGCCAGGACTTTCCCGGGCCGCTGGCGGGGATTCGCGCCGGGCTCAAGGCTGCGCGCCATGAGCGGTTGCTGGTGCTGCCCTGCGATGTGCCGCAGGTCGATACCGAACTGCTGTTGCAGATGCTGCAAACCGCCAGTGCCCACCCAGGAAAACCGCTGATGCTGCGCCAGGGCAAGCACTGGGAGCCCCTGTTGTGTGTCATCCCGACATCACTGCTACCGGACGTGGAGCGGGCCTGGCTGGAAGGTCAGCGCAGCCCCGGCAAAGTCATGCGGGACCTGGAGTGCGTGGCACTGCAATGCCCGGAAAATGATGCACGGCTGGCTAACCTGAACACGCCTGAGCTGTTACACCAGCACAACAGAGTGGCAGAATGACGCTAGTAAGGAACTTGCTGACGCTGTATACGTCTGAACATCAGTACTCAAAGTATTCAATTTCGGAGACATGCAATGACTCAACGGACTCTCGCCACGCTCATGCTCGCACTGGGTATCGCCACTCTTGCCGGTTGCGCCTCGCCTACAGTGATCACCTTGAATGACGGTCGCGAAATCCAGGCCGTCGACTCACCTAAGTTCGACAAGGATTCGGGCTTCTACGAATTCGAACAACTGGACGGCAAGCAAACCCGCATCAACAAAGATCAGGTTCGTACTGTCAAAGAGCTGTAAGCCCACCAGCTTGCGCCCGACTGACATAAAGCCCGCCTTGCGCGGGCTTTATTCTATGCAGGGCACTGAAATCCAGCCCCATGCCCCTTTACCAGTCCAGGCGGATGCGACTTTCGAACTCGCGCTCCTGCCCCGTCAACGGGTCGAGAAAACGCAGGCCCTGGGCCAGTAACTTGAGCGGCCGGGCATAGTCGTCCTGCGCGTCCTTGAGCACCTGTGGATAGAACGGGTCATTGCAGATCCCCGCCCCCAAGGCACTCATGTGCACCCGCAGCTGGTGCTTCTTGCCCGTCACCGGGTACAGACCGTAGCGCCAGAGCTCACCGTTTTTTTCACGCACTTCCACCGCCGTTTCGGTATTACTGACGCCGGCGCCTTCCTGCATGCGGAAGAACGGCTCGCCCTCTACCAGCCGACTCTTGTGCACCAGTGGAAAGTCATGTTGCGGCAACGCCCGGGCAATGGCCTCGTAGCGTTTTTCAATCTGCCGCGTGGGAAACAACGATTGATAGGCCGAACGGCTATGGGGATTGGCGGAGAACAGCACCAGCCCTGCGGTATGCCGATCGATACGGTGCAAGGGCACCAGGTGGGGGTTGTCCAGACGCCGAATCAATCGTCGCAGCAGCGTCTGCTCGACATACTCGCCTGCCGGCGTGACCGGCAGAAAATGCGGTTTATCGGCCACGATCAGATGCTCGTCGGCAAACAGAATCGACTCCTGCACCGGTATCACCTTTTCGTCCGGCACTTCGCGAAAATAATGAATTCGCAAGCCTTCGCGGTACACCAGGTCAATGCCGACAGGCTGCCCCTGCCCGTCAAGCACCCGTCCGCGAGCAATGCGGTCGAGCCACTGCTCGCGGCTGATGGTGCTGAAGTGATCACAGAGGCAATCGAGCACTGTCGACCAGGAACCTGGAGGCAGGTACAAGGTGCTGGCCTGGTGCTGCGCGGCATTGAAAGGTGTGGAAGACATACGAAAAGCTCGAGCCGTTAATGCAAAGGCGCATTATCCGGCAAGGGCTGCGAGGCGCCTAGGAGAGTTTGCGCAAGCGAATCAAGCGTGCCCGACCTTGGCTTGCGCCGCTGCATCGGTGAACTCCTTGAGCCAGCGCAGCACATCCACCGCCTCCCAACGCCCTGGATCGTAGAGCGCATAAAGCAGGCCCTGATAGCCCACCACATCCAACTGGCGGTGGTAACCGGCCCGCTGAAACAAGGCTTCGATTTCGGCGAAGCAGGTATTGAAATGCAACTTGTTGAACGGTGTCTTGCCTTCGGTGACCAGGCCATCCAGGCGCAGTTCGAGCACCGCCTCATGCACCACATCGGCCGACATGCGGTTCACACTGCTTTTCAGTTGTTCGACATTGACCATCATCTATCCCTTCCCTTCTTCATTCGTCCCCTGCCTGCACCCTCTGCATGGCAAGATCATCCACGGCCCACATAGCTGACCACCCACAGCACCACACCCCAGATCTGCAGCGACTCCTGATCATTCACCGCTACCGACGGTATCGACGGGCGCGCAGCCTTGAGCAGCAGGCCGCCCCTGGGATCGGGCGCCAGCAGGCGCAGGCTGAAGCGACTTTCCCCATCGAGATGGACCACGACATAGTGCTCCGCGACCGGGGTCGCCGAGCGATCGACAATCAAGCGGTCACCGGGGTAAATGCCAAACCCGAGCAAGCTGTCGTCATCGACCAGTACTGCGCGGATCTGCGGGGCGCCCAGGCCTACGGTACGGTCCAGGGAAAACCCGTTCAGCAGCGCCTGTTCATCCGCGACAACGCTGGAATCAGCTCGCGACTCTCCGGGCTCGGGCAGCAAGTGCTGCAAGCGCTCGGCACGGGCAAGAATGGTCAAGGACATGGCAGGGCACCCCAAATACTGTACGCACATACAGTAAACGAATTATCGGGTTGTTGCCAACGGATTAGCAGGCGTGCGACAGGCGGGGGCCAGGGCGCGTTGCCCTCAGCGCAGGAAGGCCACGACCTGTTCGGCTTCGAAGGGCCAGTCCAGTTCGGCACCGGTGTCTACCCGGCGCAGTACCGGAATGCGCAAGCCATAAGCCTCGAACAAGGCCTCGCTGTCGGCGATGTCCACCAGTTCGACCAGCAATCCATGCTCGACCAGCGGCATCAATTCTGCTTCGGCAAGCTCACACAGGTGGCAACCAAGGGTGCCGAACAACTGGCATTCAGGAGGCATGACGCACAGACCAAAAAAAAGGAACAGGGCGTTATTCTAGGCCTGTCGACAATGCTCGTCGACCCAGGCCCGGGGCGCATTACAGCCGAAACCCACGCCTCGCCGGCCCCTCGAATCCGGCTGCCGGACCACGCATTCGGACATTCCGGGCAAAACATGACCTATATCAGCTCACGCCCAGTGCGATTGCGCGACCCTCGCGGCTTTTTTGCCTCTAGGCTGTACCCCCACGTGCGCCCCCCTGTCCGGAGATACCTGTGTTTGCCAATCTGTTGATCATTCTCGCCTCGTCGCTGGTGGTGATAGCCCTGTTCCGGCGCCTGCGCCTGCCGCCGGTACTGGGCTACCTGTGCGTCGGCCTGCTGGTGGGGCCTACGGCATTCGACTGGGTGAATGACAGCGAAGACCTGCCGGACCTGGCCGAATTGGGGGTGGTGTTTCTGCTGTTTTCCCTGGGGCTGGAATTCTCCCTCTCGAAAATGCTCGCCCTGCGCCACGTGGTGTTCGGCCTGGGGAGCTTGCAGGTGCTGTGCTGCGGCGTATTGCTGGGCAGCCTGCTGGCGATCTTCGGCATGCCCCTGGGCGCGGCACTGATGCTCGGTACCGGCCTGGCCCTGTCATCGACGGCAATTGTCAGCAAGGAACTGACCAGCCTGGGGGAAATCTTCAGCAGCCACGGCCAGAACGCCATCGGCGTGCTGCTGTTTCAGGACGTGGTTGCGGTGTTGCTGCTGACCCTGGTCCCGGTGTTCGCCGGCCACAGCGAGCAGGCCTGGTACTGGGCCTTGCCGAGCACCCTGGGCAAGACCGTGGTGCTGTTTGTCGGCCTGCTGCTGGCCAGCCGCTGGTTGCTGCCCCGGCTGTTTCACGAGGTTGCTGCTTCCCATTCCGCCGAGCTGTTTGTGCTGCTGGCGCTGGTGATCGTGCTGCTGACCGCCTGGCTGACCCACCTGCTTGGCCTGTCCCCGGCCCTGGGCGCGTTTCTCGCCGGGATGTTGCTGGGTGAAAGCCATTACCGGCACCAGATCGAGGCCGACATCCGGCCGTTTCGCGACATCCTGCTGGGCCTGTTTTTCGTCAGTATCGGCATGTTGATTGACCTGCAATTGTTCGCCAGCCACGGGCTGCTGATTCTCGGCCTGACCCTGGCGTTGCTGCTGATCAAAGGGACAGTGGTGGCGATCCTGCTCAAGCTGCGGGGCAGCGATGGCGAAACCGCCTGGCGCAGCGGCCTGGCCCTGGCCCAGGGCGGCGAGTTCTGCTTTGCCCTGATGGCGCAGATGCAACAAGGCCAGTTGATGCCCGCCGAGATCAGCGGCCTGCTGCTGGCCGCGACGTTCTGCTCGATGTTGCTCACGCCCCTGCTGTTGCGGGCGGCGCCGGCGATTGCCGCACGCTTGCACCGCAAGCCGAACCAGGAAGCCCGGCTCGAAGAAATCAGCGCCCTCACCGCCGAGCTGCAAGGACACGTGGTGATTTGCGGTTATGGCCGCGTGGGCCAGTCGATCGGGCGCTTTCTGCGCCGCGAGCAGCAGCACTTCATTGCTCTGGATGACGACCCGGTGCGGGTCCGGGAAGCGGCGGCGGGTGAAAGCTGCGTGCATTACGGCGACTCACGACGCGGCGACCTGCTCACCGCCGTCGGCCTGGAGCGCGCCCGGCTGGTGGTGATTGCGGTGGATAAAACCGATATCGCCCTGCTGGTGCTCAAGGAAGCCCGACGCCTGAATCGCCAGGTGCCGATCCTGGTGCGCACCCGAGATGACAGCCAACTGGCCGAACTCAAGGCCGCCGGCGCCAGCGAAGTGGTGCCCGAACTGCTGGAGTCGAGCCTGATGCTCGCCTCCCATGCCCTGATCATGCTCGGCGTGCCCGAACAGCAGGTGCAGGCCAAGGTCGACGATGTTCGCCGCGATCGCTACCAGTTGCTTCACGGTTTCTACCACGGGGCGCAAAGCAACCTCATGGACAACAATGGCCAGCCCCGGGTGCTCAAGCATGCGGTCAACCTGGGGCCCGACGCTCACGCCTGCTACCTGCCCTTGAGCGCCCTGGGCCTGGAACAACTGGGGGCCCAGGTGCAGTGCATCCAGCGCGACAGCAAGGAACTCTCGGCCGACACCGCGACCCGCTTGCAGCCCGGCGATACCTTGGTGCTGTGCGGCCCCCTGGGAGCGATCGAAGCCTGCGAAGCACGCCTGCTCAGCGGCCTTTAGCCCGCGCCGGGGAACGACCGCGGTCAGTCCTGACTGACCGCGCCGATCTTGTGCAGCGACAGGTCGGCGCCGTAATACTCCTCTTCCTGGCTCAGGCGCAGGCCGTGGCAGGCCTTGATCGTGCCGTACACGGCAAAGCCGCCGAGCAGCGCCACCATCACCCCGAGGGTGGTGCCGATCAACTGGCTGGCCAGGGTGACCCCGCCCAGGCCACCCAGGGCGCTCTGGCCGAAGATCCCGCAGGCGATGCCGCCCCACACGCCACACAAACCGTGCAATGGCCAGACACCCAGCACATCGTCGATCTTCCATCGGCTCTGCGCGGCGATAAAGCACCAGACAAACAAGGCGCCGGCAATGGCCCCGGTGACCAGCGCCCCCACCGGGTGCATCAGGTCGGATCCGGCACAGATCGCCACCAGCCCGGCCAATGGGCCGTTGTGCAAAAAGCCTGGGTCATTGCGCCCAACAATCAACGCCGCCACGGTGCCGCCGACCATCGCCATCAGCGAGTTGACCGCCACCAGGCCACTCACGCCTTGCAGGGTCTGGGCGCTCATCACGTTAAAGCCGAACCAGCCGACAATCAGAATCCACGAGCCCAGGGCCAGGAACGGAATGCTCGAAGGCGCAAACGCCACCAGCTTGCCGTCGCGATAGCGGCCATTGCGCGGGCCCAGCAACAGCACCGCCGCCAGCGCCAGCCAGCCGCCCATGGCGTGCACCACCACCGAACCGGCAAAATCGTGGAAGCCGGCGCCAAAGCGCGCCAGCAACCAGGCTTGCAGGCCGAAATTGCCATTCCAGACCATGCCTTCGAAAAACGGATAGATGAACGCCACGATCAGCGCCGTCGCGCACAATTGCGGCACGAAGCGCGCCCGCTCGGCGATGCCACCGGAAATAATCGCCGGGATCGCCGCGGCAAACGTCAGCAGAAAGAAGAACTTCACCAGCCCGTAGCCGTGATCGGCACTGAGCACCGCCGCCGGCTGCAGGAAGCTGACGCCGTAGGAGATCCAATAGCCTATAAAGAAATAGGCCAGGGTCGAGATCGCGAAGTCACTGAGGATCTTCGACAGGGCATTGACCTGATTCTTCTGGCGCACGGTGCCGACTTCAAGGAACGCAAAGCCGGCGTGCATGGCCAGGACCATGACCGCGCCAATCAGGATAAACAGCGAGTTGGAAGCATGGACCAGACTGTCCACAGCGCTTTGCAAATTTTCCATGGGGTTGGCAGACCTGATATCAGCAATAGACCCCTGATGCTGTGGACCAGGCTACTTGCACCAAGTTGGCACCAACCACCCCTTGGCGGGGGCATTGGCGAACCGTTTTGGCGCAGAGCCGATGTCGAGGCAAATCATGCTCGGGGATCAAAGGTTCGATTTTTGGTTTTTTAGGCTAAGGTTTGACGCGCCTTGCGGGTGCGGGTGCGCGTTTTCAGCGCAATCGCCCGAGATTGCGCACCACGACAAAGCAAAAGCTGTACCAGAGATTTGCACTGAACCTTCAGCCAAGGCTCATACTCGAAACACTCACAAGCCACTACGGAGATAACCATGGCCAGCAAAACGGCAAAGACTGCTCAAGAAATACTGATGGCGGATTTTCAGGCACTGGTCAGTGACACGGAACGTCTGCTGGAACACACCGCGACCCTGGCCGGCGACCAGGCCGACGAGTTGCGCGGGCAGATCCACGACAGCCTGTTGCGCGCCCGCGAAACCCTGCAACTGACTGAAGACTCCCTGCGCGAACGCGGCAAGGCGGCGGTCACTGCCACTGAAGACTATGTCCAGTCCAACCCCTGGCAGTCGGTCGGCATTGCGGCAGGCGTGGGCTTTTTGATTGGCTTGCTGGCGACACGGCGCTGATATGGCTATCGGTGATTCCGACTCGCCCGCAGCGGGCGCCAGCTCCTCATCGCGGCGCCTAGGCGCTGCTTTCCTGGGTTTGTTGCACAGCCACGTCGAGCTGTTCGGCATCGAGCTGCAAGAGCAGAAATCGCGCACCGTAAGCCTGTTGCTGTTTGCCGGGCTGGCCCTGGTGTTCGCCTTGCTGTTGCTGGTAGGGCTGTCGGCGCTGGTGCTGATTTTGCTCTGGGACACCTACCGCCTGGCCGGCATCATCGGACTGTGCGTTTTCTACAGCCTGGCCGCGCTGTTTTGCGCCATGCGCCTGAGAGCCGCGATCTTCGATGAGTCCTCGCCCTTCCACGGCACCCTCGAAGAACTCGCCAACGACCGGGAGCGCCTGCTGCCATGAACCTGCCCGAGATTCCGCAAAACAGCTCCCGCCGGGAAATGCGCAAGGCGCTGATTCGCTTGCGCATGGAAATGCATCGCCAGGAAATCCGCCACGAATCCCAGCAACTGCTCCAGCCCTTGCAGCGCATGCGCGGGCTGGGTCAAAGCTGGCAAGCCGGTTTTGGTATCAAGCACGCGCCGTTATGGGGCGTGGCTGCGGTGACCCTGCTGGGGTTTTTCACCGGCAAGGGGGCCAAGGGCGGCGGCGTCAGCAGCCTGACCCGGATAGTCCGCCTGGGCACCACCCTGGTGCCGCTGATCAAACTGGCCATGCAAGGCTCCTCGCGTAAAAACTAGTCAGTCTGAATCTGGCTGCATTCTTGCTAAGCATCCTCGATCGGCCCCTTTATCAAAGGGGCCGTTTCCTGCCTGTCCAACCGACAGTCGCCGGCTTCAAATCCAACAAGACACACTTAAGGAGGCCATGTGATCGACGGGCAACCGCTCGCCTGCTTTCAGCCATTCATCGATACCGCCACCGGGCGTATCGCGGGTGTCGAAGCCCTGGGGCGCCTGCGCCAGGCTGATGGCCAACTGGCTTCGGTCGGTCCTCTGTTCGCCGACTCCAGAACCCCCTCGACCGCCCTGCGCCGCCTTGATCGCCTGATTCGCGAAAAAGCTCTGAGCCGCCTGCACGAAGCGCCCGAAGAGTGGTTCCTGAGCCTGAATATCTCGCCGCGCTGGATCAGCCGCCTGCGCAGCGGCCAAGCCCTGCCGAGCCTCAAGCAGTTGCAGCAACACGGGGTCGACCCACAGCGCATAGTGTTCGAGATCACCGAACTGGGCGGCAACAGTCAGCGCCTGGCCGAAGTGGTGGCGCGTTATCGCGAGGCCGGGGCGCGTATCGCCATCGACGACTTCGGCGCCGGCTATTCCCAGCTCGATCGGGTGCTGGCCCTGCAGCCGGATATCCTCAAGCTCGACATGCGCCTGTTCCAGGCGGCGGCCCGAGGCGGCCCGAGCAGTGACGTGGTCAAGGCCCTGGCACAGATGGCCGAGAAGACCGGCTGCTGGATCATCGCCGAAGGAGTGGAGACCGAGGCCGAGCTGAGTTTCGCCCTGGAGTGTGGTTCGCGCTATGTGCAAGGGTTTCTGTTTGCCCGCGCCGAGGAACATTTTTTCGCCAGCGACGCCTTTGTCGCGCCGTTCGCCCGACTGCGCGAACGCTACGTGCAGCACAAGCTCGGCGAGCGCAATCGATTGATGGTGATGCGCCAGCAACTCGCCGAGCTGATGGCGATTCTGCAAGCCTGGGCCCAGGCTCAGGCGCCGATCAGCCAACTGCCACAGTTGCAGGCATTCCCCTGGTTGCTGCGCTTCTATCAATGCGACCGCCATGGCACGCAACTGACCCCCAACCTGGAGTGGCGCAACAACGGCTGGGAAGCCAACCACAGCTATGTCGGGCACAACTGGTCGTGGCGACCGTACTTCTATCACCTGCTGGCCGAAGGCTGGGACGAGCGCCGCCTGACCCTGTCCAACACCTACCGCGATGCCACCAGCAACCAGTATTGCCTGACCGCCGGGCAGTTTTTCGATAATGGCCAACGTCTGCTGTTGATCGATATCGATGCCGCCGGGCTTTAGTGATTAGCAGCACTTGCAGGTCGTGACGCGAACCGGGAAGCTAGCCCATCAGTCACTTGACGGAGAGACCCAGCCTTGGATTGGCAGACCCTGCTCAACCGCGAACGCCTCGGAAAACCGCTGCACAGCCCAGAAGAACTCGGCCGCAGCCCCTTTCACAAAGACCACGATCGCATCATCTTCTCCGGCGCCTTCCGCCGCCTGGGACGCAAGACCCAGGTGCACCCGGTTACCAGCAACGATCACATCCACACGCGCCTGACCCACTCCCTGGAAGTCAGTTGCGTCGGCCGCTCCCTGGGCATGCGGGTCGGCGAGACGATCCGCAGCGCCCTGCCCGACTGGTGCGAACCCAGCGACCTGGGGATGGTGGTGCAATCGGCCTGCCTGGCCCACGACATCGGCAACCCGCCCTTCGGCCATTCCGGTGAAGATGCCATCCGCCACTGGTTCCAGCAGGCTGCCGGACGTGGCTGGCTGGATGCGATGAGCGAGGCCGAGCGCAACGACTTCCTCAACTTCGAAGGCAATGCCCAGGGTTTCCGGGTACTGACCCAGCTCGAATACCACCAGTTCGACGGCGGCACGCGCCTGACCTACGCCACCCTCGGCACCTACCTGAAATACCCCTGGACCGCACGCCACGCCGACTCCCTGGGCTACAAGAAGCACAAGTTCGGCTGCTACCAGAGCGAGCTGTATTTAGGCCTTGCAACCAAAAACGACATTATTGCAATGTCAACAGCCAAGAAGTTATAAGTGCGAGTATTTTAGAATAGGCATGCGTAAATCTATGCCTTTTTGGAATAAGGCCTGATCTTTCGTAACTTTCATCATAAACGCAAACCCCACTCCGTGAACAGCCCGATCTGGCTAGGTGCTCGTAAAGACCAGAGCCAGTAAAGAAGCAAAAGCACTGGCTCGGTAACCTCTACAGGCCTGAGTGCCAGTGGAAGAGTTGCTGCAAGTTCTCTGGCTAGCTGTAAGGCTAGGTGATTCGGATTCAGCGTTACCCCTTCCATGGACTCAAAGACATGATAGGATTCTCACCTGAACAGATGGTAGCATTATGCCATTTTTGGACCTAAGGCTATTGAACCTCAAAATGACCAGTTCGTAGTAGGAATCTGAGGTAAAAATTCAAGTTTGTAATTGTGTTTTGTTTTTTGCTAAAGAAACTAAGGAATAGACATGAGTAAAAAAACTGTAGTGAAATATGTAGCAGTAATTGTAAGAGATAAAACGGTCAGCTCCCACACAAGCGGCTCTGTTACAACAAGCAAGCAAGGTAATAACGTTTCTGTAAGCAACAACATAGGTACCAATGTAAAGCTAGAGCTAGTCCTTGAGTTCCCCGACGGGGACTTACTGCCAGTAATCCTACTCAACGAAAGTTTACATGCCCCAGTGGGTAAGAAAATTCTAATGGCTTTTAAAGAGGGAGAACCCATAGCTTATCAAGTAACTCCAGTCGGGCAGATCTACCCTCTTGGCTATGTTACCCAAAAAAGCAGTACTGGCTCTCAAGAGTTCTGGGGTTTAACAATGCCTTTAGCGGGAACTTTTTTTAGTTTAGCACTGCTAGCATTGCCTTTAACGTACTATGAAGATGGCGAAATGAAAAACTACAACGGCGGGAAAATTGTCGCCGCTGCCGGGCTAGCATTCACCGCACTCGCTACTTATATCGGCAGAGGGTGGCTCGGCTATATTATTGGAACAGCCCTCAGCGGAATCGCAACTCTCGCAACAAGCGTACACGCGAACTCAAAAGAAAATGCCGGACGCAAACTAATGCTGAACGAAATCAAAAGCGAATTTGACAAGCTAAAAGTTCAGCTTTGACACAAAAGGCCACTTCGGCGGCCTTTTTTTGTGAGAAGTTCACTCGCAAAACACAATGAAACACGCACTCATAACATACACATCAAAGTTTTAACTTGGCAAACCTTAGAAAACCACCTAGATAGGCCCTAGAACTGATGTAGGAACGGTATAAAAAGGCCAACTTAGAAGGTAGCCTAAATATCGCCATCCAAGAAGCAAAACAAATGCTTATCTAACTGCTTTTGGACTTATCAAAATACAACCAATACAATGGCTGTGGTTTAATTTAATACCACATACCACTTTCCTCGACCGACTTCAACTCGCTTTTATATGGACTTTTGTTAAAGCCCTCAACCACCTTATAAGTATTCAGCTTTTCAGGAGAGCGATATTGCGTATCACTTGCGAAAGATTGGAATGTGTCACCATCAATCATTCTTATATGCATTTGAAGCTCTC
Organism: Pseudomonas sp. MF4836; assembly: GCF_002018875.1. GTDB lineage: Bacteria > Pseudomonadota > Gammaproteobacteria > Pseudomonadales > Pseudomonadaceae > Aquipseudomonas. The sequence continues at coordinate 92,627 of NZ_MVOL01000005.1, forward strand.
TTGAATCGTAGCCATAAAACTCAACAAAACCGGGAATTTGACTTTGACGTGCAACCATCAACGCTTCTTTGACTGGTTGATCATATAGATAGAATGTAGCAGTCACCATGATGGCACCACCGGATTCAGTATTGTTCTTACCAAACTGGGGGTTCACATAAGGGGTGAATACAACCCCACCATCCATGTCCTTGGTTTGACCTAGCCATTTACGTTCTTTAATAGCGTTGATCGTCTTATTGATAGGGCCAGAGTACTCAACACTCCGCCTATCTTTGTCCAAATCAACATGATTAAAAACTTCCGCACTAACAACCATAGACGAAGCGGCTAGCACTACTGCAAACGCCAAGCTGATATTTTTTTTCATTTGCCCCCTCAATTCAACCCTTAAAAAACCACCAGAATAGTTTTTTTATTTTAAATTAACTAAAACCAAGTCCCACTTTCTTCTGGGGTTTTCAATTGGCTTTTATATTGACTCTTATTGAAGTGTTCAACCTTCTTGTAAGTATTCAGCTTTTCAGGAGAGCGGTATTGCGTATCACTTGCGAAAGATTGAAACGTGTCATCATCAATTATTCTTACATGCATTTGAAGCTCTCTTGAGTCGTAGCCATAAAACTCAACAAAACCGGGAATTTGACTTTGGCGTGCAACCATCAACGCTTCTTTGACTGGTTGATCATATAGATAGAACGTAGCCGTAACCATAATAGCCCCACCAGATTCAGTATTATTCCTACCAAACTGAGGGTTTACATAAGGCGTAAATACAACGCCACCGTTCATATCCTTGGTTTGACCCAGCCATTTCCGATCTTTAATAGCGTTGATTGTTTTATTGATAGGTCCAGAATACTCAACGCTTCTTCTGTCTTTATCAAGCTCGACATGCCCAAAGGTTTCCGCTGATACAGCGAACGGAGAAACGGCAATCAACGACGCCAATAAAATTCCTAATATCTTATCCATTTTTTCCTTATCCATTCAGTTTAATTACATGCACCATCCTATCAACACCAAGGCAGAATGCTATCACACAGGTAGCGATAGTAAAATCCACCTCATTTAAAAATCCGCACGAAACCAATAACTGTTTAGTTACCACGGAAATGGCGACCAGAACGCCGGTCCCTACCGCAATACCGATTCCCGCCAAAATTCAGTTTGCTTTCATGACGACTCCTTTGGTGTTCCTCATTGTCGTTTAACGCGATGGGAACGCCAAGGGCGTGAGTGATGGGGACGCATGCCCGCAAAGCTTCTCCACCACCAAGAAGCTCGCTACCTGACGGCAATTTTCGACGAATCCTTAGAAACGTTCCCTACCGCTAACGTTGGCATCACGATCTCTGGGCTTTTCAGAACAAGGCTTAAAACTACGCTTTATTCATATAAATCAATTAGATAGCAACTTTACAGTTTGGTTGCTGAATTGCCCGTAGTGGGTTGCCGCTGCTGGAGCAGATCGCCCACAAACTCGGCCTGCCGCAACTCGAAGAACAGCGCTGGGCCCGCCATCCGCTGGTGTACCTGATGGAGGCCGCGGATGACATCTGCTACGCCCTGATCGATCTCGAAGATGGCCTGGAGATGGAGCTGCTGGAGTATGCCGAGGTTGAATCACTGCTGCTGGGGCTGGTAGGTGACGACCTGCCCGAGACCTATCGCCAGCTCGGCCCTCAGGATTCACGCCGGCGCAAGCTGGCGATCCTGCGGGGCAAGGCCATCGAGCACCTGACCAATGCCGCCGCCCGCGCGTTCGTCGAGCAACAGGATGCGCTGCTGGCCGGCACCCTGCACGGTGACCTGGTGGAGCACATGCACGGCCCGGCCAAGCGTTGCGTGCTGAACGCCAAGGACATCGCCCGCAAGAAAATCTTCCAGGACAAGCGCAAGACCCTGCATGAAATCGGCGCCTACACCACCCTGGAAATCCTCCTCAACTCCTTCTGCGGCGCAGCGCTGGAGCAACATGGCGGGCGCACCCCGTCGTTCAAGAACCGGCGCATCCTCGACCTCCTGGGCAACAACGCCCCGGACCCGAACTGGCCGCTGCACGCGTCGTTCCTGCGCATGATCGACTTTATCGCGGGCATGACTGACAGCTACGCCAGTGAAATGGCCCGGGAAATGACCGGCCGCTCAAGCCCGCACTAACCGGGTCCTGCCCCGCCCTTCCCCATCGTGGAAGGGCGGCATTCCCCTGATGCCCGACCTGACACTCTCAGGCACACCTTTAGACGGCTTCCAGGCCTGTTCACCGACCGCGGTGCGCAGCGCTGATGGTTGCTCATTAACATTTGCAAACGGATGTACTTCACCCAACCGCCAGCCCGTTGTAATCCCCACCTCCATTGAGCGTAGGAACCTTCCTAGTTTGCGTTTGAGGCCCTGGATCACGTAATTCCAGTGGTGAGCTGGGCTAATGTTCGGGGCCTTTAATTGCTCCGAGCAGGTTTAACATGAGTTCGATTTTCATCATCGACAACCATCCGATCATGCGTCTGGCAATCCGTATCCTGATGGAACACGAGGGGCACCAGATCGTCGGCGAAACCGACAACGGCGTCGATGCCCTGCAGTTGGTCCGCGAGTGCATGCCGGACCTGGTCATCCTCGACATCTGCCTGCCCAAGATCGACGGTCTGGAGTTGCTCTACCGCTTCAACGCCCTGAGCCCCTCCCTGCGGACCCTGGTCCTGACCGCCCAGCCGCCGGCGCTGTTCGCCAACCGCTGCATGCGGGGCGGAGCCAGCGGCTACCTGAGCAAGGAGCAGGAGCTCAATGAACTGCTCGGCGCGATCAAGGCAATCCTGGGGGGCTACCACTACTTTCCCAGTCAAACCCTGTCCACCACGCCCGCCGAGCACAGCTCGCCCCTGGAACTGGCCTTGTTCCGCTCACTCAATGACCGCGAACTGATCGTCTTGCAGCTGTTCGCCCTGGGCCGTACCAACAAGGAAATAGCCACCGGCATGTTTCTGAGCAACAAGACCGTCAGTACCTACAAGAAAAGAATCATGCAAAAACTGGATATCCAGTCCATGGCCAAATTGATCGATATGGCGAAACGCAATGCACTGGTCTGACGGCCCACACACCAGGAAAAAACGGCGCTTGCCAGATAAATATCAAAACGCCACTATTCAGTATTTTCAAGACTCTGCCTTGATGTCCAGGGTGCTGGGCGGCAGCCTCCCGCTTGCGTCGCGAGGCAAAATGGATCTGCCTTAACTATGCTTACCCCCTAAGCAGCGCCCCCCCGTGCGCCCTGGAGAGCACTGCAATGCCGAGCACGCCACGGTCCGAACAACGCCGCTTTCCTCTCCACGTGCATATCAGCGTGATGTTTACCTTTTTACTGTTGTTGACCGGTATCGTGCTGGGCTTTTTCAACTACCAGCAAACCACTCGGATCATCCTGTCCAGCAGCGAACATCTGTTCCAGCGCATCGAGCAGGATGTGCAGCAGGACCTGAAACACACCTACCAGCCGATTCGTTACCTGCTCAGCCTGCAGGCCGACAACCCGGCCATCCAGGCACCCGACCTGAATCGACGCCTGGCGCTGCTCAAGCCGTTCAGCCAATCGCTCATCGACCATGGGGAACTGGCCTCACTCTATGTGGGTTATGCCAACGGCGACTTTTTCATGGTCCGGCCGCTGCGCAGCGCCGCGCTCAAGGCCGCACGCAAGGCTCCGGAGGCGGCCGCCTACGAAGTCTGGAGCATCGAGCGCGACCCCGGCGGCGAGCAGGTGCGCTCGCAAACCCTGTTCTACGACAGCACCCTGGGCCTGCTCGATCAACGCAGCAATAGCAACGAACGCTATGACCCGCGCACGCGCGCCTGGTTTGCCAATGCTCCTCGCGATGACGAACAGATCACCACCGCCCCCTATGTGTTCTTTTCCACGCGCAACGTCGGCACCACCCTGGCCCGGCGCAGCGGCGACAGCGCAGTGATAGGCGCCGACCTGACCCTCGAGCAACTGTCCGCCACCCTGGCCAAGCACCGCGTCACCCCCAGTACCGAAATCGCCCTGATCGACGCCAACGGCAATGCGGTGGCCTACCCGGACAGTACCCGGCTGATCATCGAGGCCCAGACCGCGCGACTGATCAAGGCCAACGATCTGAGCCCGGCCCTTGATGCGTTGCTGCACGGCGCGGCCCAGGCCAATCGTCTGCAGGTGGGAGACCGCACCTGGATCGTCGCCAGTCGACATATCGCGGAAGGGGGTCCCGGCGGCCTGCAACTGGCGCTGCTGGTGCCGGAGGATGAACTGCTGGTGGATGCCTATCGCATGCGCTGGCAGGGTGCACTGATCACCTTGGCCACGCTGTTGCTGTGCCTGCCCCTGGGCTGGCTGATTTCGCGAGTGCTGGTCCGGCCGTTGCGGGCCCTGGTGCAGGAGGCCGACGCCATTCGCAGCTTCGACTTCCACTACCCGGTCACCCGGCGTTCGCCGGTGCTTGAGGTCGATCAGTTGAGTGTCTCCATGGCGCGGATGAAGGACACCCTGGCGAGTTTCTTCGAGATCACTGCCAGCCTGTCCGCCGAGACGCGGTTCGACCCGCTGTTACAACGCGTGTTGTTTGAAACCGTGAAAATCGGCCAGGCCCAGGCGGGGCTGATCTTCCTCTGCGAAAGCGAAGGCACGCGCCTGGAGCCCCACGGGCTGACCATCGACGGCCAACAGCAAGACCCGACGGCGTTCAACCTGCCCGCCCTGGTCCTCGACAACCCCCAGGGCCCGACCTGGCTGCAGCAACTGGCGAACCGCGACAGCCTGGTCACCACCCTGGGTTTCGAACAGGCCGGGAATCTGCAAAGTGTGATGTTGGCCCTGGCCTGCCCCAGCGCCCATCTGATCGGCCTGCGCCTGCGCAATCGACACAACGAAACCGTCGGCGTGCTCGTCCTGCTGCTGGTGGACAGCGGCCAGGAAGCCGACCTGGAAAAACTGCGTCCTGATCGCATCGCCTTCATCCAGGCCATATCAGGTGCTGCCGCGCTGTGCATCGACAGCCAGCGCCTGCAAAACAAACAAAAGCAATTGCTCGACTCATTTATCCAACTGCTGGCCGGGGCCATCGATGCCAAGAGCCCCTATACCGGCGGTCACTGCCAACGGGTGCCGGCACTGACCCTGATGCTGGCCGAAGCCGCTGCCGCCAGCCAGCAACCGGCCTTCGCCGCCTACCAGCCCAATGAAGATGAATGGGAGGCCCTGCATATCGCTGCCTGGCTGCACGACTGCGGCAAGGTCACGACCCCGGAATACGTGGTCGACAAGGCCACCAAGCTGGAAACCCTGAACGACCGTATCCACGAAATCCGCACACGCTTCGAAGTCCTCAAGCGCGATGCCTGGATCAACTACTGGCAAGGCCTGGCCCGGGAAGGCGATGAATCCTCACTGGCCAGCACCCGGGATGCCGAGCTGGCCCAGCTGGACGCCGACTTCGCCTTTGTCGCCCACTGCAACGTGGGCGGCGAAGCCATGGCCGAGGCCGACTTGCAGCGCCTGCGAGAGATTGCCGAACGCACCTGGAGCCGAACCCTGGATGATCGCCTGGGGGTCTCCTGGGAGGAGAAAAAACGCCAGGAGCGCGGGCCGCTTCCAACGCTGCCGGTCCGTGAACGGCTCCTCGCCGACAAACCCGAGCATCTGTTGGAACGCGATGAAAGCGAACTGATCGCCGCAGACAACCCCTGGGGCTTCAAGCTCGACGCACCGCCGCACAAATACAACCGTGGCGAGCTCTACAACCTGAGCATCACCCGCGGCACGCTGACCCGTGAGGAGCGCTATGTGATCAACCACCACATGGTGCAAACCATCCTGATGCTCAACCACCTGCCCTTCCCCCACCATTTGCACAACGTCGCGGAAATCGCTGGCGGCCATCATGAGAAAATGGACGGCACCGGCTACCCCAAACAGTTGAAGCGCGAACAGATGAGCCTGCCGGCACGGATGATGGCAATCGCCGATATCTTCGAAGCACTGACAGCCGCGGATCGCCCCTACAAGAAGGGCAAGACCCTGAGTGAAGCCTTGGGCATCATGGCCATGATGTGCCGTGACGCCCATATCGATCCCGAACTGTTCGGCCTGTTTATCGAGGCACAGGTCTATCGGCATTACGCCGAACGCTTTCTGGAGCCGCAGCAGATCGATGCGGTCGACCCGCAAGGCCTGCTGCGCAAGGCCGGACTGATGGAGTGAAGCGGATCAGCAGTCGCTCAGGCGCAGGAAAATCGCCGCCAGGGCTTCGATGCCGGTTTGATCGTCGACGCTGAAGCGGGCCAGTTTCGGGCTGTCCAGATCCAGCACGCCGATCAGCCGTCCGTCCTTGACCAGCGGCACGACCAACTCGCTGTTGGACGCGCTGTCGCAGGCAATGTGCCCCGGGAACGCGTGTACATCTTCGACCCGCTGGGTTTGCCGCGAGGCCGCAGCCGCGCCACATACACCACGACCGAAGGCAATCCGCACACAGGCGATCTGGCCCTGGAACGGGCCGAGCACCAGTTCTTCATCACGGTTGAGGTAGAAGCCAGCCCAATTCAAATCGTCGAGCTGGTTGAACAGAAACGCCGAAAACTGCGCGGCATTGGCAATGAAATCCCGCTCATCGGCCAGCAGGGATTCCAGCTGGGCGCACAACAACCCATAGCCTTCCAGGTCCTTACCGGCGCTTTGCAAATCGATCATGCCTTTTGCTCCAGCAACTTCAGGCCAACCCAGTAGCGGGCGAATTGGTAGGCGCAACGGCCATTGCGGTTGCCGCGGCCCGTGGCCCAGCGCACCGCGAGAATCTCCAGCTCCTCATCCCGCTGCCATCTGAGGTTTGCCTTGCTCGCCAGCTCGCCGATCCAGTGCTCCACTACATTGAGGAAGTGTTCCTGGGTGAAAGGGTAGAACGACAGCCACAGGCCAAAGCGATCCGACAGGGCGATCTTGTCTTCCACCGCTTCGCTAGGGTGAAGTTCGCCATCGACGCGCTTCCAGTTCTCGTTGTCACTCTCTTTCTCGGGCACCAGGTGCCGCCGGTTGGAGGTCGCGTAGAGCAGCACGTTGTCCGGCGCCTGTTCCAGCGAGCCGTCGAGTACGCTCTTGAGCACCCGGTAATCGCCTTCACCGGCCTCGAACGACAGGTCATCGCAGAACAGCACGAAACGCTGGGGCAGCTTGACCAACTGCTCCACCACTCGCGGCAGGTCCGCGAGGTGATCGCGCTCGATTTCGATCAGGCGCAAACCGCCCTTGGCGTGTTCAGCCAGCAAGGCGCGCACCAACGACGACTTGCCGGTACCGCGCGAGCCCCAGAGCAAGGCGTGGTTGGCCGGCATGCCATCGAGAAACTGCTGGGTATTGCGTGCCAATTGCTCACGTTGCCGGTCGACGCCGATCAGATCGGACAAGCGCATGTCGAGGCTGACCTCCAGGGGCAACAGGAAGCCATTGCGTCCCTCCCGTTGCCAGCGCGCGGCCAGGCAGTGCGTCCAGTCGATGACTTGTCGCGGGGCCGGCAGCAACGGCTCAAGCCGAGCCAGGACCGCATCGGCGCGTTCAAGAAAAGCATTCAATCGAGAATCCACGACTTCTCCTCAGACAGGTTCACAATAATGGTCGGGCATCCAGACGAAACAGGAGTGCGGTGCCCGTGGTCTACCCAAGCAGGATCAGCGCCAGGCCCCTGCCGGCAATAACTGACGATCAGCTATGCTTGCCCAGCGAAGGGAAACGGAAAGTGGCTCAGCATCCCATGGATATTAAATTCACCCACCGCCTGTCTTACAAACAAGCCAGGCTTACAGTGCTGGTCGGCTTCATCCTCGGGACGGCGCTCAGTCTGCTGCAAATCGGCATCGATTATGCCAGTGAAGACGCCTCCATCAATCAGGAAATACGCTCGCTCCTGGAAATCAGCCATAACCCGGCCTCGCGTATCGCCTACAACATCGACGCCGAACTGGCCCAGGAACTGACCCTGGGTTTGCTGCGCTCACCGGCCATCATTGGCGCGCAACTGATCGATAACAACAACACCCTGCTGGCCAATGTCGAGCGTCCGCCGCTGAAAAGCCGCTACCGGGCCATCAGCGACTTCCTGTTCGGCGCCAATCGCCAGTTCGAAGACCGGCTCTTTCTCAGCCATCTACCCGAAGAATCCTTGGGCACCTTGCACCTGGAGGTCGATACCTTCGCCTTCGGCAGCCGCTTCCTGCGCCGGGCCGAAGTGACCCTGATCAACGGCTTCGCCCGCAGCCTGATCCTGACCGGGATTCTCCTTGGCCTGTTTTACGTGATGCTGACCAAGCCGCTGGTCAGGGTGATCCGCGAACTCAGTGGCCGCGACCCGCGCAGCGCCGACCAGCCCAAGCTGGACTTCCCGCCGGGCCACGAAAACGATGAAATCGGGGTGCTGGTCAAGGTCGCCAACCAGCAGTTTGAAAACATGTCCACCGAGATCCAGCAACGGCGCAACGCAGAAAACCGCCTGACCGACTATCTTGGCCAACTGGAAAACATCGTCTCCGCACGCACCACTGAGCTCAAGGCGATCAACCAGCGCCTGAGCCAATCCAACGAAGAACTGGAAACCGCCCGCAGCACCGCTCTGGATATGGCTCAGGCGCGGGCCGCCTTCCTGGCCAACATGAGCCACGAAATCCGCACCCCGCTCAATGGCTTGCTGGGCATGATCGCCTTGTCCCTGGACAGCCAGCTGAACGCCGAACAACGCCAGCAACTGTCGATCGCCCACGATTCCGGCAAGGTGCTGGTGGAGTTGCTCAACGATATTCTCGACATGTCAAAGTTCGACGCCGGGCAACTGGAACTGGAACGCATCCCGTTCGACCTCGGCGTGCTGGTCGAAGACACCGCCAATCTGCTGTCGCAGAACACCGCGTCCAGCGTCGAATTGACCTGCCTGATCGAACCCGATTTCCCGGCTCTGGTGCTGGGTGACCCGACTCGGGTGCGGCAGATCGTCAGCAACCTGTTGTCGAACGCGCTGAAATTCACCCGATTCGGCCGGGTGGATGTGCGCCTGTGCACCCACGATGACGGGGTACGGATCGAAGTCTGCGACACCGGCATCGGCATCGCACCGGAAGCTCAACTGCGGATTTTTCAACCCTATACCCAGGCTGGCGCCGGCATCACGCGCCAGTACGGCGGCACCGGCCTTGGGCTGGCCCTGACCCACAACCTGTGCGAGGCCATGCAGGGACGGCTGAGCATCAGCTCCGAGGTGGGTTTTGGCAGCCAGTTCTGCGCCGACCTGCCGTTACCCTGCCATACCCCGGCCGTGGCTCCGGCGCCGTTGTTTGGCACTATCCTGGCGATTACCGAGCCTGGCAGCGGCCTCGCTGAACTGCTGGGCAAACTCCTGCCGGCCTGGGGCCTGAATTATCGACGCTGCAACCTGAGCGATTCGCTGCTCGGGCTCGAGCCCGACCTGTTGATCACCGACTGCCCGGAATGCCTGTTCGGCCTGCGCCCGACCCTCTCTGCGCCGATCCTGCTGGTCACCGCCTATGGCAGTTTTCTCCCCAGTGAGGAGGCTGCGGCCCTGGCGCCGCTGCAGCAACAGGCCCGGCCATTGGCGCGCAATGCCCTGTACCAGACACTGCGTCGGGCACTGCTGGGGCACACCGTGATCATCGACGACGCTCAGCTGGAGACCTACACGCCTTTACGTCGAGCACGGATCCTGCTGGTGGAGGACAACCCGGTGAACCAACTGGTGGCCAAGGGCATGCTCAGCAAACTCGGCTGCGCCGTGAGCGTCGCGGCCCACGGTGCCGAAGCCCTCAACCTGCTGGAGCACGAGGACTTCGATCTGGTGCTGATGGACTGCAACATGCCGGTCATGGACGGTTACGAGGCCAGCCGGCAGATACGTCGCAGCGGCCGCTGGCCTGACCTGCCGATCATTGCCCTGACCGCCAACGCCATGCCCGAAGAGCGCGAACGTTGCCGCCTGGCAGGCATGAGCGATTACCTGGCCAAGCCGTTCCGACGCGAAGAACTGGCCGCCCTGCTGGACCTCTGGGTGCCGACTACGACAATGCTTTGACCTGGGCCAGCAAACGGTCCAGACCATTGCGCAACTCGTCCAAACCATTGAGGTCGACGCCGCTGTCGCAGAGCAAGGCCGCCTTGAGCGGCGGCACTTGCTCGCGCAGGGCCAGGCCCGCAGGGCTCAGGCTTAGATGCACCTCACGCTCATCCAGGACCGAGCGCTGGCGCTGCACCAGTTGCAACTGTTGCAGTCGCTTGAGCAATGGCGTCAGGGTTCCGGAGTCCAGCGCCAGACGCTCACCCAGCGCCCTGACGGTGGGTAATTCGGGCGGCGTTGCCTGCCACTCCCACAGCACCAGCATCACCAAGTACTGCGGGTAAGTCAGGCCCAACTGGTCGAGCATCGGCTTGTAGCCACGCACCACAGCCCGCGAGGCGGCGTAGAGTTTGAAACACAGCTGACGGTCGAGGCTCAGCGAATCGGCGGACAGGTCGTTCATTTGAGCAGGGCTTCAATCTCGCTCGTCAGGTCCTGGGGCTTGGTGGTCGGCGCGAAACGCTTGACCACCTGCCCGTCCTTGCCGACCAGGAATTTGGTGAAGTTCCACTTGATGCCCTGGGAGCCCAGCAAGCCCGGCGCACGCTTTTTCAACTGAACGAACAGTGGATGGGCCTGTGCGCCATTGACATCGACCTTCTTGAACAGCGGGAAGCTGACACCGAAGTTCAGTTCGCAAAACTCGGAAATCGCCCCCTCGTTTCCCGGTTCCTGCTTGCCGAACTGATTGCACGGGAACCCCAGCACCACCAGACCTTGATCCTTGTAGGTCTGCCACAGCTCCTCCAGCCCTTTGTACTGGGGCGTAAAACCGCACTTGCTGGCGGTGTTGACCACCAGTACGGCCTTGCCGTGGAAGTCGGCCAGGGTTGTTTGCTCGCCCTTGATGGTGGTGCACGGGATGTTCAACAGGGTGTCACTCATGGTGCAGGCTCCAGGAACAGTAAAGGTCGCTAAAAATAGCGCTCAATTAAATTGCGTACAACCTAATTCAATGGAAAGCGATTTCGAAAAATCGCTTCTTGTCGGCAGGTCTTAGCGCGGCACCAGGTCCAGGCACACCGAATTGATGCAATAACGCAGGCCGGTCGGTGGCGGCCCATCGGGGAATACATGCCCCAGGTGCGCATCACATTTGGCGCACACCACTTCAGTGCGGATCATGCCGTGGCTGACATCGCGAATATCGACCATGGCGCTTTCACCGATCGGTTCGTAGAAGCTCGGCCAGCCGCAGCCGGAATCGAATTTGGCCCGCGAGTCGAACAAGGGCTCGTTGCAGCAGATACAGTGATAGACCCCTTCGGTCTTGGTGCCGTTGTACTTGCCCGAGAACGGTCGTTCGGTGCCTTTGAGCCGGCATACGTTGTATTGCTCGGGATCGAGCATGGCGCGCCATTCTTCAAGGGTTTTTTCCAGCTTTTCCATCATCCCTCCTCTGCAACTGAAAAAGCCCGATCTGTATCTTTTCCACGGATCAGGCGGCACGTATGATTGCGCCTCGTTAGACGCCAGTCTGGCAGCCGCGCCAAGCGCATTCAAACGGATTTTGCCGCTGCAAGCGTAGGCTACAGGCCTGTGTGAAAACGCAGGATTCCCAGTACGGTAGTTCATCCGCCATCTGGATCGTTCATTTTCGGGAACACATCGCCATGCAGGTCAGCAAATCGAACAAGCTCGCCAACGTCTGCTACGACATTCGCGGCCCAGTGCTCAAGCACGCCAAACGTCTGGAAGAGGAAGGCCATCGCATCCTCAAGCTGAACATCGGCAACCCGGCACCCTTTGGTTTCGAAGCGCCGGATGAAATCCTTCAGGACGTGATCCGCAACCTGCCGACCGCACAGGGCTACAGCGACTCCAAAGGCCTGTTCAGTGCGCGCAAGGCGGTCATGCAGTACTACCAGCAGAAGCAGGTGGAAGGCGTCGGCATCGAAGACATCTACCTGGGCAACGGTGTTTCCGAACTGATCGTGATGGCCATGCAGGCCCTGCTCAACAATGGCGACGAAGTGCTGGTCCCGGCCCCGGACTACCCGCTGTGGACCGCTGCGGTCAGCCTGGCAGGCGGCAATCCGGTGCATTACCTGTGTGACGAGCAGGCCAACTGGTGGCCGGACCTGGCCGACATCAAGGCCAAGATCACCCCGAACACCAAAGCCCTGGTGATTATCAACCCCAACAACCCGACGGGCGCCGTATACCCCAAGGAAGTGCTGCTGGGCATGCTCGAACTGGCCCGCCAGCACAACCTGGTGGTGTTCTCCGACGAGATCTACGACAAGATTCTGTACGACGACGCCGTGCATATCTGCACCGCGTCCCTGGCTCCGGACCTGTTGTGCCTGACCTTCAACGGCCTGTCCAAGTCGTATCGGGTCGCGGGCTTCCGCTCCGGCTGGGTGGCCATTTCCGGTCCCAAGCACCATGCCCAGAGCTACATCGAGGGCATCGATATGCTGGCCAACATGCGCCTATGTGCCAACGTGCCGAGCCAGCACGCCATCCAGACTGCACTGGGCGGCTATCAAAGCATCAACGACTTGGTCCTGCCCCAGGGCCGCCTGCTGGAACAACGCAATCGCACCTGGGAACTGCTCAATGACATTCCCGGCGTAAGCTGCGTCAAGCCCATGGGCGCGCTGTACGCCTTCCCGCGGATTGACCCGAAAGTCTGCCCGATTCATAACGATGAGAAGTTCGTCCTCGACCTGCTGCTCTCGGAGAAACTGCTGGTGGTTCAAGGCACGGCCTTCAACTGGCCATGGCCCGACCACTTCCGCGTCGTCACCCTGCCACGGGTGGATGACCTGGAGCAGGCAATTGGCCGGATCGGCAGCTTCCTCAAGTCTTACCGTCAGTAAGTACCCGTTGCAGTGCGATCGGTCCGCCGGTCGCACTGCGATTAATTCAGCAACACATCTTCGCTCCCCTGCCCCGCCTCCCTTCTATAAGCTGACACCCTCCCGACACACCGCTGGTGCAAGGGCTTGTAGCAAAAAACACACTTCGGGATTTATCTGATTCGCCGCAGAAATTTCATGCACGCGTCTAGGATCAGTCTGTAAGACACAGTTTGAAATAGTCACCCGGTTGAATAGCCCGGTGCCGCACCTTATATACCCCGCAGTACGCTACATCTTAAGCATGAGGAGATTTTAACAACCATGATGCGCATTCTGCTGTTTTTGGCCACTAACCTGGCGGTCGTGCTGATTGCCAGCATTACCCTGAGCCTTTTCGGCTTCAACGGGATCATGGCGGCCAACAAGGTTGATCTCGACCTTACTCAGCTGCTGATCTTCTGTGCCGTCTTTGGTTTCGCCGGTTCGCTGTTCTCGCTGTTCATCTCCAAGTGGATGGCGAAGATGAGCACCAGCACCCAAATCATCAGCCAGCCACGCACTCGTCACGAGCAATGGCTGCTGCAGACCGTTGAACAACTGTCCCGTGAAGCCGGGATCAAGATGCCCGAGGTCGGTATTTTCCCGGCTTACGAGGCCAACGCCTTTGCCACCGGCTGGAACAAGAACGACGCGCTGGTTGCGGTCAGCCAGGGCTTGCTGGAACGTTTTTCGCCGGATGAAGTTAAAGCCGTGCTGGCCCATGAAATCGGGCACGTCGCCAACGGTGACATGGTCACCCTGGCGTTGATCCAGGGCGTGGTGAACACCTTCGTGATGTTCTTCGCCCGTATCATCGGCAACTTTGTCGATAAGGTGATTTTCAAGAACGAAGAAGGCCAGGGCATTGCCTATTACATCGCGACCATCTTCGCCGAGCTGGTCCTGGGCATCCTCGCCAGCTCCATCGTCATGTGGTTCTCGCGCAAACGCGAGTTCCGTGCCGACGAAGCCGGCGCCCGTCTGGCCGGTACCAGCGCGATGATTGGCGCCCTGCAGCGCCTGCGCTCGGAACAGGGCTTGCCGGTGCACATGCCCGACACCTTGAACGCCTTCGGCATCAACGGTGGTCTCAAGCAAGGCCTGGCTCGGATGTTCATGAGCCACCCACCGCTGGAAGAGCGTATTGAAGCACTGCGTCGTCGCGGCTGATAGCGACACCAGTAACACCCAAAAGGGCGACGCGAGTCGCCCTTTTGCATGGTCGCGATAAAACCAGGCTCAGGCCTTGTCCAGCAACCGGTAGACCCGTTCGTCCAGGCGCGTGACCCCACCCTTTAGAAACTTCCAGCTCTCGCCCAGAATGTCCCGCTCCACTTCGACCTCAAGCTGCCAACGCGCGCCCAGCAAGTGCCTGACCTCTTCGTCGAGCACGGCAAAGGGCGGTCCTTCGATGAGCGCCTGATCGTAATCCATGGTGATCAGCAAGCCACGCGCGCCATGGGGCAGTACGCGATTCAACAGCGCTGCGTACTGGCCGCGCATCTCTGGCGGCAAGGCGATCAACGCCGCCCGGTCATACAAAGCCGTGCAATCGGCGACGTCCTCGGCGGCCAGGGCGAAGATATCGCCGCACCAGAGCTGGATCGCGCCCTTCTGATAGACCTTGAAACGCCCGTGCCGAGTAACGGTGGGCGTCAGTTGCTGTTCACTGAAGAAGTCCTGGATGGCCTTTTCCGACAACTCGATGCCCAGCACCTCGTGCCCCAGGCCGGCGAGCCACTTGAGGTCCAGACTTTTGCCACACAACGGCACCAGCACCCGCGCCCCTGGGGTGAGCCCCAAGTGCGGCCAGAACTGCTGGAGATAGGGATTGACCTCTGATAGATGAAAGCCGATCTGATCGCGCTCCCAGCGTTTTTGCCAAAATTCCGGCTCCATGAATCACCCTGAAAATTCGATCAAAAAGCACTAAAACTTATATTAGATTTAGATTGATGATCTGATTGAAGATGGCCCTATCTTAACCCCCCAGGATCCCCTCCATGCTCCCCAGCCTGTTTATCTCTCATGGTTCACCCATGCTCGCCCTGGAGCCCGGGGCCAGCGGTCCGGCATTGGCGCGACTGGCTGCGCAACTGCCGAAACCCAAGGCAATCGTGATGGTTTCCGCGCACTGGGAAAGCCAAGACCTGCGGGTCAGCGCCAACCCGCATCCGGAGACCTGGCACGACTTCGGCGGCTTCCCCGCCGCCCTGTTCGCCGTGCAGTACCCGGCCCCGGGTGATCCGGCCCTGGCGGCCCAGGTGGTAGAGCTGCTCAAGGCCGATGGCTTGCCCGCACAGCTCGACAGCAAGCGCCCCCTTGACCACGGCGTATGGGTACCGTTGTCGCTGATGTACCCCGCAGCGGACATTCCCGTGGTCCAGGTCTCGCTACCAAGCCGCCTCGGCCCTGATCTGCAGACCCATGTCGGGCATGCATTGGCCAGCCTGCGCGAGCAGGGAGTGTTGCTGATCGGCTCCGGCAGCATCACCCACAACCTGGGTGAGCTCGACTGGCACGCCGGGCCGGAAAGCATCGAGCCCTGGGCCAAGGCCTTTCGTGACTGGATGATCGACAAGCTGGCAGCAAACGATGAGGCCGCCTTGCATGATTACCGGCGCCAGGCGCCGAATGCGGTGCGCAGCCACCCCAGTGATGAACACCTGCTGCCGCTGTATTTCGCCCGTGGTGCCGGCGGCGAATTCAGCATCGTCCACCAAGGCTTCACCCTGGGTGCATTGGGTATGGATATCTATCGCTTTGCCTAGGCGCCTCACTGGCCTGCCTGCCGCCAGGCGATAAACGCCAGGCAAAAAAAATCCCCGAACCAGTCGGGGATTTTTTATGTTCGATCAATCAGCCCGAGAGCGGATCAATCTTCGCGATAGCGACGCAGCTTCAGCTGCTTACCGGCAACGCGAGTGTCCTTCAGCTTGGTCAGCAACTTCTCCAGACCATCTTCCGGCAGCTCCACCAGGGAGAAGCTGTCACGCACCTGGATGCGACCGATCGCTTCACGAGCCAGGCCGCCTTCGTTGAGGATGGCGCCCAGCAGGTTCTTGGCAGCGATACCATCACGCGCGCCCAGCGCGGTACGGCAGCGAGCACGGCCTTCAGCCAGCGGGATCGGAGCACGACGCTCGCGGTCACCACGGTCTGGACGGTCGCCAGTGCGCTCAGGACGATCGCCACGCGGTGCGTTGTTCGGCACCAGTGGACGCTCTTTCTCGATGGCTGCCAGGGTCAGAGCCTGACCGTTGGTAGCTTTGCGCAGCAGAGCAGCAGCCAGAGCACGTGGCGTGCAGCCGATATCAGCGGTCAGGCGATCCAGCAGATCACCGTGGGTCGATTCAGCATCGGCCACCAGCGGCGACAGGCTGTTGGTCAGCTTCTTGATACGCGCGTCGAGCACCGCTTGGGCGTCCGGCAGGCGAACTTCAGCAACCTTCTGACCGGTTACACGCTCGATCACTTGCAGCATGCGGCGCTCACGTGGAGTCACCAGCAGCAGCGCACGACCTTCGCGACCGGCACGGCCGGTACGGCCGATACGGTGCACGTAGGATTCCGGGTCGTACGGCATGTCCACGTTGAATACGTGGGTGATGCGCGGTACGTCCAGGCCTCGAGCAGCAACGTCGGTCGCCACAACGATGTCCAGACGGCCATCCTTGAGGGAGTCGATCACGCGCTCACGCTGGTTCTGGGCAATGTCACCGTTCAGCGCAGCGGCTTTGTAGCCTTTGGCTTCCAGGGCACTGGCCAGATCCAGGGTCGCTTGCTTGGTGCGCACGAACATGATCAGGGCGTCGAAGTCTTCCACTTCCAGCAGGCTCAATACAGCCGAGGTCTTCTGGTCAGCGTGAACCAACAGGTGAGCCTGTTCGATCGCGGTAACGGTCTGAGTCTTGGTCTGGATCTTCACGTGTTGCGGATCGCGCAGGTGGCGTTCGGCAATGGCACGGATCGACTGTGGCAGGGTGGCCGAGAACAGTACGGTCTGACGGGTTGCTGGCAAGGCCTTGAAGATAACTTCCAGGTCGTCCATGAAGCCCAGTTTGAGCATTTCGTCAGCTTCGTCGAGAACCAGGTGGTTCACGGTAGCCAGGACTTTTTCGTCACGACGCAGGTGGTCGCACAGACGGCCCGGAGTGGCGACAACGATCTGTGCGCCATTACGGATTGCTTTCAGTTGTGGGCCCATAGGCGCGCCGCCGTAAACGGCCACAACGGTAACGCCCGGCATTTGCTTGGCGTAGGTTTCGAAAGCGGTTGCAACTTGCAGCGCCAACTCACGGGTTGGAGCCAGGATCAGGGCTTGCGGTTCGCGCTTAGCAGGATCGATGCGGTGCAGGATCGGCAGGGCGAACGCAGCGGTTTTACCCGTACCGGTTTGCGCCTGACCAATCATGTCGTGACCGGCCATGATGATCGGGATCGATTGATGCTGGATAGCCGAAGGCTCCTCGTAGCCAGTCGCGATGACGGCTGCAAGAATATTCGGATTAAGATTAAAAGCGGCGAAGCCGCCGGTTTCCTGGGTCATGGGTCTGCCTCTAAGTGCATCCGCAAAGACCCATGCTCCAAAGCTGCGCATGCCGTGTAAGACTCAAGAGTCGCCCTGGCAGCTTTGTCGGCGGGGATTTGCGAAAACGATTGAATGAAAGAATCGTCAAGGATAGTCCGCGCAGCGGACAAGCAGCCGAAGCTGACTTCGGGGAATTGCAATACCTAAACGTGGCCCGGTTAAAGGCCGGCGCGCACTATACCGGAATTACTCAAAAAAGGGAGATTTTTTTATCGGAAAACCCCGCTGTATGCCTGTGCGCCGTGGGCTTTGCGGATCATCCGCCAACGGTCTATTTTGCAAAGGCCCGGCCCCGCTGGCCACGGAGCTTAAACGGTTCATCTTTCAGGCTGGTACCGTCGGTCCGAGACGCCCCTTCCCCCCCTAGGATATGCCCATGAATCAGCCCAGCAGCAGTCGCGTCAGCCGTGAACAGCGTGGTCATCTGTTTCTGATCGGCCTGGACCGGGTCGCCAAGCGCAACGCCTTTGATCTCGAGCTGCTCAACCAGTTGAGCCTGGCTTATGGCGAATTCGAGGCGAGCAGCGAGGCCCGGGTAGCGGTGGTCTTTGCCCATGGCGAGCACTTTACCGCCGGGCTGGACCTGGCCAATGTCGGCGCGGCACTGGCTGAAGGCTGGCAGGCCCCGGCCGGCGGTTGTGATCCCTGGGGGGTGTTTGCCGGCCCCCGGGTCAGCAAACCGGTGATTGTCGCGGCGCAGGGCTACTGCCTGACCATCGGCATCGAATTGATGCTGGCGGCCGATATCAACCTGTGCGCCAGCAATACCCGGTTTGCCCAACTGGAAGTGCAGCGGGGGATTTTTCCTTTTGGCGGCGCCACCCTGCGTCTGCATCAGATCGCCGGCTGGGGCAACGCCATGCGCTGGTTGCTGACCGGCGACGAATTCGATGCCCACGACGCCTTGCGCCTGGGCCTGGTGCAAGAGGTGATGGCCAGTGAGGATTTGCTGCCGCGCGCGATGCTGCTGGCCGAGCGGATTGCCCGGCAGGCGCCGCTGGGGGTCCAGGCCACCTTGATGTCTGCCCGCCAGGCGCGCCTGGAAGGTGAAACCGCAGCAGCCCTGGGTTTGCCGCCGCTGGTGAAGAAACTCCTGAACAGCGAGGACGCCAAGGAGGGCGTGCGGGCAATGGTCGAAAAACGCCCAGGCGTATTCAAGGGTCTGTAACCGCTGCCGAGGAACGAGGCTGCGCTGGCCCTAACCCGCCGGCGCACATACCGGCCTACTGCGACGGCGGGCCATCAGGTCGCTGGACGGATGGCCTTGATCAGCGATTGCAATGAGTAGCCCAGGCGCGGGGCCAGGGCTTCGGCGCGGGCAGACAGGGCGCCACTGTCCAGTTCCTGGTCGAGGTCTGCGGGCACGATCAGAATCACGTTGCCCTCCTTCACCGGCAACTCCCAGTAATGCCGATGATAAAGCCCACGCAACAGCGCCGCGCCCAAGGGCTTGCCATCATCGGTGGCCCACTGGTTGATCACCAGCCAGCCACCCGGGTTGAGGCGCTTCTGGCAGTTTTCCAGGAAACCCCAGGCCAGGTGCCCGACACCCGGGCCGACATCGGTATAAAGGTCGACGAAGATCAGGTCTGCGGGTTCGGCAGTCTCCAGCAGTTCCAGGGCATCGCCGACGCGAATGTACAGCCGTGGATCATCGTCCAGCCCCAGGTATTCGATGGCCAGGCGTGGCACATCGGGACGCAGTTCGATGGCTTCGACGTCTTCCAGGGGCAGAAACTTCAGGCAGGCCTGAGTCAGAGTCCCGGCGCCGAGGCCGAGAAA
The DNA here is from genome assembly GCF_002018875.1 of Pseudomonas sp. MF4836. Lineage (GTDB taxonomy): Bacteria > Pseudomonadota > Gammaproteobacteria > Pseudomonadales > Pseudomonadaceae > Aquipseudomonas. Next base: position 111,994 of record NZ_MVOL01000005.1, read on the forward strand.
CAGCGCGCTTTCCGGGTGCTCATGGCACAAGGCACCGATCAACATGGCGCGGGTGTAGTCGTACTCGAGCCAGCTCGGATCGGCAGTGAACACGCAGCTCTGCTCGATGGCGTCGCCAAACTCGAGAAAGCGGTAATCGGCCACTTCCAGCACCCGGATCATGCCGAACTCATCGTGCACTTCGGCGAGCAGGTGCTCGACGCGCTCCTCAGTCATCTCATCTCCTAGGCGCAATGGGGCTCAAGCTCGCCATTGCAATCAACCAACCACTCGGCGCCGAGCGGGAAAGGCGCGATTGTCGGCCAAGCGACGGGAACAGGTCACGCACTAATTGCTGATAACATGCGCCTCCCACCGAAGAACACTTGAGTGCGTGATGAGCCAACCCTGGAGTCCCGACAGCTGGCGTGCCTTGCCGATCCAGCAACAACCCCACTACCCCGATGCAGCCCATTTGCTGCAGGTCGAGCAATCCCTGGCCAGCTATCCGCCGCTGGTGTTTGCCGGTGAAGCCCGGGAGTTGCGACGCCAGTTTGCCGAGGTGACCCAGGGTCGCGCATTCCTCCTGCAAGGCGGCGATTGCGCCGAGAGCTTCGCCGAGTTCTCTGCCGCGAAGATCCGCGACACCTTCAAGGTGCTGCTGCAGATGGCGATCGTCATGACCTTCGCCGCCGGCTGCCCGGTGGTCAAAGTCGGGCGCATGGCCGGTCAGTTCGCCAAGCCGCGCTCGGCCAACGACGAAACCATCAACGGCGTTACCCTGCCGGCCTACCGGGGCGATATCGTCAACGGCATCGGTTTCGACATGAAAAGCCGCGTCCCGGACCCGGACCGCCTATTGCAGTCCTACCACCAGTCCACCGCGACCCTGAACCTGCTGCGCGCGTTCGCCCAAGGCGGCTTTGCCGACTTGCACCAGGTGCACAAGTGGAACCTGGACTTCATCGCCAACTCGGCCCTGGCCGAGAAGTACAGTCACCTGGCCGACCGGATCGATGAAACCCTGGCCTTTATGCGCGCCTGCGGTATGGACAGCTCGCCACAACTGCGCGAGACCAGCTTCTTCACCGCCCATGAGGCCCTGCTGCTGAACTACGAAGAAGCCTTTGTGCGGCGCGACAGCCTGACCAACGACTATTACGACTGCTCGGCGCACATGCTGTGGATCGGCGACCGCACCCGCCAGCTGGACGGCGCCCACGTCGAATTCCTGCGCGGGGTGAACAACCCGATCGGGGTCAAGGTCGGCCCAAGCATGAACACCGACGAGTTGATTCGCCTGATCGATATCCTCAACCCGGATAACGATCCCGGTCGCCTCAACCTGATCGTGCGCATGGGCGCGAACAAGGTCGGCGATCACCTGCCCCAACTGATCCGCGCGGTGGAAGGCGAAGGCAAGCAGGTGCTGTGGAGCTCCGACCCGATGCACGGCAATACCATCAAGGCCAGCAGCGGTTACAAGACCCGCGACTTCGCGCAGATCCTCAACGAGGTGAAGCAGTTCTTCCAAGTACACGAAGCCGAAGGCAGCTACGCCGGCGGCATCCACATCGAGATGACCGGGCAAAACGTCACTGAATGCATCGGTGGCGCGCGTCCTATCACCGAGGATGGCCTGTCGGACCGCTATCACACCCACTGCGACCCGCGGATGAACGCCGATCAATCCCTGGAGCTGGCGTTCCTGATTGCCGAGACCTTGAAACAGGTCAAGCGCTGAGCAAGCCGGGCGCGCTCGTGGCGAGATAAGCCCGCGAGCGTGCCCCGCAGCCCTAGAGAAAACCCCGCAATCGCTGGGCACTGGCCCTTGGGCAATTGAGCTGGACCTGCTCCAGCCCCAGCCACTGCGCCATTTGGCGTAAATTGGCTGCCAGCGCCATCATCCCCTGTTCATCCAGCCCCTGCGGTTCTTCATGCACGGCATGCACTGCCAGGCGCCCCAATGCCCGCTCAGCCCGCAGGTCGACCCGCGCGGCGATCCGCTCGTCATGCAGGAACGGCAGCACGTAGTAGCCATAAATCCGTTTGTGTTGCGGGGTATAGATCTCCAACCGGTAGCGAAAATCAAACAGGCGCTCGGTTCGGCTGCGCTCCCAAACCAGTGAATCAAAGGGCGAGAGCAAGGCGCTGGCCTCGACCTTGCGCGGCACTTTAGGCGCGGGCAGGCAATAGGCCGCTTGCCGCCAGCCCTCGACCTCGCAGCGTTGCACCTCACCGGCCTCAAGCAACTGGGCCAGGCGTACCGGACCGTCCGCAGGGCTCAGCCGGAAGTAATCACGCAGGTCTTTTTCCGTGGCGACTCCGAGTGCACCAATCGCATGCAACAGCAAGCCGCGCTGGGCCTTTGCCTCGTCGAGCAAGGGCTGCTGCAGGATGGCGGCGGGCAGTACCCGCTCCGGCAGGTCGTACAGCCGCTCGAAACCACGACGCCCGGCCACCGTCACTTCGCCGGCAGCGAACAGCCACTCCAGCGCGTGCTTCTCGGCACTCCAGTCCCACCAGGGGCCGGCGCGCTCCTGCCGAGTCGACAGGCTGCCCGCCCCCAGCGCGCCCTGCTCCTCGACACAGGCCAGCACCCGGCGAATGGTCGCCTGTTGCTCCTGGCCAAAACGCGCCAATTGCCCATAGATACCTTGCCCCTGGCTGGCGCGCTGCATCCGCCAGCGCAGCAAGGGGTACATGGCCAACGGCAGCAGCGAGGCCTCATGCCCCCAGTATTCGAACAACCGACGTTGGTGGCCCTGGCTCCAGGCCGCTTGATCGAGCAGTTGCGGGGAGTAATTGCCCAGGCGCGAGAACAACGGCAGGTAGTGCGAGCGCACCAGGGCGTTGACCGAATCAATCTGCAGCAGGCCCAGGCGCCCGATCATCCGATTGACCTGGGCCGAACTGATCGCAGCGGTCGAGGGCCGCACGCCAAAGCCTTGAGCAGCCAAGGCCAGGCGTCGGGCCTGCTTGATGGAAAACGACTGTTGGGCGGGCATGGGCATCTCCTTGTCTGCCCGCAAACTACCTCAGCCGCCAGCCGCTTGTGTAGCCGTTTATTTGGACATCGGGTCATCCCAGAAGGGCCTGCTGATTTCACGCTCGACGTCTGCGCGGCTCAAGCCAATGTCCTTGAGCGCTTCGTCGCTCATGCTCGCCAACTCGACCCGCTCACGGTTGCGCTGATGCCAGCGGGCGACTGTTTGCAGCACCGTCCGCCAGGAAAGACCGTGAAACGAAAACTTCTGCGCCAGCACATAACCTTTTTGACCTTTCATCATCTTGCCCTCCAGTGGGGATGACTAAAGTCTCGCCGCGCAGCTAAGATCAATCCAACGAATGTTTCTTATGCAATACATCTCGGAGATTGATGAATTGTCCAGCTACCCCAGCATCGACACCGAAGTCCTGCGTACCTTCGTCGCCATTGCCGATCAGGGCGGCTTTACCCGGGCCGGTGAGCTGGTCAATCGCACCCAATCTGCCGTCAGCATGCAAATGAAGCGCCTGGAGGAAGACGTGCTGCAGCGCCAGCTATTCCAGCGCGACGGGCGCCAGGTCAAGCTCACCGCCGAAGGGCAGGTGCTGCTGGGCTACGCGCGACGGATCCTGAAACTGCACAGTGAAGTGTTCAATACCCTGCGCGAACCCCACATGGTCGGCACCGTGCGCATCGGCACGCCGGATGACTATGTCATGCGGTTTCTGCCGGGAATTCTGTCGCGCTTCGCCCAGGCTTACCCGCTGATCCAGATCGAAGTCCACTGCGAATCGTCCAAGCAACTGTTGCAACGCCAGGATCTGGACCTGTCCATCGTCACCCGCGAGCCGGGCAGCGAGATCGGTCAGCTGTTGCGCAAGGAGCGCTTCGTCTGGGCCGAGGCGCAGTGCTTCAACCCTCATGAACAAACGCCCATGCCCCTGGCCATGTTCAACAGTGACTGTTTCTGCCGGCTGTGGGCCTGCAATGCGCTGGACGCCGCAGGGCGTGATTATCGGATTGCCTACAACAGCTCCAGCCTGTCGGCGATCATGGCGGTGGTCAGCGCCGGCCTGGCGGTCACCGCTCAGCTCGAAAGCCTGATCACCTCGGACATGCGCATTCTCGGCGCCGCGCAAAACCTGCCGCAGTTGCCCGAGGCCAGCATCATGCTGCTGCGCAACCTGAACACGCCCTCACCCATCACCGAGTGCCTGGCCGAGCATATCGTCGACGGTTTTAAACTTTGAAGCCGAGCATCACCGCACACAGCACCAGAAACCCGCAGAACAATCCGCGCAACAGGCGCTCCGGCATCGAGTGCGCAATCTTCACGCCCCAACTGATGCTCATCAAGCCACCCAGGGCCAGGGGCAGGCCGATCATCCAATCCACTTCATGGTGCACGCCATAGGTCACCAGGGTGACCCCGGTACTGGGCAGCGCCAGCGCCAGCGACAAACCCTGGGCAACCACCTGGCTGGTGCCGAACACGCTGGTCAGTATCGGCGTGGCAACCACCGCGCCGCCGACCCCGAACAGCCCGCCCATGGTGCCCGAGGCCGCGCCCAGCACGCCCAGCCAGGGCCAGGAATAACGCATCTGCGCCGATGCCGGGGTATTGCCGACAAACATCCGCAGCAGGTTGTAGCAAGAGAGCGCCACCAGGAATGCGACAAACCCGATGCGCATGATCTGCGCATCAATGCCAACCGCCCAGATCGAGCCGATCCAGGCAAAACAGAAGCCCATGCTCGCCAGTGGCAAGGCGTGCCGCAGCTCAATGCGATTGCGCTGGTGATAACGCCACACAGCCAGCATCACATTGGGCACCACCATCACCAGGGCAGTGCCTTGGGCGATTTGCTGATCCAGGCCGAACCACACGCCCAACACCGGAATCGCGATCAAGCCACCACCGATGCCAAACAGCCCACCCATGGTGCCCAAGGCCACACCTAGCAGCAGATACATCACTAGATCAATCACGGTGCATTTCCCCTCACGTCAGAGGCTGCATGCTACGCAGTCGGCGCTGGTACGGAAACGCACAGCAACGCACAATGGCTGTGCCAACTCCGCACAAGCACATCGAAAATGAACCCCAAAGCCCTGACCGAGCAGCTCGGACTGTTCATTGACGTCCTGGAAACCGGCAGTTTTTCCGCCGCGGCCCGGCGCCATCCCCTGACGCCCTCGGCGGTGGCCCGGCGCATCGATAGCCTGGAAAGTGCCATCGGCAGCAAGCTTTTCATGCGCACCACCCACGCCGTGGTCGCGACTGCGGCGGGCCTGGCCTTTGCTGAACGCGCACGACGGATAGTCGCCGAACTGCAATTGGCCCGAGCCGAAGCGGTGTCCCTGAGCCACGCCCCCGAAGGGCTGATCCGGGTCGACGCTCCGGCCGCCTTCGGCCGACGCCACTTGGCGCCGGCAATCGCCGACTTCCTCGGCGTCTACCCAGGGCTGGATGTGCAGTTGCACCTGATCGACAGCTTCGTCGATATGCAGGGCTCGAACCTGGGTAAGGTCGACCTGGTGCTGCGCGCCGGGCATATGGTCGATACCCGGCTGGTGGCCACGCCGCTGGCCAGCATTGTGCGCATTGCCTGCGCCAGCCCGGCCTACCTGAAAAACCGCGGGACGCCGGCCCATCCCAACGAACTCGGTGAACACGACGGACTCGACTGGGAGGGGCTGGCTCCACTCTTCGCCTGGCGTTTCGAGCAGGATGGGCAGATGCACAGTCATCGCCCGCAGCGCATCCGCATGAGCGCCAACAACGCCGAAGCATTGCTCTCGGGGGCGCTGGCCGGCCTGGGCATCGCCCACCTGCCCACCTGGCTGGCCAGTGAATACCTGCTGCGCGGCGAGCTGCTACCGCTGTTTTGCCAGCATGGCCTGCCCCCGGCGGAAACCTCCGGCATCTATGCCCTGCGCCTGGAGCAGCACAGCAACGCCCGTAGCCGCCTGCTGCTGGAATACTTGAAGGCGCGCTTCAGCCCGGTTCCACCCTGGGACCTGGCCCTGCAAAGCAAGATGGGCTGAAGCCTTGGACCCAGCGCCCTTGCACAATTATCTGGCGCATTAAAGATTCGCCCGCTAGATTCAAAACCTGTACTGATCAAGGCCTCACCATGACCACCAAAGGCTCCCTCCCCGACTCTTGCGACGAACTGCGGCTGGATAATCAGCTGTGCTTCGCCTTGCACTCCACCTCGCTGCTGATGACCAAGGTCTACAAGCCCCTGCTGCAAGCACTGGGGCTGACCTACCCCCAATACCTGGCGATGATGGTGCTGTGGGAGCATGACGGCCTGACCGTTGGCGAGATCAGCACTCACTTGCTGACCGACCCGGGCTCCCTGACCCCGCTGCTCAAGCGCCTCGAAGCCGAAGGCCTGCTCAGCCGTACCCGCAGCCGAGAGGATGAACGGGTGGTGATCGTTGAACTGACCGCGCAAGGCCGCGCCCTGCGCGACAAGGCTCGCGAAATACCGCACTGCATCCTGGCGGCCAGCGGCCAGACGGTGGAGCAACTGCAAAAATTGCAGGCCGACCTGCTGGCGTTGCGCGGCCATCTGCAACACAGCCTCTAGCCCTTCCTGCCTGCACGCCGCGTCGACATAGCCGCCCCCACATGACCTGCTGGCGGGCGGAAAGTCTCGCCAACCACCTCCGAATATTAAAATTCTCTAAAATCAACTAGATAAGACATCTCGCGGGGACAGCGCGATATTTTCTCAAAAATATATATTGCGCACTAAATATTAGCGCGATACATTTATTTGGCATTTATTTAGCGCGCTAATATTTAGCGAAAACCAAACCTCGGAGACCTACCCTATGCAAACGCTCTATACCGCAGTCGCAACCGCTACCGGTGGCCGTGATGGCCGCGCTGTCTCCAGCGACAACATCCTCGACGTCAAGCTTGCCACCCCTAAAGAGCTGGGCGGTGCCGGTGGCCAGGCGACAAACCCGGAACAGCTGTTCGCCGCCGGCTACTCTGCGTGCTTTATTGGCGCCCTGAAATTCGTCGCCAGCCAGAGCAAACGCCAAATCCCGGATGCAGCCTCGATCACCGCCCACGTCGGCATCGGCCAGATCCCCGGTGGTTTTGGCCTGGATATCGACCTGCATGTGAGCCTGCCCGGCCTCGAGCAAACCGAAGCCCAGAGCCTGGTGGACGCAGCGCATCAGGTCTGCCCGTACTCCAATGCAACTCGCGGCAACGTCGATGTGCGCTTGCACGTCAGCGTCTGAGTCCTGGCAGCAGATCCCAGGCACAAAAAAGCCCGACTCAATGGTCGGGCTTTTTCGTACAGGTTTAAGCCAGGCTTAGACCTTGGCGCGGCCCTTGTAGGAGCCACCGTCGCGGGTATCGATCTCGATCCAGTCGCCGATTTCAACGAAATCTGCAACGCTCAGCTCGGTACCGTTTTTCAGTTTGGCAGGCTTCATCACCTTGCCCGAAGTGTCGCCGCGAGCGGAACCTTCGGTGTAGTCAACCTGACGCACAATAGTGGTCGGCAGTTCTACGGAAACCAGACGCTCTTCGAAGAAGATCGCTTCGCAAACATCGGTCATGCCTTCTTCAACGAAAGGCAGAACAGCTTCGATGTCTTCAGCGTTCAGTTCGTACATGGTGTAGTCGGTGGTGTCCATGAACGTGTAGGAGTCGCCGCTGATGAAGGACAGGGTCGCTTCTTTGCGGTCGAGGATCACGTCGTCCAGTTTGTCGTCAGCGCTGTAAACGATCTCGGTCTTGTAACCGGTCAGCAGGTTTTTCAGCTTGGTCTTCATGATCGCGCTGTTACGACCGGATTTGGTGAATTCAGCTTTCTGAACCAGCCAAGGATCGTTTTCGAGACGGATCACCATCCCAGGTTTCAGTTCTTTACCAGTTTTCATTACGAATATCCGAATTTGGATGGGATTTACAAAAATCTAGGCCGCGTATCATATCCAATTTAGGTAAAACTGCACCAGCGCTGCGGCAAGATCGGCTTGCAAGGCCTGTTCCAGACACCATTGCTCAGCATGCAAAGACACCTCCGGCCACACATTGAGCAGGGTTTTCCAGCATTGGCCCATGTCGCCACCGGCATTCCACGCCTGCCACAAGCCATTGATTGCGTCACGAGCCTGCGGCGACAGGCCCTGGGTATACAGGTCGAGGAAGGCCTCGAGCTTGTCCAGATGGATATCTTCGTCCTGACGATAGATGTGCCAGAGCATCGGACGTCCGGCCCATTGCGCCCGTACAAACGAGTCTTCGCCACGCACGGCATTGAAATCGCAGCACCACAACAACTGATCGTATTGTTCCTGCCGGACGAACGGCAGAACCTGCACCGTCACTGCACCACGCACCTGTTGCGTGCCGACATGCAGCTCGTCGCAGGCCAGCCAGCGCTTCACATCGCCGAGAATTCGACCTTCGGGCACCAGCAGATGAGTCGGCCGGGTATCGGCCGCCAACGCGTCGAGCCAGTTGCCCAGGCCTGCATTTTCGTAGGCAAACAACGAGATCAGCCGTGCATCGCTCGCGGCAGATACGCCAAGCCCTTGCAGGAAATTGCGCTGCGCGAGGGTGTCTTTTTGAAACGCCCTACGCCTTTCCAATAGCCCTACCTCACGCAACAGGCCACCTGTGCCCGGGCGAAACCCGGGAAAGAAAAAGTACTTCTGCGCGCCCTTGAACTTCACCGACGGCAAGCCGTGGCACCCGACCACCCAATCCTCGGCGCTCAGGTAGTCGAGATTCAACCAGAGCGGCGGGCGCTCGCGCTCGGCCATGGCTTCCATGTAAGCCGCAGGCAGTTGGCAGGCGAAGGCGGCAATCACCACATCGGCAGCCGGCTGCGCAGCCCATTCCGTCGGCCAGTGCCGGACCTCGACGCCTGCCTGCCATTGGCGGAAAGCGCTGATATCGACTTCCGGGCAAAGGCGCTCAAAGGCACGCAGATCGTCGACCCACAGCCGCACCTCGCATTGATGCTCGGCCACCAACTGCCGAGCGAGGCGCCAGGTGACCCCGATATCGCCGAAGTTGTCCACGACACTGCAGAAAATATCCCAGGAGGCTTTCATTCCGGGCTCCGATTGGCAAAGGCGCCGATTGTCCGCATAAATCGTCCCGCGCAGAAGAGCCGACGCCGATTAATCTTCGTGCGACAATCGGCCCCCGCACTCGTCCGCCCGCCAGGAGGCCGCCATGTCCTATCGCCCCACCGCCCGCAAACCGCTGCGCATCAACTTCAATGGCCTGAAACTCAGCGTCAGCATTGCCTTGGGTCTGTGGCTGGGTTTTGTGGCCATTGCCCTGACCTGCTGGCTGGCCTCGCGCTTTGTGTTCAGCCAACAACTGGCGCCGGTGGCCCAAGCCGTTCAGCAATTGGCCAAACCGCCCGTGGTCGAACCGGCACCCGCCAACCCGATGTTCGAGCAATATCAGGAAAACCTGCGCAAGAACGAACAACAGCAAAGCCTGGAGAATGCTCGCAACAACCTGCGCAATCAGTCCAATCCCAAATGCCAGTTCTGGCTGCAACAGGACCAGACGGCGCCGACCGACAAGAGCCGGGCCAACGTCCTGCAGTTCTGCGATTGATCATGAACAAACACGCCATCCATCAACTGATCCTGCAAAAACTCCGGGACGACCTCGACGTGGCACAGCGCGCGGCGCAAACGGCCTACGAGACGGCGACCCACGAAGAGAACATCGCCGAAAACAAATACGACACCCTGGGCCTTGAGGCTTCGTACCTGGCTGCAGGTCAGGCCAAACGCGTCGAGGAGATCAGGCAAGCCCTGGCGTTGTGCCAGAACCTGACACTGCGCGCCTATGACGAACAGACAGGGATTCAGGTGGGGGCCTTACTGGGGCTTGAAGATGAAAACGGCCACGAGCAATGGCTGTTTCTGGGGCCGGATGGGGCTGGGCTGAAGGTGTACGTGGTAGGCCAGTTGATTACCGTCATCACCCCTCGCTCACCGCTGGGCCAGAGCCTGATGGGTAAATTCGAGGGAGATGAGGTGCAGATCGTTGTCGCGGGCACTCGGCAACAGTTCACTGTTACCGAGGTGAAGTGAGCACGCCGCAGCCTTAGTGCACTGGCAGCTCAACGCCGTCGAACAGCTCTTCCAGTTCCTGTTTGTTGTGGCACTGGATGGCCTTGGCCATGACTTCACGCGTCAGGTGCGGGGCGAACTTCTCGATGAAGTCGCACATGAAACCGCGCAGGAAGGTGCCACGGCGGAAGCCAATCTTGGTGATGCTCGACTCGAACAATTCGCTGGCATCCAGTACCACCAGGTCACTGTCGAGCTTGGTATCGACCGCCATCTTGGCCACGATGCCAACACCCAGGCCCAGGCGCACGTAGGTCTTGATCACATCGGCGTCGGCGGCGGTGAACACCACCTTGGGGGTCAGGCCACGGTGGCTGAAGGCTTCGTCGAGCTTGGAACGACCGGTGAACCCGAATACGTAGGTGACGATCGGGTATTCCGCGAGGGTTTCCAGGGTCAGCTTCGGCAACTTGGTCAGCGGGTGGCCCTGGGGCACGACCACGCAACGGTTCCAGCGATAGCACGGCATCATTACCAAGTCACCGAACAGCTCCAGGGCTTCGGTGGCGATGGCGAAGTCGACAGTGCCGTCGGCCGCCATTTCAGCGATCTGCATGGGCGAGCCCTGATGCATGTGCAGGGCAACGTCAGGGTATTGCTTGATAAAGCTGCTGATCACCGGCGGCAACGCATAACGCGCCTGGGTGTGAGTCGTGGCGATCGATAGGGTGCCCTTTTTCTCGTTGGAGAACTCCTGGGCAATCTGCTTGATGCTTTCGACCTTGCGCAGAATCTCGCCGGCGGTGGTGATGATGCGCTCACCGGCCGGAGTAACACGAGTCAAATGCTTGCCGCTGCGGGCAAAGACTTCGACCCCCAGCTCATCTTCGAGCAGGCGGATCTGCTTGCTGATACCCGGTTGCGAGGTGTAAAGGCTTTGGGCTGTAGCGGAAACGTTGAGGTCGTGGTGCGCCACTTCCCAGATGTAGCGCAATTGTTGGAGCTTCATATCAATCCCTCAAAGCAGTTGGACGCCACGGGTATCAGCGACGGTATATAACTATATTAATGGTTTGAAGAATAAATCTAGAACTTTTTATTAGAAACTCTTCGACGCCCCTTTCAGATATCCCCCAGTCGACGACGCTGCACCAACGGCACGAGGTACACCGGCACCTTCGCCAACTGCAACACACGGGCTGCCGTCCTGCCCAGTGGGGTTTCCACGCCCGCTTCGTGGCTATGACTTCCTACGATCAGCAAATCCACGGAGAGTTTCGCCGCCTGCTCGAGAATGACCTGCGCAGGGTCCCCCTGAAACACCCTGACCGACTGAATCAACGCCAGGTCCTGCATGCCTTCCCCCAGTTCTTCACGGAAGCTGTCGAGCACCCGCTGCTCGATACTGGCCATCACCGTGCTCAAACCCTGGTTGTGAAAATCATTCAACGCCTGCTCATCGAGGTAGCTCTGCAGCACCGACTCGGCAAACAGCCCCATAGGCTCCACGGCGTGGATGACATGCAGGTCGGCATTGAACGTTCGAGCCAGTTCCACCGCATGCTGCATCACATAAGGTGCGTACAGACCAAGGTCAGTGGCATATAGCATCGAACGAATCATATGACCTCCATGACTGCCAGGACGGCGGAGATTGATTCAGCTTAGCAGTGCCCGGCCAACTGCGACGCCAGCCGCCGGGCCCGGGATCAAAGGCTCAGGTTTTGCTCTCATTGCTGATGCCATGGGGCACATGGCCAGTGGCGACCACTTCGCGCGCCAGTTCGCAATGACCGGCCTGGTCATCGAAAAATACGTCTGCGGCAAAAGCCTCGAGAAACGCCGCTTTCTCCAGGCCGCCCAGGAACAGCGATTCATCCAGGCGGATATCCCACTCGCGCAAAGTGCGGATCACCCGTTCATGAGCCGGCGCCGAGCGCGCAGTGACCAGGGCGGTGCGGATCGGACAGGCGTCTTCGGGAAACTCGCGCTGCAACAGATTGAGCGCAGCGAGAAAGCCTTTGAACGGCCCGCCTCGCAAAGGCTCGCGAGCAGATTCGCGCTCCTTGGCCTGGAACGCTTCAAGGCCGCCCAACTGATAAACCCGTTCCGACTCATCGGAAAACAACACCGCATCACCGTCAAAGGCAATGCGCAACTCGGCACTGGCGGCACGGCGCGCGCCGCCCGACAAAATGGTCGCCGCAGCGAACCCGGCATCCAGCGCGCTGCGCACGTCTTCGGCGTGAGTCGAGAGGAACAGGTCACAGCCAAATGCCGCGAGATAAGGGTAAGGGCTGCGCCCGCCGACGAAAGCGGCCCGGGAGATATCCAGGCCGTAGTGCTGGATCGAGTTGAACACACGCAAGCCGGTGTCGGCGCTGTTGCGCGATACCAGGACGACTTCGACCCGGGCTCGCCCAAGGCTGGCGTTGAGACTGAGAAGCTTCTTCACCAGAGGAAAAGCCTCACCCGGCTCGAGGTTTTCCTCTTCATGCTCGATCTGATACTGCCGATAAGCCTCGACGCCCTCCGCCAGGTAGACCTTGTGGCTGTCGCTCAAGTCAAACAGTGCCCGCGACGAAATCGCCACCACCAACTTTCCACCCAGGCCCTTAGCCATGTACTGCTCCCCCGCCTGACGGTTTCAATCGTTATACCGATCAATAAAACTCAACGCCTGATACAGCGCTTCGATTCTCGGCAGCTCGCATCCCGCGGCCTTGGCCGCGGCCAGAGGCGCAGCATAGATGGCCGCAAGCTCCAAGGGACGCTTGTGCAGATAATCGTGGTACATGCTCGGCCAGTAATCCGGCATTTTTTCAGTAACCTTGAACAGATGCTCGGCATAACCGGTCGGCACGCTATGCCCACAGGCCTCTGCCCCGCGCACCACCTCGGCCATCAAGGCCTGGATCAACTGACGGCTTGCGTCATCGGCCATCAAGGGCGCGGTACTGGCCTTGAGCAGCACCGAGAGACCGTTGTACGGCACATTCCACACTAGCTTCTGCCAGCGCGCCTGCCCCAGGTCAGGCATGGCCTGGGAATTGAGACCGGCCTCGCGAAACAACGCCGAGCCTTCTTCGACAATGACCTGACGTGCCGCCGCATCCGCCGCCGGACCACTGTGATACCCCAGATTCACCGCACCCAGGGCCTGGTGCTCAATCACCCCGGGCGCCGAGCGGTATGCACAGATATAGCAAAGCCCACCCAGCACATGGATTGACTCAGGCAGCAATGGACGCAGTGCTTCTTCGACGCCCAAGCCGTTCTGCAGCAACAACACCTTGGCCCCCGGGGCCGCTGCGCTGATCAAGATGGGTGCGAGATCAGGATTGCTGGTGGCCTTGGCTCCCACCAGCAACCAGTCGCAAGGCGGCAGATCCTCGCCGTTGGCGTAAGCCTGCACTGGGTTCAGTGTCAGTTGACCTTGAACCGCATGGTTCAGCTGCAAGCCACGCAGTGCCACCGCCGAGAACTCACCGCGCAGCAAAAAGTGCACGTCGAAACCGGCCCGCGCCAACATCACGCCATAAAAACCACCGATCGCGCCGGTACCAATAATGCCGACTCGCGGCTTGTGCACAGCACTCATCATGGCAACTCCTCTGCAATTCGCTCCAATGCCTGGTACACGGCGTCGGCGAGATCAGTCGCGCGCAGACGCGATTGCACAGCGCCGTAAAACTCACCGTCGCGCACCACGAACAGGGCCGGTAAATGAAACACCTGATAACGCTGGACGACGCCACCGTTGTTGCCCGCATCAATCCAGCACAGCCGATCGACAGGCAAATCAAAGGTGGGCAATTGCTGGCGTGCCCAACGACAGCTGGAGCAACCGATGCTGGTGAAAATCACCAGGGAAATGCCACTCATCGCCAACAACCGCTGATCGGTGTCGAAATCGGTCAGCTCCAATTGGGCCACTATACTGGGGGAAACACTGTCGACTAGCCGACGCTCGGGGTCCGCGCTCATGGGACGTTTTCTACCTCATCCAGACGATGTTCCGGTTGAACTGACCTTGCGCAAACACTCGTGCATTTCGCGGCAGCGGCTGCACACTATCAGCCTCGGCGGCGTGGCTTGCAATTACCACCGTGCCTGGCGATGCGGCACGGCGCTGCTGGTGCGCATGCCGACCCTGGGTGAAAACGCCTGCTATCAGGGCTATGTCGCCTGGTGCCTGCGCCGCAAGCACGGCTACCTGGTGGGTATCGCCTTTGTCGACGAACAGACCCTGTTCGGTGCGCGCATGGGCGCGCAGGTTTGCCAGATCGAACGCTACTGCCGCCTGCACGAACCCCAGGCCGAACGACAGCGTACCGAGGCGCTCGCCTTGCAATGGATCACCCAGCACGCCGAGGACTTTTCCCAGGAGCAGGTCCATCGCGCATTTATCCAGCCATAGCGGGATAAAACCCCCGCCAGCCCATTGTCGAATCACTGGCTAACGCGCTAAGGTTCCGCTCCCCGACGCGCTCAAATCCGCTGTGCTCCGCCGCGCGGGGATCGCTGGCGGCCGGCACCCGTGACCTGACGAGTAACACGATGGCTGATTTACCGATCAACGACCTTAACGTCGCCTCCAACGAGACGCTGATCACTCCTGATCAGCTCAAGCGTGACATCCCCCTGAGCGATGCTGCCCTGCGCACCGTGACCAAGGGCCGCGAGGTGATCCGCAATATTCTGGATGGCACCGACCATCGCCTGTTTGTCGTTATCGGCCCTTGCTCGATCCACGACATCAAAGCAGCTCACGAGTACGCCGAGCGCCTGAAGGTACTGGCCGCCGAAGTGTCCGACACTCTGTACCTGGTAATGCGCGTCTACTTCGAGAAGCCGCGGACCACGGTCGGCTGGAAAGGCCTGATCAACGACCCTTACCTGGACGACTCATTCAAGATTCAGGACGGCCTGCACATTGGCCGCCAGTTGCTGCTGGACCTGGCCGAGATGGGCCTGCCAACCGCCACCGAAGCGCTGGACCCGATCTCCCCGCAGTACCTGCAGGATTTGATCAGCTGGTCGGCCATCGGCGCGCGCACCACAGAATCCCAGACCCACCGCGAAATGGCGTCTGGCCTGTCTTCCGCTGTCGGCTTCAAGAACGGCACCGATGGCGGCCTGACCGTTGCGATCAATGCACTGCAATCGGTTTCCAGCCCTCATCGCTTCCTGGGTATCAACCAGGAAGGCGGCGTGTCGATCGTCACCACCAAAGGCAACGCTTATGGTCACGTGGTATTGCGCGGTGGCAACGGCAAGCCGAACTACGATTCGGTGAGCGTCGCGCTGTGTGAACAGGCGCTGAACAAAGCGAAGATCAAACCCAACATCATGGTCGACTGCAGCCACGCCAACTCCAACAAGGACCCGGCGCTGCAACCTTTGGTCATGGAGAACGTGGCTAACCAGATTCTCGAAGGCAATCAGTCGATCATCGGCCTGATGGTCGAGAGCCATCTGAACTGGGGCTGCCAGGCGATTCCGAAAGACTTGGCCGAATTGCAATACGGCGTGTCGATCACGGACGCCTGCATCGACTGGGAAAGCACCGAAAAAACCTTGCGCGGCATGCATGCCAAGCTCAAGGACGTATTGCCTAAACGCGATCGCGGCTGATTTCACAAAAGACGCAAACAAAAACGCCGGGCTCAGCCCGGCGTTTTTGTGTGTGCCCACTCAGAGTTTCGCGGCGTGACGCTGGTGGCGCTCCATGTAGCGCTCCACGTATGAGCACGAAGGAATCACCGTGTACCCCATGCGATCAGCATACTCCAGGGCCTGCTCGGTCAACGCGGCAGCAATGCCACGGCCACGCAATGCGTTGGGCACGAATGTCCGATAGATATCCAGGGTCTGCTTACCCAGGTCCATGTAAGTCAGGTAGGCACGATGACCGTCCACATTGGTCTCGAACTGATGACCAGCCTGGTCATGGTGGATGGACAACGCCTCGCTCATCACTACTCCTCGCGGGTCTTGGATTCTGACCCCTACCTTACCGATGTTTTTCCGGCGAAGGAACATCTACGCCACCCCGTGCCTGACTGGACACCGAGAAAAGCCTGCCGCTCAGGTTCAACCTGCACGTTACAAATAGTAGGCATCATTGGCATAAATGCTCAAGACGCACTCATCTTGTGTTGCGCAGCATGAGGCGCGTCACACGCCGACCTAACAGTGCAAACCAAAATGCTTACGTACACAACGTTTCACCAATGACACACTGAACATCGCCGGATGTTGAGACTTAAGACGAGCGCCCCTTCTTAAAGTCACCTCAACATCAACAAAGATACGTGAGCGTTTACACAGAATCTGAAGAAAAGTGTAGACGCCTCAATATAGATCGACTTTAGCCTACACTCAGAAACTGCTGTGGGGAGTGGCTAACGGGTAACACCGGCTATCCAGCAAGGCACCCAGGCCGGGCCTCGCAGCTGCGCGGTTTTTATACAACTGGCTAAAAAGTTGCTCGAAAAAGATTCAGCACCTAGAATTTTTTTTGCTTCTTGCGCTACGTCAGTTTACTTACTACAAGTAATGGGTAGTATGTACGCCGGCTATTTCCTCACTGTGAAGAGATAGCTACTAATAGAAAGTCCTTGAAGGGGAACACGATGAACAACGTTCTGAAATTCTCTGCTCTGGCTCTGGCCGCAGTTCTGGCTACCGGTTGCAGCAGCGTATCCAAAGAAACCGAAGCTCGTCTGACTGCTACTGAAGACGCAGCAGCTCGCTCCCAGGCTCGTGCAGACGAAGCCTACCGTAAAGCTGATGAAGCTCTGGCTGCTGCTCAAAAAGCACAACAGACTGCTGACGAAGCTAACGAGCGCGCTCTGCGCATGCTTGAAAAAGCTAGCCGCAAGTAATAGTCCCTCGGGATTGTTATCAAGCCGATCCATTTTTGGGTCGGCTTTTTTATTGCCCGGATTTTTCTGCAGGCAATAAAAAACCCGTCGAAACCAGAGGCTCCGACGGGCTTTTCCAGCAGTGATTACTGCTCTGGATCGACGGGAACGGAAGACACCGTCGGTGCGGAAACAGGCACCGCGATCTCCACCGGCAGACCATCCTCGGCCGCGACGACATCACGCACCACATCCCAATTCATGCGCAGGCTGTTCGCCAGGTCTTCGCGCTTGAGCAAGGCATTGATCACTGCGGTGTGCTTGTCGACTACCGACGGGTTGCCATTGTCGTCCAGTGGCGTGTGAGCCTCCAGATAGACCTTGCCACCGCTGACGCCAAACTTGTAAGGGTCGTTGAGAATTCGTACCGAGGTACCAACCGGCACCATGCCGGCCATTTCCAGCACGTTGTTATTGAACATGCGGAAGCAGCCGTGACTGGTGCGCATGCCAATCCCGAATTTCTTGTTCGAGCCGTGAATCAGGTAACCCGGAGTTCCCAGGGTGAACTTGAACGGGCCCAGCGGGTTGTCCGGACCGGCCGGCACCACGTTTGGCAGCGGGTCACCGTCGGCCGCATGCTCCGCCTTGATCGAAGCAGGAGGCGTCCAGGTCGGGTTCGGAGTTTTGGCAACGATGCTGGTGTGCGCAATCGGTGAGCCCCAGCCTTCGCGGCCAATGCCCAGGGGGAAGGTGTAAACGACATTACGTCCCTTGGGGAAGTAATACAGCCGATATTCGGCCAGGTTGATCACGATGCCCTCACGCGGGCCCGGCGGCAGAATGAATCGGGTCGGCAGAACCACTTCCGTACCCGCTCCAGGCAACCATGGATCGACGCCCGGGTTGGCCGCCACCATTTCCAGATAACCCAGGTCGTAAGTCGTTCCCAGATCGGCAAAGGTGTCTTCGTACTTGGCCTTGATCACCTGCACCTGGCCCACGATGTCTTCACCGGGGGGGGGCAGAGGCAACTCCAGTGCGGCCACCGGGCCTGCCACACAAAGTGCGGCAAGCGTCAGGCAGCGGGTGACGGCAGGAAAACGCGGCAACATCCGGAAAATCCTTCGCATGATCAACGGGTGAGAAAAAAAGCGATTGTACACCGCAGCCTCCCGCTTCGGCAGTTGGCTGGGGTAAGCGTAGCTACAGGCCATCCGATGGCGAATGTTTAAAGTTCGAAGCGCAGCTCAGGCCAGATCGGTGGAGTACCACGCTTCTGCGACTCGAGAATCGCGCGGCAGAGCGGACACAGGCGCTGTTCCTGAAAAATGGTCCGATCTACGCTCGACCAGCGCGGCTGGGCGGGAAGCAAAGAGCCACATAACGTCCGGTCGGCAGCACCACCGAGTTCCAACTGACGCGTGACCAAGTGCACCCGAACTTCCTGGCAGGCAAACAGATCCAGCTGTTCGTCAGGCTCGATCAGTTGATAGGCAAACAGGGACCAGGCAGGACGCGGCATTGGGGGCTCCAAATCGGGGGCGCCACATTAGCCGAAACACTGCCACTAGAAAAGCGTCAAAGCAGCGGTTTTAGCGTCGGCCAGACATTTTCCAGCAACTTGCCCTGGGCCGCAGCCGCTGGGTGCAGACCATCGGCCTGCATCAACTCGGGAATGCCGCCGATCCCTTGCAGAAAAAACGGCACCAGGGCGATTTTCTTCTCGTTGGCCAGGTTGCTGTAGACCTCGGCAAATGCCTGGGTATAACGCACGCCATAGTTGGGAGGTAGCTGCATACCCAGTAGTAGCACCTTGGCACCGCTGGCTTTTGAGTTATCAATCATCGACGCAAGATTTTGTTGCAATTGCGTTGGCAGTTGACCGCGCAGCCCATCGTTGCCCCCCAGCTCCAGGATCACCACATCCGGCCTATGCTCTGTGAGCAGCGCAGGTAGCCGCGCCAGGCCTCCTGCGCTGGTGTCGCCGCTGATCGATGCATTGATTACCTTGTCGTTGAAACCTTCGTCCTTGAGCCGCTGCTCCAGCAGGGTTACCCACCCTTGTCGGGTATCCAGGCCGAAAGCCGCACTGATACTATCGCCAACGATCAGGACTGTACCCGCCGCTGCGTTCTGGGCCATGCACATCAAGGCCAGGCCAGCACTCAAAAACCACACACGCATCGGACTCTCCATGGGCGCAAGCATTCTCACTGCGCGGAACCTTAGCAAAGTGGTTCCCAGCGCGGAAGGTGAACTGACCATCCTGCACCAACTCAGCCTGGAACTGAACAAGGGCGATAGCCTGGCCATCGTCGGTGCCTCAGGTTCCGGCAAATCCACGCTCCTGGGCCTGCTGGCCGGGCTCGACTTGCCCAGCAGCGGTGAAGTCACGCTTGCAGGCCAGGCCCTGAGTACCCTGGATGAGGATCAGCGAGCACGCATCCGTGCCGAACACGTGGGTTTTGTCTTCCAGTCATTTCAATTGCTCGACAGCCTTAATGCCTTGGAAAACGTCATGCTGCCGTTGGAGCTGGACGGTCGCAAGGATGCTCGCGAGCGCGCGACCCAATTGCTGCAACGGGTGGGCCTGGGCAAGCGCCTGACCCATTCACCGCGCCAACTCTCCGGCGGCGAACAGCAGCGGGTAGCGATCGCCAGGGCATTTGCGGCGGAGCCCGACGTTTTGTTCGCTGATGAACCGACCGGCAACCTCGACAGCCACACCGGCGAGCGCATCTGCGATCTGTTGTTCGAGCTCAATAAAGAACGCGGCACCACATTGGTACTGGTCACTCACGACGAACGCCTGGCACATCGCTGCCGGCGCCTGATCCGCCTTGAAGCCGGCCTGCTGGTCGCCCCTCTGGAGCCTTGATGGCACGCCTGCCGCTGTTGCGCCTGTTCAGCCTCGCCCTGCGTCAACTGCTGCGCGATGCCCGCGCCGGTGAATTAAGGGTGTTGTTCTTCGCCTTGCTGGTGGCTGTTGCGGCCAGCACCGCCATCGGCTATTTCGGCGCCCGCCTGAACGGCGCCATGCTGCTGCGCGCCACCGAATTCCTCGGCGCCGACCTGCTGCTCGAGGGCAGCTCGCCGGCACGCCCGGAGCAGATCCAGAGCGGCCGGGAACTGGGGCTGGAGCATGCGCAGATCGTGGAGTTCTCCAGCGTCGTAGCCACCGACAAAGGTATCCAGCTGTCCAGCATCAAGGCAGCGGATGAGGTCTATCCATTACGTGGCGAGCTGAAAAGCGCACCGGCGCCCTACGCTGCCGAAGAGTCAGGAGGCGGACCGAAGCCAGGTGAGGCCTGGGTCGAGTCGCGCCTATTGGCCGCGCTGGATTTGAAGATCGGCGACAGCATCGACGTTGGGATGAAGACTCTGCGCCTGGCCCGAGTGCTGACCTATGAGCCGGACCGTGCCGGCAACTTCTACAGCCTGACGCCGCGGGTGCTGATCAATTTGTCCGATCTGGCGGCCACGGGCGTGGTGCAGCCCGGTAGCCGGGTCAGCTACAAGGAGCTGTGGCGCGGCACCGCTCCTGCGCTGGAAACCTATCGACAATTGATCAAACCAGGGTTGGCTGCCAATCAGCGCTTGCAGGATGCACGCGATGGCAACCAACAGATCGGCGGCGCCTTGGGCAAGGCCGAGCGTTACCTGAACATGGCCAGCCTGGTAGCCGTACTGCTATCGGGCGTCGCGGTGGCGCTGTCGGCCACGCGCTTCGCCACCCGGCGCTTCGATGCCAGCGCCCTGCTGCGCTGCCTTGGCTTGTCCAGGCGTGAAACCATGCTGTTGTTCAGTGTGCAGTTGGCTGTACTCGGCCTGCTGGCCAGCCTCAGCGGCGCACTGATAGGGTGGCTGGCTCAACTCGGGTTGTTCGCCCTGCTGCATGAGCTCTTGCCCAGTGATGTACCGCCGGGTGGATGGCTGCCGGCGGTCGCCGGGATCGGCACCGGGCTGGTGGCACTCGCCGGCTTCGCCCTGCCGCCGCTTTCCGCCCTGGGTCGTGTTCCGCCATTACGAGTGTTACGTCGCGACCTGCTGCCCATCCCTTCGAGCACCTGGATGGTCTATGGCGCGGCCCTGCTCGCCCTGGGCCTGATCATGTGGCGCCTGAGCCTGGACCTGGTGCTGACCTTCGCCCTGCTCGGCGGTGGCGTGGTGGCTGCGGTGGTTCTGGGTGGGCTTCTGCTGCTCGCCCTGCAAAGCCTGCGGCGCCTGTTGGCTCGCGCCTCGCTGCCATGGCGCCTGGGCCTGGGGCAGTTGCTGCGCCATCCACTGGCGGCTGCGGGCCAATCCCTGGCATTCGGCCTGATTCTATTGTCGATGGCGTTAATCGCCCTGTTGCGCGGCGAGCTGCTGGATACCTGGCAGAATCAGCTACCGAAAAATGCCCCCAACTACTTCGCGCTGAATATCCTTCCCGCCGATAAACAGGCCTTCACCGATCGGCTGGTGGAACTCTCGGCACCTTCGGCGCCGCTGTATCCGGTAGTACCGGGGCGACTGATCAGCATCAACGGCGAGCCGGTCAGGGATATCGTCAGCAAAGACTCCAGCGGCGATCGCGCTGTCCAGCGCGACCTGAGCCTGACCTGGGCCGCCGACTTGCCACAAGGCAATAGCATCACCGCCGGGAGCTGGTGGTCGAGCCAGCCGCAAGGCGATCTGCCCGGCGTCTCGGTGGAAAACAAGGTCGCAGAAAGCCTGAAACTCAAAATCGGCGATCGGCTGACCTTCACCGTCGGCGGGATCAATCGAGAAGCCCAGGTCACCAGCCTGCGCAAAATCAACTGGGATAACTTCCAGCCCAACTTCTTCATGATCTTCCAGCCGGGCACCTTGAAAGATCTCCCCGCGACCTACCTGACCAGCTTTTACCTGGCGGCCGGGCATGACCAACAGATCGTCGAGCTGTCCCGTGCCTTTCCCGCAGTGACCATTCTTCAGGTGGAGGCCTTGCTGGAGCAACTGCGCAGCATCCTTGCCCAGGTGACCCTGGCAGTGGAATACGTCTTGTTGTTTGTCCTGGCAGCTGGGATGACCGTCCTCTTCTCCGGCCTGCAGGCCACCCTTGACGAGCGCATCCGCCAAGGTGCGCTGTTACGGGCCTTGGGGGCGGAGCGGCGGTTGCTGGTCAAAGCGCGGCGTATCGAGTTCGGCCTGCTCGGCGCTGTCAGTGGTCTGCTGGCTGCTCTGGGTTCTGAATTGGTGAGCCTGGTGCTCTACCGCTATGCCTTCGACCTGCCTTGGCACCCACATCCGTGGTTGCTGGTGTTGCCGCTGATCGGTGCCGCACTGGTCGGCGGCGCGGGGGTTTTCGGCACACGGCGGGCCTTGAATGCCAGCCCGCTGACGGTACTGCGGGAAGGCTGAAGACCGAGGCCCGTCTCAGGCAGACGGGCCTACTTTTGATACTCGATTCGATTGATCCACCAGCAGGTTTCACCTCCAGGCGTAGGAACAATCGCTTCATCCCCCTCTTCCTTCTTCAACAGCGCTCGAGCCATTGGCGAGTCGATGGAGATGTAATCCTTCTGCCCGTATATCTCGTCATAACCAACAATACGAAAGCGCTTGGTCTCACCCTCTTCATTCTCCACCTCGACCCAGGCGCCGAAGAACACTCGCCCCTCCTGCTCGGGCGCGTATGAAACCACGCGCATGTCTTCCAGGCGCTTGCGTATGTAGCGCACCCGGCGATCAATTTCTCGCAGTAGCTTCTTGTTGTACTGGTAATCGGCGTTTTCACTCCTGTCACCCAGTGACGCAGCCCAGGTGACTTTGCGGGTAGTGTCGGGACGCTTTTCCCGCCATAGATAGTCGAGCTCTTTCTTGAGGGCCTCATGACCTTCCTGGGTAATCAGTTTTGTACTCAATTGCTTAATCACCACCCGCAATGAACCGACCATGAATCTCGCGATTTGGCCTGAGGCCGAACAACCTGCCTGACCGGACCTAAGTCGCGGGCCCAGCCGGCTTGAGAAAAACCGATGATAAATCACTGCGGGAAAGTAGCTAGCCCTAATCCTTGCGGTGGACGAGGCAGCCACATCAACCGATCTCTGCCTGGGAGCACGGCCAACACTCAACCTAAGCCCCCCAGGAGATCGGCAACTAGAGCAATCCCTGATCGATCCATTGCTCATAGAAAACGTAATGACGCAGAAAAAATCTGCGAGAGCACGTCTATTGGAATGGCTTGAAAACGGGGAAGTGAGGCCCTGTTCTTTCAACAAGATCAGGGCTCGATAGCGGTACCTGGAATCAGGCAGAGACAGGCTTCAAATAACGTGATTCGCCGCTTACAGCGGGCTCAGACCACTCCATCCGGAGAACATTCGCCCTCGCCGAGGGGGATGCTGGAAATGGCATGGAGGCTATTGTTGAAAGTCACCGTTTCGTTGAAGTTCTTCACAATGCTGCTGAGCTTTTTCTTGGCATTGGTTAGTTGCTTCAAGCGCTCTACCAATTCAGCACTCTTTTTCTGTATATCCAGCTCACGCGCTTCCAATTTGAGATCCCGGGCGCGCTGCTGCTTGGAAAGCTCCTCAAGACGCTGCTGCCCCAGTTGCAGAAGCTCGGATCGCCGAATTGCATTTCGCTCCCTGGCTTCAAGGCTTTCAGCCAATTGCTGCAAAGCGGAACTACGCTCGGCGATGATCCGGGCGTTGTTGTCGGCAGCTCTGTCTGCGGCCACCCGTTCCTGCTGCAACTGGCTCTGGAGCAGCATCAAGCCCTCCTCTTTCTCCACCAGTTGCCGCTCTCTCTCTTGCAGTTGGGACTTCAAACCCTCCAGGGTTTCTTGCTGCTTCATTGCGCCCAGCTTTTGCTGGACCAACTCTTGCGCCATGCCCGCAACATTGGCCAAGGTACTCTCGACATCAAGCAATAGATGCTCGGTATCAGCCCCTGGAAGAGATGCATTTTCAAACGGCTGAATGCTCTCCAGTTCTTTTAAGTTCTTCGCTGAGTGTTCTGGATCCAACATCTCTTCAGCCCGTGGTTGTACAAGGGGACTAATTGAAGCCCCTTCAGATGCACCGCCAACCTCAGTCATGGCTGAAACCGCAAGATTCGACCGAATGAAATCAGCTGATCCCACCTCATGCTCATCGACTTGGGCAAAAGGTCGCAATGAGTCCATACCGGCATCTTCTGCACCAAGGTCTGAGCCGTTTTCTTCCAGAGTCATATCGTTAAGGGGCTCCGAACCGAGATCGCCTACCAGCCCTTCAAGCTCCGCCAACGTGCTTTGCATATCCTGGCGAAACTGCTCGCTTTGACTGTCATCAACTCGTAGGCGCTCAACCATCGATGACGAAACAGGGAGTTTCATGTCCGTTTCCTCTTGAGCAGCAGTAGTCGCGAGCGCTGTAACTTCCAGGACATCAGGCTCACCTTCGTTGTCGAGTGCCAAGCCTGGAGCCCCATCGGCCGAATAGAGATCCGATGCCTCGGCATTTGAACTGATCTGCGAGCCATCTATAAATGAAGCAGTCAGCATTGGAGCAGCCAGCAGCTCTTCACTGGTAAATGAAGCCAGCGCAGAACTGAAATCACCCGAGTGTTGCACCACACCTCCTGCTTTCTGCTCGTCAGCAGCCTCCGCATACATGGATGACCCGTTATCGAGCCCCTTAGCGTCTTGAGAAGTTAACTGAATAATGTCATCGCCCGGCGTTTCCGCTGTATCAAGGAGCGTCAGCAACTGAGAGTCATCATGTTCATAAGATCCATCTGGTTCCGTGAACAAAGCACTAACACCCGAGACAATCGGCGCCGTACGTTCGATCGCTGGCAACCGTTCTTGATCGCGCATGGAGATCAGCTTGGTGATCAGCGCCTTTTTGATGCTGAGAGGCCGATGATCTTCGACTTCGGAGACAGGCAAGTCACAATCTGTCAGATCAATAAGATGATAGGGAATATCGACATGGCTCTGAAGATCACCGTGGGCAGCTCTTCTGACGAGTTGCTTGAATACTTGAGCTGCGACCGTCCACTCATGGCCTGAATCAACCTGACTCAAAACATACTTATCACTCGTCTTATGCAACATTGCGATATACACGCGAGTTTTGTCGCCTTCCACTTCCTCATTCAGGCTATACACAAGAAAATTACTGCCAATTTGAGGAACTGCAACACCACAGAGCAACGCACCACTAATGATTTCTTGATCAGCGTTTTTTATGGTAATGGTTCGTAGAAACATAGCAGATTTGAAACCCCATCATGCATATTAAAAAACAAGCTCAGGGAAGATATTACAAGCGGACAAAAACCACATTAGGACCAGTCCTATTAATCAGCCACAGGCTTGCAGTTACTGACATTAACCGTATTATTTGGCCTTAGAGCAGACGCGCGCACTTGCACTATGCAACTCCTCAGCTTCGCTCGAACCACCGTGATCAATGATGCCACTGGCTACCTTAAAGGGACGGATCCAGCCCTGTAGAGAGAGTCGCCTTCAGGATTATCAGGCACAAGAATATGATCTATGTAGAAAAACTAACCAAGCGCTTTGGCGAGCACACTATCATCAAGAATGTTTCGTTCGGCGCCCAAGCAGGCGAAGTACTAGGACTACTCGGGCCCACCGGCGCAGGAAAGTCCACACTCATGAAGATAATGACCGGCTTACTCCCCCCTACTTCAGGAAAAGTGGAGCTATCCGGCTTCGATGTAGACAAGCAGAAACTTCAGGCGCTGCGCCAACTCGGCTATATGCCTGAAAGAGCCACCCGATACGCCAACATGGACGTTCATTGGTTTCTCGACTTCGTTGCCGAACTACGGGGAATTCGGGGCGCAAAAAAAAGCAAGAACTTGAGCAATGCCGTTGAGCGACTAAAGCTTCAAAATATTCTGAAACAACCGATTGGCAGCCTGTCATGGGAGCTCAAGCAGAGAGTCGGGCTAGCCCAGGCCATAGTTCATGAGCCTAAATTACTTGTTCTCGACGAGCCAACGAATGGGCTCAATCCCGATCAAAGGCAAACACTCCACAACATCATAAAGTCACTGTCAACAGACACGACCATCATCTTCTCCACAACCTGCGCGGATGAAATAACTGCTATTTGTAGTCGGGCGCTGATCATGTACGACGGTCGCCTCTTGGCGGACAATACAATTCCTGAACTGCGTAAACAATCCCGTTATCACAACGCAGTGACTATCGTCAGTGAGAAACCCCTGGATTACCTTGCACTGGCTGTACTGCCAGGAGTTGCGGGAATTGAAGAGCAAACCGACATACCCGGCGCCATCACCATACTTGCTACGCCAGGCGCAACTATTTCGCCAAAGATCAACGCACTGATTGCTGCACGGCAATGGGTGATCAAACACCTGACCGTCAACCCGGGAAGTGTGGATGAGGTGATCGAAAGCATGTTTGGAAAATCAAATTGAGACAGTCTCTGATTATTTTAAAACGTGAACTTAAGAGTTACTCACTCACGTCTGCGACCTATATTTATATAGCAGTCTTTTTGGCAACCTCGGGGATATCCTGCTTTTACTTCGGGAGCTTATTCGAACGAAATATTGCCAACCTCAACCCGCTGTTTGACATCATCCCCTGGCTCTACCTCTTGCTGATCCCAGCAATTGCCACATCAACCTGGGCAGAAGAACGCAAGAGCGGGTCTATCGAATTCTTGTTAACCCTGCCAATCAACAGCTTTCAAGTGGTAATGGGAAAGTTTCTGGCTGCCTGGACGATTTTGGGACTATCCCTATTACTCACCTTCCCGCTTGCAACCACCATCAACTACCTCGGCGAGCCCGACAATACTGCACTCTACATCGGTTATTTGGGCAGCTGGTTACTGGCCGGCGCTTATTTATCAATAGGCTGCTGCTTGTCCGCCTTAGCGCGCGACCATCTGACCGCGTTTATTTCGACATTTATTATTGGGCTTGTCTTCATGATCCCAAACCTATTGCCAGCGCTGGACGTTCCCGTTGCAAGCCTCCCCAGATGGCTAAGCGCATCCTTTGACTCTATAGGCTTGATCTCCCATTTCGATAGGTTCAGCAAGGGTGTGATCGACCTACGAGATTTGCTGTACTTCTTCGCCATGATCAGTGCGTGGCTCATAGCAACCACTGCTGTCATCGAACTCAAGAAAGCTGAATAAGGGTAAACACATGAAGAATATACTTCGACCCAGCCGCGTTCTGCTGCTGATCGGGTCTCTACTCTTAGTCTTCACTCTGATCTTGAATTCCAAATTGCCTGCCATTCAATTTGATCTGACTGAGCAAAAGACCTATAGCATTTCACAGAACACAAAGAACATTCTGAACTCCCTCAACAAACCACTTGAATTGTTTTTTTTCTACTCCAGCAATCATGTAAAAACGCCAGGCACCACAGATGAATATGCCAAACGTGTAAAAGCCCTGCTCAAAACCTATGAACACGAAGCCAATGGCAAATTAACTCTGCATATCATCGACCCTATGCCTTTTTCAGATGAAGAGGATAAGGCTGATCTTTTGGGGCTCCAGTCCATGCCACTGCCGGATCAAGGCACTCACTTCTACTTTGGCTTAGCAGCCAGCGACGCCAATCGCGAGACCCATGCAATTTCATTTTTTACCCCTGAGCGCGAAGTGTTCCTCGAATATGAAATCAATCGGTTGATCCAGGGTGCGGCACAAGTAAAACGTCCAATGACGGGGTTGATATCCAGCTTGCCCATGAACCGCCGATTCGATGAACGTACCCAGCAGACACTCCCTGCGTGGATGTGGTTGCAAGAAGTCCGCGAGCAGTTTGACCTGACTACGTTGAGCCCAGATGTAGATCAGATACCTGAAGAGCTCGGCAGCCTGATACTGGTCCACCCCAAACAACTGCCGGAGCAGACGTTAAAAGCAATCGATGGATTTGTGCAGAACGGGGGGAAACTCCTGGTTTTTCTAGACCCCATCAGCGAGCTGGAGTTAAAACAGGAAGCCGTAAACCCAACGGGTCGAGAGACATCTTCCGCACTCCCGAAACTGCTAAAGGCCTGGGGAGTACAGATGTTGCCCGAACGCGTTCTCGGAGATGGCCTATATGCAATGTCAGCCGTGCTGAAACCAGGACAACAATCCATCAGCCACCCGTTTTTTATCAAATTGCCCAAAGACTCCATGAATCAGGCAGATGCCAGCACGTTAAACGTGGAAAGCATTAATCTTTCAACCGCGGGCATCCTCGAACCCATTCAGGGTGCGAGTACAACTTTCACCCCTCTTCTTCAGAGCTCCACCAAGGCTATGCCATTCGACCTCGCTCGCCTGAATGAGAAAAGGAGGCTGAGCGAGCTTATGAGCGAAATCACAACGTCTGACAAACGCTATGTATTAGCCGCGCGGATTGAAGGCCTTGCAGACTCTGCGTTTGCTCAACAGGAGGCAGGCAGCGAGACAGAGCCAAAAGAGCGGGCTCGGATACAGGTTGTGGTAGTGGCTGATACAGACATCCTGGACAACCGCATGTGGGTCAAGGAAGGGAATGAATCGGATTCTCAGGCACCGCAGGTCTGGTCAGATAACGCAGCGTTCGTAGTGAACATTCTGAGTGACTTCCATGCACAAAGTGCTCTGCTGAATCCGCGATCGCAACCGCGTATCCAACCGACTTTTACTCGTATTGAGAAATTGATCGAAGAGAACGAAGAGCGCTTTCGCGAGAAGACCGAAAAGCTCGAAACACTTCTGGCTCAGACGGATGCCGAGTTAACCGCGCTATACGCTCTGAGTCCTCCAACCGAGACAGAGGAATGGACTCCCAACGGCACAACGACACAAGCGGACCATCAAGAAAGCCAACAAATACGCAAATCATTAAGAGACCTGCAACTGCAGCTCAATAATGAAATTGCCTCACTGGGAAGAACAATCAAGCTGATCAATATCTTTACGATACCGCTGCTCCTTCTCCTGATCGCCATTTACGTAAAACGCCGACATCCTCGATGAAATACTCGCAGCCATCGAGGGATGGTGGCTGCGTGCTGGGTTAGAAATCTGCCTTTCCCTGCATCGCGCGCACCGAAACTATCAGATTAGTCCGATTCATTTTTCAGACCAGTCAGATCATCGTAAGGCTCAAGCAGCCATTTTTCGAACGATCATCCGCCCATTACGAATCGGCAATGAGCGCACAACAAAAAAAAACGAAACCGCGCACGTTGCAGTGCGCGGATGACACTTCCCACTACCTTAGACTCGAGGGGAACCTGTTCATGGGAAACATCATTATCGTCGACGATCATCCGCTGATCAGATTGGCCATAAGGTCGATACTTGAACCCCATCAACACACGATCATCGCCGAAGCCAGCAACGGAGCCGATGCCGTACAACTGGTGCGCAAACACGTTCCGGACCTGTTGATTCTGGACTTGGGCATTCCCAATCTGGATGGTTTTTCGGTCATCGCCCATATCAAGTCGGCACATCTGCAAGTCAAGACGCTGGTACTGACCTCCAGTGATTCGAAGAACTTCGCGTTGCGTTGTTTGCAAGCAGGTGCCGCAGGCTTTCTATGCAAAACCGAAAACCTCAATGAGCTGGCCAATGCGGTCAAGGCGATTTTGTCGGGCTACAGCTACTTCCCCGAAGACACGATCAATATCCTGCAGCAGAACAACACGGCGGCTTGCCAGGAAAGCGTGTTGATTTCACGACTCACAGATCGTGAAATTACCGTCTTGAGGTTGCTGGCGACAGGGCTGAATAACCAGCAGATCGCCGACGCACTGCTGATCAGCCATAAGACTGTAAGTACTTACAAAGTGCGCTTATTGAAACGTTTCAATATTTCCAATCTGGTCGCGCTGGTTGATCTGGCGAAACGTAACGCGATTGTTTAAACAGCGCGAACCCACCAAACCAAACTCGCCATCAGCCGTGCCGAGATTGCTTATAACCGGTCTTGAGGGCGAGTAATCAATCCTTGGCGCGCAACGCGGGTCAGTTGCTTGATGACTTCAGCAGCGTTTTCGGCACTAGGGGCTTGGATGACCGCGAGGTCGAAACTGTCGCTGGAAAAACGAGCCAGGGACTCACCCTCTTCGACAAACTGGATCAGGAAAGCCGAAGGCCTGCCGGTGCGTCGCGGCCAACCGTCCAGGTATCGCAATAGCGTGGGTTGGTGCTTGCCAGCCAGAAGGATTTTCGGATTGCGCTGGACAAGGTTCGCCGTGATCGGCGCAAGACGTACAAGGGGGTGTATTGCATTCATCGTGTCGTGTCTCTGCCTCAAGTTTCTGCCGGGCAGGTGAGAGGCAACACCGAACCAGCGCTTTAGCGGTATTTCGAAGCCTTCCTCAAGCTTCTAACGACAACCTTTCGATCATCTGGCGCCCCGCAAGTAGCTGTTTAAATCGGCGCATAAGCAGCATCCTAGAGAAGCCCATAGGCCAGTGTCAAGAACCTCCATAAACGAAAAAGGCCCGCATCAGGCGGGCCTTTCGAGTGATACGCCAAGTGCTACTTGGTGATCGCCGCATCCAGCGAAAGCTTGCCCGCGCCCTCAAGCAATACCGCCACGGTGCCGCCAAGCAATGCCAGGGCGAACTCATAGCCGTTGTTAGCCATGAACAAACCGTTGCTGATGTGCACCGAGAAGATCGCAACCAGCAAGGTAAAGGACAGGCCCAACGCCGCCGGGCGAGCCAACAAGCCGATAATCAATGCCAGGCCACCAAAGAACTCCGTTCCCCCCGCCAGCAACGCCATCAAATGACCTGGAGCCAGGCCGATACTCTCCATCCACTGCGCAGTGCCGGCCAGGCCATAACCGCCAAACAGACCGAAGAGTTTTTGTGAGCCATGGGCTGCGAAAATGATGCCGACAAAAATACGCAATACGCTCAGGCCAAAGCCAGCGCGGGTGCTCAGTACGGATTTGATCAGTGGGCTCATGCTGTGTAGTCCTTGTTTAAGGTGGGAAGTTGGTCGCCATACTAATCAGTTTTTATCATGTTAAAAGCGCAAAAAACCCGCCATAACAATCAACTATATCGATCACTTACGTGAGGCGACGCTTCTTGCCTGGGGCTCCAACGAGTCCCTTTCGCGGTCGAAGGCCAGATAATATTTATTGACGCTATTAACATAGCTGACGGCTCCCATTCCCACCTGTTCCATGGCGATACGCTCCACCTGGAAAAACCACTGATTAGGGTTCAAACCACGGCGTTTGGCCTCGGTACGCATGCCTTGGACCCGCTCAGGCCCCATGTTGTAAGCGGCCAGCACGAAGGCCATGCGCTCACGCTCATTAAGCTTGGGGCTGGCGAAAAACTTACGTCGGATCAACGCCAGGTATTTGGCCCCGGCCTGAACATTGTTATCCAAGTTCTGAATATCATTCACGCCTACCCGTTGCGCCGCAGATGAGGTGATCTGCATCAGGCCGGTAGGGCCTGCGCCGCTGCGTGCGTTGGGCTGCAAGGCAGACTCCTTGAACGCCAGGGCCGCCAGGTTCAGCCAGTCCATCCCCTGTTCCTTTGCGTGCTTCTGCAACACCGGCCGCAGCTTTTCCAGACGCTGGCGGTCGGCGCGAGCCAAGGGGTAATGCACCTGATACAGACGCCGATAGATGCGCAAAAACGCCACATCCTGATCGGCCGGGGTTTTGTAAGTCTTCAGAAAGCGGTCGATGCTCGCACGCAGCATCGAGGCGTCCCGGCGAACAAACCAGTGTTCCTCGCCCGGCTCGCTAATCAGGACCTGACGATCGAAGCGCAACTTCGGCAGGATCTTGCCCCACCGTTCGGCAATGGGCTGTTCGACAATGGTCAGGTGGAAAATCCCGCCCTGGACCATTTCCAGTACATCCTCCACCGCCAGGCTGGGATCAACCCACTCCACTTTCACCGGCGCCAATTTGTGCAGCGCCAGCTTCTGATTGATCTGGCTAATGGCGTCGCCGGCAACGCTGCCAGTGGTCAGCGCCAGGGTTTTGCCGGACAGCTGTTCCAGCCGGGTATAGCGGCGTTCGCCCTTGATCCCCACCAGAAGCAGCGGCACGTTACTGGCAATGGGATCACTGGGGCTCACGGCCTGCCCTGGTTGCGCCTCCAGTAATTCGCCCGGCGCGACCAAGTCACCTTCGCCACGTTGCAAGGCGCCAAGCAACTGATCCTTGGACTTGGGAATGATCTTGAGGTTGATTTCCTGGCCGTCGCGGGCGTGGCCATTCAGGTACTGCTCGAACGCGCGCAGCCGGTGGTACTCGACACCAATCGCCTGACCCTGGACTTCGCCAGAGCTGTTGCGGCTTTGATTGACCAGCACCCGTAACACCCGGCTACTGCGAATCTCCGCTAGATCGCGAACTTTGCTCGAGGCCACGATTTCCGGTGGCCCAGCCAAACGTGCCACCGCCGGTAACGGCAGCAACAGCGACAAGCACAGCGCAAACAAAACCGAGGGTCGGATCATCCGCTCTCCGGAAAGAATACTGGCCAACTATTCAAGGAAGACTTGAGAGTCGGGGGTCAGAAACAGAGCGCCTTGAGCGCTGGCAAAGTGCGAAAGACGGGCACAGCAATGGCTGGGTTACCAACCGAAGCTAACTTCCGACAGCAAAAGACAGCTTTAACTCGTTGTAGTTCTTGGCTTTTCTTATAAATCTACAGCTCTGATATGCTTTCCGGCCGCAGGCGGAGGTACACCATGCAACTCATAGATATCGGCGTCAACCTGACCAACCCAAGTTTCGCCGAAAAGCACCAGGCCGTTCTCGACCGGGCGTACGCGGCAGGCGTGTGCCAATTGGTCCTGACCGGTACCAGCGTCGAGGGCAGTGAACAGGCGTTGGAATTGGCCCACCAGTTGGACGAAAGCGGCCAACGGCTGTTCACCACTGCCGGGATCCATCCCCACTCGGCCAGTGACTGGAATGCTGACAGTGCCCGCCGCCTGCGCGCCCTGCTCAATGAGACCCAGGTGCGTGCAGTGGGAGAATGCGGTCTGGATTTCAATCGAGACTTCTCACCACGCCCGCAGCAGGAAAAGGTGCTGGAAGAGCATTTGGCCCTGGCCGCAGACTTGCAGCTACCGGTGTTCCTCCATGAACGCGACGCCAATCAGCGCATGCTGGACATTCTGCGCGACTTCCGCGATCGCTTGCCCGCCGCGGTGGTGCACTGCTTTACCGGCGAGCAGCGCGCGCTGTTCAGCTACCTCGACCTGGACTTGCATATTGGTATCACTGGCTGGATCTGCGACGAACGCCGTGGCACACATTTGCACCCGCTGGTTCGGGAAATTCCCCGGGGTCGCCTGATGCTGGAAAGCGACGCGCCCTACCTGCTGCCACGCAGCCTTCGTCCCAAGCCTAAAAATGGCCGCAACGAACCGGCCTACCTGACGGAGGTGCTGCGCGAAGTGGCCTTGCATCGCAACGAAAGCCAAGAGGAACTGGCCGCCCACAGCACAGCCTGCTCCCGGGCATTCTTCGGCTTGCCGGATATTGCTTGACCCACATCAAGATTTGTCTGAGCAAGTAGCGGCACAATAATGGCACCTTGCCAATACTGTTTCGCTCAATCAGAGAAGACCTTCCATGGGTGCCTGGCTTAGCAATATCTCGCTGAAGTACAAATTCTGGGCGGTCAATGCGGTCGCCTTCGTTACTACCCTGCTGCTGGTGCTGTACGCCGTACAACTGGAGCAGCAGGCTCGCAGCCAGGCGTCTCAGGGTGCCGCTCAAGCCCAGGCACGGCTGCTCAGCGCCTGGCCGGCTGGACAGGCTTTGCCCCGTGCCGATCATTTACTGAGTTTTCAGCCCGGGCAGACGCCCTCTCTCAACGATCGCCCATTACCCGAGCTGAACGGGGCCAAGGGCTGGGTCGAGTTCAGCCATATGCCCTTGTTCGGCGATAACCCACTGATGGGCGCTGAAGTCATCAGTCGCGCCGATGGCCAGCAAATCGCGGTACTCGCCTACGGCCCGAGCCTGAGTCAGGTGTTCAGCGAGCGCTTCACCAACTACGCCGCTGCTGTATTCATCCTGATGTTCGCCATGCTGTGCGCCTCGCAACTGTTGATCCGCTTTCTGCTGAGCCAACTCAACACACTCAAAGACGTGATGTTGCATGTTGAAAAGACCGGCGACCTGGCGGCCCGTGTTCCCCTGGCCTGCAAAGATGAAGTCGGGCAGATGGCGACAGCGTTCAACGCCATGCAGGCCGGCTATCAGCGCGTGGTCAACACCGTGGCCGATACCGCCCGGCAGTTGGATGTGGGTGCCGCGCGCCTGGCGTCGAGCATGAACGACGTACGCCATGGCATGCTCGGCCAGCAAAGTGAGACCGACCAGGCGGCTACCGCGATCAATGAAATGTCGGCCACGGTATACCACATCGCCCAACATGCCGGCGCTACCCGCGACCTGTCCCAGACTGCCGATACATTGGCTGGCAGTGGCCAGGAGGTGGTCAGTCGCGTGCAGAAATCCATCGCAGGGCTGTCCAGTGGCGTACAGCAGACCGCCGAGATGATCCAGCGCCTGGCCGAAGACAGCCAGAAAATCAACGGCGTGGTCAGTGTGATTCACAGCATCGCCGAACAGACCAACCTGCTGGCCCTCAACGCCGCGATCGAAGCGGCCCGCGCCGGGGAAATGGGGCGTGGTTTTGCGGTGGTTGCCGACGAGGTGCGCAACCTGGCCAAGCGCGTGCAAAGCTCAACCGATGAGATCACCACCATGGTTTCCGCCTTGCAGGCCGGTACCCGCGATGCGGTGGACTTCATGCAGGAAAGCTCGTTCAAGGCTGACGACTGTGTGCAACAGGCTCAGGAGGCTGGGGTCGCACTGGCCGAAATAACCAGTGCCGTGGCGCAGATGCGTGAAAGCAATACCCAGATCGCGGTGGCCGCCGAGCAACAGAGCCAAGTGGCGGAAGAGATGAATCGTGCGGTGGTCAGCATCCGTGACGTGACCGAAAACACTGTGCAGCAAACCGTCGACTCGGCCACCACCAGCAATGAACTGGCGACCCTGGCCGGCGCCTTGAGCAAGGCGATCGGACAGCTGAAGCTTTAATCTCAGGTTATCGGCCAGCCCAGCCCTGCAAGGTTATGGGTTGGCCGCAAGGCCTGGAACTTGGCCGGTGTGCCCCCCCAAATAGCCTATCAACCCGATAGCAACGCTTGATTCGATGTTGCCCAGCGTCGCCCCTATTCTTGATTCATCGGCTTCAACAAATGAATTAAGGAGGACAACATGGGCAAACGTCATCCCAACATCCCCGCATGGCAATGGCGCACCACCCCGGAAAGCCATCGCAACTCGGCCAACCTGGTATTGCAGTTGATTGCAGGCCCGTTATTTATCGTGGGTTTCCTGCTGATTGCATCAGGGGTGTTCGCGCCCAGCGCGGTCAGCGTTGCCATCGGCGCAGTCGCGGTAGTCGCCGCTCTGTCGCTGCAACGTCGTGGTCACAGCCTGGAAGCCTGAAGTTGCGGGCGGTCCGGCACTGACAGGGCTATTCGCCAGGTTACTGGCAACCCTGTTAGCGGCCAGTGTTCATTGCCGCCGGGTGGCCGGGCGATACCCGTGCCACTCGGCAGCAAAGGACTCAGGCGAAAATCGTCACCGTTTGCCGGCTCAAGGCGATCAATCCGCCTTCCGGGCTCCACAGCGCGGCGGCGGCATGGCCATAACCGTCGCGTGCATGCTCGATGTGCACGCAATACTTGCACCAGTCCAGGGTGCTCAACTCCAGCAACGGCTGAACGAATTCAATCGTCCAGGTCAGGGTGCTGCCCGCCGCCGGTTTGCGCAGGTGCGGCAACAACGCCGGCGGCCAGGCATCGACCAGGGCGAGAATATGCGCCTCGGTCAGCGGCTCTTCCTTCACGTCTCCGCGCAAGCGCACCCAACCACCCATGTCACGGGATTGATTACCGGTAAAGGGCAGGCCGCCGATGCTCCAGCGCATGGCCAGGTGGCGCATGAACTCGGGCGTTACCCCCTTGATATAGGGCAGCTCCTGGCACTCATCCCAGTGTTTCATTTCCGGTGCCGGTTGCGCCTCGACGCTGACCTCGGAGGCCCGGGAAGCACCGAAACTCCCCTGCACCAGGGTCACCACCTGCCCGTTCTGCATCGCCCGGCCCAGTACCTGGCTGACGGCCTTGCCCTCACGTAGCACATCCACTTCGAAACTCACCGGCACATCCGGCTCGACCGGCCCGACAAAGGTGATGGCCAACGAACGTACAGGACGATCGGCCGGAACCTTGGCGCGCATGGCTTCGTACTGCAAGGCCACCACCAGGCCACCAAAACTCGCCCGCCCCTGGGCCCACTCGGCCGGGATAGACAGCTGCTGGGGATTCTGGCGAACGGCATCAAGCAAATCGAAAAAGCGCATGGAAACCTCGAGAGCGGAAAAGAACTCGAGGATAGTAACCAGCCAAAAGCAGGGGCACAGCACTTATTCCTGCCAAACAAGCGGACAGATGAGCCGTCAACGCATGGTCAGGACTTGAAACAATCGCCGCTGAGTTTGTCCAGCACCCGGTCGGCGCGGGTTTGCGCCTTGAGCATGGTGCTGCGCCATACGCCCACGCAGGGCTGCAAGTCCGGTTGCTGCTCAGCCTGGGCCAGCCACTGCCAGCAGTCATGCCAATCGCCCAGTGCCCCCTGGGCCGCCTTGAGCCGGGACATCGCCTTGGCCGGCAAACGATCGAGTTCGGGGTAGGCATCAGCGGCGTAGCGTACGCGTTTGATCAACAGGCGCAGGCGGTGTCGATCATGGGCGTGGTCATGCAATGCCACATCCAGCGCTTTCCACTGTTTGGCCAGGCGCTTTTCGATGCGCTGGCGCAAGCTGCGCAAGATGCCCTGCCGCTCGGACGCCCGCAAAAACCGTGGGAACGCATCGAGCACCATCAGCAACTGCTGCACTTGCGGCCCGGTTGCGACGGCAGGAAGCTCCTGGGCCAGTTGCGCGGTACGCCGATCAGCGGCCTGATGCTGCCCGTGCTGATGCAGATAGGCCGCCAGCACTTCGCGATCCCGCAAGGGCGTGGTCAATTGACCGACCTCACCCGCTGCCGCCTCGAGTTGCTCCACCCCAGGCAAACCGCGCAGGGGTCGCAACAAGCTGCGCAAGCGCCGCACGGTAATGCGCAAGTCATGCAGTGCTTCGGGATCCGTACTTGCCGCCAGCCGGGCCTGACAGGCCAGCAAACGCACTTCCAGGCTCAGGACCTGAGCCACCAATCGATCAACCAGGGCTGACATCATAGACTCCCGCATCGAGCATTCACGGTTGCAGCCTCTGAACGGCCCAACCTGTTTCCCTCAGAATGACACCGCCGACCAGCATGCAGCATTGCGCTGCGTCATGCCGGCCCGCGGTGGTGGCCCTTCCCCGACCTCACACGGCAGCAGTGATTGCATCAACGGCCAGCGCGGGACTCGCGGATGTAGAACCGTGCCTTCTCGGCCTTGCTGGCGCAACCTTCAAAGGCCTCAAATTGTTGCTGGGTCTTGGCACCCGTCAGCAGGGACAAGGCCTTGGAGTAGCTGACGGTACCGGCAAAGCCTTCAGCCTTGGCCAGGTCCAGTTCATGCCAGGCCGCATCCAGTTGCGTGCCGCAGGTGTCGCGGTAAGCGGTTTTGCCGGCGCAACCGGCCAGTGCCAACACAATCAGGGGCAGACAGATCCAGGCTTTCATCGATGACACCTCAGGAATAAAACACAGTCGTACAAGATCAGACGATCGGCACCGAAAAAAGTGCCTTGATAGCCCCCGGGAAATATAGCGTGCGCCAGCATAGCTGCATGCGCTGCGGCCCCCTAGGTAAACCGCGCGCTGCAGCGCAATACAGGCCACGATTGAACAGCCCCCCTCGAAGGGTGCATTGTTGGAGCCTGTTTGCCTAAGGGTCGAGTCATGAAGAAGCGTGTTGCACTGGTTCTGGGCTCAGGTGGCGCCCGGGGATACGCCCACATCGGGGTGATCGAGGAAATCGAACGGCGTGGCTATGACATCGCCTGCATCGCCGGCTGCTCCATGGGCGCGGTGGTTGGCGGGATCTACGCCGCCGGCAAGCTCAACGATTATCGAGAATGGATCGAGAGCCTGGATTACCTGGACGTACTGCGCCTGGTGGACGTCAGCTTTCGCCTGGGCGCGATTCGCGGCGAGAAGGTTTTCGGCCAGATCCGCAAAATCGTCGGCGAAATCAACATCGAAGACTTGCGAATCCCTTACACCGCCGTCGCCACCGACTTGACCAACCAACAGGAAATCTGGTTCCAGGAAGGCTGCCTGCACCAGGCCATGCGCGCTTCGGCAGCCATCCCCAGCCTGTTCACTCCGGTCATGCAAGGTAACCGCATGCTGGTGGATGGCGGCCTGCTCAATCCGCTGCCGATCGTGCCGGTGGTGTCCAGCCATTGCGACCTGATCATCGCCGTCAACCTCAACTCGACCAACCAGCGCCACTATCAATTGCCGGTGATTCAACGCCCTCCGGCCTTCAAGAGTCGCTTCGACAACCTGATCAGTTCCCTGGGTTCGCACATGCCCTTTCGCCGCAAGCAGGCCGAACAGCTGCTGCTTATCGAGCAAGAAGCCTTGAAGGCCGAGGCAGCGGAGATCAATCCCTGGATCGAATCGGCCCAGCCCGAAGCCCAGCAACCGGCGGCAGCACCGGAAAGTGAAGGGGCGCCGAAGTCTGCCACCGGATCCTTCATCATCGATAACGTCGGCCCGGCCTCGCTGCTGGACCTGATCAACCAGAGCTTCGAGGTGATGCAGACCTCCCTGGCCCAGTACAAAATCGCGGGCTACCCGCCGGATATCCTGATCAACGTGCCCAAGCGCGTCTGCCGTTTTTTCGAGTTCTACAAGGCGCCGGAGCTGATCGCCCTGGGCCGGGAAATCGCCAGCGATACCCTGGACCGCTACGAAAGCGAGCAGAACTGAGCACCGAACGCCTGGACGCTCAGGACTCAGCGTTCAACAAGCGATAGCCGATCCCGGCTTCGGTGAGGATAAAACGTGGACGGGCCGGATCGTCCGCCAGCTTCTGGCGCAAGTGCCCGACCACAATCCGCAGGTAGTGGCTGTCTTCGGTATGGGTCGGGCCCCAGATGTCCTTGAGCAACTGCTGCTGGGTAATCACCCGCCCTGGGTGACGCGCCAGTTGCGCCAGCACCGCGTACTCCTTGCGGGTCAGGGCCACTTCCACGCCCTCGAGCAGCACCCGGCGATAGGCCAGGTCCACGGTCAAGGGTCCAAAACTCAGCGCGGCTTCCTGCCCTTCACCGACAGGCGCCTGACGTAACAAAGCTCGGACGCGCGCCAGAAACTCCTGGATCCCAAAGGGCTTGGTCACGTAATCGTTGGCACCACCGTCCAGTGCTTCAACTTTCTGGATTTCACTGGCACGCACCGAGAGCACCAGCACCGGCACACTCGACCATTCGCGAAACTCGCGCAGCACCTGCTGCCCGTCCATGTCCGGCAGGCCCAGGTCGAGCACCAGCAGGTCCGGCTTGTTCAGCGCGGCCTGGGCCAGCCCTTCATTGCCAGTGCCGGCCTCGATCACTTTGTAGCCTTGGGAGGCCAGGCTGATGCGCAGAAATTTGCGAATTTGCGGTTCGTCGTCAATGACCAGGATGGTCGCGGTCTGGCTCATGATTTCCATTCAAGACAAATAAGTTGCAAAAGAGTAGCCCAGCGCTGCCTGCGCGGGCCTGGCCTGGGCGATGCCGGGCAGCCAATCACACCTGGGCCTCGGCGGCAGGTTGCGTCGGCAACGGCAGGAACAGGGTAATACAGGTGCCACGTCCCTCGATGCCTTCGGCGACGCTGATGTGCCCACCGTGGGCACCGACCATGCCCTGACAGATCGCCAGCCCCAGGCCGGTGCCCTGACCGCCTCGGTCACCCCGGGCGGCGGTGTAAAACATATCGAAGATTTTTTCCCGCTCGTCCTGGGGAATACCCGGCCCCTCATCGCTCACGGCAAACCACAGTTCGCTTTCACTCGCACCGACGCTCAACTGCAAACGACCGTGGGCGGGAGAGAACCGCGCGGCGTTCTCCAGCACATTCACCAGCGCCTGTTCGATCAAGGCCGCGTGCACATACAACAGCGGCAACTGCGCGGGCACATCGGTGCTGACTTGCAAGGAGGCGAGCACGGCCCGCAGGCGGTTCATTGCACTGCCGACGATATCCCCGGGGGCCACCCAGTCCCGTGCCAGCTTCAGGGCACCATGGCCGAGGCGG
This sequence comes from Pseudomonas sp. MF4836, assembly GCF_002018875.1. Taxonomy (GTDB): domain Bacteria; phylum Pseudomonadota; class Gammaproteobacteria; order Pseudomonadales; family Pseudomonadaceae; genus Aquipseudomonas. The sequence goes on from NZ_MVOL01000005.1 coordinate 152,203, forward strand.
GTCATGTCCAGCAGGTTCTGGATGTAGCGGTCCAGGCGCTCGGCTTCGTCACGGGTGCCCTCCAGCAATTCGCGGCGGTCCTCCAGCGGAATCGCCTCGCCCAGCGCCAGCAAGCTGTCGATGCTGCCGCGCATCGAGGTCAGGGGAGTGCGCAGGTCATGGGACACCGAGGCCAGCAAGGCGCTGCGCAGCTGTTCGGTTTCGCCGTGCAGCCTGGCGGCTTCCAGGTCTTCGGCCAGTTGCGCCCGAGCCAGCGCCTGGGCCAGCGGCTGACTCAAGGCGGTCAATAACCGCCGACGTTGCCCGGTAAGTTCCGTGCCCTCTTTCGGGCAAACCCCCAACAAGGCCAGCGGGCCTTCGTCCACCGACAGCGGCCACCACCACCAGTGTCCAAAAGGCAAGGTACCGGTACCATGGCCGGCCGGCTGGTCATGCTGCCAAGCCCAATCGGCAGCCGCACGCTCGGCTTCGGAAAACTGCAGCGGGCCACCGGTTTCCACCTTCCAGTCGCCCTGCCCGTCGCGGTTGAGCAGGCACAGTTTCAAGTCCTTCCAGCCGTTCAAGTGCTGGGCCGCAGCGCTGATCACCGCCTGGCGATCGGTAGCCGCGGTCAGTTTGCGCGACAGATCCAACAGCTCGCTGGTTTCTTCCTGGGTATCACGCAATGCCTGCAACTGGCGGCGCTGGCGGGCAGCCAGGTTACCGGTCAGGGCCGCCATCATGAGGAAGAACACCAGGGTCAATACATCCTCTTCGCGCTGGATCGAGAAGGAAAAACTGGGCGGGATAAACAGGAAGTCATAGGTCAGAAACGACAGCACCGCGCACGCCAGCGCCGGCCCCAGGCTGCTGCGCACCGCCACCAGCAACACCGCGGCCAGAAACACCAGGGAGATGTTGGGCAGCGGCAGCACACTGGCCACCGCCCAGGCCAGGGCACTGGCCAAGGCCGTAGCCAGCAGCGCCAACCCGTAGTCGAACCAGGCCACGGATTGCTCAGGGCGCAGCCGTGGCTGATGTGGTTGCGCTTCGCTGTCCAGGACGTTGATTTCCAGGCCGCTGGCCTGACGCAGCAAACGCGCCGCCAGCCCGCCGCCGAACCAGCGTCGGCGCAGGCGATGACTGGACTGGCCGACCAGCACCAGGCTCGCCCGCCGCTCCGCCGCATGCTGAATCAGGGTTTTCGCCACTTCGGCGGCGCGCAGCAACACCACTTCACCGCCCAGGCGCTCGGCCAATTGCTGCGCCGCCTGCAAGCGCAGGCGCGACTGTTCGTCACGCACACTGCCGTTGTCGACATGCACCATGCTCCAGGGCAGGTGCCGACGTTGTGCCACCCGGCTCGCATGCCGCACCAGGCGTTCGGCCTGGGCATCACCATCGACCCCGACCAGTAATCGGCCGCGCACGGCCGGCGCCGCCTGCCCCAGCTGCCGATAGCCCTGGGCCAGGTCATCGTCGACCTGGGCCGCCGCGGTCTGCATCGCCAACTCGCGCAAGGCAGTGAGGTTGGTTTGGGTAAAGAAGGCATCGATGGCCGCCCGCGCCTGCTCCGGCACGTAGACCTTGCCATCGCGCAGGCGCTCCAACAGTTCTCGGGGCGGCAGGTCGACCAGCAGCAGCTCATAGGCTTCCTGCAGCACCCAGTCAGGCAAGGTTTCGCGCACCTGCACACCGGTGATGCCGCGCACCTGATCGTTGAGGCTTTCGAGGTGTTGCACGTTGACCGTGGTGAACACGTCAATCCCGGCTGCCAGCAGTTCCTGGATGTCCTGCCAACGCTTGGCATGGCGACTGCCGGGGGCGTTGCTGTGGGCCAACTCGTCTACCAGTACCAGCTTGGGCCGGGCCTTGAGCAACCCGTCGAGGTCCATCTCTTCCAGCATCACCCCGCGATACTCGGAGCGCACCAGCGGCTGTTGCGGCAGGCCGCCGAGCAAGGCTTCGGTTTCTGCGCGGCCGTGGGTCTCGACCACCCCGGCCAGGACCTTTACCCCCTGGCGCAGTTGCGCATGGGCCGCCTGCAACATGGCGTATGTCTTGCCCACGCCCGGTGCGGCGCCCAGAAAAACCTTGAGCCGACCGCGTCCATCGCGGGGCAGATCAGCTAACAGCGCGTCGGCGCGGCCGGAATCGCTCATGGGCGGAACTCTCTGCAACAAAAAAGTTAATCAACGCAGCGGCAGTAAACAGCCGCGCCTGTGCCTACAAGGTTTCCAGGGCCCGATTCAGGGCCAGCACATTGACCACTGGAGGGCCTATCAGCGGCTGCTCGACCAGCGTGTCCACCAGCGCTTGGACCTTGGCCTGGGGCAGGTTGCGCGCCGCCGCAACCCGCGCCAGTTGATAGGTAATCGCGGCCGGAGGCAAGTGCGGATCCAGCCCACTGCCAGAGGTGGTGAGCAAGGCCAGGGGCACCGGTCCCTGGCCAGGCACCAGCAGTTTGTTGGCGTCATCGATCACCCGCGTGGCAAGGGCCGGGTTGCTCGGTGCCAGGTTGCTGGCGCTGCTGGAAACCGTGGCAAAAGCGCCTGCAGAAGGACGCGGATGGAACCAGGCATCGCCGACAAAATCCTGAGCGATCAGGGCCGAGCCACGCACCTTGCCGTCGGCGTCACGCACCAGGCTGCCGTTGGCCTGGTCCGGGAACGCCAACTGGGCGACCCCGGTCACAACCAGTGGATAGGCGACACCGGTGATCAGGGTCATCAATACCATCAGGCTCAAGGCCGGACGCAATACGCTAGACATCATTCAATCCTCGATTCATCAAGTCCGATCCCGGCAGGAGCAGGCGGGTCAGCCGGCCCCTGCAACGGGGAGTTACACCAGGTGCAGCGCGGTCAGCAGCATGTCGATCAGCTTGATACCGACGAACGGCACCACGATCCCGCCCACGCCGTAAATCAACAGGTTGCGCCGCAGCAGGTGGGCCGCACTGGCTGCCTGCACCCGCACCCCACGCAATGCCAGTGGAATCAGCACGACGATGATCAGGGCATTGAACACGATCGCCGACAGGATCGCGCTCTGCGGGCTGGTCAGCCCCATGACGTTGAGCACGCCCAGCTGTGGATAAATCGCCGCAAACAACGCCGGCAGGATCGCGAAGTACTTGGCCACATCGTTGGCAATCGAGAAGGTGGTCAGTGCGCCTCGGGTAACCAGCAGCTCCTTGCCGATCTGCACCACGTCCAGCAGCTTGGTCGGATCGCTGTCGAGATCGACCATGTTCGCCGCCTCGCGGGCCGCCTGGGTGCCGTCGTTCATCGCCATGCCGACATCCGCCTGGGCCAGGGCCGGGGCATCGTTGGCGCCGTCGCCACACATGGCCACCAGCCGCCCGTCATTCTGCTCATGGCGAATCCGCGCCAGCTTCTTCTCCGGCGTGGCTTCGGCCAGCACGTCATCGACACCGGCTTCGGCCGCAATGGCGGCGGCGGTCAGCGGGTTGTCACCCGTCACCATCACGGTACGAATCCCGAGCTTGCGCAGCTCGGCGAAACGCTCGCGGATGCCCGGTTTGACCACGTCCTTGAGATGGATCGCGCCCAGCAGCTTGCCCTCGGCGCAGACCAGCAAAGGAGTACCGCCGCTTTGGGCGATCTGGTCGATCTCCCGGGACAGCGCCGCAGGCAGGTCCTTGCGTTGCAGGCCGACAAAGGCCAGCAGCGAATCCACCGCCCCCTTGCGGTAGACCCGCCCCTGGTAATCGACCCCTGACAAGCGGGTTTCTGCGCTGAACGGCACGGCAGTCAGCACTTCGATCGCCGGTTCAGGCTGTGGATAAAGCCCGCGCAGGTACTCAACGATGGACTTGCCCTCGGCGGTGTCGTCGGCCAGGGAGGCGAATAACGCGCCCTCGGCCATCTCTTTGGCACTGACCCCAGGCGCTGCGTGAATCGCGGTGCAGCGGCGGTTACCGAAGGTGATGGTGCCGGTCTTGTCCAGCAGCAGGACGTGCACGTCCCCCGCCGCCTCCACCGCTCGCCCGGATTTGGCGATCACATTCAGGCGCACCAGGCGGTCCATGCCGGCGATGCCGATGGCCGACAACAGGCCGCCAATGGTGGTCGGAATCAAGGTCACCAGCAACGCCACCAGAAACACCAGTGGCAGGCTGCCGTTGGCGAAGTGGGCAAAGGGCTGCAAGGTCACCACCACCAGCAGGAAGATCAGGGTCAGGCCGATCAGCAGGATATCCAGCGCCACCTCATTCGGCGTTTTCTGGCGCTTGGCGCCTTCCACCAAGGCGATCATGCGGTCCAGGGTCGACTCGCCGGGGTTGGCGGTAATCCGCACCCGCAGCCAGTCAGACACCAGCCGGGTATTGCCGGTGACCGCCGAGCGATCCCCCCCGGACTCGCGGATCACGGGAGCCGACTCCCCGGTAATCGCCGCTTCGTTGACCGCGGCAATCCCTTCGATCACCTCACCATCACCCGGGATCATCTCCCCGGCTTCGACTCGCACCACATCACCCTTGCGCAAGCTGGCGGCGGGTACAACCTGGAAGCTGCCATCGTCCTTCTGCCGCCGGGCGCTCAAGCCTTCGCTGCCCGCCTTGAGGCTGTCGGCGCGAGCCTTGCCGCGCCCCTCGGCCAAGGCTTCGGCAAAGTTGGCGAAGAGCACGGTAAACCACAGCCACAGAGCGATTTGCGCGGCGACGAAGGTCGGTACCGCAGGGTCCGGCAACACACACAGGACAGTGGTCAGGACCGCGGTCAGCTCCACCACCAGCATCACCGGCGAACGTTTGAGCTGGCGCGGGTCGAGCTTGACGAAGGCCTGGACCAGCGCCGGGCGCCACAGGGCCGAGATTGCGGTTTTCGACTGCTCCGAGGTCGCCGGCCGGGAACTGCCAGGCGTGGTGCCAGCAGCATCAGGCGCAGATTTTTTTGCAGCAGGAACATGCATATTCATCGTCTAATCCTCAGCCCTTGAACCCAAGGGCATCCATGCTCAGGTGTTCGGCAATAGGCCCCAGTGCCAGGGTTGGCAGGAACGTCAGGCCACCCACCAGCAAAATGGTCACTGTCAGCAGCGTGACGAACAGCGGGCCATGGGTCGGGAAACTGTTCTGGCCAATCGGCGCGGTCTTCTTCATCGCCAGGCTACCGGCCAGGGCCAGTACCGGCAGGATGTAGCCGAAGCGCCCGATCAACATGCCCAGGCCCAGCATCAGGTTGTGGAAGGCAGTGTTGGCGCTGAAGCCGGCGAAGGCCGAGCCGTTGTTGGCACTGGCCGAGGTGTAGGCATAGAGCAACTGACTGAAACCATGGGGCCCGGGGTTGCTGATGGCCGATGCGGGCACCGGCAGGCTGGCGGCAACCGCCCCCAGCACCAGCACACCGATCGGCATCACCATCAGAGTCACCACCAGCAATTGCACTTCCTTGGCCTGCAGTTTCTTGCCCAGGTATTCAGGGGTTCGCCCGATCATCAACCCGGCCAGGAACACAGCGATCAACACGTTGAGCAACATCCCGTAAAGACCGGCTCCCACGCCGCCGAAGATCACTTCGCCAACCATCATGTTGATCAGCGCCACCATCCCGCTCAGGGGGTTGAGGCTGTCATGCATGCCGTTGACCGAACCGTTGGACGCCGCGGTGGTGGTCACCGACCAGAGCACGGTGGCGGTCGTACCGAAACGCGCTTCCTTGCCTTCCAGCGGCGCGGTCTGCTCCACCGCCACATTGTTCAGCGCAGGGTTGGGTTGGTATTCGGCCCACAGCGAGGTGGCGCCGCCAATCAGGAACAACGCCAGCATGCAGGCGATGATGGCCCGGCTCTGGCGCAGATCCTTGACGTAATGGCCAAACGTAAACACCAGGGCCACCGGGATCAGGATGATCGAGCCCAACTCGAACAGGTTGCTCCAGGCGCTCGGGTTTTCGAATGGGTGGGCCGAGTTGGCGCCAAAGAAGCCACCGCCGTTGGTCCCCAGTTGCTTGATGGCGATCTGGCTGGCCGCCGGGCCCAGGGGGATCACCTGATCGGCGCCCTGCATCGTCAGGGCATTCACATAGTGAGCGAAGGTCTGAGGCACGCCCTGCCACACCAGGAACAGCGCCAGCAGCAGGCACAACGGCAGCAAGCCATAGAGCGTCGCGCGGGTCATGTCGACCCAGAAGTTACCCAGGGTTTGCGCCGAGCGACGACCGATGCCACGGCACAAGGCAACCAGCACGGCCAGGCCGGTGGCGGCGCTGACGAAGTTCTGCACGGTCAGGCCTGCCATCTGGCTCAGGTAGCTCAGGGAGGCTTCGCCGCTGTAACTCTGCCAGTTGGTGTTGGTCATGAAGCTGATGGCGGTATTGAACGCCAACGTCCACTCCTGGCCCGGCAGGTTCTGCGGATTGAGCGGAAGGTGGTCCTGGAACAGCAGGATTGCGAACAGCAGGACAAAGCCCGCCAGGTTGAAAGCGAGCAACGCCAGGGTGTACTTCTGCCAGCTTTGCTCGGTCTGTGGATCAACCCCGGAAAGGCGATAGCAGACCCGCTCCACCGGCCCCAGCACCGGTGTCAACCAGGTGCGCTGGCCTTCCATTACCTTGTAGTAGAACCGTCCCAGCAACGGCGCCGGTAGCAGCACCAGGGCGAAAAAAGCCAGGATCAGCCCGTAGTCATAACTGTGCATAGCTGCTCCTAGTTCCGATCCGCGCGCAACAGCGCAACCAGTAGATAAATGAACAGCCCCACTGCCAACAGCAGTGACACCCCGTCCAGAACGCTCATGGAATTTCTCCGAGTTACGGCGATTGCCGCGTGTAGGGGCATTGTCCGTAGGCAGCCTGTAAAGGAACGAGATCGACGCGGTGGGTCAGGCATAAAGAAAGCGTAAAGAGTGGCTTTGCATGCCCTTTACGCCGGTCTGCCAGGGGCCGATCACCATTGGCCACGCCAACAGCGGCGCCCCGATGCAAGGCACGCGGGCGCCCCATTTCGAACGCTTTCAGGGGCGAAAAAGGGCTAAACATCCTCGATACGACAGCTTTCACAGCTTTGCGACGTACTGGCCAAGACTGGCATGGCCGGTGCAGCCCTCCCACCTGAGCACTTCAAACCGTTCAGGGAGCATGCGATGAACACACAACTCAAGCCCACCTTGGGCACGCTGCACTTATGGGGTATTGCGGTCGGCCTGGTGATTTCCGGGGAGTACTTCGGCTGGAGTTATGGCTGGGGCGTGGCCGGGACCCTGGGGTTTCTGCTGACCTCACTGATGGTCGCGACCATGTACACCTGCTTCATATTCAGCTTCACCGAGCTGACCACCGCGATTCCCCATGCCGGCGGGCCCTTTGCCTACAGCCGTCGGGCCTTTGGTGAAAAGGGCGGGCTGATTGCGGGCCTGGCGACCTTGATCGAGTTCGTCTTCGCCCCGCCGGCCATCGCCCTGGCGATTGGCGCCTACCTGAACGTGCAGTTTCCCGCCCTCGACCCGAAACACGCCGCAGTCGGCGCCTACCTGATGTTCATGGGGCTGAATATTCTCGGGGTCAAACTGGCCGCCACCTTCGAACTGGTGGTGTGCGTGCTGGCGGTGGCCGAACTGCTGGTGTTCATGGGCGTGGTCGCGCCGGCGTTCAGCTTCAGCAACTTCGCCCTCAATGGCTGGGCCGGTTCGGACACCTTCGGCGCGCCGGCGATTGCCGGGATGTTCGCGGCCATTCCATTCGCCATTTGGTTCTTCCTCGCCATCGAAGGTGCAGCCATGGCCGCCGAAGAAGCCAAGGACCCGAAACGCACCATTCCCAAGGCCTACATCAGCGGCATCCTGACCCTGGTGCTGCTGGCCATGGGCGTGATGTTCTTTGCCGGCGGCGTGGGTGACTGGCGCACCTTGTCGAACATTAACGACCCGCTGCCCCAGGCGATGAAGACCGTGGTCGGTGAAAGCTCGGGCTGGCTGCATATGTTGGTGTGGATCGGCCTGTTCGGCCTGGTGGCGAGCTTCCACGGCATCATCCTTGGCTACTCGCGGCAATTCTTCGCCCTCGCCCGCGCCGGCTACCTGCCCAAATCGCTGGCCAGACTGTCACGTTTCCAGACTCCGCACCGTGCCATCATCGCGGGCGGCCTGATCGGTATCGCCGCCATCTACAGTGACGGCCTGATCAACCTGGGCGGCATGACGCTGACGGCGGCAATGATCACCATGGCGGTGTTCGGAGCGATTGTGATGTACATCATGAGCATGCTCAGCCTGTTCAAGCTGCGCAAAACCGAGCCCAACCTGGAACGTACTTTCCGTGCCCCGGGCTACCCGCTGGTACCCGCCATCGCCCTGGCACTGGCGGTGGTTTGCCTGGTGGCCATGGCCTGGTTCAACACCCTGATCGGGCTGATCTTTCTCGGTTTCATGGCGGCCGGCTTCATCTACTTCCAGCTCACCGCGCAACTGCGCGCCGAGGCTCCAGCGGACGCGATGCTCACCGGGCTCTGACAACGGAGCGGACGCACGCCCACCCGATCAGGCATACAATGGAACCACTGCGAAACGCTTTAACTCAAAGTGGTACAGGCAGGCTCGCAGGCGAACCCTTCGCCCACCGGCCTGCCATCAAGGAGAGCCCTATGCCCTGGTATGCCTGGTTGATTCTGGTGGTTGCTATAGGTTCGATCGTCGGCGGCTTGATGATGCTGCGCGACACCGCCGACAAGGTGGAACTGACCGATGAGCAACGTAAACGCGTCGCCGAGCGCAACGCACAAATGGATGCCAAGGAAGCGCAAGACCGTTAAACCTCAAGCCCCTTCCCTGATCAGGAAGGGGCTTTTCAATGGCCGCTATTCCCAATCGGCCCTGGCCAGTTGCAGACCATGCTGCCCCTTATAGGCCGCACGTTCGGGTTGGCTCCAACCCTCGAGCAACGATTCCTCCAGCTGATAAATCTCCACCCCCAACGGTCGGCAGACGCTCAACGGATCCTGGGCATCCGGCCCCCACATCGGCAACGACAGATCGCCGCCGGGACAGGTCGACAACGCACACAGCACGTCGATCTCGGCAAAGAACTCGAGGTAGTCGCCCTTCTGCGCCGGACAGGCCTTCATGAAATACAGGTCGTCATGGTTGAGCCCGGTGCACTGAAAGATATTCAACACATCGTGCACATCGAACTCGGTCAGGCCATGGGGCAGCACGGCGCGGGTCAGATTGGAGTGGCAATGGTGATGGAAGTCCTCGCCGGTCAGCATCCGGTTGACGTAGGGGTCGCAGCGCGTGCCCAGCAGGTCATGCACCCGGCCGCCATGCTCATCGATGCCGTAGCTGGCCAGACTGTCATCGGTGATGGTGACCAACGGCCGCAGAAACGGGAGATTCGACCAGAGCCGGTCATGGGTGCTGACGTGGGCACCCTGCAATTGCCGGGTTCGCGCCGCCCACAACCGCTCCCGAGGGTCATTGGCATTCCAGACATTGAAGTCGCCAACCTGAGGCCCCACCGGGGTGGTCACCCGAAACACATGCCCGGCGGGTACTTTCCAGGCACGCCCGGTGCGGATCGGAACCTCGAACTGCTCGATCAGCCGGCGCTTGTCGGGTGTATCGCGGATCCGCTCATAAAACGCTGTGTCTACCTGCAAAGCAGAGCCTTTGCTCACCTGATAAGCGGCTGGATAGTCCTTGTACATGGTTGAAGCCCTCGCGGGTTAACGGGAAGCCTGATGGAGAATATCGAGCAGCAAACGCTCGGAGTCGTCCAGATACCCTTCCATGGCCACACCCGCCTGGTACCTGTCGCCTTCGGCCAGCAAGTCATGGATCTGCCGGTCCCGCGTCAGCCAGGGAGCCTGGAAATGCTGCTCGTCCGGGGCGGCACAAAACACCAGGCGCATCTGTGCCACGACGTTGGTGAAGAACTCGTCGAACAACCGACTGCCCATCAACCCCACAACATGCTGGTGGAAACCCAGGCTATGGGTGCCTACCGAGCGCCAGTCTTCACGCTCCCAGGCCAACTGCGCGGCCTCAGTGGATTCGAGCATGCGATCGGACTGGTAGTCGCGCAGCGGCCGGCTATTGGCGATGGCCTGCAACTCCAGCGTCCGACGCACCTGGAACAGATCACGTACTTCTTCCGTGCCCAAGCGCCGGACCATGACTCCCTTGTTGCGCACATAACGGGTCAAGCCTTCCTGCCCAAGCTGATGCAAGGCTTCGCGGATGGTATTGCGCGAAGCGTTGTAAGCCGCCACCAGCTCGCTTTCGATCAACGCCATCCCGGGCAGCAGGCGCCCACCGATAATATCGTCACGCAATTCGAGCCTGATCTGATCGGCCAGTGACACACCTGCACTCATGGGGCGCCTCGACATTGTTCAACAATCACTGAACAACAGATAACCACTAATCGTGCCAACTACCCGCGTCCCGTCAGCAACGGACTGACTCCGCCGACAGCTGGCCGTCGGGGCTTTGAAGTACAGTCACCATCTGATTAACCTTGGTTAAGATGGCGCCTCAGTTTGTGGAGATTTCTAAGATGCGGTACTCACCAGACCACAAAGCCCAGACCCACCAGCGCATCATCAAAGAGGCTTCGCAGCGCTTCCGACGTGACGGTATCGGCGCCACCGGACTGCAACCGCTGATGAAAGCCTTAGGCCTGACCCACGGAGGCTTCTACTCGCATTTCGCGTCCAAGGACGAACTGGTCGAGAAAGCCCTGCAAGCCTCGGCTGCAGAGCTCGACGAGCATTGCGCCCAGCTGTTTAGCGAGCAGCGACCGCTGCACGCCTTTATCGACAACTACCTTTCCGAATGGCATCAAAGCTCCCCTCACCAAGGGTGCCCCTTGCCGACCATGTCCGCAGAACTGGGCTTGCGCGGCCAGCCAAGCCCCACCACCGATGCCATCCTCAAGGCCCGACTTGAGCAAGTGCAAAACGCCTTGCTGGGTACAGAGCAGGCTAACGATCAAAGCCTGCTGATCATGTCGACCTTGGTGGGTGCCCTGGTCCTGTCGCGCAGTGTGCAAAGCACCGAGCTGGCTCGACGTATACTGGATGTCGCGCGTGAGCAACTGAAGCAGACGCCACCGTCATCGAGCTGAACAGGCTTGCGTGAAGCACTTGGGAAGCTTGGCCGCAGCCACATTGCGCAGCGCCTGCCTCGCAACGTTCAGCTCACAATAAAAGCCTGCCTACACCCACCAAAACCAACGCAAAAAAAAGCCGGTCAATGACCGGCTTCAGACGTTAGATCAGCTTCAATTGACCTCGAGTTTCTCGCGGTTCTTTTCCAGCAACACCTTGCCGATCCCTTTGACTTCCAGCAATTCATCCACCGATGTGAACGGGCCATTGCTTTCGCGATAAGCGATGATGGCCTTCGCTTTGGTTTCACCGACACCGAAAAGCTCACGCTGCAATGCTGCTACATCAGCGGTATTCAAATCGAGCTTGGTAACCGCGACCGTTGCGGGAGCTGAAGCAACGATCGGAGCTTCAGTTTGCGATTTGGCAACAGGAGCAGCGTTGACGACAGTCGCCGCCACGCCGGCCAGCAATGCAAAGATCAACGAAGAAAAGTAAGGGTTACGCATTGAGTGACTCTCCATGACATCGATTAGGAAAAGCAGCTTTTCCGAAGCTGCCTTCCAAACCTAGGTGATGTGCCGGGCAAGTCAAAAGTGGGTGAGTTACAGCTTATGTAGGTCTAGGGTTTGAGGCGCCGCTGCTGATAAATCCAATCAACAATCTCCCCGTCCGGGGTATAGCCGCTGACCGTCTCGCGCAGCAATTGGCGAACCCGGGCGTAGTCATCCAGCTCAACAGCAGCAAGCAGTTCGGTCAGCCGGACCTTCAATACATCCCAAGGCAAATGGTCTTCGTTGGCACTCATGATCATGGGGTGATCGGTCGCAGCAACGTTGTCGCCAATCAGCAACTCTTCGTAAAGCTTTTCACCCGGACGCAGACCTGTGAACTCGATGGCGATATCACCATGCGGGTTCTTGTCCGAACGCACGCTCAGGCCCGAAAGGTGAATCATCTTCTCCGCCAACTCGACGATCTTGACCGGCTCCCCCATATCCAGCACGAAAACATCACCGCCCTGCCCCATGGAGCCGGCCTGAATCACCAATTGAGCCGCTTCAGGGATGGTCATGAAGTAACGGGTGATCTTGGGATGGGTGACCGTTAGCGGGCCGCCAGATTTGATCTGCTTATGGAACAACGGAATGACTGAACCGGAAGATCCCAGCACATTGCCGAAGCGAACCATGGTGAAGCGGGTTTTATTGACTCGAGAAATATTCGACTCATCGCCCAGAAAAACGGGAGCCAGTTCACGACTCAATGCCTGCAGAGTCAATTCGGCAAGACGCTTGGTACTGCCCATGACATTGGTCGGGCGAACAGCCTTGTCTGTAGAGATAAGTACAAAGTTTGCGACACCTGCCTGCAAAGCGGCCTGAGCCGTATTCAGTGTGCCGATAACGTTATTCAGGACACCTTCGGCAATGTTGTGCTCGACCATCGGCACATGCTTGTAAGCCGCGGCGTGGTAGACCGTATCGACCTTCCAGGTTGTCATCACATCTAACAACTTCGCCTGATTACGGGCCGAGCCTAAAATGGGTAGCAACTTGACCGGCAATGATTCGCGCGCAATGCGTTGCTCCAACTCTGACAAAATGCTGTAAAGATTGAATTCGCTATGGTCGAACAGCAGCAGCGTCGTTGGCTCGGACGAAAGTATCTGCCTGCAAAGTTCAGAGCCGATAGACCCACCCGCTCCCGTCACCAGAACAATTCGCCCTTTGATACAACGGGCAAGCAGTTCCTCCTGCGCGGGCACTGCATCACGCCCCAGCAAGTCAGCAATATCCACCTCTTGAATGTCATCGACCTTTACCCGACCACTGGCAAGGTCCATAAAACCGGGAACACTGCGCACGTGCAGTGGGTACTTCTCCAGGAAACCCAATATTTCCCGACGACGACTGCGGCTTGATGAAGGGATAGCCAGGAGCACTTCGATCGCCCCTGTATCATCAATCATCTGTTTGATGTGTTTTGGTTTATAGACCTGCAACCCGGAGATCACCCGATCGGCAATGCTGCTGTCATCATCGATAAAGGCCACGGGACGCATAAGCTTGCCCATGCGCAATGCAGCAACAAGCTGGTTACCGGCAGCTCCGGCACCATAGATGGCAACCTTGGGCAGCCCATCATCGCGATTAGTAAAAGGAACATGCTGTGCTGCGGTAAACCAGTCACCGATAAAGTACTGGCGCATCACCAGACGTAATCCACCTACCAGAACCATGCTCAACCACCAATAGTTGAACACGATGGAACGAGGGACGACCGTTTGATGATTACTGTACAAGTACACAACCAGGGCCAGTATCAACGCAGATAAACTGACTGCTTTGGCAATGGCGATCAGCGCATCGTTACCAAAGTAACGCATCACCGCGCGATACATTCCAAACCGGACAAAAAGCGGAATTGCCACCACCGGCGCGCTCAAAAATAGCCAGAGATGAACGACAAAGGGATTGTTCAGATCATCGAACCCCAACCTCACAACAAACGCCATCCACAAGGCGATCCAAACCAACACAATGTCGGTGGCCACCTGAAGGAAGCGCTTTTGTCGGCGCGGAAGGCTCAATAGATATGTTCGTATTTTATCCATAACCTCTGTTACTACCTCAATCCCTAGGCTTGATAACCATGGTGTATTGATTTATTTGGTCAGCAAGCCAATACGTGTTCCACGCTAACCCATGCAGATGTGCATCAGCTTTTTTGTTCCAGCTCTCCAGCATGGAATCTGAGTGCCAGGAAAATCAAAGGCAGATAAGCCAGCGCAACACCAATAATACCATCCAGCCCAAAAAGACTGACGCCAAGCGCTATTGGCAGCAACCAGAACAGATTAATAAACACGACTGCAAGCGTGACCGGCAGATGGCGCTCAAACTGTCGGGAAGCGAATTGATATCCATGGCTACGGTGCGCTTCATAAACCTTGTCCCCTCTCAGCAGACGCCGGATCAAGGTGAAAGTAGCGTCAACGATGAATACGCCCAGCAGGATCAGCCACACCCATAAAAATTGTGGCGAGTCCCACGCAGCTTGCAGAGACAGGACGCCGAGGATAATGCCGAGAAAACCACTGCCCGCATCCCCCATGAAAATGCGTGCCGGTGGGAAATTCCAGTAGAGGAATCCGAGCACAGCCATCGCCAGTAACAATGGCGACCAAATCAAATGCTCATTGCCAGTCAACCAATAGATCAGGCAAGCCCCCAGGCACGTACAAATAGCCTCAACACTGGCGATACCATCAATTCCATCCATGAAGTTGTAGAGATTGAGCAACCAGACCAGATAAAAAGCAGCCAGGGCGTGGCCCAGCCAACCAAGGCTGATGTCAGCCCCAAAAATCTTGATAGTCGGCAGCCCACCCAACCAGAGCAATGCCCACGCCGCGGCAAGGAAATGCGCCAATAATCGCCAGCGGGCGGCGATATGCCCGTGATCATCCAGAAACCCAACAATTGCTATCAGTCCTCCAGCTCCCGTCAGTGCCCATACAACAGGCAATGGCATCTCAACTGCTACCGCCAGAAACGGCAAAGTGAGAAGGAAACTAAGGACAATTGCCACCCCGCCCCCGCGCGGCGTTGGTACCGTATGAGAGCTACGCCCATTAGGTATATCCATAAGGCTGCGCGCCAATGCGTATCGACGCAGTACCCATGTGAGCAAAAGCGAGGCAAGTGCCACCCCCGCGAAAAAGTACCAAATTGCCATTTACGATTCAGTTCCTGAAACCATATGAGAGTTCATCAGCGGACAGATCCAAGGCGCTAACATCCGGATGAGAATAACTGCGCTCGTTGGACCGCCTGCGGATTACTTACGCTGTTCAATAAAATGCTGAGCGGTGATGCGCAGTGCAGCATCAACACTCAGGGGAGGAGTCCAGCCTAGCAACTCGCGGGTTTTACTGATATCGACCTGGAGCGAACCGCATAAGCGCTGGGAAAGAGCTTTTCTGCCGAGAAGCGTAGCCCCTGTCTCAAGCATCCAACTGGGTACAGGCAGTAGACGAGCCGGAGAGCCAAGGGCTTGCCCCATTTTACGCAACAACTCAGTCGTAGAAAGATCCTCACCATCGCTAACCAGAAAGGTCTGATTGGCAGCCGCAGGGTGACTCAGACAGGTAACAACTAAATCAACCAGATTTCCCAGCGCCACCAGACTGCGGCGATTATTAATCGCCCCCAATGGCAGCGGCACTCCCTTGTTCAACCAACGCATCATATTCAGAAAATTGGCTTTCACGCCCGGTCCGTAAACGAGAGTGGGCCGGATAATGACAACCTCCATCCCGGTTTTCCTGGCGATCTCCCTTAATCCCTGCTCGGCTTCCATTTTAGAAATACCATAGGAATCTGCTGGTGCAGGTTCAGCATCTGCAAAATAAGGAGCGCCTGGAACTGTTCCTTCGCCATTGACCTTGATCGAGCTAATAAATACAAAGCGACGAACGCCCGCTTGTGCTGCTTGTCGGGCCAGATTGAGAGATCCTTCAACATTTACCCGACGAAAATCACGAAGGCTGTCACTTGAGGTTTCATTCATGACATGGACACGTGCCGCAGCATGAACAACAGCGCTGCATCCACCTAAGGCATCCCCCCAAGCTGTATTTCCATCGATATCGGCAACTTTCGCAACGACTGTGGACTCAGGAAAATCGTTTACATGCGTTCGCAGCACTGCAACCAATTCATTTATTGGGGAGATGGATAACCGCTCGTGAACAGCACGGCCCACAAGGCCAGACACTCCGGTCAAAAGGATCCTGCTCATCTTACCTCTTGAAATTTAGATACTTATTGATTCAGTGAAATCGGCCAGCTAGAAACATCAAACCTTTGATGAATCGCCTTCAAATCAAGAGTAATGACCCAAATACTGATTAAAAAACAGACAGAAAAATTCTACACGCCCCATAGAATCACACGGTACATGCGCTCTTTGAATGCGTCAGATGTGGAACTCAAAATAAAAATTTTGCAAAGCGGCCATCCACCGAAAAAACAGAAGAACTACACCATCAATCTCAGAGTATTTTTAGTAAAATCCGACCTGCCTTAATATTTGTTATATAGACGCGGCAAAGTACGCCACGCAATAACACCTGCGCCAAAAGTCAAAAACAACCAAGTCTGGCAACTTCAATCATTACCCTCGTGTATATACTTAAAATTAAAAACCCTCTTCCTCTTCTTCATTCACTCGATCGCGCAGTTCTTTACCCGGCTTGAAATGCGGCACGAATTTCCCGTCGAGGCTTACCGACTGCCCTGTCTTCGGGTTGCGACCCACTCGCGGCGCACGGTAGTGCAGTGAGAAACTACCAAATCCCCGAATTTCTATCCGGTCGCCGGTAGCCAGGCATTGGGACATTTGCTCAAGCATAGTCTTGATGGCCAGCTCGACATCCTTGGATGACAGCAGCCCTTGATGGGTGACAATTCGTTCGATCAACTCCGACTTCGTCATATTTTTCCCTTCTTTTTCAAGCAGCTAGGTCAGTGCTCAGAAGGTTTTAGCATGCTCTGAGGATTTTGAACAGCCCATGTATTGACTTATCTGCTGGACCGCAATTGCATCGCATCTAGCGCCCCCTTTAGCACCTCAGAGCCACTTTTACCTACACATGACCAGCATTGTGCGGGTAACGTAGCCAGCGGGGTTCCAGCCGAAGGGATAATCGCCCTCCTCGTCCTTCGCGTCGCTGGACTTGGTTATGACCTTGTACCCACCGGCTTTGCACTCCTTAGCCGCGCGCTTGTAACATTTATCCCAATCCGAGCCCAAGCCCGAGCAATCAATTTCAATTCCACTGACGCCACGTATCGCATGGGTCTTGGCGCTGGTAGTACATCCAGCAAGAAGGAGCACGGCGACAATAACTGCGAGTCTGTTCATTCCCTTCCTTATGCAGCATAGGCTGCGATGCTGACACCCTTTCAACCCTAGCCTAGCTCCTGATGAGCAAGCTCGTTGCTTGTAAGAAGAGACAACTCACTGCATATGTTGGTTTCAGAAGGATTTAACTCAAATTCAAGGCACAAAAAAGGGCGACCGAAGTCGCCCTTTTTCTATGGTCTTACAGAACTTAGTTCTGTTTTTCCATTTGTGCACGCAACAGGTCGCCCAGAGTGGTAGGACCAGCAGCGATGTCCGAAGCAGCTGGCTTGTCGCGCAGGCTTTGGATTGCTTCTTTCTCGTCTTCAACGTCTTTCGACTTGATCGAGAGCTGGATTACGCGGCTCTTGCGGTCAACGCTGATGATCTTGGCTTCAACTTCTTCGCCTTCTTTCAGAACGTTACGTGCATCTTCGATGCGGTCACGGCTGATTTCGGAGGCTTTCAGAGTAGCTTCGATATCGTTGGCCAGGGTGATGATGGCGCCTTTGGCGTCAACTTCTTTTACAACACCCTTAACGATTGCGCCTTTATCGTTCTCTTGAACGTACTCGGAGAACGGATCGCTTTCCAGTTGCTTGATGCCCAGGGAGATACGCTCACGCTCTGGGTCAACCGACAGGATAACGGTGTCCAGCTCGTCGCCCTTCTTGAAGCGGCGTACGGCTTCTTCGCCCACTTCGTTCCAGGAGATGTCGGACAGGTGAACCAGGCCGTCGATGCCGCCGTCCAGACCAATGAAGATACCGAAATCGGTGATCGACTTGATGGTGCCGGAGATTTTATCGCCCTTGTTGAACTGGCCAGAGAAATCTTCCCATGGGTTAGATTTGCACTGTTTGATGCCGAGGGAGATACGACGACGTTCTTCGTCGATGTCCAGAACCATAACTTCCACTTCGTCGCCGACTTGTACGACTTTCGAAGGGTGGATGTTCTTGTTGGTCCAGTCCATTTCGGAAACGTGTACCAGGCCTTCAACGCCTTCTTCCAGCTCAGCGAAGCAGCCGTAGTCGGTCAGGTTGGTTACACGCGCGGTAACGCGAGTGCTTTCTGGGTAGCGAGCTTTGATAGCGACCCATGGATCTTCGCCCAGCTGCTTCAAGCCCAGGGAGACACGGTTACGTTCACGATCGTACTTCAGAACCTTGACATCGATCTCGTCGCCAACGTTGACGATTTCGGAAGGATGCTTGATACGCTTCCAAGCCATGTCGGTGATGTGCAGCAGGCCATCAACGCCACCCAGATCGACGAATGCGCCGTAATCGGTGAGGTTTTTAACGATACCTTTGACTTGCTGGCCTTCCTGCAGGGATTCCAGCAGAGCTTCACGCTCGGCGGAGTTCTCGGCTTCGAGGACGCTGCGACGGGAAACAACAACGTTGTTGCGCTTCTGGTCCAGCTTGATGACCTTGAATTCCAGCTCTTTGCCTTCCAGGTGCGTGGTGTCGCGCACTGGACGGACGTCAACCAGAGAACCTGGCAGGAACGCACGGATGCCGTTAACGTCGACAGTGAAGCCGCCTTTAACCTTACCGTTGATAACGCCCTTGACCACTTCTTCGGCTGCGAAGGCTGCTTCCAGAACAATCCAGCATTCAGCGCGCTTGGCTTTTTCACGGGACAGCTTGGTTTCACCAAAGCCATCTTCAACCGAGTCCAGCGCAACGTGAACTTCGTCACCGACGTTGATAGTCAGGTCGCCAGCGTCGTTGTAGAACTGCTCAAGCGGGATGAGTGCTTCAGACTTCAGGCCAGCGTGAACGGTTACCCAACGAGCTTGGTAATCGATATCAACGATAACACCGGTGATGATGGAGCCTGCCTGAAGGTTCAGGGTTTTTAGGCTTTCTTCAAAGAGTTCCGCAAAGCTTTCGCTCATTTTAATTCCTGTTGATAAGGGCGAAGAATACGCCCATCTGCCACATCCCAGACGATGTGGGTTACGTTCATATAAAAGAAAGACCGCGGGACTATGACTGGTTCCCCACGCTCTTCTTGGTCACCCGGCGATGTCGCGAATGGCGATCTCGCTCAGAATGCGTTCCAGCACCTGCTCGATGGACAACTCCGTGGAATCCAGCTGTATGGCGTCAGCCGCCGGCTTAAGCGGGGCTACCGCTCGCTGGGTGTCGCGCTCATCGCGCGCACGAATCTCATCTAGCAGACTCGACAGACTAACACCATCTACTTTTCCCTTCAACTGCAGGTAACGGCGACGTGCACGCTCCTCGGCACTGGCAGTGAGGAAAATCTTCAACGGCGCCTCTGGAAAAACCACCGTCCCCATGTCACGACCGTCAGCCACGAGTCCTGGCGGCTCCTGGAAGGCCCGCTGGCGCTGCAACAGCGCATCACGCACCGCGGGCAATGCGGCTACCTGGGAAGCCCAGGCGCCCACCTGCTCATTGCGCAGATCATCAGTGACATCGTCACCTTCGAGAATGATGCGTTGCGGATGCCCTTCAGTCGCACCAAGGAACTGCACATCGAGATGAGCCGCGAGCAATTTCAGCGACTCTTCGTTGGTCAGGTCGACGCCATGGTTGCGTGCGGCAAATGCCAGCAAACGGTACAACGCCCCAGAGTCCAGCAGGCACCAGCCCAGACGCTT
Organism: Pseudomonas sp. MF4836; assembly: GCF_002018875.1. Taxonomy (GTDB): domain Bacteria; phylum Pseudomonadota; class Gammaproteobacteria; order Pseudomonadales; family Pseudomonadaceae; genus Aquipseudomonas. The sequence goes on from NZ_MVOL01000005.1 coordinate 171,800, forward strand.
GGCCAGAATCCCGGCGATGGTGCCCTTGCCAGAACCGCTAGGCCCATCGATGGTGATTACAGGTGCCTTGATGTTCACGACTGAGCCTCTTGCGCTACGCGGATACCGACCTGCGCGCACAGCGCGAGGAAGTTGGGGAAAGAAGTCGCCACGTTCGCGCAATCATGAATGCGGATCGGAGCATTGGCACGCAGCGAAGCCACGCTGAAAGCCATCGCAATCCGGTGATCACCGTGACCGTGCACTTCACCGCCACCAATCTGGCCGCCATCGATGATGATGCCGTCCGGCGTAGGCTCGCACTTGACGCCCAGCGCCAGCAGGCCGTCGGCCATGACCTGGATACGATCAGACTCCTTGACCCGCAGCTCTTCAGCACCACGCAGCACGGTACGCCCTTCGGCGCAGGCCGCTGCGACAAACAGCACCGGGAACTCGTCAATGGCCAAGGGCACCAACTCTTCAGGAATCTCGATACCTTTGAGTTTAGCCGCCCGTACGCGCAGGTCTGCCACAGGTTCGCCACCGACTTCACGCTGGTTTTCCAGGGTGATATCCGCCCCCATCAGGCGCAGGATGTCGATCACGCCGGTGCGGGTCGGGTTAATACCGACATGCTCCAGCACCAACTCCGAACCCTCGGCGATCGACGCAGCCACCAGGAAGAACGCCGACGACGAGATATCGCCTGGCACTTCAATGTGCGTAGCAGTCAGTTTGTGGCCCGACTCAACCGAAGCAGTCGCACCGTCGACGCTGACCGGGTAGCCGAAACCGCGCAGCATACGCTCGGTATGGTCACGGGTCGGCGCAGGCTCGGTCACGGTAGTTTTGCCTTCGGCGTAAAGCCCCGCCAGCAGCAGGCAGGACTTAACCTGGGCACTGGCCATCGGCATGGTGTACGTCAGGCCCTTGAGCTTGCTGCCACCGCGAATGACCATCGGCGGACGACCTTCGGCAGCCGTTTCGATGACAGCGCCCATTTCCCGCAACGGGTTGGCCACGCGATTCATCGGACGCTTGGACAGCGACGCATCCCCCGTCAGGGTGCTGTCGAAGTTCTGCGCCGCCAGGAGGCCGGACAGCAGGCGCATCGAGGTACCGGAGTTGCCCAGGTAGATAGGACCTGGAGCGGGCTTCAAGCCATGCAGGCCAACGCCGTGAATGGTTACGCGGCCGTGGTGCGGACCTTCTATCACCACGCCCATGTCGCGGAACGCCTGCAAGGTTGCCAGCGCGTCTTCGCCTTCGAGGAAACCTTCGACCTCGGTAACGCCTTCAGCCAGCGAGCCGAGCATGATCGAGCGGTGAGAAATCGACTTGTCACCCGGTACACGGATCCGCCCATTCAGGCGGCCACCAGGATTTGCCAGGAAAATCAGATCGTTGGAGTTCATAGCGTCCACATAGGCCCGGCGGGCCAGGATTTTACTGAAATGCTCGCGGGCAACCCGGGCGCGAGTGAATACGCCCAACAATTGGTGCCCATCCCCTGCATCGACCGCGTCGCGCAGGGCGTCGAGGTCGTTGCGAAATGTATCGAGTGTGCGCAGTACCGCTTCGCGATTGGCGAGGAAGATGTCGTGCCACATGACCGGGTCGCTGCCGGCGATTCTCGTGAAATCGCGGAAACCGCCCGCAGCGTAACGGAAGATGTCCAGATTTTCACTGCGCTTGGCCAACGAGTCGACCAGGCCGAATGCCAGCAGGTGGGGCAAATGACTGGTCGCCGCCAACACTTCATCGTGGCGCTCGACCTGCATATGCTCGACATCCGCTCCCAGCTCGCGCCATAACCGATCGACCAGCCTCAACGCCTCGGGGTCGGTCTGCTCCAGCGGAGTCAGAATTACTTTATGTCGACGAAACAGCTGGGCATTGGACGCCTCGACGCCGCTCTGCTCGGAACCGGCAATCGGGTGCCCCGGCACGAAGCGCGGCGGCATGCCACCAAAGGCCTCGGTTGCAGCGCGTACCACATTACCCTTGGCGCTGCCGACATCCGTCAGGATCGCCTGCCCCAGGTCCATGCCAGCCAAGAGCGCCAGGAGCTTTTCCATGGCCAGGATCGGTACTGCCAGCTGGATCACGTCTGCACCCTGGCAGGCCGCGGCGAGGTCTTCTTCGCAGCGGTCCACCACGCCCAATTCGACTGCCAACTTGCGCGATTGAGGATCCAGATCGACCCCTACCACCTCGCGACACACCCCGCTTTCACGCAGGCCCTTGGCAAAAGAGCCACCAATCAGCCCCAGACCGACCACCACCAGGCGACCGATCATAGGCACAGCAGATTGCATTGGAATGACATCAACCACGAGCCAGAACCTTGGACAACGCCTCGAGGAAGCGACTGTTTTCAGCCGGCAGACCGACGGTAATACGCAGGTGGTTCGGCATACCGTAATTGGCCACAGGACGCACAATCACACCCTCGCGCAGCAACCCCTGGAATACCGGAGCAGCCACCCTTCCCAGGTCAACGGCAATGAAGTTGCCTTTGGAAGGAATCCACGACAGTCCCAGCTCGCGAAAGCCCGCCTCCAGCTGCTGCATGCCAGCCTCATTCAGGCGACGGCTCTCAGCCAGGTATTCCTCGTCCTGCAACGCCGCACAGGCAGCAGCCAACGCCAGGCTGTTGACGTTGAACGGCTGGCGAACCCGGTTCAGCACATCGGCCACCACCGGCGTCGACAAGCCATAACCCACACGCAACGACGCCAGGCCATAGGCCTTGGAGAAGGTCCGCGAAACCAGCAGATTCGGGTAGGCCGCCAGGAAATCCAGGCCGTCGGGCAAGTCGCTGCCTTCGGCGTACTCGATATAAGCCTCGTCCAGCACCACCAGCACATGCCCTGGCACATCCTGCAGGAACTCGTCCAACGCCTCGGCGCTGAACCAGGTACCGGTCGGGTTGTTCGGATTGGCGATAAACACCACCCGGGTATTGGCGTCGATTGCCTGCAGCATTGCAGGCAGGTCATGCCCCCAATCCTTGGCCGGAACCACGTGCGCCTGCGCGCCCACGGCCTGGGTGACAATCGGATAGACGGCAAAGGCATGGGCGCTGAATACGGCATTCAAGCCCGGGGCCAGGTAGGCACGAGCGACCAATTCCAGAATGTCGTTGGAACCGTTGCCCAGGGTGACCTGGCTCAGCTCGACCGCGCAACGCTCGGCCAACAGGGTCTTGAGGGCAAAACCATTGCCATCGGGATAACGTGTCAGCTCTGCCAGCTCGTCACGGATCGCCGCCAGCGCTTTGGGGCTGGCGCCCAGCGGGTTTTCGTTACTTGCCAGCTTGACGATTTTTGCCGGATCGATGTCCAGCTCACGCGCCAGTTCGTCCACGGGTTTGCCCGGAACGTAAGGCGAAAGTTGTTGCACGCCCGGCTGTGCCAGAGCGAGGAAGTCGCCACTCATTGTTAAAGCCTCAGAGAACCGCTTTCGGGTAGGAACCCAGCACCTTGAGTGCCACTGCTTCCTGACTGATCTTCTCCAGCACACCTTTGACCAATGGGTCGCGGTGATGGCCGACGAAGTCGATAAAGAACACATAGGTCCACTTGCCACTGCGCGAAGGTCGGGTTTCGATTCGCGTCAGGTCGATGCCGTTATCGTGGAATGGCACCAGCAGCTCATGCAGCGCGCCCGGCTTGTTGCTCATGGAGACGATGATCGAGGTCTTGTCGTCGCCAGTCGGCGGCACTTCCTGGCTGCCGATCATCAGGAACCGCGTGGAGTTGTCCGGGCGGTCCTCGATTTTCTCGGCCAGGCGAGTCAGGCCATACAAACCTGCTGCCATATCGCCGGCAATTGCCGCCGAGTTCCACTCACCCTTGACCCGCTTCGCGGCCTCGGCATTGCTCGAGACGGCGACACGCTCCACATTCGGGTAGTGCGCGTCCAGCCACTTGCGGCACTGGGCCAGGGATTGGGCATGGGAGTAGATGCGGCTGATGCTGTCAGTCTTGGTGTTTTCACCAACCAGCAAATGGTGGTGAATCCGCAACTCGACTTCGCCACAGATGACCATGTCGTGCTCAAGGAAGCTGTCGAGGGTGTGGTTGACCGCGCCCTCGGTGGAGTTTTCCACCGGGACCACGCCAAAATTCACCGCACCGGCTGCCACTTCGCGGAACACTTCATCGATCGCTGCCATTGGCTTGCTGATCACGGCGTGACCGAAATGCTTCATCGCCGCGGCCTGGGTGAAGGTGCCTTCAGGGCCGAGGTAGGCCACTTTCAACGGCTGCTCGAGTGCCAGGCACGACGACATGATTTCGCGAAACAAGCGCGCCATCTCTTCGTTGCCCAGCGGCCCCTGGTTACGCTCCATCACCCGCTTGAGCACCTGAGCTTCACGCTCAGGACGATAGAACACTGGCACCTCGCCTTCGGCCAGGGAGGCCATCTTGACGCGCGCGACTTCCTGGGCGCAGCGCGCACGCTCACTGATCAGTTCCAGGACCTTTTCGTCCAGGGCATCAATGCGCAGGCGCAGTGCCTTGAGTTCTTGCTCAGACATTAACCGTGTTCCTTCTCGAACTCTGCCATGTAGGCCACCAGCGCATTGACTGCGGTGATGTCGACGGCGTTGTAGATGGAGGCGCGCATGCCGCCAACCGAGCGGTGACCCTTGAGGTTCAACAGGCCACGCGCTTCGGCACCGGCCAGGAACGGCTTGTCCAGGCGATCGTCAGCCAGACGGAACGGCACGTTCATCCACGAGCGGTCGGACTTGTTGATCGGGTTGCTGTACAGGCCGCTGGCGTCGATGAAGTCATACAGCGTGCGCTGCTTCACTTCATTGAGCTTGCCGATGGCCTCTACGCCGCCTTGCTCCTTGAGCCACTCGAACACCAGCCCGGACAGATACCAGGCCAGGGTCGGCGGGGTGTTGTACATCGAGCCGTTGTCCGCCGCGACCTTGTAGTCGAGCATGGTCGGGCACAGGGAGCGGGCACGCCCCAGCAGGTCTTCACGGATGATGTTGACCAGGATGCCGCTAGGGCCGATGTTTTTCTGCGCGCCGGCGTAGATCATGCCGAAACGGGAGATATCCACAGGGCGCGACAGGATGTCGGAAGACATGTCAGCCACCAGCGGAACGTCGCCGGTTTCCGGGATCCAGTTGAATTCCAGGCCGCCGATGGTTTCGTTCGGTGCGTAGTGAACGTAGGCCGCGTCTTTCGACAGCTGCCATTCGTTTTGGCCGGGAATGGCGAAATAGTCGTAGGGCTTGGCGGTGGCAGCCACATTGACGTGGCCGTAGCGCGAGGCTTCTTCAATGGCTTTCTGCGACCAGATACCGGTATCGATATAGTCGGCCGAGCCGTTTTCCGGCAACAGGTTCAGGGGGATCTGAGCAAATTGCTGGCTGGCGCCGCCCTGCAGAAACAGCACTTTGTAGTTCGAGGGGATATCCAGCAGGTCACGCAGATCCTGCTCAGCCTTGGTGGCAATGGACACGAACTCATCGCTGCGATGGCTCATCTCCATGACCGACAGGCCCTTGCCATGCCAATCCAGCAACTCGGCCTGGGCACGCGACAGGACAGCTTCAGGTAGCGCAGCGGGACCCGCGCAGAAGTTATAGGCTCGTTTGCTCACATCCACTCTCGCTATGCATTCACGGTAGCGGACAGAGCAAACACTCTGCCCTGCTACGATTTATTTAGTCTTGCGACTCTTCTTCGCCTGCGGCGTCAGCCTGCCGGCCCTCGGTTGCGTCATCCGGATCGGTGCCCGCGTCCAGCACGGTCCCTTCGAACTCTTCACCTTCTTCGCCTTCCAGCTCGTCACCCTCGACTTCAGACGGCTCCTGCACCCGCTCCAGACCGACCAGGGTTTCATCGCTGGCCAGCTTGATCAGGGTCACGCCCTGGGTGTTACGACCCAGGCTCGACACTTCGTCGACCCGTGTACGCACCAGGGTGCCCTGGTCGGAAATCAGCATGATTTCCTCACCATCCAGCACCTGGACCGCACCGACCAGACGGCCGTTACGATCATTGCTGACCATGGCGATAACGCCCTGGCCGCCACGTTTGTACTCAGGGAATTCGGTGATCGCCGTGCGCTTGCCATAACCACGTGCGGATGCGGTCAGGATCTGGCTGCCCTCTTCCGGAATCAGCATGGAAATCAGCTTCTGGCCTTCCGGCAGACGCATGCCGCGCACACCGCGAGCGGTACGGCCCATGGCGCGGACGTCGGATTCCTTGAAGCGAGTGACCTTGCCGCCGTCGGAGAACAGCATGACTTCACGCTCGCCATCGGTGATCGCGGCAGAAATCAGCACGTCGCCTTCGTCCAGCTCCAGCGCGATCAAGCCGACACTGCGTTGACGGCTGAAGGATTCCAGCGGGGTCTTCTTCACGGTGCCGCCAGCGGTGGCCATGAAGATGAAGTGACCTTCGGTGTATTCCTCGACCGGCAGCATGGTGGTGATGTACTCACCCTCATCCAGCGGCAACAGGTTGACCAGCGGACGACCACGGGCCGCACGCGATGCTTCAGGGATTTCGTAAGTCTTGAGCCAGTACACCTTGCCCTTGCTGGAGAACAGCAGCAGCGTGGTGTGGCTGTTGGCTACCAGCAGGTGAGCAATGTAGTCCTCATCCTTGACGCCAGTGGCCGATTTGCCTTTCCCGCCCCGACGCTGGGCCTGGTACGCAGCCAATGGCTGGGTCTTGGCATAGCCGCCGTGGGAGATGGTCACAACGCGCTCTTCTTCCGGGATCATGTCACCCAGGGTCAGGTCGAGACGGGCATCGAGAATCTCGGTGCGGCGCACATCGCCGTATTCGGCACGGATCACTTCCAGCTCTTCGCGGATCACTTCCATCAGGCGCGTAGCGCTGTTGAGGATGCGGATCAGCTCGCCGATCTGGTTGAGGATCTCTTGATACTCAGCCAGCAGTTTTTCGTGTTCCAGGCCGGTCAGGCGGTGCAGACGCAGCTCCAGAATGGCTTGCGCCTGCTCTGGCGACAGGAAGTACTTGCCTTCGCGCAGGCCGTACTGCGGGTCCAGGGTCTCTGGACGGCAGGAATCGGCGCCGGCACGCTCGACCATTGCCACCACCGCGGAGGACTCCCAGGCAGTGCTGATCAGCGCTTCCTTGGCTTCCGACGGGGTTGGCGAGGCCTTGATCAGGGCAATGACCGGGTCGATGTTCGACAGGGCAACCGCTTGACCTTCAAGAATGTGGCCGCGTTCGCGCGCTTTACGCAGCTCGAACACAGTACGGCGGGTGACGACTTCACGACGGTGACGAACGAAGGCTTCCAGCAGATCCTTGAGGTTGAGGATCCGAGGGCGGCCATCGATCAGGGCCACGATGTTGATACCGAACACCGCTTGCAGTTGGGTCTGGGCGTAGAGGTTATTGAGGATCACCTCAGGCACTTCGCCGCGACGCAGCTCGATCACCACGCGCATCCCGTCTTTGTCGGACTCGTCGCGCAGCTCGGTGATGCCTTCGAGCTTCTTCTCTTTAACCAGCTCGGCGATCTTCTCGATCAGACGCGCCTTGTTCAACTGGTATGGGAGCTCGGTAATGACGATCTGCTGGCGGCCACCGACCTTGTCGATATCTTCGATCATCGAGCGGGCGCGCATGTAAATGCGGCCACGACCGGTGCGATAGGCTTCGATGATGCCGGCACGACCGTTGATGATCGCGGCGGTCGGAAAGTCCGGGCCCGGGATGTATTGCATCAGCTCGTCGACCGTCAACTCAGGGTTGTCGATCAGCGCCAGGCAACCGTCGATGACTTCACCGAGGTTGTGCGGCGGAATGTTGGTCGCCATGCCCACGGCGATGCCGCTGGAACCGTTGACCAGCAGGTTGGGAATACGGGTCGGCATGACCGCAGGGATCATTTCGGTGCCGTCGTAGTTCGGCACCCAGTCCACGGTTTCTTTATGCAGGTCGGCCAGCAGCTCATGTGCCAGCTTGGTCATGCGCACTTCGGTGTATCGCATGGCCGCAGCGTTATCGCCGTCGACCGAACCGAAGTTGCCCTGACCGTCTACCAACAGGTAGCGCAGCGAGAATGGCTGCGCCATCCGAACGATGGTGTCGTACACCGCGGTATCACCGTGAGGGTGATACTTACCGATCACGTCACCGACAACACGGGCAGATTTCTTGTACGGCTTGTTGAAGTCGTTGCCCAGCTCGCTCATCGCGAACAGCACACGCCGATGCACGGGCTTCAAGCCATCGCGCGCATCAGGCAGTGCCCGCCCGACAATTACGCTCATCGCGTAGTCGAGGTAGGACTGTTTCAGCTCGTCTTCGATATTGACCGGGAGGATTTCTTTGGCCAGTTCGCCCATGAGAAGCCTGATTCCTTTTTCTGGTGAAACCTCGTCACATCCATATGGGACGAACGAAGCTCGTCGCTGCAGGCCTAGCGCCTTGCACCGACTTACGACAAATCAACAAGTTATGCCATGGATTTGCGCAGTAAAGGCAACCACTTTGGGCCACCTTGGAAACCGCCGGATGTTATCACAATCGCCGCCACGCACCTATCCCCCAGATGCGCATGGTGCGTAGTTAGTTGACCGGTGACAGCCTGATAGGGGACCAGAGAAGCTCAGAGGCGGATTTCGCGCTTAAACGGGGATTTTTTCTTGACCAATAGCCGTTTCCAGGGAGCAGCGACCTACTCCACGGGAAACGAGTGTCTCAATGCAGGCGTTTGCGGCACATCAATTGGGCCATTTTCGCGGTATCCGGCCGCTCGACTATGCCTTTTTCAGTGACGATGGCGTCGATCAGGTCTGCCGGCGTCACATCGAATACCGGGTTGAAGGCGTCCACCTCGGCACCGACGCGCTTGCCGCCCACTTCCAGCAATTCCTTGCCGTCGCGCTCTTCGATCGGGATCTCATCGCCACTGGCCAGGTTCATGTCGATGGTGGAACTGGGCGCGACCACCATGAATCGCACGCCATGGTGCATGGCATTGACCGCCAACTGATAAGTGCCGATCTTGTTCGCCACATCACCGTTGGCGGTAATGCGGTCGGCACCGACTATCACCCAGGTCACACCCTTGGTCTTCATGATATGGGCGGCTGCGGAGTCGGCGTTCAAGGTCACCGGAATGCCTTCATTGGCCAATTCCCAGGCCGTCAGGCGCGAACCTTGCAGCCAGGGCCGGGTTTCATCGGCGTAAACGCGCTCGACCATGCCTTCGAGCCATGCCGCGCGGATAACCCCCAACGCCGTGCCAAAGCCACCGGTGGCCAGGGCACCGGTATTGCAGTGGGTCAGCAGCGCCTGGGCATTGCCCTGGTGCCGGCGGATGAGGTCCACGCCCAACTGCGCCATGGTCAGGTTGGCTTCGCGATCGCTTTCATGAATGGCCAGGGCTTCGGCCTCGAGCACGGCCAGCGGGTCGATGTGGTCCTTGAGCCGCTCCAGGCGATCGCGCATGCGATTGAGCGCCCAGAACAGGTTGACCGCGGTCGGGCGCGAGTCGGCAAGCAGGGTGAAGTCCTCCTCCATTGCCGCCTGCCAGTCACCGCCGGTGGCAAACCGCGCGCGCGCCGCCAGGACCACGCCATAGGCCGCGCTGATGCCGATTGCCGGCGCGCCACGGACCACCATGGAGCGAATTGCCTCGGCAACGCCCGCGGCGCTGGTGTAGGCGATCCAGGTTTCCTCGAAAGGCAAAATGCGCTGATCGAGCAGATACAGGGCGTCATCCCGCCAATCGATGGCCTTCACCTTCTCCGCAGCCAACAGTCGATCGCGCATCCCTCACCCCGCACTCATGAACAAAAGCCGTCGATTATAGCGATCCCCCGGCGAAGACGCTCGGGTATACTTCGCCATCCCTTACAAAAGCTCTGGAACCGATCTTCGATGCCGACACCTGCCGCTGCGCTCGACTTATTGCTGTTGCCGACCTGGTTGGTGCCTGTCGAACCTGCTGGCGTGGTTCTCAAAGAACACGGCTTGGGCATCCGCGACGGGCGCATCGCCTTTATCGGGCCCAGGGCAGAGGCCTTGCGCCTGAAGGCCACGCAAGTGCGGGAACTGCCAGGCATGCTGCTCAGCCCGGGGCTGATCAATGCTCACGGGCATGCGGCCATGACCCTGTTTCGCGGCCTGGCCGATGATCTACCGCTCATGACCTGGCTGGAAAAGCACATCTGGCCGGCCGAGGCCAAGTGGGTCGATGAAGCCTTCGTGCGCGACGGCACCGACCTGGCGATTGCCGAACAGCTCAAAGGCGGCATTACCTGCTTCTCCGACATGTACTTCTTCCCCAAGGTGGCCAGCGAACGCGTGCACAACAGCGGCATACGCGCACAGATCGCGATTCCAATCCTCGATTTCCCGATTCCCGGCGCCCACGACGCCGATGAAGCGATCCGCCAGGGCGTCGAGCTGTTCGGCGACCTCAAGCACCACCCACGCATCAAGATCACCTTCGGCCCTCATGCACCCTATACCGTGGGCGATGAGAACCTGGAAAAAATTCGCGTTATCGCCGAAGAGCTCGACGCCTCGATCCATATGCACGTCCATGAAACCGCATTCGAGGTGCAACAATCCCTCGAACAGCGCGGCGAGCGCCCCCTGGCCCGCCTTGGCCGCCTCGGTTTGCTCGGCCCTCGGTTCCAGGCCGTTCATATGACCCAGGTCAGCGATGAAGACCTGGCTTTGCTGGTAGAAACCAACAGCAACGTTATTCATTGCCCGGAATCGAACCTCAAGCTGGCCAGCGGTTTCTGCCCGGTGGAGCGACTTTGGCAGGCTGGGGTGAATGTCGCGGTCGGCACCGATGGCGCCGCCAGTAACAATGACTTGGATCTGCTGGGTGAAACCCGCACTGCCGCGCTGCTGGCCAAAGCCGTTGCAGGCTCCGCCACCGCACTGGACGCCCATCGTGCCCTGCGCATGGCGACCCTGAACGGCGCCCGCGCCCTGGGCCTGGAGGCTGAAGTCGGTTCGCTGGAACTGGGCAAGGCCGCGGACCTGGTGGCGTTCGACCTGTCGGGTTTGGCCCAGCAGCCGATTTATGACCCGGTTTCGCAGCTTATATATGCCACCGGCCGCGATTGCGTGAAACACCTTTGGGTCGCCGGCAAGCAGTTGCTCGACGACCGGCGCCTGACCCGCCTCGATGAACAGCAGCTGTGCGCCACGGCCACTGCCTGGGGCCAGCGCATCAGCGGACATACCGAATAGACAGACCCCTTGAGGATCAACTCAAGGCCCAGTGCAGAATTTTTTAGATTTGAGGATTACCCATGAGCAACGTCGACCACGCTGAAATCGCCAAATTCGAAGCCCTGGCTCACCGCTGGTGGGACCGTGAAAGCGAGTTCAAACCACTGCACGACATCAACCCGCTGCGGGTCAACTGGATCGACGAGCGGGTCAACCTCGCGGGCAAGAAAGTCCTCGACGTCGGTTGTGGCGGCGGCATCCTCAGCGAAGCCATGGCCCAGCGTGGCGCTACCGTGATGGGTATCGACATGGGCGAGGCGCCACTGGCAGTGGCGCAGTTGCACCAGCTGGAGTCGGGTGTCAGCGTCGAATACCGGCAAATCACTGCCGAAGCCCTGGCCGAAGAAATGCCCGAGCAATTCGACGTCGTGACCTGCCTGGAAATGCTCGAACACGTACCGGACCCGTCGTCGGTGATCCGCGCCTGCTTCCGCATGGTCAAGCCGGGCGGCCAGGTGTTTTTCTCTACCATCAACCGCAATCCCAAGGCTTACCTGTTCGCCATCATTGGCGCGGAATACATCATGAAGCTGCTGCCGCGCGGCACCCATGACTTCAAGAAATTCATCCGCCCTTCCGAGCTTGGCGCCTGGAGCCGCATGGCCGGCCTGACCGTCAAGGACATCATCGGCCTGACCTACAACCCCCTGACCAAGCACTACAAGCTGGCGGCGGACGTTGACGTCAACTACATGATCCAGACCCTGCGAGAGGAATAAGCCCATGGGTATCAGAGCAGTTCTTTTCGACATGGACGGCACCCTGCTCGACACCGCGCCGGACTTCATCGCCGTCTGCCAGAGCATGCGCGCCGATCGCGGCCTGGCACCGATCGTCGACCAGCACATCCGTGACGAAATCTCCGGTGGTGCCCGGGCCATGGTCGCCGTGACCTTCTCCATGGACCCTGAATCGCCCGGATTCGAAGAGCTGCGCCTGGAGTTCCTGGAGCGTTACCTCCAGCACTGCGCGGTGCACAGCAAATTGTTCGACGGCATGGCCGAGCTGCTGGCGGATATCGAGAAGGCCAACCTGATCTGGGGCGTGGTGACCAACAAGCCGCTGCGCTTCGCCGAACCGATCATGCAGCAACTGGGGCTGTCCGAACGCTCGGCCCTGCTGATTTGCCCGGACCACGTGAAAAACAGCAAACCCGACCCGGAGCCGCTGATCCTGGCGTGCAAGATGCTCGACCTGGACCCGGCCAGCGTGTTGTTCGTCGGCGATGACCTGCGTGATATCGAATCAGGGCGCGATGCCGGCACCAAGACCGCCGCCGTGACCTACGGCTATATCCACCCGGACGACAACCCCAGGCACTGGGGTGCCGACGTGGTAGTCGATCACCCGCTGGAACTGCGCCGCGTGCTGGATAACGCCCTCTGCAGCTGCTGATGCGACGCGGGTAATACCCCTCGCCCGAGCAGTTGCACTGTCACCGCCCAGGCTGTGCGACCGGCCCAGCGCCAAGAGTGCTGCCGGTCCTATCGTTGAATTGTGTTGAGGTTTTTATGTTTGATTACTCCGCTCGCCCCGAACTGCTCAAGGATCGGGTCATCCTGGTCACCGGTGCCGGCCGTGGCATCGGTGCTGCCGCCGCCAAGACCTTTGCCGCCCACGGTGCCACCGTATTGCTGCTGGGCAAGACCGAAGCCAACCTGACCCAGGTCTACGACGAAATCGAAGCCGCCGGCCATCCGCAACCGGCGGTGATCCCGTTCAACCTGGAAACCGCCCTGCCTCACCAGTACGACGAACTGGCGGCCATGATCGAAACCGAATTCGGCCACCTCGACGGCCTGCTGCACAACGCGTCGATCATCGGCCCGCGCACGCCACTGGAGCAGCTCTCGGGCGAGAACTTCATGCGCGTGATGCAAGTCAACGTCAACGCCATGTTCATGCTGACCGGCACCCTGCTGCCGTTGCTCAAGCTATCCAAGGACGCCTCGGTGGTCTTCACTTCGAGTAGCGTCGGCCGCAAAGGTCGTGCCTACTGGGGCGCCTACGGCGTTTCCAAATTCGCGACCGAGGGCCTGATGCAGACCCTGGCCGACGAACTGGATACCGTGGCCCCGGTCCGCGCCAACAGCATCAACCCTGGCGCCACCCGCACCAGCATGCGCGCCCAGGCCTACCCCGGGGAAAACCCGAGCAACAACCCAACTCCGGAGCAGATCATGCCGGTCTACCTCTACCTCATGGGGCCGGACAGCAGCGGGATCAACGGCCAGGCCTTCGACGCCCAGTAAACATGCCGTACATCAGGTCGCGGCGGAAAGCTGTCGCGGCCTTTTTTGAAATTCCGCGGACTTTTGCCGCCTCCAGTCAAACAAATGCCGCGCCAGGCATCCTCTCTTGCCACTCATTATTGCCAACAGATTGAATTCAAAAGACTTTTATTTATCTGAACCGAATGGCATGACTTTCGCTCTAAACCTGCTCATACACGCAGTGTATTGGCGAGCCAGGCACCGCCCCAATCGGGGCTTATAACGACGGGCAAAGCGGATTAGACTGTGAAAACTCGTCCTACGGGACTGATGGAACAGTATGACGCGCAGCCCAGAGCCGCTCTCACCCAGCCAGTAAGACTGCATTACGTGCTCAGGGGCTCACGCCATATGAAAACACCAACCCAGACCAACGCAATTGACTTCGATAGCGCCAAATTGCAACGCCTGGGCTTTGGTCAACCATCGCCATTGGCGCAACGTCCGGTAGGGCTGGCTCAATTACGCCAGCAATTGGGCCTGCAGCTGCAAACCAGCCTCGAACCACAGCGGATCCTTGGCCTGTTCTTCCGTGAAGTCCAGCGCCTGGTCCCCCTCGATGCCATGGTCTATCAACACACCCCCAGCGACCTGCGCCTGGAGTTCGGGCTGCGCGGCCACCACTCGGTCAGCTACAGCCTCAGCCATGAAGGCGAGCCCATGGGCGAACTGGTGTTCCGACGCAATCAGCGCTTCAACGACCAGGAACAGGGCAACCTCGAATCGCTGCTCTCATCCCTGCTCTACCCCATGCGCAACGCCCTGCTGTATCGCGCAGCGACCCGCAGTGCCCTGCGTGACCCCCTGACCGATACCGGCAACCGTATCGCCATGGACCAGACCCTGCAGCGCGAAATCGAAATGGCACGCCGGCACACCCAACCGCTGTCGCTGCTGATGCTGGATATTGACCACTTCAAGAGAATCAATGACAACCATGGCCACAGCGCGGGCGATGAGGTGCTCAAAGCCGTTGCAGCAGCCATCAAGGGGCAACTGCGCAATGTCGACATGGTGTTCCGTTTCGGCGGGGAGGAGTTTCTGATCCTGCTTTCCAACACCGGGCGCGACGCTGCCGCGATGATTGGCGAGCGCCTGCGGCATGCGACTCAGACCCACGATTATCGGGTCGACGGCCAGCCGATCGAACTGACCGTCAGCCTCGGCTGCTCGACTCTGTTGCCTGGCGAGTCGTCGGACAGCCTGCTGCGCCGTGCCGACAGCGCACTCTATGTAGCCAAGCGCGAAGGCCGTAACCGCCTGGCAATGGCCGGCTGAACCTGCCCCGGAAACACTCGCGGGCAGGTTCGTCGCCTCGGAAAGCCGCAGCTCCCGTTGACGCCGAACCTGCCCGCGCAGGCAAATCCTATACTCAGCCTTCCGCCAGGGCCAACCGCTCGCGGCTTACGGGGACTTTTTCCTGCTGCATACAACGCTCCAGGAACAGGTACATGTAGTCGTAGCTCTTGCACACAGCCTGGCGCAACTCGACCTGCAACGCCTTGCTCGGATTCTGGCCGGCCAGGGTGCAGATGATTTCCAGTGCTTCCCATGGATGGGCGTCGTCGTACTGGGCATGCATCTTCAACCACTTCATGGCGCGCTTGCGGTCCTCTTCAGGAAAGGCCGCGGCGTATAGGCCATTGGAACAGACCAGCGCAGACCACTCGCCCGTCGCACCTTCGATCGCATAGTTGGTGGCAGCAATCGCCACGATCAGGGAGTCAGAGGAACTGGTATGCCAGCACCAGTGGCTCAAGGCGTGCAATTCGGGCGGCACTTGTTGCGCCTGCAAGTCCTCCAGGCTGACGCCATGGGCTCGACTCCAATGCACCCAGTAATCGGCATGGTTGAGCTCGACGCGAATATTGCGCATCAGCCAGCGTCGCGCCATGTCCTCGCCCGGATGGCGGGCAAAGCGGGTCTTGGTCAGGTTTTGCGCCATGTACAAAGCAAACTGCTCGACCACCGGCCAACCGCCAATAAGGTATTGGCGCATGGTCTTGGCACTGAGTTTGTTGTCACGCATGCGCTGATACAGTTCGTGTTCGACTACACGGCGCTTGCTCTCGCTGCAATCCTGGATCAGTTGCTGAGCCCAGGCGGGGTAACTTGCGGCTTCCATGAGCGGGCCGGTTCGGTTGAAGGTGTCAATCACTGTCGGGCTCCTTTTGAGTGTGATTCATACTGATCAACAAAGGTTTCAACGGAACGTGCCGGGCGCCTTGAACAACAGCGGCTGCGCTCGTGGTGGTCGACACTGCAGACTGTCACAGGTGAACAATTGCGGGCGTTCGATGATGTAGCCCTGAGCAAAATCCACACCGATTTCGAGCAACGCCTGCTCGATCTGCGGTGTTTCGACAAACTCGGCAATGGTGCGTTTACCCATGACATGGCCGATGTGATTGATCACTTCGACCATGGCGCGGTTAATCGGGTCGTCCAGCATATCCTTTACGAAACTTCCATCGATCTTCAAGAAGTCTACAGGCAAATGTTTGAGATAAGCGAATGAGGACATGCCCGCACAAAAGTCATCCAGGGAGAAGTGACAACCCAACCCTTTGAGTTCATTAATAAAACGAATCGCGCTACCCAGATTGGCAATAGCGCTGGTTTCGGTGATTTCAAAACAGATCATCGCCGGCGGTATGGCGTAGCGGGTGAATTGCTCGCGCAGGAAGTCGAGAAAGTCGTCGTCACCGATGGTGATGCCCGACAGATTGATCGCACACATGGCCATCGGCCCTTCGCCTTTCTCCTCAATGCACTGGGCAATGATCTTGAACACGTTCTGCACCACCCAACGGTCCAGGGACGTCATCAGCCCATAGCGCTCGGCCGCAGGAATAAAGCTGTCCGGCAGGATCATGCGCCCGGCTTCGTCATGCAGGCGCAACAGAATCTCGATATGTCCGCCAGAGCGATCAGGGTGTCCGAGGGCCGCAATCTCCTGGGAGTAAAGGCAGAAGCGATTTTCCTCAAGGGCCATATGCAGGCGCTGGACCCAGGCCATTTCGCCAAAGCGCAAGGACAGCTCCGAGTCATCGGCGTGGTAGACTTGGACTCGATTGCGGCCCTTTTCCTTGGCCATATAGCAGGCCATGTCGGCCGCACGCAGGGAGGTTTCCAGAGTGGTCGGGGTCTGCGCGATATGCACCAGGCCGATGCTGACCGTGGTCACGAACGGCCGGCCCTTCCAGACGAAATGCAGGTTCTGCACGGTCTGACGCAGGCCTTCGGCGATTTTCTCTGCCGCGTCGGGTGGGCAGTTCTCCAATAATATGCCGAACTCATCGCCACCCAGGCGCGCCAGGGTATCGCCCTCGCGCAGCCCGGATTGCAGGAGCGCGCAGATGTGCCGCAACAATTCATCCCCGGCCGCGTGACCGCAGGTATCGTTGACCAGTTTGAACTGGTCCAGATCCAGAAACATCAGCGCATGGCGCCCTGGCTGGCGCGACAGGTTGTGCAATGCCTGCTCCAGGCGGAACTCGAATTCCCGGCGGTTGGCCAGCCCAGTCAGCGCATCATGGGTCGCCTGCCAGGACAGATTGGCGATGTACTGACGCTCCTGGGTCATGTCGTGCAGCACCAGCACGGTGCCGCTGACCTTGCCCGCGTTCTGGATCGGGGCACCGACCAGGGTCACCGACACCGTGCTGCCGTCTAGGCGCTGGATCAGCTTGGAATGCTCGCTGCCGCCACTGAGCTGGCCACTGAGAATATGTTCGATCAGGGTAAACCCGTCGGCTTGGGCATTTTCATCCAGCAGGTTGAACAATGCCGCCAGGGGCAACCCTACCGCCTGCTCGGCCTTCCAGTGGGTCAGCTCTTCGGCTGCAGGGTTCATATAGGCGATGGCGCCTTCCACATCGGTGGTGATCACCCCGTCGCCGATGGACTGCAGGGTGATTTGCGCCCGCTCCTTTTCCAGCTGCAAGGCATCGGCAAATTCATGGCGCTGAGTGAGCAATTTGTGGGTTCGCAATAAAGCCAGGGCAATCAGCACCAGCGCGGTGGCCAGGTTGGTCACCAGCAGCAACCGCAGGATGACCCGCGAGCCCTCGCCCAGGGCATCACTGAACGCCTTGGCGGCCGGGGTCACCCCGTCATTGATGGCGAAAATCTGGCTCTTCCAGCGAAGGATATCGGCATCACTGACTTGATTGCGGCTGATGCTCTGGTGCATGTCCCGCGCCACCGCATCCAGCTGCACCAGGTAGCTGTCGCCGACGGTCCACAGGTCGATGGCCTTTTCCAGGTAACTGAAGTGGCGAAAGTTGAGGTACAGCCAGATCAGGCTGGACACATCGTCCGGATGGTTACCGCCCTTGAGGATACCCAGTCGCGCGGCTTCTAGGTCCGGCGGCTTGCGGTCCAGGGCGAGACGCAGTTCATGACCGCCCTGGGGCACGGCAATTGCGTTCTGGTATTTGAGGAAGGCCGATTCATCGCGGCTGTCGGCATAGAGGTTGAGGTAATAAATCGCATCCTTCTGCCCCTTGGACCACAGGCTTTCGCCCGCAACATACCCACGCACCGCCGAAAGGACGTAGAGGCTCAGGCCACCCAACAGGGCTTGAAACAACACCACGGCGATAAATGGCCAGACAATGCCCAGCAGCCGTGGGGTTCCGAGAGTGCGCTTTTGCTTCATGAGGTCCCTTGCATAAGCATTGCCCAATGAACACCCGAGGAGTCCTGCACCTACCAGCACAGACTAGGCTAGTTTGCGTCCGTTCGAAGTGCAGCGAGGCGCGCGCGTCGGCGCCACGCCCTTGAATGCCTGTGGCCGATACGCTCGAAACAGGCTTTCCACCAAGGAATTCAATTACTAAGCGCAGAAAATCGGGCAAAACTCAAGAGCGTCAAATTTGCTGCAAGTGCCCATAAAGCTTGGCGTACAAACCTCCGTCGGCAATTAACTGCTGATGGTCGCCATCTTCGGCAATCTGCCCGCCATCGAACACCAGCACCCGATCCGCCTGTTTTACCGCCGACAGGCGGTGGGCAATGATCAGGGTCGTGCGCCCGCGCAGGAATCGGGTCAATGCCTGGTGCAGGCTGTACTCGGTAGCGGCGTCCAGGGCGGAGGTCGCTTCGTCGAGTATCACGACCTTGGGCTCGGCCAGAACCATCCGCGCAATGGCCAATCGCTGGCGCTGGCCGCCGGACAAACGCACCCCTGAACGTCCAACGACGCTGTCCAGGCCCTGGGGCAGGTTGCGCACCGTGGCTTCCAATTGGGCGATTTCCAGGGCCTGCCAGCAGGCAGCATCGGTGCGCTCGCGGCCCATGGTCAGGTTGGCGCGGATGCTGTCGTTGAACAGCGCCGGATGCTGCAACACCACTGCGACGTTTTCCCGCACGGTTTCCAGGCCAATCTCCTGCTGGGTCGAACCGCCGAAGCGGATGGTCCCGGCCTGCGGGGTATAGAGCCCCAGCAGCAACTGCACCAGGGTACTTTTTCCACCGCCACTGGCACCGACGATGGCGACCTTTTCGCCAGGGGTGATCGACAGGTCCAATTGATTGAGCACCAGTTCGTCGCCATAGCCAAAACACAGGCCGCGGACGTCGATTCCCACGGTTTCGCGGCCCTGGAACGGGTCCACACCCCCCGAGTATTGCGGCTCGTCGGCACGCGCCAGCAACTCGTTGATGCGTGAAAGGGCACCACCGGCGGCGTAGTAGGCGTATTGCAGGTTCAGCAACTGCTCCACCGGGCCGATCATGAACCAGAGGTAGCTGAATACCGCCAGCATCTGGCCGATGGACAGGTCGGAAAACAACACGGTGAGCATGGCCGCAGCACGAAATATATCGATGCCGAACTGGAACAGCAGGCCGCTGGCGCGGCTGGATGCATCACTTTTCCACTGCGAGGCCACGGCAAAATCGCGAACCTCCCGTGCCCGCAGCCCAAGGCGGCCGAGAAAAAATCCCTGGCGATTGCCGGCCCGCACTTCCTGTATCGAGTCCAGGGTTTCGGTCAGGGCCTGGGTGAAACGCGCGGTGCTGTCGTTCTCCAGCTTCTTCAGGTGCTTGACCCGTTTGCCCAGTTGCACCGTGGCGTAGATCACCAGCGGGTTGAACAACAGGATCAACAGCGCCAGCTGCCAGTGCATCCACATCAGGATCCCGGCCGTGCCGACCAGGGTCAGCATCGCCACCAGGAAGCGACTGAGGGTTTCGCCGACAAACTTATCCACAGTGTCGAGGTCGGTGACCAGGTGCGTGGTCACGGTGCCGCTGCCCAGGCTTTCGTATTCAGCCAGGGAGATCCGCTTGAGACGCTCGATCAGGCGGGTGCGAATCCGATACACGATGTCCTTGGCCAGCCCGGCGAACAGCCGCGCCTGCAACACGTTGAACACCAGCGCGCCACAGCGCAGGGTCAGCGTCGCCAGCAGCATCAGGCCGATATAACCGGCCGCGCTCTGCCAAGCCGTGGGCAAGGCATGGTTCATGAATTTCAGCGCGGCGTCACCGTGGCCCAGCAGCACTTCGTCCACCAACAACGGCAGCAGCAGAGGGATCGGCACGCTGCACAAGGTCGCCAGCACGGCGACGCCGTTGGCAATCCACAAGGCTTTCTTGTGATGCAGTGCCAGACGGCGAATTTCCGCCCAGCTCAGGCGGTCGACCGTTTGACCTTGCTCGTTCGTCGCGTCCCGCTCATCCACCGGCAGCTCGCTCCAACCAGCGCCCGAGCAGTGGCGACAACTCGCTCAGCGGTTGATAACCATTGGTCAGCAACGCCAGTTGACCATTGCGCTCGGCCAGCAGGGTCGGGAAACCGGCAATGCCCAGATCCTGTACCCAGGTGAAATCCGCTGCGGTGGCTGCGTGCTGTTCGGCACGGTCGAAAGCCTCGGCGAATTCGATTCGCGGCACACCCGCCTGCTCGGCCAACTCCACCAGCACACTGGCGTGGGTGACGTCGCGCCCCTCACGGTAAAACGCTCGCTGGATCAGCCCGAGCAGCTTCCAGGCGCAGTCGGGCGCCAGGCTGCGGGCGGTGACGATGGCGCGGCACGCGGGCTCGGTGTCGTAGACGAAGCCATCCGGCAGCGCACCTTCGAACTGGAACGGCTGGCCGGTGGCCTCGGTGACCGCCTGCCAGTGCTCAAGAATGTAGCGCCGGGTCGTGGGCTCGAGCGCCGCACCGCTGCCGGTGCGCAAACCACCCACCACCAGGTGCAGCTCGACGCCTGCTGCATGTGCCTGCTCCACCAGGGCCTCGGCCACCGGAGCGAAGCCCCAGCACCAGGAACACATCGGATCCATTACATAGAGCAGGCGGGCAGACATGGCTCAGGCCTCGGAAGGTGATTGCTTGTAGTTGTAACCAATGGGGTGAGGCATGTTGCGAGCCTTGGCCAGTTC
The DNA here is from genome assembly GCF_002018875.1 of Pseudomonas sp. MF4836. GTDB lineage: Bacteria > Pseudomonadota > Gammaproteobacteria > Pseudomonadales > Pseudomonadaceae > Aquipseudomonas. The sequence continues at coordinate 192,729 of NZ_MVOL01000005.1, forward strand.
GATTTGCTTCTGCCGATCGGCGGCGCTGCGTCGGGTCTTCTCGCTCAGGGTGTTCCAGCAGTGCGGGCAACTGATGCCCGGCACATAGTGCTCGGATGCGCGATCTTCGACGCTTACCGGAGTGCGGCAGGCATGACATTGATCGTAGTCGCCTTCGCTCAGGTCGTGGCGCACGGTGACCCGGTTATCGAAGACAAAGCAGTCGCCCTGCCATTTGCTCTCTTGCTGCGGCACTTCTTCGAGGTACTTGAGGATTCCGCCCTTGAGGTGGAACACCTCGTCGAAGCCTTCGCTGAGCATGTAGCTGGAGGCTTTTTCACAACGAATGCCGCCGGTGCAGAACATCGCGACTTTCTTGTGCTTGCTCGGGTCGAAGTGGGCTTTGATGTAATCGGGGAACTCGCGAAAACTGGTGGTTTTCGGATCGATGGCGCCTTCGAAGGTGCCGATCGAGACTTCATAGTCGTTGCGGGTATCGATCAGCAGTACTTCCGGATCGCTGATCAGGGCGTTCCAGTCTTGCGGGTCGACATAGGTCCCGACCTGCTTGTTGGGGTCCACGCCCTCGACACCCAGGGTGACGATCTCTTTCTTCAGCTTGACCTTGGTGCGGTAGAACGGCTGGTCGTCGCAGTACGACTCTTTGTGGTCGATGTCGTCCATGCGCGGGTCGTTCTTGAGCCAGGCCATCAGCCCGTCGATGCCTTCGCGGCTACCGGAAACCGTACCGTTGATGCCTTCTTCGGCGATCAACAGGGTGCCTTTGATGCCGTTGTCGAGCATCGCCTGCAGCAGGGGTTCGCGCAGGGCTACGTAATCTTCAAGGGTGACGAACTTATACAGTGCCGCCACGACAATGGGTTGTGTCATGGGTGATCTCCAGGTGGCTACCCTCGTAAAGGGTGAACCGGATGCGAAAAAAAACGCGCCGACTGAGCGGCGCGTTGCGGATTGTAGCAGGAAGGCAGCTACAAGCTCCAAGGGGCAAGCGTCAAGCTTGCGGCGGGCCCCTTAGTGCTTGCCGCTGCCCCCGGCGCAGGTCGGCGAGGCCGGAGCCACACCGATCTTCGCCCATTCCTCAGGGGTATAGGTATGCAGCGCCAACGCATGGAACTCGCCCATCAGGTCGCCAAGCGTGGCGTACACCTTCTGGTGGCGCTTGACACTGTTGAGCCCGGCAAACTGCTCACTGACCAGCACGGCCTTGAAATGGGTCTGCAGCCCGCGACTGTGCATATGGCTTTCATCCGCCACCTGCAAATGCTCTGGCTGCAATGCGCCGAGCGCCGATTCGATACGTTGTTGCATGGTCATTCCTGGCTCCGCTTACTTCTTCTTCGCCGGTGCTGCTTTTGGCGTCAGTTCAGTGGTCATGTCATCCAGCAGCTTGTTGACCACAGGCACCGCGCTTTCCAGCTTGGCTTGGGTCAGCTGTGCCGATTGCTGGGTCAACTGAGGCATTTTTTCCAGGACTTTCTTGCCCAGCGGCGACTGGTAGAACGCCACCAGGTCCTTGAGTTCGGATTCGCTGAAATTGCTGGTGTAGAGCTTGACCATGTCCGGCTTCAGTTTGTTCCAGCCGATGGCCTGGTCCAGGGCGGCGTTGGCCTTGGCCTGGTAGGTGTCCAGCAGGGCTTTTTTCGATTCGGGGGCTTTGGTCTGCTCAAACCGCTGAGCGAACATTTGCTGCACTTGCATGTACACCGGGGTACCCAGCTTGTCGGCGTGCGCCAGGGTCAGGAAGGCTTCGGCACTGGCATTGTGGCTGGCGGTATCGGCAAGAACCTGGCCGCTGGCGCAAACCAGAACAACCGCGGTACAGATGGCACGAAGACGAGTCATCGAGTTTCCTTTTCTAGCAGGCGAGGTAAGACCCCAAGGGCGACCATTCTGCGCCTAAAAAACTCATGCACTCAACCCCACCCCTTGCCGCGCCTGGATTTGCTCGACCAAACGACGCAAAAGCAGCTTTAGGGAACCCCACTGCCCGATCACGACCTAAACTGCGCAATCAGACCTACAGGAGTGTGCACGATGAGCCGTATCGAAACCGACAGCCTTGGCCAGGTTGAAGTCCCGGATGAAGCCTACTGGGGCGCTCAGACACAGCGTTCGCTGATCAACTTCGCAATCGGCGACGAGCGCATGCCGCTGTCGGTGGTGCATGCCCTGGCCCTGATCAAGAAGGCCGCGGCCCGGGTCAACGATCGCAACGGCGACCTGCCCGCTGACATCGCACGCCTGATCGAGCAGGCCGCCGATGAAGTGCTGGCAGGTGATCACGACCAGCAGTTTCCGCTGGTGGTCTGGCAGACCGGCAGCGGCACCCAGAGCAATATGAACGTCAATGAGGTGATCGCCGGACGCGCCAACGAACTGGCCGGCAACCCACGCGGCGGCAAAAGCCCGGTGCACCCCAACGACCACGTCAACCGCTCGCAAAGCTCCAACGACAGCTTCCCGACCGCCATGCACATTGCCGCAGCCCAGGCCGTGCAGCATCACCTGCTGCCAGCGATCGCCGAGTTGTCCGGCGGCCTGGCCGAACTTTCGGCGCGGCACATGAAGCTGGTGAAGACCGGACGCACTCACTTGATGGACGCCACGCCCATCACCTTCGGCCAGGAGTTGTCGGCATTCATCGCCCAACTCGATTACGCCGAACGGGCGATTCGCGCCACGCTGCCAGCGGTGTGCGAATTGGCACAGGGCGGCACCGCAGTGGGCACCGGACTCAATTCACCCCATGGTTTCGGCGAAGCGATTGCCGCCGAGCTGGCCGCGCTGTCGGGCCTGCCGTTTGTCACCGCCCCCAACAAATTCGCCGCCCTCGCCGGCCATGAGCCGCTGACCAGCCTGTCCGGTGCGCTGAAGACCCTGGCCGTGTGCCTGATGAAAATCGCCAACGACCTGCGCCTGCTGGGCTCCGGGCCGCGGGCCGGGTTTGCCGAGGTCAAGTTGCCGGCCAACGAGCCCGGCAGTTCGATCATGCCCGGCAAGGTCAACCCGACCCAGTGCGAAGCCCTGTCGATGCTGGCCTGCCAGGTCATGGGCAACGACGTGGCCATCGGCTTCGCCGCCAGCCAGGGTCACCTGCAACTGAACGTGTTCAAACCGGTGATCATCCACAACCTGCTGCAATCGATTCGCCTGCTGGCCGATGGCTGCAGCAACTTCCAGCAGCATTGCGTGGCGGGCCTGGAACCTGATCCGGTGCAAATGGCGGCGCACCTTGAACGCGGCCTGATGCTGGTGACCGCGCTCAACCCCCATATCGGCTACGACAAGTCGGCGGAAATCGCCAAGAAGGCCTACGGCGAAAACCTGACCTTGCGCGAAGCGGCGCTGCAACTGGGTTATCTGACCGATGAGGAGTTCGACGCCTGGGTCCGCCCGGAAAACATGCTCGAGGCTGGCAAACAGGGCTGATTCGGGCTGTGGATAAAAACGGCTCTTGCACAGGCAACCCATGCAAGAGCCGTCGCTCCGTCAGCGGTGCAACCCGCCGCCGGGCCCTACAAAGAGGACTGTCTGCTCAACGCAAGGCCTCGAACAACCCACTCGCACCCATGCCCCCGCCCACGCACATGGTGACGATGCCATAGCGCAGGTTGCGCCGTTGCAGCTCACGCACCAGGTGCCCTACCTGTCGCGAGCCGGTCATGCCGAACGGGTGGCCGATGGAGATCGAACCGCCGTTGACGTTGTATTTCTGGTTGTCGATTTCCAGGCGGTTGCGGCTGTACAGGCACTGCGAGGCGAACGCCTCGTTGAGCTCCCACAGGTCGATATCGGCCACTTGCAGACCCTTGGCCTTGAGCAGCTTGGGCACCGAAAACACCGGGCCGATGCCCATCTCGTCGGGCTCGCAACCGGCTACCGTAAACCCGCGAAACAACGCCCGAGGCTTGAGCCCCAGCGCCAGCGCTTTTTCCAGGCTCATGACCAGGGTCATGGACGCGCCATCGGACAATTGCGAGGAGTTGCCCGCGGTCACCGAGCCGTCTTCGGCAAATACTGGCTTGAGGCCAGCCAGGCTTTCCAGGGTGGTGTCAGGGCGGTTGCAGTCGTCGCGGTCCACCACGCCCTCGAGAATCTGCACCTGGCCGGTGTTCTTGTCCTCGACCCGGTACTTGACCGCCATCGGCACGATTTCGTCATCAAACAGGCCGGCCGCCTGGGCCTGGGCCGTACGCTGCTGACTTTGCAGGGCGTACAGGTCCTGTTCTTCGCGACTGACGTTGTAGCGCCGGGCGACAACCTCGGCGGTCTGGCCCATGGGGAAGTAGATCCCGGGAACCTGTTCCTTGAGCAGCGGGTTGATCAGGTTGTCGGTGTTGACGCTTTTCATGGTCAGGCTGATGGACTCGACGCCACCGGCGACGATGATCTCGCTGCAACCGGAAGCGATCTGGTTCGCGGCGATGGCGATTGCCTGCAGGCCCGAGGAGCAGAAACGGTTGAGGGTCATGCCCGCAGTGCCGGTGCCCAGTTGCGAAAGCACCGCGACGTTGCGCCCGATGTTGTAGCCCTGGGCGCCTTCGTTGGAGCCGGCGCCGACGATGCAGTCCTCGACGCTGGCCGGGTCGATGCCATTGCGGGTCAGCAGCGCATTCACGCAATGAGCCGCCATGTCATCCGGACGGGTCTGGTTGAACTTGCCGCGAAAGGATTTGGCCAGACCAGTCCGTACGCTGTCGACGATCACCACTTCACGCATGGCACACCTCATTGTTGTTGTCGGTTAAGAGTGGATCGAGCATAGATCCAGCCCTCCCCCGACCGCGACAATCATTCACCCCGCGTATGCAAAACCATCGCCTTATTTGCCGTGCTTCTTATCGTGCTTGTCGGATTTTTCAAACGCCGATTCCAAGGCGCGGTTGATGGTGCGCAGCACTTTGACCCGCGCCCAGCGCTTGTCATTGGCTTCGACCAGGGTCCAGGCCGCAACTTCGGTGCTGGTGCGATCAACCATGTCGCCAACGGCCGCGCGATAGGCGTCCCACTTGTCGCGGTTGCGCCAGTCGTCCTCGGTGATCTTGAAGCGCTTGAAGGGGATTTCCTCACGGGCCTGGAAGCGCTCCAGTTGGGTCTGCTTGTCGATCGCCAGCCAGAACTTGACCACGATCACCCGCGCATCATCGAGCTGCTCTTCGAAGTCATTGATCTCGCCATAGGCACGCAACCAGTCACCCGGGCTACAAAAGCCCTCGACCCGCTCCACCAACACCCGGCCATACCACGAGCGGTCGAACACGGTGAATTTGCCCCGCGCCGGAATATGCCGCCAGAACCGCCAGAGATAAGGCTGCGCCCGCTCCTCTTCGGTGGGCGCGGCAATCGGCACGATGCTGTACTGGCGCGGGTCGAGGGCTGCCGCCAGACGGCGAATGGCGCCCCCCTTGCCCGCCGCATCGTTGCCTTCGAACACCGCCACCAGCGCGTGTTTGCGCATGCGCTTGTCACGCAGCAAACCGGCGAGGCGCGCCTGCTCAGTAATCAGTTGTTCTTCGTAATCGTCTTTTTCCAGGTGCTGGGTCATGTCCAGGCTGTCGAGCAGGCTGATCTGATCGACGCTCACCGGTAACGGCGCCGCGTTCACCGTGGCCGGCTTGGCGGCGGGACGGTTGAGGGCGTTCTGCAGGCCCTCGAGCAGAATCCGCCCCACTGTCAGGCTGCGGTAGTGCGGGTCCACACCTTCGATCACGTGCCAGGGCGCGTAGTCGCGGCTGGTGCGGCGCAGGACACGCTCGCCGTATTTGACGAACTTGTCGTAGGTCTTCGACTGCTGCCAGTCCAGGGGGCTGATGCGCCAGCTGTGCAGCGGATCGTCCTGCAGCGACTTGAGCCGCGCCTTCATCTGTTTCTTCGACAAATGGAACCAGAATTTGAAGATCAGCGCGCCCTCGTCGCAGAGCATTTTCTCCAGGCGCTCGGCGGCGTTGATCGCCTGGTCCAGGCGCGCATCCTTGAACTCCCCATGCACCCGCCCCTGGAGCATCTGGCTGTACCAGTTGCCAAAAAACACCCCCATGCGGCCCTTGGCCGGCAGCATCCGCCAGTAGCGCCAGGCCGGCGGCCGCGCCAGTTCTTCGTCGGTCTGCTGGTCGAAGGTGCGCACCTCGATCAGCCGCGGGTCCATCCACTCGTTAAGCAGCTTGACCGTCTCGCCCTTGCCGGCGCCTTCGATGCCGTTGATCAATACGATCACCGGAAAGGCCGCTTTCTCTCGCAACTCGAACTGTGCTTCCAGCAGGGCTTCCCGCAAGGCGGGGACTTCGGCGTCGTAGACTTCTTTGTCGATGGCGTGACCGATTTCGGCAGATTCGAACATGGGCGGCTCCCTTCCAAGATGGGGCAAGACTAGCGGATCGCCCCCTGGCTGTGGAAACAAATCCCCGACGATTCATTCCCCCGGCCTTGCCCCCGCGCCAATGGCGGCCGACTGTCAAACCACGGCCTTGTCATGGATCAATCGCCGCCACGGCGATCGGCTAGAATGGCCGCCTTGCCGTAATCGAGCCGAACATGACCGCCGTATTGCCCCACGCCCAGCTCGACTGGGACGAACAGGGACGCCCGCACTCGCGGGTGTTCGATGACGTGTACTTCTCCACCGAGTCCGGGCTGGATGAAACCCGCCATGTGTTTATCGAACAGAATCGGCTGCGCGAACGCTTTGCCGCGCTGGCCCCGGGTGCCCGATTTGTCATTGGCGAGACCGGCTTCGGCACCGGGCTGAATTTCCTCTGCGCCTGGCAGCTCTTCGAGCAACAGGCCGAGCCCAGCGCTCGCCTGCATTTCGTCAGTGTTGAAAAGTACCCGCTGGCCCCTGCCGACCTGCAACGCGCCCTGGCCCTGTGGCCGGAATTGGCAGCGTTCGCCGAGCCACTGCTCAAGGCCTATGTCGCAGTGCATCAGGGTTTCCAGCGCCTGGTCCTGGACCAGGGCCGCGTCACCCTGACCCTGCTGATCGGCGATGCCCTGGAGCAGTTGCCCCAGCTCGACGCACAGATCGATGCCTGGTTCCTCGACGGCTTCGCCCCGGCGAAAAACCCCGACATGTGGACCCCGGAGCTGTTCGCCGAGCTGGCGCGCCTGGCGGCCCCGGGTTCGACTATCAGCACCTTTACCAGCACCGGCTGGGTGCGCCGCCTGCTGAACGCCGCCGGCTTCAAAATGAAACGCACCCCGGGCATCGGTCACAAATGGGAAGTGCTGCGCGGCGAGTTTCTCGGCTGGCCCGCCGAGACACCGGCACCCGCCACTGCCAGGCCCTGGTTCGCTCGCCCCGATCAGGCCCCGACAGACAAACACGCCCTGGTGATCGGTGCCGGCCTGGCCGGTTGCGCCAGTGCCGCGAGCCTGGCCGCACGCGGTTGGCGGGTCAGCCTGCTGGAGCGCCATGCCGGGCTGGCCCAGGAAGCCTCGGGCAACCCCCAGGGCGTGCTCTACCTCAAGCTTTCGGCCCACGGCACCGCGTTGTCGCAGCTGATCCTCAGCGGCTTTGGTTACACCCGGCGTCTGCTGGAGCACCTGCAACGGGGCGTCGACTGGGACGGCTGCGGGGTGCTGCAACTGGCGTTCAACGCCAAGGAAGATGAGCGCCAGCAACAATTGGCCGAGGCCTTTCCCGCCGACCTGTTGCATCGACTGGACCAGGCCCAGGGCGAGGCACGGGCCGGTATCGCCCTGGCCCAAGGGGGGCTGTTTTTCCCCGAGGGCGGTTGGGTCCATCCACCGGCACTGTGCCAGTGGCAGGCCCGCAACCCGTTGATCAAGGTCCTCGCGCACCACGATGTGCTGCACCTGCACAAGGTCGACCAGCAGTGGCAAGCCTGGGACGGCGAGCAGTTGCTGGCCAGTGCGCCAGTAGTGATTCTTGCCGGCGCGGCAGAGATCAAGCGCTTCGCGCCCAGCGCCGAACTGCCCCTCAAGCGTATTCGCGGGCAGATCACCCGCCTGCCGCAGACCGCCCTCAGCCAGAGCCTGGCCACCGTGGTCTGCGCCGAAGGTTATGTCGCGCCGCCACGCCTGGGCGAACACACCCTGGGGGCGAGCTTTGACTTCAACAGCGACGACCTGACGCCCACCGCGGCCGAACACGCCGGCAACCTTCAGATGCTGGAAGAAATCTCCAGCGACCTGGTGGCACGCCTGCAGGCCGATCAACTGCCTGTGGATAACCTGCAGGGACGGGCCGCGTTTCGTTGCACCAGCCCGGATTACCTGCCGATCGTCGGGCCGCTGGCTGATCAGACGCTCTTTGCCCAGACCTACGCCGCACTGGCCAAGGACGCGCGGCAAGTACCGGACCTGCGGTGCCCCTGGCTGGATGGCCTGTATATCAACAGCGGCCATGGCTCCCGGGGGCTGATCACCGCCCCGCTGTCCGGCGAACTGCTGGCCGCCTGGCTGGAAAACGAGCCGCTGCCCCTGCCCCGCAGCGTGGCCGAAGCCTGCCATCCCAACCGTTTTGCCTTGCGCCGGCTGATTCGCGGCAAAGCCTGAGCCCCTTGGCGGCGTTGCTCCCGTGCAACGCCGCCCGCATGCACCCCAAGCCTTTTCCAGCACCTGGCTGCGCACTACAGCCGGGCGCCTTATAACCTATCGGTCTAAAACTCCCGAGTTTCACACAGGTCAGTTTCTGAGTACCGGCCCTTCTGGCCGATCAACGATTGACTCTCCCCAACGGAAAAACCGGTAAGGACTTATGTGCGGACTAGCTGGCGAATTACGCTTTGATCATCAACCTGCCGACCTGGCAGCGGTTGAACGAATTACCCATCACCTGGCCCCTCGCGGCCCTGACGCGTGGGGCTTTCATAGCCAGGGGCCCATTGCCCTCGGCCATCGACGCCTGAAAATCATGGACCTGTCGGACGGCTCGGCGCAGCCGATGATCGACAACCAGCTGGGGCTGTCCCTGGCGTTCAACGGCGCGATCTACAACTTCCCCGAGCTGCGGGCCGAACTCGAAGGCCTGGGTTACGCCTTTTATTCCGGCGGCGACACCGAAGTGCTGCTCAAGGGCTATCACGCCTGGGGCGCCGACCTGCTGCCCAAGCTCAACGGCATGTTTGCCTTTGCCATCTGGGAGCGCGATGCCCAGCGCCTGTTCATCGCCCGCGACCGTTTGGGCGTCAAGCCGCTGTACCTGTCCCGCACCGGCCAGCGCCTGCGCTTTGCCTCGGCCTTGCCGGCACTGCTCAAGGGCGGCGACATCAACCCGATCCTCGATCCGGTGGCGCTGAACCATTACCTGAACTTCCACGCCGTGGTACCTGCGCCGCGCACCTTGCTGGCCGGTATCGAAAAACTACCGCCCGCGACCTGGATGCGCATCGAAGCCGATGGCCGCACCGAGCAGCAAACCTGGTGGACCCTGCCCTACGGTCCGCGCGCTGACGAGCTCGACCTGACCCTGGAAGACTGGCGCGACCGTGTGCTCGACAGCACCCGTGAAGCCGTGGCGATCCGCCAGCGGGCGGCGGTGGATGTCGGTGTGCTGCTTTCGGGCGGTGTCGATTCGAGCATGCTGGTGGGCCTGCTGCGGGAAGTCGGGGTGGAAAATCTCTCGACCTTCTCCATCGGTTTTCAGGATGCCGGCGGCGAACGTGGCGACGAGTTCCAGTACTCGGACCTGATCGCCAAGCATTACGGCACCGAGCATCACCAGTTGCGTATCGACGAGCGCGAAATCATCGAGCAGTTGCCGGCAGCCTTCCGTGCCATGAGCGAGCCCATGGTCAGCCACGACTGCATCGCCTTTTACCTGCTGTCGCGGGAAGTGGCCAAGCACTGCAAGGTGGTGCAAAGCGGCCAGGGCGCCGATGAACTGTTTGCCGGTTACCACTGGTACCCGCAGGTGGATGGCGCCAGCGACCCGTATGCCGCCTACCGCGAGGCGTTCTTCGACCGCAGCTATGACGACTACGCCGCCACCGTGCAGCCCAAATGGCTGACCGCCAACGACGCCGCCGGTGACTTTGTGCGCGAGCATTTCGCCCAGCCCGGAGCCGACGCCGCGGTGGACAAGGCCCTGCGCCTGGACAGCACGGTGATGCTGGTCGACGACCCGGTCAAGCGTGTGGATAACATGACCATGGCCTGGGGCCTGGAAGCGCGCACGCCCTTCCTCGACTACCGCCTGGTGGAGTTGTCGGCGCGGGTGCCGGGTAAATACAAGCTGCCGGACGGCGGCAAGCAAGTGCTCAAGGAAGCGGCGCGGCTGGTCATCCCCAGCGAAGTGATCGACCGCAAGAAAGGCTATTTCCCGGTCCCGGGCCTCAAGCACCTGCAAGGCGACACCCTGAACTGGGTGCGCGAACTGCTGCTGGACCCGAGCCAGGATCGTGGCCTGTTCAACCCGGCCATGCTCGACCGCCTGCTGACCGACCCGCAAGGCCAACTGACGCCATTGCGCGGCTCCAAGCTGTGGCAACTGGCAGCGCTGAACCTGTGGCTCAGCGAACAAGGAATCTGATCGATGAAACCCCACGCCACGGCTTACAGCCAACGCTTGTTACGCGGTCAGGCGCCGTCTTATGAACGCCTGCAAGCGCGCTTTGCCGAAGACGGCAGCGAGCCCGGGCCGGAACCCATTGCCGTGCATTGCGGGTGGGGCCGGCTGCTGATCGGTCATACCTTTCCCGACCCGGCGAGCCTGGCCCAGGAGTTGCTCAACGAACGGCCCGGCGAGCGCGATATCGCGCTGTATGTGGCGGCGCCGCAGCAGATTCTGGGGCTGGAGCCGACGCAGCTGTTTCTCGACCCGTCCGACACCTTGCGCCTGTGGTTCAGTGATTACCGCCAGGCGACCCGGGTCTTTCGCGGGTTTCGCATCCGCCGCGCGCAGAACGAGGCCGACTGGCAGGCCGTCAACCAGCTGTACCAGGCGCGCAATATGCTGCCCATCGACCCGGCGCTGTTGACTCCGCGCCACGCGGGCGGCCCGGTGTACTGGCTGGCGGAAGACGAAGACAGCGGCGCGGTGATCGGCAGCGTGATGGGGCTCAACCATCACAAGGCGTTCCAGGACCCGGAAAACGGCAGCAGCCTCTGGTGCCTGGCGGTAGACCCGCAGTGCACCCGCCCCGGTGTCGGCGAAGTGCTGGTGCGGCACCTGATCGAGCACTTCATGAGCCGTGGTCTGAGCTACCTCGACCTGTCGGTGCTGCACGACAACCGCCAGGCCAAGAACCTCTATGCCAAGCTCGGTTTTCGCACCCTGTCGACCTTTGCCATCAAGCGCAAGAACGGCATCAATCAGCCGCTGTTCCTGGGCCCAGGGCCCCAAGCCGAGTTCAACCCCTACGCGCGGATCATTGTCGAGGAAGCCCATCGCCGCGGCATCGATGTGCAGGTCGACGACGCCGAGGCCGGGATGTTCACCCTGAGCCACGGCGGGCGCCGGGTGCGCTGCCGCGAGTCCCTGAGCGACCTGACCAGTTCCATCAGCATGAGCCTTTGCCAGGACAAGAGCCTGACCCACAAAGTGCTGCGCAGCGCCGGGCTGAATCTGCCCGCGCAGCAATTGGCGGGTAACGCCGACGACAACCTGGCGTTTCTCGATGAACACGAGCGGGTCGTGGTCAAGCCCCTGGACGGCGAGCAAGGCCAGGGCGTGGCGGTCGACCTGCGCAGCATTGAAGAGGTGCAGCAGGCTATCGATCATGCCCGGCAGTTCGACGGCCGGGTGTTGCTGGAAAGCTTTCACCAAGGCCTGGATCTGCGAATCCTGGTGATTGGCTTTGAAGTGGTGGCGGCCGCGATTCGCCGGCCTGCGGAAGTGATCGGCGACGGTCAGCATTCAATCGGTGCCCTGATCGAAGCCCAGAGCCGCCGACGCCAGGCCGCTACCGGCGGCGAAAGCAAGATCCCCCTGGACCACGAAACCCAGCGCACCCTGCATGCCGCAGGCTATGACTACAACAGCGTACTGCCGGCAGGCGAACGCCTGTTTGTGCGACGCACCGCCAACCTGCATACCGGCGGCACCCTGGAAGACGTCACAGCGATATTGCATCCGACCCTGGTCGATGCTGCGGTGCGAGCCGCGCGGGCGCTGGATATCCCGATGGTCGGCCTCGACCTGATGGTGCCGGCTGCCGATCAGCCGCAGTACGTGTTTATCGAAGCCAATGAACGCGCCGGCCTGGCCAACCACGAGCCGCAACCGACGGCGGAGCGCTTTGTCGATCTGCTGTTCCCCCATAGCCAACCGGCGACCTAGGTTCGCCCTGGGCCGGCATCGGCAGCCCGACGGGCTGTGGTGCCGGCATCAAGGCCCTCGACCTGCACCAGGCAACACGCCCTTGGCCTCATCGAAACCATCGATGCCCTTTACTCATCAGGAGTTTCCATGACCCGTAAAATCCCCGAACCCGACCTCACCTACCTGCAGAAAGTCCTCCTGGAGATGCTGGCCATCCCCAGTCCGACGGGCTTTACCGACACCATCGTGCGTTACGTCGCCGAGCGCCTGGAAGAGCTGGGCATTCCCTTTGAACTGACCCGCCGCGGCACCATCCGCGCCACCCTCAAGGGCCAGAAAAACAGCCCGGACCGCGCAGTCTCGGCCCACCTGGACACCATTGGCGCCAGCGTCCGCTCGGTCAAAGACAATGGGCGCCTGACCCTGGCCCCGGTCGGCTGCTGGTCCAGCCGCTTTGCCGAAGGCAGCCGGGTCAGCCTGTTTACCGATAACGGGGTGCTGCGCGGCAGCGTGTTGCCGTTGATGGCCTCCGGGCACGCGTTCAACACGGCAGTGGATGAAATGCCCATCAGTTGGGACCACATCGAGCTGCGCCTGGACGCCTATTGCACCACCCGCGCCGACTGCGACTCCCTGGGCATCGGCGTCGGGGATTTCGTCGCCTTCGATCCGCTGCCGGAGTTCACCGAAAGCGGGCATATCAGCGCCCGCCACCTGGACGACAAGGCCGGCGTCGCCGCCTTGCTGGCCGCGCTCAAGGCGATTGTCGACAGTGGCGAACCCTTGATGATCGACTGCCACCCGCTGTTCACCATCACCGAGGAGACCGGCAGTGGCGCGGCGGCCGCCCTGCCCTGGGATGTCAGCGAGTTTGTCGGCATCGACATCGCCCCGGTCGCGCCCGGCCAGCACTCCAGCGAACACGCGGTGAGTGTCGCCATGCAGGATTCCGGCGGCCCTTATGACTACCACCTGTCGCGCCACCTGCTGCGCCTGGCCCATGACCACGAGTTGCCGGTACGCCGGGATTTGTTCCGCTACTACTTCAGCGACGCCCATTCGGCGGTCACCGCCGGTCACGATATCCGCACGGCGCTGCTGGCCTTCGGTTGCGACGCGACCCACGGCTACGAACGCACTCATATCGACAGCCTGGCGGCGCTCAGTCGTTTGCTCGGGGCGTACATCCTCAGCCCGCCGGTATTCGCCAGCGACGCGCAACCGGCCCAGGGCTCACTCGATCGCTTCAGCCATCAACTGGAGCATGACGCACAGATGGAGAGCGACACCCGAGTGCCGTCGGTCGACAGCCTGGTCGGGCAAAAATCATAACGGCGACTGACACCCTACCTGCACGCGCTTTGGCTGGCGGTGCAGGCCCGGGCGCAGTAGCATCCGGGATTGTTTGCCGGAGGCCCGTATGCTGATTCCCCACGACCAACTTGAAGTCGACACCCTGACCCGCCTGATCGAAGACTTCGTGACCCGCGACGGCACCGATAATGGCGATGACACGCCACTGGAAACCCGCGTGCTGCGGGTGCGCCAGGCCTTGAGCAAGGGTCAGGCGCTGATCGTTTTCGATCCGGAGAGCGAACAGTGCCAGTTGATGCTCAAGCACGATGTGCCCAAGGCCCTGTTCGACTGAGAGTCTGCGGGCCCGCATTGGGCCCGATCAGCCGTTGGAGAAGCGTGGGCCGAACAGGATGACGCTCGCGCCTATCACACACAGTGCCACCCCGAGCCAGTCCGAGCTCAGCGGACGCACCCGCTCCACCAGCCCCAGCCAGCCAATCGAAGCGATGATGTAGATCCCGCCATAGGCGGCGTAGGCGCGCCCCGCATAAGTGGCCTCGACGCGGGTCAACAACAGGGCAAACAGGGTCAGGCTCAATAGCGCGGGGATGATCCACCAGGCACTCTTGCCCTGGCGCAACCACATCCAGAAGGCGTAGCAGCCAGCGATTTCAAACAGCGCGGCAAGGAAAAACCACAGGTAATTGAGCATGCAAGGTCTCGTCAGGATTGCCAGATGCCGGCAACCCTAACGACGCACCGGCCAGCGGGCAAGTTCAGCTTGCGCTTTGCCGGGCCTTGGCCCGCATCTTGTCGGCCATCAGGGTCATTTCGTCGTACAGCAGCTGCGGGTTCTTCTGCTTCAGGGCCCAGGCCATGCGGCCCTGCTCATGGGGCAGGATCATGAACTCGCCGGCGGCGACCTGACGGTAGATATAGTCGGCAATGTCGGCCGCGCTGATGGGCGAGCTTTCAAGCAGTTTGCCGACCTGGGCTTTCATCGCCGGGGTCGGGCCACGGAATGAATCCAGCAGGTTGGTCTGGAAGAACGACGGGCATACCACATGCACCCCAACCTCCTGTTGCGCCAACTCGATCAGCAGGCTTTCCGACAGCGCCACCACACCGGCCTTGGCCACGTTGTAGTTGCTCATGGCCGGGCCCTGCATCAGGGCCGCCATGGAGGCGATGTTGATGATCTTGCCCTTGCTCTGTTCCAGCAACGGCAGGAACGCCTTGCAGCCCTTGACCACGCCCATCAGGTTGATTGCAATCTGCCAGTCCCAATCCTCCAGGGACAGCTCGCTGAAAAACCCGCCCGAGGCCACCCCGGCGTTGTTGACGATCACATCGATACCGCCCAGCTTCACCTCGCAGGCCTGGGCAAACGCGGTCAATTGGCTGTAGTCGCGCACATCGCAGCGCTGCACGAAGCCATCGCCACCCGCCTCGCGCACCAGCTTCAGGGTTTCCTGCAAGCCCGGCTCACTGACATCGGACAACGCCAACTGCCAACCTTCACGAGCCCAGCGCAGTGCGATTTCACGACCCAGGCCGGACCCGGCGCCAGTAATCATCATGCGATTTTGCATAGGAGTTGCCTTGTTGTTCCGGGGAAGTTGAGCCGCAGTGTAGCGAAGGAGCCTGGCTCTCCCACGTACCATCAGAATGCTGAATGCCCCAGGCAAACTTAGCCCCCATGCCTTGCACAATCCGAGTCGGGACTTGGCGCGAATCAATAAGTTCAGCGCCGAGGGGCAATTGCCCCAGCATTAAAAGAAATAAACCCGTGTGCAAAAAACATTAAAAATACTTGGAATTTTTTCTCCGCGTGCAGAGTCGGATTTATTAAGCGGTTCGGCTTAGTTGATAACTGAACCTCGTCGTCAAACAGCCGCGTCTTGACCGAAAACTCCAATAAGGAAATCGACATGGGCACAATTCTGATCGTTATTCTGATACTTCTTCTGATCGGTGGTCTTCCGGTGTTCCCGCACTCCAGAAGCTGGGGTTACGGCCCGTCCGGTATCATCGGTGTGGTTCTGGTAGTGCTGCTGGTATTGCTGCTGCTGGGTCGAATATAAGTACATCGCTACTGTATAGCTGAAAAAAAAGAGGCCCTTGCAGGGCCTCTTTTTTATTGCGCTTACTGATCAGTCCGGCTTGCCATCGATAACACCGGCCGTGTTATCAATCAGACTCTTGGTGGCTGTTTGCAGGAAGGCTTCCAACTTGAGTTTCATCTCGGCGGTATCAGGTGCGTCCGGAACGATTTCAGCTCGTGGGTTAGTCCCCAGTTGGTATTGGTACATCTTGGGCAGCATTTCCTTTTCCTTCGGCAGCACCAGGATCTCGCCCGCCGTCACAATGGCGGTGGTCTGCTCGCTACCCGATGGCTTGATCACGCCAAACCCGGTGTCGCCTTCCGGCAGGTTCAGCAGGTCACGGCCCCAGCACTGGTGACGCACTTCGCCACCCAGGCGGCCCATGATGGTCGGCACGATGTCGACCTGGGTCCCGACGATGTGGCTGCGCGGACCGAACTTTTCCTGGATCCCCGGCGCGATCATCAGCATCGGCACGTTGAAGCGGCCCAGGTCCATTTCGGTGATCTGGCGCTCGTTGCCGAAGCCATGGTCACCCACCACCACGAACAGGGTTTCCTTGAAGTAAGGCTCTTTGCGCGCCTTCTCGAAGAACTGGCCCAACGCCCAGTCGGCGTAGCGCATGGCGGTCAAATGCTCATTCAGGGTGCCGCGATCGGTCACCGGCTCAACCGGCAACGGCGTCGGCAGCGCATAAGGCGTGTGGTTGGACAGGGTTTGCAGCAGGGCATAGAACGGTGCGCCATTCTCCCGCGCCTTGAGCTCGACCAGGCCGCGATCGAACATATCCTGGTCGGATACGCCCCAGGTCGGATCGGAGAACACCGGGTTGACGAAGTCGTTGCGCCCGACAAAGTTGGTCATGCCCTGGTTGCTGAAGAAGCCCGACTGGTTATCCCAGGCGAAGTCGCCGTTGTAGACGTACACATCGTCGTACTTGCGAGCACTGAGCAGTTGCGGCAGGCCCGACAACTTGTGGCTGCCTTCCGGGGTCTGCATCAGGTATTCGAAACCGGGCAGGTTCGGGAAGCAGGCCATGGTGGCAAACATGCCCTGGTGGGTATGGGTGCCATTGGAGAAGAAGTTATCGAACAGCAGCCCTTCCTTGGACAGCTTGTCGAGGTACGGCGTGATGTTGCCGGGAGCGCCCAATGCACCGACCGAGTGACCGGCCATGCTTTCCATCAGGATCACGACCACGTTCTTGATCGGCAGGGTCTTCTCGGCGGGCGGCGTGTAGTCACGGCGCACGGCGGCCGTGTTGGCATCCACCAGTTTTTCGTCCGGCATCACCAGCATTTGGCGCACGATCTTGGTCGCTTCTTCCTGAGGCAGGGTGGCTTTCCAGATGTTGCCGCGGTCTTCCGACATGCGGTCCTTGGCTGCCGCCACCAGTTGCAAGGTGCCATTCAGGCCGAGCTGGTTGGCGAAGTTGGAGTCGGTGGTGTACACGTCACCCCAACGCAGCGGCGGCCCCTGGCGCAAGGTGCCACGCGCTGCAACCACACAGATCAGCAGGCAGACCACGAACACACCGACCCGGGCGTACCAGGGGGCGATCTGCCGGGTGCCGATGCTGCCACCACTGAAGGGGCCACGAGGGCGGGTCGCACGGTCAGCGCCCTTGAACGCCAGGCTCAGGATCCAGGTACCCACGGCCCACGCCAGCAGGTAACGCACCACCGGGAAGCCATACCAGAGCATGCTCATCACGGTTTTCGGGTCTTCCTTCACATACTGGAAGACCAGGCCGTTGAGGCGCTGGTGGAACTCACGGTAGAAGTCCATCTCCATCAGGCCGAGGAACAGCGCGATGCTCGATACCAGGGTCAGCCAGAAGCGGAAGAAGCCGCGTGCGGCCATGGCCCTGGCGCTGAACAGTGCCAGCAACAGCGGAATGCTCAGGTACACCACCAGCCGCAGGTCAAAACGCAGACCGTTGGCGAACGCTTCGAGAAAGGTCGAAGCCGGGGTGTCGAGGATCATCTCGCGGTTGTAGGCCAGCAGCGCCACGCGCAGCAAAGTGAACATCACCATCATGACCAACGCGCACAGCAGCGTATAAGCCAGGTGGGATTTGACGGTCGGTTGCAGCAGGCGATTCGAGGCTCGCTGCTGACTCAGGGCGTCCGGGTTTGCCATGTCGTTTTAGGACCCATTGGAAGTTTAAGTTTCAAAAATGCAGCTGCGCTCTGCCCTCTTTTCGCCACCAGGGGCAGGGGGGATACGCGGAGCGCAAATGTTGCACGATCACTCGTGGCATTGCCATTGATTACTGGCAAACACCCAAGCAAGCCCGCAACGGCTCTAGGGCAAGAGATTGCGTCACAAAACAGAGGAAACGGTGCGGGCGGATTGTCTTGGAAACTTTGTGAAAATTTTGTGCAACGCATATTTGGTCACATAAAAAAGGGCCCTGAGGCCCTTTCCATATGATGATCAGTCGTTGCTCGGTTTGTTCACTGCTTGCAAGACGTATTGCGGCAGGGCAAAGGCGCCGATATGAATTTCCGGGTTGTAGTAGCGCGTCACGATACCGCTGCCGGCAAAACGCTGGCGCAGGACGTCACGGGACAGCTTGCGATACGCGGTGTCGGTCGCGCCCCAGGCAAAGGTCATGGCGCCGCCGATGTAGGTCGGAATCGCCGCCTGATAGAAGTGCCAATCCGGGAACAGGCTGCGCAGGCGGCCGGCGGTGGTCTGGACTTCACCCAGTTGCATGAACGGCGTGCCGTTCTGGGTCACCAGGATCCCGCCTTCATTCAGGCAGCGATGGCAAGCCTGGTAGAAGTTTTCCGAGAACAGGACTTCACCCGGGCCGATCGGGTCGGTGGAGTCGGAGATGATCACGTCGAACTTCTCTTCGGTGGTAGCGACGAAGCGCATGCCGTCGTCGATCACCAGGTTCAGGCGTGGATCATCGAACGCACCCTTGGAGTGGTTGGGCAGAAACTCCTTGCACATTTCGACCACGGTGCCGTCGATCTCGACCATGGTGATGTGTTCGATACCGCGGTGCTTGGTCACTTCACGCAACATGCCGCCGTCACCGCCGCCGATGATCAGCACGCGCTTGGCCGTGCCGTGGGCGAGGATCGGCACGTGGGTCAGCATCTCGTGGTAGATGTATTCGTCAGCCTCGGTGGTCTGGATCACACCGTCCAACGCCATGACCCGGCCCATGCGCGGGTTTTCGAAAATCACCAGGTGCTGGTGCTCGGTGCGCACTTCGTGAAGCATTTTTTCCACGCGAAAACGCTGGCCGTAGCCTTCGTAGAGGGTTTCCAGGTATTCGCTGGTCTTGGTGCTGCTCATGGGTAAGTCCCCCGATAAATGCTGGTGGCAACGGACGGTTACCCGCCCATGATGGTCGGATGCCGACACCTGCGTGTGGGCATTCAACCAAGGAAAGGCGCGCATTCTACGTCGCCGAACATGACAGGTCGAACCTTCTGGTTCGACTTTCATGCCCGGCCCGGGCCACGGCATGGATCACCCGGCAGCCGCTGCCGGGGCTCGAGGGCTGTTACACCCGCTGGGGGTCAGATCCGCACGTTGCCTCGCGGCCCGGCGATCGCCCAGATAATCAGACCCAGCACCGGCAACAGGATGATCAGCAGCACCCAGATGATTTTCATCCCGGTTTCTGCGCTACTTTTCAGAACGTTGATGATCGCCCAGATATCCAGCGCCAGAATAATAAGGCCGATAAGGCCATTGAAGGTGGATCCCATGGTGTTGCTCCCAAGTGATGGATTGCACCCTTAGGATAGCCGCGCCTGGCCAGGGTTCCGTTTTATTGCGCAGATCGCCGGCTTTAAACGTGAATCGCGACTTTGAGTGCTTCCAGGGACGGCGCAGCGGCGATCCCTACCTCGGCGCACAACTCCAGGACGCGCGGCACGTCGTTGCCATACACCAGCACCAGTTGCAGCTCGTCATCCAGCAGTTGGCTGAAATTCATCAGCACATAACCGCCGTTTTCCGGGTTCATGCTGGCCATCTGGATCTGAATGCGGTTGAGGGCAGTCAACGCCTCGGTCTTCGCCAGTTGCTTGGGCTTGATGTTGAAGGTCACGCCCGGGCCGAACGAGTCGACGATCTGGGCGAACAGGTCGACATAGGTATCGGCCTGGAACAGCACGGTGTCCGGCAGACTACCCACTACCACCCACTCACCCAGCGGGATCGGGAAAGTATCGTCGTAGTTGATGTCCGGATTGGCCGTCAGAAACGCTTCGGGGTCGGCGTAGGCTTGCGCCGCGTCGGTGGCGATTTGCTCGATTTCAGCATCGCCCATGCACCCGGAGCTGATTTTGCCGATGAGTTCGATTAGGGCGGTTTTCATGGGTGCATCCTGAAGGCGAGTGATTTTTTCGGGCGCGCAGGATAGCGCAAAGGCCCGGAGGCGGCGAGGGTGTTGCGCCCTCGCCCTCCCCTGCGGTCAGCCCAGCAGGCGCTCAAGCTGCGCGATCGTGTCCTTGGCGCCCATGGTCTTGGCCGCCTCCAGCGCACTCACGCCATTCGCGTCGCGGCCCTTGGGGTCGGCGCCCTGGCTGATCAGGTAGTCGACGATCTCGGTGCGGTTGAACATCGCGGCCATCATCAGCGCGGTACGGCCGTCGAAGGACGAACCTTCAACCTCGGCGCCGCCCTCGACCAACGCCTTGACCACCGCCAGGTCGCCCTTGAACGCCGCGCCGGCAATCGGGCTCTGACCGTTATCGTTGCGAATCTCCGGGTCGGCCTTGTGTTTGAGCAGCACTTGCACCGCGTCCAGGTGGCCGTGGTAGCTGGCGAGCATCAGCAAAGTGTCGCCCTTGTGGTTGCGCAGGTTGATCGGCAGGCCGTCGCTCACCAGCCTGTCGAGCATCAATGCGTCACCCTGACGGGCCACGTTGAACACCTGCTCGGCAAACTCCTCAGCTTCTTCCTGGGTCATCTGGCGGCTGTTGTCTGTCATCGGAAACTCCACATTCGGCAAATTGCAAAGGCGCTAGTTTCCTTAAGCCGCCCCGGCCCTGTCACCCCTTTTTTCTCAAGAGCGGCCATAGCCAGAATCAATAACGGAATTTGCCCGACTGGATATCCAGCACCGTCTGTTCAGTTACCTGCACATAGGTATCCGAGCCTGGCAGCCAGGCATAGATCGGGTCGTCACCAGTTTTTGCGGGGTCGAAGGCTTCTTCCTTGAGCCGGGTTTTCTGGTATTTGAAGGTGCCGGTGGTTTCCATCTTGACCTTCACCCGCAGGAACAGCGGCACGGCATACGCCGGCATCTGCTCCCGGGCAAATTGCAGCAGGTCGCGAAAATCCAGGGTCGCCAGGGACTCGGCCGGGGTGATCGCCGCCATTCCGGCACGGCCGTTGGTGTTGTGCACTTGCACTCCGTAGGCCACGGCCTCGGCGATATGGGGGTGTTGCAGGAAGATATTCTCGACCTCGGTGGTGGAGACGTTTTCGCCCTTCCAGCGATAGGTATCGCCCAGGCGGTCGACGAATTGCGCATGGCCAAAACCGATATCGCGCAGCAGATCGCCGGTGTTGAAGTAGCGATCGCCCTTCTCGAACACATCGCACAGCGTGACCTTGCGGTTTTTCTCTGGCTCGGTGTAGCCGTCCAGAGGCGCCTTGTCATCGATCTTCGCCAACAGCAGGCCCTGCCCGCCCTTGGCGACCTTCTGCATGAACCCGGCACTGTTGCGGATCGGTTCCCCCGTGTCGTGGGCGTACTCCACCAAGGCCCAGGACGCCAGGGAAAACCCAATGGTGTTGTTGAAGTTGAGCACGTTGGTGAAACCGATATTGCCGTCGCTGGCGGCGTACAGCTCGCAGATATGCCCAACTCCGAAACGTTGCTTGAACTCGGCCCAGACGCCCGGGCGCAGGCCATTGCCGATCATCTTCAACACCGGGTTGTCACGGTCCCGGGCGCTGGGCGGCTGATCGATCAGGTAGCGGCAGAGCTCGCCGACATAGCCCAGGGTGGTCGCATTGAATTGTCGTACGTCATCCCAGAACCGGCTGGCACTGAACTTGCGCCGGATCGCAAACCCCGAGGCGCCGACAATGGCCGAACCCCAGCACACACAAAGCCCGGTGGCGTGGTACAGCGGCAAGGTGCAATAGACCACGTCTTCGGGCTGCATATTCAGGGCGATGGTGCCGAAGCTGGCGGAGGTACGCATCCAGCGCCCGTGCTTGAAGATCCCGGCCTTGGGCAGGCCGGTGGTACCGGAGGTATAGATGTAGAAGCACGGGTCATCGAGGTAGATCTGTTGAGTGCTCGGCGGATTGCTCGATGGCGAATCGGCGCTGGCGCTGATCAGGTTGATGTAGCCCTCGGGCGCCTCGCCCGGATCGACAAAAGTCTGTTGATCGGCAACAAACCAGGTCCGCTGCGCGTCGATCGCCAACTGCGGGCGAACCGCGGAATAGGCCGCGACCAGTTCGCCACCAACCACAATCGCTGCCGGCTTGACCAGATTCAGGCTGTGCGCGAGCACGCCCTGGGTCTGCGCCGTATTGAGCATTGCGCAGATGCCACCCAGCTTGGCCACCGCCAGCACCGCCACCAGCAGTTCCGGGCGGTTCTCAATGAAGATCGCCACCACATCGCCCTTGCCCAGGCCCTGTTGCTGCAGGTAATGAGTGATGCGGTTGGCCCATTGGTTGACCTGTGTATAAGTCAGCCGCTGGTTGCCATAGAGCAGCGCCGCGCCATCGGGATTGCGCTGTGTTGCCTGTTCGAAGGTCCAGCCCAGACCGCAGGCTTGATCAGGTTTCTCGACGTTGGCCGCTTTCATGCCCTTGAGCACCCGAGGCAACGCCCGGGCAATGGACGGCAACTTACGAATTATCATGCCCCAGGTGATCATGTCGCTTTGATTGCTGTTCATGGATCCCATCCTGTTTCTTATTATTCGGTCGAGCGGACCTCGCAATCCGCCGCTCATGACTTTCCCTGTCGTGATAACCGGCACTACTCGGCAACTCCCGTAAACAGCTGGCACAACGCTTGGCCACGACAGCCGTGAGGCAGCGTTGCAGGCTGAAAAATACGTCAGCCGTTCTCGGACTGTACACGTGGTTTTTGCAAAGTTTTGTATCCCCCGGCAACGCCTGCCCTGGGGAAAAATTACCGACCGCAAGTCTGAGGCATGGAATTTTTAGGACGGTGCCAGGGTCACAGCGGTACCCGGATCGAGCGCCAGAGCCCGCCCGAACCACGCAAAATGCAGGATGCACGATGGCCATTCATGCAATATGCACGAAAAAGAAAAATCGGATAACTTGTAACATGTTGATTTTAATAGATTTTTATTAAAATCAAATACTGGCACAATCGCTGCACCTATCACTCCACGCTTGCCATTCAAGAGCTAACGGAGCTGATAGACATGAGCCTGATCCAAGAAAAATTTTCGTCGCTGTTCTCCAACTTCGAAGTCACCACCCAGCCACGTCCTGACGGCGGCATCCTGCTCACATTGCGCAATAGCGAAGGCCGACAGTTCAAACGGTCGATCTCCTACGCGCAGTTGCATGCCGGTGACCAGTTGTCTTGGGTGATCAGTGCGATTCGTCGCGACCTGGCCGAACAAGCCAGCGAGTTGCCACAGATTTCCATGCTGCAAAGCCAGAATCGCTTCGCCCTGCCGACCTATCACTCCGTTTGAGTGAAGCTCGCGCCACACCTCAGGCCGTGCCAGCCTTGCGCTGACACGGCCTTCGTTTTAGAAGCTGGCCGGATCGATATCGGCAAAGCTCGTTACATTAAGATGCCCAAGCAATTCCCCGCCGTCGCGCACCAGGCCACAAGTGGCCATGCCGGCGGCTTTGGCTGCGTCCAGTTCCTGGACGATATCCGACAGGAACAGCACCTGCGCCGCCGGGCAAGCCATGGCCTGGCTGATGCGGCGATAGGATTGCTCCTCGCGCTTGGGGCCTGAAGTGGTGTCGAAATACCCGCTGAACAGCCCAGACAGATCCCCGGCATCCGAACAGCCGAAGATCAGTTTCTGCGCCTGGATCGAGCCGGACGAGTAGACATACAACTCATAACCTTGCTGATGCCAGCGCTGCAGCGCTTCGACCGCGTCGGGGTAGACATGCCCTTTGAGCTGGCCGGCCTGATAACCCTGCTCCCAGACCATGCCCTGCAATGCCTTGAGCGGCGTGGCCTTGCGGTCTTCGGCGATCCAGCCCAGCAGGATCTCGATCACCCGCTCCACATCCGCCGCCGTTTCGCCGCTGTCCTGGCGCACCGCCTGCAACTGCTCGGCCACATCTGCGCGGGTGGCGTGCTGGCGAACAAAGTCGGGCAAATGCGTGGCGGCGTAGGGAAACAGCACATCAAACACGAAACTCACCGCGCTGGTGGTGCCTTCAATGTCGGTCAGAATGGCCTTGATCGGCATCCGCTCAATCCTCCAGGCGTGGGAAACGGCTGGCGATGTCTTCGCCGGTGAATTGAGCGACCCAACCTTCTGCATTATTGAACAGGCGGATGGCGACGAAATGCGGGTGCTCGCCCATGTCAAACCAGTGCGGGGTGCCAGCTGGCACCGAGATCAGGTCGTTTTTCTCACACAGCACCGCGTACACATAATCATCGATATGCAGGGTAAACAGCCCACGCCCGGCGACGAAAAACCGTACTTCATCTTCGCCGTGTCGGTGCTCGTCGAGGAACTTGGCGCGCAATTCAGCTTTTTGCGGATGATCGCTGTTGAGGCTGATGACATCGACGGTGATGTAGCCGCGCTCGGTCATCAGGCGATCGATCTGCACCTGGTAGGCGGCGATCACTTCTTCCTGGCTGGCGCCCGGTTCGATCTTGCTGGCAGCTTGCCAGCGATCGAAACGCACGCCCTGCTCGGCCAGGGTCGAAGCGATATCGTCGAAATGGGTCAGGACCTTGTTTGGCAGGTCCGGGCTGGATACGTGGTAAACGGACAGGCTGCTCATAATGGCAACTCCTAGGTCTTCGTCCCGCCTTCCGGCTTTTACACACCGGTCAGGCGAGGCACTTCATCAGGCGATGGCTACTTCGGTCGAAGAAAGCCTTGACGGTTTAACGGTTCAGGATCGCGCGGGTCTTCAACTCGCATTCGAACAGAAACTCAAAAGCCTCGATCTGGCGCAGCGCATCACTCATGCGTGCGCCCCAGGTGTACAGGCCATGGCCGCGAATCAGGTAGCCGACGCAATCCGGGTGGGCCTCCAGCCAGGGCTGGACCTTGGCTGCCAGGCGCGCAATGTCCTGATCATTGTCAAAAATCGGTACCCGTACCCGCGACTCGTGGGTCGAGATGCCGCTGAAGGCTTTCTGCAATTCGTAGTCTTCGAACTCGATCACGGTCCCCGGGGTCAGGCGCGAGAGCACTGTGGCGTTCACCGAATGGGTATGCAATACCGCACCGATCTGCGGGCGCCAACTGTAGAGCTGGGTGTGCAGCAGGGTTTCCGCCGACGGCTTCTTCCCTGGTTCCAGGCTGTTGCCGGCCAGGTCGGTGGCCAGCACATCGTCCACCCCCAACTGCCCCTTGTGCTTACCAGAGACCGTGAGCAAAGCCTCGGTCGACGACAGGCGGGCCGAATAGTTGCTGCTGGTGGCCGGCGACCAGCCGCGGCCATAAAGAAAGCGCCCGGCATCGATGATTTCCTGGGCGAGCTGTTCACGGGTAAGGCTCATGGCCTGTCCTCTTGCATACGTGTGGCAATGATAACGGCTGCAGCCAAAGCTGCGACGCTGGCAATACTAAAGGTCAACACAGGTCCCAGGGCATTCCAGCTGTAACCGGAATACAAGGCCCCCATGGCCCCACCGGCACCGGCCAGGGCGGCATATAGCGCCTGGCCCTGACCCTGCTGGCGGGCACCGAAACTACGTTGCACGAAATGAATGGCAGCCGCATGAAAGCTGCCGAATGTCGCCGCGTGCAGTACCTGGGCCAGCAGCAAGACCCCGAGGTACTCGGCAAACTCCCCCAGCAGCAGCCAGCGCAAGGCCGCCAGCAGCACACTCGCCAGCAGCACCCGGCGTACTGAAAAGCGCGCCAGGATCCGGCTCATGGCCAGGAACATCAGCACTTCGGCCACCACCCCCAGCGCCCACAACAGGCCGATCAACCCACGGCTGTAACCGAGTCGCTCCAGGTGCAACGTGAGGAAGGTGTTATACGGGCCATGGCTCAACTGCATCAAGGCCACGCACAGATAAAACGCCAGGACGCCCGGCACCCGCAGTTGCTTGAGAAACCCCGAACCGGCCGAGCGGTTGCTGCCCTGGGTCGCAGGCTGGGCATTGGGCACCCAGGCGCTGCTGAGTACGATTCCGGACATGATCACCACCAGCGTCACCGGGTAGATATCCAGGCTCAGCCATTCGAACAGGCGCCCGATGATGACCACCGCCAGGATAAAACCGATCGAGCCCCACAGGCGGATCTGGCTGTAGCGGGCGGGCTGGCCCCGCAGATGGGCCAGGGTGATCACTTCGAACTGGGGCAGCACCGCGTGCCAGAAGAAGGCGTGCAGGGCCATGACCATCGCCAGCCAGGCGTAGGTCTTGCTGATGAAAATCAGCGAAAAACTCAGCAACGTGCAGATCGCGCCAAAACGCACGATAGCCAGGCGCCGCCCGCTGTAGTCCCCCAGCCAGCCCCAGATATTGGGCGCCACGCAGCGCATCAGCATGGGGATGGCCACCAACTCGCCAATGCGCGCGCTGGAAAACCCCAGGTGGTCGAAATACAGCGCAAGAAACGGCGCGGTCGACCCCAGCAAGGCGAAATAGAACAGGTAGAAACTGGAGAGCCGCCAGTACGGGAGCGCCGCCACGGCGTTCAGACCGTGGCGACTGGCAGGACCGCCATTACAACTGGCCCAGCACCGGCGTGCTGACGCGCACGTCGGCATTCTGCCCGCGATGACGCAGCAGGTGATCCATCAGCACGATGGCCATCATCGCCTCGGCGATCGGCGTGGCGCGAATGCCGACGCACGGGTCGTGACGGCCCTTGGTGATGACGTCCACCGGATTGCCGTCAATGTCGATGGAACGGCCCGCAGTGGTGATGCTGGAGGTTGGCTTGAGTGCCAGGTGGGCAATGATCGGCTGCCCCGAAGAGATCCCGCCGAGGATGCCGCCGGCGTTGTTGCTGAGGAAACCTTCCGGGGTCAGTTCGTCACGGTGTTCGGTACCGCGCTGGGCGACGCTGGCAAAGCCGGCGCCGATCTCCACGCCCTTGACCGCATTGATGCTCATCAGCGCGTGGGCCAGTTCGGCGTCCAGGCGATCGAAAATCGGCTCGCCCAGGCCCGGCATCACGCCTTCGGCGACT
Source organism: Pseudomonas sp. MF4836 (assembly GCF_002018875.1). Classification (GTDB taxonomy): domain Bacteria; phylum Pseudomonadota; class Gammaproteobacteria; order Pseudomonadales; family Pseudomonadaceae; genus Aquipseudomonas. The sequence continues at coordinate 219,698 of NZ_MVOL01000005.1, forward strand.
ACCGTGATCTTGGCTCCGACCGAATCCTGGTCGCGGCGCAACTGGTCCATATAGGCCTCCAGCTCCGGCACTTTGTCCGGGTCGGAGCTGAAAAAGGCGTTGTCTTCCACCGAGTCCCAGGTCTTGAACGGGATCTCGATCGGGCCCAGCTGGCTCATGTAGCCGCGGACCACAATGCCCTGGGTGGCCAGGAACTTCTTGGCGATGGCACCGGCCGCGACGCGCATGGCGGTTTCCCGCGCCGAACTGCGGCCGCCGCCACGGTAGTCGCGTACGCCGTATTTATGGTGGTAGGTGTAGTCAGCGTGAGCGGGGCGAAACAGATCCTTGATCGCCGAGTAATCCTTGGACTTCTGGTCGGTATTGCGGATCAGCAGACCGATGGCGCAGCCCGTGGTCTTGCCTTCGAATACCCCGGAAAGGATCTCGACCTCATCGGGCTCCTGACGCTGGGTGGTATGGCGGCTGGTGCCGGGTTTGCGCCGGTCCAGGTCACGTTGCAGATCGTCCAGCGACAGCTCGAGGCCCGGCGGGCAGCCGTCGACAATGGCGACCAACGCCGGACCATGGCTTTCGCCCGCGGTGGTGACAGTGAACAGCTTGCCGTAGGTATTGCCGGACATGCGGGGAGCTCCGTGAAATCAGCCGAAATAACTCAATCAGGATTACTGAGCACGCCAGTATACGCAGGCTATCGGACTAGTTCATCCTCGAACCTTATCCGTACCGGGAAGTCCAACCGGCACCTTATCCATGATGGCGTGATGATGCTGCGAGTTCTCCTCTTGAGCCTTACCCTGTTCACCGGCCTGGTCCAGGCCGCCGTATTGCAACGCCCGATCAGCCTGGACACCGGGCACGGCGAACTCTATGGCTCGCTGCTGCTGCCCAAATCCGAGCAGCCGGTGCCGGTGGTGCTGATCATCTCCGGCTCCGGGCCCACCGATCGCGACGGCAACAACCCGGACGGCGGGCGCAATGACAGCCTCAAGCGCCTGGCCTGGGTGCTGGCCAAGCACAACATCGCCAGCGTGCGCTACGACAAGCGCGGGGTCGCCGCCAGCCTGGCCGCGACCCCGGACGAACGCAACCTGACCCTCGACGCCTACGTGTCGGACGCCGTGGCCTGGGGCCAGAAGCTCAAGGCCGACTCGCGCCTGGGCCCGCTGATCGTGCTTGGCCACAGTGAAGGTGCGCTGATTGCCACCCTCGCCGCTCCGCAACTGGATGCGGCGGCGGTCATTTCGGTGTCCGGCACAGCGCGCCCGGTCGACCAGGTACTGCGCCAGCAGTTGAGCTACCGCCTGCCACCCGCGCTGATGCTGCGCGCCAACGAACTCCTGGACAGCCTCAAGGCCGGCCGGGTGGATGAAGACGTGCCGCCGCAACTGCAGGTGATCTTCCGCCCCAGCGTCCAGCCCTACCTGATCACCCTGTTCCGGGAAGACCCGTCCGCCGCCTTTGCCAGACTGAAAATGCCGGCCCTGATCATCCAGGGCAGCAACGACATCCAGGTCGGCGTCGGCGATGCGCAAATGCTCAAGGCCGCCAAGCCGGATGCGCAGCTGGCGCTGATCGAGGGTATGAACCACGTGATGCGCATCGTGCCCAACGACATCAAGCGTCAGTTGGCCTCGTACAAGGATCCGCAACTGCCACTGGCCGCCGAGCTGGGAACGAAAATTCTCGGATTTATTGACGGACTTCACATCCGTTAACGCATTTTCGCCCTCCAGTCCTGAAAAAAACGGCCGATAAGCCTTTGCCGGCCGCTTACTTTCCGTCGGCAAGCAGCGCTTGGACAGGACCTCGCCGTTATGACTGAAACCCCGAATTCAACCGACACCGAACTCGACAAACCCGCCCCGGAGGCGGTCGAGCGGCCGTGGGCGGATGTGCATGCCGAGCACCATAAGATGCTCCGCCTGGCACCGCTGCAGACTGATCGCGCCACCGGTGGGCGGCCTTTGCGTTTTGTGGAGTTCGGTTATGCCGAGCGCAGTAACAAAGAGCACAGCTTGTTGCGCATGAGTATTTCGTTGCCCGGGCAACGGGTACGCAAGGAACAGAATCATCTGGATTTGTGGGTCGACCATGCCACCCACAGCGTCACGTTCCAGCCGGAAAGCGGTTTGCAGATCGAACCGGCAAACCGCGGCATCGGCCGCTTCCTGCTGGCCCAGGCGGCGATTTGGGCGCAGAAGAAGTGGTCGCACTATCGGATCGAAGGCTTTGACCTGGCGAACAAGGATGCGCTGAACGAAGACACGCGCCTGCGCCGCGACCACGTGCTGCGCACCCAGGGCTTTGATGTGGTCTACGCCGATGCCCAGCACTTGAAGGGCAGCGTGAAGGCGGTGCAGGTCGGTGAACTGCTGGACAAGTGGAACACCGAGAAGCTGCAGTTCGTGGAAATCCTCGAAGCCGCACAGATGCTCCAGCAAGCCGAACAGAACCTCGAAGAGCTGGAAGGCAAACTGCGCAAGCAGGACGAAAAGGTCAGCAAGTACAAACGCGAAGACACCGGGCTGCGCTTTACCATCAGTTGCCTGGTGGCCTTTGCGGTGTTCCAGGCCGGGCTGCTGATCTGGATCGCCACCCACCGCTGAACATCCGTGCTGTCACGTAAAAGCCCGCCATCGAGCGGGCTTTTTCATGCCTCAGACGCGGGAGGCGAACAGCCCCTGATGCGCTCGGCACTGCTCGGCGGTCAGCATGAACACGCCATGGCCGCCACGCGCGAAGTCGAGCCAGGCGAAGTCGACTTCCGGGTACAGCGCCTCGACATGCACCTGGCTGTTACCGACCTCGACGATCAGCAAGCCCTTCTCGGTCAGGTGCTCGCCGGCCTCGGCCAGCATGCGTCGCACCAGGTTCAGGCCGTCTTCACCACAGGCCAGGCCCAGCTCCGGTTCGTGCTGATACTCATCGGGCATGTCGGCAAAATCTTCGGCGTCGACATAGGGCGGGTTGGACACGATCAAGTCGAACCGCTGCCCCGGCAACCCGTCAAACCCGTCGCCCTGCACGGTGAATACACGTTCATCGACGCCATGGCGCTCGATGTTCTGATTGGCTACTTCAAGGGCTTCGAACGACAGGTCGGCGAGTACCACTTCGGCACTCTGGAATTCGTAGGCACAGGCAATACCGATACAGCCGGACCCGGTGCACAGATCGAGAATCCGCGCAGGCTCGCTGCCCAACCAGGGCGCAAAGCGTTTTTCGATCAGCTCGCCAATCGGCGAACGCGGGATCAGCACACGCTCGTCGACAATGAACGACAAGCCACAGAACCAGGCCTCGCCCAACAGGTAGGCGGTGGGGATGCGCTCTTCGATCCGACGCTTGAGCAGCCGTTGCAGGTTGACCAGCTCATCGTCCTCCAGCGCGCAATCCAGATAACTGTCGGCGATTTCCCACGGCAGATGTAGGGCTCCCAGTACCAACTGGCGGGCTTCATCCCAGGCATTGTCGGTCCCATGGCCGAAAAAAAGATCCTCCCCATGAAAACGGCTGACAGCCCAGCGGATGTGGTCGCGCAAGGTGCGCAGGCGGGAAGTGATCACGGGCAGACTCCTGAAAAAACGACTGGCAATTCTAGCAGCCTAAACGCTCCCCGACGACGCTTGAAAAAACCCGGCACCGGAGCCGTTTTTCGTCGTCGGACGCCATTGCACGCGGCCCTTGACACGGCTGTAAGCCAACAACGGCGCACCTTACGTTAGTAGCGATTCACAGAAGCGCTCTGCCAGAGGACAATGACGCAAAAGCCCCACTCACAGGAGCCCCAGAATGTCTGTTCCAAAGACGATGTTTCAACTCAGCGGTCGTGGTTATGCAGCGGCCAATCTGAGCCACGCGACCCTGGTGATCATCGACGCCCAAAAAGAATATTTGAACGGCCCGCTGGCGCTGTCCGGCATGGCGGCGGCCGTCGCCAACATCCAGCAACTGGTGGCCGCTGCCCGCGCAGCCGGCCGGCCAGTGGTGCATGTGCGTCACCTCGGCACCGTCGGCGGCCTGTTCGACCCGCAAGGCGAACGGGGCGAGTTCATCCCGGGTCTAGAGCCCCAAGGTGACGAAACCATCATCGGCAAGCTGCTGCCCAGCGCCTTCCATGGCACCGACCTGGAAAAACGCCTGCAGGACCTCGGCTCGCTCGACCTGATCGTCGCCGGCTTCATGAGCCACTCCAGCGTCAGCACCACCGTGCGCGCGGCCAAGAACCTGGGCTTTCGCTGCACGTTAGTCGAGGACGCCTGCGCCACCCGCGACCTGCCCTACAAGGGCGGCATCCTCAGCGCCGAAACCGTGCAGCAGACCGAAATGGCAATCATGGCCGACAACTTCGCCACCCTGGCGCAGACCAAAGATCTGATTTGATCCCCTCCCCAGATGAGCGGCTGGTGGGCCGCTCATCCGTAATAACCTGTCATTGGCGGCAATTGCCTTAGCCTCAGGAACAACCCGCGCATCTCCCGGTCGAAGGGCCGATACCCATTGAGGAAGGTCGGAATGAAGATATCCGATGGTTTTGACGCACGCCGACTACGGCCCAAAGGCCCGCGAAACTGGCGATTGCGCTTGGGCGCGGCATTCTCTGCATTGCTGGCGACCTTCGGTGTGCTGCTGGCAATGGCCGGCGCTGCCAGCCTGCTCGGACGCCCTCCGGCACTCGGCGAGTTGAATGCGAGCCCAGCCGGCTCGGCGGTGATTCTGGTGGTGGGCCTGTTGTTGCTGTACGCCGGTGTCTGGCTCTGGCGTCGCTGCCGGCGCCGCATGCGCCAACCGCAAACGCTGAACATCGCCCCGCACCTGATGAAAAAACATGACTGACTCGACGCGCCCGTGTTTTGTCGCGCCGCTGGCGTCGAGTTGGGTAAACTAGCCGCCCTTCGCGGAGGCTGACATGCAAGACGACGATTTTTCCCTGTTCAAAAGCGAGATCCGCGGCGTCAAGCCGATCAAGCATGATCGCGCCGATACCGGCAAACCCAAGTCCGACCGGGCGCAGATTGCGACATTGCGCCAGGCCGCGACCGTGCGCAACGACGCCACGACTGTGGATGGCCTGTCCGACCAGTTCGTTATCGACGTGGGTCCGGAAGACGAGTTGATGTGGGCCCGCGACGGAGTTCAGGAAAGCCAGATGCGCAAGCTGAAGGTTGGCCAGATCCCGTTCGAAGGCAGCCTCGACCTGCACGGCATGACCGTGGAAAAAGCCCGGGAAACCCTGTGGGCCTTTCTCGCCGAAGCCACCAAATTCGAAATCCGTTGCGTGCGCGTAACCCACGGCAAGGCTGTGCGCCTGGACGGCAAGCGGCCGATGATCAAAAGCCACGTCAACACCTGGTTGCGCCAGCATTCGCAAGTGCTTGGCTTCACCTCGTGCCAGGCCAGGCATGGCGGTGCCGGAGCGGTTTACGTCATGCTCAAACGCACCATGATGGAAGGTCGCGACGAATAAAGCCGATGTTGCATGCTTGCAGCGTCGTGTCCGCCACCGTACCCTTGCCCTTTGCGTAAAATCCCACAGGTAGTTTCATGTCCCTGGAACAGAATTACACCGCGATCCTCGGCCAACTGGGCGAGGACGTCTCCCGCGAGGGCCTGCTCGACACGCCCAAGCGTGCCGCCAAAGCCATGCAGTACCTCTGCCGCGGTTATGAACAAACGCTGGAAGAAGTCACCAACGGTGCCTTGTTCAGCTCCGACAACAGCGAAATGGTACTGGTCAAGGACATCGAGCTTTACTCGCTGTGCGAACACCACCTGCTGCCTTTCATCGGCAAGGCCCACGTCGCTTACATTCCGAGTGGCAAGGTCCTGGGCCTGTCGAAGGTCGCGCGCATCGTCGATATGTATGCCCGCCGCCTGCAGATCCAGGAAAACCTCAGCCGGCAGATCGCTGACGCCGTCCAGCAAGTGACGGGCGCCCTGGGCGTGGCGGTGGTGATCGAGGCCAAGCATATGTGCATGATGATGCGCGGTGTCGAGAAACAGAACTCGTCCATGATCACCTCGGTGATGCTCGGTGAGTTCCGCGAAAACGCGGCTACCCGCAGCGAGTTTCTCAGCCTGATCAAGTAATACCGAACACAGAAAAACCGGCGTTCATCGCCGGTTTTTTTTCGCCTGAGCAAAATCAGGTAAGCTGCCGCCCCTTCATTCATGGGCAAGAGGCTGTAATTGTGATTGTCAAAGCGCTCCGAGTCGGCCTGGGCCAACTCATCATCCTCATCGACTTCATCACCCGCCCGCGCAAGCAGCAGCGCCCTGCCGCCGCCCAGGCCCAGGTCGATCAGGCCGCCAAGGACCTGACCCTGTACCAGTTCCATGCCTGCCCGTTCTGCGTGAAAACCCGCCGCACCCTGCGCCGCCTGAACGTGCCGGTGGCCCTGCGTGATGCGAAAAACAACGAACAGGACCGCCAGACCCTGTTGGAACAGGGCGGCAAGATCAAAGTCCCGTGCCTGCGCATCGAAGAAAACGGCCAGACCACCTGGATGTATGAATCCAAAGTAATCATCGACTACCTCGACAAACGCTTCCAGGCGGCTTGAGGTCGCCAACCCCCGGGCTGCTCAGCCCCGGTCCGGCGGCCGCGCAGGTTCAGTCAAACATCCCGATATACCCCGGCTGGCTTTGTACCCGCTGGATCCAGGCCTGGATCGCCGGGTAGCGAACCAGGTCGAATCCACCCTCATCGGCCACGTGGGTGTAGGCATACAACGCAATATCGGCAATCGAGAACTGCTCGCCCACCAGGTAGGGCGTGCGGCTCAGTTGCTGTTCCATCACGTCCAGCGCCTTGTAGCCGCGCTTTTGCAGTTTTTCGTATTCATGCTGCCGCTCTGCCGGCAAGCCCTGGTACAGCTGGATAAAACGCGCCACGGCGATGTAAGGCTCGTGACTGTATTGTTCGAAAAACTGCCATTGCAGGACCTGGGTGCGCAATCTCGGCTCGCTGGGCAAGAACCGGCTGCCATCGGCCAGGAAGTTTAGGATCGCGTTGGACTCCCACAAGCAGGTGCCGTCTTCAAGTTCCAGCACCGGAATCTTGCCGTTGGGGTTCTTGGCCAGAAAGGCCTCGGTCTGGGTGTCGCCATTGAGGATATCCACCGCCTGCCAGGCATAGGGCAGCCCCAGCAGGTGCAGCATCAGCTTGATCTTGTAGCAGTTGCCTGAACGATAATCGCCGTAAACCTTGTACATGGCCCTCCCCTTAGGCTGCTTGTGCAGCCTGTGCTTGACGTACTACGGCGGCCAACCGCTTGAGACCTTCGTCCAGCCGCGCTGGATCGATATGACTGAAATTCAACCGCAAATGACCTGGATTGCGGTCCGGCTCGGAAAAGAACGGCTCGCCAGGCATAAAAGCCACGTCCTGTTCCAGCGCCGGCTTGAGCAAGGTGCGGGTGTCCAGGGGCTGTTTCAAGCTCAGCCAGAAAAACAGTCCACCCTGAGGCACCTGCCAATCCGCCAGGTCCGCGAAGTGAGTCTGCAGCGCGGCCTGAAATGCATCGCGGCGCACCCGGTAAAAAGCTCGCAACTCGTGCAGGTGCTGCTGGAATTTTTCGCTGCCAAGCCATTGCATCGCCTGCCACTGGCCAACACGGTTGGTGTGCAAGTCGGCCGACTGTTTCAGCCGCAGCAGATGCGGGAACAGGTCCGGGCTGGCGATCAGGTAACCCACACGTAAACCGGGGAGCAAGGTCTTGGACACCGTGCCGGTGTAGATCCAGCTGGCCTTTTTCAAGCGGCTGACGATGGGGGTGGCGCTGCCGCCGTCAAAGGTCAGCTCGCGATAGGGTTCGTCTTCGATCAGGGTCACGCCGAATTCGTCGAGCAACGCCGCCACCGCATCGCGCTTGGCTTCGCTGTAGCGCACCGCCGACGGGTTCTGGAAAGTCGGGATCAGGTAGATAAACGCCGGCCGGTGTTTCTCCAGGCGCGCGCGCAACAACGCAATGTCTGGTCCGTCGGCCTCAAGGGGCACGGTGATGCAGTCGGCGCCGAACAGCTGGAAGATCTGCAGCGCCGCCAGGTAGGTCGGCGCTTCGAGCATGATCTCGGTGCCCTTGTCGATGTACAGCTTGGCTGCCAGATCCAGGGTCTGCTGGGAACCACTGACCACCAGCACCTGGCTCGCCTCACACGGCACACCCAGGGCCCGGGCCTCGGCAGCGAGGATTTCACGCAGTTGCGGTTCGCCCTCACTCATGCCGTATTGGCCCATGGACAGCGGCATGTCGTCCCACTCGATCTTCGGCAGCATCACTTCGGCCGGCAGCCCGCCAGCAAACGACATCACTTCCGGGCGCTGGGCCGCGGCAAGGATTTCACGGATCAGGGAGCTTTTAAGACGAGAGACACGTTCGGAGAAGGCCATGGGGATCACCGCTAGCGAAGGCTGAAGGAAATACGTCAAACTGCTTGACCGAAATTACGCCGAGCCGGACAGATACGTCAATATGCTTGACCTTAAAAACCAAACCACTCAGCAAGATGCCATGGAAGCGTTTTTCTTCGGCTACCAGGCGTTCACCGCCAAAGCCGACGAAATGCTCGAACGCCGAGGCCTGAGCCGGGTGCACCAGCGCATTGTGTTTTTTATCGCCCGCTACCCGGGGCTGAGCGTGAAAGAACTGCTCGCCGCCCTGGGCGTGAGCAAGCAGGCGCTGAACATTCCATTGCGCCAATTGATGGAAATGCACCTGGTCAGCAGCATTGCGTCCGAAGCCGACAAGCGCAAACGCCTGCTCGAATTGAGCGAAGACGGTGTGCGCTTTGAGCAGTCATTGCGCCGCGAGCAGGTCAAACTGCTGCAGCGCGCATTTGCCGAAGCCGGCGAGGCGGCCGTGAATGGTTGGCTGGCCGTGAACAAGGCGCTGGGCGAAAACCGCTGATCCCCTCCCCGGGCCAGATCTGGCCCCAAAAAATCGATTGCACGGTTGCCGGTACAGGCCGCGCCTGGCGGCCTTGCGTCACCCTTGGGCGCATATAGCCTTTGCGCCGGAGTATTTCGAATACAATATAGAAAACATTATTTGCTTTCTTTGTATACAAACGCATAATTCGCTCCGTGCGAGTTCCTGACCTTTCAGTCAACAAAACCCGCCAGCCTTGCCTGCCTCAAAGAGCCGCTGCCCACCTTCGCGTGTCCGGTTCTGGAAATAACAATAAAACTCTTGAGGAGTACTCGCTGTGGAAAGCCGCAAATCCGAAGCCCCTACGCTCGACCTCTCGCCGCCGCTGCGCCATGGCTGGCTGGAGCGCATCTTCAAACTCAAGTTGCATGGCACCACGGTCAAGACTGAGTTGATTGCCGGCCTGACGACCTTTATCACCATGGCCTACATCATCTTCGTCAACCCCAACATCATGGCCGACGCCGGCATCGACCATGGCGCGGCGTTCGTCGCGACCTGCATCGCCGCCGCCCTCGGTTGCCTGCTGATGGGGTTGTACGCCAACTGGCCGGTGGGCCTGGCGCCGGGCATGGGCCTCAATGCGTTTTTCACCTACACCGTGGTCGGCACCATGGGTTACACCTGGGAAACCGCGCTGGGCGCCGTATTTATCTCGGGCGTGCTGTTCATGATCCTGACCCTGTCCCGGGTGCGTGAATGGCTGCTCAATAGCATTCCGGTAAGCCTGCGTTATGCCATGGGCGCCGGGGTCGGCTTGTTCCTTGGGCTGATCGGCCTGAAAACCGCAGGCATTGTCGTCGATAGCCCGGCCACTCTGATCAAGCTCGGTTCGTTGCGCGAACCCGGCCCATTGCTGGCAGCAATCTGCTTCCTGATGATCGCCGTACTCAGCTACCACCGGGTGTTCGGCGCGATCCTGATCAGCATCATCGCCGTGACCGCAGCCGGCTGGGGCCTGGACCTGGTGCATTACAACGGCATTCTCTCGACCCCGCCGAGCCTGGCCCCGACCTGGATGGCAATGGATATCGCCGGGGTGTTCAACGTCAGCATGATCAGCGTGGTCCTGGCCTTTCTGTTTGTGCACATGTTCGACACCGCCGGCACCCTGATGGGCGTGGCCCAACGCGCTGGGCTGGTCAACGCCGATGGCCGGATCGAAAACCTCTCCCGGGCTCTCAAGGCCGACAGCGCGTCCAGCGTATTTGGGGCCATGGTCGGGGTGCCGCCGGTAACCAGCTACGTCGAAAGCGCCGCGGGGGTCGCGGCAGGTGGTCGGACTGGTCTTACCGCGGTCACCGTCGGCGTGCTATTTATCGCTGCCATGTTCTTTGCACCGCTGGCCGGCATGATTCCCGCTTATGCCACCGCCGGCGCATTGATTTACGTGGCGATGCTGATGATGGGCGGCATGGCCCATATCAATTGGGACGAGGCTACGGACAGCATTCCGGCGATCGTCACGGCAATCATGATGCCGCTGACGTTCTCAGTGGCCGATGGCATCGCCCTGGGCTTTATCACCTATGTGGTGCTGAAGGCCGGGACCGGCAAGCACAAGGAAATTTCCGTCAGCCTGTACGTGCTGTGCGCGATCTTTATCGCCAAGTTCATTTTCTTGTAGGCGACACCGGTTTTAACCGCCTCACCCCGTCGGGTGGGGCTTTTGTGCATTGGGAGGAAAGTGATGAGTGTGGAAACCTGGCTGCTGTTCAGCGGCGCGGCGCTGGTGGTAATCCTGATTCCGGGGCCCCTGTCTTTGCTGATGATCAGCAACAGCCTGAACTACGGCTTGCGCCGTTCGTACCCGGCGTTTCTCGGCGGGGTGTTTGCTTCGATCTGCCTGCTGAGCGCTTCGGCGCTGGGCCTGGGTGCGTTGCTGCTGGCCTCTGAACAGCTGTTCAGCGCCCTGAAAATCGTCGGCGCGCTGTACCTGTTCTACCTCGCCTGGCAGAGCTGGCAACAATCGCGGCAGCCTTCCCGGGGGGCCCATGTGCCCGAGGCTGCACCGACTCCGCGCTTTCGTGCACTGTTTGGGCGCGCATTCGTCCTGGGGGCGAGCAATCCCAAGGACATCCTGTTCTTCGCCGCCTTCCTGCCGCAGTTTCTCAGTGCCGAGCAGCCGTTCCTGCCACAGCTGCTGATCATGATCGCCACCTGGACCGTGCTCGACCTGCTGTGCAAGCTGGCCTACGGCCTTGGCGCACACGGTGCCGCGCGCTATCTGCGCAGCGGCAAGGGCCAGAGCTGGTTCAACCGCATCAGCGCCGGGTTGTTCAGTGGCGCCGGTGCGGCATCGCTGCTGAGCCGCTGAGGACAACATCGGCGAGCCGCCTCCTGCGGGGGGCGGTTGCCGGCAACGGTTTTCAGCAGACGAAAAAAAGCCCGCAGTGTGAGCGGGCGAAAGACCAAAGAAGCTATTTGCGCAGGATTCTTGGGGGAGCCTCCTAGCTTCCTCTATAGGTCGAATAGCTGTAGGGCGAAATCAGCAGTGGCACGTGGTAATGGTCCTGCTCGGCCGAGATACCGAAGCGCAGCACCACCACATCGAGGAACGCCGGCTCAGGTAGCTGAACGCCACGGGCGCGGTAGTAGTCCCCGGCGTGGAATTGCAATTGATAAACCCCGGAACGGTAGTCATCGCCTTGCAGCAAGGGTGCATCGCAACGGCCGTCGCTGTTGGTCAGGGCGCTGGCGACCAGCTCCAACTGGGCTCCCTCGACCCGGTACAGTTCAACCTTGATTGCGCTGCCAGGGCAGCCATGTGCGGCATCCAAAACGTGTGTAGTCAAACGTCCCATTGATTGTGCGTGGCTGGCGCGCTTCAAGCACCCAGACCTCGCGCCTCCCGGAGTCAGTTAATAAGGAGGCCGCACCCTTTCAGGGCCTGAAAAAATGCGGCGAGCGACTGATTAAGACATTTTTCAAAAAAATTGTACACAATAAAAATCACAAATTAAGTCACCTGACAGCCATAAAGCGTTTAACCACCGTCCGGCGGGCACACCATGGGAATAGAAGGTTTATTGTCGATTAGCTGACCAGTCAGGCAGGTTTCTTGCAGTATCACAATGCGCCAGTAACCGATGAAAAATGCAAAAATTCAGGCTTACAATGTGATTACAGTTTTGTATACAATCACTCCATCGCAGTGACGCCAGCCTGGCTTTTCTTTTTCAGGCCACGCCACGCCACCGTTATCACGCACAAGAAGGAAGACTGCAGTGAGCGCTGACTACCCACGCGACCTGATCGGTTACGGCTCCAACCCACCTCATCCTCACTGGCCGGGTAATGCCCGGATTGCCCTGTCCTTCGTGCTCAATTACGAAGAAGGCGGCGAACGCAACATCCTGCACGGCGATAAAGAGTCGGAAGCCTTCCTCTCGGAAATGGTTTCGGCACAACCGCTGCAGGGCGAACGCAACATGAGCATGGAGTCGCTGTACGAGTATGGCAGCCGTGCCGGCGTGTGGCGGATTCTCAAGCTGTTCAAGGAATTCGACATCCCCCTGACCATCTTCGCCGTGGCCATGGCCGCCCAGCGCCACCCGGATGTGATCCACGCCATGGTCGATGCCGGCCACGAGATCTGCAGCCATGGCTACCGCTGGATCGACTACCAGTACATGGATGAGGCCCAGGAGCGCGAGCACATGCTCGAAGCGATCCGCATCCTCACCGAAATCACCGGTGAACGCCCACTGGGCTGGTACACCGGCCGCACCGGCCCCAATACCCGGCGCCTGGTGATGGAGGAAGGAGGCTTCCTCTATGACTGCGACACCTACGACGATGACCTGCCGTACTGGGAGCCGAACAATCCTACCGGCAAGCCGCACCTGGTGATCCCCTACACCCTCGATACCAACGACATGCGCTTCACCCAGGTCCAGGGTTTCAACAAGGGCGATGACTTTTTCGAGTACCTCAAAGACGCCTTCGACGTCCTGTATGCCGAGGGCGCGCAAGCACCGAAGATGCTTTCTATCGGCTTGCACTGCCGCCTGATCGGCCGCCCGGCGCGCCTGGCCGCCCTCAAGCGATTTATCGAGTACGCCAAGAGCCATGACCAGGTGTGGTTCACCCGCCGCGTAGACATTGCCCGTCACTGGCATGACGTACACCCTTTCCAGGGAGCCGCCAAATGACTGCGTTCCAGACCTTGAAACCGTCGACCCTGAGCCGTGACGAATTCGTCAAAGCCTTCGCCGACATCTACGAACATTCGCCATGGGTGGCCGAAAAGGCCTTCGACCTGGGCCAGGACGCTTCGATCGACGAGATCGAAACCCTGCACCAGCGCATGAGCGACATCCTGTTGAGCGCCGATCATGCCAGCCAGCTGGCCCTGATCAACGCTCACCCGGACCTGGCCGGCCGTGCCGCCGTCCAGGGCCAACTGACCGAAGCCAGCACCAACGAACAAGCGGGCGCCGGTATTCACCAATGCACGGCCGAAGAGTTTTCTCGCTTCACCGAGCTGAACGATGCCTACAAGGCCAAGTTCAAGTTTCCCTTCATCATGGCGGTAAAAGGCAGCAACCGGCATCAGATCCTCGCGGCGTTCGAAACGCGCATCCACAACTCGGTGGACACCGAATTCAAATGCGCGCTGGCGGAGATCAACAAGATCGCCCTGTTCCGTTTACTGACCCTATAGCGACCTTAGCCCGAGAAATCACCACGTACGCAACGGTTTCCCAGGGCTCTGCAAGCATCCCCAGCCACTTTATTAAAGGCAGACAAGAAGAATGAAAGCTTACGCCGTACCTTTCGAGAAGTTCGTCAACCTGGCCGATGCCCGCCTGGGCACCAAGATCATTTCGGTGACCGATGACTGGTTCGCCGATGCCAACCGGATGTTCCAGCCGACCCCGGCCGTATGGAAGGAGGGCGTTTTCGATGACAACGGCAAGTGGATGGACGGCTGGGAGTCGCGCCGCAAGCGCTTCGAAGGCTACGACAGCGCAGTGATCCGCCTGGGCGTGCCAGGTTCGATCAAGGGCGTGGACATTGACACTTCATTCTTTACCGGCAACTTCCCGCCTTCGGCCTCCCTGGAAGCCTGCTTCCTGGCCTCCGGCGAGCCCAATGAAAACACCCAGTGGGTGGAAGTGCTGTCGGCCGTCGAGCTGCAAGGCAACAGCCACCACTACCACGAGATCAGCAACGACCAGGCCTTCAGCCACCTGCGGTTCAATATCTACCCGGACGGTGGCGTGGCCCGCCTGCGGGTGTACGGCATTCCGTTCCGCGACTGGTCGGCGATTGGCGACAACGAACAGGTCGACCTGGCCTCGGCCCTCAACGGTGGCCGCGCCCTGGCATGCTCCGATGAACACTTCGGCCGTATCAGCAACCTGCTCAACCCGGGCCGCGGGATCAACATGGGCGATGGCTGGGAAACCGCACGTCGCCGTACCCCTGGCAACGACTGGGTGATCGTCGCCCTCGGCCATGCCGGCGAAGTCGAGAAAATCGTCGTCGATACCCTGCACTTCAAGGGCAACTACCCGGACAGCTGCTCGATCCAGGGTGCCTTTGTCAAAGGCGGCACCGACAGCCAGATCGAAACCCAGTCGCTGTTCTGGCGTGAACTGCTGCCGAGCCAGAAGTTGGAAATGCACGCCGAACACACCTTCGCCGAGCAGATCAAGGCCCTGGGCCCAATCACTCATATCCGTCTGAACATCTTCCCGGACGGTGGCGTCAGCCGCCTGCGGATTTTGGGCAAGGTCGCTAAATAAGCAGTGCCCCGCGGAGAGGGAGCGTGCTCCCTCCTCCCCACAACAGCAGAACAAACAACACAGAATCCGGATAAGAGACAGCCATGCGCACACTGATGATCGAACCCCTGACCAAAGAAGCCTTCGCCCCCTTCGGTGACGTGATTGAAACCGACGGCAGCGACCACTTCATGATCAACAACGGTTCGACCATGCGCTTTCACAAACTGGCGACGGTCGAAACCGCTACGCCGGAAGACAACGCGATCATCAGCATCTTCCGCGCCGACGCGCAGGACATGCCGCTGACCGTGTGCATGCTGGAGCGTCACCCGCTGGGCAGCCAGGCTTTCATCCCGCTGCTCGGCAACCCCTTTCTGATCGTGGTCGCGCCACTTGGCGATGAACCTGTATCGGGCTTGGTCCGCGCCTTTGTCAGTAATGGCAGGCAGGGCATTAATTACCATCGCGGCGTTTGGCACCATCCGGTGCTGACGATCGAAAAGCGGGATGACTTCCTGGTGGTTGATCGCAGTGGCACAGGCAATAACTGCGATGAGCATTTTTTCAAAGAGGATGAGCGTTTGATCCTCGCCCCCCACCAATAAGAGAAGGTCTGATCACCCGACAACAAGGGTGACAGGCGAGAGGTAAAGACTGTGGAAGCACATCTGTTGGAATGGCTCAACCTGAGCGTGCGTTGGGTACACATGATCACCGGCGTGGCCTGGATCGGCGCATCGTTCTACTTCGTCTGGTTGGAAAACAACCTCAACCGCGTCAACCCCAAGGATGGACTGGCCGGCGACCTGTGGGCGATCCACGGCGGCGGTATCTACCACCTGGAAAAATACAAACTGGCCCCGCCGACCATGCCGGACAACCTGCACTGGTTCAAATGGGAAGCCTACTTCACCTGGATGTCGGGGATCGCGCTGCTGTGCGTGGTGTTCTACTCCAACCCCACGTTGTACCTGCTGGCACCGGGCAGCGGCCTGAGCGGCCCTGAAGGCGTGGCCATCGGTATCGGCTCGCTGTTCATCGGCTGGTTCGTCTACTCCTTCCTCTGCGACTCGGCCCTGGGCAAGCGCCCAGCCCTGCTCGGCCTGATCCTGTTTGTGCTGCTGATTGCAGCCGCCTACGGCTTCAGCAAGGTATTCAGCGGTCGCGGTGCGTACCTGCATGTCGGCGCCATCATCGGCACCATCATGGTCGGGAACGTGTTCCGCATCATCATGCCGGCCCAGCGCGCACTGGTCGCCGCCATCGCGGAAAACCGCACCCCCGACCCGGCACTGCCGGCCAAGGGCCTGCTGCGCTCGCGCCACAACAACTACTTCACCCTGCCGGTGCTGTTCATCATGATCAGCAACCACTTCCCGAGCACCTACGGCAGCTCGTACAACTGGCTGATCCTGGCCGGGATCGCGGTGTTGGCAGTACTGGTACGTCACTACTTCAACACCCGCCACAACAGCCACAAGTTTGCCTGGACCCTGCCCGTGGCAGCCCTGGGCATGATTTGCCTGGCGTACGTCACCGGCCCGGCGACCGCCCCCACCGCCGCACCGGTGGCCAAGGCCGCGGGCCAGATCGACTACCAGCCTCTGCCGGAAACCGCCCTGGGCGGTGGTGCCAAACCCGCTGTACCGGCCGCGCCAGCCGCCGCGACCCAGGCGTCCAGCGCCGGGCCCGCGTTCGATAAGGTGCACAGCGTGATCCAGGAACGCTGCGCAGTCTGCCATTCAGCCAAGCCCACCAGCCCGCTGTTCAGTGCCGCGCCAGCCGGGGTGATGTTCGATACACCGGAGCAGATTCGCCAACAGGCCGCACGCATCCAGGCCCAGGCCATCACCACGCAGATCATGCCCCTGGGCAATATCACTCAGATGACCCAGCAGGAACGTGACCTGATCGGTGCCTGGATCAACCAGGGGGCACAGACCAACTAAGTAATGCCGAGAAAGGCTGCGCTACCGGAAACGGTACCGCAGCCTTTGTTGCACAAGGCTGTGGGCAACCACACAGCCGCTAAATCACAAGAATAAAAAAGACCTGAGGTGTTGCATGTCCGAGTTATCCGAACCGCGCATCCCCGACGCGCCTGCGATTCAGCGCCTGCCGCTGCTGCAACTGATCCTGGTTGGCTTGCAGCATGTATTGCTGATGTACGGAGGTGCGATTGCGGTGCCGCTGATCATCGGACAGGCCGCAGGCCTGAGTCGTGAAGAAATCGCCTTCCTGATCAATGCCGACCTGCTGGTGGCCGGCATTGCCACTGTTGTTCAATCCCTCGGCATCGGCCCCATGGGCATCCGCATGCCGGTGATGATGGGCGCCAGCTTCGCCGCCGTCGGCAGCATGGTAGCCATGGCCGGCATGCCCGGTATCGGCATGCAGGGGATCTTCGGTGCCACTATCGCCGCCGGCTTCTTCGGCATGCTCATCGCGCCGTTCATGTCCAAGGTGGTGCGTTTTTTCCCACCCCTGGTCACCGGTACGGTCATTACCTCCATTGGCCTGTCGCTGTTTCCGGTGGCCGTGAACTGGGCCGGGGGCGGCAGCAACGCCGCTCAGTTCGGCTCCCCCATCTACCTGGCTATCGCCGCCCTGGTCCTGGGCAGCATCTTGCTGATTCACCGGTTCATGCGCGGCTTCTGGGTCAATATCTCGGTGCTGATCGGCATGGGCCTGGGCTACGTGCTGTGCGGGCTGATCGGCATGGTCGATCTCAGCGGCATGGCCGAGGCGCCCTGGCTGCAGATCGTCACGCCGCTGCATTTCGGCATGCCGCAGTTCCACCTCGCACCGATTCTTTCGATGTGCCTGGTGGTGGTGATCATTTTTGTCGAATCCACTGGGATGTTTCTGGCCTTGGGCAAGATCACCGGCCAAGAGGTCACACCCCGCATGCTGCGCCGTGGCTTGCTGTGCGATGCCGGCGCGTCATTTTTTGCCGGTTTCTTCAACACCTTCACCCACTCCTCGTTCGCCCAGAATATCGGCCTGGTGCAAATGACCGGCGTGCGCTGCCGTTCGGTGACCATCGTCGCCGGCGGCTTGCTGATCGTCCTCAGCCTGCTGCCCAAGGCGGCATTCCTGGTGGCGTCGATTCCAGCCGCGGTGCTCGGCGGTGCGGCCATCGCCATGTTCGGCATGGTGGCGGCCACCGGCATCAAGATTCTCCAGGAGGCCGACATCGCCGATCGCCGTAACCAGTTGCTGGTGGCGGTGAGTATCGGCATGGGCCTGATCCCGGTGGTACGTCCGGAGTTCTTCGCCCACCTGCCGCAGTGGATGAGCCCGATCACCCACAGCGGGATCGCCATGGCGACCTTGAGCGCCCTGACGCTGAACCTGTTGTTCAACATCCTCGGCGGCCATGAGCGCGCCGCCGAAAATGCCCGACACGCCCACCCGCACTGATCGCCAATCGGGCGAGCAACGCCTCGCCCCGCTCACCTGCTGCACCGCACGCCCACCCCGGTCGACACCCGGGGGCTGGCGCCGGCCCCCTACGCCCTGACAATAAAAACAACAGAGGCCACAGGATGCGCGCTCCACACTCTCGCTGCCTGACGAGCACCGAACCGTCGGTGGCCATCAACCAGCCCTGGAGGGCTGTGCCAGCGCCTGGGCCGCAAAATGCCCGGCATTGGCCACGTGAGGACTCCCCCTCTTTGCGTACCCCAGTCCAAAGCCAGGCCAAACATGCCCCAAAGTTGTTTCAAGTGCGCTGTTGCGGGGCACTTGAGCCAGGTCACGGGAGCCAGTATTCTCCGCGACCGCGCATATCCGGTGAAAAAAAAAGCCCGGATCTAAAACCTGACCAGAAAGCCAACTTACCCAGGCCCTGGACAGTATCAAGGCGCATTGAATTCAAGCCGAATCCACTCTCAATCGACTGTTTCGCTACAGCCGAGCGGGAGTTTTTTTGCTTTTTAAGCGCATTGGCTCAGCTCTTGCTATCAGCAATAAAGCTGACCGAATGGATGACTTTTACTGCAATTAAAAAGGCGCCACACCAGAGCGCCCATTTGAAAAAACGTCGGACCACTTAACTTTGGGAGCAACCGAATGAAACATACGTGCACACGCCTGATGCTTGCAGGATCCTTGCTGGCCGGGGGCCAGGCCATGGCCGGCGACCTGTTGCAATGGCAAAACAACAGCCTGACTTACTTGTACGGCAAGAACTTCGAAGTCAATCCACAAATCCAGCAGACCGTCACTTTCGAACACGCCGATGGCTGGAAATACGGCGACAACTTCTTCTTCCTCGACCGCATCTTTTACAACGGCAAGGAAGACGGCAACGTCGGCCCGGATACGTACTACGGTGAGTTCAGCCCACGCCTGTCGTTCGGCAAGATATTCGACCAGAAACTGGAGTTCGGCCCGATCAAGGACGTGCTGCTGGCACTGACTTACGAGTTTGGTGAAGGCGATAACGAGTCATACCTGATCGGCCCGGGCTTCGACCTGGCGATCCCCGGCTTCGACTACTTCCAGCTCAACTTCTACCAGCGCCACACCGAAGGCAGCCGCCCGGGCGACAACGTCTGGCAGATCACGCCGGTGTGGTCCTACACCATTCCAGTGGGCGACTCGAACATCCTGATCGACGGCTTCATGGACTGGGTGGTGGACAACGACAAAAACGCCCGTGGCACCTACCACGCCAACCTGCACTTCAACCCGCAGATCAAGTACGACCTGGGCAAGGCGCTGAACTGGGGTGAGAAGCAGTTGTACGTCGGTGTCGAGTACGACTACTGGAAAAACAAATACGGGATCGAGGATTCGCGCAACTTCGAAACCAACCAGGACACCGCCAGCCTGCTGGTCAAGTACCACTTCTAAGGTCGTGGATGGTGCGGCTTGCCTCGGTGCCTGAGGCAAGCCGCGTCGAGCCGGTGCTCAGGAACTGCGCGATCCCGGGCTCTGCCAAAAGGCCGGATCGGCGTTTTTCAGGCGTTCGACCGCGTTATGGATATGGGTCAGAGCCGCCTGCCGCGCGCCTTCCACATCCCTTGCGGCAATGGCCGCATATACGGCGAAATGCTCGGTACGCACCGTACTCGCCAGATCCCGCCGCCGCTCTTCATTGGAGCGCGTGATGCGGATCGCCTCCTTGATGAACTGCGCAATGAATTCATGCAACGAGGGATACAGCGGGTTGCCCGTGGCCTGGGAAATCGAAAAGTGAAAGGCCAGGTCCTGCTCCACTCCATCAAGGCCCGCCTGCTCGGCCGCATCGATGGCCAGCAAGGCCTGATGGATGGCCTGCAACTGTTCCGGGGTATGCCGCTGCGCCGCCAACGCTGCCGCCTCGCCTTCGATGCCGCGCCGCAACTCGGTGACCCGCAGCACCGCCTCGATCGAGCCGCGCACATCCAGGTCAATGGTGAAGGCCTTGATATGGGCCCCCTCGCTGACCACCGTGCCGCTGCCCTGGCGCACCTCCACCAGGCCGGCTGATTTCAGGCGCGAGATCGCCTCGCGAATCACGGTACGGCTGACACCAAAACGCTCGGACAACACCGGTTCAGTCGGCAGGCGCGAGCCCGGCAGCGCCTCGCCGCTGGCGATATGCGCCTTGAGCGCGGCCGTCACCTGATCCGCCAGCGTGCCCTTGGCCGAGTCCTTGAGCGACGCCAGGGAGTCGACGCGGGAAGAGTTATCAGGCTTGGACATGGGTATCTCTGTATTCAAATGGGCTAACGGTACTGGATTTCCGTTAAGCCGTCGCGTCCGGTCGCCGACCATTGAATTCGTATGATGTATTATGATATCTAAGACACCTCAGCGAGTCCGATAAAAACAAAATCACCCAAAACAAGAAACTAGGATGGGTAAAGACATGCCTGAATCACTGACGCAAACTGCTGCCCGCTCACCCACTGCCTCCCTCGAGGATGTGGCCTACCGCAAAGTTGCCTGGCGCATCCTGCCCCTGCTGTTGCTGTGTTACCTGGTGGCCTACCTGGACCGGGTCAACGTCGGTTTTGCCAAGTTGCAGATGTCGCAAGACCTGCAATTCTCCGAAGCGGTCTATGGCCTTGGGGCCGGGATCTTCTTCATTGCCTACTTCCTCGTGGAAATTCCCAGCAACCTGATCCTGCACCGGGTCGGCGCCCGCCTGTGGATCGCCCGCATCATGATCAGCTGGGGCATCATTTCCTCGTGCATGGCCTTCGTCACCACGCCGACCTCGTTCTACGTGATGCGCTTTTTGCTGGGCATCGCCGAGGCCGGGTTTTACCCAGGGGTGATTCTCTACCTCTCGTACTGGTTCCCCTCCAGCCGTCGCGGCAAGATGTACGCCCTGTTCGCCACCGCCGTGCCGCTCTCGGGGCTGATCGGCGCGCCCTTGTCCGGCTGGATCATGACCGCCCTCAACGGCTTGCATGGCTACGCGGGCTGGCAATGGATGTTCTTTCTCGAAGGGCTGCCGTCGATCCTGGTCGGTGGCCTGGTGATCTACTGCCTCAGCGACCGCATCGCCGATGCCCGCTGGCTGACCCGCGAACAGAAAACCCTGCTGCAAACCCGGATCGAAGCCGAGACCGATGGCCATCAGGTGCACAGCGTCCGCCAGGTATTCCGCCAACCGCGGATCTGGCTGCTGACCGCGATCTACTTCTGCATGATCGCCGGCTTCTACACCGTGGGTTTCTGGCTGCCGTCGCTGATTCGCCAGGCGGGCGTCAGCGATGTGTTCGAAGTCGGCATGCTCACCGCGATTCCCTATGCCGCTGCGGCGCTGACCATGGTCCTGATCTCGCGCAGCGCCGACCGCCTGCGTGAACGTCGCTGGCACCTGGCGTTGACCGCCGTGCTGGGTGGTGTCGGGCTGATGATCTCCGCGACCTGGAGCGACAATTTCACGGTGTCGATGATCGGCCTGACCCTGGGCGCCATGGGTGCCTTCAGCACGCTGCCACTGTTCTGGAGTTTGCCGACGGCCTTCCTCGGCGGCACGGCTGCCGCAGCCGGCATCGCCCTGATCAACTCCTGGGGCAACCTCGCGGGCTTTGTCTCGCCCTACCTCATGGGCTTTCTCAAGGACCTGACCCACAGCACCACGATCGGCATGTACGTCATGGCCAGCGCGTTGTTCATCGGTGCCCTGCTGGTCTTCAGAATTCCCGGAAAACTCGTCAATCGCTGATAGTTGGAGTCACTCATGAATATTCTCGTCACCGGCGCGGCCGGCTTTCTCGGACGGCGCCTGATCGAAGCCCTGCTGCAACTCGGCTCGCTCGCTGATCGGCACGGCCAGTTGCAGCCCATCACCCGCATCACCGCGTTCGACCGCGAACCTGTGCAAGGCATCACGGACCCTCGGGTCCTGGTCAAAGGCGGAGACATCACCGATGAACAGGTGCTGGCCAACCTGATCGACGCCGATACCGACAGTATTTTCCATTTGGCGGCCGTGGTTTCGAGCCAGGCCGAAAGCGATTTCGAGCTGGGCATGCGCGTCAACTTCAGCGCCACCCAGGGCCTGCTGGAGCGGGCGCGGCAATTGGGCACCTGCCCGAAGTGGGTCATGACCAGCTCGGTGGCGGTGTTCGGCGGGCAACTGCCCCAGGTCGTCGACGACGATCAGGTCTGGGCGCCGCAAAGTTCCTACGGCACCCAGAAAGCCATGAATGACCTGCTGCTGGCCGACTACAGTCGCCGCGGCTTCGTCGATGGCCGCAGCCTGCGCATGCCGACCATCGTCGTGCGCCCGGGCAAGCCGAACCTGGCAGCGTCAAGCTTTGCCAGCGGCATCATCCGCGAACCGCTCAATGGCCTGGCCAGCGTCTGCCCGGTGCCTTTGAGGACCCGACTGTGGCTGATGTCGCCAGCCCAGGCCATTGCCAACCTGATTCATGGCCATGAGCTGGCGGCGCAGCGCCTGACTGAAGGCCGGGTGATCAACATGCCCGGCCTGTCGCAGACGGTGGAGCAGATGATCGGCGCCTTGCGCGAGGTCTCGGGCGACGAGGTGGCGCAACGCATTGAGCTGCGTCCGGATGCCAGCATCGAGCGGATTGTCGGCTCATGGCCCGGAGAGTTCAGTGCCCGCTACGCCCGTAGCCTGGGGTTTACCGCCGATGAGAATTTTGCCAGCGTGATCCGCCAGTTCATCCGGGATTACCCGCCCCAGTGACTGGGTTTGCCTCTCCTGCCAACCCCGCGGGAGAGGCGGCCGCCAACCCGAGAAAGCGCGACAACTCCTCGCGCTTGGCCAAGGCGTCCTTGCGTCCCAGCTCGATCAGTTCGCTGCAATATCCGGACTCGAACAACAGATAGCTGAGCACCCCGGCGCCGCTGGTCTTGGTGGCCCCCGGGCCACGCAAGAACACCCTCAGAGGCGCCGGCAATTCCTGGCGGTGACGGGCGGCGATCTCGTCGATCGGCTGGCTCGGGGCAATTACCAGCACCTCGACCGGCGCCACACCCAGGCCATTGCCCACGAACTCCGGAGGTAACAGGCGGCCGAACTGATTGAGCCGTTGCAACAGTTCGATATCGCTTTCAAGACTGTCAATAAAGGTGCTGTTGAGCATGTGCCCGCCGATCTGCGCCAGGGTCGGCTGCTGCCCGGTGTAGGAGCGCGGCCCGGCAGCATCCGAGCCTCGCGGGTTGCCGCTGACGCCCACCACCAGCACCCGCCGTGCGCCCAGGTGCAACGCCGGGCTGATGGGGGCCGACTGGCGTACGGCGCCGTCGCCAAAAAACTCCTGGTCGATCTTGACCGGCGCAAACAGCAACGGAATCGCCGAGCTGGCCAGCAAATGCTCCACCGTGATCCGCGTAGGCACGCCGACACGACGATGGCGCAACCAGGCATCAATCACCCCGCCGCCCTGATAGAAGGTCACTGCCTGCCCCGACTCGTAGCCGAATGCCGTCACCGCCACCGCGTGCAACTGGTTTTGCTCGATGGCTTCCTGGATACCCGACAGGTGCAACTGATCATTGAGCAAGTCGCGCAATGGCGAGCTGTTGATCAATGCCACGGGAACCTGGGCACCGAGGCCCAGCAGGCTATGGCCGACAAACCGACTGGCCTGGCTGATCACGCCGGGCCAGTCGCTGCGCATCACCTGGTGGCTGCGAAAGTTCTGCCAGAACGCCGTCAGACGCTGGATGGCCGCAGTAAAATCCATGGCACCGCTGGCCAGGCTGACCGCATTGATCGCGCCAGCCGAGGTGCCGACGATCACCGGAAAGGGGTTGGCGGCGCCCGCCGGCAGCAACTCGGCAATCGCCGCCAGCACCCCCACCTGATAAGCCGCACGGGCACCACCGCCAGACAGAATCAGACCTGTGACCGGTTCAACTGGGCTCATCGCAACACTCCGTCCATGGCGTTCAAGGGGGCCTGAAAGAAATCAACTCAACCGCGTTTGGCGTAGAGCTTGGGCTCACCCGGCGGCCG
Organism: Pseudomonas sp. MF4836; assembly: GCF_002018875.1. Lineage (GTDB taxonomy): Bacteria > Pseudomonadota > Gammaproteobacteria > Pseudomonadales > Pseudomonadaceae > Aquipseudomonas. The sequence continues at coordinate 243,802 of NZ_MVOL01000005.1, forward strand.
GCTCTTGAAACGCCGGTGGGCCCAGAGGTATTGCTCCGGGCATTCACGCAAGGCGGCTTCGACCCACTGGTTGATGCGCAGGCAGTCGGCCTCTTCGGTTTCACCGGGGAAGTCGCTGAGCGGTGGGTGGATCACCAACCGGTAGCCGCTGCCATCGGCCAGGCGTTGCTGGGTGAAGGGCACGACCAGCGCTCGGCCCAGGCGGGCGAACTTGCTGGTGGCGGTCACAGTGGCGGCCTGAATCCCGAAGAACGGCACGAAAATGCTCTGCTTGGCGCCGTAGTCCTGATCAGGTGCATACCAGATCGCCCGGCCCGCACGCAGCAGCTTGAGCATGCCGCGCACGTCCTCGCGCTCAACCGCCAGGGAATCCAGGTTATGCCGCTCGCGACCGCGACGCTGGATAAAGTCGAACAGCGGGTTTTTATGCTCGCGGTACATACCGTCGATGGTGTGCTGCTGGCCGAGCAGAGCGGCGCCGATTTCCAGGGTGGTGAAGTGCAGAGCCATGAGAATCACGCCCTTGCCCTCACGCTGCGCCTGCTTCAGATGCTCCAGCCCTTCGACGTGGGCCAGACGTGCCAGGCGCGGCTTGGACCACCACCAACTCATGGCCATCTCAAAGAAGGCGATACCGGTGGAGGCGAAGTTTTCCTTGAGCAAACGCTTGCGCTCGGCCACTGACTTCTCGGGGAAACACAGCTCCAGGTTGCGCTTGGCAATCCGCCGCCGGTCGCCGGCCACCCGATACATCAGCGCCCCCAAAACACGGCCCAGGCAGACTATAAAGGGATAAGGCAGCTGGACCACCAGCCACAACAGGCCCAGGCCCAGCCACAGCGGCCAGAAACGCGGGGATAAAAATGCAGCTCGAAAACGCGGGCGATCCATTACAGATTCCGGACAGACAACAAGGCCGCGCATTCTACATCGGTTCGACCCGGCTTGCGGCTCGCGGGCGTTCTCGTTATAAGTCTCGGCACTTTTAGTGACAAGCCGCTTTATGCCGACCATGAGCCAAACCGAATCGCTAGACCAAGATCCTGTGTTCCAGTTAAAGGGCAGCATGCTCGCCATCACGGTGCTGGAACTGGCCCGCAACGACCTTGAAGGCCTCGATCGCCAATTGGCCGCGAAGGTGGCACAGGCCCCGAACTTCTTCAGCAACGCCCCGCTGGTGCTGGCCCTGGACAAACTGCCGGCCAGCGAAGGTGCAGTCGATCTGCCGAGCCTGATGCGCGTATGTCGCCAGCATGGCCTGCGTACCCTGGCGATCCGCGCCAATCGCATCGAAGACATTGCCGCGGCCATTGCCGTCGACCTGCCGGTGCTGCCGCCCTCCGGCGCCCGCGAACGGCCGCTCGACCCGCAGGAAAACGAGCTGCGCAAAAAACCGGAAAAACCGCCGGAACCGACCATCAAGCCGACTCGCATCATCACTTCGCCAGTACGTGGCGGGCAGCAGATCTATGCCCAGGGTGGCGATCTGGTAGTGGTGTCCTCGGTCAGCCCGGGCGCGGAACTTCTGGCCGATGGCAACATCCATGTATACGGCCCCATGCGCGGTCGCGCACTGGCGGGCGTCAAGGGTGATACCAAGGCCAGGATTTTCTGTCAGCAGTTGAGCGCTGAACTGGTCTCCATCGCTGGCCAGTACAAGGTTTCCGAAGACTTGCGACGTGATCCGTTATGGGGTGCGGGCGTGCAGGTCAGCCTGTCGGGTGACGTGTTGAACATCACTCGTCTTTAACGGATACTGCCGCATTTTCCAAGCATCTCTAAAACGTAGCGAAAACGGCTCAAACGAAGTGGGAAATTGGCAATAGGCGGTGTTTACCGAGGGTAAATCCTGCTGCTGACCGAACTCCAGCCCAGGCTGTCCGACTGAAGTAGTTTTCAAGAGATGTTTTTCAGGGGCTAAAAGTCCTTTTTCCTTAGGGGTGAAACACCTTGGCCAAGATTCTCGTGGTTACATCCGGCAAGGGTGGTGTGGGTAAGACCACCACCAGCGCCGCTATCGGTACCGGCCTCGCTCTGCGCGGCCACAAAACAGTCATCGTCGACTTCGACGTCGGCCTGCGTAACCTCGACCTGATCATGGGCTGCGAACGCCGCGTGGTGTACGACTTCGTCAATGTGGTCAACGGCGAAGCTAACCTGCAGCAAGCCCTGATCAAAGACAAGCGCCTGGAAAACCTCTACGTACTGGCCGCCAGCCAGACTCGCGACAAAGACGCGCTGACCGTCGAAGGCGTGGAAAAAGTCCTGATGGAACTCAAGGAAACCTTCGAGTTCGTGGTTTGCGACTCCCCTGCCGGTATCGAGAAAGGCGCTCACCTGGCCATGTACTTCGCCGACGAAGCGATTGTCGTGACCAACCCTGAAGTGTCTTCGGTACGTGACTCCGATCGCATGCTGGGCCTGCTGGCCAGCAAATCGCGCCGCGCCGAAAAAGGCGAAGACCCGATCAAGGAACATTTGCTGCTGACCCGCTACAACCCCGAGCGCGTCAGTAACGGCGAAATGCTTGGCGTCGAAGACGTCAAGGAAATCCTCGCCGTGACCCTGCTGGGTGTCATTCCGGAATCTCAAGCGGTGCTCAAGGCCTCCAACCAGGGCGTGCCGGTCATTCTCGACGACCAGAGCGACGCCGGTCAGGCGTACAGCGATGCCGTCGATCGTTTGCTGGGCAAAACCGTGGAACATCGGTTCCTTGATGTCGAGAAGAAGGGATTCTTCGAGCGCCTGTTTGGAGGTAGATAATGAATCTTTTTGACTTCTTTCGTGCCAATAAAAAGGTAAGTACCGCGTCGGTAGCGAAAGAGCGTCTGCAGATTATCGTGGCGCATGAACGCGGCCAGCGCAGCACCCCCGATTACTTGCCGGCCTTGCAGAAGGAGCTGGTGGAAGTGATCCGCAAGTACGTAAATATCGGGTCCGATGATGTGCACGTCGCCCTGGAAAACCAGGGTAGCTGCTCGATTCTGGAACTCAATATCACCCTGCCGGATCGCTGATCGATCCCGCTGGAGCCACGGCGGCTCGGGACCTGGTGCACTGCATCAGGCTTCCGAGCCGCCGTTGGCGTTTGTTACGAGGCTGTTTTAATGCCGCTGTCGAATATCCGCATCATCCATCAGGACGCCGCCGTACTGGTGGTGAACAAGCCCACCCTGCTGCTCTCCGTGCCCGGCCGGGCCGATGACAACAAGGACTGCCTGATTACCCGCCTGCAGGAAAACGGCTACCCCGAAGCGCGAATCGTCCACCGCCTGGACTGGGAAACCTCCGGCATCATCCTGCTGGCTCGCGACCCCGACACCCATCGCGAACTCTCGCGCCAGTTTCATGACCGCGAAACGGAAAAAGCCTACACCGCACTCTGCTGGGGCCAGCCGGAACTGGACAGCGGCAGCATCGACCTGCCCCTGCGCTACGACCCGCCGACCAAACCACGCCATGTGGTCGATCACGAATTTGGCAAGAACGCCCTGACCTTCTGGCGCGTGCTGGAACGTTGCGGCGACTGGTGCCGGGTAGAGCTGACACCGATCACCGGGCGCTCGCACCAGCTGCGCGTGCACATGCTGTCCATCGGCCACCCCCTGCTTGGCGACGGCCTGTATGCGCACCCACAAGCCCTGGCCGCCTGGCCACGGCTGTGCCTGCACGCCACCATGCTCAGCTTCACTCACCCGCAAAGCGGCGAGCGCTTGCGCTTCGAGTGCCCGGCGCCGTTCTGATGCTTGCCGGAGTGAGCGCCCGTCTCAAAAAAGCCCCTCATCCCAGGGGCTTTTTTGAAACACCTTGTAGTGAAAGAACTCAAAAAAAATGTAACTTAAATGTGAATTTTTTGTGAAATAATGTGAAAAGTTTCGGATCCAAAATTGAAGAAATAAAGGCGGGATGCCAGCGTGCTCAGCAGTATGAATCTTCACATTGATTACCCTTTCACGTTTTCCTTTCTGAACACTACCTTGCATCTTCGTGAGAAACCCTCCAGCAAGGTCGCTCAAGCGCTCAAAAAACTCATCAAACATCGCCACGAAAAAAAGCAGACCCGTGCCAGTGCCCCCCTGAGTACCACCGATACTTCACTGTTCGCCAAAGTCCAGCCCCTGGACAGTTTCAAGGCGAAAGTCCGCGTGACCCTGGGCAAGCCACAACGCAACGGGCGTTTCGACTGGCCCCTGGAAGAGTTGATCAACACTCAGGAAGCCCAGAGTCGCGGGGTCAACATGCCTCCACTGCAGGGTTATGGCTACACCAAGGGTCGCCTGGGGCTGACCCACGAATACTTCATCATCACCCACCTGCTGGAAGACCATATAAACGGCGTGGAGTGGCTGCAAAAGCACCCTGAGAGGGTCGAGCAGTTCGTGCGCGACGCCTTCGCCCTGCTGGGTTCCCTGACCCAGAAAGAAATCATCCACATGGATTTCTGGGCCGGCAATATCATGCTGCCGCCTACTGTCGACGCTGAACTCAAAGTCATCGACTTCGAAAACTGCTTTGCCAGGCCTGCCCAACACCACAGCGAAACCCTGGGCTTTCAACTGGGTTTTTTCTATCGGCGGGAAATCTACAAACTGATTACCGAAGCCGATTACGATCGCCTGGTCGATGAGTATGTGGGCCAGCAACAAAACGTCTCATCAGAGAAATTCCACGCGTTCTACCAGCCCAGCAAACACGAGCACGTGGGGCGCAAGCAACGGCGCGACGTCTATCTCAGCGGCCAACTGGTGGTTGGCTGAGCCGCGGGGGCAAGCGGACAACAATCGCCGCGTTGTCCCTGCAATGCCTTGGGCCAATACGTTAAACTCGCGCCACTGCTGTCTGGAGCTACTTATGCGCGAAGAGTTGAACCAAGGCCTGATCGATTTCCTCAAGGCCTCCCCTACCCCTTTCCATGCCACCGCCAGCCTTGTCCAGCGCCTGGAAGCGGCAGGTTTTCAACGTCTCGACGAGCGCGAGCCGTGGACCACCGAAGCCAATGGTCGCTATTACGTCACTCGCAATGACTCCTCGATTGTCGCGTTCAAGCTGGGCCGGCATTCGCCGCTGCAGGGCGGGATTCGCCTGGTCGGCGCCCATACCGACAGCCCGTGCCTGCGGGTCAAGCCGCAGCCGGAGTTGCAGCGCCAGGGCTTCTGGCAGCTGGGTGTCGAAGTCTATGGCGGCGCGCTGCTGGCGCCGTGGTTCGACCGCGACCTGTCGCTGGCCGGGCGCGTCACCTTCCGTCGTGATGGCAAGGTTGAAAGCCAACTGATCGACTTCAAGGCGCCGATCGCGATCATTCCCAACCTGGCCATTCACCTCAACCGTGAGGCCAACCAGGGTTGGGCGATCAATGCCCAAACCGAATTGCCGCCGATCCTGGCCCAATTTGCCGGTGACGAGCGCGTGGATTTCCGTGCCGTGCTCACCGATCAGCTGGCCCGCGAGCATGGTTTGAACGCCGACGTGGTCCTCGACTACGAGCTGAGCTTCTACGACACCCAGAGCGCGGCGATCATCGGCCTGCATGGCGACTTTATCGCCGGCGCGCGCCTGGACAACCTGTTGTCCTGCTATGCGGGCCTGCAAGCCCTGCTGACCGCCGAGACCGATGAAACCTGCGTACTGGTGTGCAACGACCACGAAGAAGTCGGTTCCTGCTCGGCCTGCGGTGCCGATGGACCAATGCTGGAGCAGACCCTGCGCCGACTGCTGCCGGAAGGTGATGAGTTCGTACGCACCATTCAGAAATCGCTGCTGATCTCTGCGGACAATGCACACGGCGTGCACCCCAACTATGCCGACAAGCACGATGCCAACCATGGCCCGAAACTCAACGCTGGCCCGGTGATCAAGGTCAACAGCAACCAGCGCTACGCCACCAACAGCGAAACCGCCGGCTTCTTCCGCCACCTGTGCATGGCCGAAGAAGTGCCGGTGCAGAGCTTTGTGGTGCGCAGCGACATGGGATGTGGTTCGACCATCGGCCCGATTACCGCCAGCCACCTGGGCGTGCGTACCGTGGACATCGGCTTGCCGACGTTCGCCATGCACTCGATTCGTGAACTGTGCGGCAGCCACGACCTGGCGCATCTGGTAAAAGTGCTGAGCGCGTTTTACGCCAGCCGCGAGTTGCCATAATCCTGTAGCCGCTGCCGAGGCACTAGGCTACGCGGGCCGAAATGGGCGCAGTGGAAGTGTCAGTTTTATTGGACCAGCGCAGCCTTCGGCAGCGGCTACAGGTTTGTTTCTGATACACATCAATCCGGGTCACAGTAAAGCGACCTAGACTTATTAGTACTCTCTCTGACAAGGCAGTCGCCATGATCTCGATGTCGTCGTTTCACTCCATGCTCATTCCGATCCTGACCGGGATGATCCTGCTGGCCATCGGCTTCAACTTCCGCGACAAAAACGCCGGGGTGTTCACCATGTGGGTGGGCATGCTGCTGATTCTCGGCACAGTGGTCTACAAGATCCTCGCCAAACTCGCCGAATAAATCAGCCCGCCAAGCTCGCATTGGCCCGGACTGCCTCGTACACTCGGTCGATCCGCTATTGTCCGAGGTTGCCCGCCCAGTGTTCGCTCGTCTGTTCCGCCTGCCCTACTGCCTGCTTGTCTGCCTGCTGACCCTGCTGCCGCTGACAGCTGCCCAGGCGGTCGGCCTGCCGGGGCTGCTCAATAACTCGAGCAAGACCCAGGCCCAGGCCGACCAGCCACTGGGGCAATCCCTGGATGAAGTGATCAAGTCACTGGAAAACGACCAGCAACGGGCGAAGCTGCTGGCCGATCTGAAAAAGCTGCGCGACACCACGAAAAAGGCTCAGCCGATCAGCGAGGAAGGCGTGCTCGGCCTGATAGGCGGCACCCTGGCGAGCCTGGAAAAACAGTTCTCCGGTGCCGACAGCCCGATCAACCGCTGGTCCGCAGAATTCGACCAGGCCAAGGACGAACTCTCGGCGCTGATGCTGCCCGCCAGCGAATGGCTGCCGATCATCTTTGCCTTTGCCATGATCCTGATGCTCTGGAGCCTTCTGGCCGCCGCGCTGATCTGGATCAGCCACCGGGTCCGCCTGCGCTTTGGCCTGACCGAGGAACTGCCGCAACACCCCAAGACCTGGGACATGCTGCGCTTTGCCCTGCGCAAGCTCGGCCCCTGGCTGATCGCGCTGTTGATCACGGTGTACATGAGCTACGCCCTGCCTTCCTCCCTGGGCAAGGACCTGGCCATGGTCCTGGCGTATGCGCTGGTGGTCGGCACCTTCTTTTCGGCGATCTGCGTGGTGGCGTTTTCGGTGCTTGACGGCCCGCATCGTCACCGCGCGCTCTACATTCTGCGCCGTCAGGCATTCCGCCCGCTGTGGTTGATCGGCAGTTTTGCCGCCTTTGGCGAAGCCCTCAGCGACCCGCGCCTGGTGGCCAGCCTGGGCAGCCACCTGGCGCACACCGCCGCCACGCTCGCCAATGTGATGGCGGCGCTTTCCACGGCAGTGTTCATCCTGCGCTTTCGCCGCCCGATCGCCCACCTGATCCGTAACCAGCCACTGTCGCGGCGCCTGACCCGCCGTGCGCTGAGCGATACCATCGAAATCATTGGCACGTTCTGGTACTTGCCAGCGCTGCTGCTGGTAGGCATCTCGCTGTTCGCCACCTTCGTTTCCGCCGGCGACACCAGCACCGCCCTGCGTCAATCGCTGATCTGCACCGTGCTGCTGGTACTGTGCATGGTGATCAACGGCCTGGTGCGACGCCACTCGCTCAAGCCCCTGCGCGGACACAAGCGCCATGCGCTGTATTCCGAACGCCTGAAAAGCTTCTGCTACACCCTCGCCCACCTGCTGGTCTGGCTGGCGTTTATCGAGTTGGGATTACGGGTCTGGGGCATGTCGCTGATCCGCTTCACCGAAGGCGAGGGCCACGAAGTCAGCGTCAAACTGTTCAGCCTCGCCGGCACGCTGATCTTCGCCTGGCTGATCTGGATCCTCAGCGACACCGCCGTGCATCACGCCCTGACCCGCTCGCGCAAAGGCCTGGCCAATGCCCGCGCGCAGACCATGATGCCGCTGATCCGCAACGTGCTGTTCGTGGCCATCTTCATCATTGCCACCATCGTCGCCCTGGCCAACATGGGTATGAACGTCACGCCGCTGCTGGCCGGTGCCGGTGTGATCGGCCTGGCGATCGGTTTCGGGGCGCAGTCCCTGGTGGCCGACCTGATCACCGGCCTGTTCATCATCATCGAAGACTCCCTGGCTATCGATGACTACGTCGACGTCGGCGGCCACCTCGGCACCGTCGAGGGCCTGACCATCCGTACCGTGCGCCTGCGGGACATCGACGGCATCGTGCACACCATCCCGTTCAGTGAAATCAAGAGCATCAAAAACTACTCCCGGGAGTTCGGCTACGCGATTTTCCGCGTGGCCATCCCCTACAACATGGAGATTGATGACGCCATCAAGCTGATGCGCGATGTCGGCCAGAAGATGCGTTCCGACCCACTGCAACGGCGCAATATCTGGTCGCCCCTGGAGATCCAGGGTGTAGAGAGCTTTGAATCCGGCAGCGCGGTGCTGCGCGCACGCTTCAAGACCGCGCCGATCAAGCAATGGGAAGTGTCACGGGCCTTCAACCTGTCGCTCAAGCGCCACCTCGACGCCGCAGGCCTGGATCTGGCGACCCCACGCATGAGTATCCAGGTGATCACCGGCGCCGGTGGTGCAGAAAAAGAGTAAGCCCCTCCCTCCTGCACGCCGATCACTTGGCCAGTGGCCGGTATCAGGCCACGTCGACCCCGACATGGATCGCATCATGGCGCCAGAACTCCAGATCACAATCGATCAGCCGCTCGTGCTGGTCGTAGTTGACCCGGGCAATGCGCAATCCGGGGCTGCCCACCGACACCCGCAAGGCCGCCGCCGCCTCCACCTGCAACGAGGTCGGCACGATCTCGAAGCGCACCCGCCCGTAATGCAGGTCGTAGTGCCGGGCGTAGAGTTCGGTGATCGACTGGTTCAGGTCAAGATCGAGGATCTTCGGAAAGTACTGCGGGTTCAGGTAGTGCTCGACATACAGCACCAGCCGCTCATCAATGCGTCGCGCTCGGCAGATCTGGATCACGCTGGATAACGCCGGCAGTTGCAGCCAGGCACAGACCGCCGCCGACGCCGGCTGCAAGCGTGCGGAGATGACCTCGGTGGAAGGTACCCGTCCCTGGGCACTGACCATGGCGTGGAAGTGGCTGCGCTGCATCAGGTTGTAAGCCAGCCGTGGCGGCGAGACAAACCAGCCGCGGCGCTCCTCGCGATAAATCTGGCCCTGGGCTTCCAGCTGCAACAACGCCTCACGCACCGTGATACGGGTGGTGCCGAACAACTCACTGAGTTTGCGCTCGGCCGGCAGCTTGCTGCCTGCCGCCAGCAGGCCATGGTCGATCTGTTCCTGCAGGACCTGGCCAATGGCGGTTACCGCTTTTGTTGCATCGATGCGCATCAACGTTACCTATCTGGACTAGACCAGCACTGTTACAGGGCAGCCAGCCTGGCAAACAAGGCCTCTGCAAGTCGCCCAAAGCCTAGGCAATACATATGACTGACAGATGACAAAGCCGCCGAACGGCTGTTGCAGACACCTGCAATTACTTCGCCAAGTCCTTTCATTTCAGCTGTTTAGCCATGGTCTACGCTTATCTCGCGGCGCCCAACCTGCGGCCATCAAAAACCTTGCAGGACTGATGCCGACATCAAAGTGTCATCCAGCACGCCTAAATTGGCTCAGGTATTGCTGACCTAGACCAACCCAACCGCAAACGTCGATAAAAACGCAGCGTTGAACACGCCCAAAGGAGCTTCGGATGAAACAGCTTTTCCTGGCATCACTGTTAGGCTCGACCATTGCCATGTGCACCGCAGCCATGGCGGCTGATACCGATTTGAAAACCCTGGAAGCCGCTGCGAAAGCGGAAGGTGCGGTCAACAGCGTCGGCATGCCCGATGACTGGGCCAACTGGAAAGGCACCTGGGACGACCTGGCCAAACTCTATGGCCTCAAGCACATCGATACCGACATGAGCTCGGCCCAGGAAATCGCCAAGTTCGCGGCCGAAAAAGACAATGCCAGCGCCGACATCGGCGACGTCGGTGCCGCCTTCGGCCCGATCTCGGTCAAGCAGGGCGTGGTTCAGCCTTACAAGCCAAGCACTTGGGCCCAGGTCCCGGATTGGGCCAAGGACAAGGACGGCAACTGGGCCCTGGCCTATACCGGCACCATTGCCTTCATCATCAACAAGAAATTGCTGCACGGGTCCGAAGCGCCGAAAAGCTGGGCCGACCTAGAGAAAGGCAAGTACAAGGTTTCCATCGGTGACGTCAGCACCGCCGCGCAAGCCGCCAACGGTGTATTGGCCGCCGCCATCGCCAAGGGCGGCGATGAAAAGAACATCCAGCCGGCCTTGCTGCTGTTCGCCGAAATCGCCAAGCAGGGACGCCTGTCCCTGGCCAACCCGACCATCGCCACCATGGAAAAGGGTGAGGTCGAAGTCGGCGTGGTCTGGGACTTCAACGGCTTGAGCTATCGCAACAAGATGGTCAACAAGGACGACTACATCGTGATGATCCCTTCGGACGGTTCGGTGATCTCCGGCTACACCACCATCATCAACAAATACGCCAAGCACCCGAACGCCGCCAAACTGGCACGCGAATACATCTTCAGCGACGCCGGCCAGACCAACCTGGCACGGGGCAACGCCCGGCCGATCCGTGCCGAACACCTGACTCTGCCGGCCGAGGTCCAGGCCAACCTGCTGCCTAACGATCAGTACAAACACGTCACGCCGATCAAGGACCCCGATGCCTGGGAAAAGACCTCCAAAGGTCTGCCGCAGAAGTGGCAGGAAGAAGTGATCATCAACATGCAGTAAGGCTGTAATCCCCTGGGGCCGGGTTGCCGGCTCCTGGCGGTTCAACGCTGTATCTGATCCGGAGTCCTGCAACCCATGAAGCACAACGTCATCCTGGTGGTGCTCGACGGCCTGAATTACCAGGTCGCCCGAGATGCCATGGGCCACCTTCAGGCTTACTGCGGTGCAGGGCGCGCAGCGCTGTACCAGCTCGAATGCGAACTGCCCGCCCTGTCTCGCCCGCTCTATGAATGCATCCTCAGCGGGGTACCGCCGATCGACAGCGGCATTGTGCACAACAATGTCTCGCGGCTATCGACCCAACGCAGCATCTTCCATTACGCCCGGGATGCCGGGCTCAGTACCGCCGCGGCGGCCTATCACTGGGTCAGCGAGCTGTATAACCGGACGCCCTTTGTCGCGGCCCGTGATCGGCATACCGACAACCCGGAGCTGCCCATCCAACAGGGGCACTTCTACTGGAATGATCACTACCCGGACTCGCACCTGTTCGCCGACGCCGAGCACCTGCGCTTGCGCCACGCGCCGAACTTCCTGCTGGTGCACCCGATGAACATCGACGATGCCGGGCACAAGCACGGCTTCGACACCGCGCAGTACCGCAACAGCGCACGCTCGGCCGACATCATCCTGGCCGACTACCTGCAAGGCTGGCTCGACGCCGGTTACCAGGTGCTGGTGACCGCCGACCACGGCATGAACAACGACCGTTCGCACAATGGCCTGTTGCCCGAAGAGCGCGAAGTGCCGCTGTTCGTGATCGGTGATGCGTTCAGTTTCAACCCTGACGCCGCGCCCACGCAGACCCAATTGTGCGGCACGGTCTGCGAGTTGCTCGGCGTCCCCCACGACAAACCTGCATGCCGGGAGCTGTTGAAGTGAATTCAGTCACCCGTGGTAAATGGCTGGCGATCCTGTGCCTGGTGCCTTTCGCCCTGTTCTTCATCGTGTTCCAGATCGCGCCGCTGATCTGGGTCATGATCAACAGCCTGCGATCGGAAGAGTTCGGCTGGGGCCTGGCCAACTTCAGCAAGATCTTCAACTCCAAGTTTTACCTGCAATCGATCCAGTACAGCCTGGAGCTGGCGTTCTGGTCCAGCACATTCGGCATCGTCATCGCGGTGCTCGGCAGCTACTCGCTGCGTCGCGTGGATTCCAGATTGCGCAACTTCGTGAACGCCTTCGCCAACATGACCAGCAACTTTTCCGGCGTGCCCCTGGCCTTCGCGTTCATCATCCTGCTGGGCTTCAACGGCACCATCACCCTGATGCTCAAGCAGTCGGGGATCATTCAAGACTTCAACCTGTACTCCAAGACCGGGCTGATCATTCTCTACACCTACTTCCAGATTCCCCTCGGCGTCCTGCTGCTGTACCCGGCGTTCGATGCCCTGCGCGAAGACTGGCGCGAGTCGGCTTCCCTGCTCGGGGCCAATGGCTGGCAGTTCTGGCGCCACATCGGCTTGCCCGTGCTGACCCCGGCCCTGCTCGGCACGTTCGTCATCCTCCTGGCCAATGCCCTGGGCGCCTACGCCACGGTATTTGCCCTGACCACCGGTAACTTCAACGTGCTGCCGATCCGCATCGCGGCGATGGTGTCGGGGGATATTTCCCTGGACCCGAACATGGCCAGCGCCCTGGCCATGGTGCTGGTAGCGCTGATGACCCTGGTGACCATCGTTCATCAGTTGCTGCTGAAGAGGAGCTACCATGTCTCGCGCTGAACAAGGCTCCGCCCACCTCTACCACCGGGTAGTGGTCTACCTGCTGTTCGTGATCCTGTTGCTGCCCCTGGCCGGGACCCTGATCTACTCCCTTGCCAGCAGCTGGTCGGCGACCATCCTGCCCAGTGGTTTCACCTTCAAGTGGTTCGTGCAGCTGTGGAGCGATCCGCGTTTTCTGAGCGCATTCGGCCAGTCACTGCTGGTCTGCGTCGGCGCCTTGATCCTGTCGGTGGTGCTGATCCTGCCGTTGCTGTTTGTCGTGCATTACCACTTCCCCAAGCTCGACGCGCTGATGAATATCCTGATCCTGCTGCCCTTCGCGGTGCCGCCGGTGGTGTCGTCGGTCGGCCTGTTGCAGCTGTACGGTTCAGGCCCCTTCGCCATGGTCGGCACGCCGTGGATCCTGATCGGCTGCTACTTCACCGTTGCCTTGCCGTTCATGTACCGGGCGATCACCAACAACCTGCAGGCAATCAACCTGCGCGACCTCATGGATGCGGCCCAATTGCTGGGCGCCAGTACCTGGCAGGCGGCGATCCTGGTGGTGCTGCCGAACCTGCGCAAAGGCTTGATGGTGGCGTTGCTGCTGTCGTTCTCGTTCCTGTTCGGCGAGTTTGTGTTCGCCAACATCCTGGTCGGCACCCGCTATGAAACCCTGCAGGTCTACCTCAACAACATGCGCAACAGCAGTGGCCACTTCACCAGTGCGCTGGTGATCTCGTACTTCCTCTTTGTCCTGGTCCTGACCTGGGCCGCCAACACTTTGAACAAGGACAAAAGCCAATGAGCTATGTCAGCGTCCAGCATCTGCAAAAAAGTTACGGCCAAAAAGGCGCCGCCGCCACGCCGGTGTTCAGCGACATCAATTGCGAAATCGCCAAGGGCGAGTTCGTCACCCTGCTCGGCCCCTCCGGCTGCGGCAAATCCACCCTGCTGCGCTGCATCGCCGGGTTGACCCCGGTGGACGCCGGCAAAATCCTTCTCGAAGGCCAGGACATCGTGCCGCTGAGCCCGCAGAAACGCGGAATCGGCATGGTGTTCCAGAGCTACGCGCTGTTCCCCAACATGACCGTGGAACAGAACGTCGCCTTTGGCCTGCGGATGCAGAAGGTCAACACCGACGACAGCCACAAGCGCGTGCTCGAAGCCCTGCAATTGGTCGAACTCAATGAGTTTGCCGGGCGCTACCCCCATCAGTTGTCCGGCGGCCAATGTCAGCGCGTGGCCCTGGCCCGCTCCCTGGTGACCCGCCCGCGCCTGCTGCTGCTCGATGAGCCGCTGTCGGCCCTGGATGCGCGGATCCGCAAGCACCTGCGCGAGCAGATCCGGCAGATCCAGCGCGAGCTGGGCCTGACCACGATTTTCGTGACCCATGACCAGGAAGAAGCCCTGACCATGTCCGACCGGATCTTCCTGATGAACCAGGGGCGGATCGTCCAGAGCGGCGACGCCGAGACCCTCTACACCGCGCCAGTGGATGCATTCGCCGCCGGGTTTATCGGCAACTACAACCTGCTGGACGCTGAGAGCGCGAGCCGCTTGCTGCAACGGACGATCAGCGGACGCATCGCGATTCGCCCGGAGGCCATTGAACTCAGCCGCAGCGGCGAGCCTGACGCCCTGGTGCGCAGCCACAGCCTGCTGGGCAATGTGATTCGCTATCGCGTGGAAGCCCGGGGCGTGGAATTGGTGGTCGATGTGCTCAACCGTTCGGCGGCCGACCTGCATGCCGACGGCCAGCGCCTGGCACTTTCCATCGATCCCTCGGCCCTGTGTGAGGTAGCCTGATGCCTTTGACAGCAACGCTTCTGAAGAGAGACCTGCACTGATGGCCCTGGCAATTTTTGATCTGGACGAAACCCTGATTCACGGCGACTGCGCCACCCTCTGGAGCGAGCAGATGGGGCGCCTGGGCTGGGTCGACAGCGAGTCGTTCATGCGCCGCAACCACGAGCTGATGGACGCCTACAGCCACGGCAAGCTGGCGATGGAAGAGTTCATGAGCTTCAGCCTGGAACCCATGGCCGGGCGCACCCCGGAAGAAGTCGCTCACCTGGTAGGACCCTGGGTCGAAGACGTGATCGAACCGATCATCTACAGCGACGCCTGCAAGGCCATCGCCGCCCATCGCCAGGCCGGTGACCGGATCCTGGTGATCTCGGCCTCGGGCACGCACCTGGTCAAGCCGATTGCCGAGCGCCTAGGCATCGATGAAGTGCTGGGGATCGAGCTGGAAGTCACCCACGGGGTCTACAGCGGCAACACCGTCGGTACCCTGACCTACCGCGAGGGCAAGATCACTCGGCTCCTGCAATGGCTGGATGAAGAAGAGGAAAACCTCGAGGGCGCAAGCTTCTATTCCGACTCGCGCAACGATTTGCCGTTGCTGCTCAAGGTCGACCACCCCCACGCGGTCAACCCCGACCCGGTGCTGCGCGAACATGCCGAAAAAGCCGGCTGGCCGATTCATCACTGGAAGTAACCCAGCGCCTGATAGGGCCGCGGCTACCCTCTCTGGAGCCGCTGCCGAAGGCTGCGTCGCCCCTCGACAACGCCGCATCTCAACAGCGATTTCCTACCGCCCGACACCGCCAGGGCAGCCTCACGGCAGCGGCTACGAGTGACGGTCAAACCAAGGTGGGATCAATCACCAGCACCAGCTTGCCCGAGACCTGATTGGTCGCCAGTTCGGCAAATGCCGCTTCGGCATCCTTGATCGGGTAGGCCCTGGCCAGTTGCGGGCTCAGGCGCCCTTCGGCGAACAGGGGCCAGACGTGTTGGCTCAGGTCGCTGAACAGGTCCGCCTTGAATTGCTCGTCGCGGCTGCGCAAGGTCGAACCGAGCAATTGCACACGCTTGGCCAACACCTGGGCCAGGTCCAATTTCGCCTCGCGCCCCCCCATCAAGCCAATCAGTGCCCAACGCCCGTCACGGGCCAGCAGCTTGAGGTTGAGCGCGGCATAGTTGGCACCGACCGGGTCGAGAATCACATCAAACGGCGCGAAATCATTCAGGCCTTCAAGGCCATCAGTACGCACCACGCCCCCCTGTGCGCCCAGGGACTCACAGTACGCCAGACGCTCGGCCGAACCGACGCTGACCCAACAGGGATTGCCAAAGGCCTTGCACAGCTGGATCGCCGCCGAACCGACGCCACTGGCACCGGCGTGCAGCAGAACCTTTTCCCCAGGCTTGAGCGCCGCCAGCTGGAACAGATTCAACCACGCCGTGCTGTACACCTCCGGCAAGGCCGCCGCCTCGGCCAGGGACAGGCCTTCCGGTACCGGCAATACATGACGGGCATCGACCACCACTTCCTCGGCCATGCCGCCGCCAGCCAACAGTGCACACACCCGGTCGCCGATCTGCCACGACGCCCCCGGCCCCACCTCGCTGATCACTCCGGAGCATTCCAGCCCCAGCACCTGGCTCGCACCGGGCGGCGGTGGATAGAGCCCGGCCTTCTGCAGCAAATCGGCTCGATTCAGGCCGGCAGCGGCCACCCGGATGCGAACTTGACCTACATCACACGCAGGGCTCGGCTCTTCAACCCACTCCACTTGACCTTCAACGCCTTGCAATGCTTTCACAGTGCCTCCATAGTGAGTCTGGACTGAGCCCGATGCTGTAGCGCCGGGCTTTTTGCATTATGCGACCGGCCCTTATGGAACCGGCGACTTCAAAGACGGCCTAATATGCGTTATCAATTGCCCCCGCGTCGAATCAGCATGAAGCATTTGTTCCCCAGCACCGCCCTCGCTCTTTTCATTGGTATTGGCCTGTTGCCGATGTCGGCCAATACGTTCGCAGCCAATAGCTGGGACAAACTTCAGCCTGATCGCGAAGAGGTGATTGCCAGCCTTAGCGTCGTCGAGCTGCTCAAGCGCCACCATTACAGCAAGCCTCCGCTGGATGATGCGCGTTCGGTGATTATCTACGACAGCTATATCAAGCTGTTGGACCCTTCGCGCAGCTACTTCCTGGCCAGCGATATCGCCGAATTCGACAAGTGGAAAACCCAGTTCGACGACTTCCTGAAAAGCGGCGACCTCAACGCCGGGTTCACCATCTACAAGCGCTACCTGGACCGGGTCAAAACCCGTCTCGATTTCGCCTTGGCAGAGCTGGACAAGGGCGTCGACAAATTCGATTTCACCACCAAGGAAACCTTGCTGATCGATCGCAAGGACGCTCCCTGGCTCAAGACCACCGCAGAGCTCGACGACCTGTGGCGCAAACGCGTCAAGGATGAAGTCCTGCGCCTGAAGATCGCGGGCAAAGAGCCCAAGGCCATCCAGGAACTGCTGACCAAGCGCTACAAGAACCAGCTGGCGCGCCTGGACCAGACCCGTGCCGAAGACATCTTCCAGGCTTATATCAACACCTTCGCCATGTCATACGATCCGCACACCAACTATCTGTCGCCAGATAACGCGGAAAACTTCGACATCAACATGAGCCTGTCGCTGGAAGGCATCGGCGCCGTGTTGCAGAGCGACAACGACCAGGTCAAGGTCGTACGCCTGGTGCCGGCTGGCCCGGCAGACAAGACCAAACAAGTGGCACCGGCAGACAAGATCATCGGTGTCGCCCAGGGCGACAAGGAAATGGTCGACGTGGTCGGCTGGCGCCTGGACGAAGTGGTCAAGCTGATCCGTGGCCCGAAAGGCACCCTGGTGCGCCTGGAGGTGATCCCGGCCAGCAATGCGCCAAACGACCAGACCAGCAAGATCGTGCCGATCACCCGCGAAGCGGTGAAGCTCGAAGACCAGGCGGTGAAGAAGTCGGTCCTCAACCTGAAACAGGACGGCAAGGACTACAAGCTCGGGGTGATCGAGATCCCGGCCTTCTACCTGGACTTCAAGGCCTTCCGTGCCGGCGATCCGGACTACAAGAGCACCACTCGCGATGTGAAGAAACTGCTGACCGAGTTGCAGAAGGAAAAAGTCGACGGCGTGGTCATCGACCTGCGTAACAACGGTGGCGGCTCGCTGCAGGAAGCCACCGAGCTGACCAGCCTGTTTATCGACAAAGGCCCGACCGTACTTGTGCGCAACGCTGATGGTCGCGTGGATGTGCTGGAAGATGAGAACCCGGGTGCCTTCTACAAAGGCCCGATGGCGCTGCTGGTCAACCGCCTCTCGGCGTCGGCCTCGGAGATTTTCGCCGGTGCGATGCAGGACTACCACCGCGCGTTGATCGTCGGCGGCCAGACCTTCGGCAAAGGCACGGTGCAAACCATTCAGCCGCTCAACCATGGCGAGCTGAAGCTGACCCTGGCCAAGTTCTACCGGGTTTCCGGGCAGAGCACCCAGCATCAGGGCGTACTGCCGGACGTCAACTTCCCATCGATCATCGACACCAAGGAAATCGGCGAGAGCGCCCTGCCCGAAGCCATGCCGTGGGACACCATTCGTCCTTCGATCAAGCCTGCGGTAGACCCGTTCAAACCGTACCTGGCACAGCTCAAGTCGGAACATGAAGCACGTTCGGCCAAAGACGCGGAATTCGTCTTTATCCGCGACAAGCTGGCCTTGGCGCAGAAACTGATGGCCGAGAAGACCGTCAGCCTCAACGAAGTCGAACGCCGCGCACAACATGCCGACATCGAAGCCAAGCAACTGGCCCTGGAAAACGCCCGCCGCAAGGCCAAGGGCGAGGACCCGCTGAAAGAGCTGAAGAAAGAGGACGAAGACGCACTGGCCGCCGCCGAACCGGACAAGACCAAACCGGAAGACGATGCCTACCTCAGCGAAACCGGGCGCATCCTGCTCGATTACCTGAAGCTCAACACCTCGGTCGCCAAGCACTGACAATGATGGCAATTTAATGCTGACGCTCCTCGGAGCGTCATCAAACAGTCATCATTCTGTCGTGAAATAAAGGACCGGGCGCTGCTCTTGAATCAAGGGCTCGCCCGGTCCTTTTTTTTTCGACAGAGATTGCCATGACCACGACCGAACAGCTGAGTGCCTTGAGTTCAATCCTGGCTCAAAGCGGTCTGCACAGCCTGTTCCAGCCCATCATCAGCTTCTCCGAACGTCGAATCCTGGGTTATGAAGCCTTGAGTCGCGGCCCCTCCAACAGCCCGCTGCATTCGCCGGTAGCGCTGTTCGCCGTGGCCCGCCAGGCCGGACGCCTCAGCGAATTGGAAATAGCCTGCCGTCACAGTGCCTGCAAACGGTTCAGCGAGCAGCAGCTGCCCGGCAAACTGTTCCTCAATGTCTCCCCTGAATCCCTGCTTGAAGCCGCCCACCAGCCTGGCCGGACCTTGCAACTGCTGGAGGACTTCGGTATCCCGCCGAGCCAGGTGGTCATCGAGCTGACAGAGCAGACGCCAATCGATGATTTCGGCCTGCTGCAAAACGCACTGCACCATTACCGCGACATGGGCTTCTCGATTGCCCTGGACGATTTGGGCGCCGGTTACTCTAGCCTGCGCCTGTGGTCGGAACTGCGTCCGGACTACGTTAAAATCGACCGCCACTTTATCGACGGCATTCATCAGGACGCGTTGAAGCGCGAATTCGTTGGCTCGATTCTGCAAATCGCCAGGGCCTCCCGGGCCCAGGTTATCGCCGAGGGCATCGAACTGGCGGAAGAATTGGCGGTGCTGACCGAGATGGGCGTCGATCTGATTCAGGGCTATCTGCTTTGCCGCCCGCAAGAGCAGCCCCCCCGGGACGCCCGCGCCATGCTGCCCAAGCACGAGAGCAGCACGGTAGCCTTGAGCGATGAAAGCCCCGACCTTAGCGCCCTGCTCAACGAGCAACCGGCAGTGGCGCGTAATACGCCGACCGCCACCGTACTCGAGGCCTTCCGCTCCCAGGCCAACCTGAACTCGCTGGCGGTGCTGGATGAGCGCGGCCAACCCTGTGGCATCGTGCACCGTCATTCGCTGTCCGATGCCCTGCTCAAGCCCTTCGCCACCGACCTGTTCGCGCGCAAGCCCATCAGCCGGCTGATGAACGACGACTTCTTGGCCGTCGAGCTGAGTCAATCACTGCAGCAGGTCAGCCGGCTGATCACCAGCCGCGCACGCCAGCGCATCGAAGAAGACTTCATCATCACCCTCAACGGCGGCTACCTGGGCCTGGGGCGGGTAATCGATGTGCTGAAACTGATCACCGAGCTGAAAATCCAGCAGGCACGCTATGCCAATCCGCTGACCCTGCTGCCGGGTAATGTGCCGATCCAGCAATGCCTGACGCGCCTGCTGCAACAAGGGCGGGAGTCGGTGATCTGTTATGTGGATATCGACAGTTTCAAACCCTTCAACGATATCTACGGCTACGGCCGCGGCGATGAAGTGCTGCTGTGCCTGGCGCAATGCCTGAACGATCGTGTTGACCCCAGTCGCGACTTTGTCGGGCATATCGGCGGCGATGATTTTTTGCTGGTGCTGGGCCCCGAGGATTGGCGCAAGCGCTTGAGCCAGCTTCTGGATGATTTCCACAGCCAGTGCCGACGCTTCTACCGTGCCGAACACCTGGAAGCCGGATGCTTCATCGCGCCCAACCGCCAGGGCGTGCGCCAGGAATTCGCCCTGCTGTCATTGTCGATCGGGGTGGTGCATCTGCATCCAGAGGCCTGTGGACAACTCGACTCCAGCCAGCTCGCCGAGCTGGCCTCCCAGGCCAAACACCACGCCAAGAATGTGCTGGGTTACAGCATCCATGTGATCGACAGCCTGGACCTGGCGGCCACACTCAGCGCTGAGGGAGTGCAGGATCCGGTGGATTCAGCTGCGCAAGCTTGAGCTCGGCCAACGGGTGCCCGGCCTTGGCCGCCATGGTCCACCAGCGCGCGGCTTCGGCCGGGTCAGGTGCCTTGCTGGCTGTGCCGGCGAGGCTGATCACCCCGACCTGATAAGCAGCCTTGCCGTCCCCGGCCAACGCCGCCAGACGCAACAGGCGCACACCTTCCTCGCGAGCACCGAGCCCCTGGCCACGAAAAGTCAGGATATGCCCGTAGAAGCTCTGGGCACCGACATCGCCGAGGTTGGCCATGCGCGCAAATTGCCCTTCCAGCCAGTGCCAACTGCGCGGTTGCCGCACCAGCCATGACCAATGAAACAACCGGCGCGCCAGCCAGTAGCCGAAACGCGCCTTGAGTCGCCAGAACATGTCAGGCCTCCGCTGATTCGGGGTACTCGTATTCGAACACCCGCACCACTTCCGAAGCATGCCAGGAGGCCGCGGCTACACCGTCGGACGGCCCGGAAAAACGCCCGAGACGCTCGACACACTCAAAAAAACCGGTGCGTGGCAGGCGACTGGCGCCCTGGCTGATGACCAGCGAACTGCGCAGCGGTTGTTCCGCGCGCGCATCCAGAGCCGCCAAGTGTTCGAGCGCGGCGGTCAGGGTCTGCATGGCGGGGCTGGGTAACTGCAGGCGCTCAAGGAGCGCACGATAAGTAAGAAGATGACGCTGTCGACGGGCCTGATCCAGTTCACCCAACAGCCCATCCCAATGCTGACGACTGATCCTTACACTCACGGTTGCTCCCTCCACCCCGGCACCGTCAGTTCCCAGGCCAGGCTGCGGCGAATCGCAGCGTCGGGTAGACGCTCGCCGCTTTCAATCAGGGCCAGGTAAGACGGGCTGATGCCTACTTTGCGGGCCAGCGCCTCAATGGCGATGCCCTTCCCTTCGCGCAAATTGCGTAGTTGATCCAAACCAGGAAGGACCTGGCCTGGTGCGGCCGCGTGGATGACGGAGTCCGGGCGCGGCGATGGGTCGGTGATCCCTGCTGCTGTCAATAAAGCCTGATACTGAGCCCATGGCACAACCGCATATTCGGGCTCGCCATCGCGTGCAATTATCTGAATATCCATTACTACCCCGTAGGACAACGACACTTAGCGAGTCGGACTTTTCCCTTGAAGTGTAATCCTAACAGTCGCCAAGGTCGCGGGGAGCATCATTGTATGGATCCGTTGCGCAGGATTCAGTCTTTCTTCGGAGCCTCGAGTTGCAATTGCTCCGGGGTATCGGGCAAACGTTCAACCACGGCGAGCTTCTCCGGCAGTTGGCGATTACGCCAGGCGCGGAAGGCATTGAGTTCGTCGTCCAGGGTTTTCATCACCCAGGCCAGCACGGCGATGTCGTCGATCATGCCGAAAACCGGAATGAAGTCGGGAATCGCATCCAGCGGACTGAGGAAATACATCAGGCCAGCCACAATTGAAATCATCGACTTGGGGCTGATCGCTCGATATTCGCCACGCCAGTAGGCCAGGCACAGGGCCTGGAGCAGTCGCAGGTCGTCCTTGAGCTTGCCGAGGCGATTGCCCTGGCTGGCGCCTTTGCTCGCCACGGCGAACAACAGGGTAGGCAGGCGACCACGGCTGAGCAGCCTTCCGGCGAGGGGCAGGAAGCGGGAAAAATTCCACGGCGCTTTCATCTTCACTCCCACTGAAATGTTATCCACACAAATTGTGGATAACCTTGTGAACAGAGCTATTTTTCACGGCTGAAAGCCCCGTTTCATAAGGGCTGAGCTCAGATCGGGCGTTTTTTACTCACATAAAAAAACCCATTATTTCATTGACTTGGCAGCCTTGTGCGGCTACCCACTGCTTACCTCTTGATCAGACTGCGCCTTGCAGCGTCCGTTCGCATTTTTTACCAGCATCAAGCGCCAGATGCGACAACGCCCCGTCAAGCGGGGCGTTGTTTCAAACACAGACGCGTATTACTTGGCGGCGTCTTGCTTGGCTGGATCTTTGATACCCAGCAGTTCCAGCTCGAATACCAGCACCGAGTTGGCTGGAATCGCCGGGCTCGGGCTTTGCGCGCCGTAAGCCAGGTCGCTAGGGATGTACAGCTTGTACTTCTCGCCAACGTGCATCAGTTGCAGGCCTTCGACCCAACCCGGGATCACGCCGCTTACCGGCAGATCAATCGGGCTGCCACGCTCGACGGAGCTGTCGAACACGGTGCCGTTGGTCAGGGTGCCGGTGTAGTGAACAGTCACTACGTCAGTCGGCTTGGGCTGAGCGCCGTCGGCCTTCTTAAGCACTTCATACTGCAAACCGGAAGCGGTGGTGGTCACACCAGACTTCTTGCCGTTCTCTTCGAGGAATTTCTTGCCGGCTGCAGCCGACTCTTCGCTGACCTTGGCCATGCGCTCTTCTGCACGTTTTTGCAGGGCAGCGAAGGCTTCGACCAACTCGTCATCTTTCAGCTTCTGTTCTTTCTTGCCGACGGCATCTTCGATGCCCTGGGCTACCGCTTTGGAATCCAGATCATCCATGCCTTCCTGGGCAAGACTTTTGCCCATGTTCAGGCCAATACCGTAGGAAGCTTTTTGCGCCGGGGTTTTCAGCTCTACGCTGGTCTGCGAGTCACAACCCGCAAGTACCAGGCTAACCAGGGCCACCGCCGCCGCCAACCGATGCTGTTTCATGCTATTTCCTTGTTCATGCGCCAAAAGGGCAATCGAATAAAGCCGCGAGCTTATCAGGCGCCCACAACCAATGGCTACCGGCATGAGAGCAACAAACCCTGGATTAGTTCACGTCTTAAAGCGCATTTAATCAGCCTGCAAAGGCCAGGCCGGCACCCGCCGCCAAAGCCCGCGGGCGGCCTGATTACGCGATAATGGCGACTTGCCCAGCCTGGTGCCCTAGTGCATAAGGAAACAAAATTCGACAAGGATGTTTAACTTGCGCCTTTTCTACCGTGTATTGACCCTGATCGCACTGCTGCTCGGAATTATCCTAGCCGTCGTCCTGTACTACGTCGCCAACCCCAGATTGCCGGCCTATCAGCCGCCGCAACAGGTGCACTACCTGGAACAGTGGAGTGCTGCCGACCGCCAGACCTACTACTTCACCCCCCAGGGCACCCAGGTCAAAGGCCTGCGTTATGAGTGGTTCGGCGCCCTGGAGTTGCCGTTTTCCGAGCAGCGCTTCGCGGCGCCCGAGTACTTGGCGCTCTTCGGCTTCCTGGTGGACCCGGCGCAGAAAGCCACGCCGAACAACCCGGGCAATCTGCCGGTGGGCTTTGCCCGCCACCAGAACCCGGGCAACCCGGCGCAGTACCTGGACATCACCTGCGCCGCCTGCCACACCGGCGAGCTGCGCTTCAATAACCAGGCACTGCGCATCGACGGCGGTTCGGCCCAGCATGTGCTGCCCTCCAGCGTGCCGACCCTGCGTGGCGGCAGTTTTGGTCAGGCATTGGTGGCCAGCCTGGCCGCCACCTATTACAACCCGTGGAAATTCGAGCGCTTCGCGCGCAATGTACTGGGCGATGATTACGAGGCCCAGCACCAACAGCTGCGCAAAGATTTCAAGTTGTCGCTGAACAACTTCCTGCGCGTGGCCTGGAACGATACCCACCGGGGCCTCTATCCAACCGAAGAGGGCCCGGGACGCACCGATGCCTTCGGCCGTATCGCCAATGCCAGCTTCGGCGATGCGATCACTCCCGATAACTACCGCGTCGCCAACGCCCCGGTGGATTACCCGCAACTGTGGGACATCTGGACCTTCGACTGGGTGCAGTGGAACGGTTCGGCCCAGCAGCCCATGGCCCGCAACATAGGCGAAGCCCTGGGAGTGGGCGCCACCCTGAATTTCTTCGACGCCAACGGCCAGCCGCTGCAGAACGAAGCACGTTACCCCTCAAGCGTAAGGGTGCGGGACCTGAACCTGATTGAAGAAACCCTGCAGCGCCTCAAGCCGCCAGCGTGGCCGCAGGAGCTGTTCGGCGCCATCGACCTGCCGCTGGCGGCCAAGGGTCGTGGGCTGTTTAACGAGAACTGCGCCGGCTGCCATGTGCCTCCCGTGACCCAGGTCAACGGCCGCCCGGTCCAGCAATTGAAGATGCTGCCAGTCGAGGTGATCGGCACTGACCCCAACAGCGCCAACAACATTGCCGACCAGCGCTACGACCTCAGCGCCCTGAAGTGGGACGCCGCGCAACTGGCAGCGTCCAATGTGCAACTGCACCCGACGCCCACCGAGGCGCTGGACATGAGCCAACTGTCGGTAGCCAAGGGCCTGGCCTACGTCACCGCCTTTGTCGAGGAGCGTGCCTACCGCGATGCCCAGGTCACCCCCGAAGAGCGGCCCCAACTTGACGGTTTCGGCCTGCCGATCGGCGTACGCGAACTGCGTGCCTACAAGGCCCGGCCGCTGGCGGGGGTGTGGGCCACGCCGCCGTTCCTGCATAACGGTTCGGTGCCAAGCATCTATCAGTTGCTGTCGCCTCAGGATGAGCGCGCCTCCACCTTCTATAGAGGCACCTTCGAATACGACCCGCGCCACCTGGGTTATCGCACCGAGGCTTTCGCCAATGGCTTCGTGTTCGACACCCGAATCAGCGGCAACCACAACAGCGGCCACGAATTTCGCTCGGGGGCACGGGGCAACGGGGTGATCGGTCGCCGGCTGCAACCCGAGGAACGCTGGGCCCTGCTCGAATACCTGAAGGTCCTGGGCGGGCCGCTGGAACCACAACTGCCATGATGATCGACTTCGTTAAAAGGATTGCCCCATGCTGATAACCCTCTGGCTACGCGTCGGTGCCCTGCTGGGCAAGACTCTACTCTGGCTGCTGGGCCTGGGACTGCTCGGTTGGGCCCTGTCCAGCGCCTGGTTTGCCTGGCACCACAGCGGCGCAGTCTCGGCCCAGGAGCAGATTCCGCCGGGCGAGGCGGCCATGACCCAGGGCATCATCCAGACCGCCGTGCGCATCGTCGACCAGCACCGCGAAGGCACTCGCTACCTGCGCGATGCCCACGCCAAGGCCCACGGCTGCGTCAAGGCCGAGGTCCAGGTGCTGGAGCAACTGGCCCCCGAGTTGCGCCAAGGGGTCTTCGCCGAGCCGGGCAAGATCTGGCAAGCCAACATCCGCTTATCCAACGGCAATGCCTACCCGCAGTTCGACAGCATCCGCGATGCACGGGGCATGGCGATCAAGCTGCTCGACGTGACGGGGCCACAACTGCTCAAGGAGCAACCGCTGCGCACCGAGCAGGACTTTGTGATGTTCAACCATCCCAACTTCTTCGTCAGCGATGTGGCGGAATACGCGCAGAACGTCGCGGCCCAGGCCGACGGCAAGAAGGTCCTGGCGTTCTTCCCCGGCTGGGATCCGCGCAGCTGGCAGGTGCGTCATCTGTTTATCGCCCTGGCTACCCTGTCACCAGCACCTACCAGCCCGACCCAGACCACCTACTTCTCGGTATCGCCCTACAAGTTCGGCAGCGCCAACGCCAAATTCCGGGTCGCGCCGGATCCGGCGAGTTGCCCGAGCTACGAGCTGCCGGCGCAGAATCAGGACCTGCCCAACTTCCTGCGCAGCGCCCTGACCCAGCAACTGTCCACCGACCGGGTGGCGGCCTGCTTCGTGTTGCAGATCCAGCGCCAGGACCCGAGCAAATACATGCCGCTGGAAGACACCAGCATCGAGTGGCGCGAAAGCGATGCCCCGTTCGAGACCGTGGCCCGGGTCAGGATTGCGCCCCAGGATTTCGATACCCCGGCGCAGAACCTGGCCTGCGACAACCAGTCCTTCAACCCCTGGTTCGGCCTGGAAGAACATCGCCCGATTGGCGGCATCAACCGCCTGCGCAAAGCGGTATATGAAGCCGTCAGCGACTACCGCCACAGCCGCAACGCCGAGCAGTGATCAGCGCCGCGCAGCCCTCAGGGTTTACCCAGGACCTTGCTGAAGGTCTGCGACGAGGGTTGCAGCCAGCGCGCCTGAACCAGCAGCGGGATGACGGCGGCGTCCGGTTCAACCCGCCCATCCACCTGCACGCGCTGGCGTTGCAGGTCGGCCTCGACCTTGAAACCGTGTTCGCCAGGCAGCTGCAAGACTGCCAACAGTTGCAGCCCATCCCGGCATTGCAGTTCGATCCGGGTGCTGCCCAGGTTGATCTGCCATGGGCTCAGCAGCGCGAGCTCGCTGCCCAGTAATTCACCTTCAGCGCTGCGACAACGACGCCCGGCGCCATTGACCTGGAGCCGCCCCTGCCAGCGCCCGTCCAGCACCCATGCCGTCGCGGGCATCGCGCTGGCCGCACGCGGTGCCAACTGCACCTGCCAGTTCCAGGGCCAGCCGCGGACCGAGCCCTCCCAGAACCGTTGTTGAAACCCCAGGTTCAACCGCACCTCCCGCGCCCAGGGTCGGACCTCCCACTCCAGCGGCCCCAGGCTTGCGAACCGGGTCGCCCGGCCCTGCCACACACTGCCCGAGACTCCGTCGGGCTGCCATTGCGCTGGCCAAGGCACCTGGCGGGCGACAAAGGCTGCCGGCAGTTCCAGCAACAGGGTCAAGGCAAACACCAGAACGCCCCAGGCGATGTGGCGGCTCATGCCCCCTCAACCCCGGCGGCCAGCTCCAGGCTGAAGGCGTAGCCTTGCGCGCCACGCTCCAGGCTCCACTGCATCGGGCGCCCGCCCTGTTCCTGCACCGTGCGCAGCAACTGCTGCAAGGCTTGGGGACCGGGCAGTTCACCCTGCAACTGCCAGCGTTCGCCCTGGCGTTCGACATGGGTCAGGACCCACTGCCGCGAGGCGGCCAGGGCCTGCCAGTGTTCATTGGAAAACACCGGGCGCGGCGCCAGGGTGCGCGCCTGCTGGGCCAAAGCCTGCCACTGGCGCGCCTCTTGCCAGGCCGCCAGCAGGGGCCGGGTCAAGAGCACCAGCAGCAACAGCAGCACCAGGGCCCAGCCGACCAGCACGCCATAACGCCGGGCCGGGGCCAATTGCTTGAAGCTGTCCAGGTACGCAAGCATCCGTACGCTCATGGCTGTTCCCCCAGATCAAAGCTCAACTGCAGGTCAGCGCCAGGGCCCTGGGGCTCGGCACGCCATTGCGCCCCGGCTGCCTGGGCCATCGCCTGCCACTGAGCCGGCTCGGGCCGCACCCCGCTGCCACTGAGGCCCACGCGCCAGAGCCGGCCGTCAAAATGATTGCTCGATACCGACCAGCCCGGCTGTTGTTGCAACCAGCCCGACAGTGCCTGCTCCAGGGTGACGATCTGCTGCTGACGCACCCGCCAGTCGGTGTCCTGATTCTGCAACCGAGCGAGCGCCCCCCGCGCCTGGAGCGGGCTGCTGGACGGCCCGGCCACGGCCTTGACCTGAGCCTTCCAGTCAGCGAGCTGCTGCCAGGTCTGCAGCAGATAAACCGCACCCCAGCAGACCGCCAGCAACGCGCAAGCAAGCAGCAAGCGGCGCTGCAACCCGGTCATCAGCGCAGAGCGACGCCCGTGGCCAGGCTGCGGACGCGCGCCCTCCAGCACCCCGGGCACCTGCTCCAGCGCTGCCAGTCGCGAGGGCCAGGTGCCTGCAATCTGCTCCACGGGCAACTCACGCCAGGCCTGCGGCAAAGTCGCGCCCAGCACCTGTGGCCACACCAGCCACTGCCCGGGCTGCGCCTGGCCACCGCGCTTGAGACACAGCAACTGCTCGCGCTGCCAACACACGCCGTGCCCGGGTTCGGGCTGCGGCAACAATTGCAGCTCGGCCCAGCCCTGGGTGATCTGCACCCCCAGCGCCGCACATTCGGCCAGCCACTGCTGCACCTGCTGGCGCTGCATCACCAGCAGCTCGAGGTGCCCGCAATCCCGGGACAGACAACTGACCAGCAACTGCTCGGCAGGCTGTTGCCCATAGTCTTCGAACAATTGCGGCCACTCATGGCGCTTGAGCCCCGGGGGCGCCGGCAGGCAGAAATGGCTGCAATCGAGCGCTGGAATGATCAAGGCCCCGGGCAGCTCCAGATAGGCGGCCGGCGGCGGCCAGTCACCGCTGGATCGAGGCTGCTGCGCGGCGTAGTGCAGCCATTGCCAGCCAACGTCGGCGCTGGTCGGCGGCCGCACCAGCAGCCACTGTCGCGGCTTGGCCCGCAGACGCTCAAACATGCTGCGGCTCATGGCTGGGTGTCGGGCAAGGCGAAGGTACAGACATAAGGCGCTCCTTGGTGCTCGAACTCGATCCGCACGCCACGGTTGGGCTGGGCGGCAACGGTGGAAGGAAAGGCCAGCCAGCGCGTGCCCTGATAAAAACTGAAGGTGGCCCGGTCGATGTTTTCCAGCGACTCACGCAACTCCCAGCGCGGCATGCCGGCCGCGTAAAGGTCGGCCGAGGTCAGGAGATTCAGGCGCCGTTGCCGGGGGTCGAACACCAGGCGCTGGCGCTGCACCCGGGATGTGGCGTCAGCCGCTGGCCAGGCGCCCAGTGCTACCCACTGCAAGTGGCCGAGCCCGGGTTGCCAATCCAGCCAGGTCAGCCCCAGTGGCAGACGCTGTTCATACAACTGACGCAGCACCAGGGCATCGAAACGCCGCTCCAGGGCCAGGCAGAACTCCAGCACCCGGGGCTCGCTGCCAGGCTCTTCAAGGCGCTCGCGAACCTTGATCCAGCCATTGACCAGGGCCGCCAGCAGCACCCCGAGCACCGCAGTCAAGGCCATCGCCACCAGCAACTCGATCAGGGTCAGGCCGCGCTGCGCCGCCCTCATGGGCGCACCAGAAACAGGCTGAACCGGCCCAGGGGCTGGCGCTGCTCGGGGTCGGCGAACAGCGTCAGCTCTCCGCGCCGCAGGCGGTTGACCCCGGTGTTGCCCAGCACCAATTGCCAGTGACAGGTGGTGTGGCCCTGGCGCAGTTCGCCACTCACCGCGTTGATCTGCGGCCAGTAGCGTTCCACGCCAAAGCGCGCCTCCAGCTCCCGGGCGCACAAACTGCCGACACGGTGTTGCGCCACCGCCTGGTGGGTGGCGATGCGCTGGCGCAACAGCTGGCTGACCATCACCGCCATCAGTGCGGCGATCCCCAGGGCGACTGTGACTTCGAGCAAGGTAAAACCTCGTTGGCGCTTCATGGCTGGATCGCAATCTCCAGGGTGTTGTCGGCGCGCCATTGCCAGCGCTGGCTGCCCTCGGGCCAGCGCCAGGTCAAGGCCACGGGGCGGGCCAGTCCGGAGGGGGTGAAAATCACCTGCGGCTCGGCGCTGCGAGGCCAGTCGGGCTGCAACTGGGCCGGCCAGGGCGTGGAGCGTGCACCCTCGACGCGCCAGGCTCCCCGGCCCTGCGCCACCTGCCAGCGCACGAACTCCGGCTGCCGGCCGTTCCAGCGCAAGCCCAGCAGTTGTCCGCCATGCCGGGCCTGGGCGGCTTGGGCCCGGGCGTCATTGGCCAATTGCGCCAGAGCCTGGCGCATCGGGGCCTGGCCGGCATCCAGCGCAGCCACGCCGAGGGCGCTGAACAACCCGACGATCAGCAAGACCACCAGCATTTCCAGGAGCGAGAAACCGTCGCAGCGCGGCATGCCTAGAGGTCCCAGCTACCAATGTCGGCGTCGGTGCCCTCGCCCCCTTCCTGGCCGTCGGCACCCAGGGAGAACACATCCACCCGACCATGCTGGCCCGGGGTGCGGTAGCGGTAGGCGTTGCCCCATGGGTCCTGGGGCAGGCGCCGGATATAGCCATCGGCGCGCCAGCTGCGGGGCAACGGCTCCACGCTCGGCTTGCTGGTCAGGGCCAGCAGCCCCTGCTCGGAACTGGGGAAGCGCAGGTTGTCCAGGCGGTACATGTCCAGGGCCTGCTCGAGGGTCGCCAGGTCCGCCAGGACTTTCTGGCGCATGGCTTTGTCCTGGCTGCCCAGGACGCTGGGGGCGACCACCGCGATCAGCAGGCCGATGATAAAAATCACCACCATGATTTCCATCAGGGTGAAACCGCGCTCGCGGCGCTTGAACACACGATTGCCAGGCATGGCATGGATCTCCTTTTTCAGAAAGTAAGGCCTTGGTTGAGCTGCATGATCGGCAGCAGCACCGCCAGCACGATGAACAACACCACCGCCCCCATCAGCAGAATCATCAGCGGTTCGAACAGCGCCAGCAGCAGATCGACCTGCCGCGCAAAACCGCGCTCCTGGTTGTCGGCAACCCGTTCGAGCATGTCGGGCAAGGTGCCGCTGGCCTCGCCGCTGGCCACCATATTCAGCAGCATCGGCGGGAAATACCCACTGGCGCTCAGCGCCCGGTACAGGGTCACGCCGCCTTCGACCTGCTCGCGCACGGTTTCCAGAGCCTGGTGAATCTGCCGATTACCCACGGTGGCGGTCGCCACTTCCAGGGATTCGAGCAACGGCACACCGCTGCCCAGCAAAATCGCCAGGCTGCGCGAGACCCGAGCGCTTTCCAGCACCGACAACAGCGTCCCGACCCGTGGCAGGCGCAATGCCAGGCGGTCGCGGCGCAAGCACCACGACGCCTGGCGCAGCAACAATCGGGCGCCCAGCCCCAGCACCAACGCCAGGGCCAACAACCAGGGGCCGAGCAGCACCAGGCCTTCGCTGGCGCCGATCAGCACTCGGGTAATCAGGGGCAGGCTCTGCCCGGTATGGCTGAACTGCTCGGTGAGTTTGGGCACCACAAAAGTCATGAGGCCGATCACCACCGCCAGCGACACCAGGATCAGCACCGCCGGGTACACCAGGGCGGTGCGAGCCTTGTGCCGTTGCTTCTGCACCTGCTCCAGGTGCTCGGCCAGCCGCTCCAGCACCGGGGCCAATTTGCCGGAGCGCTCGCCGGCCTCGACCAGTGCGCAATACAGGGTGTTGAACTGCCCGCCCTGGCGCCGCAGGCTCTGGGCCAGGCTCAGGCCTTCGCCCAGGGCTCCGCGCACCGCCACCAGCAGGTTGCGAATCGCCGGCTCCGCAAGCTGGCGCTCCAGGGTCGCCAGGGCATCCACCAGGGGAATGCCGGCACTGAGCAAGGTCGCCAACTGCCGCGTCAGCTCGCACAGTTGCCCATGGTTCAAGCGTTGCCCGCGCGGGCTCGACAGGCTCCCGCGCTGCACCTGCAAGTCGCGGGCGAACAAGCCCTGCTCGCGCAGCAACTGCCGGGCATGGCGCTCGCTCTCTGCCTGGATGCTGGCTTTGCGGCTGCGCCCGAGCAGGTCCAGGGCCTGGTAGCGATACGTCGGCATCAGTCACGCACCGCGCGCAGTACTTGCTCGAGGCTGGTCTGGCCCAGGCGCAGGCATTCGGTGGCCATGGCCGTGAGGCTCTGGCGCTTGTCCGCCAGGTAGTCGTGCATGGCCATTTCGCTGGCACCGTCGTACAGCAGGCTGATCAGCCCGGCATCCAAAGTGATGAATTCGTAGAGCCCGATGCGTCCGTTGTAGCCGCTGCCCTGGCAGTCTTCGCAGCCCTGAGGGTGAAAGCTCTGCTCCAGCTGCGCCAGTTCCGGCCACAGCTGGCGCTCGGCAGCCTGCAACGGCACGGGGGTGGCGCAATGGCACAAGCGCCGCACCAGGCGCTGGGCCATGACGCCCTTGAGGCTGGAGGCAATCAGGAAGGGTTCGATGCCCATGTCGCGCAAGCGGGTCACGGCGCCCACCGCGCTGTTGGTGTGCAGGGTCGACAGCACCAGGTGCCCGGTCAGGCTGGCCTGCACCGCGATCTGCGCGGTCTCCTGGTCGCGAATTTCACCGAGCATGATCACGTCCGGGTCCTGGCGCAGAATCGCCCGCAGGCCACTGGCGAAGGTCATGCCGGCCCGGGGGTTGATCGCGGTCTGGCCGATGCCGGTGATCGCGTATTCCACCGGGTCTTCGACGGTGAGGATGTTGCACGAACCGTCGTTCAGCGCATTGAGGCTGGCATAGAGGGTGGTGGTCTTGCCCGAGCCGGTGGGCCCGGTGCTGAGCAGAATGCCGTTGGGCCGCGACAGGCAGGCACGCAGCGCCTGCTCGACCTCGGCCGGCATGCCCAGGTTGTTCAGGTCCAGCAGGTTGGCCTGCTTGTCGAGCACCCGCATCACCACCCGTTCGCCGTGGATGCCGGGCAAGGTCGAGACCCGGATATCCACCTCGCGACCGCCCGAGCGCAGGGTGATGCGCCCGTCCTGGGGCTGGCGTTTTTCGGCGATATCCAGGCGTGCCATGACCTTGATCCGCGACACCAGCATCGCTGACAGGGCCCGGGGCGGGCGCAGGATCTCACGCAAATGGCCATCGACCCGCAGCCGCACCACCAGGCTCTGCTCGAAGGTTTCGATATGGATATCCGACGCCCGCAAACGCAGGCCCTCGGCGAACAACCCGTTGATCAGGCGGATCACCGGCGCTTCGTTGTCGCTTTCGAGCAGGTCCTCGATCCGCGGCAACTCGCTGATCAGGCTGTCGAGGTCAACCTGCTCGCCAATCCCTTCGATCAAGGCCGCGGTGGCCGACTCCCCGGCCTGGTACAGGCTGCCCAGGCGCACTTCGTACTGGGCCGGGTCCAGGTGCTCGACCGCCAATGGCAGGCCATGGACCCGCAACACTTCCTGCAAGGCATCGGTGTCGACATCCTCGCGCAGCAAAAGGCTCCAACCATCCTGGCCCGGCACCCGCGCCAGGCCGGCCTGGCGTGCCAGCCGATAGGGCAACAGGCTGCTTACCATGTGCCGGCATCCAGGCGCTCGCGGCTGGCGGGGAACAACTGCAGCAAGGCATTGCTCTGCGAAAGCGCCGGCAAGGCCAGGGACGTGTTGACCTTGAGGTTGCGATATTTTTCGCTGCTGAGTTGGGCCAGGGTCTCACCGTCACGCATGATTCGCGGGCGGATAAACACCATCAGGTTCTGCTTGGTGCGCTGGCTGGAAGTGGAGCGGAACAGCCGGCCCAAGCCCGGAATATCGCCGAGCCAGGGCACGCGCTGGTCGCCGGATTTGGCTTCGTCGCCGATCAGCCCGCCGAGCACCACCAGGCCGTTGTCCTCGACCATGACCTTGGTCTTGATCTCGCGCTTGTTGGTGATGACATCGCTGGCGCCGGCACTGTCGGCAATCGAAGACACTTCCTGAACGATGTCCAGGCGCACGGTGTTGTCGATATTGATCTGCGGTTTGATCCGCAGCTTGATCCCCACTTCCTTGCGCTCGATGGTCTGGTAGGGGTTGGTGTTGTTTTGCGTGACCGAGCCGGTGACGAAGGGCACTTCCTGACCCACCAGGATCGACGCCTCGGCGTTGTCCAGGGTGAGCAGGGTCGGAGTCGACAGCAGGTTGAAGCCGCTTTCGCTTTTCAGCGCATTGAGCAGGGCCAGGAAATTCAGCCCGCCACCGCTCAGGTTGCCGACCCCGGCAGTCACCCCCGGGACATTCGCCAGGAGCTTGCCCAGGCCGGCGGTGTCGTTGCTGGAGGCGGCGGCCGCCAGGCTGGTGATGCTGGCGCCGCTGCCGGTGAAGTTGACCGCACCGCCGCCGAAGGAGTCGCCCATAAACAGCCACTGCACCCCCAGCTCCTGGGCACGAGTGTCGGAGACTTCGGCAATGATCGCTTCGACCACCACCTGGGCGCGGCGGATATCCAGCTGTTCAACGATGGTGCGGTAGGCGGCGATTTCACTGTCCGGACCCACCATCACCACGGCGTTGGTGCCCTCCTCCGACTCCATGCGGATCCCCGAGGTGCTGACCGCCACCTGCTTCTGCTCGCCTTCGGCCGGTGGCGCGCCGGCCGCCGTGTCCTGGGTCAGGCCGCGCAGCACCTTGACCACCTCGGCCGCATTGGCGTGGCGCAGGTACATCACTACGGTGTTGGAACTGCGCAGCGCGCTCTGGGGTTGGTCCAGCTGCTTGAGCAGGGTCCGCACCCGCTGCCGGCTATCGGCACTGCCGCGCACCAGCAAGGCGTTGCTGCGTGGGTCGGCAATCACTTGCGCGCTGTCGGCGCCCTGTTCCCGGGCCAGCAGGCGGGTCATCAACTGCGCGGTGTCGTTGGCGCTGGCGTTGACCAGGGGCAACACCTCCAGGGGTTCCTGGCTGACCTGGTCGAGCTGCAACAGCAGGCTGTCGATGCGGTCCAGGTTGCTGCGCCAGTCGGTGATCACCAACAGGTTGGCCGAGGGATAGGGGGTAATCACCCCGACCCGGGGGTCGATCAGCGGCTTGAGGATGTTCAGCATCTGCTCGCTGGCGGCGTTGCGCACGCTGAACACCCGGGTCGCCATGCCGTCATTGACTTGCGGGTCCTGGCGCGAGGACTCCACCGGCACCGGCTCCAGGCGCGCCGCCTGGTCGGGCACGATCTTCACGCTGCCATTGGGCAGGTCGACCGCGGCAAACCCCTGGGCCCGCAGTTGGGCGAGAAAGATGTCGTAGATCTCTTCGCTGCCGAGCATCTCGATGCTGCGCACCGTGACCTTGCCCTTGACCCGGGGGTCGATGATGAAGGTGGTGCTGGTGATGCGCGACACGCTGTCGATAAAGTCGGTCAGCTCGGTGTCGATGAAGTTGACCTCATACAAGGCCTCCTCTTCTTCGGCGCCGGCCGGAATAAAACTCAAGCTCAGGCACAAGGCCGTCAGGCCCAGGCATTTATTGATCATGTGCATAGTCGGTTCATTCCTGGCGCGTGAGGCCGATCACCGGCCGCCGGGGCGGCCACGGCAGGCGTTCGTGCTGCCCTTGATTGTCGAAAATCAGCCCGCGCTCATCGATGTCGTGCAAGACGATGCCCGGGGCCAGGCGCTGACCAAGGGTCAACGTCCGTTCTTGTTGCTGGTAACGCAGCACCACCACCGTGGCGCGCAGCTGGCTGGCCTTGAGGCTGCCCAGGTAATCGACCTTGAGCGTGGTCAGCGGCAAGTCGCTGCCTGGCGCCTGGCGCGGTGCCCAATGCCGCTGGAGCAGGTCGGCCACCGGAGCCGGTTGCGGATACTGCGGCGGCGGTTGCGCGGCGCCGTGCCAGAGTTGCAGCACGCAGCGCGCCGCCAGCCAGGCCAGCAGGGTCACCAGCACCAGGTTGAACAGGCCGCCGGCACGGCTCAACTGATCAGGCTCCGTGGGTGCCACCCGGGATGACCCTGCACGTAACGCACGTGCGGCAGTTGCAGCGGCGCCAGTTGCCAATCCGCCGGCCGCTCGCGCAACCAGCCTTCCAGGTGTTGCCACAGCGGTTGCCCGGCCTCGGCGTCAAAGCCCAGGCCGAAGGTCCGGCATTGGCCGAGCGGTTCGGCAAACTCGCTGACCCGCTTGCCGCTGGGGCTGTAGGTGACCTGCCAGGGCTGGCCGAGCCAGCGCGGCAGATCCTGGCTGTTATCCAGCAGCAACGGCTCGCCAAACAGTTGCTCGGCCGCGTTCTCCAGCACCTGGCGTACCTGCTGCGCCGGCACGTCGACCACCGGCGCCGGGTAGCTGCCACTCAGGCTGATCAGGTGTTCGCGGGTAATCATCTGGCCCCGCGCCAGGGGGCTGTCGTAGCGCAACCCCGGCAGCAGCACCGCGCTGTCGGGCTGGCTCGCCAGTGCCTGGTGCAACAGGCGGTCCCAACTGCCGCCGCGCACATCGCGGCGCCAGAGGTTTTCCGGGGCCCGGGCCAAGGGTTGATCGAGCCAGCCGGCGTGGGCCGCCCGCTGTTGTTGCAGGCTTTGGCGCAGGCGTTGGGCATGGGCTTGTCCGCCAGCATCCAGGGCATTGTTGAAGGCCGGGTAGAAGCGCGCTTCGAACCGCCACTGCCCGGCCTGGGCCTGGCAACGGATACGAAACGCGCCGCTGGCCCGGGCCCCGCCCAGCAGCACCGGGACCCGTTTGCCCGAGCCTTGCAGGATTTCCACCGGTTGCGGCCACAGGTCCTGACCCCGGGCACAGAGCACCAGATCGACCTGGCTCAGGCGCTCGGCCAGCCAGAACCCCGGACCAGTGCCGACATCGGCCAGGGCCACCACCAGGTCGGCTTCGGCCCGGGCCTGAGTCAGCACCGGCTGCAGGCTGTGCAGCCATTGCTTGAGGGATGCTTTCTGATCCCGGGCATAGGGATCGGTGATCCCGACCACGGCGATGCGCACGCCGCCACGGCGGAACACACTCATGCCGGGGGTGGCCAGGCGTTGCGCGCTGTCGCTGGCCAGCCCGGCGCCCAGTACCGGATGGCCGAACTGGTGGTACAGCCCCTGGCATTGGTCCGGCCAGAGCACACGTTCATCGCTGCTGACTCGCACTTCGCTGCCAAGCAAGGCGCTGCCCTGGACTCCGGAGACCCCTCGGGTCAGGTAGGCCAGGCCACTGCCGTTCCAGCACTGGCCGTTTTCCAGGGTCAGGCTGTTGCCGTGGCCGGACTCCTCACGCAAGCGTTGCAGCAGCGCACCGAGCACTGCGTAGCCGCCGGTTTCCACGCCATCGCTCAAGGCCGCATCAAGCAGGCCATCGAGCGGGCTGCCGCCGGCTTGGGCAGAACGGGCATTGGCCCCGGTGATCCAGGGTGCTTGGCCGATACGTGTCGCCGGCCCCAGGCGAGTGGCGGGCACCACCGGGCGACCCGGCTGGCGGGCGTCGAGGGTATCGGCGACATACAACAGATCCACCGGCTGGCTGTCGCTCGGCCCCGCCGCAGCCCCCAGGCTGGAGCAGCCGGCGAGCCAGGGCGCACAGGCCCCGAGCGTCATCCATCCCAATACATCGCGCCGCACCATTGAAGCCATTGTTCTCTCACCCTGAGGCTAACTCTTCACAGGGGCGGCATAGTGGCGGGCAATTAATGACGGTTTAATGTCAGTTTTTTAACAGGGCTGAAATCTGCGGCCTTGTAACAAAAGGAAATAAAAGAAAGCAGGTTAAATCCGTTTTTAACAAAACCGCCAAAGAATCATCACACTCGGCTCTTACAGTCCCGGTTCCTTTCAAACCAACCGTGATCTACAAAGGACCTGATGAAATGAGTCGAGAGACTGGCGACAACCAGAATCGCAATCTGAGCCTCAACGAGCCGATGGAATCGGTACTCACTACCTACCTCAGCCGTCGCAGCGTGGTACGTGGCGGGCTCGGCGCCGCGATCGCCATGATTGCCGGCACCGGCCTGACCGGCTGCTTTGACAGCGACAGCGGCTCAGACAACGACAGCACGCCGCCACCGACCACCAAGCCAGCACTGAAACTGGGCTTCAACTCGATCCCCGGCTCCCTGATCGACGCCTGCACCGTGGCCGCCGGCTACACCGCCCATGTCCTGGCGCCTTGGGGCACGCCGTTGAACAGCACCGCCGCCGCCTGGAAAAGCGACGGCAGCAACACCTCGACCGACCAGGCCAACTCGGTGGGCATGCACCACGACGGCATGCGGTTCTTCCCGATCAATGGCAGCTCCACCGACGGCCTGATCGCCATCAACCACGAATACATCGACCAGGCCGCCCTGCACCCGGCCGGCGCCACCCTGATCGGCGGCATTCGCCCGGTCGAGGAAGTGCGCAAGGAGATCAACGCCCACGGCGCCGGCGTGATGCGCGTGACCAAGATCAGCGGCCGCTGGCAGGTGATTGAAAACGACCCGCTGAACCGCCGCTTCACCACCGCCACGGTGATGGACCTGTCAGGCCCGATGAAAGGCACCGACCACGTCAAGACCAAGTTCTCGCCCACCGGCACCCAGACCCGCGGCACCAACAACAACTGCGGCAACGGCTACACGCCGTGGGGCACCTACCTCACCTGCGAGGAAAACTGGCCAGGGATCTTCATCAATAAAAGCGGCGCCCGGCCGGCAGACCAGGTGCGGATCGGCGTCGGCACCACCAACGGCAACTATCGCTGGGAAACCGCCGCCGGCGACCCGAGCGAAGTGGCCGAAGAGTTCAGCCGTTTCGACGTGACCCCCACTGGCGCCACGGCCACCGACGACTACCGCAACGAAGCCAGCACCTATGGCTATATCGTCGAGATCGACCCCTACAACTCCGCCACGCGCGCGGTGAAACGCACCGCCCTCGGTCGGTTCCGCCATGAAGGCTGCTGGCCGGGCCTGACCACCGCCGGCAAACCGGTGGTGTTCTACAGCGGCGACGACTCGCAGAACGAGTACCTGTACAAGTTCGTCTCCACCGCCCTGTGGGACCCGGCCGACGCCAACCCCAGCGATCGCCTGGCCACCGGCACCAAGTACATGGACAGCGGCAAGCTGTACGTGGCGCGCTTCAACGCCGACGGCAGCGGCGACTGGCTGCTGCTCGACGTGGCCAGCGCCACCACCGACGGCAGCACCCTGGGGGCGAAATTCACCGACCTGCCGGGGATCATCCTCAACACTCGGGGCGCCGCCGACGCCGTGGGCGCCACGCCCATGGACCGCCCGGAATGGACCTCGGTCAACCCGCTCAATGGCGACGTCTACCTGACGCTCACCAACAACACCAGCCGCACCGTGGCCAACGCCGCCAACCCGCGCGTCAACAACAAGCACGGGCACATCATTCGCTGGCACGACGCCGACAATCAGATCGCCTTCACCTGGGACATCTTTGTCTTCGGCGCCAACGCCGCCGGCACCCCGGACATCAACCGCTCCGGCCTGACCGTACTCAACCAGTTCGCCAGCCCGGACGGCATGAGCTTCGACAGCCGTGGGGTGATGTGGATCCAGACCGACAACGGCGAATCCACCCTCACCAGCTACACCAACGATCAGATGCTGGTGGTGATCCCCACCAACCTGGTCGATGCCCAGGGCAAACAGGTGCCGGTCAACGCCCAGAACCAGGTCGACCTGCGGCGCTTCTTCGTCGGGCCCAACGGCTGCGAAGTGACCGGCGTGACCTTCACCCCCGACAACAAAACCGTGTTCGTCAATATCCAGCACCCGGGCAACTGGCCGTCCACCGATGTGGCCACCGATGTCACGGTCGGCACTGTGCGCCCCCGCGCATCCACGGTGGTGATCCAGCGCAGCGATGGGGGTGAACTGGCAATCTGACAACCGCCCCGCCACCACAAAAGCCCCGACTGGTTCGGGGCTTTTGCCGTCTGCCCTATAAAGGCAGCGGTTCGCGCGAACGCAGCAGCATGCCCTGGGCCGGCACCCTGGCATGCCACTTGACCACGCCCTGGGCTTCGACCCGGTATTGGCTGCGAAACAGCTGGCCGTCCAGATCGATCTCCAGTTGCAGCAGAAAGTGATCGCCATTGAGCTGCAAGCCTTCACTGATCCGCTCGAACGTCGGGTCATCCAGCGCTCCCAGGGCCTGGCGCAGATCGCCGGCATCGCGATAGCCCCCGGCAGGGCGTGCACTGACCAGGCGAGTCAGCAGCGAGCGCGAGACCTCGCCCTCATACAGCGCATCCAGCAGCGGCAGCATATCCAGGCTCAAGGCATTGGCGTTCAGGCGCCAGCCCGAAGTTTCGGCCAGGGCGCACAATTGCGGGTAGCGCAGCGCCCGACCGGCATCGGCGGTCAGCAGCAGGTTCAACTCGCTGATATCGCCCATCAACTGATTGGCCGCCAGGCGCGGCGGCAACTGGCGCAGGTATTCGTTGCTTTCCGCACCTTGCAGGCGCGTCTGCTGGTCGGCGTCGAGCCAGTCGGCCAGGGTCTGCGTCAGGCGTTCAGCGG
The DNA here is from genome assembly GCF_002018875.1 of Pseudomonas sp. MF4836. Lineage (GTDB taxonomy): Bacteria > Pseudomonadota > Gammaproteobacteria > Pseudomonadales > Pseudomonadaceae > Aquipseudomonas. The sequence goes on from NZ_MVOL01000005.1 coordinate 283,788, forward strand.
CCATGTCGGCCCCCAGCAACTGCACCAGCTGGCGTTGCGCACGCTCGGCCTCGGGGCCAATCAATGCATTGACGTTGAAACAGCTGTGCAGGTCGCGAATTCGAATGCTCGCCTTGCCGCCCTTGAAGTCATAGCTCAGGGGCTGCCCGCGCAGGGCCTGCCAGAACAGCGGGCTGGCGCGCCATAACGGGTCCTGCAGCGCCTGCTCGGTGAAGGCCAGCGCCGCCCGCTCGATAGCCCGCGCCTGCACCCGTTGCTGGATCAGCCGCACGCTGCCGACCTCCTGCCGCCCCTGCTCGACCATCCACGCCATGCCCCCCGCCAGCATTGCCAGGGCCACCAGGACCATCAACAACGCTGCCCCTTGCTGCCGCTTTCCGAACATCGCCACGCCGCCTTTGTTGAACAACAGGCGACAGTCAACACAGTGGATGTTTCAGCCAGGTGGCAGGCTCACACAAATCCCCCGAAAACGTCACCGCAGCGTCACAAAGCCTCGGCAAACTGCGCCTTTATATTTCAAATCAATGGCTTGGAGCGTCGATATGGGTGGTATAGGGATTTGGCAACTGGTCATCGTGCTGCTGATCGTGATGATGCTGTTCGGCACCAAACGCTTGAAAGGGCTGGGCAGCGATGTGGGCGAGGCGATCAAGGGGTTCCGCTCATCGATGGGCAACGAGCCCGGTGCCCAGCAGGACCCGGCAAAAACCGGGCTTGAGGTGGACGCCGCGCACAATCGATCCGCAGACAGCAAACACTGATGTTCGATATCGGCTTCAGCGAACTGCTGCTGGTCGGCCTGGTGGCTCTCTTGGTGCTGGGCCCGGAACGCTTGCCGGTTGCCGCGCGCAACGCCGGCTTGTGGCTGGGCCGGGCCAAACGCGCGATGAATACGCTCAAGGCCCAGGTGACCCAGGAGCTGGATAACGAGCACCTGCTCCAGGGCCTCGACCAGGCGCCTCTGCGGCAACTGGAACAGCAACTGCGCGACGGCATCCGCCTGGAGGCCCCGCCCCCGGGGGCGCCGCAACCCGAGAGCGGCACCCCATCAGGACACCCCACCCCATGAACGACTTGCCCTTGCCTGCTCGACGCCTGTCGGTGACCGGGCACCTGACTCAATTGCGCTCGCGCCTGCTGCGTTGCGCCCTGGCCATCACCCTGGTGTTCTGCGCCTTGTTTCCCTTCGCCCAGACCCTGTACAGCTTCGTCTCGCAGCCGCTGCGCGAATTCCTGCCCGCCGGCGCCAGCATGATCGCCACCGGCGTGACCTCACCGTTTCTGGCACCGCTCAAGCTGACGATGATGATTGCCCTGTTCATCAGCATGCCGCTGCTGCTGCATCAGGTTTGGGGGTTGATCGCACCGGCGGTGTATCGCCAGGAACGGCGGATTGCCGCGTGGTTGCTGGCCGTCAGCGTGCTGCTGTTTTACGGCGGCATGGCGTTTGCGTTTTTCCTGGTGTTCCCGATGATGTTCGGCTTCTTTACCAGCGTCACGCCGGACGGCGTGGCAATGATGACCGACATCGCGCTGTACCTGGATTTCATTCTCGCGCTGCTGCTGGCGTTCGGCCTGGCCTTTGAAATTCCGGTGGCGACCTTCCTGGTGATCTGGGCCGGCATCACCGACGTGCAGACCCTGCAAAAAAGTCGGCCGTACGTGATCGTCGGCTGCTTTGTGGTCGGCATGCTGCTGACGCCGCCAGACGTGTTTTCGCAAACCATGCTGGCGGTGCCGATGTGGATGCTGTTCGAGGTGGGCCTGCTGGCCAGCCGCTCGGTGAGCAAGCCGCGCACCGACGAGTCGTCATCTCACGCAGTAGGTTGAGCAGGGCAAAATCCGGGCACAAAAAAAAGCGACCCTAAGGTCGCTTTCTTTGGTGCTTCCAAGCGTTCAAGGGGCTTGGAGACTGAATAATGGCGCAGCGGACGGGACTCGAACCCGCGACCCCCGGCGTGACAGGCCGGTATTCTAACCGACTGAACTACCGCTGCGCGTAGCGTTGAAAGTAAGTGGTGGGTGATGACGGGATCGAACCGCCGACCCTCTGCTTGTAAGGCAGATGCTCTCCCAGCTGAGCTAATCACCCTTTACCTTCGTTGCGGGGCGCATTCTCTCACAAAAATTCATAACGTGCTGATTTAAATAAACAATTTATTAAAAAAAGCAGAAATAATTGCAAGATAACGGGCACCCGCAAAATACAGGCACAAAAAAACCCGCGTTAGCGGGCTTTCCGTGGTGACCTGGCGTTCAGCGTTCCAGGTAACCGAATATGGCGCAGCGGACGGGACTCGAACCCGCGACCCCCGGCGTGACAGGCCGGTATTCTAACCGACTGAACTACCGCTGCGCGTAACACTTGAAGCGAATGGTGGGTGATGACGGGATCGAACCGCCGACCCTCTGCTTGTAAGGCAGATGCTCTCCCAGCTGAGCTAATCACCCTTCACTTTCGGTGTGGCGCGCATTCTACGGAGCGACCCGAACTCTGGCAAGCACTTTTTATAATAATTTTTTCATGCCTTCCAAAGGCTTAGCGAAGGGTTGGCCTGAGCAGCCGCGAAGAGAATAATGCCCTCCTTTGTATAAAGGAGAGATTCACCCCATGTGGTTCAAAAACCTGCTTATCTATCGCCTGACCCAAGATCTGCCCTTTGATGCTGAGGCGCTGGAAACCGCACTGGCCACCAAACTGGCGCGTCCATGTGCAAGCCAGGAGTTGACCACCTACGGTTTCGTCGCGCCGTTCGGCAAAGGCGAAGATGCGCCCCTGGTCCACGTCAGCCAGGATTTCCTGCTGGTTGCCGCGCGCAAGGAAGAACGCATCCTGCCTGGCAGCGTCGTACGCGACGCCCTGAAGGAAAAGGTCGAAGAGATCGAAGCCGAACAAATGCGCAAGGTCTATAAAAAGGAGCGCGACCAGATCAAGGATGAAATCATCCAGGCTTTCCTGCCCCGCGCCTTTATTCGTCGTTCCTCGACCTTTGCCGCCATCGCGCCGAAACAGGGCCTGATCCTGGTCAACTCGGCCAGCCCGAAACGCGCTGAAGACCTGCTCTCCACCCTGCGCGAAGTGCTCGGCACCCTGCCGGTACGTCCGCTGACCGTCAAGACTGCACCGACCGCGATCATGACCGACTGGGTCAAGACCCAGGAAACCGCGGCCGACTTCTTCGTGCTCGACGAGTGCGAGCTGCGCGACACCCATGAAGATGGCGGCATCGTGCGCTGCAAGCGCCAGGACCTGACCAGCGAAGAGATCCAGCTGCACCTGAGCACTGGCAAAGTGGTCACCCAGCTGTCCCTGGCCTGGCAGGACAAGCTGTCCTTCATGCTCGACGACAAAATGACCGTCAAGCGCCTGAAGTTCGAAGACCTGCTGCAAGACCAGGCAGAACAGGACGGCGGCGAAGAAGCCCTCGGCCAGCTGGACGCCAGCTTCACCCTGATGATGCTGACCTTCGGCGAATTCCTGCCGGCACTGGTCGAAGCATTGGGTGGCGAAGAAATACCACAAGGCATCTGACCCTTGCGGGACCCGGCCTGGCCGCAGCCGCAACGCCGCAGCCAAGCCAGCTACTGTTTATAGACGCCACCGCCCGGGTGGCGTTTTCACATAATAAGGAACAGGCCATGCGTGCACTGGCTGCATTGAGTCGTTTTGTCGGCAATACCTTCGCTTACTGGGTGCTGATTTTCGCCGTGGTGGCGTTCCTGCAACCCGGCTGGTTCATCGGCCTCAAGGGCGCCATCGTGCCGCTGCTGGGCCTGGTGATGTTCGGCATGGGCCTGACCCTGAAGCTCGATGACTTCGCTGAGGTCGTACGCCATCCATGGCGGGTGGCGCTGGGGGTGGTCGCGCATTTCGTGATCATGCCGGGGGTGGCCTGGCTGCTGTGCCAGGTGTTCCATCTGCCCGCGGAAATCGCGGTCGGGGTGATCCTGGTGGGCTGCTGCCCGAGCGGCACCTCATCCAACGTAATGACCTGGCTGGCACGGGGCGACCTGGCGTTGTCCGTGGCCATCGCCGCCGTCACCACCCTCCTCGCCCCGGTGCTGACCCCGGCGCTGATCTGGATGCTGGCTTCAGCCTGGCTGCCGGTTTCGTTCATGGAGCTGTTCTGGTCGATCCTGCAGGTGGTGTTGCTGCCAATCGTGCTGGGCGTGGCGGCCCAGCGCCTGCTGGGTGATCGGGTGCGGCACGCGGTGGAGGTATTGCCCCTGGTGTCAGTGGTCAGCATCGTGATCATCGTGACCGCCGTGGTCGCCGCCAGTCAGGCGAAGATCGCCGAATCGGGCCTGCTGATCATGGCCGTGGTCATGCTGCACAACAGCTTCGGCTACCTGCTGGGCTACTTCACCGGCAAGCTGTTCAAACTGCCGCTGGCCCAGCGTAAATCCCTGGCACTGGAAGTCGGCATGCAGAACTCCGGCCTGGGCGCGGCGCTGGCCAGCGCGCACTTTTCACCCCTGGCGGCAGTGCCCAGCGCGCTGTTCAGTGTCTGGCACAATATTTCCGGAGCGCTGCTCTCGACCTATTTCCGCCGCATGAGTGAAAAGGAAGACCGCAAGCAGGCCGCGCAACCCACAGCCGAGTAAGCGCGGGCTTGATCGAGGGTTTATTAGTGGGCACTATACTGCGCATCGCGGGGACGACCTCGCGGCTCGATCGAGTTATCAATCTGGGGACGGCCCCATCAATCGATGGAGGTGTTCATGTCCTGGATCATTCTGTTTTTTGCCGGCCTGTTTGAAGTTGGCTGGGCCGTCGGCCTGAAATACACCGACGGCTTCAGCCGCCCGCTGCCCACCGCCCTGACCGTGATCGCCATGGCCATCAGCCTGGGCCTGCTGGGCCTGGCCATGAAGGAGTTGCCCCTGGGCACCGCCTATGCGATCTGGACCGGGGTCGGCGCAGTCGGCACGGTGATCGCCGGAATCATTCTGTTTGGTGAATCCATGGCCCTGGTCCGACTGCTGAGTGTCGGCCTGATCATCGCCGGGCTGGTCGGTCTGAAGGTCAGCGCCAGCTGACGGCAAGAAATCCGATGCCAATAAAAACGCCCGCAATCATGCGGGCGTTTTTTTGCCTGGCTGAAACTAGCGCACGCTGCCGCGCAACTGCCCCACCAGCGTCTGCAAGTGGGCCGGCTCGGCGGCCTCCACCGCCACCGGCGGACCGGCCACCAGGGTCACGTGCGACCAGAGCCGGCGAAACAGCCCCTTGCCCGGATCGCGGCTGAAGAAGCTGCCCCATAATCCTTGCAGCGCCAACGGAATCACGGGCACCGGAGTCTCCTGCAGAATCCGCGTCAAGCCACCCTTGAACTCATTGAGCTCGCCATCGGCGGTCAGTTTGCCTTCCGGGAAGATGCACACCAACTCACCGTCCTTCAGGTACTGGGCAATCCTTTTGAAGGCCTTTTCGTAAATCTGCAGGTCTTCGTGACGCCCGGCGATGGGAATGGTCCCGGCCGTGCGGAAGATAAAGTTCAGCACCGGCAGGTTGTAGATTTTGTAATACATCACAAAGCGAATCGGCCGACGCACCGCACCGCCGATCAACAAGGCATCGACGAACGAGACGTGGTTGCACACCAGCAGGGCGGCGCCTTCGTCGGGGATCAAGTCCAGGTTACGATGTTCGACGCGGTACATCGAGTGGCTCAGCAGCCAGATCATGAAGCGCATGCTGAACTCGGGCACGATCTTGAAGATGTAGCCGTTGACCAGAATGTTCAGCAGCGACACCACCAGGAACAAATGCGGGATCGACAGCTTGGCCACACTCAGCAACACGATGGAGACCAGCGCCGAGACCACCATGAACAAGGCATTGAGAATATTGTTGGCGGCAATCACCCGCGCCCGTTCCTTCTCCGGCGTGCGCGACTGGATCAAGGCGTACAGCGGCACGATATAGAAGCCACCGAACACACCGAGCCCGAGGATATCGAGCAACACCCACCAGCTCTGGCCAAACCCGAGCACCGCCAACCAGCTGTGCCCTTCAGGGTTGGCGCTCAGTGGAATGCCCCCCGAATGCCACCACAGCAACAGGCCGAAAATCGTCAAGCCCAGGGAGCCGAAAGGCACCAGGCCGATCTCGACTTTGCGCCCGGACAGCTTCTCGCACAGCATGGAACCGAGCGCGATACCCACCGAGAACACGGTCAGGATCAGCGTGACCACGGTCTCATCGCCGTGCATCCACTCCTTGGCGTAGGCCGGAATCTGCGTCAGGTAGATCGCCCCGACAAACCAGAACCAGGAGTTGCCGACAATCGAGCGCGACACTGCCGGCGTCTGCCCCAGGCCCAGGCGCAGGGTGGCCCAGGACTGGCTGAAGATATTCCAGTTCAGGCGCATTTCCGGGCTGGACGCAGCGGCCCGTGGAATGCTGCGACTGGCCAGATACCCCAGGACCGCGACGCCGATCATGGCCGTGGAGACGATGGGTGCGTAGTGCGCCGAGGACATCATGATCCCGGCGCCGATGGTCCCGGCCAGGATCGCCAGGAAGGTGCCCATTTCCACCAGGCCGTTGCCCCCCACCAGCTCTTCTTCACGCAGGGCCTGGGGCAGGATCGAATACTTCACCGGACCGAACAGCGCCGAGTGAGTGCCCATGGCGAACAGCGCCACCAGCATCAGCGACAGATGATCGAAGGCAAAGCCCACGGCGCCGACCACCATGATCGCGATTTCACCCAGTTTGATCAGACGGATCAGCGAGTCCTTGGCGAACTTTTCGCCAAACTGCCCGGCCAGCGCCGAAAACAGGAAGAACGGCAGAATGAACAACAAGGCACACAGGTTGACCCAGACCGAGCGATCGCCCTCGATGGTCAGCTTGTAGAGAATGGCAAGAATCAGCGACTGCTTGAAGATGTTGTCGTTGAATGCACCAAGGGACTGCGTGATGAAAAACGGCAAGAAGCGCCGCTTGCGGAGCAAGGTGAACTGCGAAGGGTGACTCATCTTCCATGTCCCTGAGTGGCGTGGATGCTGGTTATTGGAATGTCGATCTTTGATCCAGGCCACAACCTTACCTAATCCTGAGCAATTATTTCGCTAATCCTGCGATGCAGGGCGAAACAAACAGCTCGCCTTTATAGGCGCCTTGCACGGTGCGCTTGGCCACGATCAGCCACATGATCGCCAGTGCCAGCACCAGCACGCTGCCAAAGATACTGAAGAAGCTCAGGTTCAAGGTGCTTGCCAATTTCAGGGTGGCCAGCGCGTACACCCCCAAGGGAAAGGTAAAGCCCCACCACCCGAGGTTGAACGGGATGCCGGCACGCAGGTAGCGCCGAGTGATCAAGACCGCCATCAACATCCACCACAAGCCGAAGCCCCACAGCGTGATCCCGGCGACCAGCCCCAGCCCGGCTGCGATTTCGCCGATGCCCGGCAAGCCATTGGCGGCGAAGATCGCCGGCGCGTCGCTCCCCAGCAGCAACATGCCCAGGGCCCCGGTGCCGATCGGTCCGAGGGCCAGCCAGCTCGAGGCGGCCATGCTCTCGTGAGGCAATTTGTGCAAGGCCATGCGCAGCATGAGGATGGTCAGGATGCTGAAGGCCACGGGCAACGAAAACGCCCACAGCACGTAACTGGTCACCAGCACTACCCACTGCGAGTGCGCCTCAAGCAAATGGGGTGCAAGCAGGCCGCCACTGGCCGCCGCTACTTCCGCAGCCACCACCGGCAACAGCCAGACGGCCGTCATCTGGTCGATGCTGTGCTCCTGGCGGGTGAACATCATGTAGGGGATCAACACCCCGCAGGCCAGCGACAGGGCCACATCCAGCCACCACAAGACCTCGGCCAGCGACACCACGCCCTGGCCCCAGCGCGGTACGCCAAATAGCAGGAAGCCATTGATGATGGTCGCCAGCCCCATGGGAATGGTGCCGAAAAACATCGAGACCGTGGAATGGCCGAAGATCCGCCGCGCTTCATCGAAAAACAGCATCCAGCGCGCGGCATAGGCCGCGCTGAATAACAGAAACAGAAAAATGGTGAACCACCACAAGCCTTCGGCCAGCAGGTGCAAACCCGGGACTTGCAGCGGCAACTGGGCCAGGGCCAACGCCAGGACACCGGTGCCCATGGTGGCGGCGAACCAGTTGGGGGTGAATTGCCGAATGGCTTCCCGTGGGTGCTGCAACTGGCTCAGCGGACGGCGCTGGCTGGCGGGAGTTTTAGAGCATTGCATGGCGTGCCTCCTGTCCTCTGATGAGGTGGAGCCCATGATAGAAGCGAATCGAATATCTATATAACGGGTAATTTCTCTATCTGTTATCTACTTTGCAGATATAGATCAGACGCTGCCTTCGCTTTCGATCACCAGGATTCGCGCCACGCCTTGTGGATGGGCCACATGCTCGGTGCCGACATCCGCATAAAAGATATCGCCCACCTCCAACTGCACCGCCTTTTCAACGCCCGCCTCCCGGTAACGCATCTGCACGCAGCCATCGAGCACCACAAACACCTCCTGGCCATCGTTGATGTGCCATTTATAGGGCTGGTCGGTCCAGTGCAGGCGGGTGGTGATGCCGTTCATGGAGGCGATATCCAGCGCCGCCCAGGCACGCTCACCGGTGAAGGATTTGCTGCGAGTAATCTTGGTCACGGCGTGCTGCTCCATAACGGGGTCCATGCGCCCTGGCGCTTCAGGAACCCAAGGCTAACCCAAGGCGACAGGAAATCGGCGGCTGTTTTATCACCGGCCATTAGCGGTGCAGGCGTTGGCCGAACCTTGACGCACCAGAGCCAACAAGGCGCCGAGGGCCAGCATGATCAAGACCGCGCCATAGCCATCGGTGGTGGCGATCAGGCCGAAGGTCCGGGTCAGGTTGCCGGCCAACAGCGACGGCAGGCAGAACGCCAGGTAACTCAGGACATAAAACGCCGACATCAACCCCGCCCGCTCATGGGGCAAGGCCAGGGGCACCACACTGCGCAGCGCCCCGAGAAAGCCGGCGCCAAAGCCGCTGCCGGCCACCAGGGTGCCGAAGAAAAACAGCGCCAGGCTGGCGCTGTGCACCGCACACAGAATCAACATGACCCCGGCGGCCAGCAGCCCGGCGCCGAGGCGCAGCACCTTGTCGGCCGGGCGATTGCGCAGGGTGAAAATCATCAGCGCACCGCTCAGGGTCAAGACGGCAACCAGGCCGCCTCCTATCAGGTTCGAAGTGGACCCGGTGGCCGCCCGCACCAGGGAAGGCGCCAATGACAAGTAAAAACCGCCCATGGCCCAGACCGCTATATCCACCGGCAGCGCCAGCCACAAGGCCCGTCGCGCCTGGGGCGGCACATGCAGAGTCGGACGCAGCGAGGCCCAGGCGCCTGGCTGGGGGCTGACACTTTCCGGCAAGCGCCAGACGTACAACGCCTGCGCCACGAACAACAGCAACAGAATCCAGTAGGCCAACTGCAGCGGCAGCGGCGCGAACTCCACCAGCAACCCCGTGCCCATGGCGCCGCAGGCCATGCCCAGCAAGGGCGCCACGCTATTGACCAACGGCCCCTGCTGGCGATCCGTATCGAGCAGGGCCGCGCCCAGCACGCTGGTGGCCATGCCGGTGGCAAAGCCCTGCATCACCCGCGCAGCCACCAGCCACGCCACGCTGTGGCCATTGATAAACAGCAGCATCGCCAGAATATCCAGGAGCAAGGCAATAAAGATCACCGGCTTGCGCCCCAGGTAATCCGATAACGAACCCACCGTCAGCAAGGCGGCCAGCAGGCTCAGGGCATAGACGCCGAAAATCAGGGTCAGGGTGGCGGGGGAAAACCCCATGGCCTCCTGGTACAGGTGATACAGCGGGGTCGGCGCGCTGGAGGCAGCTAGGAAACTGAGCAAGGTGATAGCCAAAAACACCAGGCTGGGACGGTTTGACACCGGGGTGTCGGCAAGGCTGGACATGGGCACGCTCCGCTAAAGCTAATATTTTGCTTTTGCGCAGTGTGCTACTGGCTCGAGCTTAAAGCAAATTCTTTGTGTTAAGGTGCCGCCCATGGCTATTAAAGAAGGTTTACGCCCAGGCGGCCGCAGCGCCCGGGTTCAGGAATCCATCCACTCGGCAGTCCGCGAACTCCTGGAACAACAGGAGCGCGCGACCCTGACCGTGCCGCAGATCGCTGTACGCGCCGGGGTCACGCCGTCGACCATTTACCGGCGCTGGGGCGATTTGTCGGCGCTGCTGGCGGATGTCGCCCTGGCGCGCATGCAGCCGGACAGCGAGCCCGCCAACACCGGCAGCCTGCGCGGCGACCTGCGCGCCTGGGCCGAACAGTACCTGGATGAAATGAGCTCGGAGCCCGGGCGCAACATGATGCGTGACGTGCAGTGCAGCGCCACTCCCGGCTATTGCGTGACCATCCTCGGCGGCCAGTTGCAGATCATCCTCGCTCGCTACCCGTCTGCCGACACGCCGCCCAGCGTCGACCGCCTGCTTAACCTGGTGGTGGCGCCGACCGTATTCCGCATCCTGTTTTCAGCCACGCCGCTGACGGTTCCAGAGCTGCATGAACTGATCGAACTGGCGCTTGGGCAATAAGCTCGACGCCCGCTAGAAGCGCCACAAAACGCCACCTCCCCAGCCTGCCAGCCCATGCCGAAAATGGCTTGCAAGCCCTGCGACACCAGGCCACGCCAATACCATGGTCGACACTGACTAACCCCGGACATCGTGCGAGACTGTCGGGCCGGGCTGGAGTGCCCGGATGCCTTTTTGTCCGGAGTTCCCATGTCGCTGTCCAGCGGGCTGATCGCCGCCGTCGCCCTGGCCTATATGGCCATCATGTTCGCCATCGCCTTCTACGGCGACCGCCGCAGCGCGCCGTTGCCGCCGCGGGTGCGTGCCTGGGTGTACAGCCTGTCCCTGGCGGTGTACTGCACCAGCTGGACCTTCTTCGGCGCCGTGGGCCAGGCGGCGGAACAGCTCTGGTCATTCCTGCCGATCTACCTGGGGCCGATCCTGCTCCTGGTGCTGGCGCCCTGGGTCCTGCAAAAGATGGTGCTGATCAGCAAGCAGGAAAACATCACCTCAATCGCCGACTTCATTGCCGCACGTTATGGCAAATCCCAGTCCCTGGCGGTGGTGGTGGCGCTGATCTGCCTGGTCGGCGTCCTGCCTTACATCGCCTTGCAGCTCAAGGGCATCGTGCTCGGGGTCAACCTGCTGATCGGCGCCGGGGCCGATGCCATGGGCACTCGCGCGCAAGACACAGCACTGATCGTGTCGCTGATCCTGGCCTTGTTCACCATCGTCTTCGGCACCCGCAACCTCGACGCCACCGAGCACCACCGGGGCATGGTGCTGGCGATTGCCTTCGAATCCCTGGTCAAGCTATTTGCCTTCCTCGCCGTCGGTGCCTTCGTCACGTTCGGCCTCTATGACGGCTTCGACGACCTGTTCAACCAGGCCATGCTCGCCCCGCGTCTGGAGCAATACTGGAAAGAAACCATCAATTGGCCGTCGATGGTGGTCCAGACCGGTGTCGCGATGATGGCCATCATCTGCCTGCCCCGGCAGTTCCACGTCACCGTGGTGGAGAACATCGAACCCCAGGACCTGCGCCTGGCCAAGTGGGTGTTCCCGGCCTACCTGGCCCTGGCCGCGCTGTTTGTAGTGCCGATTGCCCTCGCCGGGCAGATGCTCCTGCCCAGCTCGGTGCTGCCCGACTCCTTCGTGATCAGCCTGCCCCTGGCCCAGGCCCACCCTGCCCTGGCCCTGCTGGCGTTTATCGGTGGCGCCTCGGCGGCCACCGGCATGGTGATCGTGGCCAGCGTCGCGCTGTCGACCATGGTCTCCAACGACATGCTGCTGCCCTGGCTGCTGCGGCGCAAAAACGCCGAGCGGCCGTTCGAAGTGTTTCGCCATTGGATGCTCTCGGTGCGCCGGGTCAGCATCGTCGTGATTTTGCTGCTGGCCTACGTCAGCTATCGCCTGCTGGGCTCTACCGCGAGCCTGGCGACCATCGGCCAGATCGCTTTTGCCGCCGTGACCCAACTGGCGCCAGCCATGCTCGGCGCGCTGTACTGGAAACAGGCCAATCGCCGTGGCGTGTTCGCCGGCCTGGCCGCCGGTACTTTCCTGTGGTTCTACACCCTGATCCTGCCGATTGCTGCCCACAGCCTGGGCTGGTCCCTGAGCAGCTTTCCAGGCCTGGCCTGGCTGCACAGCAACCCGCTGGGGCTGCCGATCACCCCGCTGACCCAGGGCGTGGTGCTGTCGCTGGCGGGCAACTTCACCCTGTTTGCCTGGGTCTCGGTGCTGTCGCGCACCCGGGTTTCCGAGCACTGGCAGGCCGGACGCTTTATCGGCCAGGAAATCAGCGGCCGCCCCAGTTCACGTTCGATGCTCTCGGTGCAGATCGATGACCTGCTGAAACTCGCGGCACGTTTTGTCGGTGAAGAACGCGCGCGCCAGAGCTTTATCCGCTTCGCCTACCGCCAGGGCAAAGGGTTCAACCCCAACCAGAATGCCGATGGCGAATGGATCGCCCACACCGAGCGCCTGCTGGCGGGTGTGCTCGGCGCCTCCTCGACTCGCGCGGTGGTCAAGGCCGCCATCGAGGGCCGGGAGATGCAGCTTGAAGACGTGGTGCGCATCGCCGATGAAGCCTCTGAGGTCTTGCAGTTCAACCGCGCGCTGCTGCAGGGCGCCATCGAGAACATCACCCAGGGCATCAGCGTGGTCGACCAGTCGCTGAAACTGGTGGCCTGGAACCGACGCTATCTGGAGCTGTTCAACTACCCGGAAGGGTTGATCAGCGTCGGCCGGCCGATCGCCGACATCATTCGCTACAACGCCGAGCGCGGCTTGTGCGGTGCAGGCGAGGCCGAAGTCCACGTGGCGCGGCGCCTGCACTGGATGCGCCAGGGCCGCGCCCACACGTCCGAACGGCTGTTCCCCAATGGCAGGGTCATCGAGCTGATCGGCAACCCGATGCCCGGTGGCGGTTTCGTCATGAGCTTCACCGACATCACCCCGTTCCGCGAAGCCGAGCAGGCGCTGACCGAGGCCAACGAAGGCCTGGAGCAGCGGGTTGCCGAACGCACCCACGAACTGTCGCAACTCAACGCCGCGCTGACGGAAGCCAAAGGCACCGCCGAGTCGGCCAACCAATCCAAGACACGCTTCCTGGCGGCCGTCAGTCATGACCTGATGCAGCCGCTGAACGCCGCTCGCCTGTTCTCCGCCGCTCTGTCTCACCAGGACGACGGCCTGTCCACCGAAGCCCAGCAACTGGTGCAACACCTGGACAGCTCGCTGCGCTCCGCCGAAGACCTGATCAGTGACCTGCTGGACATCTCGCGCCTGGAAAACGGCAAGATCACTCCCGACCGCAAGCCGTTCGTACTCAACGAACTGTTCGACACCCTCGGCGCCGAATTCAAGGCCCTGGCTCAGGAACAAGGCCTGAAATTCCGCCTGCGCGGCAGCCGCCTGCGGGTGGACAGCGATATCAAGCTCTTGCGGCGCATCCTGCAGAACTTCCTGACCAACGCTTTCCGCTATGCCAAGGGCCCGGTGCTACTGGGCGTGCGCCGTCGCGGCGATCAACTGTGCCTGGAGGTATGGGACCGCGGCCCGGGGATTCCACAGGACAAGCAGCAAGTGATTTTCGAGGAGTTCAAACGCCTCGACAGCCACCAGACCCGCGCCGAAAAAGGCCTGGGGCTGGGGCTGGCGATCGCCGATGGCCTGTGCCGGGTGCTCAACCATGGCCTGCAAGTCAGATCCTGGCCGGGCCAGGGCAGCGTGTTCAGCGTCAGCGTGCCCCTGGCGCGTACTCCTGCCGCCGCACCCGGCAAGACCGCCGAGCCCAACGGCACGCTGCCCAGCGGCGCCCAGGTGCTGTGCATCGACAATGAAGACAGCATCCTGATTGGCATGAACAGCCTGCTCAGCCGCTGGGGCTGCCAGGTGTGGACCGCGCGCAACCGCGAAGAATGCGCCGCGCTGCTCAGCGATGGCGTTCGACCGCAACTGGCCCTGGTCGACTATCACCTGGACGACGGCGAAACCGGAACCGAGCTCATGGCGTGGCTGCGTACCCAGCTTGGCGAGCCGGTGCCCGGGGTGGTGATCAGCGCGGACGGCCGCCCGGAGATGGTGGCCGAGGTGCATGCAGCGGGCCTCGACTACCTGGCCAAGCCGGTGAAGCCGGCCGCCTTGAGAGCCCTGCTCAGCCGCCACCTGCCGCTCTGAACCAGAGCGCCTCGGGGTCAGACCCGGCCCAGGACGATGCGCGTGGGGTTACTCGGGCAGTTCGAGCAACTCGCCATTGGCGTCGGTCATTGCCCGCTCCAGCAGGTCGGCCGGCAGGCTCTTGCTGGCACGGGCGCCGAGCAGCTTGAGTTGTTCGCTGCGGCTGACGAGGTTGCCGCGCCCTTCTGTAAGTTTGTTTCGCGCCGCACTGTAGGCCTTGTCCAGTTGCTGCAGACGATTGCCGACTTCATCCAGATCCTGAATAAACAGCACGAACTTGTCGTACAGCCACCCGGCCCGCTCGGCAATTTCCCGGGCGTTCTGGCTTTGCCGCTCCTGCTTCCACAGGCTGTCGATCACTCGCAGGGTGGCCAGCAAGGTGGTCGGGCTGACAATCACGATATTGCGGTCAAAGGCTTCCTGGAACAGATTCGGCTCGGCCTGCAGGGCTGCGGAAAAAGCCGCTTCGATCGGCACGAACAGCAGCACGAAATCCAGGCTGTGCAGCCCTTCAAGGCGCTTGTAATCCTTGCCGGCCAAGCCTTTGACGTGATTGCGCAAGGACAGTACGTGCTGCTTGAGCGCCGCCTGGCCAATCACCTCGTCATCGGCGACGACGTACTGCTGATAGGCGGTCAGGCTGACCTTGGAATCCACCACCACTTGCTTGTCGCCCGGCAACATGATCAGCACATCGGGCTGGAAGCGCTCGCCGTCCGGGCCCTTGAGGCTGACCTGGGTCTGATACTCGCGGCCCTTTTCCAGCCCGGCGTGCTCCAGCACGCGTTCCAGAATCAGCTCGCCCCAGTTGCCCTGGGTTTTCTGGCCCTTGAGGGCGCGGGTCAGGTTGGTCGCCTCGTCGCTCAGGCGCAGGTTCAACTGCTGCAGGCGCTCCAGCTCCTTGGCCAGGGAGAAACGCTCGCGGGCCTCGGCCTGGTAACTTTCCTCGACCCGCTTCTCGAACGACTGGATGCGTTCCTTCAATGGGTCGAGCAACTGCCCGAGGCGCTGCTGGCTGTTCTCGGCAAAGCGCTGCTCGCGCTCATCGAAGATTTTCCCGGCCAGCTCGGCAAATTGCGCCCGCAGTTCATCTCGCGAGCCCTGCAAATCGCTCAGGCGCTGTTGATGGCTTTCCTGTTGTTCCCGCAGTTCGGCATGCAGCGAGGCAGCCTGGGCATCCAGCCGGCGCAGCTCGGCCTCTTTGCCGGCACGTTCGAGGTTCCAGGCGTGGGCCGCGTCACGGGCGTTGTCGCGCTCGATCTGCAACAGCTCGACCTCACGGCGCACTGCCGCCAGATCGGCCTGCTTGGCGCCGTTGGCCTGGCTCAGGTCACTGATTTCGTCGCGACAGGCATCCAGTTGCGCCGCCAGGCCCTCCTGGGCCAGTTGCGCAGTGGCCAGGCGCTCTTCGAGCAACGACAGTTCAGTCTGACGGCTGCTGGCACGTCGTTGCAGTTGCCAGGCCAGCGCCAGCAGCGGTACCGCCGCCGCTGCCAGGCCGAGCAACAGGCTGGTCAAGTCCATCGCCATAGCGGCTCCCGCCCTTGAAATAAAGCCTGAAGGTTAACCAAGGCGCAGGTCCTTGGACAGCTCAGTCGTCGATCTGACCCAGCTCGCGCTGTGCACGGCGATCACCCGCGCGCGCCGCCTGGCGCAGCAGGTCCTGGCCGATCCGACGATCTCGGGCATTGCCGCACTCGCGGCACATCAATTGGCCCAGGCGGCTTTGCGCAGCCACGACCCCTTCACGGGCCGGCTGCTTGAGCAGGCGTCCGGCGAAATGCTTGACGTTGGGGTTGTCGCCCAGGCGTGGGCTGTCGAGCAGCCACAGGGCCACGCGCATGGAAAAGCGCTTGGGGGCGGTAACACTCGCAGGTGCGGCGGTAACAGCAGGTGATACTGAGCGAAACTTCATAAAACACTGTGGGGCAGATCGGAAGGCGCGCCACTCTACTCCTTTTTTCGCAGGGGTAAAGCTTAAAAAAGCCTGCATGCCCGTGCTAGAGCAAGCGCTTGGGACAATCCACAGAAGCTGTGGATAAGTCAGTGGACAACCCCTCCACAACTCGCCGAAAGCCCCATGGGACGGGGCTCACGCTCAAACTGACGATTTTTTCACCAGTAAAAAAAACCGATGTTTTTCATTGACTTAAATTTTCATCACAGGCAATGGCCGGCCCAACGACCCAAGTGACAGCGCGGTGACATGCCGCGCAACTAATGTGCACAAGTACCTTGCTCGGGGTTATATCGCCGCACCAGACCCGGGCACACCTGTGGAGAAAAGTGGCTACGACGCACCGGCACCTGGGTGACGACCCTGCATCCCCTGGCCTGAGCCCCATTGCTGGCCATGATAGATGTTTTTTCCTAACACACTTGCATCCTCGCATTCAACACGATACTATCCGCGGCGTTAGTACCAAGCTGAAAGTCAATTCTGGTCGAACAAGTCCCCCGGTAACGCTGCCCTCAAGCGCAGCTGCCACCGACAACATGGGATCGACCACCTCGATGGTTTCCAGGTAAAACTTACGACGGCACGGCCTTTGAATCGAAAGCAAAGGGTGTCGCGAAGCACATTTACTCTGACCGAACCAACCTGCAAATTGATCAGGATCTTCACCCCGGGCCCAGAACCTTTGCCCTTGTTGTGTTGCCTGCCCTCCTAAGTACCTACCTGCCAGCCTTAGCGCATTCACATCAAAAGCGCTTGCAACTGGCTGCTTTGTTCCAGTCGGGTTCGTCGTTCGACCAATGGTGGTCGACGTTACTGGAACGTTTTAACGTTGCACGGTTCTTAACCGTGTCATTTGTAGGAACACCTAATAACTATGTCTACTCAAATCCAGACTCAGGATGCCATTCGCACCCTAACCAACGCCTTTGCACCAATGAACTGCCTGATCATGGCCGCTCGCAAAGGCTGCTTCAGCTTCACCCTGGTCAACGAACACGGCATCGCTCGTCACAGCGAACGCCTGTACCCCGATCAATACTCCAGCGCAGAACCGCTGCAGGCAGTGATCGAGCGTACCCGTCAGGCACTGGTTGCCTGAAACGCCAGAACGTCGCAACCCCAAAAGCCTCGCCTGAACGCGGGGCTTTTTATTGCCTGTTGTTTCTGTTTATCCCCGGCCGAATAAAGTACGAATAGATATAACGGTTATAACGGGAAGCCGAAAATATTTTAAAAACAGTCCTTTACATCAAACATATGACACTACACTTCAACTCAAGCGGCATGATCCGCTTCCGGCGAACCTGACCCGTTCCACTGCTGCCAAGCCCGATGTCAGGCATCGCCGACCAATAACAAACCGGAGTGTCGAGGGTGTTATGGGGATTGCGGCCAGGGAACTGCGTCTGTATGTGATTCGTCCGACCCTGCAGTATCTGGGTCGCCACAGTCCATGCGCAGAATCGTTGTTGCTGGGCATCGCCGCCAGCCAATCGGACCTGGGCTCAGCCCTGCACGACCGCCGCGGCCATGGCCTCTACTGCATTGCCGAACGCCGCCACGCGGCACTCTGGGACCTGTACCTGGCCCTCGACCCCGAACTCGCCAGCCGGGTCCGGGGCCTGGCCAGCCAGCATGCTTTCCTGAGCAGCCCTCACCTGGAACTCACGGTAAATCTGCGCTATGCCACGGCCATAGCCTGGCTGCTGATCGAAGAACAACAAACCGCACTGCCGGCTGCCGACGACCTGCTCGGCATGGCCCGCCTCTGGAGACAGACTTTCCAACCCCAAGGACGGTTGCGGGATTTCACCTGCGCCTGGAAAACCCATGTCTCCCCGCTGAACCTCCTCCCCTGCTGATCGCGCTTTTTGCACGATCGGCGAAGAAACGCCATTTTTGGTCGGATTGTCCTACAAAACCGCTCTAAATCAAGGCATACAGCCTATAGCGCTAGGACGAAAATGTTGGTAATTTTCGCCCCGGTGATCACCAGGAGTTCTAATAATGAAAAAAGTAATGCTCAAAACAACCATCAGCCTCGCCGTTGCCATGGCATCCAGCCAACTTTTCGCGAGTGGCTTTGCCCTCAACGAACAGAGCATCAGCGGGATGGGTACTGGTTTCGCAGGTCGCTCTTCTTCTGCCGATGATGCAAGCACTGTATTTGGTAACCCTGCCGGCATGTCGCGCCTCAAGCGCCAGCAAGTCACCGGCGGGATGGCCGCGATTGATGCCTCGACCGACATCAAGGACACCAGCGGTAGCCGCAGCGGGACCAACAAAGGCGACATGGTGCCTTTCACCGCCGTACCAATGGGTTTCTATGTCAAGCCAATCGATGACCAGTGGGCCTTCGGTCTGGGCGTATACGCTCCTTTCGGTCTGATCACCGACTACGAAAGCTCCTTCCAGGGCCGTAACTTCGGCAGCAAAAGTGAAGTCAAGGTGGTGACCTTCCAGCCAACCGTCAGCTACGCCTTCAACGACAAGGTTTCGATCGGTTTCGGTCCAACCATCAACCGCATTTCCGGTGTGCTGGAATCCACGCTTAACACGCCGTTCACCGCGACCGATGGCCAAGTGCAGATCAAAGGCGACGATATCGGCTACGGCTACAACATTGGCGTTCTGGTTCAAGCCACTGACACCACCCGTGTCGGCCTGACCTACCACTCCAAGGTTGATTACAAGCTTGAAGGCCACACTACGGTCTCTCCAGGCGCAGGCACTCCGACTCCGGTCATGAAAGGCGCACGCTACGACGCGTCGCTGAAAATCCAGACGCCGGAATCCCTCGACCTGTCCGTAACCCAGGAACTCAACGACGCCTGGACCCTGTATGCAGGTACTACCTGGACTCGCTGGAGCCGCCTGAAAGACATCACCGTGGATAACGAAGGTGTAACCGTAGCTGCTGGCGGCGGCGCAGCCCCAGGCGCCTTCACCACCATCAAGGAAGACCAGAACTGGCATGACACCTGGGCCTATGCGATCGGTACTTCGTACCAGTTGAACAAGCAATGGGTCCTGCGTACCGGTCTGACCTTTGACCAGTCGCCAACCAACAACACCGATCGCTCGCCACGCATTCCTACCGGCGACCGGACGATTTTCAGCCTCGGTGCTGGCTGGTCGCCAACTGAAGACCTGACCATCGATGTGGCCTACTCCTACCTCAAGGAAGAAAAGGTCAACATCAACCGCAGCAACACCAGCCCGACCGCTTCGCCATTGGCACGTAGCTACAACGCCGAATACGAAAACAGCGCCCACGGTTTCGGTGTAGGTGCTACCTACCGCTTCTAAGCATCATCGCCGGGCCAACTCCCGCGCTGAGAAACGAAAAAGCCCCGCATCCAACAGGATCCGGGGCTTTTTTATTCAGTGCATTGAACTCAGGGTTGGGAAGCCAGGGCTTTTTCCACCGCCTCGATCAACTCCGGGCTGTCGGGCTTGGTCAAGCTGGAAAAGTTTGCAATCACCCGCCCCTGGCGGTCGACCACGTACTTGTAGAAATTCCATTTCGGCGCGCTGCTCTGTTCGGCCAGGACCTTGAACAGGTGCACGGCGTCCGGGCCCCGGACTTTCTGCGGCTCGCTCATGGTGAAGGTCACGCCGTAATTGACGTAACAGACCTTGGCGGTTTCCGCGCCGTCCTTGGCCTCCTGTTTGAAGTCATTGGAGGGCACGCCCAGCACCTCCAACCCTTGCTCCTTATAGCGCTGATACAAGGCTTCCAGACCTTTGAACTGCGGGGCAAAACCGCAGAAGCTCGCGGTGTTGACCACGATCAACGGCTTGCCAGCAAAGCGCTGGCACAGGTCGATGGACTCCTTGGCGTGGAGCTTGGGCAACGAGCCTTGCAACAGGGATGGGCAGTCTGCGGCCCAGGCCGAACTCCCCAGGGCAACGAATAGAGCTGGAACCGCAAGCCAGCGCATCAACATATTCTGCGTCCTTGATCAAATCGTCAGACTGCGACGTTACTCGTCTGCCGTCGCCCCTAGCAAGCGCCCATGCCCAACTCCATCAGCGCCAGCCCACCGCGCTGCCAGCCCCACCAGGCCAGCAGCACCAGACCGGTTCCGAGCACCAGGCCCAAGCCAAGCCAGCCTATACGGCTCACACCGCGCCTGCCTGGGCTTGCAGGCGTGCCACCGGGCGCTCCCGCACGGGCCAATTGAGAGCGGCCGCCAACAGACTCAAGAGAATCGCCACCTGCCAGATCAAGTCATAACTCCCGGTTCGGTCGTACACCACACCTCCCAGCCAGCCACCCAGGAACGAACCCAACTGGTGGAAGAGAAACACAATGCCGCCGAGCATGGACAAGTTGCGCACGCCGAACAAGGTCGCCACCGTGCCGTTGGTCAAGGGCACAGTCGACAGCCAGAGAAAGCCCATCGCCATGCCGAATAGGTAGGCGCTGGTCTGGGTCACCGGCAGCCACAGGAACAACCCGATGACCACCGCCCGCAGCAGATAGAGCCCGGTCAGCAAGCGCGGCTTGGACATCCGCCCGCCGAGCCAGCCGGCGGTATAAGTACCGAAGATATTGAACAGCCCGATCAGCGCCAGCACCGTGGTGCCCACCGTGGCCGGCAGGTGCTGATCCACCAGGTAGGCCGGCAAGTGCACGCCGATAAACACCACCTGAAAGCCACAGACGAAAAAGCCGAAGGCCAGCAGCCAGAACCCGGAATGCCCGCACGCCTCGCGCAGCGCCTGGCCCAGGCTCTGCTCATGGCCGAGCACCGGCAATGGCTTGTCCTTGAGCATGCTCACCAGCGGCACAATCAGCGCCACCAGCAGGCCCAGTACCAGCAGGGCCGAGGACCAGCCCAGCCAGCCAATCAGTCCCAGGGTGCCGGGCAACATGGCGAACTGGCCGAACGAACCGGCGGCACTGGCGACGCCCATGCCCATGCTGCGTTTTTCCGCTGGCAAGGCACGGCCGACGACGCCGAGAATCACCGAAAACGAGGTCCCCGACAGGCCGATGCCGATCAGCAGGCCGGCGCTCAGGGACAGCGACAACGGCGAATCCGAGAGCCCCATGAACACCAGGCCGATCGCATAGAGCACGCCGCCGATCAGCACCACCTTGGCCGCGCCAAAGCGGTCAGCCAAGGCGCCGGTGAAGGGTTGCGCCAGGCCCCAAATCAGGTTCTGCAAGGCGATGGCAAAGGCAAACACCTCACGCCCCCAGCCAAACTGCGCACTCATGGGCGGCAAGAACAGGCCAAAGCCGTGACGCACCCCGAGGGACAGCGCCAGAATCAACGCACTGCCCAGAAGCACCCAACCGCTGGTACGCCACATCGATGACATTTTTATTCTCCAAATTGCGGGTATCTACCCGCTTATAAGCGAACGAATGGCTTTCAAGCCAATTCGTTGAGCAAGGCCAACAAGGTTTCGCGCTTCTCTGCACCCAGGCGATCGATCAAACGCTGCTGCGCGGCTTCCCAGGCCGGCAGCGCCGCCACCAGGCGCTCACAGCCGGCTTCGGTCAGCAACACCAGGCGATTGCGCTGATCTTCACCCTCCACCAGCGTCACCAGGCCCTCGCCTTCCAGAACCCGCAAATTGCGCCCCAGGGTGCTGCGATCCAGGCCCATGGCTTCAGCCAGGCTGGAAATACTCGGCTGATCCAGGCGTTGCAGATTGCACAGCAAGGAATACTGGGCAACGTTGATCCCGAAGCCGTCGAGGGCGCCGTCGTAATACCTGCTGACGCCACGGGCGGCACGACGCAGGTTGGTGCACAAACATTGAGAAGGAAGCATGGTGCGTGTATATACCCGCGATTCATGTAAAGCAAGAATTTTGCATTCAAGGCCCGGCTCAGAACAACGCCAGGCCCACCAGCACCGCCACTTCCAACAATTCCAGCAAGGCCCCCGCGGTGTCGCCCGTGGTGCCGCCCAGACGGCGCAGCATCAGCTGGCGCAGCCAGAAAAACACCACGGCCGACAACAGCAGTGCGAACACGCCGAGGTAACCGGCAAGCAGCACGCACCCCAGCGCCACCACCGCCAGCACCTGGCGCCCGGCACGCCGTGGCAGATGATCGGCCAGCGCCTGCCCCAGCCCCCCGGGACGCACATAAGGCGTGCACAGGAACAGCCCCAGCAGCGAGGCACGTCCGATCAGCGGCGCCAGCAACAGAGCCACACCGTGATGCTGCTCGATCAACGCCACCAGCGCGACGAACTTGAGCAACAGCACCAACACCAGGGTCACCACCGCGATCGGCCCGCTGCGCGGGTCCTTCATGATGGTCAGCGTCCGTTCACGATCGCCAAAACCGCCGAGCCAGGCATCGGCGCTGTCCGCCAATCCGTCCAGATGCAGGCCGCCGCTGAGCAGCACCCAGGCACTGAGCAGCAAGGCCCCATGCAGCAGCAACGGCGTACCGTCGAGCAGCCCGTTGAGCCCCCACAACACAACGCCAAACAGCCCCCCCACCAGGGGATAGAACAGCAGCGAACGTCCCAGTTCCTGGGGTTGCGGCATGCCGGGCAGGCGAATCGGCAAGCTGCTGAGAAACTGCAAGGCGATCCAGAACGGCAGCATGTTCAGCGACCCTCGCTCAGGCGCCGATCCGCCTCGACCCGCAACGCAAACAAGGCGCCGTGAGCCACCTCGACATTCAGCAACTGCTCGCGGGGCAAGCCCCTTGCCCGGGCCAGCAACAGGCGCATCACTCCACCATGGCTGATCAACAACACACGCTGCCCGGCGTACGCCCCGTGCAGACGCTCGACAGCCGCCAATACACGCTCGGAAAATGCCAGCACCGGCTCGCCCGCAGGCGGCGTGAAGCTGTAAGGGTCAGCCCAGAACCGCCCCAGGACCTCGGCGTCGGTCTCCATCAGCGCGGCGGCACTCTGACCTTCCCAGGCGCCGAAATGCAGCTCCTGCAAGTCTTTCTCCAGGGTCACCGGCAACCCCAGGCGAGCCCCCAGTTCCTCGGCAAAGCGCGCGCAGCGCTGCAACGGCGAACTGACCAGCCGATCCCAGGGCCCCTGGGCCTCGACCGCCAGGCGCATCTGCTGCCAGCCCTTGGCAGTCAGAGCATCGTCCAGGCTGCCGCGCAAGCCGCCACCGAGTTCGGTTTCGCCATGGCGCAGCAGGTCAAGGCGCAAGGTCATGCCGGACGATCCGCCACGGCGGCTTCGGCAAAGGTCGCCATCTGCCCGTGCAGGTCGCAGGCCAGGCGCAACAGCGGCACCGCCAGCGCGGCACCACTGCCTTCACCCAGGCGCAGGCCAAGTTCGAGTAGCGGCTCGGCGCCGAGGATGTCGAGGACATGCCGATGACCCGGCTCAGCACCGCGATGGCCGAACAATAGCCACGGCCGGCAACCCGGGTTGAGGCGTACCGCCACCAGGGCGGCCACAGTGCAGATAAAACCATCCACCAGGACCGCGATCCCTTCCTGGGCGCACGCCAAGTAGGCCCCGACCAGGGCCGCCACTTCAAACCCGCCCAGGTTGAACAGGGTCTGCAGAACGTCTTCACGCTGGGCGCCGTGGAGCTGCAAGGCGCGCTCGATCACCTGCGCCTTGTGGCTGACACCCGCCGCATCGAGCCCGGTGCCGGGCCCGGCGAGATCCGCCACCGGAATCTCCAGCAGCGCGCAGGCAATGGCACTGGCCGAGGTGGTGTTGCCGATGCCCATTTCGCCACCGATAAACAACTGGCTGCCTGCGGCCAGGGCCCGTCGCGCGCTATCGCGACCGGCCTGCAAGGCTTGCTCACCCTGGGCCCGGGTCATGGCGGGGCCATTCACGAAGTTATGGGTACCGGGGCCGAGGTTGAGGTGGCGCACGCCTGGCAGATCCAGGCCCGGGTTGATGGTGCCCAGATCGACCACTTCCAGCTGCGCACCCAGTTGCCGCGCCAGCACGCTGATCGCCGCGCCGCCGCTAACGAAGTTGAGCAACATCTGCCCGGTGACGGCCTGCGGATAAGCCGAAACACCTTCGGCCACCACCCCGTGATCACCGGCGAAAATGGCGATCCACAGCTGGCTCAGCTCGGGCTTGACCCGCCCTTGCAGCCCGGCCAGTTGCACCGCTGCCAGCTCCAGGCGACCCAGAGACCCGGCCGGCTTGGTCAACTGCTGCTGACGGGCTTGCGCCTGTTCCAGGGCCTGGGCGTCCAGCGCTTTGCACGGTTGCAGCCACCAGGAGTCATTCATAACGCAGTTCCTTTCAAAGTCAGGGGCAGGCCGGCGACCGTCAGGATCACTCGCTGACAACGCTCGGCCAGGGCTTGATGCAACCAACCGGCTTCATCGACATAGCGGCGAGTCAATTCGCCCAGCGGCACGACACCCATACCGGTCTCGTTGCTGACAAAAATAATCTGCCCAGGCAATGCCTCCAGGCACTGCAACAGCGCTTCGCGCTCGGCCGCCAGGCGTTCGGCGTCATCGAGCATCAGCAGGTTGGTCAGCCACAGGGTCAGGCAATCCACCAACAGGCAACGCTCGGGCGCGGCGTTTTCCCGCAACACCCGGGCCAGGGCCAGGGGTTCTTCGATCAATGCCCAGTGCGCCGGACGTCGCTCGCGGTGATGCAGGATGCGCTGGTTCATCTCGCCATCCAGCGGCTGGCTGGTGGCGATATAAGTCACGGCCAGGGCGCTGTCGGCAGCGAGCTTCTCAGCCAGGCGACTTTTCCCGGAACGGGCACCGCCGAGTATCAGTTGCAGCATGCTTGGACACCTTAGAGGTTGAAGGGCGAACCGGATCGCCAGTTAAAGCCCACAGAGTTCACGCAGGTAGGCGGTGTCAAGGTGTTGCTCCACCAGGTCGGCCAGGCGCTCGATATCGCGCTCGCGCAGGGCGTGGTAATCGACTTCCTGCACGTCCGCCAGGCCCGCCCAGCGCAACAGCGCCGTACAAGCCGCCGGGGCCTCGAACAGGCCGTGCAGGTAGCTGCCGAGAATCTGCCCATCGGCGCTGCAGGCGCCATCGCTGCGGCCGTCGTCCAGCAGCACCGCCGCCCGCTCCAGGGCCGGCCCGGTGGTGACTCCGGCATGGATTTCATAGCCACTGACGGCGGCGTTTTCCAGGGTCAGGCGACCACGCACATTGCGCAGTTGCTTGTGCGCCTCAAGCTCGGTAGCGAACGCCAGCAAACCCAGGCCCGGGCTTGAACCCGACGGTCCTTCGAGCCCCAGCGGGTCATGGACCTGCTCGCCGAGCATCTGCAAGCCACCGCAAATGCCCAGCAGCTTGCCGCCGTAACGCAGGTGCCGGGCGATGGCCGCCTCCCAACCATTGGCCCGCAGGTAGGCCAAGTCGCTGCGCACGCTTTTCGAGCCGGGGAGGATGATCAGGTCGGCCGCCGGAATCGCCTGGCCCGGCCCGACGAACTGCAGATCGACCTGGGGGTGCAGGCGCAGGGGATCGAAATCGGTGTGATTGCTGATCCGCGGCAACACCGGCACCACCACCTTCAATACGTGTTCGACCTTGACGGCCTGGCGCTGGTCGATGCCGTCCTCGGCCTCCAGGTGCAGGTCCATCACATACGGCAGGACCCCGACCACCGGTTTGCCGGTGCGCGCCTCGAGCCAGTCCAGGCCCGGTTGTAGCAAGGCGATATCGCCGCGAAAACGATTGATGATGAAACCTTTGACCCGTGCCTGCTCAGTGGCCGACAGCAGCTCCAGAGTGCCCACCAGATGGGCGAAGACCCCGCCGCGGTTGATGTCGGCAATCAACAGCACCGGACAGTCAACCGCTTCGGCAAACCCCATATTGGCGATGTCGCCGGCCCGCAGATTGATCTCCGCCGGCGACCCGGCGCCCTCCACCATCACCACCGGATAAGCCGCGCTCAGCCGTTGGTGGGACGCCAGCACCGCCTGCATGGCGATGGCCTTGTAGTCGTGATAGGCCACCGCATTCATGCTGGTGACGGCGCGCCCATGAATGATGACCTGGGCCCCTGTATCACTGTTGGGCTTGAGCAGCACCGGGTTCATGTCAGTGTGCGGTTCGAGGTTGGCAGCCTGGGCCTGGACCGCCTGGGCCCGACCGATTTCGCCGCCATCGGCGGTGACCGCGCTGTTGAGCGCCATGTTCTGCGGCTTGAACGGCACCACGCTGACACCCTGGCGGATCAGCCAGCGGCACAGCGCGGTGACCAGGGTACTTTTACCGGCATCCGAAGTGGTGCCTTGCACCATCAGGGTGGTCATGGGGTGTCCTTGGAATAGGCCTGCAGCGCTTGCTCCAGGCGCGACCAGTCGGCTTCATCGGCCGGCAGGCCAAAACGCAGGCTGCTGTTGTGCATGAACAGCCGCAGGAGGATGCCGCGCCGCGCCATGAACTCGTAGAGGTTCTCGGCATCGGCCACGATCAACCATTGAAACAGCGCGCAGCCGCCCTGCGGCTTGAGGCCGTGGTGCTCAAGAATGGCCGCCAGGCGCAGGCTGGCCGCGTCGCAGCGCAAACGCTGGCGGGCATGCCCCGGGGCATCCTGCAGGCAGGCCTGGCCCACCACCCGGGTCGGGCCGCTCACTGCCCACGGGCCCACCTGCTCGGCCAGCAGTTTGAGCAGCTTGCGTTCAGCCAGGACAAAACCCAGGCGCACACCGGCCAGGCCGAAGAACTTGCCAAACGAACGCAGCACAATCAGCCCCACCTGATGCGCGTGGGACGCCAGGCTCAGTTGCGGGGTGGTGTCCATGAAGGCTTCATCCACCACCAACCAGCCACCGCGCTGGGCCAGGCGCCCATGCCAGTCGAGCAGGCGCTCCGGAGTCAGGCTCAGGCCGGTGGGGTTGTTCGGGTTGACAACCACCAGCACATCGAGGCTGTCGAGGAAGAAGTCGACCTCCTGCTCCAGCACCTCGCGCACGATATAGCCACTGCGGCGCCAGGCCTCGGCGTGTTCGGCGTAACAGGGCGACAACACCCCGACCTTGCCGGCGCGGCGCAAACGCGGCAGCAACTGGATCGCCGCCTGCGACCCGGCGACCGGCAATACCTCGCTGGCGCCGTAGTAGTCACACGCCGCGCGCTCCAGGCCGTCATCGGTTTCCGGCAGGCGTGCCCAGGCGCGCTCGGGGATCTCCGGAATCGGAAATGGCCAGGGGGCCAGGCCACTGGACAGGTCCAGCCAGGCGTTCTCCGCGATGCCGTATTGCGCCGCGGCCTTGCGCAGCCGTCCGCCGTGCTCAAGCATAAAACTCAGCCCCCACACAAAGGATCAATAGCCATAACCACACCCCGCGCTGCACCAGTTGCCAGCCGCGATCGATGGACGCGGCATCCGCCGGCACGCCCTCACCCAACGGCGGGCGCTGGTGCAGCTCACCGTGATAGATCGCCGCGCCGCCCAGTTCCACCCCCAGGGCTCCGGCGCCCGCCGCCATGACCGGGCCGGCATTCGGGCTGTCCCAGGTCGGGCCCTGGCGCCGCCAGCACTTGAGCGCCAGACGGGTCTTGCCTAGCAGCGCGTAGGTCAGAGCCACCAGCCGCGCCGGAATGTAATTGAGCACATCGTCGATTTTTGCTGCCGCCCAACCGAAGCGTTCGAAGCGTTCATTACGATAGCCCCACATTGCGTCCAGGGTGTTGCTCAGGCGATAGAGCACCACCCCCGGCGCGCCTGCCACGGCAAACCAGAACAACGCCGCGAACACCGCATCGCTGCCGTTCTCCAGCACCGATTCGGTGGCGGCGCGAGCGACGGCGGTGGCGTCCAGCTCGCTGGTCTCACGACTGACCAGGTAACCGACCCGCTGCCGCGCCTGCTCCAGGTTATCGCTGCGCAGCGCCTGAGCCACCGGCTCGACATGCTCACCCAGGCTGCGCAGGCCCAGAGCGCAATACAACGCCAGAATCTCCACCAGCCAGCCGATATAAGGCAGCCATGAGAGCGCCGTGGCCAACAGGGTCAGCGGCAGCACCGCCAGTACCCAGGCCGTCACCCCATGGCTGCGCCAGCCGCGTCCGGCAGAATTGAAACGTTGCTCGATGCGATCGGCAAAACGGCCGAACGCCACCAGCGGATGCCAGCGCTTGGGCTCGCCCAGCAGCGCATCCAGCGCAACTCCGGCGACACTCAGCAACGCCACACTCATTGACTCACTCCCCAGAAATTTTCATACAGCAATTCACTCAGCGGACGCGGTTGCGCCCAGCCTTCCAGCGCCAGCATCGGCGCCGGGTAAAACTCGGTGACCGGCCCCAGGCACAGCACCGCCAGCGGTTTGGCCCCTGGCGGCAATCCCAGCAAGTCAGCCAGGGCCTGGGGTTCGAACAGCGACACCCAGCCCATGCCCAGGCCCTCGGCCCGCGCCGCCAGCCACAGGTTCTGGATCGCGCAGGACAGCGAGGCCATGTCCATTTCCGGCAGCGTACGGCGGCCGAAGATGTGCCGTTCACGCCCATCCATCAAGGCCGCCACCAGCACCTCGGCACAATCGTTGATGCCCTCGACCTTGAGTTTCATGAACTCATCGGAGCGCTCGCCCAGGGCCTCGGCCGTGCGCACCCGCTCTTCTTCAACCAACTGTTGGATCTTGCCGCGCAGCTCAGGGTTGCTGATGCGGATAAAACGCCACGGCTGCATCAAGCCGACACTGGGCGCCTGGTGCGCGGCCTCGAGCAGGCGCTGCAACAGCACCGGCTCGACGCTGCCACCGGCGAAGTGGCGCATATCACGCCGCTCGGCAATGGCCCGATAGACCGCGGCCCGTTCGGCAGCCGAAAAAGCATTGTCGGTCATGAAGGTTCAGCTACCGCTGGCGCCGGCTTGCCGACAGTCGCCAGCGACGGCTCCGGGGCGAACAGCGCCGCCACCGCCACCGGGTTGGACGGGAAATAGAAGTGCACATACGAGGCGGTCATCCGCCCATCGCGATACACCGCTTCGGCGCCGCGCCCGCCATTGGGGCTCACGCCACGGGCAATCGGCGTCAGTTCGGTACTGGTCAGCGAATGGTGGTAGGTGTGGCCGCGCAAGGTTCCTTCCGGCAACTGCACATCTTGCAGGGCCAGGGCCGCCAGGCGCTTTTGCATCACCGCATCACCGGGCAGCAGCCCCAGCAGACGGGCACTGTGCCCCTCGACATCGGTCAGGGAATCCAGCAGGTAGAGCATGCCGCCACATTCGGCGAGCAAGGGTTTGCCGGCGCCGTGGTGGGCGCGGATCGCTGCGAGCATCGCACTGTTTTCGGCAAGGGCCTGGTGATGCAGTTCCGGGTAGCCACCGGGCAGGTACAGGCTGTCGGCAGGTGGCAGCTCGCGGTCGTGAATCGGCGAAAAGAACGACAACTCGGCGCCCATGGCCCGCAGCAGGTCCAGGCTCGCGCCATAGGTGAAGGCAAAGGCCTCGTCCCGGGCCACGGCGATGCGCACCCCGGCCAGCAACGGCTCGGCGCTCACTACCTCGGGGGCGGCGAAGGTGACCGCTGGCGGCAGCGCCACTTCGCAACTGCCGGCCAGGGCCTGCGCCGCCGCGTCCAGGCGCAGGTCGAGGTCGTTGAGTTCGCTGGCCTGCACCAGCCCCAGGTGGCGGCTCGGCAGTTCGATGCCGGTCTCCCGAGACAAGGCGCCATACCAGCGCAAGCCTTCGGTCAGGCTGCCTTCGAGCAACTGGGCGTGGCGCAGGGTGCCGACCCGATTGGCCAGCACGCCGGCGAATGGCAAGTCCGGCTGGTAGCGTGCCAGCCCCAGAGCCAGGGCGCCGAAGGTCTGGGCCATGGCCGTGCCGTCGATCACCGCCAGCACCGGCACGCCAAAATGCCGCGCCAGGTCGGCGCTGGACGGCGTGCCGTCGAACAGGCCCATGACCCCTTCGATCAGAATCAGATCCGCCTCGGCGGCGGCCTCCCACAACAGGCGCCGGCTCTCTTGCTCGCCGACCATCCACATATCCAGCTGATACACCGGCGCGCCGCTGGCACGTTCGAGGATCATCGGGTCGAGAAAGTCCGGGCCGCACTTGAACACCCTGACCTTGCGCCCCTGATTGCGGTGCAAGCGGGCCAGGGCGGCGGTCACGGTGGTCTTGCCCTGGCCGGAAGCCGGGGCGGCGATCAATACCGCCGGGCAATGACGAGCATCACTCATGCTCGGGCACTCACAGTTCCACCCCTTTCTGCGCCTTGATCCCGGCCTGGAACGCGTGTTTGACCACGCCCATTTCGGTGACG
The DNA here is from genome assembly GCF_002018875.1 of Pseudomonas sp. MF4836. Lineage (GTDB taxonomy): Bacteria > Pseudomonadota > Gammaproteobacteria > Pseudomonadales > Pseudomonadaceae > Aquipseudomonas. Next base: position 314,175 of record NZ_MVOL01000005.1, read on the forward strand.
GTGTCCGCCAGTTCGATCATTTCCGGCTTGGCGCCGCGACCGGTGACCACCACGTGCTGCATGGGTGGACGGGCCTGCAGGTCGCTGAGCACCTGGTCCAGGTCGAGGTAACCGTGCTTGAGGGCGATATTCAGCTCATCGAGCACCACCAGGCCGATGGCCGGGTCGCGCAGTAACTGACGGGACACTTCCCAGGCAGCCTCGGCGGCGGCGATATCGCGCTGGCGATCCTGGGTCTCCCAGGTGAAGCCCTCGCCCATCACATGAAAACGCACCTGTTCGGGGAAGCGCCGGAAAAACAATTCTTCCCCGGTGCTGTTGCGGCCCTTGATGAATTGCACAACGCCGCATTGCATGCCGTGGCCCATGGAGCGAGCGAGCATGCCAAAGGCCGAGCTGCTCTTGCCTTTGCCATTGCCGGTCAACACCAGCAGCAGCCCGCACTCGTTCGGCGAGTTGGCGATGCGTTCATCGATCACGGCTTTTTTGCGCAACATGCGCGCCAGATGGCGCTCGTCACGATCGGGGGATTGGGTCATGGGGCAGCTCTCCGTTGGGGCTGGATAACGGGGGGCAGGAATAGAAATAGACGGCGCAAGCCTGGCATCGCCCACCGTGATGCCGTTGGATGGATCAGGCCGGTCTCCGGGCTTGTGAGCAGCACTAATGCCGAACCGCGCGCCTTCCCATGTCGGTTCGACACAGTGGCACCAAGCGCGGTCTTGACTCACTTACCGTTGCGGGGGCAGCGCCGGAATCGTCGCCCGTTCCTGTTCGGAACACGCACTCACCGGCTTCCCTGTTTCACCCTGTCGACCCATGGCCACAGAGCACCTGAAACAAGTCGCGAAGGTTAGAGGGTTGGGGGTGGAGCGTCAATTAAAGCCGGCCCTGCGTGAGCGCGAAGAACTGCACCAGATCAATAAAATGACGCCAATCTTGTGCCACACTGCAAGCAGTGATATCAAATAGCCACAATTCGGCTACCCAAATCTATCTGACAAAAACAAGGGTGAGTTCAATGCAAGGCATGATCATCAGCAATCCGAAACTGGAGTTTCTGCGCCCGATGCTGGAGCGCTGGTTTGATTGCATTGACCGCTATAACGAGGTGCGCGGCGACAACGAATGCCCGTACTGGTTTGATGAGCAGGCCAACCTCGGCCTGCTGTCGGCCGCCGCCTGGATGGCAGAAATGGTCACCTTGCAGCACAGCCCGAGCAAAAAGCAGCTCGAAGAAGGCAATCGCAATGGCCGCGCCGACCTATACGTGGCCACCCGGGAGGAACGCGCCTTCCTCCAGGTCAGCCAGCGCTGGCCACGGGTCAACAACCTGCAACTGACCCAGGCCCTGCTGGACGCCAGCAGTGATGCCAGAAGCATCGCCTACCCCAATGAGCTGCGGCTGGGCTGTCTGTTTATCGCCCCGCTCAAGGCCCAGCACAGCGCCACACCGGAAGAACTCCAGGACATGCTCGACGACTTGCAGAAGGAACACACCTGCGCCGTCGCCTGGTACTTCCCCTACGCCTACCGCAAGTTGCACAACGACAGCGGCAACTACCACCCCGGGGTCGCCGTGCTGTTCAAAGAGGCCCGCTGATCAGGTTGAACCATCGGCTGGCTATGCTCCTCTATGAATACAACGACTCCAGTGCATTCACAGGGACATCGGCATGCTCATCAAGCCCCAATTCGCTCTTCTGATCGCCGTCGCCGCGGGCCTTGCCGGCTGCGGCGAAACCTCCACCCTGCAAGTGTCGGACGGCACCGGCCCGTCACCGCAATTGCCGGAGCCAAATAAAACCCTGATCCCTACGGTGAATATCGCGCCGGCCATCGGCTGGCCCGAGGGCGCTACGCCCATCGCCGCGCCAGGCACCCAGGTCGCGGCCTTCGCCGAAAAGCTCGATCATCCACGCTGGCTCTATGTGCTGCCCAATGGCGACGTGCTGGTGGCCGAGACCAACGCCCCGCCCAAGCCCGATGACAGTAAAGGCATCCGTGGCTGGGTCATGGAGAAGGTCATGGGTCGGGCCGGTGCCGGCGTGCCGAGCGCCAACCGCATCACCTTGCTGCGCGATCAGGACCACGACGGGGTGGCGGAAACCCGCACCGTATTCCTCGAGAACCTGAACTCGCCGTTCGGCATGACCCTGGTCGGCAACGATCTATATGTGGCCGATACCGATCAGTTGCTGCGCTTCCCCTATAAAGACGGTGAAACCTCCATCAGCGCGCCGCCAACCAAAGTCGTCGACCTGCCGGGCGGCACCCTCAACCACCACTGGACCAAGAACGTGATTGCCAGCAAGGACGGCAGCAAGCTTTACGTCACGGTCGGCTCCAACAGCAACGTCGGCGAAAACGGCTTGGACCAGGAGCAGGGACGGGCAGCGATATGGGAGGTGGATCGCGCTACGGGCAACCACCGGATCTTCGCCTCGGGCCTGCGCAACCCCAACGGCCTGGCCTGGGAACCACACAGCGGAAAACTCTGGACCGCGGTCAACGAGCGCGATGAAATCGGCAGCGACCTGGTGCCGGACTACATCACCTCTGTCAAGGACGGCGCCTTCTACGGCTGGCCATTCAGCTACTACGGGCAGCACGTGGACGTGCGGGTCTCGCCACAGAATCTCGACCTGGTGGCCAAGGCCATCGCGCCGGATTATGCAGTCGGGCCGCACACCGCCTCACTGGGCCTGACCTTTGCCGAAGGCAGCAAGTTGCCGGCCTTCACCCAGGGCGCGTTTATCGGCCAGCACGGCTCATGGAACCGCAAGCCCCACAGTGGCTACAAAGTGATTTTCGTCCCGTTCAGCGACGGCAGGCCTCAGGGACAACCGGTGGATGTACTCACGGGCTTTCTCAGCGACGACGAAAAAGCCATGGGCCGCCCGGTCGGCGTAGTGATCGATCAGCAGGGCAGCCTGCTGGTGGCCGACGATGTCGGCAACAAGATCTGGCGCGTATCACCCGCCAAGGCGCAATAACCTCAGCGCTTGCGGCACAAGGTCAGACCGTCCCCCAGGGGTAACAGCGACAGATCGACACGCGGATCATCCTTCAAGGCGCGATTGAGCGCCTGGATGGCCCGGGTGTCGGCGCTGTCCGGCTCGACCTGCAGCACCCTGCCGCTCCACAAGGTGTTATCAAACACCGCCAGCCCGCCCACTCGCAGCAGGCTCAGCGCACTTTCCAGGTAGGCCGGATAATTGGCCTTGTCGGCATCGATAAAGATCAGGTCGAAACTGCCCTGATGCCCCGCCCCCAGCAGTTGACCGAGGGTGTCCAGGGCCGGTGCCAACCGCAGCTCGATGCGCCCCGCCAAGCCGGCTTCCTGCCAGTAGCGGATCGCGGTGGCGTTGTAGTCACCCGGGATATCGCAACAGATCAGTGAACCATCATCCGGCAGCGCCGCCGCCATGCATAACGCGCTATAGCCGGTGAAGGTGCCAACCTCCAGCAGACGGCGTGCGCCCATGAGGCGCACCAATAACGCCAGGAACTGACCCTGCTCCGGCGCCACCTGCCAGCGCGCCATGGGCAGGGCTTGGGTTTCTTCGCGCAAACGGCGCAACAGGGGCGTCTCACGCAAGGAGACGTCCAGCAGATAGTGGTAGAGGGCGTCGTCGAGATTGAGGCTACGGGCAGTCATCAACACCTCGACGCAGGCGGGAAACTAAGGGTTGTGGGCCAACTGCCCGGGTTGCAGGACGCGCTTAGCGCTGAGGTAGGCCTTTTGCCAATAGGCCTTGGACAGGCTGTCCAGCTTGACCGTACCGCCGGTGGCCGGGGCATGGACGAAACGCCCCTCACCGACATAGATCCCGGCATGACTGACCTGGGAACCGCCATTGGTGGCGAAAAAGATCAGGTCACCGGTTTGCAGCGAATCCTTGCTGATATCCGGGGCGCGCATACCGATCATCTCGCGGGTCGAGCGCGGCAGGGAAATGCCCGCGGCGTCGCGATAGACGTAACCGATCAGGCCACTGCAATCGAAACCGGCATCCGGGGTATTGCCACCCCAGCGATACGGCGTACCCACCAGGCCCAAGGCACGAAACAGCACATCTTCGGCAGCAGGGGAAAAGGTCTGAGTGGTATTGAAGACAGGGGCGCGTACTACCGGCGCAGGCGGTGGAGTACGGCTGGCGCAGGCGCTGAGCAGCGCTGCGAGAACAATGAGGGTGAGGCGGGCCGACGTCGACATAAGCAGAACAACCCTGATCCGGATGCGGCTTTCTCTGCCGTGAGGCTGAAAACAAAACCGCGTAAGCAAGGCTTACGCGGTTAGTCATCAACAATAGATCAGGATTCTAGCGGCTACGCGCCAAACTTCAAGTAAGACTTTAAGTTCGCCTTACAAAAAGTACGCTTACTTGCGAGCAGTGACCGTGGTCGGCGCCATGGCGAGTGCACGCTTGGCTTCGATAAAGGTTTTGCTCCAGTAGCGATCGCCCAGGCTATCGACTCGAACACCACCGCTGCGGCGGCTGCTGGAGTGGATGAACTGATCATCGCCCAGGTAGATCCCGGCATGGCTGACACGGCCACGACCATTGGTGCTGAAGAACAGCAGATCACCAGGCTTGAGGTTGTTGCGAGCGACCAGAGGGGCATTCACGTTGATCATCTCGCGGGTGGAGCGCGGCAGGTTCATGCCGGCCTCTTCACGAAACAGATAACCGATAAAACCGCTGCAATCGAAACCGGCTTCAGAGGTGCCGCCGAAACGGTAACGGGTACCGATCAGGGACATGCCGCGTTCAAGGATGCTGTCGGCCAGAACAGGCAGCTGATAAGGCTTGCTATCAGCGAACTCGGCCAGTTCTTTTTCGGTGGCCAGCTCTTCCTGGTAAACAACGGAAGACTGAGCCTTAACAGAGTGTTGAACCTGCTGCACTTGTTGCTGCTGGGTCACTGGAGAGTGAGCGGCGCAACCAAACAACAGGGTGACGAGTGCGAGAGGCACGAGGGGTGCGAAGCGATTTAGCATGGGCACGACCGTGGCTGAAGTTGTAAAGAAGCCGAGACTATGCCCTCTATCGTCCTCATTTGCAAATTCAATCGATCCAAATGTGACTTATGGGTTTCTCCTTTACATCTAAGGCCTTAAGCCCAATTTAAAAGCTGCGCGCGTCCTGATGCGTTTCAGGAAGCGATTTTTTTGGCGCCTGGAATATGCCAAAACCCGCTGCAGGCCGCAGTTTTACCAGCCCAGGGTTTCTTTGAGGAAGGGGATTGTGAGCTTGCGCTGGGCCTGCAAAGAGGCCTGATCGAGACGCTCAAGCAGCTCGAACAACGCGCTCATGCTGCGGGTGCCGCGGGTCAAAATAAAATGCCCGACTTCGTCGGTCAGGTGCAGTCCGCGACGGGAAGCGCGCAACTGCAAGGCACGCAATTTGTCCTCATCGGACAAGGGCCGCATCTGAAAAATCAGCGCCAGGGTCAGGCGCGACTTCAAGTCCGCCAGCTTGACCGGCAATTCCCGAGGCGAGGTCGAGGCCGCGATCAGCAACCGCCGGCCACTGTCACGCAAGCGATTGAACAGGTGGAACAGCGCCTCTTCCCAATCCGCCTTGCCTGCGACCGCCTGCAGGTCATCCAGGCACACCAGTTCGTATTGCTCAAGGTTGTCGAGGATTTCGATACCGCGATCGAGCAGCTCCGCCAATGGCAGGTAGACCGCCGGCTCACCCATTTGCTCGAAACGCAGGCAGGCCGCCTGCAGCAGATGGGTACGCCCTACCCCATCCTTGCCCCACAGGTAGATCAGACTTTCGGTCCAGCCGGCGTCGGCTTCGCAAAGCCGCTCGACATAGCCGAGTGCAGCGGCATTGGCGCCTGGGTAGTAATTGATGAAGGTGGCGTCATCACGCAGACGCACACCTAGGGGCAGCTGAATCGGTTTCATGCTGACTGAACAGTTCGAAATGAACCGTTAGTGGCCTCTGTGTAAAGTTTGCAAAGTTTATACCCGTGACGCCGGCCGCACAATGCAGCAGACCACAAGCAAAATCAAAGGTTTGCGTTAACCGGAGGGAATCAGGGGCGCGGCTTTGACGGCAAATGTGACAGCCAGAAGAAGCGCCAGGGCGACCCCGATCCTGCCGGGGCCGCTCTGGCGCTGTCCCATGAGCGGCTACAAATCCGGGTCTTCGACACCACTGTAGATGTCAGAGTCCTTGTACAAGTCGTGCATATGGCGCACCAGCACCATAATCACCGCCGCCACCGGCAAGGCCAGCAGCACCCCGGTAAAGCCGAACAGTTCGCCGCCCGCCAGGATCGCGAAGATTACCGCCACCGGATGCAGGCCAATGCGATCACCCACCAGCAGCGGCGTCAGGACCATGCCCTCAAGCGCCTGGCCGACCATAAACACCGCGACGATGCCGATCATGGGATACAGGTCGCCGCCGAACTGGAACAACCCGGCAATCAACGCCGCACCAATACCGATGACGAACCCCATATAAGGCACGATGGCCGCCAGGCCGGCGATCAGGCCGATCAACAGCCCCAGCTCCAGCCCTACTAGCATCAAGCCGGCAGCGTAGATCACCCCCAGCGCCAGCATCACCAACAACTGTCCGCGGACAAACGCCCCCAGCACCTCATGGCACTCGCCGGCCAGGGCCACCACGCGCTCTTCGCGATCGCGGGGCAGCAGGCTGCGGATCTTGGCCATCATCAGGTCCCAGTCACGCAACAGATAGAAGCTGACAACCGGGATCAGGACCAGGTTGGCCAGCCAGCCGATCAGCGCCAGGCTCGACGCAGTCGCCTGGCTCAGTACCACGCTGACAATGTCGGTGGTCTGCCCCATATGCTCGCTGATCGCGGCCTTGACCTTGTCGAACTTCCAGAAGCCATCGGCCAGCCCGAGCTTGGACTGCACCCACGGCATGGCCGTGTGCTGCAACCAATCGAGCATCTGCGGCGCCAGCTCGTACAGGCGGAACAGTTGCTTGGCCAGCATCGGCACCAGGATCAGCAACAGCGCCATGACGATCAGCGTAAACAGCGCGAACACCGCCACCACGCCCCAGGTGCGCGAAAGGCCATGTTTTTCCAGGCGATCCACCAGCGGGTCGAACAGATACGCCAGCAGCAGGGCCACTAGGAACGGCGTCAGGATCGGATGCAACAGGTACACAAACGCACACAACAGGGCCAACCCGCCCAACCAGACCCAACGACGCGAATCGGCCATGAACCACTCCATCTTCTATATAAGGAAAGAACTGCTTACCAACGAAAGCGCAACTGCGGAGTCGGTGCCGCCACAGCGCCTTCGACCGCCGGCTGAGCCGGCGCCGGGGCCTCGCCAGGCGCTACCTCCGCCAGCTTGGCCAGGGACAACTGCGCCCGCACCTGCTCCGGGCTGCCATTGACCCGGTAGACCACGCGATCACCCTCGACGCTCTGCAACTGCGCACCAAAAGGCTCCAACAAATGCTCCAGCGCCGCGTAGCGTTCCAGGTTCATGCCCTGCACTTCGAGCAACTGCTCGCTGGCCGTTCCCGGCTTGCTGACAAAACGCGGCGCCAGGCGCTGGCTGACCGCCAGCAACACGGCATCGGCCAGCGCCGCGGTATCGGCCCCCTGGACGCTGCCCTGCTCTTTTTGATCCCCCAGCCACAGGCGCCATTTGGCCTGCCACTGACCGCCCTCTTCCCGGGCATGCACGGCCAGCAAGGCATCGGCCCCATAACGTTCGGATGCCGCGCGTAACGGCGCCGGGTCCGCCCCCTCCAGGTTCGGAGCAGTGGCCACCAATTGCTCTTCCAGGTCACCCAGCGGCAGACGCAGTGGCAAACCGCGATGCTGCGCCGCGCGCCGCAGCGGCAAGGCGCTGGCCTGGCCATCCCCCACCAGGCTCGAGCCCTCGACCGAGTCGCTCAACCACCAGCCAAGGATGGAGGGGCGATTAGTGCCCCACAACGACAAACCCGCCTGGCGCAGCGCGCGATCAGTACTCACCGGGTCGAAATCGACCTGCAGGCTCTCCGGCGGCCCGGCGTCATAACCGTATTGGCTGATGATCTGCTGCGGGTCCTTGCGCACTGCCGCCAGCCCGGGGCCCTGGGCCGCCTTGGCGTCGCCGGTCAAGCGCAATACCAGGGTCTCCAGCGCACGCTGGGTGGCCTGCTCACGCTCTTCCGGAGTTTGGCTGCTGACCGGTTCGCGAACTTGATAAAGGCCATTGAGGGTTTCGGCATGACTCGCCAGGCTGACCAACGACAAACAGCCCACAAAAAGAAATTTACACAGACGCATGGAAGATTCCCGACGACAAAAAACGGTTGAAACAGAACCTGTGAAGCAGATCGCGCAAGGCTGTGACCACTGACTCCGGCAAAACATTCACAGGTCCCGGGTAAGTTTTCGTACTGCCATAACGATAGCCGCTTAGAGGCTATACCTTATACAGCCATGTACACGGCCACCAACATGCGCCGTAATGGTTTTTTTAACGCGATATACCCCTGCCCGTCGGCCCGAGGATGGCCGCTGCCTCTCAAGCCTGATAAAATCGCGCGCCTTCGCAGACCGGCTATAGCTGGGCACCCTGAAATACTCCGACGGCAAACCCGCTCGCAGTGTCTTGGCGGTCTCACTGGACTCGGTCGATACCCCTGAATCCCCCCTAAAGGCCTGGATCATGAGCAAGCAACCCTCCCTGAGCTACAAGGACGCCGGTGTAGACATCGACGCCGGTGAAGCATTGGTCGAACGCATCAAGAGCGTCGCCAAGCGCACTGCGCGCCCGGAAGTCATGGGCGGCCTGGGCGGTTTCGGCGCCCTCTGCGAAATCCCGGCCGGCTACAAACAGCCTGTGCTGGTCTCCGGCACCGACGGCGTGGGCACCAAATTGCGCCTGGCGCTGAACCTGAACAAGCACGACAGCATCGGCATCGACCTGGTAGCCATGTGCGTCAACGACCTGGTGGTCTGTGGCGCCGAGCCGCTGTTTTTCCTCGACTACTACGCCACCGGCAAGCTCAACGTTGAAACCGCCACCCAAGTGGTCACCGGTATCGGCGCTGGCTGCGAACTGTCCGGCTGCTCCCTGGTCGGCGGCGAAACCGCTGAAATGCCTGGCATGTACGAAGGCGAAGACTACGACCTGGCCGGCTTCTGCGTCGGCGTCGTGGAAAAATCCGAAATCATCGACGGCTCGAAAGTCGCTGCCGGCGACGCCCTGCTGGCCCTGCCATCGTCCGGCCCGCACTCCAACGGCTACTCGCTGATCCGCAAGATCATCGAAGTGTCGGGTGCCGACATCGAAAACATCCAGCTCGACGGCAAACCGCTGACCGACCTGCTGATGGCTCCGACCCGCATCTACGTCAAACCGCTGCTCAAGCTGATCAAGGACACCGGCGCAGTCAAGGCCATGGCCCACATCACTGGCGGCGGCCTGCTGGACAACATTCCGCGCGTCCTGCCAAAAGGCGCCCAGGCGATTGTCGACGTGGCCAGCTGGCAGCGTCCTGCGGTATTCGACTGGCTGCAAGAGAAAGGCAACGTCAATGAAACCGAAATGCACCGCGTGCTGAACTGCGGCGTGGGCATGGTCATCTGCGTGGCTCAAGAGCACGTTGAAACCGCGCTGAACGTACTGCGTGAAGCCGGCGAGCAGCCTTGGGTCATCGGCCAGATCGCCACCGCCCCTGAAGGCGCGGCTCAGGTTGAACTGAAGAACCTTAAGGCGCACTGATGCCTGCAACCTGTGATGTCGTGGTGCTGCTCTCCGGCACCGGCAGTAACTTGCAGGCCCTGATCGACAGCACGCGCACCGGCGACAGCCCGGTGCGCATCGCTGCGGTGATCTCCAACCGCGCCGACGCCTACGGCCTGCAACGCGCCAAGGATGCGGGGATCGCGACCCGCGCCCTGGATCACAAGGCCTTCGAAGGCCGCGAAGCCTTCGATGCCGCGCTGATCGAACTGATCGACGCCTTCCACCCCAAACTGGTGGTACTGGCCGGCTTCATGCGCATTCTCAGCGCGGACTTCGTGCGTCACTACCAGGGCCGCCTGCTCAATATCCATCCCTCGCTGCTACCCAAATACAAAGGGTTACATACTCACCAGCGCGCGCTGGAGGCCGCAGACACTGAGCACGGCTGCAGCGTGCACTTTGTCACCGAGGAACTCGATGGCGGACCTCTGGTCGTACAGGCAGTGATCCCGGTAGAGTTGGACGACTCGCCGCACAGCCTGGCGCAGCGAGTACATGCCCAGGAACACCATATCTACCCGCTGGCCGTGCGCTGGTTTGCCGAAGGTCGGCTGACGCTCGGCGAACAGGGTGCTTTACTGGATGGTCAGCTACTTGCCGCCAGCGGCTATTTGATTCGAACCTAGGAGATTTTATGCGTCGTGCCCTGCTCTTCGCTTGCGCTCTGCTCGCCCTGCCCGTTGTGCAGGCGGCGGACCTTCAACCTTTCTCCGCCAGCTATACCGCCGACTGGAAACAGCTTCCAATGAGCGGTACCGCTGAACGCAGCCTTGAAAAAACCAGCAATGGCGCCTGGAAGCTGAGCTTCAAGGCCTCCATGATGATTGCCAGCCTCACCGAAGAAAGCACCCTGACTCTGGACAAGGACACCTTGCTGCCTCAGTCCTACCACTTCGAACGTGGCGGCCTGGGCAAAGCCAAAAAAGCTGACCTGGACTTCGACTGGACCGCCAAGATGGTCACCGGCACCGACCGTGGCGATCCGGTGAAGCTGTCGCTCAATCGCGGCATGGTCGACAAGTCCACCTATCAACTGGCCCTGCAGCACGATGTAGCCGCCGGCAAGAAGAGCATGAGCTACCAGGTCGTCGACGGTGGCGAAGTCGACACCTATGACTTCCGTGTCCTGGGTGCCGAGAAGGTCGATACCAAGGCCGGCCAGATCGAAGCGATCAAGGTCGAGCGCGTGCGTGATCCGACGCAAAGCAAGCGCACCACGGTGATGTGGTTCGCCAAGGACTGGGACTACCTGCTGGTCCGCCTGCAGCAGGTTGAAACCGACGGCAAGGAGTACAACATCATGCTCCTCAACGGCACCGTCAACGGCAAGGCTGTCAAAGGCAGCTGATCCGACTTCACCCGATAAAAAGCCTCGCTCATGCGGGGCTTTTTTTCGCCTGCCTTTCCGAAGATCCGCCTTCGACAGGCCTAACCCGCAAGCCGGCGAAGATGAAACTTTTGTCATAAAACTCAGCGGCCTGCGGCGAAATGTCACGGTTTCCGCGGCCTGCAGGACTTTTGCCGATTCTGCAAATATCTGTTGCAGCTCAAGAGCATTTACTTAGCAAGCTAACAAAATATATAACGAAGGCCTGCACACGCCTTGCTGCAGATCAACAGAGATTGGAGCTAGCAGATGACTGTAAAAGTAACTGAACGCGACGATTCACATATGTCCCATGAAGGCGTAGCCGCAGGTATACGGATCTGGGACGTGCATCAACAAGACATGCTGGTGGGGATGTTTCATTCCGAAACCGACGCCCACAGCTATAAAGCTGAACTTGAAAAGCAAGAGCAGGGCCGAACGACTCAGGCCTCCTGACCGACTTGAAAAACCACAAACCCCGCCATAAGCGGGGTTTGTCGTTTACTGCGGCCTTACCACATCAGATCGTCAGGGATCTGGTAGGCGGCGTACGGATCATCCTCATCCGGCGCCTCGGTCGGCGTATTGAGCTGGACGATGCGCTGCGGATCGCGTTCCTGGATCTTCAGCGCCGCCTCACGAGGGATCACCTCGTAGCCGCCGCCGTGGTGCACGATGGCCAACGAACCACTGCTCAACTTGTTGCGCATCAGCGCGTTCACCGACAAGCGCTTGACCTTCTTGTCGTCGACGAAGTTGTAGTAGTCCTCGGTGGTCAGCTTGGGCAGGCGTGACACCTCGATCAACTGCTTGACCTGAGCCGCACGGGCCTTCTGCTCGGCCTTCTCCTGCTGCTGACGGTTCAGCTCCTGGTCACGCTTGACCTTTTCGGCCATCGCTTCCTGAGCCGCACGTTGCTGCGAATCGTCCAGTTCAATCTGGCCTTTATGGGCCAGGCGTTGCTGCTTCTGCTTGTCTTTGCCGACCTGTTTGGCCTGCTTTTGGTTGACCAGCCCTGCTTTGAGCAACTGGTCGCGAAGGGAAAGGCTCATGGTGCTTACTCACTTAGGCAACAGCCTCAGCCACAGCTGGGCGAATTCTTTTCCTGACGTTTGGCTTCGCCCCACAAGGCGTCCAACTCTTCGAGGGTGCAATCTTCCATGGGACGGTGGGTCTCGCGCAATGCCTGCTCGATAAATCGGAAGCGTCGCTCGAACTTGGCATTGGCACCGCGCAAGGCGGTTTCGGGGTCGACCTTCAGATGCCGGGCCAGGTTGACCGCAGCAAACAGCAGATCGCCGATTTCATCGGTGATCGCCGCCGGGTCGTTGTCGACCATGGCTTCGAGCACCTCATCGAGCTCTTCACGGACCTTGTCCACCACCGGCAGCGCGTCCGGCCAATCGAACCCGACCTGGGCTGCGCGTTTTTGCAACTTGGCGGAGCGCGACAACGCCGGCAGGACTGCCGGTACATCATCGAGCAGGGACAACTGCAACGGGGCCGCCGACTGCTCGGCGCGCTCCTGGGCCTTGATCTCTTCCCAGCGGCGCTTGACCTGCTCTTCATCGAGCCGTGGCGTGTCCAGCGGTGCGTACAGGTCACCGGTAGGGAATACGTGGGGATGACGCCGGATCAACTTGCGGGTGATGCTGTCGACCACGCCGTCGAATTCAAAGCGACCCTCCTCCCGCGCCAGCTGGCTGTAATACACCACCTGGAACAGCAGGTCGCCCAATTCACCCTGCAAATGATCGAAGTCGCCGCGCTCGATGGCGTCGGCCACTTCATAGGCTTCTTCGAGGGTATGCGGGACGATGCTGGCGTAGGTCTGCTTGATATCCCAGGGGCAACCGTATTGCGGGTCACGCAGCCGGGCCATCAGGTGCAACAAATCTTCAAGGCTGTACATCAATTCATCCATTTCACACAGGCCATGGCCGCCGCCGGTCGAAACCGGCGGCGACGACAGGTCATGGGGTCCGGTTGCGGCGGGTTTCGATGATGTTCGGCAGCTGGGAAATCCGCCCCAGCAACCGCCCCAGCGCGTCCAACCCCGGGATCTCGATGGTCAGGGACATCAACGCCGTGTTGTCCTCTTTGTTCGAGCGGGTGTTGACCGCCAGCACGTTGATCCGCTCGTTGAGCAGCACCTGGGAAACATCGCGCAGCAACCCGGAGCGGTCGTAGGCGCGGATGATGATGTCGACCGGGTAGGTCAACACCGGTACCGGGCCCCAACTGACCTGGATGATCCGCTCCGGCTCGCGCCCGGACAGTTGCAGCACCGAGGCGCAATCCTGGCGGTGAATGCTCACCCCCCGGCCCTGGGTGATGTAACCGACGATCGCATCCCCGGGCAGCGGCTGGCAGCAGCCGGCCATCTGGGTCATCAGGTTGCCCACGCCCTGGATCTGGATATCGCCGCGCTTGCCCGGCTTGTAGCCAGTGGCCTTGCGTGGAATCAGCTCCAGTTGCTCGTTGCCGCGTTCCGGCTCCACCAGTTGCTGGGCCAGGTTGACCAGTTGCGCCAGGCGCAGGTCGCCAGCCCCGAGAGCAGCAAACATGTCCTCGGCGATTTTCATGTTGGCCTTTTCGGCCAGCTTGTCGAAATCCACCTGGGGCAGGTCGAGGCGATTGAGCTCACGCTCGAGCAAGGTCTTGCCGGCGGCGACGTTCTGATCGCGAGCCTGCAACTTGAACCAGTGCACGATCTTCGCCCGTGCCCGGGACGTGGTCACGTAGCCCAGGTTCGGGTTCAGCCAGTCGCGACTCGGCGTACCGTGCTTGCTGGTGATGATCTCCACCTGCTCGCCGGTCTGCAGGCTGTAGTTGAGCGGAACGATACGCCCGTTGATCTTCGCACCGCGGCAGTTATGGCCGATTTCGGTGTGTACCCGGTAGGCGAAGTCCAGCGGCGTCGCACCTTTGGGCAGGTCGATGGCGTGACCGTCCGGGGTGAAGATGTACACCCGGTCCGGCTCGATATCGACCCGCAGCTGCTCGGCCAGGCCGCCGATATCACCCAATTCTTCATGCCATTCGAGCACCTGGCGCAGCCAGGAAATCTTCTCTTCGTAATGGTTCGAGCCGGATTTGACGTCAGTGCCCTTGTAGCGCCAGTGTGCGCAGACGCCCAGTTCCGCCTCCTCATGCATCGAGTGGGTGCGGATCTGCACTTCCAGCACCTTGCCCTCGGGCCCGATCACTGCGGTGTGCAGGGAGCGGTAGCCGTTTTCCTTGGGGTTGGCGATGTAGTCGTCGAACTCTTTGGGAATGTGCCGCCACAGGGTGTGGACGATCCCCAGCGCGGTGTAGCAGTCGCGCATTTCCGGGACCAGCACCCGCACCGCACGCACGTCGTAGATCTGGCTGAACTCCAGACCCTTGCGCTGCATTTTCCGCCAGATCGAATAGATGTGCTTGGCCCGGCCGCTGATGTCGGCATCGACGCCGGTGGCCTGCAATTCAATCTGCAACTGATTCATCACGTCAGAGATAAACCGCTCGCGATCCAGGCGCCGCTCGTGGAGCAGGGTCGCGATCTGCTTGTATTGCTCGGGCTCCAGGTAACGGAACGACAGGTCTTCGAGCTCCCACTTGATATGGCCGATACCGAGTCGGTGAGCCAGGGGGGCGTAGATATCGAAGACTTCGCGGGCAACCCGGTTGCGTTTTTCATCGTCGGCGGTTTTTACCGCACGAATCGCACAGGTGCGTTCGGCCAGCTTGATCAGGGCCACGCGCACGTCGTCGACCATGGCCACCAGCATCTTGCGCAGGTTCTCGACCTGCGCCTGGGTGCCTAGCACCAGGGACTGGCGCGGGCTCAGGCTGGCGCTGATCGCCGCCATGCGCAGCACGCCGTCAATCAGCTTGGCCACGACCGTGCCGAAGCGCTGACTGACCGCAGGCAACTGGATCTGGCCTTCGCGGACGCCACGATAAAGTATCGCCGCCACCAGCGAATCCTGGTCCAGCTTGAGGTCGGCGAGGATCTCGGCGATCTCAAGGCCGGTGCGAAAACTCGAGGTGCCTTCGGCCCACAGGTTCTTCGCCGCATTGTGTTGTTGCTCGGCCTCGCGAGCGTACTCGCAGGCTTCTTTCAAGGCTTCACGGTCAAGTGCCAGATCGACGCTGACCGCATGATCGAGCCATGCCTCGAGATTGATACTGCCGTCGGTGTTGATCGGCTGGTGCGCTCTCACCTGTACCATCTTGCTTTACCTTCCCTACGACGCACATTCAATGCGTCAAATCGCTGACCTTAGGTGCCAGGGCCTGCTCGCAGGGCCAGCGAGCGGTGCCTGGCGGCCAGTCGGATTAGACGAGCCATCCTAGCTCGCTTCAAATAACGCCATGGCTTCGACATGCGCCGTCTGAGGAAACATATCGAGGATCCCGGCACGTTTTAACCGATAGCCCTGTTTGACCAATTCGACCGTGTCACGCGCCAAAGTTGCAGGGTTGCATGACACATAGACCAACCGTTGGGCGCCGAGGCTCGCAAGCTTGCGGACTACCTCGAAAGCACCGTCACGGGGTGGGTCCAAGAGTACCGCAGAAAAGCCCTCTTCCGCCCACTCGACAGCACCCAGAGGCTGCGATAAATCGGCCTGAAAAAACTGCGTGTTATGCAAATTGTTGCTGGCTGCGTTTTCAGCCGCGCGAGCCACCATGCTCGCCACGCCTTCAACCGCCACCACCTGGCGAACCTGCTGCGCCAGGGGCAAGGCAAAATTGCCCAGGCCGCAGAACAGGTCTAGGACCCGCTCATCAGCCTTCGGTGCCAGCCACTCCAGAGCCTGGGCCACCATCGCTTCGTTGACGCCGGCATTGACCTGGACGAAGTCCCCTGGTCGATACGCCAGGTGCAAATTCCAGGATTCCAGGCGAAAGCCCAGTGCCTGATTCGGCTCCAGGGGCTGTGGATCGCCTTCGCCATGCAGCCACAACTGGGCATCATGGAAGGTGCAGAATTCCTTGAGAATGCTCAGGTCAGCCTCGGACAACGGCGCCATGTGCCGCAGCAGCACGGCAATCGCCGAGCCGCTGAACAGCTCCACGTGCCCCAGGGCCTGAGGCTTGCTCAAGCGCTGCAACATGGCCGGCAAGCGGCTCATGATCGGTTGCAAGGGCTGTACCAGCACTGGGCACTCGCTGATGGCAACGATGTCCTGGCTGCCGGCGGCACGGAAACCCACTTCAAGTTTTTTCGCCTTGGCATCCCAGCGCACGGCGATCCGCGCGCGACGCCGATAGCCAAACTCGGGACCGCTCAGCGGCGCCGCCCATTCATCGGGCTGCACGCCGGCAACCCGCGACAATTGTTCGGCGAGCATGCGCTGTTTCAGGGCCAGTTGTTCGTCGTGGGGCAGATGCTGGACACTGCAACCGCCGCAGCGGCCGGCATGGGCGCACGGCATCGGCCGACGCAGCTCGCTGGCCTGGAACACACGCTCGGTGCGCGCTTCTACGACCTTGCCGTGAGCACCCAGCACCCGCGCCTCGACCTCCTCCCCCGCCAGCGCCCCGGTGACAAACCAGGTGCGTCCGTCGAGAAAGGCAATCCCCCGGCCGTCATTGGCCAGGCGCTCGATGCTCAGGCGCTGCTTTTTACCGGTCGGTATCTGTGGGGCCCGGCTACCGCCCGTGGGCTGGAAGCGCAGGCCTCTCTCGTGCTTGGCCATCAGTTGGGCGCATCGAAGATGCCGGTCGACAGGTAACGATCGCCACGGTCACAAATGATCGCGACCATCACCGCGTTTTCCACTTCCCGGGACAGGCGCAGCATCGCCGCCACCGCACCGCCTGAAGAGACGCCACAGAAAATGCCCTCTTCACGGGCCAGGCGCCGGGTTACGTCTTCGGCTTCGCTCTGGGCCATGTCGACGATGCGGTCGACGCGGCTGGCCTGGTAGATCTTCGGCAGGTATTCCTCGGGCCAGCGGCGAATGCCGGGGATGGCCGAGCCTTCCATCGGCTGCAGGCCGATGATCTGCACATTGGGGTTCTGTTCTTTCAGGTAGCGCGAGGTGCCCATGATGGTACCGGTGGTCCCCATGGAGCTGATGAAGTGGGTGATCCCGCCCTCGGTCTGACGCCAGATTTCCGGGCCGGTGCCGGTGTAATGCGCCTCGGGGTTGTCGCCGTTGGCGAACTGGTCGAGCACCTTGCCACGGCCTTCGGCCTGCATCCGCTCAGCGAGATCGCGCGCGCCTTCCATGCCCTCTTCCTGGCTGACCAGGATCAACTCGGCACCGTAGGCTGTCATCGCGGCCTTGCGCTCGGCACTGGAGTTGTCGGGCATGATCAGGATCATTTTGTAACCCTTGATCGCCGCTGCCATGGCCAGGGCAATCCCGGTGTTGCCGGAGGTCGCCTCGATCAGGGTGTCGCCCGAGTGGATCTGCCCACGCAACTCGGCGCGAGTGATCATCGACAGCGCCGGACGGTCCTTGACCGAGCCGGCCGGGTTATTACCCTCAAGCTTGAGCAGCAGGGTGTTGCTGGTGGCTCCGGGCAGGCGCTGCAGGCGCACCAGCGGGGTGTTGCCGACGCAATCGGCGATGGTTGGGTACTGCAAGGTCATGACGTATTCGCAATCCAGACTGCGGGGGCGCCTATCATACCGGCAAACGTGCGCAGGCCATATCACGCAAAGTGCGGGGCTTATGGCTTAAAGGCATAAGCCCCACTCAGACCCATCGCGACCTTAGGGCTTATACGCTGGCAGCCAGCAGGCGCATGTGCAGGCGCAAGCCGCGCTCGGTGTTTTCCGCCCAGATCTGGCCGCCCTGGCGCTGCACCGCATTGCGCGCGATGCTCAGGCCCAGGCCGAAGCCACCGTTGCCAGGCCGCGAACCGTCGAGGCGGGTAAAGGGCGCGAAAATCCGCTCCAGGTCCGCTTCGTCCACCCCTCCTCCCTGATCTTCCAGCCACAGGTGCCAGTATTCCCCCTCGCGGCAGCCATCAAGGCTGACCACCGCACCGAACGGCGAATGGCGGATGGCATTGCGCAGGACATTTTCCAGGGCCTGGGCCAGGGTATTGAGGTTGCCGCGCACCCAGCACGCCGCCGTCAGTTCGCATTGCAACTGCTGCGCCGACCAGCCACTTTCAAAGCAGGCATTTTCCGTGAGCATTTCCCACAGCGCCTGCACCTGGATTTCCTCCGCCGCCAGGGGCGCGCGCTCGGTGTCGAGCCAGGCCAGTTGCAGGCTGTCTTCCACCAAGCGCTGCATGCCGTCGACTTCCCGAGACAAACGTTCGCGCAGAGCGGCCAGGCTGTGTTCGCTGTCGCACGCCACGCGCAGGCGACTCAGCGGCGTGCGCAGTTCATGGGAAAGGTCGCGCAGCAGTTGTTGCTGGAGGGACACGGTGCCTTGCAGGCGCTCGGACATTTGATCGAAGGCCCGGCCCAGTTCGCCCAATTCATCCTGGCGGCTGGTGGTCTGGCTGGAGACGCGTGCATTCAATTGATCGGCGTTCCAGGCGTTGGCCTGTTCCCGCAACTGGTTCAGGGGCACCACCAGCAACCGGTACAGACCGACGCACAGCAACAGGGTGAACAAACCGGGGATCACGCCATTGGTCAGCACCCGCCACAGCAACCGGTACTGCCCGGGCATGAAACGCTGCGGCAACTCGATCACCAGGCTGCCGGCATCCGGGTCGCTGGGAAAGGGAATCCGCAACCAGGGCAAGCCACGGGTGTGCAGGCTCACCGGCCAATCAAGGCCGCGCAGAAAGGTCAGGCGCTGGTTTTCCCGGGTGCTCAGGGGCTTGCTGCTCAGTGACTGCAAGTCCTCGCCTATGACCCCGATCCAGGTCGATTCACGCGTGCCCATGTCCTGCAGCCAGGCATCGACCCCTTCGTTCTGCCCCTGGGCCCAGGCCTGTTCGGCCTGGGCGGCGTACTCCAGCAAGGTGCTGCGCGCCTCATGGGAGAGGAACAGGTTCTTCTGTTCCATGTAGCGGCCCCAGGACCAACTGAGCCAGATCATCAGCAGGCAGAAGGCAACCAACAACAACGCCAATTTCCAGAACAGTGAGTGCCGACCCGGCACGTCAGACCACCTCATCGACGGCACTCAGTACATAGCCCTTGCCCCAGACCGTGCGCACCTCGCGCTCGGCGTAGCCGATGGCCTTGAGCTTGCGGCGGATCTGGCTGACATGCATGTCCAGGCTGCGGTCATGGGGGGCATAACCGCGCTGCAGGACATGCTGATAAAGGAAGGCTTTGCTGAGGACTTCATCGGCGCTGCGGTTCAAGGTCTCCAGCAGCCGGTACTCGCTGCGGGTAAACCCGGCCCATTGCTGGCCAAAATACACATCGCACAGTTCATCGTCGAAACGCAGGCTGTGACTGTCGCGGTTCAAAGGAATAGCCACCGGACGCCGGTCGAGGGCCACGCGTCGCAGGATGGCTTCGATGCGCACCCGCAACTCGGCCATGCTGAACGGCTTGGGCAGGTAGTCGTCAGCCCCCAGGCGAAAGCCACTGATGCGATCGGCCTCGGCGCCCAGGGCCGACATCAGCACCACGGGTGTCGAGTGGCTCTGGCGCAGATGGGTCAGCACCGACAAGCCGTCCATGCCGGGCAGCAGAATATCCATCAACACCACGTCAAATGAACGCTCGCGCGCCATCTCCAGGCCTTCCCAGCCATTCTGGCACCAGGTCACCTCGAAACCGGAACGGCCCAATTGCTCGTGCACATAAGCGCCGAGCACAAGATCATCTTCAATCGCCAGGATGCGCGGATGGCCAACAGATACGGGAGTCATTAGCTTCTGCAAGTAATTCTCAATCATGCAATTATTCAAGATTGCCCGACCACGAGCAACCAATGCCTGGATTCGGGCCCGATAAACGCCCAACGGTTGTTTCGGGCCCTGCGCAATTTGCCAAGATCGCTGACTCGCAAATCGCTACACTGCGCGAGTGGCGCCTCACGGAAGTGCGCGTCGTTCATTCAAAACAACAGGTTGGCAGGAGAGTCAGGTGCTTAAGAAACTGGGAATCAAAGGTCGCGTACTGCTGCTGACCTTGTTACCGACGAGCCTGATGGCCCTGGTGCTGGGTGGGTATTTCACCTGGATGCAGCAAGCGGACCTGCAAACCCAACTTCTGCAACGTGGCGAAATGATCGCCGAGCAATTGGCACCCCTGGTGGCCCCGGCCATGGGACACAAGGACAACGACCTGCTGGAGCGCATCGCCACCCAGTCCCTGGAGCAGTCGGATGTACGCGCAGTGTCGTTTCTCGCCCCGGATCGTACCCTCCTGGCCCACGCCGGCCCGAGCATGCTCAACCAACCGCCGATCGGTAACAGCAACCATATGCTGCAACGCACCGGCAACGATGCGACCCGCTACCTGCTGCCCGTCTTCGGGCGCCACCGCAACCTCGCCGGCGACCTGATACCCGATGAAGCCGACCGCCTGCTGGGCTGGGTCGAACTGGAGCTGTCCCACAGCGGCATGCTGCTGCGCGGTTACCGCAGCCTGTTCGCCAGCCTGCTGTTGATCGCCGCAGGCCTGGCCGGCACCACGTTGCTGGCCCTGCGCATGAGCCGCACCATCAACACCCCACTGAGCCAGATCAAGCAGGCCGTGGCCCAGCTCAAGGACGGCAACCTGGAAACCCGCCTACCACCACTGGGCAGCCAGGAACTGGACGAACTGGCCTCGGGCATCAACCGCATGGCCGGCACCCTGCAGAACGCCCAGGAAGAATTGCAGCACAGCATCGACCAGGCCACCGAAGACGTGCGCCAGAACCTGGAAACCATCGAGATCCAGAACATCGAGCTGGACCTGGCCCGCAAGGAGGCCCTGGAGGCCAGCCGGATCAAGTCCGAGTTCCTGGCCAACATGAGTCACGAGATCCGTACCCCGCTCAACGGCATTCTCGGCTTCACCCATTTGCTGCAGAAAAGCGAGCTGACCCCACGTCAGCTGGATTACCTGGGGACCATCGAAAAGTCCGCCGACAGCCTGCTGGGCATCATCAACGAAATTCTCGACTTCTCGAAAATCGAGGCCGGCAAGCTGGTGCTCGACAGCATTCCATTCAACCTGCGGGACTTGCTGCAAGACACCCTGACCATCCTCGCCCCGGCGGCCCACGCCAAACAGTTGGAGCTGGTCAGCCTGGTCTATCGCGATACGCCACTGGCGCTGCTCGGCGACCCGCTGCGGCTCAAGCAGATCCTCACCAACCTGGTGAGCAACGCGATCAAGTTCACCCGCGAAGGCACCATCGTCGCCCGCGCCATGCTTGAAGAGGAACACGAAGACAGCGTGCAGTTGCGGATCAGCATCCAGGACACCGGCATTGGTTTGTCGAACCAGGACGTGCGGGCGTTGTTCCAGGCCTTCAGCCAGGCCGACAACTCGCTGTCGCGGCAACCCGGCGGCACTGGCCTGGGGCTGGTGATTTCCAAGCGCCTGATCGAGCAGATGGGCGGCGAGATCGGGGTCGACAGCACGCCGGGCGAAGGCTCGGAGTTCTGGATCAGCCTCAGCCTGCCCAAGACCCGCGACGACGCCGAGGACCTGCCGGGCCCGCCTTTGCTCGGGCGCCGGGTGGCGATCGTGGAAAATCACGAACTGGCGCGCCAGGCGTTGCAGCACCAACTGGAAGACTGCGGCCTGGAGGTGACCCCGTTCAACACCCTGGAAGCCCTGACCAACGGCATTACCGGAGTGCACCAGACCGATCAGGCGATCGACCTCGCGGTGCTGGGCATCACCAGCAACGACATGCCGCCCGAGCGGCTCAACCAATATATCTGGGACCTGGAGCACCTCGGCTGCAAGGTCCTGGTGCTGTGCCCGACCACCGAGCAGACGCTGTTCCAGCTATCGGTGCCCAATCCCCACAGCCAGTTGCAGGCCAAGCCGGCCTGTACCCGCAAACTGCGCCGCGCCCTGTCCGACCTGGTCAACCCGCGCCAGGTGCGCAACGAGCCCGGCGAACCCTTGTCGAGCCGCGCACCGCGGGTGCTGTGTGTCGATGACAACCCGGCCAACCTGCTGCTGGTGCAGACCCTGCTCGAAGACATGGGTGCCAAGGTGCTGGCGGTCGAAAGTGGTTATGCCGCGCTCAAGGCGATCCAGAACGAATCGTTCGACCTGGTGATGATGGACGTGCAGATGCCCGGCATGGACGGGCGACAAAGCACCGAGGCGATCCGCCTGTGGGAAAGCGAGCGCCATGGTTCGCCGCTGCCCATCGTCGCCCTCACCGCCCACGCCATGGCCAACGAAAAACGCGCGCTGCTGCAAAGCGGCATGGATGATTACCTGACCAAACCCATCAGCGAACGCCAATTGGCTCAGGTGGTGTTGAAGTGGACCGGCCTGGCCCTACGTAACCAGGGTCCCGAACGCTCCAGCGAGTTTCATGGCAAGAGCATCGAACTGCAGGTGCTGGACCACGATGAAGGCCTGCGCCTGGCCGCTGGCAAGGCTGATCTGGCAGCCGACATGCTGGCCATGCTGCTCGCGTCCCTGGAGGCCGACCGCGAAGCGATCCGTGCCGCGCGCGAAGCCAATGACCGCAACGCGCTGATCGAGCGGGTCCACCGCCTGCACGGCGCCACCCGTTACTGCGGCGTGCCGCAATTGCGCGCCACCTGCCAACGCAGCGAAACCTTGCTCAAGCAGGAAGATGTCAAGGCCTTCGCCGCACTCGACGAACTGGATCGGGCGATAACCCGTCTGGCCAGCGAGGCGCGTTTCAACACCTGACCCAAGGCAATGCCCGGCTCGCCCCGAGCCGCCATGCTGTGCCACCCCTTTAATCAGGATCACTCCATGCGCACGATTCTCTTCAGCAGCCAGACCTACGATCGCGACAGCTTCCTGGGCGCCGACCTGCCACCGGGCATCGAGCTGCAATTCCAGCCCGCCAGGCTAAGTCTGGATACCGTGGCCCTGGCCGAACAGCATGAAGTGGTCTGTCCCTTTATCAACGATGACCTGAGCGCACCGGTGCTGGAACAACTGGCGGCTGGCGGCACACGCCTGATCGCCCTGCGCTCGGCCGGTTACAACCACGTCGACCTGGTGGCAGCCAAGCGCCTGGGGCTGGCGGTGGTGCGGGTACCGGCCTACTCGCCCCATGCCGTGGCCGAACACGCGGTGGCGCTGATCCTGGCCCTGAACCGGCGCCTGCACCGCGCCTACAACCGCACCCGCGAGGGCGACTTCAGCCTGCACGGCCTGACCGGGTTCGACCTGGTGGGCAAGACTGTCGGCGTGGTCGGCACCGGCCAGATCGGCGCGACGTTCGCCAGGATCATGGCCGGGTTCGGGTGCCAACTGCTGGCCTATGATCCCTACCCCAACCCGCAGGTCGAAGCCCTCGGCGCCCGCTATATGGAGCTGCCGCAGTTGCTGGCCGAATCGCAGATCATCAGCCTGCACTGCCCGCTCACGGCCGACAGCAAGTACCTGATCAACAGCCGCAGCCTGGCGCACATGCAACCCGGCGCCATGCTGATCAACACCGGCCGTGGTGGCCTGGTGGATACCCCGGCGCTGATCGACGCCCTGAAAAACGGCCAGTTGGGCTACCTGGGGCTGGATGTCTATGAAGAGGAGGCCCAGCTGTTTTTCGAGGACCGTTCCGACCTGCCGCTGCAGGATGATGTGCTGGCACGGCTGTTGACCTTTCCCAACGTGATCATCACCGCCCACCAGGCGTTTCTGACCCGCGAGGCATTGGGCGCGATTGCCGACACCACCCTGCACAACATCGCCGCCTGGGCCGCCGGCACCCCGCAGAACCTGGTACAGAACTGAATCGACGGACCGACGGTGGCGTGAAGGTCGGCTCGCTGCAAAGTCGCGTGCTAGCATAGCCGCCTACTTGGAGGACCCATGGTCGAACACGATTTCCGCTACACCCTGATGAACCCGCAACACACCCTGATCGAGTGCCGCGCCCTGGTGCCGGGGCGGTATCAGGTCACTGGCAACGGTGGCTCGATTCGCAACGATGACGTGTTAATCGTCACGCTCAAGGGCAGCAAGGACTTGTCCATGCGCCTGACCGTGGAAACCGTGCGCCACCTGATCAACCCCCTCGGTCAGTGGGTCGCCGTCGCCCGAGGCCCGGTGTTCGGCGAATTGGCCATTCATCAGTGGCAAGTCAATTGCGACAGCTGCGCCAGCGAATTGAGCTTTGAGTTCGCGGTCGACGCCAAGCTCGGCAACAAGGCCGAGAAACCGGCCGCCAGTGCGCGCATCGCCGAACTGGGCTGGGTCAGCGAAGGTGAAAAGCATCGCTGCCCGAAATGCCAGCAGGCCGCGCAATGAAACGCCTGGCACTGAGCGCCGCAGTGGCCGCAGGGTTGCTGGGTTGCGCCGCCGAGCCGCTGAAACTCCAGCACGACCGCAGCTACGTCCTGGAATGGATTGGCGAGCGGCCATTGATCGACAACAGCCACCTGACCATCACCCTGGGTGAAGACGGTCGCGCCTACGGCAACGGCGGCTGCAACCACTGGTTCGCGCCTTATACCCTGGACGGCGACAAGCTCAGTTTCGGCAAGGTCGGCAACACCCGCAAACTCTGCGCGCCGGCGTTGATGGAGCAGGAGCGGCGCTTCCTGCAAGCGCTGGAAACCGTAGAGCGTTGGGATGTGTCGCCGATCGAGCAAGTGCGCTTCTGGCCGGCTGAAGGCAAACCGCTGCGCTTGTGGCTGGAAGAAGGCTGACTTGTAGCCGCAGCCTTCGGCAGCGGCTACAGATGCCCTGCAGACGTTATCGGGCTACGGGTTACTGACCGCGCAGGGCTTGCAGCTTGGCGATAACACCCGCTGCGGTCTGCTCGCCCATCAGTTGTTCGCGCACCTTGCCCTTGTCGTCGATCAGGTAGGTCACCGGCAGCGCCTCGCTGCGCGGCAGGTCGAAGATCGGCGCCGGGTCCTGGGCCAGCACGGTGAACTTGATCCCCAGCTTGTCGCTGGCGGCTTTCAGTTCATCGCCCTGCACATTATCGAAATTGACCCCCAGTACACTCACCGGCTGCCCCTTGAGCTGCTCGGCCAGCGCATTCAGTTCGGGAATCTCGGTGCGGCACGGCCCACACCACTCAGCCCAGTAATTGAGCACCAGCCATTGTTTATCAATACGCTCACCCGCCACTTTCTGGCCATATTGGTCAACGCCGTAGTCGTTGCCGCAGCCGCCGAGCAACACCGTGGTGCAGAGTGCCAATGCCGCTGCCAGTCGCCTTGCCATGCCTTGATCCTTGTCTGAAAAATCATCTGAAACCGCTGTTGCCTGCGACCCATCGCCTCTCAAGGTTCAGGACAGCCCGCGGCGCAGGTAGAATAGCCGCCACCTAAGGCAAGATGCGACCCGCACATGACCGATCTGACGCTTTATCACAACCCGCGCTGCTCGAAATCCCGCGGTGCGCTGGAACTGCTGGAGGCCCGTGGCCTGGCTCCAACCGTGGTGCGCTACCTGGAAACCCCACTCGACGCCCCGCAATTGCAACGCCTGCTGGGCAAGCTCGGCATCGGCGCACGCCAACTGCTGCGCACCGGTGAAGACGAGTACAAGAGCCTCAACCTGGCGGACAGCAGCCTCACCGAGGCGCAGTTGATCGATGCCATCGCCGCACACCCGAAACTGATGGAACGGCCGATTCTCGAAGCCGGCGACAAAGCCATCATCGGCCGACCGCCGGAAAAAGTGCTGGAGATCCTGCCGTGAGCGACTCCTACGTCCTGGTGCTGTATTACAGCCGCAACGGCTCGACCACCGAGATGGCCCGGCAGATTGCCCGGGGCATCGAACAGGGCGGACTGGAAGCCCGCCTGCGTACCGTGCCGGCGATCTCCAGCGAATGCGAAGCCGTGGCGCCGAGCATTCCCGAAGATGGCGCGCTGTATGCCAGCCTCGATGACCTGAAAAACTGCGCCGGCCTGGCCCTGGGCAGCCCAACCCGTTTCGGCAACATGGCGGCGCCGCTCAAGTACTTCCTCGACGGCACCAGCAACCTGTGGCTGACCGGTGCCCTGGTGGGCAAACCTGCCGGGGTCTTCACCTCCACCGCCAGCCTGCACGGCGGCCAGGAAACCACCCTGTTGTCGATGATGCTGCCGCTGTTGCACCACGGGATGCTGATCACCGGCCTGCCCTACAGCGAATCGGCGCTGCTGGACACCCGTGGTGGCGGCACGCCTTATGGCGCCAGCCATCACGCCGGCGCCGACGGCAAGAGCCCGCTGAACGAGCACGAAGTCACCCTGTGCCGGGCCCTGGGCCTGCGCCTGGCGAAAACCGCCCGGCAACTGGAGAGCAACCGTGGCTAAAAAGCCGAAAATCCTGCCCGCCGTCGAATGGCTGGAACCACGGGTGCGCCTGACGCGCGTCCTCAGCCTGCTGTGCTTTCTCGGCCTGGTCGGCCTGCTGTGCGGTTATTACCTGCTGGTGGCCGACCTGCACGGCGCGCGCCCCTGGGTGATCCTGCTGATCGAGCTGGTGCCACTGCTCTTGATGGCCCCGGGCATGCTCAGTGGCAGTGCCCGCGGGCACTCGTGGATGTGCTTTGTGGTGAACCTGTACTTCATCAAGGGTGCCCTGGCGGCCTACGATCCCAACCGCCAGCTGTTCGGTGTGCTGGAAATGCTCGCCAGCCTGGCGCTGTTCTGCTCGGCCCTGCTGTATGTGCGCTGGCGTTTTCAGCTCAACCGCAAACTGGCGGGCGAAGGCACTGCCAGCCCCGCCTGATTCAAGCTCGCAGCAAGGCCTCCCGCAAAGGATTGAACCTTGGAGGCCATCGAGCTGCCTCAAGTCCCATCGCCCGCGTACAACGCCCCAGCCCCCTCGAACCGATATGGAGAAGGCATGCACGATTACAAATGGCTGAACGAATATTGTCTTAACCGCTTCGGTTCGGCCAAAGCCCTGGAAGACCACCTGCCCACCCCGGCCTCCGACGCCTACCTGCGTTCGCTGAGCGCCGATCGCTACCTGTCGACGCTGGCTTTGCGGGTATTTCGCGCCGGGCTCAAACACAGCCTGGTGGATGCCAAGTGGCCGGCCTTCGAACAGGTGTTTTTCGGCTTCGACCCGGAAAAAGTGGTGCTGATGGGGGCCGAGCACCTGGAGCGCCTGATGCAGGATGCGCGGATCATCCGCCACCTGGGCAAGCTCAAGAGTGTGCCGCGTAATGCGCAGATGATTCTTGACGTGGCCCATGAACACGGCAGCTTCGGCAACTTCATTGCCGACTGGCCGAGCAGCGACATCGTCGGCTTGTGGCAGTACCTGGCCAAGCACGGCAACCAGATGGGTGGCCTTTCGGCACCGCGGTTCCTGCGGATGGTGGGCAAGGACACCTTTATCCCGACCTGGGATGTGGTGGCCGCGTTGAACGCGCAGAAGATCGTCGACAAGGTGCCCAGCAGCAAACGCGATCAGGCCCTGGTGCAGGACGTGTTCAACCAGTGGCAGGAGCAAAGCGGGCGTCCGCTGTGCCAGCTTTCGGCCATGCTGGCCTTCACCGTCAACCACTGACAGGGGGCAATCCCCACTCGTTGACGACCGCACCAGGCGTGGCCCTTTGTCGAGGGCCGCGCCTATCTGCTCCCCCTGCGTCCCCACCCCGCTGCTGGCCTAGCTGACAGTCAGCTGAACTGATCGCATTAAAACGCCATGGCGACTTTCTAATACGTTACTTTTGCCGGGCTTTCGCAATGGACGGCCGGCACGTCATGGCCCGCCGCTGCACACAATAAAAAACCAGCCCGCCGATGCCCTTAACGGCCATCGCCGATGCGCCAACTCCCTGGGGGTTTTACCACCGGCAATCGGCATTCGATTTTTTCACATTGCTTTCACCAATCCCCCACCTGCAGCGCCTTAGATTGCTTTACAGACACCGCGCCCGGGTGAAACCGCCAACTAAGTCATAACTACTGCTCGGCGCAACCGTGAACTTTCGACAACTTCAATACCAGGCGAACAGCGTGACCTACTCGAGCCACTGCCCCTATTCCAGAGAAGCCCAAGATGAACTCCCGGGTTAAGCGGTCACTGCTGGGCAGCCTCTGCGTATTACTGGTGATACTGGTCACCGGATTTGTGGTGTGGCCCCGGACTCCGGTCAACCTCGGCGACCCCAGGCAGATGAGCAACAGCCATCTGTACCTGCATTGGCAGGCCGGAAACGTCATCGTCCTGGTCAGGCATGCCGAGCGCTGCGATCGGTCCAGCCACCCCTGCCTGGGCCCGGAGGACGGTATCACCCTGATCGGCCAATCGACCGCCATTGCGCTGGGCCACGCTTACCGCGCGCTGGGCATGGCCAATGCCGAGATCCTAAGCAGCCCCCTGACCCGCACCTTGCAGACCTCGCAGTACATGTTCGGCAAACCCGCGCAGGCCCAGCCCTGGCTGTCCAGTTGCGGCCCGACATTGAAAAGCGATGTGCTGGCGCATAAACAGCCGCGGCACAACCTGATACTGATCACTCACAGCGGCTGTATCAGCGACCTGGAAAAACAACTGGGTTACGAACACGCCCTGGCCAGCGAGTACAGCAGTTCGTTGTTTCTTGCAGTGGAGCCCGATGGACAGTTGAAAGTACTGGGAATAATGAACAGTGAACACTGGCCGCCGACACTCAACAACGTCCAGCAGTAACTTGCAGAACTTTTTAAACATTCGAAGTGTTATTCAGCCAATCGACAGCTTTGTTTGAAGCCACTGGTATTTAGTTGCTTTTTTCGCGGCGTGTACTTTATTAGCCAATGCACCTCAGATCCATCACCTGCCCCCCGACACCGAGGACAGACATGCGCATGACTCTACGCCCCAGGCCCAAGGAACGGGCATCACCCCACCTCCAGCGACAGGAGTGCGGGGCATGACCAGACGTTGGGCGCTACCGCTGCTGTTTTTAGCCTTCGCCGTGTTTTACCTGTTGCCATTGACCACCCATGGCCTGTGGATTCCGGACGAAACCCGTTATGCCCAGATCAGCCAGGAAATGCTGCTCAAGGGTGACTGGATCGCCCCGCATTTCATGGGCATCCGCTACTTTGAAAAACCCATTGCCGGCTATTGGTTTATCGCCATTGGCCAGGCCGTGTTCGGCGACAACCTGTTCGGGGTGCGCATCGCTTCGGCGCTGAGTACCGGGCTGAGCATCCTGCTGGCCTATCTGCTTGCCCGGCGCTTGTGGAATGACCCGCGCAAGAGTTTCGCGGCGGCGCTGCTGTACATGAGCTTCGGCCTGATTGCCGGGCAGGCCGGCTACTCCAACCTCGACCCGCAGTTCACCCTGTGGGTCAACCTGAGCCTGGTGGCGCTGTGGTTTGCTCTCCAGGGCCAGACCCTGCGCGAACGCCTGTCGGCCTGGGCAGCGCTGGGGTTTGCCTGTGGCATGGGGTTTCTGACCAAGGGCTTTCTGGCCTGGCTGCTGCCGGTGCTGATTGCCGTGCCGTACATGGTCTGGCAGCGGCGCTTCACCGAGCTGCTGCGCTTCGGTCCGCTGGCGGTGCTGGTGGCGGCCCTGGTCTGCCTGCCATGGGTGCTGAGCATCCACGCCCACGAACCGGACTTCTGGCGGTTCTTCTTCTGGCATGAACATATTCGCCGCTTCGCCGCCGAGGACGCGCAGCACACCCGCCCCTGGTGGTTCTACCTGCCGCTGCTGGTGGTCTCCAGCCTGCCCTGGGCAGCGTTGCTGCCGAGCACCCTGCTCCAGGCATGGAAAGACAAGCGCCAGGCCGGCATTGGCTTTCTTTTGCTGTGGCTGCTGTTGCCCCTGGCCTTTTTCAGCCTGAGCCGCGGCAAGCTGCCGACCTACATCATGCCTTGCCTGCTGCCACTGGCCCTGCTGATGGGGTCGACCCTGATTGATCGGCTCAATCAGGCCCGAGGCCGGGCGCTGCGTATCAATGCCTTGCTCAACCTGGTGGTCGGTGTCGGCGCCCTGGTGGGGCTGATCTACATCCAGGTCAGCAAACCGCTGTATGGCCATGACGAAATGCTCGCCCTGTCGCTGGTGTTCATCATGCTGATGGGCTGGATCATCGCCAACCTGCTGGCCGCCTCGCGCCCCTTGGCGCTGTGGGCTGCGCCGGCCCTGGGGACCTTACTGCTGGTGGCCCTGCTGCCGCCCGGCATGCCCGCCAGCGTGGTGCACAACAAGATGCCGGACCAGTTCATCAACCAGCACCTGGAGCAACTGCGCCAGACCAGCACCCTGCTGAGTAATGACCTGGGGGCGGCGTCGGCCCTGGCCTGGCGCCTGCAACGTCCGGACGTGGCGCTGTACAACACCGCCGGTGAGCTCAGGTACGGCCTCGACTACCCGGATTCGAGCCCGCGCAAGATCGATCTGGATCAGATCCAGCCCTGGATGAGCCAAGCCCTGAAGCGAGGTTCGGTAGGCGTGGTCATGCGGGTCAACGACGTGCAGGAGATCCAGGAAGTCGAGCGCCTGCCCCTGGGCGGCAAACGCTACGAGCAAGGCAACCTGGTGATCCTGATCTTCCCCCAGAGCCCGCCATAAGCCCGGTCGTCCCACGGTCAGCGCCTGCCCAACGGCGCTGACCGCCTGAGCACTCGTCTCACCTGAGCACAATCCCCTGCTTGCCATCACCGGCCGGACGGCATTCGCCTGTGAGCCACTGAAACTGGCGCGGGTCCAACCACGGAGCGATCCCCATGCAACGCAGCCTTAATCAGCACAAGGCCCTGGCGCTACTGCTGGGTGTGAGCGCTTTGATCCTGCTGCTCGGCCTGGGCAGCCGCGAGCTGTGGGGGCCGGAAACCCGCTGGGCGAACATTGCCCTGCAAATGCTGCAAAGCGGCGATTACTTCGACCCGTACCTCAAGGGCATGCCCTATTACGACAAGCCGCTGCCTTCCTACTGGTTGATTACCGCCAGCAGCGGGCTGTTCGGCGGGCTGGATAACTGGTCGCTGCGCCTGCCGTCGGTGATCGCGGCGTGCCTGAGCGTGTGGCTGATCCATTCGCTTGGCGAGCGCTTGTTTCGCCAGGGCACCGGGCTGATTGCCGGCTGGATGCTGGCGACCACCTTCTACTTTGCCTTCTGGGCCCGGGTGGCGACGGCCGACATTCTGACCCTGTTCGGGGTGCTGGCGGCGGTCTGGTGGTACTGGCGGGAGCCGGACGACACCCGCCTGAGTCGCTATTGCGGGTTTTTCCTGATACTGGCGGCCACTTCGCTGTGCAAGGGCCTGATCGGTTTCATCTTGCCCGGGCTGGTGCTGCTGCCACACCTGATGAGCGCCGGGCGCTGGAAGCGTCACCTCAATCTGCGGCTGTGCCTGGCGCTGCTGCTGGCCGGGCTGGTCTATATGTTGCCGTTCCTGCTCTCGCATCTGTATGGCCAGCCGACCGTGGGCGACAGCGGCCTGAGCCTGGTGCTGCGGGAAAACCTGGTGCGTTTTTTCGACCCGTTCGACCATGTCGGCCCGCTCTACACCTACCTGATCTACCTGCCGGTCTACACCCTGCCCTGGGCGCCGTGCTGGATCCTCGGTTTATGGGTCGCCCTGCGCCACTGGCGGCAGATCGAGCCCAATGCGCGCTGGCTGGTGTGGAGCCTGGGCCTGCTGATGCTGTTTTTCACCGCCAGCGGCAGCCGCCGCAGCTACTACGTATTGCCGCTGGTGCCCTTTGCCCAGTTACTCGCGGCCTGGTGGCTGAGCCGACGCCTTGCCCAGCGCCGAGCCGCCGGACAGGTCGGCGGGCGTGGCTGGAGCAAAGGCTTCGCGGTGGCTGCCGGGGTCATGCTGCTGGTGTTGGGGGTGCTCTACCCCTGGACCAATGGCGGTGGCGGGGTGATGCAGTTCGCCCAGGCGGTGCGGGCCGAGGCCGACAAACAGGCACCCTGGGCCCAATGGCGAGTGGTGATGGTGGAGGTCGATAACAAACTGCCGCTGTACCTGCAGAATCACGGCGCGCCGTTCTACTACCTACAGGACACCCAGGATTTCCCCCGCGACGGCGATAGCGCAGGGTTCATGGCCTGGCTGGAGAAAACCAGCGGCCAGCACTGGGACCCGCAACGCACCCTGATCCTGGCCCAGTACCACAATGGCGAGCCCCTGCCGCTGGGCTACCTTCAGGCCGATCACCAGGTGCTGCGCACGCTGCCGGACAACGGTGAACGCCTGTTCAATGCCCGGGATTTCGGCAGCCTGGCATACATCCCCGACGCCGCGCCTCGAGCCCGGCCTTGACGGCTGGGGTTCAGAGGTTCAGCACATTGACGAAACGCGAGGCGGCGGTTTCATCGATGCGCAGGCTGGTGAAGTCGAACAGGTTGCGGTCGGCCAACTGCGACAGCTGCACATTCTGCAAGCTGCGGAAGATGCTTTCGCTGCGGCCCGGGGTCTTGCGCTCCCACTCCTGAAGCATGTCCTTGACCACCTGGCGCTGCAGGTTCTCCTGGGAGCCGCAGAGGTTGCAGGGGATGATCGGAAATTGCTTGAGGTCGGAGTAGGCCTGGATGTCCTTCTCGTTGCAGTAGGCCAGGGGCCGGATCACCACATTGCGCCCGTCATCGGCCCGCAACTTGGGCGGCATGGCCTTGAGCGAGCCGTTGAAAAACATATTGAGGAAGAAGGTCTCGATGATGTCGTCGCGGTGATGACCGAGGGCCATCTTGGTCGCGCCGATTTCATCGGCAAAGGTGTACAGCGTGCCGCGACGCAGGCGCGAGCACAGCGAGCAGGTGGTCTTGCCTTCCGGGATCAGCTCCTTGACCACCGAATAGGTGTCTTTCTCGACGATGTGGTACTCCACGCCCAGGGTCTTGAGGTAGGCCGGCAGCACATCCTCGGGAAAGCCCGGCTGCTTCTGGTCCATGTTCACCGCAACGATGTCGAACTTGATCGGCGCCACCTTCTGCAAGTGCAGCAGCACATCGAGCATGGTGTAGCTGTCCTTGCCGCCGGACAGGCAGACCATGACCTTGTCACCGTCTTCGATCATGTTGAAGTCGGCGACCGCTTCGCCCGCCTGGCGACGCAGGCGTTTCTGCAGTTTGTTCTGGTTGACCGTAAGAGTGCCCATGGCGCTGGAATCCGCGAGGTGTGTGACGAAAAGCCGGGTATTTTACGCAAAAAATCCGCGCCGGGCGAAGAGCTGCAACGGCCAAGACTCTTCGGCGATTACGCATTACCTTTACAGCGCGATTTGCTCTAACCCCCCGCAGCCACGCCAGCAAGTCCTTCCTATACTGCGACATAAGGTCGCACACACATACAGACCTTTACTTACTTGGCCTATTGGCCCGTAGGCGCTCCGCTGGGGGGCGATGGCAATAACAAAGGAGTGACTGAATATGATCCATCACGTCGTGGGCCTCTTCACCCACCCTGATCAAGAATGGCGAGAAATCCGTGGCGACCAGGAAGAAAGCATCAGCCACATGTACCTCACCCACACCCTGATTCTCGCGGCCATACCGGCCGTTTCCGCGTTTATCGGCACCACCCAGGTCGGTTGGGTCATCGGCAGTCGAGCCCCGGTGATGCTCACCGTGGAAAGCGCACTGTGGATGACCATCATGTCCTACCTGGCCATGCTCGGCGGCGTGGCCGTCATGGGCGCCTTCGTGCACTGGATGGCCCGCACCTACGACGCCAACCCAAGCCTGGCCCGCTGCATCGCCTTTGCCACCTACACCGCAACGCCGCTGTTCGTCGGCGGCCTGGCGGCGCTGTACCCGCATATGTGGCTGGGCATGATCATCGGCACGGCGGCTATCTGCTACACGGTGTACCTGCTGTATGTGGGGTTGCCGACCTTCATGAACATTCCATCGGACGAGGGTTTTCTGTTTTCCAGCTCGGTACTGGCCGTTGGGCTGGTCGTGCTGGTGGCGATCATGGCGTTTACCGTGATCGTCTGGGGCCTGGGTGTCGGCCCGGTCTACACCAACTGAGGCAGTAACAGACGCCATTCATCTCCTAAAACCAGATCTGCCAACACAGGCCGCCGCAAGGCGGCCTTTTAATTGGTGGGCCGGCATGACCATTCGGCGCCTGGACGATTCGGAAACCCCGGGCTTTGCGGCATACTCGACACCTCTGGAGAGCCGTTAAGCATGCCCGAGCAACTCAATACCCGCGTCGAAGACTGTTTCCAACTCGCTGAATCCTTTTTCAAACGACCTTTCAAACGTCCCGTGGTCAGCCTCAAGTTGCGTGGCCAGAAGGCCGGCGTAGCGCACCTGCACGAGAACCTGCTGCGCTTCAACCCGCAGCTGTACCGGGAAAACACCGAAGACTTCCTCAAGCAGACCGTGGCTCATGAGGTCGCGCACCTGATCGCCCATCAATTGTTCGGCGAACGCATTCAGCCCCATGGCGAAGAATGGCAATTGATCATGCGCGGCGTGTACGAACTGCCGCCCAACCGCTGCCACACCTATGAAATCCAGCGGCGTCGCGTGACCCGTTATATCTACCGCTGCCCCTGTGCCGACAGCGACTTCCCGTTTTCCGCCCAGCGTCACAGCCTGGTCGGCCAGGGCCGGCGCTACCTGTGCCGACGCTGCCGGCACACCCTGGTGTTTAGTGGTGAAATGCGGGTGGAATGAGGCCCGGCTGCGGCTACAGAGTCACCTTGGCCCGGCGTAGCTGGTCGATACGCTCAGGGCTGTAGCCCAACTCCCGCAGCACCTGCTCGGAATGCGCGCCGACCGCAGCACCGATATGCCGCGGCTCGGGCAAGCCCTGGGAAAATTTCAGCGGACAGGCGATCTGCGCCTGCGCGCTGCCATCGCCACGGGGCACGTGGCTGACCAGTTGCCGCGCCTGCAACTGCGGGTGCTCCAGCGCTTCAGCAAGGCTGAGGACCGGCTCGACACAGGCATCCAGGGCGGCAAACAACTCGCAGAGCTCGGCAAAGTCGCGCTTCTCGAACTCGATCTGCAGCGCCTGTTTCAAGGCTTGCTGCTGCTCAGGCCTGGGCGACAGGCTCTGAGCTGCCAATTCCGGCCGGCCCAGGGCGTCGCACAGGGCCTGCATAAATCCGGGCTCCAGGCTGCCCACCGACAACCAGCGACCGTCACGGCTGCGGTAGTAGTCGTAAAAGCTGCCGCCATTGAGCATCTGATCCTCGCGCTGCGGCTCGACGCCACATGCCAGATAACCGGCGCCGGCCATGGCATTCAGGCTGAAGGCGCAGTCGGTCATGCTCACATCCAGGTGTTGCCCGACGCCGCTGTGCTGACGGGCGATCACCGCCGCCAACAGACCGATCACGCCGTGCAGCGAACCACCGGCAATATCCGCCGCTTGAATCCCCAGCGGCAATGGCCCGCTGTCCTGGCGCCCGGTGTAGCTGGCCAGACCGGCCAGGGCCAGGTAATTGATATCGTGCCCGGCACGCTCCCGGTAGGGGCCGGTCTGGCCGTAGCCGGTAATCGAGACGTAGATCAACTTCGGGTTGAGTGCCTTCAATGCCTCATACCCCAGGCCCAGGCGCTCCATCACCCCCGGGCGAAACTGTTCGAGGACGATGTCGTAATCCAGCACCAGTTGCCTGACCACTTCCAGCGCCTCCGGCTGCTTGAGGTCCAGGGCCAGGCTGCGCTTGTTGCGGTTGAGGTAGGCGTGGCTGGCGGAGACCCCATGATCATGGGGTGGCAGCACCCGCAGCAGGTCCATGCGGGTCGGAGACTCGATGCGCACTACGTCGGCGCCCATGTCCGCCAGCAGCAACGAAGCGAAGGGCCCCGGCAGCAGGGTGGAGAAATCCAGAACTTTGAGTGACGCCAACGGACCGTGCATGACCCCTCCTGACTCAAGATCGACTGCCCACAGAGTAGGCAGCCGATGCCCACCCGGCAATTACCGCAACGCTCAGGCGGGCTGACGCTTGCGCTCGAAATGCGGGCAATAAAAAACCCGCCGCAGCGGGTTTTTCATTAACACACAGCTTATTTGAGGATGCTTGGCGCCGGGCCTTCGGCCACGCCCAGGTCATCTTCTTCACGGGTGTCGGAGATACCACGACCACCGGAAGCCAGCTCGACCTGCAGCTTGTCTTCGTCCAGTTCCTTGACCCACTTGGCAACCACCAGGGTGGCCACGGCGTTACCCACCAGGTTGGTCAGGGCACGGGCTTCGGACATGAAGCGGTCGATACCCAGGATCAGTGCCAGACCGGCCACCGGCAGGTGACCGACCGCCGACAGGGTGGCCGCCAACACGATGAAGCCACTACCGGTCACGCCCGCAGCACCTTTGGAGGACAGCAGCAGCACCAGCAGCAGAGTGATCTGGTGCGTGATGTCCATGTGGGTGTCGGTCGCCTGGGCGATAAACACGGCCGCCATGGTCAGGTAGATCGACGTGCCGTCGAGGTTGAAGGAATAACCGGTCGGGATCACCAGGCCGACTACCGACTTCTTGGCACCCAGGCGTTCCATTTTGATCAGCATGCGCGGCAGAGCCGATTCGGACGAGGAAGTACCCAGTACGATCAGCAGTTCTTCACGGATGTAGCGGATCAGTTTCAGCACGCTGAAACCGTGAGCGCGGCAGATGGCGCCCAGTACCACCACCACGAACAGCACGCAGGTGATGTAGAAGCAGATCATCAGTTGACCCAACTGCACCAGCGAGCCGACACCGTAGGCACCGATGGTGAAGGCCATGGCGCCCAGGGCACCAATTGGCGCGAGCTTCATGATCATGTTGATGATGTTGAACATCACGTGGGCGAAGCGATCGATGAAGTCCAGCACCGGCTTGCCGTAGGCACCCAGGCGATGCAGGGCGAAACCGAAGATCACCGAGAACATCAGCACTTGCAGGATGTCGCCATTGGCGAAAGCGCCGACGATGGTGTTGGGGATCACGTTGAGCAGGAAGCCGACGATGCTCTGGTCAGCACCGGCCGTCACGTAGGCAGCGACTTTCGAAGCGTCGAGGGTAGCGACGTCGATGTGCATGCCGGCGCCCGGCTGAACGACGTTGACCACGACCAGACCGATCAGCAGCGCGATGGTGGAGACGATTTCGAAGTACAGCAGCGCGTAGCCGCCGGTCTTGCCGACCGATTTCATGCTCTGCATGCCGGCGATACCGCTGACAACGGTGCAGAAGATGATCGGGGCGATGACCATTTTGATCAGTTTGATGAACCCGTCACCCAGCGGCTTCAAGGCGACGCCGGTCTGCGGGTAGAAGTGACCGAGCAGGATGCCGATGGCGATGGCAACGATCACCTGGAAATACAGGGATTTGTACAGTGGCTGACGAGTCGTCATTGCAAAGTTCCTCAAAAGCCCCGGTGAACATCATCCATCGATGCACACGACGCCTAAAGTGCGAACCCTCCTGCACTGGAGGGATTTGTTTTGTCGAGCTGCGCGCAGGCATCTCTATCGGCCTTATCGCAAAGCCCGTGCCACCTTGTTGAAAATGCCCTGGAGGCCTTTAGACATCAGGGTCACAACCCAACACTCGGATTCTTGGCCGGGGCTCGACATGGCGGATTTCCGCCCATTGCCCCTCGCTCGTCCTACAATTTGGCGGATATCCGCCTTGTCCGACCTACGCCCGCTGACTACCATCCGCCACTCAATGGACGGATCAGCCCGCATGCGCGAACGCACCATCGCCAGTCATTTCGCCCGTGCCGCTCTTGGCGGCGCGCGTCGGCGTGGCCATGACTGCTCGGCGCTGCTGCAACAGGTGGGCATCAGCGCCGAACTGCTCAACGAGCCCAGGGCACGCATCGCCCCCGAGCAGTTCAGCGGCTTGCTGCAATTGCTCTGGCAAGCGCTGGATGATGAATACCTGGGGTTCGCGCCCGAACCGAGCAAGCGCGGCACCTTCGCCATGATGTGCCATGCGCTGATTCATTGCCGGACCCTGGGGAAGGCGCTCAATCGCGGCTTATTATTTTATAGCCTATTCCCGCAGGCCCCGCGCCTGAGCCTCAGTCGTGAAGGCGAGATGACCCGCCTGAGCCTGGACGACAGTCAACTGCGGGACCCGGATCACTTCCTCAGCGAAAGCCTGCTGGTGATCTGGCATCGCCTCGGCAGTTGGCTGGTCGGCCAACGGATTCGCCTGGAGCAGGCGACCTTCAGCTACCCCCGGCCCGGGCACGGTGCCGAATACGACCTGTTGTTCCCCTGCCCCCTGGTGTTTGGCGCCGAGCACAGTAGCCTGCTGTTCCACAGCCGCTACCTGGACCTGCCATTGCTGCAGGACGAACGGACCCTCAAGCATTTTCTTGAACGCTCGCCGGCCGACCTGCTGTCGCGGCCGGACCCTGGCGACAGCCTGAGCAGCCAGCTACGCCGCCTGCTCAGTCGCGACAGCGAGCACTGGCCAGACCTGGAAAGCGTGGCCCGGCAACTGCACATCAGCCCCCAGACCCTGCGCCGGCACCTGCGTGAAGAAGGGTCGAGTTTTCAGGAGTTGAAGGATCAGTTGCGGCGCGATATCGCCATCTATCACCTGGGGCGGGCCGACCTGTCGTTGCAACAGATCGCCGAGCAGCTGGGGTTTTCCGAGCCCTCGGCCTTTCATCGGGCCTTCAAGAAGTGGACCGGCCTGACCCCGGGCGCCTACCGCGCCCAGGAGCATTGAGCCCACGGCCTCAAATAATCGGGAAGTGAATCCGGAATGCCGCGCCCCCCAGGGAGGAATCCCCCAGCGTCAGCTGCGCGCCGTAGCTGTCGATGATGTCCTTGACCACCGCCAGGCCAATCCCCTGCCCCGGATGCTGGCGGTCCAGGCGTTCGCCACGTTGCAAAATCCGCGCACGCTGGTCCGGTGGTACGCCGGGGCCATCATCCTCGACACAGAGTTCGGCCCCGTCGAGGGTTTCGCGCACGCTGATGCGCACCTGGCTCAGGCACAGGCGGTAGGCGTTCTCCAGCAGGTTGCCGAGCATTTCCAGCAGGGCACCGTGCTCGATCGGCACATAACACTGCTCCGGCAGGTCGAAAGAGACCCGTACCTGCTTGTCGCGGTACACCTTGTCCAGGGTGTCGCACAGGCTCTTAAGCACCGGACGCAACCTGACCTGGTGCCGCACCAGGCCGCTTTTACGCAGGCTGGCGCGCTGTAGCTGATAGCTGATCTGCTGGCTCATGCGCTCGATCTGGCTTTGCAGGACCCAGGCCTGGTCGCGGTCCTGAGGACGCTGGGCCATGTCTTCACTGACCCCCTGCAGTACCGCCAGCGGGGTTTTCAGGCTGTGGGCCAGGTCATCCAGCGAGTCGCGGTATCGGCTGCGCTGCTCGCGCTCGCTGTGCAACAAACGGTTCAACGAGCCGGTGAGCCGCAGCAGCTCGC
This sequence comes from Pseudomonas sp. MF4836, assembly GCF_002018875.1. Classification (GTDB taxonomy): domain Bacteria; phylum Pseudomonadota; class Gammaproteobacteria; order Pseudomonadales; family Pseudomonadaceae; genus Aquipseudomonas. The sequence continues at coordinate 353,649 of NZ_MVOL01000005.1, forward strand.
GCGGGTGTTCTTCGCTGAGGCTTTCGCGGGTGCCGCTTTCGATCTGGTCCAGCTCCTGGCTCAAGCGACGCAAGGCCTGCAGGCCCCAGGTCAGGCCGAGCCAGAGCAATGCCAGCAACACCAGCAACGCCGCGCCGAAACCCAGGTAGAGGTTTTCCCGCACGCCTTCCAGGGTCAGCTGGTACTCACGCACCGGCTGCAAGGCGACGATACTGAAGGCCGCACTTTTACCGCCCAGCAGCTTGACCTCGACGTCGTAGACGAAGAACTCCTGGCCATCGGCTTCGCGGATTCTGGCGAATTCGTTGCCACGCCCGTCATAGCGCGGCTTGTAGTTGATGCTCTCTTCCTGGGTCGCTTTCGAGCGCCACACCAGGTGCCCTTCGCGATCATAGATGTAGCCGAGCAAACGGCTGTCGGTGAGGTTGAAACGCTCGTCCGGCAATTGCATCGGCATCTGCAGGTGATTGCCTTCGACCCGCGCCGCCGAGATCAAGGTGGTCACGTCGGAGGCCAGGCGCTGCTCGATGGAGTCCTGCAGCGCCAGGCTGAACGCGCCTTGCATGGCCGGCAGCAATGCCAGCATGAACAGCACCGCCAGGGTGGTGGCGGCCAGCATCAGGCGCAAGCGCAGCGATCGAATCATCGGCAGCGCTCATTGAACAAGTAGCCCAGGCCACGCACGGTCTCGATCGGCTTGAAGCCCGACGGCGCCTCCAGCTTGCGCCGCAAGCGCCCAACCAGCACTTCGATCACGTTTGGATCGCGCTCGTCGTCGTCCGGGTACAACTGCTCCATCAACCGATCCTTGGCCACCACCTGCTGGTGATGACGCATCAGGTATTCGAGAATCCGGTACTCATAGGCGGTCAGCGCCAGCGGCTGCTCATCCAGGGATGCCTGCTTGCGATTGAGGTCGAGCAGCAGCGGCCCGGCGATGATGGTCGACTGGGTAAAGCCACTGGAACGGCGCAGCAAGGCGTTCAAGCGCGCATCCAGCTCTTCGAACTGGAAGGGCTTGACCACATAGTCGTCTGCGCCGGCTGCCAGCCCTTCGACCTTGTCCTGCCAGTTGCCGCGAGCGGTCAGGATCAGGATCGGGAACGTCTTGCCACGGGCGCGTAACTGGCGAATCAGGTCCAGGCCACCCATGCCCGGCAGCCCCAGGTCGATCACCGCCAGATCGTGATTGAACTGCTCGCTCTGATACAGCGCCTCTTCGGCGTTGGCCACGGATTCGACCACATGACCACTGTCCGTGAGCCGGGTTTGCAGGTGATGGCGCAGCAGCGCCTCATCCTCAACGACCAGCAGTTTCATAAAGCTCTCCCAGGCAAAATTTCCACAACTCCAAAGGGCGTTCAGGCCCCCTGATTACTCATACGGCAACGCCGGATCTGCCTTTGGGCCAGATCCGGCGTCAGTCAAAACCAAGGTACGTGTCAGAACGCGTAGTTGGCCGACAGGTAGGTCTGGGCGCTGCTATCCAGGTTCAGCGAACCCTGCTTGCTGCCGCCGCGCTCGCTCATTTCGGTGCTGGCGTTGCTGCGCAGGTAACGATAACCCAGCTCAACCGAGGTGTTCTGCGAAACTTGCTGCAGCACACCGGCCTGTACGCCGACCGCATAACCGATGTCGCTGTCACGGCTGAAGCCTGGCGATTCCTGGGTCATTTTGACCAGGCCGGCGGTGGCACCACCGAACAATTTGGTGCTGCTGGTCACTGGCAGGAACATATCGTAGCTGCCCAGCAGATTTTGCTGACGCAGTTTAATGCCATTGTGCGAGCCCGAAACATATTCATAAGTGGCGTAGTAGCGGGCCTGGTCATTCAACTGGCCGAAGCGCACACCGAAGGTGCTGTCCTTGGCAATCACACCATCGGAATCCGGGTGGCCGAGGTTGTTGTTGAGCAGGCTGGACTTGCTGACCTTGTCGCTGGTGAGGCCGTAGCTCAGACCGGCGAAGTTGCTGTCAGCGGCTTGGGCAGCGGCGCTGGCGCCGAGAACAGTGAAGGCCAGGATCATCTTTTTGATAGAAGTCATTAGGGAATTTCCTCATTCGCTATGTGCTTTTTGGGTACGGAGCTAGGTTAACCACCGCCCCCTGAACTCCCCCTGAACACACTCTGAACCTGGCCTGAACCGAATCCACCCTGCTGTTTTTTCAGCTATTTTTCGCAAAACAGCGGCAATGAGTCATCAGACGCCACACGGGCGCCGCAGCTTACAAAGGCGCCCTCAACCCCCGGGGCTACCCCGCAACCGCGCAACCCGGCAAAATGCCGGGCATGAATTCTCTCCCCGCCCTGCCCGCCTGCTGCACCCCACTCGACGCCCACTGGCCGCTGCCCCAGGCGCTGGCCAATAGCGTCCTGCTCAGCACCCACTTCAATCCCGCGCAACTGGCGGCGGACGACTTCCAGCGCTGCGCCATCGAGCCGCCGGCGAGCATTCAGCGCTCGGTCGCCAAGCGCCAGGCCGAGTTCCTTGCCGGGCGCCTGTGTGCCCGCGCCGCCCTGCAACGCCTGGAAGGTCTGGACTGCACCCCGCCCATCGGGGACGACCGGGCACCGGTATGGCCGGCCCACATCTGCGGCTCGATCACCCACAGCACCGGCCGGGCAGCGGCCATCGTGGCGCGCAAGGAGCACTGGCGCGGCCTGGGCATGGACCTGGAGAACCTGCTGGATGCCGAGCGTGCACGGCGCCTGGCGGGCGAGATCCTTACCGCGCCGGAATTGCAGCGCATGGCCGCCGGCCCCAGCGAGCATCTGGCGCTGTGGGTGACCCTGACCTTTTCAGTGAAGGAAAGCCTGTTCAAGGCGCTGTACCCGATCGTCCAGCAGCGCTTCTATTTCGAACATGCCGAAGTGCTGGAGTGGACCGAGGCCGGCCAGGTGCGCCTGCGCCTGTTGCAAGACCTGTCCAGCGAGTGGCGCAACGGCACGCAACTGGACGCGCAGTTTGCACTGCAGGATGGGCAGTTGCTGAGCCTGGTCAGCATTCCCGGTTGAGACGCCCACAAGCCCCTAGCCCCGGGCCTGAGGTCTGGAGCTTCAGGGCTTCTCTTCTTGATGGCGTGGCCAGCTCAGGCTGAAACAGGCGCCGCCCAGGCTCTTGCTGCGCCCGATCAGCGCGCGGCCGTCGTGCCAGTGAATGATCCGCCGCACAATCGACAGGCCCAGGCCATGCCCACCGGAGGCCCGGGTACGACTGTCGTCCAGCCGCAGAAAGGGGGTGAAGATCCGCTCCCAGGCGCTTTCCGGAACCCCGGGGCCATCGTCTTCAACGTCCACCCGACACCGCACCTGCCCGACCTGATAGCTGATGGTCACCTGGGATTCAGCGTGGCGCATGGCGTTGCTCACCAGGTTCTGCAAGGCCCGATGCAGGTAGCGCGGCTCGGCCTCGACCCAGGCGTCATCACAATTGGCGGCCGACAGGCACAACCCGCGCTGGACCTTGACCTCGGCCCGCAGCGGCGCCAGTTCGCTGATCACCTGGCTGACCAGGGCATCAAGGTCGATGCGCTGGAAGTTCAGCGCCGGCGAACCCTGCTCCAGGCGCGCATACGTGAGCATCTCATCCACCAGGCGGTCCAGGTCCTGGATATCGCTGTCCATGCCCTCCATGTACTTTTCCCGTGCCACAGGGGTGGTGGCCGAGCCGATCATTTCCAGGCCAAAGCGCAGGCGTGCCACCGGCGTGCGCAACTCGTGAGACACCGCCCGCACCAGCTCACGCTGGATCGCCAGCAGACGCTGCAAGTGCTCGGCCATGCCGTTGAACGCGGCGGCCAGGCGCCCGATCGAGTCGGCGCCGCGGGCGGGAACCCTGGTTTCCAGGCTGCCCTTGGCGATGCGCGTCGCCGCTGACTCCAGCCCGCGCAGGCGCCGCTCCAGCTGACGCACCAGGAGATAGACGATCAAGCCGATCAGGCTCAGGCCCAGGACGGCGATCAGCACCAGCCATTCGGGCGGATAGGGGTTCATCTGATACAGCGGGCCGATTTCCAAGACCCAGGGCGTGCCAACCATGCCGGCAAACACCCGGATCGAATCGCCCCCCTTGCCCAACGCCATCACGGTATCGCCCTCGGCGACGCGGCGGCGCTGGTCTTCGTCCATGTCGGCCTGTTCAAGGATCACCAGGTGCATATCGAAACCAAAACCCTTGGCTTCCTTCAAGTCCGCCAGGCGTTGCGGTTGCTCGGCGACCGGGTAGCGCACCAGTTCGTCGGCCAGCAGGTAGATAGTCGCGCGCGCCAATTGCTCGCTGATCTGCTGCACCTCGCCGGTCAGTAGCAGTTGTTCCTTGTCGCTGACCAACCGGTAGACCCGCGCCGCGTGTGGCCCGGTCTGCTCCACCAGGGCCTGGCCCCGCAGCACGCGGCTGCGCTGGCCGCTGTCGAGGCTGGTCTGGGCGAATGTCTGCAAGGCCAGGGGAATCCCCAGGAGACGCTCCCACAACGCCAGGACGCGCCGACGCTCGATCTCGCTCATCGGCTGCAGGTTATCGGCCATCAGCGAAAACGTGCCATGGGCCAGGCGCTCGCGATACTGCTCGCTGCGCACATTATTAAGCAGGTGCAGGGCCAGCACGCCAAGCAGCGCCACCAGGATCAGGGCGGCGCACATGCCGCCGTAGATCCGCAGGAAGATCGAGTTCACAGCGGCATATCGGCGGCGGCTTCAGGGACAAACAGGTAGCCCTTGCTGCGGATGGTCTTGATCAGGCGCGGGTGCTCCGGATCGTCGCCGATCTTGGGGCGAATGCGCGAGATGCGCACATCGATCGAGCGGTCCTGGCCGTCGTAGCCGATGCCACGCAGGGCGGTAAAGATTTCTTCGCGGGACAGAATGCGCCCGGCGTTGGCCACCAATAGCCAGAGCAGGTCGAACTCGGCACTGGTCAATTCGATCCCCGCCTCGTTCAGCCAGGCTTCGCGCAGCGCACTGTCGACCACCAGCGGGCCGAACTGCAGGCGTCGCTGCTTCTCCGGGACCGCCGCTTCCGGCGCCTCGCTGCGCCGCAGCAGGGCCTGGATCCGCGCCAGCAGCAGCCGCGGGCGCACGGGTTTGCAGACATAATCGTCGGCGCCCAGGTCCAGGCCCATGACCTGGTCCATGTCGTCGGAACGCGCGGTGAGCATCAGGATCGGCCCGTCATAGCGGTGGCGCACCTTGCGGCAGATGCTCAAGCCGTCTTCGCCGGGCAGCATCAGGTCGAGAATCACCAGATCCGGCTGCTCGTTGATGATCCGCGCCGCCGCCAGCGCACCGTTGCCTTCTATGGCCACCTGCAGGCCGTTGCTCTCCAGGTACTCACGGGTCAACTCGGCCAGACGCTGGTCGTCCTCAACAATCAATACCTGCCAGGCTTCTTGCTCCACGGGTGACCTCTTCTTGCCAAGAACATATTCAGGAAGGATCCACCCGTCTTTTTGTAATGTTTGAGGTGGATAAGACTGCTTAAAGCGCGGCCGATTGTAGCAATGGCCAGGCAGGTGAACACAAGGAGGCAAATCGGTTCGGACAGCGGCCTTTTTTGTGATAGGGTTCGCGCCCGCAAAAATCCGCCCAGGACAGTTTCCGGCGGTAAAAAACAGTGACAAACGGTTTGATCCAGGCCTACTGCGGTCTGCATGAGGTTTGCGGCTTTCATACACAATTTACGCACAACCTTATCCACAGGCTGTACATTGCATTCACCCCCAAAAACGCATTATCTTGTAGCCCGGCGCAAAAAAAACCCTACATCTAGGGTTTTGCGCAAAAAACCAAACACAAATCAGACAAGAAACTCAAGCCCTTTTCTTGCCCAAGTTTGGTGAACCAATCGCTTTTTTAGAAGACCAAGACCGCGCGTGCGGATGGCTACTGTTTTCCAACCTGCCACAGGGGAAAACGGTACGGGTGTTGCAGTCACAGACTGTCATCCATCAGGAACAGGTGCTTGAGCCAAAAGCTCGGGACCCAAGACTTCGGCATGGAAGCGGCGCCAACAGCCCCCTTCCTGAACTGTCCCGAAGTGGTTATGCCCGGCCCATGCCGGTTGTAGTGCTTCAGGACGGAACGGTGGGCACCGTGATGGTGCCCAAACAAACATAGAGAACGTGGAGACACCCATGCAAACCGACACAACTCGCGAGAACCCGCAGGGCACCGCGCCGCAGGCCGCTGATTCAAATCTGGATCTGTCCGCCACCGCGCCCGGCCAACTGCGCGTGATCAAGCGTAACGGCACTGTCGTTCCTTACACCGATGACAAAATCACCGTCGCTATCACCAAAGCGTTTCTTGCAGTTGAAGGCGGCAATGCTGCCGCTTCGTCGCGAATCCACGACACCGTGGCCCGCCTGACCGAACAGGTCACCGCGACCTTCAAGCGCCGCATGCCATCGGGCGGCACCATCCACATCGAAGAAATCCAGGACCAGGTCGAACTGGCCCTGATGCGTGCCGGCGAGCAGAAAGTGGCCCGCGACTATGTGATCTACCGCGACTCGCGCGCCAAAGAGCGCGCCGTGCGTTCCACCAGCGAAGAGCCGGTGCAGGCTCACCCATCGATCCGCATCACCCGTGCCGATGGCAGCATGGCGCCGCTCGACATGGGCCGCCTGAACACCATCGTCAGCGAAGCCTGCGAAGGCCTGGAAGAAGTCGACGGCGACCTGATCCAGCGCGAAACCCTGAAGAACCTCTACGACGGCGTGGCCCTCAAGGACGTCAACACCGCCCTGGTGATGACCGCCCGTACCCTGGTCGAGCGTGAGCCGAACTACTCCTTCGTGACCGCTCGCCTGCTGATGGACACCCTGCGTGCCGAAGGCCTGAGCTTCCTCGAAGTAGCCGAAAGCGCCACTCACCACGAGATGGTCGACCTGTATGCCAAGGCACTGCCTTCCTACATCGCCAAGGGCATTCAATTTGAATTGCTGAACCCGGTCCTGGCCGAGTTCGACCTGGAAAAACTCGGCAAGGCCATCAACCACGAGCGCGACCAGCAGTTCACCTACCTGGGCCTGCAAACCCTGTACGACCGTTACTTCATCCACAAGGATGGCGTGCGTTTCGAACTGCCGCAGATCTTCTTCATGCGCGTGGCCATGGGCCTGGCGATCGAAGAGAAACAACGCGAAGACCGCGCCATCGAGTTCTACAACCTGTTGTCGTCCTTCGACTACATGGCTTCGACCCCGACCCTGTTCAACGCCGGCACCCTGCGTCCACAGCTGTCGAGCTGCTACCTGACCACCGTGCCGGACGACCTGTCGGGCATCTACCACGCGATCCACGACAACGCCATGCTGTCTAAATTCGCCGGTGGCCTGGGCAACGACTGGACTCCGGTGCGCGCACTGGGTTCGTACATCAAGGGCACCAACGGCAAATCCCAAGGCGTGGTTCCGTTCCTCAAAGTAGTGAACGACACCGCCGTTGCCGTAAACCAGGGTGGCAAGCGCAAAGGCGCTGTCTGTGCCTACCTGGAAACCTGGCACATGGACATCGAAGAGTTCATCGAGCTGCGCAAGAACACCGGTGATGACCGTCGTCGTACCCACGACATGAACACCGCCAACTGGATCCCTGACCTGTTCATGAAGCGCGTCTTCGATGATGGCCCGTGGACCCTGTTCTCGCCGTCCGAAGTGCCGGACCTGCACGACCTGACCGGCAAGGCCTTCGAAGAGCGTTACGAGTACTACGAAGCCCTGTCCCAGTACCCAGGCAAGATCAAGCTGTTCAAGACCATCCAGGCCAAAGACCTGTGGCGCAAAATGCTGTCCATGCTGTTTGAAACCGGCCACCCATGGCTGACCTTCAAGGACCCGTGCAACCTGCGCAGCCCGCAGCAGCACGTGGGCGTGGTCCACAGCTCGAACCTGTGCACCGAGATCACCTTGAACACCAACAAGGACGAGATCGCCGTTTGCAACCTGGGCTCGATCAACCTGCCGAACCACATCACCAACGGCAAGCTGGACACCGCCAAGCTGGCACGCACCGTGAACACCGCCGTACGCATGCTCGATAACGTGATCGACATCAACTACTACTCGGTGCCACAGGCGCAGAACTCCAACTTCAAGCACCGTCCAGTGGGCCTGGGCATCATGGGCTTCCAGGACGCGCTGTACCTGCAGCACATTCCTTACGGTTCGGATGCTGCGGTCGAGTTCGCCGACAAGTCCATGGAAGCGGTCAGCTACTACGCGATCCAGGCTTCCTGCGACCTGGCCGACGAGCGCGGCGCCTACGAGACGTTCCAGGGTTCGCTGTGGTCCAAGGGCATCCTGCCGCTGGATTCGCAACAGATCCTGATCGAGCAACGTGGCCAGAAGTACATCGATGTCGACCTGAACGAATCCCTGGACTGGGCACCGGTTCGTGCCCGTGTGCAGAAAGGCATTCGCAACTCCAACATCATGGCCATCGCACCGACCGCCACCATCGCCAACATCACCGGCGTATCGCAGTCGATCGAACCGACCTACCAGAACCTGTATGTGAAATCGAACCTGTCGGGCGAATTCACCGTGATCAACCCGTACCTGGTTCGCGACCTGAAAGCCCGCGGCCTGTGGGACTCGGTCATGATCAACGACCTGAAGTACTACGACGGTTCGGTGCAGCAGATCGAGCGCATCCCGCAAGAACTCAAAGAGCTCTACGCGACGGCCTTCGAAGTGGACACCAAGTGGATCGTTGACGCCGCCAGCCGTCGTCAGAAGTGGATCGACCAGGCTCAGTCCCTGAACCTGTACATCGCCGGCGCTTCGGGCAAGAAGCTCGACGTGACCTACCGCATGGCTTGGTACCGTGGCCTGAAAACCACTTACTACCTCCGTGCCCTGGCCGCGACCAGCACCGAGAAGTCCACCATCAGCACCAGCAAGTTGAACGCTGTTTCCAGCGGCAACCACGGTGATGACTCGGTCCTGGCCGCTCCAGCAGGTCCCGCTCCAGTGCCGAAGGCTTGCGCCATCGACGAGCCGGATTGCGAAGCCTGCCAATAAGCTGAACCTTTGAGCGCCGCCAGGCGCTTGAACCGAACCCCCGATAGACCTCTGGTTTATCGGGGGTTTTCTTTTGCTTGCAATTTACCGGTGACAACCGCTTAAACCAAGGTTTGTGGCGGTGTTCAGGTGTAAGATGGCGCGCCATTCAACTTCAGGGATTTTTTGCAATGTTTGCCAGGTGCAGGGACGCAGCGCGCCGCCTTTTCGGCGTTTTATCAACCGTGGCACGCCTGTTGTTCGGGCTGACCCTGTGGCTGGCGCAAAGCCTTCTTGGCCAATGGCACCCGCCCTATTGGCTGCGTAAACTGATTCCTGCACTGGGACGAGGCCTGACCGCCATCGGGCGCAAGGTCCAGGCCTACCCACGGCAATTTGCTGCCGGCATCGCGACCCTCGCCGTGCTGAGTGCCGGCGGCCTGTATGGCTGGCACTGGTACTCCAACCTACCGCAACCGCACACCGTGCATTACAGCGTGCAGAGCCCCAGCCTGACCGACTACACCCGGCAGCCGCTGCTTATCGACACCCTGCGTATCCGCTTCAATGAATCGGTGGCGCCCCTTGAAGCCATCAATCAACCCGTGACCGAAGGCATCACCCTGAGCCCGGCAGTCGCCGGCAGCTGGCGCTGGGTCGAGGACCGCACCCTGCAATTCACCCCGGACCAGGACTGGCCGATCGACGCCAAATACAGCGTCGAGCTGGCCAAGAAAAAGCTGCTGGCCGATGGCGTGCTGTTGAGCCAGTACAGCAACACATTTTCCACCCCTGCATTCAGCGCCACCCTGGTTCAGAACGAGCTGTATCAGGACCCGGTCGACGCCAGCCTGAAACAGCAGGTCGCCACCTTCAGGTTCACCCACCCGGTGGATGAAGAGAGCGTACGCAAACGAATCAAGTTCTCCCTCGGCACCGGCCTGCAATACCGCGACCCAAAAGCCGCGAATCAGCCCGAGATCAGCTTCGACGCCTTCAAGCTGCAGGCCTATATCCGGTCTGCGGCGTTGGCCACGCCACTGGAAACCAACCAGATCAGTCTGACCCTCGGCGAAGGGGTCAAGTCTCAACTGGGCGGCAACGCCACCCCTTCCTCGCAAACCCGCCTGGTGACGGTGCCCGGTCGCTATCGGCTGACCTTCAGCAACAGCGAAATCAACTTCGCCGACAATGATCGCGGCGAACCCGAGCCGGTGCTGATGTTCACCAGCTCCAGCGCCGTGGCCGACGAGGCGATTGCCGGCAAGGTCCAGGCCTGGCTGCTGCCGGAAAAACCCCAGGACGACCTCGCCCCCTGGTACGCCAAGGACATCGACGAAGCGCTGCTGGCTCGCTCGCAACCGATCAAGCTCAGCCATGTACCCAGTGTCGAGCCGCTCAATACCGAGCACGCCTTCAAGTTCAAGGCACCCACGGGGCGCACCCTCTATGTGCAAATCCCGGCGCGGATCGAGGCGATTGGCGGCTACCTGGCGAAAAACCCTACAACCTCATTGCTGAGCATGCCGGCCTACCCGCGCACCCTGCGTTTTCTATCCGATGGTGCCCTGCTCAGCCTCACCGGTGAAAAACGCGTAGGTTTCATGGCCCGTGGCGTGCCCGGCGCCCACGTAGAGATCGCCCGCGTCCTGCCCAACCAGCTGCAACACCTGGTCGACCAGAGCAGCGGCAGCTTTGCCCGCCCCAACTTTGCCAATGACTATTTCGACCGCATGGTCGAGCGCCAGTCCCTGGACATCCCGCTGTCCGCCAGCGATCCGTCCAAGACCCAATACGACAACGTCGACCTTGGCAGCTACCTCAGTGCCAACGGCGGTCGCCGCGGGATCTTCGTGCTCAAGCTCAGCGCCCAGGACCAACCGAGCCAGCGTACCTTCGACGGTTACTCGCAAAGCGCGACCAATGACCTGCGTTTTATCGTGGTCACGGACCTTGGCATCATTGCCAAGCGCTCCAGCGACGGCAGCCATGACCTGTACGTGCAATCCATCGGCAGCGGCCTGCCGGTGGCCGAGGCCCAGGTCGAGATCATCGGGCGCAACGGTTTGCCGGTCAGCAGTGGCAAGACCGACGCCCAGGGTCACGCGCACTTCGCCAAGCTCGACGAGCTGCGACGCGAGAAAACCCCGCTGATGTATGTGGTGACCCGCGGCAACGATCAGTCATTCCTGCCGATCGCCCGCCAGTCGCAACAGTTGGATCTGTCGCGCTTCGACGTCGGCGGCCTGCAGGAAGACGGCACCAGCAACCGCCTGAGCGCCTACCTGTTCAGCGACCGGGGCCTGTACCGCCCGGGCGAGACCGCACACCTGGGCATGATCGTGCGCAGTGGCGACTGGAAAGGTGCCTTGCAGGGCCTGCCGGTCGAACTGCTGATCACCGACCCACGGGGCCTGACGGTGGTGCGCGAGCCCCTGAAGCTGTCCTCCAGCGGTTTTGAAAGCTACGACTTTGCCAGCAGCGACGTGGCGCCGGCCGGCGATTACACCGCGACCCTGCAACTGATTGGCGACAAACAACTGCGTACCCACCTGGGCAGCGTCAATTTCAAGGTCCGCGACTTCGAGCCCGACCGCCTGAAGGTCAGCCTGAGCCTGCACGACACCCCGGTCGCCGGTTGGATCGCGCCGGATCAGGTCGAGGCCAAGGTCACTGCGCTGCACCTGTTCGGCGCGCCGGCCGCAGGGCGGCGGATCACCGCCAACCTGTCGCTGAACCCGGCACTGGCGGGGTTCGAGCGTTACCCCGAGTACCGCTTCCGCCTCAACGACTCGCTGACTGAAGCCAGCAGCGAAGACCTGGCGGAAACCACCGCCGACGACAATGGCCAGGCCGTGCTCGACCTGGACCTCAAGCGTTTTGCCAACAGCACCTACCGCCTGCAGGTCCTGACCCAGGTGTATGAGGCCGAGGGTGGGCGCAATGTGGCGGCGCAAAGTTCGTTGCTGGTGTCTTCGGCGCCCTACCTGATCGGGGTGAAGAGCCAGGACTCGCTGTCCTACGTGGCCAAGGGCACGGCGCGCCAGGTGCAATGGCTGGCTGTCGGGCCGGACCTGAGCCCGCGTGCGGTTGAAGGCCTGGTCAGCCAGGTGATCGAACACCGCTACGTGTCGGTGCTGGTCAAGCAGGCCAATGGCACCTACAAGTACGAGTCACGCCTCAAGGACACGGCTCAACCCGCCTCGCCGCTGACGCTCACCGAGCAGGGCGCGACCCAGGTGCTGGACACCCAGACGCCGGGCGACTTCACCCTGCAACTCAAGGATGCCAACGGCAACCTGCTGAACCAGATCGACTACAGCGTCGCTGGCAAAGGCAACACTTCGCGTTCCCTGGAACGCAACGCCGAACTGCAACTGCGCCTCGACAAACGCAGCTACGCCAGCGGCGACGAGATCGCCATCAGCATTCGCGCGCCCTACACCGGCGCCGGGCTGATCACCATCGAGCGCGACAAGGTCTACAGCCAGCAGTGGTTCAAGGCCGACAGCACCAACAGCGTGCAGCACATCCGGGTGCCCAAGGGCCTGGAGGGCAACGCCTACGTCAACGTGCAGTTCGTGCGTGACATCGGCTCGTCCGAGGTCTACATGAGCCCGCTGTCCTATGGCGTGGTGCCCTTCAGCATCAACCTCGATGCGCGCCGCATGCCGCTGAAAGTCGAAGGCCCGGCGCAAATCGAACCGGGGCAAGTGCTGGATATCAAGGTCAGCAACGACCGGCCGACCCGCGCGGTGATCTATGCGGTCGATGAAGGCATCCTGCAGGTTGCGCGCTACAAGGCGCCCGATCCGCTGGGCTTCTTCTTCCAGAAACGCGCCCTGGAAGTCGGCACCAGCCAGATCCTCGACCTGATCCTGCCGGAGTTCAGCCGCCTGCTCAGTGGCGCAGCCCCGGGTGGCGACACCGAGGGCGCCCTGGCGTCGCACCTCAACCCGTTCAAGCGCAAGCACCAGCCGCCTGTGGCCTGGTGGTCGGGGGTGGTGGACCTGCCGGCGGGCGAAAGCGTGCTGCACTACCAACTGCCGGACAACTTCAACGGCAAGCTGCACCTGTTCGCCGTGGCGGTGGACGCCAACAGCGTCGGCGTCAGTGAAGGCGCGAGCGAGGTGCGCGGCCCGCTGGTGATCACGCCGAACGTGCCGGCCTTTGTCGCCCCTGGGGATATTTTCACGGTCAGCGCTGGGGTCTTCAGCAACCTGGAAGTCGATACCGCCGTGAAGTTCGAGCTGCAAACCAGCGCCGGACTGCAGGTCGAAGGCGAACCCGGGAGCACGCTGCAACTGCAACCGCGCAAGGAAGGCGTGGCGCAGTTCCGGATCAAGGTCCTGGAAAACCTCGGCTCCGCCGACCTGCGCTTTATCGCGGTCTTGCCCGACGGCAAACGAATCCAGGTCGCGGAAACCACCTCGGTCCGCCCCTTGAGCGAACACCGGGTGGCCCTGACCCTCGGCCGCTTTGAAGGCGCCAGCCAGGAACTGCTGCCGACCCGCAATCTGTTCAGCGAGTTGCGCAATGTCCAGGTGGGTGTTGCCGCGTCGCCACTGGTATGGGCCGACGGCCTGAAACACTACCTGGACGACTACGCCTACGCCTGCACCGAGCAACTGGTGTCCAAAGCCATGCCGGCGCTGATCTGGCGCGATGCGCAAGCGAGCGTGCCATCCACACAGGGCTTCGACGGCCTGCTGCGGGTACTGCGCCAGCGGCAGAACCAGGCCGGCGGCTTCGGCTTGTGGGCGGCCAACCCACAGGTCACGCCCTATGCCAGCCTGTACGCCACCGACTTCCTGATCGAAGCCCGCGAACGCGGCCTGGCCGTGCCCGCCGACCTGCTGGAGCGGGCCAATGCCTACCTGACCGAGATCGCCAATGGTCCGAGCGAAGGCCTGCAGGAATTGCGCAACCGCGCCTACGCCAGCTACCTGCTGAGCCGCCAGGGGATCCTGGTCAGCGGTGCCCTGAGCGATATCCGCGAGCGTTACGAAACCTATCACCGCGATACCTGGCAGAACGACCTGGGCGCGGCCTACCTGGCGGCCAGCTATAAGCTCCTGAAACAGGATCGCCTGGCCGATCGGCTGTTCCGCAAGCTTCCCTGGCGCACCCTGAACGACCGCTGGGATAGCGACGGTTTGTATTACGACCCTCTGGTGCACGATGCCGAACACCTGCACCTGCTGAGCAAACACTTCCCCGACCTGGTCGACGAAGTGCCGCTCGAGTTGCTGGATAAACTCGGCAAGCGTCTCAACGAGCAGCGCTACAACTCACTGTCGGCCGCCCTGCTGTTGCGGGCGCTGGACAACTACGGGCAGCGCGCCGAGAGCGGCATGCACCTCAAGTCCAGCGCCTGGCTCAACGACAAGTCCCAGCAATTGCTGAACATGGTCGGCCAGCCACCGCGCAGTGCGGTGCCGGCGGCCACTGAAAAGCTGCTCCTGGAGAAGTCCTCCGGTCCTGCCGCGTTCTACATGCTCAGCGAAGCCGGTTTCGATCGCGGCGCCAACACCCAGCCCCTGAGCAATGGCCTGGAAGTGATCCATGACTACCTCGACCTCAAGGGCCAGCCGGTGACCCAGGTCAGCGTGGGCGATGAGTTCCTGGTGCGCCTGCGCCTGCGGGCCACCGAACATGACCAGGTGCAGCAAGTGGCCGTGGTCGACCTGTTGCCAGGTGGCGTCGAGCCGGTCTATCGCCTGCCGCCGCAGCCCAAGCAGCGCGACGAGGAGGATGAAGACCAGGAGCAATCGTCCGGCGATGACGACGAGGAATCCTGGCAAGCGCCGGTCGGTGAGAGCGAGTTGAGCAACTGGCAGCCGGAGTACATTGATGTGCGCGATGACCGTGTGGTGTTCTACGGCACCGTGCTGCGCGACGCCGCGACCTTTGTCTACCGCGTGCGCGCCACCAACGCCGGGACCTTCAACACGCCGCCGGCGTATGCCGAAGGGCTCTACCAGACCACCCTGCAAGGACGTGGCAAGGTAGGCCAGCTTGAAATCGTCAAACCTTGAGCCCCAGCCCCAACGCAGGCCCCTTGGACAGCGCTTGAAACCGCTGTTCAAGGGCCTGCTGCTGGGGGCAATCGGCCTGGGGCTGCTGCGGCTGTGGCCCCATGCACCGCTGCAACAGGCGGCGCCTTCGTCGCGAGTGGTGCTGGCCGAGGATGGCACACTGCTGCGCATGACCCTTGCCAGCGATGGCCAATACCGTCTGTGGTTGCCTCTGGAGCGCATCTCGCCGTCACTGGTGCAGGCCCTCCTGCTCAAGGAGGACCGCAATTTCTACTACCACCCCGGGGTCAACCCGCCGGCGCTGTTGCGCGCTGCGCTGGCCACCTACAGCGGCGGGCTGCGCCAGGGCGGTTCGACCCTGAGCATGCAGCTGGCGCGCAGGCTGTATGACCTCAACACCCGACAGGTTCCCGGCAAGCTGCAACAGATGGTGCTGGCCCTGTGGCTGGAGGCGCGCTACAGCAAGCACGACATCCTCGAGGCCTACCTGAATCTGGCGCCCATGGGCGGCAATATCGAAGGCGCCGAGGCGGCCAGCCGTGTCTACTTCGCCAGGCCGGCAGCCCAGCTCTCGCTGTCGCAAGCCCTGGCCCTGGCGGTGATTCCGCAACAACCCAACCGCCGCGCGGCCTTCACCGCCGACCTGCAACAGGCCCGGCTGCGCCTGATGGCTGCCTGGCGCGAGGCCTATCCGGATGACCCACGCAATCAAAGCCTGCTGGAATTGCCCCTGGAAGCCCGCAACCGCCAGCAATTACCGTTTCTTGCGCCGCACCTGAGCGAACAACTGCTGGCCGCCCACGCCGGCAGCGAGCTGAAAAGTACCCTCAACCTGCCTCTGCAACGCCTGCTGGAACGCCTGATCCAGGGTTATATCGGCGAAAAACACGACCTCGGCGTGGACAATGCGGCCGCCATCCTGCTCGATACCCGCGACCAGAGCGTCAAGGCCCTGGTCGGTTCAGCCGACTATTTCTCGCTGCCGATCCAGGGCCAGGTCAACGGCGTGCTGGCGCGACGCTCGCCGGGCTCGACCCTCAAGCCGTTTCTCTATGGGCTGGCGATCGACCAGGGGCTGATCCACCCCATGAGCATCCTCAGGGACATGCCGAGCAACTTCGGTTACTTCCAGCCGGAGAACTTCGATGGCAGTTTCATCGGCCCGCTGAACGCGCAGGAGGCGTTGATCCGCAGTCGCAACATTCCGGCGGTATGGCTCGCTAGCCAGCTGAAAAACCCGACCCTCTACGACCTGCTGCAACGCTCCGGCGTCAAGGGGCTGCGCGCGCCAGGGCATTACGGCCTGGCCCTGGCCCTGGGCGGCGGAGAGATGAGCATGGAGGAACTGGCCCGGCTGTACCTGATGCTGGCCGGTGACGGCCACCTGCGACCGCTGCGTTACCTGAGCCAGCAGCCGACCGGCAACGGCGAGCAACTGCTCAGCCCGCAAGCGAGCTTTATGGTGCGCGACATGCTGCGCCACAACCCGCGTCCGGATGGGCTGCCGGCCGACAGCCGCGGCCGGCATTGGCGCACTGCGTGGAAGACCGGCACCTCCTGGGGGTTTCATGACGCCTGGAGCGCCGGACTGGTAGGCCCTTATGTGCTGGTGGTGTGGGTCGGCAATTTCGACGGCCGGCCCAACCCGCAGTTCATTGGGGCCAAGACCGCGGGGCCGCTGTTTTTCAGGATCGCCGACGCCCTGCCGCTGGCCCTGCCCACGGTCGCCGAGCGCGCCGACAAACCGCCGCCCGGGCTGACGCGGATCCAGGTGTGCAGCGCCTCGGGCGAACTGCCCAACCGCTGGTGCCCACAAACCCGCAAGACCTGGTACATCCCCGGCGTATCACCGATCCGGGTGTCTAACCTGCATCGCCCAGTGCTGATCGACACCCGCACCGGCAAGGCCGCCTGCCCGCCGTTTGACCCGCAGTACACCCGCGAGGAGGTCTTCGAATTCTGGCCCAGCGATGTGCGCCGGCTATACCGCGCCGCCGGGTTGCCACGGCGCGCAGTGCCCAATGTGCTCAAGGCCTGCCAGCCCGAGCGCAATGCCGATCAGAGCGAGGCGCCACAAATACGCTCGCCGCTGACCCAGGTGACCTACAACCTGCGCCTGTCGCGGCCGGAAGAAAACATCCAGCTGAGCGCCAACGCCGCCAGCGACGCACGCCGGCTGTACTGGTTCGCCGACCAGACCCTGATCGGCCAGGGCCCACCCCAGGTCGGCCTCACCTGGCGACCACAAAGGTCCGCCAGCTATCAACTGCGAGTCACCGATGACCAGGGCCGCAGCGCCAGCCGCACCTTGAACGTAGAGTTCCAACCCTGACCCAGCCTGTAGCCGCTGCCGAGCTTGACGAGGCTGCGCTGGGCCCTATCAGACGCTGGATTACATCAGGGAAAACTACAACGTCTGCAAGAGCCAGCGTCCGAACGCGGCCCGAGCCTGGCGGCAGCGGCTACAGCGGCCCGAACCCGCGCTATCCCAAGCACACCCAGGCGAAGGTCATGCCGCAGAACAGCATCGGCAGGAGATCAAGAAAAACATTCATTCGGGCACGTTCCCTGTTGGCGAGTGCCAGCAATGTAGTCGCTGAATATGACAATTGTCTGTCGCGCCGCCGCTCGCCACTGCGCCCTGCCCAGCCCCAAAACAGAAAAGCCCTGCCGGCATGAACCGGCAGGGCTTTTCGTGGCGAGTCGGGCTGAATGATCAGCCCGCCAGCATCAGGTCATCTGGATGATGGTCTGCATGATGGTGCTCTGGGTGGAGATGGTCTTGGCGTTCGCCTGGTAGTTGCTCTGCGCCTTGATCAGCTCGACCAGTTCGTTGGTCAGGTTGACGTTGGACTCTTCCAGGGAGTTGGACACCACAGAACCCAGGGTACCGGTCTGTGGCGCATCGTAGCCCGGGATGCCCGACGCGAAGGTTTCTTTCCAGCTGGTGCCGCCTACCGGCTGCAGGCCCTGCTCGTTGGTGAAGCTGGCCAGGGAAATCTGACCGATCGGCTTGGTCTGGTTGTTGCTGAAGTTGGCCAGCAACACACCGCTGCCGTCGATGGTCAGGTTGGTGATCTGGCCAGTGGCGTAGCCGTCCTGGGCCGGGATCGAGCGGGCGGTATCGGCGTTGAACTGGGTGGTATTGGCCAGGGAGACCGATACCGTGCCACCAGAGCTGGCGCCATTGGATTTCCATACACCATTGGTCACGGTGCCTGGAACCCAACCAGTCAACTTCAGGTCGTTGCTGATGATGGGTTTAGTCGCGTCAGCCGGGTTAGGTGTACTGACCTGCACCAACTTGCCGGATGTATCAAAAGTAATGGTCGAAGCGACCGGATCGGTGGTACTGCCATCCTTGGTTGGCAAGCTGCCGTCCAGGTTGCGGCCGTCGATCAGGGTGTAGGTCTTCCAGGTGTTGGCGCCCGTCTTGACCATGTACTGGTCCATGCGGTGCTCGTTGCCCTGGGTATCGAAAATCGGCGTGCTGAACTGTTTGGTGAAGGTTGCCGACAGCGTCGGGTCAAACTTGTTACCCACGATCGTGTCGTCGATAGGATCGGACGTCGAGTTCAGGTTGATGGTCGAAGACACCGAAGTGGTCGCCTTGGGCGCCAGGTTCGAAGTGTCGATCCGTAGGTCGGTCAACACACCGTTGATGATCTTGCCATTGGCGTCCACACCGTAACCCTGCAGGCGAGCGGTGCCGTCGGAGTTGGTGACGTAGCCTTCCTTGTCGGTCTTGAAGGTACCGGCACGGGTATAGGTCAACGAACCGTTGTTGCTCAGGACAAAGAAGCCCTGGCCCTGGATCCCCATGTCCAGCACGTTGCCGGTGTTGTTCACGTCACCCTGGTTGAACTGCTGGGAAACGTTGGCCAGGCGCACGCCGTTGCCAATCACTTTGCTGCCGCTGCCCAGCTTGGTGGCCGAGTAGACGTCGGCGAATTCCGCGCGCGACGATTTGAAACCGGTGGTTGCGACGTTGGCGATGTTGTTGCCGGTAACGTCCAGCTGCTTGTTGGCTGCATAGAGACCGCTAAGGCCGATATTGAAAGACATATTCCACTCCTTGTGCCGGGTTAGTCGGCTCTATATACCAATGGTTTGGACTTTGGACAGAGCGATCGGGCTGCTCAGTCCGGCAAGGTTCAACATCAATTCACCGCCAGTCTGGCTGATGGTGACGCTGTTGACCGTCGCAGGCAGGTAAGTGACCAGGGCGACCGCGGTGTTATCGATCGTGGTGCTGGCTTTGAAGGTGTAGTTGCCCGGGTCGGCCTTGGTGCCGTCGGTCTTGGTGCCGTCCCAGGTGAAGCTCGAGGTGCCCGCAACCTGGCTGCCCAGGTCGATGGTTTTCACCGCTTTGCCGTCTTTGTCGGTGATGGTCACGGTCACGCCCGCGACGCTGCTCGGCACAGTGATCGAACCGGTCATGCTCTTGGTGGTGTCGACCTGGGTAGTGCCGGACTGCACGATCACCGAGCGACCGACCAGGGACGAGGCCTGCAGGGCCTGGCTCGACTTGTAGTTGCCGGAAATCGCGGTGACCGAATCATTGAGCGTGGTGATGCCTTCCAGGCTGCTGAACTGTGCCAGTTGCGCCACGAACTCGCTGTTGTCCTGCGGGTCCAGGGGGTTCTGGTTTTTCAGTTGGGTCACCAGCAGTTGCAGGAACGCGTCCTTGCCCAGGGCTTTTTTACCGGTGGCACTGTTGGTGGCCGCAGTAATGCCGTCAGAGCTTGAAGTCGTGGTCTTTTTCGACGAGTTCGCGAGAATCTGATTCAGACTCAAGCTGCTGGTGGTGCTGGTGGTGTCGTTAATGCTCATTGGAGAGGCCCCTTATCACTGACCGAGGGTCAGGACCTTCTGCATCATGGTCTTGGCGGTGTTCATCATTTCAGCGTTGGTCTGGAACGAACGGCTCGCGGAAATCATGTCGGCCATTTCTTCAACCACGTTGACGTTGGGGTAGTAGACATAACCCTTGGCGTCAGCGGACGGATGGTTAGGCTCGTAACGCGCTTCGAGGTTGCTCTGGTCTTCGACCACACCCAGCACCTGCACGCCCTGGCCGGTGGAGTCCTGGTTCTGGAACAGCGACTGGCTGCCACCGCTCTGCGCACCCTGGAACATGGTGGCGAACACCGGGTGGCGGGCACGGTAGGTCTGGTCGATGCTCGACGACACGGTCTCGGCGTTGGCGATGTTACTGGCGACGGTGTTCAGGCGAGTGGTCTGAGCACTCATGCCGCTACCGGCGATATTGAAAACACTGGCGAGGGACATGGATTACTCTCCGCGCAGGGCCGAAATCAGCCCTTTGAATTTGCTGTTGAGCAGCGTGAAGCTGGCCTGGAAGTTGACCGAGTTCTCGGCGTAGTTCGACTGTTCCAGTTGGGCGTCCACGGTGTTCTGGTCGATGGAAGGCTGCATCGGCGTGCGGTACAGCAGCGACTCGTCGCCGTTACCCATGCCTTCAGCTTCGATATGACGGCTGTTGGTCATGTTCAAGGCAAAGGTGCCGTTCTTGGTCTTCTCGTTCTGCTCGGCGAGCACGGCGGAGAAATCCAGATCCCGAGCCTTGTAGTTCGGGGTGTCGGCGTTCGCGATGTTGTTCGCCAGAACTTCGGCGCGCTTGGCGCGAAAGCCCAGAGCCTGTTCATGGATACCGAGCGCTTTATCGAAGCTGATGCTCATGTCGGGAAACCTTTGGGTGACCTGATTTTTCGTAATCTGGATATAGCAAGCCCCGTGCCAAGTGCAAAAGCCCCGTAAATCAAGGCTTCGCTGGCAGCGGCAAGGCGGCAATGCCAGAAAAGCGGCAATGGATTTCCGCGATGCGCCAGCAAAGCGGCAACCTCACTGCCGCTTTTACGCCGCGACCCGGCAACGACCAGGCACAAAAAAGGAGGCCCAAGGGCCTCCTTTTATCGACTCACTCTCCACCCGGCCTACTTCGCCTGGTAGATGATCCCCGGGCTGCACTGAACCATCTGGAAATGATCAGGCAGGCCGTTGAGCGCCTCGGATGCGCCAAGAAACAGGTAACCGCCCGGCTTCAAGGTGCTGTGAATGCGCATCAGGATGTCCTTCTTCACCTCAGCGGAGAAGTAGATCAACACGTTGCGGCAGAACACGATGTCGAACTTGCCGAGGCTCGCGTAGCTGTCCAGCAGATTGAACGAGCGGAATTCCACCCGACTCTTGATCGGCGCCTTGATCGCCCAGCGCCCCGGCCCTTTCGGGTCGAAGTAGCGTTGCAGGCGCTCGGCAGACAGGCCGCGGCCAATGGCCAGGCTGTCGTATTCGCCGGTCTTGCAGTTGTTGAGCATGGTGCCGGACAAATCGGTGGCAACGATCTGCACACCCATCTTCAGGTGGCCCATGTTGGTCCGTTCGAACTCGTCGATCGACATCGACAACGAGTAGGGTTCCTGGCCCGACGAGCAGGCGGCCGACCAGATGCGCAAGCGCTGGTTCGGACTGGCCTTGATCGCTTCGGGAAGGACCTTGTTCTTCAGGACCTCAAAGGGATAGGTATCGCGAAACCATAAGGTTTCGTTAGTGGTCATGGCATCCACCACCTGCTCGCGCAAACCGCTGCGCGGCTGGGTCTGAATACGCTGCACCAGCTCACCCAGGGATTTGATGCCCTGCTGTTCCATCAGTTTGTTGAGACGGCTCGATACCAGATATTGCTTGTTCTCACCCAGCAAGATCCCACAGGCTTTTTCCAGGAAGACCCGGAACTGTTCGAAATCCAAATTACCCGTAGACAATGATGCCGCCTCTTAAATCGTATGACCGCCAGGAGCCGATGCCCCTAGCTGTTGTCTGCTGCTTTGATCCGGTCGACTACCCGGGATGCCAGGTCATCAGGACGGAATTTGGCAAGAAAGTCATCGGCACCGACCTTCTTCACCATCGCCTGATTGAATACACCTGACAACGAAGTATGCAGGATGATATGCAGCTTTTGCATGCGCGGATCGTTGCGTATCTCGGCCGTGAGGGTGTAACCGTCCATCTCCGGCATCTCGATGTCGGAAATCATCATCAGAAATTCTTCTTCCGGCTTCTTGCCCTCGTCCACCAGCTTGCGCAGGTAATCCAGGGCCTGGCGGCCGTCGTTCAGCGCGACCACTTCCACGCCAACCGTCTGCAGGCAGCGCGTCACCTGCTTGCGCGCCACCGACGAATCGTCGACGGTCAGTACCCGCAGGGAAATCGCCTTGTGCTGGGTTTCGACGTCCACCACACCGACTGAAATCACTTCCGAGGTCGGCGCCACTTCCGCCAGCACCTTCTCGACATCGATGATTTCGACCAACTGATTGTCAACCCGGGTCACGGCCGTCAGGTAGTGATCGCGACCGGTGCCCTTGGGTGGCGGATGGATCTCCTCCCAGTTCATGTTGACGATACGTTCCACCGACCGCACCAGAAACCCCTGGGTCTTGGTGTTGTACTCAGTGATGATCACAAACGGGTTGCTCAGGTCTTTCAAACCACCCGAACCGGTGGCCATCGCCAGATCCAGGATCGGGATGGTCGCCCCGCGAATACTTGCGACACCGCACACGACAGGACTGGATTTAGGCATCAAGGTCAGTTTCGGGCACTGCAACACCTCCCGAACCTTGAACACGTTGATCCCGTAAAGCTGCTGGCCGTCCAGACGGAACAGCAGCAGCTCCAGGCGATTCTGCCCAACCAGTTGCGTGCGCTGGTTAACCGCATCCATTACACCCGCCATGCCCAGACTCCCCAAAGCTTTAAGTTCCGACGCACGCTCATCGCTAAACGGCACGGGGCTTGCTTTTTAACTGTTATGAACGCCAAAACGACATTTTTCCGACGCCTGACATCAAACTACCGCAAATTACTTTGCGCGCTGTCAGTTTTGTCTATTTTCAACCCTGGCGGCCCTGCCCTTGCTGACTCGGTCACCCTGCCTGATCTACTTATCGGCGTCACTCAAGGGTTTCTTGAATTCACCGTAGAAGACTATCTGGCCACCAGTCAAACCGCCGGACGCTATGAAATCACGGTTGCCCAACTCGATCCGCGCATGCGCATGCCCAATTGCGACAAGGAATTGACAGCCACCCTTGAAAGCCCGGCGCAGCCCATTGGCCGTGTCACGGTCAAGGTCCGCTGCGACGGCGCCTCGCCCTGGACCGTGTTCGTGCCGGCCCAGGTCAAACTGTTTCGCGAAGTGGTGACCACGACCCGCCCCCTCAAGCGCGCCGGAATCATTGCGCCGGAGGAGGTCATTTTGCGTGAACGTGACATCAGCCAGATCAACCAGGGTTACCTGACCTCGGTCGACGATGCCATTGGGCAGAAACTTGTCCGACCAATGGTCGCCGATCAAGTCATTACCCAACTGCACCTGGAGCAGGCCGAGGTGGTGCGCAAGGGCGATCAAGTGGTGATATCTGCCCGTAGCGGCACCCTGAACGTGCGAATGCCCGGCGAAGCACTGTCCAACGGCGGCATGAACGAGCAGATAAGGGTCAAGAACCTGAACTCGAAACGTGTGATCAAGGCCCGGATTACCGCTCCCGGCCAAGTAGAAGTCGCAATGTAGGAACTGGCGCACAAGCCCGCCCTTCCCTAAACTGTGGTCCATGCGGGCCGCAGCCATGGGCGTTGGTTAATCGACAATAGCGCCTAAAGTTTTCCAGGGTATGGCCGAAAACATGGCAAGCGTCCAAATACCCAGAGGTTTTTTTATCATGGTCATCGATTTCAGCCGTTTAAACAGCTCCCCCTCACTTACCGGCAGTACGCGTACCAGCGCCAACAAAGACATCGGCGACACCGACAAGTCTGCGCCGCTGGCTACCCCGGCTGAACAAGCCAGTACCACCAAAAGCGGGGAATCGGTACACCTCAGCAATGAGGCTCAGCGTTTGCAAAAGGTCACTGACAAGCTGCGCGATCAGCCTGCCGTCGACAAAGCCCGCGTGGCCGAGTTGAAAGCAGCGATTGCCGATGGCAGCTATAAAGTCGACAGCAACCGTGTAGCCAGCAAACTGCTCAATTTCGAAGCCCAGCGCTAGCCAAAGGCCTGCGCCAGGCTTTTGGACGCTTAAAACCCAAGGCCAGCCATGCACGACTCTAATTTACTGCAACTGATCACTGAAGATTTTGCTCCAGCTCAACAATTGCTGGAACTGCTGAAGACCGAATCCCTCGCTCTGTACGGCCGCGACATGCCGCTACTGGAGGATATTCTGGCGCAGAAACATGCGCTGATCATTCTGCTCGAACAGCATGGCCGCAAGCGCAGCGAGATTCTTGCCAGCCTGAACCTACCCGCCAGTCGCGCCGGCCTTGAGCAACTCGCCGAACATTCCTCGATCGGCCCGCAATTGCTTGAGCAAAGCGATGTGCTGACCGAGCTGCTCGCCGAGTGCCAGGCGACCAATGAACTCAACGGTCGCTCGATCCAGGTTCAGCAGGCCACCACCGCGAACCAGCTGAAAATCCTCAACGGCGGCGAAAGCCCCGCACTGTATGACGCCCGCGGCTCGACCTCCCTGCTTGCGAAGCCGCGCCCGCTCAGTCAGGCTTGACCCCGGAAAATGTGCGCGCCCTATCAAGCTGCGAAACATGCTGGCAAAATGCTGGCTCTTGCGTGTAGTCGTATTTTGTCTGGAGACTGATGAACCGTGTTCAATGCCCCAAGCGCGGAAGATGCTCCGCAGCCCCCTAAGGTTCTCACCACTCCTCTGGAGATAGCTTCGAACCTGCGGATGCTACAAGAGAGCCATGACCCGCTGATCATCACCTTCCATGAGCGCAGCCAGCGCTTTCAGAGCTATCTGGTCGAAGTCGATCGCGACAGCAACATGATCGCCCTCGATGAAATGATTCCCCGCGACGGTGAACGTTTCATGCTGGCCGGCGAGCCATTTCGCGTCGAAGGCTTCCATGAAGGCGTGCGTATCGCCTGGGAAAGCACCAGTACCCCGACCCTTGATGAGTCCAACAACGGTCGCTGCTACCGTGGCACCCTGCCGGACGAAGTGGTCTATCACCAGCGCCGCAGCGCCTTCCGCGCAGCGCTCAAGCTTTCGCAACTGGTCAACGTCGAACTCGACGGCGAAAAGCTCAAGGAGTCCATCCGCGGCAAGCTGCTGGATATCTCGGCCACCGGTTGCAAACTGCGCTTTGAAGGCGATATCTCCGAACGTCTGCAACTGGGCCAGGTCTACGAACGTTTTATCGCCGCCCTGCCCTTCGGCAGCATGACTGCTCCCGTCGAGCTGCGGTATCTGCACTATGAAGAGCGCATCGATATCACCTTCGCCGGGGTCCGCTTTCATAATATGAGCGGCCTGGTACAGCGCCAGGTCGAGCGTTTCGTCTATCAGCTGCAACGCGAAGCACGGCGCTTCGATAAAGACGACATGTAAGCCAACGCCAGACATGAAAACGGGCAGCCCCTTGCGGTGACTGCCCGTTTTTTTGCGCCGCCTTCCGGCAACCGCCAGACCCTAAGGCCTGGCGCCACTGAGATGATGCGGCCCCTCATCCTCGGGCTTGACCTCATTCTCAGCCTCGGTTGCCGGCGACTCATCAGCCGCTGGCTCGTCGGCCACCGGCTCGACGGGGTTCTGCATCTGATCCTGCACCACTTGCTCATCCACCCGTGGGTCAAGAGCCGCCACCAGTGGTGAGCTGGACATGCTGTCCGGCATCGCCACGTGCTGCAGCGGGGCATCATCGACCTGATGCAGATTGGTCACCGCCTTCGGCCGGATCCGCCACACCAGGACCAACGCGAAGAAACTGAAGAACGCGTAGAGCATCTGGCTGCCGAACAGCTTCATCAGCACGCCCGCCACCAACGGCCCGATGCTCGCGCCCACACCGTAGGTCACCAGCAGCATGGCGGTCAGCGACACACGGCGATCGCCTTCGACATGGTCATTGGAAAAAGCCACCGCCAACGGATACAGGCAGAACTGCACCAGCGAACACAGGAAGCCCAAGGCAAACAACACCTCCAGCGGCACACTCGGAAAAATCGCCAGGGGCAGCGCCGCCACCGCCAGAAACATCGCAAAGCAGCGAATCAGCATCGCCCGGTCATAACGATCCGAGAGCCAGCCCAACGGCCACTGCACCAGCAGGCCGGCAAAAATGCAGCAGCCCATGAACAGGCCGACCTGCTCGGTGCTCAACCCCTGCTGGGAGGCGTACAGCGGCGCCAGGCCGTAGAACGAGCCGACAATCAGCCCTGCCCCCAGCACCGTACTCAGAGATTGCGGCACGCGTTTGATAAAGAAGCGTGGCTCCATCGGCGCCGGGTGCAGTGGCGCCGGGTGAATGCGACGGGTCATGGCCACCGGTACCAGGCACAGAGCGAAGCACAGGGCTACCAGCATCAGCAGTTCCAGGCCAAGGGCCGGGTGCATGACCAGAATCAGTTGCCCCAGGACCAGCCCCAGGTACGAAGCGATCATATAGCCGCTGAACACCAGCCCACGCTGCTTGGCCTCGGCCTGCTCGTTCAGCCAGCTCTCGATGACCATGTACTGGCACATCATGCCCAGGCCGACGATCACCCGCAGCACTAGCCAGGCCGGCAGCCAGTCCACCAGGCCATGGCCGAGAACGGCAGCCCCGACGATACCGGCACAGGTGGCGTAGGCGCGGATGTGCCCGACCCGGGCAATCAGCCGATGGCCGATCTTGCCGCCCAGGACCAGGCCGAAGTAGTTGGCCGCCATCAAGGCACCGACCCACAAGCCATCGACATGGTCGGCGGCCAGGCGCAATGCCAGATAAGTGCTGAGCAAGCCCGAGCCGATAAGCATCATCAGCGAGGCGAAATAAAGCGCTCGAAAGGATTTCCAGATTTGGCGCATCGGCGTTCCGAGCGGCTCCTTGAATTGAGTGTCGGGCCGTCTTCACGACAGCCCGACGGCGACGGTTCAGTTAGGCCTGGGCCGCTAAAACACGCCGTTCCCAGGGAGTAATTTCATCAAAGAAGCTGGTCAACTCCATGGTCTTCGAAGCGATGTAGCCTTCGATGAACTCTTTGCCGAACAGTTCCTTGGCCAATGGACTACGTTTCAGACGTTCAAGGGCCGCATGCAAGGTACAAGGCAGTGACAAACTGTCCGGCACTTCGAATTCACCCTGGATCGCGGCTTGCGGTTCCAGCTCATTTTCGATGCCGTGCAGGCCGGCTGCCAGGCTGGCGGCGATGGCCAGATAAGGGTTGGCATCCGCCCCCGGCAGGCGGTTTTCCACCCGGCGCGCCACCGGCGAACTGGCCGGAATACGCAAGCCTGCGGCGCGGTTGTCATGGGACCAGCACGCATTGTTTGGCGATGCGTAAGGATGGCACAGGCGCTGATAAGAATTGACGTTGGGCGCGAACAACGCGGTGAAATCCGCCATGCCGGCCTGCTGTCCGCCGATAAAGTGACGGAAGGTCGCCGTCGGCTGCCCCGCGTCGTCGCTGAACACGTTTCGCCCACTGCCGATCTCGACGATGCTCTGGTGAATATGCATCGAACTGCCCGGGGTATGGGCCAATGGCTTGGCCATGCACACCACGGTCAGGCCATGCTTGAGCGCCACTTCCTTGAGCAGGTGTTTGAACAGGAACGTCTGATCGGCCAGCAGCAGGGGATCGCCGTGCAGCAGGTTGATCTCGAACTGGCTGACGCCCATTTCATGCATAAAGGTATCGCGGGGCAGGCCCAGCGCCGCCATGCACGCATACACCTCGCTGAAAAACGGACGCAGGCCATTGTTGGAACTGACACTGAACGCCGAATGCCCGTCCTCGCGACGCCCGTCCAGGCCTACGGGCGGCTGGAATGGCTGAGTCGGATCGGTGTTGGGCGCGAACACAAAAAACTCAAGTTCGGTGGCCACCACCGGCGCCAGGCCATGGGCCGCATATCGGGCGATCACCGCCTTGAGCTGGCCGCGAGTGGACAGACGCGAGCTTTCGCCCGTCAATTCATCCGCATCGCAGATCGCCAGGGCACGTGGCTGCTGGCTCCAGGGCAGGCGATGGATCTGTTGCGGATCGGCCACGAGCGCCAGGTCGCCGTCGTCGCTGCCGTAAAAGCGCGCGGGCGGGTATCCGCCCATGATGCATTGCAGCAGCACGCCCCGTGCCATCTGCAACCGCCGCCCTTCGAGAAAACCTTCTGCGGTCATTACCTTGCCGCGGGGCACTCCATTGAGGTCCGGAGTGACACATTCAATCTCATCAATGCCCGTCAATCGCTGTGCGAGTGAACGATGGCCATCGGTTGTCATGACTCAATCCTTGTTGTTGTACGAGCCGAGAACGGCGACCCGTACAAAATAGGCTTCGGCTGTTCGGAATATCAAGCAGCCGTGAGCAAAAAACCACAAAGCCCGGCACTCCTCACCCACGGCACCCGCTGCCGGCCGTCCATCAAGGCAGATAAAGACTGAACACACCGCCGCCCAAAGGCCCGCCGTTGCTGATCCGGGTACGACCACGGATGCCGTTGCGCTGATGCAACTCGGCAATCCTGCCGGCGAAGTACAGGCCCAGGCCGGTGCTGCCGCTGCTGTGGTTGATGCCCTGCACGTAATCGTCCTGGCGCTCGATCATCTGCGGCGGGTAGCCGTCGCCGTCATCATTGATGGTCAGCACCGTCTGCCCGGCTTCGTCATGCACGCTGATCAGCAGCGCATGACGTGCGTAGCGGATGGCATTGTTGATGCTGTTGGCCAGCACCGAGGCGATCAGCTCGCGGTCGAAAAAGCCCAGCGGGCTCAATGGATCAACGTCATAGCTCGCGGCAATGCCACGGCTCTTGAACACGTCCTGATGGCTGGCCAACTGGGCTTCGATAAAGTCATCCAGCTCGTGGTAGTCGGGCCGCAATGGCAACTGGTTGGCGCCGAGTTTGTACAGCCCCAGCAGCTGCACCAGCATGCCGTTGAGGTGGGCGAACTCGAAATCGATCACACCCTGCTCCGAGCTGTTGCGCTCAGGCTCGGGCAGGCGTGCCAGCCACTGGGCCTGGGCCTGCATCAGCAAGGTCAGGGAGTTTTTCATGTCGTGTACGGTGGAGGCGATCACCGTGGAAAAATCCAGCCCCTGTTCACTCTCGTTCATTCGCCAAACGCCTTGCTTCGCAGCTTCTGGTAACGGGGATAGCGCGGGTCGCTGTCGGGCATCAAGCCCACCATCTTCAAGCTCGCCCGGCACTCTTCGAGCAATGCCGGATCGGCGCTGGCATCGGCGCCGTGCAACAACGACTGCGCCATGTTCAGCGCGATACTGATGTTCTTCGGCTGCATCGCCAACGCCCGGCGGAACAGCTCGCGCGCCTCGCCCAGGGTGCCGGCCTTATAGCTGCGCACACCTTGGCGATTGAGATCGGCCGCAGCGTTGGAAGTATTGAGAATCGTCGGGTCGTCGGTGAGCTTGGCAATGCCCTGCATCACCTTCGGATCATCACCGTAGATCTCCGCGCAGTTTTTCAGCATCGATGCGCCGGCGCTCGCCTGGCCGAGCATCTGCAACTGCTTGGCCACCAGCAGCGCGGCCTCCGGACTCATGAACTGCTCCATGCCATCCAGCCGCAGCATGGCTTGCTCGGTAAGTTTTTCCGCGGTTTCCGCATCGTTGAGCAACAGGCTGGTGGCCTTCATCAGCCGTGCGCGAATCTGCAAGCCCGGGTCGGTGGGGTTTTCCTTGGCCACCGCACTCAGGGTGGTGTTGATTTCCAGTCGGGTCCGGGTATCCAGGCCTTTTTCGCTGCCCTTGCTGATCAGGGCGTGGGCCAGGCCGAGGTTGCTCTCCGGGTCCTTGAACCGCGACTGCGCACCTTGGGACACTGCCTGGCGATAGGCCTTGGAGGCGGTCTCGAAGTCTTCGTTGCCCATCGCCAGCTTGCCCAGTAACGCCTGGCGACGCACCGCCAGCGGCGACAGGCGCACCGCCTCTTCCAGCACATGCTGCGCGCGCTTGGCATCGCCTTCGACCACCAGCACGTCGGCCAGGCCGTCATAGAGCGCAGGCATCATCGGAAACTGCTTCAGGGCCTTCTCGTAGACATCCTTGGCCTGCCCCACCTGGCCACGCTTGAACAGCAAGCGGCCCAGGCCGACATAGGCCCAAGGCAGCGGACGGTCCGCCAGAATCGTGTTGTACAGACGCTCCAGCGCTTCGTTCTGATTCATATCGCGCAACGCATCGGCCCGATAACGCAGGCACAGCGGCGAATAACGCGGGTCCTGCTTGCACAAGGCAATGCAGGCATTGAGCACTTCCACCGGCTTGCCGCGATCCAGGGCCTCCAGGATCGGCTTCAGCAGATTCTTGCGCTGCTGCAGGCGCTCCAGGCGCTGGGCCAGGCCGGAACGGTTGAACGGCTTGGTCAGGTACGCGTCGGGCTCGTGCTCCAGGGCACTGAGAACCATGGCCTGGCTGCTCTCGGCAGTCACCATCAGGAACACGCTTTCGTGGCTGATCAGCTTGTCGGTCATCAAGTCTTCGAGCACTTGCTGGCCGTTCTTCTTGCCGTCACCCAGGTGGTAGTCCTGCAGGATGAAATCGTAGCGCTTCTGCGCACACATACGCAGGGCCTGCTCGCCGGTGTCCGCTGTGTCCACGTCCTTGACGCCCAGCTCACGCAACATCGAACGCACCGAACTGCGGAAATCGGAGAAATCATCGACGATCAAAAAGCTTTTTTGGTGGTACGCCAGCATCGAAGATTCCAGGCAATTAAGAAGATGAACCTATTGGCCACTGCAAGGACAAGCCCGGCCCATTTCGGCGCGCAGATAATAACGGGTAGCGATAAGCCATCAACCGCTTTTACGGTTTATCTGTGATTGCCCGCACATGCACAGAGCAGTTGCAGGCGCCGGCGCAGCCCGAGAAAACCACTGTCCAACCAGTTATCGGCCAGGAGCGCCGTTCCCTTATAGGGAGGCGGCAGGCAATACGCATTTTTTAGAGCCAAATCTGCAAGGTACAAACGTGCCCCCATCGGCCGAAGCCGGCGGTTGCACAAAGATGCTCGCCATCGGGCCAGGCTGCTGGTAAATAGTCGTCCCATTGCTCGGGAAGGACCCATGATGCGCGCCCTGATTTTTATCCTGTTGGCGCTGGCAGGCAGCAACGCCCTTGCCGGCTACGACCTGCACATTACCCGCAAGGCTTTCTGGGCCGATGAGACGGGCCCCGCCATCAGCGCTGCGGAGTGGACGGCCTACGTGGCTGCGGACGCTCAAGTGCAGCGAGATCCAGACAACAGCGAAAATGACTTTATCGTCCTGATCGGCGCAGAGCGCTTCCCCCTCTGGTTTGACCTGGAACGCGGGGAAGCCTACACAAAGAGCCCCTCAGACCAGGCCATCACCAAGCTGATCGACATCGCCCAGCGCCTCGACGCCCAAGTCCAGGGCGATGACGGCGAACCCTATCCACCCCACGATTAAGACGCCCCGATGTCAGCCGAGCAATCCATACCCCTTTCCGAATACCTGGTATTCCTGTCCTACCTTTCTGCCCCGGCGCTGCTATTGGGGTGGTTATTGCAGACCTTTTTATTCGCCAACCGCCACGCGCTTGCCTGGAGGTCGGCCCACCGAGTACTTATCGGCTACGCACTGACCCTGATAATCAGCCTGCCCCTGACCCTGTTGCTGACATTGCTCGGCGGAGCCCTGGAGCCCGCCTGCTGCAAACGCCTGCTCAGCGCACTGCTGGCTCCAACCGGCTTCGGCCCACTGGTTTTGACTCCAGCCAGCTTGGTGGTGGTTGCGCTAGTAACCCCGCTCACCACCCGGTGTGCGTTATTAGGGCACAAAGCCGTCAACCGGCCCGCCACCGACTACTGAGCCTATCGATCCCCCGCTGATAGACATGAGCGGGCACACTCAAAGACATCGACAAATCTTTAAATGAACTTCGATCACATTCTATTTATTGCAAGCACCGACTGCTTTGGCGAGAAACTGTTCGCCGAACGATCCACCGCGGACTTGGTAGAGATAAAGAGAATCACCCGAGAACAAACCCTGACGCTAAAGGGCGACAACTCGGACTACTACTATGACTCGGACTTTTCACAAGAAAGAATAAACAAGACAAAAAACGCCTTACTTCAACGACTGTCGGCACTCAATAATGGTCACTCCATACTGGGTAAATTCAGCGAACTCGAGTCAATCAGCAACAAGCAGATTTCAACCAAACGCCTCCATCCGCTCAGGCTTATAAAGGACATCTGTTCACAACTGTACTGGCTGAACACCAACGACTTCCAGGTTGAAATCTGCGACGCGCTGCTTGAAGCGGCCATCCAGGCCCAGAGCCTGGGCTTGCCTCTGGACGTGGAAACCTATCCAGGCTGGGATGAAGTCGATGCTGCGTGGGAACAAGCCTCGTCCGATTGGGATTGCTACATAAAGAGCATCATGCGTGACGTGCCTGACGGGCTGTGTGCAGTATTTAATGACCTGTATAACTCCCCCTTGTCTTTGCGCCATTTCTATAGCTGGGAAAAAGGGTTACCAAGAGTGCAGTTCTTGACGTTAATGCGGGCCATTGAAGATGAAGCGTTTATGCAAATGAACGAGACCAACCCGGATTACGCATTGCTGGTGAGGGCCGCCATGCAGCAGTTTCATGAGTAACTCTTTTATATCGTCACAAGTACTTATAAAAGACAGATCTTGTTGTTCACAACCAGTGCTGAGGGACTTAACAGCAGATCTCACGCCAAGACTTCCGATTGAAGGTTGACACTTGCGGTCTCATGAGTCAGCGCGAACTGCTATAGCCCTTCATGAAAAAGCCCCGCCCGATCAATGCCCGGTGGGGCTTTTTTGGCCCACTGTCATCCTGTTGCCCTATGGCTGCACAGGAAAATGACTGGAGGTCTTTCAATGTGGTGTCCCAGGCGGGGTTCGAACCTGCAACCTTCCCCTTAGGAGGGGGATGCTCTATCCAATTGAGCTACTGAGACATATCGTCGACCGCCGAAAAGTGGGCGGTGCGGGGAACGGCGTGCATGTTAACGGCCAAGCCTGACTTTGTCATGCAATCCGTAGGGCTTTTTGCATGATCTAGGCCCTGGAGCTCAGGCCGCTCCCAGGCGTCGTGCAATTTGCATTGCCGCAAAAGGCCATCATTGCAAAATGCAATTAACCGACTTCTCGAAAACATTACAACTAATTGATTTTAAAGTGTTTTTTAAGATAATGCGGTTGGCACGCGCACTGCTTTATAACCTCTATAAAGAACCGCGGAGACAACGCACATGAACAGCGCCCTTTTCCTTTTGAATGCGATCGCCATTGCCGTATTGCTGGCGTTTCACTTTCAACCCGATAACAACGCTGAACCTGTCGCCTACTCCAGCGCTCACTACATCCAGCAGCAAACGCCACAACTGGCCGTGATGAACAGCCAGGCGCAGACAGCTATTGCCACTCAGGTTGCAACCGAGCAAAAAGCCGACGCGCCCGTTGGGCCACGTACCCAGAGCTGGGTATTTTAAGCCCGTTACTCCAGGAGCACTTTATGTCCACATTTGCCAAGGGCCTTCTTATCCTGGCCATCCTCAGCGGCGCGCTAAGCCTTTTACTGCCTGAGAGCAGCTTCAGCAGCCTGCCGCAGATTGCCTGTGGCACCTTCTGCGGTTTATTTGTGCTGGCCCTGGTTATAGGGCGCAGGATCAAGTTTGATCCTGTGCTGCGCTGATCCCCTGCTGCTGCAGCAACCGCAACAAATGCATGACGGTCACGGACAATTCGCCCGAGTTGTCCAGATGCACGATGTTCTGATCGTCGCCCCAGCCCTCATCGGCAAACACAGCGTTGCGCTGCATCCGGCGCTCGATCTCCTCTCCGCTCTCACGCCCGCGGCGAATCAAGCGGCGGCGCAGCACTTCGTTGGTGACCGTCAATAAAATCGGAATCAGCTCTGGGTACCGCTCACGCGCCTGCTGCAGATGCCCCCTTGAACCATTGACCAGTACATGTCGACCAGCGGCCAGCCACGCGTCGATCTGCACAGGAATGCCATAGCCAAGGCCGTTGGCCCGCCAGCACAAGGCAAACTCCCCGCGCTGCACCGCCTTTTCAAACTCCTGCGCAGAAACCTCAAGGGCTTGCTCTCCCACCGACTCAGCCGAACGGGTAATGACACGCTGCGCGACCTCACAGCCGATTTCATGCAACGCCTCGCGGGCTGCAGCGATCAGGCTGTCCTTGCCCGCGCCCGACGGCCCCAACAGGTAAATCAGTTTGCCCGGCATTCAATATCACTCTGCCATATATCGCTAGTAAATCGGCCATTTGCCACTATCCTGTACAAGGTAGGGGCAGCAGCAACCGATACCCCTAGCATGCACGTTTAAGAAGGCTTAAACAGCTTCTGACGAGCGGCAGGATAGATGGAGTGACCGGGCCAGAGCGATCTTTTCAAACCAGTCCGCATTTCTGATAATTGGTGCTGGCATAACGCCTTTATCCGGTTCAATATTTGTCACAGAATTGGCGCCAATGATCTGGCAATTTTGAGGCATGATTCGGGCCTCTTAAACAATTCAGGTTGAACATTTGGCTTTAAGGCTTGTCCTAAAGACATCCTGCGGCCAATTCCGAGAACCGCTCCCCTGAACTAACCGGTTAAATATATGCGCCCATTGAAACAGGCAATTTATTCCAGCCGTACGGCTGACAAGTTCGTCGTACGTCTACCCGACGGGATGCGTGAACGCATTGCCGAGGTGGCTCGCAATCATCACCGCAGCATGAACTCCGAAATCATCGCGCGCCTGGAACAGAGTCTTATTCAGGAAGGCGCTTTGGGTGAAGAGTTGAGCATGCGTCTGGACAGCCCCGAGCTGTCTTTGCATGAACGCGAACTGCTTCAACGTTTCCGTCAACTCTCCCACCGCCAGCAGAACGCTCTTGTTTCGCTGATTGCCCACGACGCCGAAATGGCTGCAGACGCTTCCTGATTCATCCCGTAAGTACTAGGCCAGCCTCGCGCTGGCTTTTTTTTGCACAAAATTTGGCTGCCGACGCCACGAAGCGCTCGGCCGGAGAGATAGAAGAAAGAGGGAGGCGCAACGAAAACGCACCGCCCGGCCAGAACCGGGAGGTGCGCAGGACTCAGAGCAGGAAGATGGTTGCCAGCCCGAGGAAGATAAAGAAACCACCACTGTCGGTCATCGCGGTGATCATGACGCTCGCACCCATCGCCGGGTCGCGACCCAGGCGCGCCAGAGTCATGGGGATCAGTACCCCCATCAGCGCAGCGAGCAACAGGTTAAGGGTCATCGCGGCAGTCATCACCACCCCCAGCGACCAACTGCCGTAAAGCAGGTATGCCACAACCCCGATAACGCCGCCCCAGACCAGACCGTTGATCAGGCCGACGGCCAGTTCCTTGCGCATCAAACGTGCGGTATTACCGGTACTGACCTGGTCGAGCGCCATGGCGCGCACGATCATGGTGATGGTCTGGTTGCCCGAGTTACCACCGATCCCGGCCACGATCGGCATCAGAGCCGCTAACGCCACCAGCTTTTCGATCGACCCCTCAAACAGCCCGATCACCCGCGATGCGACAAAGGCTGTGATCAGGTTGACCGCCAGCCACGCCCAACGGTTGCGCAGGGATTTCCACACCGAGGCGAAGATATCTTCCTCTTCCCGCAGACCGGCCATGTTCAGGACTTCGGTCTCGCTCTCCTCACGAATCAAGTCGACCATTTCATCGATGGTCAAACGGCCGATCAGCTTGCCGTTCTTGTCGACCACCGGGGCCGAAATCAAGTCGTAACGCTCAAAGGCCTGGGCCGCGTCATAGGCGTCCTCATCCGGGTGAAAGCTCACCGGATCGCTGGCCATCACTTCAGCAACCTGTTTGTCCGGATCATTGACCAGCAGCCGTTTGATCGGCAGCACGCCCTTGAGCACCCCGCCGTTATCGACCACGAACAATTTATCGGTGTGCCCCGGCAACTCCTTGAGACGACGCAGGTAACGCAAGACCACTTCCAGGCTGACGTCTTCGCGGATCGTCACCATCTCGAAGTCCATCAGCGCGCCGACCTGCTCCTCGTCATAGGACAGCGCGGAGCGAACACGCTCACGCTGCTGGCCATCGAGGGCTTCCATCAGCTCGTGGACGACGTCTCGCGGCAGCTCGGGGGCCAGGTCAGCAAGTTCGTCGGCGTCCATCTCCTTGGCAGCAGCCAGGAGCTCATGATCGTCCATGTCGGCGATCAGGGTTTCACGTACGGAGTCGGATACTTCGAGAAGAATGTCGCCGTCGCGTTCGGCCTTGACCAATTGCCAGACGGTCAGACGCTCTTCCAGCGGCAAGGCTTCAAGGATGTAGGCAACGTCGGCGGAGTGCAGATCATCGAGCTTGCGTTGCAACTCGACGAGGTTCTGCCGGTGAACCAGGTTTTCAACCCGATCCTGGTGATGACCTTCCTGGCGATGGGTCAGGTCTTCGACGACTCGCTGGCGGTGCAACAGCTCAACAACTTGAGCGAGGCGGTCCTGCAAGCTGTCTTGTGTTTTCTTTACTTCAACTTCGGTCATAGGCGAACTCCACTCCCAGCAGCGGGGCACGCCGGAAGGATCAATCAGTCAATTCATGATTGGAAAAGCGAGGTACTGAGTTACTACTGGGTAAGTCCATGGAGGTATTCCACAAGCCCCGGCGGGGCTGACGGGCGCAATCATACACCGCCTGGCGGCTTTAAACGTTAAAAATCATGGTCAGAACAAGCGCTTGCGAGACAAAGCTAAGCGCTGCCCGAATCTATGAAGCTGCGACGACTGCCCGAAAAAAGAAAACACACCACCGGCGAAAAAAGTCGCCGACAGCAGCAAACAAGGAGCAGAAATACAGGCCACACGCCAACTCAGACGCCAGAACACCCGCAGCGTTCAAGTCAGGCCCGAAGAAGAGAAAGAAAGAAAAAAGATAAATCGCAGAAAGCAAAAAGCCCGCATCAAGATGCGGGCTTTTTGGTGTTTGGTGCACTCGACAGGATTCGAACCTGTGACCGCTCGGTTCGTAGCCGAGTACTCTATCCAGCTGAGCTACGAGTGCAGATTGTGTTTTTAGACCAGATCACAACTGGTTGGAGCCAAGTTACTTGCATCACTGCAAACAACTCTTAAATGGTGCACTCGACAGGATTCGAACCTGTGACCGCTCGGTTCGTAGCCGAGTACTCTATCCAGCTGAGCTACGAGTGCATTTGTTGCCGCGCATTATAGGCCGTTCAATCTCTATGTAAAGCGATTTTTTCTAGTAATTTCAACAACTTACCGAAAAATCCAGATTGCAACGTACTAAGCAAATAATGGCGGAGAACGGGGGATTCGAACCCCCGACACCCTTTTGAGGTGTACTCCCTTAGCAGGGGAGCGCCTTCGGCCACTCGGCCAGCTCTCCGCAACACGGGGCGTATATTAACCAGCTTTATCCCCGTTTGCAAACATAAAAAACGATAAAAATTAATGGCTTGGTTCTTCGTCCTTCTCTTTCTTGATCCGCAGGTAAATTTCCTCACGATGCACAGCCACCTCTTTCGGGGCGTTGACACCAATACGCACTTGATTTCCTTTGACGCCGAGCACGGTCACAGTGATTTCGCCATCACCAATAATCAGGCTTTCTGCGCACCGACGAGTCAGAATCAGCATA
Source organism: Pseudomonas sp. MF4836 (assembly GCF_002018875.1). Classification (GTDB taxonomy): domain Bacteria; phylum Pseudomonadota; class Gammaproteobacteria; order Pseudomonadales; family Pseudomonadaceae; genus Aquipseudomonas. The sequence continues at coordinate 391,410 of NZ_MVOL01000005.1, forward strand.
CCTTTCTCCTCACGCATTTCATTTCAGGGACAACAGTCTGCAAAAAAAAGGGTGTTGGCCTACAACCAGGACGGCTGCATTCCTACACGCCTAAGTATTGACCAGCGCCAGCAAAAGAACAGTTTTCACTCACGCCGGCCAAAAAAGACAAGGGGCGCGGCAAGGCCGCGCCCCTTGGGCAACGCATCACTCGCCCTGGCGGGCCGGTGCGTCCAGTTCGAAAGCCGTGTGCAGAGCGCGCACAGCCAGTTCCAGGTACTTCTCTTCGATCACTACGGACACCTTGATTTCCGAAGTCGAGATCATCTGGATGTTGATGCTTTCTTTAGCCAGCGATTCGAACATCCGGCTCGCCACGCCTGCGTGAGAGCGCATACCGACGCCGACGATCGACACCTTGGCAATCTTGGTGTCGCCGACCACTTCGCGGGCACCGATCTCGCGAGCGGTGTTTTCCAGCACGGTCTGCGCCGCCAGGTAGTCGTTGCGGTGCACGGTGAAGGTGAAGTCGGTGGTGTTATCGTGCGCAACGTTCTGCACGATCATGTCGACTTCAATGTTCGCGCCGCTGATCGGGCCGAGAATCTTGAAGGCCACACCGGGGGTGTCTGGCACGCCACGGATGGTCAGCTTGGCTTCATCGCGATTGAAAGCGATGCCGGAAATGATCGGCTGTTCCATGGATTCCTCTTCATCAATAGTAATGAGGGTGCCCGGACCCTCCTTGAAGCTGTGCAGTACGCGCAGCGGAACGTTGTACTTGCCGGCGAATTCAACCGCACGGATCTGCAACACCTTGGAACCGAGGCTGGCCATTTCCAGCATCTCTTCAAAGGTAATCTTGTCCAGTCGCTGCGCCACCGGCACTACCCGTGGATCGGTGGTGTAGACGCCATCGACATCGGTGTAGATCTGGCATTCATCGGCCTTCAAGGCCGCTGCCAGTGCCACGCCGGTAGTGTCGGAACCGCCACGTCCCAGGGTGGTGATGTTGCCGTGCTCGTCAACGCCCTGGAAGCCTGCCACCACAACCACACGGCCGGCCTTCAGGTCGCCGCGAATCTTCTGGTCGTCAATCTGCAGGATGCGCGCTTTATTGTGCGCGCTGTCGGTCAGGATCCGTACCTGGTTACCGGTGTACGAGACCGCCGGCACGCCGCGCTTGATCAGCGCCATGGCCAGCAAGGCGATTGTCACCTGCTCACCCGTGGAAACGATCACATCCAGCTCACGTGGAACCGGCTGGCCATCGCCACTGATTTGCTTGGCCAGATCGATCAGGCGGTTGGTTTCGCCGCTCATCGCAGACAGCACAACTACCAGGTCATCGCCGGCTTCGCGGAATTTCTTAACCTTGTCGGCGACCTGCTCGATTCTTTCGACAGAGCCGACCGAGGTGCCTCCAAATTTCTGTACGATCAAAGCCATTTCTAAGCCGCCTCAGCCCGTAAAGGGGCGCCTATTAATCAATCAAACTGCAAAGCGCAAAAGGCCCGCCACTAGACGGCGGGCCCGGCTCGGAGCCTTAAATACCCTGTTCGACAAAGGGTACGGTCAGGGCCAGCGCGCCATCCAGAGCTGCGGCGTCAACGCCACCGCCTTGCGCCATGTCCGGACGACCACCGCCCTTCCCGCCCACTGCCGCAGCGGCCTGTTTCATTAAATCACCGGCTTTGAGTTGGCCAGTCAGGTCCTTGGTTACGCCCGCAACCAGAACGACCTTTTCCTCATGGACACTGCCGAGCAGGATCACTGCGCGACCGAGTTTGTTTTTCAATTGATCGACCAGCGCCAACAGCGCCTTGCCGTCCTGGCCGTCGAGGCGCGCCGCCAGTACTTTCACACCTTTGACGTCCACAGCGCTGGCCGACAGATCGTCGCCAGCGGCGCTGGCAGCCTTGGCTTGCAGCTGCTCGAGTTGTTTCTCCAGCAGGCGATTGCGCTCCAGCACGGCCGACAGCTTGTCGATCAGATTGTCGCGGCTGCCCTTGACCAGGTTGGCCGCTTCCTTGAGTTGTTCTTCCGCAGCGTTCAGGTACGCCAGCGCCGCAGCGCCGGTGACCGCTTCGATACGGCGCACGCCAGAGGCCACGCCGCCTTCGCTGATGATCTTGAGCAGGCCGATGTCGCCGGTGCGATTGGCGTGAATACCGCCGCACAATTCGACGGAGAAATCGCCGCCCATGCTCAGCACGCGCACGTTATCGCCGTACTTCTCGCCAAACAGGGCCATGGCGCCTTTTTTCTTGGCGGTTTCGATGTCGGTTTCTTCGGTTTCCACCGCGGAGTTCTTGCGAATCTCGGTGTTGACGATGTCTTCCAGTGCCTTGAGCTGCTCGGGCTTGATCGCCTCGAAGTGGCTGAAGTCGAAACGCAGACGCTGGCTATCGACCAACGAGCCTTTCTGTTGCACGTGCTCGCCCAGCACCTGGCGCAGCGCAGCATGCAGCAAGTGTGTCGCGGAGTGATTCAGGGCCGTGGCGTGACGCACCTGGGCATCGACCTGGGCCTGCACCGGAGCACCGACCGTCAGGCTGCCCGACGCCAGCACGCCGTGATGCAGGAAGGCACCGCCGGTCTTGGTGGTATCGCGCACGTCGAAACGCGCCGCACCAGCCTGCAGGTAACCGCAGTCGCCGACCTGGCCGCCCGACTCGGCGTAGAACGGGGTCTGGTCCAGGACCACCACCGCCTCTTCTCCTTCGCTCAGGACGTCGACCGATTGGCCGTCTTTATAGAGAGCAACCACCTTGGCCGCGCCGCTGGTGGCGGTGTAGCCGGTGAACGCAGTGGCCACGTCAACCTTGACCAGGGTGTTGTAGTCCAGGCCGAACGAGCTGGCCGAACGCGCACGTACGCGCTGGGCTTCCATCTCGCGCTCAAAGCCCTCTTCGTCAACCGTCAGGCTGCGCTCACGGGCGATGTCGGCGGTCAGGTCCATCGGGAAACCGTAGGTGTCATACAGCTTGAACACCACGTCGCCCGGCACCACGGTGCCTTTGAGTTCCAGCAGATCCTGCTCGAGAATCTTCAGGCCGTGCTCCAGGGTCTTGGAGAACTGCTCTTCCTCGGCCTTGAGTACGCGCTCGATGTTGCTCTGCTGCTTCTTCAATTCAGGGAAGGCTTCGCCCATCTCGGCAACCAGTGCCGCGACAATCTTGTAGAAGAAGCTGCCGGTTGCACCCAGCTTGTTGCCGTGACGGCAGGCGCGACGAATGATCCGGCGCAGCACGTAGCCGCGACCTTCGTTGGACGGCAGCACGCCGTCGGCAATCAGGAAGCCGCACGAACGGATGTGGTCGGACACGACTTTCAGCGACGACTGATCGCCATTTTCGCAGCCGATGGCCTCGGCCGATGCGCTCAGCAGGTTCTTGAACAGGTCGATGTCATAGTTGGAATTGACGTGCTGCATCACCGCACTGATCCGCTCCAGGCCCATGCCGGTGTCGACCGAAGGGGCTGGCAACGGATGCAACACGCCATCGGCGGTGCGGTTGAACTGCATGAACACGTTGTTCCAGATCTCGATGTAACGGTCGCCGTCTTCTTCCGGCGAGCCGGGTGGGCCGCCCCAGATGTGGTCGCCGTGATCGTAGAAAATCTCGGTGCATGGGCCACACGGGCCGGTATCGCCCATGGTCCAGAAGTTATCGGACGCGTAAGGCGCGCCTTTGTTGTCGCCGATGCGAATCATGCGCTCGGCTGGCACACCGATTTGCTGGGTCCAGATGTCATACGCTTCGTCGTCCGAGGCGTAGACCGTGACCCAGAGTTTTTCCTTCGGCAGCTTCAGGACACCGGTCAGAAAGGTCCAGGCATAAGTAATCGCGTCGTGCTTGAAATAGTCACCGAAGCTGAAGTTACCCAGCATTTCGAAGAAAGTGTGGTGACGAGCGGTATAACCGACGTTTTCCAGGTCGCTGTTCTTGCCACCGGCACGCACGCACTTCTGGCTGCTGGTGGCGCGAGTGTAGGCTCGTTTTTCCTGGCCCAGAAAGCAGTCCTTGAACTGGTTCATCCCCGCGTTGGTGAACAGCAGGGTTGGGTCGTTGCCCGGAATCAAAGAGCTGGAGGCTACACGGGTGTGGCCTTGCTCTTCGAAGAAGCGAAGGAAGGCTTCACGGATTTCTGCGCTTTTCATTAGGTTCTTCCACGGAGGCTGCGGCCAAAGGCCTGTGCGAAACGTCAACAGACGAAGCGACGGCAAAGGGCCGCATTATATCGGCGTTAATCAGCAGGTACAGCGTGTTTGTACGATACAAACAGTCAATTGGACGGCTAACACTGTCAGTTGCGGGAAAACTCGGCAAAAGCATCGACGACTTGCTCGATTTGCGCCCGGCTGACGTCCAGATGCGTGACCATGCGCAAGCGTGACGCCGCGCCCAGCCTGATCCCGCGCTCGCCGGCAAAGGCCTTGAGGGCTTCGGCACGGTCACCGACCTGGGCGTACACCATGTTGGTCTGCACCGGCTCGACGCTATAGCCGGCCTCGCGCAGGCCGTCGGCCAGCAGGCGGGCGTTGGCATGGTCGTCGGCCAGGCGCTGCACCTGGTGCTCCAGGGCATAGAGGCCGGCCGCCGCGAGAATCCCCGCCTGGCGCATGCCGCCTCCGACCATCTTGCGCAGGCGGCGCGCCTTGGCAATCAGTTGCTCCGAGCCGCACAGCACCGAACCCACCGGTGCGCCCAGACCTTTGGACAGGCACACCGACACCGAGTCGAAGTGCCGAGTGATCTCCCGTGCATCGACCCCCAGTTTGACCGCCGCGTTGTACACGCGGGCGCCGTCCAGGTGCAGGGCCAGGCCGTGTTCACGAGTGAAAGCCCGCGCCTGGGCCAGATAGGCCAGGGGTAGCACCTTGCCCTGCATGGTGTTTTCCAGGGCCAGCAGGCGGCTGCGGGCAAAGTGGAAGTCGTCGGGCTTGATCGCGGCTGCCACCTGGGCCAGGTCCAGCGAGCCGTCGTCCTGGAATTCCAGGGGCTGTGGCTGGATCGAGCCGAGCACCGCCGCACCGCCCCCTTCATATTTGTAGGTGTGGGCCTGCTGGCCGACGATGTATTCGTCGCCACGCTCGCAATGGGCCATCAGCCCCAGCAGGTTGCTCATGGTGCCGCTGGGTACGAACAGCGCGGCGGCAAAACCCAGGCGCTGCGCCAGATCGGCCTCAAGCTGGTTGACCGTCGGATCCTCGCCGTACACATCATCCCCGGTCCTGGCACCGGCCATCGCCTCGAGCATGCCTGCGCTGGGCTGGGTGACCGTGTCGCTGCGAAGATCGATAACACTCATGGGGCGGGCCTCATCAATAGGACGGGTAAGTCGATGCCGGCAGTAAAGTCTGCGGCGAGCTGTTTTTCTACGGTCGACACCACGATTAATCAAGGGCCGCAGCCGAAAAACCCGCCTAACCCTGCAAAAAATCGATGCCTATCATCCAAAAGCAGCGATGCAGCAGCAAAAAATATGTGTTAAAAACTCACCGCCGCCGAATAATCCGGCGGCAAACGTTCTCAGGGCGGGGTGTAACTCCCCACCGGCGGTAATTGCGCGCAATGCGCATAGCCCGCGAGCGCTTGGCGACACTCACGGCTTTTACGGTGAGTGGCGGCAAGGTCAGCAGACCCGGTGTGATCCCGGGGCCGACGGTCATAGTCCGGATGAAGAGAGAACGGGATTGGCGCCAAAGGGCCAAACCGGAGCAGCCGTGTGAGTAATCACAGGTCTGCCTGGCACGTACCCTTAAATCCCATTCGATTCATAACGCCCTGTTTTTCACACAAACAGGAGTCAGAACATGCAACCCACCGCAATCGATAGCAAAAGCAAAAGCCACTCGAACGAGCGCGTCGCGTTTATCCAGGCCTGCTGGCACAAGGAAATCGTCGATCAGAGCCGTAAGGGTTTCGTCGCCGAAATGCTGGCCCAGGGTTACCAGGAAAGCGACATCGACTTCTTTGAAGTCGGCGGCGCCTTCGAAATCCCCCTGCACGCCAAGCTGCTGGCCAAATCCGGGCGTTATGCCGGGATCGTCGCCGCAGGCCTGGTGGTGGATGGCGGGATCTACCGTCACGAGTTCGTCGCCCAGTCGGTGATCAGCGGCCTGATGCAAGTGCAGCTGGAAACCGAAGTGCCGGTATTCTCCGTGGTGCTGACCCCGCACCACTTCCATGCCGGCGAAGAGCACCAGAAGTTCTTCTTCGACCACTTCGTGCACAAAGGCCAGGAAGCGGCGAAGACTTGCGCCGATACCCTGCACAAGACCCGCGCCCTGCGCCGTCATGAGCAACGTGCAGTAGCGGTCTGAAACACCGCAGAGAGATAGTCCTGACACCCCACGGTGTCAGTTAAGGACAGCGCAGCCTGTGGCAGGCTGCGCTGGCCGTCGTTGAAACCGAGATGACGCAAGCAGACCCCGAACGCGCCCCGAGCCTGCAGTAGCTACAGGGTCAGGCCAGCTCGGCGTCTGTAGTGGGAACGATCAGAATCCCGGCGCGCAAGCCGTTCTTGACCTTAGGGTTGGGGAAGATGATCCGGGCACCGGGTTCTTCGACCACCCAACGGGTCTGGGCGATGTCCTCGGCCAGCAGATAACCCACTTCCAGTTCCGAAAAATTCTCGATGTCCGCCGGCAGGTGCAGGTGGAAAGCGTCGCTGTGCTTGATGATTTCCCGGGCCACGCTGAACAGCTGCAAACCGTCCAGGCTCTGCTCGGCCAACGGCGGCTCGCGGCCTTCAATGATCTGCTTGAGGCGGGTTTCCAGGCGCTCGACGTTGACGCCCTGGTTCTGGCCGAAAGGCCGGGCCTTGCCCAGCTCCAGGGTGAAGGACTCGGCACCCAGCTTGTCGTAGGTGTAGGAGCTGAACACGATCGACGGCTTGTTCTGCAGCAGCACCGCTTGCATGCCAGCGGCACGCAAGCGGGCCAGTTCGGCGCGCGAGTGCTGGCGGCCTTCCTTCCACGGATAGAGGGCGAACTGCTCGATTTTCGAGCCGCGAATCGCGGTGTGCAGGTCGTAGTGCAGGCGACTGCGCTCGGGCAGGCTGAAAAAGCTCGCCGCCAGCCGCTCCAGTTCGCAGGCACGCAGGGCTTCGTTGCCGCTGCTTTGTTCATGACGGCCGTTGAACAGCCGATTGACGTCCTGCTCGATATAACGCTCGCCGCGGCGCATGGCCTCGGGGTTGCCGAACAGGAACAGAATACGTGCGCGAGGCTTGAGGTCACCCCGGGCGATGTCATGCAGCAACCGATCGAGCAACTCGATCGGCGCGGTCTCGTTACCGTGGATGCCGGCCGACAGCAGCAGGTCCATGCCATTGTCGCGAGCTTCGGGCGGCCGCACTTCCAGCGCGCCCTCGCTCAACCAGCGCATCCGCACGCCTTCGACAGTCAGTTGAGTCTTCTCCGCCGGTTCGCGACCGGCGAGGGTCAGTTCAAGCAGTTTGCCGAGGGCGAGCATAGAACGAGTTCCTTAGTGAGCGTGGCCGCAATCCGGGCCGTGCACGTGATCGTCTTCGTCACCGGCGTCGGCCGGTTCCATTTCCAGTTGCAGGCTGACCAGGTTGGTCGCCAGCGGGCGCAGCAGCAGGTTGGCGTATTCGGCATCACCTTCTTCAACGTCCACGCCGATCAGCAATTGGCCACGGCCGTCCTGCTGGATCCACAACTCTTTGCCTTGCCACATCACCGCAACACGGGTGCAGGAGGTTTCCAGTTGAGTGCCGTCGGTGTCTTCAAGGATCAGCTGCAGGGTATCGCTCATTTATTACGCTCTCATCTGGAGATAAAGCGGCGCGCCCGACTCAACAGAGACGGGCGCGGGCTTTCAATTGATCTGGAATGGATAAACCGCGCCCAGTTTAAGGATTTGCGTCAGTTCATCCAGTGCCGTCCGGCACTCAAGCAGCAATTGCGGATCCGCCAGATCGCTTTCTGCCAGGCGGTCGCGGTAGTGCTTGCCGACCCATTGGGTCAAGGTGTCGTACAACGGCGCGGTCATGATAACCCCTGGATTGACCGCCGCCAGCTCAGTTTCGTTGAGCGCGACCCGCAGTCGCAGGCACGCCGGGCCGCCGCCGTTCTGCATGCTTTGCTTGAGGTCGAAGACCTTCACTTCACGAATCATCCCGGCCGAAGATGTCAGGCCTTGCAGGTACTGCCAGACGCGTTCGTTGGCGCGGCATTCCTCGGGCACGATCAGCAGCATCGTGCCATCGGCACGGGACAGCAGCTGGCTGTTGAACAGGTAGGAGCGCACCGCGTCCTCCACCGTGACCTGGGAGCGCGGCACGCAGATCGACTGGAAGTTGCCGCCGAACTTGGCCAGCTTGCCCTGCAGCTCGGCGAGCATGGTGTCAGTGTCGAGGAAGGCATCTTCGTGGTGGAACAGCAGCTCGCCGTTACCGACCGCGATCACGTCGTTGTGGAACACACCCTGGTCGATCACCGACGGATTCTGCTGGGCGTAGACCACGCCATCGTCGCTCAGGCCGTGCAGACGAGCCACGGCTTGCGAGGCTTCCAGAGTCTGGCGTGCCGGGTACTTCTGCGGTGCCGGGTAGCGGGTGTCGAAGGCGCTGCGCCCGAACACAAAAAACTCGACCCCGGCCTGGCCGTACTCACGGCAGAAGCGCGTGTGGTTGGCCGCGCCTTCGTCGCCAAACTGCGCCACTGCCGGCAACGCCGAGTGGTGTGCGAAGTGCTTCTGGTCGGCGAACATTGCCCCCAGCACGCGGCTGGTGGTCGGGTGCTCGATGCTGCGGTGGTATTTGCAGTTGAGGTTGGCGGCGGTGAAATGCACGCGGCCATCGGCAGTGTCGGCGCTCGGGCTGACGGTGGCGGCGTTGGCCACCCACATGCTCGACGCCGAGCAACTGGCAACCAGCAGCGGCATGGCCTGCTTGGCGGCCTGCTGAATCACTTGCGCGTCGCTGCCGGCAAAACCCAGGCTGCGCAGGGCCGCTACATCCGGCCGCTCCTGCGGGGCCAGCACGCCTTGCTGAAAGCCCATTTCCATCAGCGCTTTCATTTTCGCCAGGCCTTGCAGCGCAGCTTCCTTGGGGTTGGAAGACTGCTGGCTGTTGCTCTGGGAGGCGACGTTGCCGTAGGAAAGACCACCGTAGTTATGGGTCGGCCCCACTAGACCGTCAAAATTGACTTCATAGGATTTCATCAGCGAGGCTCCACGAACATCGATATTTTTATAGGCGTTAAAAGCGGATCAACCTGTGGCCAGAGAGCGTGCTCCCCAGCCACAACAGCTCCCACACATTCAGGACAAGCGCACACCTGGGGTCAATGCGCTCGGCAGCACCAGGCTCGGGGTTTCCAGCGAGGCCACCGGGTACGCGCAGTAATCTGCCGCGTAGTAGGCGCTGGCCCGATGGTTGCCCGACGCGCCCACGCCACCGAAAGGTGCGCTGCTGGCGGCACCGGTCAGCTGTTTGTTCCAGTTGACGATGCCGGCCCGGCTTTCCAGCCAGAACTGCTGGTAGCGCGCCTCGGAATCCGAGAGCAGGCCCGCAGCCAGGCCGTATTGGGTGTTGTTGGCTTCAGCAATCGCACCGGCAAAATCCGCGTAGCGAATCACTTGCAGCAACGGCCCGAACAGCTCCTCGTCCGGTCGCTCGGCCACGGCCGTCACGTCGAGAATGCCCGGGGTCAGCAGTGCGGCCTGGGCCTGGGGCTGAGTCATGGCCAGCAGCGCCACCGCGCCATTGGCCAGCAGTTGCTCCTGGGCGTCGAGCAAGGCGCGGGCAGCCCCCAGGGAAATCACCGAGCCCATGAACGGCGCAGGCTGCTGATCGAATGCACCGACCTCGATGGTCGCGCTGACGGCCACCAGGCGTTCCAGCAACTGGTCGCCCCAGGCACCCTGCGGCACCAGCAGGCGGCGGGCGCAAGTGCAGCGCTGGCCAGCGGAGATGAATGCAGACTGGATGATGGTGTACACCGCCGCGTCCAGGTCCGCGACCTGATCCACCACCAGCGGGTTGTTGCCGCCCATCTCCAGCGCCAGGATCTTGTCCGGGCGCCCAGCGAACTGCTGATGCAGGTGATTGCCGGTACGGCTGGAGCCGGTGAAGAACAGCCCGTCGATACCCGGGTTGGCAGCCAGGGCGATGCCGGTTTCCCGCGCGCCCTGCAGCAGGTTCAACACACCGGCCGGCAGGCCGGCTTCGATCCAGCACTTGACCGTCAGCTCGGCGACTTTGGGCGTCAGCTCGCTGGGTTTGAACAGCACGCTGTTGCCCGCCAGCAAGGCCGGGACGATATGGCCATTGGGCAAGTGGCCCGGGAAGTTGTAAGGCCCGAACACCGCCACCACGCCGTGTGGCTTGTGGCGCAGCACGGCGGTGGCGTCGCCCAGGGGGCCGCTCTTCTCGCCGGTACGCTCACGGTAGCTCTGCACCGAGATGGCAATCTTGTTGACCATGCTGGTGACTTCGGTGGCCGACTCCCACAGCGGCTTGCCGGTCTCCTCGCCAATGCAGCGGGCCAGTTCGTCGGCGTGGTTTTTCAGGCTGGCGGCAAAGGCTTCCAGCACTGCGATACGCTCGTCCAGTGAGCGCTTGGCCCAGGCTGGAAATGCCTGGCGCGCGGCCTGGACAGCGGATTCAACCTGTTCGGCGGTGGCGCCGTTGCCGGTCCACAGCACCTGCTGCGTTACCGGGTTCAGGGATTGAAAAGCTTCGCCCTGCCCTGCCAGCCACTCACCAGCGATGTATTGCGCATTCATTACTTGGACTCCCGGGAAGCAGACAACGGAACCGCGCGGACCTGATCGCCGGCGTTGAGTTGCAGGCGTTTGGCGGTCAGGGGATCGACCACCAGGGTGCCGGCGGCAAAGCGCGCCGGAGCGGCCGTGATGCGGCAATCCTCGCGCTTGCGGTTGTGGATCAGGAACGGCGTGGCGTCATCGCCTGGAGTGCCGATCGCCAGCACCAGCGCCTGGCTGTCACGTACCGCGCGGATCTTGCTGGTTTCGCATTCCACCGCCGGACCGGCGTCGAAGATGTCGACGTAGCCCTGATAGCTGAAGCCTTCACTCTTGAGCATGGCCAGGGCCGGCTCGGTGTCGGTGTGCACCTTGCCGATCACGCTGCGCGCGTCTTCGGACAGGAAGCAGGTGTAGAGCGGGAACTTGGGCATCAGTTCGGCGATAAACGCCTTGTTGCCCACCCCGGTCAGGTAGTCGGCCTGGCTGAATTCCATCTTGAAGAAGTGCCGGCCCAGGCTTTCCCAGAATGGCGAGCGCCCGGCGGGGTCGGACATGCCGCGCATTTCGGCAATGATCTTGTTGCCGAACAGCTGCGGGAACTCGGCGATAAACAGCATCCGCGCCTTGGCCAGCATGCGGCCGTTGAGGCCGGTGCGGTAATCGGCGTGCAGGAACAGCGAGCACAGCTCGGAGTTGCCGGTCAGGTCGTTGGCCAGGAACAGCGTCGGAATCTCGCGGTAGATATTGAGTTCCTGGGAGGCGCTGACCGTCAGGCCGACCCGGAAGTTGTACCAGGGCTCACGCAGGCCGACCGCGCCGGCGATCGCAGAGATGCCCACCACCCGGCCGTTGTCGTCTTCGAGCACGAACAGGTAGTCGGCATCGCCGCGCTCGGCCTCGCCGCGAAAGGTTTTCTCGGCCCAGCCGACGCGGTGGGTCAGGCGCTCTTCGTTGGCCGGCAAAGTGGTCAGGCCGGTGCCGGTACTGCGCGCCAGGTCGATCAGCGCGGGTAAATCGCTGCTGCGTACGGGACGAACGATCATGCTATCTCCTCAAACGGGCCGCTAACGCCACCCGTGAAACTCGCTGCCTTCTGGGCAATTTTCTCTGGGCAAAAGCAGGCGTCAAACCGCTACCAGGCGCACGCTGGCACCTTCGCCGACACCCAGTGCTTCGGCCGCTTGCAAGTCCAGGGTCACCGGTTTGCCTGGGGCGTAGTCGAGCTCCAGCAACACCGCGCGGTAATCCTGCAACTGGGCGTTGGCCACCAGGTACTGGCGTCCGCCGCCCTTGCTCACCTCGCCGATTTTCACCGGCACCACGCGGCTCTGGGCAATCGAGCGAATGCCCGAAACCCGTGCGTGCAGGGTCGGGCCGCCGTCGAAGATGTCGATGTAATGATCGGTCTCGAAGCCTTCGCGCATCAGGATGTCGAACGTGATCTGCGCCCGCGGGTGCACCTGGCCCATCGCCTCTTGGGCGGCGTCCGGCAGCAGCGGCACGTAGATCGGGTAGTGCGGCATCAGTTCGGCGAGGAAGGTGCGGCTTTTCAGCCCGCACAGGCGCTCGGCGGCAGCGTAGTTGAGGTCGAAGAAGTTACGTCCGATGGCGTCCCAAAATGGCGAGTCGCCATGCTCGTCGCTGTAGCCGACGATCTCGGTCACCACTGAATCGGCAAAGCGCTCCGGGTGGCTGGCCACAAACAGCAGGCGGCCGCGGGAGTTGAGCTCCGACCACGACGAACCCACCAATTCCGGCACCACGTAGAAGCTGGTCAACAGGCTGTTGCCGGTCAGGTCATGGCACTGGGACAGGACGTGAATCTTGTTATGAATCTTCAGCTCGCGAGAGGCGTGAACGAAGGTTTCATTGCGAAAGCTGTAGAACGGCTCGGAGTAGCCGGCCGAGGCGACGATGGCCGAGCAGCCCACCAGCTTGCCGCTGTCGGTGTCTTCAAGGACAAAGAAGTAGCTCTCTTCACCGTTGAAGCTGACTTCGGCAGCGAACGAGGCTTCGGAGGCAGCAATCTTGTCGCTCAGGCGTTCGACATCATCCGGCAAGGAAGTGACACCAATCGGGCTGTCCGCAGCCAGACGCTGTACCTCGCCCAGATCAGCCATTTGCGCGGGGCGCATCACCAGCATGGTGTCACTCCTTACTCGAAACAGGTCGGCAAACAGGCCGACTCAGGGAAAAAAATGCCGGGATAGCCCGGCACAGAAATGTGGCTCGACGCCTATCCGCGAGGATAAACGCCGAGGAGTACTGCGGCCTGAATCAGGCTTGGGTCAACGTGGCGACGGCGCGTTCGAAGCGGTCCAGGCCGGCGTCGATATCAGCGTCTTCAACCACCAGGCTCGGGGCGAAACGCACCACGTCCGGGCCGGCTTGCAGAATCATCAGGCCTTCTTTTTCAGCGGCGTTGAAGATGTCTTTGGCTTTGCCTTTCCAGGCATCGCTCAGCACGCAACCGAGCAGCAGGCCCAGGCCGCGCACCTGAGTGAACAGGCCGTATTTCTCGCCGATCTGCTCCAGGCGGGTCTTGAACTTGTCATGCTTGGCGTTGACACCACTCAGCACTTCAGGAGTGTTGATCACGTCGATCACCGCTTCCGCGACAGCACACGCCAGTGGGTTGCCGCCGTAGGTGGTGCCGTGAGTACCGACTACCAGGTGCTTGGCCAGCGCTTCAGTGGTCAGCATGGCGGCGATCGGGAAACCACCGCCCAGGCTCTTGGCGCTGGTCAGGATGTCCGGCGTCACGCCGTAGTGCTGGTAGGCGAACAGCTTGCCGCTGCGGCCCATGCCGGTTTGAACTTCATCGAACACCAGCAACGCGTTGTGCTCGTTGCACAGTTCGCGGGCACCTTGCAGGTAAGCCAGCTCGGCCGGCAGTACGCCACCCTCGCCCTGGATCGGCTCCAGCACCACGGCGCAGGTCTTGTCCGAAACGGCGGCTTTCAACGCTGCCAGGTCGTTATAAGGAACGTGGGTGATGCCGGTGATTTTAGGACCGAAACCGTCGGAGTACTTCGACTGGCCACCGACGTTGACGGTGAACAGGGTACGGCCGTGGAAGCTGTTGAGCGCCGCGATGATTTCGTACTTCTCAGTGCCGAAACGATCGAAGGCTACGCGACGGGCCAGCTTGAAAGCGGCCTCGTTGGCTTCGGCGCCGGAGTTGCAGAAGAACACGCGCTCGGCGAACGTGGCGTCGATCAACTTGTGCGCCAGGCGCAGGGCCGGCTCGTTGGTGAAGACGTTGGACACGTGCCACAGCTTGTTGGCTTGTTCGGTCAGCGCACCGACCAGCGCCGGATGGGCGTGACCCAGGACGTTGACCGCGATGCCGCCGGCGAAGTCGATCAGCTCTCGACCTGACTGATCCCAGACTCGGGACCCGGCGCCACGCACTGGAATGAAAGCCGCAGGCGCATAGTTGGGAACCATGACCTGGTCGAAATCGGCGCGTTGCACCGGAGCTTGCTCAACGGACATCGGAGTCTCCTGAAGAGGAACGCCTGCCTGAAACTGGCGAGCGATGGGGGGATTGTAAGGACAGTTTTCAGCCCGGCCTTGCCGCCAAGCGACAACTTCTTATAGCGCCAAACCCGGATTTAGACGGGTTTACGGCAATGCGACAAATAGCGTCGCAAAGGCGCAGTTTAAACTGCCGACAGCCCTTAGCGGCAGCTCTGCCCGCAATTGCGTCGGCCAATGATCTGTCGTCGCTGCCATAGGCTTGAGCCACACTTGGGCGCTGGACAGGGCAGGCGTCGTGTAATCCGTGGAGAAATGCGCCGAGGTTCAGAGCCAGCGCAGCCTGGCGGCAGCGGCACATGTTTGAGTTGTAGCCGCTGCCGTAGGCTGCGCTGGCTGAAGCAGACGCCGTGCAATCTTTGCTGAAATGCGTTGAACGCCAGGGCAACCAAACCCGCCGGATCGGATCAACCGCGCTCGGACGGCACCGATGACAACTCGAACGGGCTGCTGCTGCGCCGCTGATTGCGATCTTCGCGAGGGGTGGCGCCGAAAAAGTTGCGGTAGGCGCTGGAGAAATGCGGCCCCGAGGAGAAGCCGCAGGACAGGCCGATCTGAATGATCGACTTGCTGGTCTGCATCAACATCTGGCGCGCCTTGTTCAGGCGCAGCTCCAGGTAATACTGGCTGGGCACACGATTGAGGTACTGCTTGAAGATCCGCTCCAACTGCCGACGCGACACGCAAACGTGCTGGGCAATTTCATCGGTGGTCAGCGGCTCTTCGATGTTGGCTTCCATCAGCAGCACAGCCTGGGTCAGCTTCGGATGGCTGGAGCCCAGGCGGTTTTGCAACGGAATACGCTGGCGCTCGCCGCCTTCGCGAATCCGCTCCACCACCAACTCTTCCGACACCGCACCCGCCAGCTCGGCGCCGTGATCACGGGCCAGCACCGCCAGCAGCAGATCCAGCACCGACATACCACCACAGGCGGTCAGGCGATCACGATCCCAGTCAAACAAATGACTGGTGGCAATCACCTTGGGAAAACGCTCGGCGAAATCATCCTGCCAACGCCAGTGCACCGCCGCCCGATAACCATCGAGCAAACCCAACTGCGCCAGCGGGTAGACCCCGGCCGACAAGCCACCGATCACACAACCGGCTCGCACCAGCTGCTTGAGCGCGCTGCTCAGGGCCGGCGCTATGGAGGCCGGCGGCTCATCGGCCAGCAAAAACAGCTTTTGGCAGCCTTCAAGCTTGCCCGCCCAAGGCTCACCCGGCAGTTGCCAGGCGCCTTCAGCCGGAGCCTCGGCCTGCAGGAACGAAAGCTCGTAGACAACATCCGGATGCACGCGCTGAGCAACACGCAAGGCCTCCTCAGCCAGCGCCAGCGTCAAGGCTTTAGTGCTGGGCCAAATCAGGAAACCAATTCGATGGGCAGTCATGGCGTGCGATCCGAAACGAAAACAGTGTTAAAAAACCGAGGGCGGCAGCACCAACATAGACCAGTCTGCGCGAGGCGCAGCATGCCCTAAAAAGGTGCACAACGGCAGCGCTAAATCAGCTGTTACTTCAAGCTGCCCGACAGGAACTGCTGCAACCGCTCGGACTGCGGATTGACCAGCACTTCACGCGGGTTGCCGCTCTCTTCCACCACCCCTTGGTGCAGGAACACCAACTGGTTCGACACTTCGCGAGCAAAGCCCATTTCGTGGGTGACCACGACCATGGTCCGACCTTCCTGGGCCAGGGCCTGCATGACTTTCAGCACGTCGCCCACCAATTCCGGATCGAGCGCCGAGGTCGGTTCGTCAAACAGCATGACTTCCGGCTCCATGGCCAGGGCCCGGGCAATCGCCACCCGCTGCTGCTCACCACCGGACATATGGCCCGGGTAGGCGTCCTTGCGGTGCGCCACGCCGACCTTGGCCAGGTACAGCTCGGCCTTTTCCCGCGCCTCGGCCTTGGACATGCCGAGTACATGGACCGGCGCTTCCATGATGTTTTCCAACGCGGTCATGTGCGACCACAGGTTGAAATGCTGGAACACCATCGACAGCCGCGAGCGCATGCGCTGCAGTTGTTTCGGGTCGGCAGCCTTGAGCGCGCCGTCCTTGTTCGCCACCAGCTTGAGCTCTTCGTTGTTCAGCAGGATCTTGCCCGCATGGGGCTGCTCAAGCAGGTTGATACAGCGCAAAAAGGTACTTTTGCCGGAGCCACTGGAGCCGATGATGCTGATGACATCGCCGGCGGCGGCTTTCAGGGACACGCCCTTGAGCACTTCGTGACTGCCATAGCGTTTATGCAGGTCTTGGACTTCAAGTTTGTACATGCTGTCGGTTCTCACAAAAAGCTGTCAGTCAGTCGTTGAGCAAGCGCCCGTGCCGCAGCGCTTCGCGCCCCGCCACCTTGGCCAGCCAGAAACCGGATTGGGCATAACGTAGCCGTTCCACGGCAAACAACACGCCGCTGGTGCCAGCACACAGGATGCTGACCCGATCGGATAAGGGGTCAATCACTTCAAAGATAGGCTCGCCCTTCTCCACCCAGCTGCCAACCGGACGCAGAAAGCTCACCACGCCCGCGTGGGGCGCAAACAATAGCTCGGTGCCTTCAAAGGGCATGGCTTCGCAGGCTTCCTGGGCGGCCTTGGGCCACTCGCCAGCGATCAAACCCTGCTCAGCCAGAAACGCCAGGATCCCTTCGGCATGAGCCTCGGCTTGCGGGCGGCCGGTGTCGGCCTGTCCACCCAGCTCGACGGTGGTCGCCAGGCACGCCAATGGAATCTGCGCCTCGGGAAACAACCGGGAAAGTTGCAGCCAGGGCAGCGAACAGGCCTCGTCAAACGAGTTGCCGCCCGACTCCTCGGCCAGCAGGCCGACCCGTACATTCAAGTGCGCAGCCAGGGAACGCCACTGCGGCCAGTGCTGCGGCAAAGCGTACATGTGCAGCGCTGCCTCGGCATCGCAATGCAGGTCGAGGACCACGTCGGCACCGCAGGCATGGCTCAGCAACACCCGTTGCAAGCCTTGCAGCTGACTGGTCGGGGCCGGCAAGGCCGCCAGGGCGTCGCTCATGGCCTGGCGAATCAGGCGGATATTGGCGTGGGGATCATCCCCCAGGCGCCCTTCCAGCAACGCCGCAACCGGCGCACTCAGCTCAACGAAATCACGGTTGAAGTTCTTGCCGCTGCCGGCCTCGAAACGCCCCTGGTGATTGCCTTGCAGCAACTGCCCGAGGCCGATCGGATTGGCCACCGGCACCAGCTCAATCACGCCATTGAGCGCGCCCTGGGCTTCCAGCTCGGTCAGGCGTTTCTTCAGCTCCCAGGCGGTGCGCATGCCGGGCAACTCATCGGCGTGCAGGCTGGCCTGGATATAGGCCTTGCGCTCGCCATGGCCAAAGCGAAACACCGAGACCTGGCGCTCGCAGCCCAAATGGCTCCAGGGCAATGAATGATCGATACGTTCCATATCAGTGCTTCCGCGGCGCCAGGTAGCCCAGCCAGCGGCGCTCGGCCAACTTGAACAGGCGCACCAGGATGAAGGTCAGGCACAGGTAGAACACGCCAGCGGTGATGTAGGCTTCGAACGGCAGGTAGTACTGGGCGTTGACGGTCCGGGCGGCGCCGGTGATGTCGATCAGGGTCACGATGGAGGCCAGGCTGGTGGTCTGCAGCATCATGATCACTTCGTTGCTGTACTGCGGCAGCGCCCGGCGCAGGGCCGACGGCAGCAGGATGCGGCGATACATCTTGTAGCGCGACATGCCCATGGCCTTGGCGGCTTCGATCTCGCCATTGGGCGTGGCCCGCAGGCTGCCGGCGATGATTTCAGCGGTGTAGGCACTGGTGTTCACGGCAAAGGCCAGGCAGGCACAGAAGGTCGCGCTCGACAGCCACGGCCAGAGAAAACTCTCACGCACCGCCTCGAACTGCGCCAGGCCGTAGTAGATCAGAAACAGCTGCACCAGCATCGGCGTGCCGCGGATCACGTAGGTGTAGAGCCAGGCGGTCATGTTGATGACCGGCTGCTTGGAGACCCGCATCAGCCCCAGGGGCAAGGCCGCCAGCAGGCCGAAAAACAGCGACAGGGCCAGGAGTTTCAAGGTGGTCAGCAGGCCGCCCAGGTACAGCGGCATCGCCTCCCAAATGACGTTGTAGTCGAAGATCATAGATCAGCCGCCCTTACGCCTACCGAGTAGCGCTTCTCAAGGTAACGCAGTGCCAGCAACGAGACGCTGGTGATCACCAGGTACATCGCCGCCACTGCAAGGAAGAAGGTGAAAGGCTCGCGGGTGGCGTCTGCCGCCTGCTTGGCCTTGAACATCATGTCTTGCAGGCCCACCACCGAAATCAGCGCGGTGGCCTTGGTCAGGACCAGCCAGTTATTGGTGAAGCCGGGAATCGCCAGGCGAATCATCTGCGGCACCAGTACCCGGAAGAACACCTGGAAACTGCTCATGCCGTAGGCCATGCCGGCTTCAGCCTGCCCCTTGGGGATGGCCATAAAGGCGCCGCGGAAGGTTTCCGACAGATAGGCACCGAAGATGAAACCCAGGGTGCCAATACCGGCTGCCAGCGGGTTGAGGTCGATGTAGTCGTCAAAACCCAGCAGCGGTGCGACGCGGTTGAGCAGGTCCTGGCCGCCGTAGAAAATCAGCAGGATCAGCACCAGGTCGGGAATCCCACGGATCACCGTCGAATACAGATCGCCCAGCCAGGCCAGCCAGCGCACCGGTGAC
Organism: Pseudomonas sp. MF4836; assembly: GCF_002018875.1. Classification (GTDB taxonomy): domain Bacteria; phylum Pseudomonadota; class Gammaproteobacteria; order Pseudomonadales; family Pseudomonadaceae; genus Aquipseudomonas. Next base: position 410,360 of record NZ_MVOL01000005.1, read on the forward strand.
AGGCGCAGCGCGACCCCGATCAGACCCAGAACAATGGCCAGGGCCATGGACGACAAGGCGAGCTGAAGCGTCAGCCAAGCGCCATCGAGGATGACAGCCCCGTAGCCTTTCAACATGATTCAGGTCCTCGAAAATTGGGATGAAAAAATGGCGCAAACTTCAGAGATTCTGCTGCTTGCGCCATCTCGGACTGACTGCTTCGACGTATTACTGGCCGTAAATATCGAAGTCGAAGTACTTGTCCTGGATTTGCTTGTACTTGCCGCTCGCACGAATGGCGGCGATGGCAGTGGTGATCTTGTCTTTGAGCGCATCACCCTTGCGCACTGCAATCCCTACGCCGTCGCCGAAGTATTTGACGTCGGTGAAGGCCGGACCCACGAAGGCGAAGCCCTTGCCGGAATCGGTTTTCAGGAAACCGTCGTTCAACAGGGTGGCGTCTGCCACGGTGCCATCGAGACGACCAGCGGCCACATCCAGGTAGATTTCGTTCTGCGAACCGTAAGGCTTGATCTCGGCACCCAGTGGCGCCAGCACTTCACGGGCAAAGCGTTCGTGGATCGAACCACGTTGCACGCCAATGTTCTTGCCTTTGAGCTCGGTCAGGCCATCGCTGATCTGAGTGCCAGCCTTCATGACCAGACGTGCCGGGGTGTTGTAGTACTTGCCGGTGAAGTCCACGGACTTCTTGCGATCATCGGTGATCGACATCGACGACAGGATGGCGTCGATCTTGCGAACCTTGAGGGCCGGGATCAGGCCGTCGAACTCTTGCTCGACCCATACACACTTGACCTTCATCTCTTCACAGAGGGCGTTGCCGATGTCGTAGTCGAAACCGACGATGCTGCCGTCCGGCGCCTTGGAGGCAAACGGAGGGTAAGCCGCTTCAATACCAATTTTCAGGGGCTTTTCATCAGCGAATGTCGGCAGGGAGAGCACGGACAGTGCCAGGGCGCCAAGAAGCACGAGTTTCTTCATCTTAGGACTCCATCGGTAAAGGGCGAAAACGGCAGAGTGAGCGACAGCCCAATATGCGAATGGGTGGAACCTGATTAGCGGCGCAGCGTCCTGGGCAGCCCGGCGAAAATCCAGCACAGGCGACGACGAGCGAGTGATCGGCATTCTAACGACAGGCCGGAAGCCGATATTTCTTCAATGCGACAACAAATTACACAAGCATCGAGAAAGCCGGTCTGGCGCATTGACAGCTCTTCAGGTTTATGCAAGAGCAAAAGAAATGGAACCGATACATGCTGCAAATTGCGGGCCTATTATTGGCAAAGCCTTCTATTCCGGCAAGCTCAGCGTAATGACTTATTTGTTACCTGGATAAAACCAGCCCGAAAATGGGGCCTGGCGTTTCCCATTGCCCCGCTATTGGGCGCGGGGTTACACCTTGGGCGATCCCGGTAACATTCAGATACGTCCGATGGACAAAACCGATATTTATCATCTCTGTAGCCGCTGCCCCAATGCCCGCAACCGCCCCGTAGCCGCTGCTGCCAGGTTGCGCTGGCCGGACCCGGCACCTCAGCCCCCAGGGCCCATCGACGTCTTTACAAGCACCGACGCCAAGCAAAAAAAGCCCCGCCAGGCGCAAGGCCGGGCGGGGCTCGATGACAGGCAGCGCGTGTTACGCGACGTTCATCGTCTTGTGGGTTTCGATCAGGTGCTGCACCACTCCCGGGTCAGCCAGGGTCGAGATATCCCCCAGGCCGTCGTACTCGGCAGTTGCGATTTTGCGCAGGATACGCCGCATGATCTTCCCGGAGCGGGTCTTCGGCAGGCCTGGCGCCCACTGAATCACGTCCGGCGAGGCAATCGGACCGATCTCCTTGCGCACCCAGTTCTTCAGCTCAAGGCGCAGCGCTTCGCTCGGCTCTTCGCCACCATTGAGGGTGACGTAGACATAAATGCCCTGACCCTTGATGTCGTGCGGCACCCCGACCACCGCCGCTTCCGCGACTTTAGGGTGGGCGACCATGGCGCTCTCGATTTCGGCGGTGCCCATGCGGTGCCCGGAAACGTTGAGTACGTCGTCCACACGCCCGGTGATCCACCAGTAACCATCCTCGTCACGACGTGCACCGTCACCGGTGAAGTACATGCCACGGAAGGTCTTGAAGTAGGTATCGACGAACCGATCGTGGTCGCCATAGAGCGTGCGCGCTTGGCCTGGCCACGAATCGAGAATCACCAGGTTGCCTTCGGCAGCGCCCTCGATGATGTTGCCCAGGTTGTCGACCAGGGCCGGCACCACGCCAAAGAACGGCCGCGCGGCAGAACCCGGCTTCAGCGCATGGGCGCCCGGCAACGGGCTCATCAGGGTCGCGCCGGTTTCGGTCTGCCACCAGGTATCAACGATCGGGCAACGGGATTGACCGACGTTCTTGTAGTACCAGTCCCAGGCTTCCGGGTTGATCGGCTCGCCCACCGAACCCAGCAGACGCAGGCTGCTGCCATCGGCCCCCTCACAGGCGGCGGTGCCGGAGGCCATCATGGCGCGGATCGCAGTCGGCGCGGTGTAGAGGATGTTGACCTTGTGCTTGTCGACGATCTTCGCCACCCGAGTGATGTCCGGGTAGTTCGGCACACCTTCGAACAACAGGGTGGTCGCGCCATTGGCCAGCGGGCCGTAGACAATATAAGTGTGGCCGGTGACCCAGCCGACGTCGGCGGTGCACCAGTAGATTTCCCCCGGGCGGTAGTCGAATACGCGCTCGTGAGTCAGGGCCGCATACAACAGGTAGCCGCCGGTGGTGTGCTGCACGCCCTTGGGCTTGCCGGTGGAGCCGGAGGTATAAAGGATGAACAGGGCTTCTTCAGCGCCCATTTCCTTGGGTGCGCAGACGGTGCCGGCAACCTTCATCAGGTCTTCGTACCAGATGTCGCGATGCTGGTTCCACTTGATGCTGCCACCGGTGCGCTTGCACACGATGACCTTCTGGATGCTGCTGGTTTCCGGGTTGGTCAGGGCGTCGTCGACATTGGCCTTGAGCGGGATCTTCTTGCCGGCGCGAATGCCTTCGTCGGCGGTGATCACCACTTTCGAGCGGCAGTCGATGATGCGACCGGCCAGGGCTTCAGGCGAGAAGCCGCCGAATACCACCGAGTGGATGGCGCCGATGCGGGTACAGGCCAACATCGCGACCACGGCTTCGGGGATCATCGGCATATAGATAGTCACCACGTCGCCGCGGTGTACGTCTTGGCCACGCAGGGCGTTGGCGAATTTGCAGACTTCTTCGTGCAGCTCGCGATAGGTGATGTTGCGGCTTTCGGCGGGGTCATCGCCCTCCCAGATGATCGCGATCTGATCGCCGCGCTCAGCCAGGTGACGGTCCAGGCAGTTGTAGGAAACGTTGAGGGTGCCGTCGGCAAACCACTTGATGTCGACATGGTGATCGTCGAAGGAGGTCTGCTTCACCGTGGTGAAAGGCTTGATCCAGTCGAGGCGCTTGGCCTGCTCGCGCCAGAAGCCGTCGGGGTTGACGACCGACTGCTGGTACATGGCCTTGTAGGTCGCCTCGTCAGTCAGCGTATTGGCCGCAACCTCGGGACGAACGGGATACAGAGAAGCCGCACTCATCTTTCTTACCTCGGTGACATAGTTGTTGTTGTATGCCCCTGTTTTAGCCGGGGCGGGCCTATAGAACCATTCGACGATGGTAGTAACAAGCCCCTACAAAACGTCCTATTTACCTCATCAGCCGCTCTAGCACGCAGGCTGTAGCCAATTCCGGGTGATATTGAAAAGACCCGGATGTGGGCCAGCGGCCCGAAAATCCGGGGATTGTTACAAAATCCGTCAATAGTGTTTATCAAAAGCACGGCTATATGCCGGCCGGCCAGGCGCCTAAAATCGGTCTCGCCAACAAGGCAAAGTGATTAACCAAGTTGCAGCCCCCACGAAGGCAGTTAATCCAAAACACTTACTCAAGTTCCACACGCAACCCCAAAAAGGTTGCGTGACCCCACACGACCTTAGAAAGGTAAATTTGAAATGAAAGCTTTATTAGTTCTGGCCCTCAGCAGTCTTTGCGTCACTGCGATGGCTGACGAGATCCCGACTGATGTTGCCAGCCAGCAAACACCGGTAGAGGAATACTCTTACTCATCCGACCTGGACATCGCCAAAGTTATCTCCATGAGCGAAGTTCCCAGTGTGTGTGAAGTTGTACCGGCGCGAATGGAGTACGAAGACTCCAACGGCCAAAGACATATTCTGCAATATCGCGTCATGGGCAGCGGCTGCTCTAACGGCTGAGAGCCAAGTTAGTTTCAAAAGACTTTATAACTGCCGGCCGCAAGAAATCACTCTTGCGGCAAAGATGCCCGCCACACACCGGCTCACGGGACTGTTGCAGAGCATCGCCTAATCGAGACGCGAACACGGCACTCGCACTCGACCGATTCCCTGAAATTTCGTTTAGCGCCTTGCAGCCCTTGCCGGCCATGCGTGGAGAAGCCATCACAAACAAATCGATATAATCGATTATTAAACGGCATTTTTTGCAATCTTTAATCAATTTAATCAGATTAGTATGAGCTTCACACCCACCGTACAAAACGAACAACACCCGGAGCTACCGACATGAAAACCAAACTGATCCTCGCCCTGACCCTCTCTGTACTGGCCGCCAACACATTTGCCGCTGACGGCTATGACCGTACCGGCTCGGCCATTGCCGCCGATGGTTATGACCGCACAGGCTCCGCCACCTTTGTTGAGGACGGTTATGACCGCACTGGCTCGGCCACCTTTGCCGAAGATGGCTATGACCGCACCGGCTCCGCCACCTTTGCCGAGGACGGTTATGACCGCACCGGCTCGGCCACTGTTGCCGAAGATGGCTACGACCGTACTGGCTCCGCCACCTTCGCCGCTGACGGCTACGATCGCACCGGTTCGGCCAACCTTGGCTGATCCTGGCAGGCGACTTCACAGCCCGACTCCGGTCGGGCTTAGTAGTGTTTGAAGCCGACCAAAACCACCTCAAACCACTACATCTAGTAAAAAACCCAATTTTCCGGCCTTTTTCGGCCTCTATTTTCACCGTCAAAAAAAAATCTTCAGCCCCCCTTCCACGGCCAAAGCCCTGTAAACCCTCGCTTCGCCCTCAGTGCCTTCCCTTTGTGAGCCAACCTGCGCTACTTGGTCGCCCCACAGGCCTGAAAAAATCCCTATAATGCGTCCTCAAAACGGGGCCGCAACATTCCCTTACCGGATTGCAGTCACCGGCTGGACCCGCGCACGAGCCGACAACCTCAGCTCCACCCGACGGCCGTTCCAGACCTCCGTACACATATTCCGTTATTGCCTGCGTTCAGCTGCTGCAACAAACGACTTTCTATAGATCAAATGCGGCCAAGTGAGGCCGTGTGAAAAGCCAACCCTTTTGTTTTCACACGGGCATCTGGCCCTCATGCAGGAGACGACACGTCATGCTGAGCTGGGACGAATTCGACAAAGAAGAAGGCGAAGTTGCCGCTAAAGGCGCCAACGCCGGCCACGCTTCTGAAGCCAACATGGACCGCCTCGACAGCGCCGGCGGTGCCGCTGCTCTCGAAGCTCGCGCAGTAACCGCCAACGACTCCGCCGCGATCATTCGCGCCAAGGCCGCCCTCGACAAGCTCGACGTCGCCGAAGGCCTGGCCGAGCTCGAAGGGGCTTCTGCCCGTGTGGCCGTCGACGAAAAGCGCATGATCAACTGCCGCGCCGACCTCAACCAGCTGGTGCCATTCAAATATGACTGGGCCTGGCAGAAGTACCTGGATGGCTGCGCAAACCACTGGATGCCGCAAGAAGTCAACATGACCGCCGACATCGCCCTCTGGAAAGACCCGGAAGGCCTGACCGACGACGAACGCCGCATCGTGATGCGCAACCTGGGCTTCTTCTCCACCGCCGACTCCCTGGTTGCCAACAACCTGGTCCTGGCGGTGTACCGCCTGATCACCAACCCGGAATGCCGCCAGTACATCCTGCGCCAGGCGTTCGAAGAGGCGATCCACACCCACGCCTACCAGTACTGCATCGAATCGCTGGCCATGGACGAAGGCGAAATCTTCAACATGTACCACGAGATCCCATCGGTCGCTAAAAAAGCCGCCTGGGGCCTCAAGTACACCCGTTCGATCTCCGATCCGAAGTTCGAAACCGGCACCGTCGACACCGACAAAGAGCTGCTGCGCAACCTGATCGCCTACTACTGCGTTCTGGAAGGCATCTTCTTCTACTGCGGCTTCACCCAGATCCTGTCCATGGGCCGTCGCAACAAAATGACCGGCGTCGCCGAGCAGTTCCAGTACATCCTGCGCGACGAATCCATGCACCTGAACTTCGGCATCGACGTGATCAACCAGATCAAAATCGAAAACCCGCACCTGTGGGACGCCGAGATGAAGGAAGAAGCCTCGCAAATGATCCTGCAAGGCACCCAGCTGGAAATCGAATACGCTCGCGACACCATGCCGCGCGGCGTACTGGGCATGAACGCGGCGATGATGGAGGACTACCTCAAGTTCATCGCCAACCGTCGCCTGTCGCAGATCGGCCTCAAAGAAGAATACCCAGGCACCACCAACCCGTTCCCATGGATGAGCGAAATCATGGACTTGAAGAAAGAGAAAAACTTCTTCGAGACTCGGGTTATCGAGTATCAGACCGGTGGGGCGTTGAGCTGGGATTGATTCCAGAAGCTCGCCTGAGTTTTCCGATCATCATTTGAATCGGTGAACACCAAAAAGCCCTGACCTGGTCAGGGCTTTTTTATGGGCGGTCGGCTCGGTCGCTGGGCGATTACAGCCCGAAGCCTTAAGCACCTCAGCCCTTCAACACCCCTGCATCATTCGGGCATGTCGGCTCAGGCGTGGTCTCGAACAACTCCTTGGCCCAGCGCTCGGCGGCGGTGTACCAGGCGACGCTGGAGTTGGCGATCTCCTGCTGTGCCTGTTCCGAGCCATTGGCAGCGGCTTTGTGCAGCCAGAGTTTTCGCTGTTTTTGATCCAGGGGGATATCCCCTTGCCCAAAGCCGTAGGCGTAGCTCAGCGCGTACTGCGCGGGGGCATAGTTTTGTTGGGCGGACTGGCACAGCCAATACCCGGCTTTGCGATCGTCGCTGCTGTAACGCGCGTCCCATTCATCGAGTTGCCCATCGGCCGAGGCGAAGGCGTCCTCGACGCCTCGGTCAGCGCTCCAATACAGCTTGCTCAAGGCGAACTGGGCTTCGGCATTGCCTTTTTGGGCTGCCTGTTCGTAAAAGTACATGGCGGTTTTCACGTCCTGCTTGACGCCGGTTCCCTGCAAATGGCTGGCGGCGAGTTCCATGAGCGCCAGGTCCAGGCCGTGTTTGGTGGCAAGCGTCAGGTACTTGATCATTTTCTTCTGGTCGGGCTCGCCGAGCAGGCCGTCGCGGTAAATGATCGCGATCTCGAAGGCCGCGCGGTCGTTGCCCAGCTCCGCAGCCCTGCCGTACCAGCGTATGGCACCGGGATAATTCTGTTGGGTGTAATAGGTGTAACCCAGGTTAAAGGCTGCGGCGACATCGCCTTCGTCGGCCTTTTTGATCAGCGCCATCTCCTGCTCATAGCCCTCGGCAGCCTCGACAGTGAAAGGCAGTGCATCGTCGGCTTGAGCCGCATGCGCGGTCAGGGAAGTAAAGCCGAGCATCACATAGAGCAACCAGCGTGGGCAGCGCGTCATAAGCAACGTCCTTGTAAAGGTGGGTACAACGGCGGATGCGTGATGATCCGGGGTGGACAGAGCCTACTCGCCCTGCTTGTTCGCCAGCAAGGCAGCCGATCCGGTTGATCGGGCACGGCATGCAAAGAATGCGTGCAGCCAACCGGTGCTACCGCTATAAAAGGCGCTATTCGCTCAAGGATCCGGCCCCATGAAATTCGACCTCGCCTACTGCATCAGCCTCGACGACAAGTTGTCGATCTATGACGTGCGCGATCTGAATTTCGACGAGACTCTGGCCTTCGACTCGGCGAAAGAACAGTTCCAGTGCCCCAACGATGCCTGCCGCAGCGCGTTCGAGGCCGGCAACGGCTTGGGTACCTTCAACGCAAAGAACATCAATTACATCCGCACCCCGCACTTCAAGAACCTGCCGGGCACCCTGCATATAGAGGGCTGCCCTTATGGCAGCAGGACGCTGGCTGGCGAACTGGACAGCAGCGAGAACGAGGACGCGCGTGAAGAGCACTTCCCGTCCGAGCTGTTGCTGGCCCGCCGCGAATACCAGCGCAAGCCTGCCGCCCGGACCGAAGCAGTCCACGCCCCTCAGGACATTCCCGCGCCCGCCTCCCGCAGCGATACGCCCTACACCGCTCGAGACACTGCGCCGGATAAAACCAGCGTCTTCGCCCATCCGGTGGAATGCTTTGTGTCGAATATCGACGACAAGGAGCTGCTCAAGCGCATGCCGCTGAAGATCGGCGAGCACAGCGCGTCCTATGCCACGTTTTTCAAGAAGATCGAGTACCTGCAAGACAACAGGGGCTTGATCTACTGGGGCAGGATCAAGGAGATCAAGGACTACAACCTGAGCTTTCGCATCGATTTCGAGCAAAAGGTCTGGCTCAAGAAAGACACCGACGCCAAGAAAAAGCCTTATTCGGTCAATGTCTACCTGAGCAAGAAACTGATCGACAACTACCGCAAGCGCAACGCTTTCCTCGAGGAGATCAAGCACGCCATCGACAGCAAGCGGGAGTTGTATTGCTTCTTTTACGGGGTGACGCCGGAGCTGAAGCAGGTGCCGAGCAAAAAGAGCCCCGATCAGACGTTCGAGGTGTTCAGCGCCAATATCGAGAGCCTCGAGCACTTCATCATTCGTGAAGCCCCGGGGCTCAAGGCGCAGTCAGCCACAGGCTCTTAGTCAGGCAGGTGCAACGGGACCCCGCCCGGGGTCTTTTTGACGATGGAGTACGGCAGGTAACTCCAGCTCGGCCAACGGCAGGCCGAGGCCGCCTGGACGAAATCAGGGTTGAAATACAGGCCCTTGACGGTGAAGTACCAGTTGGCAAATTTCCAGCGCTGCTCATTGTCGTAGTCGCAACCGCCCTGCTCGCCGTTGTCTTTCATCTGCCGCGGGTACAACTCCTGGAAGTAACCCACCAGCCAGCGACCGAAGAGGGTGTTGCGATAGTCGTAGTAGGCGTCAGTGATTTCGGCCGGGTAATGGTCGCGTCCTGGCATGAACTCCTCGTAGTGAATCGGCTCGCCCTCGGCGATCCACATCACGTCCTCCAGGGTCAGGGGTCGGCCCGTGCTGGCATCCAGGTTGATCGGAAACTGATCCTGATTGGGGCTGGCGCCGCCACACATGAACTCATGGCTGACACTGACGCTGATCACCGAGGACGTCAGCAGCATCGGCTTGGCCGTCTGCTCGAAAGAACCCTCGTCACCGCCGGCCAGCAGACAGCCGTGATAGGCCACCACCGCCTGCCACAAGCTGCTCGACAGCTGCAGGTTGATGGCCTTGAGCGCCGGCTGCGGGTAACCGGCCACCACTTCAAACAGGGTCGCGCCGGATTCGGGCTCGCTCCACCATTGCAGGCTGTAGCCCATGAAGTTCTGCTTTTTACCGGGCTTGAGCTTGAGCTCCAGCAAACGCAGGTAATCATAGGGCGCCATGTCGTGCATCAAGGCCAGGTACGGAATCGGCTCGGCCGGCAGTGGCGGGATCCGCGCCGGGCTCAATTCGATCTTGAGGCTCTTGCCATCGGCGCCTTTCCATTCGCCTTGCCAGCCCTTGGCCGAAGGTTCCAGGCGCAAACCGGGGTGGGCGCCGCTGCTGCCCCAGCGACTTTCCTCCAGCACCAGGGCATCGCCCTCGCGCTTGCCCTCAAGGCGCAGGTTCTTGTGGTACTTGCGGTAGAAGTAGCGCCCCTGAACATCCCCCGCCATGTCCTCGAACAGCTCGACGACAATCGGTGCCTGGCCGAGGGTGCCGGTGAATACCTGCTTGCCCTCGCTGGCCCAGACCGGGGCCGTCAGCAACATCGAGTAGAGCGCGAAGCGACAGGTCCGCAGCAGCAGTCCTTTGAACATTGAACGGTCCTTGAAAAACGAGCAGGCGCCCGGCAGATGAAATAAGCGATTCAGGGTAATGGCAACGCCAGGCGACCGGGATGCTGCCTGACAAGGCTGTAGGGCAATACGCTCCACACCGGAGCCCGGCACCCGCCCTCGCTGTGGGAAAAAGCCGGAAGCACATGCAATCCCTCTATTCCCAGGTACCAATTGACGTACACCCAGCGCTCCACATTGCTGTAGTCGCAACCCTCCTGATCGCTTGCTGGAGGGGTCAGGCCCTGGGGGTTAAGGGCCTGAAGCTGGCTGATCAGCCAGGGGGCAAGACGCTGCCGGCGATACTCGGCAAAACCGCTGGAGTCGACATCGGACTCCTCCTCGCCCCAGCCATTCTCATCTCGCACGTAGCGAAATGCCCGGCCCTCACCGAGTCACAACAGGTCCTCCAGGGTCAGTTCCCGGGCGGTGTCCACCTGCAGATTGAATCCGGCCTCGGTTTCGTCCGGGTGCGGCCCGCCGCAATCCCAGCTCCTGGAAATACTGACACTGAGCAACGCCGGGCTCAGCAGTTTGGGGCGAGCTTGCTGCTCGTAAACCGCTGCCTCGCCGCCATTGAGCCGGCACTCGTGGTATTGCTCCACGTCGCGCCACAGACGCGTCATCAGTTGCTGATTGATCCGTGTGCGCTGCTCAGTTGGGTAACCTTCAACCACTTCGAACAGGCTGACGTTGGACTGCGGTTCGCGCCACCACTGCAGGGTGTAGCCCATGAACACCTGTTTCTTGCCCGGTTGCAGGGTCAGGCCCTGCAGCCGCAGGTATTCATAAGGCGCACCGGTGTAGAGCGTGGCCAGGTACGGCAAAGCATCACTGGGCAGGGGCGGCAGCTGGGCCAGGCTCACATCGACCTCGAGTTGCTTGCCCTCGGGGCTTTGCCACTGCCCCCGCAAGCCGCTGGCAGTCTCGCGCAAGCGCAGGTGTGGCAGCTCCTTGCCATCCCCGCCCCGGTCATCGCCTTCGACCAGGCTGATGAGTTGCCCGTCGCGGTGGCCATTGAGCACCAGGTCCAGGTGGTACTTCTGGTAGAAGTAACGGCCGTTCACCTCGTTGTCATTGGAGCTATCAAGCATCAGGACAATCGGCATCTTGCCCAGGGTGCCGCGGTAGACCCGGGGGCCTTCGTCCGCCCACAGCGAACTGCACAGCCCAAAACACAACACGGCGGCCAGTGACAGCTGGCGCAAGAGGCCCTTGAGCATTGGATGATCCTTGAATAAAGAGGCCGCAGGCCACGGTGCGATGGGATCAGGGCCGGGCATACAGGCTTGGCTCCGGCAGCTTCAGCCCGGCCTTGCCCGGATACTGCTGCAACACCGGGTACGGCAGCACCGACCAGACCACACCACCACACCATTGCAGTTTTTCCGGGTAGACCGGCGACAGGTACAGGCCCTGGGGCGTGAAGTACCAGGCCGGGTTCCGCCAGTGGCTGGGGTTATTGAAATCACAGACTCGATCGGCCTCTTCCGGGGCCAGCATGGGTTGCGGATACAGGCTCTGCAACTGTGCCACCAGCCAGGGCGCAAACACCTGGCTACGGTAATCGTCGAAGGCCTTGGCCTGCGTTTCTGGCAAGTGCCCGTCAGCTTGGCGCCGCCGGTCACCCACATTCATCGCCGGACCCTGGCCCACCCACAACACGTCTTCCAGAAACAGCGGCTGAGCGCTGTGGGCGTCGAGGTTGACCGGCTGCTCGCCCTCGTCGGGGGTTTCGTCGCCACAACGCCGGGCGATGTAAAAGCTGGCGCTGACGATCTCCGGGGTCAGCAACGTGACCGAAGTACTGGCCTGGTGATAACTGTCATCAGCGCCGACCTTGGCCAGGCAGGTGAAATGCGCCGCCACTTCGGACCACAGGCGCTGGCGCAGGTGCTGGTTGATCCGCTCGCGCTCCTCGGGCGTATAGCCTGAAAGCACTTCGAACATTTTTATTTTCGAGGTCGGCTCGGTCCACCATTGCAGGCTGTAACCCATGTACTCCACCGGCTCACCGGCCGTTAGCTGCAGCCATTGCAAACGCAGAAAATCGTAGGGCGATGCCTGGTAGGTCTCGGTGAACACCGGCTGTGCCTCGGCCTGTGGCGGGTCGACCCGAGCGGGATCGAGGGTCAGCAGGGTCTGCCGTCCTTCAGCGCTCATCCACTGGCCCTGCCAGCGACCATCGGGGATTTTTTTTAGGCGCATCCGCGCAGAGGGCGTGTAGCGATCCTCGGCGTGCTCCTCGAGCAGCAACTGGTCGGCTTCGAGCGTGCCGGCAAAGCGCTGATCATGCAGGGCGTTTTTTGCAAAGTAGCGACCACTGACCTTGGCCGGGTTGCTCAGGTCCAGTTGCAGCACGATCGGGGTGCTGTCCAGGGTCCCGGTATACAACCCGTCCACCGGCCGCGCCTGCCGAGATGGCCACAACCCAATCACCACCAACAATGCCAGCAGCGCCATGGCAACCCAGAGTGCGCGCCAACCGAAGCGTCCTTTGTACATTCAGCCTTCCTTGAACAGGGGGGTGACAGGAACGAGACCTGCCTGCCTGATAACGGCGCTGAAGTATGGCGAGGTTGGCCGGCAGAATCGACTGCTGGCGCGTTAAAGATTCAAGCGTCGGGCCAGCGGATTCATTGCCAGCACATGCTCAACAGCACCAGCAGCAACAGGCCGATATACACCCGCGCATGCAGGCGATCGGCGATCCGCCCGATCCACGGCGACGCCAGGCGAATACCCAACAACGAGCCGAGGGTCAGCACCGTGAACGCCAGCAGGTCGACATAGCCGATAAACCAGGGGCCCAGGTCGAAATCGCTGAACCCGGCCAGCACCAGGTAAGTCAGGGTACCGGCCAGGGCCACCGGCACACTCAGCGGGTTGGCCATGGAGGTGGCCTGGGTCATGCTCAGCCCGCAACGACGCAACAGGGGCACGGTCATGACGCTGCCGCCCACGCCGAGAAAGGTTGCAATGACACCGATCCCCAGGCCGCTGCCGGCCGTCCGCGCCGGCCCCAGGAGGCGCGGCGTGGCGTTGGCTGAGGGTTGTAGACAGCCGCGACGCAGCACGCAGTCGGCGATGGTCAAACCCAGGTAGGCGATAAAGGCGTAGCGAATCACCTCGCCATCCACCCAGCTCGCGGCCAGCGCACCGAACACCGCGCCAAGCCCGATATAGCCACCCAGGGGCCACACATACTCGCGGAGCAGGTTGCCGGCGCGCCGGTGTTTGAAGGTGGCGAGCAGCGCGTTGACGATCATTACGCAGGTCGATGTGGCCACCGCCACCTGCATCGCCGACTGGCTGATCGCGCTGTCGCTGCCATGACTGGCCAGCAGCAGGCGATAGAGCAAGGGCACCACCACAAAGCCGCCGCCAAACCCGAACAGCACCGCGGTGACACCGCTCAGGCAGCCAAAAAGTGCGAGGAGTAAATAGAGCATCGAACACCGTCCATCAGCAGAAAGAACGCGAACGATAGAGCGCAGACCCTTGGCTTGCTTGCGTAAGCCAGCCAATACTATTCGCGTTTACGCCAACTGCCGGACGGTGCCTGGATGCGCAATATTTCGATCAACCAACTGGACCACACGCCGCGCCCGGTGGTGGCGATTGGCACCGACTACCCCGACGGCTATCTGCTGGCGCGCCACAGTCATCGCCGTGCCCAATTGCTGTATGGCGCCACCGGGGTCATGCAGGTCAGCACCCGCCACGGCAACTGGGTGGTGCCGCCGCAGCGCGCGGTGTGGATCGCGCCGCAGGTCGAACATGAGGTGCTGATGCTCGGGGTGAGCACCCGCAGCCTGTACATCGAACCGGCACGCGCACCGTTGCTGGGCAGCGAGTGCCAGGTGATCAGTGTCTCGCCCTTGATGCGCCAACTGCTGCTGGAGGCGGTCGAGATGCCACTGGAGTACCAGCAAGACGGCCGTGATGGGGTACTGGTCAGCCTGCTGCTGCATGAGCAGGCGCGCACTACCCGCCTGCCGCTGCATATCCCCCTGCCGGCCGACGCTCGCCTGCTGGAGTTGTGCCGCTCGTTCCTGCAGCGCCCCAATGCCCATCAGTCGCCGGAACGCTGGGCCGAGCAATTGCACATCAGCCTGCGGACCTTCAATCGCCTGTTTCGCCAACAGACCGACATGAACTTCGGCCAATGGCGACAGCGCGCCTGCGTGGTCCTGGCCCTGGCACGCCTGGCCGCCGGGGAGCCGGTGACGCGGATCGCGATGGATTTCGGCTACGACAGCCCGGCGGCATTCTCGACCATGTTCCGCCGCGTACTGGGGCAAGCCCCCTCGACCTATCTGAACCACCCGCTTTAGAGCCCCGGGAAAAGCCTTGTCACGAACCGCCGGGCCCCAGGCTGAAAATGAGTTTGATTCGGGCGCCAAACAACTGTACAAATAAACAGTACTTTAGCGAACCACCTGTCATCCTCCCGGAGAAAACCATGGCTTCCCTCGCGATGAAAATCACCCTGGAACGTATCGCGCTCTATCAATTCACCCCGGAACACTGCACCCAGGCCCGCGACTTGCTGGGCTGGGACATGGAGCAATTGGCTCAAGCATCCGGCGTCTCGGTACAGGCCATCCAGCGCTTCGAAGCTGGCTTCGAATTGCGCGACGTAACCCGCCTGGCCCTGGCGTTTTGCCTCGAGGCCGAGGGCCTGGTGTTCTTCCCCGGTTTCTCGCCCGGCCGTGGCATGAATATCCGCGGCGCCACCCCCAACCCCAAGGAACGGTCTGACTACGCCATGATTGAGTGATCCAGCCACGCATTCAGCGGGCCTGGGGCAACTGCGGCAGCACTTGCCGCATGCCCCTGCGGCAAGTGCTGATTGACGGGCGTTACAGGCTGTTGAGGGGCGCCGGGGCCGCGATACTTTCCACGTCCAGCCACCAGGGCGTACCGCGCTGGGGCTGCTCCAGGTTGAAGGCCTGGCCCATTTGCGGCGTGGTGATGGCGATGCTGCGCTCCCAGGCCAACTCTAGGATGCGGTCGAAAGGCTCATACCAGGCGTGCATCGACAAATCGAACGTTCCGTTATGAATGGGCAGCAGCCAACGACCCTTGAGGTCGATATGGGCTTGCAACGTCTGCTCCGGTTGCATGTGCACATGGGGCCAGTCGACGTTGTAGGCGCCGGTTTCCATCAGGGTCAGGTCAAAGGGGCCGTACTGCTGGCCGATGCGCTTGAAACCATCGAAGTAACCGGTGTCGCCACTGAAAAAGATCCGTGTAGCGCCGTCGAGCATGACCCACGAAGCCCACAGCGTGCTGTTGCCGTCGAACAGCCCGCGTCCGGAAAAGTGCTGCGAAGGGGTCGCGACAAAGCGGATGCCGGCCACTTCGGTGCCCTGCCACCAATCCAACTGGCGCACCTTGTCGGCGGGCACTCCCCATTTGATCAGGGTGTCGCCCACTCCCAGTGGCGTCAGGAAGCAGCGGGTTTTATCCGCCAGCTTGAGTACGGTCTGATGATCCAGATGATCGTAATGGTCATGGGACAGAATCACCGCCTCGAGCGCCGGCAACTCTTCAAGGCTGATGGGCGGCTGATGAAAACGTTTCGGCCCGGCCCATTGCACCGGCGATGCGCGCTCGGCAAATACCGGATCGGTGATCCAGAACTTGTCACGCAGTTTTAACAGGACGGTCGAATGCCCCAGGCGAAACACACTGTGATTGGGCGCAGCCAGCAACTGCTCGCGGCTCAATGGTTGTACCGGGATAGCTCCGGCCGGACGGGTATTACGCGGTTTATGAAAAAGCATGTTCCAGAAAATCCGCAACGTCTTGCGCAAGCCTTCACGCTGTACCGGAGCGTGATTGCGATAGGCGCCTTGTTCCTGGCGCGAGGTTTCAAGGCGATTAGCGCCGTTGGCGCGGGAAGAAAGAGTGGCCATGACCAAGTGACTCCAAGGAACGCGGCGTGGTTCCGATGATGCTCTGCGGGATGAAATGGCCAATGCACGCACGCGTCAGCCGACAATCATTGTTCTGCGCTTTCTCCAGACAATAACTACACTGCACAGTGTAGTTTCTAGATTGCAACAACACGCAGAAGAAGTAAACTGCCCGGTGCAATTTCCCCCCATCAGCCTTGAACCTCACTTATGACAGCTCCAACGCGCCTCACCGACCGAAAACGCGAAGCCATCATCCAGGCGGCGATCAGCGAATTCCGCGCCAGCGGTTTCGAAATCACCAGCATGGACAAGATCGCCGCGACGGCCGGTGTTTCCAAGCGCACGGTGTACAACCACTTCCCGAGCAAGGAAGAGTTGTTTGCCGAAATCCTGCATAAGTTGTGGACCAGCATCTGCGCCGAATCAGACACCGTCTACCGCCAGGATCGGCCTCTGCGCGAGCAACTCCAGGAGCTGCTGCAGGCCAAGATGCACATGCTCGCCGACGACAACTTCCTCGATCTGGCGCGCGTGGCGATAGCCGCCACCATCCACTCCCCCGAGCGTGCGCAAAACATGGTCGCGCGCCTGGGGGAGCGTGAGGAAGGACTGACCAAGTGGATCCGTGCGGCGCTCGATGATGGCCGACTCAAACCCCTGGCCCCGGAGTTCGCCGCCCACCAGATCCACGGGTTGCTCAAGGCCTTTGCCTTCTGGCCTCAAGTCTCCCAGGGCCAGCCTGCCCTGCCGCCCACGGAGCAGGTAGCGGTCATCGAGTCGGCATTGGATATGTTTCTGGCGTGCTACCAGCTCTGAGCCCGAGCGGCACCTTCTGCCATATAGCCCCACGGATTCGCCGCCCCGCTGCTTGAACACCGCCCAGATAGGGGGTTCCGCAATGAAATGGCTTCGAAGGACACTGATTATTCTGCGTGGAATAAATGACAATATTCACCGCGCTTATCCGATAAACGGTTCGATCGGATAAACACTCGAGTGATTCAGAGCAATTCGGTGCAGGGAAAAATGGAAAACCAACGCGGCAAAGGGCTGTCATTTGCCAAAAGAATCTATATGCCAAGAATTGTCGGCCTGGGGATCGGCTGCCTTAGCGTATACGCCGCGCTCTACCCACTGCCGATGCCCAACTGGGTCTGGGTGCTGCTGATCTTCAATGGCTTCGTCTGGCCGCACATCGCCTACCAGCTGTCGACCCGTTCAAGCTTTCCCTACCAGGCCGAGCGCCGCAATCTGCTGTACGACTCGGTACTGGGCGGCTTCTGGGCCGCCACCATGCAGTTCAACCCTCTACCGACGGTGACCATTCTCGCGATGATGGCGATGAACAATGTCGCAGCGGGCGGCAAACGCCTGCTGATCCGCGGTGCGCTGGCCCAACTGGGTGGAGTACTGATTTCCTGGATGCTGTTCGGCCCGGGGTTCGTCAACCACGCCAGTACTGCGCAAATCTACGCGTGCCTGCCGATGCTGACCCTCTACCCCCTGGCCGTGGGCATGGTGTGCTACCGATTGGCAATCAAGTTGTCCGAGCACAAGCGCGCCTTGAGCGCCCTGAGCCGGATCGACAGCCTTACCGGCCTGCTCAATCACGGCTCCTGGAAAGACCTGCTGCACATCAAGTTCCACAAATGTCGACAACAGCAGGCTCAGGCAACGATTGCCCTGATTGATGTCGATCACTTCAAGAGCATCAATGACAGTTATGGCCACATCGTCGGCGACGCCGTGCTGCGCCAGTTGAGCAGTGATCTGCGGCGCAATCTGAGAGAGAACGATCTGGCCGGGCGCTACGGCGGCGATGAGTTCTGCGTGATTCTGCCGAGCCGCTCACTGCATCAGGCCGCTGAAGTGATGGAACGGCTGCGTGAGGTGTTCAGCAACTACCGCCACAGCGAAGTGCCGCAATTGCGGGTCAGCCTGAGCATTGGCCTGGCAGCGTTCCATCCCCGGTTCGACGATGCCGCCACCTGGCTCAACGAGGCCGACAAGGCGTTGTACCGAGCCAAAAATACCGGCCGCAACAAAATCGCCAGCGCCGAACCCACCCAGGATTACCCCGTGGCCAAACTGGCCTGAGCCCTGCCGCCCGTCAAAAACTTGTACAAAAAGGCCGTTTTGTATTTATTTGTACAAGTTTATTTGGATTTCTCCTGGCGCTAGCCAGCATAATGATGTCATCGCGTAGACCCCAAACTGTCGCCGCCATGGATCGCGTACTGTCACCTGGTGCTCCTAAATTGCCTGGCAGGTGCGTCGTCTTATACAAATGGCGAAAACCCGAGGAAAAACCGCGGCCGTGCATCACATCCATCCTTGCTTTATGTCAGTCATGGAACGCTGATATCAGCAGACAATGCCGAGGCACCCGAGGCTTCGGTATGCAGGCGAACTTGAACAGGGACCGACTTCCCCGTTTTTCCCACTGAGCACCCGCGACCATGCTATTCAAACGCCATAACCAGACCATCCAGAACCTGCAGCAAACCGTCGCCCAACAAGCCAGCATGCTCGACGCCATCGAGCGCTCGATGGCGGTGGTGGAATTCGACATTGACGGCAATGTGCTGCGCGCCAATGACAACTTTCTCCAGACCATGGGCTACCGCGAGCAACAGGTGATCGGCCAGCCCCATCGCCTGTTCTGTACCGAGGCATTTACCCGCAGCAATCAGTACCGCGAGCTCTGGAGCCGCCTGAAAAATGGCCAGTTCGAGTCCGGAACCTTCGAACGTCTCGACAGCAAGGGCCGTTCGGTCTGGCTGGAGGCCAGCTACAACCCGATCCGCGACGCTTCGGGCGCAGTGGTGAAGGTGGTCAAATACGCTCTCGACGTGACGATCAGGATCCAGCAGGAAACCGACGCCAAGGGCAAACTGGACGCCATCGACCGGGCGATGGCGGTGATCGAATTCGATCTCTCGGGCAACATCCTCAGTGCCAACCAGAACTTCCTCAATCGCCTCGGCTACAGCCTGGCCGAGCTCAAGGGCAAGCACCACCGGATTTTCTGCCCGGCAGAACTGGTCAACAGCAGCGCCTACCAGGACTTCTGGCGCCGGCTCAATCTGGGCGAGTTGTTCAGCGGTCAGTTCGAACGCGTCGACAAGCGCGGACAGACCCTGTGGCTGGAGGCCAACTACAACCCGGTGTATGACGCCAGCGGGCGTCTGTGCAAAGTGGTGAAATTCGCCTCCGACGTCACGGCCATGGTGCAGCAGCACGAACGGGACGCGCAAAGTGCCACCCAGGCCTACCACATCTCGGTTGCCACCCGGAAAGTCGCCGAACAGGGCACCGAAGTGATCCAGCAGGCCGCCAGTGAAATGCGCCATATCGCCGAGAACATCGAGGGCTCGTCCAGTCTGATTGCCCAACTCGGCGAGCGCTCCGAGCAAATCACCGCCATCGTCAACACCATCCGCGCGATTGCCGACCAGACCAACCTGCTGGCGCTCAACGCGGCCATCGAAGCGGCACGCGCCGGGGAACAAGGCCGAGGATTTGCCGTGGTGGCTGATGAGGTCCGGCAATTGGCCGCCCGCACCAGTGGCTCGACCGCGGAAATTTCCGCGATGATCGACGTGATCCAGAACGAGACCCAGCAAGCCATCAAAAGCATGCAAGGCACCCGGGACCGAGCCTCCAAGGGCGTCGGCCTGGCCGACCAGGCAGGCACGGTGATCCTGCAGATTCGTGATGGCACCAGCGAAGCAGTGCAAGCGGTGAGCATGTTCGCCAGCGAGCGCAAGGCGCTCTAATTCGCGCCGGCCCGATGCCATCCAAGGCATCGGGCAATGCCTGACAGGGCTATAGTCGCCCAACGTCCCAGTGCATTGCAGAGAACCCCATGAGCCCGAAAAAACCTGAAGCCGCCAGCCCTACCGCCCCCCTCGACCACCTGCGCTTTCACCGTCCTCACGCTCATCTCACCAGTACCTTCGGCAACGATACCTTTGCCCTGAAGGCCGAGGCCTTTGCGCGTTTTTTCGGTACCCCGACCTTTCTCGGGGCCCAGACCCTGATCGTACTGGTGTGGATCGGCCTCAACCTGGCCGGCGTGACCACCTTCGACGTCTACCCGTTTATCCTGCTTAACCTCGCGTTCAGCCTGCAGTCTGCCTACGCCGCGCCGCTGATCCTGCTGGCGCAAACCCGCCAGGCGGCACGCGATAAGGCCCAGGCCGACGCCGATGCCCAACACCGCGAGGCCATCGCGGTGGCCAACGCCGACCGCCAGGCCCAGGCCGCGCAAAACACCGCACAGTTGCTTGAGCTACTGGAGCAGAACACTCAGTTGACGCAGATGACCAAGCAGTTGACCGAACGCATCGAAAGCCTGACCACGGAAATGCACCAGCACTTTGTGCGCAAGGAACCGCCACAGGCCTGAGGCGTCAAGGCAGGCGCACGCCCCGCGCCAACTCATCAAACAAGGTCACCACTGAGCGCAATGCGCGGCAATCCGGCCGGGTCAGCAGCCACAAGGCGGTATCGCAGCCACTCAAGGCCTCGCTCAAGGGCTGCAAACCGGAGCCCTCGCCCAGCAGGAAGTCCGGCAACACCGCCACCCCCAACCCGGCGCGAGCCAGTTCGCTGACCGACAACATGCTGTTGCAGCGATAGGCAGGCCGCACCCCGGGCCACTGTTGGCGGCGCCAGGCCACCGTCGGGTGATCAGGGAGAAAATCGTCCGGAGCGATCCAGGTCAGCCGCTCCAGATCCACACTTGCCAGCGTTTTCAGATAGGCGTCGCTGGCGCAGACCCGATAAGACACCGCCCCCAGTCGCCGCCCCACCAGGTGCTCGGGCGGCGTGCGGGTCAGGCGCAAGGCGATGTCGGCATCGCGACGGCTGAGGTTGGCGAAATCATTGGAGGTGCACAGCTCGACCGCGAGCGCCGGGTAGGCCGGCATGAAGCGCGCCAGGGCCGGTAGTAGTAACCCCTGCAATACCGAGTCGGTACAGGTCAGGCGTACCGTGCCGCTGATGACTTCACCGCCCTGCTCGACACCGACCCGCGCCGCTTCCAGTGCCTGCTCGGCGCGCTCGGCCTGCTGCGCCAGGGCCTGGGCCAGGCTGGTGGGCAGGTAGCCGGCGCGGCTCTTGTCGAACAGCTGCTGACCCAGGGCCGCCTCCAAGCGGCGTACGGCGCGAAACACGGTCGACACATCGACCTTGAGCAGCGCCGAGGCTCGGGCCAGCGAGCCACCCCGGACCAGGGCAAGGATCAGGGCGAGATCGGGGTAGTCCAGTTGATAGTGCGTGGCTGCATTGAACACTTGGGTAAACGCCAATATTGATTGCGTGGACGCCAATCTATAGTGGCGTCCAGCAATCAACAAGCCTTGGCCCCACCGGAGTTCGAGCATGCCCGTTACCACGCCCCAGCCCCCCGTCCGCATTGCCCTGATCGGCGACTACGACCCGCAGATTACCGCCCACCAAGCCATCCCCAAGGCCCTGGAACTGTCCGCCGCCAGCCTTGACCTGAAGGTCGAGGCGCAGTGGCTGGCCACTGAACAGATAGATGCAGGCACGCCGCTGGAGCGTTTCGATGGTTTCTGGTGCGTACCGGGCAGCCCCTATCGCAGCTACGAGGGTGCGATGCGGGCGATTCGCTTTGCCCGCGAACAACAACGCCCCTTCCTCGGCACCTGTGCCGGCTTTCAACATGCCTTGCTGGAGTACGCACGTCATGCCCTGGGCTGGAGCGATGCCGAGCACGGCGAGATTGCGCCACAGGCCGAGCGCGCCGTGCTCTCGCCGTTGAGCTGTGCCCTGGTCGAGGTCCGCGGCACCGTTTATTTGCAGGAAGGCAGCCAGATCGCCCAGGTCTACTCAACCCTGAAGATCGAGGAGGGGTATCACTGCCGCTACGGACTCAACCCGCAATTGGCCCCCCTGCTGCTGAGCCAGGGCCTGCATGCGGTGGGCCATGACGCGGCGGGCGATCTGCGGGCGGTGGAGCTTGCAGGCCATCCGTTCTTTATCGGCACCCTGTTCCAGCCGGAACGCGCCGCCCTGGCCGGCAGCGTTGCGCCTCTGGTCAGTGCCCTGCTCAACGCCTGCCGGGGGCCGCGCCAATGATCGGACAAACACCCGCCCCGCCCTACTACGCGGTGATTTTCAGCTCCCAGCGCCGCGAGTTCGACGCCGACTACGAGATCGCTGCCACACGCATGCTCGAATTGGCGCAACAGCAGCCCGGGTTTCTCGGCGTGGAATCGGCCCGCGGCGAGGATGGCTTTGGCATCACCGTGTCGTACTGGGCCAGCGAGGCGGCGATCCTGGCCTGGAAACAACATGCCGAACACAGCGCCACCCGCGAGCGCGGGCGCCGCGACTGGTACGCGTCGTTCGACACCCGGGTGTGCAAGGTCGAGCGCGCTTATGGGTTCGAACGCTGAGGCAGGTCCGGCTCAGCCGTGGGCGTGCTTGACCAGGCTGCGCACCGCTGAAATCTCCGGCATGTCGTCGCGGCGCATGTACACCCGCAGGGGTTCGGTGATGTTGATCCGGTCATCGATGTTCTGGTCCAGCAGCAGTTGGATCAGCTCGCGGCTGAGGGTCATGGCCGGGCCGCTGCCCAGGGCCCAGACGAATTCACAGGTGGGGATGATGGCGTCGTCCGCAACGTCCATGCCGAAGGAGTCTTCGCTGAAACGCACGATGTAGCGGCCGGTCTTGCGATTGAAGCCGACAAAGCCCTTGAGCTGGTCGGCAGCCTGACAGATAAGCTCGGAAGTGATGCGCATGGTAAACCTCACTGAGGGTCCCGCAGGACTCGTGGTCGATGGTTTACACGCCGGGCAAGAAAAAGAATGTTCGAGGTTTCCCTCTGACGGGGAAACTGCAGGGCCCAAGAGTACTGCAAAGCGCTGCACAAACGTGTGGAAAAAAAGTCGCAGGGGGGTAATGCCGATCAGTTAAGCGATAGAGCGAGCACAAAATAACCTGTGGCGAGTACAGCGATCGTCCTTAACTGACTGGCATTAGTCGCAGGGGGCGCTTTTATGTCGCTGCCGCGATAGCACTGGCGCGCCGCAGTTGTTAAAAGAGAGGCCTCTGCCAATGCCCTCACGAAAGGACTTCGAGCATGCCGGTCACCTTCACCCACAGCGCCCTGTTATTGAGCCTGCTGCTTGGCTTCGGCCAGACCCAGGCTGCCAGCGAGCGGGAGCCCGCCGCACTGGCCGCCAGCAATGGCATTCCTTACCCGGCGGTGATCGCCCACCGGGGGGCTTCGTTCGATGCGCCGGAGTCCACGGCGGCGTCTTACCGGCTTGCCCGCGACCTGGGCGCCGACTACCTGGAGATGGACCTGCAGCGCAGCCAGGACGGCGTGCTGTTTGCCCTGCATGACAACAACCTGCAACGCACCACCGACGTCGCCAGCAAATTTCCCGAACGCAAGGACAGCCCGGCCAACCAGTTCACCATGGCCGAACTGAAAACCCTGGATGCCGGCAGCTGGTTCAACCAGGCCTACCCGGACCGAGCGCGCCCCGCCTACGTCGGGCTGAAGATCCTGACCCTGGATGAAATCATCGACATCGCCCAGGGCAACCCGCAACACAAACCCGGGCTGTACATCGAGACCAAGGAGCCCAGGCAGTTTCCCGGCATCGAACGCGACCTCCGGGAAAAACTCCAGGACCGCGGCTGGCTGAGCCCGGCCGGTTCGAAACTGGCCAAAAGCGAACTGGCGGTCGGCCAGGGCAAAGGCAAGGTGGTGTTGCAGACCTTCGATAAACACAGCCTGGAGCTGCTGCAAAAAGAGATGCCACGGGTGCCGAAGATCCTGTTGCTGTGGGTCGGTGCCGGCAGCATCGAAGCGCAATCCCGGCAGACCTTTGCCGAGAGCGGCGAAAAAACCAAGGCTGCCTTCTACGCCAAACAGCACCCCAAGGACGAGGCCGAATTCAAGCGCTGGGTCGACTACGCCAAGGCCCAGGGCGCCATCGGCACCGGCCCCTCGACCCAGCTCAGTGACCTGGGCGACCAGAGTTACTCCGACCTGGTACAGCCCTGGATGAACCAGTACACCCATGACCAGGGCCTGCTGGTGCACGCCTACACCGTCGATGAACCGGTGGACTTCAAGCAGGTGCTGGATGCCGGCGTCGATGGCATCTTCACCAACCGCACGAGCGAGTTGCTCAAGTACGTCAAGCGCCCGGCTGGCGCCAGCATCGCGCAACTGCTCGAAGCCAACGGTTACTGAGCATGGGCAGCGGGCGGCGGCTGCCGGCAGCCGAGTGGACCGGACAACTGTGGCTCGGCCGTGACTATGGCTTGATCCACGGTGAGCTGGGGCGTACCACGCCCCACGCCCATTACGCTCATCAGTTGCTCCTGGCCGTGGAACAGCCACTCACCATCAGCCTTGACGGCGCCCTGCACACCGGGCGCCAGCTGTTTGTTCCGGCGATGCGCAGCCACGCGATCATCGAGGCACCGGGCGTGGTGCTCACGGTCTATGCCGAACCCTTGCTGATCGATGCCCAGGCGCTGCAAGACGCCGTGCGCAATGCCGAACTGTCGCTGCCCGGACTGGACCAGGCCTTGCGCCAGTGCCCGCGCCAGGCGATCCAGGATCCGCGCATCGAACGGGCGCTGGCGGCGCTTGACGCGGCCCTGGTCGGCAAGGTGCCGGCGGCGTCACTGGCGGCCCATGCCCATCTTTCCCTGAGTCAGCTGGAGCGGCTGTTTGCCAGCCAGGTCGGGTTGCCGGTACGGCGCCTGGTGCTGTGGCGCCGGCTGCGCCTGGCCATGGCTCTGGTACTGGCTGGCAAGTCGGTGACCGACGCCGCCCATGGCGCCGGTTTTGCCGACTCGGCGCACTTCTCACGGACCCTCAAGGCGCTGTTCGGCGTGACCGCACGCCAGGCCCTGCAAGGCATTGAGCTGCGCCTGCTGGAATGACTCAACGGCGCAACGGCGGCGGCACCTGCGGCTCGCGACTCAGGGTCGGCGCCTGGAAGGGGTCGAGCAACTGCGGCCAGTAATCCACCGGAAAATCCGGGCGGCTGCCGATGCCCAGGTCGCCGTCGCGAATCGGGTATTCATGGCTGTAAAACGCCGTGCCCAGCAGCCAGTCCCACAGGTTGAAGAACAAACCGAAATTCACATCCCCGGCGCGGCCGTACTTCATATGGTGCAGGCGGTGCATCGGCGCCCAGGCGAACACCCAGCGCAACGGCCCCAGGCGCATGTCGACATTGGAGTGCTGCAACAACAGCTGGATGGCGATGGCAAAAGCCAGCAACTGCGCCACCTGCAACGGCAGGCCCAGCGCCAGCAACGGCAACAGCCCGGCCGTTGCTTCGACCAACTGGTGCAACGGGTGCTTCATCAAGCCATTGAAGCCATACAAGCGCTGCACGCTGTGATGCACCGCATGCAGGCGCCAGAGCAGCGGCAGGCGATGGCTGGCGTAATGGGCCAGGGTGATTCCGCAATCGGCCACCACAATGGCCAGCAGCACCTGGGACCACAACGGCCAGGCCTGAGGCCACAGGCCGTCATGGCCGAGCAGCGCCACCAGCCCCGGCACCAGCAGCAGGCCCAGGGCGTTCAGGCTTTCATTGACCAACGCATGCAGCACATCGCGCAGGCGGTCCTGACGCGGGCGGTTCCAGCAGGGCTCATAGGGCAGCCACCACTCGGCCATGAACGACACCCCCAGCGCACCGACAAACAACAGCGCCAGCCAACCCGGTGCAACCCCGCCCTCTCCCACCAGCCACACCCCGGCCCCGATAAAGCCAAACCAGAACAACGGTGCATAGATACTGCCCATCAAGCCTTTCATAAGGTTCTCCCGTGATCGAGCCCGCAGCATGCAAGCCGGCGCCGTCACGGAATTGAACAAACGGCGCAAAGGTTGCGCCAAATTAAGGGTGAGTTAAGTTCGAGCGGCTAACCTGAGGCCACTTAAACAGTTCACTTCAAGGAATACACAGATGAAAACGTTGACTGCCCTGTTCGCCGCTACCGCCCTGACCCTGACCGCTGGCCTGGCCCAGGCTGACGTTCGCCCCGACCTGATTCCGGGGCTGCTCAAGGCTGGCACCATCATGGACCTGGAAAAACTCAACCAGACCGCCCTGGCCCAACACCCCGGCACCACCGCCGCCAATATCACCGACACCGAACTGGAACACTCCGCCGCAGCCGGCTACGTGTACCAGGTGGAACTGCGCGATGCCAAAGGCGTGAAATGGGAAATCGACCTGGACGCCAAGAGCGGCAAGGTCCTGAGCAATAAGCAAGACCAATAAGGCAACCGACATAAAGGCCGCGCGTCCTCAGGGACGCGCGGCTTTTTTGTGGCGCGCCGCTGGCAAACCGGCGCCATAAACAAATCCGCCGGGGGCCCAAGGAAATTGCCACCCACCCGCGTCAGCTCGCTAGAATCACACCCAGGTTCGGCGGCGCATAAGGTGTCGCGCCTTTTGTGCAGAGAATGAAATGGGGCAGACAGCAGCCGACATCGCCACCATCGGCCGGATCAGCGCAGTGCCGGCGATGTTGCAGGTGATTCGTGAAATGACCGGCTTGCGCTTTGCCGCGGTGGCCCGGGTCACCGATACCTCGTGGCACGCCTGCGCAGTCCTGGATGACCTGGAGTTCGGCCTCAAGGTCGGCGGCGAACTGGACCTGGTCACCACCCTGTGCCACGAAATCCGCTCGGCCCACGTCTCGGTCGTGATCGACAAGGCCAGCGAAGACCCGCACTACCATAATCACCACACCCCACGCCTGTACCGCTTCGAAAGCTATATCTCGGTCCCGGTGTTTCGCACCGACGGCAGCTTCTTCGGCACCATCTGCGCCCTCGACCCGAGCCCGGCGGCACTCAAGGCCAGCGCCATCCAGAGCACCATGGAGTCGTTCGCGCGCCTGCTGTCGCTGCAGATCGAGGCCGAAGAAAGCCAGCAACAGACCGAAGCCGCGCTGCAGCAGGAGCGCCAGACCGCCGAGCTGCGCGAGCAATTCATTGCCGTGCTGGGCCATGACCTGCGCAACCCGCTGTTTGCGATCAATGTCGGTGCCGAACGCCTGCTGCGCAAACACCCGAACCCGGCCACCGACCCGATCGTGCAGCACATTCTCAACTGTGGACGGCGCGCCGCACAGTTGGTCGAAGACGTGCTGGACTTCGCCCGGGGACGCCTGGGGCCCGGCATCACACTGAACATCGCGTCCAGCCAGGATCTGGAGCAAACCCTGCATCACGTGGTGGCGGAAGTGCAGAGCGTGCACCCGGAGCGCCTCATCCAGTGTGTGATCGGCGATTTGCAGGGCATCTACTGCGACCGCGACCGGGTCGCGCAACTGCTCTCCAACCTGGTGGCCAATGCCATCACCCACGGCGCGCCCGAAGGCCCGGTGCAGGTCAGGGCCGAAGTGCGTGAGGGCGTGTTTATGCTGGCGGTGCAGAACCCGGGGCAGATTCCCCCGGCTATCCTGCCCTACCTGTTCCAGCCGTACTCGCGCCCGGCCAGCGACACGCCGCAAGCCGGACTGGGCCTGGGGTTGTACATCGCCGACCAGATCGCCCGCTCCCACGGCGGGCGCATGGACCTGGCCTCAAGCGCCGAGCACGGCACGCTCTTCACCTTCAGCCTGCCCCTGGCGCCTGAAACTCGGGCCTGAAACCCGGGCCTGATCTCAGGCCGTGGTGTCGACCAGCGAGCCGGACGAACTGCTGCTCGAATCCTGCAAGGCTTGCAGCAGTGCGGCGGTGGCGGTCTGCAGCGAGCCGCTGGTGGAGGCGATCTGCGATTGCGCGGCAGCCACCGCGGCGGCCTTGGCATCCTTGCTGTCCTGACTGGCCTGGGCGGCCTGCAGCTGCTGTTGCTGCTCCTGCAACTCTTTCTGCAATTGCGCAATCTGCTTGCGCAGCGCCTTGACCGCATCCGACTCGTCGCTGCTGCTGGAACTGCCGCCGGACGCCGCAGCCCCCGACGCACCGGCCGCCTTGCTGCTGTCGCCGGAGGCAGCACTGGCCGAGGCAACCCCGGTCCCGGAGCTGCTGGCCTCATCGCTGGCGCTGGTCGCCAGCTTGCGGGTGGTGACCTGGGGTTGGGTAATGGAAACGGAGCTGATACTGACCATGGGCATGGGCCTCGTGAGTTGGGGTTTGCCCTACCATCGACGCCAGCCCGGCCAACTTGAGAGTGACTGTGTACCGACCTGGTAAGCAGGCCGATACACAAGGCGCGGCGGTCAGTTGCCCAGGCGCGCGGTGACCTCGTTCAACTGCCCCGACAAGCCATGCAGGTTGCGGCTTGCCGCTTCGGTGCGCTGCACGTTGTCCAGATTGGTACTGGCGATGCTGGTGATCTCGGTCAGGTTGCGCGAAATGTCCTCGGCCACCGAGGTTTGCTCTTCCGCGGCCGTGGCAATCTGGCGGTTCATGTCACGGATCGCCTCCACGGCCACGGTGATCCGCTCCAGCATCGCCCCGGCCTGGGTCACTTGCTCGACGCTCTGCTCGCTGCGCGACTGGCCGCTTTCGATGGCCTGGGCGGCGTCCACCGCGCCGGTCTGCACGGTCTGGATAATCTGGTTGATCTCGATGATCGAGGCCGCCGTGCGCTGCGCCAGGCTGCGCACTTCGTCCGCCACCACCGCAAAACCACGCCCGGCCTCACCGGCGCGGGCCGCCTCGATGGCCGCATTCAGCGCCAGCAGGTTGGTCTGTTCGGCAATCCCGCGGATCACCTCCAGCACTTTACCGATGCGCCCGCTGTCGGTTTCCAACTGGCGAATGACCTTCGCGGTGTTGGCGATTTCGCCGCGCATCAGGGTGATGGTGTGGATGGTGCCCTGCATCACCTGTTCGCCCTGTTGCGCCGAGTGATCGGCATCGTCGGCCGCGCGCGCCGCATCGGCGGCGTGGCGCGCCACTTCCTGGGCCGTGGCGGACATCTCGTTCATGGCCGTGGCCACCTGGTCGGTGCGGTTGAACTGCTCATTGGTGCCCTGGGCCATCAACCCGGCAATGGAGCTCAACTCGCCGCTGGCGCTGTCCAGGTCGGAGGTGCTGCGTTGCAGGCGGCTGAAGGTGTCGGCGAGGAAATCACGCAGGGTGTTGGCGGCCATGGCCAAGCGGCCCAGCTCGTCCTGGCGGTCACTGGCGACACGTTCGGCAAAACGCCCCTGGCTCAGTTGCGCGACATACTCGATCAGGGTGCGGATCGGCTGCACCAGGTTGCGGTTGACCAGCCACAGGCTGAACAGGCCGATCATCAGGCCCGACGCCAGCATCACCAGAATCCCGATCCAGATGGTGCGTTCGGCCCCAGCGCTGATCAGCAGCGACTGCTGGTCGCCCTGCTTGCGCAACTGGCCGACCAACTCACTCATCTGCTCGCTGGTAGCGCGATCCAGACCCTTGACCGCCACATCGCCGGCCGCCGGATCGGCACCCGCCGCCACATAGGCATCGCGGCCTTTCTGATAGGCCGCACCGAGCTGGCGATGCTCTTCGCGCAGGCGTTCGACCTGGCTCTTCAACTGCGCGTCGACACCTGGGGCCATCGCCAACTGGCCCAGAATGCCCTGGACATCGCTCTGGCGGTCTTCGAACAATTTCCAGTATTTACTGCGCTCTTCAGGCTGTTTGCCGCGCAGCAGGACGTTCTTCCACTCCTGGACCTGGCTCTTGAACTGCAGGTTGGCCTCGTCGATCAGCTGCGAAGTGTGCAGCGGCCCCTCGATCAGATTGCGATAACTTTGCACACCATTGGACAGGAAGTTGAAACACGCCAGGGCGATCAACAACATCGCAAACAGGCTGCCGCTCAACAAGGCGAGCGTTTGCGCGCGCAGGGATTTTTGCAAGAACATCAAATGAGATCTCATGGCAGGGATGGAACACATCCGAAATGGACGTGGGTGGCACACAGACATCCCTGTCAGGGCAATCGACGACGGGCCGATGCTCGACTGCTGTGAGCGTGATCGGCGCGCAGCAGGCTTTCTTGAGCGCCTCCGACCACCGGTAGCAGGGCGCGCATTCTGCACCTGAAACTGTCACAAAAACATCAAAAAGCCTTGCGATGATAAAGCCCAAGTGAACCTGTAAAACGCCTACAGGTGCAGGCTGTGTGAAAACGTAGCGAGTGAAGGCAAGACAAGGCAAAAACAGGCGAGGAAGCGGAGTTTACTGGCTGTAAATGAGCATTCCGAGCCTGTTTTTAACGCAGTATTGCCAAACGCAGTAGTTTTCACACTGCCTGCATGGCTTCCCTCCAGCGAGACTCCATGAACCACAGCATCGACCAAAGCCATCGTGATTCCGATCTGTTCGGCCTGTTGTACGGCTTCAGTTTTCTCCCGGGGCAAGCCGGCCGCGAGTTGGACTCGGCCAAGGCCCTGGAATGCCTGAAACAAGCGGGGGACGGTGAAGAGTTTCTCTGGCTGCACCTGAACCTGGCCCACGCGGCCTGCGAGCGCTGGATGAAGGCTCACCTGGAATTGCCTGAAGAGTTTTTCGAAGCGCTGCATGAAGGCTCGCGCTCCACCCGCATCGAGCATGTGGACTCGGCACTGCTGGCGGTGGTCAACGACGTGGTGTTCAACTTCAGCAGCATGGTCTCATCGGATATATCGACCCTGTGGGTCTGCGCCCGCAGCCGCCTGATTGTCAGCGCCCGCCTGCAACCCCTGCACTCGGTGGACAAGCTGCGCTCCTCGGTCAAGGCCGGCGAGCGCTTTCGCTCGCCCCTGGAACTGCTGGTGCACCTGTTGCGCGACCAGGGCGAGGTACTGACCCAGATCGTGCGCAAGACCAGCCAGAGCGTGGACCAGATCGAAGACCAACTGCTGGCGGCCCGGGTCTCCACCAACCGCGCCGAACTCGGGGCCATGCGCCGGGTGCTGGTGCGCCTGCAACGCCTGCTGGCACTGGAGCCGGGCTCGCTGCTGCGGCTGCTCAACCGGCCGCCGCAATGGCTGCAGAAGGAGGACGTCAAGGAGCTGCGCAAATCCACCGAGGAGTTCGCGCTGATCATCAACGACCTCACGGCCCTGGGGGAGCGGATCAAACTGTTACAGGAAGAAATCGCCGCCAACCTCAACGAACAGACCAACCGCACCCTGTTCACCCTGACCGTGGTCACCGTGCTCGCGCTGCCGATCAACATCATCGCCGGCTTTTTCGGCATGAACGTAGGCGGCATTCCGTTTTCCGCAGACCCCGAAGGCTTCTGGATCCTGGTGGCCCTGGTCGCCACCTTCACCCTGTTCGCCGGCCGCTGGGCCTTTCGCAAACGCCAGGACTACTGAGCCAACGCCCGCTGGCCCCCGATGCCCCCTCATCACCCTCTGACCACCACAGCACCTGCCCCGGCCGGAGCCACAAGCCCCGTAGCCGCTGCCGAGCCCGCGAGGCTGCGCTGGCCCTGCGTGACACCCCATACCCCCCGATGACCACGGAGTCTGAAACGGTATGCAGAAAGGCCCATTCAGATCAGCGGCCCTCCCCAATCGCACAAACACTGACCTGACGCAGTCTCTCTGTAACATTTGGCAACGATCATGGAGCCCACTCCTCCCCTCCACAGGATTGTCCGGCAATGGCCACCCCTTCCCTGACTGCCGCCGCCCCCTCTTCCGCCCGCGAAACCAAGCCCCAGCTGGATAAAAAGGCCAGCCCCTTCACCCTGGTGATGTTTTTCGCGGTACTGGCCATGGGCTTGCTGTTCACCGCCTACAGCCTGATGCACGACATGCACGAACTGGGCACCACCGTGACCACCTGGACCCCGTTCCTGCTGCTCGGCGTGGCGCTGCTGATCGCCCTGGGCTTCGAATTCGTCAACGGTTTCCATGACACCGCCAACGCCGTGGCGACGGTGATTTACACCCACTCGCTGCCGCCGCATTTCGCCGTGGTCTGGTCGGGTTTTTTCAATTTCCTCGGGGTGCTGCTGTCCAGCGGCGCCGTGGCCTTCGGCATCATTGCCCTGCTGCCGGTGGAGCTGATTCTGCAAGTCGGCTCATCGGCCGGTTTCGCCATGATCTTCGCCCTGCTGATTGCCGCCATCCTGTGGAACCTCGGCACCTGGTGGCTGGGGTTGCCGGCGTCGTCGTCCCACACCCTGATCGGCTCGATCATCGGTGTCGGCGTGGCCAATGCCCTGATGCATGGCCGCGACGGCACCAGCGGCGTGGACTGGGGCCAGGCCACCAAAGTCGGGTACGCCCTGCTGTTTTCGCCGCTGATCGGCTTCGCGTTCGCCGCCCTGCTGCTGTTGGCCCTGCGCCTGTTCGTGAAGAACCGAGCGCTGTACAAGGCGCCCAAAGGCAACACCCCGCCGCCGTGGTGGATTCGCGGCATGCTGATCCTCACCTGCACCGGCGTGTCCTTCGCCCACGGCTCCAACGACGGCCAGAAAGGCATGGGCCTGATCATGCTGATTCTGGTCGGCACCCTGCCCATGGCCTACGCGCTGAACCGCACCATGCCGGCCGACCAGGCCCTGCAATTCGCCGCGGTGGCCGAAGTCACCCAGCAGGCCCTGAGCAAAGGTTCGCCCCAGGCGGCGCCCGCCGATCCGCGGCCGATCCTTTCCGATTACGTGCGCAACAAGCAGGCCACGCCTGAGCTGATCCCAGCGCTGGCGGCGCTGGCCGGTCACATCGGCAACGAAGTGAAGGGCTATGGCTCCCTGTCCAAAGTGCCGGCCGAGGCCATGGGCAACGTGCGCAACGACATGTACCTGACCAGCGAAACCATTCGCCTGATGGACAAGAACAAGGTCGGCCACTTTGACGCCGACACCCAGGACAAGCTGCAGCTGTTCAAGCAACAGATCGACAACGCCACACGCTTCATTCCGCTGTGGGTCAAGATCGCCGTGGCCATCGCCCTTGGCCTTGGGACCATGGTCGGCTGGAAACGTATCGTGGTGACGGTCGGTGAAAAGATCGGCAAGACCCACCTGACCTACGCCCAGGGCGCCTCGGCGGAAACCGTGGCCATGCTGACCATCGGCGCCGCCGACATGTTCGGCCTGCCGGTATCGACCACCCATGTCCTGTCATCGGGCGTGGCCGGGACCATGGTCGCCAACGGCGGCGGGCTGCAGATGCGCACCATCCGCAACCTGCTGATGGCCTGGGTCCTGACCCTGCCGGCGGCGATCCTGTTGTCGGGCAGTCTGTATTGGTTGTTTACCCAACTGTTTTGAGCGGGCGTGTAGTTGTCAGGCATGGACTGCGTTTGGAAGTGGGTTGGAGTGGGTAATGCGGGGCATCAGGGAGGGAGACGGTGTTCAGGAGGGACAGCGTCCGAACGCGGCCCGAGTCTGCGGCAGCGGCTACGGGTGTAGCCGCCGTGGTGTTCAGGAGGGAAACAGCTTGCTCAGGCAAGCCAGTTTTTTCTTGTAGGAGCGCCGGGCCTCCAGCGCCTGTTCGAGGGTCACCGCGACGAAACGGGCCTTCTGGTTGGGTTGCATCTGGCCGATCAGGTCGAGGTCGGCGCTGATCACGGTGCCGATCATGGCGTAGCCGCCACCGGACACCGCATCCCGATGCAACACGATCGGCTCGAGCCCCGCAGGCACCTGGATCGAACCGATCGGGTAACAGCTGTCGACGATGTTCGACGGATCGGAGCCGGCACCAAACGGCTGCTCCCGCGGCTGAAAGCCCAAGGCGCTGCCGCCCTTGAAGCGATAGCCGATACGGTCAGCTTCGGAGCCCACGGTCCAGGGCTCGGCAAAAAAGCTGACCTTGGCCGCCTCGCTCAAGCGCTCGTAATACAGGCCGGGCACCACCCGCAGCGTGACCTCGCCACCCAGGGACTGACGCAAGGCCATGGGCAAACTCGCACCGACCCGGCTCTTGCCGCTGTCCACACCCACTGGCAACTCATCGCCGACGGCCAACCGCCGCCCCTGAAAACCGCCCAGGGCGCCGAGGGTGTAAGTGGAACGACTGCCCAATACCAGCGGCACATCGATGCCGCCGGCCACCGCCAGGTAAGCGCGGGTGCCGGCCTTGGGAAAGTCGAAGCGCAACACCTGCCCGGCCTTGACCGCAAAGGCCGTGTCCAGGTGCATGTCCACCCCATCGAGCTTGGGCGTCATGTGCGCGCCGCAGACCGCCACCAGGGCATCGCGGCAAAACTCCAGCTCCGGCCCGACCAGCGTGCACTCCAGCGCCGCCGCACCCGGCGGGTTGCCGACCAGTTGGTTGGCCGCGCTCAAGGCGTATTGATCCAGGGCCCCGGACGGCGGAATACCCAGGTGGTAATAGCCTTCGCGCCCCAGATCCTGCACCGATGTGGCCAGGCCCGGTTTGATGACCTTGATCATGCCAACGCCTCCTGTAACGACTTCGGATAGCCGACCGGGTCGGCGAGAAAGGCATCCAGTGAAAACTCCACCGGCCGGATACGCAGGTCGAAGCGGCCGGCCTCCACCTCGGCCACCGCCAGGTCGTAGGCCTCGCGGTTCATGGCTTTGAACTGGACGATGTCGCCGGGGCGGAAGAACACCATGTGCTCTTTCAGATACGCCAGGGTTTGCTCGGGGTCGTAGATCGGTGCCGGGGTCACGCCAAACATCTGATAACCGCCCGCCCCGCGCACCGAGTAGATGCAGCCGAAACAGCCGCCGTGGCCCAGGGTCAGCTTCGGCGTATCGGTGCGCGGCCGAAGGTATTTGGGCACCTGCAACTGGCGCTCGCGCTCGACCATCTGGAACATGAACGGCAAGCCGGCGACAAAGCCGACCATCGACACAAACCAGGGCGCGCCACTGTGGGCCGCGATAAACGCCTCGACGTCGGCCAGGCCGTTGATCCGCGCGGCGTACTCAAGGTCCGTGGCGCTCGGGTCCTGATGGCGGTCACGAAAACGCATCAGGGTTTCGTGGGTCCAGGGATCGTTGTACAGCACCGGAATCTCGATGATCCGCGTATGCAAGCTGCGTTCGGCCACGGCTCCGGCCTCGGCGCCGCGCACCGCTTCCAGCAGCGCCTGGGGAGCAATGCGGTCGGGGTCGAAACGGATCTGGAACGAAGCATTGGCCAGGCATATGTCCAGCACCCCATCCAGGGCCAGGCGCTCCACGGCGCGGGTCACGGCCATGCCCTTGAAAAACGCCTCCAGGGACATGCTGTCGCTGACCTCGGCGAACAGGTGCTCATCGGCACCAAAGCTGTAGCGAATCGCTGTGCTCATGCCTCACCTGCCTGGCACTCAATCACCGCAGGTTGGCCCGGGACCGGTACGGCCTGGGTGGTAACACTGTATTCGGCCATGTCTGTTCCTCTTGGAATACTTGTAGAAAGGCAGGCAAAAAAATTCAACGTATTGAGCAAAACCCGAGGTCTGCGCACTCGGTGTTTCAGGGCATCAGCGCGGCGCGCGCACCTCGATACCGGCCTGGTCCAGCGCCTGGCGAGTGGCCTGGACCAAGGCCAGGGCGCCGGGGGTGTCGCTGTGCAGGCAGATGGAATCGAAGGCGATGGGCAGGTCTTGACCTTCGACCGTACGCACCAGGCCGCTCTGGCAGGCGCGCAAGACCTTGGCCGCGACTTCGCCAGGATCCAGCGCGCGCACCTGGCGGGTGAAGACGATGGAGCCGCTGAGGTCGTAGTCGCGGTCGGCGTAAAACTCACGGATCACCGGTTGCCCCAGCTCGCGGGCTACGCGCCAGATCACCGAGTCGGGCATGCAGTACAACAGCAACTGCGGCTCCAGGCGTTGCAGGTTTTCCACCAGCAGCCGCGCGGCCTGTTCATCCCGGGCCAGGTGCATGTACAGCGCGCCGTGGGGCTTGATGTGTTGCAGCGGTACGCCTTGGGCCCGGGCAATTTCCCGCAGGGCGCCGAGTTGGTAGAGCATGTCATCGACCAGCTCCTGGGCCGGGGCATGGATGTGCCGGCGGCCAAAACCCACCAGGTCGCGGAACCCCGGGTGAGCGCCAATGGCCACCCCCAGGCGCTTGGCGGTCTCGACCGTGCGGCGCATGGTGCCGGGGTCGCCGGCATGAAAGCCGGTGGCGATATTGGCTGAACTGATAAACCCCATCAGCTCGGTGTCGACGCCATCGCCGATGGTCCAGGGGCCGAAGCTTTCGCCCATGTCCGAATTGAAATCCACTGCCTGCATCACCGTTGCTCCGCCTGTCGTGACTGGTTGCAGGCAAAATTAGGCTGCGGGCCGACCCCTTGGGAAGATCTATTATCAGATAGGGTATCTTCTGAAAAACAGATAATACTGTAGCCGCCGCAGGCTGTGCTGGCCCCGGTGGGCGATGCAGAGCGTTGGGTTTATCGGTGCCTGTTCGGCACAGCGCAGCCTCGCGGGGCTCGGCAGCGGCTACGGGCGGTTATTGGATCAATGTGGATGGTTTGAGGAGTTGTTGATGTCTTTGACGTTGCGTCAGGTGCGCTACTTTGTGGCCACCGCCGAGATCGGGCAGATTTCCCAGGCGGCGATTCACCTGAATATTTCCCAGTCGGCGGTGACCACGGCGATCAAGGAACTGGAAGCCATGCTCGCGGTGCAGCTGTTCGTGCGCTCGGCCCAGGGCATGAACCTGACCGATGCCGGGCGGCATTTTCTCAACCGCGCCTACGTGATTCTGCGCAGCGTCGACGACGCCTTGAACAGCCCACTGCCGGACTACCGCGCCAGCGGCGTGCTGCGCCTGGCGGCAAGCTACACGGTGATCGGCTATTTCCTGCCCCATCACCTGCAACGCCTGGAACACTGGCACCCGGACGTGACCATCGAGGTCCACGAGCAGGAGCGCCAGGCCATCGAACAAGGTCTGCTGGAAGGCCGCTTCGACATGGCGGTGGTGCTGACCGCCAACCTGACCCACCCGGCTATCGTCTCGGAGATTCTGTTCAACTCCGAACGGCGCCTGTGGCTGCCCAGCCACCACCCGCTGTGCGAGCGGGCGGCGGTCAGCCTGGCCGACGTGGCCCGCGAGCCCTACATCCTGCTCACCGTGGATGAGGCTGAACAAAGTGCCATGCGCTACTGGGAACACGCCCGGCAGCAACCCAAGGTGCGGGTGCGCACCAGTTCGGTGGAGGCGGTGCGCAGCATGGTGGCCAACGGCAGCGGGGTGGCGATTCTGTCCGATCTGGTGCATCGCCCCTGGTCACTGGAGGGCAAGCGCATCGAGACCCTGACCGTCACCGACCCGGTCACGCCCATGAGCGTGGGCCTGGCCTGGCACCGCGAGCGGGACTTCACCCCGGCGATGCAGGCATTGCGTGATTATTTCCACGATGCGTTTCTGGCACCGCAGCAGTTGTCGGCTCGGCGCTGATCAGCTCAGGGGCAAGGGGTGGATGGCACTTGCGCCCAGCGCCGAGCGGTACTGGCAATGCTCTGCGCCAGTTGCCCGATGGCCTGCTGGTGCGCCAATACCAGCGCCTCCAGTTCGACACCGGCCGGCTGGCGGATCTGGCTGCTGCAGGTCAGGCTCCGAGCCTGTGCGCCCTCGCCGCGCAGGCGCAGGCTCCATACCACATCGATCAAGGCATAGCGCCCCGGCAACGAATCAAAGCGCCGCACATCCGTCTGCAGCGACAGCACCGGGCGCCCGGCCTGCTTGGGCAACCCTTCGAGGTTGCGTGTCCCCAGCCTCACCTCCAGCTGGCTGGCCAGGGCGTCATGAAACTCATCCACCAGCGGCGCACTCCAGCGCTGGGTTTCCAGAATCGCCAAGGTCCCGCCATCCTGGCGCACCACCAACTGTGGCTGGTCGACCTGGGCCGGAATGCGCACCGTCGCCATCTCGAATTGAAACCCCGGCGCCGCAACGCCGGCGGCGGCCCCTTCGGCCACGGGCGACATCAGCGTGTAATAACGGGTCGGCGCCGAACTGCAGGCCGCCAGGCCCACTACCGCACTCAACAACAGGATGGGGGTTTTCATGGCTGGGCTTCCGGCTCGGGTTCACGAACAGAGGATGACGTGGATTTGTAGGCATCCGGCTGATTGTCCTTGAGGCGACCGCGAATCAACGACTCGGGATGGCGGCTGAGGAAGTCGGTCAACACCCGTACCGAACGCGCAGTGCGTTGCACTTCATCCATCGCCTGGCCCAGGCGCAGGCGCTCTGGCGAGTCCTCGGAAAAGCTGTCGTTGGCGGTGGCCAGGGTTTTCCGGGTCTGCACCAGGGTATCGCGCATCTGCGGCAGCACCTCGCCGTTGACCTGCTTCAGGGTCTTGTTCATTTCCCCGAGGCTGGAATTCAGGTTGTTGGCGATGGCATCGAGCGGCAATTTGCTGATTTTCTCGACCACTTGCTGCACTTGCTCCTGCAACTTGTCGAGGCTGCCCGGCACGGTCGGAATCTCCAGCGGCTTGGCATTCTGATCGAACGCGACCGGCTTGGCGTTGGGCATGAAGTCCAGGGAAATCAGCAATTGCCCGGTCAGCAGGTTGCCGCTGCGCGCCTGGGCCCGCAGGCCGCGCTTGACGAAGCCGGCGATCAACTCTGCAGAGCGCGCCTCGTCCTCCCCGCCCCATTCCTTGAGCAGCTTTTCCTGAACCTTGCCCAGGCGATTGGGATAGATCACCACGCCGACCACGGTCCAGAAGTCCTTTTTCTGCTCGTCGAAATCCAGGTTCATCGACACCACTTTGCCGATGTTCACCCCCAGGAACTCCACCGGTGCATTGATCGCCAGCCCGCGCAACGGCTGGTCAAAACGCATGCGCATGTAGCGCGGCTCGCCATCGGGCGGGGCCAGCGCGGTGTCCTGGTCGTCGAACAGGGTGTAGGTGGCGTTTTCGGCGGCAGGCACCGGGTTCGGGCTGTACTTGGGTTCAACAAAGGCAATGCCGCCCGCCAGGATCGACGACAGGGACTCGGTGTTGACCTTGAGCCCGTTGGCCCCCAGGGTCACGTCCACGCCGCTGGCGTTCCAGAAGCGCGAATCGGTGGTGACGTACTGGTCATTGGGCGAGTTGACGAACACCCGCACATCCACCCCTTTGCCATCGCTGGCCAGTTGATAGGAAATCACCTGCCCGACCTGGATCCGCCGGTAATAGACCGGCGAGCCGATGTCCAGCGAACCCAGGTCATCGGTGCGCAGGGTGAAGCGCTTGCCCTGCTGGCCGTAGGTCACCGCCGGCGGGGTTTCCAGGCCGACGAACTGTTTGCTGGTCTTGCCTGATTGCCCGGCGTCGGCGCCGATGAAGGCCCCGGAAAGCAAGGTGTCGACCCCGGAGATACCGTTGGCGCCGATACGGGGTCGCACCACCCAGAACATCGAATCATCGGCGGTGAACGGCTGGGCCGACTGATCCAGTTCGACGGTGGCGTTGACCTTGCTGCGGTCATCGCTCAGGGCAATGGCGGTGACCTTGCCGATCACCACATTCTTGTATTTGACCTGGGTCTTGTTGGCTTCCAGGCCTTCTGCGGTCAGGAAGCTGATGGAAATCTGCGGCCCGGCCGACAGGGAGTTGTTGATCATCATCGACACCCCGACCAGGGCCGCGACAATCGGCACCAGCCAGACCAGGGATACGTTGAAGCGCCGTGTCCTGACCGCCGGAGTGCCTGGGGCAGGCGATTGCTTGGAACCTGGATCATCAGACATCTTCCACCTCTACATCCCAGATGAGCCGGGGATCGAAACTCATGGCCGCCAACATCGTCAGCACCACAACCAAACCAAAAAACAGAATGCCCATGCGCGGCTCGATCGAGCTCAGGGCGCGGAACTGCACCAGCGCGGCCACCAGCGCGACCACGATCACGTCGAGCATCGACCAGTAACCGATCACTTCGATAAACCGATAGAGCCGGGCGCGCTCGCGCATCGCCCAATGGCTGCGCCGCTGGCAACTGATCAGCAGGGTCGCCAGGGCAAAGAACTTGATGCAGGGCACGACCACGCTGGCGATAAAGATCAGCAGCGCGATGTCCCAGGAGCCGTGGCTCCAGAACTCGTAGACGCCGCTGAGGATGGTGTTTTCACTGCCGCTGCCGAACATGCTGGTGTACATGACCGGCAACAGGTTGGCCGGGATATAGAAAATCAGACTCGCCAGCAGGAACGCCCAGGTGCGCGTCAGGCTGTTGGGCTTGCGCCTGTGCACGGCGCCATCGCAGCGCGGACAGTGATGGACGTCTTGCGCGCAGACCTGGCCGCAGGTATGGCAGAGCATCAATTGCAGGTCGCGGGCATAGGGTGGCGCGCTCATCAATAGCGGCCCTCCAGGTCGTGCCAGAGCCGGCGGATGTCTTTGCCGGAAATCAGGATAATCAGCACCGTCAACATCGACAGCGCCCACAGCCCAAGGCCCGGGTGCACATCGAGCATGCCCGCCAGCTTGACGATGGCCACCAGGATGCCCAGCAGGCACACCTCGAGCATGCTCCAGGGCCGCAGGTGTTCCAGGGTGCGCATGCACATCTTGAAGCCCGGCGCGGCGCGGCCGACATTGGCAAAGCCCAGCAACCAGCACAGCAGAACGATCTGCAGGCAGGGGGCAAGGATAATGGTCAATCCGGTGACAGCGGCAATCAGACTGATCCGCCCATAGGCCAGGGCCTCGACCGATTGCCAGAGGGTGGCTTCGTTGCTCAGGCCTTCGAGGCTGATCTTGATCACTGGAAAGGCGTTGGCGAACACAAACAGCACGGCAGCGGTAATCGACAGCGCAAACAGCTGTTGCACGCTCCAGCGGCTGGCCCTGGCGAGCACTGCGCCGCAGCGTGAACACTGGGCCGTCTGGCCTTTGCCAAGCGGCACTGATTGATACAGCGAATCACAGTGCTCGCAGATGATCCAGGATGGAGAAAGGGTCATGGCCTTCAGCTAGTCGAGGGAACAGCAGATTCGGTTACATGAACCGGCACATCGTTTCTATCAATCATCACCCTGGCCGGTTCCAGGCTCCAGGCCTGCAGCCCCAAGACCGAGTGCGCTTCGAGCGTCACCCTGAAGGTCGCTATCAGGGCTCTGCATCGGGCTGTTGCAGGCTGCAATGCAGCATAGCCAACTCAAGCGCGGGTTGCTGTTTAAAGCAACGCCGCTTCTGTTGACACTGACTGAGGCGCCGCGCCGCTGGGCCATCGACTCTCGGCAGCGGACTCTATGACCCAGGCCCGTGACATTAGTTCGCCATTCGCAGGCGCATCAGGCGCTCCCGCGCCAGGTCGTACAGCCAGTGATACAGGTAGGTGTACGGCAGGAAAAACAGCAGCACGCCGATATCCAGCAGCAAGGCCTGCCACAGGCTGACCTGCAACCACCAGGCAATCAGCGGCACACTGACCGCCACCAGCCCGCCTTCGAACAACAGGGCGTGCAAGACCCGGGTCCAGGGGCTGTGGCTCAGCGCCAGGCGCTTGAGCAGGCGATCGAACACGCTGTTGAACACCACGTTCCAGGCCAGTGCAATCAGGGCAATGCCCAGGGTGACCGCGCCCATGTTCACCAGGGGCTTGTCCATCAACCAGGCCAGCAATGGCGTACAGATCAGCATCGCCAGCACTTCGAAGCCAACGGCCTGGGCAACGCGTTCTTTCAGGGATTTCTGGGGGCTCATGGTCCGGCTCCAGGGGTGAATGTGGTTGCCATGATTCAATCAGATACCGATACTTCATAACCAATAACCATCGATCAAGGCGATAGTTCATGGCTTCACATGAAGTGCTGCTGGCGTTTGTCCAGGCGGCCACCCAAGGCTCGTTTTCCGCCGCTGCGCGCAAGCTGGGCAAGAGCCAGTCGACCATCAGCGCCGCTGTCGCCAGCCTGGAGATCGATCTGGATGTGCAGTTGTTCGACCGCAGCAGTCGCAAGCCCGGGCTGACTCCCGCCGGGCATGTACTGCTGCAGCGCGCCGAAGAGATCCTGGCGGCCACCAG
This sequence comes from Pseudomonas sp. MF4836, assembly GCF_002018875.1. Classification (GTDB taxonomy): domain Bacteria; phylum Pseudomonadota; class Gammaproteobacteria; order Pseudomonadales; family Pseudomonadaceae; genus Aquipseudomonas. Next base: position 452,272 of record NZ_MVOL01000005.1, read on the forward strand.
TCGCCTGGAAATGGCCGCCAGCCAGTTGTCCCGGGGCGTCGAGGCCAAGCTGACGGTGGCGCTGTCCGACACCTATCAATCGGACCGCTTCGAGGCTTCCCTGCAGGCGTTCGAACAACGCTATCCGGACCTTGAACTGGAATGCCTGATCGCCGAATGCGAGGACCTGGTGGAACTGGTGCAACGCGGGCGGGCACAGATCGCCTTCGCCGAAATGCAGCCCAGCTACCCCACGGACCTGGATTGGGCCACCGTCGATGAACGCACCGAAATCGCTCTGTTTGTGTCGCCGCAACATCCCCTGGCGAGCCTCGCCAAAGTCGACAAGGAGACCTTGCAACAGCATCGCGAACTGCGCCTGGCGACGGTGATCAACCCTTACGAAAGCCGTGCCCGGGGCCGCGTCTGGTCGGCCCCCAGCTACCTGATGCTGCTGGAAATGGCCCAGGGAGGTTTCGGCTGGGCGCCCTTGCCACGCTGGCTGGTAGAGCGCTTCGGTGCGGGCAGCCTGCATGAACTCGACGCCCGCGGCTGGCCGCGCCAAGTGGCAGTGGATGCTCTCTGGTCACGCCTGCATCCGCCCGGCCCGGCAGGCAGTTGGCTGCTGGGGCAGATGCTTGAGTAAGGGAGCCAGCCTGTAGCCGCTGCCGCCAGGCTCGGCTACAAGGACGGCGGCAGGGCAGCGAGGCGGCGTTCGAGAAAGCGGCGTTCGGGGTCTTGGCGGGTCAGTTGCAGGGCCCGCAGGTACGCTTCGCGGGCCTGTTCGTCGTGGCCCAGCTGGCGGCAGAATTCGGCCCGGGCCGAGTGCGCCAGGTGGTAATCCTGCAATTCGCCACGGGCCAGCAGCGCCTCGACCTGCTCCAAACCCGCCTGCGGACCGTCGCGCTGAGCGAGGGCCACGGCGCGGTTGAGTTCGATCACCGGCGATGGCAGCGCCCGCAACAGCACGTCATACAGGCCGACAATCTGCGCCCAGTCGGTCTGCCCCGCCGTCGGCGCCTCGGCATGCACGGCTGCAATCGCCGCCTGCAGGCAGTAAACCCCGAAGCGCCGGGTGCCCAGCGCCCGCTCGACCAGGGCGCAGCCTTCGACGATCAGTTCGGCGTTCCACAGCCGCCGATCCTGCTCATCCAGCAGCACCAGCTCGCCAGTCACGGAAACCCGCGCCGGGCGTCGCGACTCATGCAGCAGCATCAGCGCCAGCAGGCCCATGACTTCCGGTTCCGGCAGCAGTTCCAGCAACAGCCGCCCCAGGCGAATGGCCTCGCGGGTCAGCTCGTCACGGGTCAGCTCAGTGCCGACGGACGCCGAATAACCCTCGTTGAATACCAGATAAATCACCCGCAGCACGCTGTCCAGGCGCTCCGGCAGCTCACCCAGGGACGGTACCTGATAAGGAATTTTCGCCTCACGGATCTTGGCCTTGGCCCGCACAATGCGCTGGGCAATGGTCGCCGGGGCCGTGAGAAAGGCCCGGGCAATCTGTTCGGTACTCAGGTCGCAGATCTCGCGCAGGGTCAACGGCACTTGCGCATCCGCCGCCAGGGCCGGGTGGCAGCAGGTGAAGATCAGCCGCAGGCGATCATCTTCCACATCGTCCTCGCTCCACTCGGTCTGCTCCAACTGTTCCAACTGCCTGGCCAGCGCCGCCTGGGACGCAGCAAACCGCGCGCGCCGGCGCAGGCCGTCAATCGCCTTGAAGCGCCCGACCGAAACCAGCCAGGCCCGGGGGTTATCCGGCACGCCATCGCGCTGCCAACGTTCGACCGCGATAAAAAACGCCTCGTGCATGGCCTCTTCAGCCAGGTCGAAATCCCCCAGCAGGCGTATCAGGGTCGCCAGGATGCGCCGCGACTGCTCGCGGTAGACCGTCTCGACCAGTGCCGGGACGGCCTGCCCCGCGTGCCTGGGCATCAGTCCGGCATGCCTTGGGTGACCAGGGTGACCAATCGATCCAGGCTCTGGCCCCAGCCTTCATGAAAACCCATTGCCTCATGGGCCTTTTGATCGGCTTCGCTCCAGCGCATGGCGCGCGCGGTGTAGAGGGTCTTGCCATCGACTTCGTCGAAGGTCACTTCGGCGGTCATGAAGGGCTTGGCCGAGGGGATCCAGCCCGGGACAAAGGCGTCGGTAAACACCAGCCGGCGCGGCGCGACGATCTCCAGGAACACCCCCATGGTCGGGTATTCCTGGCCGTCCGGCGCACGCATCAGGGTGCGAAACTGGCCACCGACCCACAGGTCCATCTCGCATTCGGGCGTGGTCATGCCATGGGGGCCCCACCATTGAGCGAGCAGGGCTGGCTCGGTCCAGGCACGAAACACCTTGCGCCGAGGCGCATCGATCAGGCGGCTGATGGACAGTTGGTACTGGGCAGGCGCGTGGCCTGCTTGCGCATGAGTCATGGTCAAACTCCTGTTTATGGTTGTTATCAGGGATTCAATTGACGTACCGGGCGCACCTCGACGCTGCCGACCCGCGCCGCCGGAATATGCCCGGCGACCTGGAGGGCTTCGTTCAGGTCACGGGCCTCGATCAGGTAGAAACCGGCCAGTTGCTCCTTGGTTTCAGCGAATGGGCCATCGGTGATCGACAGCTTGCCGGCGCGCATGCGCACCGTGGTTGCGCTCTGCACCGACGCCAGCGCCTCGGCGGCGAGCATGCGGCCACTGCCCTGCACCGCTTCGGCGTAAGCCATGCATTCGGTGTCCGCCGGGCTGTCGGGCAAGCTGTGCAGCAACTGTTCGTCGCTGTAGACCAGGCATAGGTATTTCATGGGGGCTCTCCATGATCGGGCTGATCAACTATGGCCGCTGTTGGGCGCTTTGCCGAAAAACCCGACGATCAGGGTTGCAGGTCGAACTGGGTGCTGCCGCTTTGCATGTCGAACGGTGCCGACCAGTGCTCATGCCGCACCCGCCACTGTCCGTCGATACGCTGGTAACCGGCACTGACCCGCATCCAGCAGGCCTTGGTCTGCCCCTGCTCATCAGTACCGCCGCAATGGGCCAGCCAGTGGGCGAAGGCGATGTCGTCGGCGGCCACGATCTGCAATTGCTCGAAATCGAAAATCCCCGGCCCGGGGCAGAACTCCATGCACGCCTGCCAATGATCGCGGTAGGCCTGCTTGCCCTTGAATTGCAGGGCGCCCACCGCGTCGAAGGCGGTGATGTCATCGGCGTAGTAACTGACGATGCGCTCGATATCCTTGGCCATCACCGCCTGGCGCCAGGCGTCGATCAGGCTGCGGATCTGGGTTTCACTGGGGTGCATGCTCATGGGGGTACTCCTTGCCATTGAGTGAAGACACCCTTAGTCGTCTGCGCGCCCCGCCAATCGACATGCCCAAGAAAAAAAATGCGCACGCACCGCAAATCGCTAAAATCGACGCCCCTCCAAAAACAACATGGACAGTGCCTTGACTACCCGACTGGTGCCTTACGAACAGCTCGACGCCACCCAGCGCGAGCTACTCGACGGACTTGAAGTACACCCGGAACAAAAGGCTTTTTCCGGCGACATCTACACCGCCCTGCATACCCTGCTCAAGGCGCCGGAGCCGGGCATCAAGGGCTTCGCCCTGCTCGCCGATGAACGGCCGGTGGCCTTTCTGCTGCTCAAGCACGGGCCATTCCTGCCGCACTGGGCCAGTGCTGGCACCGCCACCCTGCATGCCCTGCAAGTCGACCATCGGGTCCAGGGCCGGGGTTACGGCCAGGCCTGTCTGCAAGCGTTGCCCGAGGCGGCGCGCCTGGCCTGGCCGGAACTCAAGGGCTTGATGCTGTCGGTGGATGCCGATAACCAGGCCGCGCTCAAGCTCTACCTGAAACAGGGCTGGGTCGACAGCGGCGAGGCCTACAAGGGCCGCATCGGCTACGAACGCAGGATGACCCTGAACTTCTAAGGCCGCAGGCCTACAGCTCAAGCACCATTTCGTGCCAGGCCATGCCGCCGTGGTCCGACGCCGAGGCTTTGCAGTAGACAAAGCCGAAGCGCTGGTACAACGGCACATGCCGCTCCTTGCACATCAGGTGGATGCTGGCCTTGCCCAGTTCGCGCATGTTGCCGATAAACGCCTGCAGCAGTTGCCGCGCCACGCCCTGGCCCTGGTAGTCCGGGTGCACCACCACTGACATGATCACCACATGGGGCCCGGCCGGGTCGTGGCCGATCAGTTCCTTGAACGCCTCATCGGCCATTTCCACCTCAAAGGCCGCACCGGAGTTGATAAAGCCGGCGATCACCCCGTCCACTTCAGCAACGATAAAGCCGGTGGGCCAGGTGGCGATACGGGTTGCGATCTTTTCCCGGGTGGCGGCTTCGTCGCCCTCATAGGCCAGGGTTTCGATGGCGAAACAACGGTCCAGGTCGGCGGGCAGGACCTGGCGAATTTCAAGACTGGAAGCATTCATGGCGGGCAACGGGGACCTCGGGCGGGTGAAGGGGCAGGCGCGGATTCTACCAACGCCGGGGCGTTGCCAACTGCCTGCCGGACAAAAACGTATCAGTTGCATATGGATCCTTCGCCAGGCCGTAAAACCTCCATATACACCCTGGCCAAGGCACGGCGACGGGGCTATTTATCTGTGCCCGGCGTGCTCTCGGCCTTTAACTGGCTGGGCGCCCGCCTCCTCTATCGGAGCCCTGTCCATGAGCAACACCCAAATCGGCCTGCTTCTGTTGTTTGGCATCAGCACCTTCGGTTTCATCACGCTGTACATCGACTTCCTGCATGAACGACGGGATAAAAAACAGCGCTGAGCGCCCCTGGCCGCTGCCCGTTGCAGCACTCGTCAGGGCGCCTTCGAAAACGCCTCAGTCGGCCTTGAGCGGCAGCCAGATTTCCAGCACACCGTCACCGGTGGCCGGGTTGAAGTCGGCGCTGTAACGCTCGAACTCCGGCGCATCCGCCGCCTCGCGCCCGGACTGCGGCAGCCAGGTTTTCCAGATGTAGTGAAAGGTCTGGGGCAAGGACTGCAACGGCCCCTGATGCTCGAATACCGCATAGTGCTGCGGCTGCACTTCAACCCAGCGATATCGCTCGGGCAAGTCGTCGAGCTTGCTGATCTCGACACCTGCCACGTAGTCGAAAGCACCCTGGCCATCGGCGTTGCAGCAAATGCCGTAGGTCACGTCATCCACCTGGCCCGGCACCTGGCCGATATGGGGCGCAAATTGCTCCCAGAGCTGGGGAATAGTTGCGGCGCTGGCCTGGTCGTAACGTCCGCCCAAACCGGCAAGCAGCAGAAACCGCCCTCTTTCGAAGCGCGGTTGCGAGGCAATGCCCTGTTTTTGCTCATCCATGAAAAGCCACTCCTGCCGGTAAGAAACGGGTTCGGCTGCAAGTATAGAGGCCAAACCCGAATTGCTTCGTCAGAGTGCTGGAAGTTCTGCCAGGGCGCCGCCGCCGATAAACTCCTGGTAACCGGATAGGATCACGTAGACCGCGAAATAGCAGAAGATCGCCGCAGATGCCAGATAGGAGTAACGCAGAAGTTTGTCGCCGAGCAACTTGCCTCCCTGGGTCGCCGCCAGGCACAAGCTCATGGTCCAGACCAGCCCGGCGCAGAAGAACCCGGCCAGGAACAACCCGGAACTGGCGATGCCGCCGCCCCCGGATCGGGCAATCAGGGTGCCGCCCACCGCGGCGAACCAGAGGATCGCGCTGGGGGATGACATGGCCAGGAAGATTCCGCGAAAGAACTCCTTGCGCGGCGAGCCGTTGTTCCCCTCACTCGCCTGCGCCAGCACCGAACTGTGGTGGATCGCCGAATAGATCATTTTCGCCGCGAAGTACACCAGCAGCGCCGAGCCCCCGACCCACAATACCCAGCGCACGCTCTCGTACTGCAACAGCACGGTCATCCCGGCCAGGGCCAGTACGGCATAGATCAGGTCGCCGACACAGGTCCCCAGGCCCAGGCAGAAACCTTGAAAATAGCCGCGCTGCATGGCCAGGGTAATCATCGCGATATTGGCCACGCCGATGTCCAGGCACAGCGAAAGGCTCAGCAGAAAGCCGCTGGTAAACTCCATCATTCATCCCGTTCAAGGCAGTTGCACACAGGGCCCCATCATGGGGCGCCACTTGCTAAGGCAAAAAGCGTGCACGTTATAGCGGCAAACCACCGCGCCTCACAAATGCCCCGACCGCCGCCGTAAAAATAATCTCCGCCCTCTGGACAAACAGCCAGCCACGCCCTTATCGTCAGCGCCGCAGGCCACCGCAGTGGCCAACGTCGCTCGGACGGTTCCGGGCGCTTACGTATTTCGAGGCAACAATGGCCGACCAAGGTTCGCCGCGCCGCTTTGCGCGCATAGATCGACTCCCCCCCTATGTTTTCAATATCACTGCCGAGCTGAAGATGGCTGCGCGTCGGCGCGGCGAAGACATCATCGACTTGAGCATGGGTAACCCCGATGGCCCCACGCCGCCGCATATCGTGGAAAAACTGGTCACCGTCGCCCAGCGCGAAGACACCCACGGCTACTCCACGTCCCGCGGCATTCCACGCCTGCGCCGGGCGATTTCCCGCTGGTACAAGGATCGCTACGAGGTCGATATCGACCCCGAAGAAGAAGCCATCGTCACCATCGGTTCCAAGGAAGGCCTGGCGCACCTGATGCTGGCGACCCTGGACCAGGGCGACACGGTCCTGGTGCCCAACCCGAGCTACCCGATCCATATCTACGGCGCGGTGATTGCCGGGGCCCAGGTGCGTTCGGTGCCGCTGATTCCGGGGGTGGACTTTTTCGCCGAGCTGGAGCGGGCGATTCGCGGCTCCATCCCCAAGCCGAAAATGATGATCCTGGGCTTTCCGTCCAACCCCACCGCGCAGTGCGTGGAGCTCGACTTTTTCGAGCGGGTGATCGCCCTCGCCAAGCAGTACGACGTACTGGTGGTGCATGACCTGGCCTACGCCGACATTGTCTACGACGGCTGGAAAGCCCCGTCGATCATGCAGGTGCCGGGGGCCAAGGACATCGCGGTGGAGTTTTTCACCCTGTCCAAGAGCTACAACATGGCCGGCTGGCGTATCGGTTTCATGGTCGGCAACCCGGAGCTGGTCAACGCCCTGGCGCGGATCAAGAGCTACCACGACTACGGCACCTTCACCCCGTTGCAGGTGGCGGCGATTGCCGCGTTGGAAGGCGATCAACAGTGCGTCAAGGACATTGCCGAGCAGTATCGGCAGCGGCGCAATGTACTGGTCAAGGGCCTGCACGAACTGGGCTGGATGGTCGAAAACCCGAAAGCCTCGATGTATGTCTGGGCCAAGATCCCTGAGGCCTATGCCCACCTGGGCTCCCTGGAATTCGCCAAGAAACTGCTGGCCGAGGCCAAGGTCTGTGTCTCGCCGGGAGTAGGTTTCGGCGAATACGGCGATGACCATGTGCGCTTTGCCCTGATCGAGAACCAGGACCGTATCCGCCAGGCGGTACGGGGTATTCGCGGCATGTTCCGCGCCGATGGCCTGGTCGGTAAAAGTACCTGAGGCCTGAACCCCAGCCACAAAAAAACCGCAGCGATGCGGTTTTTTTATGCCGGTGCAGCCACCACCCGGGGCAGTGGCCACCAGTGTGGTTTAGACCACCAGCGACAGCAGCAGGATAAAGATCAGGCCCACGACCGAGAGGATGGTTTCCATCGCGGTCCAGGTCTTGAAGGTTTCGGCCACGGTCATGTTGAAGTACTGCTTGACCAACCAGAACCCGGCGTCATTGACGTGGGACAGGATCAACGAACCGGCACCGGTGGCCAGCACCAGCAGCTCACGGTTGACGCCCGGGATCATCCCCACCACCGGCACCACGATGCCCGCGCCAGTAATGGTGGCCACGGTCGCCGAACCGGTCGCAATGCGGATCACCGCGGCCACCAGCCAGGCCAGGAGGATCGGCGAAATCTGAGCGTTGACCGCCATATGCCCGATCACATCACCCACGCCGCTGGTCACCAGCATCTGCTTGAAGCCGCCACCGGCACCGATGATCAAAATGATCGCGGCGGTGGGTGCAAGGCTCGCATCCAGCAACTTGAGAATGCGCTTGGAATCGATGCCCTGGCGCGCACCAAAGGTGTACAGCGACAGGAGCAAGGCCAGCAGCAGCGCCGAGATCGGGTGACCGATCATGTCCATCCAGGTACGGAAGAAGTTGCCATCCGGCAGGGCGACGTCGGCGAAGGTTTTCAGCAGCATCAGGAACACCGGCAACAGCACGGTCACCAGGGTGATGGCGAAGCTCGGCAGCTCGGCCGAATCCGGCTCGCGGGCCAGTTGGTCGACCAGTTCCTGGTTGGCGTGGCCCGGAATGTACTTGGCAATAAAGGTGCCGTAGATCGGACCGGCAATGATCGCCGTCGGCAACGCCACGATCAGGCCGTAGAGAATGGTTTTACCGATGTCGGCACCAAACACCCCGATCGCCAGCAACGGGCCAGGGTGCGGCGGCACCAGGCCGTGCACCGCGGACAGGCCGGCCAGCAGCGGGATGCCGATCTTGATGATCGATACACCGGTGCGCCGGGCCACGATAAACACCAGGGGAATCAGCAGCACAAAACCGATTTCAAAGAACAGCGGGATGCCCACCAGGAACGCGGCGAACATCATGGCCCACTGCACCTTGTCCTTGCCGAACGCCCGGATCAGGGTCTGGGCGATCTGATCCGCCCCGCCCGATTCGGCCATCATTTTGCCGAGCATGGTGCCCAGGGCAAGGATGATGCCGACAAACCCGAGCACGCCACCGAAGCCGTCCTGAAACGCCTTGATGATGGTGCCGATGGGCATGCCGGAGGTCAGGCCGAGAAAGGCCGAGGCGATGATCAGGGCAATGAACGGGTGCAGCTTGAACTGGGTAATCAGGACGATAAGCCCGATCACCGTGACCACTGCATCGAGCAGCAGGAACGTCTCGTGGGACATGCCAAACATTAGGGGTGTCTCCTGATTGTTGTTGTTATTAAAGCGGGTAATTCGCCAGCCATCAGGACAGCGCTATCTATTGAGATCGAATTCATACCGCAAGTTTCAAACCGTGTTCCAGCCACCAGTGGTGGGCTTGATCGGCCAGCTCGTCGACGCTGTGGTTCGACGCATCCAGGGCCAGGGTCAGGGCCTCGCCTACCGGCGATTCGAGGGTGGCGAACTGGCTGTCGATCAGGGTCGAGGGCATGAAGTGGCCAGGGCGATGGGATACCCGGTCAGCCGCCACTTCGGGCGTCAGCTCGAGGAATACAAACCCCAGGCCCGGCGTGGCGCTGCGCAGGCGATCGCGGTATTTGCGTTTGAGCGCCGAACAGGTCAGCACCGGTATCTGACCGGCGGCCAGGGCGCGGCGCAACTCATCGCACAGGCTGTCGAGCCAGCCGGCACGGTCGTCGTCGTCCAGGGGAATGCCGGCGCTCATCTTGGCGATGTTGGCGGCCGGGTGGAACGTATCGCCTTCAATGGCCGTGGCGCCGCTGTGCCGGCACAAGGCCTCACTGACACTGGACTTGCCGCAGCCGGCAACGCCCATGATGACCAGGGCGGTGATGGGTTGACTCATGTAACACCTCAACACGCAGACAGCGCTACCTTCGCTCTTGGAAACTCTAGTGCAAAAATAGTTTCTGCCGACGCCTTCTTGTCATTTTTGTGGGTTGCCGCGTATATAGGCCCCGAAACCAAAGAGCGCAGGTCAGGCAACCCGCGCTCACACATTTGCAGCTGTTTCGAGACAGCGCTACCTTAGTGACTTGAATTTTGTTTGGCAAGCCGTCTGATGACCACTCACAAGAACGATAAAAATACCCGTACCACGGGACGCCCGACCCTCAATGAAGTGGCGCGCCTGGCCGGGGTCAGCCCGATCACCGCGTCGCGCGCCCTGCGTGGCATCAGCAGCGTGGCCGCTGAGCTGGTGGAAAAAGTCCAGCAGGCCGCCCTGGAACTCAACTATGTGGTCAACTCCGCCGCCCGCGCCCTGGCCTCGGCCCAGGGCCATTCGGTGGTGGTGCTGGTGCCCTCGTTGTCCAACCTGCTGTTTATCGAAACCCTGGAAGCCATCCATCAGGTGCTGCGTCCCAAGGGCTTCGAAGTGCTGATCGGCAACTACCACTATTCCCGCGACGAAGAAGAAAATCTGCTGCGCAACTACCTGGCCTATCAGCCTCGGGGCCTGTTGCTGACCGGCTTCGACCGCACCGAGAGTGCTCGCCGGATGATCGAGGCGAACAATATTCCGTGCGTGTACATGATGGAACTGGACCCCGGCGCCGGCCTGAACTGCGTCGGCTTCTCGCAATTGAACGCAGGCGAAACCGCTGCCGAACACCTGCTGTCCCGTGGTCGCAAGCGCCTGGCCTATATCGGCGCCCAGCTGGATCAACGCACCCTGCTGCGCGGCGAAGGCTTTCGTCGGGCCCTGCAAAAAGCCGGCTTGTATGACCCGGACCTCGAACTGCTGACCCCGCGCCCGTCCTCCGTGGGCCTGGGCGGCGAGCTGTTTATGCAGATGATGCACAGCCACCCCCAGGTGGACGCGATCTTCTTCGGCAACGACGACCTGGCCCAGGGCGCGCTGCTCGAAGCCCTGCGTCACGGGATCAAGGTGCCGCAACAGGTGGCGATCCTGGGGTTCAACGACCTGCCCTCCTCGGAGCACATGGTGCCGCGCCTGAGCAGCATCAGCACCCCGCGCGAAGCCATCGGCCGCCGCGCCGCGGAGCAGATGCTGACCCTGATGGCCGGCAATACCGTGGCCAAGCCGGTGGTGGACATGGGGTTCGAGTTGCGGGTGCGGGAAAGTACCTAAGCGCTGTCATCCCTCAGTGTGGCGAGTGGTCGAGCGCCGGATCCTCACCACTCATCAATTGCACAAACGCCAGAGCCGCCTTTTGCAGCGGCTGGTTTTTCAGCCATACCGCGTGCACCGGCAGCAGCAAGCCGTTCTCGATGTTCTTGAACCTCAGGCGCTTGAGCCGGCCGGACGCCAGCAGGGGTTCGATCACCGACAGCGCAAAATTGCCCCAGCCCAGGCCGGACTCGACCATATCCAGGGCCATGGCCAGGCTGTCGGTGCGCCAGAACGACTCGCCCACCAGTGCCCGACCATCGCTGATCGGCAAGTCCCGGCTGGCCACCACCACCTGCCGTGACTTGATCAGTTCTTCCAGGTACAGCGGCTCGTCCGGGCCGGCGAAGGGTGAATGCCGGGCCGAGACGCAGGCCGTCATGTGCTCGCTGCCGACGAACTGGAAAAACTGCCGCGCACTCACTCCCAGCTCGGCGAACGCCACCCCGACGCTGACCCTCCCGCTGTGCAAAAGCTGCAGCACGTCATCCTGGGGCGCGGTCAGCACTTCGACATCCAGCAACGGGTAGCGCTCGGCAATCAGCTTGATCGCCGCCAGCACCCGGCGCTTGTCCAGGTCATCCACCACAGCGATGGACAGACGGCTTTCCAACCCCAGGGACAGCTCGATGGCATGCACCTGCAATTGCCTGAGCTGGTCGGCGATCAACCGCGCATGGGGTGCCAGCGTCAAGGCTTGGGGCGTCGGCACCGGCTCGCGGTGGCTGCGATCGAACAAGGCATAACCGAGCTCGGCCTCAAGGTTGGCGATGCCCATGCTCACGGCCGAAGGCACCTTGCCCAGGGACCGGGCAGCGGCGGAAAACGAGCCGCGCTCAAGCACGGCGAGAAACAACTGGATGCTGTCACTGGAGAAATTCATCGACGCAACCTATCAGAAAAACTGAAAGCTACTGACTTTTTCTGTCAGGCATATTGAAGCTATCTTTTGCGCCCTTCGCCAGCCACCCGTAGCCAACAGGCTGGCCTGATGCATTTGAAACAGAGGAAAAACCATGCAAGGCGTGAAACGCAAACTGGTGTATGTGGCGTTGTTCGAAGTGTTCGGCATGACCTTCTCGGCCCTCGGCCTAGCCCTGCTGTCCGGCACCTCGCCCCACAGCACAGGGCCCCTGGCGGTGGTCATCACCAGCATCGCCGTGACCTGGAACTTCATCTACACCAGCCTGTTCGAGCGCTGGGAAAGTCGCCAGCCATCCCGTACGCGTACGGTCAAACGGCGCATTGCCCACGCCGTGGGGTTCCAATTGACGTTGATCGTGTTCCTGATCCCGTTGATCGCCTGGTGGATGAACATCAGCCTGGCGCAAGCATTCCTGCTCGACCTGGCGTTGATCCTGTTTATCCCGTGCTACGCCTTTGCCTTCAACTGGCTGTTCGATCGGGTGTTTGGCCTGCCCACCTCGGCCCTGCCGGACCCGACACCCCAGCAGGCCAGCTGAAGCGCAACCGTTAGCAACAGACAACAGCGCTCCGACGCTGGTAAATTCCGGGAGCCACGCACTGCCAAGGACGCGTTATGGGTTCCCGCAAGATTCTCGGTAAAGCCTCATCGATCAATGTCAGGAAAGTCCTGTGGACCTGCTCTGAGCTGGATCTTTCATACGAACGTGAAGACTGGGGCAGCGGCTTTCAATCGACCCAAAGCCCGCAGTTTCTTCAGCTCAATCCCAACGCCCAGGTGCCGGTGCTGATCGATGACGCCGGCGCGTTGTGGGAATCCAACACCATTTGCCGCTACCTGGCGCACCACAGCGACCTGCTGCCCGGGGAGCCACGCGCCCGGGCCATGGTCGAGCAATGGATGGACTGGCAAGCCACCGAGCTCAATCCGGCCTGGAGCTACGCCTTCGTCGCCCTGGTGCGGCAGAACCCGGAATACCAGGATCCGCAGCGGATCACTGCCGGCATTCAAGGCTGGAACAGCAAGATGGCGATTCTTGAACAACAACTGGCGGCCACCGGGGCTTATGTCACGGGCGCGCACTTCAGCCTGGCCGATATCGTGCTCGGGCTGTCGGTCAATCGCTGGCTGATGACGCCCATGACCCGCCCCGACTACCCCGCGGTCATGGCGTATTACGAACGTCTCGGGCAACGCCCGGGTTTCCGGCTCCATGGCTGCAACGGCATCCCGTAAAGCGGCGCAGCCCCCTCGCAAAACCACAAAAAGAGACTTTCATGAACGGACTCAACGTACTGCTGACAGGTGCCTGCGGCAGGATTGGCAAAACCTTTTTCCAGGCCTCCCGCGAGCGCTACCGCTTCACCCTCACCGATCGCATCGAAGCGGATTTCGAGGTCGCGGCACCCCACCGCTTCCTGCGCCTGGACCTGACCGATCCCCAGGCCATCGGGTCGCTGCTGGAGGGCATCGACGTGATCGTGCACCTGGCCGGCATCCCCCACGCCACGGCGTCCTTCGACGAGTTGCTGCCCAACAATATCCTGGCCACCACCTACCTCTTCGAAGCGGCGGTGGCCGCCGGCTGCAAGCGCGTGGTGTTCGCCAGCAGTGCACAAACCATCGAAGGCTACCCGGTGGACCGCCAGATCACTCCGGGCATGCCGGTGATGCCGGCCAACCTGTATGGCGTCAGCAAATGCTACGGCGAAGCGCTGTGTGCCTTTTATTCAGCCAAGCGCGGTTTGTCGTGCATTGCCCTGCGCATCGGCGCTTTCGAGTTCCCCGAACACCACGAGCTGACCACCACCCGTGACTTGAGCGCCTGGTTGAGCCCGCGGGACGCGGTGCAGCTGCTGCAACGTTCGGTAGAAACTCCGGGGGTTCAGCACTTGATCGGTCATGGCATCTCCAACAACCGCTTCAAGCGCCTGGACCTCAGCGAGACCACCCGGGTCCTCGGTTATCAGCCGCAGGATGATGCCTTTGCCGAAGACTTCGGAATCGGCATCAGCTACTGACCACCTGCACGCGGCGGCCATTGCCCCTGGCAGCTGCCGCAAAGCGGCAAGGCTTGTCCGCCCTGGCCCTGGCCAGGACCGCGAAAGTCACACAAGCCCTTGATATATAAGGACTGGGTTTATCGGTATGTAAATTGCTTGTTACCCAGCATAGCCATTACCACCAGGTGCCCAATCATGTTGGTCAACGCACAGAAAGATATCGCGGTGCAGCCCACCCAGCGATCCGATATGGACCCGACCACGGCTGCCGCCAGCGCTCTTTACAGCGGCATGATGCAAAACGTGCAGAACGCCGCGACGTTCCAGGCCTCCCAGGCCACGCAACAGGCCAGCAACACCGTGACCGACAATGTCGACGCGGCGTTCGCCAAGACCCGCGTACTGCTGCAGGCCACCCCGCCGACCACCACCACGCCTGAAGCCACCACCGCGACCCAAAGCGCCGCGATGACCGACTTCAAGGACTACATGAGCAAAAGCCCCGAGCAGCGGATGCGCGACAGCATCCTCAAGGAACTGGGCATCACCGAAGACGACATAAAGAGCATGCCACCGGAGCAGCAACTGGCCATCGGCAAGGAAATTGCCCAGCGCATCGAAGACAAGATGAAGCTGGCGCAGACCGAGAAAGCCGAGAGCGTGACCACGCCGCAAGTCGCGGACAAGTTTCTCGCTGCGCTGTAATAGTCGCTGCATTGAAAAAGGGTTCCCTCGGGAACCCTTTTTTTGTATGCCGCCGCTGGCTATTGCAGCTGCAAGGTCGAGTTGAACTGGCTGATGGCATCCACCACATGCCGCGAACCCTGCTGGATTTCCAGGATCACCGAACCGGCCTCGTTCGCCAGCTCCACCCCGAGCCCGGTGCGGCTGAGGCTTGATTGCATGCTGGTCACCGCGCTGAGGGACAGATCGTGGTTCTTGCGCACCACCTCGACAATTTCCAGGGTCGCCTGGCTGGTCCGCGCCGCCAGGCTGCGCACCTCATCCGCCACTACGGCAAAGCCCCGCCCGTGCTCGCCGGCCCGGGCCGCCTCGATCGCCGCGTTGAGCGCCAGCAGGTTGGTCTGGTCGGCAATGCCGCGGATGGTCTGGACAATGGTGCCGATGATGTCGGACTGCTTGCTCACCGCGTCAATGCTGCGCGCAGCTTCGTTGAGGTCCCGGGAGATCTCCTCGATGATCTGCACCGTCTGCTGCACGACCTTCGAGCCCTTTTGCGCGCAGGCATCGTTCTGTACCGAGGTGCTATGGGCGGAGTCGGCAGCCGTCTGCAAGGTGTTCATCTGCTGGGTAATGTCGCTGGCGAACTTGACCACCTTGTACAGGCGGCCCTTGGCATCGAACAGCGGGTTGTAGGACGCCTCCAGGAATACGGTCTGGCCGTATTTGTTTTCCCGCTCGAAGCGGTGGGAGTGGTACTCGCCGCGATTGAGTGAAGCCCAGAACAACTTGTAGGCCTGGGACTCGGCTTCGGCGCGATGGCAGAACATGCTGTGGTGCTGCCCGACGATCTCGTTCAGCGAATAGCCCATGGTCTTCAGGAAGTTCTCGTTGGCGGTGAGGATCTTGCCGTCCGGGGAAAACTCGATAACCGCCATGGACCGGCCGATGGCGTTGAGCAGGCTCTGGTTTTCATGTTCGGTGTGGATTCGTTGCGAGATGTCCGCCGCCACCTTGATCACGCTCTGCACCTGCCGGTCGGGGCCCAGCACCGGCATGTAACTGGCTTCGAGCCAGATCTCGTGGCCGCGCTTGTCGAGGCGCAGAAAGGTTCCGCTGATGGGCTCACCGCGCGCCAGATCGCGCCAGAGCTTGGCGTACTCCTCGCTGCGGTAGAACTCTTCTTCGCAAAAGATCCGATGGTGCTTGCCGCGAATTTCGTCAGCGGTATAGCCCATGGTCTGGCAAAAGTGTTCGTTGGCGTCGAGGACGATGCCATCCGGGGAGAACTCGATCATCGCCATGGAACGGCTGATCGCCGCCAACTTGGCTTTGGCCTCGGTCAGCGCACAGGTAAATCGTTCAATTTCAAGCAGGTCAGACTTGTGATGTAAATTAAACATGTTGTATCACCTTTAACGCTGTCTTTTGATTGACGGAAGTTCCAAGTCTTTCAATTGATCCACCACATTGTTTCCTTGAACATGGCAAGCGTCTCGCTCCACGGGAGAGAGTGTGTCAGGTGATAAATGATGTTTAATCGGAGTGTCCATAGAGCAACGCTCTTATCAAGCCATCCTTTTCTTGATGGCCCGTTTCCGGGCCCAACCCAACATTGCAAATAACTCCATTTAATAAAAACTCCGTCAGATCCCGGTGCCTTAGTTGCGCACTCTTGAGGCTGTTCACGTATTCAGGCGCTTTGTTTCATAACGGTTACATGCCGGCTGATGCCTAAAACAAGCGGTTGATATGGCGATCGACATAAACCATTAGCGCTGAGCATAGACAGGCATGGCAACCGCGCAAGGCCATTAGTCAGCCAGTATTGGCAACTTTCTCCAGGTTCTAAAACCCTTCGCAAACTAACTAAAGGCCAGCCATTAGTGGCGGATCAACCGTCGAGCATGTCCAGCAATGCCTGTACCGCTAACGAAGGTGGCCGCCCCGGCGCCGGCACCAGGGCAAAGCGGCGATCGATCGGTACACTCAAGGGCAACACCCGAAGACCCTGGCGGTTGTCGGGCAAGGTGCTCTGGGGCACCAGGCTGACCCCGACCTGCTCGCGAACCAGGGTGAAGGCGCTGTTCCACTCACGGACCTCGACGCGCACATCCGCCAGCGCAAGCCCGGCGTCCAGCGCCAGGCTCCGGGCGTTCACCGAACAGCCGCCCGTGGCCAGTACAAAGGGTTGTGCCACCAGTTCCGCCAGCGCCAGGCCCTGTTCATTCGAACGCCGGGCCAAAGCATGACCGACCGGCAGCACCGCCACCCAGCTGTCGAGCCCCAGCAATCGCGCCTGGCCTCCAGCAGGCGGATTGAGCACCACGCCCACATCCGTCAGGCCGGCAGCGAGCAGCGCCTCGACCTCATCATCACTGACCTCCAGCGCCAGCACCTGGATGCCCGGGTACAGCTGGTTGAAACGACGCAGCAACGGCGGCAGAAAGGTCGCCAGCACCATGGGAAAGCTGGCCAGACGGATGCTACCGCGCTGAATCGGCCGCGCCTGCTCCGCGGTTTCACGGATGGCCTGCAATGCCGCGAGCATCAGCCGCGCCTGCTCCAGCACCTGGAAGCCGATCGCGGTGGGCAGGGTCTGGCGGTTTTCCCGGGTGAACAGCTGCACCCCGAGCGTATCTTCCACCAGCGCCAGGGCCTGGCTGGCGCCCGATTGAGTCATGCCCACCTGCTCCGCGGCGCGGGTGATATTGCCGCTGTCGGCGATCGCCACCAACAGCCGCCAATGCATCAGGTTCATCATGCCAGTAGCTGACCTTATGGGAGTTTTCTGAAAGATTAATTTTACCCAGAGCACCCAGGACTATGACACTGATTCAAACGCCCCCTCCCCCTGAGTGCACTCGATGAAGCTCTATTACGCTCCGCAAGCCTGCTCCCTCGCCGCCCATATCGTGCTGCGTGAACTGCAGCTGCCGTTTCGCGCCATCCGTGTCGACAACCACAGCAAGCTCACTGCCGATGGCGCGGACTTTCTCGCCATCAACCCCAAGGGCTACGTGGCCGCCCTGCAACTGGACAACGGACAGGTGCTGACCGAAGGGCCGGCGATCTTGCAGTACTTGGCCGACCTCAAGCCCGACGCAGGCCTGGCCCCGGCCAATGGCAGCTGGGAGCGGGTGCGCCTGCAGGAGGACCTGAACTTCATTTCCAGCGAGGTCCACGGTGGCCTGGGCTGGCTGTTCAGCACTCAGCTTGGCGAAGAAGCCAAAACGCTGTTGCGCCACACGTTGTTCAAACGCCTTGACCTGCTGAATCAGCGACTGGAGCAGCAGGACTACTTGCTGGGAAGCCATTTCAGCGTAGCCGATGCCTATTTGTTTACCGTGCTGCGCTGGACCCTGGGCTTTGCCATCGATCTGGGGCAATGGCCAGCACTGGCGCGTTTTCAGGCACGGATCGAGGTGCGCGCCTCAGTCAAGGCCGCGCTGGCGGTGGAACTGGCGTAACAGCGTGCGCAGAAGGTTTTAGCGAAGGGGGGGGGAAACTGGCAGGGCGATAACAGGCAGTGGATAAAAGAGTATGAAGCCCGCCAGGCGGGCTTCATCAAGTGCAATCAATGACCGAAAACATTCACTTCGGTTTTCTTGGTTTTCTTGTCCGCGCGCTTTTCATCCGCTGTTTTAGCCGGTTTTTTCTTCACGCTTTTCTTTGAGTTCATACCTTTGGACATGATGCACACTCCACTGATGCGGGATAGACCTTGAGGTATACCACCTATAGTGCGAGCGAAGTCCTTTATAATTGCGCGCCCTCCTGCAACCCGACCCGAAAAGCCCATGCCCAGCGTTCAAATCAGCCAGTTAAGCGACGACCTGCGGCCGTTGCTGAACAAGTTTTACCGTGACCATGACTCGCCCATGCGCGCCAGCGATGGAGAGCTCTGGGTCGCACGAGACGAAACCATAGTCGGCGGGCTGAGTGTAAAAAAGGTGTCGAAGGGTTATTGGTTGACGGGGCTGTTTGTCGACCCGGATTACCGCGGGCAAGGCATCGCCAGGCAACTGGTGGCCCAGGCCAGGGCACCACTCGACGGGCCGCTTTGGCTGTTCTGTCATCCGGACCTGCAAGGCCTGTATGAAGCCATGGGTTTTGCCTGCACTTCGGTCCTGCCCCAGGCCATGGCCGAGCGCCTGGTTCGCTACCGGCGCAACAAGGCGATGATCGCCATGGGCATAGAACCGTTGGTTAGCAGCACTGAAGATTTGGTCACATAAGGCCGGAGGGACTGCGTGTTAGCCTCGGGGCAAACCGCCCGCTCTCAGGACCCGACATGAAACCCACGCTTCTGGCCTTATCCCTCACTGCCCTGCTGCTCCCCGCCGTCAGCCATGGCGCCGAAAACGCCCCGGTCACCTCGCAACACTATGCCCAGGTCCTGGCCGGCAGTTGGCGCGCGCCGGCCAATTCGGCGCGGGATGTCTATCGGCATCCGCAACAGACCTTGCAGTTCTTCGGCCTGCGCCCGCAACAGACCCTGATCGAAATCACTCCCGGCGGCGGCTGGTACAGCGAGATCCTGGCCCCTTTGCTCAAGCAAAAGGGGCACTACATTGCGGCCCTGCAAGCGCCGGCCAGTGGTGAATACTTCAAGAAGGCGGCGGACAGCCTGCGGCAGAAATTCGCCGCCGACCCCGAGCACTATGCCCAGGCACGCTTCGTCGAATTCGACCCCAAGGCCCCGGTACTGGGCCAACCCGGCTCGGCCGATGCAGTGCTGACCTTTCGCAACGTGCACAACTGGGTCATGGCCGATACCGCACCCAGCATGTTCCAGGCGTTCTTCAAGGTATTGAAACCGGGCGGCGTGCTGGGGGTGGTCGATCATCGGGCTAAAGACGGGGCTTCCCTGGAAGACATCAAGCACAGCGGCTACCTGACCACGGCCTATGTGGTGCAACTGGCCACTGATGCCGGTTTTGTCCTGGATGGCCAGAGCGAGATCAATGCCAACCCCAAGGACACCAAGGATTACCCGGAGGGGGTTTGGACCCTGCCCCCGTCATTCAAGCTGGGTGAACAGGACAAGGCTCGCTACCTGGCGATCGGCGAATCGGATCGCATGACCCTGCGCTTTATCAAACCAGCCAAGTAAGCGACACCGCCGGGGCCGGGAGATCCGGCACCGGCGGCAAGAGGGAGGATTGGTCAGCCAAGGGGCATCCCCTCTTTCAGCTCACTCGTCCGAACCGAGCTCAAGATCGGGGAACATCACCTCGGTGAAGCCGAACTTGCTGAAGTCATCGATCCGCGACGGGTACAACCGCCCGATCAGATGGTCGCACTCATGCTGCACCACCCGTGCATGAAAGCCCGAGGCAATGCGCACCACAGGTTCGCCCTTGGGGTCGAAACCTTCATAACGAATGTGCTGATAACGCTGCACCGCGCCGCGCAAACCGGGTACCGACAGGCACCCTTCCCAGCCCTCTTCCAAGGTCGGACCCAGCGGGGTGATCAACGGGTTGATCAGGATGGTCTGCGGGACCGCCTCGGCGTCCGGGTAGCGCTCGCTGTGCTCGAAACCAAAGATCACCAGTTGCAGGTCGACCCCGATCTGCGGCGCCGCGAGGCCAACCCCGCCAACACTTTCCATGGTCTGGAACATGTCGTCGATCAGTTGCCAGAGCTCGGCGCTGTCGAACATCTCGGGCGGTACCGGTGGGGCGATGCGCAGCAGGCGCTCATCGCCCATTTTCAGAATTTCACGAATCATGGTCAGGCTTCATCAGTGTCCGGCTTGAGCGAGTGGTCCCGGCCCAGTCCCGAAACATGTTGTTTTTGGGAGTCGTGCTCGTCGGGAACCTTTTCTCCAGGGTCTTTACCTTCGGCCGACATGTGTTCGATCACCGCGTTCATTTCCGCGCCCAGCAACAGCACTGCCGAGGAAATATAGAAATACAAAAGAAGGACGATAATCGCGCCGATACTGCCATACATGGCGTTGTAGTTGGCGAAGGTCTTTACGTAGAAGGCAAAGCCCAGCGACGCGACGATCCACACCACCACCGCCAGCACCGAGCCCGGGGTGATGAAGCGAAATTCCTGCTTCACATCCGGCATCACGTAATAGATCAGGGCCACGGCGACCATCATCAGGATCACAATCACCGGCCAGCGCAGGATGGTCCATACGGTGACGATAAAGTCCTCCAGCCCGACTTGCCCAGCAATCCAGGCCATCACCTGCGGCCCCAGCACCATCAGCGCCGCCGCAGCCAGGAGCATGCCGGCAATCCCGATGGTGTAGAAAATCGACAGCGGGAAGCGCTTCCAGATCGGCCGCCCCTCAACCACGTCGTAGGCGGCGTTCATTGCGCTCATCATCAGCCGCACACCCGCCGAGGCGGTCCACAGGGCGATGACGATACCCACCGAGAGCAATCCGCCCTTGGATTGCTGCAGCTGGTCGATCACCGGGTTGACCTGCTCCAGGGCCTGGGGCGGCAGCACCAGTTCCGACTGCAGGCGCAGCCAGCTGAAGAAGTCCGGAAGATGCAGGAAGCCGATCAGCGCGATCAAAAAAAGAATGAAAGGGAACAGTGAAAACAGCATCTGGTAGGCCAGTGCCGAAGCGTAGGTCGACATTTCGTCGTCGACGAACTCTTTCACCGTGCGCACCAGCACACGCTGCAGGGACAGGCCTTTCAAATGGGGGAAAATCATAGCGTCTCCTTTCGCCGCAAAAGGTCGGGGTCGGTGGCGACTCAGAGGCCGTTTTCTACATCAAATTAGCCCAGTTGGCGACTTTGAACCATTTCGATTCATTGGCCCACGCGGCGGCCGACAAAAAAACGGCCATCCTTGGATGGCCGTCTTACTGCATCGAGCCGCCCGAACTGTCAGGCCTTGTCGATGGTTTTCTTGACTGCATCCTTGGCTTTACCCACTGCTTGCTGGGCTTCGCCTTTCTTCTCTTGCACTTTGCCTTCCGTCTGCAGCTTGGTGTTATCGGTCGCTTTGCCGACACCTTGCTTGATGTTGCCGACGGCTTCGTTAGCCAAACCTTTTGCCTTATCCGCTGTGCTGCCCATGGTATTTCTCCGAAGAACAATAGTGGGTTTTGGTCATTACGTAAGGATTGACCCGCCAGCGTTGCGCAGAGTTTCAATTATTTTTTAGCGCCATCGACAGGCGTATTTTTCGCCGCTCGGGCAGGTAGCGCTTTATGTTTGCCGGCCAACCCACGAGAATGCGCAACGTATTCAGGCTGTGCGCTGAAGATCCAATCCCGTAGGAATGTTATGAAACTCGATAAAAAGCTGGCCATTGCGCGCAGAAACCAGGAACTGGGCGGTGCAGTACTGGGCGTCAACAACTGCCACTTCGCGGAGCTGAACCGCAACAAGAACATCTGGTGGTTCGATATCCCGGTCAGCCGCCTGGCCATCGGTCAGTACGAATGGGTGCACCTGCTGCTGCACAACCCAGGCACCGACCAACTGCTGCACCTGAAGGTGCCGACGGTGTTCCTGCGGGAAAAACTCGAAGGCCTGGTGATCCGCAACGAGGGCAAGCGCAAAGCGGCCCTGAGCCTTGAGCTGAGCGCGGACAAGGATTCGTTGCTCAAGGACGTGCGCCCGGCAGGCACCGGCGTGGACTTCGCCCAGTTCCAGCTGTAAACCTGGGCAGCGCCCACAAAAAAGCCCCGCCTCTGCGGGGCTTTTTCATGCAGCCTTCGGCTTACTTTTTCAGGCCGAGCTTCTTCAATTCCTCATCACGCAACTCGCGACGCAGGATCTTGCCCACGTTGGTGGTCGGCAACGCATCGCGGAACTCCACGGCTTTGGGCACCTTATAACCGGTGACGTTGGCGCGCATGTGGGTCATCACCTGCTCTTTGGTCAGGGTCACGCCCGGCTTGGCGACGATGAAAATCTTGATGATTTCCCCGGATTTTTCATCCGGAATACCGATCGCCGCACACTGCAACACGCCTGGCAACGCTGCCAGCACGTCTTCCAGTTCGTTGGGGTAGACGTTGAAACCGGAGACCAGAATCATGTCTTTCTTGCGGTCGACGATACGGATATAGCCGTCTGGCTGGATCAGCGCGATGTCACCGGTTTTCAGCCAGCCTTCGCTGCTCATGACTTCGTCGGTGGCGTCCTGGCGCTGCCAGTAGCCTTTCATCACCTGCGGGCCCTTGACGCACAGCTCGCCGATTTCCCCTAGGGGCAACTCTTCGCCCGCATCGTTGATTACGCAGCACAGGGTCGAAGGCACCGGAATGCCGATGGTACCGACCTGGATATTCTGGCTCGGGTTGACCGTGGCCACCGGGCTGGTTTCGGTCATGCCGTAGCCTTCGCAGATCGGGCAGCCGGTTACCGCTTTCCAACGCTCGCCCGCCGCCAACTGCAAGGCCATGCCGCCGGACAGGGTGACTTTCAAGGCCGAGAAGTCCAGCTTGCGGAACGCTTCGTTGTTGCACAGCGCCACGAACAGGGTGTTGAGGCCGACAAAACCACTGAACTTCCACTTCGACAGCTCCTTGACCATCGCCGGCAGGTCGCGCGGGTTGCTGATCAGGATGTTGTGGCCGCCGATCAGCATCATCGCCATGCAATGAAAGGTGAAGGCATAGATGTGGTACAGCGGCAGCGGAGTGATCAGGATCTCGCAACCTTCATTCAGGTCCGACCCCATCAGCGCCTTGCACTGCAGCATGTTGGCCACCAGGTTGCGGTGGGTCAGCATCGCGCCCTTGGCCACGCCGGTGGTACCGCCGGTGTATTGCAGCACGGCAACGTCGCTGCTGGCCGGGTTGGCTTCCTTCACCGGCTGGCCATGGCCCTTGCTCAGCACGTCATTGAACTTGACGGCCTTGGGCAGGTGATAGGCCGGGACCATCTTCTTCACGTATTTGATGACGCTGTTGATCAGCAGACGCTTGAGCGGCGGCAGCAGGTCCGCCACTTCGGTGACGATCACATGCTTGACGCCGGTCTTGGGCACGACCGCTTCGGCCAGATGCGCCATGTTGGCCAGGCAGACCAGGGCCTTGGCCCCCGAGTCATTGAACTGGTGTTCCATTTCCCGCGTGGTGTACAGCGGGTTGGTGTTGACCACAATCAGCCCAGCGCGGATGGCGCCGAATACCGCGACCGGGTATTGCAGGACATTGGGCAACTGCACGGCAATTCGATCGCCGGGCTGCAAGTCGGTATGCTGCTGCAGGTACGCGGCGAAGGCCCCAGACAATTCGTACAGCTCACCGTAGGTGAGTGTCTTGCCGAGGTTGCTAAAGGCCGGTTTGTTAGCGAAACGTTGGCAGGACTGCTGCAACACCGCTTGAATATTCGGGTACTCGTCTGGATTGATCTCGGCAGCAATTCCAGCTGGGTACTTATCCTTCCAAAAGTCTTCGATCATGGAAGCCCACTCCTCAGCAACGCGAATTCATCACCGCATTTGATGCGATTATTATTTGTCTGGGTTTTTTACAGGTGTCTTTTGTTGGTGAGTCTGGCTTTTACCTAGGCCGAGAAGTCACAAAGCGCGCCGAGAGTAGCAGCTTTGCCAAAGGCCGACTAGAGCCAAGCAAGGCATCACCAGTCACATTAGTGACCAATAAAAACCGAACGGTCATTTTTAGAGCAAAGATTCTATAAGTCGAGAATCCGCTCTGGCCCGCGGCTTTGCGCCTGGCACAACGGACTGCGGGCAAGCCAGCCTCTACCGCAGTGCAGGTAGAAGCGGGCTTGCCCGCAGAGAATGGCGAACGGATGTATCAGGCGATATCGCGCAACTCACGCCGCAGGATCTTGCCTACCGGGGTCATCGGCAGCGAATCGCGCAGCACGATGTGCTTGGGCACCTTGTAGCCGGTGAAGTTTTCCTTGCAGTAAGCCTTGAGCTCTTCAAGGCTGACCCCCTCCTCGCGCGCCACCACGAACAGTTTCACCGCTTCCCCCGAGCGCTCGTCGGGCACCCCGATCACCGCGCAATTGGCGACTTTCGGGTGGGCCATGACCACGTCTTCGATTTCATTGGGGTACACGTTGAAGCCGGAGACGATGATCATGTCCTTCTTGCGATCGACAATGCGTACGAAGCCGTCGGGGTCGATCACCCCGATGTCGCCGGACTTGAACCAGCCCTCGGCGTCCAGCACTTCAGCGGTGGCTTCAGGCTTTTGCCAATAACCCTTCATGACCTGCGGGCCCTTGATGCATAGCTCGCCGCGCTCGCCCAGGGGCTGTTCGACGCCTTCATCGTTGATCACCTTCAAGGTGGTGCCCGGCACGGGCATCCCCACGGTGCCCAGGCGCGACTTGTCGCCGTAGGGGTTGGTGCAGGCCACCGGCGAGGTTTCAGTCAGCCCGTAGCCTTCGGTGATACGGCAGCCGGTCAGGGTCTGCCAGCGCTCGGCCGTGGCCTTGACCAGGGCAGTGCCACCGGAATTGGTGAGTTTGAGGCTGGAGAAATCCAGGGTCTTGAAGTCCGGGTGCTCCATCAGCGCGACAAACAGGGTGTTGAGCCCCAGCAGCGCGGAAAACCGCCAGTTTTTCAGCTCCTTGATAAAGCCGCCGATGTCCCGCGGGTTGGTGATCAGTACGTTGTGGTTGCCGGTCACCATCATGCACATGCAGTTCGCGGTGAAGGCATAGATGTGGTACAGCGGCAGCGGCGCGATCATCACTTCCTGGCCCTCGCGCAGCAGGGGGTGGCCATCGGGCCCGAGCTGGCCGAGGCAGGCGCGGGCCTGCTGCATGTTGGCCACCAGGTTGCCGTGGCTGAGCATCGCGCCCTTGGCCAGGCCGGTGGTGCCGCCGGTGTACTGCAGCACCGCAATATCGTCGAGGCTGACGTGCAGCGGCCGAATCGGCTGGCCACGTCCCAGGCGCAGCGCACTCTTGAAGGAAATGGCCTGGGGCAGGTGATAGGCCGGGACCATCTTTTTCACCTTGTCGACCACGGTATTGATCAACCAGCCCTTGGCGCTGGGCATCAGGTCGCCCATCCGGGCTTCGATCAAGTACTGGATCTCGGTATCGGCCAGCACTTCCTGGACCTTCTGCCCGAACATGTTCAGGTACACCAGGGCCCGGGCGCCGGAATCCTTGAACTGGTGGCGCATCTCGCGCGTGGTGTACAGCGGATTGGTGTTGACCACGATCAGCCCGGCGCGCAAGGCACCGAACACCGCGATCGGGTAATGCAGGACGTTGGGCATCTGCACCGCGATCCGATCGCCGGGAGCCAGGTCGGTATTGGCTTGCAGGTAGCCGGCGAAGGCTGCGCTATAGCGCTCCAGCTCGGCGTAAGTCAGGGTGATCCCCATGTTGCTGAAGGCCGGGCGGTCGGCGAACTTCTTGCAGGAACGTTCGAACACCTCGATCACCGACTTGTAGGCACCCAGATCGATATCCAGGGGAACGCCGGTGGGGCGTTTATCATTCCAGAAATCAGCTTGCATTATTCTTGTCCTCTTTACTCGAGCTGACCGGGCCGCATCTCTGACGCTATCAAAGGCGGAGCTCATCGGACGTTAGCAGCAATGGCGATTCAGGCAAATATGCGCAAAGGCGTCATAGATCCCGTGAATCTTGCGTCCAAGGCGGCCACTGATCAGCCGGCAGCGCGCCGATGAGCTATACAATGCAGCGTCTTCGTGCAAAGGAACCGCCATGACCCACGATACCTTCTGGCTGACCGCAAGCGACCACAGCCGCCTCTTCGTCAACCTGTGGCTGCCCGAAAGGCCGCTCAAGGCCTTGATCCTGCTGGCCCACGGCATGGCCGAACACAGCGCGCGCTACGAGCGACTGGCAACCGCCCTGTGCGCCGAGGGTTATGGCGTGTACGCCCCCGATCTGCGGGGCCATGGCAAGACCGCCGAGCAAGGCGTGCTGGGCCATTACGCGGATCAGGACGGCTGGAACAAAGTGGTCGGCGACCTGGCCAGCCTCCAGCAGCATATCGGCCAGTTGCACCCCGATCTGCCCATCATCCTGCTTGGCCACAGCATGGGCAGCTACATCGCCCAGGCCTATCTGCTGCACCACAGCGCCAGCCTGCACGGGGCGATTCTCAGCGGCTCGAATTTCCAACCGGTGGCGCTGTACCGCGCCGCTCGCCTGATTGCCCGCTTCGAACGCTGGCGCCAGGGCGGCCAAGGTCGCAGCGCGCTGATCGACTGGCTGTCGTTCGGCTCGTTCAATAAAGCCTTCAAACCCAATCGCACCGCGTTCGACTGGCTCAGCCGCGACCCCGCCGAGGTCGATAAATACGTCGCCGACCCGCTGTGCGGCTATCGCTGCAGCAACCAGCTCTGGATCGACCTCCTGGGCGGGTTGCAGCAAATCAGTAAAGCGTCCAATCTCGCCCAGATCGATCCGGGCCTGCCGTTGCTGGTGATGGGCGGCGAATGTGATCCGGTGAGCAATGGCACGCGTCTGACGGATCTGGCCGACGCATTGCGCGCCGCCGGCAACCAGTGCCTGCAACTGACCCTTTACCCCGAGGCTCGTCACGAACTGTTCAATGAAACCAATCGTGACGAGGTGACCGCCGATCTGCTGGCCTGGCTCGACCAGGCCCTGCAAAACCGCAGGCCGGCCAAGACCGAATGACCTTGAAGCCACACGCTAACCCACTTTTTTCCACAGGACTTGATACAGATGACCCAGGTGACCAACACCCCTTACGAAGCCCTCGAAGTCGGCCAGACCGCCAGCTACAGCAAAACCGTGGAAGAGCGTGATATCCAGCTGTTCGCCGCCATGTCCGGCGACCACAACCCGGTGCACCTGGACGCCGAATTCGCTGCCGCCACCATGTTCAAGGAGCGTATCGCCCACGGCATGTTCAGTGGCGCCCTGATCAGCGCCGCCGTGGCCTGCGAGCTGCCTGGGCCGGGCACCATCTATATCGGCCAGCAGATGAGCTTCCAGAAGCCGGTGAAGATTGGCGACACCCTGACCGTGCGCCTGGAAATCCTCGAAAAACTGCCGAAATTCCGCGTGCGCATCGCCACCCGTGTGTTCAACCAGCGCGATGAGCTGGTGGTCGATGGCGAAGCCGAAATCCTCGCCCCGCGCAAACAGCAAACCGTGACCCTGCCCACCCTGCCGGCCATCAGCATCGGCTGAGAACCCGTTGACGATCGGCTGCGCTTGGCTCATGCCGCGCCAGCCGGTTCCGAGGCCGGTTGCAGCGCGCCCCTTCGGGGCCGTGCGCAACTGCGCGATAACAGCTGAAGCAAGCTCCCTGCCCCGCGGTCCTATCGGCCTTCCTGCACCTGCACGCTGGCGGTCATGCCCGCGCTCAGATTGAGGCCTTCGGGAACCTTGTCGAGCTGGATCCGGACCGGGATCCGCTGTGCCAGGCGCACCCAGTTGAAGGTCGGCTGCACCTCGGCCAGCAATTGCCCATCGGGCGTGGTGTTACTGTCGGTGATGCCGCGGCTGATGCTCTGCACATGGCCTTCCAGGGCATCCCCGGCACTCATCAGCCAGACTTTGACCGGGTCCCCGACCTTGATCCGCGGCAGTTTGGTCTCCTCGAAATACGCTTGCACGTAGAAGGTCGAGTCGTCGATCAAGGCCATCACCGGCTGCCCGGCATTGACATAGTTGCCCTCCGCCAGCCGCAGGTTGGTGATGTGCCCGTCGCGCGGCGCATGCACCTGGCTGCGGGCCAGGTTGAGCTCGGCGACCTTGGCTTCAGCCTGGGCCTGGCGCAACTCGCCCCGGGCGATGCCGGCGTTGATCTGCGCGTTTTCCCGCAGCTCGGCGCTGATCGCCTGCGGACCGAGGCTGGCGCGACGGCTGGCTTCGTGTTCACGCAGGCTCAGTTGCTGCTGACGGGTCTGAACCACCGCCTGGGCCTTTTCCAGCGCCGCTTCAAAACGCTCGCGGTCGATGCTCAGCAACAGCTCGCCGGCCTTGACCTGCTGGTTGTCTTGGACCTTGAGCTCGCGCACCCAGCCCGAGACATCGGGGGCGATCACCACCACGTCGGCGCGAATTCGCGCATCCCGGGTCCAGGGGGTCAGCATGTAGTACTGCCACAGGTGAAAGCCGGCGAACAACGCCACAGCCACCAGGGTCAGGGTAAAGGCGACACGTACGGAAGTACGCATGGGCAACTCCTTATAAGGGTCCGAGGACGACGGTGATCAGGGTCAATACACAGACGTACAGGGCACAGTCGAACAGTGCTTCGTGCCAGATCCAGCGTCCCAGCGGCGTGATGCGCAACAGCATGCGCAATGCCCCAGTCAGCAGCAGTGCCAACACGACATAAATCAGAAACGGACTGAGCAGAATCCCGCCCAGCGACCACTCACGCAGCCCCATGGTGTTCCTCCTGCTGCCGGCACCAGGTGCGCCAGCTGTTTTGCAATTGCACCACCGCGCCCTGGGCCAGCTTCAAGGCATCGCTGGGCGGTTGTTGTTGCAGGGCCTGCAACAAGGCCGTACTGGGTTCGACCAGGGCCTCGCTGCGACTGCCGGCCGGCCCTTGCTGCAAGACCTTTTCCAGGTGTTCGAGGTAGGCGCGCTGCTGCGCACCCAGGGGCACCTGGGCCACCGCCAGGCTGAGGCGCAGGTGCAGCAACTCGTCACCGATATCCAGCGCCAGCAAACCATCGTCCCAGCGGCTGCGGGCCTGTTGTGGCAACTCCGGGTAATGCCGCGCCAGTTGCAGCAGGCGGTCGGCCATGCGGCCGCCGAACCAGCTTTCCGCGCCCCGCAGGTTGCGCCGGGTCAAGCGCACCAGATCATGCAGGGTCGCCGCCAGCAGGCGCCGCCCATGCCATACCGGGTTGCGCAAAATCAGCAGGTGGAACGCCAGCACTGCCGCGCCGACGCCGATCACCATGGCCTGGGCACTGTTGAAGAAGGTCGCGACATCGAACTGCATGCGGTTCAAGGGGGAAATCAGCACCACAAAATGCAGGCAGAAGGAGGTCGCCGTGGCGCCGATCTGTGGCTTGGCCATGCCCAGTGCCCCCAGGAACAAAGGCACGCCCATGGCCATGCACAGCATGGGGAAACCGCTCCATTGCGGCAGGAGAATTTCCCCGACCACAAAGGCCACGGGGATCGCCAGGAAGATCCCGCGCATGAAGCTCATGCCGATCTGTGCGCCGTTTTCGCGGCTGGCGAACAGGCTACAGACCACACATGTCAGCAACATCGCACCGGAGGCGGCCGGCCAGGCAGTGGCCAACCAGAACGTGGCCACGGTCAGGAACGCCAGGGCACTGCGCGCACCGAACACCAGGGCCAGGGACAGGTCGCGGTGCGGCGTCAGCGAGGCCGGTTGCTCCACGGGCGCCCGCCCCTGCTCCACCGCTTGCAGGGCGACACCGGCGGCCAGGGCGGTGTCCAGCAACAGCGCGAACCGGGCCAGGCAGTAACTTTGCGCCGAACTGACCTGCGGATCGTGGGAGGCATCCAACAGTTGCGGGCGCAGCGCCTGCAGCGTGGCTGCGTCCGCCGCGGTCAAGGCTGCCTGGACCTGATCCATCCAGGGTTGCAATTGACCGGCCTCGGGCGCGTCGAGCTGCTGCCACTGGCGGCGCACCGACCGCGAAATGCGCAGCAGCATCAGCAATTTCTGGCTCAGGCCACTGATGGCGCGGGCCCGCTGGCGCCCCAGGCGACCTTCGAACCAGGCGTGCTCACGCTGCGAATCCACGGCGACGATACGCCCGAGAATCTCCAGCAGCCCCTTGCGCGCCAGGGCATCCCCGGCCAGGGTCGCGCGGGCCGCGTGCAACCCGCTGTGCCAGGCGGCACGGGCCTGATCGGCCAGTTGCCGTTCGACGCGCATCGGCCACAGCAGCGCACTGCTGGCAGTGGCGCAGATAATCCCCAGGGATATTTCCGTGCACCGCGCCACGGCCTGGTCGAATACCCCCAACGGGTGGCTGAGGGCCGGCAAGGCGATGATCGCCACGGTGTAGCCGGCCAGCACAAAGGAGTAGGACCAGGCGCTGCGCAGCAGGGTCGAACTGGCAGTACACAACCCCAGCCACAGGGCCAGGGCCAGCAGAAAGAGCCAGGGCGTCTGGGCGAACAGCCCCATGAACAGCACCGACATGATCGTCCCCACCAGGGTTCCCAGCAGCCGGGCGAGACCTTTCTGCAGGACCATGCCGGACATCGGCTGGGCCACGATGATAGAGGTCATCAGGGCCCAGGCCGGCTGCTCCAGCCCCCAACGCAACGCCAGCCACAGTGCCATGCCGCCACCGAGCACGGTTTTGATCGCGAACTGCAACGCGGGAAGGTCGGGAGCAAGCAACGCCTGCAGAGTGGTACGCACGCAAGGAACCTCGGGATGGATCGATTAACCATAGACGGGATAAGCCGGAAGTCGGCCGGAAGCAATTATTAGCTAGCTAACTAATAAGGGTCCAGCATTAAATTTCAGGCATAAAAAAACGCCAGACTGGCTGGCGTTTTTGACAGGTTTCGACGCTTACGAGCGAGCGCGAGCCTGGTTGCGCAGAGCTTTTACCTGGTCGTGGTTGCGTTGTACGCCGTGGTACTGGCGTTCTACCAGGTCACGAATACCCACCAGGTTGTGCTTGTTGATTTTTTCCAGGGCTTCTTTGTAAGCCTTGAGGGCATGGTCTTCACCGCGCTCGGCTTCATTGAGCACAGCTTCTTCGTCCTTGCCGGTCACCAGAGCCTTGAGGTCGACCCAACGGCGATGCAGGTCGCCACTGACACTGGTCGAGGTTTCCGGATCGCCGCCCAGGGCGCGCACTGCACTTTGCAGTTCAGCGGCAGCGGTGGCGCAATCGGTGGAGCGTTTGGCGAACAACGCTTTGAGCTCGGGATGCTTGATGTCTTCGGCGCAGGTCTTGAACCCTTCTTGACCGTCCTTGCTGGTCTCGATCAGGTCGTTGAGCACCGAAATGGATTCTTTGTTCAAGTCAGTCATTTTCAATTCCTTCCAGGTTGGGGGAGAGTTGCAATAGATATTGCACCCGCCGTGCCAGACTTGGATCTTGAATTTATTTGTTATTTTTCAATTAGTTAACTTTTTAGCAAAAATCTGTATCCGCGTTATTTGCATGATCTGTCATTTGGCCTGCATGCAGAATGCCTGTATTTTCCAGGGTGTTTGAATCACCCACAGATCCCATCGCCATGAATCCTGAAAAACTCGAGCTGCTGATCACCCGTGAAATGCCCTATGGCAAATACAAGGGCCGCATCCTGGCAGACCTGCCCGGCCAGTACCTGAACTGGTTCGCCCGCGAGGGTTTCCCCCACGGTGAACTCGGTGGCCTGCTGGCCCTGATGCAGGAAATCGATCACAACGGCCTCTCCGATCTGCTGGACCCGCTACGCGCCAAACACGGCAAACCCAAGCCCCGCCACTGACAGAGCGCCCGATGCCGCAGATTGCCGAACTCTTTCGCGATGAACGCCATTGGCAGGCGATCGCCGAACGCTACGAGGTCGAACCCGGACCGATCAATCTGGAAAATGGCTATTTCGGGCGCATGACCCGGCGCGTGCTCGACGATTACCAAGCCAATATCGCCTTCATCAATCGCAGCAATTCGGTGTATGTGCGCCAGCAGTTCGAGCGCACCCAGGCCCAGCAGATCCGCCGCCAACTGGCGCAATTGCTGGGGGTGGACGAACACGCCGTGGCCTTCACCCGTTGCGCCACCGACGCCCTGCAATCGTTGATCCGCAACTACAACCAGCTGCAACCCGGGGATCAACTGCTGCTGTGCGATTTGGAGTACGACACGGTCAAAAGCGCCATGCGCTGGCTGGCCCGTCAGCGGGGCGCAGAAGTGATCGAAATCGAGCACTCGCTGCCAGCCAGCTTCGACGGCCTGCTGGACAGCTACCGCCAGGCCTTCGAGCGCTACCCACGGCTGAAGTTGATGGCACTGACCCACGTCACCCATCGCACGGGACTGGTGATGCCGGTCCAGGCGATTGCGGCGCTGGCCCGGGAGCATGGAATCGACGTGATCCTCGACGGCGCCCACGCCTTGGGGCAGATCGACTTCAACCTTGCTGAACTGGGCATCGCCTTTGCCGGTTTCAACCTGCACAAATGGATCGGCGCGCCGCTGAGCCTGGGCTTCCTTTATATCGACCCCTCGCGCCTGGATGCCATCGATCCGGACATGGACGAGTTTCACTATCCGCCCAGCGATGTGCGTTCGCGCACGCCGTACAGCACGCCGAACATCCCGGCGCTGATGACCCTGCCCGCGGCATTCGATGAACATCGGGCCATGGGCGGTGCAGCGCTCAAGGGTGCGCGCCTGAATTACCTGCGCGACCTGTGGGTACGCGAGGCCCGAGCGCTGCCGGGCATCGAGATCCTGACGCCGGACGATCCGCGGCTTTACTGCGCCATCACCTCCCTGCGCTTCAAGCACACCCAGGACCAGCAACCGCTGGTCGATCGCCTGCTCCGCGATTACAACCTGTTCACCACCCTGCGCCAGGGCGCTGCCTTTGACTCCTGCATCCGCATCACCCCGGGCTTTACCACGCCGCTGGCGCATATCCAGTTGCTGAGCAAAGCCCTGGGCGAGTTGGCGCAACCCTAGCTGCTGGCGCTGACCGGCCCGGACGCCGGAGATCCCAGGGTAGTGCGAGTGGTGTTCAGGAGGCACAGCATCCGAACTCGCCTCCCCCGCCCCAGAAACCGCACCCGCCCCCTCGCACTTTTCTCCGGGCAAAAAAAACGGTGCACCGACCAAGCGCACCGTAAAGCCGTAGAACACCAACGAATCTTTAAAACCAATCAGTCCAGCAGGGCCAGGGCCTCAGCCGTGCACTCCTGAATCCGCGCCCAGTCGCCGTTCTTGATCCACTCGGGATCAAGCATCCAGCTACCGCCGACGCACATCACGTTTTTCAACGCCATGTAGCTCTTGATATTGGCCGGGCTGACGCCACCGGTCGGGCAGAACTTCACTTCACCGAACGGGCCGCCCAAGGCCTTGATCGCCGCCACGCCGCCGCTGACTTCCGCCGGGAACAGCTTGAAGCGGCGATAGCCCAGGCCGTAGCCCTCCATGATGCCCGAGGCATTGCTGATGCCCGGCAGCAGCGGGATATCGCTGTCGACACTGGCTTCCAACAGGTCGCGGGTAATGCCCGGGGTGACGATGAACTGCGAACCCGCGGCTTCGGCCGCCGCCAGCATGCTGCGATCGAGCACGGTACCGGCACCGGTCACCAGCTCCGGACGCTGCTCGCGCAGGATCTGGATCGCCTTGAGGCCGAACTGGGAACGCAGGGTCACTTCCAGTGCGGTCAAGCCGCCAGCGGCCAAGGCGTCGGCCAAAGGCAGGACGTCCTGTTCGCGAGCGATGGTGATCACCGGCAGAATTCGCGCCTGGGCGCAAAGACTGTCGATCAGGGCAACTTTGTCCGCCATGGAAACGGTTGGACGTGGGTTTTTCATAGCGGCTGATCCTTGGCTCATGGGCACCAGTAAATCTCTAACGGAGGTTGCAGGAAGGCGCGAATCGGCATTTCGGCGACCAGGTCGCCGGCCAGTGCGGCACTCAGGGTGGTCAATTTGGATTGACCGGAAATCGACAACACGATGGACCGCGCCGATGCCAGCAACGCGCGACTCATGGTCAGGCGTTGGTGAGGTACGGTCGGCGCCAGCATCGGCCAGCAGCGACGGCTGCCGTCGGCTTGCAGCGCTTCGGTCAGGTTCGGACTGTTGGGAAACAGTGACGCGGTGTGCCCGTCATCGCCCATGCCGAGAATCAGCACGTCGATGGCCGGCAAGTCGGCCAGCACGCGCTCGGCTTGTTCGGCCGCCAGCTCCAGGCTCGGCGCGGGGCTGTACAGGCTGACGAACCTGGCCTCGGCCGCGGCGCCCTGCAACAGGTAGCGCTTGAGCAGCCCGGCATTGCTGTCGGCGTGCTCAACCGGTACCCAGCGCTCGTCCGCCAGGGTCACCACCACCTTCGACCAATCCAGCGCCTGCTTGGCCAGGTGCTGGAAAAACGCCACCGGGCTGCGGCCACCGGACACCACCAGGGTCGCCACACCGCGTGCGGCAATCGCTGTGCGCAACTGTTCGGCCACATTCAGCGCCAGGCCTTCGGCCAGCAGCGTCGGGCTTTGAAACTCGTGGGCGCGCACGCCCTCGGGCAGTTTGAATTCAGATATCGCCATACCACGACCTCCCATCCCGCGTGATCAGTGCAATGGAGCTCATCGGCCCCCATGAACCCGCCGCATACGGCTTGGGCGCATCGCCGGACTTCTTCCAGCCGGCAATCAGCTGGTCGCACCACTTCCACGCGGCTTCGATTTCATCTTTACGGACAAACAGGTTCTGATTGCCGCGCATCACTTCCAGCAACAACCGCTCGTAGGCATCGGGAATCCGCGCGCTGCGATAGGTGTCGGAAAAATTCAGCTGCAACGGGCCGCTGCGCAGTTGCATGCCTTTGTCCAGGCCCTGCTCCTTGGTCATCACGCGCAAGGAGATGCCTTCGTCCGGTTGCAGGCGGATAATCAGCTTGTTACTGATCTGCAGGCGCTGCTCGGGAGCGAAGATGTAATGCGACGGCTCTTTGAAATGGATCACGATCTGCGACAGCTTGTCCGGCATGCGCTTGCCGGTGCGCAGGTAGAACGGCACCCCGGCCCAACGCCAATTGCGGATATCGGCCCGCAGGGCGACGAAGGTTTCGGTGTCGCTCTGGGTGTTGGAATTCTCTTCTTCCAGATAGCCGGGCACCGGCTTGCCAGCGCTGTAGCCGGCGATGTACTGGCCGCGCACCACCTGGGTGGTCAGGCCTTCCGGGCTGATCGGCGCCAGGGCCTTGAGCACTTTGACCTTCTCGTCGCGGATGCTGTCGGCCGAAAGGTCGGCCGGCGGGTCCATGGCGATCAGGCACAGCAGCTGCAGCAGGTGATTCTGGATCATGTCCCGCAGTTGGCCGGCCTTGTCGAAGTAACCCCAGCGGCCTTCGATGCCGACCTTTTCGGCCACGGTGATTTCCACGTGGGAGATGTAGTTCTGGTTCCACTGGGTTTCGAACAGGCTGTTGGCGAAACGCAGGGCGATCAGGTTCTGCACCGTCTCTTTGCCCAGGTAGTGGTCGATCCGATAGATGCGCGTCTCCGGGAAGAACTGCGCCACCGCATCGTTGACCTTGCGCGAGGATTCCAGGTCAGAGCCGATGGGTTTTTCCAGGACCACGCGGGTGTTTTCCGCCAGGCCGGCCTGGGACAGGTTCTCGCAGATCGCGCCGTAGACCGCGGCCGGAGTGGCGAAGTAGGCGATCAGGCGCTGTTCGCGACCGGCCCGCTCGGCCAGGGCCAGGTAATCATCGGCCTTGAGGAAGTCCACATGCAGGTAGCTCAGACGCGCCAGGAAGCGCTCCAGCACCACGGCATCGATGTCCTTGTCGCCCAGGTAGCGGCGCAGCTCGGCCTCAATGAACGCCAGGTGCTGCTGCTCGCTGCCCGGCTCGCGGGCCAGGGCCAGGATGCGCGTGTCGTCATGCAGCAAACCGGCGCCATCGAGCTGGTAAAGGGCAGGAAACAATTTGCGAAGCGCCAGATCACCCAGCGCGCCAAACAAGGCAAAGGTGCACGGTTCAACCGTTATCGAAGGCATGATGTTTGTTCTTTTATCAAGTTAAGCTACAAATACCTTTTTTCAAGGCATCACTCAAGGGAAAATGTAGTAATAACCACAACATTTTCGCAAAATACAGAATCCGAGTGGTGGTCGGCACAGGCCATCAGTAGGATAGGCCACCGCCGAAGCCCGGTTAAGCCCGGCTTCCTTGCATTGCCGACCTAGGAAACCTTAATGGACCGCATGCGCAATCTTCTGGAACACATCCAGAACCGCCTTGAAGAATTGAACAAGGCCGAACGTAAAGTCGCTGAAGTGATCCTGCTCAACCCACAGCAGGCGACGCGCTTCAGCATCGCCGCCCTGGCCCAGGCCGCCTCGGTCAGCGAGCCCACGGTCAATCGTTTCTGCCGCTCGTTCGGCGTCAGCGGTTACCCGGAACTCAAACTGCAACTGGCCCAGAGCCTGGCCAGCGGGGCGGCCTATGTCAGCCGCGCGGTCGAAGCCGATGATAACCCCGAAGCCTATACGCAAAAGATCTTTGGCAGCGCCATTGCGTCCCTCGATAGCGCCTGCCAGGCCCTGGACCCGAACCTGATCAGCCGCGCCGTCGACCTGTTGATCCAGGCGCGGCAGATCCACTTCTTCGGCCTCGGCGCCTCGGCCCCGGTGGCGCTGGATGCGCAGCACAAGTTCTTCCGCTTCAACCTCGCGGTGACCGCCCACGCCGACGTGCTGATGCAGCGCATGATTGCCTCGGTGGCCCATACCGGCGAGCTGTTCGTGATTATTTCCTACACCGGGCGTACCCGTGAACTGGTGGAAGTGGCACGCATCGCCCGGGAAAACGGCGCCTCGGTCCTGGGCCTGACCGCCGCCGGCTCGCCCCTGGCCAAGGCCAGCACCCTGAGCCTGAATATTCCGCTGCCGGAAGACACCGACATTTACATGCCGATGACCTCGCGCATCATCCAGCTGACCGTGCTCGACGTCCTCGCCACCGGCATGACCTTGCGCCGCGGCGTCGACTTCCAGCCGCACCTGCGCAAAATCAAGGAAAGCCTCAACGCCAGCCGCTATCCGGTGGGTGACGAGTTCAATTGAGGGCTACGTTGGCCCTCATCGCAACGCCAATTCATCTGATACGCCAAGGCGCCCATGCCGCCGAAGGTCAGGCGACGGCTCGGGCTTGCAGGCTCAGGTGGGCGCGTTCGCCGGGGGCCAGGCAGACACTGCCGGTGCCGCCGCTGGCGGCTTCGACGCAGACGAACCCTGACACTTCATTCCAGCTCACCCCCAGTAACGGCCGCGTGCCCGGGTGCCAGACCACGGTGTCGGCGCTGTCGCCGGTGTCGATGCACAGTTCGCGCTGCCAGGCGCTGTCCTTGAGCTGCAATTCGCCCTCGTGCTGGAACACCCGCTGGCATCCACCCTGCACCCGCAACTCGCCCTTCTGTTGGCAAGCCTGGCGATTCAACTGGTCATAACCTTCCACGCCATCCAGCCCAGACAGCGCTACCTCGCCAACATCACCAATACGCCAATAGGCGTGCAACGCCTGGCTCAATTGGCAGGGTTCACTGTCTTGATGCTCGGTGCCCAGGCGCAGTTCCAGGGTTTCCCCGAGGTGCGCGTGCAGGTCCACTTGCCAATCGCACAGCTGCAATTGCCAATGCAGGCGCACGCCATCGTCGTCACTGCTGCTGTCCAGCAGCTTCCAGTCGATCAAGCGCGCCCAGCCATGGGACGGCCAGGCGTTCTCGCTCGGATGCCGGCCGTACCAGGGCCAGCACACCGGCACCCCGCCCCGAATCGCCCCCACCTGCGGCCACTTGGCGGCGCACCACAGCCAGGGCTTTTGCCCGGTCGGCTGAAAATGCAGCAACTGCGCGCCCTGGCGACTGAACACCGCCTGGCACAGGGGGTGGTCGATTACCAGCACATCACGCAGCTGGTAGCGCTCCCAGGCAAAGGTCGGACGCTCGCGCAGGGATTTGAAAAAGCGTTGCAGCGGATGCTCATGCATGTGCCACGGTCCTGAAAATCATTGCTGTCTCGATACTCATGAGGGCTGCGCAAAACGCTGTAACTGTCGCGAGCTACAGTTCCCACAAAAAAAAGCGGACAGCCTTGGCCATCCGCGAAATGCGCACAAAGAGAAGGAGCTTATCGCAAGCGCGTCAGAACACCGACTGAATTTTCAGACCCGCCACCAACGCGTTATCCACTTCATCCACGCCACCCGGGTGAGTGATGTATTGCAGGTTGGGACGCACGGTCAGCCAGTTGGTGACATGGAAGCCGTAGTTGATTTCATAGTTGTATTCAGTGTTGCGCAGCGGCGCATACAGCGCGTCGTTGTAGTCACTGATACCGTTGTCGGCGTTGACCAGCTCGGCGTTTTTCTTCACGTCGTCGTTGACATGGATCCGGGCGAAACCGATGCCGACGTCATCCTTGGGACGCGCGTCGAACGGGCCCTTGTACACGAACATCAGCGACTGGTAGTTGTCGACGACGTTGGTGTCCTTGTCGTGGAAGGTGGCATTGGCCGCGATATTCAGGCCGCGTGAAGCATCGCCATTGTGGGTGGTGAGTTGCTGCTGCCCAACGAACCAGTAGCCATGCTTGCTGTTGTGCACGCGGTAGCCGTCGCCGCTGTTCGCTGCATCCTGGCCATTGCTGTCTTCGCGCACGTCATTGGCATCGGCCGTGCTCTTGTAGTATCCGACCCGGTACTCGCCCGGCAGGCTGTTGAGCTTCGGCGACCAGACCACTTCGACCGGCAGCACGGTGCCCTTGGTCCCGCTGCCGCTGAGCTTGAAGCCGTTGCCGTGCTCCAGCTGCGACGGGTTCTGGTTGTAGGCGCCGATCTGCGCGTACAACTCGGGCGTGATGTTGTACTTGATCCGCAACGCCGCCTGGCTGACCGGCCAGTTGTACCAGATGCCCGTGGCCCAGTTGCCCACCTGGGAGCCGCAGAACGCCAGGTTCTGGAACTCGCAGGGGAAGGTGTTGAAGTCTTCGCCTTCGCCGAAGTAGCCGGCCTTGACGTCGAGTTTGCCATCCAGGAACTGATGCTGGACCCACAACTGGGTCAACCGGACCATATGGCCGCGACCGTAGACTTCCTGGGAGGAACTCAGGGTGCCGGCACGCGGATCGCCGATACGGTCATTGGAAATGTTCTGGCCGTTACGGTTGGTGAGCTGGACCTTGGCTTGGGTGTTATCCCAGCCCAACAGCTTTTGCAGGTCCAGGGCCACGCCCAGGCCGAACTGATCGCTGTAACGCGCAGTCTTGTCGTTGTTGTAGCCACCGTGCAGGTTACCGCCGACTTCACCGACGTAGTCCGCCTTGATGTCGATACCCTGCTCGATGAGCTTGGTCCGCTCGCCACCCCAGTCGCCCGTCATCCACTTGGAATCGGCGCCGAACGCCTCATCCGCCATCGCATTGCCGGACAGGACCAGTGCCGCCACCGCTGACATCTGGCAGAGCAGCCGGGTATTGGTGTGTTTCTTTTTCATCCCTACATCCTCGTCTTTATTGTTATTAACTGTTTTTATCTAACGCGGTTTACAGCGATTGCGACGAATGACAGGCCATCCGTCACGGATTCAGCGGCCCTTGAACTGCGCCACGTTGCCCGCCGGGGCCTGCGCCGCCGGCACACCGGCCACGCCCAGGCGCTCGCCGCTCTTGGCATCGAACAGCAACACCTTGCTCGGATCGAACTGCAGGGTCAGGGTCTCTCCCACCTGCGGCGCCACATCCGGCGCCAGGCGGCAGCAGACCTTGGTCCCATTGAGGCTGACGAACACCAGGGTGTCGGGGCCGGTAGGCTCGGTGACCTGGACCTCGGCGCGGATGCTCGGCAGGCCGTTGGCCTCGGCACCGGCCAGGACGATCTGCTCCGGGCGCATGCCAAGAATCACTTCACGGTCTTCAAGCCCGGCATCCTGCATGCCCAGGGGCAGCTCGCAGCGCGCCTGGCCGCTGTCGAGCAGGGCCAGCAGGCGGCCGTCCTTGCGTTGCAGGCGCAGGGGGATGAAGTTCATCGGCGGCGAACCGATAAAGCTCGCCACAAACAGGTTGGCCGGGTCGTTGTAGATCTGCTTCGGGGTGCCGAACTGCTGGATGATCCCGTCCTTCATCACCGCCACTTTGTCGCCCAGGGTCATGGCTTCGATCTGGTCGTGGGTGACGTAGACCGTGGTGGTCTTCAGGCGCTGGTGCATCAGCTTCATTTCGGTACGCATCTCGACCCGCAGCTTGGCGTCGAGGTTGGACAGCGGTTCGTCGAACAGGTAGATCTTCGGCCGCCGCGCCAGCGCCCGGCCCATGGCCACGCGCTGCTGCTGGCCGCCCGACAGCTGGCCGGGCTTGCGGCTGAGCAGGTGTTCGATCTGCAACAGCTTGGCGACACGGGCCACCTCTTCGTCGATCTCGGCACGGGGCATCTTGCGGATCTTCAAACCGAAGGCGATGTTGTCGCGCACGCTCATGGTCGGGTACAGCGCATAGGACTGGAACACCATGGCGATGTCCCGATCCTTGGGGCTCATGCCGCTGATGTCGGCGTCATCCACCAGGATCGCCCCGCCGCTGATGTTCTCCAGGCCTGCGATGCAGTTCATCAAGGTCGATTTACCGCAGCCCGAAGGCCCGACCAGGATCAGGAACTCGCCGTCATCGATCTTCAGTTCGATGTTTTTCAGGGTGTCCGGCAAGCCCGCGCCGTAGGTCTTGTTGACGTTGCGTAATTCGAGAGTTGCCATCTGTTACCCCTTGACCGCGCCGGACGTCAGCCCACGCAGGAAATACTTGCCAGCGAATATGTAAACCAACAGGGTCGGCAGCCCGGCGATCATCGCCGCTGCCATATCAACGTTGTATTCCTTGGCCCCGGTGCTGGTGTTGACCAGGTTGTTCAAGGCCACGGTGATCGGCTGCGCATCGCCACTGGCAAACACCACGCCGAACAGGAAGTCGTTCCAGATCTGGGTGAACTGCCAGATCAGGCAGACCATGACGATCGGGATCGACATCGGCAGCAGGATCTTGCCGAAGATGGTGAAGAACCCGGCGCCATCCAGGCGTGCCGCCTTGACCAGCGCATCGGGAATGCTCACGTAGTAATTGCGGAAGAACAGCGTGGTGAACGCCAGGCCGTAGACCACGTGCACCAGCACCAGGCCGGTGGTGGTGTTGGCCAGGCCGAACTTGCCGAGGGTGAACGAGGCCGGCAACAGCACGGTCTGGAACGGCAGGAAGCAGCCGAACAGCAGCAGGCCGAAGAACAGCTGCGAACCACGGAAGCGCCACATCGACAGCACATAGCCGTTCATTGCGCCGATAAAGGTCGAGATCAATACCGCCGGCACGGTGATTTTCACCGAGTTCCAGAAGTAGCCGCCGACGCTGTCCCAGGCCTTGATCCAGCCAATGCCGTCAATCACGGCGGGCCAGCTCAGGAGGTTGCCGGTGCGGATGTCTTCCGGGGTCTTGAAGCTGGTCAGCAGCATCACCACCAGCGGGATCAGGTACACCGCGGCCGCCAGCAGCAAGGTGGCGTAGATGGCAATGCGGCTGAAGTTCAGGGTCGGTTTCCCGAGCGCGTTAGTCATGGCGTTTGCCCCGCAGTTCGGAATACAGGTACGGCACCAGGATGGTCAGCACCGCGCCCAGCATCAGCATGGCGCTGGCCGAACCGATGCCCATCTGGCCACGGCTGAAGGTGAAGGAGTACATGAACATCGCCGGCAAGTCCGAGGAGTAGCCCGGTCCGCCCGCCGTCATCGCCGCCACCAGGTCGAAGCTCTTGATCGCGATATGGGCGAGGATCATGAAGGCGCTGAAAAACACCGGGCGCAGGCTCGGCAGCACGATCTTCAGGTAGATGGTCGGCAGGCTCGCGCCGTCGACCTGGGCGGCACGGATGATCGACTGATCGACACCGCGCAGGCCGGCCAGAAACATGGCCATGACAAAACCCGAGGCTTGCCACACGGCGGCGATCACCAGGCAGTACACCACCCGGTCCTGATCCACCAGCCAGTCCAGGCGAAAGCCTTCCCAGCCCCAGTCACGCAGCATCTTGTCCAGGCCCAGGCCCGGGTTCAGCAGCCACTTCCAGGCGGTACCGGTGACGATCATCGACAGCGCCATCGGGTACAGGTACACGGTGCGGATAAAACCTTCCTTGCGGATCCGCTGGTCCAGCAGCACCGCCAGGAACACCCCGAGCACCAGACTGATGCCGATGAACATGCCGCCGAACAGCGCCAGGTTTTTGCTCGCGACCCACCAGCGGTCGTTGTCCAGCAGGCGAGTGTATTGCTGCAAGCCGACCCATTTGTAGGTCGGCATGAAGCTGGAATTGGTGAAGGACAGAATGAACGTCCAGATGATGTAACCGTAAAAACCAACCAACACGATCAGCATGCTCGGCGCCAGCACCAACTTGGGCAGCCAGCGTTGCAGCGCATCGAACGGTGAGGCTTTGCTGAAAACCGCCACAGAGCTCATCGGGATAATCCAGGTGTGAAGTAGGGATCAGAAGGTAGTGCCCTGTGGGAGCAAGCGCCCACAGGGATAGACCCTTCAAGTAACGGCCACGGGCGTACCCGTGGCATCGGGGATTACTGGGCGGCTTTGACGGCCGATGCCAGCTGCGCACTGGCCTTGGCCGGGTCCGCATCCTTGTCGTTCATGAAGTTGGTGACCACGTCGAAGATCGCGCCCTGCACGGCCAGGGAAGTGGCCATGTTGTGCGCCATGCTCGGTTGCAGGCCGCCGGTCTTGTCGTCAGCCAGGAAGTCCTTGGCCGCCGCTTGGGCGCAGGAGTCGAAGCCCAGGCCGCTCATGTCGTTGAGCATGTCGGTGCGCACCGGGATCGAGCCCTTGTTGATGCTGAAGACCTTCTGGAAGTCCTTGCCCAGTGCAACCTTGGCCAGGTCCTGCTGAGCGGCGATATCGCCCTTGCGATCAGCCTTGAGCTTGAACACCGCCAGGGAGTCGATGTTGTAGGTGAAGGCTTTTTCAGTGCCCGGGAACGGCACGCACTGGTAGTCCTTGCCGGCGATTTTCTTCGCCGCAGTCCACTCGCTCTTGGCCCAGTCGCCCATCATCTGCATGCCGGCCTTGCCATTGATCACGTCGGCGGCAGCGATGTTCCAGTCACGCCCGGCGCGGTTGGGGTCCATGTAGCCGGTGAGTTTTTTCAGCTCGGTGAAGGCCTTGGTCATCTCCGGGCCGGACAGGGTTTTCTGGTCCAGGTCGACCAGGGCCTTCTGATAGCCCTCGGCGCCCATCACCGACAGCACCACGTCTTCGAACACGGTGCTGTCCTGCCACGGCTGGCCGCCGTGGGCCAGGGCGATAAAGCCGGCGGCCTTGAGTTTGTCACCTGCGGCATAGAATTCAGCAAGGGTGGTCGGGGCCTTTTCGATCCCGGCTTTCTTGAATACTTCCGGGTTGATCCACAGCCAGTTGACCCGATGGATGTTCACCGGTACGGCGACGTAGTCGCCTTCGAACTTGACGGTGTCGGAGACTTTTTTCGACAGCAGGCCGTCCCAGTTTTCCGACTTGGCGACGTCTTTCAAGGTGTCGGTGCTGAGCAGGCCAGTGCTGCCCCACTCCTGGATATCCGGCCCCTTGATCTGTGCCACACCCGGCGGATTACCGGCGACGGCGCGGCTTTTCAATACGGTCATGGCAGTCGAACCGCCGCCACCGGCAACCGCACCGTCCTTCCAGGTAAAGCCGTCTTTCTCGACTTGGGCCTTGAGAACATCGACCGCGGCTTTTTCACCACCCGACGTCCACCAGTGCACGACTTCCACTGAACCTTTGGAATCGGCGGCAAGTGCGTTCAAGGGAAACAACGAGGCGAGAGAAATGACAGTGGCGAGGCGAGAAATCGCATTCATCTGAAGTACCTTTCTTGTTGTTATGCATGCAAGTCTGGTGCTTGCGCTGCACGGGATTTTAAACAGCGCATCGAACCTCGCAGGTAACGAAGGGACGCGCGAATGTCACTGCATGGTTACATAACCTGCGGGCCAGACACCTG
The DNA here is from genome assembly GCF_002018875.1 of Pseudomonas sp. MF4836. Classification (GTDB taxonomy): domain Bacteria; phylum Pseudomonadota; class Gammaproteobacteria; order Pseudomonadales; family Pseudomonadaceae; genus Aquipseudomonas. The sequence goes on from NZ_MVOL01000005.1 coordinate 496,388, forward strand.
CGCCAGGGCAGACGCGAGGCTTGGGGCCAACGCCAGGCGCGGAATCAGCACCGCCTGCCAGGCGTGATAGAGGTCGGGTTTGCCGGCCCAGATCTCGGCGCTGGGGCTGTTGTCCAGCCCGAGCTCGTGGTGCCAACTGCCCTGCACGCGATCGATGAAATGGGTTTCGCAAAACTCCCAGAAACAGCGGTACCAGGTTTCGTAGCGAGCCTCGCCGGTGCGCTGGAGCAAGGCACTGGCGGCGGCGCTGGCCTCGGCGTGGGTCCAGTGCAGGCGCTGGCGCACCACGGGCCGATGGTTCCAGTCCAGGGTGTAGACGATGCCGGGCGCCCCGTCGACCGCCCAGCCGTGGCGGCAGTTGCTCTCGAACAGCCTTTGCGCGTCCAGCACCAGCCAGCCCGGGGTCAACATGCCGGCGCGCACCCGCGACGCCTCCAGGTGCAACAGCAAGCGCGCCCACTCGAAACCATGCCCGGGGGTGGTGCCGTAGGGACGAAAGCCGTCTGCCGGATGTGCCGAGTTGTAGTCAGGCAAGGCCTGCCACTGGCGGTCGAAATGCTCGATCACCATAAAGTCGTTGCCCGCCGCGTGCTGGTGGATCACCCGCTCGACAATCCGCAGGGCGCGGTTCAGCCAGCGCGGGTCCTGGGTGACATCGGCCAGGGCGAGGAAGGCTTCGGTGGCGTGCATATTGCTGTTGGCGCCACGGTAGCTTTCCTCTTCGCTCCAGTCGCGATTGAACGACTCGCGCAGGGCGCCCTCCTCCTCGCTCCAGAAATGGCTGTCGATGACCTCGATCGCCTGCTCCAGCAGGGCCTGGGCACCGGGGCGGCCGGCGACCACTGCGGAACTGGCGGCCAGGGCGACAAAGGCATGCAGGTAGGCTGCCTTGTCGGTGTTGCCATCCCCTGCTGCCTGCACCGCGAACCAGCCACCGTGCTCGGCATCGCGCAATGGCCCGGCCAGGGCGGCGACGCCGTGGTCGACCAGCGCCGCGTAACCGGGCAAACCCTGGATATGGGCCATGGCAAAACTGTGGGTCATGCGCGCGGTGTTCATGGTTTCGGCCCGGGCGTCGGCCGGCAGGCGGCCTTGGGCGTCCAGATTGCCGAAGCCGTCGGCGAGCCGTGCCGCCTTGGCGAAATCCAGCAGGCGCAGGCCTTCGGCAGCGAGCCAGGCATGATGGGCGGGAGCGTTCAGCCAACTGCTGAACGACAGCGAAAGAGAGTCCATGGGCGACCTGTTGTTGTTTTTATCGAAGGCCTGAGTCTAATCAAGCCTCGATCCACCGCAGGTAACGAAGCACACGGCAAATGTCACCAACCGGTGACATGGCCACCATGCTGTGCAGAAGGTGCTTAAGCGGCCAGGGGAGATTGCTGGACAACGAGGCTCTTTGTGGCGAGGGAGCTTGCTCCCGCTCGACGGCGCAGCCGGCGCAAAATCGCTGACTGCGGTGAATCTGGCGGAACCCGCCAACCCGGCTCAAGGTTGAAAACCTTCAGTGCACCGGCTGGCCCTGCGGGAGCAAGCTCCCTCGCCACAGAGGGCGGGTGCGCTAAAGCACTCACCCTGTCTGGGCGATCCAACCCCGCCTTCGACAGGCGCTCAATCAAACGAACGCGGCAGATACAGTGTCACCCGCAGCCCGCCTTCGCGCAGATTCTGCAGGCTGACTTCGCCGCCGTGGCTATGGGCGATATTGCGCGCGATCCCCAGCCCCAGGCCGTAGCCCTGCTGCTGGCCGGCCAGGCGAAAATGCGGCTCGAACACTTGCTCCAGGCGCTGTTCCGGCACCCCGGGGCCCTCGTCATCCACGTGCAGCATGAAGGCGTTTTCATCGTCGTCGATGTGCAGGTGGGCGTTCTGCCCGTACTTCAGCGCGTTGTCGATCAGGTTGCCCATGCAGCGCTTGAGCGCCAGAGGCTTGCCCGGATAACCGGCCAGCGCCCGCCCCTGCTGGGTGACCCGGCCGTTGCCATTGGGCGCGAGGTAGGGTTCCACCAGGCAATCGAGGACCTGATTGAGGTCCACCGATTCGATGTTCTCGTGGATGTCGGTGTCTTTCACACATTGCAGTGCGCCCTTGACCAGCAACTCCAACTCGTCGAGGTCGCGGCCGAATTTGTTTTGCAGTTGTTCGTCTTCCAGCAGTTCGACCCGCAGCCGCAAGCGGGTGATGGGCGTGCGCAAATCGTGGGAAATGGCGCTGAACAGTTGGCTGCGTTCGGTCAGGTAGCGGCTGATGCGCTCGCGCATGGCATTGAAGGCGCGGCCGACTTCCACCACTTCACTGCCACCGCCTTCGGCCACCGGCTCCACGTCCGCCCCCAGGGACATGTCCCGCGCGGCCCGCGCCAGACGCTTGAGCGGACGGCTCTGCCAGTGCACCAGCAGGCCGATAAACAACAGCAAGAAGCCGCTGGTGAGCACGATAAACCACACCTGCTGAGCCGGCAGGCCCTGCTCTTCAAGGCTGGTATAGGGCTCGGGCAGCAAGGAGGCGATGTATAGCCATTCGCCGGGAGCCATCTGGATCTGGGTGACCAGCACCGGCGGGTTGACCGGTTCCAGGGTCAGCGCGTAGTGGGCCCAGGAGCGCGGCAGTTCGTCGAGCTTCAGGCCGCCGTTGAAGATCCGCAAATCTTCAGGGCTGACGAAGGTCACCGAGATATCGGCCTCGCTGCCCAGTGACTGGCGCAGCACCTCGTCCACCGCCTTGAGCACCGCCTGCTTGCGCGGTGTCGGCGGCAGCACTTCCATGCCCAGGGGCTTGTCGTTGAGGGTCACTACAAACCGCGTGCCGCCCATGCTGCGCAACTGGTCGAGCACCAGGGGTCGATAGGCCACCGGCAACGAACGCAGGTAACTGACGCTGGCGGTCATCGAATGGGCCAGGCTGCGGGCACTGGTGACCAGGCCCTCAAGCTGGGTGGCGCGCAACTGCGAGACCCAGATCACGCTGGACAGGGCCTGAGCGAACAGCACCGCCAACAGCGTCAGGAGCAGCATCCGCCCCAACAGCGAACGCGGCACCGGAACCCGGGCCGCGAGACGCCGCAGGCCGTCAGTGAGCATTGCCGGCCACCACGTTGGCGGCCAGCTGATAGCCACTGCCACGCACGGTACGGATCAACCGCGGCGGCTTTTCGGTGTCACGCAGGCGTTGGCGCAGGCGGCTGACCGCCATGTCGACGATCCGATCCAGGGGCATCAGATCGCGGCCACGGGTGGCGTTGCCGATGGTGTCGCGATCGAGGATTTCCTGGGGATGGTCGAGGAACAGTTTGAGCAGGGCAAAGTCGGCGCCGGACAGGATCACTTCCTCGCCGTCGGTATGGAACAGCCGGTGGCTGACCATATCCAGCCGCCAGTCGTCGAAGCACAGCACCTCGCCGCCGGCGCGCTCCTGGCCGAATTGCGCACGCCGCAACAGGGCCTTGATTCGCGCCTGCAGTTCGCGGGGGCTGAAGGGTTTGCCCAGGTAATCGTCGGCCCCCAGTTCCAGGCCGATGACCCGGTCGGCTTCGTCGGAGCTGGCAGTGAGCATGATGATCGGCACCTGGCCCACCCGTGGGTGCTGACGAATCCAGCGGCACAGGCTGAAGCCGTCTTCGTCGGGCAGCATCACATCGAGAATCACCAGGTCGCTCGGGGCCTCGTTCAGGGCCTGGCGAAAGCCGGCGCCATCGGCCGTGCTGCGCACCTGGAATCCGGCGCGGCTGAGGTAAGTCTCCAGCAGTTCGCGTATTTCCTGATCGTCGTCAACCAACAAAATCGACTTACTGACTGAGCTCACTTGGTCGTCCTTGTTGTTAGGAATGGAGCGCGATTATGGCCTAAACGGCCCGCCACAGGAGACCCTCGACGCCCTCAGATCGCCGCCTGTTCCAACGCCACCCCGGCTCCGGTCAGGCCTGAATACGGCGCCGTCACCAGCCACACCGGGATGCCCTTGAAGTAATCGCTCATGCAACCCTTGTCGGCAAAGCAGCGAGCAAAACCGCTCTGGATGAAAAAGTCGGCAAAACGCGGAATCACTCCGCCGACGATATACACCCCACCGCGAGCGCCAGTGGTCAGCACGTTGTTACCGGCCACCCGACCCAGCCAGCAGCAGAATTGCTCCAGGACTTCGACGGCTATCGGGTCGCCGGCCAGCCCGGCAGCGGTGATCGCCTCCGGGGTGTCGAGCACGGCCGGATGCCCGTCCACCGCGCAGATCGCCCGGTACACCCGCGGCAAACCACCGCCGCTGAGGGCGGTCTCGGCGCTGACATGGCCAATCTCGTTGAAAATGTGCTGCCAGAGCTGGGTCTCCCGAGGGCTGCTCAACGGCAGGTCGACATGGCCGCCCTCGCCGGGCAAGGCCATCCAGCGCTGGTCACCGAGGTCGAGCAGGGTGCCGACCCCAAGCCCGGTACCCGGGCCAATCACCACGGCCGGGCGCAACGGCTCGGGCGTGCCCGGGCAGACCTGACGAAACTCGTCGGGTTGCAGCCGGGTCATGCCCAGGGCCATGGCCGAAAAGTCGTTGACCAGCAGCAATTGGTCGACCTGCAAGGTCTGGCAGAACGCCTGACGGCTCAGGCGCCAATGGTTGTTGGTAAAGCGGAACTCGTCGCCGCCCACCGGCCCGGCCACCGACAGGCACACCGAGCCGATCGAACCCGGGGCCAGGCCCAGGTCCTTCAGGTAGGCGCTGATGGCTTGTTCCGGGCTGGTGTAGTCCGCCGTCGCATGCACCTGGATCGAGTCCAGTTGCTGGTCTTTCCACAACGCGAACCGCGCGTTGGTCCCACCGATATCACCGACCAGGGCCAGTTTCACTTAAGCGTCTCCAGGGCAGAGGTAAAGGCGCTGGCGCCCTGCTCTGCCGAGCTGAAGGCCATGCGCATGAAGCCGAACAATTCACGACCGCTGCCGACATTGTTGCCCAGCAGGCCCTTGGCCGGCTCGCGGGCCGCGAATTCATCGGCGTCTACCTTAAGCTCCAGAGTACCCTTGACGCCATCCACGCGAATGATGTCGCCATCCAGCACCCGCGCCAGCGCACCGCCGACCTGGGCCTCGGGGCTGACATGAATCGCCGCCGGGATCTTGCCCGAAGCGCCGGACATGCGTCCGTCTGTGACCAACGCCACCTTGAAGCCACGGTCCTGCAACACGCCAAGGAACGGGGTCATCTTGTGCAATTCCGGCATGCCGTTGGAGCGCGGGCCCTGGAAGCGCATGACGGCGACAAAATCTTTTTCCAACAGGCCGGCCTTGAACGCATCGGCCAGATCCTGCTGGTCCTGGAACACCACCGCTGGAGCTTCGACGATCTGATGCTCAAGGGCCACGGCCGAGACTTTCATCACCCCACGGCCGAGGTTGCCCTCCATCACCCGCAGACCGCCTTCCGGCGAGAATGCGCGAGCCACCGGGCGCAGGATGTTTTCGTCGAGGCTTTCGATCGGGCCGTCGCGCCACACCAGCTTGCCGTTGTCCAGGAACGGTTCCTGGGTGTAGCGGCTCAGGCCACGGCCAGCCACGGTGTTCACGTCTTCGTGGAGCAGGCCGGCTTCCAGCAGTTCGCGAATCAGGAACGACATGCCGCCCGCCGCCTGGAAGTGGTTGATATCGGCCTTGCCGTTTGGATAGACGTGGGACAGGGTCGGCACCACCTCGGAGAGGTCGGCCATGTCCTGCCAGGTCAGCTGAATTCCGGCGGCCTGGGCGATGGCCGGCATGTGCAGGGTGTGGTTGGTCGAGCCGCCAGTGGCGTGCAGGGCGACGATGGAGTTGACCAGGGAGCGTTCGTCGACGATTTCACCAATCGGGGTGAACTGACCGCTCTGCTTGGTCAGGCGCGTCACTTGTTGCGCAGCCTCATGGGTCAGGGCATCGCGCAACGGCGTGTTGGGGTTGACGAAGGACGAGCCCGGCAAGTGCAGGCCCATGACTTCCATCAGCAACTGGTTGGTGTTGGCGGTGCCGTAGAAGGTACAAGTGCCGGGGCTGTGGTAGGACTTCATTTCCGACTCCAGCAGCTCTTCGCGGCTGGCCTTGCCTTCGGCGTAGCGCTGGCGCACGTCGGCTTTCTGCTTGTTGGAAATACCCGAGACCATCGGCCCGCCCGGGACGAAGATCATCGGCAGGTGGCCAAAGCGCAACGCGCCCATCATCAGCCCCGGGACAATCTTGTCGCAGATACCGAGCATCAGCGCCGCGTCGAACATGTTGTGCGACAGCGCCACGGCGGTGGACAACGCGATCACTTCGCGGCTCGGCAGACTCAGTTCCATGCCCGGCTCGCCCTGGGTCACGCCGTCGCACATGGCCGGGGTGCCGCCGGCAAACTGGCCGACCGAGCCGATTTCGCGCAGGGCTTTTTTAATCTGTTCCGGAAAGTGCTCGTACGGCTGATGCGCCGAGAGCATGTCGTTATATGACGAAACAATTGCCACGTTGGCCGCGTTCATCATCCGCAGGCTGTTTTTATCGTCGGTGCCGCAACCGGCCACGCCGTGGGCAAAGTTCGCACACTGCAACCTGCCCCGTTGCGGGCCGTCGCTGGCGGCGTCGCGAATCAGAGCGAGGTAGGCCTCGCGAGTGCCGCGACTGCGGGCGATAAGCCGTTCGGTGACCTCAAGAACGCGGGGATGCATGTGTAGAACTCCAGGCTAACGGATGTGGCGACCTGTTTGTCTATGCTGATCAAAACGCCGTCAGGCCAGGAAGGCGCAGCGGTTTCTTGACCATTTGGACCAGTTGATTCAGGTCACTCGTTGTAGATAAGACAAAATATTGCCACTAAAAAGGCTTGTTTTCTATTTTTTTGCGAATAATCTTGTAATTCCAACAACAAAACCACGGCAGGCACTTTTCCAATGACTCTACGAATCGCAATCAATGGTTTTGGCCGTATCGGCCGTAATGTCCTGCGCGCACTTTATACCCAAGGCTACCGTCAGGACCTGCAGATCGTCGCCATCAACGACCTGGGCGACAGCTCGATCAATGCCCACCTGCTCAAATACGACACCGTGCACGGCACTTTTGATGCAGACGTGCAGCACGATCAGGAAAGCCTGACCGTCAACGGCGACCGGATTGCCGTCAGCGCCATCCGCAATCCGGCCGAACTGCCCTGGGCCGCCGAGAAGATCGACGTGGTGTTTGAATGCACCGGCCTGTTCACCGACCGAGCCAAGGCGGCCGCGCATATCAGCGCCGGCGCCCGCAAAGTGATCATCTCGGCTCCGGCCAAAGGCGCCGATGCCACCGTGGTCTATGGCGTCAACCACGACCTGCTGCGCCAATCGCACCAGATCATCTCCAACGCCTCCTGCACCACCAACTGCCTGGCGCCCGTGGCCCAGGTGCTGCACCGCGAGCTGGGCATCGAAAGCGGCCTGATGACCACCATTCACGCCTACACCAACGACCAGAACCTGACCGACGTCTACCACACCGACCCGTACCGCGCGCGCTCGGCGACCCAGAACATGATTCCGAGCAAGACCGGCGCCGCTGAAGCGGTGGGCCTGGTGCTGCCGGAACTGGCAGGCAAATTGACCGGCATGGCCGTACGGGTACCGGTGATCAACGTATCGCTGGTGGACCTGACCCTGTACCTCAAGCGCGAAACCACCGCCGATGAGGTCAACGCCCTGCTCAAGGAAGCCAGCCAGCACTCGAAGATCCTCGGCTACAACACCCTGCCCCTGGTCTCCAGCGACTTCAACCACAACCCGCTGTCGTCGATCTTCGATGCCAATCACACCAAGGTCAGCGGCGGTCGACTGCTCAAGGTGCTGGCCTGGTACGACAACGAATGGGGTTTCTCCAACCGCATGCTGGATAACTGCCTGGCCCTATGCAACGCCGAATAAGCGCATTGCGGGAATAACGGACATAGCGTGGAACAGCAACCGATGATCGGTATCAGCTTCACCGAAAAGACCATGGCGGCGCGCAAGCGCATCGCCCTGGTCGCCCATGACCACTGCAAAGTATTCCTGCTGGACTGGGCCGAACGGCACAAGAACACGCTCGCCGAGCATGACCTGGTGGCCACCGGCACCACCGGCCTGCTGCTGACCAAACGCCTCGGCCTGCCGGTGCAAAGCATGATCAGCGGGCCCTTGGGCGGCGACCAGCAGCTCGGCGCACAAATCGCCGAACAGCGGGTCGACCTGCTGGTGTTCTTCTGGGACCCCTTCGAACCCCAACCCCACGACCCGGACATCAAGGCCCTGCTGCGAGTCGCGGCCGTGTGGAATATTCCGGTGGCCTGCAACGAGTGCAGCGCCGACTACCTGCTCAGCAGCCCGTTGATGAGCCAGGCGCATACCCATCGGATTCCCGATTATCAGGCTTACCTGGCTGGGCGTGGGTAAGTTACTCGGGGATTAATGCGGCTTGAAGATGTGGGTATGGATAGGCAAACAGAAGGTTGCGATGTTCGAGTTACAAGATGAGGTACAAACGTCAACAACTGAAGTGATGGTGTTGATCGTATTGAAATAAAGATGGGCGATTTCGAAATCGCCCAGCCTTCCTTTTAAGGGGACAAATAGTTATTCCTGCTATATTTAACCCCCATGGTATTGTTTGAACATATCGAGCGGAATTTCGCTTTGCTTTAGTACTGAAATATTCAGCACGCAAGTTAACCTAATACCAGCTCAGAATTACAATTAGCAGTTCGAATAGTCGTGAAATTCATAAATGCAGAAGACCTTCGCTATGTTCCGCAGGGGCATATCGATGCTATATCTTGTTTGCTGGATAACGGAAATTTTAATCCGTCGATGTCGGCGCGAATGCCACACACACCCAAACCAATTGCTGTTGGGTCAATGCCTTTGGATGATAGCGCTAGGTGATCTCTAACGCTCTTAAGAAACACAGGGCCGAATTCTGTCATGCGCACTAGACTGCCATTGTTTTCATTCATATCAAAAGAGAAAGAGCAGACATTCTGGCTAGCTTGAATGCTATATAGACTAACTCTATAGCCTTGGCTGACAAGCTCGACTTTCAACGTATCAGCAAAAACATCTGCACAGGACTTCCCGTCGACAGGAGAAGCGTACAGTGTGCTTCTTATTTTGTAGCAGCCGACCCAACCTTCCGAGTATATGACCTGGGTGACTCGAATTGACACTTCGTGCTTGTCACCTCTGCGGTCGTTTGCAAATGTCGATACGGAGAAGAACGCAAGTAGACAAGCTGACATTTTTTACTCTTCTACTCCTACAGTAGGATACTACAGTCCTTTGTTGGGCACCTTCGCACTACAGAGGTTCCACCGCATCCGAAACACAACCGGGCAATTGCCCCACACTTTACGGACAACTTACTTTATATTTAACGTACCCACCTCAACCCTTATTTCATCCCTTAAATTTTCACTCACACCCAGGCGCTCGTCATTAACCACCTTTAGATAATCTCCTACGTTATCCCGGGAGACAGGATCACAACGAAGTATATTATTTACATCAAGCGTAGGATCTACTTGACTATCTGGACCCCTTATATATTTCTTTATATTTGGAAAGCCTTTAGAAAGTAGATCCAAAGAGGGGTAACCATCATCTCTGACCCATTGATCTGAGCGATCAAATTTCCCAGAACACATCATACCGGTGTGGATTGCCAATACACAGGCTTGGGGAAGCGCGATAAAAACACAATAATAACGCTCATGATTTCCTACTACCTCACCTGTATCATCAGTCACTTCCCCCTTGTCTAGCGCACCTACCCAGGCCAGATTGCAAGAGGGTGAAAAGTGGCCAGAGAGGTCATCTTTAACAAATGGAATAGCCATTGGACCCAATTCGATGTAATCAGTAACGCTCTTATCGCTTGAGAACCTTACCTTAGTGTAGGTTTTTTCGGTTTGCCGATCGTTTATATCTTCGCCAAAAAAATCAATTTTTCCACATGTATCTCCTGTCTTTTTCTTGAAATCTTCGGTGAGCAACAACACACCCTCATACCTATTTAAACTAGAGGACCACTCACCAAAACCCTCAGAACCTGCAACAAAAAAAAGCAATAAAAAATAATATCTCTTCACGACCTTTACCTGACAGCAAAGTAACGCCACTTTATATAAATCATCTTTTCTCATAACTCATGGAGCGTTGAGCGTTCATCAGACCGAAATCTACTCTAGTTGCAGAAGTGTTGGCCGCCTATCCAAACGAAGGAAGTGATGTACCTTCGTATTTTCCGGCAACCTAATACCGGCGGCCACCGCCCCCCCCATCAACGCAAACTCATTACACAGTTCTTTTCCGCTTTTACATCGTCCACTGCTTACTTGCCAATCTTGACCGCGATAGCGCTGTACTTGCCGGCCCAAGGCGGCAGATACCATTCGCTGGCGTTATAGGCAGTCAAGCCTCCCAGGTGCCTTAAAATCCCTCTATTCTGCAAGACGGCACCCAGATTTTCTTCATTTAGTTCGCCTTGATCGTTTTAGCCAGGGGCAACCTCACTTAAATCGATAGATAGATAAAGTGCCTCACACGCGATAAAATCCACAGCTCACGGATTAATGCTAGAGAGACAAATAGTTATTCCAATTGCATTTGACTCCCCTGTCATTTTCCTTCCGCAAATAACCTGCACCTGCCGGATACAGCACCTGACTCATTAGAAGTTTAGGCGGCATATAGCTAATCACCCGGCCATCCTCGGCCTGTAAGGCCGGATCAATATTTAATTTACGTAACAATACACCAGAGCTTGCAACACAGGCTTCAAGCAAAAGCAAACTCCCTTCATAATTTCGCCATGATGAAATACGCCCCACCCTTCTTACCAACTCACCCTCAACATTATATTCCGCCATGCTGACCACAAGCTCCTCCCCATCACCCTCCTCACTAAAATAACCACTCCTAATAAAAATCACATAATAACTTCCACCCAGCAAATATACAAAAACCGGTTTCAAATCGTATTTACTACTGTCTCTTAAATTGGTTCCATCATTCTTTTCAAATTCATATATTTCAGGCTGAAGGCATTCACTAGACAGCGGCAATGACCTTGTGAGCCTGTAGAACTTATCCATCTCAATATAGCTAGATTCGGTCTGGGGACCTATCAGTGGATAGCTCTTGAAGTACCTGAAAACATTAACCGAAAAACCGTCATCCGCAACCGCTATTGCGGTACGCTGCAGACTAACTTTACACAATTCGGATTTCCCATATGCATTCTTAGCAGGTGCGTTGGCTGAATAAGCCTGTGCAGTGCCCCCAAGCACCATTACGACAAAACATATAGCGAGCAAAAATTTTATTTTCACTGCACCACCTCTTTTAAATTCGGGGAGAAATTACCAACATGAAGATGATGATGGTGATCCTCAAGGTGAGCTGTATGAGAAAGGAGCTTTTGCACTCCACCTTTACTGTATCTCCATGCAAACTGCACTTTCCAGCCAAACTTGAAAAGCGCTTTATTAAACATATTCTGCCTGTCCTCATCTAAAGAATTTACCCCTCCTATAGTATTAAGATGAGTTGACGCCCCCCAATCTCCATCGAAGCGCATGAATTTGAAATCCCCATTCTCCCCATTTATATGTGACTTGCTGATACCAGGCGTCCCATCCACGTTACTGAATCCAGTTGACGCAACATCCTCATACCCTACCTCCATCAAGGCACCAATCAACGCTGCCAGAGCTGTTTGATTTAAAAACCTCCTATCAGTTCCGAAAAAGCGAAATCCAAACTCCCTAGCTGAATTAGTCCCAAGCTGGGCGACATCCATCAAATATATGAAATCAGTTCCCGCTATTCCTTTCTTTATCCAGCGCACTGCCTTCTGACCGATAAAAACACCAAAGTCATGTTCCTTACTATCGGATGAAATATAAATATACCTTGCATCTTTCATTCTTTCGGCTTCGAGCCCAACAGGGACTAAGCGCTCAATAAGACCTGTGCTCTGGTAAATGCGATAAGTCACCATTGCGTCTGGAGTCGCAAGTCTTCCCACCAACCCAACCGGATGAAAGTGATAAACCTTCGCCCCCTCCGGCAACCCAACATCCGCGGCTACCTCCCCCCACCAACGCAATTTCATTACGCAGTTCTTTTCTGCTTTCACATTGTCCATGGCCCACTTGCCAAGCTTGACCGCGATCTCGGAGATCACGCCGTACTTGCCGGCCCAGGACGGGACGTGCCATTCGCTGGTGTGATAGGCGATCAAGCCTCCCAGGCGCTTTGCTAGCGCTCGATTCTGCAAGGCGGCGTCCAGGTGTTCTTCACTGAGTTCGCCCTGGTTGTTCAAGCCCATGAGTTGGCGGATGTGTTTGAAGAATGGGGTTTCTTCGGGTCGCTGGCCGCCTCTGAGGAAGTCGACGAAGGCGCTGGCGGTGCCGTCCCAC
>NZ_MVOL01000006.1 GCF_002018875.1 Pseudomonas sp. MF4836
GCCAGGATTTCAGTGGGATGAACGGCCAGTAGCGGTGTGGCGAACTCGAACTGTTCGGCGATGGTTTCGTGCTCGCGATAAGTGACCGCGATACGGTCTACGTGGACATCGCAGGCCGTCAGTAGCGCCGGCAGAAACCTGTTGGGATCAGGCTCTCGCCACTGTGATACCAACGGCCCCCAGGCCGGGTCACGAGGCAGGGCGTGCTTATCCAGGTCCAGCGGCTGGCCGAGCCAATTGCTGATGATGCTCAGGCCGAAGGCTGCATAGCGCAGCGTGGTGCCAATGGGCAGATCGTGGCCATCACGTACGCCATAGCCGCCTTCGATACCACCGAGTGCCGCCTGGTACAGGCCCTTGGCAACGTCCGGACGACCCAATGCGATGGTTCCGAACATCAGGTCGGTAAGGCCATCGAGGTCTCCGGTGGCATACCGGGTTGTTCCCTTCAGTCTTTCTACACTTATCGCCTCTGCAATGGCTCTTCTCGCGAAGCCATTTGCCATATGATGTATGGATTCTGACAATTGCCCCTGCTTGGCGTACGACAGGCTTTGAGCACACTGGATCATTCCGTGCCGGTAAAGATCCGCAGCGGCAAGACCTGCTTCGCCTCCCCCTGACAGGTACTCATCAAACCAATTTCTCGGGGGCCACATGTCTTTTGCCCAAGCCTCGACTTTGGGCAACGTCTTTTCCAGTCTTGATTTTGGCGCTCGCTTTGCCATCGTTATAGCCCTCCAGACAGGACCTGAGGGTCTCGTTGGCGAACGGTGTCGAGGAATTTCTCCAGCAACTCGTCGCGTTGCCCCTGGGACGCCAGGAACTCCGGGGTGCAGGTGATTTGCGCGTAGGGTGTCTGCATCAGCGGATGGTCGATCTGTGTCGGGTTTGGCAAGCCGAGCAGATCGCGCAGACGAAGCACAGCCAGGATTTCAGTGGGATGAACGGCCAGTAGCGGTGTGGCGAACTCGAACTGTTCGGCGATGGTTTCGTGCTCGCGATAAGTGACCGCGATACGGTCTACGTGGACATCGCAGGCCGTCAGTAGCGCCGGCAGGAACCTGTTGGGATCGGGCTCCCGCCACTGTGATACCAACGGCCCCCAGGCCGGGTCACGAGGCAGGGCGTGCTTGTCCAGGTCCAGCGGCTGGCCGAGCCAATTGCTGATGATGCTCAGGCCGAAGGCTGCATAGCGCAGCGTGGTGCCGATTTCCAAATCGTGGCCATCGTGGACGCCATAACCGCCTTCAATGCCGACAAGTACCGTCTGGTACAGAATTTTGGCTATGTCTGGGCGACCCAATGCAATGGTTCCGAACATCAGGTTGGTAAGGCCATCGAGGTCTGCAACGGCAACCTCCGTTGTTCCCTTCAGCCTCTCTACACTTATCGCCTCTGCAATGGCTCTTCTCGCGAAGCCATTTGCCATATGTTGTATGGATTCTGACAATTGTCCCTGCTTGGCGTACGGTAGGCTTTGAGCGCAAAGGATCATTCCCAGCGCGTAAATATCGTCCGCCGCCAGGCCCGGCCTGTTGATTTCACCTGAAATATATTGCTCCAGCCAACCATTTGGTGGCCACATGTCCTTTGCCCAAGCCTCGACTTTGGGCAACGTTTTATCCAGTCTGGACTTGGTTTTTTTGGTTTCCATATCACATCCTAGGCCAATCGTTGAGCTGAATACCCGACCCTTGACCAACCCCCTTGCCAACCAGAGTATTGATCTTTCCTTCAGTATCGAGAAAGACCTGAGCGTGGATATAGTGAATGCTTCTGGAGTCTCGTGCCCTCTTGATTGCAGCCACTTTCTCCATAGCCGAAGGATCGAGTTCCAATACCTTCTCTCGCTTCCAGTGCGGCCCGCCACCTCGAGCCAATCTTTCTACCCGCCTAGTGTTGTATTCCCCACCTTTCCCTTGGGTATTTGCATAAAAATCAGGCGTCTTGCTTTTCCCCAACGTCGCCTTGACCTCCATCACTATCAGCGTCTCTTCCTTGAACGTCAGCGTTTTGTATTGGGACGGGTCGCGTAGCCCTTCGATATGGTGGCGTGCTTCGGCGCTGGGAATACGGATTTTCATTTTGGGCGGCGGGGGTACCTTGAGCAAAACGTCGAGTCCATGGCCGTTCTTGTTTTTCAGGCCGAAGTAGCTGATGCCTGCATTTTTCTGGCTGTAGCCCAAGATATTCTCGGGTTTCACTCCCCAGTGTTTGACCAGCCCATAGGCCAAGACTTCCTCTCCCACGTCACCCAGTACGTTTCGCAGGTTCCTCGCCTTTCGAGCGCTTGCCAGCAGATGCAACTGCAGAACCAGCCGCTCCCTAAGGCTGTTGGTGGTGACGGCGAAATCGGCTCGACCGGCATCAGCCTGAACAATCACCTGACTCTTGTTGGTGTCGAGGGAATGACGCTCTCGTACCTGTACCCGTGTTCCGCCCTGTACGCGCTCACGGGTTTGCACAACGGTTTCGAGCGCCGTGATTTGAGCATTCTTATGCTGGGTCAATCGCTTGAGTTCGGCTTCGGTGAGCAGCTTGGTGTCCAGCTTCACGGCCTTGCCGCCTATCTGGCGCATCACCCAGCGGGCGGTGCCGAAAATCGACGGTGTGAGCATCGCCAGGTTGATGCTCATAAAGACCTGCTTCCCGCGATCCTCGGCGGTCGTGGGATTAGCCAGGGCGGCGAGCGATTCGAAAAACTTCTCGCCGATGTTCAACCCTTCGCCGGTAATCATGCGGCTGGAGCCATCTACCAGGGCATCCAGTGCCAGCGCGCGGTCAACCGCAACGAAGATGTAGCGCACGCTGGCGACCGCTCCACGCGCGCCCAGAGCGACTCCACCTGCTACGGGTACGAACGCCAGCAGTGCCGTGGCGACTTCGAAAAAACCCTTGATGGCCTCCCAGATTCGGACATTCGCTTTGGCGCGCTCAAACTCCGCGGCCAACTGTTGGACCGCATGGTCAATGGAGTACAAGCCCTTGGGAGTGTTCCAGGTGAACGGCATGCTTATCCCGTTCAGGCCGTCTTCATGCACGTACTCGGTTCGGGGAATTTCCTTCCAGGTAATGGCGGTGAATGTCAGGTAGTAGAGTTTCCCGCCGGCGAACACGAAGTTGCGCTGTATCCTAAACCCCATGCCGTCATCGGTGCGCTTGCCGAAGTTGGCGAGCACGCCTGGAGAGAGTGTGTCGTCTGCGATCTCATCATCCAGGCAGATAATTTCGCAGTCCTGTACCGAAATGAATGCCGAGAGTTCCGCCAGCCAGGCCTCACCATACTTAGCCCCAAAACGCTCCAGGACTTGCAGCAAGAAGGTGTCACGGAAGTTGCGCTCCTTGTCGCGGATCCAGGGGTTGTCCATAAACCACCGGTACGTCGCGGCGGTTCCCTGTGAGGGGACTCCCAGAAGCAGGTCGGCGTTGCGTGGGCCGCCATCCGGATTGAGGGAAAATATAGGACCTGGCACCGTGCACTCCACGCAGATTTTCTGCGGCTGAGGCAAGGTTCCATCCGCCGCGTCCTGTGCCAGCTTGTTGTAGCTTGCGGCTACCGCACCCTCACTCATCAGTGTTCTCCGATAACGCTCTACGGTGGGAGAGCAGGAACTCTTTCAATTCGTGTTGATAGACGTCGGGCTGGTTGGTGCTGTCGAGGGTCTGCAGGAGCCCGTTGAAAAACAGGTTGTAGGTAAATGCCGGACCATAGATCAGCGCCAACAGGAGGCTGCCGTTGAAGTTCATCAGTTGGAGCGAATTGAGGTCACGGATAGCGTCACTGGGCTTGGGCAGCGGTATGCCTTGCGCTATGTACCCGACCTCTACGTGTCCCGCGAGCTTTTCGCGCCGTATCGGGGGCAACCCATTTCCTTTGCGGAAGCCGGCTTCAAAATGCTCAAACAACGGGAGCACTTGGCGAGGCTGAAAACCGCGTGCGTGCGCCATGTGCTGGAAGGTATTCCAGATGTCCTCAGGCTTGAACCGCTCGGGATAAATGCCCAGCGACTCAACGGCGGCGTCGATCAGCCTGGGCAAAACAGCCTCTAGCGCCTGCCGCGCATCAATAACAGCACCCAGCGCTAACGTGATGCGTGCGCTCTGTTCCATGCCCGGGGTATCCAGATACTTCTCGAACCGTCCGGTGTAGAACGAGTGATGCTCCCAAGACGAGCCCAACAGCAAGCTCGTGAGGATATGGAAGCTGTACTGGCCACCGTCGCCATACCCACTCTCAATAGCTTCCCGGCCCGCCTTTTGGACGAAGGGGCCGATAAGCTCGGGTTGCGCGGGTAAGCGAGGGAGGACGGGGCCCAGCGTGTCACGGATGTACCGAATCAGTTGGCGGTCGGTCTCGAGCGTTGCTGCCCGCTCGAGTTGCTTTCGATCGATGGTGAGCAGGGCCATTACGTGCGCTCCGACAAAGCGGGTGCGTCTCTCCAAAGGAGATAACCTTCACGGCCGGGGTGGTCCCAACCGTGCTCGAAGAGCGGCTCCACCCGCTGAGACAGCGCAACATTTGGTGCATGGAGATAGAGCGCCTCTACACCCTTGTGGCCGAACAGTTTCGCCACGGTTTCGGGCGTATGGGCGATGGAGTCGAGATAGAGGCGCAGGGCCGCAGGATCGCCCAATCGCAGAAAGTAGCGGCCGGCACTGTCCTCGAACTTGGTGAACCGACGCAGACGCGCACTGATACCATCGATCCCCTCGCGGCTGAGCAGAATGCTCAGGGGGAATGCGTCAATCGTACTGCCCAGCCAATGGTCGAAGGCAGAGTCGGCATCGCTCTGAAACAGGCAGGGTGCATGTTGCTCCAGCGTGCTTTGGGGCTCCAGTTTCCACAGCAAACGATAAGGTTGGTCGTGAAACTCCAGGCGAGCACGCAGTTCAGTGTGAGCCGACATTTGTGCCAGGAAAAAGACGTTCATTTCAGGAACGGCTGGAGCGATGCCCCGGTCTGCAAGCCAACTCTGCAGGCTCATGGTCAATTCCCCTTATCCAGCGGGCACTCTTCAATCAACGGCGAGCCTTCGCGGATGGCCGCTTCTATCGCCTTGACCTGATTGGAGCCGGGCGACAGTATTTTTACATTGCCTTTGAGCAGGATATTGGGGGCATCCAGGCTGATGCCGTTGCTATCAAGGATGATCGTTCCGGCCGGGCCACGGATCAGTATGCGGTCAGTGCCCTGCAATACATGGTCACGGGTCAGCGTCCGCAGGGAAGTTTTAGCCTCGATCGATTGAATGCCTTCAATGACAATGGTCTCGTTTTCGCCGATTTTGACCTGGCGGCTGGACGCAATGTCCTCTCGTTGAGAGTTGCCGACTTTGCGGATTTCGTTGCGGTCGATGGTGCTGAAAACATCCTGGCGGATATGCTCCTTGCGGTCGCGGCCAACGCTATGCGTATCGTCCTGGCCAATGTTGGTGTTGCGGTCACGACCGATCCCGTTGGTTTGGTCATTACCTATCGCGCGGCTCTCGTCGTGATTGACGTGGATGTTCTGGTCTTTCTGTGCATGGACGTAGATTTCTTCCTGGTCCTGTTCATCCTCGAAGCGCAGTTCGTTGAAGCCTTCGCCCTTGTGGGTTTTGCTCTTGAGGGTCATCCGGGTCTTGTGCCGGGGCAGTTCGTAGGGCGGCAGTTGCAGGCGGTTAAAGGTTCGGCCGGTGATAACCGGTTGATCCGGATCCCCGTCAAAATGGTCGACAATAACCTCCTGACCGATACGCGGGATCGCCATATGGCCCCAGGTGGCGCCCGAGATATTTTGCGAAACACGGATCCAGCAGGAGCTGTATTCGTCCTGTTTTCCTTCGCGGTCCCAGGCAAATTGCACCTTCACCCGGGCGTATTCGTCGGTAAATATCTCCTCATTTTTGGGGCCGACCACCGTGGCATTTTGCGGGCCGTCAATACGAGGTTTGGGCAGCGGTTCGGCGCGCCATTCGGCGTCGTCCGGCACCAGTTCGGCTTGGTAGCTGTAGTGAGTGCCGAGTTGCGCCTCGGCGCTTTCTTCGCCCTGGCTGGTGTGCTGTTTGCCGTGGTGAACAATGCTCACCGGACGCCAGCCACGGTTCATGTCATCGCGTGGGTGGCCGGCCAGGATGAAAGAAATACCGGGCTGCAAGCGCGGATCATCGCCCTCGACCAGGGCAATGCGCGCATCGCGCCGATGGCCGCGCAGGCGGTTCTCGGCGAAGGGTTTTCCGGCCTCGTCGAACTTGGCGCGGGCCGGGTAATCGTAGCGTTCGTATTCGCGGCCCTGGTGGTCGAGTTCGACGCCATCGCGGCTGTGCTGGTGGCTGTAGTTGGGGTGGTGAAAGGTGTAGTCGCGCTGGGTCTGGCGTGCGGTACGCACGTTTTCGCTGTAGGCAAAACGGCGTAACGCGGGTTGCGGCTGGTCGCCGCCGGGCGTGGGGTTGTATTGCACCGGTTCATCGCCCACCCGACCGTGGATAAACAGGCGATCGCTGTGGACCAGTTGATGGCCTTCGGCGCTGTGGCGGAAGGAATAAAAGAAACCTTCCTCGCGCATGATGCGTTCTACAAAGTGGTAATCAGTGTCACCGGCTTGTACGCAGTATTCTCGGGCTTGGTGTTCGGTGGTGAGGCGTTGTTCGTAGTCTTGAGTCAGACCGTGGGCCTTGAGCACCGCTTCGGTAATTTGCGGGACAGTAAGGGTTTGGAAGATGCGCCAGTCGGAGCTGAGTTTTAGTCGCGCAAGGCGAGGTTCGATCACT
Source organism: Pseudomonas sp. MF4836 (assembly GCF_002018875.1). GTDB lineage: Bacteria > Pseudomonadota > Gammaproteobacteria > Pseudomonadales > Pseudomonadaceae > Aquipseudomonas. Next base: position 6,753 of record NZ_MVOL01000006.1, read on the forward strand.
GCCGAATAGCGCGTACGCCTGAAGCCGCTGTCGTGCTGGACGAAGGAAGAGACAGCCCCATGCACGTAGCGTACGGGACGCTCGCCGTGCCAAAGAGTCAGCAGCGCCGAGCGATCAAGCACCTGCCCAAAGTCGATGGCCGGGTTGTCGCTGGTCAGTTCAACCGCAAGGAGGAAGGTCTCGGACAGCGCTTCGTGCAAGGTGAACTCGACTACGTCGAAAGACTCCTTGCCTGCGCTGAAGGTAAAGCGCAGGTCGGACTGGATGGGCATGGCGAGTTTCCAGTTGTGACAGGCCGTATAGGTCTGTCCTTGGCATCAAGTTGAACGCGCCAAGTTATAAGAGGCCTCCAAGGCTGGTATATAAGGGTTGTCTGATTAATGCGTGGGAACATTCTTGTTCTTGATAGAAGGCTACGTGCGTTGTTTATTTGCGCCCTATGACTTGGAGCAATCGGGTCCGACGCTCCGACAAACACTCAATCTCCCTCGCCATAGTATCTACGCGCCTGAGGGACTAGAACGTCTGCCCCAGGTTCAGGTACAGCGCCTTCTGCTCGTCGTCGTTGACGCCGTAGCTGAAATTCAAAGGCCCCAGGGGGGTATCGAAGCCGAGGAAAATACTCGCCGCATTGATGTAGCCGCTGTCGAATTGATTGTCATTGTTCCAGGCCCGGCCTCGTTCCAGGGAGCCCCCGATGTACAGCGGAAAGTCCAGCGGCAGGTAGGCCCGAGGCGTCAGGCGGCGGTAATAGACGGCCCGCGCTAGGCTGATGTTCTGTCCGGAAAGGGCGTCCTGGCGAAAGCCTGAAAGCTGGCGCGCGCCGCCCAGCACAAAGCTCGACGACACCACGTCGGCCCGGTCCAGGGTCCGGCCATAGCGGCCGCCGAGGATGAAGGTGTTGGGGCCGCTGCTGAGTGCCTTGTCCAGTTTGAATTCCCATTGCCGGTAGCGTTTGTCCGAGCCCAGGTTGGGTTCGAACTGGCGCAGCGAGAGGCCGATGTCTTCGCCGCTGTGGGGGAAGTAGACGTTGTCCAGGGAGTCGAAAGAGTACTTGAGCTGGTAGTAGCCCTCGCTGAAGTTTTCGCTGGGCAGGTCCTGCTCGCCGATGCGCACCTTGGCCTTGCCCCAGGCCTCGCCGACACCGAAGCGGATCTCGCCGCTGTTGCCGATCTGCCGCCCCAGGTTGAGGCCGAAGCCGTAGCGTTCCAGGCGGTATTCGGCGATCGGGTCGTTGTCCAGCACCGACTCGATGTTCTGTGATTCGGCGGCGATGTACGGGGCGACGAAGTAGCGCGAACCCACGTCCAGCGGTTGGTAGAACTCGCTGTACAGCTCTTGTTGATCGCCGAACTGCAAGCGCGTCAGCCACTCCGCCCCGAGGCTGTTGATGCCGTTGACCCGGTAGCTGGCGCCGATATTGAAGGCGCTGTCGCCGCGCAGGTCATCGGACAGGTTCAGCCCCAGGCGCAGGTAATCGGTGCCGTTGCGTTTGCCGCGAGCAGTGATCACCAGGGTGTTGTCCGCGTCCTTGTGCACCACCCGGTAATGCACCTGCTCGAAGTAGTCCAGGCCGTACAGGGTGCCCATGTCGGTTTGCAGGCGGCCCAGGTCCAGGGGCTCGCCAATGTGCTGGCGAATGTAATAGCGGATCACGTCATCGCTGACCTTGGAGTCGTTCTCGACCTTGATCGCGCTGATGATCGGTGTGCGCTGGCTCGGCGCCCGGGCCGCGGTCAGTTCGGCATCCACGGTCGTGGTCGGGCGCAGGCGGGCCAGGCGCGCATCGAGGATGCGGGTGGCGCGGTAGCCGGCATCGATCATGTCCTGGGCGCGGCCGAAATCGGTCACGCCATAGCTCGACAGGGGCGGCTGGATCAGGATGTCGTCCGGGTGCAGGGCGGCCAGCTGTTCTTCGGAGTTGCGCCGGGTCATCAGGGTGATCGACTGGGTCAGCACGTCGACCACGGTGGTCAATTGCTTGCGCGAGCGCAGCGGCGAGCCGATGTCGACCACGATGGCGATGTCGACCCCCATGTCCCGGGCCACGTCCAGCGGGATGTTGTCGGTCATGCCGCCGTCTACCAGCAGGCGGCCGTCGATCTCCACCGGAGCGAACACCGCCGGGATCGACATGCTGGCGCGAATCACCTGGGGCAGGTGGCCTTTGCTGAACACCACTTTCTCGCCACTGGCGATATCGGTGGCCACCGCGCGAAACGGAATCGGCAGTTTGTCGAAGTCGCGGGTGTCGCTGACGTGGGCGAACTTGCTCTCCAGCAGCAAGGCCAGGTTCTGGCCCTGAATCACCCCCAGGGGCAGGCCGAGGCTGCCGTCGTCACGGAAACTGAGCTTCTGCTTGACCAGGAAGTCGCGGTCATCCTGCTTGCGGCGAAAGGGCACGTCCTCGCGCGGCGGGGCATCGGACAGGGCTTGCTGCCAGTCGATGCCCAGGGCGAGTTTTTCCAGCTCGTCGATCTTGTAGCCCGAGGCGTACAGCCCACCGATCACCGCCCCCATGCTGGTGCCGGCAATCGCGTCGATGCGGATGCCTTGCTCCTCCAATGCCTTGAGCACGCCGATATGGGCCAGGCCCCGGGCGGCGCCCCCCGACAGCACCAGGCCGATGGTGGGACGGGGGATTTCTGCGGCCTGGGCCATCAATGGCAACAGGCACAGCAACAGGCAGGACAACAGGCGGCGCATCACGGCTCTCGGGGCGGCGGAAAAAGGCGGCTATTATAGCGGCCGAAACCCAGGAGTCCGCCGAACCATGACTGAACGTAAACCCGAAGTGGTCATCACCTATTGCACCCAATGCCAGTGGCTGTTGCGCGCCGCCTGGCTGGCCCAGGAACTGCTGAGCACGTTCAGCGACGACCTGGGGCGCGTGGCCCTGGAACCGGCCACCGGCGGCGCCTTTCGCATCACCTGCGATGGCGTGCAGATCTGGGAGCGCAAGGCCGATGGCGGCTTCCCCGAGGCCAAGGTGCTCAAGCAGCGGCTGCGGGACCAGATCGACCCGCAGCGCGACCTGGGCCATAACGACCGCACTCAGAACCCGCCTACGGTCTAGTTCCTGTACCAAAAACAGCGGCGCGTCGAGCATGGGGCGTCAGTGAGAGGGGGCATGCTCGTTACTAGCCTTGCGAGTTGAAGCAGCGCCCAGTTGGCTGGAGACCACGATGGCGACAATGATCAAGGCCCCGCCGAGCAACATGCGCAGGGTCGGGGTTTCGCCGAACAACAACCAGGCCACGCTGATCCCGTAGACCGGCTCCAGGGCGAACACCACCGCCGCCGTGCGAGCTTTGATCACCGCCAGGCTGGCAACGAACAGGCTGTGGGCCAGGCCGGTGCAGAACACCCCGAGCAGGGCCAGCCACAGCCAGTCCAGCGCCCGCACCTCGCCCAGCCCCGGCGCCGCCATCGGCAGCAGGCAGGCGGCGACCACCAGGTTCTGGCACAGGGCGGCCTGGACCGCCGGAATACGCCCGGAACTGACCCGATTGTTCAACGACAGCAGGGCGAACAACAGCCCCGAGGCCACAGCCCACAGCAGGCCGGTGGTGGCCTCGCTGGCCAGGTCGAAGTCCGGCGTGACCAGCACCAGGCCGATGCTCACCAGCAGCACCAGCACCATCTCGTTGAGGCGGATGCGCTCGCGAAAGATCAGGCCTTCGAGGATCACGGTGAACGCCGGAAAGCTGGCGAAACCCAGGGTCGCGATGGCCACCCCGGCCACCTTTACCGCGATGAAGAAACTCACCCAGTGCCCGGCCAGCAGCAGGCCGCTGAGCAGCAGGCGCGAGCAGTCGCCGCGGGTCAATGGCTGCCAGCGGGTGTTGCTGGCCAGGCGTGCAAAACAGGCCAGGGCCAGGACGGCGAAGGCGGCGCGGCCAAACACGATAATCGCCGGCGAGGCGGCGGCCAGTTTGCCGAACACCCCGGTCAGGCCGAACATCAGGGCGCCGATATGCAGGGCACCGAGGGCGGTACGCGGAGTCATTTCAATCCTTAAACAATAGAGCCGGGCCCTCTGGCGGGCGCTGCGGCAGGGCAGCAGTTTACGGGCGTGGCCGATGCGCTGTCTGTCGCGGGGCTCGCGTCTTTTGTCGAGGAACTAGCGCGGCTCCGTGGCGCGTCGCAGCTTGCCGGGGCTGGTGCCGTATTCGCGCAGGATGGCGGCGGCAAACGCGCTCTGGGAGCTGTAGCCCACCCGCTGGGCGATTTCACCGATGGCCAGGGGCGAGTCGCGCAACAGGTTGACCGCCATGTGCAGGCGGCGGCTGCGGATGTAGTCCATCGGCGTCTGCCCGCATTCGGCAACGAATCGCGCATGCAGGCGTGCGCTGGACAGGCCGGCGAGCCGTGCCAGATCGGCGACTTGCAGCGGGTGGGCGGCGTGCTGGTCGATGTGGGCATTCAAGGCGGCATAGGGCAGGCGCCGACCGCCACCGACCGGCAGCGCGCTGTTGAGGCTGGCCAGCAACAGCACTGCCCCTTGCTGGGCAATCAGCGGATCGGCCACCGGGCTGGCGGCCAGCCAGTCGACCAGTTGGCTCTGGGCCGGGGCCAGCAGCAGGCGCCCTGGGGTGTCGAGCAAGCGCCGGCTGGCCTCGGCGTGTTCCCCCAGCGATTGCATGACCCAGTGCTCGCTTGGCACGTCGAGCACCAGGCAGTGGCTGCCGTCGGGGCTACCGCAGGCATGGTGGGCGCCGGCCGGCACCACCACAAAACTCTGCTGGCCGACCTGGCTGCCCTGGCCGTCGACTTCGAAGTCGAGCCGGCCCGACAGGCCGAACACCAGTTGGGCATGGTCATGGCTGTGGACGATCAGGTCGTGGCTGTAGTGGCGCAGGGTGAGGATCGGTCGCATCCCGGTCTCCTTGGCAGAGGCGGCAGTCTACACCGGGGGCCGTTGCGCGCGGGCTGTCATCGGACGGTCGTATTTGTGTCATGGGCTATTAATCGCCACGGAGCAAGCTCGCAAAAACAGCAGGAGAGTGCCCATGACCAGCGCCGAACTCGTCAAACCCAGTCGTAAGCAGCGGGTACGAACTTTATGGATCTCCGATGTGCACCTGGGCACCCGGGATTGCCAGGCCGAGCATCTGTCGCAGTTTCTCAAGGGCTATCAGGCCGACCGCATCTACCTGGTGGGCGACATCATCGACGGCTGGAAAATGCGCGGCGGCATGTATTGGCCCCAGGCCCACACCAATGTGATCCGCCGGCTGCTGACCATGAGCAAACGCGGGACCGAGGTGATCTACGTCACCGGCAACCACGATGAATTCCTGCGCCGCTACTCCAAGCTGATCCTGGGCAATATCCAACTGGTGGACGAGGCGCTGCACACCACCGCCGATGGTCGGCGCCTGCTGGTGATCCACGGTGACCAGTTCGATGTGATCACCCGCTACCACCGCTGGCTGGCCTTTCTCGGCGACTCGGCCTACGAATTTACCCTGACCCTCAACCGCTGGCTCAACCACTGGCGCGCCCGTTACGGCTACGGCTACTGGTCGCTGTCGGCCTACCTCAAGCACAAGGTGAAGACCGCGGTCAGCTTTATCAGCGACTTTGAACAAGCCATCGCCCATGAATGCGTCAAGCGCGGCTTGCAGGGCGTGGTCTGCGGGCACATTCACCATGCCGAGATCCGCAAGGTCGGCGAGGTGGACTACCTCAACTGCGGCGATTGGGTGGAGTCATGCACGGCGCTGATCGAGCATTGGGACGGCACCATCGAGCTGTATCGCCTGGCCGATGCCCAGGCGCGCGAAGCCCAGCTCAAGGCCGAACGGCAGAAGGTGGCGGAGCCGGCATGAGCTCCGCTGGCGCGGTTCAGGCCGCGTGGTGTTCTTGCATGGCGGCCTTGTAGATCGAGTTTTTCGGCTGGGCGAACAGGCGCTCGAGCATGGGTTCGAAGAAGCTCAGGGGCAGGCTGTCGTAGTCCGGGTCGAAGGCCGCGGCATCGTACTTGGCGCAGAACTCGGCGGTGCGCTGGTACTGCGGGTGGTCCTTGAATTGTTCCCGCAGGTGCCGGTCCATGCCCAGGTGATGGAAGAAGTAGTAGCCCTGGAAAATCCCGTGCTGCTGCACCATCCACAGGTTTTCCGGGCTGACGAAGGGCTTGAGGATGGCGGCGGCGATATCCGGGTGGTTGTAGCTGCCCAGGGTGTCGCCGATATCGTGGAGCAGAGCGCAGACCACGTACTCCTCATCCTGGCCATCGCGCCAGGCGCGGCTGGCGGTCTGCAGGGAGTGGCTCAGGCGATCCACCGGGAAGCCGCCGAAGTCGCCTTCGAGCAGCCGCAGGTGGGTGACGATGCGCGATGCCAGCTGCCGGGCATAGGCGCTGAAGTCGGCGGCGATGATCGCCCAGTCCTGCTCGGTTCCATCCTGCATATGGGTAAAACGGGCGTGATCGCTCATGGGCCATCTTCTTGTTGTGGATGATGGTTCGAGTCTATGCCCTGTGATTGCCCGCGCAGTGGCTGTGGGAGACGGCTTGCTGACCAGGCGAGCCGCGTGGCCCGCAGGAGTGTCTGGACTAGAAGGGCACCTTGCCGAGGATCATGTCGCGGTACATGACGAAATCCCCCAGCAGACTGTAGAAGGGGTGCTGGAAGGTGGCGGGACGGTTGTTTTCGAAGAAGAAGTGCCCGATCCAGGCAAAGCTGTAGCCCGCCACCGGCAGCGCCAGAAGCAGCAGCCAGGCACCTTTGCCAATGGCCAGGGCCAGGATGAAGATCACCAGGCTGGTGCCGATAAAATGCAGGCGACGGCAGGTACTGTTGCCGTGTTCGCTCAGGTAGTACGGATAGAATTCGGCAAAGCTGTTGAATCGCTTGATGTTTTCCACGCCTACGGCCTCGCTGGTAGTTGTTCTGATAATGGGATGTGCCGCGGGGAGTTTATTTGAGTCTAGAGTCATCAATGGATGTAGCCAGTGACAATGGGCGCCACTTTAGTATCCTTGCAAATCTGGCCGTAGCATGCGGCTCACCATGTAAGAAAACGCCATGAGCGAACGAACGACTTCTGCAAGCTGGGCGATGGGAATTGTCAAAGCGCTGGAGATGGACGGCCTCGACTGCCGTGCATTGTTCAAGCAGCTGGGCCTCGACTATGGATCGCTGGACGACCCTGATGCACGTTTCCCCCAGGACTCGATGACCCGCCTGTGGCAGCGCGCGGTCGAGCTGTCGGGCAACCCGGCGATCGGCCTGAACATGGGCAAGGTGGTGCGCCCGGCGTCGTTTCATGTGGCCGGTTATGCCTTGATGTCCAGTCGCACCCTGGCCGAGGGTTTCGAGCGATTGGTGCGCTATCAACGCATCATTGCCGAAAGCGCTGATTTGAGTTTTCGACTTTTACCTGAAGGCTATGCACTGATTCTGACCGTGCATGGCGATCATCTGCCGCCGACCCGGCAAAGTGCCGAAGCCTCCCTGGCCTGCGCCCTGGCCCTGTGCGGCTGGCTGACCGGACGCACCTTGCAGCCGCGCAAGGTGTTGGTCCAGGGCGCTCCGCCTGCGGACCTGGAGCCCTATAAACACGCTTTTCATGCACCGCTGGTGTTCAACGCGCCCTACGATGCGCTGATATTCGAGCGGGGCGACATGGAAGCGCCGCTGCCGACGGCCAATGAGGCCATGGCCCTGTTGCACGATCGCTTTGCCGGCGAATACCTGGCGCGGTTTTCCGAAAGCCGGGTAACCCACAAGGCGCGCCAGGTGTTGTGCCGACTGCTGCCCCAGGGCGAACCGAAGCGCGAGATGGTGGCCCAGACCCTGCACCTGTCCCAGCGCACCCTGCAACGGCGGCTGCAGGAAGAGGGCACCAGCTTCCAGACCCTGCTCGATGACACCCGCCGTGAGTTGGCCGAGCAGTACCTGGCCCAGCCAAGCATGACTTTGCTGGAGATCGCCTATTTGCTGGGGTTTGCCGATCCGAGCAACTTCTTCCGCGCGTTCCGCCGCTGGTTCGATGCCACGCCCGGCGAATATCGGGCGCGGCTGTTGCAGGATTCAGCCCTGGTCAGTGACGCCAGAACGCCGGAATACACAGCACGAACACCGTAATGATTTCCAGGCGCCCGAGCAGCATGCCCAGGGACAGGATCCACTTCGCCGCGTCCGGCAGGGTCGAGAAGTTGCCGGCCGGGCCGATGGTCTCGCCCAGCCCCGGGCCGACGCCGGACACCGTACTGGCGGCGCCGGTCAGGGCCGTCATCCAGTCCACCCCGAGCAGGGACAGGGCCAGGGCGATCATGCAGATGGTGATGGCGAAGAAAAACGAGAAGGTCAGGATCGAACGCACGATCTCCTCGTCGAGGCGATGGCCGTTGTATTTCTGCTTGATCACCGCGCGCGGGTGAATCAGCTGGTTAAGGTTGGCCTTGAGCAGGATATAGGCCACCTGGAAGCGGAAGATCTTGATCCCGCCTGCCGTTGAGCCGGAGCAGCCGCCGACAAACCCCAGGTAAAAGAACAGCATCAGCGAGAAGTTGCCCCACAGGCTGTAGTCGCCCAGGGCAAAACCGGTAGTGGTGACCACCGAGGTCACGTTCAACGCCACGTGGCGCAGGGCATCCAGCCAGTGCAGGTTGGTGGTCCACCAGTACCAGGTGCCGAGTACCAGCCAGGTGACCAGCAGCAGGCCGAGCAGGCCTTGCACTTGCTGGTCCTTGAGCAGCGCCCGGCGGTTGCCACGCAAAGTGGCGACATACAGGGTGAACGGCAGGCTGCCCAGAATCATCACCACCACCGCCACCCAATGCACCGCCGGTTGTTTCCAGTGGGCCAGGGATTCGTCGGATGTGGAGAAACCACCGGTGGAAATAGCCGACATCGCGTGGTTGATGGCGTCGAACGGGGTCATCCCTGCCCACCAGAAGGCCAGGCTGCCGAGGATAGTGATACCGACATAAGCCGCCACAATCAGCCGCGCCACCATGTGCGAGCGGGGCATGACTTTCTCCGAGCGGTCCGAAGACTCGGTCTGGAACAGGCGCATGCCCCCGATGCGCAGCAGCGGCAGGATCGCCACCGCCATGCCGATAAAGCCGATGCCGCCGAGCCAGTGCAGCAGCGAGCGCCACATCAGGATGCCCGGGGACATGGTGTCCAGGCCGCTGAGCACCGTGGAACCGGTGGCAGTGATGCCGGACATGCTTTCAAAAAACGAATCGGTATAGCTGATGTGCTGGGTCAGCAGAAACGGCAGGGCGGCGAAGATGCACACCACCAGCCAGCTCGATACGGTCAGCAGGTACATGTCGCGCGGACGCAGGTGCACATGCTCCGGGCGCCCGGGGATCACCAGCGCCAGGCCGGCGATAAAGGTGATCATGCTGGCCCAGAGGAACGACGGCAGATCGCCCGTGCGCTCGAAAATCACCAGGGTTGCCATCGGGATGACCATGGCGATGGCCAGGGTGATCAGGAAGATGCCGATGATGAAACCAATGATCCGTAAGGTCGGCAACGCCATGAAGTCCGCTCGGGCTGATAACTGAAGGGCGCCCATTCTACCTGCGGGGCAGGGCATGTAAACCGGGGCCTCCTCGGCGTTTGCCCGTGGGGCGCGGTTGCGGCCTGTCGCCAAACGTCAACTGCCCCTAGAATGGCCGGACATTTTTTGCAGGAGGTGGCCGATGGAGGCTCTCGACGTTTTGCTCAACCGTGTTTCCGTACCGCGCCTGCTCGACCCGGCGCCGGATGCCGCCCAGCGTGAAGCGCTGTTCGCCGCGGCTCTGCGTGCTCCGGATCATGGTCAATTGCGGCCGTGGCGGTTTCTGACGGTCGAAGGCGCGGCTCGCGAGCAGATGGGCGAGTTGCTGGCCGAAGCCGTGCAATTGCAGGGCGGCGAGGTGACCCAGGCGGCGCTGGACAAGGCCCGTGCCATGCCGTTGCGTGCGCCGCTGGTGGTTGTGGTGGTGGCCCGTTTGCAGGAGCACTTCAAAGTGCCCAAGAGCGAGCAACTGCTGGCTGCCGGTTGTGCTGCCCACGGTATTTTGCTGGCGGCCTACGCTCAGGGCATCGGTGCCGTATGGCGTACCGGAGAGCTGTCCTATTCGGCCCATGTCGCCAAGGGCCTGGGCCTGGGTGAAGGCGAGGAGATCATTGCCTTCCTGTACCTGGGCACGCCGCAGAACGAGCCGCGCGTGGCGCCCAAGGTCGACACGGCGGAGTTTGTCAGCGCCTGGTCGGGCCAGGGCTGACTCAAGCAATGGGGCTAAATGCCGCTGATCGCTGAACGGGCCCCTGCCACTCCAGGCAGGGGCCCGTTGCATTCGGTACTAGGCCACCGCCCCCGGTTCCAGTGGCAACTCCAGGCTGGCAATAAAACCGCCTTCCGGGTGATTGGCCAGGATCAGGCTGCCGCCGTGGCGCTCCGCCGCGCGACGCGCAATCGCCAAGCCCAGCCCATGGCCCGCCGCCGTTTGCCCGGGGGCGCGATAGAACGGCTCGCCCAGTTGCCCCAGGTGTTCGGCCTCCACGCCAGGGCCATGATCACGCACGCTGAGTACGATCTTTTCTCCCTGGCGCAACGCCAATACCTCGATCGATTGGCCGTCCGGGTTGAACCGCTGGGCATTGCGCAGCAGGTTGTCCATGGCGCGCTCGATCATGGTCGGCCAGCCTTTGAGCAGCAGGCCGGGTTCGGCTTCGATGCGCACGCTTTGCTCGGGGCAGGCAAGTTGGGCATCTTTCTGCAGGTTGCCGAGCAAGGCGTTGAGGTCCACGTCTTCAGCACTGGCGTTGTCGGCGTCGACCCGCGCCAGGACCAGGATTTCACTGATCAGGGCTTCCAGGCGGTCGCATTCCCGGGTCAATCGCGGCCACAGCCGTTCGCGTTCCGCAGGCTCGGCGCGTTCGGCCAGGGCCAGGGCGATGCGCAGCCGGGCCAGGGGCGAGCGCAGTTCGTGGGAGACATCCCGCAGCAACTGGCGCTGGCTGCCGATCAGGCTTTGCAGGCGCGAGCCCATGCGGTTGAAATCGTTGGCCAGCACGCCGAACTCGTCACGCCTGGCAGCCAGCCGGGCCAGGCTGTTTTGCTGGTAGGTGGCCTGGCCCAGGTCATGCACCGCAACCCGCAGGCGGCTCAGGGGGCGGGTGATGGACAGGGTCACCAGCAGGCTGAACAACGTCAGTACCACCAGGGCGATGGCCAGGGCGCTCAAGGGCCACATCAGGCTGTCGCGGTGCCAGGCGTCGAGCTCAGGGTGCGGGATACGGTAAATCAGCAGGTAGGTGTCGCCAGTCTTGGGGCTGGTGTATTCGTCGGTCAGGCGGCGCCACGGCAAATGCCGATCATCGCTGTTCTGGCGCGCCTCGAAGGCCGCTGCACGCTTGGGGAAGGTGCCGCGTACCACCGGATCACCGCTGTCATTGAGCACCTGCACGTCGATATGGTACTGGCGCTTGCGCTGCTGCAGGATCTCCTGGGCGGCATCCTCGCCCTGGGCTTCGTAACTTTGCGTCCACTCCTGGGCCAGGGTGTTGAGGCCCGGATGACGGCTGAGAATCCAGGCGTCCTGATTCAACATGTGCCCAAGCAGGATCGACAGCCCTGCAACCAGGGCGATGGCCAGCCAGAAGCTGGCCAGGATGCGCCAGAACAATGAACGCACAGGAAATCCTCAAACAGGAAAAGCCCAGTGGGGGGGCCACTGGGCTGGGGAAACGCTAACGCATTATTGCGCTTTTTGCGGTTGCTGCGCTTTCCAGGCCTTGAACTCGGCCCATTCGGCGCGACGCTCAGCCTGTTTCTTCTGGATCGCGTCGAACTCTTTCTGCTGATCCGGCTTGAGCACCGCCCGGATGTCCGCTTCGGTTTTCTGTTTCTTGGCGGCGATCTCGTCCTTCATGGCCTTCTGGTCGGCTGGGGACAGTTTTTCCAGGTACTTCTCGACCAGTTGCTTGCGTTCGTGCATCTGCTCACCCATCAGCTTGCCAATCTGCTGGCGCTGTTCACGGCTCAGATCCAGTTGGCTGAAAGGGCCTTTGCCGCGCATGTGCTCGCTGTGGCGTGGGCCGTCCATCGGCCCCATCGGGCCTGCGCCTTCAGGCATGGCCATGGCCACGGTCGGCAGGGCAGCGGCGAACATCAGAGCGATAAGGGTCTTGCGCATGGTGTGTCTCCTTGTCTCATTCCCGGTCAGTTCCGGATGAGTTCAGGTTACGCAGATCAAGGTCAGCGGCAGTCAGCGAAGGGTAAAGCTTGGGTAAAGACGAAAATCCCCCGGCCTGACAATTCTCCACCGGAGATGAACGCCTGTAGCCGCTGCCGATAGGCTCGGGCCGGGTTCGGCCGGGGCCTTCATGGGCGCCCCGGCGGGCAATGGGAGTGGGGGAAGCGGGCCTATCGTCTGCAGCGCGTGCGCGACGTCGCCCGCCAGCGCACGGTCTTACAGGCTGTAGTAGTAGCCGCGGCTGCGCAGGGCGACGATCCGCGGCCGGCCGTCGGGGTAGGGGCCGATCTTTTTACGCAGGTTGCTGACGTGCATGTCCAGGCTGCGGTCGTACAGGGTCAGCTTGCGGCCCAGGGCGATCTGCGCCAGTTCCTGTTTATCCAGCGGTTCGCCGGGCTGCTTGAGCAGGGCTTCGAGCAGGCGGCTTTCGGAGACAGTGAGGGTGATGTCCTGCTGATCGATGCTGACCACGCCCCGGATCGGGCTGAAGCACAGGTCGCCCAGTTCCATCTGGCTCGACACCGCGGCCGGATGGCTGCGACGCAACACGGCGCGCAGGCGGGCGGTGAGCTCGCGCGGGTCGCACGGTTTGGCCAGATAGTCGTCGGCGCCCAGTTCCAGGCCGAGGATGCGATCCAGCGGTTCGCCGCGAGCCGACAGCATCAGCACCGGCAGGTCAGGGTGATCGTTGCGCAGTTGCTTGAGCAACTCCAGGCCGCTGCCGTCGGGCAGCATCACGTCCAGCACCACGGCAGCCGGTGCACTGTCGGCCAGGGCGCGGCGGGCGCTCTGGCCATCGTGGCAGGCCCGAACCTGGAAACCTTCCTGGCTCAGCCAACTGGTCAGGAGCTCGCACAGCTCCTGGTCGTCATCAATCAGTAACAGGTCGCTCATTCATCACTCAATTTAGCCATTGTCGACGCTTTCGATGCCCACCACTGGCGAAGATACCGCAGAGCAGGGCCAATAGTGCCACTCCTGCGCCTGTCACGAACCATTGCTGCTGATCGGTCAGCAGGCGTGGTACCGGGCTGGCCTGGGCTTCCTTGAGTTGCAGCTTGAGGCGCTGGTTCTCCTGGCGCAAGCGGGCGAGCTGGGCACTTTCGCGTTCGGCATCGGCATTTTGCAGTTGTTTGCTCAACTCATCACGCAGCCGCTCGCTTTCTTTCAAGCGTTGCTGCAACTCGGTGATCTGGCTGCCGGCACTCAGGGACAGAGGCGTGGAGCGGCCCGAGTCCTGGGTTTCTTCGGCATGGGCAACGGCCCCGATCGATAACATGACCAACAGCAGACACAACGTACCTTGGCGCATCGGAACTCCTGATTCCAATCGAGTGTTGGGCAGGTTGTCGGCCGTTAAACGAGAATAATGAGCGATTGAGAACGCGATGAACCGACAAGGTTCATCGCGTGGAAGAGGATTTACGGCAGGACTTGCTTGAACGGCTTGACCGAAACACTGGCGTAGACGCCTGCTGCGATGTACGGGTCGGCATCGGCCCAGGCCTGGGCGGCGCTCAACGAGTCGAATTGAGCGACGATCAGGCTGCCGGTGAAACCGGCGGCACCCGGGTCATTGCTGTCGACGGCCGGGTGCGGTCCGGCCAGGACCACGCGGCCTTCAGCCTTGAGCTGCTGCAGCCGCTCCAGATGCGCCGGGCGGGCGGCCAGGCGGTTTTCCAGGGAGTTGGCGACGTCTGTGGCAATGATTGCGTAAAGCATGTCAGTCCTCGGTTTTCGGCGTGGTGGGTTCGGTGTCATGCATATGGCGCGACAGGTAGATGCCCTGGGCGACCAGGAACAGCAGGGTCATGCCCAGGCTGCCGAACACCTTGAAATCGACCCAGATGCTCTGGAAGGTGAAGGCGACGAACAGGTTGGCGGCGCCGCAGAACAGGAAAAAGCCGATCCAGGCGATGTTCAGTCGGGTCCAGACCGGGTCCGGCAGGGTCAGCGCGTGGCCCATGATGCGTTTGATCAGCAGGCGGTCACCGATGAAATGGCTGCCGATAAAGGCCAGTGCGAACAGCCAGTTGACCACCGGGGCTTTCCACTTGAGGAAGGTTTCGCTGTGGAAGGCCAGGGTCAGGCTGCCGAAGACCAGGCAGGCTACCAGGGTCAGCCATTGGCTTTTTTCCAGTTTGCGCTGGGAGATGAACAAGGCTCCGTAGACCACCAGGGAGCTGATGATCAGCATCGCCGTGGCGCTGTAGATGCCGCCCAGGGTCACTTGTTGACCGGCAATGTCGACCACGCGGGGATCGATTTTGTAGACGATGAAAAACAGGAACAGCGGGATGAAGTCGATGAATTGTTTCACAGTGGCAGCCAGAAGCAGGATGTGGCGGCATAATAACAAACATCCATGGTAGCGAAAGCGCCAGCTGACTTGAGGTTGAACAGTCCCGTGAATGTTGATTTGCACTGCCACAGCACGGCCTCCGACGGCGCTCTTGCGCCTGCGGTACTGGTTGCGCGTGCGTTTGAAAAAGGCGTGCGAGTCCTGGCCCTGACCGACCACGACACCCTGGAAGGGCTCGATGAGGCCCGTCGCGCGGCGGTCGAGCTGGGTATGCAACTGGTCAACGGCGTTGAATTGTCCTGCACCTGGGGCGGCGCGACCATCCATGTCCTGGGTTACGGCTTTGATGTCAACGCCCCCGCGCTGGTCGAGGCCATTGCCAAATTGCACGATGGGCGCTGGCTGCGGTCAGAAGAAATAAGCCGCAAACTCGCGCTCAAAGGCATGCCGGACGCCCTGGAAGGGGCCCGGGCCATCCAGCAGGAGTTGGGTGACAGCGGCAATGCCCCGGCGCGGCCGCACTTTGCCGACTACCTGGTGCGTGCCGGCTACGTCAAGGACCGCGCCGAAGCGTTTCGCAAGTGGCTGGGGGCCGGCAAGCTGGGGGACGTCAAGCAGCATTGGCCGACCCTGGAAGACACCGTCGGCACCCTGCGTGCAGCCGGTGCCTGGGTTAGTCTGGCGCACCCCTGGCATTACGATTTCACCCGCAGCAAGCGTCGGCGCCTGATTGCCGACTATATTCAAGCGGGTGGCCACGCTATCGAAGTGGTCAATGGCCATCAGCCTGCGGAACAAGTGGGCAGCCTGGCGATTCTTGCGCGTGAGTTCGGTCTGCTGGTCAGTGCCGGCAGTGATTTCCATGGTCCTGGAGGCTGGTCCGAAATAGGCGAATACCGCCCGGTTCCGGAGGATCTGCCGCCGCTTTGGTGTCGATTCAAACATGACCCAATTATTGCCGCCTGAACAGGTAGAGACAGTGAGTCAATTTTTCCAGATACATCCGGAGAACCCACAACCGCGCCTGATCAAACAGGCGGTTGAAATCATCCGTGCCGGCGGGGTGGTGATCTACCCCACCGATTCATCGTATGCCGTCGGTTGCCAGATGGGCGACAAGGGCGCCATCGAGCGGGTGCGACGCTTGCGTCAATTGGACGATAAGCACAACTTCGCGCTGATCTGCAGCGACCTGTCGCAATTGGGTCTGTTCGCCAAGATCGATACCGGCACGTTCCGCCTGCTCAAGGCCTATGTGCCGGGGCCTTACACCTTCATTCTCAATGCCACCCGCGAAGTACCGCGGCTGTTGCTGCACCCCAAGCGGCGCACCATTGGCCTGCGGGTGCCGCGCAACCCGATTGCCCTGGCCCTGCTGGCCGAGCTCGGCGAGCCGCTGATGAGCGTCAGCCTGATCATGCCCGGCGAAAGCGAGGCGTTGAACGATCCTTATGAAATGCGCCAGTTGCTCGAACATCAGGTGGACCTGATCATCGATGGCGGTTTCGGCAGCACCGAATCGTCGACGGTGATCAACCTGGCCGATGGTGAGCCGGAAGTGATCCGCATCGGTTGCGGCGACCCTGCGCCGTTCATGGCCGAGGCCTAGATGTCCGCAGTACAAACCGTCGACGACCAGGCAGGCGCCCAGCAAGAACTGCCCTTCGCCATGGTCTATGGCCAGGCGGTGCTGGAAATGCCCCTGGACCTGTACATCCCGCCGGACGCCCTGGAGGTCTTTCTCGAGGCCTTTGAGGGACCGCTGGACCTGCTGCTGTACCTGATCCGTAAACAGAACATCAACATCCTCGATATCCCGGTGGCGGAAATTACCCGCCAGTACATGGGTTATGTCGAGCTGATGCAGTCGGTGCGCCTGGAGTTGGCCGCCGAGTACCTGGTGATGGCGGCCATGCTGGCCGAGATCAAGTCGCGGATGCTGCTGCCGCGCTCTGCCGAGATCGAAGAGGAAGAAGACGATCCGCGCGCCGAGCTGATCCGTCGCCTGCAGGAGTACGAGCGCTTCAAGGCTGCCGCCGAAGGTATCGATAACCTGAGCCGGGTCGGCCGCGACGTGGTCGTGCCCAAGCTGGACGCCCCCGAGGCCCGGGCCCGCAAGCTGCTGCCGGACGTGAGCCTGGAAGAGTTGCTGATGTCCATGGCCGAGGTGCTGCGCCGGGGCGACATGTTCGAGAGTCACCAGGTCAGCCGCGAAGCGCTGTCGACCCGCGAGCGCATGAGTGATGTGCTGGAGCGGCTCAAGGGCGGCGGTTTCGTGCCCTTCGTCGAGCTGTTCACCGCCGAGGAAGGGCGCCTGGGGGTCGTGGTGACCTTTATGGCGATCCTCGAGCTGGTCAAGGAATCCCTGGTCGAGCTGGTGCAGAATGAGCCCTTTGCGGCGATCCATGTGCGGGCGCGAGCCGAATAACGAGCTGAAACAATGAATCTGACTGAACCCCGCGAGCTGGCGCCGCTGCTTGAAGCCTTTCTGTTGGCCTCGGGAAAGCCCCAATCCCTGGATCGCCTGTTCGAACTCTTCGAGGAGGGTGAGCGGCCGGAGCCGGCCGTGTTCAAAAAGGCGTTGACGCTGCTGGCCAAGTCCTGCGACGGCCGGGCCTTTGAACTCAAGGAAGTGGCCTCCGGTTATCGGTTGCAGATCCGCGAGAAATTCAGCCCCTGGGTCGGGCGACTTTGGGAGGAGCGCCCGCAGCGTTACTCGCGGGCCATGCTCGAAACCATGGCGCTGATCGCCTACCGCCAGCCGATTACCCGGGGCGAAATCGAGGATGTGCGTGGGGTTGCGGTCAACAGCCATATCGTCAAGACCTTGCTTGAGCGTGAGTGGATCCGTGTCGTCGGCTACCGTGATGTACCGGGCAAGCCGGCGATGTTTGCCACCACCAAGGTGTTTCTCGACCACTTCAACCTGAAAAACCTCGACGACCTGCCACCCCTGGCGGAGTTGCGCGAGATGGAAGTCGAGCCGGTGCTCGAGTTCGACGACGCCCCAGTGCCGGAAAACCTGCAGGCCCTGGCCGATGCCAGTGCCGAACCGGAGGAGCCCAAGGAAGAAACCAGTTTCCACACCTTGCTGCTGGAGCTGGATTCGATGGAGGAGGGGATCAAGACCGACTTCGATGACCTGCTGCGCGATGGCGCCCCGGATTCCTCCGAGTCCAGCGTCGAGAGCGGGCTTGCGCCCGAGCCCGATGTGCCGGTCGAGGTGGCTGTTGAAGTTGTCGTCGAGGTCGAGGCGGTGCTTGAGGTCGAACCTGACGCCAGCCTGGAAGTCGAAACCGATGACGATGTGCTGGGCGTGGCAGAGGCGCGCGCCAAGTTGCTGGCCGCCGTGGCTGCCCTGGAGCTACCGGCCCCCAGCCTGAGTGATGAAGAAGCCGAGGCCCTGGCCTTGGCCGAAGCCATCGAGAATGAAAGACGCTTGCTGGAAGACTGATCCTTTTCTGGGGTCGGGCTGCCGGCCATCGCGATTACTGGAGAAGGCCCATGAGCTCCACCAAAGACCCCTGCATCAGTGTCTGCAAGTTCAGCGACGATATCTGCATCGGTTGTGGGCGCAGCAAGCGCGAGATCAAGGCCTGGAAGAAGCTCGACAAGGTCGACAAGCGCGGCGTCCTGGCCGAGGCCGAATTGCGCCTGTTGGCCCTGGGCGCCACCGGTCGGCGGAAAAAGTAGCCCCTCGCGACATATCAACTAGTCTGTGATGCGCAACCGGCGCCATGA
The DNA here is from genome assembly GCF_002018875.1 of Pseudomonas sp. MF4836. GTDB lineage: Bacteria > Pseudomonadota > Gammaproteobacteria > Pseudomonadales > Pseudomonadaceae > Aquipseudomonas. Next base: position 25,004 of record NZ_MVOL01000006.1, read on the forward strand.
GCGTATGATTCGCGACCCTTTGGCGATCCCTTCGCCACAAGACCTGTTTTTACACGTTTCAGGCCACTCACCGCCTGAATCGACACACCGGGAGGTGCCCAGATGAGTGACAACGACCAGAAAGACAGCCAGGAAATCGGCCCAGCAGGCGAAAAACTGCAGAAAGTCCTCGCCCGTATCGGCGTTGGCTCGCGCCGCGACGTAGAGTCCTGGATCAGCCAGGGCCGGATCAAGGTCAATGGCAAAGACGCCACCCTTGGCCTGCGCGTCGACCTGCATGACGCCATTTCCATCGATGGCAAGGTGATCAAGCGCGAAGAGGCCGCCGAATCGGTGCGCCGCGTGATCATGTACAACAAACCCGACGGCGAGATCTGCACCCGTGACGACCCTGAAGGCCGTCCAACCGTGTTCGACAAACTGCCGCGCCCGAAAGAGGGCCGCTGGATCAACATCGGTCGCCTGGACATCAACACCACGGGCTTGCTGATGTTCACCACCGACGGTGAGTTGGCCAACCGCCTGATGCACCCTTCCTACGAAATGGACCGTGAATACGCGGTACGTGTGCGTGGCGAAGTCGACGACGAGATGATCGAACGCCTGAAAGCCGGTGTTGTGCTCGAAGACGGCCCGGCCAAGTTCACCGACATCAAGCAGGCGCCAGGGGGTGAAGGGTTCAACCACTGGTACCACTGCGTGGTGATGGAAGGCCGTAACCGTGAAGTGCGTCGCCTGTGGGAATCCCAGGGCCTGGTGGTCAGCCGCCTGAAACGTGTGCGTTTCGGTCCGGTGTTCCTCAATTCCGATCTGCCGATGGGCCGCTGGCGTGAAATGACTCAGTACGAGGTGGATATCCTCAGTGCCGAGGTTGGCCTGACGCCGGTGGCTATGCCGCAGTTGAACGCCAAGAGCAAGGACAAGCTGGAACGCATGCAGCGTAAATCCTCGCGCCCGGTGGGCAAGAGCGAGCGCGTGCGCACCCTGCGTCCTGCGGCCGGTGCTCCAGCCGCAGGCGGCGCCCGTCCCGCGCGTGAGCCGCACATCGAAGGCGAGCGCCCAGGGCGCAAGCCGGCAGCGCGTCAAGATGGCGAGCGCGGACCACGCACTCCACGTCCGGCGGCCGGTCGTGGTGAGTCGGGTCGTGGCACGCCCGTGGCCGACCGTCCAAGCGACACCAAGCGTCCGGCCAAGCCGGCGCCGAAGTCCAAGCGTCCGGGCATTGTCCTGGTCGACCGCGATGCGCCATCGGGCAAGCGTCGTGGCGCACCAGCCGGTTCCGGCCAGCGTCCGGGCTTTGGTCGTCGCAAGCCGGAGTGAGGCAGGCCTAAGCCGCAAGGCTGAAAGCTGCAAGTGAAAAGCGCCAACCTCAGGGTTGGCGTTTTTTTTTGCCTGGCAGTGCAGAGGGGCGCTGATGTCGCAGTGTCTGGCAGCAGGGGATCAGGGGTGTACAATGCGCGGCGTTTTAACTGTGACCCAACTGCGTATCCGCGCATTTTGCGTCTGATCTACTGGTGCCGACGCGGTTCGAAGGCTTGTCTTCCGCCGCTGGCCACCAGCTCGACGAGCAATACATTCAGGGCTATCCGCCTTGTTCATTCCGCCGCGTCACAAGCGTGGTGGGTTCGATTTCGTCACAGATAAAAACAAACAGGTGACGTATGACCGTTAAACAAACGCTGAACTCCTGGTGCCTGCGCTGGGGTTTGATCTGCGCTGCTTAGCCAACGCCTTGCAGCAACGCCTATCGAACATCATCAAACCTTGCGTGAGACCTTTTCAATGAGTGGACAGAACTCGCATTCAGGCGAGCTGAAACGCGGCCTGAAAAATCGCCATATTCAACTGATCGCCCTGGGTGGCGCGATCGGTACCGGCTTGTTCCTCGGATCCGCCGGCGTGCTCAAATCCGCCGGCCCGTCGATGATCCTCGGCTACGCCATCTGCGGCTTTATCGCCTTCATGATCATGCGCCAGTTGGGCGAGATGATCGTCGAGGAGCCGGTTGCCGGCTCTTTCAGCCACTTCGCCCATAAATACTGGGGCGGCTTCGCCGGTTTCCTGTCGGGCTGGAACTGCTGGATCCTGTACATCCTGGTGGGCATGTCGGAGCTGACCGCGGTCGGCAAGTACGTGCACTACTGGTGGCCGCACGTGCCGACCTGGGCTTCGGCCGCGGTGTTCTTCGTGCTGATCAACGCGATCAACCTGGCCAACGTCAAAGTCTTCGGCGAGGCCGAGTTCTGGTTCGCCATTATCAAAGTGGTGGCGATTGTCGGCATGATCGCCCTGGGCAGCTACCTGCTGGTCAGCGGCCACGGTGGCCCGCAAGCCTCGGTGAGCAACCTGTGGGAACACGGCGGCTTTTTCCCCAATGGCGTCAGCGGCCTGGTCATGGCCATGGCGATCATCATGTTTTCCTTTGGTGGCCTGGAGATGCTCGGCTTTACCGCAGCGGAAGCCGACCAGCCGAAAACCGTGATTCCCAAGGCAATCAATCAGGTGATCTACCGGATCCTGATTTTCTACATCGGTGCCCTGGTGGTGCTGCTGTCCCTGACCCCTTGGGACAGCCTGCTGGTGAGCCTCAATGCCTCCGGCGATGCCTACAGTGGCAGCCCGTTCGTCCAGGTGTTCTCGATGCTGGGCAGCGATACGGCGGCGCACATCCTCAACTTCGTGGTCCTGACTGCGGCCTTGTCGGTGTACAACAGCGGCACCTACTGCAACAGCCGCATGTTGTTGGGCATGGCCGAGCAGGGCGATGCGCCCAAGGCTCTGGCCAAGATCGACAAGCGCGGCGTACCGGTGCGTTCGATCCTGGCCTCGGCCCTGGTGACTTTCGTCGCCGTGGTGCTCAACTACCTGATTCCGCAGCACGCGCTGGAGCTGTTGATGTCGCTGGTGGTCGCGACCCTGGTGATCAACTGGGCGATGATCAGCTACTCGCACTTCAAGTTCCGCCAGCACATGAACCGCACCGGGCAGACCTCACTGTTCAAGGCGCTGTGGTACCCCTACGGCAACTTTGTCTGCCTGGCGTTCGTGGTGTTTATCCTCGGCATCATGCTGCTGATTCCGGGGATCCAGATCTCGGTGTACGCGATTCCGGTGTGGCTGGTCTTTATGTGGGGCTGCTACCTGATCAAAGGCAAGCGCAGTGAGCAACAGGCTGTGCAAACCCTGAGTTCGTCGATCAAGTAAGCCCTTGAGTGGTTCTGAAAAACCCGGCCCTGGTGCCGGGTTTTTCGTTTCTGGGAGTGGGCTTGCGGACGCCCGGCGATCTTGGCCGGCGTTTGCTGGCGAGCCTGCGGCGATACAAATGGGTATCCTGTGGGCCCTGAACGCGGATGGTTTTTCATGCTGGTGATTTCCAACAACGTGCATCTGCCGGATGCCGAGATCGAGTTGACGGCGATTCGTGCCCAGGGCGCGGGTGGGCAGAACGTCAACAAGGTCTCCAGTGCCGTGCACCTGCGCTTTGATATTCCGGCCTCGTCCCTGCCGCCGTTCTACAAGGAGCGGCTGCTGGCGCTGCGTGACAGTCGCATCACCAGTGACGGTGTGATCGTGATCAAGGCCCAGCAGTACCGAACCCAGGAGCAGAACCGCGCCGATGCCCTGGAGCGCTTGACCGAGTTGATCCTCAGCGCGACCAAGGTGGAAAAGAAGCGCCGTCCGACCAAGCCGACCCTGGGCTCGAAAAAGCGCCGCCTGGAATCCAAGTCCAAGCGCGGCGACATCAAGGCTGGCCGCGGCCGGGTGGACTTCTAGCGGCCCGCGCGTTCCTGGCGGTACTTCGGCGCCTGACGGTACAGATAGACGCTGAGGATCAGGCCGCTGCAGGCAGCAATGGCGGCGAACAGAAAGATCGAGGCAAAACCGAAACCGGCGGCAATCGCCCCGGCCAGCGGCCCGGTGATGCCCAGGGACAGGTCGATGAACAGCGAGTAGGCACCCACCGCCGCCCCGCGACTGGAGGCCGGCACCAGGTTGACCGCCTCGACCCCCAGCGCCGGGAATACCAGGGAGAAGCCAAAACCGCTCAGCGCCGCTCCGGCCAGGGCCCAGTGGGCATCCGGTGCCAGCCACAGCAGCAAGAGCCCCAGGGTTTCCACCGACAGGCAGGCAATCGCCACCCTAAAGCCCCCCAGGCGGTTGATCAGGTTGCCGAACAACAGGCGCGCACCGATAAAGCTGGCGCCGAACAGGCTCAGGCACAGCACCGCGTTCGACCAGTGCTGAGTGGCGTAATACAGGGTGATAAAGGTGGCGATGGTGCCAAAGCCGATCGAGCCCAGGGCCAGGCCGCACCCGTGGGGCAATACCCGGCCCAGCACATGCATGAACGGCAGGCGTTCGCCAACCACGATCGGCGCCGCGACTTTCGGCCAGGCCAGGGCCAGGCCGAGCAGGGCCAGGAGAATGATGCTGACCCCCATGCTCCACAAGCCCAGCTGACCCACCAGAAACACGCCGAACGGTGCACCGATAGCCAGGGCGCCATAGCTGGCAATGCCGTTCCAGGAAATGACCTTGGCCGTGTTCTGCGCGCCGACCCGACCGATGCCCCAGCCAATGGCGCCGGAACCCACCAGGCTCTCCGCGCTGCCCAGCACCAGACGGCCCACCAGCAGGCAGGCCAGGCTCAGGCCCGGCAGTGTGTGCAGCCAGGCCGAAAGCAGCATGAACACGCCGCTCAGGCCACAGCCGGCCAGGCCGACCATCACTGCGCGCTTGCTGCCGAGGTTGTCGATCATGCGTCCGGCATAGGGCCGGCTGAGGAGGGTGGCCAGGTATTGCACGCTGATCACCAGCCCGGCGATCACGGCGCCAAAGCCCAGGTCGCTGTGCACGTAACCGGGCAAGACGGCCAGGGGGATGCCGATGTTGAGGTAACCGATAAAGGTGAAAAGGACGATGGAAACGACTTGCAGCGTGACCGCCATGGGTCGCTGGGTATCTGGCATGGGTAAAGGTCCACTGGCACGGCAGGATAGATAGGCTGCTTATGATACCGATGCTTGCAGGGATGCAGGGGGAGAAATCGACGTGGCGTCGCGATGTTTCTATGGCAGGGGCGGTATCAGCGTGTTGCCGGGGCCAGCAATTGAGTGGTCACCAGGGCCGCGAGGGCGTTTTCCTGGGTGCCGAAGCGCGCCAGCAGGGCGGCCTGTTTTTCCGGGGAGAGGCGGTTCCAGACATCGATCATCTTCTCGGCGGTGCCGAGCAGCACGCTGGCCTGGGTGTCGCTGAAGGAGTCGGTCATGGTTCGGGGCTCGCGGGGCGGGGGATTCAGGCTGTGTGGAAAGCGCATCAGTTTGCGCTTTCCACACGGTCTGGGCAGTGCTCTTTAGTCTTTGCTGTCGGCCTTGCGGCTTTCGGCTTCTTTCACTTCAGGTTTTTGCGCACTGGCTTGTTGCGGGGTTGTCTGCTCAGTTTCGTGCAGGCTTGGGAAGGGGAGATTAGGAATCTCATGCATGTTCGTTGCTCCTCGCAAGGTCTGTTTTTTAAATCGCTGGGTAGATCCGCGCTTTTAAAAAGCTTGGGCAGGATACAGCAGTGCAAATGACAAAAAGATGTTTATTGCGCCTATGGAGATGAAAGGGATTTCATCAAGGCTCGATTCCGGCTTGGGGCGGGAGCTGTCGGTGGCCTTTGGGAAAGGTCATTCCGCCAGCACCTGCCGGGTCGGGGCAGGCACTGGAGGGTGACGAGGATCAGGCCTTGCAGACCTTGGCGATGGCGTCGGCCAGCAGGTCGAGACGGGTGGCATCGATGCCAGCGACGTTGGCCCGGCCGGAGCTGACCATGTACACGCTGTGGTGGTCGCGCAGTTCCTTGACCTGGGCTGGCGACAGCCCGGTGTAGGAAAACATCCCGCGCTGCACGCCGATATGAGCAAAGCGCTCGGCCAACCCGTGGGGTTGCAGGGCTTCGACCAGCCCGGCACGCAACTGGGCAATGCGTTGGCGCATGGCTTCCACTTCGTCGGCCCACAGGCTTTTCAGCTCGGGGTCGCCGAGGATGGTCGCCACCACCGCCGCGCCGTGATCCGGTGGGGTGGACCACAGGTTGCGCGCGATATTGGCCAGCTGGCTGCGAATGTCCGTGAGTTTTTCCGCATTCTTGGCACAGACGATCAGCGCGCCGGTGCGGTCGGAGTACAGGCCGAAGTTCTTCGAGCAGGAACTGGTAATCAGCAGTTCCGGCAGCTCGGAGGCCATCAGCCGGACAGCCCAGGCATCCTGTTCCAGGCCGTCGCCAAAACCCTGGTAGGCGAAGTCGATCAGGGGCAGCAGCTCGCGAGCGTGTACCACTTCCAGTACCCGGCGCCAGTCGTCATGGGACAGGTCGAAGCCGGTCGGGTTGTGGCAGCAGGCATGCAGCAGTACCACGTCGCCCTTGGGAGCCTGCTTCAGGGTGGCGAGCATCGCCTCCACGTCCAGGCGGTTGTCGCTGCCGACATAGGGGTAATGACTGACCTTGAGCCCGGCGGTGGCGTAGATGGTTTCGTGGATCGGCCAGGTCGGGTTGCTCAGCCAGATGCCGCGGCCGGGCAGGCATTGGGCGATAAAATCGGCCGACAGCCGCAGGGCACCCGTGCCGCCCGGGGTCTGGGTAACACCCGCGCGTTGCTCGGCGATCAGCTTGGAATCGGCACCCAGCACCAGTTCATTGACCAGCTTGCCGAAGGCCGCGTTGCCGTGGCCGCCGATGTAGGTCTTGGTGGTCTGGCGATCGACCAGGCGCTGCTCGGCCAGTTTTACCGACTGCGGGATCGGCGTCAGGCCCTGGGAGTCCTTGTAGACCCCCACGCCGAGGTCGAATTTGCGTGGGTTGCTGTCCGAGGCGTAGGCCTCCATCAGGCCGAGTATCGGGTCGCCGGGTACGCGGCCGATGGCGTCGAAGTGCATTACTTGCGTCCTTCTGCGGTCTGGGCCACTTCGTCGGTGCGTGCGGCCATGATGAAGTCGTTGCGGTGCAGGCCCTTAATGGAATGGCTCCACCAGGTCACGGTGACTTTGCCCCACTCGGTGAGCAGGCCTGGGTGGTGACCTTCGGCTTCGGAAATTTCACCCATGGCATTAGTGAAAGCCAGGGCAAATTTGAAGTTTTTGAACAGGAAGACTTTTTCCAGCTGCATCACGCCGTCGCGTACTTCGATGTTCCAGTCGGGGATCTGCTTGATCAGTACCGGCAGTTCTTCGTCACTGACTTGGGGGGCATCGGCACGGCAGGCTTCGCAATGGGCTTGGTTCAGAGCGGTCATGGTGTGTTCCTGAAATCGATTCTTGTTGGAAATTACTATCTTTCGCGGCACGTCGCGAGTGTGATCTGCTCAGGCCGCCTTGGGCTTGGGCGTGAACTTGGGTGGATGCAGGCCCAACTGCATGCCCTGGTGGACCATGGCCATGATGTCTTCATGGGCCAGGTCGAACAGGCGCTCAAGGCTTGGCAGGACGAAATACAAGGGCTGCAGGATATCGATGCGATAAGGCGTGCGCATCGCTTCCAGGGGATTGAAGGCCTGATGTTCGGGCTCGTTGGAGAGGCTGTAGACAGTTTCCTTGGGCGACGAAAGAATCCCGCCGCCATAGATGCGTTTGCCGTGGGGGGTGTCGACCAGGCCGAACTCGATGGTCATCCAGTACAGGCGCGCCAGGTATACCCGTTCTTCCTTGGTCGCCTGCAGGCCGAGCTTGCCGTAGGTGTGGGTGAATTCGGCGAACCAGGGGTTGGTCAGCAAGGGGCAGTGGCCAAAGATCTCGTGGAAGATATCCGGCTCTTGCAGGTAGTCCAGTTCTTCGCGGGTGCGAATAAACGTGGCTACGGGAAACTGCTTGCTGGCGAGCAATTCAAAAAAGGTCTGGAAGGGGATCAGCGCCGGAACCCGGGCCACCTGCCAACCGGTGGTTTCACCGAGTACCTTGTTGATTTCGCCCAACTGCGGGATGCGGTCGTGGGGCAGGCCGAGCTTTTCGATGCCGTCCAGGTATTCCTGGCACGCGCGACCTTCAAGCACTTTGAGTTGGCGGGTGATCAGGGTGTTCCACACCGCATGTTCTTCGGCCGGGTAGTCGATAAAACCGTGCGCGTCGGGCTCGCGGGCCACGTACTGCGTCTGCTTCATGCTGCTCTCCTGCAAGGGGCTGCGTTCTTGTTATGTATGACGCTAGAGATACTCCAAGGTGCCGGAGCATGCAGCAGGTCGCCGGCGCCTCGCAGGCGCTTTTTAATCAAGAATCGTAAAGTATTCGTTACGAATTGACCTGTGTGGCGTAATCATGGCGTTTTCTTGAGTTGATAACGGCGATCGCTGTCACATAATCTTTACGTCTATTTGCGCCACGTCTGAAAAAGTCGGCGCTGCGGGCCGCTGGTTTTGGCGCTCATGCCTCTCTTTACCTGTTTCGGGTCTTTTATATGCGGATCAAAGTCCACTGCCAAAATCGCATCGGCATCCTGCGCGACATTCTCAACCTGCTGGTGGAGTACGGGATCAACGTGGCTCGGGGCGAGGTGGGCGGGGAGCACGGCAATGCGATCTACCTGCACTGCCCGAACCTGATCAATCTGCAGTTCCAGGCCTTGCGCCCCAAGTTCGAGTCCATTACCGGGGTGTTCGGGGTCAAGCGGGTGGGGCTGATGCCCAGCGAGCGCCGGCATATGGAGCTCAACGCCTTGCTCGGTGCTTTGGAGTTCCCGGTGCTGTCGATTGATATGGGCGGTTCGATCGTGGCCGCCAACCGCGCGGCGGCGCAGTTGCTCGGGGTGCGGGTGGACGAGGTGCCGGGGATCCCGCTGTCGCGGTACGCCGAGGATTTTGATTTGCCGGAGCTGGTACGGGCCAGCAAGTCGCGAATCAACGGCCTGCGGGTCAAGGTCAAGGGGGATGTATTTCTGGCGGATATCGCGCCCCTGCAATCGGAGCATGACGACAGCGAGGCGCTGGCGGGCGCGGTCCTGACCCTGCACCGCGCGGATCGGGTCGGTGAGCGCATCTATAACGTGCGCAAGCAGGAGCTGCGAGGCTTTGACAGTATCTTCCAGAGCTCCAAGGTCATGGCGGCGGTGGTGCGCGAGGCGCGGCGCATGGCGCCGCTGGATGCGCCACTGTTGATCGAAGGCGAGACCGGCACCGGCAAGGAGTTGCTGGCCCGAGCCTGCCACCTGGCCAGCCCCCGTGGGCAGTCGCCGCTGATGGCGCTCAATTGCGCCGGGTTGCCGGAGTCGATGGCCGAGACCGAGCTGTTCGGCTACGGCCCGGGTGCGTTTGAGGGCGCGCGGGCTGAAGGCAAGCTCGGGCTGCTGGAACTGACCGCCGGTGGCACGCTGTTTCTGGATGGGGTCGGGGAGATGAGCCCGCGGCTGCAGGTCAAGCTGTTGCGCTTTTTGCAGGATGGCTGCTTCCGCCGAGTAGGCAGTGATGAGGAGGTGTACCTGGATGTGCGGGTTATCTGCGCGACCCAGGTCGATCTTTCGGAGCTCTGCGCGCGCGGCGAGTTTCGTCAGGACCTTTACCATCGGCTCAATGTGTTGTCCCTGCATATCCCGCCATTGCGCGAATGCCTCGACGGTCTGGCACCGCTGGTGGAGCACTTTCTTGACCAGGCCAGCCGGCAGATCGGCTGCCCGTTGCCGACCCTGGCCCCGCCCGCCATGGAGCGGCTCAGCCATTACCATTGGCCGGGCAATGTGCGGCAGTTGGAGAACGTGTTGTTCCAGGCGGTTTCGTTATGTGATGGGGCGTTGGTCAAAGCCGAGCATATTCGCTTGCCGGACTATGGCGTGCGTCAGCCGCTTGGCGATTTTTCCCTGGAGGGCAGCCTGGAGGATATCGTTGGGCGCTTTGAAAAGACGGTGCTTGAGCGCCTGTATGCCGAGCATCCGAGCAGCCGCCTGCTGGGCAAGCGCCTGGGGGTTTCCCATACCACCATCGCCAATAAATTGCGTGATCATCAGCTCGGCAAAACCCCTGTCGACCGGTAGCCGATGTGGATAGGTTTGGGGCGAGTTCGGATGCTGGGCCCGGGCGGGTGCTGAAGTGATGCCTGGAGAAGCGCAGCGTTGCGCATGGCCCGCGCAGCCTCGTGCCTCGGCAGCGGCTACACGTGTAGCGGCGAGTGCCGTAATACCTCGGGTGCAACTGTGTATCCAGGCCGTTACTTGCCGTTAGCGGCATAAGACCGCCGTTTTTCCGTCTCTCGCCGCGCTCCGAATTTCCTCCCCGCCCCGCCAAAGCCTTGCTCCGCCTGGGGATTGATCGCTCTAAAACAAGTTGGTGCGCTTATTGCTTAAGGCTCATCAGTACAGCGGTGGGCGGCAAACGTCCGGCAGACAGAGGAAAGACTGTGGACAAGTACCTTTACGTGGCAATGACCGGCGCCAGCCAGAATGCTCTGGCGCAAAAGGCTCATGCCAACAATCTGGCGAACATCTCCACCAACGGTTTTCAGCGCGACCTGGAGCAGGCGCGTTCGATGCCGGTGTTCGGTGACAGCTTTCCGGCGCGCGCCTTTGCCATGTCGGAACGTCCTGGCACCGACTTCACGCCTGGCTCCCTGGTGGAAACCGGTCGCGAGCTGGATGTGGCCGTCAGCGGCAAGGGTTGGATTGCAGTGCAGAACCCGGGTGGCGGTGAAAGCTACGTGCGCACCGGCAGCCTGAATGTTGACGCCCTGGGTGTGTTGCGGGCGGGCAACGGCATGGCGGTGATGGGCAATGGCGGTCCGATCGCCGTGCCGCCCGAGCAGAAGATCGAAATCGGCCAGGACGGCACCATCAGCATCCGCGCCATGGGCGAAGGCCCGCGGGTGATGGCTGAAGTCGACCGCATCAAGCTGGTCAACCCGGATTTGAAAAGCATGACCAAGGGCCTCGACGGTTCTATCCAGACCAAGGACGGCCAGGCCGCACCGGCTGATGCCAATGTGCAGTTGGTGTCGGGTTTCCTGGAGTCGAGCAACGTCAATGCCGTTGAAGAAATGACTTCGGTCCTGGCGTTGGCCAAGCAGTTCGAATTGCACATCAAGATGATGAATTCCGCGAAAGAAGACGACCAGGCCATGGCTCGGGTCTTGCAGATCAGCTAATCACCAGTACGTAGCGCCGTAAAACAGGCGCACGAGGAGAATCGAATGCTTCCGGCTCTATGGGTTGCCAAAACCGGTCTGTCCGCCCAGGACACCAACCTGACCGTTATTTCCAACAACCTGGCGAACGTCTCGACCACGGGTTTCAAACGTGATCGCGCCGAGTTCCAGGACCTGCTGTATCAGATCAAGCGTCAGCCTGGTTCGCAGTCGACCCAGGACAGCGAACTGCCATCGGGCCTGCAAGTCGGTACCGGTGTGCGCATCGTCGGCACCCAGAAGAACTTCACTGCCGGCAGCCTGCAGACCACCGAGCAGCCGCTCGACCTGGCGGTCAACGGTCGTGGTTTCTTCCAGATCCTGCAGCCGGACGGCACCACGTCCTACACCCGTGACGGTACCTTTCACCTGGACTCCAATGGCCAGATCGTCACCGCCAACGGCTTCACCCTGGAGCCTGCGGTTGTGGTTCCCAACGATGCCCAGACCTTCACCGTAGGCCAGGACGGCACGGTTTCCATCACCGTGGCCGGCAACCCGGCTTCGCAAGTGATCGGCAACCTGCAAACCGCCGACTTCATCAACCCGGCCGGTCTGCAAGCCGTGGGCAACAACCTGTTCCTGGAAACCGCCGCCAGCGGCGCGCCGCAGATCGGTACCCCGGGCCTCAACGGTTTCGGCACCACGCTGCAGAACACCCTGGAAACATCCAACGTCAGCACCGTTGAAGAGATGGTCAACATGATCACCACTCAACGTGCCTACGAGATGAACTCCAAGGTGATTTCCACCGCCGACCAGATGCTCTCGTTCGTAACGCAGAATCTGTAATCAAGTCTTCGAGGCGGCCTTGAACGGCGCGCCTGCAACACCGTGAGGTAGGGTCATGAATCGGTTTGTGTGTGTTCTAACGCTGAGTGGGATCACTGTGCTCGCGGGCTGTGTCAGCCCGCCGCCGAAACCCAATGACCCGTACTACGCGCCGGTGTTGCCGCGCACGCCGTTGCCTGCAGCCGCCAATAACGGCTCGATCTACCAGGCCGGCTTCGAGCAGAACCTTTATGGCGACCGCAAGGCGTTCCGGGTCGGTGACATCATCACCATCACCCTCAACGAGCGGACCCAGGCCAGCAAAGGGGCCAACTCGGCGCTGACCAAGACCAGCAACAACAGCATCGGCCTGAGTTCACTGTTCGGCGCCGTGCCCAATACCAACAACCCGCTGGGCGATGGCGACCTGACCTTGAATGCCGGATACAGCGGCAACCGCGCCACCAAGGGCGACAGCAAGGCCGCCCAGAGCAACAGCCTGACCGGTTCGATCACGGTCACCGTGGCCGACGTGCTGCCCAACGGCATCATCGCCGTGCGCGGTGAGAAGTGGATGACCCTCAATACCGGCGATGAGCTGGTACGGATTGCCGGGCTGGTACGGGCCGACGATATCGCCACCGACAACACCGTGTCCTCGACTCGGGTCGCCGATGCGCGCATTACCTATTCGGGCACCGGTTCGTTTGCCGATGCGAACCAACCGGGCTGGTTCGACCGTTTCTTCCTAAGCCCGCTGTTCCCTTTCTAGGTGATGAAAAATCAAATGCTGAATTTCAAGCACCTGATGGCGGCCGCGTTGTTGCTGTCCACATCCCTTGGCGTACAGGCCGAGCGGTTGAAGGACATCGCCAGTATTTCCGGCGTGCGTTCCAACCAATTGATCGGCTACGGCCTGGTGGTCGGGCTTAACGGTACGGGCGACCAGACCACCCAGACGCCGTTCACCCTGCAGACCTTCAACAACATGCTGTCGCAGTTCGGCATCAAGGTGCCGGCCGGTTCCGGCAACGTGCAGTTGAAAAACGTCGCGGCGGTGTCGATCAGCGCTGACCTGCCGGCGTTCGCCAAGCCGGGGCAGGTGGTGGACATCACCGTGTCCTCCATCGGCAACTCCAAGAGCCTGCGCGGCGGCACTTTGCTGCTGACGCCGCTCAAGGGTATCGACGGCAACGTCTACGCTATCGCCCAGGGCAACCTGGTAGTGGGCGGTTTTGATGCCGAGGGGCGCGACGGTTCGAAGATCACCGTCAACGTTCCGTCGGCCGGTCGCATCCCGGGCGGGGCCTCGGTCGAGCGTGCGGTGCCGAGCGGTTTCAATCAGGGCAACAGCCTGACCTTGAACCTCAATCGCTCCGACTTCACCACCGCCAAGCGCATCGTCGACAAGATCAATGACATGCTCGGCCCTGGCGTGGCCCAGGCCATCGATGGCGGTTCGATCCGGGTGACCGCGCCGCTCGATCCAAGCCAGCGCGTGGACTACCTGTCGATTCTCGAGAACCTGGAAGTCGATCCGGGGCAGGCGGTGGCCAAGGTCATCATCAACTCCCGCACCGGCACCATCGTGATCGGCCAGAACGTCAAGGTTTCGCCGGCCGCCGTGACCCACGGCAGCCTCACCGTGACCATCACCGAAGACCCGATCGTCAGCCAGCCGGGCCCGCTGTCCAATGGGCAGACGGCCGTCGTGCCGCGCTCGCGGGTCAACGCCCAGCAAGAAGCCAAGCCGATGTTCAAATTCGGCCCGGGCACCACCCTGGACGAGATCGTGCGGGCGGTGAATCAGGTCGGCGCAGCGCCGGGTGACTTGATGGCGATCCTTGAAGCGTTGAAACAGGCTGGCGCGTTGCAAGCCGACCTGATTGTGATTTGAGGTAGGCGAGCATGGATATTCGCAAGAGCGGCCTGGTGGGCAGCGGTGATTCGGGGTCGTATTCGGACCTCAACCGGCTTAACCAATTCAAGGTCGGCGACAAGAACAGTGACGCCAACATGCGCAAGGTGGCGCAGGAGTTCGAGTCGCTGTTCCTCGGGGAAATGCTCAAGTCCATGCGCTCGGCCACCGAAGCCCTGGGCAAGGACAACCCGCTCAATACGCCAGCGGCGAAGCAGTATCAGGAAATGTACGACCAGCAGTTGGCGGTTTCCCTGTCGCGCAATGGCGGCGGTATCGGCCTGGCCGATGTGCTGATGCGCCAGATGTCGAAGAATAAACCGGTGGTTCCGGGCACAGCGGCTGCCGTGCCGGGGGCCACTGCCGACGCCAAGGCGACGCCCACCGCCATTGCCGCGGGCACCACCGCCATCGGCGGGCCGCTGACCCGGGTCAACGGCCAGCGTCCGCTGTGGGCCTCGCGCGCCGTCGATCCGCATACCTCGGGGACCGTGCACAACGACATGGCCTTGCTCAATCAGCGGCGGATCTCGCTGCCGAGCAAGCTGACCGATCGCTTGTTGGCGGGCATCGTGCCTTCTGCTACCGGCACCGATGCCTCCGGCAAAAACGCCGCGCCAGGGCGCACTACAGCCGCCACTGACGCTGTGATCAAGGGTGACTGGCAAAGTGCGCAGACCTTCGCCGCGCCCCGTGGACGGATGCAGATCTACGGTCGCGCCGTGGCCCAGCCGCCCTTGGCGCCGGCCAAGAGCGCCTTCAGTTCATCCGATGATTTCGTCGCCACCATGCTGCCGATGGCAGAGCAGGCGGCCAAGCGCATTGGTGTCGATCCGCGCTACCTGGTGGCCCAGGCCGCCCTGGAAACCGGCTGGGGCAAGTCGGTCATGCGCCAGCAGGATGGCTCCAGCAGCCACAACCTGTTCGGCATCAAGGCCGGCAGCAGTTGGAAGGGTGATCAGGCACGAGCGATCACCAGCGAATTCAGAAATGGCGAGATGGTCAAGGAGACGGCAGCGTTCCGTTCCTACGATTCCTATCAGGACAGTTTCCATGACCTGGTGACTTTGTTGCAGAGCAACAATCGCTATCAAGAAGTGCTGAAGTCGGCCGATAAGCCTGAACAGTTTGTACGCGAGTTGCAAAAAGCCGGGTATGCAACCGACCCGGATTACGCAAGCAAGATTTCGCAGATTGCCAAGCAGATGAAGAGCTACGAGAACTACGCTGCGGCGGGCGCTTCCACGAATTTATAAGGTCTGAACCATGAGTTTGCTCAATATCGGGATGTCGGGGCTGTCAGCCAGCCAATCGTCGTTGATGACTACGGGTAACAACATCGCCAACGCCGATACCGCCGGCTATTCGCGCCAGCAAACCGTGCAGGGCACCAAGGCCTCCATCCAGTACGGCACGGTGTATATCGGCACCGGTACCACCCTGGCCGACGTGCGCCGCGTCTACAACAGCTACCTTGACGCGCAACTGCAGACCAAGACCTCGCTCAACAGCGACTCGGCCGCCTACCTGGGCCAGGTCACGCCGCTCGACAGCCTGCTCTCCGACAGTGGCACGGGCCTCAATGGCGCTCTGACCAAATTCTTCGCCTCGGTGCAGAACGTCAACTCCAAGCCGGGTGACGATGCATCGCGCCAACTGCTGCTCAGCGATGCCCAGGCTCTGAGCAACCGTTTCAACTCGATGTCCACCCAGTTGAACGAGCAGAACACCACCATCAACGGCAACCTGTCGAGCATGGCGGACCAGGTCAACAAGCTGGCCAGTACCGTGGCCCAGTTGAACCAGCGCATCACCGAGATCTCCAGCTCCGGCGGCATGCCGAATGACCTGCTGGATTCGCGCAACGAAACCGTGCGCCAGCTTTCCAGCCTCACCGGCGCTCAGGTCATGGAGCGCGACGGCAACCTGGATATCTACCTGGGCAGCGGCCAACCGCTGGTCATGGGCGGCACCGTCAGCACCCTGGAAGTGGTGCCGAGCAAGGACGATCCGTCGCGTTCGGCGATCCAGCTCAATCGTGGCGCCAGCACCATCGACATCACCTCGATCATGACCGGTGGCGAGATCGGCGGCCTGTTGCGTTATCGCAGCACGGTGCTGGACCCGGCCATGAATGAACTGGGGCGCGTAGCCTTGGTGGTCGCTGACCAGATGAACACCATCCAGGCCCAGGGCATCGACAAGAACGGTGAATTCGGCTCGAACATTTTCAGCAGCATCAACAGTGCCTCCCAGGTTGCCCAGCGCAGTGTCGCATCGACCTCCAACGTTGGCGCGGGTACCTTCAATGTCAACATTGAAGACACCGGCAAGCTGTCGATCAGCGATTACAAGGTGACCTTCACCAGCGCCACCGACTACACCGTGCAGCGCCTGTCCGATGGCAGCTCCGCAGGCTCGTTCAGCACTACGGCCACCACGCCGCCGGTGATCGATGGCTTCTCCCTGAAGTTCACCGCTACCAGCGCGACTGCCGGCGACACCTTCAAGCTGACCCCGACCCGTAACGCCGCGACCAGCATCAAGACCGAGATGACCGACTCCAAGCGCCTGGCCATTGCCGCGCCGCTGGGTGCCGCCATCGCCTCGGGCAGCAGTGGCACGCTGTCGATCCCGGCCAGCGGTCAGCCGACCCTGAAAACCTCGCTGGATATCTACGACACGGCGGCTACCCAGGCGATCCAGAACGGCCTGAAGACATCGACTCCGGTCAAGCTGGTCTTCGGCACTGCCGGCGGCACGACCCAGACTTACCAGTTGCTCGACGCTGGCGGCCACGAGATCAGCAACGGCACCATCGTGCCCGGCCAGAGCAACACCTTGAGCCTGAGCATTCCGCTGGTCGACGCCAGCGGCAACGCGATCATGGATTCGGGCACGCCGCCGGTGCAGCGCACCGCCGCGTTCGAGATGACCGTCGCAGGCTCTCCAGCCTCGGCTGCCGGGATCAATATTTCCCTCAGCCAGCCAGGCACCCTGGACAACCGCAACGGCACGACCCTGGCCGGCTTGCAGACGGCGCAAACCGTCGATACCGGCAGTGCCAGTAAAGGTATTTCCCTGACTGATGCCTACGGCAAGCTGGTCGAAGGTGTGGGCGCCAAGGCCGCCCAGGGCAAGCTCGACAACGCCGCGACCTCGGCCATCCTGGCCAACGCCAAGGGCGCCCGGGATTCGCTGTCGGGGGTCGATCTCGATGAGGAAACCGGCAACCTGGTCAAGTACCAGCAGTACTACACCGCGTCTTCGCAGATCATCAAGGCTGCGCAGGAAATCTTCAGCACACTGATCAACAGTCTTTAAGGAGTCGTAGCCCATGCGCATTTCTACCGCCCAGTTTTACGAGTCCACCGCTGCCAACTACCAGAAGAACTTCGCCAACGTCGTTAAAAGCAGCGAAGAGGCCAGCAGCCTAGTGCGCGTCAACACCGCCGCCGATGATCCGGTCGGAGCCTCGCGTCTGCTGCAACTGGGGCAGCAAGCCTCGATGCTGGATCAGTACAAGACCAATACCAGTACCATCAAGGCGACCCTGGGGCAAACCGAATCGGTGATGACCAGCATCAACAATGTGCTGCAGCGTGCCAAGGAACTCACCGTTGGTGCAGGCAGTGCCGGCTACACCGACGCCGACCGCCAGGCCAACGCCTCGGAGCTTGGGCAGATCGAAGAGCAGCTGTTGAGCCTGATGAACAGCCAGGACGAAAACGGCAAATATATTTTCTCCGGTTCCAAGGGTGACGTTGCGCCATTCTCGCGTAACAGTGACGGCACCTACACCTACAACGGTGACCAGGTGACCCTGGACTTGCCAGTCGGCGACAGCATGTCGATGGCCACCAACAGCACTGGTTGGGAAGTGTTCCAGCAAGCGATCAACACCAGCCGCAGCCAGGTTACTGCGACCGCACCCGTGCCAGGGTCGCCGCAGGACAAGAACCAAATCACTCTGTCCAATGGTCAGGTGACGTCCAGCGTGACGTACAGCAACAAGTTCCTTAGTGGCGAGCCTTACAAGATTGAGATTGTCGGTGGCAACCAGCTGAAGATCACCGACTCCAACAATCTTGATGTAACGTCCGAGGCCAGCCTGGCCGGCGCTTTTGATCCCACCAAGAAAGATACGCAGAGCGTCAAATTTCGCGGCGTTGATCTGAACCTCAATATCAATCTGGCCGCCGGTGATGATCCGGTTGCCGATCTGCCCAACTACAGTTTCGAACTGGCGTCCAAGCCGGATTCGTTCAACGTCACTCGCAGCCCGGGTAACCCCACCACAACTCAGATAACCGGCTCAAAGGTCACCGACCCAGCCGCTTACCACGCCAGTTTCCCAAACGGTTCGGCGATCCTGAAGTTCACCAGTTCCACTGACTTCGAGCTGTACGCCGCGCCCTTGACTTCCAGCAGCAAGCCGGTATCCAGCGGCACTGTGGTGGGCAACAAGGCCACCGCGTCCGGTGTCGAGTTCACCCTGGACAGCACCGCACCAGCCGCGGGAAATCAGTACAGCGTGGCGGTCAACACCCACGAGACCCAGAACATTCTGGACACCGTGAGCCAGTTGAAAAAAACCTTGAATACTCCGGTAGATGGCAATCCGATTGCGCTGCAGAAGCTTAATGCCGGCCTGGCCTCGGGCCTTGCCAACCTGGCCAGCGGCAACGATCAGCTCTCTGCTGGCCTGAGCTCGGTCGGTGGTCGGGGGGCGGCGCTGGAGACCCAGAATGACACCAACCAGTCACTGGTACTGGCCAATGCCCAGACTCAGTCGGGTATCCGTGATTCCGACCCGGCCGCGGTCATGACCCGCCTGACGTTGCAGCAAACCATGTTGCAGGCTTCGCAATTGGCGTTCAGCAAAATTGCCCAGCTTGGGCTGTTCAACAAGGTGTAAATGTTCGGGACTCTGTCCTGCCGTTTACCAGCGAGCGCCGCCGTCCTTTTTTAAGCGGTTCTGTGCTCCCCATCTGCCTTGGCTGGGGAGTGCGCCGCTCGAGAGTTACCCTTCGTGAATACAGCCCCCCTCGTCAGCATCGTCATCCCTGCCTTCAGTCCGCGTTTCTTCGGCCTTGCCCTACAAAGTGCGCTGAGCCAGTCCTATCAGAATCTTGAAATCATCGTCTGTGACGATTGCTTCGATGACGAGATCAAGCAGATTGTCGACTCGTTTTCGGCGCAGGCGCGGGTGCCATTGCGCTATCTGCGCAACCCCGAGAATTTGGGGTTCACCGGTAATCTCTTACGCGGTATAGAGGCGGCCCGGGGCGAGTTGGTGAAAGTGCTCTGCGACGATGACCTGTTGTTTGACGAGTGCATCAGCCGCCAGGCCCAGGTGTTGAATGATCACGCAGACGTCAATCTGGTGTTTGGCTTGCGACTGCTTACCGATGCCAACAGTTTCGCCTTGCCCATGCGCCTGGATAATTGCGGCCTGGTGCCCACGGATGCGATTTTCAAAGGCGAGGACTTGTTGGCGATATTTGAAAAAAGCCCGCGCAATGTCCTGGGTAACTTCAGTGCTGCACTAATGCGTCGCAGTGATCTGCTGGCACTGGTCCCGGCGCTGACGCAAGCAACGGGCGGCTTTCTCGCACAGTTGGATTTTGCTCTGTTCGTCTGCCTGCTGCGGCGTGGCAACTTTGCGATGCTGGCTCAGGTGTTAAGTACCGAGCGTTTGCACGAAGACCAACTTAGCAAACAACCACATGTCGCTGCTGCGGCGCCGACCGAGCTGGATTGGCTCAAGGCGATGCTGGGCGCCCGTACGGGTGAGCAGCCTCCAGCCTCGGGTTGGGTGCGTCACGTTGCACTGGAGGTGCCTACCACCGACGGTGGCAGGGCCTGGAAGGAAGTGTGCGTGACGCTGATTTTGGCCAATCGTCAGAATGCGTTTAAGGCGCGTATCGGTACCCAAAGCGAAAGCTACGCCGAGTTTTATCGGGAGTGGCTGGCTGCGCGCAGTTTCTCGGTGGTCGAGCGCCAGTTGATGTCGCAAAAAGTTGATGCATGGCCTCGGCGGCCGGCTCTGGTGCCGATCATTATCGATGCTGTAGGTGAGCGTGGCCCGTTGCGAGCCACGCTGCAAAGTTTGCAGCGTCAGATCTACGCGCCCCACCAGGTGGTGCTGCTGTCTGATGTGTTGTATGAAGCGAAAAGCGATGTATTGCAGTTGCCGGCAGCCCAGGACTGGGTGCAGCAACTGAACGATCTGCTGCCGACCCTGGAAGGTTGTGACTGGTTCTACCTGCTACAGGCAGGCGACAAGCTGGCGGATTCGGCGTTGCTATTGTTGGCCGAGCGAATTGCCCACCTCTCGGGAATCCGATGCGTGTACAGCGATGAAGGTGCGTTGGTCGATGGCGAGTCGGGTGAGCCGGTCTTCAAGCCTGACTTCAACCTCGACCTTATGCGCAGCTACCCCTATGTCGGTCGAACCCTGGCTTTCGAGCGCGAGAGCATCCTTGAATTGGGCGGTTTTGATCATGCTTTTGCCGAGCTGTCACCTCAGGATGCGCTATGGCGTCTGGTGGAAGCGGTTGGGCCGCAGACGGTCGAGCATATTGCCGAGATCCAGGTCGAGTCGAATTTGAGTTTTGCCCAGTGGCTTTCGCTACCGCAGGTGGTCGAGCACAGTGCCCTGCTGGTTGCTGCGCATCTGGAACGGCTGCGCGTGCCTTTCCGCTTGCATTCCGACCCATTGCCGGTGCTCAACCACGTTGAATACCTGCATGAGCACAAGCCCGTGGTTTCGATAATCATCCAGGCCGGCACCGACCTGCCGGGCTTGCAGCGTTGCGTTGAAAGCCTGTTTGAGACGACCCGCTATGCCCACTATGAAATCCTGATTGTCGATAGCGGTGCCGGCGATGCGCAGATGGCGCAGTGGCTGCTGGCGATGGCCCAGCTAGGCGCCTCGATGCTACGGGTTATCGGCTTTTCCGATGCACCGAATGACGCGGCCATCCACAACCTTGCTGCGAGCGAGGCCCGTGGTGACTATCTGGTACTGCTCAACGCCCGCAGTGTGATCTGCGCTGCCGATTGGCTGGAGCAATTGCTTAACCATGCACAGCGTCCAGAGGTCGGGGTGGTCGGTGCTCGAGTCCTGAGCCCGCAAGGCAAGGTCTTGCGTTCAGGGTTGGTGCTGGGGATGGCGGGGCCGGCCAATAGCGCATTCCAGGACGAAGACATCGAGGCCCGTGGTTATTTGCAGCGCCTGCAAGTCGCGCAGAACTGGAGTGCGGTCAGTGGTGACTGCCTGATGGTGCGCAAGCAGGTGTTCGAGGACATTGGTTGTCTCGATGAGCAGGCATTTACCCTTGGCCTGAATGATCTGGATCTGTGCCTGAGGATCGGGCAGGCGGGCTATCTGGTGGTCTGGACGCCGCACGCCAGCATCATGCTGGGCTCGCACGTTGTGCAGGTGCCTGAGTCAGCTGCTAACGAGTTGCGTGTGCTGGAGGAGGAAACCTTCTATCTACGCTGGTTGCCGAAGTTGGCCCGCGATCCGGCCTACAACCCGCAGTTGAGTTTGAACAGTTCCAACTTCAGGCTCGAGTCAGGTATTCGCGACAGCTGGAACCCGCTCTATACCCGCGCCGTACCATCGATTCTGGCGTTGCCGATCAACAGCTCCGCCACTGGTCATTACCGCGTAACCGAGCCTTTCAAGGCACTGGAGTCAGCGGGGAGGGTGGTAGGACGTTTTGTCTATGAGCCGCCGTCGGTGATTGATATCGAGCGCATGGCGCCGGACATGATCCTGCTGCAATGCCGCTATGGCGAAGGTTCTGCCGCCGAGTTGCAGCGACTCAAGACCTACTCCAGCGCTCGGCGCATCTTTGAGTTGGATGACTACGTCATCAGCGCGCCGAAGAAAAACAACCATGCGCGGAACAAGGCAGCGAACATCGAAGACATTGTGCGCAAATCCATCGGCCTGTGTGATCGTGTGGTAGTGACCACCGACGCGTTGGCCAATGCCTTGTCGAACATGCACCAGGACATTCGGGTGGTGCCCAATACCCTGGTACCGCAGATATGGAACGGGCTGCGTGCTCTACGTGCAACGTCGCGCAAGCCAAGGGTCGGTTGGGGCGGAGGTTCCAGCCACACCGGCGACCTGGAGATCATTGCGCAAGTGGTGAGAGAGCTGGCCGATGAAGTGGAATGGGTCTTTTTTGGCATGTGCCCTGAAGGGCTGCTGCCCTATGTTCATGAGTTTCATGCATCCATCAGTTTGAAGGACTACCCGGCCAAGCTTTCAAGTTTGAATCTTGACCTCGCTCTGGCGCCGCTGGAACAGCATATTTTCAATGATTGTAAAAGCAACCTGAGGCTGCTGGAGTACGGCGCCTGTGGCTTCCCGGTAATTTGCTCCGATACCGAGGCCTATCGTGGAGATTTGCCCTGCACCCGTGTACCGAGCAACAGCACCGAGGATTGGGTGGCGGCGATTCGCATGCACTTGAGCGACCCGGATGCCAGCTATCGTATGGGCGACGCCCTGCATGAGGCGGTGATGCGTGATTGGTTGTTGCAGGGCGATACCCTGGACCGCTGGTTCAATGCCTGGGTCGGCGACTGATCACAGGCATCGATATTTAACTCTGGCACAGAAGCTGCTGTTACCCCCTGCCTGCTGCCAAAAAAATGGCCGCCCTTATAAATAATGCGCACATGCCGCTCACTCAATATTTGGAGATACCGATGAAAGGCAATCTGTTGACGTTTTCTTTGCTCAGTGCCAAGCCGGATTACCTTTCAGGCGGCAGCGCGTGGATTGAACATATCCCGTTCGCCTTCCTGGCGGTCGAAGCCCTGCGCCCGGATATTTTTGTCGAGCTGGGCTCGCACCATGGCGACTCATATGTGGCTTTCTGCCAGGCAGCGAAAACCCTCGAGTTGCCGATGCGCGCCTTTGCCGTGGACACCTGGGAGGGCGACCCGCACGCCGGATTCTATGGTCAGGAAGTCTACGATCGATTGAAGTCGGTACATGACAAGCCGTACGGTCATTTCTCTGAAATGAAGCGCATGAAGTTTGATGACGCACGCAATGATTTCGCCGACGGTTCCATCGACCTGCTGCACATCGACGGCCTGCACACCTACGAAGCTGTCAAGCATGACTTCGAGACCTGGCTGCCGAAGATGAGTGAGCGCGGCGTGATCCTGTTCCATGACACTGTGGTGCGTGATCGCAACTTTGGTGTGTGGAAGCTCTGGGCTGATATCTCCAGCCAATACAATTCGTTCGAATTCCACCATGGTCACGGCCTGGGGATATTGTGCGTGGGCAAAGCAGTGCCGCAAACCTTCCTGGATTTGCTTGGACAGTTGCAGGCACTGCCGGATAACGCCCGCAGCTACTTCCACGCCCAGGGTCAGCAGTTGTCGCTGCAGAACTACATGCGCGTGCTGAACCAGAAAAACGAAGCCTCGATGCAGCAATCTGCTGATCAAATGGACCAAGCTGCCGGTCTGCTGCAAGACATGGATCGCCAGATCACTCAGCTCAAAAGTGAACTGCGTGAGTCTCAGGCGCTGAATGCCCAGCTCAAGCAAGTGCTGGAAATGGTCACCGCCAAGGCGTGATTCAGCTGTAAAGCGCGATATGTCCCTGTGGCATATCGCGTGCTTTCTTCCTCGTTCTGCTCCTGTCTGCTCGTTATCTTGCGCAAAAACAGCAACCTTCCCATGACAGAGTGACCTTTCGGTCATAAAGTGCATCTTCACAGTATTGTGTTGCGGTGGGGAGGCTCTGCGGCGTCGTTGCATACGCCCGTTTTTCGCCTGTCCCAGGCAAATCAACTCTATTTGATAGCGCTCCGGATTTTGTTTCAGGGGTCAACGTTTAGTTGTTTATTATTGGGAAGCCATGATGATTGGCATAAAAAGCATTGCGAGCTACGTGCCTGCAGCGGGCGTGGACAATTACGCACAAGGTGCAAAATTCCAGAAGGATGAAGAATTCATCCTCGGCAAAATCGGTTCGGCCTTCCTGCCCCGCAAAGATCCTGGTCAAGAAACCTCCGATCTGTGTGTCGAAGCTGCAAACGCGTTGTTCGCCAACAATCCACAGCTGACGCGCGAATCCATCGACGTGGTGATTGTCGTCACCCAGAACGGCGATGAGGAAGGTTTGCCCCACACCGCGGCGATCGTTCAGGACAAGCTCGGCCTGCCGACTACCGTGGCGGCATTCGACATTTCCCTGGGCTGCTCCGGTTATGTCTACGGTATCTATGCGATCAAGGGCTTCATGGAGGCAACCGGGTTGAAGAATGGCCTGCTGATCACCGCCGACCCTTATTCGAAAATTGTCGATCCAGAAGACCGTAACACCACCATGCTCTTTGGCGATGCCGCCACCGCCACCTGGATGGGGGAGGATGCGTCTTGGCAGTTGGGCAAGGCCAAGTTCGGGACTGATGGTTCCGGAGCGCCGCACCTGAAGGTCACCGACGGTGTGTTCTTCATGAATGGGCGCCAGGTGTTCAACTTCGCCTTGTTGAAGGTGCCCGCGCACTTGCACGAGCTGCTGGATGAGTCGTCGCTGACAACCAGCGATATCGATGCCTTCTGTATTCACCAAGGCAGTGCGGCGATAGTCGACGCCGTCGCCCGTCGGTTTGAAGGCGAGCCCGAGAAGTTCATCAAGGACATGGTGGAGACCGGTAACACCGTTTCATCCAGCATCCCTCTTCTGCTTGAAAAGCACGTATTGACCTCAAACTGGAAGCGCGTAGCCCTCAGTGGGTTCGGCGTCGGCTTGTCCTGGGGTTCAGCTATCATCTATCGCGACTGATCGCTGATTGGGTGTTGCATAGCGCTACCGGTCTTGCCGGTGGCGCTTTTTTTTGCCTGAAGTATTCACAGAGGCTTTTTTGACGTCATTTTTCAACGCGACGACGTTGCTAAACCCTTGTTTTATTGGGGATGGCTGAGTGCTAGTAATTTTTTTCAAAAAAGCCCTCAAGCAACCTGCCATAGCGACGATAACTATTACGAAGGTTCTCTAGGCCACACCCGGCGGTTGCCAGGGCCGGAAGCCGCAGTACCCAACCAACGAGGAATTCGTCATGGCTTTAACAGTAAACACCAACGTCACATCGTTGAACGTCCAAAAAAACCTGGGCCGCGCTTCCGATGCTCTGTCGACTTCGATGACTCGCCTGTCTTCCGGCCTGAAAATCAACAGCGCTAAAGACGACGCCGCTGGTCTGCAAATCGCAACCCGCATGACTTCGCAGATCCGTGGTCAGACCATGGCAATCAAAAACGCCAACGACGGTATCTCCATCGCCCAGACTGCTGAAGGCGCGATGCAAGAGCAAAGCAACATTCTGCAGCGTATGCGTGAACTGGCTGTTCAGTCGCGAAACGACAACAACAGCACCGACGATCGCGTTGCTCTGAACAAAGAATTCGTGGCAATGAGTGCTG
Organism: Pseudomonas sp. MF4836; assembly: GCF_002018875.1. Classification (GTDB taxonomy): domain Bacteria; phylum Pseudomonadota; class Gammaproteobacteria; order Pseudomonadales; family Pseudomonadaceae; genus Aquipseudomonas. The sequence goes on from NZ_MVOL01000006.1 coordinate 50,300, forward strand.
AGCTGACTCGTATCTCTACTTCCACCAACCTGAACGGCAAGGCTCTGCTGAACGGCGACGCTGGCACCATGACCTTCCAGGTCGGTTCCAACACCGGTGCTGACAACCAGATCACTCTGGACCTGAGCGCCAAGTTCGACGCCGCTACTCTGTCGGTTGACAGCGCTACTATCGCCATCACCGGTACCAGTGCAGACATCGAAGCCAACTTCACCAAAGCCATCACCAACATCGACGCGGCTCTGGGCACCATCAACGCCTCCCGTGCTGACCTGGGTGCTGCACAAAACCGTCTGACCAGCACCATCTCCAACTTGCAGAACATCAACGAAAACGCCAGTGCTGCATTGGGTCGCGTACAAGATACCGACTTCGCTGCTGAAACTGCGCAGTTGACTAAGCAGCAAACCCTGCAACAAGCTTCCACCGCAGTTTTGGCTCAAGCCAACCAACTGCCATCCGCTGTACTGAAACTGCTTCAGTAATAGCTGATGCGTTTTAGGCGGGGGAGTGCGCTAGTCGCACTCTCTCGCTTTTTTAGTTAAAGAGGTGATGGACATGGATATGAGCGTCAAGCTGAACTTGTCTTATCCTGCTGCGAAGCCTGCAACGCCTGTTGCTGAGCCTGTGGCGGAGAAGCCTCAAGCCGCTGCTGCGGTTGCGGCAACGGTCAAGGATGAAGCAAAAGATACGACCAGCGAGCGAGACAAACTTAAAATGGCCGTTCAGGAAATTGAAAAGTTTGTGCAGTCGGTCAAGCGAAACCTGGAGTTCTCGATTGATGAACCCTCAGGCAAAGTCGTCGTCAAAGTCATAGCCAGTGACTCCGGTGAGGTGATCCGTCAGATCCCCAACGAAGAGGTTCTGAAATTGGCCAATAGCTTGAATGACGCAAGCAGTCTGCTGTTCAGCGCTCGAGTCTGACAGCTGGCACAAATTTTGTTGCTATGTTCTTTTGGGCGTTGTAGTGGTCAAAAGACCGGCGAGACACTAAAAGGGAGTTCCTCATGGCAAGTCCAATTCTACCAGGCACGGGTTTAGGCTCTGGTCTGGACACCGGTGCAATCGTCAAGGCTCTGGTCAACGCTGACAAGGCGGCCAAGCAAGGGCAGATTGACCGTGGCACCACCACCAATACTGCGTCCATCTCCGGTATTGGTACTCTCAAGTCGCTGATGGCGACATTCCAGACGACCTTGACGGCGTTGGGTAACACCACTGAGCCTCAGTTCACTGCGTTTAGTGCGACCCCTTCCGACGCTAAAGTCCTTTCTGCAACAGCCAATAACTCGGCGATCAATGGTGTTTACAACATCAAGGTCGATCAGATTGCCTCTGGCTCGAAGATTGCCTCGGCGGCATTCAAGGACGGTCCAAAGAGTGCGATCACCGCCGGTACCATGGTGATTACCACGGGGGCCTCCAGTGCCAACACCGCCAAGACCTATAACCTGGAAGTGCCTGACGGCGCGACTCTGGAGTCGGTTGCCAAGTCGATAAACGACAAGTATCAGTTCAGTGGTCTGAGTGCCAACATCGTGACCGACAGTTTCGGTTCGCGCCTGGTTGTAAGTTCGTCGAATACCGGTGCTGGTTCTGATATTTCTCTCAGCGGGATTGATGAACTGAAAGTCGATGGCACGAAAGTGATGGCTGGAACCGGTGGCCCCACCGATACGACTGAGGCTTCAGCGACTTCCTCGGGTGCTGTCGGAGCGTTGGCCAGGGATGCGAAGTTCAGTATCGATGGCATGCCGATTATCAGTGCAAGCAATAAGCTCGATAACACCGTCTCTGGTTTGTCGATGACTCTGTTTGCGGTGGGTGAGTCGCGGGTTGTGGTCAGTCCGAACAACGATGGCTTGAAAACCTCGGTGCAGAAGTTCGTCGATGCTTACAATGCCGTGGTCAACGCCATTACCTCGCTTACTAAGCCTTCTCTGGATGACGATGGCAATCCGACCATTGCCGCGGCGTTAACTGGCGATGCCATGCCGCGCTCCATCCTTGCGGCCATTCGTGGCCCATTGGCTGAAGCGGGTAACGGCGACAAGTTGACCGTACTTTCTCAGTTGGGCATCAATACCGACCAGAAAACAGGTGCATTGACCTTCAACACCACCAAGTTCGACGCGGCGATGAACGACAAGAAGCTCGGCGGCGAGGTTCAGAATTTGTTCTCCGGCGAGAATGGCCTGATGGCGCGGATGACTGATGCAATCAAGCCTTACACTGCGACTGACGGTATTCTCACCGCCCGTAGTGATGCGCTGACCAAGACCAAGACCAAGCTTGCCAACGATCAATTGGCCTTGGACCGTCGTATTGAAAACCTCACGGCCGTACTGACCAAAAAGTACAACGACATGGATACTCTGGTCGGCAAGCTCAAAGCCACTGCGAGCAACATCACCTCGATGTTTGAAGCGATGAACGCCCAGCAGAAAAGCTGATAGCCGCTAGTGCCAAAAGCCCGGCGGCGCCTTTTGGTGTTCCGGGCTTTTGTGTTTCAGGTCTAAAGATTTTTGACGCGTTGTCGATACACTGGTTATACGAACCATAGAATTTGCATGAGGTAGAGCATGAATCCAATGTTAGCCCTTCGCCAATATCAGAAAATTGGTGCCCAGGCGCAGACCTCCGAAGCCAGCCCGCACCGTCTGGTACAGATGCTCATGCAGGGCGGCCTGGACCGTATCGCTCAGGCCAAAGGCGCCCTGGAACGCAAGGACATTCCCAACAAAGGCATTCTGATCGGCAAGGCCATCGGCATTGTCGGTGGCTTGCGCGAGGGGCTGGATCTGGAGAACTCACTCGACACCCTGGGCGAGCTGGATAGCCTCTACACCTATATGATGAAGCGTCTGGCAGAAGCCAACGTGAAAAGCGATCCCCGGATTCTCGATGAGGTCGCAGGTTTGCTCCGCACGGTCAAAGATGGCTGGGATGCCATCGCCGAGCCTGGTCCACAGTTTTAAGGAGATCGCCATGAGTCTTGTATTGCAGCGAATCGAACACACCCGTGATGCCCTGGTCGGAGCCCTGGCCGAGCGTAATTGGGAAGCCATTGGTGAGTTGGACCTGGCGTGCCGTTCCTGCATGGAAGACGTATTGAGTGAGGCTTCAGTGGACGAGGCGGCGTTGCGCAATAATCTTGAGGAGTTGCTTGGGGTCTACAAGCAATTACTGGAGGCGGCGAGTGGTGAGCGTCAGGCGATTGTCGACGAGATGTCGCAGATCCATCAAGCACAGAGCGCGGCAAAGGTTTACCATCTGTTCGGTTAATGTTGAGTTAATCCGAACCTGGCGCGCCATAAATTTGACTGTGCACGCTTTTTTGACTTAACTAGTGCTGTTTTCAGATTTCAGACGTCTATAAGGCAGATAATGCCTACAAGCGTCTAGCTTGCCCCTCATTCTGGGCATTGAGTTGACTAGGGAAGTTGCTATTGCATGTGGCGTGAAACCAAAATTCTGCTGATCGATGACGATAGCGTCCGCCGCCGCGACCTGGCGGTAATTTTAAATTTTCTCGGCGAAGAAAATTTACCCTGCGGCAGCCATGACTGGCAGCAGGCGGTCGGCTCTTTGTCATCAAGTCGTGAAGTCATTTGCGTACTGATCGGGACGGTGAGTGCTCCTGGCGCGCTTTTGGGCTTGTTAAAGACACTCTCAACCTGGGATGAGTTCCTTCCAGTTTTGTTAATGGGCGATAATTCTTCCATTGACCTGCCCGAAGACCAGCGTCGGCGAGTGCTTTCGACCCTGGAAATGCCCCCCAGCTACAGCAAACTGCTCGACTCCCTGCACCGTGCCCAGGTCTATCGTGAAATGTACGATCAGGCCCGCGAGCGCGGTCGTCATCGCGAGCCGAACCTGTTCCGCAGCCTGGTGGGCACCAGTCGCGCGATCCAGCATGTGCGGCAGATGATGCAGCAGGTGGCCGATACCGACGCTAGTGTGCTGATCCTTGGCGAGTCCGGCACGGGCAAGGAAGTGGTGGCGCGCAACCTGCACTATCATTCCAAGCGCCGCGACGCGCCATTTGTGCCGGTCAACTGTGGGGCGATTCCTGCGGAACTGCTTGAAAGCGAATTGTTCGGCCATGAGAAGGGCGCCTTTACCGGGGCAATCACCAGCCGGGCTGGCCGTTTCGAGTTGGCTAACGGTGGCACCCTGTTCCTCGACGAAATCGGCGATATGCCTCTGCCGATGCAGGTCAAGCTGCTGCGGGTCCTGCAGGAACGTACCTTTGAGCGTGTGGGCAGCAACAAGACCCAGAGCGTCGACGTGCGGATCATTGCGGCGACCCACAAGAACCTTGAAAGCATGATCGAGGTCGGCAGCTTCCGCGAAGACCTGTACTACCGCCTGAACGTATTCCCGATCGAGATGGCCCCGCTGCGCGAGCGCGTCGAGGACATCCCGTTGCTGATGAACGAGCTCATCTCGCGCATGGAGCACGAGAAGCGCGGGTCGATCCGCTTCAACTCCGCCGCCATCATGTCGCTGTGCCGCCATGGCTGGCCGGGCAACGTCCGCGAGCTGGCCAACCTGGTGGAGCGCATGGCGATCATGCATCCCTATGGGGTTATCGGCGTGGTCGAGTTGCCGAAGAAATTCCGCTATGTCGATGACGAAGACGAACAACTGGTCGACAGCCTGCGCAGTGACCTGGAAGAGCGCGTGGCGATCAATGGCCATGCGCCGGACTTCGCGTCCACCGCCATGTTGCCGCCTGAAGGCCTGGATCTGAAGGACTACCTGGGTAGCCTTGAGCAGGGCTTGATTCAGCAGGCGCTGGACGATGCCAATGGCATTGTTGCGCGTGCAGCGGAGCGCTTGCGTATTCGTCGCACCACCCTGGTGGAGAAGATGCGCAAGTACGGCATGAGTCGTCGTGAGGGTGATGAACAGGCGGATGATTGACGCCTGTTTTTCAACTCGTTGAAATGGCTGTGGTTTTTTTTAGGCACGGGTATTGCTAAGTCTCTTGCAACGTTCCGTTTAACTGACGGTCAGCCAAGCGAGAGAGCACGATGCCCCAAGCCGCCCAGATGTCTCCTGTCCCTGACGCTTCGGGGCAATCGTCGTCCGTAGAGCAGGCAAGCCGGCTTGGCCTTGAGCAGGCGTTTGCCTTGTTCAACCAGATGTCGAGCCAACTTACCGACTCCTACAGCATGCTTGAAGCGCGGGTCACCGAGCTCAAGGGTGAGTTGGCGGTGGTCAGCGCACAGCGCATGCAGGAATTGGCGGAAAAAGAACGCCTGGCCAATCGCCTGCAAAACCTCCTTGATCTGTTGCCGGGTGGCGTCATCGTCATCGACGGCCAGGGCATGGTCCGTGAGGCCAACCCGGCGGCCTGCGAATTGCTCGGTCTGCCGCTCGAAGGGCAACTGTGGCGCCAGGTCATTGCCCGCTGCTTTGCGCCTCGTGAAGACGATGGTCATGAAATCTCCCTCAAGGACGGGCGCCGCCTGTCGATTGCAACGCGCTCGCTGGATGCCGAGCCGGGGCAGTTGGTGCTGCTCAACGACCTGACTGAAACCCGTCACCTGCAAGACCAGTTGGCGCGCCATGAGCGCCTGTCCTCCCTGGGGCGCATGGTTGCCTCCCTGGCTCACCAGATTCGTACGCCGTTATCGGCGGCTTTGCTGTACGCCAGTCATTTGACTGAGCAGGAGTTGCCGCTGGCAACCCAGCAGCGTTTCGCCGGGCGCCTGAAGGAGCGTTTGCACGAGTTGGAGCATCAGGTGCGCGACATGTTGGTGTTCGCCCGTGGCGAGCTGCCGCTGACCGATCGCATCACCCCCAAATCCTTGTTGCAGTCGCTGCAGGCGGCCGCCTCGACCCAGGTCCAGGACGTGCCAGTCCGTTGGCAGTGCGACAGCTATGCCGGCGAGTTGCTGTGCAATCGCGACACCCTGGTCGGCGCAGTACTCAATCTGATTGAAAATGCGATCCAGGCCAGTGCCGGCCAGGCACGGCTCAAGGTGCACCTCTACACCCGCGATAACACCTTGCGCCTGTGCGTCAGTGACAGTGGCAGTGGTATCGAAGACGCGGTGCTGGCGCGCCTTGGCGAGCCGTTTTTTACCACCAAGGCCAATGGAACCGGCCTTGGCCTGACGGTGGTCAAGGCGGTGGCCCGTGCCCATCAGGGAGAATTGCAGCTGCGCTCGCGTTCGGGGCGTGGAACCTGTGCGCTGGTGACCTTGCCGTTGTTCTCCAGCGCTCACGCAACGGAGTGAAAGTAATGGCGATCAAGGTGTTACTGGTTGAAGACGATCGTGCCCTGCGCGAGGCCCTGGCGGACACGCTGCTCCTGGCGGGTCATGACTACAAGGCGGTCGGCAGTGCCGAAGACGCTCTGGACGCGGTGGCCAGCGAATCGTTCAACCTGGTGGTCAGTGACGTCAACATGCCGGGTATGGACGGTCATCAGTTGCTCAATGTGTTGCGCTCGCGCCAACCGCAATTGCCGGTGTTGTTGATGACCGCCCACGGCGCCGTCGAGCGCGCGGTGGATGCCATGCGTCAAGGCGCCGCCGATTACCTGGTCAAGCCCTTCGAGCCCAAGGCTCTGCTCGACCTGGTGGCGCGTCATGCCCTGGGTTGTCTGGGCGCTGCGGAAGGTGAGGGGCCAGTGGCGTTCGAGCCGGCCAGTGCGCAGTTGCTGGAATTGGCGGCGCGGGTCGCCAGAAGTGACTCCACGGTGTTGATTTCCGGCGAGTCGGGCACGGGCAAGGAGGTGCTGGCGCGTTACATCCACCAGCATTCCGGCCGTGCCAGCCAGCCGTTTATCGCCATCAACTGTGCGGCGATTCCCGACAACATGCTCGAAGCAACTTTATTCGGTCACGAGAAGGGCTCGTTTACCGGCGCCATCTCGGCTCAGGCCGGCAAGTTCGAGCAGGCCGATGGCGGCACGATTCTGCTCGATGAGATTTCCGAAATGCCCCTGGGCCTGCAAGCCAAGTTACTGCGTGTGCTGCAGGAGCGGGAAGTGGAGCGGGTCGGGGCGCGCAAGCCCATCACCCTGGATATCCGCGTGGTGGCCACCACCAACCGGGATCTGGCCGCTGAAGTGGCTGCCGGGCGTTTCCGTGAGGACCTGTACTACCGGTTGTCGGTCTTTCCTCTGGCCTGGCGCCCACTGCGCGAGCGCACCGCCGATATCCTGCCACTGGCCGAGCGTCTGCTGGCCAAGCACGTCAATAAAATGAAACACGCCGCGGCGCGGCTGTCGCCCGAGGCCCAGGCCTGCCTGATCGGCTACCCGTGGCCGGGCAACGTGCGTGAGTTGGACAACGCCATTCAGCGTGCGCTGATCCTGCAGCAGGGCGGCCTGATTCAACCCCAGGACTTCTGCCTTGCCGGCCCTGTGGCCTGCGCTCCGCTGCCGTCACTGGCGCCCCGGACCCCGGTTGCGGAGCGGGCGCAGGTGAAAGAGGTCGAGGCGGGAGTGGGTGAATCGGCGGGTGCGCTGGGGGATGACCTGCGGCGGCGCGAGTTCCAGATGATCATCGATACCTTGCGCTCCGAGCGTGGGCGCCGCAAAGAGGCGGCCGAGCGCCTGGGCATCAGCCCGCGCACGCTGCGCTACAAGTTGGCGCAGATGCGTGATGCGGGAATGGATGTCGAGGCCTATCTGTTTGCAACATGAATCGTTTCGCACTAGGCCCGGGATGGGCTTTTGTTCGGCGTGGCCATGGAGCTGGCACCCTTGTTGCTAACACCTCACTAACCGCTGAGTGAGTGTCAAAAAATTGCGGGTCGTCAGAGAGAGTAGAGCATGAGCCAGGGTATTGAATTTAATCGATTGATGTTGGATATGCGGGCCATGCAAATGGACGCCATGTCTCAGCCCAAATCGGCCGCCGTGCCACAAATCAGCGGCAGCAGCTTCTCCGACATGCTCGGGCAGGCAGTGAACAAGGTCAGCGATACCCAGCAGGCTTCCAACCAGTTGGCCAGCGCCTTCGAGATTGGCAAAAGCGGCGTGGATCTGACGGATGTGATGATTTCCTCACAGAAAGCCAGTGTGTCGTTCCAGGCGTTGACCCAGGTGCGCAACAAGCTGGTTCAGGCGTACCAAGACATCATGCAGATGCCGGTTTAAGGACGAGATTGAGTCATGGCAGAAGCAGTCGCCGATAACGTACCGGCCAAGGCCACCCCGATAGACGGCAAACCGCCGCTGTTCGGGCTGTCCTTCCTGGAAAACCTCTCCGAGATGACCATGCTGCGTCAGGTAGGCCTTCTGGTCGGTCTGGCGGCGAGCGTGGCGATTGGTTTTGCCGTGGTGCTGTGGTCTCAGCAGCCCGATTACCGTCCGTTGTACGGCAGCCTTGCCGGCATGGATGCCAAGCAGGTGATGGACACCCTGGCCTCCGCTGACATTCCCTACACCGTCGAGCCCAACTCCGGGGCTCTGCTGGTCAAGTCCGAAGACCTGTCCCGTGCGCGCCTGAAGCTGGCCGCTGCCGGCGTGGCTCCGGGTGACGGCAATATCGGCTTTGAAATCCTCGACAAGGAACAGGGCCTGGGTACCAGCCAGTTCATGGAAGCGACCCGTTATCGTCGCGGCCTGGAAGGCGAACTGGCGCGGACCATTTCCAGCCTGAACAACGTCAAGGGCGCCCGCGTGCACCTGGCGATTCCGAAAAGTTCGGTGTTTGTGCGCGACGAGCGCAAGCCCAGCGCCTCGGTATTGGTCGAGCTGTATTCCGGGCGCTCCCTGGAGCCCGGCCAGGTGCTGGCGATCATCAACCTGGTGGCCACCAGTGTTCCCGAGCTGAGCAAGTCGCAGATCACCGTGGTCGACCAGAAGGGCAATCTGCTCTCCGATCTCGCGGAAAACTCCGAACTGACCATGGCCGGCAAGCAATTCGATTACAGCCGCCGCATGGAAAGCATGCTGACGCAGCGGGTGCACAACATCCTGCAACCGGTGCTGGGTAACGATCGCTACAAGGCTGAAGTGTCTGCCGACGTGGACTTCAGTGCGGTCGAATCGACTTCCGAGCAGTTCAACCCTGACCAGCCTGCGTTGCGCAGCGAGCAGTCGGTCAACGAACAACGTACCGCCAGCAATGGCCCGCAAGGTGTGCCGGGTGCCTTGAGCAACCAGCCGCCGGCGCCCGCTTCAGCGCCGCAAACCACCGGCGGCGCCACCGCTTCGGCCGGCATGGTGCAGCCAGGCCAGCCACTGCTCGATGCCAACGGTCAACAGATCATGGATCCGGCCACCGGCCAGCCGATGCTGGCACCGTACCCGGCCGACAAGCGTCAACAATCGACCAAGAATTTCGAGCTCGACCGTTCCATCAGCCACACCAAGCAGCAGCAGGGTCGCCTCAATCGCCTGTCGGTCGCCGTCGTGGTCGACGATCAGGTCAAGGTCAACGCTGCCAACGGCGAAACCAGCCGTGCGCCGTGGAGCGCCGATGAATTGGCGCGTTTCACGCGGCTGGTGCAGGACGCGGTGGGCTTCGATGCCAGTCGTGGTGACAGTGTCAGCGTGATCAACGTGCCGTTCTCGGCTGAACGCGCTGAAGTGATTGCCGATATTCCGTTCTATTCGCAGCCGTGGTTCTGGGACATTGTCAAACAGGTGTTGGGCGTACTCTTCATCCTGTTGTTGGTGTTCGGTGTCCTGCGTCCGGTGCTCAACAACATCACCGGCGGCGGCAAAGGCAAGCAATTGGCAGGCCTGGGCAGTGATGTCGAGCTGGGTGGCATGGGCGGTCTGGATGGCGAGTTGGCCAACGACCGTGTCAGCCTCGGTGGTCCGCAAAGCATCCTGCTGCCTAGCCCGAGCGAAGGCTATGACGCTCAATTGAACGCGATCAAGAGTCTGGTGGCTGAAGACCCGGGTCGTGTGGCTCAGGTCGTGAAAGAGTGGATTAACGCAGATGAGTGATAACCGAGTCGCTACCGCCAAACTGACCCGGGTCGACAAAGCCGCGATTCTGCTGCTGTCCCTGGGGTCCACCGATGCTGCGCAAGTGCTGCGCCATATGGGGCCCAAGGAGGTCCAGCGGGTGGGTGTGGCCATGGCCCAGATGGGCAACGTGCACCGTGAGCAGGTCGAACAGGTGATGAGCGAGTTTGTCGACATCGTCGGCGATCAGACCAGCCTTGGCGTCGGTTCCGATGACTACGTGCGCAAAATGCTCACCCAGGCACTGGGCGAAGACAAGGCCAACGGCCTGATCGACCGCATCCTCCTGGGCGGCAACACCAGCGGCCTGGACAGTCTGAAGTGGATGGAGCCGCGCGCCGTGGCGGACGTGATCCGTTACGAGCACCCGCAGATCCAGGCCATCGTCGTGGCGTACCTCGACCCCGACCAGGCCGGTGAAGTGCTGGGCAATTTCGACCATAAGGCGCGCCTGGACATCATTTTGCGGGTTTCCTCGCTCAATACCGTGCAGCCTGCCGCCCTGAAAGAGCTGAACCAGATTCTCGAGAAGCAGTTCTCCGGCAACTCCAATGCCTCGCGCACCACCCTGGGTGGCATCAAGCGCGCGGCCGACATCATGAACTTCCTCGACAGCTCGATCGAAGGTCAGTTGATGGATTCGATTCGCGAAGTCGACGAAGACCTGTCCGGTCAGATCGAAGACCTCATGTTCGTCTTCAACAACCTGTCCGATGTCGACGACCGTGGAATCCAGGCGCTGTTGCGCGAAGTGTCTTCCGATGTGCTGGTGCTGGCCCTCAAGGGGTCGGACGAAGGCGTCAAGGAAAAGATCTTCAAGAACATGTCCAAGCGGGCTGCCGAACTGTTGCGCGACGACCTCGAGGCCAAGGGCCCGGTGCGCGTCAGCGATGTGGAAACCGCGCAGAAGGAAATCCTCACCATTGCCCGCCGTATGGCCGAAGCCGGAGAAATCGTTCTCGGCGGGAAGGGCGGCGAAGAAATGATCTAAGGTCGCTTTATGTCGTCCAGCAGTGATGAATCCCCCAGCGACCTGATTCGCGCCCGGGACGTCGGAGGTTTCGACGTCTGGTCGCTGCCCAGCTTCGACCCGCATCAACCTGAGCCCGAGCCTGAGCCGGAAGAAGAACTGCCGGCGCAGATGGAAGAAGTGCCGCTGGATGAAGTCCAGCCACTGACCCTGGAAGAGCTCGAGAGCATTCGTCAGGAAGCCTACAACGAAGGTTTTGCCACCGGCGAAAAAGAAGGCTTTCACAGCACCACGCTGAAAGTCCGCCAGGAAGCCGACGCGGTCCTGGGCGCCAAGCTGCAAAGCCTTGAGCTGCTGATGAGCAACCTGTTCGAGCCTATCGCCGAGCAGGACGCGCAGATCGAGAAGTCCCTGGTGGGCCTGGTCAAGCATGTCGCCCGGCAAGTGATCCAGCGTGAGCTGGCGATGGACTCGACGCAGATCGAACACGTCATGCGCGAAGCCCTCAAGCTGCTGCCCCTGGGTGTGGGCAATGTGCGCCTGTATATCAACCCGCAGGATTTCGAGCAGGTCAAAAGCCTGCGCGAGCGCCATGAGGAAACCTGGCGCATCGTCGAGGACGAAGCCATGTTGCCGGGCGGGTGCCGGGTCGAGACTGAGCACAGCCGGATCGATGCGACCATTGAGACGCGTATTTCCAAAATCATGGACCAGCTCGATGACCAGTTGCACGAGCAGGTCCTGCATCCGGCGCCGGCCGACCTGAGCCTTGAGCTGGGGGCGGCCGCAACGCCGGTCCCTGAGGCCGAGCCGGCCACCGAGGGCCCGCCAGAGGCGCCGTCGGAGCCAGGCTCGGAGCCGGATTCGGAGCCTGCCAATGCGCCTTGAGCGCACCAGCTTCGGCAAGCGCCTCGGCAGTTATGCCGAGGCCAGCGAATTGCCTGGCCAACCCATTCTCGAAGGGCGCCTGTTGCGCATGGTGGGCCTGACCCTCGAAGCCGAGGGCCTGCGCGCCGCCATGGGCACCCGCTGCCTGGTGATCAACGACGACAGCTACCACCCGGTGCAGGTCGAGGCCGAGGTCATGGGCTTCTCCGGCGCGAAGGTGTTCCTGATGCCGGTGGGCAGCGGCGCTGGCATCGCCCCGGGAGCCCGCGTGGTGCCCCTGGCGGATACCGGGCGCCTGCCGATGGGCATGAGCATGCTCGGGCGGGTGCTTGACGGTGCCGGTCGCGCCCTGGATGGCAAGGGCGGGATGAAGGCCGAAGACTGGGTGCCCATGGATGGCCCGACCATCAACCCACTCAAGCGCGACCCCATCAGCCAGCCCCTTGACGTTGGCATTCGTTCGATCAACGGTTTATTGACGGTCGGCCGCGGCCAGCGCCTGGGTCTGTTCGCCGGTACCGGCGTGGGCAAGAGTGTGCTGCTGGGCATGATGACCCGCTTCACCGAGGCCGACATTATCGTGGTCGGTTTGATCGGCGAGCGGGGTCGTGAGGTCAAGGAGTTCATCGAGCACATCCTCGGTGAAGAAGGACTCAAGCGTTCGGTGGTAGTGGCTTCGCCCGCCGACGATGCGCCGCTGATGCGCCTGCGTGCCGCCATGTACTGCACGCGGATCGCTGAATATTTTCGCGACAAGGGCAAGAATGTCCTGTTGCTGATGGACTCCCTGACCCGTTTCGCCCAGGCCCAGCGGGAAATCGCCCTGGCCATCGGCGAGCCGCCGGCGACCAAGGGTTATCCGCCTTCGGTGTTCGCCAAGCTGCCGAAGTTGGTGGAGCGTGCTGGTAATGCCGAGGCCGGGGGCGGTTCGATCACCGCGTTCTATACCGTGCTGTCCGAAGGCGATGACCAGCAGGACCCGATCGCCGACGCGGCGCGGGGCGTGCTCGACGGCCATATCGTGCTGTCGCGGCGCCTGGCCGAAGAAGGTCATTACCCGGCAATCGATATCGAGGCCTCCATCAGCCGGGTCATGCCGGCGGTGGTGACCCCCGAGCACATGAATCGGGCCCAGTACTTCAAGCAGTTGTGGTCGCGCTACCAGCAGGCGCGCGACCTGATCAGCGTCGGCGCCTATGTGCCGGGCGGCGATCGGGAAACTGATACCGCGATCGCCTTGCAGCCATCGATGGTGGTGTACCTGCGCCAGGGCCTGAACGACAGCATCAGCCTGGGCGAAAGCGAGGCCCATCTGGAGATGGTCTTCGCTCCCGCGCCCGGGGGTTGATAGGCCATGGCTAACAGCCGCGCCGCGCGCCTGGCGCCGGTGGTCGACATGGCTCAAAGCGCCGAACGCACCGCCGCCCAGCGCCTGGGGCACTTCCAGGGCCAGGTGCGCCTGGCGGAAAGCAAGCTCGGCGACCTTGAGCGCTTCCGTGGCGAATATCAGCAGCAATGGATCGACCGTGGCAGCCACGGGGTGTCCGGGCAGTGGCTGATGAACTACCAGCACTTCCTCAACCAGCTGGAAACAGCCGTGGCCCAGCAGCGCCAGAGCCTGGTCTGGCACCAGACCAACCTCAATCGTGCGCGGGAGACCTGGCAGCAGGCCTATGCCCGGGTCGAAGGGCTGCGCAAGCTGGTGCAGCGCTATGTCGATGAGGCCAGGCAGTTGGAAGACAAGCGTGAGCAGAAGCTGCTCGATGAACTTTCCCAGCGCCTGCCCCGTCAAGATCAGTACTGATCCGCGCATTTTGCTACTGCGGGTTGTCCATGTGCCGTGGGGGTGCTAAACCTTCTGCACGTTGCCAATGACAAGGAAGCAGTCTTATGTCAGTCGTTACTGAAGTGTCCCCGGATGGGCAAACGCTTACGATCTCGATCAAGGGCCGGTTCGATTTCGGTCGGCATCAGGAGTTTCGCGAGTCCTATGAGCGCCTGAATCAGAAGCCCGACTCCATCGTGGTCGACCTCAAGGACGCCACCTACCTCGACAGCTCGGCCCTGGGCATGTTGTTGCTACTGCGCGATCACGCCGGGGGCGACGATTCCGACGTACGGGTGATCAACAGCAATTCGGATGTACGCAAGATCCTGGCAATTTCCAACTTCGACAAACTCTTCGATATCAGTTGATCGATATGCGTTCGATGGCGCGGCCGTTGTGTGTCTTGATTGCCGAGGACGGCGCTGCCGATCGCCTGTTGCTATCGAGCATCGTCCGCCGCCAGGGGCATGAAGTGCTGACCGCCGCCAATGGCGCCGAAGCGGTGGCGCTGTTCGAGCGCGAGCGGCCGCAGTTGGTGCTGATGGACGCGATCATGCCGGTGATGGACGGTTTCGAAGCGGCCCGGCAGATCAAGCAGTTGGCAGGCGAAGCGCTGGTGCCGATTATTTTCCTGACCTCGATGACCGAGAGTGAAGGCCTGGCCCGCTGCCTGGAGGCGGGCGGCGACGACTTTCTGGCAAAGCCCTACAGCCCGGTAATCCTGGCGGCCAAGATCAAGGCCATGGATCGCCTGCGCCGCTTGCAGGACACGGTGCTGCAGCAGCGTGACCAGATCATCCGTCACCACGACTACCTGCTCAACGAGCAGCGGGTGGCCAAGGCGGTGTTCGACAAGGTGGCGCACTCCGGCTGCCTCGACGCGCCGAATATCCGCTATCTGCAATCGCCCTACGCGCTATTCAATGGCGACCTGCTGCTGGCGGCGTTCACCCCGGCCGGCGACATGCATATTCTGCTCGGGGATTTCACCGGGCACGGCTTGCCCGCGGCGGTTGGCGCCATGCCCCTGGCCGAAGTGTTCTATGGCATGACGGCCAAGGGCTATGGCCTGGCGGAAACCCTGCGCGAGATGAATGCCAAGCTCAAGCGCATCCTGCCGGTGGACATGTTCTGTTGCGCGACCCTGCTCAGCTTGAGTTTTCAGCGGCGCGCAGTGGAGGTCTGGAACGGCGGCATGCCCGATGGCTACCTGCACTGCCTGGAAAGCGGGGTGCGCACGCCGCTGGTGTCCCGGCATCTGCCCCTGGGTGTGCTCGGGGCGGAAGCTTTTGACGATCGCACCGAGGTCTGGCCCATGGCACGGGGGGATCGGGTGTTCCTGCTGTCCGACGGGGTCATCGATACCGGCGATGCCGACGATCAATTATTTGGCGCCGAGCGCTTGCAGCAGGTGTTTGCCGCCAACCGGCACGTCGACAGCCTGTTCGAGGAAATCCAGCAGGCCCTGGCCGATTTTGGCGGCCAGGTGCGTGATGATGTGAGCATGGTCGAAGTCGGCCTGCTGGAGCCGACGCAACTGCGGCCGCCGAGCCTGGTGTATTCCGACAGCGGCCAGTCGTGTCCCCTGGACTGGTCGCTGAGTTTCGAATTTCGCGCGGCCACTCTCAAGCGCTACAACCCGTTGCCGTATCTGTTGCAATTGCTGTTGGAGGTGCATGGGCTGCGGGCCCAGAGCGGGGCGCTCTACAGTGTGCTGGCCGAGTTGTATTCCAATGCCCTGGAGCACGGGGTACTGGGCCTGGACTCGAGCCTCAAGCGAGACGCCCAGGGGTTTGCCCGTTACTACCGTGAGCGTGGCGCGCGTCTGGCCGAGTTGCAGGAAGGCTTTGTCCGGGTGCATCTGCAAGTGGTTCCACAAGCGACCGGCGGTTGCCTGACCATCCGGGTCGAAGACAGTGGCAAGGGGTTTGATATCGAACGGGTCATGGCCAGGCCTCACGACACCGACCGGCTTTCCGGGCGTGGGGTGAGCCTGGTCCGGCAACTGAGCCGCCGGGCCAGTTGGTCAGACGATGGTCGCAGTGCCTGCGTGGAGTTTTCCTGGGAGGCTCAGGCATAATTCGTCGATTCTTGATCAAGGAGTGAACAAGTGGCTGAGATTCATCTGGACCACAACGTATTGAGCGCATTGCAGGAGGTCATGGAGGAGGAGTATCCGGTGCTGCTGGAGACCTTCCTGTGTGATTCCGAGGAGCGCCTGCGCGTGCTGCGCCACGCCGACGATGCCGGCGAACTGGTCGCCACCGCCCACAGCTTCAAGGGCAGCAGCAGCAATATGGGCGCGATTCGCCTGGCGCGGTTGTGCCATGAGCTGGAGCAGCGCGCCAAACAGCCGTCGCTTTCGGGGATCGAAAAACTGGTCGGCGAAATCGACGGTGAGTTCGCCATTGTCCGCAGCCTGTGCGAGCAGGAGCGGCAGCGCTTTCACTGCTGAAGGCTTCGTGGCTGGGGAATTTATCGGGGTAGGGCAAAAGCTGGCTCGACCTTTGCAGTCTTGTCTTCTACCTGTACCTACGATCCCAGTGCAGCGGAGACCGTGTTATGCCACTTGCCCCCAATCTGCTTCTTCAGGCCGCTACGCAGGCCAAGACTCAAGCCGCGTCCGCCAATACTGTGGCGAATGCTCCTGAGCCCGGGGATAAGGCCTCAAGCTTCGCCCAGGTGTACGCCAACCAGTCCCCAAGCAAGGCCCAGAGCGCCAGTGATGGCCCGCTCAAACCGGCGCGCGACAAGGGCGCGGACACCAGCGCCAAGAAGGATGTCGCCAGCGACAAGGCTGCCGCCCCCGAGCCTGCGGTTGCCGATAGCGGCAAATCCTTGCCTGCCGACAAGGCTGCCAGCAGTGACGACAAAACCGCCAGCGACGATTCGAGCGCCAGCGATACGCCGGTGGCCGATGCGCTGCCCGTGGATCCGACCCTCGACCCGGCCCTGCTGCAAGCCGCGCAAGCCGTGCCTCCGGTAGTGGTGGCTGAAGCGGCGCCGGCTCCGGTGGCCACGCCGCCAGAGGTTGAAGTGACGCCTCTGGTGGCGGCGACGGTGAACAATGCCGCGCCGGCGGTGGCGGCCGAGCCTGCGTTCGATCCCGAAGCCGATCCGCTCGATGCCTTGCCGGCCGTGCGCCTGGCCATGGAGCAGGGTGGGCATGTGTCGGCGAGCAGCCAGGCGCAACCTAAAAACGCGCCGGCGACGCTTACCGATGCCGAGCCGACTTCGGCACAGAACTTCGCCAATGGCATGGCAGGCATGCTTGACCTGCAGTCGGCCAAGGACAGTACCGAGCAAGGCGGCGACAAGGCCTTCAGCGGCCTGATCGACGATGGCCTGAAAGACCTGAAAAGCGCCTCCAGCGATACCCGGGTCGACGATTTCGCCAACCGCCTGGCGGCACTGACTCAGGCGGCCACGCCCAAGACTGCCAATGCCATCCCGGTGAATCAACCATTGGCCATGCACCAGAGCGGCTGGACCGAAGAAGTGGTGAACCGGGTCATGTACCTCTCCGCCACCAACCTCAAGTCGGCGGAGATTCAGTTGCAACCGGCTGAGCTGGGGCGTCTGGACATCCGGGTCAACATGATTCCGGACCAGCAGACCCAGGTCAGCTTCATGAGTGCCCACGCCGGTGTGCGTGAGGCTCTGGAAGGGCAGATGCACCGCCTGCGGGATATGTTCAGCCAGCAGGGCATGGGGCAGGTTGACGTCAACGTGTCTGATCAGTCCCGTGGCTGGCAGGGTCAGGAGCAGCAGGCCCAGCAAGGCCAGAACCGCAGCAGTGGCAGCAGTTCCAATGGTGGTCGCCTGGACGCCATGGATGATGAAACGCCCCAGGGCATCGCGGAAATTGCCGCCAGCACCACGTCGGTGGTTGGCTCCAGTGCCGTGGACTATTACGCCTGACGCCCAGCGCGCCACCTTGTTCGCCGTGCGGGTCGCCCTGACCCGCGCGAGCGGCGTCGCCTCCCGAATATCACGACCGTTGTAGCTGCTGCCGGAGGCTGCGCTGTCCGCCCAAGGCGCCATCTCCCCCCCGAGACACACCGTCTTTCATCACGGCTATCGCCAGCTACTGGCGGCCGCGACGGCCTGGCGTGTAGCGGGGCAATGACCGTTCTGACAAATCTGGCATAACACTTGCTCTTGCCTAGGCGTGCAACTGTGAAAACCCGAATAGTGACGGATTATTGGCATGGCGAAGAGCGAAGCAGCAGAGAAACCCCCCGCAGGGAAAAGCAAACTCAAGCTTATCCTCTTGATTGTTGTCGCTTTGTTGTTGGCGATCGGCTTGTCCGTCGGGGCAACCTGGTACTTCATGCACAGTGCCCAGAGCAAGCCTGCACCGACCCCGGAAGCAGCCAGCAACGTCAAGCCGGCGGCGATCTACGAGCCCATGGCGCCAGCCTTTGTGGCCAACTACAACCAGAACGGTCGGCAGCGTTACATGCAGGTGAGCATTACCCTGCTGGCGCGTAACCAGGCCGATCTGGATGCGCTCAAAGTCCACATGCCGGTGATCCGCAATAATTTAGTGATGCTGTTCTCTGGGCAGAGCTTTGACACCCTTGCGACCCCGGTCGGCCAGGAAATGCTGCGCCAGAAGGCCACCGCCAGCGTGCAGGAAGTGGCGCAGAAAGAGGTCGGCAAAGTGGTGGTCGAACAGTTGCTCTTCACTAACTTCGTACTGCAGTAGGAACTCGACATGGCCGTGCAGGACCTGCTGTCCCAGGATGAGATCGATGCGCTGTTGCATGGTGTCGATGATGGTCTGGTACAGACCGATAGTGCTGCCGAGCCCGGCAGCATCAAAAGTTACGACCTGACCAGCCAGGATCGCATCGTCCGTGGACGCATGCCGACCCTGGAAATGATCAACGAGCGTTTTGCCCGTTACACCCGTATCAGCATGTTCAACATGCTGCGCCGTTCGGCGGATGTGGCGGTAGGCGGTGTGCAGGTGATGAAGTTCGGCGAGTACGTGCATTCGCTGTACGTGCCTACCAGCCTCAACCTGGTGAAGATCAAGCCCTTGCGCGGCACCGCCTTGTTCATCCTCGACGCCAAGCTGGTGTTCAAGCTGGTGGACAACTTCTTCGGCGGCGACGGCCGTCACGCCAAGATCGAAGGTCGCGAGTTCACCCCGACCGAGTTGCGTGTGGTGCGGATGGTGCTGGAGCAGGCCTTCATCGACTTGAAGGAGGCCTGGCAGGCGATCATGGAAGTCAATTTCGAGTACATCAACTCGGAAGTGAACCCGGCCATGGCCAACATCGTCGGCCCGAGTGAAGCCATTGTGGTTTCGACCTTCCATATCGAACTCGACGGCGGTGGCGGCGACCTGCACGTGACCATGCCGTACTCGATGATCGAGCCGGTGCGCGAGATGCTCGACGCCGGCTTCCAGTCCGACCTCGATGACCAGGACGAGCGCTGGAGCAAGGCGCTGCGTGAAGACGTGCTGGATGTCGATGTGCCGCTGAGCGCCACCGTGGCCCGCCGCCAATTGCGCCTGCGGGACATTCTGCACATGCAGCCGGGTGATGTGATCCCGGTTGAATTGCCGGACGAAATGATCATGCGCGCCAATGGCGTGCCGGCCTTCAAGGTCAAGCTGGGCTCCCACAAGGGCAATCTGGCCTTGCAAGTGGTCGAGCCGATCGGGCGCCGTTAATCGGCGCCTCACTCTTTTGCTTTTAAACGACTGCTTCTGATTGAAGAGTTGCCCGCCGAGGACAAATGATGGCTAACGATATGAATTCCCAAGACGACCAGGCCCTGGCCGATGAGTGGGCTGCGGCCCTGGAAGAAACCGGTGACGCTGGCCAGGACGATATCGATGCCTTGCTGGCCGCCGATGCCGGCAACGCGTCGGCCCCCGGTCGCCTGCCAATGGAAGAATTCGGCAGCGTGCCGAAGAACCACGAGCCCGTGACCCTGGAAGGCCCGAACCTGGACGTGATCCTGGATATTCCAGTGTCGATCTCCATGGAAGTGGGCAGCACCGATATCAATATTCGCAACCTGTTGCAGCTCAACCAGGGGTCGGTGATCGAGCTCGATCGTCTGGCCGGCGAGCCGCTGGATGTGCTGGTCAATGGCACCCTGATCGCCCATGGCGAAGTGGTTGTGGTCAACGAGAAGTTCGGCATCCGCCTGACCGACGTGATCAGCCCCAGCGAACGCATCAAGAAGCTGCGCTAAGTGAAAAGGTTTCTCGGTGTGTTGCTGGCCCTGCCGGCCATGGTCATGGCGGCCGAGCCCGTAGCGTCGACCGCCGCGCCTTTGCCTGTCGGCAGTGGCAGCGTGGCCGGGCAATTGAGTCAGCTGGTGCTGGGTCTGTTGCTGGTGCTGGGGCTGATTTTCTTCCTGGCCTGGTTGCTGCGCCGTGTGCAACGGGCTGGGCCTGCGGGCAAGGGCCAGGTGATCGACCTGATCGGCTCCCGAGCCCTGGGGCCACGTGATCGGCTGCTGCTGGTGCAGATCGGCAACGAGCAGATCCTGCTTGGCCTGACGCCGGGCAGCATCACCGCCTTGCACGTGATGAAAGAGCCGGTGCAGGTGCCCAGTACCGAGCAGGCGACACCCGAGTTTGCCCAGCGCCTGATGGAGCTGTTGGGCAAGGATCAGAAGGATAGGAAGTAATGGCATTGTCAGGCCCCGTGATAACTACTCCAGGCTGCGCTCCTTCGTCGCACGTGCGAAATTCTGCGTTAAAAACAGGCTCGGACTGCTCATTTACCGCCTGTAAACTCCGCGTCCTCGCCTGTTTTTGCCTTGTCTTTCCTTCGTCCGCTACGTTCTCACGCGGCCTGCCGCGCATCCTCTTGACCCTGGCGCTGATGCTGGCCGCGCCGTTGGTGTTTGCGGCCGACCCGCTGTCGATTCCGGCCATTACCCTGGGTACCGGGGCCAACGGCCAGCAGGAGTACTCGGTCAGCCTGCAGATCCTGCTGATCATGACCGCGCTGAGTTTTATCCCGGCGTTCGTCATGCTAATGACCAGTTTCACCCGGATCATCATCGTCTTCTCGATTCTGCGTCAGGCCCTGGGTTTGCAGCAGACGCCGTCGAACCAGATTCTCACCGGCATGGCGCTGTTCTTGACCATGTTCATCATGGCCCCGGTATTTGACCGGGTGAACCAGGATGCGCTGCAGCCTTACCTCGCGGAAAAGCTCTCGGCTCAGGATGCGGTGGCCAAGGCCCAGGTGCCGATCAAGGACTTCATGCTGGCGCAGACCCGTAGCAGCGACCTGGAGCTGTTCATGCGCTTGTCCAAGCGCACGGACATTGCATCCCCTGATCAGGCGCCGCTGACCATCCTGGTGCCGGCCTTTGTCACCTCGGAGCTGAAGACCGCGTTCCAGATCGGTTTCATGATTTTCATCCCGTTCCTGATCATCGACCTGGTGGTGGCCAGTGTGCTGATGGCCATGGGCATGATGATGCTGTCGCCGCTGATCATTTCCCTGCCGTTCAAGATCATGCTGTTCGTCCTGGTGGATGGCTGGGCCCTGATCATCGGCACCTTGGCGGGCAGTTTCGGTGGTGTCTAAACCTTGTTTTCGGGTAATGCACAATGACTCCTGAAGTTGCGGTAGACCTGTTTCGCGAAGCGCTGTGGCTGACCACCATGATGGTTGCGGTGCTGGTGATCCCCAGTCTGCTGGTGGGGCTGGTGGTGGCGATGTTCCAGGCTGCGACCCAGATCAACGAGCAGACCTTGAGCTTTCTGCCGCGCCTGATCGTGATGCTGATCACGCTGATCGTCGCCGGCCCCTGGCTGGTGCAGACCTTCATGGAATACATCCTGCAGCTGTACGGCAGTATTCCGCAGTTGATCGGCTGACCCATGTCCTTGCTGGCGTTGACCGACACCCAGATCAGTACCTGGGTCGCGACCTTCATGCTGCCGCTGTTTCGCATCACGGCGGTGCTGATGACCATGCCGATCTTCGGTACGACTCTGGTGCCGCGGCGGGTGCGTTTGTATTTCGCGGTGGCAATCACTGTGGTGTTGGTGCCTGGCTTGCCGCCGATGCCCGAGGTTCGCGCGCTGGACTTGAGCGCGCTGTTGTTGATCGGCGAACAGGTGATTATCGGCGCGCTGCTGGGCTTTTCCCTGCAGCTGTTCTTCCAGGCCTTTGTGGTGGCCGGGCAGATCATTTCGATTCAGATGGGTATGGGGTTCGCCTCCATGGTCGACCCTACCAACGGCGTCTCGGCGGCGGTGATCGGACAGTTTCTGACCATGCTCGTGACCTTGCTGTTCCTGGGCATGAACGGCCATCTGGTGGTGTTCGAGGTGTTGACCGAAAGCTTCACCACCTTGCCGGTGGGCAGCGGCATGCTGGTCAATCATTTCTGGGAGCTGGCAGGCAAGCTCGGCTGGGTGCTGGGAGCGGCGATGCTGCTGGTGTTGCCGGCGATCACTGCACTACTGGTGGTGAACATCGCCTTTGGCATCATGACCCGCGCCGCGCCGCAACTGAACATCTTCTCTATCGGCTTTCCCTTGACCCTGGTGCTGGGGTTGGTGATTTTCTGGGTCACCCTCGGCGATATCCTCAATCAGTACCAGCCGCTGGCCGTTGAAGCCTTGCAGCTGTTACGCAGTCTGGCTCAGGCGCGTTAGCCATGGCGGAAAGCGAGAGCGGTCAGGACAAGACAGAAGACCCCACGGACAAGCGCAAGAAGGACTCCCGTGAGAAGGGGGAGATTGCCCGTTCCAAGGAGCTCAACACCCTTGCGATCATGCTCGCGGGAACTGGTGCTCTGCTGGTCTATGGCGGCGGCCTGGCGTTGGATCTGCAAGAAATCATGCGCCTGAATTTTTCCCTGCCGCGCGAAGTGGTACTCGACACCGGAGCCATGGCTCGCTACCTGCTGCATTCGGGCAAGATCGCGATTCTGGCGGTGCAGCCGGTGCTGCTAACCTTGGTTCTGGCGGCGGTGATCGGTCCGATTTCCCTCGGCGGCTGGTTGTTTGCCGGCAAGAGTCTGGCACCGAAGTTCAGTCGCATGAATCCTGCCAGTGGCCTGAAGCGGATGTTCTCCTCGACGGCGCTGATCGAGTTGCTCAAGGCCTTGGCCAAATTTCTGCTGGTGCTGTTTGTGGCGTTGTCAGTGCTCTCGTCGGACATCGACGACCTGCTGCAAATTGCTCACGAGCCTTTGGAACGGGCGTTGGTCCACAGCCTGCAACTGGTGGGCTGGAGCGCGTTGTGGATGGCCTGCGGGCTGATCCTGATTGCCGCGGTCGATGTGCCGGTGCAGCTCTACCAGAGCCACAAGAAACTGCTGATGACCAAGCAGGAAGTGCGCGACGAACACAAGGACAACGAGGGGCGGCCGGAGGTCAAGCAGCGCATTCGCCAGTTGCAGCGCGAGATGTCTCAGCGGCGGATGATGGCGGCGATTCCCGACGCCGACGTGGTCATTACCAACCCGACTCACTACGCCGTGGCGCTCAAGTACGACGCCGAGAAGGGCGGGGCGCCGGTGCTGCTGGCCAAGGGCAGCGATTTCCTGGCGCTGAAGATCCGCGAGATTGCGGTGGCCAACGAGGTGCTGCTGTTGGAGTCGCCGGCTCTTGCGCGTTCGATCTTCTATTCCACCGAGCTTGAGGAAGAGATCCCGGCCGGCCTGTACCTGGCGGTGGCCCAGGTACTGGCGTACGTCTACCAGATCCGTCAGCACCGCGCGGGCAAGGGCAAGCGCCCGGATCCGCTCAAGGATCTGCCGATTCCGCCGGATTTGCGGCGCGACTCCTGACGTCAGAGGTGATTGGCGGCACGGCCCGCCAAATGGCATATGGCCTGTATCTGCCCCTTCGCCGTTCCCGGCGTCCTTCATTAGCTCTTCGGCCCGCGACTTAGCGGGCCTTTTGTCGCATGGGCAAAAGTTGGAAGGCTTCTTGCAATACCCGTCCTGCGGCGCTTTCAGGCGTCAAAAGTTTGCTTAAGGAACGGGGAAAACCGGTGGATCGTACTCAGTTATTCAACAGCGCTCGCAGCAACCTGACTGACCTCGGACGGGGCAATCTGGGTGTGCCGGTGTTGCTGTTGGTCATGCTGGCGATGATGATGTTGCCCGTCCCGCCGTTTCTGCTGGACGTGTTCTTCACCTTCAACATCGCGCTGTCGATTGTGGTCCTGCTGGTCTGCGTGTACGCCCTGCGTCCGCTGGACTTCGCCGTGTTCCCGACCATCCTGCTGGTGGCCACGCTGCTGCGCCTGGCGCTCAACGTGGCGTCGACCCGGGTGGTGATGCTCCACGGCCAGGACGGCCATGCCGCGGCCGGCAAGGTGATCCAGGCCTTCGGTGAGGTGGTGATCGGCGGTAACTACGTGGTCGGTATCGTGGTGTTCGCGATCCTGATGATCATCAACTTCGTCGTGGTGACCAAGGGTGCCGGGCGGATTTCCGAGGTGAGCGCACGCTTCACCCTCGATGCGATGCCCGGCAAACAGATGGCGATCGACGCCGACCTCAACGCCGGCCTGATCGACCAGCCCCAGGCCAAGCTGCGCCGCCAGGAAGTGGCGCAAGAGGCCGAGTTCTACGGTTCGATGGACGGTGCCAGCAAATTCGTGCGCGGCGACGCCATTGCCGGCCTGCTGATTCTGTTTATCAACCTGATCGGCGGCATGGCGGTCGGTATCTTCCAGCACGGCATGAGCTTCGGTGACGCCGGTCGGGTCTACGCCTTGCTGACCATCGGTGACGGTTTGGTGGCGCAATTGCCATCACTGCTGCTGTCGACTGCGGCGGCGATCATGGTGACCCGTGCTTCGGGCTCCGAAGACATGGGCAAGCAGATCACCCGCCAGATGTTCACCTCGCCCAAGGCCCTGGCAGTCGCTGCCGGCCTGATGGCGGTGATGGGCCTGGTGCCCGGCATGCCGCACTTTTCATTCCTGACCATGGCGGCGGTGGCTGGTGGCGCCGCTTACCTGCTGTGGCGCAAGCACAACGTGGTCAAGGTCCAGGCTTTGCAAGAGGTCAAGCGCCAGCAGGAACTGCTGCCGTCGCCGGCTCGGGCCATGGAAACCAAGGAGCTTGGCTGGGATGACGTGACGCCGATCGACATGATTGGCCTGGAAGTCGGTTACCGCCTGATCCCGCTGGTGGATCGCAATCAGGGTGGGCAGTTGCTGGCGCGGATCAAGGGCGTGCGCAAGAAGCTGTCCCAGGACCTGGGCTTTCTGATGCCGACCGTGCACATCCGCGACAACCTTGACCTGGCGCCTAGCGCTTACCGTTTGACGCTGATGGGGGTGATCCTGGCCGAGGCCGAGATCTACCCTGATCGCGAGCTGGCGATCAACCCGGGGCAAGTCTACGGCTCGCTCAATGGCATCACCGCCAGGGATCCGGCTTTTGGCCTGGAGGCGGTGTGGATCGAGATCAGCCAACGGGCCCAGGCGCAGTCCCTCGGTTACACCGTGGTCGACGCCAGTACCGTGGTCGCCACTCACCTCAACCAGATTCTGTACAAGCACTCCAGCGAGTTGATCGGCCACGAGGAAGTCCAGCAGTTGATGCAATTGCTGGCCAAGAGCTCGCCGAAACTCGCCGAGGAGCTGGTGCCGGGCGTGCTGTCGCTGTCGCAGTTGCTCAAGGTGCTGCAGGCGTTGCTCGCCGAACAGGTGCCGGTACGGGACATTCGCAGCATTGCCGAGGCCATCGCGAACAATGCCGCCAAGAGTCAAGATACTGCCGCTCTGGTGGCCGCAGTCCGCGTCGGATTGTCGCGTGCCATCGTCCAAAGCATTGTAGGCACTGAGTCCGAGCTGCCTGTGATCACCTTGGAACCAAGGTTGGAACAAATATTGCTCAATAGTCTGCAGAAGGCAGGACAAGGCCAGGAAGAAGGCGTTCTGCTGGAGCCAAGCATGGCTGAAAAGCTGCAACGTTCGCTGATCGATGCGGCGCAGCGTCAAGAGATGCAAGGTCAACCGGTGATTCTGTTGGTGGCAGGTCCGGTACGCGCAATGCTTTCACGGTTTGGACGTTTGGCAGTCCCCGGTTTGCATGTGTTGGCGTACCAGGAAATCCCTGACAACAAACAAGTGACCATCGTTGCGACAGTAGGGCCCAACGGCTGAGGTAACGGGTTATGCAAGTTAAGCGTTTTTTCGCCGCCGATATGCGTCAGGCCATGAAACTGGTTCGTGATGAGCTGGGCGCAGAGGCCGCCATTATCGGCAACCGCCGTATTGCTGGCGGTGTCGAGCTGACGGCTGCCCTCGACTACAAGCTGTCGGCGCTGGCGCCGCGCGTGCCGAACATGGAGCTCGAGGATGAGCTGCGCAAGACCCAGTCGCGGATCGTGACCGCCCAGGCGGAATTGAGCCTGCGTGGCGACAGCGATGCCATGACCAATCGTCAGCTGTTCGCAGGCCTGCCACTGACGGCAGCCGAGCCGCTGATCGAGCCGACTTTTTCCGAGCCGCACCGTCCGGCGCCGGCCCCTGTCGCGGCAGACGGCATTGACCAGCGGGCGTTCGATTCGATGCGGTTCGAACTCAATGGCCTGCGCGAACTGCTGGAAGTCCAGCTCGGTTCCCTGGCCTGGAGTCAGCTGCAAGGCAGTCGTCCGGAGCAGGCCAACCTCTGGCGTCGCCTGCAGCGCATCGGCTTGTCCGGCCCCCTGGCCCGTGACCTGCTGGCGCTGGTGACTGAAATCGACGAACCCCGTCAGGCCTGGCGCATGCTGTTGGCGCACCTGGCGCGGATGATCGTGACCCCTGAGGTCGAGCCTTTGGAAGAAGGCGGTGTGATCGCCATGGTCGGCCCTGCCGGCATGGGCAAGACCACCACCCTGGCCAAGCTGGCGGCGCGTTATGTGCTCAAGTACGGCGCGCACAACATCGCGCTGGTGAGCATGGACAGCTTCCGTATCGGTGCCCAGGAACAGCTCAAGACCCTGGGGCGGATTCTCAATGTGTCGGTGACCCATGTCGACCCGGGCCAGTCCCTGGCGCAGGCGCTCGACCCACTGTTGCGCAAGCGCGTGGTGCTGATCGATACCGCCGGCCTGCAAGCCAGCGACCCGGCCCTGCGCATGCAGCTCGAAAGCCTGGCCGGTCGCGGGATCAAATCGAAGAATTATCTGGTCCTGGCCACCACCAGCCAGAAACAGGTGCTCACCGCCGCCTATCACAGCTACAAGCGCTGCGGGTTGGCCGGTTGCATCCTGACTAAACTGGATGAAACGGCCAGCCTCGGTGAAGTGTTGAGCCTGGCGATCAGTCATGAGTTGCCCGTTGCCTATCTGACCGATGGGCCACGGATTCCTGACGATCTGCACCTGCCGCGTCGGCACCAGTTGGTCAGCCGCGCAGTGAGCGTGCAGATGCAGGAAGAACCCAGCGAAGAAGCCATGGCCGATATGTTCGCGGACCTCTATCACAACCCCGCAAAACGGGTTGGATGAGGGTGGTCATGAAGAGATTGCACCGTATCTACATCGATGGTCTGCCATGCATTGTTCCAACGGTGAACGCGCAGCCAGTTATGTGGCCCCGTCTAAGTAAGACAAGGTAAAGAAAGAACATGGGCAGCATGCATCCCGTACAGGTGATTGCGGTGACCGGCGGCAAGGGTGGCGTCGGCAAGACTAACGTGTCAGTGAACTTGTCACTGGCCCTGGCTGAGCTCGGCCGGCGCGTCATGCTGCTGGACGCCGACCTGGGCCTGGCCAATGTCGACGTCCTGCTGGGCCTGACCCCCAAACGTACCCTGGCTGACGTCATCGAGGGCCGCTGCGAGCTGCGCGACGTGCTGCTCCAGGGCCCGGGCGGGATCCGTATCGTGCCTGCCGCCTCCGGCACCCAGAGCATGGTGCACCTGAGCCCGGCCCAGCATGCCGGCCTGATCCAGGCTTTCAGTGATATCGGCGACAACCTCGATGTGCTGGTCATCGACACCGCTGCGGGTATTGGTGACTCGGTAGTCAGTTTTGTCCGCGCGGCCCAGGAAGTTCTGCTGGTGGTCTGCGACGAACCGACCTCGATCACTGACGCCTACGCGCTGATCAAACTGCTCAATCGCGACTACGGCATGAACCGTTTCCGGGTCCTGGCCAACATGGCGCAAAGCCCGCAGGAGGGTCGCAATCTGTTCGCTAAGTTGACCAAGGTCACGGATCGCTTCCTGGACGTGGCCTTACAATACGTCGGTGCAGTTCCTTACGACGAATGCGTACGCAAGGCCGTGCAAAAGCAGCGTGCGGTCTATGAAGCCTTTCCTCGTTCGAAGTGCTCGCTGGCGTTCAAGGCCATTGCGCAAAAAGTCGATACCTGGCCGTTGCCTGCCAACCCACGTGGGCATCTGGAGTTTTTTGTCGAGCGGCTAGTGCAGCAAACAGCAGGACCGGTGCTATGACAGCCAGCGGCTACAACCTGTACAAGAAGTCGGCACGTGACAGCCAATATGAATTGATCGAGCGCTATGCGCCTCTGGTCAAGCGTATCGCCTACCACCTGCTGGCACGGCTGCCGGCCAGTGTCCAGGTCGAAGACCTGATCCAGGCCGGGATGATCGGTTTGCTCGAAGTGTCGACCAAGTACGATGCGAGCAAGGGCGCAAGTTTCGAGACTTATGCCGGGATTCGTATTCGTGGGGCGATGCTCGACGAAGTGCGCAAGGGCGATTGGGCGCCACGTTCAGTACACCGCAATACACGGATGGTGAGTGATGCCATTCGCTCAATTGAAGCTAAAACCGGTCGTGACGCTAAAGATCACGAAGTTGCGGCCGAACTTGAATTGAGCCTCGACGATTATTACGGGATTTTGAACGACACCTTGGGCAGCCGCCTGTTCAGCTTCGACGACCTTTTGCAGGACGGCGAGCATGAAGGGCTGCATGAGGATGGCGCGAGTGCTCATCTCGAGCCGTCACGCGATCTGGAAGATGAACGCTTCCAGGCGGCGCTGGCGGACGCGATTGCCAATTTGCCGGAGCGTGAGCGACTGGTCTTGGCGCTGTACTACGACGAAGAGCTGAACCTCAAGGAAATCGGTGAGGTCCTGGGGGTCAGCGAATCGCGGGTCAGCCAGTTACACAGCCAGTGCGCGGCCCGCTTGCGGGGGCGTTTGGGGGAGTGGCGAGCGCGCTGACAGGCAGTGTGGGGACACTGCGAACGGGACCGGTAAGGCGTGATGCCGCACCGGTCTTGCAGTGTGTATTCCATGCAGTCGTTGAGTGTTACGTCGTATTGATTGAATGGCGCGTTCAGGTGCTGGGCGCGTTTAAGACTGCTTGGAGGTCGAATTGGACAAGAACATGAAAATCCTCATCGTTGATGACTTCTCAACGATGCGGCGGATCATAAAAAACCTGTTGCGTGACCTGGGTTTCACCAACACGGTCGAGGCCGATGACGGTACTACCGCCATTCCGGTCCTCAACAGCGGGAGCATCGACTTTCTGGTAACGGACTGGAACATGCCTGGCATGACCGGTATCGATTTGCTGCGCCACGTGCGCGCCGACGAGAAGCTCAAGCACCTGCCGGTGCTGATGGTGACTGCCGAGGCCAAGCGTGAACAGATCATTGAAGCGGCTCAGGCCGGCGTCAATGGCTACGTAGTGAAACCATTCACGGCTCAGGCGTTGAAAGAGAAGATCGAAAAAATCTTCGAACGCATCGGTTGATGCGCGAAGACATTGCGCCACGGGGGAGCTATGGAGCATAACGAATCTTCATTGGGCGATTTTGAATCGACCCTGAAAAAACATGCCCACGAACTGGTCGAGAGCCTTGAAAAAGGCAAGTTTGGCGAGGCTGTGCAACTGATCCATGAGCTCAATCAGACCCGTGACCGCGGCCTGTATCAGGAAGTCGGCAAGCTCACCCGCGAGCTGCATAGCGCGATCGTCAATTTTCAGATTGACCCGCATATGCCGCAAGCCGAGGAAGTTTCACAGATCACGGATGCCACCGAGCGCCTGTCCTATGTGGTCAGGCTGACCGAGGCTGCGGCCAATCGCACCATGGATTTGGTGGAAAGCAGCACCCCGCTGGTCAACGGCCTGAGCAACGATGCCCAGGCCTTGAGCGCTGACTGGGGGCGCTTCATGCGTCGCGAAGTCGGGGCTGAAGAGTTTCGCGAGCTGGCACGGCGCGTCGACAGTTTCCTGACGCGTAGCGAACAGGAGACCCGGACCGTTTCCGGCCATCTCAACGACATTCTGTTGGCGCAGGATTATCAGGACCTCACGGGCCAGGTGATCAAGCGCGTGACCCAGTTGGTCACGGAAGTCGAAAGCAATCTGCTCAAACTCGTCTTGATGGCCAGCCAGGTCGACCGTTTTGCGGGCATCGAACATGACCGCGAATCGATCCTGGCTGAAAAAGATCCGCAAAAACATCTCGCCAAGGGTGAAGGTCCGCAGATTCATGCCGATAAACGTGAAGACGTTGTGTCCGGTCAGGACGATGTAGACGATTTGCTTTCCAGCCTTGGATTCTAGGAGCACCCATTAATGAGCTTCGGCGCCGATGAAGAGATCCTTCAGGATTTCCTGGTTGAGGCCGGCGAGATTCTAGAGCAACTGTCCGAACAACTGGTCGAGCTGGAAAGCCGACCGGATGATGCGGATCTGCTCAATGCAATTTTTCGCGGTTTTCACACTGTTAAAGGGGGCGCCGGCTTCCTCCAGCTCAATGAGCTGGTGGAGTGCTGCCACATCGCCGAGAACGTCTTCGACATCCTGCGCAAGGGTGAGCGTCGTGTCGACTCGGAGCTGATGGATGTGGTGCTCGAAGCGCTGGACGCGGTGAACGGCATGTTCGGCCAGGTCCGCGAACGGACCCAGGTCACGGCAGCGACTCCGGAGCTGCTCGCGGCTCTGGCGCGTCTGGCAGAGCCTGCGGCTGCGGTAGAGGTGGCAGCGGAGCCCGAAGTGGCTGAAGCGGTGGCCGAGCCGGTGGCTGAAAGCGAATCGGGCGATATCACCGATAACGAATTCGAGCTGCTGCTGGACTCGCTCAACGCCGCCAAGGCCGAAGCCGAGGCGCCTGCGGCTGCTCCGGTGGCCAGCAGCGATGCGGCCAGCGACGAAATCACCGATGCCGAGTTTGAGTCCTTGCTCGACCAGTTGCATGGCAAGGGCCAGTTCGCCCCGGATGCCGTTGCAGCGAGCGAACCTGCCGCGGCGAAAGCAGCGACGCCGGGTGCCAGCGACAGCAACGAAATTACCGATGATGAATTCGAAGCACTGCTCGATCAGTTGCATGGCAAGGGCAACTTTGCCGTGGACGCGCTCGAGTCTGCCGTCGCTTCGGTACCGGCAGCTGCCGCGCCCGTTGCGGCTGCAGCCGGCAGCGACCTGATCAGCGATCACGAATTCGAATCCCTGCTCGACGAATTGCACGGCAAGGGCAAATTTTCCGAGGTGGCGGGTGCCGGTTCTGCCGCTCCAGCCGCTGCGACCGCGGCTGCGGTGGCGGCCAAGCCTGTGGCGAAAAAGCCCGAGCCCAAGGCCGAAGCTCCCAAGGCTGCGGCTCCAGCGGCCGCTGCAGCACCTGCTCCGGCACGTGCCGCCGCAGCGCCACCGCCAGAAAAACCCGCCAGTGAAGCCGAGACCACCGTACGGGTTGATACCGCACGCCTGGACGAGATCATGAACATGGTCGGCGAACTGGTGCTGGTGCGTAACCGCCTGGTGCGCCTGGGCCTCAACAGCGGCGATGAAGCCATGCAAAAGGCCGTGTCGAACCTCGACGTGGTCACGGCTGACCTGCAGACCGCGGTGATGAAGACCCGGATGCAGCCGATCAAGAAAGTGTTCGGGCGCTTCCCGCGCCTGGTTCGCGACCTTGCGCGGCAGCTGAAGAAAGAGATCAACCTGGAGCTGGTCGGCGAAGAAACCGACCTCGACAAGAACCTGGTGGAGGCCCTGGCCGACCCGCTGGTCCACTTGGTGCGCAACGCGGTCGACCACGGTATCGAGTCACCGGAAGAGCGCGAAGCCTCGGGCAAGGCGCGCGGTGGCAAGGTGATCCTGGCCGCTGAGCAAGAGGGCGACCATATCCTGCTGTCGATCTCCGATGACGGCAAAGGCATGGACCCGAATGTGCTGCGCGCCATTGCGGTCAAGCGTGGGGTGATGGACAAGGATGCCGCTGATCGCCTGAGCGACACCGAGTGCTACAACCTGATTTTCGCCCCGGGGTTCTCGACCAAGACCGAGATCTCCGACGTCTCCGGACGCGGCGTGGGCATGGACGTGGTGAAAACCAAGATTTCCCAGCTCAACGGTTCGATCAATATTTACTCGACCAAGGGCCAGGGCTCGAAGATCGTGATCAAGGTGCCGTTGACCTTGGCGATCATGCCGACCCTGATGGTCATGCTGGGCAACCAGGCGTTTGCGTTCCCTCTGGTCAACGTCAACGAGATCTTCCACCTGGACCTGTCGCGCACCAACGTGGTCGACGGCCAGGAAGTGGTGATCGTGCGCGACAAGGCGTTGCCACTGTTTTACCTCAAGCGCTGGCTGGTCCGTTCCGCCGCTCATGAAGAGCAGCGTGAAGGCCATGTGGTGATCCTTTCGGTGGGCACCCAGCGGATCGGCTTTGTCGTCGATCAACTGGTCGGCCAGGAAGAAGTGGTCATCAAGCCATTGGGCAAGATGCTGCAAGGGACCCCGGGCATGTCCGGCGCCACCATTACCGGTGACGGCCGCATTGCACTGATCCTCGATGTTCCAAGCATGCTCAAGCGTTACGCCGCACGGCGTATTTGATTCGGGGTGGCGGGGCGATTTGCCTCGCCCCGCCTAACGGAGTGTTTATGGCAGTCAAAGTCCTGGTGGTGGACGATTCGGGGTTTTTCCGCCGCCGCGTCTCGGAAATTCTTTCAGCGGATGCGAACATCCAGGTCGTCGGTACGGCGACCAATGGCAAAGAGGCGATCGATCAGGCCCTGGCACTCAAGCCGGACGTGATCAC
Organism: Pseudomonas sp. MF4836; assembly: GCF_002018875.1. Classification (GTDB taxonomy): domain Bacteria; phylum Pseudomonadota; class Gammaproteobacteria; order Pseudomonadales; family Pseudomonadaceae; genus Aquipseudomonas. Next base: position 82,917 of record NZ_MVOL01000006.1, read on the forward strand.
CATGGACTACGAGATGCCGATGATGGATGGCATCACGGCGGTGCGGCACATCATGCAGCGCTGTCCGACCCCGGTATTGATGTTTTCCTCGCTGACCCATGAAGGCGCCCGGGTAACCCTCGATGCGCTGGATGCCGGTGCGGTCGACTTCCTGCCCAAGAACTTCGAAGACATCTCGCGCAATCCCGAGAAGGTCAAGCAGCTGCTGTGCGAGAAAGTCCACAGCATCTCGCGCAGTAACCGTCGTTTCAGCAGCTACAGCACTCCGGCTCCGCAGCCGGCTGCCGCCCCGGCGCCTGCGCCATCGGGTATCAGCAGCTTCGGCAGCAGCAGTGCTGCGCCGCGTCCGTCCGCACCGGCTCCTGCGCCTGCCCGGGCTCCGGCGGCCAGCGCTTCGTCGCCGGCACCGAAGCGCAAAGCCTACAAACTGGTGGCCATCGGTACCTCTACTGGCGGTCCGGTTGCCTTGCAGCGGGTCTTGACCCAGTTGCCGGCCAACTTCCCGGCACCGATCGTCTTGATCCAGCACATGCCAGCGGCCTTCACCAAGGCTTTTGCCGAGCGTCTGGACAAGCTGTGCCGGATCAGCGTCAAGGAAGCCGAGGATGGCGACATCCTGCGTCCGGGCCTGGCCCTGCTGGCACCCGGTGGCAAGCAGATGATGATCGACGGCCGCGGCGCGGTGAAAATCCTCCCCGGCGACGAGCGTCTGAACTACAAGCCTTGCGTGGATATCACCTTCGGTTCGGCGGCCAAGTCCTACGGTGACAAAGTTCTGGCGGTGGTGCTCACCGGCATGGGCGCCGACGGTCGCGAAGGCGCACGCCTGCTCAAGCAGGGCGGCAGCGCGATCTGGGCCCAGGATGAAGCCAGCTGCGTGATCTACGGCATGCCAATGGCCATCGTCAAAGCCGACCTCGCAGACGCGGTGTACGGCTTGGACGACATCGGCAGGCATCTGGTCGAGGCCTGTATCTGATGGATGTCTTGAGCCTTATCGGGATCATCATGGCGTTTGTCGCCATCATTGGCGGCAATTACCTGGAAGGTGGTCACCTGTCGGCCCTGGCCAACGGTCCGGCGGCGCTGATTGTGCTGGGTGGCACCATCGGTGCGGCCTTGCTGCAGTCGCCGATGAGCGCATTCAAGCGTGCCGTGCAGATTCTGGGCTGGATCCTCTTCCCGCCCCGGGTCGATCTGCCCGGCGGCATCGATCGGGTCGTCAACTGGAGCCTGACCGCGCGCAAGGAGGGCCTGCTGGGCCTGGAAGGCGTCGCCGATGCCGAGCCCGATGCTTATTCGCGCAAGGGCCTGCAACTGCTGGTGGACGGCGCCGAGCCGGAAGCCATCCGCAGCATCCTGGAGGTGGACTTCTACACCCAGGAAAGCCGCGACATCGAAGCGGCCAAAGTCTTTGAAAGCATGGGCGGCTATGCGCCGACCATCGGCATCATCGGTGCGGTGATGGGCCTGATCCACGTGATGGGCAACCTCGCCGATCCGTCCCAGCTCGGCAGCGGCATTGCCGTGGCCTTTGTCGCCACCATCTACGGCGTGGCCAGTGCCAACCTGGTGCTGCTGCCGGTGGCGGCCAAGCTCAAGTCGATTGCCTTGCGGCAGTCGCGTTATCGCGAAATGTTGCTGGAAGGGATCCTGTCGATTGCCGAAGGTGAGAACCCTCGTTCCATCGAGTTGAAGCTGCAAGGCTTCATGGATTGATGGGAGGAATGGAGCATGGCCCGTCGCCGCAAGCCTGAAGAACACGTCAACCACGAACGCTGGCTGGTGTCCTACGCCGACTTCATCACCTTGCTGTTCGCGTTTTTCGTGGTCATGTACTCGATCTCGTCGATCAACGAAGGCAAGTACAAGGTGATTTCCGAAGCGCTGGTCGGCGTATTCACCGACTCCGACCGGGCCCTCAAGCCGATTCCCATCGGCGATGAGCGGCCCAAGACCGTGACCCCGGCCAAGCCGCTGGTCAAGGACAGCGACGAGACCGATGCCGGTATTTCCGGGGGCAGCGACCCGCTCAAGAGCATCGCCGACGATATCAGCGCAGCCTTTGGCGACCTGATCAGCTCCAACCAGATGACCGTGCGCGGCAATGAGTTGTGGGTCGAGATCGAACTCAATTCCAGCCTGTTGTTCGGCAGCGGCGACGCCATGCCCAGCGACCTGGCGTTCAACATCATCGACAAGGTGGCGGCGATTCTGAAGCCGTTCGACAACCCGATCCACGTCGAAGGTTTTACCGATAACCAGCCGATTCAGACCGCCCAATACCCGACCAACTGGGAGCTGTCCTCGGCCCGTTCGGCGAGTATCGTGCGCATGCTGGCCATGCAGGGGGTCAACCCCGCACGCATGGCATCGGTCGGCTATGGTGAGTTCCAGCCGGTGGCCAACAATGCCACCGCCGAAGGCCGGGCGCGCAATCGCCGGGTGGTGCTGGTGGTATCGCGCAACCTCGATGTACGGCGCAGCCTGACCGGTACCGGCACCGCCAATGCGACGCCCGATGCCGCATTGAAGCGGGCTGGCACACAAACTGCACCAACCCAGGTCAAGACGCCGGTACGACAGAGCGCCGTCAATTCTCCGTCACCCGCTTTATAACTAGTGCTATTTCTCGGCCGGTCTTCTGGCTTGTCGAGAGGAACAATCCGAATGAGAGTCTGGGCAGTCGCCAATCAAAAGGGTGGTGTCGGTAAAACCACCAGTTCCATCGCTTTAGCCGGCTTGCTGGCCGAGGCGGGCAAGCGCGTGGTCGTGGTTGACCTCGACCCCCACGGCTCGATGACCAGTTACTTCGGTTACGACCCCGACACCCTGGAGCACAGCAGCTACGACCTGTTCCTGCACCGGGGCAGCGTGCCCCAGGATCTGCCGGGCCAGCTCCTGCTGCCCACCAGCGATGAACGTATTTCCCTGCTGCCATCGAGCACCGCGCTGGCGACCCTTGAGCGCCAGTCGCCGGGGCAGAGCGGCCTGGGCCTGGTGATTGCCAAGAGCCTGGCGCAGCTGTGGCAGGATTTTGATTACGCCGTGATCGACAGCCCGCCGCTGCTCGGGGTGTTGATGGTCAATGCCCTGGCGGCCAGCCAGCAGTTGGTGATCCCGGTGCAGACCGAGCATCTGGCGGTCAAGGGCCTGGAACGCATGGTCAATACCCTGGCGATGATCAATCGTTCGCGCAAGCAGGCGCTGCCATTCACCATCGTGCCGACCCTGTTCGACCGTCGTACCCAGGCTTCCCTGGGCACTCTGCGGGTATTGCGTGACAAGTTTCCCGACGACATCTGGCAGGGCTACATCCCGGTCGATACCCGCCTGCGCGATGCCAGCCGGGCCGGCCTGACGCCTTCGCAGTTCGACGGCAAGAGCCGTGGCGTCCTGGCCTATCGGGCGCTGCTCAAGCACCTGCTGGCGCAACAGCTTGTCGCGCAGGTGGCCTGACGTGCGTCTTCATTCAAGCCGGACCCCGATCTTGCCGATAACCCCTACAGGTCACTGTGTCGGGGTCGCTCCATGGGCATTCATATGAACCGTCCTCTGGACATAAAAAGCCGACCGCAACTGGCGCTGCAGTCCTATCTGGACGCGCTGTTGCAGGACGCGACCGAAGAAGAAGCGGCACCGCTGGCGCCCCCTGTGGCCGTGATCGAAGAGCCCGTCGCGGAGTTGGACGAGTTCCAGCTGGCGGTGCTCGAAGAGCAGGCCCATGACGCCAAGGTGATCAAGGCCGCGCCGCCGGTGGCGCGTACCGAAGTTCAGGTCAAGGCGGCTCCTGTGGTGGCGCCTGTGCTGGACGCGCCAGCGCCGGTCCTGCCGTCGATTTCACCGGTCGCGCCGATGCTCCAGGCATTGGTGGCGCCGGTGGTCGAAGTGCATTTGCCGCCCAGCAATACGCCGCCACCCGTGGTGGGTGACGACCGCCCCAGCTGGGCCGCCGAGCCGTTCGAATGCCTGCTGTTCGACGTTGCCGGTTTGACCCTGGCAGTGCCGCTGGTGTGCCTGGGTTCGATCTACTCCCTGGCTGGCCAGGAGTTGACGCCGCTGTTCGGCCAGCCGGAATGGTTCCTGGGCATCCTGCCGAGCCAGGCTGGCAACCTGAAGGTGCTGGACACTGCGCGTTGGGTGATGCCTGATCGCTATCGCGATGATTTCCGCCAGGGCCTGCAATACGTGATCTCGGTGCAGGGCTACGAGTGGGGGCTGGCGGTGCATCAAGTCAGCCGCTCGTTGCGCCTGGACCCCAATGAAATCAAATGGCGCAGCCATCGCGGCCAACGTCCGTGGCTGGCCGGTACGGTGATCGAGCACATGTGTGCCTTGCTCGACGTCGCCGCATTGGCAGAACTGATCGCCAGCGGCGGCGCCAAGCAGATGGCCTTCAACAAACCGGCCAACAAGCCGACATAGACAAATAACAGGCGGCGCCGGTGGCGTTGCCCGATAGAACACACACCGTTTTCAACGGTTTTTTGAGGGGTCAGGGGTATGAATAAGTCGTCGTCTGCACAGAGTTCCGAAGATCCGATCCTGCAATGGGTAACCTTCAAGCTGGATAACGAGTCCTACGGCATCAATGTGATGCGCGTCCAGGAAGTCCTGCGCTACACCGAAATCGCCCCTGTGCCGGGTGCGCCGAGCTATGTGCTGGGCATCATCAACCTGCGCGGCAATGTGGTCACCGTGATCGACACCCGCCAGCGCTTCGGCCTGGTGCCGACCGAGGTCAACGACAACACCCGTATCGTCATCATCGAAGCTGACAAGCAAGTGGTCGGGATCATGGTCGACAGCGTGGCGGAAGTGGTTTATCTGCGTCAGTCGGAAGTCGAAACCGCACCTAACGTCGGTAACGAAGAGTCGGCCAAGTTCATCCAGGGCGTGTGCAACAAGAACGGCGAACTGCTGATTCTGGTTGAGCTGGACAAGATGATGAGCGAAGAAGAATGGTCGGAACTGGAGAGTATCTGATTGATTCTTGAGGTTGCAGTGATTGTCCTGGCCATCCTCTGGATAGCCTCTGTGGCGCTGTTTGTGTCCTATACCCGCAACCAGCGGCAGATTGCCGCGCAGCAGGCCGAGGGCGATGCGCTGCGAGACCAGCGCATCAAGGAACTCTCCCGGCGCGTCGACAATTACCAGAACGGTACGGTGCGCATGGGCGAAGACTTGCACGAGTTGCGCGCCGTGGTCGGGCCGCTGCCGGACAAACTGGCGCAGCTGGAGCAGCGTGATCCTTCCAGCCTGTCGTTTGCCCAGGCCGCGCGCCTGGTGGGCATGGGGGCCAGCGTCGATGAGCTGACCCAGTCCTGCGGCCTGACCCAGGCCGAAGCCGAGCTGATGAGCAAGTTGCATAAAAACTAGCTGCAAGCCGCAAGCTGCCAGTTTTTAGCTTGAAGCTTGTGGCTTACAGCTGGCGGCTGCTGTCCGGTGTTACATCCTTCTCCTGCGCCACCGCATCCGGATCATGCCCCGCCGGGAACTTGCCCTTGAGGTTCCAGGCGAAGGCAATGATCTCGGCGATGGTCCGATACAACTCCTCGGGGATACTGTCCCCCAACTCCATCCGTGCCAGCAGCTTCACCAACTCGGCGTTTTCGTAGATCGGCACTTCATAGTCGCGGGCGATTTTCAGGATCGCTTCGGCCAGGGCATCGTCACCTTTGGCGGTCAGGGTCGGGGCTTGCCGGCCGTCGTACTTGAGGGCGATGGCTTGGCGGGGAGTGTTGGGGTTTTTCATGCGGTTTCGTCGACCCAGCGTTGTTCCAATCGGGTTTTCGTGCCCTGGGGCGGGGTGCCGAGGTGGCAATCCAGATCGCCCACCGTCAGGCCTGAAGCCAGCAGGCGCTCGCGCAGGCTGCCCAGGTGGCTCTCGATCAAGCTCGCGGTATAGGCCCGTTCAGCCCACAGCTGGCTGGATAGCCGGCCCTGAATCAATTGCGCCTGCACGTGCAGCGGCCCCAATGGCTCAAGATCGAACGCCAGTTCGACCCGCCACAGTGCCTGCTTGGGTTCGCGTTCTTCGCGTTTTTCGTTGGGTTCCGGCTCTACGGGCTCTTCGCGCTGGAACTTGACCTGCAACGGCACGATGTCTTGCAGGGTGCGCATGGGGATTTCCAGTTGCCAGGTGGTTTGCAGGCGTCCGTCATCGGTCAGGCCGGTTTGCTCCAGGCTGGACAGTTGATGGCTTTGCAGGCGCGACACGGCTGCCGCGGCCAGGCGCAACAGGTGTTCCAGGTCGCCTTCGCCCTCCAGGCTCTGCAGCAGCCGCGAGGGCAGGGGGAAGCCGCCTGGCTGGGGCTTGGCGCTGACTTGACCGAGGGTGCCCAGGGCGCTGCGCACAAAGCTCGGCAGGACCTGGGCCAGGGTGTTGGCGGCAATGATCGCGTTGAAGTTGCTGCCGGTGGGGAGCGCCGGGGCCAGTTGCGCGATCAGGCGCAGCAGGTTGCCCTTGAGGTCCGGGGGCTGGACCGGGTTGTCCCCGGCCAGCAGCTTGGCTTCCAGGAACATGCCGCTATTGGCCAGCGCCAGTGCCAGGCCCTTGGGATTGCTCAGTTGTTGCAGGTCGGGGAGCCCGGCCAGGAGTTTGTCCACGGCCAGGCGCAGGTCATTGGAGGTGGCATCGTCGGCCGGCAGATTCTGCAGGGCGCTGAGCAGCCCGGTCAGCGAGGCCTGGCGGCTTTGCTGGGTGCTCAGTTGCTGGGCGATTGCCAATTGCTCCTGGCGTCCGCTCAGGGGCACGAAATTCAACGTCTGGGCATCCTGGACCATGGCGCTCAACAGGCTGCCGATGCGCAGCGGCTGAGGGCTGTCGATGCTCAGGGTGCTGCCGCTCAGGGCGGTGTTGAGCAGGCTCACCAGGGAGCGGTAGACCGCCGGTTGGCCGGCGGCCTGGGGCAGCACCTGGCTGGTCAGGACCTTGCCTTGCAGCAGGGTGCCGACCGGCAGTTGCGCGGTATCGAGGCGGGTCAGGGTGGCGACGCTGGACGCCAGGGCCTGCTGCACGCTGATCGCCAGGTTGCCGGCGGACGGCTGGCTGATGGCAAGGCTGGTGCCCTGGGGCAATGGCTGGTTGCTGGTGGCCTGAATCGTGGTCTGCTTGCCGCTGTCGAGGGTGACCTTGAGCAACAGCTCGAAGGTCTGGTCCGCCTGCTTAAGTGACAGGACTTCGGCGCGGGCAGTCTGGCCGGCGGCGATCAGGCCTTCCATGGGCTGCAACAGCTTGAGCAGCTCACTGCCGACACCGGGCGCGCGCGTGGCGGAGGGCGTCGCCTGGGGCAGCGGGAGGATGTTGATTTCACCTGACATCTGGACACAACCTGAGGAAATTAGCCCTCTTTAGAGTAGGGCATCACATGTATAATGCCGCCCGTCTTTGGATGCGCGGTAAAAACATGGCAAATGTTTGACGCAGCTCTCTAGAACCGGCTGCCAATGCATTTATTCTGCACCTCTTTAACGGCCGCTCGACAGCCGACTTGAACCGTAAAGGCCTGCTATCTCTTGACCAGCCCTCTTCTAGAAGCCGTCGCCCTTGCCTGTGAGCGAGACTTGCGTCTGCTGTTTGAAAACCTCGAATTGCGTGTGCAGGCGGGCGACATGCTGCAGATCAGCGGCCCCAATGGCAGTGGCAAGACCAGCCTGCTGCGCTTGCTGGCCGGGCTGATGCAGCCCACCGACGGCAAGGTGCTGCTCAATGGCCAGCCATTGGCCTCCCAGCGCATCGAACTGGCGCGCAATCTGTTGTGGATCGGCCATGCCGCCGGGATCAAGGATGTGCTGAGCCCGGAAGAGAACCTCTCCTGGCTCTGTGCCCTGCACCAACCGGCGCGGCGCGAGGCCATCTGGCAGGCGCTGGCGGCGGTCGGGCTGCGAGGCTTCGAGGATGTGCCGTGCCACACCTTGTCGGCCGGTCAGCAGCGCCGCGTGGCCCTGGCCCGTTTGTACCTCGACGGGCCGCCGCTGTGGGTGCTCGATGAACCTTTCACCGCCCTCGACAAACAGGGCGTGGCCCAACTTGAAGAACACCTGGCCGGGCATTGCGAGCGTGGCGGCATGGTGGTCCTGACCACTCACCATACGTTGGCGCGGGTACCGGCCGGTTATCGCGACATCGACCTGGGGCAGTGGGCGGTATGAGTGTGTTTGCGCTATTGGTGGCCCGCGAGGCCCGTCTGTTGTTTCGCCGTCCGGCGGAGTTGGCCAACCCGTTGGTGTTCTTCGCCATCGTTGTCGCATTATTCCCATTGGCGGTAGGACCTGAGTCTCAATTGTTGCAAACCTTGTCTCCGGGACTGGTCTGGGTCGCGGCACTTTTGTCAGTCCTGCTCTCGCTGGACGGGCTGTTTCGCAGTGATTTCGAGGACGGATCCCTGGAGCAGTGGGTCCTTTCGTCGCACCCCCTGGCTCTTCTGGTATTGGCCAAGGTGCTGGCACACTGGGCGTTTTCCGGCCTGGCACTGGTATTGCTTGCGCCCCTGTTGGCCTTGATGCTCGGATTGCCTACGGCGGCCATTCCGGTGCTGCTGTTGTCATTGCTGCTCGGCACCCCGGTACTGAGCCTGCTCGGCGCAGTGGGCGCTGCGCTGACAGTGGGGTTGAAACGCGGCGGGCTGTTGCTGGCGCTGCTGATTCTGCCCCTGTACATCCCGGTACTGATTCTCGGCAGCGGCGCCTTGCAGGCGGCGTTGCAGGGCATGCCGGCAACCGGTTTTCTGCTGTGGCTTGGGAGCCTGACCGCCCTTGCAGTAACCCTGACACCCTTTGCAATAGCGGCTGGCCTGAAGATCAGCGTCGGCGAATAATAATGCGGTCTGATCGTTTTTTGATCACTTCTTGGTACAAGAACAGACCCTGACTTTTCGTGATAACGAAGAGCAACCGTGATGGAAACAGTATGAACTGGACCTGGTTTCATAAGCTCGGCTCACCCAAATGGTTTTATGGCATCAGTGGCAAGCTGCTGCCCTGGCTGAGCGTCGCCGCCTTGTTGCTGATCGGTATCGGCGTGGTCTGGGGCCTGGTCTTCGCGCCGCCGGATTACCAGCAAGGCAACAGCTTTCGGATCATCTATATCCATGTGCCGATGGCGATGCTGGCCCAGTCCTGCTACGTGATGCTGGCGGTGTGCGGGGTGGTCAGCCTGGTATGGAAGATGAAACTGGCCGATGTCGCCCTGCAGTGCGCGGCGCCCATCGGGCATTCGATGACCGTGATTGCGCTGTTGACCGGGGCGATCTGGGGCAAGCCGACCTGGGGCTCGTGGTGGGTCTGGGATGCACGACTGACGTCGATGCTTATCCTCCTGTTTCTGTACGCAGGTCTTATTGCGCTGAACCAGGCCATCAGCAATCGTGAGAGCGCCGCCAAGGCCTGCGCGGTGCTGGCCGTCGTCGGGGTGATCAACATCCCGATCATCAAATACTCGGTGGAGTGGTGGAACACCCTGCACCAGGGCGCGACCTTCACCCTGACCGAACGCCCGGCGATGCCTGCCGAGATGTGGCTGCCGCTGCTGCTGACGGTGCTGGGTTTCTATTGCCTGTTCGGCGTGCTGCTGCTGTTGCGCATGCGCCTTGAGGTGCTCAAGCGTGAAGCCCGGACCAGCTGGGTCAAGGCCGAAATCCAACGCAGCCTGGAGGTGGCGCCATGAGTTTTGCATCCTTCGACGATTTTCTCGCCATGGGCCATCACGGCCTGTATGTCTGGTCGGCCTATGGCATTTGCCTGGTGATCCTGGCTCAGGAACTGGCGGTGCCGATCGTGGCCCGCAAGCGTTATCTGCAACAAGAGGCGCGTCGTTTGCGCCGGGAGAACGGCAAGTGAATCCGCTGCGTAAAAAGCGTCTTTTGATCATCCTGGCGATCCTGGCCGGTATTGGCATTGCCGTGGGCCTGGCCCTCAGCGCGCTGAAGGAAAACATCAACCTGTTCTACACCCCGACCCAGATCGCCAATGGCGAGGCGCCCCTGGACACGCGGATTCGCGCCGGCGGCATGGTCGAGCAGGGTTCGCTGCAACGCTCTGGCGATTCGCTGGACGTACGCTTTGTGGTCACCGACTTCAACAAGTCCGTGACTATCTCCTACCGCGGCATCCTCCCGGATCTGTTTCGCGAAGGGCAGGGCATCGTTGCCCTGGGCAAGCTCAATGCCGAGGGCGTGGTGGTGGCCGATGAAGTACTGGCCAAGCACGACGAGAAGTACATGCCCCCCGAGGTGACCAAGGCCCTGAAAGACAGCGGCCAATCGGCACCGACACCCGCGAAGGAGGGTTAACCCATGACTTCCGCACTTTTCATCCCTGAACTGGGGCATCTGGCGATGATCCTGGCCCTGTGCTTTGCCCTGGTCCAGGCGGTGATCCCGCTGCTCGGCGCCTGGCGCGGCGATCGGCTGTGGATGAGCCTGGCTCAGCCGGCGGCCTGGGGGCAGTTCGCCTTCCTGCTGTTCGCCTTCGGCTGCCTGACCTATGCCTTCATGAGCGACGACTTCTCGGTCGCCTATGTGGCCAGCAACTCCAATAGCGCCTTGCCCTGGTACTACAAGTTCAGCGCAGTATGGGGCGCCCACGAAGGCTCGCTGCTGCTCTGGGCGTTGATCCTGGGTGGCTGGACCTTTGCCGTGTCGGTGTTCTCGCGGCAGTTGCCGCAGGTGATGCTGGCCCGGGTGCTGGCGGTGATGGGCATGATCAGCACCGGCTTCCTGCTGTTTCTGATCCTGACCTCCAACCCTTTCGCGCGAATCTTGCCGCAGATCCCGGCCGATGGCCGTGACCTCAACCCGTTGCTGCAGGACATCGGCCTGATCGTTCACCCGCCGATGCTGTACATGGGTTATGTCGGTTTCTCCGTGGCCTTCGCCTTCGCCATTGCCGCGCTGCTCGGCGGGCGTCTCGACGCCGCCTGGGCGCGCTGGTCGCGTCCCTGGACCATCGTCGCCTGGGCTTTCCTCGGCATCGGCATCACCCTGGGCTCCTGGTGGGCCTACTACGAACTCGGCTGGGGCGGCTGGTGGTTCTGGGACCCGGTGGAAAACGCCTCCTTCATGCCGTGGCTGGTGGGGACGGCCCTGATCCACTCCCTGGCCGTCACGGAAAAGCGCGGCGTGTTCAAGAGCTGGACCGTGCTGCTGGCCATTGCCGCGTTTTCCCTGAGCCTGCTGGGAACCTTCCTGGTGCGTTCCGGGGTACTGACCTCGGTGCATGCCTTCGCCTCCGACCCAGAGCGCGGCGTGTTCATCCTGATCTTCCTGCTGTTTGTGGTGGGCGGTTCGCTGACCCTGTTCGCTCTGCGCGCGCCGGTGGTCAAGAGCCATGTCGGGTTCAACCTGTGGTCGCGGGAAACCCTGCTGCTGGGCAACAACCTGGTGTTGGTGGTGGCTGCGTCGATGATTCTGCTGGGCACCCTGTACCCGCTGGTGCTGGATGCCCTGACCGGGGCCAAGCTGTCGGTCGGCCCGCCGTACTTCAATGCGCTGTTCATTCCGCTGATGGCGCTGCTGATGGTGGTGATGGCGGTCGGTGTGCTGGTGCGCTGGAAAGACACCCCGGTCAAGTGGCTGGTGAGCATGCTGACCCCGGTCCTGCTGGGCAGCGCGGCCTTGGCGGTGGTGGCTGGTATCGCTTACGGCGACTTCAACTGGGCGGTGCTGGCGACCTTTATGCTGGCCGCCTGGGTGCTGTTGGCCGGTGTGCGCGACATCGTCGACAAGACCCGCCACAAAGGCCTGATCAAAGGCCTGCCAAGCCTGACCCGCAGCTATTGGGGCATGCAGATTGCGCACCTGGGCATCGCGGTCTGCGCTCTGGGCGTGGTGCTGTCGAGCCAGAACAGCGCCGAGCGCGACCTGCGCCTGGCGCCGGGCGAATCCATGGACCTGGCCGGTTATCACTTCATTTTTGAAGGCGCCAAGCACTTCGAGGGGCCGAACTTCACCTCCGACAAAGGCACCGTGCGCGTGGTGCGCAACGGCAAGGAAGTGTCGGTGCTGCACCCGGAGAAGCGCCTGTACACCGTGCAGAACTCGATGATGACTGAAGCCGGGATCGACGCCGGCTTCACCCGCGACCTGTATGTGGCCCTCGGCGAACCGCTGGGCGATGGCGCCTGGGCGGTGCGGGTGCACGTCAAGCCGTTCGTGCGCTGGATCTGGTTCGGCGGCCTGCTGACCGGCTTCGGTGGCTTGCTGGCGGCGCTGGACCGGCGTTACCGGGTCAAGGTGAAAAGCCGCGTGCGCGAAGCGCTGGGCATGACAGGAGTCACTGCATGAGACGTTGGATGATGTTGCTGCCGCTGGCACTGTTCCTGGTGATGGCGGTATTCCTCTACCGCGGGCTGTACCTGGACCCGGCCGAGTTGCCGTCGGCCATGATCGGCAAGCCGTTCCCGGAGTTCTCCCTGCCGGCGGTCGAGGGTGAAACAACCCTGACCCGCGCCGACCTGCTGGGCAAACCGGCACTGGTCAACGTCTGGGGCACCTGGTGCATTTCCTGCCGGGTCGAGCACCCGGTGCTGAACAAGCTGGCGCAGCAGGGCGTGGTGATCTATGGCGTCAACTACAAGGACGTCAACGCCGATGCCTTGAAGTGGCTGGCCGAATTCCACAACCCGTATCAGCTGGATATACGCGACGAAGAGGGCACCCTGGGCCTGAACCTGGGGGTGTACGGTGCGCCGGAAACCTTCTTCATCGACGCCAAGGGCATCATCCGCGACAAATACGTCGGGGTGATCGACGAGGTGGTCTGGCGTGAAAAACTGGCGGCCAAGTATCAGTCGCTGGTGGACGAGGCCAAGCCATGAAGCGCTGGTTCGCCGCCCTCGTACTGGGTCTGGGTATGGCTTCCGTAGCCCAGGCCGCCATCGACACCTATGAGTTCGCCAATGACGCCGAGCGTGAGCGTTTTCGCGAGCTGACCAAGGAGCTGCGCTGCCCCAAGTGCCAGAACCAGGACATCGCCGATTCCAATGCGCCGATTGCCGCCGACTTGCGCAAGGAAATCTTTCGCATGCTGGGCGAAGGCAAGGACAACCAGCAGATTATCGACTTCATGGTTGACCGCTACGGCGACTTCGTCCGCTACAAGCCGGCCCTGACCGGCAAAACCGCCTTGCTCTGGTTCGGCCCCGCCGGGTTGCTGCTGGGGGGAGTGGTGATCATCGCCGTGATCGTCCGGCGTCGTCGTGCCGAGCGCACTGACAGCCCGAACACGCTTTCTGCCGAGGAGCGTCAGCGCCTCGACCACCTGTTGGAAAAAGACTCCGAATGATTGATTTCTGGCTCGCTGCAGGTCTGCTGCTCCTGGTAGCCCTGAGTTTTCTGTTGATCCCGGTTTTACGTGGCCGCCGTGCCCAACGTGAAGAGGATCGTACCGCGCTGAACGTGGCGCTCTACCAAGAACGGGTTGCCGAGTTGCAAGGGCAGCAGGCGGAGGGTGTGCTGAGTTCGGACCAGATGGACAGCGGCCGCGCCGAAGCGGCCCGCGAGTTGCTGGCCGACACCGAAGGCGTGGCCCCAGCCAGGGTTTCACGGCTGGGCAAGCCGCTGCCGTTGCTGGCGGCGATCCTGGTGCCGGTGCTGGGCCTGGGTCTGTACCTGCACTTTGGCGCTGTGGACAAGGTCGAACTGACCCGCGAATTCGCCCAGGCGCCGCAGTCCATGGAAGACATGACCCAGCGCCTCGAGCGCGCAGTGGCGGCCCAGCCGGATTCCGCCGAGGGCCTGTACTTCCTCGGTCGCACCTATATGGCCCAGGATCGTCCGGCGGACGCGGCGAAGCTCTTCGAGCGCACCGTGGCCCTGGCGGGCCGCCAGCCGGAGCTGCTCGGGCAATGGGCCCAGGCGCAGTATTTTGCCGACAACAAACAGTGGTCGCCCAAGCTCCAGGCCTTGACCGACGAAGCACTCAAGGCCGACCCCAAGGAAGTCACCAGCCTTGGACTGTTGGGCATCGCGGCGTTTGAAGGTGAGCGTTATCAGGACGCCATCGATTACTGGAACCGCCTGTTGGCCCAATTGCCGCCGGACGACAGCTCCCGCGCTGCGCTGCAGGGCGGTATCGCCCGGGCCAGCGAGAAGCTGGTCGCCACCGGTGGCAAGGTTGCCCAGGCGCCGGCCGCCCCGGCCAAGAGCGCCGTGCTCAAAGTCCGGGTCGACCTGGCGCCTGAGCTGAAGGCCAAGGTCCAGCCGGGTGACAGCGTGTTCATCTTTGCCCGGGCCGTGTCCGGCCCACCCGCGCCGTTGGCGGCCAAGCGCCTGACCGTGGCTGATCTGCCGGCCACCGTCGAGTTGGGGGATGCCGACGCAATGATGCCGCAGTTGAAACTGTCGAACTTCCCTGAAGTCCAACTGGTTGCGCGCGTGTCCCGTGCCGGCCAACCGACAGCCGGTGAATGGGTCGGTCGCAGCCAGCCTCTGGCCAGCAGCACCACCGCGCCACAACAGCTGACCATCGACAGCCCGGATCAATAACCAGAGAAGCCGCCATGACCGCCATCGCACGTATCACCCTGTTATCACTGGTTGTGGGGTTGAGTGCATGTACGGTCCAGCGGCCGCAGCCCACCAGCTCCGAACCCATCCCGCCGGCGGTGCCGAGCACACGCTCGGTGCCCTCGACCGCGCCTGGGGCACCGGCGACGCCCAATCGTCCGGCCAAGCCCCTGCCACGCACCTCCGCCAGTTTTGCCCCACCTCCCGGCGGCCATAGCCATTGGGATGCGCGGCTGGGGGTGTATGTGCTGGATGACCAGAGCAACACCTTCTATCGCCAACGCACCTATTACCGCTGGAACAACGGCTGGAGCCGCTCCATCGGCCCGGACGGCCCCTGGGAGGAAACCGACATCCATGGCGTTCCGTCCGGCTTGGGGCGTCAGTTCAAATAGCCCCGCGAGGGGCTTGGGCGACGGTGCTTGTTGTTCAAGCCCTCTGGCTCACGGCCGATACAGCGCCATGTCCCTGAGTATCGTTGCTTGAGCACCTGATGAAGATAAAACCCAACAAGCTGTATTTGGCCCGGCTGCAGTTCTGCCTGTATGTCTGCCTGTGTTTCGTGGTGCTGTATTACTGTCACAACACCGACATTCCGGGGCTGATCTATCTGTTGCTGACGCCATTCTTCCTGGTGGCACTCTACGGTTTTATCTATTACCTGTTCTGCTGGCTGTTTATCGCCTACCGGCCTCGGGATGAGACGTGGTGGAAGCGTATCGACTATGTCTGGCTGTTTTTCGCCTCGTTGGCGTTGATCGGACAGACCCAGAGCGTGCGCGAAATGTGGTTTCAGTCGCCTTACGAGATGGCCCAGGCCTCCAAGGCCGGCATCGACAAAAGCCTGCGCGCCGAAATCAACGACATGCTCGACCCGGCGCAATGCGCCACGGCTACCAGCCGCTACGAAGCGGCCGACGCGCTGCAGGTTGCAAGCCTGTGCCAGCGCTATGCCGACGTGGCCCGGCCGCTGTCCGACGTGGCGCTGGTCAATCTGTTGCAGGAGCTGCCGGCGCTGGACGCCGAGTACTCGGCCGAGCCGATACAGCGCTGGCTGGCGGGGTTGCAGGAGACGCTC
The DNA here is from genome assembly GCF_002018875.1 of Pseudomonas sp. MF4836. Lineage (GTDB taxonomy): Bacteria > Pseudomonadota > Gammaproteobacteria > Pseudomonadales > Pseudomonadaceae > Aquipseudomonas. Next base: position 98,502 of record NZ_MVOL01000006.1, read on the forward strand.
AAGGAGCGGGAGCTGCGGCGTACAGAGGTGGTCAAGTACCAGAACCTGATCAGGGAAACCGAGTTCGAAGAGCTATTTCGCTATTTCGCGCCGTTGCTGGTGGTAATCGCCCTGGCGCTGCGCGCGTCCAAGGTGTCCGGCGAGCTCTATTTGAAAGCGCCGAAGCAACGCAAGTTCTGGCTGATCATCAACCAGAGGGTGGTGGTCGACAGCCTGGGCTTCAGCGATGTTGCGCACAAACGCTTTGCCCAGGCCCTGGGCAGCTGGCGCAAGGCCGAATGGGGCGTGGTCCATATGGCCTGTGATTTCATTGCTCAGAGCAGCCAGCGTGGCAGCAACGAACCGGTGCTGCCCGGGAGGTTTGAGAGTGAGTTTCAGTTGGCGAGCGTCGAGGAGTTCGAGACGTCGGGTTTTGTGCAGTGGGCCGCCGGCCAGTCGATGGAGCTGTTGTACCTGGTGGGCGAAACCGACCCTGAGCTGATCCGTCGGCTACGGCAGTGGGGCGAGGCGACGAACACTGAAGTGCTGGTGCGCGAGCACATCTGAGGCCGCTCAACGGCTGGTCATCAACGCCTCGACATACGTGACAAAGGCCCGGGCCTTGGCGCTGGCCAGGCGCCCGGTAGGAAATACCGCCCACAGTTGCTGGGGCGGCAGCTGCCAGTCGCCGAGCAGCTCCTGGACCTGACCTCGGGCCAGCTCCGGGGCGAACATCCAGTACGAGGCCACGGTCAGCCCCTGGTGGGCCAGCACTGCCTCGCGCAGCCCTTCGGCGGCGTTGACCCGCATCCTGCCTGCCAGTACCACCGCCTGTTGTTGACCGTGCTGGGTGAAGGTCCAGTGGGCGCCACCGCCCAGGCTGTAGATGATGGCCGGCAATCGGGGCAACTGCTCGGGGGCGGTCGGCGTGCCATGCCGTGCCAGGTACTCAGGCGTCGCCACCACCACGCGTCGGCACTGGCTGATCTGGCGTGCGGTCAGCGCCGAATCTTCCAGGCTGCCCATGCGCAGGGCGACATCGATCCCGGCCTCCACCAGGTTGCTGTTGTGGTCGTCCAGTACCACGTCGATCGACAGTTCCGGGTGCTGCTCAAGGAAGGGGCCCAGGTTCGGCACGATGTGCATGCGGGCGAAGGTCACCGCTGCAGCGATGCGCAAGGTGCCGCGCAGGCCGGCCGCCGAGCCCCGTGCCGCACGCTCGGCCTCATCGGCCTCTTCCAGGGTGCGCCGGGCACGCTCGAAAAACGCTAGGCCGGCCTCGGTGGGCGTGAGGCCGCGGGTCGAACGCAGCAACAGTCGCACGGCCAGGTGTGTCTCCAGTTGCGCGATGCTTTTCGAGACGGCCGGCTGGCCGATGTTGAGGCGCCGGGCGGCGGCGGAAAACGAACCGGTTTCCACCACATTGATGAAGGTTTCCATGGCAGCCAGGCGGTCCATCGGCGTTGCTCCAGTCGGGGGCAGGGCGCGGGCCAGCCCGCGCAGGTGGGTTTCAGGCGCTGGCCAGCAGCGGCTTTTCGGACACCAGCAAAAAGCGCAGCAGCGCCAGCAGCGGGAACAGGCTGCCGACCAGGATCACCCCCAGCCAGCCGCCGTGTTCGTACACCGCACTGGCGATGGATGAGCCAAAGGCGCCGCCGATAAAGATGCTGGTCATGTACAGCGCATTCAAGCGGCTGCGGCTCTGGGCATCCAGGGCATACACCGCCCGCTGGCCGAGGACCATGTTCATCTGCACGCAGAAATCCAGGACCACGCCGGTCACCGCGAGACCGATGACGCTGTAGGCCGGATGCACCAGGCCCGGAAGAAAACTCAGGGCCGCGAACAGCATGGCCAGCAGCGAGGCGACGCGGGTGTGGCCGGCATCCGCCAGGCGCCCGCTGATGGGGGCGGCGATGGCGCCGATGGCGCCTACCAGGGCGAAGAGTGCGATCTGGGTCTGGGACAGTCCGTGATTACGCGCCAGCTCCAGCGGTGCGGCGGTCCAGAACAGGCTGAAGGTGGCGAACAGGCAACCCTGGTAGAACGCCCGCTGGCGCAATACGGGCTGGCGGCGCAGCAAGGTGCCCAGGGAGCGCAGCAACTGGCCGTAGCTGGCACTGTGCTCGGGCTGGCGCTTGGGCATGGTCAGGGCCAGCACCGCACTGATGGCGACCATCAATACCGCAGCGGCAATGAACATGGCGCGCCAGCCGAAGTGATCGGCCACCACGCTGGCCACCGGCCGTGCCAGCAGTATCCCCAGCAACAAGCCGCCCATGATCCCGCCGACCACCCGCCCGCGAGACTCGGCCGGGGCCAGGTGTGCTGCCAGGGGGATCAGGATCTGCACCGACACCGAGCTGAAGCCGATCAGCAGCGATACCAGCAGGAAGGCATTGGGGGCGGTGGTGAAGGCCGCCACCAGCAGGCTGACAATGGCCACCAGGGTGGTGACGATCATCAGGCGCCGGTTTTCCAGGAGATCGCCCAGGGGCACCAGGAAAAACAGGCCCAGGGCATAGCCGATCTGGGTCAGGGACACGATCAGGCTGGCCAGGGTGCTGGACAGGCCGACGTCCGGGGCGATCAGCTCGATGATCGGCTGGGCGTAATAGATGTTGGCGACGATCGCGCCGCAGCAGAAGGCAAACAGCAGCACCATGCCCCGGGTCATTGTCGCGCTGGTGGCGTGCAGCGCTTGGGAAGTTGTAGTCATCGCGGTTCTCTTGGCGGCGAAAGGATGTGGGCGAGGTTAGGAGGCTGGCCCGTGACGCGGTAGAGAGGCTCGGGTGATAGCATTTATTCCCGTGGGGAATAGGGGGGCGAAGCGGCTTGAACGAAGCACTGAGAAGGGCTCCCCGGGCCGATGATACATTTACTTACAACTGCTTCGATAGCCGGCTTATAGTTGGCCAGGAAGTCGTGAGCATCGCTCCGATTGATCATCAGCCTTTCAGCACGGGAAGCCTGCCCCATGAAACTGTCTTTGCGCCGATTGTTCGACGCTGTCGCGAGCATCGTTTTGGCCAGCCTGATGCTGGTCGGCCCGGCCCAGGCCCAGGATGCGCCGGGGATGCGCATCGCGGTACGGGGTGAAATCACCGGCATCAGCGGCGATGTGCTGCGGGTGCATGCCAACAATGGTGAGGTGGCCAGCATCGAGCTGACGCCCCAGACCCAGGTGCGGGCAGTGAGCCTGGCCAATATCGAAGACATCAAGCCCGGCAGCTACATCGGCTCGGCGGCGGTGCCCATGGCCGATGGCACCCTCAAGGCCCTGGAAGTGCATGTATTTCCCCCACAGATGGTCGGCACGGGCGAAGGCCATCGACCGTTTGACCTGGTCAAGGGCAGCAGCATGACCAATGGCAGTGTCGGCGACCTGGTGGTGAGCAACGGTCGCACCCTGACCGTCAACTACAAGGGCGGCCAGCAGAAGATCCTGGTGCCGGACGATGTGCCCATCGTCAATCTGGCGCCAGCTGATCGCAGCCTGCTCAAGGCCGGGGTCAAGGTAGTGATGTTCGTGACCCAGGGCGCCGATGGCAAATTGACCGCGCAATCGATCTCGGCCGGCAAGGACGGGGTCACCCCGCCGATGTAAGGCGCGCCCTCTCTGCACGGCGGCTGTTGCGTTGCCAAGTGTTGCTGTTACGGCGTTTCGGTGGAACTCCGGGCGGGCTTGGTTTAGGGTTTTCGGTCGCTCATCGCGTCGGGAGGCCCCATGCAAAAGTCCACGTTCAATCCGCCAAACATCTTCAATTCTCTGCAATACGGTTTCAGCCAGGCTGTCGAGGTTCGCGGCGGCCGGCGCCTGCTGCTGTCGGGCCAGGTTGGCGTCGACGAGCACGAATCCACTGTCGGCCCCGGCCTGCGGGAGCAGACCGAGCAGGCCTTCGACAATATCGAACGGGTGCTGGCCCACGCCGGTGGCGCGTTGGGGGATGTGGTGATGCTGCGCATCTACATTGCCGAAGCGGCCCGTGACCAGCAGGAGCAGATCAGCCAGGTTCTGCTGCAACGTTTCCCCAATGACCCGCCGGCATCGTCGTGGATCATCGTCAGCGGCTTGTCGTTGCCCGAGTGGCTGATCGAGGTCGAGGCCGAAGCCATGCTCGCCGAACGGCAGCCAGCCCAGGAGGCGGCGTTGCTGAGCCCGGTGGTGGGGCTCTAGCCGTTGCGCCTCAAACCGCAGGCATAAAAAAAGCGACCATCACGGTCGCTTTTTTTCAGCGGTAACCCTTACTTGGCGTCGCCGTAGATCTGGTCGAAGATCCCGCCGTCATTGAAGTGGGTCTTCTGCACGGTGCGCCAGTCACCGAAGGTTTTCTCCACCGAGAGGAAGTCGACTTTCGGGAAGCGGTCGGTGTACTTGGCCAGGACTTTCGGGTCCCGTGGGCGCAGGTAGTTGTTGGCGGCGATTTCCTGGCCTTCCGGCGACCACAGGTACTTCAGGTATTCCTCGGCCGCGGCGCGGGTGCCTTTCTTGTCGACCACTTTGTCGACCACCGACACCGGTGGCTCGGCTTCGGCGGAAACGCTTGGGTAGATCACTTCGAACTGATCGCGGCCGAACTCGCGGGCGATCATCTCGGCTTCGTTTTCAAAGGTCACCAGCACGTCGCCGATCTGGTTGGTCATGAAGGTCGTGGTAGCGGCGCGGCCACCGGTATCCAATACCGGAGCCTGGCGGAACAGTTTGCCGACAAAGTCCTTGGCCTTGCTTTCGTCACCGCCATTCTTGAGCACGTAACCCCAGGCCGAGAGGTAGGTGTAGCGGCCGTTACCCGAGGTTTTCGGGTTGGGCACAATCACCTGGACGCCATCCTTGAGCAGGTCCGGCCAGTCTTTCAGGGCTTTCGGGTTGCCTTTGCGCACGATAAACACGGTGGCCGAGGTGAACGGCGCGCTGTTGTTCGGCAGGCGGGTCACCCAGTTGTCCGGGACCAGCTTGCCGTTGTCCACCAGGGCATTGATATCAGTGGCCATGTTCATGGTAATGACGTCGGCCGGCAGGCCGTCGATGACCGAACGCGCCTGTTTGCTCGAACCGCCGAAGGACATCTGCAGGGTGATGTTCTCCTTGTGCTCGGCCTGCCAATGCTTCTGGAAGGCTGCGTTGTAGTCTTTATAGAAGTCGCGCATCACGTCGTAGGACACGTTCAGCAGGGTCGGTGCGGCATGGGCCGCGCTGCCCAGTGCCAGACCGGCAGCCAGAAGAGAGGCGCTCAAAAGTTTTTTCACTGCACATTCCTTTTATTCGAGAGTGAAGGCATTTTGCCGCCGACTATAGCCGGGGCGTCATAGCGGTTTAAAGATTAAAAAGCACTTTGCTTATTCCATTTTCTTGAACAGCGCATTCCCGCAGCGCGAGCAGAATGCAGCGCTGGGTTCATGGTTGCTCTTCTTGCACACCGGGCAGTCATGCTTGAGTTGTTCGCCGCGCATGGCACTGGCCAGTTCAGCGGTAAAGATCCCGGTGGGGACGGCGATGATCGAGTAACCGGTGATCATCACCAGCGATGAAATCACCTGGCCCAATGGGGTTTTCGGCACGATATCGCCGAAGCCCACCGTGGTCAGGGTGACGATAGCCCAATAGATGCCCTTGGGAATGCTGGTAAAGCCGTGCTCCGGGCCTTCGACCACATACATCAGGGTGCCGAACACCGTGACCAGGGTCGACACGCTGAGCAGAAACACAATGATCTTCTGCTTGCTGCCCCGCAGGGCCGACATCAGGTAGTTGGCCTGCTTGAGGTAGGGGCTCAGCTTGAGCACACGGAAGATCCGCAGCATGCGGATCACACGGATGATCAGCAGGTACTGGGCATCGCTGTAATACAGCGCGAGGATCCCCGGGACGATGGCCAGCAGGTCCACCAGGCCATAGAAACTGAAGGCATAGCGCAACGGCTTGGGCGAGCAGTACAGGCGCAGGCCGTACTCGATCGCGAAAATCAGGGTAAAACCCCATTCGATGTAGGCCAGCACGTTGGCGTAGTCGCGGTGCACCTGGTCGATGCTGTCGAGGATCACGATCACCAGGCTGGCGAGGATGATCAGCAGCAAGGTGCTGTCGAAGCGTCGACCGGCCACGGTGTCGGTCTGGAAAATCATGACGTAGAGACGGTCACGCCAGTGGTTGCTGCTGTCCATGTAGATCGCCTGAAACAAATATCAGCGCAGCCTAGGTGGATTGCCCCTTGCAGTGCAAGGCGCACTGTCTCGGGCCGCCTGGCGCATGACCCGGACCGTGGCGCGTACCAGCCAGGCAGCGAGGATAAAGGGCGCGGTCAGGGGCGCCAGGCCCAGGGCGGCAAAGCCCGGCGTCAGTAGCAGGGCCAGGGCGACACCGGGCACTGGCAGCCAGCACAGGGCGCGGGGTTGCTGGCTGAGGGCGATGGCCACCAGTACGGCGTTGTAGCCGCCCAGGCCAAGCAGGGCGCTGGGGTTTTCATGATGCAACAGGCTGAACCCCAGGCCGGCCGCCGAACCGAACACGGCCCAGGCCGCAGCGCGCCGGTTGGCCAGGAACAGCCCGAGGGCAATCAAGGTACCGGCCAGTGGCTGTTCGAGGAACAGCACTTGCCCCAGGCCCTTGGCGGTCGCCCCCAGCAGCTCGAGCAGGCCGGGTTCGGCCAGGGGCGGGTTGGCCGGCAACATGGGCTCGGCAACGCTCAGCAGCAACCAGCTCAAACCGACAAAAGGCGCGGTGTAGGCCGGCAGGCAATGGTGGTCCCGTGAGCGCTTGAGCCACTGCTGGGTCAGGATCGCGCTGATCCCGCCGCAGGCGACAATCAACGGCGGCAGCAGCGCCGACCAGGGGAAATAAAGGCTCAGCAGCAAGCCAAGCAGCACCCCGTTGTAGCTGAACAGCCCGGCCTGGCGATCGGCCTTGGGGTAGCCGCGTCGTTGTGCCGTAAGCAGGCCGGCGACGCCACCGAGCAGGGCGCCGCCGAGCAGGGCCGGAGCACCGATCAGGATGGCCAGCAGGCACAGCAGGCCACACAGCGGGTGGCGCTGGAGAAAGATCTGACTGAAGCCATTGAGCACGGCGCTGGCCCAGTCGGGGCAATAGGAGTTGAACGACTCTGAAGGCATGAACAATTCGTCAGGGCGCGCCATGGCCGTCGCCGGCCATGGCGGTTGGGGCCGAGGGTCAGATCAGGGTTTCGATCCGCAGCGAGTTGGTCGAACCCGGCTGGCCGAATGGCACGCCGGCGGTGATCAGCAAGGTGTCGCCGCGTTTGGCCAAACCCTGGGCCTGGGCGATCTCCAGGGCCGTGGAGCAGATCTCATCGACCTGGCGCAGGCGGTCGTTGACCACCGAATGCACGCCCCAGGCCACGCTCAGGCGGCGCGCGGTGGCCAGGTTCGGCGTGAGGTTGAGGATCGGCACCCGGGGCCGCTCGCGGGCGGCGCGCAGGCTGGAGCTGCCGGACTCGCTGTAGTTCACCAGCACCGCCACTGGCAGGATGCTGCTGATACGGCGGATCGCGCAGCTGATGGCGTCCGACTGGGTGGCTTCGGCCTGGGGCCGACTGACGTCGAGCTGAGCCTGGTAGTCGGGGCCGCTTTCGACCTGGCGGATGATCTTGCTCATCATCTGCACGGCTTCCAACGGGTATTCGCCGGAGGCGGTTTCCGCCGACAGCATCACCGCGTCCGCCCCTTCGGCCACCGCATTGGCCACGTCCGTGACCTCGGCTCGGGTGGGGGCCGGCGAGAAGCGCATGGATTCGAGCATCTGGGTCGCCACCACCACCGGTTTGCCCAGTTGGCGGCAGGTGCTGATGATGTCTTTCTGGATCTGCGGCACGCTTTCCGCTGGCACTTCCACCCCCAGATCACCTCTGGCGACCATGATCGCGTCGCTCAACTCGGCGATTTCCCGCAATTGGGTGACGGCCGAGGGCTTCTCGATCTTGGCCATCAGGAACGCTTTGTTGCCGATCAGGACCCGCGCTTCATGGATATCCTCGGGGCGCTGGACAAAGGACAGCGCCACCCAATCCACCCCCAGCTCCAGGCCGAAGCTGAGGTCGCGGCGGTCCTTGGCCGTCAGCGGGCTCAGGTCGAGCACGGCCTGGGGCACGTTGACGCCCTTGCGGTCCGACAGCTCGCCGCCGTTGAGTACCGTGGTGTCGATGGCGTCGGCGTGTTTGCCGGTTACCCGCAGGCGCAGTTTGCCGTCGTCCAGCAGCAGGTCCATGCCCGGCTCCAGGGCGGCGATGATTTCCGGGTGCGGCAGGTTGATCCGGCGCTGGTCGCCCGGGGTTGGGTCCAGGTCCAGGCGCAGGGCCGGGCCGCGCACCAGTTGCACCTTGCCCGCGGCGAACTTGCCAACCCGCAGCTTCGGCCCTTGCAGGTCCATGAGGATGCCCAGGGGATAGTTCAGCTGGCGCTCGACCTCGCGGATCCATTGAAAGCGCTGGGCGTGGTCGGCGTGATCGCCGTGGCTGAAGTTGAGGCGAAAGATATTGACCCCGGCCTTGACCAGTTCACGGATGTCCTCGATGCCGTCGGTGGCGGGGCCCAGGGTGGCGAGGATTTTGACCTTTTTATCAGGCGTCATGTGTCGGGTTCTCAAGAATCAGGATGGCGCGGAAGTCATTGACGTTGGTGCGGGTCGGCTCGGTGACGATCAACGCGTCCAGCGCGGCGAAGTAGCCGTAACCGTTGTTGTTATCCAGCTCGTCGCTGGCGCTCAGGCCCAGGGCGGCGGCGCGGCTGTAGCTGTCGGGGGTCATGATGGCGCCGGCGTTGTCCTCCGAGCCGTCGATGCCGTCGGTGTCGCCGGCCAGGGCATAGATCCCGGGCAGGCCCTTGAGGCTGTCGGTCAGGCTCAGCAGGAACTCGGCGTTGCGCCCGCCGCGGCCGGTGCCGCGCACGGTGACCGTGGTTTCGCCACCCGACAGAATCACGCAGGGCGCCGCCAGCGGCTGGCCATGCAGCAGGACCTGGCGGGCGATGCCGGCGTGGACCTTGGCCACCTCGCGGGATTCGCCTTCCAGGTCACCCAGGATCAGCGGGCTGAACCCGGCCTGGCGCGCCTTGACTGCGGCGGCCTCGAGGGACTGCTGGGGCCGGGCGATCAATTGGAAGTGGCTGCGGGCCAGGGCCGGATCACCGGGTTTGACGGTTTCCGATTCGGCGCTTTGCAGCCAGTTGCGCACGGTAGCGGGCACGTCGATGGCGTAGCGCTTGAGGATGGCCAGGGCTTCGGCCGAGGTGCTGGGGTCGGCCACCGTCGGGCCGGAGGCGATGACCGTGGCCAGGTCCCCGGGTACGTCGGAGATCGCGTAGGTGTACACGCTGGCCGGCCAGCAGGCCTTGGCCAGGCGTCCGCCCTTGATCGCCGACAGGTGCTTGCGCACGCAATTCATCTCGCCGATGGTGGCGCCCGACTTGAGCAGCGCCTTGTTGATCGACTGCTTGTCGGCCAGGCTGATGCCGGCAGCGGGCAGGGCCAGCAAGGCCGAGCCACCGCCTGACAGGAGGAAGATCACCCGGTCCTGTTCCGACAGGTTGCTGACCAGCTCCAGGACCCGCTTGGCCACGGCCAGGCCGGCGGCGTCGGGGACCGGGTGGGCGGCTTCGACCACTTCGATTTTCTGGCACGGCGCGCCATGGCCATAGCGGGTCACCACCAGCCCGGACACTTCGCCCTGCCAGCAGCGTTCAACCACCTGGGCCATGGCGGCTGCGGCCTTGCCGGCGCCAATAACGATTACCCGGCCGCTGCGATCGCGGGGCAAGTGGGCTTCGAGCACGTGTTGCGGATGGGCGGCGTCGATGGCTGTGGCGAACAGCTCGCGCAGGAATTGTTGCGGATCGACCGACATGGCGGGCTCCCGGTGTTCTTGTTATGGGGGGCTTGAAACTGCCTGCTGGCGCGGACGCAGGCGGTGCCGGGGGGAACTGATGCACCCTCCGGCGGCCTGCGCTCGCGGCTACAGCCGAGGCTTATTGCGGGTCGCGAATCGAGAAGTTGGCCATGTGCTCCAGGCCCTTGATCAGCGCCGAGTGGTCCCAGTTGCTGCCACCGATGGCGGCGCACGTGCTGAACACCTGTTGGGCGTTGGCCGTGTTCGGCAGGTTGATGCCCAGCTCGCGTGCGCCGGCCAGGGCCAGGTTGAGGTCCTTCTGGTGCAGGTTGATACGGAAACCCGGGTCGAAGGTGCCCTTGATCATCCGCTCGCCATGGACCTCGAGGATCTTCGACGAAGCGAAGCCACCCATCAGCGCTTCACGCACCTTGGCCGGGTCGGCGCCGTTTTTCGCCGCGAACAGCAGGGCCTCGGCCACCGCCTGGATGTTCAGGGCGACGATGATCTGGTTGGCCACCTTGGCGGTCTGGCCGTCGCCGTTGCCACCGACCAGGGTGATGTTCTTGCCCATGCTCTGGAACAGCGGCAGGGCGCGTTCGAAGGCCTGGCTGTCACCGCCGACCATGATGCTCAGGGTCCCGGCCTTGGCTCCGACTTCACCACCGGACACCGGGGCATCCAGGTACTGCGCGCCTTTCTCGTTGATCTGGGCGGCGAAGGCCTTGGTCGCGGTAGGCGAGATCGAGCTCATGTCGATCACGATCTTGCCTTTGCCGACACCGGCGGCGATCCCGTCGGCACGCAGCAGCACGTCTTCGACCTGCGGGGTGTCGGGCACCATGATGATGATGAACTCGGCTTCCTGGGCCACTTCCCTGGGGTTCGCCAGGGCGACCGCGCCCGCGGCGATCAGGTCGGCCGGTGCCTGGCCGTGATGCTCGGACAGGAACAGGCTGTGACCGGCCTTTTGCAGGTTCGAGGCCATTGGGTGGCCCATGATGCCGGTGCCGATAAATCCGATTTTAGCCATGAAGAAATCCTCTTGTGGGGGCCGCTCGATAAGGGCCGGGGTAGGGCTGCCGGGTCAGATCGCGTTGTGGCTCTTGAGCCAGCCGAGACCGGCCTGGGTGGTGGTCAGCGGTTTGTATTCGCAGCCGACCCAGCCCTGATAACCGATGCGCTCCAGGTGTTCGAACAGGAAGCGGTAGTTGATTTCGCCGGTGCCCGGTTCGTTGCGCCCGGGGTTGTCGGCGAGCTGGATATGGTTGATGGCCGGCAGGTGGTTTTCCATGGTTCGGGCCAGGTCACCCTCCATGATTTGCATGTGGTAGATGTCGTATTGCAGGAACAGGTTGGCGCTGCCGACCTGCTCGCGAATGGCCAGGGCCTGGCGCGTGTTGTTCAGGTAGAAGCCCGGGATGTCACGGGTGTTGATGGCTTCCATCACCAGTTTGATGCCCACCGCCTGCAGCTTGTCGGCGGCGTACCTGAGGTTGGCGACCAGGGTTTTTTCCAGGGTGGCGTCATCGATGCCTTGTGGCCGAATACCGGCCAGGCAGTTGATCTGGGTGTTGCCCAGGACCTGGGCGTAGGCGATGGCCAGGTCGACCCCGCCGCGGAACTCCTCGACCCGATCCGGCAGGCAGGCGATGCCCCGCTCACCCTTGGCCCAGTCACCGGCCGGCAGGTTGAACAGCACTTGGGTCAGGCGGTTGGCATCCAGCTGGGCCTTGATTTCGGCGGAGCTGAACTCGTAGGGGAACAGGTATTCGACCCCGCTGAATCCCGCCTCGGCGGCGGCCTTGAAGCGGGCAAGGAAATCCTGTTCGGTGAACAGCATGGACAGGTTGGCGGCAAAACGCGGCATGGTGATCTCCGGTAAAAATGAAGCGTTCCGGCAGTGGCTGCCTGAAGGTGCGCCCGCTTTTGCGGTTGATCGCAGCCTTCGGCAGCCGCTACAGGGCGGGTCAGTCGAGCATGGAAATGGCGGTGGGCGCGTCGTTGCCCACCAGGGCCAGGTCTTCGAACTCGTTGACCGCGTTGATCTCGGTGCCCATGGAAATATTGGTCACGCGTTCGAGAATGATCTCGACGATCACCGGCACCTTGAACTCCTCGATCAACGCCTGGGCCTTGCGCAGGGCCGGCTGGATCTGGCCCGGCTCGAATACGCGCAGGGCCTTGCAACCCAGGCCTTCGGCGACGGCGACGTGGTCGACGCCATAACCGTTGAGCTCCGGTGCATTGAGGTTGTCGAAGGACAGCTGCACGCAGTAGTCCATCTCGAAACCGCGCTGCGCCTGGCGAATCAGCCCCAGGTAGGAGTTGTTCACCACCACGTGGATGTAGGGCAGCTTGAACTGCGCGCCCACCGCCAGCTCTTCGATCATGAACTGGAAGTCATAGTCGCCGGACAGCGCCACCACCTTGCGGCTCGGGTCGGCCTTGACCACCCCGAGTGCGGCGGGGATGGTCCAGCCCAGCGGGCCGGCCTGGCCGCAGTTGATCCAGTGCCGTGGCTTGTAGACGTGGAGGAACTGCGCCCCGGCGATCTGCGACAGACCGATGGTGCTGACGTAGCAGGTGTCCTTGCCGAACACCTGGTTCATCTCTTCGTACACCCGCTGCGGCTTGACCGGCACGTTGTCGAAGTGGGTCTTGCGCTGCAGGCTGGCCTTGCGCTGCTGGCAGTCCTGGAGCCACGCACTGCGGTCCTTGAGTTTGCCGGCGGCGTGCCATTCACGGGCCACTTCGAGGAACACGGTCAGGGCGAAGCCGGCGTCGGAGACAATCCCCAGGTCCGGGTTGAACACCCGGCCGATCTGGGTCGGCTCGATGTCGACATGGATGAACTTGCGACCTTCGGTGTACACCTCAACCGAGCCGGTGTGGCGGTTGGCCCAGCGGTTGCCGATGCCCAGCACCACGTCCGACTTGAGCAGGGTGGCGTTGCCATAGCGGTGCGATGTCTGCAGGCCGACCATGCCCACCATCAGCGGGTGATCGTCAGGAATGGTGCCCCAGCCCATCAGGGTCGGGATCACCGGAATCCCGGTCAGCTCGGCGAATTCCACCAGCAGCTCGCTGGCATCGGCATTGATGATGCCGCCCCCGGCTACCAGCAATGGGCGCTCGGCCTGGTCCAGCAGGGCCAGGGCTTTTTCCACCTGGATCCGGGTTGCGGTGGGCTTGGCCAGTGGCAGGGGCTGGTAAGCATCGATGTCGAATTCGATCTCGGCCATCTGCACGTCGAACGGCAGGTCGATCAGCACCGGGCCTGGGCGGCCGGAGCGCATTTCATAGAAGGCTTTCTGGAAGGCGTAGGGCACTTGGCCCGGCTCCAGCACGGTGGTCGCCCACTTGGTCACCGGCTTGACGATGCTGGTGATGTCGACGGCCTGGAAGTCTTCCTTGTGCATGCGAGCCCGTGGCGCCTGGCCGGTGATGCACAGGATCGGGATCGAGTCGGCCGAGGCGCTGTAGAGGCCGGTGACCATGTCGGTGCCGGCGGGGCCGGAGGTGCCGATGCACACGCCGATGTTGCCGGCCTTGGTGCGGGTGTAGCCCTCGGCCATGTGCGAGGCGCCCTCGACGTGGCGAGCGAGCACGTGATCGATGCCGCCGACCTTTTGCAGGGCGGAGTACAGCGGGTTGATGGCGGCCCCGGGGATGCCAAAAGCGGTGTCGACCCCTTCACGGCGCATCACCAGAACGGCGGCTTCGATTGCTCTCATTTTGCTCATGGTTTTGTGCCTCTTACGTTTTGTAATTGTATACAAGTGGCTTTGCGCAAAGTGTATTCACGGCGGACGGCGCAGGTCAATCCATTTTCTCAAGCGGCTGTGGCTTTCGTCGGAAGCCTTTAAATCAGCGTTTTTTGTCGCAGGCAGCGCTTTTCGATAATTATTGTATACAAAATAGATTGTCATTGTGTTCTATTTATCCCATTCGGCTTCGTACAACGAACGGCCCGACCGCTTTCCCATAACAAAATAAGGACGGCACCCATGAGCGCTTTAACCTTGAAAGTCGCAGTTAACCTGGCCAGCCAGGCCATCGCAGCGGGGCGCGCGATCAGCGCCGCGCCGCTGACCATCGCGGTGCTGGATGCCGGTGGGCACCTGGTGACGTTGCAACGGGAGGATGGGGCCAGCCTGCTGCGCCCGCAGATCGCCATTGGCAAGGCCTGGGGTGCGGTCGCCCTGGGCAAGGGCTCGCGTCTGCTGGCGCTGGACGCGCAACAGCGCCCGGCTTTTATCGCCGCGCTGAACAGCCTGGGGCAGGGCAGCGTGGTGCCGGCACCGGGCGGAGTGCTGATCCGTGATCGAGAGGGCAGGGTGCTGGGGGCTATCGGTATCAGCGGTGACACGTCGGACATCGACGAGCAGTGCGCCATCAACGCCATCGAAGCCCTGGACCTGACGGCGGACGCCGGTGTAAGCGCCTGACGCCGAACCGGTAGCCGCTGCCGAGCCCGCGAGGCTGCGCTGGCCCGATAGGGCAACGAGGCGTGTCAGGCAGAGGGATGTTGTCGCGCAGGGCCAGCGCAGCCTGGCGGCAGCGGCTACAGCGGTTGAGGTATCAGCTCGACGCTGGCTGGTCGGGTTCGCAGCCTTTGAGCACCAGGCGGATGATGGTTTGCGCGGCGGCTTCGTAATCGGACTCGTCGAGCTTGGGCTTGCCGGTGACGACCGAGATCTGCCAATCGAAGTCGGCGTAGGTCTGGGTCGCGGCCCAGATGCTGAACATCAGGTGGTTGGGGTCGATGGCGGCGATCTGGCCACGGTCGATCCAGGTCTGGATGCAGTCGATGTTGTGCCGCGCCTGGGCGTTGAGTTGTTCGGTTTGCTCGGCGCTCAGGTGCGGCGCGCCGTGCATGATCTCGCTGGCGAAGACTTTGGAAGCGAACGGCAGGTCGCGGGAGATGCGGATCTTGGAGCGGATATAACCGCTGAGCACTTCGCTGGGCACCCCGTCGGCATTGAACGGGGTCGAGGCCTGGAGAATCGGCTCGATGATGCTTTCTAGCACCTCGCGGTAGAGGTTTTCCTTGGACTTGAAGTAGTAGTAGACGTTGGGTTTGGGCAACCCGGCCTTGGCCGCGATATCGCTGGTTTTGGTCGCGGCGAAGCCCTTGTCGGCAAATTCTTCGCTGGCAGCACGCAGGATCAATTCTTTATTGCGCTCGCGGATGGTGCTCATAAATCCGGTAATTCCTTGCCTGGGGCGGCGGTTGCGCATGGTAGCACCGGCTTTGCGCGGGGCTCAAGAATGCCTCCCGGAGTGCTTCGCCGCACGGTATGCTGCGCGCCTTGATCACCGAATGGGACTTTGATTCATGGCAGGAAGCAGTTTGTTGGTGCTGATCGACGATATCGCGGCAGTGCTCGACGATGTGGCGTTGATGACCAAAATGGCGGCCAAGAAAACCGCCGGCGTACTCGGCGATGACCTGGCGCTCAATGCCCAGCAAGTCTCCGGGGTTCGTGCCGAGCGTGAAGTGCCGGTGGTCTGGGCCGTGGCCAAGGGGTCGTTTCGCAACAAACTGATCCTGGTTCCGGCGGCGCTGGCCATCAGCGCGTTCGCCCCCTGGCTGGTGACCCCGCTGCTGATGCTCGGTGGCGCCTACCTGTGTTTCGAAGGCTTTGAAAAGCTCGCCCACACCTTCCTTCACAGCAAGGCTGACGATCAGGCCGGGCATGAGCAGTTGCTGGAGGCGGTGGCCAACCCCGAAGTCGACCTGGTGGCCTTCGAGAAGGACAAGATCAAAGGTGCGGTGCGCACCGATTTCATCCTGTCGGCGGAAATCATCGCCATCACCCTGGGCACTGTGGCCGATGCGCCGCTGATGCAGCAGGTGGTGGTGCTCTCGGGTATCGCGATTGTCATGACCGTGGGCGTTTATGGCCTGGTGGCGGGCATCGTCAAGCTCGATGACCTGGGGCTGTGGCTGACCCAGAAGCCGGGGCAGTTGGCGAAGAGTGTGGGTGGGGTGATCCTGCGCGCCGCACCGTACATGATGAAAAGCCTGTCGGTGATCGGCACGGCGGCGATGTTTATGGTCGGCGGCGGCATCCTCACCCACGGCGTGCCCGCGGCGCACCACCTGATCGAGGGGCTAACCGGGCAAACCGCAGCCGTGATCGGCGGCTTCTCGGTGATCATGCCGACCCTGCTCAACGCAGTGGCCGGGATTATCGCCGGCGCCGTGGTGCTGGTGGGCGTGACCCTGTTCAGCAAGCTGTGGAAAGCTGTCAGGACCTGAACCCGGGCGCTGTCCCAACCATGAAAAAAGGCCATTCGGAGTTCCCGGATGGCCTTTTTTTGTAGCGCAGGAAGGGGGTTATTCGGCGATCTGCAACTTGCGCGACTCGGTGTAGACGTAGCGCACCTTCTCGTATTCGAACGGCGAGTTCAGTTGGCCGTAGCGGAAGCTGGTCTGGTAGCGCTTGTCGACGCCGCGCAGGACCCAGATCTCCGGATGGTTGCTGCTGACTTCCGAAACGTTGAGGAAGTTGATCGCCGATTCTGCGGTGAAGTCCACTGCCAGGCCGGCGGTGTCACGCAGGTTCGACGGACCGAAGATCGGCAGCACGAAATAGGCGCCGCCCGGAACCCCGTAGAACCCCAGGGTCTGGCCGAAATCTTCGCTCTGGCGCGGCAGGCCCATGGCGGTTGCCGGGTCCCACAGGCCGGCGATACCGATGGTGGTGTTGAGCAACAGGCGCCCGGTGGTCTCCATGGAGCGGTGGCCCTTGAGCTGCAGCAGGCTGTTCATCAGGTTGGGCACATCGCCCAGGTTGTTGAAGAAGTTGCTGACGCCAGTGCGCAGGAAGCTGGGGGTGACGTAGCGGTAGCCGTCGACCACCGGCAGGAACACCCATTGATCGAAGCGGTAGTTGAAGTGGTAGACCCGGCGGTTCCATGACTCCAGCGGGTCGTACACGTTCAGTGCGTTGAGGGTTGAGCGCTCGAATTCGCGCTGGTCCAGCCCGGCGTTGAACTTGAGTTTCTTCAACGGCTCGGTGAAGCCGTCCGAGTCAACCACGGTCGGCGCGTTGGCTTTGCTGTTGTCGGCTTGGGCATAGCCTGCGCAGAGCAACGCAGCGATTAGCAGGAGATGTTTAGCCACGGAAGAACTCCAGCATGGCGTCGCTGTTGACGCGGTAGTTGAGATTGCCGCAATGGCCGCCATGGGGGTAGACGGTCAGGCGGTCGCCGAAGGTGGTGCGCAGGAAACCCAGGTCGCCAGGGCCGAGGATCACGTCGTCGGCGTTATGCATCACGGCGATTTTCGGGCTGTCGTGCAGGTAATCCTTGAGTGCATACAGGCTGACCTGGTCGATCAGTTGCAGCAGGCTGCCGCCGTCGGTGCGCGCGCGCCACATGGGGATCACTTGTTCGGTCAGGTAGCAGTCGAAGTCGCACTGCAGGGCACGCTTGAGGAACGGCGTCAGGCTGGTGCCCTCGCTGATCGGGTATTTGGGCGGGGTGATCAGGCCGCGGCGGTTGATCAGGTCCGAGGTGAAGGCGATATCGGCCGCCGAGAAGCGGAACGAAGTGCCGATCAGCATCGCCATCTGTTCGTTGGTCAGGTGCTGTTTGGACTGCTGGAAGTCGTAGAGCAGCGCATCGTTGAGGTCGATGTAGCCTTTTTGCTGGAAGTAGCGGGTCAGTTTGTTCAACACCAGTTCATAGAAGGTGGTGCTGTTGTTGATGCCTTTGACTTCGGTCTGCACCAGTTTGTCGAGGTTGCTGATCGAGGTGTACAGGTTGACCGGAGGGTTGAGCAGCAGGACCTTCTTGAAGTTGAAGCTGCGCCGGGTTTCATCCAGTTTGCTGACGAAGGCCGCATCCAGGGCGCCCAGGCTGTAACCGGTGAGGTAGTACTCGGTGATCGGCAGCTTGGGGTTCTGCGCGCGTACGGCCTGCATTACCCGGTACATATCCTCGGCATCTTCCTGGGTGACCCCAGGGGTGGCGAAGCGCGAGGCGGCGCTGATGAAGTCGAAGCTGGTGGGCGACGACAGCTGCACCACGTGATAGCCAGCCTTGTAGTAGAGCTTTTTCAGGTATTCGTTGAGGCTGCTGTCATAGCGCGCGCCGGTGCCGGCGATGAGGAAGATCAGCGGGGCGGCGTGATCCTGCTCGGCGATGCGGTAGGTCAGCTTCTTCACCGCCCAGAAGTTGTCCGGGAGGATGAACTCGCGCTCGGGGCGCAAGGTCAGGCTGCGGTCGGACTGGTTGATATCGTCGTTGGACGGCAGTTCCGGGCGCAGCTCCGGCGGGGTGGTGGCAATGGTCGCTTCGAACGGATTGGTCAAAGGATAGCCATAGCTGGCAGCGTCGATATCGACTGCCAGTGCGGACGCACTCAAGATAAGGCCGCCAAACAGGGCAGCGAAGCGCAAGGAACGGAGCATGACTGAATCCCTTAGAGGAAGGTGCCGGGAGAGGTTCGCAGGCTATGACCACCGGGGTACTGCCGAAGTGCCATGGTTCGGCACAAATATCGGTCAAGACAGGCGGGATCGGGGGTAATAGTAGCCGGACGATACACTTTGCCGCTAATTGCTCACAGTTATATGTGTAACAGGCTTGCTTACCGCTCTCGGGCGATTATGCTGGGCGCCGTTTTCGCTTATCGGAGTGCCTCATGTCCCGTCTTCCCGTGGTTGTGCTGCTTATTGTCCTGCCCCTGTGGCTGGCCGCCAGTTATGGCCTGCGCTACGGCTTTATGGAAGATGCTCGGTGGGTGGGCGTCTGTGTCGATGAGGCGAGCCGCTGGGAGTGCCAGGCACGTTCCACTCTGGGCCTGTGGATTCACTTCAAGGTCATGGGCTGGGCGGCCCTGGTCTCGGCGCTGCTGGCGTTTGTGCTGCCGGGCCGCGGTGGCTGGGGCCTGGCGGTGGTGGCGCTGCTGTGCGGTTTGCCGGCGCTGGCGCTGTACAACACCACCCTGGCGGTGTTTGCCGTGGTGATCGCGGCCTTGCGCCTGGTCAGGGCGCCGCGCCAATCGGCCTGATCAAGCGGGGCTCGATAAAAAAGGGATGACTGTTGTCATCCCTTTTTTTGTGCCCGTGAGGCCTGAATCGGGATCAGGCCTTGCGTGCCCGCAGGCTGCGCCACATGGCGGCCACCAGCAGCAGGCTGACCAGGGCCCAGGTCCAGGCCTGCTGGTTTTGCAGGCCTTCGCGATACAGCTGCGGAGCAATCCCGGCGCCGACGATAAAGGTCAGCAGGGCGATCTCGCGGCGTGGCACCCGTACCGGGCGGCACAGGTAGACCAGGGCCGGCAGCACCAGGGCCGCACTCGGGAAGCTGCGATAGCGCGGGTCGAACACCAGCTCCAGCATCATCACCGCGGCCGCGAAACCGGCGGCGGTGAGCAACCAGCCAGCGCGTTTCTCCAAGGCAGCGAAGGCGCATCCACGCCAGCCGCTGCGGGTACTCAGGGTCAGGGCCGCGTGGGCCAGCACCAGCAGGTTCAGGCCCAGCAGCAGCGCGGCCCAGAACCACTCGCCGGCAAACCGGCTGGTGACCCGCGCCAGCTCGCCCCAGGCCCCGATGGAGCAGGCGGCGAGGGCGCCCAGCAGTGGCAGCACCAGCGCCGCGCGGGTGCTGCGGACACGGCCGCCGAGCAGCAGGGTCACGAGGAAGATCGCCCCGCCCACGCCCAGCCACACTGGCCAGTAAGGCAGGTTGGATACCGAGCCGGCGAGCACGCCCTTGTCCTGGCGGTCGGCATCGAACAGGCCCCAGTAACCGCCGACGGCGCCTTCGCTGGCGCGCTTCCAGGGTTGGTCGAAGGCTTCAATCAGGTTGTAGTGCCAGCCATTGTGCTCGGCCAGGGCGACGAACCCGCGAATGAACTTGGCTTCATTGACCCGGCTCGGCAGGGCGGTTTCACGCTGGCGGCCTTCGCTGGGCCAACCCGTTTCGCCGATCATCACGTCCTTGGGCGCGAAGCGGTTGCCGAATACCTGGCGCACCTCGGCAACGTGGTTCAACGCGGCGTCGATATTGGACGGATCGTCTTCCCAGTACGGCAGCAAGTGGATAGTCAGGAAGTCCACCGCCGGGGCGATTTCCGGGTGCTTGAGCCAGAACTCCCAGACATCGGCATAGGTCACCGGCTGTTTGACGTTGGCCTTGACCTTGTGGATCAGCTTGGCCAGTTGCGGGCCGGTGACTTCCTTGCGCAGCAGGGCTTCGTTGCCGACGATCACCGAACTCACCACATCCGGGTTGGCGTTGGCCGAGGCGATCAGCAGGTCGACTTCTTTTTCGGTGTCCACCGGGTTGCTGTTGACCCAGGCGCCGATCATCAGCTTCAGGCCGTGCTTGCGCGCCAGGTCCGGCAGGGCTTCAAGGCCGGTCATGGAATAGGTGCGGATGCACTCGAAGCGGGTGGCCAGCAGCGCCAGGTCGGCGTCCATGCGCTCCGGGCGCAGTTTGAACGGCTGGTCGAACGGTGACTGGTCTTTATCGAAAGGGGTGTAGGAGGCGCATTGCAGCTTGTGGCTGGCGCTGGCGACGTCGGGCAGCAACACCGGCTGGCCGAGGCCGTACCAGAAGCCGCAGATCGCAAACAGGCCAAGCAGGCAGGCAAATAAATAGGGCAGGACAGGGAAGCGGGCTATCGCGGGCATGGTCAGGCCGTCTGGGAGCAAAGCCGGGCATCTTACCTGCATTTGCCGCTGGCTTGGGGCGCCGCATGATTTTGACATGCAAAGTTCGGGCGGGATCGGTATCTGCCCTGGAAGCGGCAGGATTGCTGGCTATCTGATGTCGTTGCTGGCTGCCTTGAGGTCGCAGACAGAGCAGGTTGCAGATGGCCGCAGGTTGATGATCGAAACATCAGTACTCCGCTGATGTTCGAACGGGTTTTGTGGTGAGCGTGAAGGGGGCGCCGTGCACCAGAACAATAGGTTGACGCGGCTCGGCATCCGTCGGGCGCAGCACTTTCGGGGAAGTAACGATGAAGATGCGACGACTCTTAGGCGCAGGTGCCGCTCTGGTACTTGCGATCAGCTCCACCCTGGCCAGCGCCGACAGCAAAACCCTGAGCATCGGCTATGTCGACGGTTGGTCGGACAGCGTGGCGACTACCCATGTAGCGGCTGAAGTGATCAAGCAGAAGCTCGGTTATGACGTCAAATTGCAAGCCGTCGCGACCGGGATCATGTGGCAGGGCGTCGCCACCGGCAAACTCGATGCCATGCTGTCGGCCTGGCTGCCAGTGACCCATGGCGAATACTGGGCGAAGAACAAGGACAAGGTGGTCGACTACGGCCCCAACTTCAAGGACGCGAAAATCGGTCTGATCGTGCCGGAGTATGTGAAAGCCAAGTCCATCGCCGACCTCAAGGACGACACCAGCTTCAAGAACAAGATTGTCGGCATCGACGCCGGATCGGGTGTGATGCTCAAGACCGACCAGGCGATCAAGGATTACGGCCTCGATTACAAACTGCAGGCCAGTTCGGGGGCGGCGATGATTGCCGAGCTGACCCGTGCCGAAGAGAAAAACGAATCGATTGCCGTCACCGGCTGGGTGCCGCACTGGATGTTCGCCAAGTGGAAACTGCGCTTCCTCGACGACCCGAAAGGCGTGTATGGCGCGGCTGAAACCGTCAACAGCATCGGCAGCAAGGGCCTGGAGAAGAAGGCGCCGGAAGTCGTGGCCTTCCTGAAAAAGTTCCAATGGGCCTCGAAAGACGAAATCGGCGAAGTCATGTTGGCCATTCAGGACGGTGCCAAGCCTGATGTAGCTGCGAAAGAGTGGGTGGCCAAACACCCGGAGCGCGTCGCGGAGTGGACTGCTAAATAATCGACGAAGCGTCTAGATTAGGCTTCTCAAGGCTGCTCGGTGTTCGCACCGGGCGGCCTTTGTTTTTTCTTGGGGATAAATTGGCGTCATGACTAATGTCGTTCTAATACTAAGGTCGTCTGGAACCTGCTCCATAGCCGCATAGAGTGGAATGCGTTCCAACTAAAATCTGTGCTGCGAGGATAAAAACAATGAACGACAGCATTTACCTCTCGATTCAAAACAGCCCGCGTTTCAAGGAGCTGGTCAGCAAGAGAGAGCGGTTCGCCTGGATTCTTTCGGCGATCATGCTTGGGCTTTACTCGGGCTTCATTCTATTGATCGCCTATGGACCTCAGATCCTTGGCGCCAAACTCAGTCCAACGTCATCCATCACCTGGGGCATTCCCATCGGTGTCGGGCTGATTCTTTCGGCCTTTGTGCTGACGGCTATCTACGTACGACGCGCCAATGGCGAATTCGACGACCTGAACAATGCGATTCTCAAGGAGGCTCAGCAATGATCCGGCGTCTATTGGCATTACTGGGCGTCGCGGCCTTTGCTCCAAGTGTCTGGGCGGCTGAAGCCCTGACTGGCGAAGTGCATAAACAACCACTCAACGTTTCCGCGATCATCATGTTTGTGGTGTTTGTCGGTGCAACCTTGTGCATCACCTACTGGGCCTCCAAGCGCAACAAGTCGGCGGCCGACTACTATGCGGCAGGCGGCAAGATCACCGGTTTCCAGAACGGCCTGGCCATCGCCGGCGACTACATGTCGGCGGCGTCCTTCCTGGGTATTTCCGCGCTGGTGTTCACCTCCGGTTATGACGGCCTGATCTACTCGATTGGCTTCCTGGTGGGCTGGCCGATCATTTTGTTCCTGATCGCCGAGCGCCTGCGCAACCTGGGCAAATACACCTTTGCCGACGTGGCGTCCTACCGCCTCGGGCAAACCCAGATCCGCTCCCTGTCGGCCTGTGGCTCGCTGGTGGTGGTGGCGTTCTACCTGATCGCGCAGATGGTAGGTGCCGGCAAGCTGATCCAGCTGCTGTTCGGCCTCGACTACCACGTGGCGGTGATCCTGGTGGGGATCCTGATGTGCCTGTACGTGCTGTTCGGCGGCATGCTGGCGACCACCTGGGTACAGATCATCAAGGCTGTGCTGCTGCTGTCCGGTGCCTCGTTCATGGCACTGATGGTGATGAAACACGTCAATTTCGACTTCAACGCGCTGTTTGCCGAGGCGATCAAGGTTCACCCCAAAGGTGAAGCGATCATGAGCCCGGGCGGCCTGGTGAAGGATCCGATCTCGGCCTTCTCCCTTGGTCTGGCATTGATGTTCGGTACCGCTGGCCTGCCACACATCCTGATGCGCTTCTTCACCGTGAGTGACGCGAAAGAAGCTCGCAAAAGCGTGCTGTATGCCACTGGTTTCATCGGTTACTTCTACATCCTGACCTTTATCATCGGCTTCGGCGCGATCCTGCTGGTCAGCACCAACCCGGCCTTCAAGGACGCTGCTGGCGCGCTGTTGGGCGGCAACAACATGGCGGCGGTGCACCTGGCCAATGCCGTAGGCGGCAGCGTGTTCCTGGGCTTCATCTCGGCGGTGGCCTTCGCCACCATTCTGGCGGTGGTTGCCGGCTTGACCCTGGCAGGCGCTTCGGCGGTGTCTCACGACCTGTATGCCAGCGTGATCAAGAAAGGCAAGGCCAACGAGAAGGATGAAATCCGCGTCTCGAAGATCACCACCATCGCGCTGGGCGTCCTGGCGATCGGCCTGGGCATCCTGTTCGAAAGCCAAAACATCGCGTTCATGGTCGGCCTGGCGTTCTCCATTGCCGCCAGCTGCAACTTCCCGGTACTGCTGCTCTCGATGTACTGGAAGAAGCTCACCACCCGTGGCGCCATGATCGGCGGCTGGCTGGGGCTGGTCAGTGCGGTTGGCCTGATGATCCTGGGCCCAACCATCTGGGTGCAGATCCTGCATCACGAGAAGGCGATCTTCCCGTACGAGTACCCGGCATTGTTCTCGATGATCATTGCCTTCGTCGGGATCTGGTTCTTCTCCATCACTGACAAGTCGGCAGCTGCGGAAAATGAGCGGGCGCTGTTCTTCCCGCAATTCGTCCGCTCGCAAACCGGTCTTGGCGCCAGTGGGGCGGTGTCGCACTAAGGTAGCAAGAGGTATCGGCTTCTATATATAAGCGGCGTTACCCGAAAAATGCCCCAATCGAGAGACTGGGGTATTTTTTTGCCTGGGGGGAGGGCTGGGGTGAGGCGGAGATCGAGCGCAGCCTGAGGCGGTGGTTACAGAGGGTGGGGGCGCTGTCGGTATGCTGTAGCCGTTGCCACAGCCTGCGCGGGTTGTAAGGTTGTCGACCTTTATCCCGGACACAAAAACGGCCTCTAAAGAGGCCGTAATCGCTGCTGCTAAGACGTTATCGCAAGGCAGATCTTATTTGCGGTCTTCCAGCTTGGTGATATCACGCGACTCGTAACCGGTGTACAGCTGGCGCGGGCGGCCGATCTTGTACGGGCTGGAGAGCATTTCTTTCCAGTGGGAGATCCAGCCAACAGTCCGCGCCAGGGCGAAGATCACGGTGAACATGCTGGTTGGAATGCCGATCGCCTTGAGGATGATCCCCGAGTAGAAGTCGACGTTCGGGTACAGCGAGCGTTCGATGAAATACGGGTCGGTCAGGGCGATCTCTTCCAGGCGCATGGCCAGTTCGAGTTGCGGATCGTTGTTGATCCCCAGTTCCTTGAGCACTTCGTCGCAGGTCTGCTTCATTACCGTGGCGCGCGGGTCGCGGTTCTTGTAAACCCGGTGACCGAAGCCCATCAGCTTGAACGGATCGTTCTTGTCCTTGGCCTTGGCGATGAATTTGTCGATGTTCGAGACATCGCCGATTTCATCGAGCATGGTCAGCACGGCTTCGTTGGCGCCGCCGTGGGCAGGGCCCCAGAGCGCGGCGATACCGGCAGCGATACAGGCGAACGGGTTGGCACCCGAGGAGCCGGCCAGGCGCACGGTGGACGTCGAGGCATTCTGTTCGTGGTCGGCGTGGAGGATGAAGATCCGGTCCATCGCCTTGGCCAGTACCGGGCTGATCGGTTTGATCTCGCACGGGGTGTTGAACATCATGTGCAGGAAGTTTTCCGCGTACGTCAGGTCGTTGCGCGGGTACATCATGGGCTGGCCCATGGAGTACTTGTAAACCATCGCTGCCAGGGTCGGCATCTTGGCGACCAGACGGATCGCGGAGATTTCGCGATGCTGCGGGTTATTGATGTCCAGGGAGTCGTGGTAGAACGCCGAGAGGGCGCCGACTACGCCGCACATGACGGCCATCGGGTGAGCATCGCGACGGAAGCCGTTGAAGAAGGTCTTCAACTGCTCGTGGACCATGGTGTGGTTTTTCACGGTGCTGACGAACTGGGCCTTCTGTTCCGCTGTTGGCAGTTCGCCATTAAGCAGCAGGTAGCAGGTTTCCAGATAGTCCGACTTTTCAGCCAACTGCTCGATCGGATAGCCGCGGTGCAACAGGATGCCGTTGTCGCCGTCGATGTAGGTGATTTTCGACTCGCAGGAAGCGGTCGACATGAAGCCAGGGTCAAAGGTGAAGCGGCCCGTGGCCGTCAGGCCCCGAACATCAATAACATCGGGACCAACGGTGCCGGTTAAAATGGGCAGCTCGACGGGGGCTGCGCCCTCGATGATCAACTGCGCTTTTTTGTCAGCCATGTGGCCTCCTATTTATGCTTGAAATCATCAGACAGACCCCCCACGCAGGGCCCGCACCACTATAGTGAGATAAATCTGAATGTCAATTTGCCTAAAGTCTTGCCCCAGAAGGCTTTAACCGTACTTTTTCCTCGAAATTCCCTGCCATTTACGCCTTTTATACTCGTAACGCAATGCGCTATTAGGGGAAGGCGTTTGCGTTGTCATTAGTAGCCTAACTGTCTATACTCGGCCACCGACCGCCATGGGCTTTTGGGCCTGTTTTGATGGGGGTCGCACTCCCTGGGTGGTGGTTACCTGACCAGTGCACTCCCCAACAACTTTGCCCTGATTGTTAGGGGCTCTTCAGTGTGAAAAAAAGCCGTGAATAGCCAACGACCTGTAAACCTAGACCTAAGGACCATCAAACTCCCCATTACTGGCGTTACGTCATTTCTCCACCGTGTTTCCGGCATCATCCTCTTCCTGGGCCTTGGCATCATGCTTTATGCATTGGGCAAATCCCTGGGTTCCGAGGAAGGTTTCGCCGAGGTGAAGGCATGCTTGACCAGCCCGCTGGCCAAATTCGTTGCGTGGGGCCTGCTGTCCGCCTTGCTGTATCACTTGGTGGCCGGTGTACGCCATCTGATCATGGACATGGGCATCGGTGAGACGCTGGAAGGCGGCAAGCTGGGCTCGAAAATCGTTATCGCCGTATCCGTGGTGATCATCGTTCTGGCGGGAGTTTGGATATGGTAACTAACGTCACGAACCTGTCGCGTTCGGGCCTCTATGACTGGATGGCGCAACGCGTTTCTGCAGTCGTTCTCGCGGCTTATTTCATTTTCCTGATTGGATACCTCGTTGCGAACCCGGGCATGGGCTACGCCCAGTGGCACGCGCTGTTCGCAAACAACGGGATGCGCATCTTCAGTCTGTTGGCTCTGGTTGCTCTGGGCGCTCACGCCTGGGTCGGCATGTGGACCATTTCGACCGACTACCTGACGCCGATGGCGCTGGGCAAGTCCGCGACTGCAGTACGTTTCCTTTTCCAGGCAGTATGCGGCGTTGCAATGTTCGCTTACTTCGTCTGGGGTGTGCAGATTCTCTGGGGTATCTGATTCATGTCTAACATTCCAACTATTTCCTTCGACGCCATCATCATTGGTGGCGGCGGCGCCGGCATGCGTGCCGCACTGCAGCTGGCCCAAGGCGGCCACAAGACTGCAGTGATCACCAAGGTGTTCCCGACCCGTTCGCACACTGTGTCTGCCCAGGGCGGCATCACGTGCGCCATCGCTTCGGCCGACCCGAACGATGACTGGCGCTGGCACATGTACGATACCGTCAAGGGTTCCGACTACATCGGTGACCAGGACGCTATCGAATACATGTGTCAGGAAGGCCCGGCTGCGGTCTTCGAACTGGACCACATGGGTCTGCCGTTCTCGCGTACCGAGCAAGGTCGTATCTACCAGCGTCCATTCGGCGGCCAGTCCAAGGATTACGGTAAAGGTGGCCAGGCTGCCCGTACCTGCGCCGCGTCCGACCGTACCGGTCACGCGCTGCTGCACACCCTTTATCAGGGCAACCTGAAAGCCGGCACCACGTTCCTGAACGAGTACTACGCGGTTGATCTGGTCAAGAACGCACAAGGCGAATTCGTCGGTGTGATCGCCATCTGCATCGAAACCGGTGAAACCACCTACATCCGCGCCAAGGCTACGGTTCTGGCGACCGGCGGTGCAGGTCGTATCTACGCATCGACCACCAATGCCCTGATCAACACCGGTGACGGCGTCGGCATGGCACTGCGTGCAGGCGTTCCGGTACAAGACATCGAAATGTGGCAGTTCCACCCGACCGGCATCGCCGGCGCCGGTGTACTGGTTACCGAAGGTTGCCGTGGTGAAGGTGGTTACCTGATCAACAAGCACGGCGAGCGTTTCATGGAGCGTTATGCTCCGAACGCCAAAGACCTTGCCGGCCGTGACGTTGTTGCCCGTTCGATGGTTAAAGAGATCATCGCCGGTAACGGCTGTGGCCCTAACGGCGACCACGTACTGCTGAAGCTCGATCACCTGGGTGAAGAGGTGCTGCACAGCCGCCTGCCAGGTATCTGCGAGCTGTCCAAGACCTTCGCTCACGTTGACCCAGTGGTTGCTCCGGTTCCGGTTGTTCCAACTTGCCACTATATGATGGGCGGCGTGCCGACCAACATTCATGGCCAGGCGATCACCCAGAATGCCGAAGGCCAGGACGAGATCATTCATGGTCTGTTCGCGGTAGGCGAAGTGGCTTGCGTATCCGTACACGGTGCCAACCGTCTGGGCGGCAACTCGCTGCTCGACCTGGTGGTGTTCGGCCGTGCGGCCGGCCTGCACCTGGAAAAAGCCCTGACCGACGGCATCGAGTACGATGACGCGACCGACGCCAACATCGAGGCCGCCCTGGCGCGTCTGAACGCTCTGAACGAGCGCACTGATGGCGAAGATGTGGCTACCCTGCGTCGCGAGCTGCAAAGCTGCATGCAGAACTACTTCGGTGTGTTCCGTACCGGCGAATACATGCAGAAAGGTATCGCCCAGCTGGCCGACCTGCGCACGCGTATCGCCAACGTCAAGATCAACGATAAGAGCCAGGCGTTCAACACCGCTCGTATCGAAGCCCTTGAGCTGCAAAACCTGTTGGAAGTGGCTGAAGCGACTGCGATCGCCGCCGAGGTTCGTAAAGAATCCCGTGGTGCTCACGCTCGTGAAGACTTTGAAGATCGCGACGACGAAAACTGGTTGTGCCACACCCTGTACTTCCCGGGTGACAAGCGCGTAACCAAGCGTGCCGTGAACTTCTCGCCGAAGACGGTTCCGACGTTTGAACCGAAGATTCGGACTTACTAAGGGTGGCTGCCATGTTGAAAGTCAGTGTTTATCGCTACAACCCTGATCAGGACGCTGCGCCGTTCATGCAGGAATTTTCGGTCGATACCGGTGGTAAAGACCTGATGGTGCTGGATGTGCTGGCCCTGATCAAAGAGCAGGACGAAGGCTTCTCCTATCGTCGCTCTTGCCGTGAAGGTGTTTGCGGTTCGGATGGCATGAACATCAACGGCAAAAACGGTCTGGCGTGCGTTACGCCGCTGTCCGCTGTCGTAAAAGGTAACAAGCTGGTCATTCGTCCGCTGCCAGGTTTGCCGGTTATCCGTGACCTGGTCGTCGATATGAGCATCTTCTACAAGCAATACGAGAAGGTTAAGCCATTCCTGCAGAACGACACGCCGGCTCCGGCCATCGAACGTCTGCAGTCCCCGGAAGAGCGCGAAAAGCTCGATGGTCTGTACGAGTGCATCCTGTGCGCTTGCTGCTCGACTTCCTGCCCGTCCTTCTGGTGGAACCCGGACAAGTTCCTGGGTCCAGCTGCTCTGCTGCAAGCCTACCGCTTCCTGGCAGACAGCCGCGATACCAAGACTTCCGAGCGACTGGCTTCGCTGGATGACCCATTCAGCGTATTCCGCTGCCGTGGGATCATGAACTGCGTCAACGTTTGTCCGAAGGGCCTGAACCCGACTAAGGCCATCGGTCACATTCGTAACATGCTGCTGCAAAGCGGCGTTTGATTCAGCTGCTGTACCCGTAGACCGCTGTACCGTAGATGCTGCGGCGCAGGCTTCAACCGGCGCCGTAGTTTTAACCTGAGTAGCAGCTCACAAAGCTGCCGCTCTATATTTTGAAGAAATGAGACAAGCAGGGGCATCCGGGCTGGTACCCGGACTATCAGCGTGATCCTAAGTGGCTTGTTTTGGTCGCTGCACTCGGACTTCTGCAAGTTTGCTCGGTGTCTTCGCCGGTGGTGTTCCCCTAACCGAGGGTGACCAAGCATGCAAGAAAGCGTGATGCAGCGCATGTGGAACAGCGCCTACCTATCCGGTAGTAACGCTGCCTATGTGGAAGAGCTCTACGAGCTCTACCTGCACGACCCTAACGCTGTGCCAGAAGAGTGGCGCACTTACTTTCAGAAGTTGCCTACCGAAGGCAGCACTGCCATCGATGTTTCGCACTCGACAATCCGCGATCATTTCGTCTTGCTGGCAAAGAACCAGCGCCGCGCTCAACCGGTATCCGCCGGTAGCGTGAGCAGTGAGCACGAGAAGAAGCAAGTTGAAGTGCTGCGATTGATCCAGGCCTACCGTATGCGGGGCCACCAAGCAGCCCAGCTTGACCCGCTGGGGCTGTGGCAGCGTCCTGCACCTGCAGACCTGTCGATCAATCATTACGGCTTGACCAATGCCGATCTTGATACGACCTTCCGTGCCGGCGACCTGTTCATCGGCAAAGAGGAAGCGAGCCTACGCGAAATTCACGAAGCGTTGCAGCAGACATATTGCCGCACCATCGGCGCTGAATTTACCCATATCGTCGATACCGAGCAGCGCCACTGGTTCCAGCAGCGTCTGGAAAGCGTGCGTGGTCGCCCAACGTACTCCGCCGATATCAAGGGCCACCTGCTTGAGCGCGTAACTGCAGCTGAAGGCCTGGAAAAATACCTGGGTACCAAATACCCGGGTACCAAGCGTTTCGGCCTGGAAGGCGGCGAGAGCCTGATTCCGTTGCTCGACGAGCTGATCCAGCGTTCCGGTTCCTACGGCACCAAGGAAATCGTCATCGGCATGGCCCACCGTGGTCGCCTGAACGTGTTGGTCAACACCTTCGGCAAGAACCCGCGTGAGCTGTTCGACGAGTTCGAAGGCAAGAAGAAGGTCGAGCTGGGGTCCGGTGACGTCAAATACCACCAGGGCTTCTCGTCCAACGTCATGACTGCCGGCGGTGAAGTTCACCTGGCCATGGCTTTCAACCCGTCCCACCTGGAAATCGTTTCCCCGGTGGTAGAAGGTTCGGTACGTGCTCGTCAGGATCGTCGTAACGACGCCAATGGCGACAAGGTCCTGCCGATTTCCATCCACGGTGACGCTGCATTCGCAGGTCAGGGCGTGGTCATGGAAACCTTCCAGATGTCGCAGACCCGCGGCTTCAAGACTGGCGGCACGATCCACCTGGTGATCAACAACCAGGTTGGCTTCACCATCAGCAACCCGCTGGACTCGCGTTCCACCGAGTACGCTACCGACGTTGCGAAAATGATCCAGGCGCCGATCCTCCATGTGAATGGTGATGATCCGGAAGCCGTATTGTTCGTGACCCAGTTGGCCATCGATTACCGCATGCAGTACAAGCGCGATGTCGTGATCGACCTGGTCTGCTACCGTCGCCGCGGTCACAACGAAGCGGATGAGCCGAGCGGCACCCAGCCGCTGATGTACCAGCAAATCGCCAAGCAGCGCACTACCCGTGAGCTGTATGCCGAACGCCTGACTCAGGCCGGTGTGGTGGATGATGCTCGTGTTCAGGCGAAGATCGATGAATACCGCAACGCGCTGGACAACGGCCTGCATGTTGTAAAAAGCCTGGTCAAAGAGCCGAACAAGGAGCTGTTCGTCGACTGGCGTCCATACCTGGGCCACGCCTGGACCGCGCGTCACGACACCACGTTCGATCTCAAGACCCTGCAAGAGCTGTCTGCCAAGCTGCTGGAAATTCCGGAAGGCTTCGTGGTTCAGCGTCAGGTTGCGAAGATCTACGAAGACCGTCAGAAAATGCAAGCCGGCGGCCTGCCGATCAACTGGGGTTATGCCGAAACCATGGCGTACGCGACCCTGGCGTTCGAAGGTCACCCGATTCGCATGACCGGCCAGGACATCGGCCGCGGTACGTTCTCGCACCGCCATGCGGTCTTGCACAACCAGAAAGACGCGGGCACCTACATCCCGTTGCAGCATCTGTACGAAGGCCAGCCACGTTTCGACCTGTACGATTCGTTCCTGTCCGAAGAAGCTGTATTGGCGTTCGAGTATGGTTACTCGACCACCACGCCAAATGCCCTAGTTATCTGGGAAGCTCAGTTCGGCGATTTCGCCAACGGTGCCCAGGTGGTTATCGACCAGTTCATCACCAGTGGCGAGCACAAGTGGGGCCGTCTCTGCGGTCTGACCATGCTGCTGCCGCACGGTTATGAAGGGCAGGGGCCGGAGCACTCCTCGGCTCGTCTGGAGCGTTACCTGCAGCTGTGCGCCGAGCACAACATTCAGGTGTGCGTACCGACGACCCCGGCTCAGATCTACCACCTGCTGCGTCGCCAGGTCATTCGCCCACTGCGCAAGCCGTTGGTAGTCCTGACTCCGAAGTCGCTGTTGCGTCATAAATTGGCCATCTCGACCCTGGAAGATCTGGCGGAAGGTTCGTTCCAGACCGTTATTCCGGAAATCGATGCCCAGGACCCGAAAAAGGTCGGTCGCATCGTACTGGCGAGCGGCAAGGTCTATTACGACCTGCTGGAAAAACGCCGTGCCGAAGGTCGTGACGACATCGCTATCGTGCGTCTTGAGCAGCTGTACCCATTCCCTGAGGACGACTTGATTGAAGTCCTGGCTCCTTATTCCAACCTCAAACACATCGTTTGGTGTCAGGAAGAGCCGATGAACCAGGGTGCCTGGTACTGCAGCCAGCATCACATGCGTCGCATCATCAGCGGTCACAACAAGTCGCTCGTACTCGAGTACGCGGGCCGTGACGCTTCTGCTGCACCTGCTTGTGGTTATGCATCGATGCACGCTGAGCAGCAGGCAAAACTGCTGCAAGATGCCTTTACTGTTTAACGCCTTCGCGCTGACTGAAACCGAATTTTAAGGAACCACAGATAATGGCTATCGAGATCAAAGCCCCCACTTTCCCGGAATCGGTTGCCGATGGCACCGTTGCCACCTGGCACAAACAACCGGGCGATGCTGTCAAGCGTGACGACCTGATCGTCGATATCGAAACTGACAAAGTCGTACTGGAAGTGTTGGCCACTGCTGACGGCGTGCTGGGCGCTATCGTCAAGAACGAAGGCGACACCGTTCTGTCCGACGAAGTCCTGGGCTCCATCGTGGAAGGTGGCGCTGCCGCCGCCGCCGCCGCTCCGGCCGCTGCTGCTGCACCTGCTGCCGCACAGGCCGCTGCTCCAGCCGCTGCTGGCGAAGACGATCCTGTTGCTGCTCCAGCCGCGCGCAAGCTGGCTGAAGAAAACGGTATCAACATCACCTCCGTTGCCGGCACTGGCAAAGGCGGTCGTGTGACCAAGGAAGACGTGGTAGCTGCTGTTGCCGCCAAGAAAGCTGCTCCGGCTGCCGCTCCTGCCAAGGCTGCTGCTCCTGCTGCCGCTGCCCCGGTATTCGCTGCCGGTGATCGTGTCGAGAAGCGCGTACCGATGACCCGTCTGCGGGCCAAGGTTGCCGAGCGTCTGGTTGAAGCTCAATCGAACATGGCGATGCTGACCACTTTCAACGAAGTCGACATGACTGAAGTCATGGCCCTGCGTTCGAAGTACAAGGACCTGTTCGAGAAGTCCCACAACGGCGTACGCCTGGGCTTCATGTCGTTCTTCGTGAAAGCGGCTACCGAAGCGCTGAAGCGTTTCCCGGCAGTCAATGCCTCGATCGATGGCGCGGACATCGTTTACCACGGCTACGCCGACGTCGGTGTTGCCGTGTCCAGCGACCGTGGCCTGGTAGTGCCGGTTCTGCGTAACGCCGAACTGATGAGCCTGGCTGAAATCGAAGGCGGCATCGCCACCTTCGGCAAGAAAGCCCGCGACGGCAAGCTGTCGATGGAAGAGATGACTGGCGGTACCTTCACTATCACCAACGGTGGTACTTTCGGTTCCATGATGTCGACCCCGATCGTCAACCCGCCGCAAGCGGCCATCCTGGGCATGCACAACATTCTGCAGCGTCCTATGGCGATCAACGGTCAGGTCGTTATCCGTCCGATGATGTACCTGGCACTGTCCTACGATCACCGCCTGATCGATGGTAAAGAAGCTGTGACTTTCCTGGTTACCATCAAAAACCTGCTGGAAGACCCGGCTCGTCTGCTGCTGGATATCTAAAAAGCAGCGGCAAGCTGCAAGTGGCAAGCCTCAAGCTCAAGAGCTGTTGGGCTTCGAACTTGCAGCTTGCGGCTTGTAGCTTGTTGCTAAAAGGGAACCTTTTATGACACAGAAATTTGACGTTGTAGTTATTGGTGCGGGCCCTGGTGGCTACGTAGCCGCGATCAAGGCTGCACAGCTGGGCCTCAGCACTGCCTGCATCGAGAAATACACCGACAAAGAAGGCAAGCTGGCCCTCGGCGGTACTTGCTTGAACGTAGGCTGCATTCCTTCCAAGGCGCTGCTGGACAGCTCCTGGAAATTCCACGAAGCCCAAGACGGTTTCGCGATCCACGGTATCAATCACGCTGGCGTGACCATGGACGTATCGGCGATGGTCGGCCGCAAGGCCAACATCGTCAAAGGCCTGACTTCCGGCGTTGCCACCCTGTTCAAAGCCAACGGCGTGACCTCTATCCAGGGTCACGGCAAGTTGCTGGCTGGCAAGAAAGTCGAAGTGACCAAGCCTGACGGTTCGGTTGAAGTGATCGAAGCCGAAAACGTGATCCTGGCTCCAGGTTCGCGTCCAATCGACATTCCACCGGCTCCAGTCGATCAGAACGTGATCGTCGACTCCACCGGCGCTCTGGAATTCCAAGCTGTACCAAAACGTCTGGGCGTGATCGGCGCTGGCGTCATCGGCCTGGAACTGGGTTCGGTATGGTCGCGCCTGGGTGCCCAGGTGACCGTTCTGGAAGCCCTGGATACCTTCCTGATGGCTGCAGACGCTGCCGTTTCCAAGGAAGCACTGAAAACCCTGACCAAACAAGGTCTGGATATCAAGCTGGGTGCTCGCGTTACCGGTTCCAAGGTCAATGGCGAAGAAGTCGTAGTGACTTACACCGACGCCAATGGCGAGCAGACCATTACTTTCGACAAGCTGATCGTAGCCGTTGGTCGCCGTCCGGTGACCACCGATCTGCTGGCTGCTGATTGCGGCGTGACCCTCGACGAGCGCGGTTTCGTGCACGTTGATGATCACTGCGCCACTACCGTACCGGGCGTTTACGCCATCGGTGACGTGGTTCGCGGCATGATGCTGGCTCACAAGGCCTCGGAAGAGGGCATCATGGTTGTCGAGCGCATCAAGGGTCACAAGGCTCAGATGAACTATGACCTGATCCCTTCGGTTATTTATACTCACCCGGAAATCGCGTGGGTCGGTAAAACCGAGCAGGCCTTGAAAGCTGAAGGCGTTGAAGTTAACGTCGGCACCTTCCCGTTTGCAGCCAGTGGCCGTGCCATGGCCGCCAACGACACCGGCGGTTTCGTCAAAGTGATCGCCGATGCCAAGACTGATCGCGTATTGGGCGTCCATGTGATTGGCCCAAGCGCTGCGGAACTGGTTCAGCAAGGTGCAATCGGCATGGAATTCGGCACCAGTGCCGAAGACCTGGGCATGATGGTTTTCTCCCATCCGACCCTGTCCGAAGCCCTGCACGAAGCAGCATTGGCAGTGAATGGCGGCGCCATCCACATCGCCAACCGCAAAAAGCGTTAAGACAATAAGAAACCACGGCGGATTGCCCGTCGTGAGCCTTGCGAGCAAGACTCACCGCGGAACATCCGCTGGACTCGACCTCATGGGATCGCTTCAGCGCTGTACCAGAGCCACGGCTCCGGGTTCAGGGCTGGAGATGTCCGGTGAGTAGCGGTCACAGGTGGCGCGGCACTTATCAACAGTGCAGCGCCGAATGCGCAGTACCTAACGAAGACGGTAAAAAGCATGAATCTTCACGAGTATCAGGGTAAGCAGCTGTTCGCTGAGTACGGCCTGCCAGTATCCAAAGGCTACGCGGTAGACACCCCCGAAGCAGCAGCAGAAGCTTGCGACAAGATCGGCGGCACCGAGTGGGTTGTCAAAGCCCAGGTTCACGCAGGCGGTCGCGGTAAAGCGGGCGGCGTTAAGCTGGTTCGCAGCAAAGAAGACGCTAAAGCATTCGCTCAACAGTGGTTGGGCAAGCGTCTGGTGACTTACCAGACTGACGCCAATGGTCAGCCAGTCACCAAGATCCTGGTTGAATCGTGCACTGATATCGCTAAAGAGCTGTACCTGGGCGCTGTCGTTGACCGTTCGAGCCGTCGCATCGTGTTCATGGCTTCCACCGAAGGTGGCGTGGACATCGAGAAAATCGCTCACGATACCCCTGAGAAAATCCTCAAGGCCACTATCGATCCACTGGTTGGCGCTCAGCCATTCCAGGGTCGCGAGCTGGCATTCCAGCTGGGCCTGGAAGGCAAGCAAGTCACTCAGTTCGCCAAGATTTTCGTAGGCCTGGCCAAGCTGTTCCAGGACCACGATCTGGCTCTGCTGGAAGTGAACCCGCTGGTGATCAAGGCTGACGGCGATCTGCATTGCCTCGATGCCAAGATCAACATCGACGCCAACGCCATGTACCGTCAGCCTAAGCTGAAGACTTTCCACGATCCGTCGCAAGACGATCCGCGCGAAGCGCACGCTGCCAAGTTCGAACTGAACTACGTAGCCCTGGAAGGCAACATCGGTTGCATGGTCAACGGTGCTGGCCTGGCCATGGGTACCATGGACATCGTCAACCTGCATGGCGGCAAACCAGCCAACTTCCTCGACGTAGGTGGTGGCGCTACCAAGGAACGCGTTACCGAAGCGTTCAAGATCATCCTGTCCGACACCAACGTCGCTGCAGTATTGGTCAACATCTTCGGCGGCATCGTTCGTTGCGACATGATTGCCGAAGGCATCATCGGTGCAGTGAAAGAAGTCGGCGTGAAAATCCCGGTTGTTGTTCGCCTTGAAGGTAACAACGCTGAACTGGGCGCTAAAGTACTGGCAGAAAGCGGCTTGAACATTATCGCTGCTACCAGCCTGACCGACGCTGCTCAACAAGTTGTCAAAGCTGCGGAGGGCAAATAATGAGCGTCCTGATCAATAAAGACACCAAAGTTATCTGCCAGGGTATTACCGGTTCGCAAGGTAGTTTCCACACCCAGCAAGCTCTGGAATACGGCACCAAGATGGTGGGTGGTGTAACGCCTGGTAAAGGCGGCACCGAGCACCTGGGTCTGCCAGTGTTCAACACCGTGAAAGACGCTGTAGCTGCCACTGGCGCCACCGCCAGCGTGATCTACGTTCCAGCTCCTTTCTGCAAGGACTCCATCCTGGAAGCAGCATTCGGCGGCATCAAGCTGATCGTTTGCATCACTGAAGGCATTCCTACCCTGGATATGCTGGATGCCAAGGTCAAGTGCGACGAGCTAGGCGTAGTCCTGATCGGTCCTAACTGCCCAGGCGTGATCACTCCAGGCGAATGCAAGATCGGCATCATGCCAGGTCACATTCACTTGCCAGGCAAGGTCGGTATCGTTTCCCGTTCCGGCACCCTGACCTACGAAGCTGTGAAGCAGACCACTGACGCCGGTTTCGGTCAGTCGACTTGCGTCGGCATCGGCGGTGACCCGATCCCAGGTTCGAACTTCATCGACATCCTGAAGCTGTTCCAGGAAGACCCGAAGACCGAAGCGATCGTCATGATCGGCGAGATCGGCGGTTCGGCTGAAGAAGAAGCCGCTGCCTACATCAAGGCCAACGTGACCAAGCCGGTTGTTTCCTACATCGCTGGTGTGACTGCCCCTGCGGGCAAGCGCATGGGCCATGCTGGCGCAATCATCTCCGGCGGCAAGGGTACTGCAGACGAGAAGTTTGCTGCCCTGGAAGACGCAGGCGTGAAAACCGTGCGTTCGCTGGCAGACATCGGCAAGGCTCTGTCCGAGCTGACCGGTTGGGCTATCAAGTAAGCCTCGCGCTTAGCTGAAACCCCTAACGACAAAAGCCACCTTCGGGTGGCTTTTGTTGTTTTAGGGGCCGCTACAAGCGGCAAGTTTGTAGCTTCAAGCTTGAAGTCCAAGGCCGTTGTTTGCCGCTTATGGCTGCTTTTCTTTCAAAAACGCGACACGCAAATGTCGCTTATCAGATAGTTCGCCCTCTAACGGTGCGCTTGTCTTGTGAAATCTGTAATCTAGCCGCCTCTTTTTGCGTCTGCGTCCCATAAGGATGCTGCGCGCTAAACGGGTCAGTCTTATACGGACTGACAGCATTTCCCTCACCCATAAGGGAAATCCCTCTCTAAATTCCGATTCAGTAGTGTGGTATTTCCTTAATGAAAGTGTTGAAAGGCCAGGACATTCTGGCACTTGGTTTTATGACGTTCGCCCTGTTCGTCGGGGCTGGCAACATCATCTTCCCGCCTATCGTCGGTTTGCAGTCCGGACCTCATGTCTGGATGGCGGCGCTGGGTTTCCTGATCACGGCAGTCGGTCTGCCGGTGGTCACAGTCGTAGCCCTGGCCAAGGTCGGCGGTGCGATGGATGCGCTGAGCAGCCCGATCGGCAAGATCGCCGGTGGCCTGCTGGCGGCATCGGCTTATCTGGCGGTAGGGCCGTTGTTCGCGACGCCGCGGACCGCCACCGTGTCCTTTGAAGTGGGCCTGGCGCCATTGACGGGTGAAAGCCCGCTGGCGTTGTTCCTCTACAGTTCGGTGTATTTCCTCCTGGTGTTTTTCGTCTCCCTCTACCCAGGTCGCTTGCTGGATACCGTCGGGCGCTTCCTGGCGCCGTTGAAAATCATCGCCCTGGCGGTACTGGGTATCGCTGCGTTTGCCTTGCCAGCCGGTGATATCGGGGTTGCTACCCCGGAGTACGTTGCCGCGCCGTTCTCTCAAGGCTTCGTCAATGGCTACCTGACCATGGATACCCTGGGGGCACTGGTGTTTGGCATCGTTATCGTCAACGCCATCCGTTCTCGCGGTATTGAGTCGCCACGCCTGATCACCCGCTACGCGATCATCGCCGGCCTGATCGCTGGGGTGGGTCTGGCATTGGTGTACATCAGCCTGTTCCGCCTGGGTGCGGGCAGCCATGAAGTGGCGGCGGGTGCCAGCAACGGCGCCGCGGTATTGCACGCTTATGTGCAGCACACCTTTGGCTCCCTGGGCAGCGGCTTCCTTGCCGTGTTGATTTCCCTGGCGTGTCTGGTAACTGCGGTCGGCCTGACCTGCGCCTGCGCCGAGTACTTCAGCCGGATCCTGCCGCTTTCCTACAAGACCCTGGTGGTGATCCTCGCGCTGTTCTCGCTGGTGGTGTCCAACCTGGGCCTGACCAAGCTGATTGCGTTCTCGATTCCGGTGCTGACCGCGATCTACCCGCCGTGCATCGTTCTGGTGGCCCTGAGCTTCTGCAAGGACTTCTGGTATGAGGAGCGGCGTATTGTCGGGCCGGTGATGCTGGTGGCGTTTGTGGTTGGCGTGATTGACGCGCTCAAGGGCACGCCGTGGGCGCACAAGATCCCGCCGGCGTTGTCCGACATGCCGCTGAGCGCACAAGGCCTGGCATGGCTGGTGCCTGCATTCAGCGTCCTGGTGTTCGCCTTCTTGTGCGATCGCCTGCTGGGTAAGCGCAGCGACGCCCTGGCCTGATACCTCCTTGATGGCTGGGTTGCCACGAGCGACCCCGGCGCAGGAATGAACATGCCCCGCATCCATCGATGCGGGGCATTTTTTATGGGCGGCGCAGGGTGTCTTTTTCTCAGGTGCAGCGTCGAAGCAGTTCGGGTCTGTTCTTACCTTCTGCCAACGCTCTTGTAGGGAAATGCATGTCGTTTGTTCAAGCCAACCTGATCCATATTCTTGCGGCCCTGTGGTTTGCCATCTGTTGGGGCGGCTACACCCGCTACGCCACCTGGAAGGGGCGCGATACGGCGTGCCTGGCCAGCGTGCTGCATTTGTACCGCGAAGACTGGATGCGTCGGATGCTGCTGCGTGACAACCGCATCGCCGATGCCAGCGTGATCGGCAACCTGGAGCGTAATGCTTCGTTCTTTGCTTCCAGCACCCTGATTATCCTGGCGGGTATTCTCACTGTGCTGGGCGCGTCCGAGCGTGCAGTGTCGCTGCTGGCGGACATTCCCATGGTCCAGCAGGCGTCCCAAGGCATGTCGGAAATCAAGTTGTTGTGCCTGGCGCTGGTGTTTGTCTATGCCTTCTTCACCTTCAGTTGGTGCATGCGCCAATACAACTTTGCCGCGATCCTGGTGGGCTCGGCCCCGATGATCGGCGAGCGGCATGTCTCCGAGCAGGAGCGCAAGGCATTCGCCTCGCGGGCTGCACGGGTGATCTCCATGGCTGCCAACCAGTTCAACTTCGGCCTGCGTTCCTATTACTTCGGCATGACCATGCTGGCCTGGTTCGTCAGCCCCTGGTTGTTCATGCTGATGAGTGCCGGGGTGGTGTTTGTGCTCTATCGGCGCGAGTTTCATTCCGATGTGCTCGACGTTATGGTCTATACCCCGACCGAGGCGCCGCTTGCGGAGTCCGCCAAGGACGCAGGCTGACGGGCTTTTTCATATTCAGCTAAACAGGATGTTGCCGATGACGCAGTCGAGTGCCTTCAAGCTGCTGCTTTTATGTGTGCTGGTGTTGCCGGGATGCCGAGTTCAGACCTTGTACCTCAATGGTGAAGGTTCCGCCGTCGTGGTGGACGCCTTGACGGCTGAGCCCATCGCCCAGGCGCAGGTGAACTTTTGCGGGGTCAGGCGGGTGACGGGCGATGACGGCGCTTTTCATGTCGCCGAGAAAACCGATTGGGAGGTGGTGAACTTCCTGGCAGGGCGCTCGCCACTGGACAACAAGCGGCCGTGTTTCGTGAGCATTGAGGCCCCGGGTTACCAGGCCAGGCATTGGGAAGTGCTCTTCGACAGGCGTTATGAGTTTCCTGTGCGCATGCTCCCGGCTGGCAGCCACTTAACTTACAAGGTTGCCGAGCATTCCACGGTGGATGTTCCGTTGCAGGTCGAACCCCAGGCCGATGAGGTATTTGTTCCGCGATAGGCCTGGCCGCCATTAGTTGTTGGGGGTGGTGACTGAAACGTTTTACTGCGTTATCGATTGGCATTGGTCGACGCTGTATCAACTTGCAATCAAGCAGTTTTTGCAGTGGCGCAACTGAATAACTTAGCCCATAAAAAAACCCGCACTAAGCGGGTTTTTTTGTTGCTCTAAAACCGTATTAGTTGGTTTTAGGTGCAGCTTCCGGAGCGGCTTCTTGAGCAGCAGCCTTATTCGATTCAGCCTGATCTTTGGCAGCTTCGGCGTTTTCTTTTGCCGCCTCGTTCACCTTATTCTGAGCTTCGTTCATTTTCTGTTGAGCTTGCTCAGCATGTTGGTTGGCATCTTGAGCTTTGTCCTCGGATTTTTTATCGCAGGCAGCGAGACCGAGGGTAGCGGTCAACATCAAGGCAATAGCTAAAGTCTTACGCATGGGGTGTTTCTCCTTAGTGAAGATATCTTCTGGCCTTTCGAGCACACCCCAACAGGTTAAGTTCCTTGAGATTCACAGATATATTAAGTGCTCAGCGCAGGGAACTTTTACAGCCCCCACCCATTGCCAAGTTTCGACATTAAAAGAGAGTTCAGCCCATGGCGCAAAACCCCATTTTTGAGCGTGCGACGCGATTTCTTTCAGCGTTGCGACACTGTCAGGTCCTGGGGATGTGCGTGCACAGCGCCTCGACGGACGGCATTACCGTGACCCTGCCATACAGCCCGCAAATTGTCGGCAACCCGCAAACCGGGGTGATTCATGGTGGCGCGCTGACCTCATTGATGGATACCGCGTGCGGCATGGCCATCCTCTGTGTGCTGCCGGAGTTCGAGGTCTGCCCGACCCTCGACCTGCGCGTCGATTACATGCACCCAGCCGAGCCGCACAAGCCGGTGTATGGCTTCGCCCAGTGCTACCGGGTTACCCGTGATGTGATCTTCACCCGCGGTTTTGCCTATCAGGACGACCCCGAACAACCGGTCGCCCATGCTGTCGGCACCTTCATGCGCATGGGCAAGGGGCTCAAGGGAACCAGGGGCTTCACCAGCGCGATCAAGGACGGTGCTGCATGAGCGACGACTTCAAGGAACAACTGCAAACCGCCCATGAGCAGGGCGACTATGCATCGCTGCTGCACCTGATTCCCTACGCCAAACTGATCGGCATCGAGTGTTCGCGCCTGGGCGATGAATTGCTGTTTCGCCTGCCGGCCAACAAAGACAACATCGGCAACCCCTTGCTGCCGGCGATCCATGGCGGAGTGATTGCGGGTTTCATGGAGTTGGCCGCTGCCCTGCACCTGTTGATTTTCACCGGCTCGCCCGGGGTGCCGAAGATTATCGACTTCTCCCTGGACTACCTGCGGGCCGGGCAATTTCGTGATACCTACGCCAAATGCCAGGTGTGCCGCCAAGGCCGACGGGTGGCCAACGTCGCGATAACCGCCTGGCAAAGCACCCAGGCAGAGCCCATCGCCACGGCGCGGGCACATTTCAAGATCGAAGAAAGCCCCAGCCCTTGAAATCCCGGCCACAGCCCCCAACTTTGATGACATCCCGCCGTTAGCCCCGTAGGCACGGCTTATGCCATCTGATTGGAGTTTGATGACCATGAGTGTGGAAACTCAAAAAGAAACCCTGGGCTTCCAGACCGAGGTGAAGCAACTGCTGCACCTCATGATCCATTCGCTGTATTCCAACAAGGAAATTTTCCTT
Organism: Pseudomonas sp. MF4836; assembly: GCF_002018875.1. GTDB lineage: Bacteria > Pseudomonadota > Gammaproteobacteria > Pseudomonadales > Pseudomonadaceae > Aquipseudomonas. The sequence goes on from NZ_MVOL01000006.1 coordinate 140,445, forward strand.
CGCGAATTGATCTCGAACGCCTCTGACGCAGTCGACAAATTGCGCTTTGAAGCCCTGTCCAAGCCCGAGTTGCTGGAAGGTGGCTCGGAGCTGAAGATCCGTGTGAGCTTCGATAAAGACGCCAAGACCGTCACCCTCGAAGACAACGGCATCGGCATGAGCCGTGAAGACGCGATCACCCATCTTGGCACCATCGCCAAGTCCGGCACCGCAGACTTCATGAAGAACCTGTCGGGCGACCAGAAAAAAGATTCGCACCTGATCGGTCAATTCGGTGTGGGCTTCTACTCGGCCTTCATCGTCGCCGACAAAGTTGAAGTGTTCAGCCGTCGCGCCGGCCTTGACGCCAGCGAAGGTGTGCACTGGTCGTCCAAGGGTGAGGGCGAATTCGAAATCGCCACCATCGACAAGGCCGACCGTGGCACCCGCATCGTGCTGCACCTGAAGTCCGGTGAAGATGAATTCGCCGATGGTTACCGCCTGCGCAACATCATCAAGAAATACTCCGACCATATCGCGCTGCCGATCGAACTGCCGAAAGAACAGGCAGCTGCCGAAGGCGAAGACAAGCCTGCCCAGGAATGGGAAGTGGTCAACCGCGCCAGCGCCCTGTGGACCCGTCCTCGCACCGAGGTGAAGGACGAGGAATACCAGGAGTTCTACAAGCATATCGCCCACGACTACGAGAACCCGCTGAGCTGGAGCCACAACAAGGTCGAAGGCAAGCTGGAATACAGCTCGCTGCTCTACGTACCGGCCCGCGCTCCGTTCGATCTGTATCAGCGTGAAGCGCCGAAAGGCCTGAAGCTGTACGTGCAGCGTGTGTTCGTCATGGACCAGGCGGAATCCTTCCTGCCGCTGTACCTGCGCTTCATCAAGGGCGTGGTCGACTCCAACGACCTGTCGCTGAACGTGTCGCGGGAAATCCTGCAGAAAGATCCGATCATTGACTCCATGAAGTCCGCACTGACCAAGCGCGTGCTGGACATGCTGGAAAAACTGGCGAAGAACGAGCCTGAGCAATACAAGGGCTTCTGGAAAAACTTCGGCCAGGTGATGAAAGAAGGCCCGGCTGAAGATTTCGCCAACAAGGAAAAAATCGCCGGCCTGCTGCGCTTCGCCTCCACCCAGGGTGAAGAAGGGGAACAAGTGGTGTCCCTGGCCGAATACCTGGCTCGCGCCAAGGAAGGTCAGGACAAGATCTATTACCTGACCGGCGAGACTTACGCACAGGTCAAGAACAGCCCGCACCTGGAAGTCTTCCGCAAGAAAGGCATCGAAGTGCTGCTGCTGACCGACCGCATCGACGAGTGGCTGATGAGCTACCTCAACGACTTCGACGGCAAGAGCTTTGTCGACGTGGCACGTGGCGACCTGGACCTGGGCAACCTGGATTCCGAAGAAGAGAAGAAAGAAGCCGAAGAAGTGGCCAAGGCCAAAGAAGGCCTGGTCGAGCGTATCAAGACTGCGCTGGGCGATGCCGTCAGCGAAGTCCGGGTTTCCCACCGCCTGACCGATTCCCCGGCGATCCTGGCCATCGGCGAGCAGGACCTTGGCCTGCAGATGCGGCAGATCCTCGAAGCCAGCGGTCAGAAGGTTCCGGATTCCAAGCCGATCTTCGAGTTCAACCCGGCTCACCCGCTGATCGAGAAACTCGACGGCGAGCAGAGCGAAGAGCGTTTTGGCGACTTGTCGCACATCCTCTTCGACCAGGCGGCCCTGGCTGCCGGCGACAGCCTGAAGGATCCGGCGGCCTATGTCCGTCGACTGAACAAGCTGTTGGTTGAACTGTCGGTTTAACTGCGTTGCAAGAAAAACCCGCTTCGGCGGGTTTTTTCATTCTCGTCCTCTCAGCTGGAGAACATGATTAATGAGCCAAGTCACTCTGCGTTCCGTGGTCTATCAGGTCGATGGCCAGTCTTATGAAAGCCGCCTGGCATTCGACGCCAGCCATAAGGGCGCGCGGCCGGGCCTGTTGATGGCGCCGAACTGGATGGGCGTCAGCGCCGGTGCCGAGCAGATCGCCGAAGCGGTGGCCGCCAAGGGCTACGTGGTGCTGGTGGCCGACTTGTACGGGCAGACAGTACGGCCGAGCAACGCTGACGAAGCCGGTGCCGCAATGATGCCGCTGAAGAATGACCGCGCCCTGTTGCGCAAGCGCATGCAGGCCGCCTTTGAAGCCTTGCAGAGCCAGGGCGAGGCGGCGGTGGACAGCTCCAGGCTGGCGACCTTTGGTTTCTGTTTTGGTGGCTGCTGCTCGCTGGAACTGGCCCGTACCGGTGCGCCGCTGAAGGCCGCGGTTTCGTTCCACGGCACCCTGGATACGCCGAACCCGGCAGACGCCAACAACATCAAGGGTTCGGTGCTGGTGCTGCATGGCGCCGCCGATCCGCTGGTGCCGAAGGAGCAACTGCCGGCCTTCGAGGCGGAAATGGATGCAGCAGGCGTCGATTGGCAATTGCTCAGTTACGGTGGCGCGGTGCATTCCTTCACCGATCCGCACGCCAACGTGCCGGGCAAGATGATGTACGACGCCAAGACCGCCAGCCGCGCCTTCACCTCAATGCATAACCTGCTGGATGAGGTGTTCAAGGCCTGACCCGGAGCGGGCGCCGGCAAGCCATCGGTTTGCCGGCTTCGGCTTTTTTGCCCGGGGGGCGCCCTTGCCATCCTGGGTTGCCGGCGAATTGAGGAGGATCAGCGCCTGCTCGGCGGCAATTCGATGCGCTTGCTTTCTCCCGGTACCTGCGGCCAGTCGCCGGCCGCCCAGCGTCGGCGAGCTTCATCGATGCGTGCCGGGTCGCTGGCAACGAAGTTCCAGTTGATGCGTCTCGGCCCGTCCAGCGGCGCGCCACCCAGAATCACCCCATGACAGTCACTCTGGGCGCAGAGCGTCGCGCTTTGCCCGGGTTCAAGCACGATCAGCGTGTGGGGCTGCACCGCTTCGCCATCCAGTTCGGCATCGCCATCCAGCACATATAGCGCGCGTTCCTGATGTTCGGCCGGGATCAGCAGGCTGGTTGCCGTCTGCAGCTGCACCTCGGCATACAAGGTCGGGGAGAGCACCGGCACCGGGGACTCCAGGCAAAAACCGCTGCCGGCAATCATGCGGATCTTCACCCCCAGCACCTCACTGACCGGCAGGCTGGCGGCCGGGTGATGGCTGTAGTGCCCGGGGCCCTGCTCATGGTCCTTGGGCGAAGCCAGCCAGACTTGCAGCCCATGCAGACGGAAGCCGCTCTGTTTCAAGGCTTCAGGCGTGCGCTCGATGTGGGCGATGGCGCTGCCGGCGGTCATCCAACTGACGTCCCCCGGGTTGACGAGTTGGTCTGAGCCGAGGCTGTCCTTGTGCTGGATCTGGCCTTCGAACAGGTAGGTGAGGGTGGACAGGCCGATATGGGGGTGCTGGCGGATATTCATGCCGCTGCCGGCCGGGTAGGCGGTGCTCAGCATATGGTCGAAGAATACGAAAGGCCCGACGCTGCGGCATTGTGCCGAGGGCAGGGGGCGCAGGATGGGTTGGCCTTCGACGTCCTCGGCGCGGGGACGGATCACGACTGATGTGGGCATGGGGACATTCCAGGCAGGGCGGGTCATGCCCGAAAGCATAACCCGCCGCTGATGCCCGCGCCGCTACTGGCTGAAGGCTCCTTCGGAAAGGTGGGTCTCGATGCTGACCTCGGTCGTGGTCATCAATTTATGCACCGGGCAGCGATCCGCCACCTGGTGCAATTCGTCGCGCTGGGCGTCGGTCAGCACGTCCTTGAGGGTCAGTTTGACGTGCAGCGCGTATTTGCCTTTTTGCTCCTGGCTGCTGTCGTGCTTGACCTCCACCGTGACCCCGGTCAGCGGGATGCCCTTCTTTTGGGCGTACAGCTTCAGGGTCAGGGCTTTGCAGGCGCCCAGCGCCGCGTCGAAGTAGTCGTGCGGGTCAGGAGCCGAACCTTCGCCGCCCAGGGTCTTGGGCAGGTCGGTAAACAGTTCATGGTCATCGATCTGGATGCTGTGGCGAAAACCTTCGCTGGACTCGGTATTGACGGTAATGGTCATGGCAAACCTCAGGCAGTGATGAAACTCGGACAGGCTTCAAAGGTGCTGAAGTTATAGAGCATTACGCTGCCGCTGCGTTCCCCTTTTTATGAACCGCAGCGCCTCGGGACGGGTCTATCCTGCTCGGAACGACTGGAGATTACCCCGTGCACTGGACTCATCTGACTACCCTGTTGTTGCTGCTGCCCGCGGCCCTGACCCAGGCCCGGGACTACGCCTACAGCGATGCGCACCTGCATTACGTGGACTTTTTCCAGGAAACGGCGGGCATGGACAAGCTGCTCAAGTCCATGGCCGACAATTGCATCGAGCACGTGATGATTTCCGGGATTCCGGTGGCCAAGAAATGGCATGAGGATGAACCCAAGCGCCCGCGCTATTACGCCGGCGATGACGCCGATGCCTACTGGTACAGCGCCACTGACGTGATTGTCGCGGCGGCGGTCAACAAGCTGACGCCCGAGCAGCGCCAGCACTTTCATCCGTTTCTTGCGGGTTTCAATCCCAATGATAAAAACTCCGCGGCCCATATCCAGCGCATGCTCGATCTCAACCCGGGCCTGTGGCAGGGCATCGGCGAGGTCTTCACTCGCCACGACGATCTGACCGCACTGACCTCCGGCGATACGCCGCGCGCCAATAACGAAGCCATGACCCGCATCTATCACCTGGCGGCGGAAAACGATCTGCCGGTGATGCTGCATTCCAACATCACCTCCAAGCGCGAGCGTAACCCGCTGTATCTGGCGGAGATCGAAGAGCCGCTGCGCAACCATCCGCACACGCGTTTTATCTGGGCCCATGCCGGCACCAGCGCGGAGATCCATCGGCACCAGGTGCAGCTGGATTTTCTGCTGCCGACCCTGGCGCGAATGCTCGAGGCCTACCCCAACCTGTACGTGGACCTGTCCTGGAGCGTGCTCACGCCTTATCTGCTGGATGACAAGGGCAAGCCCCGCCCTGAATGGCTGGCGCTGGTCCAGCGCTTTCCGGAGCGCTTCATGCTGGGGTCCGATGTGGTTGGGCGTTTCAACAAGCTGGGCCGGGAGTTGCGCAGTTTCGAGCCGTTTCTCGATGCCTTGCCGCCGGAGGTGGCGCACAAGGTGGCGCGGGACAACTTTCTGGCGATATTGCCCCGCACCGTGGCGCGCTGAGCGTCGGTGCCTGGGGGGAGCGAGTGCGCCAGGCGCGCCTCAGACTGTCATCAGCCTGTCATGCCTGCGTCATAGGCTCGCGCCATCTCAATCAAGGAGCGCGATATGCACCTCACCCGTTTTAGCGCGTTGGCTGCGCTGATGATGCTCAGTGGCCTGGCCAGTGCCGAAGTCCGTGTCGAAGGCCCGGTGGAATATGGCGTGTTCAGCGGGCCCAAGGCCGAGTTGCAGTCGGGCGAACGCGTGCTGCGCCGCAGCAATGAGAAAATCCAGCAGACCGAAGTGGTCCCGGCCAAGTTGGGCAGCAAGTTCGGCCTGCGTTATTCGCTGGTGGGCAAAGTGGCCGATGACGTGCCGCTGACCCTGCTTTACCTCACCCCAGGGATCCGCACCCCTGACGGCCTGCGCCATGACAAGTTCGAAGTCACCCAGAAGCTGGTGCCCGGAGCACCGCAGGATGTGATGGCCTACGAATTCACCGAAAGCCATGAAGTGATACCAGGCGAATGGCATTTCATGGTGTTCCAGGGTGATCGTTTGCTGGCGCAGCAGCGTTTTACCGTACGCTGAATCGATTGAGCCCTGGTATGGAAGTGCTAGGGCGTTTTGATATCACGTTTTTGTCTTACGCAAAATTTCCAAGGGCCGATACCTTCTAAAGCAGCCAGCTGCATGGCGGATGCAGCGCTCTTGGAAGGAACCAGAGGATGAGTATCAGAAGTCTCAATATCGCGCCGCGTGCAGGCCTTGGTTTTGGCTTGCTGGCGCTGATGGTGTTCGGCCTGGGGATGTTCGCCCTGATGCAGATGTCGAACATGCGCCAGCAATCCGATGAGGTCGACAACAACTGGCTTCCCAGCGTGATGTCGGTTGGCGAGATGAATCAGGATCTATTGCGCCTGCGGGCCCTGACCATGCGCTTGCTGGTCAATCGCAATCCCCAGGCCCTGGCCCAGAACGAGGGCAAACTCAATGACATCAAGCGCGGCCTGAGCATTGCCCAGGACCGCTATGAAGCGCTGATCGTATTGCCCGCGGAGCGCGTGCTGTTCGACCGCTTCAAACAGATCGAGCGCCAATACCTTGAGCACCAGAGCCAGGTCATGGCGTTCTCCGGTCAGGGCCGGGTCGAGGACGCGGTGGCGGTGGTCAATGGCGAGATGAGTCAGCTGGCCGACGACATGACCCTGACCCTGAACGAGCTGATGGCCTTGAACAAGCTGAACGCCAGCCAGGCCACTGAACTGGCACGCACGGTATTCAGCAACTCCCGGGTGTGGGTGATCGGCATGATCCTGGTGACCGGGCTGGTGACCATCGCCCTGGCGCTGCTGCTGACCCGCAGTATTGTGCTGCCGCTCTCGCAATCGCTGAATGTTGCCGAAGTGGTGGCGGGCGGCGACCTTACCGGAGATATCACGATCAGCGGCAAGGACGAGCCGGCGCGCCTGCTGCAGGCACTCAAGACCATGCAGCACAACCTGCGCGAGACCATCCGCCGGATTTCCGACTCTTCCAGCCAGTTGGCGTCCGCCTCGGAAGAACTCAGTTGCGTGACCGAGGACGCGACCCGTGGTCTGCACCAGCAGAGCCTGGAGATCGAGCAGGCGGCGACGGCGGTCAACCAGATGACGGCAGCGGTGGAGGAGGTGGCAAGCAATGCTGTGGCGACGTCCGAGGCATCGCGGGAATCGGATCGGATTGCCCAGCACGGTCGCGAACAGGTGCATCAGACGGTGCTGTCGATCGAGGCCCTGGCCGACGATGTGACCGCCAACGCTTCACAAGTGGAAGATCTGGCGCAGAAGGTCTACGGCATCAGCAAGGTGCTGGATGTGATTCGTTCGATCGCCGAGCAAACCAACCTGCTGGCACTCAATGCGGCTATCGAGGCGGCGCGCGCTGGCGATGCCGGGCGTGGTTTCGCGGTGGTGGCCGATGAGGTGCGGGCCCTGGCCCATCGTACCCAGCAGTCGACCCAGGAAATCGAGCAGATGATTGGCGGTATTCAGCAGGGCACCGACCAGGCTGTCAGTTCCATGCAGCACAGCAACACCCGTGCCCGTTCAACCCTGGAGGTGGCCAAGGCCGCTGGCACGGCGCTGGAGGAGATCGCCTCGGCGTTCACCCTGATCAATGAGCGCAATATCGTGATCGCCAGCGCATCGGAGGAGCAGGCGGCTGTGGCACGGGAAGTCGACCGCAATCTGATGAACATCCGTGACCTGGCGTTGCAGACGTCGGCCGGAGCTAACCAGACCAGCGCCGCGAGCCAGGAGCTGTCGCGCCTGGCGGTGGACCTCAACAGCATGGTGGCGCGCTTCTCGGTATAGGTGGTCGGCCTGGAAAAGCCATTGTCCCAGGCATGAAAAAGCCCCGAACCAGTCGGGGCTTTTTCATGGTGCCAAGCTGCGGGGCTTACTTGCCCTGCCAGCGTTTCAGGACCAGGGTGGCGTTGGTGCCACCGAAGCCGAAGCTGTTGCTCATCACGGTATTGATGGTGGCGTTTTCGCGAGTCTTGGTCAGGATCGGCATATCGGCCACTTCCGGATCCAGTTCGTCGATGTTGGCCGAACCGGCCATGAAGTTGCCTTCCATCATCAGCATGCAGTAGATCGCTTCATGAACGCCGGCGGCGCCCAGGGAGTGACCGGACAGGCTCTTGGTGGAGCTGATGGCCGGAGCCTTGTCGCCGAACACTTCACGCACGCCCTTCATTTCGGCAACGTCGCCGACTGGAGTCGAGGTGCCGTGGGTGTTCAGGTAGTCGATCGGTGCGTCAACGGTGGACATGGCCATCTGCATGCAGCGGATGGCGCCTTCGCCGCTTGGAGCGACCATGTCGTAGCCATCGGACGTTGCGCCGTAGCCCACGATTTCAGCGTAGATCTTCGCGCCGCGAGCCAGAGCGTGCTCCAGCTCCTCGACCACGACCATGCCGCCGCCGCCGGCAATGACGAAACCGTCACGCTTGGCGTCGTAGGCGCGGGAGGCTTTTTCCGGCGTTTCGTTGTACTGGCTGGACAGGGCGCCCATGGCGTCGAACAGGAACGATTGGCTCCAATGTTCTTCTTCACCGCCGCCGGCAAACACGATGTCCTGCTTGCCCATCTGGATCTGTTCCATGGCGGTGCCGATGCAGTGAGCACTGGTGGCGCAGGCAGATGCGATGGAGTAGTTCAGGCCCTTGATCTTGAACGGCGTGGCCAGGCAGGCGGAAACGGTGCTGCTCATGGTCCGCGTAACGCGGTATGGGCCGACGCGTTTGACGCCTTTCTCGCGCAGGATGTCCAGCGCTTCCATCTGGTTCAGGGTCGACGCGCCACCGGAACCGGCGATCAGGCCGGTACGCGGGTTGGAAACCTGCTCTTCGGTCAGGCCGGAATCGGTGATGGCGTCTTTCATGGCCAGGTAGGCGTAAGCCGCCGCGTGGCCGACGAAGCGATAAATCTTGCGATCGATCAGTTCTTCGAGGGGCAGGTCAATGGAGCCGGAAACCTGGCTACGCAGACCCATCTCGGCATATTCCGGGTTGAAACGGATGCCAGGGCGACTTGCACGCAGGTTAGCGGAGACGGTCTCTTTGTCATTGCCCAGGCACGAAACAATGCCAAGACCTGTGATAACGACGCGGCGCATGCGGATAACCCTTAGAAGTTGTCAGTGGAGGTGAATACGCCGACCCGGAGGCCTTCGGCGGTGTAGATTTCGCGGCCGTCGACACTGACCGAACCATCGGCGATGGCCAGGTTCAGCTTGCCTTTCAGGACGCGCTTGATTTGGATGTTATAGGTGACTTTCTTGGCAGTCGGCAGGACCTGGCCGAAGAATTTCACTTCGCCCGAACCCAGTGCGCGACCGCGGCCTGGCAGACCCTGCCAGCCAAGGAAAAAGCCAACCAGCTGCCACATGGCGTCGAGGCCCAGGCAGCCCGGCATTACCGGATCACCTTCGAAGTGGCAGGCGAAAAACCACAGGTCTGGAGTGATATCCAGCTCGGCGACCAATTCACCCTTGCCGTACTTGCCACCCTCTTCGCTGATATGGGTGATGCGATCCACCATCAGCATATTCGGGGCGGGCAGTTGCGCGTTACCTGGGCCGAACAGCTCACCGCGACTGCAGCGCAGCAGGTCTTCCCGGGTAAAGGCGTTTTGTTTGGTCATGCGAGCTCCTCAATAGTCCCATGCGGCAGGTGGGGCAAATCTTCCCGGCCGATCGAAGCCTTCATGCCTCGAACCGGCAGCCTACTCATAGACTATTGCGTTGTGGTGAAAGTCACAGCACAAGGAACATGAATGTACACTTGTGCACTGAAAATTTAAAACCGGCCCGTTTCCGGGTCCGTTCGGGTGCCTAAGACTGCCGCACTTTCGCCCTTCACGCCAGTCGTAGCAGTACGAAAACCGCTTCTCAGCGCACCCAGCGTTGGAGAATTTGCTGCAAATCCGTGCGTTTGAACGGCTTGGCCAGGTAATCGTTCATTCCAGCCGACAGACAGGCCTCGCGATCACCCTGCAAGGCGTTGGCGGTCAGGGCGATGATCGGCAGATCGGCACAGCCGGGCAGTTGGCGGATCTGCCGGGTGGCTTCATAGCCATCGATCAACGGCAGCCGGCAATCCATCAGAATCGCTTCGAATATCAGGCTCTCGGCACTGCGGATTGCCTGGGCACCGTCGGTGGCGATGCTCACGGTAAAACCCAGGCTGCGCAACATGGCCTGGATCACGGTCTGGTTGACCGGGTTGTCTTCCACCAGCAGCACATTGCGCCCCTCGCCGTGGGCGTTGCCGGCGTGGGCTCGCGGTGCCAGCACCGGCAGGCTCTGTTGAAACCGCGCCAGAGGGATTTCCAGGGTGAAGACCGAGCCCTGACCCTCTTCGCTCTGGGCGCGCAGGGTGCCGCCCATGCGTTCGGCCAGGGTGCGGGCGATGGGCAGGCCCAGGCCGGTGCCGCCATAACGTCGGGAGATCGAGCTGTCGGCCTGTTGGAAGGCATCGAACATCAGCTCCAGGCTTTGCGCGCTGATACCAATGCCGCTGTCGCGCACGGTGCAGGTGAACCACAGCAACTCGTGATCCAGCGCTTGCCACTGCGGCTCGATGCTGACACTGCCTTTCTCGGTGAACTTCAAGGCATTGCCCACCAGGTTCACCAGGATCTGGCGGATCCGCGTCGGGTCGCCCTTGACCTGCAAAGACTCCATGCCGGGCGGGATCTGCAGTTTCAGGTCGAGGCCGCGCTGCGCGGCGTTGTGCTGGAAGGCCTGGGCCGAGCTGATGATCAGCTCCGACAGGTTGAACGCAATATGCTCCAGCTCCAGGGCCGAACGCTCGATGCGCGAGAAATCGAGAATGTCGTTGATCACCTTGAGCAGGTGTTCGGTGGATTCGGAGGCCAGCGCCGCGTATTCAGCCTGCTCCTCGGTCATTTCGGTGGTTTCCAGCAACTGCAGCATACCCAGCACGCCATTCATCGGCGTGCGCAGCTCGTGGCTCATCATCGCCAGGAAGTCCGATTTGGCGTTGTTCGCGCGCTCGGCTTCTTCCCGGGTCTGGATCAGTTGCGCCATGGCCTGGTGCTGCTCGCGGCTGGCGAGTTCGAGGCCGGCGGCGAGGTTGTTGATGTGCCGCGCCAGGTCACCCAGCTCGGCGTCGTCGACAATGGGCAGCGGCGTCTTGAAGTCGCCTTCCTGGATCGCCTTGACCGCCTGGCCCATGGCACTGATGGGCTGCGACAGGCCGGCTGCCAGGCGCCGCGCCAGGAGAAAAGTGAACAGCAGGGCAAACAGCGCCAGCACGGCGGCCTTGAGCAGGATTTCCTGCTGGCGCTGGCTGAAGGCGTCGTTCGACATGCCGACGATGACCCGGCCCAGATACCCGTCGCCCAGGGTGCCGAGGTGGCTGTCTTCATTCTGGAAGAAGTCGTTCTGCACCTGGATCCGCTGCAGGCGTACCGGGGCCTGGAACACCTTGACCTGTTGCGAGCGGTTGTCGGCCTCCGACGGCTGTTCGACGTAGACCAGGATGTTGTTGGCGCTGTCCTGAACTTCCAGGAAGCGCACATGGGGCGTGGCCAGGGTGGCTTTGAGCAGGCTTTCGAGCCCCTCGCTGTTGCCCGAGATCACCCCGTACTCGGTGGCGGGCGCCAGTTGGTTGGCGATCAGTTGGCCGGTGTGGTTGAGCTCCTGACGCAAGTCCTGGATCCGCACGAAGGTGAAGAAACTGATCAGCAGCAACGTCAGCAGCAGGGCCGGGCCAAGGCTGATGACCTGGGTGCGGGTGTTGATGTCCCAATGGCGACGCAAACTCATGGGCGTTGTTCTCCTTCGGCCAGTCGGCGTGCGACGGACGTCTCGTCAATCTCTTCGATACCCAGCGACCGAGCCACCTGCGGGTTGCTCAGCACCTTGAAATTCGTGGGATAGAGCGCTCCAGGCCAGCGCGCCGGGGGCTGGTCGAGCAGGCTGTTGAGGGTGTGCAGCCAGTCTTGCTGATCGCTGTAGGTACTGGCCAGGCTGCCGGCCCTGACGAAGCCGGCGTTCGGGCCGACCAGCGCCAGGTGGCGAGCGTAGCTGCTGAGCAACAGGTTCTTGGCGGTCTTGGGGTTGTACAGCAGGGGATCGTCCAGCCCCAGCAGGACGTCGCTGTTTTTCAGCAGGGCCTGCAGCGGCCGGCTGTCAGCGGTGCTGTCCCAGCGCTCGGCAACGATTTCCAGCCCCAGGCGGGCGGCGGCGCTGCCCAGCTCCTTGAGCAGAAACTCGCTGTGGGCGCTGTACAGCACGCCGACTCGCCTGGCTTGGGGCAGGACGCTTTGGATCAGGCGCAATTGCCGGGCCAGCGGTGGATCGCTCCACAGCAGGCTGAGGCGTGGAGTGCGGCTGATTACCGGGTGTTTTTCGGCTTGCAGGCGGCTGATACGCAGCACCAGAGTCCATGGTCCCTGGGCGTCCTGCAGGCGCCAGTCGAGGCTGGGAGGGTCGAGCAGGATCAGTCGGGTATTGCTCGGCAGGCGGCTGGGGGCGGGCAGGTCATGCAGGGCGACGAACCGTACGTTGTCCATCGGTCGTTGCTGGGCCAGTTCCTGGGTGAAGGCCTGGACGCCGAGGCTGTCTTCGCTGGCAGTCAGCAGAACCGAGGCGGCCCAGGCCGGCGCCGCGCCCCACAGGCTGACCCATAGCGCCAGGCAGGCGACCAGCTTGCGGCCCAAAGCGGACGGTACCCGTGACTGAGCCCGGCCCATGTCAGAACTCCAGCTCCGCGCTGAAGTACAGGACGTGACGCTGGTCGTAATTGTTGTCGCTGAAGGTTGTCGGCTGTTTGTCCAGGCGTTGCTGGAGCATGGCGGCCAGCTCCAGGTTGGCCTTGCCCAGGGCCAGGTGCTTGGCGACACGGCTGTCCACCCGTTCGAAGCGATAGCCGTTGAGCGCATTGTCGCCATAGTAGAAGAGCGCGCTCGACCAACCCTGGCCCCAATCGCGCAGCCAACCCGCCGAACCACTGTTGCTGGCGGTCTGGCGCTGATCCAGGCGATTGCTGGCTTCGGCATGCACATAGGCGTAGGTCAGGCGCAGCCGGTCGGCGCGGCTCAGGTGCCAGTCCAGCTGGCTCTCGGTGCCGCTGAAGCGCGAGCTGTTGGCATTGCTGGCGATGTACTGATTGTTGCGCAGGGGCTCGCTGACCATGCCGGTGATTTCGTCATAGAACAGTTTGACGTCGAGGTTGAGCCCCAGGTCGACGAAAAAGCCGTTGTAACCCAGCTCCCGCGAACGCATGTGTTCCTGGTCGAGGTTGCCCGGACCCCGGGTCTTGACGAAGTATTCGGCGCTGGGCTGGCCATAGGCGCGAGGGTTGAGGCCGGTGACCCGGTAACTCCAGTTGACGTTGTTCTCGAACATGTCCGGTGATCGGATCGCTTCCGAATACACCGCACGCAGACCATGGCGCGGGTTGATCAGGTAGTTGAGCGCGACCCTCGGGGTCAGCGAACTGCCGGTCAGTTGGCTGTTTTCAAACATGGCTCCGCCCTGCAGCAGCCAGTGTTCGCTGGCGCGCCATTCAAGCTGGCCGAACAGGCGCCAGGTGGTGTCATCGAGGGTGCCATTGAAGTAGGTCTCGGAGTCCGCCCGGTCATAACGATAGTTCATGCCGCTGACCAGTCGCAGGCTGTCGGACAGGCTCAGGGTGTCTTGCAGCTCCAGGTCGTAGCGGGTTTCCCGGGCACTCTGGTCGATATTGCCGCACACGGTCTGGCTCGCGCCGTCCCGCCACTGGGTCAGTACCTGGTTGGCCAGGGCCTGTTCGTCGCTGCGGCCCGCCGGCGCACCGGTGCCGAGGTAGCTGGGAATATTGCGCGCCAGGCGCTCGGCGTAATTCGGGTTGAGCTGCCACAGGCGGGTCAGTTCGGGGCTGAACGAGATCTCGGCATCGCAGGCGCGCCAGGTCTGCTGGCGGTCCCAGTGCTGGGCCGACCCCTGGATGTACAGGCTGTGCCTGGGATTGAGGTCGAGGTTCCAGCGCAAGGAACTGGCGTAGTCCTTGGCCGCCACATCGGAGTCCTTGCCGGTCTGAGTGATGCCGGCAAACACCGGCCGGTAGGTATAAGGACGCTGGTTGCTGCCTTCCTTGGCGCTGAACTGCCAGTCGATGCTCTGCCGCTCATCGAGCATCTGCCCCAGGGCCAGGCTCATGCGGTTCAGGCGCCTGCTGTCGCGGTAGTCGGCACCGCTGCGGTCGGAGTCGAAGCCGTCGTCTTCCTGGCCGGACAGCGACAGCCGCAGGTCGCCGCTGTCCCAGCCGGTGCCCTGGCTGGCGTACCAGTCGCTGATGCCGCGTTGGCCGCGGGTCATCTTGAACCGGGTGCCGTGGCTGTCGGCCGGGGCGCGGGTAATGATGTTGACCACCGCCATCAGCGCGTTGGCGCCGTAGCTGACGGTGTTGGGGCCGCGGAAGACTTCGATGCGCTCGATGTCTTCCATGGCCACCGGGATATCGCTCCAGTCCACGGTCGCCAGGCCCGCGCGATACACCGAGCGGCCGTCGATCAGCACCTGCATGCGTCGCGCTTCGCTGGCGCTGGTGCCGTGATAGTTGACCGCCGCCTGGTTGCCGTTGATGGCGCCGACCATCATCCCCGGCACCAGGCGCAGCAGTTCGCCGATATCCCGGGAACCGCTGGCCTTGATCAGCTCGCTGTCGAGCACCGTCATGCTCCCGGGCACCGCTGCCGGGGACTGCTTGAGACGGGTAGCCGTCAGCACTTGCGGCAGCGGCTGGTTGTCCACAAACAGGTCGTCGGCCAGCGCCGCAGCACTGAACAACAGTGCCAGGAGCAACGACGAGGGGCGGCGGGGAGGGCCAAAACGCACGGTACAGCCTTGAATCGGAATAATGGCCGCGCATGTTAACCGAGATGGTTGAGTTTTCCAGTCGATAAGCCCGACATTCCCAGATCGAATCCGGCAGATCCCGACATTTCGCGCTAATTGTCCCAGGGGCTGGTAGGCGCAGGACCGAACCGTATAATGCCGCCATCGCCACTGGTATGGATTGACGGATTGCATATGACTGAACAGCGCCCTATTGCGGTCCTGGGAGGCGGAAGTTTTGGTACCGCCGTGGCAAATCTACTGGCCGAAAACGGTCATCGGGTGCGGCAGTGGATGCGCGATCCCGAGCAGGCCGAGGCCATTCGGGTCAATCGCGAGAACCCGCGCTACCTCAAGGGCATCAAGATTCATCCGGCGGTCGAGCCGGTCACCGACCTGTTGGCCACCCTCGGCGAATGTGACCTGTGCTTTGTTGCGCTGCCTTCCAGCGCCTTGCGCTCGGTACTGGCCCCCCATGCGCAACTGCTCAGCGGCAAATTGCTGGTGAGCCTGACCAAAGGCATCGAAGCCCAGACCTTCAAGCTGATGAGCGAAATCCTCCAGGACATCGCTCCCCAGGCGCGGATCGGCGTGCTTTCAGGGCCGAACCTGGCCCGCGAAGTGGCCGAGCATGCGTTGACCGCCACCGTGGTCGCCAGCGAAGACGAAGAGCTGTGCCAGCGCGTGCAGGCCGCGTTGCATGGGCGCACCTTCCGCGTGTACGCCAGTGCCGACCGTTTTGGCGTCGAGTTGGGCGGGGCGCTGAAAAACGTCTACGCGATCATCGCCGGCATGGCGGTGGCGCTGGGCATGGGGGAAAACACCAAGAGCATGCTGATCACCCGGGCGCTGGCGGAAATGACCCGCTTTGCCGTCAGTCAGGGTGCCAACCCGATGACCTTTCTCGGCCTGGCCGGGGTGGGAGACCTGATCGTCACCTGCTCTTCATCCAAGAGCCGCAACTATCAGGTCGGCTTTGCCCTGGGCCAGGGCTTGAGCCTGGAAGAGGCGGTGACCCGCCTGGGCGAGGTGGCCGAAGGCGTCAACACGCTCAAGGTGCTCAAGGTCAAGGCCCAGGAACTGGGGGTGTACATGCCGCTGGTAGCCGGGCTGCACGCGATTCTGTTCGAAGGGCGTACGCTGAACCAGGTGATCGAGTTGCTGATGCGTGGCGAGCCGAAAACCGACGTCGACTTTATCTCCACCAGCGGATTCAACTGAAAGCAGACAGGAGCGAGACATGAACGATAGCAATTCCGAAGCAAAATACGAGTCGATCCTGCTGCGGGTCCTGTGGATGCTGGTGTTTCTGCTGGTGTGGCAGGTGGCGCAATTCATCCTCGGCGTCCTGGTGCTGGTGCAGTTGATCTATCGCCTGATCTACGGCGCGCCCAGCGCCAGCCTGATGAACTTCGGCGACAGCCTGAGCCAGTTCCTGGCGCAGATCGGCCGTTTCGGCAGCTTTCATACCGATCAGAAACCCTGGCCCTTTGCCGACTGGCCGGCGCCGCGCACCCCTGAAGGCGAGGCGCCCCATGCCGTGCCGCCGGCCCCGCACCCGGCCCGTGACGAGGAGCCCAAGCTATGAAGCTCTGGGTGTTGCGCCACGGCGAAGCCGAGCCCCACGCCCGCAGCGATGCCGAGCGCAACCTGACCGAGCATGGGCGCAAGGAAGTCCTGAGCAGTGCCGCGCAATTGATCGGCCAGCCCATCGACGCCATCCTTGCCAGCCCGTATGTGCGGGCCCAGCAGACCGCCGAGCTGGTGCGCGAGGCCCTGGGCTTCGAGGCGCCGATCCGCACCGTGCCCTGGCTGACGCCCGACAGCAACCCGCTGACCGCGCTGGAGCGGATCGATTCGGCGGACAACCTGCTGCTGGTCAGCCACCAACCCCTGGTGGGCAACCTGATTGGCTTGTTGCAGCATGGTCACCTGCGCAGCCCGCAGGCGATGGGCACCGCCTTCCTTGCCGAGCTTGAAGGCGACTGGCCACTGGCCGGGCTGATGGCGCTCAATAGCCTCAAGCAGCCCTAGAGGGACAGCCCTGTCTCCAGGTGGCAGGGCGCAACATTTCTTAACTTGCAGCGCTCCTTTGTGCGTGGAATAGTCGGCCGAGCAAGTGCTTGGTTGGCTAGTCTCACGATCAGAACAAAAACAAGGAGCGAGTCGCATGTCTACTGCTTTTCGTTTGCCGCTGGAAGTGTTCTACGAGCGTGAAGCTCGTCATCCCCGCCAACGTTTTCTGGTCCAGCCCACGGGCGGTGGGCAGGTCGAGGAACTGGACTGGTCCCAGGTCGCTCACCAGGCACGCTGCGCCGCACATTGGCTGCGCGGGCGTGAGCTGCCTCCCGGCAGCCATATCGCGATCATCTCCAAGAACTGCGCGCACTGGATCATTGCCGACCTGGCGATCTGGATGGCCGGCCACGTCTCCGTGCCCCTGTACCCCAACCTGACCGCCGACTCGGTGGCCCAGGTGCTCGAACACTCCGAGTCGGCCCTGGTGTTTATCGGCAAGCTGGATGACTGGCCCGCCATGGCGCCCGGGCTCAAACCGGGGTTGACCACCGTCAACCTGCCGCTGCACCCCGAGGGCGATTTTGATTTCAACTGGGACGATCTGCAGCGCTGTTCACCGATCCTGGACAGCCCCACGCCGGCCGCCGAGCAACTGGCGACCATCATCTATACCTCCGGCACCACCGGCCTGCCCAAAGGGGTGATGCACAGTTTCGCCAACCTGGGGTTTGCCACCACCCACGGCGCCGGGCTGTTCGGCCTGGGCACTGCGGACCGCCTGCTGTCCTACCTGCCGCTGTGCCACGTGGCCGAGCGCATGTTTGTCGAGATGGCGGCCATCTATACCGGGCAGACGGTGTTCTTCGCCGAGAGCCTCGATACCTTCCTCACCGACCTGCAGCGCGCGCGCCCGACCGCGATGTTCGGTGTGCCGCGGATCTGGACCAAGTTCCAGATGGGGGTCTACAGCAAGGTCCCGGCCAAGCGCCTGGACTTTTTGTTGCGACTGCCATTCATCGGCAAGCGCGTGGGCCACAAAGTGCTGGCTGGGCTGGGCCTGGACGCGTTGCGCGTGGCGCTGTCGGGTGCGGCTCCGGTGCCGCAGACGTTGCTGCACTGGTATCAGCGCCTGGGGCTGGATGTGCTGGAGGTGTACGGCATGACCGAAAGCTGCGGCTACTCCCATATCGGCCGCCCCGGGGAACATATTCCCGGCTGGATCGGCAAGCCGTGCCCGGAGGTCGAAGTGCGCATCGATGAGTTCGGTGAAGTCCAGGTGCGCAGCGGCGCGACCATGCTCGGGTACTACAAGGATCCGCAGAAAACCGCCGAGACCCTCACCGCCGACGGGTTTTTGCGTACGGGCGACAAAGGCGAGCAGGACGCCGCCGGCAACCTGCGCCTGACCGGCCGGCTCAAGGAGATCTTCAAGACCAGCAAAGGCAAGTATGTGGCCCCGGCGCCAATCGAGAATCGCCTGGCGGTGCACCCGCGGATCGAGCAGGTGTGCGTGGTCGGCGACGGTCTGGGGGCGCCGCTGGGGCTGTGCGTGCTTTCGGCGGTGGGCGTGCAGGAGGCCGCCGGCGCGGCGCGCGGTGCCCTGCACAGCAGCCTGGAAGTGCTGCTGGAGCAGGTCAATCAGGTCCTGGATAAACACGAGCGCTTGCGTCGCCTAGTGGTGGTGAAGGACAGTTGGGCGGTCGAGAACGGTTTCCTGACGCCGACCCTGAAGATCAAGCGCAACGTGATCGAAGCCGCTTACGGCCAGCGCTTTCAGGAGTGGAGCGAGCGCTCCGAAGCCGTGCTGTGGCAGGATTGACCCCCATAAAAACCCTGAAGGATGCAGCGATGAGCCTATGGCGTACCACTCCGAACATCGAACAACTCAATTCGCTTCAGAAAAACACCATCGGCGAAGTACTGGATATTCGCTTCGAGTCCTTTGACGAAGAATCCCTGACCGCAAGCATGGTCATCGATCATCGCACTCACCAGCCTTACGGCCTGCTGCATGGCGGCGCCTCGGTGGTGCTGGCGGAAACCGTCGGCTCCATGGCCAGCTACCTGTGCATCGATGCCAGCAAATTCTATTGCGTGGGCCTGGAAATCAACGCCAACCACCTGCGTGGCCTGCGCAGCGGCCGGGTGAGCGCGGTGGCCAGGGCGGTGCACATCGGCCGCACGACCCATGTCTGGGATATCCGCCTGAGCAGCGATGAGGGCAAGTCCAGCTGCATCTCGCGCCTGACCATGGCGGTGGTGCCGCTGGGGGAAACGCCGCCGGCCCGCTGAGCGGCGCAGGCTTATAGGCTGAAGCGGCGTGTCATCATTCGTGTCCGTTACGGTCATTGCCCTGGTGCGGTGACCTGCGGACAATCAGCCATTGTCCGGTCCATGGGTAACTCGGTATGTCGCAGCAGGTCTTTTTCGCTCACGCCAACGGCTTTCCTTCGGGAACCTACGGCAAGTTGTTTGCTGCCCTGGCGCCCGAGTATGACGTGGCCCATTTGCAGCAACACGCGCACGATCCGCGTTTTCCAGTGGACGACAACTGGCAGAACCTGGTCAGCGAGCTGATCCACCATCTGCAACAGCAGGCGCAGCCGGTGTGGGGCGTGGGTCATTCCCTGGGCGGCATTCTGCATTTGCATGCCGCCCTGCGTTGTCCGGAACTGTATCGCGGGGTGGTGATGCTCGATTCGCCGGTGCTGACCCGTGCCGACCAATGGGTCATCCGGGCGGCCAAGCGCTTTGGATTTATCGACCGCCTGACCCCGGCCGGCCGCACCCTGGGGCGGCGCGAGGAGTTTGCCAGCCTGGAGTCGGCCCGCAGTTACTTTGCCGACAAGAGCCTGTTTCGCCGGTTTGATCCGGAATGTTTCGAAGCCTATCTGCAACACGGCCTGCATCAGGTCGGCGATCGTCTGCGCCTGCGCTTCGACCCGGCGACGGAAATCAGCATCTACCGTGGGGTGCCCCACACCAGCCCGGGCCTCGCCCGCCAATTGCAGGTGCCGCTGGCCATGGTGCGTGGACGGCATAGCCGGGTGGTGATGCGGCATCACGCCAGCGCGGTCGGGCGCATGCCCCAAGGCGAGTCGCTGAGCATGCCGGGCGGGCACATGTTTCCGCTGGAGCGCCCCCAGGACACCGCGGCGCTGCTCAAGGAGCTGTTCAGCCGCTGGGACACACGCCGCGAACGGAGTTGCGCATGAGCCGGGTGGTCGAAGAGGTGCGCCTGAGCCTGCCCCATATCGAACTCGCGGCCCATCTGTTCGGGCCCGAGGACGGCTTGCCGGTGATTGCCCTGCATGGCTGGCTGGATAATGCCAATAGCTTTGCGCGCCTGGCGCCCAAGCTCGACGGCTTGCGTATCGTTGCCCTGGACATGGCCGGCCACGGCCACTCCGACCATCGGCCGGCGGGCGCCGGTTATGCCCTGTGGGACTATGTGTACGACGTGCTGCAGGTGGCCGAGCAACTGGGCTGGAAACGCTTTGCCCTGATGGGCCACTCCCTGGGGGCGATTGTCTCGCTGGTGCTGGCCGGAGCCTTGCCGGAGCGCGTCAGCCACCTGGCGTTGATCGATGGGGTGATCCCGCCCACCGCCGGCACCGAGAATGCCGCCGAGCGCCTGGGCATGGCGCTGCAGGCGCAACTCGCCCTGCAGGACAAGCGCAAGCGGGTCTACGCCACTCTGGAGCAGGCCATCGAGGCGCGGATGAAGGGCCTGGTGGCGGTCAGTCGTGAAGCGGCCGAATTGCTGGCCCAGCGCGGCCTGATGCCGGTGCCCGGGGGCTATACCTGGCGCAGCGATAACCGCCTGACCCTGGCGTCGCCGTTGCGCCTGACCGAAGAGCAGGCCATGGCCTTCGTGCAGCGGGTCAGTTGCCCGACCCGGCTGGTGGTGGCGGCCGATGGCATGCTGGCCAAGCACGGGCAATTGCTCGAGCGACTACCCTTTGCCCGGGAGCAGTTGCCGGGAGGCCATCATTTGCACCTGAACGACGAGGCCGGCGCGATCTTTGTCGCAGACTGTTTCAATCGGTTTTTCGCCGTTCCTTGACTTGCGCCGGTCAACTGTCGAGGCTGGGCGGGTTGAAATCGGAGACAACCATGATAGATCTCTACACCGCTGCGACGCCTAATGGCCACAAGGTCTCTATCGTGCTCGAGGAACTCGGCATGCCCTATACGGTGCATGCCCTGAGTTTCGACAAAAAGGAACAGAAGGCTCCAGACTTTCTCAAGATCAATCCCAACGGGCGGATCCCGGCAATCGTCGACCGTGCCAATGGCGATTTCGCCGTGTTTGAATCCGGCGCCATCCTTATCTACCTCGCCGAACTCAGCGGCCAATTGCTGCCCGCCGACCCCAAGGGGCGTTCGCTGGTTCTGCAATGGCTGATGTTCCAGATGGGCGGGGTCGGCCCGATGCAGGGTCAGGCCAACGTGTTCTTCCGTTACTTCCCGGAAAAACTCCAAGGCGCCATCGACCGCTACCAGCATGAAACCCGGCGTCTGTACGAAGTGCTCGACGGTCGTTTGCAGACGGTGGAATTTCTGGCCGGTGACTACAGCATCGCCGACATCGCCACATACCCCTGGGTCCGCGGCCATGAATGGTCCGGGGTCTCGGTCGACGGCCTGCCGGCCCTGCAGCGCTGGATGGCGGCCCTGGCGGCGCGCCCGGCGGTGCAACGCGGCCTGCTGGTCCCCCAACGCACGGATGACGCCAGCGTTGTCAAAGGTGCCCAGGCCATGCTGATCCGATGAGCGTATTTCCAATGAAAGGACTCATCCGTTGTTTCAGCATGCTGGGTTTGTACTGTGCCAGTTCCATGGTGTTCGCCGCCGACGTGCCCGGTAGCCACGACTTGCCGCTGGTACCGCGCCTGGCCGATGCGCAGATTGTCGATTACCGGCCACTGGCGGAGCTGGAGCGCATCTACCCCATGGGGTCGATCCGCAGGATCAGCGGCCAGTTGCGCTTTGACGGCCAGGTTGGCGCCCGGGGCAAGGCCACTTCGGTGACCTATGAGTTGCCGCCCGAGCATTCATCCACCGAAGCCTTTACCGCCGCCCGCGAAGCCCTGCAGAAGCAGGGCGCCGAACTGCTGTTCTGGTGCCAGGCGCGGGACTGCGGGGAAAGCAGCCTGTGGGCCAATGAAGTGTTCGGCAACGCCAAGCTCTTTGGCGCCGACGACCAGCAGGCCTACCTGCTGTTGCGCCTGGCCGCGCCCCAGGACAATTCCCTGGTGGCGCTGTACAGCATCACTCGGGGCAATCGCCGGGCGTACCTGCATGTCGAACAGTTCGAGGCCAGTGCGCCACTGGGTGACTTGCTGCCGACTTCGGCAACCCTGTTGCGCCAGTTGAAAGACACCGGCCGCCTGGACCTGCCCAAACTCGGTGCCGACCCGCAGTCGGTCTGGCTGACCCTGCTGTCCCGGGGGCTGAACCTGGATACCACGCTGCGGGTCAGTATTTCCGGGAGCAACGCCGAAGCCTGGCGTCAGGCCCTGATCGGCCAGGGCGTGCGCGCCGCGCGGATGGAAACCGGCACCACCGATACGACGGGCCTGCACTTCGAGCTGTTGCGCTAATACCCTCCAAGGCGAACACACCGGCCCTGTGTTCGCCTACTCTGTGTTCGACGTCCTTTCTCGAGATTCTTCATGCTCAATAACGATCGCCTGTTGGTGCAGATTCTGCTCCTGGTGTTGTTTGGTGCCAGTTTGTGGGTGATGGCGCCGTTTTGGTCGGCGCTGTTCTGGGGTGCGGTGCTGGCGTTTGCCAGTTGGCCGCTGATGCGCCTGCTGACACGCTGGCTCAATGGCCGCGAGTCGTTGGCCGCGGCCCTGTTGACCCTGGGCTGGATGGTGCTGGTGGCCGCACCCATGGTCTGGCTGGGCTTGAACCTGGCTGACCATGTGCGCGATGCCACGGCCTTTATCAAGGACGTGCAGGTCGATGGCCTGCCCGCTGCGCCGGTCTGGCTGGGCAGCATCCCTCTGGTCGGGGAGCGTCTGGTGGGGCTGTGGGACAGCATCGATCAGCAGGGCGCGGCGATGATGCTGGCGGTCAAGCCCTACCTGGGGCAGGTCGGGAACTGGTTGCTGGCGCGCAGCGCACAGATCGGCGGCGGCATCCTCGAGTTGACCCTGAGTATCGTCTTTGTGTTTTTCTTCTATCGCGACGGCCCGCGCCTGGCGCTGTTCGTGCACAAGCTGCTGGAACGCCTGATCGGCGAGCGGGCCGGCTACTACATCGAGCTGGTGGCGGGTACGGTGCAGCGGGTGGTCAATGGCGTGATCGGCACGGCAGCGGCCCAGGCGATCCTGGCCCTGATCGGCTTCCTGATCGCAGGGGTGCCGGGCGCCCTGGTCCTGGGGATCACCACCTTCCTGCTCAGTCTGATTCCCATGGGGCCGCCCCTGGTGTGGATACCGGCCACGGCCTGGCTGGCCTGGAAGGGCGAATACGGGATGGCGGTGTTCCTTGGGATCTGGGGCACGTTCATCATCAGCGGCGTCGACAACGTGCTCAAACCCTACCTGATCAGCCGTGGCGGCAACCTGCCTCTGGTGATTGTGCTGCTGGGGGTGTTCGGCGGCTTGATTGCCTTCGGTTTTATCGGCCTGTTTATCGGCCCGACCCTGCTGGCGGTGGCCTACAGCCTGCTCACCGACTGGAGCGCGAGCCAGGCGCGGGTCGAGGACCAGCGCTGACCGTGCGACCTGCTGGCGTGCAGGCGCTGGCAGGCCAGCGCCGCTTTCCGCGGATCACGCGGCGACGTTGACGCTGCTGCCGACCTGCGCCACGTTATCGAGCTGATACTGCTTGTTCAGATTGGCGATCATCTTGCCCAGGGCCTGGGCCAGTTCGCTCTTTTCGCTGGAGGCCGTGCTTGGCTGATCACGACCGGCCTGCAACGCGGCCTTTAGCTCGTCGCTGCTGACGCCACCGCTGTTATCGCTGTCCAGCACCTTGAGCAGGGCGGCACTGCTGTCAGTGCTGGTGCTGCTATTGCTGGCCTGTAGCGCGCTGCTCAGTTCGCTGGTGGTAATGCTGCCGTCGCCGTCGGTGTCCAGCTGGCTGAACAACTCCTCACTGGAAGCCTGCTGAGGCGGCGGTGGAGGCGGGGCGAGGGCGGCGGCCATTTCTTCCTGGCTGACGCTGCCATCCTGGTTCTTGTCCAAGGCCGAGAAGATTTCCTTGCTGTCGGCGCTGCTGCCGGCACTGCTCAGGCCGTTGCTCAGCTCGTCGCTGCTGACAACGCCGTCACCGTCGGTGTCCAGGGCCTTGATCAGGGCATCGGCCAGCTCGGTATTGGGTGCCTGGTCCTGCGATGGCGGCGGCGGGGGCGCCATGGCGGCCATTTCTTCGCTGCTCAGGCTGCCGCTGCTGTCGCTGTCCAGGTCACTGAAGTTCTTGCTCAGGCTGACCAGGATGCCGTTGTCGCTTTTCTGCGACAGGGCGCTCTTGAGCTCGTCCTGATCCACTGCGCCGTCGCCGTTGCTGTCGAGTTTGCTGAACAGCTCTTTCTGCAACTGCTGGCTGCGGGTGTTGTTGGTCGTACTGCTGCTGGAGCTGATATAGCTCGAATAGTTACTGACGCTACCGATCATGGGGCTCACTCCCTGCGGATGGATAAAGCCGGTGGGTGTGCCGGCTTGTGCAGCCTCGCGGGGGGATTTGTCGTGGGTATGTGGGCTTTGTACCCGGGGCTACACATGCTGCTCGAGGGGGATCAGTGACGCGGCAGGCGGACCACCACGGTCAGGCCGCCGCCAGGGGTTTGTTCCAGGCTCAGTTGACCACCCAGGCGCCCGACCGCCTCGCGGGCGATGGTCATGCCCAGGCCGACGCCGCCGGAGTTGCGGTTGCGCGAGCCTTCCAGGCGAAAGAACGGCTCGAATACCGCCTCGCGTTGGGTGGCGTCGATCCCCGGGCCGTGGTCGATGACCCGGATCAGCAACTGTTCGCGGCTGTCCTGCAGGTCGATCGCGGCATGCCCGGCGTAACGCAGGGCGTTGTCGAGCAGGTTGTTCAGGCAGGAGCGCAAGGCCATGGGCTGTACTTGCAACGGCGCGCAGTGGCCGCTGGCCTGGACATCGGCGCCCTGGTCCTGGGCGTTTTCGCAAAGCGATTCAACCAGGGCCTGCACGTCCATGCGCTGCTGGGCTTCACTGGTGCGCTGCTCGTGCAGGTAGCTGAGGGTCGCGTCGAGCATGCTGATCATGTCGTCGAGGTCCTGGCGCATCTGCCCTTGCAGCTTGATGTCTTCGATCTGCTCCAGGCGCAGCTTGAGGCGCGACAGGGGCGTGCGCAGGTCATGGGAAACCGCGCCGAGCATGCGCCCGCGCTGCTGCACCTGCTCGCGGATGCGGCGTTGCATCAGGTTGAAGGTGTGGGCCGCCTGGCGTGCCTCTCGTGGCCCGGACTCATCCAGAGGTGGGCTGTCGAGGTTTTCACTCAGGCGTTCGGCGGCGCCGCTCAGGCGCTGGATCGGGCGGCTCAGCAGCTTGGCGCCGTACCAGGCGGCAATCACCAATGAAATCAGCTGAAAGGTCAGCGGCACGATGGGCCCGCCAAACCACGGTCGTGGCGGCCGCGGTTCAAAATTCGGCGGCCCGCGGGGCGGACCGTTGAAGGCTTGTCCGGCCTGGGGAGGGGGCGGCGGCGGTGGCGGGCCGTAGTGGTGAAACCAGAAAAAGGCCAGCAGGTGGGCGAGTACGATCGCAATCAGCAACATCCCGAACAGGCGGCTGAACAGCGTATCGAAACGCCCCCGCATCAGCCGATGTCTCGCGCGTCGAACAGATAACCCTCACCGCGTACGGTCTTGATCAGCTGTGGCGATTTCGGATCGTCGCCCAGCTTCTGCCGCAGGCGCGAGACCAGCAGGTCGATACTGCGGTCGAAGGCTTCGATGGAGCGGCCGCGTGCGGCGTCCAGCAGTTGCTCGCGGCTCAACACCCGGCGCGGGCGCTCGATGAACACCCAGAGCAGGCGGAACTCGGCATTCGACAGCGGCACCACCAGGCCATCGGCGGAGATCAGTTGGCGCAGGACGCTGTTCAGGCGCCAGT
This sequence comes from Pseudomonas sp. MF4836, assembly GCF_002018875.1. Lineage (GTDB taxonomy): Bacteria > Pseudomonadota > Gammaproteobacteria > Pseudomonadales > Pseudomonadaceae > Aquipseudomonas. The sequence goes on from NZ_MVOL01000006.1 coordinate 166,132, forward strand.
TGTCGAAGCGGATATTGGCCCGCTGTTCGCTGCGATCGTCGCGCACCCGGCGCAGGATGGTCTGGATCCGCGCCACCAGTTCCCGAGGCTCGAACGGCTTGGCCATGTAGTCGTCGGCGCCCAGTTCCAGGCCGATGATGCGGTCGGTGGGTTCGCAGCGCGCGGTGAGCATCAGGATCGGGATGTCCGATTCGTTACGCAGCCAGCGGCACAGGGACAGGCCGTCTTCGCCCGGCAGCATCAGGTCGAGCACCACCACGTCGAAGTGTTCGGCTTGCAGTGCCACGCGCATGGCGGCGCCATCGGTGACGCCACTGGCGTGGATATTGAAGCGTGCCAGGTAGTCGATCAGCAGTTCGCGGATCGGCACGTCGTCGTCAACGATCAAGGCCCTTGTGTTCCAGCGTTTTTCGTCGTTGCTGACGGGCGCTTTCTGATCGTCGTTGAGAGGGGCTGGAGTGTTTTGCATGGGTGCGATCATCTGCCAGGTAGGCTGCCAACCACAAAGATGGGCTGCGAGGTTGTGGCTTCAGCATAGGCGTCCGGCCCGAGGGCTGGAAGTGCTGTTCGGGGTATAGCGGCTGGCGAGGGTAGCGCTGTGGATTGTTGCGGGCGTGTCGGAAGTGTATCGGGATTGATACAAAGCCCGCCGGGTCGGCCATTGTGCCCGATATGGCAGCTGATCGGGCGCTCCTGGCGACGATTTACCGATCACCGGGTCCCGGAACATCCCGGCTTGCGCTACAATCCGCGCCGATTTCGACTTGCCTGAGAGCCCATTCATGTCCGCCTGCCAGACTCCTATCATCGTCGCCCTGGATTTCCCCACCCGTGACGCCGCACTGAAACTGGCTGATCAGCTGGACCCGAAACTGTGCCGGGTCAAAGTCGGCAAGGAACTGTTCACCAGTTGCGCCGCCGAAATCGTCGGGACCTTGCGCGACAAGGGTTTTGAAGTGTTCCTCGACCTCAAGTTCCATGACATCCCCAACACTACGGCGATGGCGGTCAAGGCCGCGGCGGAAATGGGCGTGTGGATGGTCAACGTGCATTGCTCCGGTGGCCTGCGCATGATGGCCGCCTGCCGTGAAGTGCTCGACCAGCGCAGCGGCCCGAAACCGCTGCTGATCGGTGTGACCGTGCTGACCAGCATGGAGCGCGAGGACTTGGCCGGCATCGGCCTGGACATCGAGCCCCAGGAGCAGGTGCTACGCCTGGCGGCGCTGGCGCAAAAGGCCGGCATGGATGGCTTGGTGTGCTCGGCGCTGGAAGCCCAGGCGCTGAAAGCCGCCCACCCGTCGCTGCAATTGGTGACTCCGGGCATCCGTCCGGCAGGCAGCGCCCAGGACGACCAGCGGCGCATCCTCACCCCGCGCCAGGCGCTGGATGCCGGTTCCGACTACCTGGTGATCGGTCGCCCGATCAGCCAGGCGGCTGATCCAGGCCAGGCGCTGGCGGCTGTGGTCGCCGAACTGGCCTGAGGGTGAACAGGCCCTGAGTCGCCAGTCCATCGCCGGTGTGCCGGCGATGGACGGTGCCTTCAATGGTCAGCCGCGCTTAAACCTTCAGCACCAACTTGCCAAAGTTCTCGCCGCTGAACAGTTTCATCAGGGTTTCCGGGAACGTCTCCAGCCCTTCGACAGTATCTTCCTTGCTCTTGAGCTGCCCCTTGGCCATCCAGCCGGCCATTTCCTGCCCGGCCGCCGCGAATTGCGCGGCATGGTCCATCACCACAAAACCTTCCATGCGCGCGCGGTTGACCAGCAACGACAGGTAGTTGGCCGGGCCTTTGATCGCTTCCTTGTTGTTGTACTGGCTGATGGCGCCGCAGATCACCACCCGTGCCTTGAAATTCAGGCGGCTGAGCACCGCATCCAGAATGTCGCCGCCGACGTTGTCGAAATACACATCGACGCCTTTCGGGCATTCGCGCTTGAGGCCGGCGTGCACGTCTTCGCTCTTGTAATCGATGGCGCCGTCAAAACCCAGTTCGTCGATCAGGAACTTGCACTTGTCCTGGCCCCCGGCGATGCCGATCACGCGGCAGCCCTTGATCTTGGCGATCTGCCCGGCAATGCTGCCCACCGCTCCGGCGGCCCCGGACAGCACCACGGTCTCGCCGGCCTTGGGCGCGCCGACGTCGAGCAGGGCGAAGTAGGCGGTCATGCCGGTCATGCCCAGGGCCGAGAGGTAGCGCGGCAGGGGAGCGAGCTTGGGGTCGACCTTATAGAAGCCGCGAGGCTCGCCGAGGAAGTAGTCCTGCACGCCCAAGGCGCCATTGACGTAGTCGCCGACATTGAAGCCCGGGTTGTTCGACGCAATCACCTGGCCCACGCCCAGGGCACGCATCACTTCGCCAATCGCCACCGGCGGGATGTAGGACTTGCCCTCGTTCATCCAGCCGCGCATGGCCGGGTCCAGGGACAGGTATTCGTTCTTCACCAGAATCTGCCCCGGCCCCGGTTCACCGACCGCAACCTGCTGGTAGGTGAAGGTCTCGCGGGTCGCCGCGCCTACAGGGCGCTTGGCGAGGAGGAACTGGCGATTGGTCTGGCTGGTCATGGCAGGCACTCAAGGTCAATGAAACCCTAGTTGATAGACCTTCAGCGCCGCTGCCGCAAGGATTGCCGGCGCAGCGAATAGGCGCCGATCCAGTGCAGTGATGGTCACCCCGGGCGGTTTATCACTGCCGCGCATAAGCCCTCAACCGGGCTTCTGATAGTGCTGCCGCAGGGCCCCGGCCTGTGGCTAGACTCCCGGCACGCGACCCGCATTCCATCGAGGACATAACAATGAGCATGACGTTTTCCGGCACCGTGGCCCTGGTTACCGGTGCCGCCGCCGGTATTGGCCGAGCCACCGCCCTGGCATTCGCCGGCGAAGGCTTGAAAGTGGTGGTGGCGGACCTGGATGTCGACGGCGGCGAAGGCACAGTGGAGCTGATTCGCCGTGCCGGTGGCGACGCCTTGTTCGTGCGCTGCAACGTGACCCTGGAAGCAGATGTACAGCAACTGATGGCCCAGGCGGTGAATGCCTACGGGCGGGTCGATTACGCCTTCAACAATGCCGGAATCGAGATCGAGAAGGGCCGGCTGGCCGACGGTACCCAGGATGAGTTCGACGCGATCATGGGGGTCAACGTCAAGGGCGTCTGGCTGTGCATGAAGTACCAGTTGCCGCTGATGCTGGCCCAGGGCGGCGGCGCCATCGTCAACACCGCTTCGGTGGCAGGCCTCGGGGCAGCACCGAAGATGAGTATCTACGCCGCTTCCAAGCACGCGGTGATTGGCCTGACCAAGTCCGCGGCCATCGAGTATGCGAAGAAGAAAATCCGCGTCAACGCGGTCTGCCCGGCGGTGATCGACACCGATATGTTCCGCCGCGCCTATGAGGCCGATCCAAAGAAAGCCGAGTTCGCGGCAGCCATGCATCCGGTGGGCCGGGTGGGCAAGGTCGAGGAGATCGCCAGCGCCGTGTTGTATCTGTGCAGTGACGGCGCGGCCTTCACCACCGGCCATGCGCTGGCGGTCGACGGCGGCGCCACCGCCATCTGAGGGGATTTTTCGTCGAGGCGGGACGGTGATGTGCCCTGTCGCATCCAGGCCCGCCCGATCGACCTCGACCGTCCTGAAAACGACCTGCACCTAGCTTTTTGCCATTATTCCGACGCCAGAGACTTGTGTTGCGGTACAGCCCGTTGCGAACCTGCAGTACTCGAAAATGGCCTTGCCGCCATTGGGTATCGGAAGGGGACTGAGCGCAATGAATTCGGCCACGAGCGGACGTTTTGCCAACCTGGGCATGGCAAAGAAACTGGGCATCGGGTTTACCCTGGTCCTGTTGTTGACGGCAGTGGTGGCGGCCATTGGTGTCTGGTCGTTGCAAACCATCAGCCATCGTTTTGATGGCCTCAAGCAGATGTCGTCCCTCAACAGCGGTTTGCTCAACGTGCGCCTGCTGGAGCAGGAGTACGCCCTGCGTGGCGACCCCAAGACCGTCGATGCCCTGCATGAGGGGGTCGAGGGTTTGCTGCGGTTGGCGTCCGAGCTCAAAAGCCAATCGGCGGCGAACGTGCCGGTAATGAACGATGTCGAGCAGGCTTTGGCGGCTTATCGCAAGGCTTTCGATGAGTTTGTCGAACTGACCCAGGCCAAGGACCTGGCGCTGGAGATGGCCAGTTGGTCGGTCTCCAGCGTGGCCAATAACCTCGATGTCCTCCAGGCCGGGCTGGCCGACGATGGCACCTACGGATTGAAGGAGTCCCAGGGCAAGGAGGGCAGCGAATTCATCGACCAGGCCAATCAGGTCAGCCAGGTCTCGCGGCTGATGTTGCAGGCCATGAATGAAGCGCGCCTGCGCCTGGATCAAAGCCGCAAGGGCGACGAAGAAAATGCCGGCCAGGGCAAGATCGAGCAGGCCGAGCAGGCGCTGGCCCAGGCCGAGCAGCTCAAGACCGCAGTCAAGGATGCCGGCTATCAGACGGTGCTCAATGAGGTCGCCGGGCACATTGGCAACTTCGGCGAAAAACTCGCGGAGTACACCGGGCTGCTGGCTCAGGAGAAAACCGTTTACCAGCAGCTGCGCGAACGCGCCGCGCAGGTGACGGAGCGGGTCGACCAGGCCTACGCCGCCCAGGACCTCTCAATGCAGGCCGAGCTGAAGCAGAACGCCTGGCTGATCATCGGCTCTTCGGCCCTGGCCCTTTTGGTGGGCCTGCTGGCGTCGTGGATCATTACCCGGCTGATTGTCGCGCCGCTGCGCAGCGTGATTCGCGTGGCCCAGCAAATCGCTGCCGGCGATCTCAGCGCCACGGTCGAGGTCACCCGGCGCGATGAGATCGGCCAGTTGATGCTGGCGATGCAGCAGATGGGGGCAGGGCTCAGCAGTATTGTCAGCGGCTTGCAGGCTGGTATCGAGCAACTGGCCAGTTCGGCCCAGTCCCTGTCGGCGGTCACCGAGCAGACCAACCTTGAAGTCAGCAGCCAGAAGGAAGAAACCGAGCAGGTTGCCACTGCCATGAATCAGATGACCGCCACCGTCCACGACGTGGCGCGCAACGCCGAAGAGGCGGCGCTGGCGGCGCAGTCCGCCGACAACAAGGTGGAGAGCGGGCAACAGGTGGTGCGCCAGAGCATGCAGCGCATCGAGCAACTGGCCGACTCGGCGACCAGTGCCAGCAGCAGCATCGAAAGCCTGAGTGCCGAGATCCAGAACATCGGCGCGGTATTGGGGGTGATCAAAAGCGTGGCCGAGCAGACCAACCTGCTGGCCCTCAACGCTGCCATTGAGGCTGCGCGTGCGGGCGAGCAGGGCAGAGGCTTTGCGGTGGTGGCCGACGAAGTGCGGGCGCTGGCCAAACGGACGCAGCAGTCCACCGAGGAGATCGAGCGCCTGGTCAGTGCCTTACGTGCGGCGGCGGACTCTTCGGTGCAGCAGATCCAGGGCAGCGGCGAGCTGGTCAAGCTGGCGGTCAGTGATGCCCTGCAAACCGAAAGCGCCCTGGGCAGCATTGCCGCGGCGGTATCCCTGATCCAGCAGATGAACCAGCAGATCGCCGCCGCCGCCGAGCAGCAGAGCTCGGTGGCCGAAGAGATCAATCGCAGCGTCACCAGCATCCGTGCCAGCGCCGACCAATCGTCACTGGCGATGCAGGGCAATGCCGCATCGAGCATTGAGCTGGCGCAGTTGGGGGTGGAGTTGAAGGGGATGGTCGGGCACTTCCGGCTCTGAGGCCGTGTGCTTCACCTGCGGGTTATTGGCCGCAGGTTGAGGGCAGGTCCTGGCCCTTGCCGCACGAGGAGCTCGTGGGGCAAGGGGCTGGCATCAATCGTAGATCGCTTTCTTCTTCCAGTCGGCATCGGTTTCGGCGGTCTTCAGGCCTTCGGTCAACTGGTTGACTTCGCCTTCGACCGGCTGGGTGCTGGCCAGCACCATCGAGTTGGCCCGGGCCAGGAGCTTCTCCAGGTACTCAAGTTGCTCCCTGTAGGTGTTCGGGTCCTGCTGCTTGCGCAGGTACTGGGCGCCGCGCTCGAAAGCCAGGCGCGCCTGGCCGGGCTGGCCCTGCTGCAGGGCATGCTGGCCAAGGTTGTTGAAAAACTCGATGTGCAACAGCACCAGCAGATGGCGGATCTCGCGGATCCAGCGCTTGGCTTCATTGGTCGGCAAAAAGCCGTCCTGGGCCGCGCGCGTCACCTGGCCGTGCATGGCTTCCAGCAGAAAGCGCACATCCTTGGCCTTGGCTTCGGTCTGGATCGGGCAGGGTGGGTTGTTCACCGGGATCGATTCGCCCTGGGCGATCAACGCATTGAGCTCGGCGATACGGGCCTTGATCCCGCTATCGGACTTGTGCAGGTTGAGCAGGCGCTGGTTGACGTTGAGTTCCAGTCGGGTCAGCAGCAGCTTGAGCGCCGGTGTCATCAACTGGCCGGGGAATGTCTCGGTGATTTCGCCGCAACGACGCAGGCGATCATTGAGTTCGACCTTGGTGCGGGCCTTTTCCAGTTTGCTGTTTTCCACCACATGGTTCATGTAGCCAATGGCGATCAGTATTACGATCCCGGCTACAACTAGCAGGGTGATCATGAGTGGTGTCACCGTTAAGACCTCTTTATAGGATTTCGCGTGCGAGTGTAGTGGCTTCGCATGGGGGCGCATAGCGCCGCTCGACGAGCCGGGCCAAGCTGCAACGCTGCTTATATAGGTAGTGGCGGCAATAGGTGCACATTGCCATCATTGGCAGCGCTGGACTATAACGCCTTGTCGGGTGCCAGAATATAGGCGTCAAAGCCCGGGCGACAGAAATGCTCGCCCAGGCCGGTAATCGGCGGGGAAGTCATTGATTTAAATAAATTTATATCAGGGGGTTGACGACCCCCCAATCCATCCATAGAATGCGCGCCACTTACAGCGTAAAGCACACAGCGAAACGCAGTAAGCAGTGAATGTTGTACGTGTGTCCCCTTCGTCTAGTGGCCTAGGACACCGCCCTTTCACGGCGGTAACAGGGGTTCGAGTCCCCTAGGGGACGCCATATGCGGGAATAGCTCAGTTGGTAGAGCACGACCTTGCCAAGGTCGGGGTCGCGAGTTCGAGTCTCGTTTCCCGCTCCAATTTTAAACAGCAGTGCCTTCGGGTGGTGCTGAGTGAAACCAGGACCAAGTCTTCGGATTCGGGTCTGGGCACTGGAATACACACCATGTATTTCAGTTAGCGTGTCCCCTTCGTCTAGTGGCCTAGGACACCGCCCTTTCACGGCGGTAACAGGGGTTCGAGTCCCCTAGGGGACGCCATTTGCGGGAATAGCTCAGTTGGTAGAGCACGACCTTGCCAAGGTCGGGGTCGCGAGTTCGAGTCTCGTTTCCCGCTCCAATTTTACAAAAACGCCGCTCATTGAGCGGCGTTTTTGTTTGTCCGCGATTTACCGATCCACTGTTTTTTCAAACAGTGGATTATTGATCTCCAGGCACGAATCCGAGCCTGCCATCCCTCCTGAAGTCCTTGAGTCCCCCAAGAAGTTCCGCCTGCACCATGGCATATCAGCCATTTTTTCAGTCTTTCAGTCGGAGCCACTCAATCGCCTGACGTGGCGTCAATCCTAGGGAAACCGCTTTAGATCGGGCGTCTTGCCGCTATGGGTGCAGTCCTTTTTATAGAGCGACTCTATATTGTCGTCAAACAAATGGCATTTTATTGGCGTATTACCGTTTGTCCGCGAAAAAATACAAAGCAAAAACAAAATATTGACACTCTTGGGCGGGTATCTCACTATCGGCGCCGCATTCGATGGCGCATAGCCAGCTATGCGTCGCGGCGAATCGCGTTCAAATTCGGCCGAAACGCCGTCTTTGGCGGGGTTTTCCGACGAAAACAGCGGCAGGCATTGATGCCCTGCGCCGGCCCAGCCCCTTGGCAGGCTGAAAGTGGCAGGCGGATACAGTTTCTTGGAGTTTTTGCATGTTTTCTGAGCGGATATTGGTGACGGGCGGAGCTGGCTTTATCGGCTCTCATTTGGTCGAAGCGTTGCTGGCCATGGGCTACAAGGTCCGTGTGCTGGATAACCTGTCCACCGGTAAGGTGAATAACCTGCCCATGGACAATGGCAACCTGAGCCTGATCATCGGCGATGTCGCCGACAGCGATGCTGTCGCCCAGGCCATGTCTGGCTGCCAGGCCGTGGTGCATCTGGCTGCCGTGGCCTCGGTACAAGCGTCGGTGGACGACCCGGTCGCGACCCATCAGAGCAACTTCGTCGGCACCCTCAACGTCTGCGAAAACATGCTGCACGCCGGCATCCACCGGGTGGTGTTCGCATCCAGCGCGGCGATCTACGGCAATAACGGCGAGGGCACGGCGATCCCCGAGGACACCGCCAAGTCACCACTCACGCCTTATGCCGCCGACAAGCTGGCGAGCGAGTACTACCTGGACTTCTACCGCCGCCAGCACGGTCTGGAGCCGGTGATCCTGCGCTTTTTCAATATTTTCGGGCCGCGCCAGGACCCGTCTTCGCCGTATTCCGGGGTGATCAGCATCTTCACCGAGCGGGCCATGGCCAAGCAGCCGGTGGCGGTCTTCGGTGACGGCGATCAGACCCGTGATTTCGTCTATGTAGCGGACCTGGTCAGCATCCTGATCCAGGCGCTGCAAGCCGATCAGCCGGCCCCTGGTGCGGTCAACGTCGGCCTCAGCCGTTCCACCAGCCTCAATGACCTGATCGGCGAACTGGGCCGCGCCACCGGCAGCCCCCTGACCGTGATCCACCACGCGCCACGTCTGGGCGACATTCGCCACTCGCGCGCCAATAACACTCGTCTGCTCGAGCGCTTCACCCTGCCAGCACCGACCTCTATCGGCGATGGCCTGGCGCAACTGATCCGCAGTTTGTAACTCGGTCCGTCACATCAGCCGAGACATCCACGTATCGGCTCAGTCATCTCAAGAGTGAGTTATGGAAAACGTTTTTCGCGGGACGCACTTCTGCTCGGCCATCAAACGCCTGCTGGCTGCCCTGACGCTCTGTTTTACTGGCGCGGCGGTGCATGCCGCGGCCCCGGTGGCGCCTTCCAACGTGGCGTTCTGGTACGCCGATAAACCGCCGTTGCCGGAGCTGGCGCAATTTGACTGGGCCGTGGTCGAGCCGGGGCACATGGCGGCCGCGGATGTCAAAACCCTGAGTGGGATGGGCAGCCAGCCGTTCGCTTATCTCTCGGTGGGTGAGTTCCACGGCGGCAAGCGCGAGCTGGACCAGCAAGCCCTGGGCGCCGCCGTCAGCCCGACGCGCAACAAGGCCTGGAACAGCCAGGTGATGAACCTGGCAGCACCGGCCTGGCGCGAGTAGCTGTTCGCCCAGGCCAAGGCGCTGCAGGCCCAGGGTTATGCCGGTCTGTTCCTCGACACCCTGGACAGTTTTCAACTGCTTCCGGCCGCAGACCAGGAAGCCCAGCGCCTGGCCCTGGCCAGTTTCCTGCGGGAACTGCATCAGCGCCAACCGGCCCTGAAGCTGTTTTTCAACCGCGGCTTCGAGGTGTTGCCGGAGCTGGAGGGTGTGCCTGCGGCGGTCGCCGTGGAGTCGATCCACGCCGGTTGGGATGCTTCGGCCAAGCGTTATCGCCCGGTCCCGGAAGCGGATCGCCAGTGGCTGGAAACTCACCTGCAACCGTTGCGCGCCAAGGGCATCCCGCTGGTGGCCATCGACTACCTGCCGCCGGAACGGCGTGAAGAGGCGCGCACACTGGCTCGGCGCCTGCGCGACGAGGGGTTTATCCCTTACATCGGCACCCCGGACCTGGATTCCCTAGGCATCAGCAGCATTGAAGTCCAGCCCCGGCGTATCGCCCTGGTGTTCGACCCGCGTGAAGGCGACCTGATCCGCAATGCCGGGCACACCCTGCTCGGCGGCTTGCTGGAGTACCTGGGCTATCGCGTGGATTACCTGGCGGCCGATGCGCTGCCTGAGTACAGCTTCAGCGGCCTGTACGCCGGCGTTTTGACCTGGATGACCAGCGGTGCGCCGCAAGACAGCCAGGTGTTCAACCGCTGGCTCAACAAGCGCCTCGACGAGCAGGTGCCGCTGGTGTTTTTCGCCGGCCTTCCGGTGGAGGACAAGGTCCTGCTCAAGCGCCTGGGGCTCGAACGCTCCGCGCCGCCGGCGACCCAGGCGTTGCAGATTACCTACCAGGACAAGGCCCTGATCGGCGCGTTCGAAGCACCGGTGCAGCCGCGTTCCCGTGACCTGACCGCCATCTCTCTGTTGCCCAAAGGCCCCAAGGCCGCATTGCTGCTCAAGGGCGAGGGCGGCCAGGAGTTTGCGCCAGTAGCGGTCGCGGCGTGGGGCGGCCTGGCGCTGGCGCCTTATGTTCTGGAAGTGAACAACGAGCGCAGCCGCTGGATTCTCGATCCGTTTGCCTTCCTCCAGGCGGCCTTGCGCCTGCCGGTGCAGCCGCGTCCGGACACCACCACCGAAAACGGTCGTCGCATTGCCACGGTGCACATTGACGGTGACGGCTTCCCCTCGCGCGCCGAGGTCCGGGGTACGCCTTATGCCGGCAAGCAGGTGCTGGATGACTTCATCCGTCCCAACCCGTTCCTGACGTCGGTGTCGATCATCGAAGGCGAGATTTCCCCGCGCGGCATGTTCCCGTTCCTGGCCCGGGAGTTGGAGCCGATTGCCCGGGATATTTTTGCCGACCCGAAAGTCGAAGTCGCCACCCACACCTTCAGCCATCCGTTTTTCATGCAGCCGGAAGTGGCGAAGAAACGCGAAGGTTTCAACCCTGAGTACGGCTTGAAAATGGCCATCCCGGGCTACGACAAAATCGATTTTCGGCGTGAGATCTTCGGTTCGCGGGACTACATTAATCAGCACCTGACCACCCCCGAGAAACCGGTCAAGGTGGTGTTCTGGCCGGGTGACGCTTTGCCCGCGCCGTCGACCATCAAGCTGGCCTACGACGCCGGGCTGAAGAACGTGAACGGCGCCGAGACCATGCTGACCCGCGCCAACCCGTCGCTGACCGGGCTCAACCCGCTGCTGCGTCCCACCGAAGGCGGCTTGCAGTATTACGCGCCGATCATCAACGAGAACCTCTACACCAACTTGTGGAAAGGCCCGTACTACGGCTTTCGCGATGTGATCGACACCTTCGAGCTGACCGACAGCCCACGGCGCATGCGCGGCCTGCACCTGTATTACCACTTCTATTCCAGCACCAAGCAGGCCTCGATCAAGGCCATGAACGAGATCTACGGCTACATGAAAGGCCAGCAGCCGATCTCCCTGTGGATGAGTGATTACCTGGATCGCCTGCACGGCCTGTACCAGTCCAGCCTGGCGCGCACCGCCGATGGCGCCTGGCAGGTACGGGGCATGGATGCCTTGCGCACCCTGCGCCTGGACCCGCAGATGGGCTGGCCGGACCTGGGTCGCTCCAGCGGTATCGCCGGGGTTCGCGATTTGCCCCAAGGGCGATATGTGCACTTGAGCAGCGACCGTGCGTTGCTGGTTTTGCGGGCCGATCGCGACCCGCGTCTGGCCCTGGAGGAAGCCAACTTGCCGCTGCAGGAATGGCGCTACCTGGATGAGCGCCGGGTGAGTTTCTCTTTTGCCGGCCAGGTCGATTTGAGCTTCTCGGTACGTGCGCCTGGCGCCTGCCGGGTTGAAGTCGACGGCCAGCGTTTCGCGGGTCAGGGGTCGGCAGGCCTCTGGCATTTCCAACTCCCCATGAAGCAGGTGAGTCATGCCCAACTCCTCTGCAACTGAAAGCAGCCGCCTGCTCAATCCCTGGGCACTGGTAGTGATAGCGGTCGCCGTGGGCGGCCTGTTGTGGCTGACCTTCCAGCGAGAAGAACTGTTCGAGCCCGATGGCCGGCAGCCGGACGCCGTGTCGGCCAATTACGCCGAACTGCTGCTGGCTGCGCACCCGGAAGATGACCGCCTGCGCTTGCAGTTGGTGGACCTGTTGATCCAGTTGCGCGACTACACCAAAGCCCGACAGAACCTGGACAGCTGGGCCCATCCGCAGCCGACGTTGCTCGCGTATTACCAGCTGGAAATCGACACCCTGGTCGCCGCCAGCAGCCAGGAACAGGGCGCCGCAAAGGGCCTGGTGGAGCGTCTGCAAGCCTTCGACCATCGCCAGTTGCCGCTGCCACAATTGCAGCGCCTGGCTAAGTTGGCGCTGAGCCTGCAAGCCCCGGCGTTCGCCGCCGGGGTTTATGAAGAACTGGCCGAGCGCGACCCGCAGCAGCGTATCGAATCGCTCAAATCCGCCGCCCAGTGGTACCTGGCGGGGGAGGAGCCGGGCCGTGCCGCGGACATCTACCTGCTGCTCAAGCAGGACACTCAGCAACCCGAAGAGCGCCGTCGTTACGCGCAGCTGGCTTTTAACAGCCTGTTGGCCGCCGGACGTGGCGAGCAGGCGGCGCAGGTATTGGCCGATGAACTGGATCAGCTAAACAACCCGGAAACCGATGCGGCCTGGCTGGAACAGGGCGTGGATGTGGCCGTGGCCAACAAGCGCTTCGACCTCGCGCAGCGCCTGGTGCAGCAATGGCGCACCTTGCAGCCGGATAACCCGCGGATCCTGGCCAAGGACTTCACGATGCGCCTGGCCCTCGGCGACCTCGACGGCGCCTGGAGTGCCGGCCAGCAACTGCTGGCGGTTCACCCGGATGACCCCGAGCTGCTGGAGCAGATGGGCCACCTTGGCGAATGGCGGGGGCAGACCTATGAGGCACTGGGGTACTGGATCCGCCTTCTGGCGCTGCGTGAAGACCCGCAGACCCGCGAGCACGCCTGGCGCCTGGCGAGCCAGCAATTCGACTTTGATCGCAGCATCCCGTTACTGGCCGGCATCATGGACCAGCGGGCGCTGACTGACGTCGAGCTCGACGCGCTGATCTACGGTCATGAATCCCGCGGCACCCCGGAGCAGGCCGAGGCCTGGCTGCACACCTATCTGCGCAAGTACCCGAAACACCGCCTGGCCTGGACCCGCCTGCTGCAGAACCTGGAAAACACCGGCCAGTTCGCGGCCAAGACCAAGGCCTACAGCGGCATGTCGAGCCGCTTTGCCCTGACCAGCACCGAACGCGTCGACTGGGCCAACACCTGGCTCAAGCTCTTCGACAATCAGGCCGCCTGGAAGGTGTTGCAGGTGGATAACCGCAAGATCACCGACGACAGCTACTGGCGTACCCGCGCGGCACTGGCCTGGGACCTGGAGCTGGATGATGAGTTGCAGGTTTCCCTGGAGAAACTGCTGGCGCTCAAGGGCTCGCTGAACAGCGGCGACGAGAGCCAGTTGATCACCCTGTATCGCACCAGCGATCCGCAACGAGCCTTGGCCCTGATGGTCGCCGGCTGGCAGCGCAGCCATGATCCGCAGCGCCTGGTGGAAGCCTTGCAGCAAGCCCAGGAACTGCAGGACTGGCCGCAGGTGGCGGCGTTGATCAAGGACGCCGAGCAGTACCCGGCGGTCTACGATCAGGCCCAGGTGGTGGCGGCGCGCGGTGCCCTGGCGATGCAGCAGGGGCAGTTCGACGAGGCGCAGCGCCTGTACCTGTCGGGCCTGGCCCGCTTCCCCTACGACAACCTGTTTCGCGAACGGTTGATGTGGCTGTATGTCGATCAGGGCCGGGTCGAGCAGCTCAAGCCATTGCTCAGCCAGTGGCGGACCCAGGCGCGGCAGGACCGGACCCTGTGGCTGCCATTCGCCAGCGCCAGCCAGATGCTTGGCCGCAACAGCGAGGCCCTGGCCTGGTATCGCCTGTACCTCAAGGGCAGCCCCAACGATTGGCTGGTGCAGGCGGCCTATGCCGATGCCCTGGACGGCGCCGGTTATCAGGACGCGGCCCAGCGTTTGCGCCTCAAGCTGTTGCGCAGCCCCGAGGGCGACAACCTGCAGCCGCAATCGCCGCGCTACGGGATCTGGCTGCGCCTGGTGGCCAGCAGTTACTCGCCGCGCAAGGCCCAGCAGCAGGTGCTGAAGTGGCAGGACGGTTCGCCGGCCATGCTGCAATTGTGGTTCGACCGCTTGCTGGCGCGCCTCGACGCGACCAATCAGGAAGCGCAAAAGGATCAATGGCTGGCCTGGGCTCGCCAGCAAGGCCTGAAGGTCGAGCGCTATGAGCAGATTCAGGAAGCCTTGCGCAGCCGCAACACGGCGCAGGTCGAAACCTTGCTTGCCAGCAGTGACCTCAACCCGGCCCAACGGGCCCAGGCCCTGAGTCGCCTGGGGCGTGACGGCGCGGCCCTGGACGTGAGCCTGTCGGCCCTCGGCTACGAGCAGCCCCAGGCCGTACGCGAGCAGTTGCGACGCCAGGCCGTGGAGATCCACGAGCGCACGCCCCAGGGCGCGCAACTGTCGTGGCAGGAGCAAGACTACGGCGGGCTGGAGTTCAACGCGCCGCGCCTGCGGGTTGCGCGCAACCTGGGGGACCAGTGGTACGCCAACCTGGTCCTGGAGCAGGGCACCTACAACAGTGACCAGCTGATTTCTTCGCGCCTGGGTCAGGAGCGCAATGGCGAATTGACCTTGCAGCGTCAGGTAGAGAACGGCAGCTACAAACTGATCGCCGATACCAGCCAGCGTCGGGACGATGACCGCAATGGCCTGGGGCTCAGCCGCACTTGGCAGCTGGGCGTCAGCGATGAGCTGGAGACCGGGGTCGACTGGCACCGCAAGAGCGAGGACAGCGGGCTGATGCGTGCTTTCGGCCAGCACGACAGTGTCTGGCTGGCCGGGCGCCATGGGTTGTCTGCCCGTGACCAACTGAGCTGGGAAGTGGCACAGAAGTCGTTTTCCACCCGGGGTGGCGACTCCCTGGGCCAGGGGCAGGCATTGAAGATGGAATACAACCACACCCTGGAATTCGAAGGGCCGAACTGGACCCTGCGCAGCGGTATCGACTACCAGCACAACCGGGTCGATGACCGCACCCTGGACGACTTGGCCAGTGGCAACGGTGGCCCGGTGAAGAACCCGGACAACCCGCTTGAGTCGCCCACGGTGCTGGCCAGTGATCTGTTGCAAAGCCGTTACGGCCAGCTGTATGTGGGCAGTTCGTGGCGGCGCGGCATGCCCGGCGCCTTGAACCGCACACGTCCGCAATACACCTGGCTGGTGGATGTCACGGCCGGCTGGCAGTGGTTCGACAAAAGTTTCAACTACGGCCTCAGCACCGGTATCGGTGTCGAGATTCTTGGGGATGACGAACTGGCCCTGACCCTTGGCTACCAATCTGCGCCACAAGGCGGGGACGGGCAGTCCGGCGGCATCCTGGGTGTGAGCTACGGCGTGCGTTTCGGACGCTGATCATGGAATGTCTACAGGAGATAAAACCTATGCAATCAATTCGTAACCTGAGCCTGGCGCTGGCCGCCCTGCTCATGGCCGGTTGCGCCAGCTTCACCAGCGAAACCAGCCCGGGCCTGCCGCGCAATGCACAGTGGGGCATCGTGCCGATGGTCAACTACTCGCAGACGCCCCAGGCCGGTGAACGCAGCGAGCAGATTCTGCTCAGTGTGCTCAGCAGCCATGGCGTGCAGCCGCAGGTCTACCCGGTCTCGACCCAGGGCGAACAGGCGCTGATGGATGACAACGAGCGCCTGGCCGGTGCCCTGGATTGGGCCCGTGAGCAGAAGCTCGATTATGTGGTCGCCGGCAGCGTCGAGGAATGGCAGTACAAGAACGGTCTCGACGGCGAGCCGGCGGTAGGCATCAGCCTGCGCGTGCTGGAAGCCGGCACTGGTCGTGTGCTGTGGAGCAAGAGTGGCGCGCGCGCCGGTTGGTCCCGTGAAAGCCTGGCCGGCACTGCGCAAAAGGTGCTCGGCAAACTTGTTGGCGCCCTTCGGTTCGAGTGATCGCAATGAATTCTCCGCACATGGATTACAGCCTGGCGCCTCGCGCCAGCGGCCCGGTGTCTTGGCTGGAAACCTTCCTGGTCACCGGCCTTGCCATCGGCCTGGGGCTGTGGCTGGCCCCGAACGACCCGCTGCAGATGTTCGCGCCCTTTCCCTGGCCGGTGCTGGCGCCATTGCTGGTCGGGGTGCGCTACGGTTTTGTCCGCGGGCTGCTCAGCGCCGGGCTGTTGGTGCTGGCGGTGTTTGTCCTGCGTCATAACGGGCTTGAAGGTTATGCCGAGATCGAACCGTCATTCATTGTCGGCGTACTGGTCTGCGGGATGCTGGTGGGCGAGGTCCGGGATCTGTGGGAGCGGCGCCTGCAGCGCTTGCAGATGGCCAACAACTATCGCCAGTACCGCCTTGACGAGTTCACCCGCTCGCACCAGATCCTCAGGGTCTCCCACGACCTGCTCGAGCAGCGTGTGGCGGGCAGTGACCAGAGCCTGCGCAGCTCCCTGCTGGGCCTGCGCGACAAACTGCGGCTGATGCCGGGGCAGGGCGATGGCCTGGCGCTGTTGGCCGATGCGGTGCTGGCGGTGTTGGGCCAGTACGGCTCGTTGCGGGTGGCCGGTTTGTACCGGGTGCATGAGAACGAAAAACAGGTGCTGCCTGAGGCCTTGGCCAGCATCGGGGTCATGGGCGCGCTGGATGTTGACGACGAACTGATCAAATTGTGCCTGGAGCGCGGCGAGCTGGTGAGCGTGCGTCAGGAACTGATCGATGCCGGTCATTCGATGCAGTTTTCTTCGTTGCAGGCCTGCATCCCGTTGATCGACGCCGAAGACCGCCTGCTGGCGATCCTGGCAGTGCGGCAGATGCCGTTCTTCGCTTTCCAGGAGCGCACCTTGAGCTTGCTGGCGCTGCTGGCCGGGCACATCGCCGACCTGCTGCGTCGCGACCAACAGGTTCTGCAACTGGCGGATGCCGATGCGCAGCATTTCACCCAGCAGCTCAAGCGTTCGCTGGTGGATGTCGAGCAGCACGGCCTGACCGCTGGCCTGTTCGGTTTCGAAATGACCCGCGCCAACGACGAACTGGCGCGCCTGTTCGAACGCAGCCAGCGTGGCCTGGACCTGCAGTTGCCGTTACTCAACAGCCGAGGCAATCGCCTGCTGCTGGTGCTCCTGCCCCTGACCAGCCCGGAAGGCGGCGAAGGTTATCTGGCCCGTATCGGCCTGATGCTGCACGAGCATTTCGGCATCGACAGCGACCTGGCCAGCCTGGGTGTGCGGGTGCTGCCTTACAGCCTCGAACCTGCCGGTGAGCGTAATGAGCTGCGTAATTTCCTGTTCAATGAGTGTGGTCTGAATGATCAGCAAGTGGCTGTTTAGCGGCGCACTGCTGCTGGAAGCGGGGAGTTGGGCCAGCCTGTGGATGGTCGCCCCGCAATGGCAGCAATTCCTGGCGTTTACCCTCAGCCATGGCCTGGCCAGCGCGCTGTTGTGCGCGGCCGTATGGCGCCTGTTGCCGGCACGCTACCGTGCGCCGCTGCCCTGGAGCCCGCTGTTTATCTTCAGCCTGGCGTTCTTTGTGCCGGTGCTGGGCACCCTGGGCGTGGTGGCGGCGATCTTCCCGGCGCTGTACCTGCCGCGCAAACGCGACAAGCAGGCCTGGCAGGCGGTGGGCATTCCCACGCTGCCATTCCGCGCCCAGGTGCAATTGCATTCGCCAACCTTCGCCGATGCCGGGCTGCAGGATGTGCTGCGCCATGCGCCGGACCCGGATCAGCGCCTGGCCGGTCTGCTGGCCACCCGGCGCATGCCCGGGCGGGACGCGGTGCCGATCCTCAAGCTGGCCCTGGGCGACCCGAGCGACGATGTGCGGCTGCTGGCGTATTCGATGCTCGACAAGCAGGAAAACGACATCAACCTGCGGATCCAGCTGGCCCTCGCGCAGTTGCCCAGCGCAAACGCGCAGGCGGCGGGAGCCTTGCATGCCACCCTGGCGCGCTGGTACTGGGAGCTGGCCTACCTGGGCCTGGCCCAGGGCAGCGTGCTCGAACACGTGTTGAACCAGGCCAGTGAACATGCCGAGCAGGGCCTGCTGGCCGGCAAGGGCGGCGAATTGTTGCTGCTGGCCGGGCGCATCGCCCTGGAGCGGGGCGATATTCCACGGGCCGAAGTGCTGTTGAACCAGGCCCGCGCCAGTGACATGGATGAAGCCCAGGTGCTGCCGTTCTGTGCCGAGCTGGCCTTCGAGGCCAGGCGCTACCACGAGATCGGCGGGCTGCTGGCCCGTCTGCCGGAAGACATGCGCCAGCGTCCGCCCTTCGCGGCATTGGTCAGGAGCTGGACATGAGCCATAGCGACGACACCCCGTTGACCGATATCTGCCTGCTGCTCGAAGGCACCTGGCCGTACGTGCGCGGCGGTGTTTCCAGCTGGATCCACCAGATGATCCTCGGTTTGCCGGACCTCACCTTTTCCGTGATGTTTATCGGCGGCCAGCGCGAGGCGTACGCTGAACGACGCTACGGGATTCCGGCCAATGTGCTGCATATCGAGGAGGTGTTTCTCGAGGACGCCACGCACCTCAGCGAAAGCCGGGCCGCACCGCGAGCAGCCGACGAGCAGCAACTGTCGGACCTGTACCGCTTTCTGCATCACCCGGAGCAGCCGGCGGTCGAGCTCGGTGAGCGCCTGCTGGCGAGCATCGCCCAGAGCCAACTGACCTTGGATGATGTGCTGCGCAGCCGCGCCAGCTGGGCCACCCTCAGCGAGGGCTATCGCGAGCATTGCGCCGACCCGTCGTTCGTCAATTATTTCTGGACCCTGCGCTCGATGCAGTCGCCGCTGCTGATGCTGGCCGAAGCGTCGCGGCGCATGCCCCGGGCGCGGGTGCTGCATGCGATCTCCACCGGGTACGCGGGCATGCTGGGGTGCATTCTCAAGCAGCGCTGGAATTGCGCCTACCTGCTCAGCGAGCACGGCATCTACACCAAGGAACGCAAGATCGACCTGGCCCAGGCCAGTTGGATCGCCGAGAGTTCGGGCCAGGCGCTGAACGGCAGCCTGGATGCGGGTTCGGGTTATATCCGCACCTTGTGGGTACGGTTTTTCGAACGCATCGGGCAACTGACCTACAACAGCGCCGACCAGATCATCGCCCTGTACGACGGCAACCGCCAACGGCAGATCAAGGACGGTGCCGACCCGGCGCGGACCCAGGTGATCCCCAACGGCATCGACCTGCCGCAATGGAGCGCCGCCCTTGAGGCGCGCGCGCCGGGCATCGCCCCGGTGGTGGGGCTGATCGGCCGTGTGGTGCCGATCAAGGATGTCAAAACCTTCCTGCGGGCCATGCGCGGGGTGATCAGCGCGATGCCCGAGGCCGAGGGCTGGATTGTCGGCCCGGAAGAAGAAGACCCGGAATACGTCAGCGAATGCCGCAGCCTGATGGCCAGTCTGGGGCTGGAAGGCAAGGTGCATTTCCTCGGTTTCCAGCGCATCCAGGACATCCTGCCGCAACTGGGCCTGATGGTGTTGACCTCCATCAGCGAGGCGCAACCCCTGGTGATTCTCGAAGCCTGGGCCGCCGGGACGCCGGTGGTCAGCAGTGACGTGGGTTCGTGCCGCGAGCTGATCGAAGGCGGCAGCGCCGAAGACCGTGACCTGGGCAGCGCGGGCAAGGTGGTGGCGATTGCCGACCCCCAGGCCACTTGTGCGGCGATCCTCGAGCTGCTGCGCAGTCCGGCGAGCTGGCAGGCGGCCCAGGCCAGTGGCCTGCTGCGCGTGACCCGTTATTACACCGAGGCCTTGATGCTCAAGCGCTATCGCGAGCTGTACCAGACTGCCATGGAGAATTGCTAATGGCCGGGATCGGCTTCGAACTGCGGAAAATCCTCTCCCGGGATTCCTACACCGCCACCCTGCACGCCTATGTCTATGCCGGGCTGATCAGCTCGGGGCCCTGGGTCCTGTCGATTGTCAGCGTGATGCTGGTGGGCATCATCAGCCTTGGCCTGCTGTTGCCCGATGTGCTGGTGCGGCAGTTTCTGGTGACGGTCACTTACCTGATGGCCACCTCGCTGATCCTCACCGGCGGCTTGCAGCTGTTTTTCACCCGCTTCGTTTCCGACCGATTGTTCGAGCGGCGCTTTGAGCAGATCCTGCCCAACCTGCTGGGGGTGTTGTTGCTGGTGACCCTGGCGGCGGGAATCCTCGGTACGTTGATCCTGGCGCTGCTGTTCGATCAGCCGCTGATCTACCGGTTGCTGGTGCTGGCGAACTTCGTGGTGCTGTGCAACCTGTGGCTGGTGATCATCTTCCTGTCGGGGATGAAGGCCTATAACCGCATCCTGCTGGTGATGCTGGTGGGCTATACGCTGATGGTGGTTAGCGCCTACCTGCTGAGTTTCCTGCAGATGCCCGGGCTGCTGCTGGCGTTGTTGATTGGCCATAGCACGCTGCTGTTCCTGTTCCTGTACGACATCCTGCGCGAGTACCGCGCCGAGAAACTGATCGCCTTCGATTTCCTCGAGCGCCGCCAGGTATTCCTCAGTCTGTTGGCCACCGGCTTCTTCTATAACCTGGGAATCTGGATCGACAAGTTCATGTTCTGGTTCAACCCCGGGACCTCGGGGCAGGTGATCGGCCCGTTGCGCGCGTCGATCCTCTATGACTTGCCGATCTTTATCGCGTACCTGGCGATCATCCCCGGCATGGCGGTGTTCCTGGTGCGCATCGAAACCGACTTCGCCGAATGGTACGACCGCCTGTTCCGGGCGATTCGCGATGGCGAGACGCTGCAACACATCGGCCAGTTGAAAACCGAAATGACCTTGTCGATTCGTCAGGGGCTGCTGGAAATCTGCAAGGTGCAGGGGCTGACGGTGGTGCTGCTGTTTCTGTTTGCCCCGCGTCTGCTGGACTGGCTGGGGATCTCCAGTTACTACCTGCCGCTGTTCTACATCGACCTGGTGGGGGTGAGTATCCAGGTGGTATTCATGGCCTTGCTCAACGTGTTTTTCTACCTCGACAAGCGCACCGTGGTCCTGGAGTTGTGCGTGTTGTTCGCGGTGTTGAACGCAGTCCTGACCCTGTTCAGCCAGTACCTGGGCCCGAGCTTCTTCGGCTATGGGTTCACCCTGTCGCTGCTGGTGTGCGTGCTGCTGGGGCTGCATCGTCTTTCCAGTGCCCTGGAAGACCTGGAGTACGACACTTTCATGCTGTCGCGCTGAATCTTCAGCACACGCGAAAACCAAAAAGGCCCGTCGGCAAACATTGCCGGCGGGCCTTTTTGGTATGCGTGAGGCTACATCGACAGGATCAGGCGCCCGGCGAAAAGAATCAGGATCACCCCCATGCAGCGTTCGAACCAATGCCCCAGGCGCATGAACAACTGGCGCACGCGGGCGCTGGAAAAGAACAGTGCGACGATGATGAACCACAGCGCGTTGACCATGCACATCCACATCCCGTACAGCGCCTGAATCTTCAGCGGCGTGCTGGCGCTGATGACCGTGGTGAAAATCGCCAGGAAAAACAGCGTGGCCTTGGGGTTAGTGGCGTTGGTCAGAAAGCCGGTCATGAAGGCTTTGCCCAGCGTCTGCTGTTGCGCCGGTTCGACGCTATCGTTGCTGCCTTCGACGGCGGTCTTGGGTTTGCTGCGCAACAGGCTGATCCCCAGGTACAGGATGTAGGCCCCGCCGATCACCTTGGCCACCGTCAGCAGCCAGGGCGTGGTGTGCATCAGCGCGCCGACCCCCAGCAGGGTGTACAGCACGTGTACGGAAATACCGGCGCCAATGCCAATGGCGGTGCACAGCCCGACCATTCGCCCGAAACGCACGCTCTGGCGGATGGTCACCGCAAAGTCCGGGCCGGGGGCGACCACGGCCAGGAAGTGGATGGTCGCCAGGGCGAGGAATTCGCCAAGATAGTTGGAAAGCATTTCAACTCCAGAAAGTCAGGGGCGACGAATTGCCGCGGTAGCCGACAAAGAACGACAGGCTCAGGCGCGGCGCAGCGATGCCGGGCGTGACCGAGTGCATGCGTCGTGAATTGAACATGATGAAATCCCCGGGCTCGGGCAGGATTTCCAGGGTCGGCGGGCCGAGCAGGGCAGGGTCGATGCCGTAGCTGTCGCCGCGCATTTCGTCGAACTGGTCGGGGGAAATGTCGTGGTCCCACATCTGCAAGGCGCCCCCGGCGTCGGGCATGTTCAGGTAGACGTTGCAGGCAAACTGCGCTTCCAGGCTGCGGGCCTGAAAGCTCTCCGGCGCGTCCTTGGCGAAGATGTCGTGGTGAGCCAGAAAGCACACGCCGGGTTTGACCACGCGCGACAGGCCGACGTACATCTTGCGTCCGTAGAGGTTCTCCAGGTGGGCGCCGGCGGGCCAGGATTCGTCGAGCATGCAGCGCAGGGTGTCGACGGGGGAGGCGAAGGGCGCGCAGCGATTGCGCAGTTCGGTGATGTTGGAGGTGGCGCGCTCGAAGTAGTCCTCGATCAGCAGCGGCTGGTTTTCCGCTTCGTAGAACGCCATGCCGATGCGTCCGATGCTGGGGGCATTGATATAGCCTTCAAAGCCGGGGGCGAGAATCTTGTCGCCCAGTTCGATCGCCTGGGGCTGTCCCAGGAAGTTTTTCAGCCTCAGGGCGAGCACTTCCTCGTTGGCCAGTTTTTTTATGCACGTTTCATCGAGCCGCTCGACGTCAAGCATCATGTCCTAGATCCCTCTATTAGATAGTCCTGGGGACCGCGCACGCGCAATCCCCCCTTGCTTCAGGCGATGAGTCGCGCGTGATGTCTGCAGCGACATCGCTGAATGAGTCAGTCCACGCTGTAGTGAACCGAGAGCGTTCCCTTTTTGTTGGAAAGGGAAGCGATATTGACTGTGCCCAACTCCTGTAGGCGCTTGACATGAGTGCCGCCGCATCCGTAGGCAGGCAACTCGCCGAAGCCGATTTCCCGCGAGCCTTCGCGTAGGGAAATCAGGCGTGGCAGGTCATTGTCGATCCATTGTTCGAGGGCGTGCTGAATGGTCGCGGTGTCGAAATCCTGAGGGTTTTCCCCGGGTTTGAATGACACCCGACCTTCGCCCGGCCAGTGGTGGGCCTTGGTCGGTATCCAGCCCAGGGTTTCGGCGAAGTGGCCGATCAGGTGGCCGGCCGAGTGCATCCGGGTATTGAATTGGCGTCGCTGGGGGTCGACCTGGATCTGAATCATCCCCGGTTTCACCGGCTGGTCGACGTAATGCACGATGCGCTCCGGTTCCTGGACTACTTTCAGTACCTGGCTTTCGCCGATCCAGCCGGTGTCGCAGGGTTGTCCGCCGCCTTGAGGGTGGAAAAGGGTGGCGCGCAGCACGACCGCAAAGTGGTCCTCGTGAGCGCTGCACTCGAGAACTTCCACGTTGGCCTTGAGTTCATCGCTGTGGAAGAAGAGGCGAAGCGTCATATTCCCGGCTCTTATTAAAATTGAATTTTTAATTATATGAAGGGGCTGATTGCGTGATAATCCATTCAAACATCAAAGGACTGTTGCGTTGTGAGCATAAATCTTCCGCTGCCGCTGCTGGGTGAAATGGCGATTTTCGTCAAAGTCGTGGAGACCGGAAGCTTCTCGGAGGCCTCGCGGCAACTGGGCTCGTCGCCCTCGGCGGTGAGCCGCAGCATCTCCCGTCTGGAAAAGGCCCTGGCCACGCGTTTGCTGCAACGCACCACGCGCAAGCTGCGGTTAAGCGAAGGCGGAGAGGAGGTGTTCAAACGTTGCAGCGAGATGGTCAGCGCCGCCAAGTCAGTGATGGAGATCAGCGGCCAGTTCACCCACGAGGCCGAAGGATTGGTGCGTATCAGCGTGCCCAAGGCCGTGGGGCGGTTTGTCGTGCACCCCCATATGCCGGAATTTCTGCGCCGTTATCCCAAAGTGGATGTGGAGTTGCTGCTGGAGGATCGCAGCGTCGATCTGATCGACGATAACGTCGACCTGGCGATCCGCATCACCGATCGGCCGCCGGCGGGGCTGGTGGGGCGCCAGTTGTTGACCATCGATCACATCCTCTGCGCGACACCCTATTACCTGGCGCAGCATGGCACTCCCAGCCACCCCCATGACCTGCTCGATCACAGTTGCATCTACTTGGGAGAAACCCCGAGCGACGCCCGCTGGAAATTCAAGAAAGGCTCGAAAGCGGTGACTGTGGGCGTCCGCGGGCGCTACGCCGCCAATCACACCGGCGTGCGCCTGGGCGCGGTGCTGGAACATATCGGCATCGGCAGCCTGCCTTATTTCACCGCGCGCCATGCCCTGGCCCAGGGGCTGATCGTGCAGGTACTGCCGGACTGGACCTTCCACGCCTCCTACCACGGCGGCGCCTGGCTGCTGCATTCACCGACCCGTTATCTGCCGCCCAAGTTGCGGGTGTTTATCGACTACCTGGTGGAGTGCCTGGCCAGGGAGCCGACCTTGAGCAAGCCGGGCAAGCAGGGCGACGCGATGCGGGTTGCGGGTAAATACGAATTGCCCGAGTGCGACGGCCTGCTCTAGGGCGCAGGTTCCAGCATAAAAAAAGGCCCGCCGGGGTTACCGTGTGGGCCTTTTTAGCAAGCGATTCGGGCTCAGTGCTTGCTGTCCTGGGCGGAGAGCGCCAGCAGCTGTTTTTCCTGGTTCCAATCGAACGGCTCGTCATTCTGCTCCGCTTCGAAGCGACGCTCTTCGAGGGCCTGGTACAGGTCGATTTCTTCATCGGGCATGTAGTGCAGGCAGTCACCGGCGAAGAACCACAGCAAATCCCGCGGCACCAGGTGTGCCACTTGTGGATAACGCTGGATGACCTGGCACATCAGGTCCTGGCCCAGGTACTGGCTTTCGATCGGGTCGACCGGCAGCAGGGCACGCAGTTCGTCGAAACGTTCCAGAAACAGGGCGTGGCTTTCTTCGGGAACCTGCTCGGCTTCACCTACCGCGACCAGAATGCTGCGCAGGTGGTCAAGCAGGACAAGATGATCGGCGACGACGTTGGACATGACATAAGTCCTCAAGAGCAAAACGGGCGCGGGAGTATATAGCTCCGGCGCCCGGTTTCATAATCGCCCCGCTGCGAGGCGATCTGGCCTAGCGGATTTTCCCCTCGCTCAAGGTCAACTCTTCCTTGGCGAAATCATCCACATCAATCACGCGGCGGCGCGCAGCTTCTGCGTCACGCAGGGTCTGGGCTTCCCCAGGCTGCAGGACGCCGGCTTGCAGCGCGGCGTCGATGGCATGTTCACCCGCGGCAGGTTTGACCTGGCCGCTTTTGAGCGCCTCGTGAAGTTTTTTCTGCAGCGGATGGCTGGCGCCCAGCAAGTCATAGGCGTGTTGCAGGGCACCCACCGGGTCGTCGCTCGATTGCGGGCGATAACAGCCGGCGAGCACCGCTTCCAGCGCCGGGTCACCTTTGGCCCTGCCCAGGATGGCCGCGACTTCAGCGTCCAGCGTGTCCGAAGGCCCGGTGTGACGACGGCCAAAGGGAAATACCACCACTCGCAACAGGCAGCCGAGAATCCGGCTCGGGAAGTTGCTCAGCAGTTCATCCAGTGCGCGCTCGGAATGCCCCAGGCTTTCCTCCATGGCCCAGGCGAACAGCGGCTGCAGGTATTCCGGCGAGTCGAGATCGTGATATCGCTTGAGCGCCGCCGAGGCCAGGTACATATGGCTGAGCACGTCGCCCAGGCGCGCCGAGAGGCGTTCACGACGCTTCAATTCGCCCCCCAGCAGCATCATGCTCAGGTCGGCCAGCATGGCAAACGCCGCCGCCTGCCGGTTGAGGGCGCGGAAATAACCCTGGCTGAGCTTGTCGCCGGGGGCCTGTTCGAGATGCCCGAAGCCGAGGTTCAGCACCAGGGTGCTGGCGGCGTTGCTCACCGCAAACCCAATGTGGTCGAGCAGCAGGCCATCGAATTCGCGCAGGGCCTGATCCTTGTCTTCACGCCCGGCCAGGGCCATTTCCTTGAGCACGAACGGATGGCAGCGAATCGCTCCCTGGCCAAAGATCATCAGGTTGCGCGACAGGATATTCGCGCCTTCCACGGTGATGAAGATCGGTGCGCCCTGCCAGCTGCGGCCCAGGTAGTTGTTCGGGCCCATGATGATGCCCTTGCCGCCGTGCACATCCATGGCGTGGCTGATGCATTCGCGGCCGCGTTCGGTCAGGTGGTACTTGAGGATGGCCGAGAGCACCGAGGGTTTTTCCCCGAGGTCGACGGCGTTGGCGGTCAGCATGCGCGCGCTGTCCATCAGCCAGGCGTTGCCGCCGATGCGCGCCAGGGCTTCCTGGATACCTTCAAAGGCGGCCAGGGGCACATTGAACTGCTCACGCACCTGGGCGTACTGGCCGGTCACCAGGCTGGTGAACTTGGCCGCGCCGGTGCCCACCGCCGGCAGGGAGATGGAGCGCCCGACCGACAGGCAATTCATCAGCATCATCCAGCCCTTGCCGAGCATTTCCTGGCCGCCGATCAGGAATTCGAGGGGGATGAACACATCCTTGCCCGAGTTCGGGCCATTCATGAACGCCGCGCCCAGGGGCAGGTGGCGCCGGCCGATGTCGACACCCGGGGTTTCGGTCGGGATCAGTGCCAGGCTGATGCCCAGGTCTTCCTTGTCGCCCAGCAGGTGGTCCGGGTCATAGGCCTTGAAGGCCAGGCCAAGCAACGTGGCGACCGGGCCGAGGGTGATGTAGCGCTTTTCCCAGTTCAGGCGCAGGCCGAGGGTTTCCCCGCCTTGCCATTGTCCTTTGCAGATCACCCCGGTATCGGGCATCGCACCGGCGTCGGAGCCGGCCAACGGGCCGGTCAGGGCGAAGCAGGGAATATCGTCGCCACGGGCCAGCCGCGGCAGGTAGTGGTTGCGTTGCTCGTCGGTGCCGTAGTGCAGCAGCAATTCGGCCGGGCCGAGGGAGTTGGGGACCATCACGGTGGAGGCGAGGTCGCCACTGCGGGTCGCCAGCTTCATCGCCACTTGCGAGTGGGCGTAGGCGGAAAAGCCCTTGCCGCCGAACTCCTTGGGAATGATCAGGGCAAAGAAGCCATGTTGCTTGATGTGGTCCCAGGCTTCAGGCGGCAGGTCCATGGATTGGCCGATCTGCCAATCGCTGACCATGGCGCAGAGCTCTTCGGTCGGGCCATCGATAAAGGCCTGTTCCTCTTCGCTCAGCTGGGCTTTGGGGTAGGCCAGCAGGGTGTCCCAATTCGGCCGCCCGCTGAACAATTCGCCATCCCACCAGACGGTGCCGGCATCGATGGCATCGCGTTCGGTCTGCGACATCGGTGGCAATACTTTTTGAAACCAATTGAACAGCGGCGCGCTGAAATGCTTGCGCCGTAGGTCAGGCAGCAGCAACGGCGCGGCAACGGCCGCCAGCAGCACCCAGAAAATCAGCAGCAGCCAGCCTGGCGCGTGGGTGAATGCGCCCATGGCCAACAGGTAAACGGCGACCACACCCAGGGCGGGCAGGGGGGCGATGCGCCGGTGTGCCAGATAGGCAATACCGACCACCAGAACCAGTATCCACAACAACAGCATATTTAATCCTCCGTGAAACCAGGGGCAAAATCACCCTCAGAGCTTAGTCGGCATCCGATAAAACGGGTGATCAGCGCGGTACCTTTGAATCGGTAAGAAATAGCCGACAGACAACGTCAGGCGGGTTCTTGAGTGGGGTGCAGCACACAGCGCCAGGCACTGATAATTGGCCGAAACGTCGTTATCTCTGGGCCGGATGCCTGGTTAGACTCCAGGTTTGCGCCGGAGACCAGCCTCATGCATCAGTACCTGAGCCCCAGCCGCTTCATCGATAGTGACCACCCAGCGGTGGTGGAGTTCGCCGAAACTCATCGAGGTTCCAGTCGTGACCCTCGACAGCAGGCGATAAGCCTCTACTACGCGGTTCGCGAAGCGGTACGCTACAACCCCTACACCTTCAGTCTCGATCCCCAGACCCTGTGCGGCAGCTACGCATTGCAGGCTGGCGAAAGCTACTGCGTGCCCAAGGCCACCCTGCTTGCCGGTTGTGCCCGGCAGTGCGCGATACCGGCGCGGATCGGCCTGGCCGACGTGCGCAATCATCTGTCGACTCCGCGCCTGCTGGAGTTGCTGCGCAGCGATGTGTTTGCCATGCACGGCTATACCGAGCTGTACCTGGAAGGCCGTTGGGTCAAGGCCACGCCTGCCTTCAACGAAGGTTTGTGCACCCTGTTCGATGTGGCGCCGCTGGAGTTCGACGGGGTGCACGACAGCGTGTTCCACCCGTTCAACCGTCAGGGCGCGCCTCTGATGGAGTATCTGGTGGACCACGGCCAGTTCCCCGATGTGCCCGAGACCTTCTTCTTTGCCCACCTGGAAAAATGCTATCCCCACCTGTTTGGCGAGCAGCAACCCCAGCTGTTGGGGGACATGCAGAGTGATTTGAGTCGCGGCTGATCCGGCGTAGACTGCTGCGCACTCACTATTTAGGAGCGGTCATGCTGAAGATCTGGGGTCGGAAAAACTCATCGAACGTCAGGAAGGCACTGTGGTGCGCCGAGGAGCTGGGGCTGAGCTACCAGGCCTTGGATGCCGGCGGCGCTTTTGGTGTGGTCGATACGCCTGAATACCGGGCGATGAATCCCAACGGGCGGATTCCGTTGATCGAGGACGACGGTTTCGTGCTCTGGGAATCCAACACTATCGTGCGCTACCTGGCCGCGCGCCACGCCGCCGATTCGTCCTGGTACCCCGCTGATCCCCAGGCCCGAGCCAGCGCCGAGAAGTGGATGGACTGGACCACCTCGACCTTTGCCGAACCGTTCCGGCATCTGTTCTGGGGCGTGTTGCGCACTCCTGCGGCGGAGCAGGACTGGGTCAAGATCAACGCTGCGCTGAAAACTTGCGGTGATCTGTTGCAGGTGGTCGATCAGGCACTGGCGCAGCATCCGTACCTCTCCGGCGAGGAAATCGGTGTCGGCGATATTCCCCTCGGCAGCTTTATTTATGCGTGGTTCGAGATGCCCGTCGAGCGGCCGCAGATGCCCAATCTAGAGGCCTGGTATCAACGTTTGAAGGCGCGTCCGGCGTATCGCCTGGCGGTCATGACCGCGTTGACTTAATACTGACTATCACTACGCGTGACTGTACTTGTGCGGCGTCGCCAAGCAACATTGCCGGGTTCGACGCCGTTGTAATTGCAACGGTGCGCTCTTATTTATTCTCTTTCCCCCTTCTTGGTGCATGAATCCGATATGAGTTCCGCTCTGTCCATCCGGCAGTTAACCAAAACCTACGGCAACGGTTTCCAGGCCCTGAGTGGTATCGATCTGGACGTCGCCGAAGGTGACTTTTTTGCCCTGCTCGGCCCCAATGGCGCCGGTAAATCCACCACCATCGGCATCCTCTCGACCCTGGTGAACAAAACCAGCGGTACGGTGAACATCTTTGGCCACGACCTGGATCGTCAACCGGCCGCGCTCAAGCGCTGCATTGGCGTGGTGCCGCAGGAATTCAACTTCAACCAGTTCGAAAAGACCTTCGACATCGTCGTGACCCAGGCTGGCTACTACGGCATCCCGGCGAAAATCGCCAAGGAGCGCGCCGAGCAGTACCTGACCCAGCTTGGCCTGTGGGACAAGCGCGATGTGCCCTCACGCTCGCTGTCCGGTGGGATGAAGCGGCGCCTGATGATCGCCCGGGCCCTGGTGCACGAACCGCGGCTGTTGATTCTCGACGAACCGACGGCCGGCGTGGACATCGAGCTGCGGCGTTCGATGTGGACCTTCCTCACCGAACTGAACCAGAAAGGCATCACCATCATCCTCACCACCCATTACCTGGAAGAGGCTGAACAGCTGTGCCGCAACATCGGCATCATCGACCACGGCACCATCGTCGAGAACACCAGCATGCGTAACCTGCTAGGTCAGCTGCATGTGGAAACCTTCCTGCTCGATCTGAAAAACGACATGCAGGTGGCGCCGCAACTGATCGGTTACCCGAACCGTCTGGTCGACAGCCACACCCTCGAAGTGCAGGTCGACAAAGCCGTGGGCATCACTGCGTTGTTCGGGCAGTTGGCATTGCAGAACATCGAAGTCCTGAGCCTGCGTAATAAAACCAATCGCCTTGAGGAGTTGTTCGTGTCCCTGGTGGAGAAAAACTTGTCGAAGGTGGCGGTATGAGTTCCGAGCTGCAGCCCAACCTTGTCGCGCTCAATACCATTGTCTACCGCGAGGTGCGGCGGTTTACCCGGATCTGGCCCCAGACCCTGCTGCCGCCGGCGATCACCATGGTTCTGTACTTCGTGATCTTCGGCAATCTGATCGGTCGGCAAATCGGCGATATGGGTGGTTTCACCTATATGGAGTACATCGTGCCGGGGCTGATCATGATGTCGGTGATCACCAACTCCTACGGCAACGTGGTGTCGAGCTTCTTCGGCAGCAAGTTTCAGCGCTCCATCGAGGAACTGATGGTATCGCCGGTGTCGCCGCACACCATTCTGATCGGCTACACCCTGGGCGGCGTGCTGCGCGGGTTGATGGTCGGGGTGATCGTGACCTTGCTCTCGCTGTTCTTTACCCATTTGCAGGTGCATCACTTGGGCCTGACGATCCTGGTGGTGGTGCTGACGGCGACGATCTTCTCCCTGCTGGGCTTTATCAACGCCGTTTTTGCGCGCAACTTCGACGATATCTCGATTATCCCGACCTTCGTCCTGACGCCGTTGACGTACCTGGGCGGGGTGTTCTACTCCATTACCCTGCTGCCGCCGTTCTGGCAGACCGTGTCCCTGGCCAACCCGGTGCTGCACATGGTCAATGCCTTCCGGTACGGCATCCTGGGTGTTTCGGACATCAAGATCAGCGTGGCCATCACCTTTATGCTGGTGGCGACCGTGGTCCTGTACATCGGCTGCGCGCGGTTGCTGGTCAGCGGGCGCGGCATGCGCCAGTAGGCGTCATGGCCACGACCGTTGCATGAAAAAGGCCTCCCATGTGGAGGCCTTTTTGCATTTCAGGAGCGGCTGCGCTTGCGGCGCTTCCATTGTCGAGCCACCCACCAGCGCCAATAGAGCATCGTCAGGCAATAGGCGAGGGCGCCAAGCACCACGCCGGCCACCACCGAACCCAGCAGGAATGGTTGCCACAGGGTCGAGAGCTGGCTGCTGATCCATTCCCAGGTCAGCTCATCGGGCAAGCTGCGAGGCGGTACATTCATCAGCCAGGCGCCGAGCTGGTAAGTGCAGAAGAACACGGGAGGCATGGTGATGGGGTTGGTCAGCCACACCAGGCTGACTGCAATCGGCATATTGCCGCGCACCGTCACCGCGAGCACGGCGGCGAGCAGCATCTGCATCGGTATCGGGATAAAGGCCGCGAACAGACCCACGGCCATGGCTCGGGCCACCGAGTGCCGGTTCAGGTGCCAGAGGTTCGGGTCATGCAGCAGGGTGCCTAGAAAGCGTAAGGATTTGTGTTCCCTGATGCTGCTCGGATCGGGCATGTAACGTCTGATTAAGCGCCGGGGCATAAGGCTTCTCGGTCGGTTCGAGGGGCAAGTATGCCCGGATTCTACGAGGCGCCCATTCAGACTTTGTGACAAATGATATAGCGGTGGCGGCCGCCCGTGAGCTAAGCCAGGAGAGGGGATTCTCAAGGACTGGCTTATGCGCACAGGGATGTTGGCGCTGGCTACGGGGCTGCTGACGCTGCGTTTTCTGCCGCAGTTGCCGCCTGGCTGGCTGTTGTGGCCGATGCCGTTACTGGCATTGATGCTGTTGCCGTTTCGCAGTTATCCGCTGGCTTTTTGGCTGCTTGGCTTCAGTTGGGCCTGCATCAGCGCGCAGTGGGCGTTGAATGACCGTCTGTCGTTTGAGCTCGACGGACAGACCCGCTGGCTTGAAGGGCGGGTCAGCGGCTTGCCGCAGCAGGTGGACGGCGTGGTGCGTTTTGAGTTGGAAGAGGCTCGCTCCAGGCGTGGGCGCTTGCCGCAGCGTCTGCGCCTTGCCTGGTATGGCGGGCCGCCGATTCATGCCGGCCAGCGCTGGCGGCTGGCGGTCAAACTCAAGCGTCCGGTGGGGCTGCTCAATGTGCAAGGCTTTGACTATGAGGCGTGGTTGTTTGCCCAGCGCATCGGTGCCACCGGCACGGTCAAGGACGGCCAGTTACTGCGCTCCGCCCGCGCGCCCTGGCGTGATGACCTGCGCCGGCGTCTGCTGGAAGTCGATGCCCAAGGTCGCGAAGGCGGCCTGGTGGCCCTGGTGCTGGGCGACGGATCAGGTCTGACGAGGGAGGACTGGCGGGTGCTGCAGGACACCGGCACCGTGCACTTGATGGTGATTTCCGGGCAGCACATCAGCCTCCTGGCCGGGGTGATCTATGCCGCGGTTGCAGGGCTGGCGCGCTATGGGGTGTGGCCGCGACGCGTGCCCTGGCTGCCGTGGGCCTGTGCGCTGGCTTTTGCCGCTGCGCTGGGTTACGGGCTGTTGGCGGGATTCGATGTGCCGGTGCAGCGCGCTTGCGTGATGGTCGGCCTGGTATTGCTCTGGCGCCTGCGCTTTCGCCATCTGGGGGCCTGGTGGCCGCTGCTGCTGGCATTGAATGCGCTGTTGTTGTGGGAGCCGCTGGCCAGCCTGCAGCCGGGATTCTGGTTGTCTTTTGCCGCGGTGGCGGTGCTGATCTTCACCTTTGGCGGGCGATTGGGGGCGTGGCGCTGGTGGCAGGCCTGGACCCGTGCCCAATGGCTGATTGCCATCGGCCTGTGCCCCGTGTTGCTGGCGTTGGGGCTGCCTATCAGTCTCAGCGGCCCCTTGGCCAACTTGCTGGCGGTGCCCTGGGTCAGCCTGGTGGTGTTGCCGCCGGCCCTGCTCGGGACCTTGCTGCTGCCGCTGCCGCCTGTGGGCGAAGGGTTGCTGTGGTTGGCCGGTGGATTGCTCGACGGCTTGTTCTGGGCCCTGGCACTGGTGGCCGGCTACTGGCCGGCCTGGGTCGCACCGCTGATTCCGTTCTGGGCCTGGGTGATCAGCACCTTGGGCGCACTGTTGCTTTTATTGCCCAAGGGCCTGCCGATACGCCTGCTGGGTTGGCCGATGTTGTTGCTGGCGGTGTATCCGCCGGGCAACCGCGTGCCCGAAGGACAGGTCGAAGTCTGGCAACTGGATGTCGGACAGGGCCTGGCGGTTATTCTGCGCACCCGCGATCACGCGATGTTGTACGACGCCGGCCCGCGCTTTGGCGACTTCGACCTGGGCGAACGCGTGGTGCTGCCGGCCCTGGGGCAACTGGCGATCCGGCGCCTGGATCTGTTGTTGCTCAGTCATGCCGATGCCGACCACGCAGGCGGAGCCTTGGCGGTTCAGCGCGGCTTGCCCGTGGCTGAGGTCGTCAGTGGTGAGCCGAGTGCCTTGCCCGCCGGCTTGCAGGCCGGTCCTTGCGAAAGCGGACGCGGTTGGCAGTGGAATGGGGTGAACTTCAGGCTCTGGCAGGCACTCGACGGGGCGACCGGCAACCAGCGTTCCTGTGTGCTGCAAGTCGAGGCCAATGGCGAGCGCCTGTTGCTGACGGGAGATATCGACACCTGGGCCGAAGCCCGATTGCTCGCCGGGCCATTGGCAGTTGCTACCGACTGGTTGCAGGCGCCGCACCATGGCAGTCGCAGTTCGTCATCCATGGCCTTGTTGCAGCAGTTGTCACCGGAGGCGGTACTGATTTCCCGGGGCCACGGCAACAGTTTTGGCCACCCGCACCCCGAGGTGCTGGAGCGTTATCGGCGGCTCGGAAGCGAGGTGTACGACAGCGCGCGCCACGGCGCCCTGAGGCTGCAATTGGGCGCTTTCAGCGCGCCGCAGGTGATGCGCGCGCAACCCAGGTTTTGGCGCCAGGCGTCAGCATCTCCTTAAATAGCCGTGAGTTATTAAAGCGTCGGAGGATGCGACATCACGGTCTTCGGTGCGCCCGGGCCCTATGTTAGAGTGGCGCACTTTTTCGAGGGGGCTGTCACTGTGTGGGAATTGGTCAAAT
Organism: Pseudomonas sp. MF4836; assembly: GCF_002018875.1. Classification (GTDB taxonomy): domain Bacteria; phylum Pseudomonadota; class Gammaproteobacteria; order Pseudomonadales; family Pseudomonadaceae; genus Aquipseudomonas. The sequence goes on from NZ_MVOL01000006.1 coordinate 200,005, forward strand.
CCGGCGGCTGGATGATGTTGCCGATCATTCTGAGTTCCATCGCCGCTGTCGGCATCATCGCCGAGCGTTTGTGGACCCTGCGCGCCAGCCGTGTCACTCCGCCCCATTTGCTGGGTCAGGTATGGCGCTGGATCAAGGACAAACAACTCAATAAAGACAAGCTCAAGGAGCTGCGTGCCGATTCGCCCCTGGGGGAAATCCTCGCGGCGGGCCTGGCCAACTCCAAGCATGGTCGCGAGATCATGAAGGAATGCATCGAAGAGGCCGCGGCCCGGGTCATTCATGAACTGGAGCGCTACCTCAACGCCCTCGGCACCATCGCCGCCATGGCCCCATTGCTTGGGTTGCTGGGGACGGTACTGGGCATGATCGATATCTTCAGCTCGTTCATGGGCTCGGGCATGACCACCAACGCCGCGGTGCTGGCGGGTGGTATCTCCAAGGCGCTGATTACTACCGCGGCCGGTTTGATGGTGGGTATCCCTGCGGTGTTCTTCCACCGTTTCCTGCAACGCCGGGTCGATGAACTGGTCGTGGGCATGGAGCAGGAAGCGATCAAGCTGGTCGAAGTGGTACAGGGCGACCGTGACGTCGACATGGTCGAGGGCAAAGCGTGAAATTCCGCCGCAAACCTCGGGAAACCGTCGATATCAACCTCGCGTCATTGATCGACGTGGTGTTTATCCTGTTGCTGTTTTTCGTCGTCACCACCACGTTCACCCGCGAAACCCAATTGCGTGTCGACCTGCCCGAGGCCGTCAGCGGTTCGCCCGCTGAAGACCAGCAGATCAAGCAACTGGATATCGCCATCAGTGCCGATGGGGTGTTTTCGGTAAACAACCAATTGCTGCCGAAAAACGACCTGGCCGGCCTGATCGATGCCTTGCAGAAGGAGTCGGGGGGTGACACCAATATGCCGCTGTCCATCAGTGCGGATGGCAAGACCCAGCACCAGGCGGTCATCACAGCCATGGACGCCGCCGGCAAGCTCGGTTTCAGCCATTTGCGCATGACCACCGTCGAGGCGGCACCGGCACCCTGATGGCACTTTCTGATCGCTTGCTCGCCGCCTGGTACAACGGCCATCCCGCGTTGAAGCTGCTGCAGCCCCTGGAATGGCTGTATCGACGGGTGGTGGTGCGCAAGCGCGAGCGCTTTCTGGCGGGAGAGGGGGCTGTCTACCAGCCGCCGGTGCCGTTGATCGTGGTCGGCAATATCACCGTTGGCGGCACCGGCAAGACGCCGCTGATCTTGTGGATGATTGAACACTGCCAGCGCAGCGGTTTGCGGGTTGGCGTGGTCAGCCGGGGGTATGGCGCCAAGCCGCCGCAACTGCCCTGGCGCGTCACGCCCGAGCAAAGCGCGCAGGTCGCCGGTGACGAGCCGTTGCTGATTGTCCAGCGCAGCGGCGTGCCGTTGATGATCGATCCGGATCGCAGCCGTGCCGTGCAAGCGCTGCTCGCCGCCGAACCTCTGGACCTGATTCTTTCCGACGACGGCATGCAGCATTACCGCATGGCCCGTGACCTGGAGCTGGTGCTGATCGACGCCGCCCGGGGCCTGGGCAATCGCCGCTGCCTGCCGGCCGGCCCCCTGCGTGAACCGGTGGAGCGCCTGCAAAGCGTCGATGCCGTGCTTTATAACGGCGCCGGTGATGATCGCGAGGATGGCTTTGCCTTTCGCCTGGAGCCCACGGCGCTGGTCAACCTGCTGACTGGCGAGCGCCGTGGGCTCGAGCATTTTGCGCCAGGCCAGGGGGTGCATGCGGTGGCGGGTATCGGCAACCCGCAACGTTTCTTCACCACCCTTGAAACGCTACACTGGCGACCCGTCCCCCATGCTTTTGCCGACCACGCCGAATACAGTGCCCAGGCCTTGAGTTTCACGCCGTTGCTGCCCGTGGTCATGACCGAAAAGGACGCGGTGAAGTGCCGCACTTTTGCGGCGGCCGACTGGTGGTACCTGGCGGTGGATGCGGTGCCGTCGCCGGCCTTCGTGGCCTGGTTCGATACCCAACTGATGCGCCTGTTGCCTGCTCGTCTTTTGCCTTAACGCTGTTATCCAGGGAATTCTCATGGACACCAAATTGCTCGATATCCTCGCCTGCCCGATCTGCAAGGGGCCGCTCAAACTCAGCGCCGACAAGACCGAGCTGATCAGCAAGGGCGCCGGCCTGGCCTTCCCGATCCGCGATGGCATTCCGGTGATGCTGGAAAGCGAAGCCCGTACCCTCAGCAACGACGAGCGCCTGGATAAATGACCACCGCCTTTACCGTTGTCATCCCCTCGCGTTATGCCTCCACCCGCTTGCCGGGCAAGCCGCTGCTCCTGATCGCCGGCAAGCCGATGATCCAGCATGTCTGGGAACAGGCCTGCAAAAGCAGCGCCGAGCGCGTGGTGGTGGCGACCGATGATGCGCGCATCCTCCAGGCCTGCCAGGCCTTTGGCGCCGAAGCCGTGCTGACCCGTGAAGACCACAACTCCGGCACCGACCGCCTGGCGGAAGTGGCTGCCCAGCTGGGCCTGGCGGCAGATGCCATCGTGGTCAACGTGCAGGGCGACGAGCCCTTGATCCCGCCTGCGGTGATTGATCAGGTGGCCGCCAACCTGGCCGCCCACACCGAGGCGCGCATGGCGACCCTGGCCGAGCCGATCGAAGACGTCGAGACCCTGTTCAACCCGAACGTGGTCAAGGTGGTCAGCGACCTCAATGGCCTGGCGCTGACCTTCAGCCGCTCCACCTTGCCCTGGGCCCGTGATGCCTTCGCCAGGAACCCCGGGCTGTTGCCGGAAGGCGTACCGTATCGGCGGCATATCGGCATCTATGCCTACCGCGCCGGCTTCCTGCATGACTTTGTCAGCTGGGGCCCGTGCTGGCTGGAAAACACCGAATCCCTGGAACAATTGCGTGCCCTGTGGCACGGCGTGCGTATCCATGTGGCCGACGCGCTGCAAGCGCCGCCGCCGGGGGTGGATACCGCCGAAGACCTTGAGCGCGTTCGTCGCCTGCTGGAGGCCTGATGCGGGTTCTGTTTGTCTGCCTGGGCAACATCTGTCGCTCGCCAACCGCCGAGGGCGTGCTGCGCCACAAGCTGCTTCAGGCGGGCCTGGCCGAGCAGGTCGAAGTGGCGTCGGCCGGCACCAGCGACTGGCACGTCGGCAAGCCTCCAGATGCTCGCAGCCAGCGGGCGGCCCTGGCGCGGGGCTACGATTTGTCGGCGCAACGTGGCCAGCAGGCCCGCCGCGAAGACTTCGCCCGCTATGACCTGATCCTTGCCATGGACCAGAGCAACCTGCGCAACCTCAATGCACTGCAGCCAACGGGGGCCAAGGCTGAGCTGGACTTGTTCCTGCGCCGCTACGAAGGCGCGGTGGATGAGGTGCCGGACCCGTACTACGACGGCGACCAGGGTTTCGAGCAGGTGCTGGACCTGATTGAACAGGCCTGTGACCGGCTGGTGATCGAATTGAAGGGGCGCCTATGACCTTGCAGGTGCAGGCCCGGGTTTCCCTCAAGCCGTTCAACACCTTTGGCGTCGATGTGCAGGCGCAGCAGTTCGCCGAGGCCCATAACGATGCCGACGTGCGCGAGGCCCTGGCCTACTGCGCCGAACACCAGTTGCCGCTGCTGGTGATCGGCGGTGGCAGCAACCTGTTGTTGACCGCCGATATCCCGGCACTGGTGCTGCGCATGGCGACCCGTGGCCTGCGTTTGCTGAGCGACGACGGCCAGCGGGTCGTGGTCGAGGCCGAAGCCGGTGAAGCCTGGCATCCGTTTGTGTTGTGGACCTTGGACCAGGGCCTGTCCGGTCTGGAAAACCTGAGCCTGATCCCCGGCACTGTCGGCGCCGCGCCGATGCAGAACATCGGTGCCTATGGTGTGGAGATCAAGGATGTGTTCGCCGGCCTGACCGCCCTCGATCGCCAGACCGGCGAGTTGCGCGAGTTCAGTGTCGACGAGTGCGACTTTGCCTACCGCGACAGCCTGTTCAAACGCCAGGCCGGGCGCTGGCTGATTCTGCGCGTGCGTTTTACCTTGCAGCGAGTGGCCCATCTGCACCTGGAATATGGCCCGGTGCGCCAGCGCCTGACCGAGCAGGGCATCGATCAGCCGACCGCCAGCGATGTCAGCAGGGCCATTTGCAGCATTCGCAGCGAAAAACTGCCGGATCCTGCGGTATTGGGCAATGCCGGCAGCTTCTTCAAAAACCCGGTGATTCCGGCGGCCCTGGCGGCCGAGATCAAGCTTCAATACCCGGGGCTGGTGGGTTATCCACAAGCCGATGGGCAGGTGAAGCTGGCCGCTGGCTGGCTGATCGAGCAAGCAGGCTGGAAGGGTTTTCGCGAGGCCGATGCCGGGGTGCATCGCCTGCAGTCGCTGGTACTGGTCAACTACGGGGCGGCCACCGGTTTGCAACTGTTGCAGTTGGCGCAAAAGATCCAGCAGGACGTTGCCCGGCGTTTCAAAGTGAACCTTGAGATGGAGCCCAACCTCTATTGAGTATCCTGGCTTGAGCTAGTCTCAATGCTTGAACCAAAGCCTTGCCTGGGTCACTCCAGGCAAGGCTTTTTTATTAACGGCGGCTTAACGTGACCTGCTGACAATGCAGCTGTTTTGCCCCCCAAAAGGCCCGGTGAAGATTCGTCCTCACAAGAGAGCCCATTAGCCTGAGTCAATCTGTTTGCGCCGCGAACCGCGCCATCCCGCTGCAGATTGCTCGACCCCATAACCGAACCTATGCGGGCGTGCCCATGATTACCCTGAAGCTCAATGGTCAAGATCATCAACTGGATGTCACCGAGGACATGCCACTGCTCTGGGCGATCCGCGATGTGGCGGGTTACAACGGCACCAAATTCGGCTGCGGCATGGGGCTGTGCGGTGCCTGCACCATTCATATCGACGGCTCGCCGGCCCGCAGTTGCATCACGCCGATCGGCTCGGTACTCGGGCAGAACGTCGGCACCATCGACAACCTGCACGCCGACCCTGTCGGCCAAGTCGTGCAGCAGGCGTGGCTGGACACCGCTGTCGCGCAATGTGGCTATTGCCAGGGCGGGCAGATCATGTCCGCCACCGCCTTGCTCAAGGTCAACCCCAACCCCAGCGACGAGCAGATCGAAGAGGCCATGCTGGGCAATATCTGCCGCTGCGGCACTTATAACCGGATCAAGACCGCCATTCGCCAGGCCGCGACCCACCTCAAGGAGGGCCGGGCATGAGTCGGTTACCCCATGATTTCACCCTGAGCAACCTCAGCCGGCGCGGTTTTCTCAAGGGCGTCGGTGCGACCGGTGCCCTGGTGTTGGCAGCGAGCTGGGGTTGGCAGGATGCCTTTGCCGAAGACAAGAAGTTCGGCGCCGATGGCATGCCCCATGGCTGGGTCGACGATCCCAAGGTGTATGTGAGCATCGCCGCCGACGGCAGCGTGACGGTGGTCTGCAACCGTTCGGAAATGGGCCAGGGGGTACGTACCAGCCTGAGCATGGTGGTCGCCGATGAACTGGACGCCGACTGGGCCCTGGTCAAGGTGCAACAGGCTCCGGGCGATGAAGTGCGCTTTGGCAACCAGGACACCGACGGTTCGCGCAGCATGCGCCACTGGTACGAGCCCATGCGGCGCTGCGGCGCTGCGGCACGGGCCATGCTCGAACAGGCCGCTGCCGCCCAGTGGAATGTACCGCTGGGTGAATGCCGGGCGCAGTTGCACAAGGTGGTGCACCCACCCAGCGGGCGTGAACTGGGTTACGGAGCCCTGGCCGTGGCCGCGGCGGCCTTGGCTGTACCGGCTCGCGACAGCCTGCGGCTGAAGCAGCCGTCGGAGTTTCGCTACATCGGCAAGGAGGCCACCCGCGCCATTGATGGCGCGGATATCGTCAATGGCCGGGCGCTGTACGGCGCCGACGTGCATTTCGACGGCATGCTGTACGCCACCGTGGCGCGCCCACGGGTCTATGGCGGCAAGGTCAAATCTTTCGATGACAGCGCAGCGCTGAAAGTGCCTGGGGTGATCAAGGTGTTGCAGATCGACAGTCGGCCGCTGCCTTCGGAGTTCCAGCCCCTGGGCGGTGTAGCAGTCATTGCCAGCAACACCTGGGCGGCGATCAAGGGCCGCGAAGCTTTGAAGATCGAGTGGGATGACGGGATCAATGCCGGTTATGACTCGATTGCCTACCGCAAGGAGTTGGAGGACGCCGCCCGCAAGCCCGGCAAGGTCGTGCGCAGCACCGGCGATATCGATGCCGCGCTGAACAGCGCCGACAGCAGCCTGGAAGCGGCCTACTACCTGCCGCACTTGGCCCAGTCGCCCATGGAACCGATGGTGGCCGTGGCTCGTTTCGAAAACGGTGAATGCCAGGCCTGGGCTCCGAGCCAGGCGCCGCAGGTCACCCGCGAGCGGATCGCCGAGCGCTTAGGCATTGCCTTCGACAAGGTCACGGTCAACGTGACCTTGCTCGGGGGCGGTTTCGGCCGCAAATCCAAGCCGGATTTCATCCTCGAGGCCGCGATCCTGGCTCAGGCGGTGCCCGGCAAGGCGGTGCGGGTGCAATGGACCCGGGAGGACGACATCCACTGCTCCTACTTCCATACCGTCTCGGCGGAGTACCTCAAGGCCAGCCTGGGCAAGGACGGCATGCCCTCCGGCTGGTTGCACCGCACCGTGGCGCCCAGCATTACCGCGTTGTTTGCCCCGGGCATGAACCACGAGGGCGCGTTCGAGCTGGGCATGGGCTTTACCAACATGGCCTACGCGATCCCCAACGTGCGCCTGGAGAACCCCGAGGCTGCAGCCCATACCCGCGTCGGCTGGTATCGCTCGGTGTCGAATATTCCCCACGGCTTCGCGATTCAGAGTTTTGTCGACGAACTGGCGCACAAGGCGGGGCAGGACCCACTCAAGTACCAGCTCAAGCTGCTGGGGCCGGATCGTCAGATTGATCCGCGAACCCTCAGCGAAGAGTGGAACTACGGCGAATCCCCGGAACGTTATCCCATCGATACCGCGCGCTTGCGTGGCGTGCTGGAAGTCGCAGCCAAGGCCGCCGGCTGGGGCCGGAGCCTGCCCAAAGGTCGAGGCCTGGGGCTGGCGGTGCACTACAGCTTTGTCACCTACGTGGCGGCGGTGATTGAAGTGGAGGTCAAGGACGATGGCACGCTGATCGTGCACAAGGCCGACATTGCCGTGGACTGCGGCCCGCAGATCAATCCCGAGCGCATTCGCTCGCAGTTCGAAGGCGCCTGCGTGATGGGGCTGGGCAATGCGGTGCTGGGTGAGATCAGCTTCAAGGAGGGCAAGGTCCAGCAGGACAACTTCCATATGTACGAAGTGGCGCGGATGTCCCTGGCGCCGAAACAGGTGGCGGTGCATTTGGTCACTCCGTCGGGCAACGTACCCCTGGGTGGAGTGGGTGAGCCGGGCGTGCCGCCGATCGCCCCGGCGTTGTGCAATGCGATCTTTGCCGCCACCGGGCAGCGGATTCGCAACCTGCCGGTGCGCTATCAGTTGCAGGGCTGGCAGCAAAAGGCCGCCAGTTGATGGACAGCGTCGATCTGAATGTCTTGCGCAGTGTGCTGGATTGGCGCCGTGCCGGGCACGCTGTGGTGCTCTACAGTGTGGTCCAGACCTGGGGCAGTGCGCCGCGGCCCCCTGGCGCCATGCTGGCCTTGCGCGGAGATGGAGTGGTGATTGGCTCGGTGTCCGGCGGGTGCATCGAAGATGATTTGATTGCCCGCTTGCAAGACGGGCGCTTGCCCGCAGAGGGACCGCCGGTGCAGTGGATTACCTACGGCGTCAGTCGTGACGAAGCCGCGCGTTTCGGCCTGCCGTGTGGTGGTACCTTGCGCCTGGCCGAAGAGCGGGTCGGCGATCCGGCCTGGGTCGCCGAACTGCTGCGGCGCTGCGAGGCCCATGAAATCGTCGCCCGGGTGCTGGACCTGAAAACCGGGGCGGTCGAACTGGAGGTGGCGAGCAAGAGCGACGTCTTGAGCTGCGATGGCCAGACCCTGCGGGCAATCTACGGACCGCGCTGGCGCTTGCTGCTGATCGGGGCCGGCCAGTTGTCGCGATACGTGGCGCAGATCGCGCGCTTGCTGGATTTCGAAGTCCTGGTCTGTGACCCGCGCAAGGAGTTCGTCCATGGCTGGGAAGACCAGCAGGGTCGATTCGTCGGTGGTATGCCGGATGATGCGGTGCTGACTATCGAGACCGATGAGCGCACGGCGATTGTCGCGCTGACCCACGACCCGCGCCTGGATGACATGGCGTTGCTCACGGCGCTGAATTCGCCGGCGTTCTACGTCGGCGCGCTGGGCTCGCGGATCAACAGCCAGAAGCGGCGAGACAACCTTGCCCAGCTGGGGCTGTCGGCAGACGCCATCGAGCGATTGCATGGGCCGATCGGCTTGCATATCGGCAGTCATACGCCGGCCGAAATTGCCCTGTCCCTGATGTCGGAGATTGTGGCGATCAAAAATGGCATCGACTTGCTGCAGAAAAAGCCCGCGCTGGTCGTGGACGAGGCGCCGGCTTGAGTCAGGAGCCTGCGGTGATTGTGCTGGCAGCGGGGCAGGGCAGCCGCTACCGACAGTTGGCGGGGGCTGATCAGGACAAGCTGTTAGCGCCCTGTATCGGTCGCGATGGGGTGGTGCGACCGGTGCTTGAACACGTGCTGGTCAACCTGCCTGCGCGGTTGTCCCGGCGGCTGTTGGTGACGACGGCAGATCGACACGCAGTCGCACGCCTGGGCCAAGCCTATGGGTGCCAGGTGCTGCGCGTGGATTCGCCGGGCATGGGCCATAGCATTGCGGCCGGGGTCGGCGCCTGTACCGATGCGGGCGGTTGGCTGGTGATGCCGGGGGATATGCCGTTCATCCTGGCGTCGACTGTCGAGCGCGTGGTGCAGGAGATGGAGGAGGGCGCTATCAGCGTCCCCGTGCTGGGCGCCGAGTATGGGCATCCGGTGGGGTTTGGCCGAGGCTATGGCGCTGCGTTGCTGGGGTTGTCCGGTGATCGTGGGGCCAGGCGGCTGTTTGCGCAGGGGACGCTGGTTCCGGTGTCGGTAACGGACCCAGGTGTGCTGTGGGATGTGGATGTGCCGCAGGCGCTGCTGTTCAGCGGTTGAGTGCAGGAGCACGACAATAGCCATAAAAAAGCCCCGCCTGGGTGACCAGGCGGGGCTTTTCAGTAGCGACCGGAATCAGACGAGGGGTTTAGGCTCGTGCTCTTCTTCCAGGGCTTTAGGTTGCTGCTCTACCGCTTCTTCGACCACCCGAGGGCTCTCGTCGATGGAAGCTGGCTGTTCAACAACCGGCTCGACCACTGCCGCAGGTTCGGCTTGGGCCGCAACCGGAGCAGGCTCTTGCGCCACAACTGGAGCTGCGGCGTCAGCCTGTTCGGCTTCTTTCTGCAGACGCTCGGCTTCACGCTTGCGGCGACGCACTTCACGTGGGTCGTTCGGCGCGCGGCCATTGCTGCCCAAGGCGCTCACAGGAGCGGCTTCGGCCACTGGCTCAACCACTTCGGCAGCAACCGGAGCTTCAACGGCGGCTGGAGTCGGTTCCACGACTTCGGCTGCCACTGGAGCTGCTTGCTCAACCACGTCAACCACCGGGGCTGGAGCCTCGACAGGTGCTTCGACCACGATCGATTCGGCAATGCGTTCGAAAGCGCTTGGCGCTTCTTCGGCAGGTGCAGCAGCTTGCTCGGCAGGAGCCTGGAACTCAGGTTCTGCAGTAACGGCTTCGCTGATCACCGGTTGCTCGATCACAACTGGAGTGGCCGGTTCGGCAATGACAGCAGGCTCGACCGAGACTTCAAGCTGAAGTTGCTCTTCGCGAACTTCACGAACTTCGCGTACTTCAACCGCAGGAGCGACAGGTGCTTCTACCGGCGTGGTGGCTTCAACCACAGGCGCTTCAACCACTGCGGTTTCCAGAGCGGCAGTAGCGCGCTCAGCCTGCTCGTTGGCCTGGGCTTCGGCAGGTGCGCTGATCACGGTGCTGGCAACGGCGGCAGTGACTGCCAGGCCGGCAGCCAGATCGGCAGAGCTTGGTTCTTCGCTGTTCTCTTCCGAACCTTCGATCACGTTGCCGTTGGCATCGCGCTGACGTTCACGACGGTTGCTGCGGCGACGCTGGCCACGGGAGCGGCGACGTGGACGATCGTCCTCGGCGTTCTCCTGGCCGTCTTCCGACAGTTGCTCTTCGTTGTTCAGCAGCTCTTCATCGGCAACGGCAGCCGCTTGTTCAGCAGCAGGTTGACGCTCTTCACGCGGTGCACGCGGTTGGCGTTCTTCGCGTGGCGCACGAGCTGGACGTTCCTCGGTGGTCGCGGCAGCAGCAGCTGCAACGGCCGGGGCGGCATCCAGAGGTTCGCGCAGTTCACGGACCGGACGCTCTTCACGCTCGCCACGAGGCTTGCGATCTTCGCGCGGTGCACGTGGTTGACGCTCTTCACGTGGAGCGCGTGGTGCGCGTTCTTCGCGAGCGGTGGCTTGAACTTCTTCGCGAGCCTCGCGTACTTCACGTGGCTGACGCTCTTCGCGCGGCGCACGTTCTTCACGTGGGGCGCGTTCTTCGCGAGGTGCACGTTCTTCACGCGGCTTGCGTTCTTCGTCGCGGCGACCGTTACGGTTGCGGCTTTGCTGGCGACCGTTGCGACGCTCTTCGTTGCGAGCAGGGCGCTCGGTCACAGGCTTTTCAACCACGACCGGGGCGACAGGCTCTTCCTTGGTTGCGAACAGGCTGACCAGGGATTTCACCAGGCCCTTGAACAGGCTTGGCTCGGCGACTGCAACTGGAGCGGCGACCGGCGCTGCGGCTTCAACCGGAACCGGAGCGTTGGCACGTGCCGGTGCGGTCTTGACGGCGGCTTCCTGGCGAACCAGGGTGCGGGTCGCGGCGGCTGGCTGGACTTCTTCAACTTCAGCAGCGGCAGCGGCGATTTCGTAGCTGGACTGGTTGATGCTGGCTTCTGGGCTGTCATCACGCAGGCGCTGAACTTCGAAGTGCGGGGTTTCGAGGTGATCGTTCGGCAGGATGACGATGCGGGCGCGGGTGCGCAGTTCGATCTTGGTGATCGAGTTGCGTTTTTCGTTGAGCAGGAACGCAGCTACCGGGATCGGCACTTGGGCACGAACTTCGGCGGTGCGGTCTTTCAGGGCTTCTTCTTCGATCAGGCGCAGGATGGCCAGCGACAGCGATTCCACATCACGGATGATGCCGGTGCCGTTGCAGCGTGGGCAGACGATGCCGCTGCTTTCGCCCAGGGATGGACGCAGGCGCTGACGGGACATTTCCAGCAGGCCGAAGCGCGAGATGCGACCGACTTGCACGCGAGCGCGGTCGGCTTCCAGGCATTCGCGGACTTTCTCTTCCACGGCGCGCTGGTTCTTGGCAGGGGTCATGTCGATGAAGTCGATGACGATCAGGCCGCCGATGTCGCGCAGGCGCAACTGACGGGCGATTTCTTCGGCAGCTTCAAGGTTGGTCTGCAGGGCGGTTTCTTCGATGTCGCTGCCTTTGGTGGCGCGCGCCGAGTTGATGTCGATGGACACCAGGGCTTCGGTCGGATCGATAACGATGGAGCCGCCGGAAGGCAGTTCAACGACGCGCTGGAAAGCGGTCTCGATCTGGCTTTCGATCTGGAAACGGTTGAACAGCGGAACGCTGTCTTCGTACAGCTTGATCTTGCTGGCGTACTGCGGCATCACCTGGCGGATGAAGGTCAGGGCTTCGTCCTGGGCTTCAACGCTGTCGATCAGCACTTCGCCGATGTCCTGGCGCAGGTAATCGCGGATCGCGCGGATGATCACGTTGCTTTCCTGGTAGATCAGGAAGGGCGCGGAGCGATCCAGCGAGGCTTCTTTGATGGCGGTCCAGAGTTGCAGCAGGTAATCGAGGTCCCACTGCATTTCTTCGCTGCTGCGGCCCAGGCCGGCAGTGCGCACGATCAGACCCATGTCAGCCGGGGCAACCAGGCCGTTCAGAGCTTCACGCAGTTCGTTGCGCTCTTCGCCTTCGATGCGACGGGAAATGCCGCCGGCACGCGGGTTGTTCGGCATCAGAACCAGGTAACGACCGGCCAGGCTGATGAAGGTGGTCAGGGCGGCGCCCTTGTTGCCACGTTCTTCTTTCTCGACCTGAACGATGACTTCCTGGCCTTCGCTCAGGACGTCCTTGATGTTCACGCGGCCTTCGGGGGCTTTCTTGAAGTATTCGCGGGAGATTTCTTTGAGGGGCAGGAAGCCGTGGCGCTCAGAGCCGAAATCGACAAAGGCAGCCTCGAGGCTTGGTTCGATGCGAGTAATCCGGCCTTTATAGATGTTGGCCTTTTTCTGCTCGCGTGCACCGGATTCGATGTCCAGGTCGTAGAGGCGCTGGCCATCTACCAGTGCAACACGCAACTCTTCGGGTTGAGTTGCGTTAATCAGCATTCTTTTCATGTAGTACCGTCGGTTTCCGGGCTGCCGGAAACGGCGTTCGGCACACACGACTTCTCACGGTCGGTGTCAGGTGCGTCAGGAGTGGTTGGCCACTCGAGTGTCTAGCGAGGTTCGACCAAAGGGGGCGAAGTCGCGACTCACGCGTCCTGCTTGCTGTGGTGACATAAGGCACCGCTTAAGCAAAAGTTTGTCAGGAGGAGGAATCAACCGGTAACTGTGGACGAGATGAAGCGTCTTGATAAAGCCTAATGCTACACAGTCCGACGGTTGTGCATCTCCACCCTACACGTATCCCTGATAGTTCGGGTGCTGCCGCGCGCAGAATCCGCAGCGGGTTGGCATTTACCGTGAGCTCCGAAAGGGGAGGTCACGCATCATGGCTAATTTAGGCGTTGTTTCCGAAGCCTTCGCTCGGGGTCATTCGCAGCTGACTGCACTTTGTGAACTGGCCATGAATATTGGCTCGCAAGGCGAGTGAAAACTCTGCTTTGCCGCTTGATTCAGGCCTCATGTCACCTGCGCTCGTTACACCTGCAAACTCCACCGTTACGTAGCGAAAGCCCCGTAGGACGGCCTCGCGTCCTGGTGAATTGCGTTGGTCAGGGCCGGTTTTTGACCGTTAGTCCGCTGTCCAGGCCGCTTTTGGCGGCGTTCGCGACTATAGCAGCAATCATTAAGTGCTTCAATTCCATAAAAAATTGTTATCATTTGCGGCATGACGACTACTGCCCCCTCGACTCCAAGCGTGCAACTGCTTGAAGTCTCGCCGGAATATGCCGGCCAACGAATTGACAACTTCCTTCTCGCCCGGCTCAAAGGCGTGCCCAAAACCTTGATTTATCGCATTTTGCGCAAAGGCGAAGTGCGGGTGAACAAGGGGCGGATCAAGCCCGAATACAAGCTGCAGGCGGGCGATATCGTGCGCGTGCCTCCGGTTCGCGTGCCTGAGCGCGACGAGCCGGTGCCGCTGGCCCAGGGCCTGCTGCAGCGCCTTGAGGCCTCGATTGTCTTCGAGGACAAGGCGCTGATCGTGATCAACAAGCCCACCGGCATTGCGGTTCACGGCGGCAGCGGCCTGACTTACGGCGTGATCGAAGCCTTCCGCCAGTTGCGCCCTGATGCCAAGGAGCTGGAACTGGTTCACCGGCTCGATCGTGATACCTCCGGCCTGCTGATGATCGCGAAGAAGCGCAGCATGTTGCGGCACTTGCACGCGGCCCTGCGCGGCGATGGCGTGGACAAGCGCTACATGGCGCTGGTGCGTGGCAACTGGGCGGCCTCGATCAAGCAAGTTCGGGCGCCGTTGGGCAAGAGCAACCTGCGTTCCGGCGAGCGGATGGTCGAGGTCGACGAAGACGAGGGCAAGGAAGCGGTCACCGTATTCAAGGTTCTGCGCCGTTTCGGCGACTTTGCCACCCTGATCGAAGCCAAGCCGATCACCGGCCGGACTCACCAGATCCGCGTCCATACCTTGCACGCCGGGCATTGCATTGCCGGCGACACCAAGTATGGCGACGACGACTTCAGCAAGGAAATTCGTGATCTGGGCGGCAAGCGCCTGTTCCTGCACGCTTACATGCTGACTGTGCCGCTACCCGATGGGGGTGAGCTCAAGTTGCAGGCGCCAGTGGATGAGATCTGGGCCAAGACCGTGGAGCGCCTGAGTGCATCCTGATTACAAGCTGCTGATTTTTGATTGGGACGGCACTCTGGCCGACTCCGTTGGTCGGATTGTCGAGGCCATGCATGTGGCCTCCGATCGTTCCAATTTTGCGCGTCGCGATGACTTCGTGGTCAAGGGCATTATCGGTCTTGGGCTGCCGGAGGCGATTCGCACCCTGTACCCGGAAATCGATGACGAGCAGCTGATTGCCTTTCGCCAGCATTATGCTGATTGCTATATCGCCCTTGAGGCGGAGCCTTCGCCGCTGTTCGCTGGGGTGGTGCAGTCCCTTGACGCATTCCGGGCGGAGGGCTACCGCTTGGCGGTGGCTACAGGTAAGGCGCGGCGGGGGCTGGATCGGGTGTTGAGGGCTCATGGCTGGGAGGATTATTTTGATATCACCCGCGCTGCCGATGAAACCGCCAGCAAACCCCATCCGCTGATGCTGGAGCAGATTCTTGCCCATTGCGATGTGCGTCCCGAGCAGGCGCTGATGGTGGGTGACTCCTCTTTCGATCTGTTGATGGCACGCAATGCGGGCATGGACTCGGTTGCTGTCAGTTACGGAGCTCAATCGCTGGAGGCCTTGCGCGCATTCGAGCCGCGCATCGCTATTGATAGTTTTCCTGAGTTGCACGCCTGGCTTAGCCTGCGCGCCAATTAAGTTTTTGCTGGGGTAGATGGCATGACCGATGAATGGAAGGCGCCGAGCAAGGCGAGCGCTGAAGGCGGCGATGACAAGAGCTGGAAGCTCCTGGAAAAGACCCTGTTGGCCAGTGTGCAGGAGCAGCGGCGTTCGCGGCGCTGGGGGATCTTCTTCAAGTTTCTGACGTTTATTTACCTGTTCGGCGCGCTGGTGTTGTTTACGCCGCTGATGGACATGGAGAAAAGTGCCACCCGGGGTGCGGGCTACACGGCGGTGATCGACGTGACGGGGGTGATTGCCGACAAGGAAGCGGCCAGTGCTGACAATATTGTCGGCAGCCTGCGCGCGGCGTTCGAGGATCCCAAGGTCAAGGGCATTGTCTTGCGCATCAACAGCCCAGGCGGCAGTCCGGTGCAGTCCGGCTATGTCTATGACGAGATTCGCCGTTTGCGCGGCTTGCATGCCGACACCAAGGTTTATGCGGTGATTTCCGACCTGGGTGCCTCGGGTGCCTATTACATCGCCAGCGCTGCTGATCAGATCTACGCCGACAAGGCCAGTCTGGTGGGCTCCATTGGTGTGACGGCGGCCGGTTACGGCTTTGTCGGCACCATGGAGAAGCTGGGGGTGGAGCGGCGCGCCTACACTTCGGGTGAGCACAAGTCGTTCCTCGATCCGTTTCAGCCGCAGAAGCCCGACGAAACCAAGTTCTGGCAGGGCGTGCTCGATACCACTCATCAGCAGTTCATTGCCAGCGTCAAGCAGGGGCGTGGCGATCGTCTCAAGGACAAGGATCACCCCGAGCTGTTCTCCGGTTTGATCTGGTCGGGTCAGCAGGCGCTGCAATTGGGCTTGATCGATGGCCTGGGTAATACCAGTTCGGTGGCGCGCGATGTGATTGGCGAGAAAGAGTTGGTGGACTTCACTGTTCAGGAGTCGCCGTTTGATCGCTTCTCGAAGAAGCTCGGCGCCAGTGTGGCTGAGCAGTTGGCAATGTGGATGGGCTTCCAGGGGCCTGCCCTGCGGTAAGTTCTTCTGTATCCACGAAAAGCCGGCCTTCGCGCCGGCTTTTTCGTGGGCGCGGGTCAGGGGATCTCGATGCCTTCGGCAAGGAGCATGTCCACCAGGCGAATCAGCGGCAGGCCGACCAGGCTGGTGGCGTCAGGGCCTTCGGTGCTGCGAAACAGGCTGACCCCCAAGCCTTCGGCTTTGAAGCTGCCGGCGCAGTCGTAGGGTTGCTCGGCGTGCAGGTAGCGCTCGATGCGTTCTGCAGTGAGGCTGCGCATGTGTACGGTGAAGGCAATGCAGTCGACCTGGCAGGCTCCGGTCTGGCTGTTGAGCAGGGCCAGGCCGGTGAGGAAGGTCACGCTGTTGCCGCTGGCGGCGAGAAGCTGGTCGCGGGCCTTTTCGAAGCTGTGAGGTTTGCCGATGATGCGCTCGCCGAGCACGGCAACCTGGTCCGAGCCGATGATCAGGTGTTGCGGATGAGTGGCGGCGAGCGCCTGGGCTTTTTCCCTGGCCAGGCGCTCGACCAGCTGCGTGGCGGTCTCTCCGGATCGATGGCTTTCGTCGATGTCCGGGGAGGCGCAGGTGAACGGCAGCCGCAGGCGGGCCAGCAATTCTCGGCGGTAGACCGAGCTTGAAGCGAGTAATAAAGGCAGCATGCGCATCTCCTGAGGCGGGTTGCGGATTCTAGCGAGGCTTGCAAGTGACCGACAGGGTTGAATTTCCTTTGACATGGCCGGGTGCATCCCTATAATGCTGCGCCTATGTTGAATGACCCGATTCCACCTCACGTTGACCCGCGCAAATTGGCTGACCGTGGCACCACCCTTCAAGGTGAACTGCTGCTGGCCGATTTGAAGAGACTCTGCGACCCGCTTTCCGACGATGTCGGTACGGTGCAGGCAAAATTCGTTTTTGAACGAGAT
Source organism: Pseudomonas sp. MF4836 (assembly GCF_002018875.1). Classification (GTDB taxonomy): domain Bacteria; phylum Pseudomonadota; class Gammaproteobacteria; order Pseudomonadales; family Pseudomonadaceae; genus Aquipseudomonas. Next base: position 216,689 of record NZ_MVOL01000006.1, read on the forward strand.
GAACGTAAGTCTGTGGTAATCCACAGTTTTATCGACACCGAAGTCAAAATGGTTTGCCAGCGTTGTCTTGAGCTGGTCACCCTGCCGATCCATAGCGAATGCAGTTATGCTGTGGTGAAGGAGGGTGCGAATACCCAGTCGTTGCCGAAAGGTTATGACGTGCTGGAACTGGGCGAAGATCCTTTGGATCTGCAGTCACTGATCGAGGAGGAGCTTCTGCTCGCCTTGCCCATTGTGCCTGCTCATCATCCGGAAGAATGCCAGCAGCCGGCGGGTCTCGATGAGCCCGAACCGAGCGAGGACGAGGTAACGCGGTCCAACCCGTTCAGTGTATTGGCGCAGTTAAAGCGTGACCCAAACGTTTAGGAGTTAATCAATTATGGCTGTTCAGCAGAACAAAAAATCCCGCTCTGCCCGTGACATGCGTCGTTCGCACGACGCCCTGACGGCGAGCACTCTGTCTGTAGAAAAAACCACCGGTGAAATTCACCTGCGTCACCACGTATCGCCAGAAGGCGTATACCGTGGCCGTAAAGTGATCGACAAGGGCGCTGACGAGTAATCACTTGTCTGCTCAAGTCATCGCGATTGACGCAATGGGCGGGGACTTCGGTCCCCGCAGCATTGTTCAGGCCAGTCTTGCTTGCCTGTCTGCTACGCCCTCGCTGCACCTGGCCCTTGTCGGTCAACCCTCCCTTTTAGAAGATCTGATTTCCGGCCATTCGGCTGTGGATCGCGCGCGCCTGACGATTGTGCCGGCCGCCGAAGTGATCGGCATGGACGAAAAGCCCTCCCAGGCTCTGCGCGGCAAACCCGACTCTTCTATGCGGGTGGCCCTTGAGTTGTTGCGTGAAGGCAAGGTCCAGGCCTGTGTCAGTGCGGGGAATACCGGTGCGCTGATGGCGTTGTCGCGCTATGTGCTCAAAACCCTGCCGGGGATTGATCGTCCGGCGATGGTGGCCGCCATCCCGACCCAGCGTGGCTATTGCCAGTTGCTGGACCTGGGGGCCAACGTCGACTGCAGCGCCGAGCACCTGTTCCAGTTTGCGGTGATGGGGTCGGTCGCGGCCGAGACGCTGGGCATCGCGCGTCCGCGGGTCGCGCTGCTGAATATCGGCACCGAAGACATCAAGGGCAACCAGCAGGTAAAGCTCGCGGCGACCTTGCTGCAAAATGCTCGTGGCTTGAATTACATCGGCTTTGTCGAGGGTGATGGGCTGTATCGCGGCGAAGCGGATGTGGTGGTGTGCGACGGCTTTGTCGGCAATATTCTGCTCAAGTCCAGCGAGGGCCTGGCGACCATGATTGCCGCGCGGATCGAGGCGCTGTTCAAGCGCAATGTCGCTTCGCGCCTGGTGGGAGCCCTGGCATTGCCGCTGATGCGGCGTCTGCAGGCTGATCTGGCGCCGGCGCGGCACAATGGTGCGAGTTTTCTGGGTTTGCAGGGGATCGTGGTGAAAAGCCATGGTTCGGCAGGTGTTCAGGGCTTTCAGAGTGCCATCCAGCGGGCGCTGATAGAGATTCAGGAGAACCTTCCCGAGCGTCTGCACGGGCGGCTTGAGGATCTGTTGCTTTAGGCGTTTCCCCTCGGGAGTGCTTAAATGTGACCGCTCGGTTCAATTGGCCATCCAACTGTCAGTTTCTTGCGTCCGCTTCGGCAGGGCGTCAATTCTCCGACGACAAGATCATTAGGGGCTTGTTACATGTCTGCTTCCCTCGCATTCGTCTTTCCAGGACAGGGCTCGCAGTCCCTCGGCATGTTGGCCGAGTTGGGCGCGCAATACCCGTTGATCCTCGACACCTTCAAAGAAGCCTCCGATGCTCTGGGCTACGACCTGTGGGCTCTGACCCAGCAAGGTCCGGAAGAGCTGCTCAATCAAACCGATAAAACCCAGCCGGCCATTCTGACTGCGTCCGTCGCCTTGTGGCGTCTGTGGCTGGCAGAAGGCGGTGCTCGCCCGGCGTTCGTCGCAGGCCACAGTCTGGGTGAATACAGCGCGCTGGTCGCCGCTGGCAGCCTGAGTCTTGGTGACGCGGTGAAGCTGGTAGAGCGTCGTGGCCAACTGATGCAGGAAGCTGTTCCTGCGGGGCAGGGCGGCATGGCTGCGATTCTCGGCCTGGAAGATGCCGACGTGCTGGCGGCCTGTGCCGAGGCGGCTCAAGGTGAAGTGGTCAGCGCAGTCAACTTCAACTCCCCTGGCCAGGTGGTGATCGCCGGTGCCAAGGCGGCTGTAGAGCGCGCCATCGAAGGCTGCAAGGCGCGCGGCGCCAAGCGTGCCATGCCGTTGCCAGTCAGCGTGCCGTCGCACTGCGAGCTGATGCGCCCGGCTGCCGAGCGTTTCGCCGAGTCGATCGCCGCGATCGACTGGCAGGCGCCGCAGATCCCGGTGGTGCAAAACGTCAGCGCGGCAGTGCCGGCAGACCTCGAGACCCTCAAGCGCGACCTGCTGGAGCAGTTGTACAAGCCGGTGCGTTGGGTCGAGTCGGTCCAGGCCCTGGCAGCCAAAGGTGCGACCCAGCTGGTCGAATGCGGTCCGGGCAAGGTCCTGGCCGGCCTGAACAAGCGCTGCGCCGAAGGCGTATCGACCTCCAACCTGAATACCCCCGATGCCTTTGCTGCCGCTCGCGCAGCACTGGCCTGAATTAGGAGAAGCCTGCATGAGTCTGCAAGGTAAAGTTGCACTGGTGACTGGCGCGAGCCGCGGTATTGGCCAGGCCATCGCGCTTGAGCTGGGTCGTCTGGGCGCGATTGTCGTGGGTACCGCGACTTCCGCCTCGGGTGCTGAGCGCATTGCTGCGACCCTCAAGGAACACGGCATTCAAGGCACTGGCCTTGAGCTCAATGTCACCAGCGACGAATCGGTTGCGGCGGTCCTGGCGAGCATTCAGGTGCAGTTCGGCGCGCCGGCGATCCTGGTCAATAACGCCGGTATCACCCGTGACAACCTGATGATGCGCATGAAAGATGACGAGTGGTACGACGTGGTCGATACCAACTTGAACAGTCTGTTTCGCCTGTCCAAAGGCGTTTTGCGCGGCATGACCAAGGCTCGTTGGGGTCGAATTATCAGTATTGGCTCGGTAGTGGGTGCCATGGGCAACGCAGGCCAAGTAAACTACGCAGCCGCCAAGGCGGGTCTGGAAGGTTTCAGTCGTGCTCTGGCGCGTGAAGTGGGTTCGCGGTCGATTACGGTCAACTCGGTAGCACCGGGTTTCATCGATACCGACATGACTCGCGAATTGCCTGAAGCGCAGCGTGATGCCTTGCTGACACAAATTCCGCTGGGCCGTCTGGGGCAGGCACAAGAGATCGCGCAAGTGGTCGCTTTTCTGGCTTCTGACGGTGCGGCATACGTTACTGGGGCTACAATCCCGGTCAACGGCGGGATGTATATGTGAGTTAAATGTGACGGATTGCTTCAAAAAAATGTCATACGAGCTGTCTAAAATCCGTTATAAAGCTGCAATCTATTTATAGGCAGATGGCCAAAGGGTTTGAGGAGTGAAGCTTTCAGTTGAAAAGCTGAAAAGCCTTTCTATACACTTACCCACTGGCCAGCTGCCTGAATTTGTCCATTAGGAGTGAAAACAAGGTATGAGCACCATCGAAGAGCGCGTCAAGAAAATCGTTGCTGAGCAACTGGGCGTTAAAGAAGAAGAAGTTGTTAACACCGCTTCCTTCGTTGAAGACCTGGGTGCCGACTCCCTTGACACCGTTGAGCTGGTGATGGCTCTGGAAGAGGAATTCGAGACCGAAATCCCTGACGAAGAAGCTGAAAAGATCACTACTGTTCAAGCTGCTATCGACTACGTTACTAGCCACCAGGCGTAATAGTTTGTAGTCGTTGCTTGCTGTCATGGAAAAACCGCACTGCCTCATGGCGTGCGGTTTTTTCTTTAGGCCTGATGCAAAGTCGTCATTAGAAAAAGGAGAGTGCTGTGTCGCGTAGACGCGTCGTAGTCACCGGTATGGGTATGTTGTCGCCACTGGGTACAGATGTGCCGAGCAGCTGGCAGGGCATTCTGGCTGGCCGCAGTGGCATTGGTCTGATCGAACACACCGACCTTTCTGCCTATTCCACCCGTTTTGGCGGCTCGGTAAAGGGCTTCAATGTCGAGGAATACCTGTCGGTCAAGGAAGCGCGCAAGCTCGACCTGTTCATTCAATACGGTCTGGCCGCAGGGTTTCAGGCGGTGCGCAACTCCGGTCTGGAAGTCACTGACGCCAACCGCGAGCGCATCGGTGTAGCCATGGGCTCGGGTATTGGCGGTTTGACCAATATCGAAGAAACCAGCCGCACACTTCATGATTCCGGCCCACGACGGATTTCTCCGTTCTTTGTGCCAGGCTCGATCATCAATATGATTTCCGGTTTCCTGTCCATCCATCTGGGTGCCCAGGGACCTAACTACGCCATTTCCACGGCGTGCACCACCGGCACCCATTGCATCGGCATGGCTGCGCGCAATATCGCCTACGGCGAGGCTGACGTGATGATCGCCGGCGGCGCCGAAATGGCTGCCTGTGGCCTGGGCATGGGTGGCTTTGGCGCATCCCGTGCGCTGTCGACCCGCAATGACGAGCCGACCCGTGCCAGCCGTCCGTGGGACAAGGGCCGCGACGGTTTCGTCCTGTCCGACGGTGCTGGGGCCCTGGTGCTTGAAGAGTTGGAGCACGCCAAGACGCGTGGCGCCACCATCTACGCCGAGCTGATAGGTTTCGGCATGAGCGGTGATGCGTATCACATGACCTCGCCACCCGCCGATGGCGCCGGTGCTGCGCGTTGCATCGCCAACGCCCTGCGGGATGCCAAGCTGAACGTCGAGCAAGTGCAGTACGTCAACGCCCACGGCACCTCGACGTCGGCCGGCGACCTGGCGGAAGCCGAGGCGATCAAGACGGTGTTCGGCGATCACGCCTACAAGCTGGCCGTGAGTTCGACCAAGTCGATGACCGGTCACCTGTTGGGTGCTGCGGGCGCGATCGAGGCGATCTTCAGCGTGCTGGCGATCAACAGCCAGGTGGCGCCGCCGACCATCAACCTGGATGAGCCCGATGAAGGCTGCGATCTCGATTTCGTGCCGCACACCGCGCGCAGCATGGACATCGACGTAGTGCTGTCGAACTCCTTCGGGTTTGGCGGGACCAACGGCTCCCTGGTGTTCCGCCGGTTCGCCGAGTGATGCAGAGCTGGGTCGACGGTCAGCCGGCGGACACGTTGTCGCTAAAAGACCGGGGCCTGGCGTATGGCGACGGCCTGTTCGAGACCATTGCGGTCAAGGCCGGGCAGCCGCTGTTGCTGGAGCGGCACCTGGCCCGTCTGGCCGAGGGCTGTCTGCGGCTGGCGATCACTGCGGACCACTCGCTGATCCGCGGTGAGCTGCTGGCCTATGCGGCAGCGTTGGGGGAGGGTGTGCTCAAGATGATCCTCACCCGTGGCGACAGCTTGCGCGGTTATGCCGCCGACCCTGCCGCCCAGGCGCGTCGGATTCTCCAGGGCAGCCCGCCCGCCACTTATCCAGCCACCCATGCCGAACAGGGCATTCGCCTGTTCCCCTGTGCCACCCGTCTGTCCGAGCAGCCCTTGCTGGCCGGCCTCAAGCATCTCAATCGTCTTGAGCAGGTCCTGGCTCGCTCCGAGTGGCGCGATGCCGAGCATGCCGAAGGGCTGATGTGCGACACAGGCGGCCGCCTGATCGAAGGCGTGTTCAGCAACCTGTTCCTGGTGGCTGAAGGGCGCTTGCTGACCCCGGATTTGAGCCGCTGCGGCGTGGCCGGGGTGATGCGCGCTGAAATAGTGTTTCAAGCCGAGTCCTTGGGCATTCCCGTGGAAATCGCCGATATTGGCCTCGATCGGTTGCGACAGGCCGACGAAGTCTTTGTCTGCAATAGCGTTTATGGCATCTGGCCGGTACGGGCCTGTGCTGACCTGAGCTGGTCGGTTGGGCCGCTCACCCGTAAACTGCAGGGCATTTCCCGCGCGCTACTGGATGTTTGATTCGTGAGACGTAAATTACTGCTTCTGCTGGAAACCGGACTGGTTCTGGCAGGGCTGCTGGCGGGCGCTTGCGCCTGGAAACTGCACTCGGCCCTGGAGCAACCGCTCAACCTGCCACAGGAGCAGTTGCTCGATGTGCCCGCAGGTTCGACACCGACCGGGACCTTCAATCGCCTGGAGGCCGACGGCGTGCTGCAGGACGCGTTCTGGTTGCGCCTGTACTGGCGCTTCAACCTCAATGGCCAGCCACTGCACAGTGGCGAATATCGCATGACCCCCGGCATGACTGCACAAAGCCTGATCGGTGTCTGGCAGCGTGGCGAAGTGGTGCAATACAGCCTGACCCTGGTGGAGGGCTGGAACTTCCGCCAGGTACGCGCCGCCCTGGCCAAGCATGAAAAACTCGAACAGACCCTGACCGGCCTCAGCGACACCCAGGTCATGGAGAAACTCGGCCACCCCGGGGTCTTTCCCGAAGGCCGGTTCTTCCCCGATACCTACCGCTTTGTGCGTGGCATGAGCGACGCCGAACTGCTGGAAAAAGCCTACGACCGGCTCGATGACGTGCTGGCCAAGGAGTGGAGCAAACGCGCCGCCGATGTGCCCTATACCGACCCCTACCAGGCGCTGATCATGGCCTCGCTGGTGGAGAAGGAAACCGGCGTGCCCCAGGAGCGCGGGCAGATTGCCGGGGTGTTCGTGCGGCGCATGCAGATCGGCATGCTGCTGCAGACCGACCCGACCGTGATCTACGGCCTGGGTGAGCGCTACACCGGCAAGCTGACCCGGGCTCACCTCAAGGAGCCGACCCCGTACAACACCTATGTGAATGCCGGCTTGCCGCCGACGCCGATTGCCATGGTCGGTCGCGAGGCGATTCATGCCGCGCTCAACCCGGTGCCGGGCAAAAGCTTGTACTTTGTTGCCCGTGGCGATGGCAGTCATGTGTTTTCCGATGACCTGGACGCGCACAACAGCGCGGTTCGCGAGTTCCAGCTAAAACGCCGCGCCGACTACCGCTCCAGCCCGGCACCGACGCCAGCGCCTGCCCCAGCGGTTCAGGAGGCACCGAGCCCGGCACCGGCAGCCGAACCGGATGCCGCGCCGCCCGCGCCTGTACCGCAGCAAGCGCCGGCCGAGGCTCCCGTCGAGCCTGAGCCGAAAAGCCCGCAATGACTTTGATTAAGGACCGCCCGTGACTGGCTTGTTTATTACCCTGGAAGGCCCGGAAGGCGCCGGCAAGAGCACCAATCGCGAATACCTCGCCGAGCGTTTGCGCGCCGCGGGTATCGAAGTGCTGCTGACCCGCGAACCCGGCGGCACACCATTGGCCGAGCGCATCCGCGAAGTGCTGCTGACCCCTGGTGACGAAGTCATGAATGCAGACACCGAGCTGCTGCTGGTGTTCGCCGCCCGCGCCCAGCACCTGGCCGGGGTGATTCGCCCGGCGTTGGCCCGTGGCGCCGTGGTGCTCTGTGATCGTTTTACCGATTCGACCTACGCCTATCAGGGCGGCGGCCGTGGCCTTTCGGTGGAGCGTATTGCCACCCTGGAGCGTTTCGTCCAGGGCGACCTGCGTCCCGACCTGACCCTGGTGTTTGATCTGCCGGTAGAAGTCGGCCTGGCGCGCGCCAGCGCCCGTGGTCGGCTGGACCGCTTCGAGCAGGAAGGCCGGGCATTTTTCGATGCGGTACGCAGCGCTTACCTGGCCCGTGCCGAAGCGGACCCTGTGCGTTATCGCCTGGTTGACGCGGCGCAGCCGCTGACGCAGGTCCAGCAGGCGCTGGATGCATTGCTGCCGCAATTACTGGAGCTTTACCGTGGCTGAGGCCTATCCCTGGCAGGACGCCCTCTGGCAGCAGCTGGCGGGTCGTACCCAGCATGCCCATGCCTATCTGCTGCATGGCCCGGTCGGTATCGGCAAGCGGGCCCTGGCCGAGCGCCTGATGGCGCGCTTGCTGTGCCAGCGTCCGGATGGGCTGGATGCGTGCGGGACCTGCAAGTCATGCATGTTGCTGCACGCCGGCAGCCACCCGGATAACTACGTGCTGGAGCCGGAAGAGGCCGACAAGGCGATCAAGGTCGACCAGGTGCGTGATCTGGTCAGTTTCGTGGTGCAGACCGCGCAGCTGGGCGGGCGCAAGGTGGTGCTGATCGAGCCGGTGGAGTCGATGAACATCAACGCGGCCAACGCCCTGCTGAAAAGCCTCGAAGAGCCTTCCGGAGAGACGGTGTTGCTGTTGGTCAGCCACCAGCCGAGCCGCTTGTTGCCGACCATCAAGAGTCGCTGTGTGCAGCAGGCCTGCCCGTTGCCCAGCGAGGCCTTGAGTCTGCAATGGCTGGCCCGGGCGCTGCCGGATTGCGGCGAAGAGGAGCGGGTGGAGCTGCTGACCCTGGCTGCCGGTTCGCCGCTGGCGGCGGTGAGCTTGCACACCCAGGGCGCTCGCGAGCAGCGGGCACAGGTGGTGGACGGGGTCAAGAAGCTGCTCAAGCAGCAGCAATCCCCGACCCAACTGGCTGAAAGCTGGAACGCGATTCCGCTGCTGTTGCTGTTCGATTGGTTCTGCGACTGGTCGAGCCTGATCCTGCGTTATCAATTGACCGAAGATGAGCAGGGCCTGGGCTTGACCGATATGCGCAAAGTGGTGCAGTACCTGGCGCAGAAGTCGACTCAGGGCAAGGTCCTGGATATTCAGGACTGGATCCTCGCTCACCGCCAGAAAGTGCTGAGCAAGGCTAACCTCAACCGTGTGCTGCTGCTCGAAGCCCTGCTGGTGCAGTGGGCGGCCTTGCCCGGCCAGCGCTAAGCCCCGTCCTCAAGCACACCGAACCATTGGCCGCCGCCCCGGCTGCGGCCCTTTCATTGACTGGATGTAGTTGCGGCCTCTTATGCTCGTAGATTCCCATTGCCACCTCGATCGCCTTGACCTTGCCGCCCATGACGGCTCCCTGGATGCTGCGCTGGACGCGGCGCGCCAGCGCGGCGTCGGGCACTTCCTGTGTATCGGGGTCAGCGTCGAGAACGCTGCCGACGTCAAGGCCCTGGCCGAGCGCTACGCCGATGTCGATTGCTCGGTCGGCGTGCACCCGCTGGACGTGCAACCGGGGGCCGCTCCGGCGCTCGACTGGCTGCTGCGCGAGCTGGATCATCCGCGGGTGGTGGCCATCGGCGAAACAGGGCTGGATTACCACTACGAGCCGGAAGCCGCCGAGTTGCAGCAGGCGTCCTTTCGTCTGCATCTGCAAGCGGCCCAGCAGACCGGCAAGCCGGTGATCGTGCACACCCGTGGGGCGCGGGCCGACACCCTGGCACTGTTGCGCGAGGCGGCCCTGCCTCAGGCCGGCGTGCTGCATTGCTTCACTGAAGACTGGGACATGGCCAAGGCGGCCCTGGACCTGGGTTTCTATATTTCTCTTTCTGGCATCGTCACCTTCCGCAATGCCGACGCGCTGCGTGATGTTGCGCGCCAGGTGCCGGCCGATCGCCTGCTGGTGGAAACCGACTCGCCGTACCTGGCGCCTATCCCTTATCGCGGCAAGCCCAACCTGCCGCAGTACGTACGCGAAGTTGCGGAGTTCCTGGCGATGCTGCGCGGTGAGTCCTACGACGCCTTTGCCGCGCAGACCACCGAGAATTTCCAGCGCCTGTTTCCGTTGGCTCATGTCGGGCGAGCTGACTGAGAACGCCGCTGTAACGGCGCGGGGTGGGTCCAAGGGGAGGGGCCTGGCTGAATCCCGGGCAAAAAAAACCCGGGTTCTGGGGGGTGAATCCGGGTTAAGACCATTAGGAGTAAAACAAAGGCACGCGGTCCTTCGGTACCTTCATCGGCGCTTCACTTGGGGGAGATGTCACGCCGACAGTTCAAGTATTGATCACTATCGCGTTCAGTCCAGTTGGGGTTGCTCGTTTTTTAAACAATTTTGGAATACGCCCGCTTCGGTTGGGTTCTCATTGTCCCGGACGGCCCGGCACCATCGGACGCTTTGGCGGATCAGCGCCTATCTGTCGTCAACAGCGGCCAACGCCCGGGTTTCTCAAGGCGCTTCCAGCACACACCCTGTTGCAGTTCAGGTGCCTGGAAGCCCTCCCTGGCTGATACGTGCCCGTTCGTGAAAACACTATCAAGATGACGCAGGGCTGGCCTACGCTGTGTTTCTGACCCGTTGCGCATCAGGCGTCGATATTGGATGTGGTGGGTCGGATAAGCGTTCATACAATTGCTGCGCAAGTACTGTAGAGTCTCGATGGCGCCGCGGAGTGGCTTTAGAGTTCTGTGTTTTTTCCGCTGCGCCAAGGCCGCATCGGCTGGATAAGCAGGAGCAGGGCCGGAGCCCCCGGGGCAAATGGCTGGCACCCGCAGTCGATGCAAAATCATCCAGATACATCGTCATCTTCGGATGATCCGTGCATTTTTGCGCAAGTTAGGCATAATACGCGGCTTCGATTTTGACCCCGACAGACCTTTTCTTATGCAGAAAGAACCTCGTAAGGTCCGTGAGTTTCGTCGCCGTGAGCAAGAAATTCTCGATACCGCGCTCAAGCTGTTCCTCGACCAAGGTGAAGACAGCGTCACCGTCGAGATGATTGCTGATGCCGTGGGTATCGGCAAAGGCACCATCTACAAACACTTCAAATCCAAGGCCGAGATTTATCTGCGCCTGATGCTCGACTACGAGCGCGATTTGAACGAGTTGCTGCACTCGGCCGATGTCGACAAAGACAAGGAAGCCCTGTCCCGCGCCTACTTTGAATTCCGCATGCGCGATCCGCAGCGTTATCGGCTGTTCGATCGCCTGGAAGAGAAAGTGGTCAAGGGCAACCAGGTGCCGGAGATGGTCGAGGAGTTGCACAAGATCCGTGCCTCCAACTTCGAACGCCTGACCTTGTTGATCAAGGGGCGCATCAGCGAAGGCAAGCTGGAAGACGTGCCGCCTTACTTCCATTACTGCGCGGCCTGGGCGCTGGTGCACGGCGCGGTCGCGCTGTATCACTCGCCGTTCTGGAGCAATGTGCTGGAAGATCAGGAAGGCTTCTTCCAGTTTCTGATGGATATTGGCGTGCGCATGGGCAACAAGCGCAAGCGCGACACCGACACCCCGAGCAGCTGATTCATTCAGCAGCCTGATTGCGCCGTGATTCTCCTATATGGCGCAGTGCCCCAGGAATATACTCAGGCATGGGACTTGCCAAAACCTGATTTATAAGTCAGGTTTTGCCGGTTCTCTACTTCCTCCGCCGGAGTACCCCATGATCGTTGATCGTCAAGGCAGGCGTTTTCGCAATCTGCGGATCAGCCTGACCTCAGCCTGCAACTACGCCTGTACCTACTGCGTGCCCAATGGCAAGCGGTTGGTGGCTGCGCAGGATGAACTGTCGGCCGAGGCAATGGCGCGAGGCGTGGCCTACCTGATTGAAGCCGCGGGCATCGAGCGCCTGCGCATTACGGGCGGCGAACCGCTGGTCAGTCCGAAGCTGGAAGCCTTCATGGGCGCCGTCGGACAAATGGGCCTGGACGATATCAGCCTGACCACCAATGGCCAGTTGCTGGCGCGCAAACTGCCGCTGCTGGTAGACGCCGGTATCCGCCGGATCAACGTTTCCCTGGACACTCTGGACGCTGCGGCCTTCCGTGGCATTGCCCGTGGTGGTGACCTGGCCACCGTGCTGGACGGCATGGATCAAGCCAGCGCAGCGGGGTTGAAGATCAAGGTCAATATGGTGCCGCTGCGTGGACAGAACCTGGACCAGGTCATGCCGCTGCTCGATTACTGCCTGGAGCGGGGCTACGAGCTGCGTTTTATCGAATTGATGCGCATGGGCCACCTGGCCAGTGATTCGAATGCCTTCCTGCAACAGTTTGTCAGCCTGCAGCAACTGCTGAGTCTGATCGGCGAGCGTTATGAATATCAGCAGGCCGATGCGCCGGTGGATGCGACGGCGGTGCGCTATGCGATTCCGGGAAGGGGGCACTTTGGCGTGATCGCCAACGAAAGCGTGCCGTTTTGCCGGACCTGCTCGCGCCTGCGGTTGTCCTCCACGGGGTGGCTGCACGGCTGCCTGTCGTCGAGCAATCGGCACTACGTCGGCGACTTGCTGGACAAGCCTCGGCACCAGGCATTGCCGGCGCTGCAGGGGCTGTTGATGAAGGCCCTGGGCGATAAGCAGGAGGTTGCATTCTCCGGTGGCGCAACGGTGATGAAAATCATCGGTGGCTGATCGCTGGCCGTGGTCATTGCTGGCCGTCGGGCAAGCTGGCGCGGAAGCTGCATCTCGTGCCCATTCGCCGGTTTTCCGTCACCGGCTTCTGGAGGGTAGGATGCGTAGCCTGGTTTTGCTGCTGGCCTTTTTGGCGCTTGGCGGCTGCATGAATGTCAGCGATATGGGCGAGGGCGTGCGTTATCACTTGAGCGACTCGGGCATGCTCGATCACAGCGATACGCGCCGCACGAGTTCGTTCCGCATTCAGCCGGACTCGTTCATATTTATCGCCCAGGGCGCGTTTGTGCCGCCTGGCAGCGCCTATCCGCGACCTAACGTCGTGGCGGAAGAAGCCTTTAACGGCTTTATCGAATACTTCCCGATGGTGCGCCGCGCCCGAGCGCCCGAAGGCCTCAACCAGGCCATGGCAGAAGCCCGGGAAGTCGGTGCGCACTACCTGCTCTATGCTCGCTTTGCCAAGGCCGACGACCGTATCGGCAACTCCGATGAGTGGTTCGATCAAGAGGCTGTGGACCGCCTGGGTGTCGACACCGGCGTCATCCAGATCATGCTGATCGAGACCAGCACCCAGTATTTGATCGATACTGCACGGATTCGCAGTCGTGGCGGTTTACTGACGTTCCACGACAACAAACCGCAAGACCTGCTCGGTCCGCCGCTCCAGCAATACGCCCGTGGCTTGCTGGGATTGAGCGACTGAGCAACGCACAAGGAGTACATCGATGAGTGGTCCAGGCAAAGCCAACGACCTGTTGGCGCAAATTCCCAAGTCTGAAAAAGGCTTGCCGCCGGTCCACCTGTGGAACCCCGATTTCTGTGGCGATATCGACATGCGGATCGCCCGCGACGGCACCTGGTACTACCTGGGTACCCCGATCGGGCGCAAACCGATGGTCAAGCTGTTCTCCACCATCATGCTGCGCGAAGGTGACGATTATTTCCTGATCACACCGGTGGAGAAGGTCGGGATCAAGGTCGACGACGCGCCATTTGTCGCGGTTACCCTGGACGTGCAGGGCCAAGGCGAGCACCAGCTGCTGCGCTTTACCACCAACGTCGAGGAGCAGGCCGAAGCCGGTACCGAGCATCCGTTGCGCGTGGTCATCGACCCCCAGACCCAGGAACCGGCGCCGTACGTCCATATCCGCAGCAACCTCGAAGCCCTGATTCATCGCAACGTCTTCTACCAGTTGGTGGAGCTGGCAGTGCCCCGTGAAATCGACGGCCAGCGCTGGCTCGGGGTCTGGAGCGGCGGTGTGTTCTTTCCTATCGGCCTTGAGCCCTGACTCCAGGCGCTACCCTCAGTTGATACCTCGGCATCACGCTGCTTGAGGTTGTCGCCTGCCCGTCGAAAAACCTTTGACAGCCAATCATGTGATCAATAGCGTGAGCCGATGCTGCACGGCTCCGTTTTTCTTCATCACGAGGGTGTCCATGTCCAACAGTTTTCACGCGTCGACGGTCGATTGGCTGGGCGCCTGGATTGCCGCCGGGCATGTTCAGCCCGGGCAGGCGATCAAGGTCGAGGCGGACCTGGGCCTGCAGCTCGGGGTCAGTCGCACGGTGATCCGCGAAGCGATCAAGACCCTGGTTGCCAAAGGCTTGCTGGAAGTCGGGCCCAAGGTCGGCACCCGGGTATTGCCGGTGCGGCGCTGGAACCTGTTCGATCCGCAGGTGGTGGGCTGGCTGTCACGCAACGGCTTGCCGGAAAACTTTGTCGACGACTTGCTGGATCTGCGTCGCACTATCGAACCCATGGCCGTGCGCTGGGCTTGCGAGCGGGCGTCGGTGGAGCAGATCGAGGCCATAACGCTGGCCTACAAGGCCCTTGAGCGCGCGGTCGACAGCGGCCTGGATTACAACCTCGCCGATCAGTATTTCCACGAGTGCATTCTTGCCGCCAGCCATAACCAGTTCATCGAGCAAATGGTGCCGGCCCTGGGGGCCCTGCTCGCGGTGTGCTTCGAAGTCTCGGCCGCCGACCCCGACGAACTGCGGCGCACCTTGCCCATTCATAAGGACCTGGCCCACGCCATTGCCGCCCGGGATACCGGGCGCAGCGTCTGGGCCTGCATGACCCTGATCGACAACGCGGCCTTGGCGATCAAGCGCTACTACCCGGATCTGATGGCCGGCAAGGCCGCCAGCGCTGCCGGACGCTGATATCACCTGACCACCATAAGAGCGGGAGGTTGTATGGACTGGAAGGCGGTTACCCCGCATCGGGCCCTGCTGGGCGAGGGACCATTCTGGGACGGTGCCGAACAGGCCCTGTACTGGGTGGACATTGCTGCAAAGCAGGCGCTGCGCTTCAAGGAAGGCGGCTTGCGGGTCTGGCACCTGCCGGAACACGTGTCCGCCTTCATTCCTACGGTGCGTGGCGATGCCCTGGTGACCCTGAGCAGCGGGGTCTATCGGCTCGACCTGGAGTCCCCGGCCGATGCGCCCCAGCTGCAATTGTTATGCGTCGCCGATCCGCACCCCGGTAACCGGGCCAACGAAGCGCGTTGCGATGAGCAGGGGCGACTCTGGCTCGGCACCATGCAGAACAACATCGGACCCCACGGTGAGGACCTGCCCGTGGTGCAGCGCAGCGGCGGCCTGTTCCGGGTAGACGCCAATGCGCAGGTGACGCCGCTGCTCCAGGGGCTGGGGATTCCCAATACCCTGATCTGGAGTGATCAGAGCGCCACCCTGCATTTTGCCGACAGCCTGGACGGCACCCTCAATCGCCATGCCGTCGCGGCTGACGGCAGCCTCGGGCCGGCACAAGCCTGGCTGGGGCAGCATCCTCGTGGAGGGCCGGATGGCTCGGCACTGGATGCCGAAGGTTGCCTGTGGAACGCCCGTTGGGATGGCAGTTGCCTGCTGCGCCTGACCCCGGATGGCGAGGTGGATCAGGTCATCGAGCTGCCGGTCAGTCGGCCCACCAGTTGTGTGTTTGGTGGGGAGGACTTGCAGACCCTGTACGTCACCAGTGCCGCCAGCCCGCAGGCGCATGGGCTGGACGGTGCAGTGCTGGCAGTTCGGGTCTCGGTGGCGGGCACGGTATGCACGCGTTTCGTGGGTTAAATCCCTATATATGGGATGTAAAATTATATATTGAGATTTCGTAAGGGCCGGGTTTATAGTCGGCCACAGCTCCACGCACTCACACTAAAAAAATAATACCGGTGACGCGATGCAGAGATCTTCCTACGCACTCCTTAGCGGAGTCGATGTTTCAGGCCATCAAGGCCGGCCGGCGCCTGCCGGTGCGCGGTTCATACCTACCCCTGTCGATGCTGGCCGGTCATCCCTGGATGCCCGGCGTTCGTCGTGCCCTGCCACAGGAGTCCCGATTCATGGCTGATGCTCTTTCCTTGCCGCCGGTGCCTGAACCGCCCCGGGGCGAACGCTTGAAAAACAAGGTGGTGCTGCTGACCGGCGCGGCCCAGGGAATCGGTGAGGCGATTGTTGCCTGCTTCGCCGCGCAGCAGGCAAAGCTGGTGATCAGCGATATCCAGGCGGAAAAGGTCGAGGGCGTGGCGGCTCATTGGCGGGAGCAGGGCGCTGATGTCCAGGCCCTGCGAGCCGATGTGTCGCGGCAGGCAGACCTCGATGTACTGGCCCGGCAGGCCATCGAGCTGCACGGCCGGATCGACGTACTGGTCAACTGCGCCGGGGTCAATGTGTTCCGCGACCCGTTGCAGATGACCGAGGACGACTGGCGGCGCTGCTTCGCCATCGACCTGGACGGCGCCTGGTACGGCTGCAAGGCGGTGCTGCCGCAGATGATCGAGCAGGGCGTCGGCAGCATCATCAACATCGCCTCGACCCACTCCACCCACATCATTCCCGGCTGCTTCCCGTACCCGGTGGCCAAGCACGGCCTGCTGGGGCTGACCCGGGCCTTGGGCATCGAATACGCGCCCAAGGGCATCCGGGTCAACGCCATCGCCCCGGGTTACATCGAGACCCAACTGAACGTCGATTACTGGAACGGTTTTGCCGATCCCCATGCCGAGCGCCAGCGGGCCTTGGACCTGCACCCGCCGCGACGCATCGGCCAGCCAATCGAGGTGGCAATGACCGCGGTATTCCTGGCCAGCGATGAAGCGCCGTTCATCAATGCGTCGTGCATCACCATCGATGGTGGGCGATCAGTGCTCTATCACGACTGACGGTGGAGTGTTTCGGGCTGAGAACTTCGCCTGAAGCGCAATGATCATATGATATGACTATTCGCTTGAAGCTGTGACTGCAACGAGATACGCCGCCAGGCTGCGCAAAGCCCCCAATCGGAGGTGGTGCCTGGAGGCGGTTGGCTTTCAATAAAAATAAGGAGTGAGCTATGAATCGTCGTCGTGGGTTCCGTTCCCTGTGTCGCGCCGCCCTGGCGGTGACCGCAGTCAGCTTGAGCAGCAGCTTGCTGGCGGCCGAAGCGGTAAAAATCGGCTTTCTGGTCAAGCAGGCGGAAGAGCCCTGGTTCCAGACCGAATGGGCCTTCGCGGAAAAAGCCGCCAAGGACAAGGGCTTTACCCTGATCAAAATCGCCGTGCCCGATGGCGAGAAAACCCTTTCGGCCATCGACAGCCTGGCGGCCAATGGCGCCAAGGGTTTCGTCATCTGCCCGCCGGATGTGTCCCTGGGCCCGGCCATCATGGCCAAGGCCAAGCTCAACGACCTCAAGGTGATGGCGGTGGACGACCGCTTCGTCGACGCCAACGGCAAGTTCATGGAGGACGTTCCCTACCTGGGAATGGCGGCCTTCGAAGTCGGGCAGAAACAGGGCAACGCCATGGCTGCCGAGGCCAAGAAGCGCGGCTGGGACTGGAAAGACACCTACGCGGTGATTAACACCTTCAACGAGTTGGACACCGGCAAGAAGCGCACTGACGGCTCGGTCAAATCCCTGAAGGACGCCGGCCTGCCAGAGGATCACATCATCTTCTCGGCACTCAAGACCCTCGACGTACCAGGCAGCATGGACGCCACCAATTCGGCCCTGGTCAAGCTGCCAGGTGCGGCCAAGAACCTGATCATCGGCGGCATGAACGACAACACCGTGCTCGGGGGCGTGCGGGCCACGGAAAGCGCCGGCTTTGCCGCCGCCAACGTGATCGGCATCGGCATCAACGGCACCGACGCCATTGGCGAGCTGAAAAAGGCCAACAGCGGCTTCTTCGGCTCGATGCTGCCCAGCCCGCACATCGAGGGCTACAACACCGCGAGCATGATGTTCGAGTGGATCACCACCGGCAAAGAACCCCCCAAATACACCGCCATGGACGACGTGACCCTGATCACTCGGGACAACTTCAAGCAGGAGCTGGAAAAAATCGGCCTGTGGAACTGAGCGCTGGGCGAGTCGCTGGCGGCCCGAGTCCGGGGCGCTTGAACGGGTGGTAGGCGAGGGCGGCAGTTGCCGCACTCGTCGGATCGAGGAGGGGCTATGCAGGCGCAAACAACTACAGCGGCCGTGAACGTGGGCGGCAGCCTTCGCTTCACGGGCATCGGCAAGCGTTTCCCCGGGGTCCAGGCACTGGCGGATATCAGCTTCGTGGCGCACCCGGGAACGGTTCACGCCCTGATGGGGGAGAACGGCGCGGGCAAGTCGACGTTGCTGAAAATCCTTGGCGGGGCCTACGCGCCGAGCAGCGGCCACTTGCAGATCGGCGAGCAGGTGCTGAGTTTCAAGTCCACGGCGCAGAGCATTGCCAGTGGGGTCGCGGTGATTCACCAGGAGCTGCATCTGGTGCCGGAAATGACCGTGGCCGAGAACCTGTTTCTCGGTCATCTGCCGTCACGTTTCGGCTTGGTCAAAGGCGCCGAGTTGCGGCGCAAAGCCCAGGCATTGCTCAAGGGCCTGGCCGATGAGGTCGACCCCCAGGACAAGGTCGGCCGGCTATCCCTGGGCCAGCGGCAATTGATTGAAATCGCCAAGGCGCTGTCCCGTGGCGCCCATGTGATTGCCTTCGACGAGCCCACCAGCAGCCTGTCTTCCCGGGAAATCGAGCGCCTGATGACGATCATTGCGCGCCTGCGGGACGAGGGCAAAGTGGTGCTCTACGTGTCCCATCGCATGGAAGAAGTGTTCCGCATCTGCAACGCGGTGACGGTGTTCAAGGACGGGCGTTATGTGCGCACGTTCGAGCAGATGAGCGAGCTGAGCCACGACCAGTTGGTGACCTGCATGGTGGGTCGGGACATTCAGGATATTTACGATTACCGCCCGCGGGAGCCGGGCGCGGTGGCGCTCAAGGTCGAGGGTCTGCTCGGCCCGGGCTTGCGTGAGCCGGTGAGTTTTGACGTGCGCGAGGGCGAGATCCTCGGCCTGTTCGGGTTGGTGGGCGCTGGCCGTACCGAGTTGCTGCGGTTGCTCAGCGGCCTGGCGCGCAAGAGTGCCGGCAGCCTGGAACTGGCGGGGCGACCCCTGACCCTGCGTTCGCCCCGGGATGCGATCGCGGCGGGGGTGCTGTTGTGCCCCGAGGACCGCAAGAAGGAGGGCATCCTGCCGCTGGCCAGCGTCGCGGAAAATATCAACATCAGCGCCCGTGGCGCCCACTCGACCCTGGGCTGCCTGCTGCGCGGCGACTGGGAGCGGGGCAATGCCGACAGGCAGATCAAGGCGCTGAAGGTAAAGACCCCATCGCCCGGGCAAAAAATCATGTACCTGTCCGGCGGCAATCAACAGAAGGCCATTCTCGGCCGCTGGCTGTCGATGCCGATGAAAGTCCTGCTGCTGGACGAACCGACCCGAGGCATCGATATCGGCGCCAAGGCCGAGATCTACCAGATCATCCACAACCTGGCTGCCAGTGGCATCGCGGTGATAGTGGTCTCCAGCGACCTGATGGAGGTCATGGGCATTTCCGACCGCATCCTGGTGCTCTGCGAAGGCGCGGTACGCGGCCAATTGCCCCGTGCCCGGGCCAATGAATCCAATCTGTTGCAACTGGCATTGCCAGGCCAGCGCAGCCAAGGCCCTGGCCCATCCGAGAGGTCTCTATGAGTACGCAAAACACCACCTTGAGTGCACCGCGCAAAGCCCCTGACCTGCGCCGCTTCCTGGATGACTGGGTGATGCTGCTGGCGGCAATCGCGATCTTCGCCCTGTGTACCTTGCTGATCGACAACTTTCTTTCGCCCTTGAACATGCGTGGCCTGGGGCTGGCGATTTCCACCACCGGGATCGCGGCCTGCACCATGCTCTATTGCCTGGCGTCGGGGCACTTCGACCTTTCGGTCGGCTCGGTCATCGCCTGCGCCGGTGTCGTCGCGGCGGTGGTAATGCGCTCTACCAACAGCGTGTTTCTCGGCGTCAGCGCGGCGCTACTGATGGGCCTGGTGGTGGGGCTGATCAACGGCATCGTCATCGCCAAGCTGCGGGTCAATGCCCTGATCACCACCTTGGCCACCATGCAGATTGTCCGGGGCCTGGCTTATATCTTTGCCGACGGCAAGGCCGTGGGGGTCTCCCAGGAAAGCTTCTTCGTATTTGGCAACGGGCAACTGTTCGGGGTGCCGGTGCCAATCCTGATTACCCTGGTGTGCTTCCTGTTCTTCGGTTGGCTGCTCAACTACACCACCTATGGGCGCAACACCATGGCTATCGGCGGCAATCAGGAAGCGGCGTTGCTGGCCGGGGTCAACGTCGACCGCACCAAGATCATCATCTTCGCCGTGCACGGCCTGATCGGTGCCCTGGCCGGGGTCATCCTGGCGTCGCGCATGACCTCGGGCCAGCCGATGATCGGCCAGGGGTTCGAGCTGACGGTGATCTCTGCCTGTGTACTGGGCGGGGTGTCCCTGAGCGGGGGGATCGGCATGATCCGCCACGTGATTGCCGGGGTGTTGATCCTGGCGATCATCGAGAACGCCATGAACCTGAAGAACATCGACACGTTTTACCAGTACGTGATTCGCGGTTCGATCCTGCTGCTGGCGGTGGTTATCGACCGTTTGAAGCAGCGTTAAGGCAAGACAGCCGGGCCAGCGCCTGCGGGGGTTGCAGGCGCTGGCGGGGCAGGGCGCAGGTCGTTTTCAACCGGCTTTGCGCAGCGCCTCGATCAGCTCCTGTTTACGCATGGTGGAGCGCCCGGGAATGTTCCTGGCCCGGGCTTCCTTGAGCAGGGCCTCCTTACTCTGGGTGGCCAGCGAGGGGGCGCTGTTGCGGGCATGGCCCTGGCGCGTGGCGACGGCGCGGCGCGCGGATGCCTGGCGATCGCTGGCCTTGGCGCTTTCCGGCTTGTGGCGCCCGGAGCCGCCGGCCCGCTCACCACCGCCGGACTGTTTGTTGACAGTGGCCCAGGCGCGGGCCTCGGCTTCGGCTTCAGGTAAGCCCTTGGCTTCATAACTGGCTTCGATATGAGCGGCTTTGCGCTTCTGCGCGGCGCTGTACTTGCTCTTGCTTGCGCGAATCATTGGATCACTCCTCAAGGCCCTGGCGCCCAGGACCTTTCTGGATGGGTTTGATACTCAGTGCGAAGTATTGCCCTCGAGCTTCTGCGCGGCCTCGACGCCCGACGCGGTGAGCTTGATCGGCAGGTTGAGGGCATGTTCCCCGGCGGTGTTGCAGGTGACGTGGCCTTCCTTGATCAGCCCGCGATCCTGCAGGGCGGCCAGGGCCTGGGCCACGACTTTTTCCCCTCGGTAGTTATCCAGCACCTCCTTGCCCAGGCCACTGGGGTGGGCATGCAGCAGGCGGGTGAGGACTTCTTTCTCAAGGTTTTTATCGACGTTCATGCTGACCTCTTCGTTGGTTGAATACAGGTGTGCGTCGTCTTGCAGGGTTATTGGCTGTTGCCTTCAGAGCCGGAGCCACCGGTGGTGCTCTTCGAGCCGATGCCGGTCTTGCCGTTGTCGGGCGTGCTGGAATCCATGGTGCCTACGCCGCCCTGGCGCCCGGTATCGCTGCCCTGGACCCGTGGGTCGGTGCCGGTGGCGGGCGGCAGCGAGCCTTCCTCCATGGGCGGTGGGTTGATGTTGATCCTGGGCGTGTTTTGGGTGGCTGGGGACTTGGGACCTTCCACCGGGTTGGTGGGACCGGTGGCGCCGGCGAAGGCTGCCGAAGACAGCAGCCCGGCCAGGGCGAAAGCGGTGAGTTGAGCCTTGATCATGATGTCGCCTCCATTCGTTTCAGAGTCGCTACCTGATATTGGTCAGCCGCTGATTTGCATTGGTGCCTGATGATCGACGAACGGTCTCAGGCGTCTTGCGGGATTTTCTCGCCTTGCCCCCAGCGCCAGAGCAGGCGCCCGGCGCTGATCAGCCAGTTCAGCAGGGCCACCGCCAGAACTGTTAGCAGAAGTGTCGGCATGCCCTGTTCAACGATGATCTTGCCCGCCAGCAGGGGGAACCCGAAGACCCCGATAAAGTAGGCGAGGCTGAACAGCAGCAACGCCTGGGAGGTGCTGCCGGCCGGGGCTTCGTTGGCGGCCAGGCCATTGATCACCGAGTAGGTCAGGCCATAGCCGACGCCCAGGACCATGGCCGCCAACAGGTAGCTGAGGCTGCTGTCGACCACGAACTGCAGCAGCAGTACTGAGAGCACCATCAGCCCGGACAGCAGGCAGGCCGAGCGATAGGCGTCGCGCTTGACCACGATGCCGGCGATCAGCAGGCGGCTGCTGATGGCAGCGCCCATGAAACCGAGAAAGAACAGCGAATAATCCAGGGAGCGTGACGCCGCATAGCTGGTTTGAAAGCTCGACAAACCACCAAATACACAGCCGCCCAGGCCCACCATCAGAATCGGAAACAGCGCCCTGGATGACAGGACCCGGGCACTGCTGGCCCAGCTGATTTTTGCCGCGCCGCTGCCCAGGTGGTTGGTCTGCTGCTGCAGGCGACGGCCAAGGAACCAGAAGATGATCACCCCGGCCAGGCTGGCCGCAGCCGCGATCAGGAAGGCCGCCGTCAATGGCCAGCCCAGGGCACTGGCCGCCCGCCCCAGGAGTGGCCCGGAGCCGATGCCGGTCATCATGCTGCCCGACAGCAGGGCGAAGTATTTGGCGCGCTGGGCGGGTTCCACCAGCATCGCCACGATGATCGGCCCCAGGGTGTAAAACACCCCCCAGCCCAAGCCCAGGATCAGGCCGAACAGGAGCAAGGCATGGCCGAAGCCCGGGGTCAGGGCGAAGCCCAGGCTGGCCACCACCAGCAGGCAGCCGAACAGGGCGATCGAGCGCGCGGCGCCCAACCAGTCCGAGAGGTGTCCGGAGAAGATCACCGCGACAAAGGTGCTGAGCATGGCAGCGGAAATCACGCTGCCGGCGTCGTGCTCGTTACCGCCACGGGCACTGATCAGCAGCGACAGCAGGAAGGTCGAGCCATAAGACAGCGACAGCAGGTAACTGCCAAGACAGAACAGCCCGAACAATGGGCCTGAAACCATGGGTTGTCGTGTACCGCGAGCAGGCATGAGTGAGCCTCGTCCTTGTTGAAGTTATGCGCGGTTTTCTACCACGGGCCTGGCGGTTTTTTGTTGTGTACCTGCTGGTTTCAGGATTAGCCCACAGCGGAGTAAGCAGGGCGGCTCAGGCGTCGATCTCCTCCAGCAACTCCTCCATGAAGCGTTGCAGGCGCTGATGCCGAACCTGCGCCAGGTGCGTGCCGGCCGGGGTCTGGAAGCCGCTGGCGAGGTGCAGCAACTTGGTCTGGAAATGGTCCAGGCAAAAGCGTTTGTCATCGTATTCACGATGCTCTGCGCGTGGGTCGAGCGGGTCGTACAGGGCGCTGCCCATGCGCCCGGCAATGTAGAAGGTGCGAGCCACGCCGAGGGCGCCGAGGGAGTCGAGGCGATCGGCGTCCTGCAGGATCTTGGCCTCAAGCGAAATCGGCTCGATCGCCGCAGAAAAACTGTGGGCCTCGATGGCGTGGGCCACTGCGTCGATCGGCGCCTGGGCCCAGTGCAGGCTGGCCAGGATTTTGCCCGCCTGCACCGCCGCCAGGCGCGAGGCCTGGGAGCGCAGTGGCGAGTTCTTTTCCACGGCGACACAGTCGTGCAACAAGGTCGCGGCCAGCAGTACGTGCAGGTCGCCGCCTTCCTGCTCGGCGATACGCCGGACATTGCTCCACACCCGCTGCAAATGCGAAAGGTCGTGGGCGCCGTCTTCGGCAGGTTCCAGGGCATGGGGCAGCAATTGGGCGGCGAGGGTGTGCAGGGGGGCAAAGGCCTGGGCGTTCATCGGTGCAACCTGAAGGTGATCGGGCAAGGCCGCCACTGTAGCCGCTGGCGCAGGGTTGTGGGTAAACCGCGTGGCGTCAATAAATGCCCGTGCATGTGTTTCCCCTGTCGATCTACTATGGCCGCCTGATTCCGCCATGAGAGCCACCGATGTCCGTCGATATCCGCCCCGCCGTGCCCAGCGATGCTCCGCAAATCCTCGCGTTCATCACGGAACTCGCCGACTACGAGCGTGCCCGCCATGAAGTGATCGCCAGTGTCACCGACATCCAGCGCAGCCTGTTCAGCGAAGGCGCGACAGCCCACGGCCTGATCTGCCTGCGCGATGGCGTACCGATCGGGTTTGCGGTGTTCTTCTTCAGTTACTCGACCTGGCTGGGCAGCAACAGCCTGTACCTGGAAGACCTCTACATCACCCCCGAGCAGCGTGGTGGCGGAGCGGGCAAGCAGTTGTTGCGGCATCTGGCAAAGATCGCCTGTGACAATGATTGCGGGCGATTCGAGTGGAGCGTGCTGGAGTGGACTGAGCCGGCGATTCAGTTCTACAAATCCCTGGGCGCGCAGCCCCAGGAAGAATGGGTCAAGTACCGCATGGATGGCGACGTGCTGCGGGCGTTTGCCCGGGGCTGAGAGCGTGCCGGCGGGGGGGGGGGGGGTCAGGGATTTGAACCAGGTTGTTCAGCGGTGAAAATGGCCAGGCCTCTGTAGCTGGTCGTGTTGCTGGCGTGTGCCTCGTGCGTGCATCGGCCGATTCTCGACCCGGCCTAGGTGATCCTGCACGAGGACGGACGCCAGTAAGACGGCGTTACCGACGCTCAGGGCAACACCCACCGGGCGGGCTCGACCGACCCGCAAGGCGGGGTGTTCGACCTGGAGTGATCACCGGCTTTCTTCCCAGTCGCCTCCCAGCAAGTCATTCAGGGTCTGGGCCACCGAGGTCTTGAATGCCCCGGCCTGGTGTGCGTCGTAGGCGGTCTTCCACACCGTGTAACCCTCGCTGAAATCGGCCAGTTGCTCGGCGTGCCCCACGCGCTGGGTCACGCTCTGCTGCAACGCGCCGGCGCGAAACGGCAGGTGCGGGATGTCGCTGATCTGATTGCCCTTGAGCGGGTTGATCAGGTGAATGCCATCGACCCGGATATGCACCACCTGGCCCAGGTCCGGGTACTGCTCGACTTTGAGAATGGTCAGGGTCGAGGCGTTTTCGCCAGGCCGTGTCTGGTACGACCAGATATCGCCAACCGTGAATGGCTCTGCCGCGCCGAGGGCGCTACCGGTTAACAAAAGGCCGCCGATGAGCAGCAGGTTTCTGAAGCGTTGCATGGGTCTTCCTTGAAAGGAGCGGGGCGGGTGGGCGGCATTTTAAAGGATTGGAAGGCAGGTGCGAGCAGTCCACGTATTCCCTATATATGGGATGTAAATTTATATATTGAGATTTTATTCCTGCGGGGTTTATAGTCGCCGCCAGCAGCTCTTACGCACTCACTGCCAATAACAACTCACAGGTGAAGCGATGCAGGCGCAACTGATCGGGCTCGATTGGGGAACCACTTCCCTGCGTGCCTACAAACTCGCGACAGGCGGCGAAGTGCTGGAGCAGCGCGCGCTGACCTCGGGAGTCATGCAACTGCCCAGGGCCGCTCGAATCATCGATGGCCAGGCCTGCAGCGACGGTTTTGAACTGGCCTTCGACGAAGCCTGCGGCGACTGGCTCGATAGCGCGCCGCACTTGCCGGTGATCGCCTGTGGCATGGTCGGCAGCGCTCAAGGCTGGCGTGAGGCGAGCTACTGCGAAACCCCGGCGGACGTTACCCAACTGGGTCGCGCCCTGGTCTCGGTGCGCAACGTGCGTGGGGTCGAGGTGCACATCGTGCCCGGTGTCATCCAGCGTTCGCACCTGCCAAACGTCATGCGTGGCGAAGAAACCCAAGTGCTGGGGGCGCTGCACAATCTGCCGCGGCAGGCCACGGATAACCTGCTGATCGGCCTGCCTGGCAGCCATTCGAAATGGGTCGAGGTGGTCGACGGCCGCATCGTGCATTTCGAGACCTTCATGACCGGCGAACTGTTCGCCGTCCTCTGCGAACACAGCATTCTTGGCCGCACCCAACAGCGCGGTGCGGCGTTCGACGGTGCGGCCTTCGACCGTGGGGTTCAGGTGGCGCAGTCCCTGGAGGGGCAGATCGGCCCGCTGTCGACCCTGTTCAGCGCCCGCAGCCTGGGCCTGACGGCTGAACTTGGCGCCAGTGCCCAGCCCGATTATCTGTCGGGGCTGCTGATCGGCCATGAATTGACGGCCCTGGCCCAGGTGCAGCACCGCCGCCGCAACAGCGCCCACCTGCCTTCAATCCTGTTGATCGGCAATTCCCAACTCTGCGCCCGCTACAGCCGGGCTCTTCCTGCCTGTGGGTTCGCCCGCGTGACCCTGGCCGAGCAGGCCACCGAACGCGGCTTGTGGCTGTTGGCCGAGGCGGCCGGGCTGCTCCCTGGCGTTCAACCATAGAAGAGGTTTGCAATGCTCAAGCAAGCACTGGCACAAAACGGCCTGGTGGCGATCCTTCGGGGCGTGCGTCCGCACGAGGTCCTGGCCATCGGCGAGGCCCTGTACGAGGCGGGTTTTCGGGTGATCGAGGTGCCGCTCAATTCGCCCCAGCCCTTTGACAGTATCCGCAGCCTGCGCAGCCATTTGCCGCCCGATTGCCTGATTGGTGCCGGCACTGTGCTGGAGCCTGCGCAGGTGGCCCAGGTGCAGGCGGCAGGCGGACAGGTGATCGTCATGCCCCACAGCGACCCCAAGGTCCTGCGCGCAGCCAAGGCCGCCGGGCTGTACCTGGCGCCGGGTGTCGCCACGCCGACCGAGGCCTTTGCCGCGCTGGCTGAAGGTGCGGATGTATTGAAGATGTTCCCCGCCGAGCAAATGGGCCCGGCGGTGGTGAAAGCCTGGCTCGCGGTGTTACCGGTCGGCACTGTGCTGTTGCCCGTGGGCGGCATTACCCCGGACAACATGCGGGTGTTCGTCGAGGCCGGGGTCAAGGGCTTCGGCCTCGGCTCGGGGCTGTTCAAGCCCGGGCTGAGCAGCACTGACGTGGCCCTGCGGGCCAAGGCTTATGTCGCCGCGTGGCATGCCTTGGCTTAAGCTTTTTCCGGCGCCGCGCGCGCTGCCTCAAACCAGAGAGACAAGCAGATGAAAATCACCAAACTGACCACCTTCATCGTTCCGCCGCGCTGGTGCTTTCTCAAGGTCGAGACCGATCAGGGCGTGACCGGCTGGGGCGAGCCGGTGGTGGAGGGCCGGGCCCACACCGTGGCAGCGGCGGTCGAGGAACTCTCGGACTACCTGATCGGCAAGGACCCACGCAATATCGAAGACATCTGGACCGTACTCTATCGCGGCGGTTTCTACCGTGGTGGAGCGCTGCACATGAGCGCCCTGGCCGGTATCGATCAGGCACTGTGGGACATCAAGGGCAAAGACCTCGGGGTCTCGGTCAGTGACCTGCTGGGCGGCCAGGTGCGGGACAAGATCCGCGTCTATTCGTGGATCGGCGGCGACCGCCCGGCCGACACGGCGCAGGCGGCCAGGGAAGCGGTAGCACGGGGCTTTACCGCCGTGAAAATGAACGGCACCCAGGAGCTGCAATTTCTCGACACCCACGACAAGGTTGACCTGGCCCTGGCCAACGTCGCGGCCGTGCGCGATGCGGTCGGGCCCAATGTCGGGATCGGCGTCGACTTCCATGGTCGGGTGCACAAGCCCATGGCCAAGGTGCTGATGAAGGAACTCGACCCCTACAAACTGATGTTTATCGAAGAGCCGGTGCTCAGTGAAAACTACGAAGCGCTGAAGGAACTGGCGCCCTTGACCAGCACCCCGATCGCCCTCGGCGAGCGCCTGTTTTCGCGCTGGGATTTCAAGCGGGTGCTGAGCGAAGGTTACGTTGACATCATCCAGCCGGATGCCTCCCACGCCGGTGGCATCACCGAAACCCGCAAGATCGCCAACATGGCCGAAGCCTACGACGTCGCCCTGGCGTTGCATTGCCCGTTGGGCCCGATTGCCCTGGCCGCGTGCCTGCAACTGGACGCGGTCTGCTACAACGCGTTTATCCAGGAGCAGAGCCTGGGTATCCATTACAACGAGAGCAACGACTTGCTGGATTACCTCAAGCGTCCGCAGGTGTTCGACTACGACCAGGGCTACGTGAAGATCCCCAACGGCCCGGGCCTGGGCATCGAGATCAACGAGGAATACGTGGTCGAGCGCGCGGCCGTCGGTCATCGCTGGCGCAACCCGATCTGGCGCCACGCCGACGGCAGTTTCGCCGAGTGGTAGGCGCGCGCCCGGGCCTTCCTGTGGCGGGTGGCCGAGGTGGCGCGCAGCAAGTTGTGGTCAAGGCGGATGGGCGACCATAATGCCGCCCGTTCTCTCCCTCGGAAGGCTGGATATGCAGGAAGACGCGCCAAAGATCGCCAAGGACGCCGCACCGACCGGCACCCAGACGCTGCTGCGTGGCCTGGGCGTGGTCCAGGCCGTGGCCAGCGGTGCCCGCGACCTCAAGGAAATCGCCCGGCTGATCGGCACCACCCGCAGCACCACCCACCGCCTGGCCAGTTGCCTGGTGGAAGAGCGCTACCTGCGCGTGGTACCGCAAGTGGGTTATCTGTTGGGACCAAAGTTGATCGAGCTGGGGTTCCAGGCGCGCGAAGCGCTGCCGCTGGTCAGCCTGGCCACGCCGATCCTGGATGAGTTGTCGGCACTGACCGGCGACACCATTCACCTGGCGATTCGCGAGGACGATGACGTGCTGTACCTGCACAAGAACCCGGGGCGCAATGGCCCGGAGATGCGTTCGCGGGTTGGGCATCGGATGCCGTTGGCCCGTACCGGGATCGGCAAGGCGCTGATGCTCGACGACAGCCAGCAGGACTGGCAGCGGTTGTATCAGATCAGTTTGCCGGTGGGGGGGCGCAATGTGCTCTGGCCGCAGCACGAGGAGCCGTCCTGGGAGCAGTTCCAGCAGCGCATGCTGGAGTATGTGAAGGGCGGTTATGCGTTTGACCTGGAAGACAACGAGCCCTCGATCCGTTGCGTCGCGGCGCCGGTACGGGATGCCAGCGCACGTATCGTGGCCGGCATCAGTGTCGCCAGTACCGTGCCCTACATGCCGCTGGAAAAAATGGCCGAGCTGATCCCCCTGGTGAAACAGGCGGCCGCCCGGCTTTCCGCGGAGTTGGGCGCGAAGGCCTGAATCAGGCCTTCAGGGTGGCCATGTCGATCACGAAGCGGTACTTCACATCGCCTTTGATCATTCGGGTGTAAGCCTCGTTGATCTGGCGGATGTCGAGCATTTCGATGTCGCAGGTGATGCCGTGTTCGGCGCAGAAATCCAGGACTTCCTGGGTTTCGGCAATGCCACCGATCAGCGAGCCGGCCAGTACCTTACGCCCCAGAACC
Organism: Pseudomonas sp. MF4836; assembly: GCF_002018875.1. Classification (GTDB taxonomy): domain Bacteria; phylum Pseudomonadota; class Gammaproteobacteria; order Pseudomonadales; family Pseudomonadaceae; genus Aquipseudomonas. Next base: position 245,533 of record NZ_MVOL01000006.1, read on the forward strand.
AGCTTGGCGGCGTTGACGGGTGGGTCGACCGGTTCGATCAGGCCGACCAGGATGTGCACGCCGTCAAAGCGCAGGGTATCGAGATAGGGGTTCAGATCGTGCTGCACCGGAATGGTGTCCAGCAGGAAGTCGAAGTGCCCGGCAGCGGCCTTCATCTGCTCGGCGTCGGTGGAGACGATCACATGATCGGCGCCCTGGCGCCGGCCTTCCTCGGCCTTGCTCGCGGAGCGGGTGAACAGCGTGACCTCGGCGCCCATGGCCTTGGCGAACTTGATCCCCATATGGCCCAGGCCGCCCATGCCGAGAATCCCGACCTTGTCCCCGGCCTTGACCCCGTAGTGCTTGAGGGGCGAATAGGTGGTGATGCCGGCGCAGAGGATCGGCGCGGCGCTGGCCAGATCGAGCTTGGCCGGAATCTTCACCACGAAGTGTTCGCTGACCACGATGCTGTCGGAGTAGCCGCCCATGGTGTTGCTGCCGTCGACCCGGTCCGGGGTGGCGTAGGTCATGGTCGGGCCTTCGAGGCAGTATTGCTCCAGGTCCGATTTGCAGGCGTCGCAATGGCGGCATGAGTCGACCATGCAGCCCACGCCCACCAGGTCGCCGACCTTGTGCGCAGTGACGCTGGCGCCGACGGCGGTGACTTTGCCGACTATCTCGTGGCCCGGCATCAGCGGGTACACGGCAATGCCCCATTCGTTGCGCGCCTGGTGGATATCGGAGTGGCAGACGCCGCAGTAGAGGATCTCAATCGCCACGTCATCGGCACGCGGGCTGCGGCGTTCGAAGGACATGGGGGCGAGGGGAGTGATGGCCGATTGGGCGGCATAACCGATGGCGGTGTACATAAAAAGACCTCGCAAAAGCAGGAACAGGTGAGGCGGGCCATTCTCCCCATCGAGCCTGGGCGCGGCCATGGCGATTGCTCCGAGTCTTATGCCTAAAGCTCCGGGGGAGCAGTGGAAAGCGGCAAGCGACGCGCTGCAGGCTATAAACTGTGTGCCCACGCTCGCCGCTTGCAACTCTTCGCTTGTAGCTTGCCGCTCTCCATACTCCGAGAAGTGCTCCAATGCTCCTGACCCGCCATCTCGACGCTAACGCCACACTGGTTTCCCTGATCGAGGGGCTGACGTCCAGCGACGGTTTTTCCCCGACCCACCTGCCCGGTGTGCAGGTATTGCGCGCCAGTTGCGACGTGGCGCGTGGGCCGCAGATCTATGAGCCGAGCCTGATGATCGTGGCCCAGGGCAGCAAGGTCGCGTACCTGGGCCCGCGCACCCTGGAATATGGCGCCGGGCATTACCTGATCCAGGCGATGCCGGTGCCGTTCGAATGCGAGACCTTTGCCCTGCCTGATGCACCCTTGTACGGCGTGACCGTCGGCATTGATCGGGTGGTGCTCGGGGAGTTGGTGATGGCGATGGGCATTCAGTCCGGGCCACCGCCGGCGGCGCAAACCCTGGAGTCGATGAGCTCGGTGGTACTGGATGACGCCATGCGTGGCTGCGTCGAGCGGCTGTTGCAGTGCCTGCACGATCCGCTGGAGAGCCGAATCCTGGGTCCGGCGCGGGTCCGGGAGTTACTGTTCACGGCCTTGCGCGGGCCCCAGGCCGATGTGTTGCGGGCGCTGGTGGAACAGCAGGGGCAGTTTTCCCGGGTCGCGACCTCGTTGAGTCATCTGCACGCCCATTACGCCGAGCCGCTGAATATCGAGACCCTGGCCAGTTATGCACACATGAGTGCCTCGACCTTTCATGAGCACTTCAAGCGCTGCACCTTGCTCTCGCCGGTGCAGTACCTCAAGCGCCTGCGGCTGCTCAAGGCCCAGCAGTTGCTGCTGGTAGAGGGCATGGGGGTGGCGCAGGCGGCGCACAGCGTGGGCTATCAGAGCACGTCGCAGTTCAGCCGCGAGTACAAGCGCTACTTCGAGCGCAGCCCGGGGGAGGAGCGGGCAGCCTGATCGCCCCGCGGGGGCGGGCACGCTAGATTTTCGGGCAACAAAAAGGCCCCCAGATGGGAGCCTTGATGTTCAAGCGGCCGGCTTACATGTTCGGGTAAGTCGGTCCGCCCGCGCCTTCCGGCGTGACCCAGGTGATGTTCTGCGAAGGGTCCTTGATGTCACAGGTCTTGCAGTGCACGCAGTTCTGGGCGTTGATCTGGAAGCGCTTCTCGCCGTCTTCCTTGGTGATCACTTCATACACGCCAGCCGGGCAGTAGCGCTGCGCGGGTTCATCGTAGAGCGGCAGGTTGGTGCCGATCGGGATGCTCGGGTCTTTCAGCTTCAGGTGGCACGGCTGTTCTTCTTCGTGGTTGGTACCAGAGATGAACACCGAGCTGAGTTTGTCGAAGCTGAGTTTGCCGTCGGGTTTCGGGTAGTCGATCTTCTTGCAGTCCTTGGCCAGCTTGAGGCAGGCGTAGTCCGGCTTGGTGTCGTGCAGGGTGAATGGCATTTTGCCGCCGAGGATGTTCTGGTCGAACCAGTTGAAGCCGGCGCCGATGATCGGGCCGAACTTGTGCATCGCCGGGCCGAAGTTGCGGGAGGCGAACAGTTCTTCGTAGAGCCAGCTGTTCTTGAAACTGTCGACGTAGGCGGTCAGTTCATCACCGCCTTCGGATTCGGCGAACAGGCGATCAGCCACGGCGTCTGCGGCGAGCATGCCGGACTTCATGGCGGTGTGGCTGCCTTTGATCTTGGCGAAGTTCAGGGTGCCCAGATCGCAGCCGATCAGCGCGCCGCCTTTGAAGACCATCTTCGGCAGCGAGTTCAGGCCACCTTTGCAGATGGCGCGAGCGCCGTAGCTGATGCGCTTGCCGCCTTCCAGGTACTGGGCCAGCACCGGGTGATGCTTGAGGCGCTGGAACTCATCGAATGGCGACAGGAAGGTGTTGCTGTAGGACAGGTCGACGATCAGGCCGACCACCACCTGGTTGTTTTCCAGGTGATAGAGGAACGAGCCACCGGTGTTCTCGGCGCTCATGATGTCCAGCGGCCAACCGGCGGTGTGCACCACCAGGCCTGGCTGATGCTTGGCCGGGTCGATTTCCCAGATTTCTTTCAGGCCGATGCCGTAGTGCTGGGCGTCGGCGTCGCTGTCCAGGTTGAAGCGCTGGATCAATTGCTTGCCGATGTGGCCGCGGCACCCTTCAGCGAACAAGGTGTACTTGCCACGCAGTTCCATCCCCGGGGTGTAGACGCCTTCTTTTGGCTGGCCTTCACGGTCGACGCCGAGGTCGCCAGTGATGATCCCGCGGACCACGCCGTTCTCGTCGAACAGGGCTTCCTGGGCGGCGAAGCCTGGGTAGACTTCCACGCCCAGGTTCTCGGCCTGCTGGGCCAGCCAGCGGCACAGGTTGCCCAGGGAGATAATGTAGTTGCCTTCGTTGTGCATGGTCTTGGGCACAAAGAAGTCTGGAACCTTGATCGAGCTGTCGGCGCTCTTGAGGACATAAATGTCATCGCGTTTGACCGGGGTGTTCAGCGGTGCGCCGAGCTCTTTCCAGTTCGGGAACAATTCGTTCAGGGCCCGCGGCTCGAATACGGCGCCGGACAGGATATGAGCACCGACCTCGGAGCCTTTTTCGACCACGCAGACGCTAATTTCCTTACCGGCTTCGGCGGCCTTCTGCTTCAATCGGCAGGCGGCGGACAGGCCCGCGGGGCCGGCACCGACGATGACCACGTCGAATTCCATAAATTCGCGTTCCACTAGGCTATCTCCTACTCAAGGCTCAACGGTTTTTTTCTAATTGGAGGTTTGGCGCTGCATCCATTATTTCCTCCTCAACAGGGGGGAGGGGACAATGGATGACCCGCCTTTCTCTCTGGGCGGCGCATTATATCTACACCACTCTCAGCGTCCAATACAAACGTTTGTTTGAATTTGCTGGAAGCCAGGTAAATCAAAGAAGCGCGGCTTATGACTGGCCATTTTGCCGTATTGACCGGAAAAGGCGTTCCGGTCAAGATACGGTCGGTTTTGCGCTCGCCGTAGGCTGACTGTTGGTTTCAAGAGCACCTCTAAAGACAGGGCGAAGGCTGTACAAGGTGACGCAGTGCGCCGCGCAAGCGCGCAGTTTACACGCCGCGATAAAGAATGACTCGTCGGTCACCACTGACGAACGGTCATCATCCCCGTGAGCAAGGTCGCCTGTTCCATGCCAGCGTTTTTAGAGGTGCCCTTGTGCCGATGAGCATCAACCGCCAGGTTCTCGCCTAGGCGACTTTCTTTTCACCGGAGAGTAACGAGGAATCCATGAAGGTTCTTGTAGCTGTCAAACGAGTGGTCGACTATAACGTCAAGGTTCGCGTCAAAGCGGACAACTCCGGCGTAGACCTCGCTAACGTCAAGATGTCGATGAACCCTTTCTGCGAAATCGCAGTGGAAGAAGCCGTACGCCTGAAAGAGAAAGGTGTTGCGACTGAAATCGTCGTCGTCTCCATCGGCCCGTCCACCGCTCAAGAGCAACTGCGCACTGCGCTGGCTCTGGGTGCCGACCGTGCCATCCTCGTCGAATCTGCCGAAGACCTGACTTCCCTGGCGGTTGCCAAGCTGCTCAAGGCGGTTGTCGACAAGGAACAGCCATCGCTGGTGATCCTCGGCAAACAAGCCATCGACAGCGACAACAACCAGACTGGCCAGATGCTCGCTGCATTGAGCGGCTACGGTCAGGGCACCTTCGCCTCGAAAGTAGAAGTCAGTGGCGACAACGTTGCCGTGACTCGCGAAATCGACGGCGGCGCGCAGACTGTTTCGCTGAAACTGCCGGCCATCATCACCACCGACCTGCGTTTGAACGAGCCGCGTTATGCGTCCCTGCCAAACATCATGAAAGCCAAGAAGAAGCCGCTTGAAGTGCTGACTCCGGATGCTTTGGGCGTTTCCACCGCCTCTACCAACAAGACCCTGAAAGTCGAAGCGCCGGCTGCACGCAGCGCAGGTATCAAGGTCAAGTCGGTGGCTGAACTGGTCGAGAAACTGAAAAACGAAGCGAAGGTAATCTAATCATGACTATCTTGGTAATCGCCGAACACGACAACAAAGTGCTGGCTCCGGCCACACTGAACACCGTGGCTGCCGCCGCCAAAATTGGTGGTGATATTCACGTGCTGGTTGCAGGTCAGGGCGCAGGCGCCGTGGCTGAAGCCGCTGCGAAAATCGCTGGTGTGGCTAAAGTGCTGGTGGCCGACAACGCCGCCTACGCGCACCAGCTGCCGGAAAACGTCGCGCCCCTGGTCGCCGAACTCGGTGCTGGCTACAGCCACATCCTGGCTGCCGCTACCTCCAACGGCAAAAACATTCTGCCGCGGGTTGCCGCCCAGCTGGACGTTGACCAGATCTCCGAGATCATCTCCGTAGAAAGCGCTGACACCTTCAAGCGCCCGATCTACGCCGGTAACGCGATCGCTACCGTGCAGTCCACCGCAGCGGTCAAAGTGATCACTGTGCGTGCTACCGGTTTCGACCCGGTCGCCGCTGAAGGTGGTTCGGCTGCCGTTGAAGCCGTTGCTGCTGCTCACGACGCTGGCAAATCCAGCTTCGTCGGTGAAGAACTGGCCAAGTCCGATCGTCCGGAACTGACCGCTGCCAAGATCGTCGTTTCCGGCGGCCGCGGCATGCAGAACGGCGACAACTTCAAGCACCTGTACGCCCTGGCCGACAAGCTGGGCGCTGCTGTCGGCGCTTCCCGCGCTGCGGTCGACGCAGGTTTCGTACCCAACGACATGCAGGTCGGCCAGACCGGCAAAATCGTTGCGCCACAGCTGTACATCGCCGTCGGTATCTCCGGCGCGATCCAGCATCTGGCGGGCATGAAGGACTCCAAAGTGATCGTTGCGATCAACAAGGACGAAGAAGCACCGATCTTCCAGGTGGCTGATTACGGCCTGGTGGCGGACTTGTTCGAAGCCGTACCCGAGTTGGAGAAGCTGGTCTAATCCGGCTGCTTCACTTATAAAGAGCCCGGCCTTTTGGCCGGGCTTTTTTATTGTCTGAATTAATTGCGGGAGAGTTTCGCCATGGTTCTGCGCCGCTTGAGTGGATGCGCGGTATTGCTGGGAATGGTTCTGGCGCCTGGTTGGGTGCTGGCCGCCGGCAAGTGCGAGCGCCTGGTAGTCACTGGCAGCCCCGATGCGCCGCCTTATCTGTGGCGGGACCCGCAGGATCCGAAACACCTCATAGGTGCCAGCGCCGACCTGCTGCAGCAGGTGGCGGGGGAGCTGGGGCTCAAGGTCGAATTGCTCTATGCCGGCAAGCGCTCCGAAGCCCTGGCCGAAGTACGCAGCGGACGCATGGATATGCTGGCCGATGCGCCGCTGACCCTGAGCGAGCTGGAGTCGCTGGACTACATCCACCCACCCCTGGTGCAGAACGATTACCTGGTGTGGACGCGCAAGGGGTCAACGCTGATCTACAACCAGTTGGCTGATTTGCATGGGCACCGTGGCGCTGTTTCGGAAAAGGCTCGCCTGACCCAGCCGTTCGAAGCCTTTGCCAAGGATCAGTTGACCCTGCGGCGCACGAGCAACCTCACCGAAGCCTTGCAGAAACTGCTGCTGGGTGACGTCGAATATGTATTGGCCGGGCGTTATGCCGGGATGGCGCTGGCGCAGTCCCTGGGCATGGCCAATGACCTGGTGGCCGCTGCGCAGCCGGTCGACCGGCCGGGGCTATTCCTGGCGGTCTCCCATGACTCGGCCTGCAATGACCCATGGTTGCGCGGACAGTTGGCGAAAAAGATGACAGAATTGCCCGCGTCCGGCCTGACCGAGGCCTTGCTGCAGCGCAATCTTGAGCGCTGGAAAGCCCAGTTACAGCAACCCGCCGGCACCTCAAAACAGTAGGGATTTTGTGTGAGTATTCGACCTCTTTTCGCCGCCGTGGCCATTGTGGCCCTGGCGGGTTGTGCAACCGATCCGGCGCCCATTGAACAGATGCGCCTGACTGAACAGGCCCTGGAACAGGCCAAGGCCGTTGGGGCCACGGTAGAAGATGTGCCGGAACTGAAACTCGCCGAAGACAAATTCAAGCGAGCCCAGGGCAATATGCAGGATGAGTCCTACAAGCATGCACGCATGCGCGCCGAACAGGCCGAACTGGACGCGCGCCTGGCCGAGGCGCGGGTCCTGACCCTGAAAAGCCAGGAACAGTTGAACGTACTGCAGAGCCGCATCACTCGCCTGCGCAAGCAACTGGGGGATGCCCAATGAACCTGATCACCCGAGTATTCAGCGGTGCCCTGTTGCTGGCCTGTGCGGGCTTGTATGGCTGTGCCGGTCAGCAAAGCGAAGAGGTCTTGCAACAGGCTGGTAACGACTTCCAGAAGGTCAAGGAAGACTCCAATGTGCTGCGCATCGCGCCCAAGGACGTGATTCGGGCCGGCGAGTCCCTGGCGCGTGCCGATCGCTTGTCCAGCTACTGGGGCAGCGGCTCTGACGTGGTGCATTACGCTTACCTCAGCCGGCGCTACAGCGAAATCGCCCGCGAGCACACCGAGCAAGTGTTGAATGAAGAGCGCGTAGCCAAGCTCGAACTGGAGCGCCAGCGCCTGCAATTGGCCCTGCGTGAGGCCAAGTTGCTCAGCGTGCAGCAGCAGGGCAAGTGGCTGGAAGAACAGATTATCAGCCTGGCCACGACCCAGACCGACCGTGGTCTGGTCATGACCCTGGGCGATGTGTTGTTCGATACCGGTGAGGCGGAGCTGAAAAGCTCGGCCAATCGTACGGTGCTCAAAGTGGTGCAGTTCCTTCAGCTCAACCCCAAGCGGGTAGTGCGGATCGAGGGCTACACCGACAACACCGGCGACAAGCAAAGCAACCTGCAATTGTCCCGCGACCGGGCACAAGCCGTGGCCGATATGCTGGTAGACCTGGGCATCGACGAAAAACGCATCAAGGTCGAAGGTTATGGCGACGATTACCCGGTAGAGGCCAATGCTTCTGAACGCGGACGCGCGCAGAACCGTCGAGTGGAAATTGTGTTTTCCGACGAGAAAGGCCAGCTCGGCGCCGCCCGCTAAGGTCTGAGCAACACCCGAACCCGGTTACCTCAAGGTGCCGGGTTTTTTTATACCTGCCGATAGGCTCACAAAAAACCGTACAGTTTTTGCTGACACTGCGGTGTATCGTCGACTATTGTGACAACTGTCCCCGTACACTTCCAAACTGTTCCGGTAGTGTTTCACACAAGAATAAAATGCCCGTGAAATCGAGTGCTGCGTCATGACCAATCTCTTGCTGTATCAACGTATCGCTCAGCAACTGGCTGAGGATATTCGTCGGGGTGTGTACCAGCCCGGTGAGCGCGTACCCTCGGTGCGCAAGATGAGCTCGCAGCTCAATGTCAGCCACGCCACGGTGTTGCAGGCGTATGCCAATCTCGAGGATCAGGGGCTGATCCGCGCCCGGCCGCAGTCCGGTTATTACGTGCACCAGACTCCGGCCCTGACCGCGCCGACCCCGGACATTGCCCGGGTCGAGCGCCCGGGACTGGTCACCCGCAGCAGCATTATTCAACAGGTGTTGGTGGAGTCGCGCCGCGAAGGGGTGTTCCCGCTCGGCGCAGCGGTGCCCAGTGTCGATTACCTGCCGGTGCGCGCCCTGCATCAGCAGTTGGCCAAGGTCACCCGATTTCATAGCCCACGGGCGTTCAGCTACATGTTCAGCCCGGGTTTCGAACCGCTGCGCCGCCAGGTGGCCATTCGCATGCGCGATGCCGGTGTGGTGGTGGACCCTTCCGAAGTGGTGATCACCCACGGTTGTGTCGATGCCTTGCAGATGTCGTTGCGGGTGCTGACCCGGCCCGGCGACCTGATTGCCGCGGAGTCGCCCACCTACTACGGCCTGTTGCAACTGGCCGATCTGCTGGGGCTCAAGGTTATCGAGATCCCCAGTGACCCGGCGACGGGCATGAGCCTGGAGGCCTTGCAGCTGGCGGCCAACCAGTGGTCGATCAAGGCCCTGGTGCTGACGACGCGCCTGAGTAACCCGCTGGGTGGGACCATGCCTGAAGAGCGGCAGAAACAGTTGCTGCGCCTGGCGTCGGATTTTGACATTCAGGTGGTCGAGGACGATATCTACGGCGAACTGATGTTCGAAGTAGGGCGTACCAAGGCCCTCAAGGCCTATGACCGCCTGGACCGGGTGATCTACTGCTCGAGCTTCTCCAAGACCCTGTCACCGGGGGTGCGCATCGGCTGGATGATCGCGGGCAAGTACCAGCAGGAGATCCAGCGGCTGCAGACGTTCAGCACCCATTCGGCGTGCAGCGTGACGCAGATGGGGGTGGCGGCGTACCTGGAGAACGGTGGTTATGATCGCCATCTGCGTTATATCCGTCAGGAGTACCGCAAGAATCTCAGTGCCTTCCAGTTGGCGGTGCAGCAGTATTTCCCCGAGGGCACGCAGATTACCCGGCCAACTGGCGGTTTCATTCTCTGGGTCAGCCTGCCGGGGCGAGTCAACACGCAAGAATTGCACGTGCGTGCGTTGCAGCAGGGAATCAGCATTGCGCCAGGGCTGATCTTCAGTAATACCGAGCAATTCAACCACTGCATCCGCCTTAATTGCGGTACGCCATGGAATCGCGAGGCCGAGCGAGCGTTAATGACGCTGGGTATGTTGGCCAGTCAATTATGTCAGGAGACCGCTGGCGGTTTTTGAGGGAAGCCGGTTGCAACGCTTGTCATGAAGCTGTCGACAAGCGAGCATATGGCACCTTTCACTGCGCCCTTTTTTGTCTATGAAAGCTTTTTATCCTGCTGTCTGCCTGTTGATCTGCCTGTCGACGGCCTTGGGCGCCGGCCCGCTGCTGGCGGCACCGACGCAGGACGAAAGTGCCCGGAGCGCGGCTTCCGGGTCAAAAAAACCGGCCGCGAATACGCCTTCTGCGAGCAAAAAACCTGCGGCCGCCAAACCCGCAGCCAATCCCAAAAAAGCGGCCAAGACCAAAAAACGTGCGCCTATTGCTTCCAAATCCAAGTCAGCGCGTGAGATTGCCAAGACCCCGTTGCCGCCCGCCAAGCTCGACCTGAGCCTGCCACCGGAAATGGTCAAGCACCTGCAGCCCATCGGCACGGTGGCCATGCCCAAGCGCGAACCCTTGCTGCCGCAGATGTTTGGTGAGAAGCCCAAGGAAAGCAGCCCGTTTCAGCTCAACGGCCGTTTGTTGAGCAACGAAATGCAGTTGCAGTTGCGCAATGAAGAGCGGCGTGACGTCGAGGGCGCGGCCCTGGATTTCGAGTTCAAGCAATAAATTCCTTCCCCGTGTGTGACCCCTGACAACGACACTTTGTCGGAGACTGGTCAGTCACACAGCTTTCAGTGCAAAAACCGTTCTTAGAGTAATTTTAAACGGCTGTTTTAGCGGTTACTCTTGCTGTGCGTCATTTTCAATACTTTGCTCGTCGCGAGGAGCGTTTCCCCATGAACTGCCGTGAAGGATGTGGCGCTTGCTGCATTGCCCCTTCCATCAGCACGCCGATTCCGGGCATGCCCCAGGGCAAGCCTGCCGGAGAACGTTGCGTGCATCTGTCGGTCGAACATTTGTGTGCGTTGTTCGGCCTGCCCGAGCGTCCGGCCGTGTGTGGGGCGTTTCATGCGGATATCGAAGTCTGTGGCGACAGCCGTGAGCAAGCCATCAAGTTGATTGGCTGGTGGGAACAAATGACGGCGGCTTGAGTGTTTTCAATGAACGGAACTTCAACAATAAGGAATAAGACAATGGGTTCGCTGCAACGAATGGCTGCGCTCTGTGGTTTGACAGTGTTACTGGCAGCAACGGCTCAGGCCGAAGATTGGCAAACGGCCAAGGATCAGGACGGGATCAAGGTCTCCCTGAGCGAAGTGGCGGGTTCCAAATACAAGGCTTACCGCGGCGTTACCGTGATCAAAACCTCGATGGCCAAACTGCAAAGCCTGCAGGAAGACGTAGCGGGCGCCTGCAGCTGGATCCACGAGTGCAAGTCGCAAAAGCTGCTCAAGCACGAAGGTAACCAGAGCTGGACCTACACCCAGTTCAACACGCCGTGGCCGGTCACGGCTCGTGATTCGGTGCTGCATATCACCACCACCGAAGGCGCTGACGGTAGCCTGACGCGCAAGCTTGAAGGCGTGCCGACCTACATTCCCGAAGAGAAGGGGTTTGTTCGTGTGGCCCAGGTCGAAGGCTTCTGGAAAATGGTGCCCAAAGGTGCCGACCAGATTGAAGTGACCTACCAGGTGCACACCGAGCCTGGCGGCAGCGTGCCGTCCTGGCTGGCCAACAAGTTCGTGGTCGATGCACCGTTCAATACCCTCAAGGCGCTGAAAGAGCGCGCTGAGAAGCCTTGATCATCACCAGGCCTCACGCCAAAGGCCGCCTTCGGGCGGTCTTTTTTATGCGCAACAGCGGTGGAACGATTTCCCGGGCCTCAGGGTCGAGATGTTGTAGGCCCACCCACGGGCTTTATCGAGGAGGCACTGATGCAAAAGTGGCAAATCACTTTCGTTGACGATCATGGTGTCCAGTCAGTGGAGCAGTTCGACTGTGAACAGCAGCCCAGCATGGAGCAGGCGGCACGAATGATTCGCGCAAAGCTGTTGCCGGTTTCGGCCGAACTGGATCTCAATGACCTGGAGGGGCGTACCGACGACCCGACAGTCAAAAGTCTGAAAGAACAGAACAGCATTCAAATCCTCGGCATTACTGCAATTTAGTCACCCGCCCGCTTGATCCTCAACCAGACCTTGGCAGCGCCCGGTTCTTGGCGCTACTCTGCAAAGGAGATCAGCGAATGAATCGCTAAGGTCTGGTCTTGTCAGCTACATGCTTGTGTCCTGGCGGTGCTGTTTGCCGCAACGTTTGCAGCCTCGAGGTGCAGACAGGGAGTACGGAAAGTCTATCCATTGGTTCCAGGAGGACGTTTCATGAGCACAGCCTATCAAGAAGACATCAGCACCAGCGTGTTGCGCCGCATGAAAGAGGGCGGCTTCGACTTTTCACGATTCCATCCCATCGAGTTCTACGCCATTTTCCCGGATGAGGAGCGGGCGCGCAGGGCGGCAGGACATTTCCGCGGTGAATCCTTGAATGCCCAGATCAGCGTGCGCGACGATGGCGCGTGGTATCTGGAGCTAAGCAAGGTGATGTACGCCACCTACGGCGGCATCGGCGACTTCGAGCAGGACTTTGAGGCGGTGGTCGAGCCTCTGGGCGGCATCATCGAAGGTTGGGGCGTGAAGCAGGAGGTTCGAGGGTTACTCGTATAGCGCATATGAATAGCGTCAAGACAGCATCGGCTGACCCTCGGGTTGGCCGATTTGGTTTCCGCAAGGCAAAAAAAGGCCACCTGCAAGGGGTGGCCAAAAGGGAAGAGCGGTATTAGGGAATGCCGTCGGGGTGGTAAGCACCCATCAGCGGCGACGCCCTGAAGCTTAAGGCATCGACTTCGTCACGCCGGGTTACGAAGTTTTGCGCGATGGGCGGATTATCCAGCGCCTCGCCCGGGCAGTGAAATCAACTCTGACTATGCTGGTGATAGCCACAGCCATTGCCTCGCATTGGAGCGGGGGCAATCAAGTTGGGGCGTTTGCTGCACGGCAATGGTGCGGCGTGAACGAGAAGTTGATCCAACTAATTGAAATCAAAGCGTTTATGCCAGTGGCACGGGCCTTGCGATGCCTAGATGTCCGGGTGACAAGGAGTACGGCATGATCCGCACCTATTTTGATGAAATGTACGATGCTGGCGGCCAGGTTCGCCCGCATTACCGGGAGTTTGCCCGTTGGCTTGCCGAAACCCCTGACGAGCTTCTGGCGCAGCGGCGACGCGAGGCCGACCTGCTGTTTCACCGCGCCGGCATCACCTTCACCCTGTATGGCGACGAGCAGGGCACCGAGCGCCTGATTCCGTTCGACACCATTCCCCGCAGCATTCCGGCCAGTGAGTGGCGGATCGTCGAGCGCGGCTGCATCCAGCGGGTCAAGGCACTGAACATGTTCCTGGCCGATCTTTACCACGACCAGCGGATCATCAAAGCCGGGATCATTCCTGCCGAACAGGTGCTGGCCAACGAGCAATACCAGTTGGCGATGCAGGGGTTGGATCTGCACCGCGATATCTACTCGCATATTTCCGGAGTCGATCTGGTGCGCGACGGCGACGGCACCTATTACGTACTCGAAGACAACTTGCGGACCCCCAGCGGCGTGAGCTACATGCTCGAAGACCGCAAGATGATGATGCGTCTGTTCCCCGAGCTGTTCGCCGCCCAGCGCATCGCGCCAATCGACCATTACCCGAACCTGTTGCTCGATACCCTGAAAAGCTCCAGCGCGCTGGATGACCCGAGTGTCGTGGTGTTGACACCGGGGCGTTTCAACAGCGCGTTCTTCGAACATGCGTTCCTGGCGCGGGAAATGGGCGTGGAACTGGTGGAAGGCGCAGACCTGTTCGTGCGTGACGATCGGGTCTTCATGCGCACCACCGATGGCCCCAAAGCGGTGGATGTGATCTACCGCCGCCTGGATGACGCCTTCCTCGACCCGCTGGCCTTCAACCCGGACTCCATGCTCGGCGTGCCGGGCCTGCTGTCTGCCTATCGTTCGGGCAATGTCGTGCTGGCCAACGCCATCGGCACCGGCGTAGCCGACGATAAGTCGGTTTATCCCTTTGTCACCGACATGATCCGGTTCTATCTGGATGAAGAGCCGATCCTGAAGAACGTGCCGACCTGGCAGTGCCGCAAGCCCGACGAATTGTCCCATGTGCTGGCTCATCTGCCGGAACTGGTGGTCAAGGAAACCCAGGGTTCCGGGGGCTACGGCATGCTGGTGGGACCGGCGGCTACCGCAGCGGAAATCGAGACCTTCCGCGCGCGGATCAAGGCCAAGCCCCACGCCTATATCGCGCAACCCACCTTGTCGCTGTCCACGTGCCCGACCTTTGTCGAAAACGGCATCGCTCCGCGGCACATCGACCTGCGTCCGTTTGTCCTGTCTGGCCGTGAAACCCGTGTCGTGCCCGGTGGTCTTACCCGTGTGGCGCTGCGTGAAGGCTCCCTGGTGGTGAACTCCTCCCAGGGTGGTGGAACCAAGGACACCTGGGTGGTCGAGGATTAAGGAAGCTTGCCATGTTGAGTAGAACCGCCTCGGACCTGTATTGGATGTCGCGTTATCTGGAGCGGGCGGAAAACCTCGCGCGGATGCTCGACGTCAGTTATTCACTGTCATTGATGCCCCAGGACGGTCGCGGCGATGGCTTGCACGAACTGGCCATGCCGCTGCTGATTACCGGCACCCTGGATGACTACCTGGAGCGCCACGGCGAACTGCACGCCGAGCGCCTGTTGCATTTCTTCGCCCTGGACGCCGCCAACCCGGCCAGTATCTACAGCTGCCTGGGCTCGGCACGTGCCAGTGCCCACGCGGTGCGTGGGCGGATCACCGCCGATATGTGGGAAAACATCAACGCCACCTGGCTGGAGATTCGCGGCATTGCCGAACAGGGCCTGAGCCGTTACGGCATGAGCCGGTTCTGCGAGTGGATCAAGGAGCGCTCACACCTGTTTCGAGGCGCTACCTACGGCACCATCATGCGCAACGACGCCTTTCGCTTCATTCGCCTGGGCACCTTTATCGAGCGCGCCGACAACACCTTGCGCCTGCTTGACGCGCGCTACGAGATGGCCGGCGATCAGGCCGACGCCGTCAGCGACGGCACGGCCCATGCCTATTACCAGTGGAGCGCCTTGCTGCGCGCCTTGTCGTCGTTCGAGGCCTACACCGAGATCTACCGCGACGCACCGGGCGCCAGGCATGTGGCCGAGCTGCTGCTGTTGCGCGCCGACGTGCCGCGCTCCCTGCGCGCCTGCACCGAAGAGATCGACCAGATCCTCGCCAGCCTGCCGGGAACCAACGGCCGGCCGGCGCAGCGCCTGGCGGCCGAAATGGATGCGCGCCTGCGCTACACCGGCATCAACGAAATCCTCGAAGAAGGCCTGCACGCCTGGCTGACCGAGTTCATCCCGCTGGTGCGCCAGCTGGGCAACGCCATTCACAGTTCCTACCTGGAGGCTGTATGAGACTCTCCATCAGTCACGAAACCGCCTATCACTATGAAAACCAGGTGCGAGCCAGCATCCAGTACCTGCGCCTGACGCCCCACGACAGCGAGCGCCAGCACGTGCTCAGTTGGCAGCTTGATCTGCCGCGTCCGGTGCGCGCGCAGCTGGATCCCTTCGGCAACATTCTGCACGTGCTGACCCTGGACGAGCCTCACGAGGCGATCATCATCGGCGCGCGCGGGCAGGTGGATATCGACGAGTTGCGCGAGGCCGAGCATGAGAGCCAGTCGCCGCTACCGTTCCTGCGCTTTACCCGGCTCACCGAGGCCGACCAAGCCCTGCGTGCCTTTGCCGACAAACAATGCCGCAAGCGTCGTGATCGCAGCGGGCTGATCGACCTGATGCACGCGCTGAACCAGTACATGACCTATGCGCCGGGTTCTACTGCAGTGGACACCAGTGCGGCTCAGGCCTTTGCCGGGCGCTCCGGCGTCTGCCAGGACCACACCCACGCCTTTCTTGCCTGCGCTCGCAGTCTCGGGGTGCCGGCGCGGTACGTATCGGGTTACCTGTACAGTGAGAACAGCGAGCACCTGGCCAGCCATGCCTGGGCCGAAGCCTGGCTGGATGACGCCTGGTACAGCTTTGACGTGACCAACGAGCTGGCGCGCCCCGAGCGCCACCTGAAACTGGCAGTGGGCCTGGACTACCTGGATGCCTGCCCGGTGCGTGGCATGCGGCGCGGCGGTGGTGGCGAACAGATGCACGCCAAAGTGCTGGTTGCACCGACCCCGCCGGTGATCCTGGTACAGCAGCAGTAGGTTGTACGCCGCGGGCCCAGGGGCGGCCTGTCAGGCGTTTATCTGGCAGCAGTCTTCAAGGCTGCTGTTTACGCCCCGCCATATGTTTCAGATAGCCGAGCAGCAACTCCAGCTCCGTGTCCGGCAGGACGCTGCTGGAGAACCCCGGCATCTTCGCCTGGGGCCAGCGGCGCAAGCTTTGCGGATCGCGGATATAGCGCTTGAGAAAGGCTTCACCGAAGTACTCGGTCGGGCTGTAGGGGATGTTCAGGTCAGGGCCGAACTGCGAGTCGCCCGCAGCATTCAGGCGATGGCAGGCCAGGCAGTTCTTCTGGAATAACGCAAACCCCTGGTTCACCGGGTCGTCGCTCGCCAGGGCCGGATCTGGCCGCAAGGCTGGGAAACGCTCGGCAACCGGCGCCAGGCGCTTGATGCTGGCCAGCTCGAACGGCCATTGCTCCGGGCTGATGTGCCCGGCCTGGGGGTTGGTCCAGACCAGGTAGAACGGCCCAGCACTGGGTTTGCCCTGAGCCAGTTTCGGCCAGGGCCTTGACGGGTCCTCGATGGCCAGCCAGGCCCGGGCGCCGTTGCGATTGAGCAGGGGCGCGGCGGAGAGTTCGGCGGCAAACCCGTCCAGGGCCACTGCCTGCAAGTGATCGTCGGCCTTGACCCCTTCCAGCAGCGCCTCAAGTGGCACGGCGCGATAAATCATGTCGCGTTTGTAGGAGACGTCGTCGCTGATGGTGATGGTCTGCACTTCAGGGTGTGCCAGCAACTCCTCGGTCTGCCAGGTGCGGCTGCCTGCGCCCAGCTCCAGGACCAGTTGCGCTGCCTGCAATGGCGTACACAGGAGCAGGGCGCTCCAGAGGATAAGAAGTTTCAATTGATCGCCGTTCTATTGCTGAAAATGAGTGCCCGGGCGCTCCGCAAGAAGCCTGCCTGATGATGGGCAGCGGCGCGGCCATAGGCTGGCTCAGCGGCGCTGCGTCAGGAAGGTTGGCACACAACTTCGCACGCCGAAAGCGCATCGGCGCGCAATGTGCTGCGTGGCGGTGGAACAGCCACGCTGACTAGCCGATCACTTTGGTGAGGTTGGGCAAGATCAAGAGCAAGGTGGTAGCGAAAAGAATGAGCCCGGCTTGACGTACTTTCGAATGCTTGAACATGGCTGTGTGCCTTTTGTTGTTATTCCTGAACATCTGATGCATGCGTCTGTCGACTTCACGATGACCCGACCATGTGTCCCTTTTCTTACACGTGCCCGGGAAATCCCCGGCTGCAACGATTTACTGCCTGCTGTTTCTACCTTAGGGGCCTTGTAACACTTGGCTTAGATCCAATTCATATCAAGTTGTCATGTAAAGCTTGTCAACGGTTATGAGGCTTATTGCCAGCTGCGTCGGCGCCCGTTGGCTAGACAGTTCCCCGTCGTTGTTGGCGACATCTATTAGCTCGCTACCGTTCGTCTGAGCGCGTGGGTCAAGGCCGCTGAGCGCATCGGTCATTGAATCCGGCGCCGCCCGGCCTAAGGTGAGCGCTCTGCCTTTTTCTCTCCCGTACAGCGGTTCGAGGACGTCATGACTGAAGCTTTGATATTCGACGCGTTACGCACGCCCCGTGGCAAAGGCAAGGCCGATGGCGCCTTGTACAGCGTCAAGCCGGTGAACCTGCTGGCCGGGTTGCTCAATGCGCTGCAACGGCGCACCGAGCTCGATACCAGCCAGGTGGATGACATCGTCCTCGGCTGTGTCACGCCGGTGGGCGACCAGGGCGCCGACATTGCCAAGACCGCAGCCCTGGTGGCGGATTGGGACATCAGCGTGGCTGGGGTGCAGATCAACCGGTTTTGCGCGTCGGGCCTGGAGGCGGTCAACCTGGGAGCGATGAAGGTGCGTTCCGGTTTCGAGGACCTGGTGGTGGTCGGCGGGGTCGAGTCCATGTCCCGGGTACCCATGGGCAGCGACGGCGGGGCCTGGGTCCTGGATCCGCAGACCAACCTGCACAGTCATTTCACCCCGCAGGGTATCGGCGCCGACCTGATCGCGACCCTGGAAGGCTTCAGCCGGCAAGACGTCGATACCTTCGCCCTGCAGTCCCAGCAAAAGGCCGCGCGGGCGAGGGCGGATGGGGCCTTCGACAAGTCCCTGGTGCCGGTCCGGGACCAGAACGGCATCCTTCTGCTGGAGCAGGATGAGTTCATCCGTGGCGACTCGACCCTCGAAGGCCTGGGCAAGCTCAAGCCGAGCTTCGAGATGATGGGGCAAATGGGTTTTGACGCCACTGCCTTGCGCGTCTACAGCCATGTCGAGCGCATTAACCATGTGCACACGCCGGGCAACAGTTCGGGGATCGTCGATGGCGCGGCGTTGATGCTGATCGGCTCCGAAGCCAAGGGCCGGGACCTGGGGCTGACGCCTCGGGCGCGGATCGTTGCCACTGCGGTCACCAGCACCGATCCGACCATCATGCTCACCGGGCCGGCCCCGGCCACTCGCAAAGCCTTGGCCAAGGCGGGTTTGCGCATCGAGGACATCGACCTGTTCGAAGTCAACGAAGCGTTTGCCTCGGTGGTGTTGAAATTCATCAAGGACATGGCCATCGACCCGGCCAAGGTCAACGTCAACGGCGGTTCGATCGCCATGGGCCACCCACTGGGCGCCACCGGTTGCGCGATCCTCGGCACCCTGCTCGATGAGCTGGAGGCCCGGCACCAGCGTTACGGCCTGGCGACGCTGTGCGTCGGCGGCGGCATGGGTATCGCCACCATCATCGAACGCCTCTGAGCCCCGACTTCAAGGAAACCTCGTCATGACC
This sequence comes from Pseudomonas sp. MF4836, assembly GCF_002018875.1. Taxonomy (GTDB): domain Bacteria; phylum Pseudomonadota; class Gammaproteobacteria; order Pseudomonadales; family Pseudomonadaceae; genus Aquipseudomonas. The sequence goes on from NZ_MVOL01000006.1 coordinate 264,186, forward strand.
GATGCCATCCGTTACGAAAAAGGCCAGGACCAGATTGTGGTGCTGACCATCGATATGCCGGGCCAGAGCGCCAACACCATGAACGCGCAGTACCGCGAAGCCATGGCCGCCAGCGTCGCGCGCCTGCAGGCCGAGGACGCCAGCCTGGCCGGGGTGATCATTACCTCGGCGAAAAAGACCTTCTTTGCCGGCGGTGATCTCAACGAACTGATCAAGGTGGGCAAGCCCGAGGCCAAGGCTTTCTACGACATGGTGCTGAGCCTCAAGGCGCAGCTGCGCGCCCTGGAAACCCTGGGCAAGCCTGTGGTTGCTGCGATCAACGGCGCGGCCCTGGGCGGCGGCTGGGAGATTTGCCTGGCCTGCCACCATCGCATTGCACTGGATGATCAGACGCTGCAGATTGGCCTGCCGGAAGTGACCCTCGGCCTGTTGCCGGGCGGTGGCGGCGTGGTGCGCATGGTCCGCATGCTGGGCCTGGAAAAGGCCTTGCCCTACCTGCTTGAGGGCAAGAAAGTACGGCCGCAACAAGCGTTGCAGGCCGGGCTGGTCGACGAGCTGGCGAGCGACCGTGAGCAGATGTTGGCCAAGGCCCGGGCCTGGATCCTGGCCAACCCCTCGGTCAAACAGCGCTGGGATGTGGCGGGTTACCAGATCCCCGGAGGCACGCCATCGAACCCCAAGGTCGCGCAGATGCTGGCCATTGCCCCCTCGATTTTGCGCAGCAAGACCCATGGCTGCATGCCGGCGCCGGAGAAGATCCTGTGCGCAGCGGTGGAGGGCGCCCAGGTCGATTTCGACACCGCGCACTTGATCGAGACCCGCTATTTTACTGAACTGACCACCGGCCAGGTGGCGAAGAACATGATTGGCACCTTCTGGTTCGGGCTTAATCAGATCAACGCCGGCGGTTCGCGCCCGCAAGGCATTGCGCCCCAGGTGACGCACAAGGTCGGGGTGCTGGGCGCCGGGATGATGGGCGCGGGAATCGCCTACGTCAGCGCCCTGGCGGGTATCCAGGTGGTGCTCAAGGACATCGACCTGGCGGCGGCCGAGAAGGGCAAGGCGCACTCGGCGACCCTGCTCGAGAAAAAGGTCGCTCGCGGGCAACTCAGTGGGTTGCAGCGTGATGCGGTACTGGCGCGAATCAGCCCCACTGGGCAGGACGCCGATCTGGCGGGCTGCGACCTGATCATCGAAGCGGTCTTCGAGGACCGCGAGCTCAAGGCCAAGGTGTCCTCGGCGGCGCAGCGGGTGGTCGGCGCGGAGGCGGTGATCGCCTCCAACACATCCACCTTGCCCATCAGCGGCCTGGCCAGCGCGGTGCCGAATCCGGACAAGTTCATCGGCCTGCACTTCTTCAGCCCGGTGGACAAAATGCCCTTGGTGGAAATCATCAAGGGGGCTCGCACCAGCGACGAAACTTTGGCCCGAGGTTTTGATTTCGTACTGCAAATCAAGAAAACCCCGATAGTGGTCAACGACAGTCGCGGATTTTTTACTTCGCGGGTATTCGGTACCTTCACCAATGAAGGCATCGCCATGCTGGGCGAAGGTGTCGCCGCAGCGATGATCGAAACCGAGGCGCGCAAGGCCGGCATGCCCATTGGCCCGTTGGCGATCTCCGACGAAGTATCGCTGAGCCTGATGAGCCATATTCGCCAGCAGACCGCCAAGGACCTGCAGGCCGAAGGCAAGCCGCCCATCGAGCACCCGGCCTTTGCCGTGATCGATCTGCTGCTCAACGAATACAAGCGCCCTGGCAAGGCGGCGGGCGGCGGTTTCTACGATTACCCGGCGGGGGCGCCGAAGCACCTGTGGCCGGAGCTCAAGGTGCGCCTGGAAAAAGCCGAGGGGCAGATTTCAGCGCAGGACGTGCGCGACCGGTTGCTGTTCATCCAGGCCATCGAGACCGTGCGTTGCCTGGAAGAGGGCGTGCTGCACTCGACGGCGGATGCCAACGTCGGTTCGATTTTCGGCATCGGTTTCGCCGCCTGGACCGGCGGTGCCCTGCAGTTCATCAACCAGTACGGCTTACGGGATTTCATCGCCCGCAGCCACTACCTGGCGGAGCAATACGGCCAGCGTTTCGCACCACCGGCCCTGCTTCTGGAAAAGGCCGCCCAGGGCCAATGCTTCTGATGCTGAACGGCGTGCAGTGAACCTTTCCGGGGCTTGCCTTGACCCAGTGTTTCAAGGCAGGCTCTGGGCTGTTCATTATTCCCATCATCGTGTCAGGTATTTTTTATGTCGCTACGCATCTGCATTCTGGAAACCGACATCCTGCGTCCCGAACTGGTCGATCAATATCAGGGTTACGGGCAGATGTTTCAGCGCCTGTTTTCACAGCAACCGATCGCCGCCGAATTCACCGTCTATAACGTGATGCAGGGCGATTACCCGAGTGATGATCTGAGCTTCGATGCGTACCTGGTCACCGGTAGCAAGGCCGATTCCTTCGGCACCGATCCCTGGATTCAAACCCTCAAGACTTACCTGTTGGCGCGCTACGAGCGCGGCGACAAGCTGCTGGGCATCTGCTTCGGCCATCAATTGCTGGCGCTGCTGCTGGGCGGCAAGAGCGAAAGGGCGAGTCAGGGCTGGGGCGTGGGCACCCACAACTACAAACTGGCCGCCAAGGCCCCCTGGATGAGCCCGCTGGTGGAAGAGCTGACTCTGCTGATCAGCCACCAGGACCAGGTCACCGCCTTGCCGGAAAACGCCACGGTGATCGCCTCCAGCGACTTCTGTCCGTTCGCCGCCTATCACATCAATGACCAGGTGCTGTGCTTCCAGGGGCACCCGGAGTTCATCCACGACTATTCCCGAGCGCTGCTGGAGATTCGCCAGCAACACCTGGGCGAGCAGATCTACCAGAAAGGCGTGGCCAGCCTCGATCACGCCCACCATGGCGCCACGGTCGCGGAATGGATGATGCGCTTTGTGGCCCACACCCCTGAGGTCAAGTCGGCCTGAAGCGGCGCAGCCCGGTTCCTGCAACAGGGGCCGGGCCTACAACCATCCTGAACGCTTGAAGCTGGCCCACAGGCTGACGCAGCCGACACTGATGAACCCCAGTACGCCGAAGTAGCCGTAATGCCAGCTCAGCTCCGGCATGTTCTGGAAGTTCATGCCGTAGATCCCCGCCACCGCTGTCGGAAACGCCAGGATCGCCGCCCAGGCCGCGAACTTGCGTTGCACCACGCTTTGCCGCGAGGCCTCCAGCAGCACACCGATTTCGATGGTCTGACTGGCGATGTCGCGCAGGGTCGACAAGTCTTCCATTTGCCGCGTGACGTGAATTTGCACGTCACGAAAGTACGGCCGCATGTTCTTGTCGATAAACGGGAAGCTGAGCTTTTGCAGCTCCTCACTGATCTCCACCATCGGCGCCACGTGTCGCCGCAGACGCAGGACGTCACGACGCAGGCCGTGAAGGTTCTGGATGTCGCGCTCGTTCAATGAGTCGCACAGGACATTGCGTTCCAGTTCGTCGATCTCGGCGTGGATCGCCTCACTGACCGGCTGGTAGTTCTCGGTGACGAAATCCAGCAGGGCGTAGAGCACGAAGTCTTCGCCATGCTCCAGCAGCAGTGGCCGCGCTTCGCAGCGCTGGCGCACGTAGCCGTAGGATTTGGAGTGGCCGTTGCGGGCGGTGATGATGTAGCCGTTGCCGGCAAAGATGTGGGTTTCGATGAACTCCAGCTTGCCGGCCTCGCGCACCGGGGAATAAGTGACGATAAACAGCGCGTCGCCGAAGGTTTCCAGCTTCGGCCGGCTGTGTTTTTCCAGGGCGTCCTCAATGGCCAGTTCATGCAGGTTGAACTGGCGTTGCAGGTTGGCCAGTTCGTGAGCATTGGGTTCTTCCAGGCCGATCCAGACAAAGTGACCGGGTTTGGCCGCCCAGGCGGCCCCTTCGTCGAGGGTGATATCAGTGACTTTCTTACCGGCGCTGTAAACGGCAGCAGCAACAACTCTACCCATAGTTCTTGTTCGCTTCTTCTTATCAACATGATCGAGACAGACCTGCACCAGCTTAGCCTGCAATACCTGATCAGAGTCAGCAGAATCGGCGGAGTTCGCCGTTAATAAAAAGCCCGCACAAGGCGGGCCATTCGGGGCAAAAGAGGGGGCGCCAGCATCAGCCCGGTTGCAGCTGGCGATCCATCGAGGCGATGCATTCGCGCATCTGTTCACGGCACTGGGCAATCAACAGCGGCATGTCATCCATGCTCAAACCGGCAGTGGGAATGGCCGGCAGCGAGCGGATCAGGATCTTGCCGCTGCGCCAGCGACTCAGATTCATCTGTTTGATATAGCTGCTGACACACACGGGCACGATGGGCACGCCGGCCGCTATCGCCATCTGGAACGCGCCTTTCTTGAATGGCAGCAGGTCTTCACCGAAGTTGCGCGTGCCCTCGGGGAACACCCAGATCGAGGTGTCCTCGTGCTGCAAGGTGTGGGTGGTGGTCAGCATCGAGCGCCGGGCCTTTTGTGCGTTGCCACGGTCAATCAGCACATTGCCCGCCAGCCAGAACAGTTGGCCGAACAAAGGCACCCACTTCAGGCTCTTCTTGCCGATGCACACGGTGCGGCGCGGCACCACGTTGCCAAACACAAACAGGTCGTAGTTGGATTGGTGGTTGGCAATGATCACGCAGCTCTGTGGCTTGTCCATCAGCGAGCCAACGTCAGCCTTGACCCGCAGGCGCAGGATGCACATCGCCGGCCACGCATAGAGGCGCGCGCAGAGGCGGCTGTTGTCCGGGTTGAACGGGCGGCATAGGCCAATCAGCACGCCAAGCACCCCCGCAGCCATAAAGTGCAGCCCCATCAACAACATACGAAACAAATACAGCATCTACGGGCCCACCTGGGACAAAAGGTGGCGCAGTGTACGGATGTGCACTGGTTTCGGCAATTGCTGCCATTCACTGGAGATGGCCGATGTTTAAGCGCATGTTTCCAGCAGAAGGGCTCAGCTGCGGTTTAGAGCGGTTGCCGTAAGTGACCGGGCTCGGGCAAGAAAAAGCCCGACGCTGAGGTCGGGCTTTTGCCGAGCAAATTCCGGGGTGTTAGCCCAAGTGCTCCTGATCCTGAATGATGGCGTTGTCCAGGGTGTCCAGCAGTGCCTTGCGCACCTTCAGCTTGGTGTTCTTGTGAGCGGTCATGTTGATCTTCTTCAACTGACGTGCAACTTCCAGCGCGGCGCTGGTCAGCTCATCGGGGCTTACCACCTTGTCGAGGAAGCCTGCGTCCACCGCGCTTTGCGGGTTGAACATCTCGCCGTTGATCACTGAGCGATGGAACGCCGACCGGCGCAGGCGATCACGGGCCAGTTCGATCCCGGCGTGGTGCATGGTCATGCCGATCTGCACCTCGTTGAGGCCGATGCTGAACGGGCCGTCGACGCCAATCCGGTAGTCGGCCGACAACAGGATGAATGCGCCCTTGGCCACTGCGTGCCCAGGGCAGGCAACGATCACCGGAAACGGGTGCGACAGCAGGCGACGCGCCAGGGTCGAACCCGAAGTCACCAGGCTCACGGCCTCCTTGGGGCCGGCAGTCATGACCTTCAGGTCATAGCCGCCTGACAGAATGCCCGGCTGACCGGTGATGATCACTACGGCACGGTCGGCGACCGCACGGTCCAGCGCGGCATTGAAGGCGACAATCACGTCCGGGGAAATGGCATTGACCTTGCCATTGCTCAAGGTCAGGGTCGCGATACCGTCTTCGAGATGGTAAGAAATCAATTCACTCATGACGCAATTCCTTGTATTGAAGTGGGGCAGACGTTACCCACCACCGTAGGTCAGGTAAAGCGCTGTGACTGACTGATGAGTCAGCCTTTCGGCGCTCGACAAGCCTAGCCGGCCACACAGACCGTGCATCACCCCTTCTATATAGAAGGGCGCCAGGCCAGAGATTGGCCGGTTTGCCATGGCCCAATCCCAGTCCTGAGCCCGGCAATCTGCAGAAATGCCTTAAGCGCATGAAAATTCTCAAAAAAACCTTTGCCATCGGAAAAGCTTTCGACTACATTAGCGCGCCTCGACAGACTGAATCAGTTTGACGAGACACGGTTGGGTGTCCGAGAGGCTTAAGGAGCACGCCTGGAAAGTGTGTATACAGGAAACTGTATCGAGGGTTCGAATCCCTCCTCAACCGCCATATTCGATGTACACAAAACCCCTGGTTTCCTTGAGAAGCCAGGGGTTTTGTGGTTTCTGGCATTTGAAAATTCACCCGCCTGCGGCATTGATGACCTCGGTGGCTGGGCGAATGTCGGAATGGGCAAGGGAGTCCTGAAGATGGGGAGGCGGATTTACATCAGCGGCGCATCCGGTGCCGGCGTCAGCACCCTGGGTGCCGCGTTGGCGGCGAGGCTTGGGGTGGCGCATGTGGATGTCGATGATTACTACTGGTACCCGACTGAGCCACCCTTTGTGCAGGCGCGCCCTGTGTTGGAGCGTGTGAGTCTGCTTCGTGGGGTTCTGGCTGAGGGTGACTGGGTGCTTTCCGGTTCCCTGGATGGCTGGGGCGACGAGGTGATTCAAGGCGTTGACTGGGTGGTGTTTGTCGACACGCCGACGGCGCTGCGTATTGAGCGGATCAAGGCGCGGGAATTGCAGTGTCACGGTGAGCGCATTCTTCCGGGCGGGGACATGCATGAGAATCACCTGGCGTTCCTCGCCTGGGCCGAAAGCTATGAGTCGGGCAGCCGGGCCGGGCGCAATCGACCGCGGCATGAGCGCTGGCTCGATCAGTTGCCGCTGCCCTGGCTGCGGGTCGACGGTGCGCTGCCGACCGAGTTGTTGTTGCAGCGGGTCCTGTCAGCGATTGCTGGTTGAGTGGCCTGCGACAAAAGCCCGCGGCCGTTCGTCGGTGCCTTGTGCCTCTGAACGGGCAGGTCTGTAAATGACCAACTAGTCTGAAGCGCCGTGATGGTCAGTATTTCCAAGGCAATCAGGTGCTTGCCGGTGCTGGCTGGTTGTTGATAGGAGCTGGGCTTATGAGTGTTCCTTATATCGAGGACAACGGGGATGAGTTCCCCATCAACAATCTGGTGCGCTGCGGTCAGGCAGCGTTTGATGTGGACGCGGGTGAATCCCTGGCCAAGGTTGTGGCGGGCAGGAGCCCGTCGCGTGCTCCGTTGAAGGTCGGTGGAGCGAAGTTTTTCCCCAAGGCGCTGCCGTTGCGCAAATGACTCGAGTGTTGATTGAGCCCCGCCAGCCAGCGGGGCTTTTTATTGGGCGGGTTGGGGAGGGGCTGCGGCGGGTTGAATCGTGTGGGATAGGGCGGCGGCGTTTTTTTCACATAATCTTCACATCCGGGGCAGTAGGCTCAGCTCATCCGTTAGAAAGCAATCCATTGGCCCGTTACCCCAGCGGGCTTTTTTTTGCCTGTCTTAAAACTCTTTGTGTATAAGCTGTCCAACTCACGCGATATCAGGTGTGGGGCGCTCTGTCGTGCGCCCCATTCCGATCTGCACGTGGGTCTTCGATCTTCTTTTTTTGAGGTTTATGTCATGCGTTTAACACTGCCTGCTCTGGTTGTAGGGCTTCTGGTCGCTCAAGGTGCGATGGCTGGCGACGGCACTGCGGCGATTGGCGGCGGCCTGGGTGGCGTCTTGGGTAATGTGGTCGGCCAGCAGATGGGTGGCAGCACTGGCGCGGCGATCGGCGCCGGTGTAGCGGGTGCGGCCGGCAGTGCCGTGGGCGCGCGCAAGGGTAGCCGGGTCCAGGCTGCGGTAGGCGGCGGTATCGGATCGGCGGGCGGTTCGGTCATCGGCAGCAAGCTGGGCGGCAGCACCGGTTCAAATATCGGTGCCGGCCTGGGTGGCGCAGCCGGTGGCGCGCTGGGCAGCAGCATGGGTAACAAGGGTCACAAGCACAAACATCGTTGAGCATCAGCGGTCGTTGAAAAGCCCGGCAATTTGCCGGGCTTTTTTAGGGTTGAACGTTTTGCGGTTTTTCGATTCGAAATTTTACCTCCCCCGCGAAAATCGAGACTGCCATGACCCCCGAAACTGCAGGCAATGAAGAGAAAGGCCCAAGCGGACTGCCCTTTATCAACGATCCGGGCAACGAAGATCCGGGTTCGCTGATGGATGATGCGCAGGTGCCACTCAACGACGCCGACGAAGCGCTGGATGAAGACGACGAGCCGGATCCCGACGACAGTTACTGAGATTCGCCCCCGCCCTTGGCGTTGAGTCGCCCGTCGCGCCGCCCTCCGTGGCGCTTTTCACCGCGCCCGAGAATCACTGCCCGTTGCCCCTGGCCCGTGCACGCCGCTATGCTGCTGAACCCATTAATCGAGCAAAAAACTGGGCGTACCTGAGCCGCTCCCCGGATGTTTTTTGTTAACGGAGCAGACGCGATGAATGCACGGTTGAATGAATTGGGCCCGATCAAGGCCGTTATTTTCGATATGGATGGGTTGCTGCTGGACACCGAGGGCATCTATACCGAGGTCACCCAGCTGATTGCCGATCGCTACGGTCGCACGTTCGACTGGAGCATCAAACAGAACATCATTGGCCGTGGCGCCGGTGACCTGGCGCGCTATGTGGTCGAAGCGCTGGAGCTGCCGATCAGCGCCGAGGAGTTCCTGGTCATCCGCGAACCGCTGATGCGCGAGCGTTTCCCCCGTGCCCTGGCCATGCCGGGCGCCCGGGAGTTGGTGCAGCATCTGAAGGCGCATAAGGTCCCGATTGCCGTGGGCACCAGTTCGTCACGCCAGTCCTTCGGCCAGAAAACCACGCTGCATACGGACTGGTTCGCCCTGTTCGACACCGTGGTCACTGCCGATGACCCCGAGGTTGGCGCGGCCAAGCCGGCGCCGGATATCTTCCTCACCGCCGCTCGGCGACTGGGGGTGGCGCCGCAAGATTGCCTGGTGTTCGAGGATTCGCCGTTTGGCGTGACCGCCGCCAAGGCCGCCGGCATGACCGCGATTGCGGTACCGGACCCGGCCATGGCTGATGAGCGCTATGCCCATGCCGATGCCATTATCCGTTCGCTGAAAGCGTTCCAGCCCGGCGCCTGCGGCTTGCCTTCGCTGCAATGGGCGTGACACCGATCAACGCCGCGTGACCGCGTGACAGCAAAACGCCTGGCAACCTGATGACAGGGTTGCCCGGCGTTTTTGTGTGGCTGGCGGATCAGGCGCCGAAACCACCGTCGATGGTCAGGCTGGCCCCGGTGATGTAGGCCGCTTCAGGGCCGGCCAGGTAGGCGACGAAACTGGCGATCTCTTCAACCTTGCCGTAGCGGCCGACCGCCATGTAGCCCATCAGGGATTCGGCGAAATCGCTGTCGGCCGGGTTCATGTCGGTGTCTACCGGGCCGGGTTGCACGTTATTGATGGTGATGCCTTGCGGACCCAAGTCGCGGGCCAGGCCTTTGGTCAGGCCCACCAGCGCAGCCTTGCTCATGGCATACGGGCCGCCGCCGGCGAAGGGCATGCGATCGGCATTGGTGCTGCCGATGTTGATGATGCGTCCGCCCTGGCCCATGTGGCGGGCGGCTTCCTGGGTGGCGATAAACACGCTGCGCACGTTGATGGCCAGGGTCTGGTCGAAATCTTCGAGTTTGAAATCCTCCAGAGGTGCTACGGCCAGCACGCCGGCGTTGTTGACCAGGATGTCCAGGCGGCCAAAGGTCTCGACGGTGTGGTTGACAGCCTGGCGAATGGCGGCTGCATCGGCGCTGTCGGCCTTGATCGCCAGGGCCTTGCCGCCACTGGCAATGATCGCGTTCTTCAGCTCTTCAGCCTTGGCGGTCGAGCTGACGTAGGTGAAGGCAACCACTGCGCCTTCGGCGGCCAGGCGTTTGACGATGGCGGCGCCGATGCCGCGGGAACCGCCCTGGATCAGGGCCACTTTGCCGTTGAGGGATGAGGTGTTCATGTCGTTCTCCTGAAGTTCAAGGCGGGTTGCCTTGTGAATGGAGCCGAGTATCGACCGCTGATTAGCAGCTGTGTAGCGGGTAATCCCTATACTCTGTGTAAACCAAAAGTTTAGAGTCGCCGCTAATGGAAGCCTTCAGCAGCATCGAATGTTTTGTCCGCAGTGCCGAAGTCGGGAGTTTTGCCGAAGCTGCACGGCGGCTGGGCCTGACCCCCGCCGCGGTCGGCAAGAGTGTAGCCAAGCTGGAAGCCCGGCTTGGGGTCAGATTGTTCCAGCGCAGCACCCGGCGCCTGACGCTGACCGAAGCCGGGCGCCTGTTTCTTGCTGAAGTCAGCGACAGCCTGCAGACCATCCAGAATGCCGTGAGTACCTTGGCCAATGCCCAGGGGCGTCCGGCCGGCACGCTCAAGGTCAGTGTGGGCACGGTCTTTGGCTGTCTGTACATCGTGCCGATGCTGGGGGAGTTTCTGCAGCGTTACCCGGAAATCCACCCGGACTGGCATTTTGACAACCGGCAGGTGGATCTGATCGGCCAGGGCTTCGATGCGGCCATCGGCGGTGGCTTCGAGTTGCCCCAGGGGGTCGTCGCGCGCAAATTGTCACCGGCCCATCGCGTGCTGGTGGCCAGTGCGGGTTACCTGCAAGGCTGCGCAGCCATTGACCAGCCCGAGGACCTGCACCATTGCCGGGGGATCCTGATTCGCTCGCCACAGACCGGACGAATCCGCACCTGGCAACTGACCGGGCGTGCCGGGGCCATGCAGCCTCTGGAGCTCAAGGCCGGCATGACCATGAGCGACTCCCAGGCGGCGTGCATTGCGGCCGCTCAGGGTTTGGGGGTGGCGCTGGTCAGCATGCCGTTTGCCGTCAACTACCTGCGTTCCGGTGCCTTGCAGCGGGTGTTGCCGGACTGGTACGTGGATGACGGCTTTACCTCGATCTATTACGCCGAGCACAAGCTGCTGCCGGGCAAGACCCGGGCCTTTGTCGACTTTGTGCTTGAGCAGTTCGCCGAGCAGGGGTTGGCGCAGGCATTCAGCGCGGTGTGATGGCCGGCCCCGAAGCCGGGGGCGGCCCAAGCGTCATGCCACTCAGCGCCCGAAGCGCAGCGGCCAGCCGACAATGGTCTTGGGGCGCGGCGTGGCGTAGGTGCGCACCTTGGAGGTGGACAGCCCGAGCCGCACCAGGGACTCGGCAATGGTCACCGCCGCCGTTACCCCATCCACCACGGGCACGCCGGTGCGCTGGCGAATCTGCTCGTCGAGACCGGCCATGCCGCCGCAACCCAGACAGATGACCTCGGCCTTGTCTTCGCTGACCGCCAGCTCCGCCTGGCGCACGATGGCCTGCACCGCGCGCTGTGGGTCCTGTTCCAGCTCCAGTACCGCCAGGCCGCTGGCCCGTACCGAGGCGCAACGGTCGTAGAGGCCGGAGAGCTTGAGCCGGTCTTCGATCAGCGGCACGGTGCGGTCCAGGGTGGTCACCACCGAGTAGGCGTGGCCCAGGAACATCGCTGTACTGGCGGCGGCGTCGGTGATGTCCACCACTGGCACATTGAGCAGTTCCTGCAGGCCTTCGCGGCCGTGTTCGCCATAGCCGGCCTGGATCACCGCGTCATAGGGCTGGTCGTAGGCCAGTACCCGGTCCATCACCGCGATGGCAGCCAGGTAGCTTTCGAAATTGCCTTCGACCGATTCGGCGCCGAAGTACGGAGTCAGGCCGACGATCTCGGTGCCGGGGGCCGCCACGCTTTGGGCCTGGCGGGCGATGGCCTGGGTGATGGAGTCGGTGGTGTTGACGTTGATCACGAGAATACGCATGAACATTCCTTGCACGTTTGCTTCAAGGGGGCCGTTGTGACGGCCGGCTAGCGGTCAGTGGCTGACGTTGTCGACCGCGATGGATTCGCCGCTGATGTCGGCGTAAAAGGCCTCGCGCCGGGCGATCAGCAGGTACAGCAGGGCGGCGATCCCGGCGCCAAACAGCCAGGAGAAGGGCGAGACGCTGGCAAACCCCGGCACCAGCGCCAGGACAATGGCGATCAGCGCGGCGGGAACGAAGGCCGCCACGGCCCTCAGGTTGACCCCGCGGCTATAGAAGTACGCGCCTTGCGGGTCTTCGCTGTAGAGCTCGGGCACGTTGATCCGGCCTTTGCGCACCAGCCAGTAGTCGACCATGATCACGCCGTACAGCGGCCCCAGCAGGGCGCCGAGCCCGGACAGGAAGTACACGATCACCAGCGGGCTGTTGTAGAGGTTCCACGGCAGGATCAGGACCGCGATGGCGGCGCTGATCAGCCCGGCGCGGCGGAAGGTCAGGTACTTGGGCGCCAGGTTGCTGAGGACGAAAGCCGGGGCGACGAAGTTGGCCATGATGTTCACCGCCACGGTGACAATCAGGAAGGCTAGGCAACCCAGGACCAGGAACCCGGTGTTGGGAATCGAGGCAATGATTTCGGTGGGGCTTTCAATCACCCGTCCGTTGATCTGGAACTGCGCGCCGCAGAGCACCACGGTAATGACGGCAAACACCAGGATGTTCACCGGCAGGCCCCAGAAGTTGCCCACCAGGATGGTCCTGCGGCAGGGCGACGAGCGGGCGAAGTCGCAGAAGTTGAGAATCAGGGTGCCGTAGATTGCCAGCCACAACGCGCCACCGGCAAAGATCTGGCGCCACATCTCGCCGCCGCTCAGGGGCTCGCGGATCGACCAGGCAATGCGCGCGTCGGCCTGGGTGTACATCCAGAGGGCCAGGGCGGCGACGGTCAGCAGAATCACCGGCCCGGCAAACCCTTCATAGCGCCGGACCATTTCCATGCCGTAGGCCAGAATCACCAACTGCACCAGCCAGATCACCACGAAGCAGGCCCAACCCAGGCCCGACAGGCCGAGGATCAGCTGTTGGTCATACTCGGCAAACCCCGGGTGGATGGCGATCAGCAACACGCGAAAGACCACCGACGCCAGGTAGGTCTGGATGCCGAACCAGGCAATGGCGATGACCGCTCGGATCAGCGCCGGAATCTGCGCGCCGTGGATACCGAAACTGATGCGGCTGATCACCGGGAAGGGCACACCGGTCTTTTGCCCCATGTAGCCGGAGAGGTTCATGAAGAAGTACACCAGCGCCGCGCCGATCCCCAGCGACAGCAGGATCTGCCAGCCGCCCAGGCCCAGGGCGTAGAGCCCGATGGCGAAGGAGTAGTTGGCGATGTTGTGCACATCGTTGGTCCACAGGGCAAAGATGCTGTAGCGACCCCAACGCCGGCCTTCGATTCTGGTGGGCGCCAGGTCTTTGTTGTGCAGGCGCGGGCTCAGGGCCGGCAATGCTCCAGGGGACGGGGCAGGATAGGTCGAGGGGCGCGAGGAGGGCAGTTCGAGTGCGATGTTGTTAGAGGTATGTGTACGCATTCCGGCAGGCTCCTGACTGCGTGGCCCGCGATGACTGTGCTTGAGCTCATGCTCGACAATCTTCGTCGCAAGGCCCCGTAAGTCACTGGGTTCGGGGCATCTGCAGCCTGGCTCGCTGGACAGGCTTGCGGATATAAAGTGTATGTATGTTTTGTAATAATTGTATACAAAACACGAATTCACTTAAGCCACTTCTGTGCCAGATATTTATCTATATCGCCTGGTTTTAATTTCCTTTTTATCTGTTCTATTTATAACTTTATGAATTTGAACAGTTATAAGTTGACCAATTGAACAGCTATTTATTTTTATAAGTCGTCATACAGTCCTCAGCCTTATTTTTAATAAAGCGTTGGATGTAACTTTTATGGGCGGTTGATTATGAAGTGCATACAGGAATGACACCGATGGTGACATCGAGTGTGTACAGGATTTTGGCCGTGGGCGCTCCGCAACATGGCCGGTATTTAGCGCGGTCGCGGCGGCCAGGGGGAGAGGGGACGTTGCGGAGGGGGCGGGCGGCGCTCTCGCCGGCCTGGGTCGCCGGCTCTTTTCAGGGCCGGCGACGCCGTGTGAATCAGGCCTTGCTGATGATATTGCCGGCGTGCAGGCCGCACTCTTTTTGCGTGGCTTCTTCCCACCACCAGCGGCCTTCGCGCTCGTGCTGGTTAGGCAGTACCGGGCGGGTGCAGGGTTCACAGCCGATGCTGATGAAGCCGCGCTCGTGCAGGCTGTTGTAGGGCAGTTCGAGCATGCGGATGTAACCCCAGACTTCTTCACTGCTCATCTGGGCCAGCGGGTTGAACTTGTACAGCGGGCGCTCCGGGGTCGAGAACGCGCCGTCGAGTTCCAGTGCCGCCACCTGGCTGCGGGTACCCGGGCTCTGGTCGCGGCGCTGGCCTGTGGCCCAGGCGCTGACGGTGGACAGTTTGCGCCGCAGGGGCTCGATCTTGCGGATGCCGCAGCATTCGCCGTGACCGTCCTTGTAGAAGCTGAACAGGCCCTTTTCCTTGACGAAGGGTTCGAGCTTGCTGTGGTCCGGCGAAATCAGTTCGATCTCGATCTTGTAGTGCTCACGCACCTGATCGATGAAGCGATAGGTCTCCGGGTGCAGGCGCCCGGTGTCGAGGCTGAAGACTTTGACGTTCTTGTTGAGTTTCCAGGCCATGTCCACCAGCACCACGTCTTCGGCGCCGCTGAAGGAGATCCACAGGTCATCGCCGAAATGGGCAAATGCCAGCTTGAGGATGTCCTGGGGGGACTTGTTGGCATAGGTCGCGGCGAGTTCAGCGACGTCGAACGGTTGGCTCATCAGGGCGTTTTCCTACAGGTCGGTGGCGCTGTGCGCTCTATAGGGGGGCGATCTTAACAAAAACCGGCCGGCCCTGGCGCGCTCCTCTGCGTTGCACCTCTCAGGGCGAATCGCTAGAGTTCGCCAGTCCTTTTGCTCGCTCAACTCAATAACCAATACAAATGGGAGTGTCTTGTGGAAATTGCCTGTCTCGATCTGGAAGGTGTGCTGGTCCCGGAAATCTGGATCGCCTTTGCCGAAAAAACCGGGATTGAATCCCTCAAGGCAACCACGCGGGATATTCCCGATTACGACGTGTTGATGAAGCAGCGCCTGCGGATTCTCGACGAGCACGGCCTGAAGCTGTCCGACATCCAGGAAGTGATCGCCACCCTCAAGCCGCTCGACGGCGCAGTGGAGTTCGTCAACTGGCTGCGCGAGCGGTTTCAGGTGGTGATTCTCTCTGACACTTTTTACGAGTTCTCGCAGCCGTTGATGCGCCAACTGGGCTTCCCGACGCTGCTCTGCCACCGTCTGATCACGGATGACACAGGGCGGGTCAGCAGCTATCAACTGCGCCAGAAAGACCCCAAGCGCCAATCGGTGCTGGCGTTCAAGAGCCTGTACTACCGGGTGATTGCCGCGGGGGATTCGTACAACGACACCACCATGCTGGGCGAGGCGGATGCGGGGATTCTGTTCCATGCACCGGACAATGTGATCCGCGAGTTCCCGCAATTCCCGGCCGTGCACACTTTTGCCGAGTTGAAGCAGGAGTTCATCAAGGCTTCGAATCGGGCGCTGAGTCTGTAATCGCCGAGGGAATTCCGGCGTCTGTCCCGGCCAGCGTCGCCTTCGGCAGCGGCTACAACGGTGTAGCTGCTGCCGAAGGCGACGCTGGTGATCTCTGGCAATATTTATCCACCTGACACCCCACGGCGTTTAGCGGCTGCCGAATTCAAAGGTTTTGCAGGGTTTCCAGCAGGACTCGGACCTTGGTGATGGACTCCTGGTATTCCTCCTCGCAATCCGAATCGGCGACTATTCCGCCGCCGCCCCAGCAGCACACCTGCCCGTCCTTGACCAGCAGGCTGCGGATGGCGATCGAGCTGTCCATTTCCCCGCGTACGTCCAGGTACAGCAATGAACCGCAATACAGGCCGCGCCGGGTCGGCTCCAGCTCGTCGATGATCTGCATCGAGCGGATCTTCGGCGCGCCGGTGATCGAGCCGCCCGGGAAGCTGCCGGCAATCAGGTCCAGGGCATCTTTGCCCGTGGCCAGCTCACCGGTAACGCTGCTCACCAGGTGATGCACATTGGGGTAGCTCTCGAGGCTGAACAGCTCCGGAACGCGCACCGAGCCGAGCCGGCAGGTGCGCCCCAGGTCATTGCGCAGCAGGTCGACGATCATCAGGTTTTCCGCACGGTCCTTGGGACTGGCCAGCAGTTCGGCGGCGTTGGCCGCGTCTTCGCTGGCGTCCTGGCTGCGGGGTCGGGTGCCTTTGATCGGGCGGGTCTCGACTTGGCCTTGGCTGACTTTGACAAAGCGCTCCGGCGACAGGCTGAGCACCGCGCCGCCATCAGGCAGACGCTGAAAACCCGAGAACGGCGTCGGGCAGGCCAGGCGCAGTGCGCGGTAAGCGCTCCAGGGGTCGCCCTGGCATCCGGCGCGAAAGCGTTGGGCAAAGTTGACCTGGTAACAATCGCCGGCCTGGATGTACTGCTGGATACGCTGGAACGCCTGGCGGTAGTCCTCGGCGCTGAGGTCGGCGGTCATGGTGCCGGTCAGGGTGAAGCGGTCCACGGTAGGGGCCGGCGCTTGGCTGAACAGGTCGATCAAGCGTTGTCGCTGGTCGTCGCCGAGGCTGGGGTGGAACACCAGTTGGCTGCTGGCTTGCTGGTGGTCGCTGATCAGGGCCCAAGAGTACAGGCCAAGGCGTGCGTCCGGCAGATGCAGGTCGTCCGCGGCCTGGCTGGGCAGGCGCTCCAGGCGCCGGCCGAAGTCGTAGCTGAGGTAGCCGATCAAGCCACCGGCAAAGGGCAGTTGGCAGGGGGCAGGAAGGTCGGCCGGGCCCAGTTGCTGGAGACTGCTGCGCAGGCGTTGCAGGAACTCGGCCCCGCTTTCACCGGCCTGCACCGTCAATTCAGCCAGGGGCCAGGCGCTGAGCAGGTCGTAGCGACCGCGCTCGGCACTCGGGCGGCCGCTGTCGAGCAGCACGGCCCCCGGGGCATGCTGAATCGCTGCAAAGTAGGCGGCAGGGTCGGCGCGGTAGGGCAGTGGGTGTACGGAACAGGTTGGCATGCGGGGCAGATCAGTCATCGAAGCGCGGCTGGCGATTGTAGTCCTCTGCCAGGGTTGCTCCTAGAGGGATGTCGGCGATTGCGGCGTTCGTGGCGTATTCGGCGTGCGGTGGTTTAAGGAGGGGATGACATTCTTACGCTGCCTTTGCCGGCCGGCGTCCGAACGCGACCCGAGCCTTTGGCTGCGGCTACAGAGAGCGGTAGCCGCGCCGACAGGCCTAGCCTTCGACCGGCGGAATATGGCCGAACAGTTCCTGGGCGAATTTCACCCGGTCTTCGACGCTTTCTTCGATGCCGCGTGCCTTCAGCTCTTCCAGGCGCGCCTCGACCGCATGGGTGCGCAAGGTCAGGCCACAGTCGTTGGCGATCTGGATGTTGAGGCCGGGGCGGGCGTTGAGTTCGAGGATCAGCGGGCCTTTTTCCTGGTCCAGGACCATGTCCACGCCGATGTAACCCAGGCCGCACAGCTCGTAGCAGCCCGCCGCGAGCTTCATGAAACCGTCCCAGTAGGGCAGTTGCACGCCGTCCACCGCGTTGGTGGTGTCCGGGTGCTTGGTAATGATGTTGTTCAGCCAGGTGCCGCGCAGGGTCAGGCCGGTGGCCAGGTCGACACCGACGCCGATGGCGCCCTGGTGCAGGTTGGCCTTGCCCCCGGACTGGCGGGTCGGCAGGCGCAGCATGGCCATTACCGGGTAGCCCATGAGCACGATGATGCGGATGTCCGGCACACCCTCGTAGCTGATGCTCTTGAATATCTGGTCCGGGGTCACCCGGTATTCGATCAGTGCACGATCGCGGTGGCCGCCCAGGGAATACAAACCGGTGAGAATGCTGGAGATATGGTGCTCGATCTCCTCGTGGCTGATGATCTTGCCCGACACCGTGCGATAACGGCCCTCGAAACGGTCGGCAATCACGATGATGCCGTCACCGCCGGCGCCCTGGGCCGGCTTGATCACGAAGTCGCTGCGCCCGGCGATGATTTCGTCGAGCTTGTCGATTTCCTTCTCGGTGGAGATCACCCCGTACAGCTCCGGCACATGGATGCCGGCCTTGATCGCCCGTTCCTTGGTGATGATCTTGTCATCCACGATCGGGTACAGGCTGCGCTTGTTGTACTTGAGCACGTAATCGGCGTTACGCCGATTGATGCCCATGATTCCCCGCGCTTCCAGGGCTTTCCAGGTCTTCCACAGGCCGAACATCAGGAGTCAGCCTTGACGAAGGCTTTGAAGCGTACGAGCTCGGTCAGGCGGTAGCCGCGATAGCGACCCATGGCCAGCATGAAGCCCACCAGGATCAGCAGGATCGCCGGGAAGGTGAAGACGAAGTACGTAAGCTCCGGCACGCTCATGATCAAGTGCGCCAGGGAGGCTGCGAACAGCGTGCCGATCGCCACTTTCATGGCATGGCCGCCACCGCGTTCTTCCCAGGTGATCGACAGGCGCTCGATGGTCATGGTCAGGATCACCATCGGGAACAGCGCCACCGACAGCCCGCGTTCCAGGCCCAGCTTGTGGCTGAACAGGCTGATGGCGGCAATCAGCACCACCACGAACGTCAGCACCACCGACAGCCGCGGCAGCATCTGCAACTTCAGGTGTTCGAGGTAGGAGCGCAGTGACAGCCCGAGCGCCGTAATCACCGTAAACAGCACGATGCCAAAGCCCAACTGGGTCTCGCGGAAGGCCAGGGCGATCAGCACCGGAGTGAAGGTGCCCAAGGTCTGCAGGCCGATCAGGTTGCGCAGGATGAGGATCACCAGCACGCCAATCGGGATCATCACCATGATCATGAAGGTCTGCTGGGTCTGCAGCGGCAGGCCGTACAGCGAATACTCGAGGAAGTTGGCGTCGGTGTTCTCGTCGGTCAGCTTGGCCAGGCGAATGGCGTTCATTTCGCTGTTGTTGAGGCTGAAGGTGACGTTGGCTTTCTTGCCGCCATCGACGGTGATCAGGTTGTCGTCGCCGGTCCACCACAGCAGGCGGTCGGTGGGCAGGCCTTGTTCACCGGTTTCCGGGTTGAAGTACAGCCAATCGTTGCCATTGAAGCTGCGCAGCCACAGCTCCGGAGTTTGCGGCTGGTCGGCCACCAGGCGGATGGTGTGCACCTTTTCGATCGGTACGTGGGCGATGGACAGCAGCAGTTCGACGATCTTGGCCTTGTGCGGGGTGGACGGGTCGCCGGCCAGCAGCAGTTTCACGTTGTCGTCGTTGAGGTTGTTGACCCGCTTGATGGCTTCGCCGATGAAGGTCTCGACGTCGGCCGAGTGCTGGCGAATAGGTGCGAGCAGGGCTTCGGCAGCGATCTTTTCTGGGCCTTCGACGGCAATGCTGTCACGGAAGGTGGGGCCTTTGACCTTGGCTTTCTCGCCGGTGTAGCGCTTGGTCAGCACCAGGCGGTAGTACAGGGTCTGGTTGCCCTTGGCCCGGCGCGCCGACCAGGTGACCTTGCGGTTGCCATCGACGCGGTTCACCGCGACCCCGTAGTTGTTGGAGATAAAGCTTTCGTTGAGGCTGACGTAATCGCGGCTCAGGGGCGGCACGAACATCTGGATCTTGATCGGGTCCTTGGCGTTGGCGACAAACTCGACCTTGGCGTCGATGTTCCACAGGTCGTCGGTGGCGTCTTCGGTCACCGGAATACCGAGCACGAAAATCTGGTAGGCCGTGATCGAGATACCCAACACCACCAGGATGGCGATCAGGACTTTCAGATGAAGGGTAAGAGAGCGCATTGGAATTACTCTGCGGTTTGAACGTCGATGGCGCAGGCGGGTTTGCCAGCAGCGTATTTAAGACTGGGGTCGACCAGCGCGTCGAAGCGTTTCAGGGCTTCGGAGCCGATCAGCAGCGGGTATTGGAATGCACTGCGGTCGGTCAAGTTCACTTCTATGCTGCGCAGGGCCGTGCCCATGCACACATCAAGGGTAATGACCGGGCGCGAGGTGTATTTCTTGTCGTCTTCGGGATCGATGTCGCCGGCGCGGCGCTTGATCTTGCTGACCCGGGCCAGCGGCCGTTCGATCGGGTGGGAATGGGCGGCATCGATGGCCAGGTAGAAACGCACCCAGGACTCGCCATTACGCTTGAAGCGTTTGATGTCGCGGGCGCTGAGGGAGGCGGTCTTGGCCCCGGTGTCGAGCTTGGCCGCGACTTCCAGGTCGATACCGGCCAGCCTTGCGTATTCATTGAGACCGTATACGGTCTTTTCGGCGGCAGCGCTCACGCCGGGCAGGCACAAGAGGCAGAGCAATAGGGAAAAGGCCTTGAGTCTCATAAATCCTGATGTGTCGCATGGGTTCTTCAGTTCAAGGCGACTGGCATTGCTGCGCAAACTCCCTCGTGTGCCTGCCATATAAAGATGACAGGCAAATGCGGGCGGCATTCTAGCACGCTGGTTTTATGGCGCCAGCGCCGGGGGCGGGCCATTTGAGTTGTTTTGGTGCAAAGGGTTATTAGACGATTGTCGACAATGTCTATTTTTCCTTTGACTGTAATGGGGTAATTGGCTAGTTTTTGTCACATTGATTTCAAAGGTGTCGACAATATGCTGGATCAACTCGATCCCCCGGTTCTGCTTCAGGACGATTCCGAGACCTTGTCCGAGAACGTTTTCCGGCGCATCCAGGCGGCGATCGTCAAGGGCGAGATTGCCCCCGGCAGCAAGATCTCCGAACCCGAGCTGGCGCGCACCTACGGCATCAGCCGCGGCCCGTTGCGCGAAGCCATCCATCGCCTCGAAGGGCAGCGCCTGCTGGTACGGGTGCCCCACGTCGGCGCGCGTGTGGTGTCCCTGAGCCACGCCGAGCTGATCGAACTCTACGAAATCCGTGAATCCCTGGAAGGCATGGCCTGCCGCCTGGCGGCGGAGCGCATGACCACCGAGGAAATCGACGAGCTGCGCCGGGTGCTCGACACCCACGAGCGCGATGCGGCTTTCCAGGCCGGCGTCGGCTACTACCAGCAGGAAGGGGATTTCGACTTCCACTATCGGATCATCCAGGGCGCCGGCAACCGCACCCTCACGCAAATGCTCTGTGGCGAGCTGTATCAACTGGTGCGGATGTACCGCATCCAGTTTTCCGCCACGCCCAATCGGCCGCGCCAGGCGTTCGCCGAGCACCACCGGATTCTCGATGCCATCGCCGACCGCGACGGTGAATTGGCCGAGTTACTGATGCGCCGACATATCGGCGCCTCCAAACGCAACATTGCGCGTCACTTTCCAGAGTCCGCGCCCTAGAGAGGTGAGTCATGAGCTCCACTAACAAAAGCACTCCAGGCCAGCGTTTCCGTGAGGCGGTCGCCAGCGAGCACCCCTTGCAAGTGGTCGGCACCATCAACGCCAACCACGCCCTGCTGGCCCAGCGCGCCGGTTTCAAGGCCATCTACCTATCGGGTGGCGGGGTGGCTGCCGGCTCCCTGGGCGTGCCGGACCTGGGCATCACCGGCCTGGATGATGTGTTGACCGACGTGCGCCGCATCACCGACGTCTGCGACCTGCCATTGCTGGTGGACGTGGACACCGGCTTCGGTTCCTCGGCGTTCAACGTGGCGCGCACCGTCAAGTCGATGGTCAAGTTCGGCGCGGCGGCGATCCATATCGAAGACCAGGTTGGCGCCAAGCGCTGCGGCCATCGCCCAAACAAGGAAATTGTCTCGCAGCAGGAAATGGTCGACCGCATCAAGGCCGCCGTCGATGCGCGCACCGATGACAGCTTCGTGATCATGGCGCGCACCGACGCCCTGGCGGTCGAAGGCCTGGAATCGGCCCTGGATCGCGCCGCCGCCTGCATCGAAGCCGGCGCCGACATGGTGTTTCCGGAAGCCATCACCGAACTCGAGATGTACCGGATTTTTGCCGATCGGGTGAAGGCGCCGATCCTGGCCAATATCACCGAATTCGGCGCGACCCCGCTCTACACCACCGAGCAGCTCGGCTCCGTGGGCGTGTCTCTGGTGCTGTACCCGCTGTCGGCGTTCCGCGCCATGAACAAGGCGGCGGAAAACGTCTTCACCGCGATCCGTCGCGATGGCACCCAGCAGAACGTGATCGACACCATGCAAACCCGCATGGAGCTGTACGACCGCATCGACTACCACGTCTTCGAGCAAAAACTCGATGCGCTGTTTGCACAGAAGAAAGGTTGATTAGCCAACCACGAACAAACCGTTGATGAAGTTGCCAAGTCCCTAACAAATTCAAGATTGGAGAGAGCAATGGCCGAAGCAAAAGTATTGAGTGGCGCGGGCCTGCGTGGCCAGGTTGCCGGGCAGACCGCACTATCCACCGTGGGCCAGGCGGGCGCCGGCCTGACCTATCGCGGCTATGACGTGCGTGAACTGGCGGCGGATGCCCAGTTCGAAGAAGTGGCCTACCTGTTGCTGTACGGCGAACTGCCCACCAAGGCCCAACTGGCGGATTACCAGGCCAAGCTGGGCAAGCTGCGCGACCTGCCCCAGGCGCTGAAGGAAGTGCTGGAGCGGATCCCGGCCGACGCCCACCCGATGGACGTGATGCGTACCGGCTGCTCGTTCCTGGGCAATATCGAGCCTGAGAAGGACTTCAGCGCACAGCACGATGTCACCGACCGCCTGCTGGCCGCATTCCCGGCGATCATGTGCTACTGGTACCGCTTCAGCCACGATGCAAAACGCATCGATTGCGTGAGTGACGAGCCCTCCATCGGCGGCCACTTCCTGCACCTGCTGCATGGCAAGAAGCCTAGCGAGTTGCACGTCAAGGTCATGAACGTGTCGCTGATCCTCTACGCCGAGCACGAATTCAACGCCTCGACCTTTACCGCCCGGGTCTGCGCCTCGACCCTGTCCGACCTGTATTCCTGCGTCACCGCGGCCATCGGCTCGCTGCGTGGCCCGCTGCACGGCGGCGCCAACGAAGCGGCGATGGAGATGATCGAACGCTTCAGTTCGCCACAGGCCGCGGTCGAGGGCACCCTCGGCATGCTCGAGCGCAAGGACAAGATCATGGGCTTCGGTCACGCGATCTATAAGGACAACGATCCACGCAACGAGGTGATCAAGGGCTGGTCGAAAAAGCTCGCCGACGAAGTAGGCGACAAGGTGCTGTTCCCGGTCTCCGAAGCCATCGACAAGACCATGTGGGAGCAGAAGAAGCTGTTCCCCAACGCCGACTTCTACCATGCCTCGGCGTACCACTTCATGGGCATCCCGACCAAGCTGTTCACGCCGATCTTTGTCTGCTCGCGCCTGACCGGCTGGGCCGCCCACGTGTTCGAGCAGCGGGCCAACAACCGCATCATCCGTCCAAGCGCCGAATACATCGGCGTTGAACAGCGCAAGTTCGTGCCAATCGAGCGTCGCTGACCGGCAGCGTGTCGGCGCTGATATTGAATGAGCCGGGAGTCCCGTGGGGACAGGCTTCCATTCCATGCAGCGCCGCACGCTTCCTTTGAAACTACCGTGACCGAGTCCTGACGATGAACACTGAATTTCGCAAAACGCTGCCCGGCAGCCGCCTGGATTATTTCGACACCCGCGCGGCGGTCGATCAGATCGCCCCCGGCGCCTACGACAGCCTGCCGTACACCTCGCGGGTGCTGGCGGAAAACCTGGTACGCCGCTGTGATCCGGCAACCTTGAGCGCCTCGCTGCGCCAACTGATCGAACGCAAGAGCGACCTCGACTTCCCCTGGTACCCCGCGCGGGTGGTGTGCCACGACATTCTCGGCCAGACCGCGCTGGTGGACCTGGCCGGCCTGCGCGACGCGATCGCCGACCAGGGCGGTGACCCGGCGCTGGTCAACCCGGTGGTGCCGACCCAGTTGATCGTCGACCATTCCCTGGCGGTCGAGCGCGGCGGCTTCGATCCCGAGGCGTTCGAGAAGAACCGCGCCATCGAAGACCGGCGCAACGAAGACCGTTTCCACTTCATCAACTGGACCAAGAAGGCGTTCAAGAACGTCGACGTGATCCCGCCGGGCAACGGCATCATGCACCAGATCAACCTGGAGAAAATGTCCCCGGTGATCCAGGTGCGCGATGGCGTGGCCTTCCCTGATACCTGCGTCGGCACCGACAGCCATACCCCTCACGTGGATGCCCTGGGGGTGATCGCGATTGGCGTTGGCGGCCTGGAAGCCGAGAGCGTGATGCTTGGGCGAGCGTCGTGGATGCGCCTGCCGGAAATCATCGGCGTCGAGCTGACCGGCAAGCTGCAACCAGGCATCACCGCCACCGACATGGTGCTGGCGCTGACCGAGTTCCTGCGGCAGCAGAAGGTGGTGGGCGCCTGGCTCGAATTCTTTGGTGAAGGTGCGTCGGCCCTGACCCTGGGCGACCGCGCGACCATCTCCAACATGGCCCCGGAATACGGCGCCACTGCAGCGATGTTCTACATCGACCAGCAAACTATCGACTACCTGAAACTCACCGGCCGCGAAGAGCAGCAGGTGCAACTGGTGGAAAGCTACGCCAGGCACACCGGCCTCTGGGCCGAGAGCCTGAAGACCGCGCGCTACGAGCGTGGCCTGCAGTTCGACCTGTCTTCGGTGGTGCGCAACATGGCCGGGCCCAGCAACCCCCATGCACGGGTGGCCACCAGCGACCTGGCAGCCAAGGGCATTGCCGGCCAGTGGGATGACGTGCCGGGGCAGATGCCCGACGGCGCGGTGATCATCGCCGCCATCACCAGTTGCACCAACACCAGCAACCCGCGCAACGTGATCGCCGCCGGCCTGATCGCGCGCAACGCCAACAAGCTGGGCCTGACCCGCAAGCCCTGGGTCAAGTCGTCCCTGGCGCCGGGCTCGAAAACCGTGGCCCTGTACCTGGACGAAGCCGGCCTGACCAAGGAACTGGAGCAGTTGGGATTCGGCGTGGTGGCCTTTGCCTGCACCACCTGCAACGGCATGTCCGGGGCCCTGGACCCGGTGATCCAGCAAGAGATCATCGACCGCGACCTGTATGCCACGGCAGTGCTCTCGGGCAACCGCAACTTCGACGGGCGTATCCACCCGTACGCCAAGCAGGCATTCCTCGCCTCGCCGCCGCTGGTGGTGGCCTATGCGATTGCCGGCACCATCCGTTTCGATATCGAGAAGGACGTGCTGGGCCTGGACACCCAGGGCAACGAAGTGCGGCTCAAGGACATCTGGCCCAGCGATGAAGAGATCGACGCGGTGGTCAAGGCCTCGGTCAAGCCGGAGCAGTTCCGCCAGGTGTACATCCCGATGTTCGCCATCCACGAAGACACCGGGCCCAAGGTCGAGCCGCTGTACGACTGGCGCGAGATGAGCACTTACATTCGGCGCCCGCCGTATTGGGAAGGGGCCCTGGCCGGCGCGCGCAGCCTGAGCGGCATGCGCCCGTTGGCGGTGCTGCCGGACAACATCACCACCGACCACCTGTCGCCCTCTAACGCCATCATGCTCGACAGCGCCGCTGGCGAGTACCTGGCGAAAATGGGCCTGCCGGAAGAGGACTTCAACTCCTACGCCACCCACCGTGGCGACCACCTGACCGCCCAGCGCGCGACCTTTGCCAACCCCAAACTGTTCAATGAAATGGTCCAGGAAAACGGCAAGGTCAAGCAGGGTTCCCTGGCGCGGATCGAGCCCGAAGGCCAGGTCACGCGGATGTGGGAAGCCATTGAAACCTACATGCAGCGCAAGCAGCCGCTGATCATCATCGCCGGCGCCGACTACGGCCAGGGTTCGTCCCGCGACTGGGCGGCCAAGGGCGTGCGCCTGGCGGGGGTCGAGGCGATTGCCGCCGAAGGTTTCGAGCGTATCCACCGCACCAACCTGGTGGGTATGGGGGTGTTGCCGCTGGAGTTCCTGCCGGGCACCAACCGCAAGACCCTGGGCATCGACGGCACCGAGACCTTCGACGTGATCGGCGAGCGCACGCCGCGCGCGACCCTGACCCTGGTGATCAACCGGCGTGACGGCGAGCGACTGGAAGTTCCGGTTACCTGCCGCCTCGACACTGCAGAAGAAGTATCGATCTATGAGGCGGGCGGCGTGTTGCAGCGCTTTGCCCAGGATTTCCTCGAATCGGCTACGGCCTAAGTGGCGCGCCGGGGGGCCGACTGCAAGGTCGCGCCCCCGGCCTTATCAGGACCAGATTTCCATGGCTTTCGTACCGCAAATCAAGATTCCCGCCACCTACATGCGCGGCGGCACCAGCAAAGGTGTGTTCTTCAACCTGCAGGACCTGCCCGAAGCGGCGCAGTTGCCCGGCGCGGCCCGTGATGCGTTGCTGCTGCGGGTGATCGGCAGCCCCGACCCGTACGACAAGCAGATCGACGGCATGGGCGCGGCGACTTCCAGCACCAGCAAGACGGTGATTCTGTCGAAAAGCATCAAGGCCGATCACGACGTCGATTACCTGTTTGGCCAGGTCGCCATCGACAAGCCCTTCGTCGACTGGAGCGGCAACTGCGGCAACCTGTCGGCGGCGGTCGGTTCCTTCGCCATCAGCAGCGGGCTGGTGGACGCCGCCCGGCTGCCGCAAAACGGCGTGGCCGTGGTGCGTATCTGGCAGGCCAACATCGGCAAGACCATCATCGCCCACGTGCCGATCACCGACGGTGCGGTACAGGAAACCGGTGATTTTGAACTCGACGGCGTGACCTTTCCCGCCGCCGAAGTGCAATTGGAGTTCATGGACCCGGCGGCCGAGGAAGAGGGCGCGGGCGGTTCGATGTTCCCCACCGGCAACCTGGTTGACGACCTCGAAGTGCCGGGTGTCGGCACGTTCAAGGCGACCATGATCAACGCCGGGATCCCGACCATCTTTATCAATGCGCAAGACCTGGGTTACCAGGGCACCGAACTGCAGGGCCAGATCAACGGCGATCCCAAGGCGCTGGCGATGTTCGAGACCATCCGCGCCCACGGCGCCCTGCGCATGGGGCTGATCCAGCACCTGGATCAAGCCGCTACGCGCCAGCACACACCCAAGGTGGCCTTTGTCGCGCCGCCGGCCGACTACACCGCGTCCAGCGGCAAGGCGGTCAAAGTCGGTGATGTCGACCTGCTCGTGCGGGCGTTGTCCATGGGCAAGCTGCACCACGCGATGATGGGCACTGCGGCAGTGGCCATTGGCACGGCGGCAGCGATCCCCGGCACCCTGGTCAATCTCGCGGCCGGTGGCGGTGCGCGCAGCGCGGTGCGTTTCGGCCACCCCTCGGGCACCCTGCGGGTCGGCGCCGAAGCCAGCCAGGCCAATGGCGAGTGGACGGTGGTCAAGGCCATCATGAGCCGCAGCGCCCGGGTGCTGATGGAAGGCTGGGTGCGGGTGCCGGGCGACAGTTTCTAAGAGCAGAGGAGTTTGGATGGGGGAAGCTTGCCGTGGCGAGGGAGCTTGCTCCCGCTCGGCCGCGCAGCGGTCGTAAAACCTGAGCACGCGATTTACCTGCTGCAACGCATGGGCCGCCTTACGGGCGGCTACGCCACCCAGCGGGAGCAAGCTCCCTCGCCACGATTGCTGATAGTGATGTTGTTATCGAGTAGCTGAGCAGGCGCAGACCTGCGATGCCGTTATTGACCTGACCTGTGCCTGAGGAATCGACCCTACATTCGACCCTGTAACTGGAGTGAATCGCTCATGAGCGCCAACGTTGACCTCAACAACCGTCCCGACTACGACCAGGTCCTGCAGGACATTGCCGACTACGTCCTGACCTACCGCGTCGACTCGCCCGAAGCCCTCGACACCGCCCGCAATTGCCTGATGGACACCTTGGGCTGCGGCCTGCTGGCCCTGCGTTTTCCGGAGTGCACCAAGCACCTGGGGCCGATCGTCGAAGGCACCGTGGTGCCCTTCGGCGCACGGGTGCCGGGCACCAGTTATCGCCTGGACCCGGTCAAGGCGGCCTGGGACATCGGCTGCATCGTGCGCTGGCTCGACTACAACGACACCTGGCTGGCAGCGGAGTGGGGGCACCCGTCGGACAACCTCGGTGGCATCCTCGCCGTGGCCGATCACCTGTCGCAAAAGCGCGTGGCCAATGGCGAGGCGCCACTGACCGTGCGGGCGGTGCTGGAGGCGATGATCATGGCTCATGAAATCCAGGGCGTGATCGCTTTGGAAAACTCCTTCAACCGGGTGGGTCTGGACCATGTGCTGCTGGTCAAAGTGGCCTCCACTGCGGTGAGTGCCAAGTTGATGGGTGCCAATCGCGAGCAGTTGCTGGCGGCGTTGTCCCACGCCTTCGTCGACGGCCAGGCACTGCGCACTTACCGCCATGCGCCGAATGCCGGTTCGCGCAAATCCTGGGCTGCGGGGGATGCTTCCAGCCGTGGCGTGCGCCTGGCAGATATCGCCCTGCGTGGCGAGATGGGGATTCCCGGGGTGCTGAGCGCGCCGCAGTGGGGGTTCTATGACGTGCTGTTCAGCCATACCAACAAGGACCTGGCGCTCAAGCCCGAGGGCCAGCGCCGGTTCAGCCTGTCGCAGAAATACGCCAGCTATGTGATGGAAAACGTGCTGTTCAAAATAAGCTTCCCGGCCGAGTTCCATGCCCAGACCGCCTGTGAGGCGGCGGTGACCCTGCACCCGCTGGTGCGCAATCGCCTGCACGAGATCGAGCGCATTGTGATCACCACCCACGAATCGGCCATCCGCATCATTTCCAAGGTCGGGCCGCTGGCCAATGCCGCGGATCGCGACCACTGCATCCAGTACATGACCGCCGTACCTTTGGCGTTTGGCAACCTGGTGGCCGAGCAGTACGAAGATGAATTCCACGCCGCGCACCCGATCATCGATCAGTTGCGCGAGAAAATGCAGGTGGTCGAAGAGCCGCGCTACACCCGCGAATACCTGGAGGCCGACAAGCGCTCGATTGCCAATGCCTTGCAGGTGTTTTTCAGGGACGGTTCCAGCACCGAGCAGGTGGTGGTGGAATACCCGATCGGCCATCGTCGGCGCCGCGCCGAAGGCATCCCGCTGCTGGAGGACAAGTTCAAGGTCAACCTCGCCACCCGCTTCACCGCTCAGCGCTCGGCGCAGATCTTCGCCCTGTGCAAGGACCAGGCACAGCTCGAAGCCACACCGGTGCAGCGCTTCGTCGACCTGTTCGTGATCTGACCTGCGCCCATCCACCCTGTAGTTGATGCCTAGCCTGCGAGGCTGCGCTGGCCCGACCTAACGCCGTGGCGTGTCTGGTGTACCCACGGCGTTGAAGATGGCCAGCGTCCGAACGCGGCCCGAGCCTCTTGGCGGTGGCTACAGAGGCGCTTTGGCCTTAAACAACCACTTCTCCACCGGCAATTTGGTGATGGCAAACCCGGTCAATAACACCGCCGAGTACATCAGCAATTCCCGCGACAGGCTTTGCCCTTCGTACCAGGCGCCGATCATCACCGCGAACACCGGGAAGATGATAAACACGAACGACAGAATGATCGGGCTCAGGCGCTTGAGCAGCAGGAAATACACGATAAAACCGCCCACCGATGCCACCAGCCCCAGGTACAGCAGCGCGCCCCAGGAGCGCGGGCTGATCGCGCCGAAACTCGGGCTCTCGACACACAGCCCGATCACAAACAGCATCAGCCCGGCAATGCCGATCGGCAGGGTGTTGTAGGTGATAACGCTGATGGCGCTGCCTTGCTGCTTGGTGATGACGTAGCACAAGGCGTGCAGCACTGCGGCGGTAAGAATCGCCACCACGCCAAACAGCTCGGCGTGGTCCAGGTGCAGGCCCTGACTGCGGATGATCATGTACAGGCTGGCAAAGCCGATGGCGATCCCGACCACCTGCGAGGTGTAGATTTTCTCCCGCAGGAAGATCGCGGAAAAAATCAGGATAAACACCGGCATGCAACTGAACAGCAAGGCCGTGAGCCCGGAAGAAACGTGCATCTCGCCGTAGTTCAGCAGGTAGTAGGGCAGGCTGAAATAGCACAGGGTGACGAACACGAAGAACCAGCGCTTGGAGCGGGGAAACAGGATCGGCTCGCGGCGTACCAGGGCGAAGCCGAGAAACAGCGGAAAGGCGATCAGAAACCGCAGGCCGGCGGCGGTCAGGGGCGGCACACTTTCCACGGCGATCTTGATGCCGAGCCAGGTGGTGCCCCAGCTCAGGCAGACGATCAGAAACAGCACGCTGGTGATCAGACCGGCCAGCCAGGGCTTCGAGACTCGGGTGTTGCTGTGTATGGCTGTTGAGGTAGTCAACCTGGGATTCCTTTCATGAAGCGGAATTGACCTCTATATTGAGCGGGTCTGTTCCGGTAATTGAACCTGTAAAGCACGCTATTAGGGAAAATGATGGCTGTCAAAGTAAGTATTGACATGGTGTCAATGATCCGATCCGCACTCGAGTCGGAGGTCGGCCCCAAGTACCAACGCCTGGCCGGCGCTATAGATGACGGCATTGCCCAGGGGGCCATTGCCCCGGGCAGCAAATTGCCGCCCCATCGCCTGCTGGCGGACAGCCTGGGAGTGACCATTGGCACCATCAGCCGCGCCTACGGCGAGTTGGAGCGTCTGGGGCGGGTGGTGGCGCGGGTCGGCGATGGCACCTACGTGCGCCAGCAGGGCATGGAGCGCCAGCGTGATGCGGGCTTTCGCAACGTCAGCGATGAACCGCCGGCCAGCTTCGACATGAGCCGCAACACCCATATCCCCGGGCCGGAAATTGCTCTCATGGCGCAGGGGCTGCACGCCTTGGCCCAGGACCTTGCGACTTTGCATGACCTCAGCCGCTACAGCGCCGAGGCCGGCCTGGCGCGTCACCGAGCAGCGGGCGCGCGCTGGCTGTCGCAGGAGGATTTCACTGCGCAGGCCGAGCAGGTCATTTGCGTCAATGGCGCCCAGCACGGGCTGCACATTACGTTGATGGCACTGCTCAAGCCCGGGGACACTCTGGTCACCGAACAATTGACCTACCCTGGCCTGATCAGCACCGCGCGCATGCTCGGGATCAAGCTGATCGGCCTGGAGATGGACGCGCAGGGCCTGCTCCCGCAGGCCCTGGATGAGGCCTGCCGCAACCATCGGGTGGTGGCTCTGTATTGCACCCCGAGCTTGCAGAACCCGACCACCGCGGTGCAGTCGCCAGCCCGGCGCCAGGCCATCGCCGAACTGGGTCGCCAGCACAATCTGCTGCTGATCGAAGATGAGGCCCATGCGGTGCTGATGGACCAGCGCCCGGCGCCCCTGAGTCATTTCGCCCCCGAGCGCACGGTGTTGATTGGCAGCCTGAGCAAGGCGCTGGCGGCCGGGTTGCGGGTAGGGTTCGTGCATGCGCCGGTGGCGCTGGTGGACCGTTTGGCGGCGGCGGTTCGCGCGACCTGCTGGATGGCCACGCCGTTGACCCTTGAGCTGGCTTGTGCCTGGATCGAAAGCCCGGTGGGCGAGGCCTTGCGGCAACAGCAGATCGCTGAAATCCGCCGGCGCAAGGCCTTGGTCGAAGGCCTGTTGGCGGGGCTGGAGTGGCGCAGTCCACCCGGTAGTCCGCATTTCTGGATCAAGGTCCCCGAGCCATGGCGCGCCTCGGAAATCGAGGCTGAACTCAAGCGCAACCACTACCTGATCGCCACCGCCGAAGCGTTTGCCGTGGGGCAGGCGGCCGTGCCGCAATACATTCGCGCCAGCGTCTGCAACACCTCGGACGATGATCGGTTGTTGGTGGCGGGGTTTGGCGCCTTGGCCCGGGCGCTGGGGCAGGGCGACGGGGCGAGCGCCTGGTAAATCGCCGTGGCTAAGGCGCAAACGCCTTCGCCACGGGGGAGGGGCTTACTTGAAGCGGCGTTCCACGCCTTTTTCGACGAGGATTTTTGCCGAGATCTCCTCCACCGAAAAATGCGTGGAGTTGATGTGGGGGATGTTTTCGCGACGGAACAGGTTTTCCACCTCGCGCACCTCGAACTCGCACTGGGCGTAGCTTGAATAGCGGCTGTTGGGTTTGCGCTCGTTGCGGATCGCGGTCAGGCGGTCGGGGTCGATGGTCAGGCCGAACAGCTTGTGCTGGTGCGCGCGCAGCGCGTTTGGCAGTTGCAGGCGCTCCATGTCGTCCTCGGTCAGCGGGTAGTTGGCCGCGCGAATGCCGAATTGCATGGCCATGTACAGGCAAGTCGGGGTTTTGCCGCAGCGCGAAACGCCCACCAGGATCAGGTCGGCCTTGTCGTAGTAGTGGGTGCGGGCGCCGTCGTCGTTGTCGAGGGCGAAGTTCACCGCCTCGATGCGCTCCATGTAATTGGAGTTGTGGCCAATGGAATGGGACTTGCCGACCGAGTACGACGAGTGCTCGCTCAACTCCTGCTCCAGTGGGGCGAGGAAGGTCGAGAAAATATCGATCATGAAACCATTGGAGGTCGCGAGGATCTCACGAATGTCCTGATTGACGATGGTGTCGAAGATGATCGGGCGAAATCCGTCCTTTTCGGCGGCGATGTTGATTTGTTGTACCATGGCCCGCGCTTTTTCCACGCTGTCGATGTACGGCCGCGTGAATTTGCTGAAGGTGATGTTTTCGAACTGCGCCAACAGGCTTTGGCCGAGGGTTTCGGCCGTAATGCCGGTGCCGTCGGAAATAAAGAAAGCAGATCGTTTCATTTGCACCTTGGGCCTTAAGCTAGTGACGAATCTTGGATATGATAGGCGCGATTTGCCGGCCTGGAATGGCCCGCATTCTCACTTATTTTCCAGGTCCAGGCCATATAGCGGGCAATTGCTCCTTCGAGCAGCCGGCTTCTGAGCTTTTCCAACACAGTTAGTGGAGAGATCACCTTGGTAGAGTACGTAGTTTCCCTCGATAAGCTCGGCGTCCATGATGTAGAGCATGTGGGGGGCAAGAACGCATCCCTGGGCGAGATGATCAGCAACCTCGCGGGCGCCGGTGTATCGGTCCCCGGCGGCTTCGCCACGACGGCTCAGGCCTACCGTGATTTTCTTGAACTCAGCGGTCTCAACGACCAGATCCATGCGGCACTCGATGCCCTGGACGTCGATGATGTCAACGCCCTGGCCAAGACCGGCGCACAGATCCGTCAATGGATCATGGAAGCCGAATTCCCCGAGAAACTTAACGCCGAGATCCGCACCGCCTTCGCCGCGCTGTCGGCCGGCAACCCCGATATTGCCGTAGCCGTACGCTCCTCTGCGACGGCCGAAGACTTGCCGGACGCCTCCTTCGCCGGCCAGCAGGAAACCTTCCTCAACATCCGTGGCGTCGAGAACGTGATTCGCGCCGCCAAGGAAGTGTTTGCCTCGTTGTTCAACGACCGCGCCATTTCCTACCGCGTGCACCAGGGCTTCGACCACAAACTGGTCGCCCTGTCTGCCGGCGTGCAGCGCATGGTGCGTTCGGAAACCGGCACTGCCGGCGTGATGTTCACCCTCGACACCGAGTCGGGCTTCCGTGACGTGGTGTTTATCACCGGCGCCTACGGCCTGGGCGAAACCGTGGTCCAGGGTGCGGTCAACCCCGACGAATTCTACGTCCACAAAAACACCCTTGAAGCCGGTCGCCCGGCCATCCTGCGCCGCAACCTGGGCAGCAAGGCCATCAAGATGATCTACGGCGACGAAGCCAAGGCCGGCCGTTCGGTGAAAACCGTCGATGTCGACAAGGCCGAACGCGCCCGTTTCTGCCTCAGCGATGCGGAGGTCAGCGAGCTGGCCAAGCAGGCGATGATCATCGAGAAGCACTACAAGTGCCCGATGGACATCGAATGGGCCAAAGATGGCGACGACGGCAAGCTGTACATCGTTCAGGCCCGTCCTGAAACCGTGAAAAGCCGCACCCAGGCCAACGTCATGGAGCGTTACCTGCTCAAGGAAACCGGCACTGTGCTGGTGGAAGGCCGTGCCATCGGCCAGCGCATCGGTGCCGGCAAGGTGCGGATCATCAAAGACGTTTCCGAGATGGACAAAGTCCAGCCCGGCGACGTCCTGGTGTCCGACATGACCGACCCGGACTGGGAGCCGGTGATGAAGCGCGCCAGCGCCATCGTCACCAACCGTGGCGGCCGTACCTGCCACGCGGCGATCATCGCTCGCGAGTTGGGGATCCCGGCGGTCGTTGGTTGCGGCAACGCCACCCAACTGCTGAAGGAAGGCCAGGGCGTCACCGTATCCTGCGCCGAAGGCGACACCGGCTACATCTTTGAAGGCGAGCTGGGCTTCGACGTCAAGAAGAACTCGGTCGATGCCATGCCTGACCTGCCATTCAAAATCATGATGAACGTCGGCAACCCGGATCGCGCCTTCGACTTCGCCCAGTTGCCCAACGCCGGTGTCGGCCTGGCCCGGCTGGAGTTCATCATCAACCGTATGATCGGCGTGCACCCCAAGGCGCTGCTGAACTACGCCGGCCTGCCGCAGGAAATCAAGGACAGCGTCGACAAACGCATCGCTGGCTATGACGACCCAGTCGGCTTTTACGTCGAGAAGCTGGTGGAAGGCATCAGCACCCTGGCCGCTGCGTTCACGCCGAAAAAGGTCATCGTGCGCCTGTCGGACTTCAAGTCCAACGAATACGCCAACCTGATCGGCGGCAAGCTGTACGAGCCGGAAGAAGAAAACCCGATGCTGGGCTTCCGTGGTGCCTCGCGCTACATCAGCGAATCCTTCCGTGACTGCTTCGAGCTCGAGTGCCGTGCCCTCAAGCGCGTGCGCAACGAGATGGGCCTGACCAACGTCGAGATCATGGTGCCGTTTGTCCGTACCCTGGGCGAAGCCAGCCAAGTGATCGACCTGCTGGCTGAAAATGGCCTGAAGCGGGGCGAGAACGGCCTGCGCATCATCATGATGTGCGAGCTGCCTTCCAACGCGATCCTGGCGGAAGAGTTCCTCGAATTCTTCGACGGTTTCTCCATCGGCTCCAACGACCTGACCCAGCTGACCCTGGGCCTGGACCGTGACTCCGGGATCATCGCGCACTTGTTCGATGAGCGTAATCCGGCGGTCAAGAAGCTGCTGGCCAACGCCATTGCCGCCTGCAACAAGGCCGGCAAGTACATCGGCATCTGCGGCCAGGGCCCTTCGGACCACCCAGACCTGGCCAAATGGCTGATGGAGCAGGGTATCGAGAGCGTCTCGCTGAACCCCGACTCCGTACTGGAAACCTGGTTCTTCCTGGCTGAAGGTCAGGCTGCGGTCTGATCGGTGAATGAAGGCCCGGCCGGCCACGTGTCGGCCGGGCCTTTGAGATTCAAGTAGGGCGGGCTCCATCTGGATGCCGCCCTTTTTTGTGCAAGAGCATTATGCAAAGCAGCAGCAACCTATTTCCCGTCGCCTTGATCAGTGCTGAACGTCGAGGCGACCTGAGTGAAGACGTGTACCGCCTGAAGCCGGGCAACAGCCCGGACAGCACGGTGGAGATCGCCGTTACCCGTTTGGGCCTGGCTGATGAGCCTGAGGCTCGTGGTGTTCCGGTGATCTTGCTTCACGGCAGTTTTTCCAACCGCCGCTTCTGGTTTTCCCCCAAGGGCCTGGGGCTGGGCGCATACCTGGCCCGTGCCGGTTTTGATGTGTGGATCCCTGAGATGCGTGGCCATGGCCTGTCGCAACGCAACGCTGGCTATCGCAAGAATCGTGTCGCCGACTATGCGCGTTACGACCTGCCGGCCATTGGCGCCTTCGTGCGCGAGCAGAGTGGGCAGGTCCCGCACTGGATCGGCCATTCCCTGGGGGGTATTACCCTGGCCGCGGCCTTGGGCGGACAGTACCTGGGCGAGCCGGCAGTGGCCTCGGCGGCCTTTTTTGGCAGCCAGGTCAGCCGCACGTACTGGCCATTGAAGATTCCACCGGTGGAGTGGGGCGGTCGTTTTGTTCTCAAGCGTTTTGCCCAGCTCTCGGGGTCGCGGCTCAAGCGTGGTCCGGAAGACGAGCCGATCGGCCTGGCGTTGGAAAGCATGCGCTGGTACGGCCTGTTCGGACGTTTCGGCGACAGGGACAAGGATTGGTGGGCCGGCCTGGCCGAGGTCCAGATGCCGGTGCTGGCCGTCAGCGCTGCGGGCGATCATCAGGACCCGACCTGGGCCTGTCGCAAGCTTTATGAGCAGCTAGGTTCCGAGCACAAACAATTTGTCTGCCTGGGGCGCGAGCAGGGTTTCAGCGGTAATTTCGGGCATGTCGAAATGCTGGTGAGCAAAGCTGCGCAGGTTGAAGTCTGGCCGTTGGTTGCCCGCTGGTTGACCGACCAGCAGACACCGCTGCTGACGCCGGCACCTGATCTGGCCGCCGTGGTTTGATGCCGGGGCGCTGACAAGAGCATTTCGCTCAGCCTGGGTTGCGGCTAAGATATGACGCATTGAGCTGTTTTGGTCATATTCAGTTACGAAGTGGGAATTGTGTTCGTGTTGTTTGCTTCGGGCGTCGGCCACTGATGGCCGAGCCTGATGTCGCATGATTCCCACCGCAGCATTAAACCTGCGCGGTCTGGGCTCGTTTCATTAATACAGTGCCCGGGTTTGCGGCATCTTCAATCGTGGTCTTTCTGTTACAGGAGTTTCTCGATGAATCATTACCTCACTCCCGACCTGTGCGACGCCTATCCGGACCTGGTGCAGGTGGTTGAACCGATGTTCAGCAATTTTGGTGGCCGAGATTCATTCGGCGGCGAAATCGTGACCATCAAATGCTTCGAAGACAACTCGCTGGTCAAAGAGCAGGTCGATCTCAAGGGCGATGGCAAAGTACTGGTGGTCGACGGCGGCGGTTCGCTGCGTCGTGCCCTGTTGGGCGACATGCTGGCCGAGAAAGCGGCGAAAAACGGTTGGGAAGGCCTGGTGATCTACGGCTGCATTCGCGATGTCGACGTCATTGCGCAGACCGACCTCGGCGTCCAGGCGCTGGCCAGCCATCCGATGAAGACCGACAAGCGCGGCATTGGCGATCTCAATGTGGCCGTGACCTTTGCCGGCGTGACATTCCGCCCGGGTGAATATATCTATGCCGACAATAATGGTGTGATCGTTTCGCCCAGCCCGCTGAAAATGCCTGAATAACCAGTCGACCTAGCAAGGGATGAGGATGTTCGAGGAAGAAAACGCGCAATGGGGCCTGGTACATGCCCTGATTCTGGATGGTAAAGGCGGTGCGCGTTCGATTGCCCGGACTGAGCTCGACGAGTTGCAACTGCAGCCCCATGAAAGCCTTTGGCTGCACTGGGATCGCAGTCATCCACAGACTCAGACCTGGCTGCGCCGCTCCAGCGGCCTGAGCGAGTTCAGCTGTGACCTGCTGCTCGAGGAGAACACCCGGCCGCGCCTGCTGGCATTGCCGGACTCCGAGTTGCTGCTGTTTTTGCGCGGTATCAACCTCAATCCCGGGGCCGAGCCGGAAGACATGGTCTCGGTGCGCATCTTCGCCTCGGCCCAGCGGGTGATTTCCCTGCGTTTGCGTCCGCTGCGAGCCACTGACGAGTTGCTGGTGCAACTGGCCGATGGCAAGGGCCCGAAAACCGCCTCGGAGCTCATCCTTTATATGGCGCAATACCTGACCCACAAGGTTCAGGATCTGGTCAGCGACCTCTCTGAAGTGGTCGATGGCGAAGAAGAAAAACTGGATGCCGACGAACGGTATACGCCGGAGCATGGCAGCATTTTGCAGATCCGTCGGCGAGCGGCCGGGCTCAAGCGTTTTCTCGCGCCGCAGCGGGATATTTTCGGCCAGCTCAGCCGCATCAAATTGCCCTGGTTTGCCAATGACGACGGCGACTACTGGAACGAATTGAACAACAGTCTGACCCGTTACCTGGAAGAGCTGGAATTGACCCGGGAGCGCGTGGGGCTTGTGCTGGAGGCCGAAGACCGGCGCTTGAGCGTGCGCATGAATCGCACCATGTACCGCTTCGGGATCATCACCGGGATTTTCCTGCCGATGAGTTTTCTTACCGGCTTGCTGGGCATCAACGTCGGCGGTATTCCGCTTTCCGCCAGCCCCTATGGCTTCCTCGTGGCGTGCCTGCTGTTGGCCAGCGTGGCGCTGGGCCAGTGGTGGTTATTCCGACGTTTGCGCTGGGTCTGACGAATGAGTCATGTGACCCGAAGAAATTTGATCGCGTCTTTCACAGACATCACGAGAGGTGCGTATGCACGATCCGTTTGAACAGTCTTTGCGTGACATGCTGAAAGCGACGCCGTCCAGCCGTGACGACGACGCTTGCCTGGGCCGCGTACTGAAAACCGCCAACCGCCAGGTCGGTGCCGGTGATCTGTTCAGCCTGCTGGGCCGTTGGCTGCCAGCGTTGATGATCGCCTTGAATAACGGATCGGCCCACGTCGCGCCGGTGTCCCGTCGTAAACCTACTGCTCGCACTGCTGATAAGGCTGATTGAATATGGAACTTGATCTCTGGACTCAGAGCCTCGTCACCGCGATGACTGCGTTGTGGACCAAGGTAGCGAATTTCATTCCTAACCTGTTCGGCGCCCTGGTGGTGCTGTTGCTGGGTTTTGTCGTGGCCAAGTTGCTGGACACGCTGCTCTCCAAATTACTGGCCAAGCTGGGCCTGGATCGCCTGATGGGCGGCACCGGCTTGACCAAGCTGCTGTCCCGCGCCGGGTTGCAGGTGCCGATCTCGACCTTGATCGGCAAGATCGTGTATTGGTTTGTGTTGTTGATATTCCTGGTTTCTGCTGCCGAATCCCTTGGCCTTGAGCGAGTTTCAGCTACGCTCGACATGCTGGCGCTGTATTTGCCCAAGGTCTTTGGTGCTGCGCTGGTACTGCTGGTGGGGGTTTTACTGGCGCAACTGGCCAACGGCCTGGTGCGCGGTGCTGCAGAAGGTGTGGGTCTGGATTACGCCAGCGGCTTGGGGCGGATTGCCCAGGGCCTGGTAATTATCATCAGTATTTCGGTCGCGATCAGCCAGTTGGAGGTCAAAACCGACCTGCTCAACCATGTGATCGTGATTGTATTGATTACCGTTGGTCTGGCAGTTGCCTTGGCCATGGGATTGGGAAGCCGGGAAATTGCCGGGCAGATTCTTGCGGGAATCTACGTGCGTGAGCTGTATCAGGTTGGGCAACAAGTACGCGTGGGCGAGGTCGAAGGTCAGATCGAAGAGATCGGCACGGTTAAAACTACACTGCTGACCGAGGAGGGTGAGCTAGTCTCTCTTTCCAATCGGATCCTGTTGGAGCAGCACGTAAGTAGCCGCTAACCCGGCAAACCCTGCTAATGTATGCCGCCGCAAAATGCCCTGTCCGGGATGCGGCGGACATTGACCTGACTGTCGGCCCGACTCGTTTTGAATAAAGCCCAATCGTTATCCATGCGCTACGATCCCCGCGAGCTCTCCGATGAGGAGTTGGTTGCGCGTTCGCATGCGGAGCTGTTTCACGTAACGCGCGCCTATGAAGAGTTGATGCGGCGCTACCAGCGAACCTTATTTAATGTCTGTGCACGTTATTTAGGGAACGATCGCGACGCGGACGATGTCTGTCAGGAGGTGATGCTGAAGGTGCTGTATGGCCTGAAGAACTTCGAGGGCAAATCAAAGTTCAAGACATGGCTATATAGCATTACGTACAACGAGTGCATCACACAGTATCGAAAGGAGCGGAGAAAGCGTCGATTGATGGACGCTTTGAGTCTTGACCCCCTCGAGGAGGCGTCTGAAGAGAAGGCGCCGAAACCTGAGGAAAAGGCCGGACTTGACCGCTGGTTGGTGCATGTGAATCCGATTGACCGAGAAATTCTGGTGCTACGATTTGTCGCAGAACTGGAGTTTCAGGAGATCGCGGATATCATGCATATGGGTTTGAGTGCTACAAAAATGCGGTACAAACGAGCTCTTGATAAATTGCGTGAGAAATTTGCAGGCATTGCTGAAACTTAGTTCGGCGCAAATATCTCTTACGTCTAGGTGAGTTCTGATAGACTTACCGCCGAGTTGTCCCCCGGTATGTGGGACTGCTTTACAATCACCAGATGGGGATTTAACGGATGAAACTGAAAAACACCTTGGGCATTGCCATTGGTTCTATTGTTGCCGTGACTTCGTTCGGCGTTCTGGCGCAAGGCCAAGGCGCGGTCGAGGGTGAACTGTTTTACAAAAAACAGTACAACGACAGCGTTAATCACGTTGAAGACGGCTTCAACCCAGGCGCATCGATCGGTTACTTCCTGACCGACGACCTGTCGTTGAACGCTACCTACGACAAGACCAACCACACCCGTTCTAACGACGGCACTGGTAACCAGAAAATCAAGGGCGACAACTTCGGCCTGAACGCTCAGTACCACTTTGGTACCGTGGGTGACGCTCTGCGTCCATACGTTTCCGGCGGTGTTGCTCACAAGAGCATGACCAACGTTGAGGTCGACGGCCACAACGGTCGCGATCAGTCGACTTTCCTGACTGCTGGCGCTGGTGTTAAGTACTACTTCACCGACAACCTGTTTGCACGTGCCGGCGTTGAAGCCGACTACAAACTGGACAACGGCAAGTGGGACTACGCTCCTACCGTTGGTCTGGGCGTGAACTTCGGTGGCAGCGGCGGCAAAGTTGCTCCAGCACCTGCTCCAGCACCAGCTCCAGTAGCTGAGCCAGAGCCAGAAGCTCCGGTTGCTGAAGTTGTTCGTGTTGAGCTGGACGTGAAGTTTGACTTCGACAAGGCTGTGGTTAAAACCAACAGCTACGGCGACATCAAAAACCTCGCTGACTTCATGAAGCAGTACCCACAAACCACCACCGTTGTTGAAGGTCACACTGACTCCGTCGGTCCTGACGCTTACAACCAGAAACTGTCTGAGCGTCGTGCAAACGCTGTTAAGCAAGTTCTGACCAACCAGTACGGTGTTGAGTCGAACCGCGTTCAATCCGTTGGTTACGGTGAGTCCCGCCCAGTTGCTGACAACGCAACTGAAGCTGGCCGCGCTGTTAACCGTCGCGTAGAAGCGTCGGTAGAAGCACAAGCTAAGTAATTAGCTCTGTAGCTCAGAAAAACCCGGCCTAGGCCGGGTTTTTCTTTGTCCGCGATTTGAGCCCCGGTCCCTTGCGCCGCCAGCCATTCGCCAGGCGCTACGCAAGCTGGACAAGCAGGCTGTCGGGCGCGTCCTCGATGCTTGCAGCGGCTGCAACCTTGCCTATCACCAGGATTGCCGGGCTCTGTAGCTGGAAATGCAGTGCCGCGTCGTGCATTGCCTCCAGGGTGCAGCGGCATTCCCGCTGTTCTGGCAGCGAGGCGTTTTCAATCATTGCCACCGGTGTCGTTGCAGCAAGCCCCCCTTTGAGCAGTTGCTCACGAATGTCCGCGAGTTTCGCCACCCCCATATAGATCACCAGCGTCGTGCCACTTTGCGCCAGGGCTTGCCAATTCAGGCTGCTGCCATCCTGGGTATGGGCCGTCACCAGCGTGACGCCACGGGCGACGCCGCGCAGGGTCAGAGGGATATCGCAGCGCGTCGCCCCGGCAAGGCCGGCGGTGATGCCATTGACCAATTCCACTTCCACGCCGCGTGCCCTGAGCCACTGCGCCTCTTCGCCGCCGCGTCCGAAAATGCACGGGTCGCCACCCTTGAGGCGCACCACGCATTTGCCCTGGCGGCTGTAGCGCAGCATCAGGCGGTGAATGAAGTCCTGAGGTGTGGAGCGACAGCCACCGCGCTTGCCGACATGGACAACCCGTGCTCGGGGGCAGTGCTCCAGTAGCGCGTGGTTGACCAGGTCGTCGATCAGTACCACCTCGGCTTCGCCCAGGGCGCGGACGGCCTTGAGGGTCAGCAATTCGGGGTCGCCGGGGCCGGCACCTACCAGCCAGACTTTTGTGCTCATGTATTTTTCCTCACAAGGTGATGGCGATCGGCTGCGCCGAGGCAGCCAGCAGACGTTTGATTTCCGGGATGCATGACCCGCATTGGGTGCCGCAGCCCAGTTGCTGTTTCAGGCCGTCGAGGTCCAGGCCACGTTCGATGCCGGCACAAACCGCGTTGAGGCTGACGTTCTTGCAGTTGCACAAGGTCTTGTTGTTGGGCGAGGACAGGCCGGCGGCCCCAGGTGGGGTGCTCATGGGCGCCAACAGCCAGCGGCGCAGTTGTTCATCGGCGCGGCCTTCCAACCACAGGTTGTGCAACCAGTGCTGGGCCAGAGTTTCACCGGCCAGGCGGATGGCGATGATTCGCCCCTGTTCGATTCGCACCCGTTTGCCGATGGCGCGTCGCGGATCGTCGTAAGCCAGGACAGGGCCGTGGCTCAAACCCAGTAAATGATCGATGTCCTTGAGCAGCAACGAGTCTGGTGCCTGGGCATGCGCCGCGCGAATCAACAGGGCAGGCCGTTCACGGCCGGTGAGGCTCAGGCTCAGG
Organism: Pseudomonas sp. MF4836; assembly: GCF_002018875.1. GTDB lineage: Bacteria > Pseudomonadota > Gammaproteobacteria > Pseudomonadales > Pseudomonadaceae > Aquipseudomonas. Next base: position 306,359 of record NZ_MVOL01000006.1, read on the forward strand.
TAGGAAAAGCTGTCGCACAGTGGCCGCAACGCCTCGAAATGTTGCTGCACATTGCCCTCGATCAGGGCGAACAGATGCCATGGCAGGTGCACCGGCTCCAGGCGCACACCGCTGTGCTTGAGTTCCGGCTGCTTGGACAATGGGTCAAACGCCGATTGGGTGACGGCGTTGATGCCGCCCTTGAGAAAACGATCGCCCCAGTGCATTGGTAAAAAAGCCTGGCCAGGGCGTATGCCGTCGTCGCTGCCCACGGCGACGATCACGCTGCCGCGGCGGCTTTTGAGGCTGACCAGATCGCCATTTTGCAGGCGATGTCGCCGCAGCTCGTCCGGGTGCAGGCTCAGTACGGCTTCGCTGACATGGCCGAACAACTGCGCGGCGGTGCCGGTGCGGCTCATGCCGTGCCACTGGTCGCGCAGGCGACCGGTAATCAGGGTCAGCGGGAACCGCGCATCACGTTGTTCCTTTGCCGCCTGGTAGGGGTCGCAGACAAACTGGGCGCGGCCATTGGCTGTCGGGAACACGCCATCGCCATAAAGGCGCGCGGTGCCGTGTTCGACGCCCGATGGAAACGGCCATTGCTGCGGCCCGAGGCGGTCGAGCAGGGCATGGCTGATTCCGCATAGGTCCAGGTCGCGGCCTTGGGTCAGGTGTTTGTATTCGTCGAATACCTGGGCCGGCTCGGTGAACGTGAACAAGCTTGGCTTACCGGGACGCAGTTGCTGTTCCAGGCGCTGGGCGAAGTCCACGGTGATGGCCCAATCCGGGCGTGCTTCGCCCGGGGCCTTGATCGCCCGGCGGACGTGGGAGATGCGGCGTTCGGAGTTGGTCACCGTGCCGTCTTTTTCACCCCAACTGGCGGCGGGCAGCAGCAGGTCGGCGAACGGCGCGGTTTCGGTGGTGCGAAACGCTTCCTGCAACACCACGAATGGGCAAGCCTCGAGGGCTGCACGAACTGATTGCTGGTCGGGCAGCGATTGCGCCGGGTTGGTACAGGCGATCCACAGCGCCTTGATGCGGCCGCTTTTCACCTGCTCGAACAGCTCGATGGCGGTAAGCCCGGTGCGCTCGGGCAACTGCTCGACCCCCCAGTAGTGGGCGACTTGCGCGCGATGCTCGGGGTTGGCCGCTTCGCGGTGTCCGGGCAGCAGGTTGGACAGGCTGCCGGTTTCGCGACCGCCCATGGCGTTCGGCTGACCGGTCAGAGAGAAGGGGCCGGCACCGGGTCGGCCGATCTGGCCGGTGGCCAGGTGCAGATTGATCAGGGCACTGTTTTTCGCGCTGCCCGAGGTGGACTGGTTCAGCCCCATGCACCACAGGGAAAGGAAGCTCGGCGCAGTCCCGATCCACTGCGCGCACGCCTGTAGCTGCTCGACATTGATCCCGCAGAGCTGGGCCACCATGTGCGGGGTGTAGTCGCGCACCAGGGTTTTCAACGGCGCCAGGCCTTCGGTGTGGGCCTCGATAAAGGCGCGGTCCACCCAGCCTTCCCACAGCAGCAGGTGCAGGATGCCGTGGAACAATGCGACATCGGTGCCCGGCAGGATGGCCAGGTGCAGGTCGGCGAGGTCGCAGGTATCGGTACGACGCGGGTCGATGACGATGACTTTCATCTGTGGTCGCAGGCGCTTGGCTTGTTCCAGGCGGCGAAACAGTACTGGATGGGCGTAGGCCATGTTACTGCCGACTATCATCACGCAATCACTCTGTTCCAGGTCTTCGTAGCTGCAGGGTGGGGCGTCGGCGCCCAGGCTGCGTTTGTAGCCGACCACTGCCGAAGACATGCACAGCCTTGAGTTGCTGTCGATATTGTTGGTGCCGACCAGCGCTCGGGCCAGCTTGTTGAAGACGTAGTAGTCCTCGGTCAGCAATTGCCCGGACAGGTAGAAGGCCACGCTGTCCGGGCCGTGTTCGGCGATAGTGGCGGCAAACACGTTGGCCGCATGCTGCAACGCACTGTCCCAGTCGGTGCGGCTGCGGGGCAGGCGTTTGCCCAGGCGCAATTGCGGGTACAGCGCACGTGCCGCGAGGTCGCCGGTCAGGTGCAGGCAGGCTCCCTTGCTGCACAGTTTGCCGAAGTTGGCCGGGTGCGCCGGGTCGCCGCTGACGCCCAGGATCTGCTGGCCGTCATGCTCGATCAGCACGCCGCAGCCGACCCCGCAGTAACAACAGGTCGAAGCGGTCGTCTGGCGGCTCATCAGCCTGCATCCCGCAGCGCCAGCAGGACCCGGCCATTTTCCACCCGGGCAGCATGCTGGTGTGCACAGCCTGTATCGGGGGCCTGGGCTTGGCCGGATTCGAGGTCGATCTGCCAGTTATGCAACGGGCAGGCGACTTTCTTGCCGTAGATCAGCCCCTGGGACAACGGGCCGCCCTTGTGCGGGCAGCGGTCATCGAGGGCAAAGACCTGGTCGTCGCTGGTGCGAAAAATGGCGATGGCGCCCTTGGGCCCGTCGACGATGCGCGCGCCGAGGGCGTTGATGTCTTCCAGGGCGCAGATATCCTGCCAGTTCATGCCGGCACCTCCAGGTTGTTCAGGGGGATCAGGTCGAATTCTTTCTTCAGCAACGGCTGCTGCAGGCGCTCTTTCCACGGGTCCTGCTCGAACGACAGGGAGAATTGCAGGCGTTCGTTGAGTGCCTTGCGCCGCTGCGGGTCTTCCACGACCGCGCGTTTGATGTGGTCCATGCCGACCCGTTGCAGGTAGTGCACGGTGCGCTCCAGGTAGAAGGCTTCTTCGCGGTACAGCTGCAGGAAGGCACCGTTGTACTCGCGGACTTCCTCGGCGGTCTTGAGCTTGATCAAGAACTGCGCGACCTCGGTCTTGATCCCGCCGTTGCCGCCGATGTACAGCTCCCAGCCGGAGTCGACACCGATAATCCCCACGTCCTTGATCCCGGCCTCCGAGCAGTTGCGCGGGCAGCCGGAGACTGCGAGCTTGACCTTGTGCGGGGACCACATATTGAACAGGTCGTGTTCCAGCTCGATCCCCAGTTGCGTCGAGTTTTGCGTGCCGAAGCGGCAAAACTCGCTGCCGACGCAGGTTTTCACGGTGCGGATGGACTTGCCATAGGCGTGGCCCGAGGGCATGTCGAGGTCTTTCCACACGCCAGGGAGGTCCTGCTTCTTGATCCCTAGGAGGTCGATGCGCTGGCCGCCGGTGACTTTCACCATGGGCACCTGGTACTTGTCCGCGACATCGGCAATGCGCCGCAACTCAGACGGGTTGGTCACGCCCCCCCACATTCGAGGCACCACCGAATAGGTGCCGTCTTTCTGGATGTTGGCGTGGGCCCGTTCGTTGATCAGCCGCGACTGTGGATCGTCCCTGGCTTCACCCGGCCAGGTGGAAATCAGGTAGTAGTTCAGCGCCGGGCGGCAGGTGGCGCAGCCATTGGGCGTACGCCAGTTGAGGTAGCTCATGGTGTCGGCGATGGTCAGCAGGTGCTGTTCGCGGATGGCCTGGCGGATCTGCCCGTGGTTGAGGTCGCTGCAGCCGCAGATGGCTTTTTCGCTTTTCGGCTTGACGTCCGCTGCGCCGCCGACGGTGTTGATCAGGATCTGCTCCACCAGGCCGGCGCAGGAACCGCAGGAGCTGGCGGCCTTGGTGTGTTTCTTGACCTCGTCGACGCTGAACAGCCCGTGCTCCTGGATCGCCTTGACGATGGTGCCCTTGCACACTCCATTGCAGCCGCAGACTTCGGCGTTGTCGGCCATGCCCATGGCTTTGTCCTGACCTTGATGGCCGACATCGCCCAGCGCGTTTTCGCCGAACATCAGGTGGTCGCGGATCTCGCCAATCCCATGGTTCTCGCGGATCTGCCGGAAGTACCAACCGCCGTCCGCGGTGTCTCCATACAGGCAGGCGCCGACCAGCACGTCATCCTTGATCACCAGCTTTTTGTACACGCCGCCGATGGGGTCGGAGAGGGTGATGGTTTCGGTCCCTTCTGCGCCCATGAAGTCGCCGGCGGAAAACAGGTCGATGCCGGTGACTTTCAATTTGGTTGAGGTCACCGAGCCCTGGTAGCGCGCGAAGCCCAGTTGTGCCAGATGGTTGGCGCAGACCTTGGCCTGTTCGAACAGCGGCGCCACCAGGCCGTAGGCGATGCCGCGATGGCTGGCGCATTCGCCGATGGCGTAGATACGCGGGTCGTAGGTCTGCAGGGTGTCGTTGACCAGGATCCCGCGATTGCACGGGATCCCGGCTTTTTCCGCCAGCTCGGTGTTGGGGCGGATGCCGGCGGCCATCACCACCAGGTCGGCGGGGATGATGTCGCCGTTCTTGAACTGCACCGAGCCCACCCGGCCATTGCCGGCATCATGCAGGGCCTGGGTTTGCTCGCTCAGGCGAAAGTGCAGGCCTCGGGCTTCGAGGGCGGTTTGCAGCAGTTGGCCACTGGTCTGGTCCAGTTGCCGCTCCAGCAGCCATTCGCCGATGTGCACCACGGTGACGTGCATGCCACGCAGCATCAGGCCGTTGGCCGCTTCCAGGCCGAGCAGGCCGCCACCGATCACCACCGCGTGTTTGTGGGTCTTGGCGGTGTCGATCATCGTTTGAGTATCGGCGATGTCGCGGTAACCGATGACCCCCTGCAGGGTGTTGCCGGGGATGGGCAGGATAAACGGCGTCGAGCCGGTCGCGATCAGCAGGCGATCGTACTCGGCCTCGGTGCCATCCTCGGCCATCACGCGGCGCCTGGCCCGGTCGATCTGCACCACCTTGCGGTTGAGCAGCAACTTGATCTGGTTATCCAGGTACCAGTCCAGGTCGTTGAGCACGATCTCGTCGAACGTCTGCTCACCGGCCAGGACCGGCGAGAGCAGGATGCGGTTGTAGTTGGTGTGGGGCTCGGCGCCGAAGACCGTGATGTCGTACAGCTCGTTGCTCAGCTTGAGCAGTTCTTCCAGGGTCCGGACCCCGGCCATGCCGTTGCCGATCATCACCAGTTTGAGTTTTTTCATCAGGTTCTCCGGGAGCTCAGGCGGTGGGTGGGGCCTGGCTCGACAAAAATCGCACAACAAAAAAGGCGTCCCGCTAGTTGCCTAGCGAGGACGCCTTTGTCCGGTCCCGTTCTCTCGGGAAGCCTGCCCTTCGTCGTTGAAGGTCGGGCTGTATGTCTGTTGCGTAGAACTAATGCAGCGCTTGTGCCAAGTCGCCACAGGCAGGGTTTTGCCGGGGTTGCTCCGCGCACTGGCGCCTGTTCATGCACCGAATCAAGGCGCGGCGCCCTCTTTCAGCGCGGCAGCGGCTACGGGAGGATTTGGGGTTTCAGTGCAGGAGCAGAAATAGCAGCACCAGATTGAGCAGCAGGGCGGCCAGGGCCACGCTGCGCCAGACTTTCAGCGGCTCGCGTTCGAGCAGGGCGCGCGGGCGTACGCTCAGGCTGCCGCGCTCACCGTGTTCCAGGGCCAGTAGCCATTCCTCGGCGGTCTCGAAGCGTTGGCCGGGGTCGGCATTTACCCCGCGCTCCAGGTTGTGTGCCAACCAGTCCGGCAGATCCGGGCGATAGCGGCTGGCGCTGGTCGGGAGGCCGAAGCGCGGGCGCTGGAAGGCTTCGATCTCGCCATGGGGGTAGTGCCCGGTCAGCAGCACGTACAAGGTCACGCCCACGGCATACAGGTCCTGCTGCGCATTCGGCGCAGCACCGCTGAAGGCCTCCGGGGCAATGTAGCTGGGGGTGCCCGGCAGCAGGTTGGCCGGGTCCTCGCACAGGCCGGGGCAGTAGGCGAGGCCGAAGTCCAGCAGGCGCAACTCGCCGTCATCGCTGAGCAACAGGTTCTCGGGCTTGATGTCGCGATGCAGGATCTGTCGCCGGTGCAGCAAGCCCACCACGCGCAGCAGGCGCTGGGCCAGCGTCTGCCATTGCGCCAGGGGCAGCGGGCCGTTTTTGGCGAACAGTTCGGCCAGGGTGCTGCCCGGGTATTCGCGCATTACGTAATACAGATGCTGGCGTGAGGTGCTGGCGTGGACCTCCGGAAAGTAGCGCCCGGCTACCCGACGCAGCAGCCATTCCTCAGCCAGCAGGGCTTGTCCGGCCCGGTGATCGTTGTCCAGTTGAGTCGGCAGGGTTTTCAACAGCCAGGGCTGCAACTGGGCATCGCGTACCCGATAGCGCAATGACTGCTGGCTTTGCCCGAGCACGGCCTCGACCTGCCAGCCCTCGAACGCCTGGCCGGGCTTGAGTGGCGGCGGCAGGGGCCATTGCTGCAGGTGGATCAGGGCATCGCCGATCGAGTGTTCGCCCAGGGTGTCGACCCGTATCAGCAGTGCGCTGGCATTGTCCTGGCTGCCCGCCAGATGCGCGGCAGCGACCAGGGTCTGCACGGCGCTGTCGAGGTCGGGCTGATCATGCAGGATCGCGGCAATGGCCGTGTCGCCGAGGGTCGCCCAAACCCCGTCGCTGAGCATGAGCAAACATTCACCCTGGCGCAGCTCATCGTCGAGGAAGTCCACCACCAGGTGTTGATCCAGGCCTAGCGCGCGCTTGAGCACGTGCTGCATGCCGGGTTGCTCCCAGACGTGATCCTCGCTGATGCGCTGCAGATGCCCGGCGTGCCAGCGATAGACCCGGCAGTCGCCAACGTGGGCCAGGGTGAATCGCCGGCCACGCAGCACCAGCGCGCTGACGGTGGTCAGCAACGGCTGGCCACCCCCGTTGGCTTGCAGCCAGCGATTCTGCGCCAGCAACAGACGCTCCAGAGCCTGGGCCACGGGCCAGGTTTGCGGGGTGGCGTAGTAGTCCAGTGCCAACGCCTGCAAGGTCGAACGCGCCGCCAGGCCTCCATCGGCGCATTGGCTGACGCCGTCGGCGATGGCGAATAGCAGCCCTTTGCTGGCCGCCAGCGCCGGTGCCGGTGTTACCAGGCGCAGCGCGTCCTGGTTTTCAGACCGAGGACCGATGGCGCTGGCCTGAGCGTGACTCAGTTGCAGGCTCATGGGCGGCTCAGACCCGCGCCGCGGTGACGGCGGCGGAGCCCCAGGTGGTGCGCCAGCGACGTTTCACTCCATGCAGGCCGAACCAGGCCAGGATGCCAAGGCCGGCAAACAGCCACAGTGCCAGTTGATAGCTGCCGGTGCTTTGCTTGATCGCTCCCATGCCCGCCGCCAGGGCAAAGCCGCCGATGCCGCCGGCCATGCCGATCAGCCCGGTCATCACGCCGATCTCGCGACGAAAGCGTTGTGGTACCAGTTGGAACACCGCACCGTTGCCGGCACCCAGGCCGAGCATGGTGCAGACAAACAGCGCCAGCGCCGCGTAGGAACTGGGCAGGTTGAAGCCGACTGCGGCAATGCACAGCACCGCTACGCCGTACATGCCGAGCAAGGTCCGGATGCCGCCGAAGCGATCCGCCAGGGCGCCGCCCAAGGGGCGCATCAGGCTGCCGCCGAAGACACAGGCTGCGGTGTAGTAGCCGGCGGTGACCGGGCTCAGGCCGTACTGGTCGTTGAAGTAGCCGGGCAGAGCGCTGGCCAGGCCGATAAAGCCGCCAAAGGTCACGCTGTAGAAAAACATGAACCACCAGCTGTCACGGTCGCCCAGGGCTTTGAAATAGTCCGCCATGGACTTGGCCTTGGGCCGTTCCGGCGCGTTCTTGGCCAGCCAGGCGAAAATCGCCAGGGTCAGAATCAGCGGGATCAAGGCGAAGCCGAACACATTGCTCCAGCCAAAAGCCGCCGCCAGTACTGGCGCAAGCAGGGCCGCAAATACCGTCCCCGAGTTGCCGGCACCGGCAATCCCCATGGCCTTGCCCTGGTGCTGCGGCGGGTACCACTGCGAAGCCAGGGGCAACGCCACGGCGAACGAAGCCCCGGCCATGCCCAGAAACACCCCCAGCAGCAGGGCCTGTTCATAACTGTGGATACCCAGTTTCCAGGCGCCGAACAGGGCGCAGATCACGATCACCTGGCCGATCAGCCCGGCGGTTTTTGGCGACAGGCGATCAGCCAGCAGGCCCATGGCAAAGCGCAGCAGGGCTCCGGCCAGGATCGGTGTGGCGACCATCAGGCCGCGCTGCTGGGTGGTCAAGTGCAGGTCGGCGGCTATCTGCACTGCCAGGGGGCCGAGCAGGTACCAGACCATGAAGCTCAGGTCGAAATAGAGAAAGGCCGCGAACAGGGTCGGGGTGTGGCCGGATTTCCAGAAGCTTGAATTCATCGCGCACCTCAGCTGAAAAGAGTCTCGAAAGGAGTCATGAGCCTTCAGGTGGTGCACCGTCACGGCCGCACCACCGGCCCCGGGCTGTGGGGCCAAAACGAAAAAACGCCGCAACCCTGTCTGCCTGAGCGAAGGGTGTGCGACGTCTTTGTCGTAGGTGGGGCAACCGCCGTTGGTTACCTGCGGAGTTTCCATAGCAAGAGCTGAGCCAATCCGGCTGAGGCGATGGGGCTCAGCCGAGCAGTTCACTCATGGCGATAATCTGCTCGGCTACCTGGATCAGTTTCTGCTGACGGCTCATGGCTTGGCGGCGCATCAGGGTGTAGGCCTCTTCCTCCTGGCAGTGCTTCATTTTCATCAGCAAGCCCTTGGCTAATTCGATGCGCTTGCGCTCGGCCAACTGCTGGTCCCGCGCATGCAACTGGGCACGCAGCGCCTGGTCACTTTCAAAGCGAGCCATGGCCACATCGAGGATCGGTTGCAGGCGTTGGGTCTGGATGCCCTCGACTATGTAGGCGCTGACACCGGACTTGATCGCCTGGCGCATCACTCCAGGGTCGTGCTCGTCGGTGAACATCACGATCGGCCGCGGTTGATCGCGGCTGACCAGCACCACTTGCTCCAGTACATCGCGGCTGGGTGACTCGGTATCGATCAGGATCACGTCCGGACGCACCGTTTCGACCCTGGCCGGCAGGTCGATGGTCAAGCCGGACTCGTCGATCACTTCGAAGCCGGCCTCGATCAGTGCCGCCTTGAGCCGGCCGACTTTTTTTGCGGTGTCATTGATCAACAGGATTCGCAACATACTCAAGGCTCCTGTCAGCGGCTGGCGAGAAGGGGTGAGCTGTCGCTCATGGCGTGCAATTTGAAACTGCGTGCATAGCCGCCCGGGTCTGTGCCATCCCAGATTTTGCCGTCGATCAGTTGGCTGCTGCGCATGTCCTGGCCCCAGGACGCAACGCCCACCGCCGTGGCCGCCTCGCGGTACAACCCAAGCTGTTGCACCTGGCGGGCGACGTCGAGGTAGTCCGGGTCTTCGCGCAGCAGGCCCCAGCGGCGGAACTGGGTCATGAACCACATGCCATCGGACAGGTACGGCAGGTTGACCGCGCCGGCATTGTGAAAGCGCAGGGCATGGGGGTCTTGCCACTGGTTGCCGAGGCCGTCGGCATAGTCCCCCAGCAGCCGCGGCTGGATGCAGTCGAGCGGGGCGTCGAGGTAGGCACCGGCGCTGAGCAACTGCGCGGTACTTTCACGGTTTTCACGGCTTTGTTCGATAAAGCGGCTGGCCTCGAGGACCGCCATCACCAGAGCACGGGCGGTGTTGGGGTACTGCTCGACAAAGGCGCGGGTGCAGCCCAGGACTTTTTCCGGGTGGTCGGGCCAGATGGCCTGGGTGGTGGCCAGGGTAAAGCCTTGGTCCTGGCGCACCGCGCTGGCGCTCCAGGGCTCGCCGACGCAAAAGCCGTCGATGCGCCCGGCTTGCAGGTGCGCCACCATTTGCGGCGGCGGCACCACCACGCTGTCGACATCCTGCAACGGGTGGATGCCCTGGCTGGCGAGCCAGTAGTACAGCCACATGGCGTGGGTGCCGGTGGGAAAGGTCTGGGCAAAGGTCAGCTTTGCACGACGTTGGTGCACGTGCTGGTAAAGCGCTTCAGGACTGGTCACCTGCAGCCCTTGCAGCTCTCGCGACAGGTTGATGCTCTGGCCGTTCTGGTTCAGCCCCATCAACACCGCCATGTCGCTGGCATTAACGCCGCCGATGCCCAGGTGTACGGCATAAATCAGGCCGTACAGGCTGTGGGCGGCATCCAGTTCGCCGCTGACCAGTTTGTCCCGCAGGCTGGCCCACGATGCCTGGCGCTTGAGGTTCAGGGTCAAGCCATAGGGCTGGGCGAAGCCCTGGGTTGCAGCAACCACCACCGAGGCGCAGTCGGTCAGTGCCATGAACCCCAGGTCGATGGCGCTCTTCTCCGGGGCGTCGCTGCCGTTGACCCAGGCCAGCGGGCCGATTGCGAGTTCATTCATGAGCCTGACCACCTTGCAATGAAAAAGCGCCGTACCCGAGCGCCTGGCAGAGCCAGGACGGGTGACGACGCCTTTGTCCGTATCGATAGGGGCACCCTGCCGCCGTTGGCAGAAGTACTGATGTACACCTTGGTGCAAGGCATATGCCATTCACCGCTGATTTCACTGTGCGCCTCGCGTGCAGGCCCCGGGCCCGGCTATAATCGCCGCCTTATTCGCCGCCACCGAGTCAAGCCCGCCCATGTATACCCTGGCCCGCCAGCTGTTGTTCAAACTCTCCCCGGAAACCTCCCATGATCTGTCCCTGGACCTGATCGGCGCGGGTGGGCGTTTGGGCCTCAATGGGCTGTTGTGCAAGGCGCCGGCGCAGATGCCGGTGCGGGTCATGGGGCTGGACTTTCCGAACCCGGTTGGCCTGGCTGCCGGTCTGGACAAGAACGGTGCGGCCATCGATGGTTTTGCCCAGCTGGGGTTTGGTTTTGTCGAGATCGGCACCATCACCCCGCGTGCACAGCCCGGCAACCCCAAGCCACGGATCTTCCGTCTGCCCCAAGCTGAAGCGATCATCAACCGCATGGGCTTCAACAACCTGGGCGTCGATCACTTGTTGGCGCGGGTGGCTGCAGCCAAGTATCAGGGTGTGTTGGGGATCAACATCGGCAAGAACTTCGACACCCCGGTCGAGCGCGCGGTGGATGACTACCTGATCTGCCTGGACAAGGTGTATGCCCACGCCAGTTACGTCACGGTCAACGTCAGTTCGCCCAACACTCCGGGCCTGCGCAGCCTGCAGTTCGGCGAGTCGCTCAAGCAATTGCTCGGCGCCTTGAGCGAGCGGCAGAAGGAGTTGGCGCTGCGTCACGGCAAGCATGTGCCATTGGCGATCAAGATCGCTCCGGACATGACCGATGAAGAAACCGTGGACGTGGCCCAGGCCTTGATCGAAACCGGCATGGACGCGGTGATTGCCACCAACACCACCCTGAGCCGCGCAGGCGTCGAAGGGCTGGAGCACGGTGAAGAGGCGGGCGGCCTGTCCGGTGCCCCGGTGCGCGACAAGAGCACGCACACGGTCAAGGTGCTGGCGGCCGAATTGGCCGGGCGCCTGCCGATTATTGCGGTTGGTGGTATTACCGAAGGCCAGCACGCGGCTGAAAAAATCGCTGCCGGTGCCAGTCTGGTGCAGTTGTATTCGGGGTTCATTTACAAAGGACCGGCGTTGATTCGCCAGTCGGTGGATGCCATTGCGGCATTGGCTGCACGGCAGTCGTAACCCTCAGGCTTAAGAGCGGCGCGCCCAGGCCTGTTTGGCCTGGTGGCGGGGAGCAGTCTGTCGCCATGAATCGCGGCCAATAAAAAGGGCTCCTTCAAGGAGCCCTTGGGCCGAAGCCCGCCGTCCGGATGGGACGTGCGTGGTTAAGTCACAAGCTATTCAAGTTTTAGTGTCGGAATGGTGCCCTTATTTAGCCGACAGCGTGAAGTTCGTTGAGTCTGTGGATGCCCGCAGTGCCTGTCATACCGTCCCAATTGTCGCCGCGTCCTTCGCGCCAGCCGTTAATCCAGGCTTGACGTACCGACGGTAGAGTAAATGGGCAAAGCTCACGGGATTTGCCGTTAACGCCATAGTGATATCCGCGTACAAATGCTTTTTCCAACGGATCACGCTTAAGTCTTCTCATAGGGTGTTTCCCTCACTTGTTGACTGTACTTATGTCCTATCGACCTCTACCTGAGGTCGGGCAGAATGCTTCTGCCGTTGGTGCTCGCTGCCGGCGTGGCGAGCTTGATTGTTGACGTCATTGCGGCGTCAACCTGTGTTGAGTTCTAACCAATAGGTCACACGGTGGGAATGATCGTTTTGTCATAAGGATGTAACGATAATGCGGGTAAGGCCATAAGAACGGCTGGATGCGAACCGTTTTTATTGGGCAAAGCCTGCTGTGATGAGCCTTTGGTTAGATGACGGTGTTAATGCTTTAGTAAGAATGTCGACCTGTTGCAGTCGGGTATTATTCGACGAAGGGTCGACTTATGACATTTTGTTGCTCGACTTTTTATCTGCCTCTGCCATCTAAGCTTTTTCTACCCCTGTGGTGAGCTGGTCGGCAGGGGTGGGACGGCACACTTTCGTGCCACGCGAGCGCTCTTCAAGAAAAGCGCTTGATTGAAAACCGGGCGGACAATGCGTTGTCCGTTCACTTATGCCAAAGGCCCTGGAACTCCCATGTCGGATCGTTATGAACTCTTCCTCACTTGCCCTAAAGGCCTCGAAGGCCTGCTGATCGAGGAAGCCGTCGGGCTTGGCCTTGAGGAAGCGCGCGAGCACACCTCTGCCGTGCGCGGCATGGCCGACATGGAGACCGCTTATCGGCTGTGTCTCTGGTCGCGCCTGGCCAACCGGGTGTTGCTGGTGCTCAAGCGCTTCCCGATGAAGGACGCCGAAGACCTCTACCACGGTGTGCTGGATATCGACTGGCAAGACCACATGCTCGCTGACGGCACCCTGGCGGTGGAGTTCAGTGGCCACGGTTCGGGCATCGACAACACCCACTTCGGCGCCCTGAAGGTCAAGGACGCCATCGTCGACAAGCTGCGTACCCCGACCGGCGAGCGCCCTTCGATCGACAAGCTGAACCCGGACCTGCGCATTCACCTGCGCCTGGACCGTGGCGAAGCCATCCTTTCCCTCGACCTGTCCGGTCACAGCCTGCACCAGCGCGGTTATCGCCTGCAGCAAGGCGCTGCGCCGCTGAAGGAAAACCTGGCCGCCGCGATCCTGATCCGTGCCGGCTGGCCACGCATTGCCGCCGATGGCGGGGCGCTGGCTGACCCGATGTGCGGCGTGGGTACCTTCCTGGTGGAAGCGGCGATGATCGCTGCCGACATCGCCCCCAACCTGAAGCGCGAGCTGTGGGGCTTCACCGCCTGGCTGGGCCACGTCCCGGCGCTGTGGCGCAAGCTGCATGACGAAGCCCAGGCTCGGGCCCAGGCCGGCCTGGCCAAGCCGCCGTTGTGGATCCGCGGTTACGAGGCCGACCCACGACTGATCCAGCCCGGGCGCAATAACGTCGAGCGCGCCGGCTTGAGCGAGTGGATCAAAATCTACCAGGGCGAGGTGGCCACCTTCGAGCCGCGCCCGGACCAGAATCAGAAAGGCCTGGTGATCTGCAACCCTCCCTACGGCGAGCGTCTGGGTGACGAAGCCAGCCTGTTGTACCTCTACCAGAACCTCGGCGAGCGTCTGCGCCAGGCCTGCCTGAACTGGGAGGCGGCGGTGTTTACCGGTGCCCCGGACCTGGGCAAGCGCATGGGCATTCGCAGCCACAAACAGTACTCGTTCTGGAACGGCGCCTTGCCGTGCAAGCTGCTGCTGATCAAGGTCCTGCCGGACCAGTTCGTCACGGGTGAGCGCCGTACCCCGGAGCAGCGCCTGGCCGAACGTGAGCAGGCCGAGGCCGACAAGGCCCCGCTTGAGCCGCAAGAGCGCCAGTACAACAAGAATGGCAACCCGATCAAGCCCGTACCGGCGCCGGCTCCAGTGGTCGAGCAGGCGCGCTTGAGCGAAGGCGGGCAGATGTTCGCCAATCGCCTGCAAAAGAACCTCAAACTGCTGGGAAAATGGGCCAAGCGTGAGGGCATCGAGTGCTACCGGGTCTACGATGCGGACATGCCGGAGTACTCTCTGGCCATCGACCTGTATCACGACTGGGTCCACGTTCAGGAATACGCCGCGCCGAAATCCATCGACCCGGAGAAGGCCCAGGCCCGTCTGTTCGACGCTTTGGCCGCCATCCCCCAGGCGTTGAACGTCGACAAGAGCCGGGTAGTGATCAAGCGTCGCGAGCGCCAGAGCGGCACCAAGCAGTACGAGCGCCAGAGCACCCAGGGCAAGTTCACCGAAGTCACCGAGGGTGGAGTCAAGCTGCTGGTCAACCTGACCGATTACCTCGACACCGGGTTGTTCCTCGATCACCGGCCGATGCGCATGCGGATTCAGAAAGAGGCCGCCGGCAAGCGCTTCCTCAACTTGTATTGCTACACCGCGACGGCCAGTGTGCATGCGGCCAAGGGTGGGGCGCGCAGCACTACCAGCGTCGACCTGTCCAAGACTTACCTGGACTGGGCGCGTCGCAACTTCTCGCTCAACGGTTTCTCCGACAAGAACCGCCTCGAGCAGGGCGACGTGATGACCTGGCTGGACGCCTGCCGCGATGAGTTCGACCTGATCTTCATTGATCCGCCGACCTTCTCCAACTCCAAGCGCATGGAAGGGGTGTTCGACGTACAGCGCGATCACGTGCAGTTGCTCGACTTGGCCATGGCCCGCCTGGCACCGGGCGGCGTGCTGTATTTCTCCAACAACTTCCGCAAGTTCCAGCTCGATGAACACCTTGAATCGCGCTATGCGGTCGAGGAAATCAGCGCCAAGACCATCGATCCGGACTTCGCTCGTAACGGCAAGATCCACCGCGCCTGGAAAATCACCGCGCGCTGATCGGCACTTGAATGCACGGAGCCTTGATATTCAAGGCTCTTGGCTATTTTTGCGCTGGTCAAATTAATGGCCAATAGCTATAAGTGACTCGCAGCCAGCTTGGTCCCCAAGCCCCCTCCGGCGTTGTGAGTCTGCTTATGCGGTTACGCGTGGTACGCCCCAGAATTCTCGGTTTCATCAGCGAAGACGTTTCGGCCTGGCTGGTCGCGGGCGTGGCGTTGCTGGCGGGAAGTGTATTGACCGGACTATTGGCCTGGTCGACGCTCAACCTGTACCAGCAACAGTTGCGCCAGCGCTTCCACTTGCTGGCTGGGGAGCGCTTCAGCCGGATTGAAGAGCGCTTTCAGGATCAGGAGCAGCGGCTCGAAGGACTGCGGCGCTTCTTCTCCAATTCCGACGCGGTCACCCGTCAGGACTTCGATGGCTACGCCGCGCCGTTGTTGCTCCGCACTCAAGCCTATGCCTGGGCTCCCAGGGTCAGTCGTGCCGAGCGTCCGTTGCTGGAGCGCAGTGTGCGCGAGCAGGGCATCAGCGATTTTTCCATTCGCCAGTTGAACGCCGCCGGCGAGCTGGAGCCTGCGGCCGAGCGCGATGAATATGTGCCGGTGCTCTACAGCCAGACCCAAAGCTGGCTTGGCTCGCCCTTGGGCTATGACCTGCTGGCCCAGCCTCTGCGTCGCGCCACCCTGGAGCGTGCCCGGAGCCAGGGCGGGATGGCGGTGTCCCAACCCTTGCACCTGGTCAGCGTCGATCCGGCCTACGCCAACGGCATATTGCTGGTAGCGCCGGTCAACCGGCTTTCCACCAGTGGCAGGCCAACCACCGAGCCTTACGGCTACGTCCTGGCGATCATCAGCATGCGGCAATTGGTGGCCGACGGCTTGCCGCAGCCTGCCAGTGACAACCTGGCCGTGCGGATACTCGACCTGTCCACCGAGGGCCGGCATGAGGTCCTGTACGAGTCGAGCAATGCCCCTGCCGACAGCTCGCTCCTGGCAACCCGGCTGCTGCGCCTGGCTGATCACTATTACCAGGTGGATATCCGGCCCAGTGCGGCGTTTCTCCTGGCCAATCATTCATCGGCGGGCAGCCTGATGGTCCTTGGCGGGTTGCTCAGTGTCCTGCTCAGTGCCTTGCTCTATGTGCTGGTCAGCCAGCGCCAGCGTGCGTTGCACCTGGTCGAGCAGCGCACCGAGGAGCTGCGCACCCGTGAGCGTGAGTTGCGTGGCACCCACGGCCAATTGCGCAGCGTGCTGGATGCGGCGACCCAGGTGGCGATCATTGCTACCGATCTGCATGGCACCATCAGCACCTTCAATGCCGGCGCCGAACAGATGCTCGGTTACAACAGCGCCGAGGTGCTGGGCAAGCTGACCCTGGAAAGCCTGCACCTGCCCACGGAGCTTGCAGACCGCGCGCGCCAGTTCAGCCGGCATTACGGCAAGCACATCTCGCTGGCTCAGGCGATGCTGGCCGGTGCCGAGGAGGAGGGTATCCACGCCGCCCGCGAGTGGACGCTGGTGCGGCGTGACGGTAGCCAGCTGGCGGTGAACATGCTCGCCACCCCGGTGCTCGATGAGCATGGCCTGTGGGTCGGTCACCTGGCGATCTGCATTGATATCACTGAACGCAAGCGGGTCCACGAGGCACTGGCCGCCCGCGATCAGTTGCTGAAAAAGCTCACGGCCCACGTCCCGGGCGGGATCTACCAGTTCAAGATGGAAGTCGCGGGGCACGCCAGCTTCAGCTACGCCAGTGACGGTATCCGTGAGATCTACGAGATCGAGCCCCATTTGCTGCAGCAGGATGCAGCCGTGGTGTTCGATCGGATCCACCCCGAGGATCTGGCGCGGGTGCGGGCCTCGATCCGGGCCTCGGCCACGGACCTCAGCCCCTGGCAGGAGGAATACCGCGTGCTCCTGCCCCGGCGCGGCCTGCGCTGGGTGCGCGGCGCGGCGACCCCGGAGAACCTGCCCGGCGGGGGCGTGGTATGGCACGGCTACATCTCGGACATTTCCGATCTCAAACGCGTGGAGGAGGAGCTGCGGGCACTGTCGGTCACCGACTCGCTGACCGGTATCCACAATCGCCGGTACTTTCACGAGCGCCTGCAGGCCGAAATGGAACGGGTCACCCGGGGGGCGGGTGATCTGGCGGTGATCATGCTGGATATCGACCACTTCAAACGCATCAACGATCAATTTGGGCACGGGGCCGGTGACCGGGTACTCAAGTGCGTCTGCGAGCGCATTCGCTATCGCCTGCGGCGCAGTGACGTGTTCTGCCGCCTGGGTGGCGAAGAGTTCATGGTGCTGTGCCCCGGCACCGATGGGGGCAAGGCATATGCCCTGGCTCAGGAGTTATGGCAGAGCCTGCGCAGCTCGCCGATCGACAGCGTGGGTGTGGTTACCGCCAGTTTCGGCATTGCCAGCTGGCGTGAGGGCGAGGGCGCCGATGCGTTGTTGCTGCGTGCCGACGCGGGGGTCTACGCGGCCAAGCAGGCCGGGCGCGACAGGGTCGAGCGCGAGATACCCTGAACCTGATGGGCTGAGTGCTGGCCTCGGCCCATCAGGTGCAGCGGCTTACAGGTCCGAAGCGGCAGTGGCCAGTTTTGGCTGGCGATACAGGTCCAGTAGCACCTGGTCCAGCACCGACGAGGCGCCGAAAGGTTTCGGATCGTTGAGAATCGCCACCACCGCCCAGGTATTGCCGTTGCTGTCACGGCTGTAGCCGGCGATGGCGCGCACGGTGTTCAGGGTGCCGGTCTTGATGTGCGCTTCGCCGGACATGGCGGTGCGTTTCAGGCGCTTGCGCATGGTGCCGTCCATGCCGGCAATCGGCATCGAACTGATGAACTCGGCGGCGTACGGGCTTCTCCAGGCGGCTTGCAGCAGGCCGGCCATTTCCCGTGCGCTGACCCGCTCGGCGCGGGACAGGCCGGAGCCGTTTTCCATCACCAGGTGCGGCGCGGTGATGCCTTTCTTCGCCAGCCACTGGCGCACCACGCGCTGCGCGGCCTTGGCATCGTCGCCATCGGCGTCGTTGCGGTATTGCGCGCCCAGGCTCAGGAACAGCTGCTGGGCCATGGTGTTGTTACTGTATTTATTGATGTCGCGGATGATCTCCGCCAGGTCCGGGGAGAAGGCCCGGGCCAGGACCTTGGCGTCTTTGGGCACCGCGGCCAGGCGGTCTTTGCCCTGGATGCTGCCACCCAGTTCCTGCCAGATCGCCCGTACGGCGCCGGCGGTGTAGGTGGCATGGTCGAGCAGCGACAAGTAGGTCTGGGAGCTGCAGCCATCGCCCAACTGGCCGTTGACGGTGACTGTGACGCTGCCGTCCGCCTGGGCGACCGGGTTGTAGCGCACATCGCCGGTGCATTGCTTGCCGGGCGCGGCCTTGACCTGGTTGTCGATGCGGATCTTGGCGATCGGCGGTTCAACCGACACCAGCACCCTGCCCGAGTCGTTGCGTGCGACAAAACGCAGGGCCTTGAGGTTGACCATCAGCGAGTCGGGCTTGACCAGGAACGGCTTGTTTTCGTCATTGCCGTCGTCATTGAATTCCGGCAGTTGCGGTTGCACGAAGAAGTTGCGGTCCAGCACCAGGTCGCCGGTGACTTGCTGCACGCCGTTGGCTCGCAGGTCACGCATCAGCAGCCAGAGTTTCTCCATGTTCAGCTTCGGGTCGCCACCGCCCTTGAGGTACAGGTTGCCGTTGAGGATGCCGCCGCTGAGGGTGCCATCGGTGTAGAACTCGGTCTTCCACTGATGGTTGGGGCCGAGCATTTCCAGCGCAGCGTAGGTGGTGACCAGCTTCATGGTCGAGGCCGGGTTGACCGAGACGTCGGCGTTGAAAACAGTCGGGGTGCCGGGGCCGTTGAGCGGGATCATCACCAGCGACAGGGCGTTGTCCTGCAGCTTGCTGGCTTTGAGGGCTTGTTGAACCTTGGGGGACAGAGTGGTGTTGACGGGAGCTGCGGAGACGGTGAAGGCCAGGGGCAAGATAAAACTGGCGAGAAGCAATGGACGCAAAGATTTGATCATCTGAAATAAAACCCTGCAGGCGAGGGGGAAAAAGAAGAGGGCATGAAGATAACTTCCCTCGGTGGTCATGAAAGTGTCGGCATTATGCCCCAAGGTATAGCGCCTTGTGCCGTGCGGCGGGCGGCTAATCCGCTATTTTTTTCCCAATGGCCCGCTCGCACGTCTATAGAGTCAGGCAATCACTTGCTTAAACTGCTAAAGTGCCGCCCGTTATTACTTAAGAGGATTGTTCCATGGCTACTAACCGTTCCCAGCGTCTGCGCAAAAAACTGTGCGTCGATGAATTTCAAGAGCTGGGTTTCGAACTGAACCTGGATTTCAAAGAAGATCTGGGTGAAGAGGCTATCGACGCTTTCCTCGAAGCCTTTCTGAAAGAAGCGATGGAAGCCAACGGCCTCGGCTACGTTGGTGGTGATGACTTCGGCCTGGTTTGCCTGAGTAAACGCGGTTCGGTCAGCGAAGAGCAACGCGCCAAGGTTGAAGCCTGGCTCAAGGCCCGCACCGAGCTGACCAGCGTTGAAGTCAGCCCGCTGTTGGACGTCTGGTACCCGGAAAAGCCAATCAATCCGGTAGCCTGATGTCATGAGTCGGCGGCCCGTCCGGGCCGCTGACTCGTTGCTGCCCCTGGGCGGCGTCTCGATTTCCCCACTGATCCTGTCAATGCCTCGGGCCTGTATCCCGGGATGTGCCGTGGGCGTTGATCAAGGTCATGGCGGCCCGGATTGGGTTGGACCGCCGCGTGCGCCAGTGCCTCAGGCCTTGCGCCAGTTGAGGATCGCCAGGGTCAGGACCCCGGCGACAATCCCCCAGAAAGCCGAACCGATGGAGAACAGCGTCAGCCCCGAAGCGGTGACCATAAAGGTGATCAGCGCCGCTTCGCGCTCCTTGACTTCACTCATGGCGATGCTCAGGCCGTTGATGATCGAGCCGAACAGCGCCAGGGCGGCAATCGACAGCACCAGTTCCTTGGGCAGCGCGGCGAACAAGGCCGCGAGGGTGGCGCCGAAGACCCCGGCGATGCCGTAGAAGATCCCGCACCAGACCGCTGCGGTGTAGCGTTTGTTGCGGTCTTCGTGGGCGTGGGGGCCGGTGCAGATGGCCGCGCTGATGGCGGCCAGGTTGATGCCGTGGGAGCCGAACGGTGCCAGCAGCAACGAGGCGATGCCGGTGGCGGTAATCAGCGGCGAGGCCGGTACGTTGTAGCCGTCGGCGCGCAGGACGGCGATGCCCGGCATGTTCTGCGAGGTCATGGCCACCACGAACAGCGGGATGCCGATGCTGATGGTCGCCGCCAGGGAGAAGTGCGGTGTGGTCCAGACCGGGGTCGCCACTTCCAGGTGGAAGCCGCTGAAGTCCAGCAAGCCCATCAGGCCCGAGAGCAGGGTGCCGAGCAGCAGCGCCGCGAGCACGGCATAGCGTGGCGACAGGCGCTTGACCACCAGATAGGTGAAGAACATCCCCAGCACCAGGCCGGTCCGGTGCTGGGCGGCGACGAAGATTTCGCTGCCGATCTTGAACAGGATTCCCGCCAGCAACGCCGCCGCCAGGGACGCCGGAATGCGCTTGACCAGGCGCTCGAAGCTGCCGGTCAGTCCGCAAATGGTCACCAGTACCGCGCAGGTGATGTACGCGCCGATGGCCTCGCCGTAGGTCACCCCGGACAAGCTGGTGATCAGCAACGCCGCACCCGGGGTCGACCAGGCGATGGTGACGGGCGTGCGATAGCGCAACGACAGGCCAATGCTGCACACCGCCATGCCGATGGAGATGGCCCAAATCCACGAGGAAATCTGCCCGCTGCTCAGGCCGGCGGCCTGGCCGGCCTGGAACATCAGCACCAGGGAGCTGGTATAGCCGGTCATCATGGCGATGAAGCCGGCGACGATGGCCGAAGGCGAAGTGTCGGCCAGCGGGCGCAAGGGCGCGGTGGAGGCGTCGGACATGGGGGTGCAATTCCTTGTTCTTGATAAGAGCAGAAGCAGACAACGGGCCGTTGCAGCCAGGGTGCCGGAAGTACCAACAACACTGTTCCGGTACCCGAAGTTCAAGCCTAAACTTAAAAGTAACCGGACATTGCAATACAGCCGCGACCGTAAACAGCCGTACAGTCAGGCCCTGGCGGTCGGCTTTTAACTCTTATTGCGAATGATCCCCATGGGTTGTGTACAATGTGCCATTGTTTTAACGCGATACTTGCCAGCGACCCACTGTGCCGTATTACAGTCACCGTCAAATCGCCGCAGTCCTTCCGACCCGAGTGCCCATGAACGAACAGTTGCAACCCCTCAAGAAACAACCGCGAGCCGGCAAGGCCGGTCGCAGCGGAACCCAGGACGATATTGTCTACGCACATATCTTCGAGGCCATCCTCGAACAGCGCCTGGCGCCCGGTACCAAGTTGAGCGAAGAAGCGCTGGGGGAAATTTTCGGAGTCAGTCGGACCATCATTCGTCGCGCCTTATCGCGCCTGGCCCATGAAGGCGTGGTGCTGCTGCGCCCCAACCGTGGCGCGGTGGTGGCGAGCCCCAGTGTCGAGGAAGCGCGGCAGGTGTTTCTTGCACGGCGCCTGGTGGAGCGAGCGATTACCGAGTTGGCGGTGGAGCATGCCACGGCCGAGCAGTTGGCCGAGTTGCGGCAGATGGTCAACGACGAGCGTGACAGCTTCTCGCGCGGTGATCGCGGCGCCGGTATTCGTCTTTCCGGCGAGTTCCACTTGAAGTTGGCGGAAGCGGCCAAAAATGCACCGCTCATCAGCTTCCAACGTAGTCTGGTGTCCCAGACTTCGCTGATCATCGCCCAGTATGAAAGTGGCAACCGTTCCCACTGTTCCTACGATGAGCACACCCAGTTGATCGATGCCATCGAAGCCCGTGACGGCGAGTTGGCGGTGAACCTGATGATGCATCACATGGATCACATCGACAGCAAACTCAACCTCGACGAAGAAAGCGCTTCGGACGACCTGCACGCAGTGTTCTCGCACCTGCTGCAAACCAAAAAGCCGGGTCGAGCTGCTGCCAAGCTCTGATTGACCTGAAATGAACATCCCCCGCCCGGGTTCCCCGGGACGGGGGATTTTTTTGGCCGGGTGAAAAGCACTGTGCACGTTTTTGCAGCAGTGACGGCTGCGTTCAACGCCTTGTTTTAATTACGGTCAGCCACGGATCTCAACGCGGCCAGCAAACTATTTGAAATGTTGTGATCAATTGTTTGTGCAATTTTGTCACTGTTTGTATACAGTTTTTGCGTCGAGTCCCGATCAGGCGGTAGCGGCAGGGCCAAGGTGCCGCGCCTCTATTTCCTGGAGGTTCAGGGCTCGATATGCACTGCCCGGCAGCCGGCCGGGCCTGTATCAGGCACAGGACATAATAAAAATGAGAAAGGCACTTCAAGGCGCAACCCTGCTGATGAGCATCATTGGCGCCGGGGAAGCGGTGGCTGTGGAATGGATGAACAACAGCGTCGGGTTTCGTTACGGCAAAGAGTTCACCAACCCCAACAACCCGCACTACATCAGCAAGCGCATCTACAGCTTCACCCACGCCAGCGGCTACCAGTACGGCAGCAATTACCTGCACCTGGACGTGCTGCTTTCCGACAATGACGACCCACGCAAGGGCACTCGCGAAGGCAGCAGCGAAGTCTATGGCGTCTATCGGCACCAGCTCTTCGCTTCACGGGTCTTCGATACGCCATTGGGCACTGGCGCGATCAAGGATTACGCGCTGACCCTGGGCTTTGACGCCAGCCGCAACAACAACCTGGGTTCGGCGAAAAAACGCGCCCTGGTGTTCGGCCCGACCCTGAAGTTCAACACCGTCGGTGTGCTTGACCTGAGCCTGTTGTACTACAAGGAAAACAACCATTCCGGGATCCCCGGGGCCAAGGATCCGGATCACACCTTTGATGACACCTACTTGCTGAACCTGGCCTGGATGCGCCCGTTCGAGCTGGGCAGCCATGGCGCCAAGTTCCAGGGTTTCATCAACTACACCGGGGAGAAGGGCCACGATTACAACTACCGCGACACCGCGCCGGAAACCCTGGTACGCACGGCGCTGATGGTGGCGGTGTTGCCGGGTAAAAACGTCAAGCCCAACCTCTACCTGGGCGTGGGCTACGAGTATTGGCACAACAAGTTTGGTGTCGACGGCGGACGCGGAACCCGCACCTCGACCCCGACCCTGAACCTGGAAGTGACCTTCTGATCCACTGCCCGCACAGGTCGCCCTGCGCCTCTGAGCAGGCATGAAAAAAAATCCCCCGCCCGGTTGATCCCGGACGGGGGATTTTGCGTTTGCCCCTAGCGCTGGTGGACCAACTGGCCGGCGGCGTAGGTCTGGGACACGGTGCGGTCATCGCCCAGGGTCATCAGCACGAACAGGGTTTCGGCGATGCTCCTGGCCTGCTTCAGGCGATAGCTGAGCAGCGGTGTGGCGTGGTAGTCGAGCACCAGGAAGTCGGCATCGGTGCCCGGTTGCAAGGTGCCGATCCGGTCTTCCAGGCGCAACGCCCGGGCGCCGCCGAGGGTGGCCAGGTACAGCGACTTGAAGGGGCTCAGGCGCGCGCCTTGCAGTTGCATGACCTTGTAGGCTTCGTTGAGGGTTTGCAGAAGCGAGAAGCTGGTGCCGCCACCGACGTCGGTGCCCAGGCCGACATTGAGGTTGTGTTTTTCCGCCATCGGCAGGTTGAACAGGCCGCTGCCGAGGAAGAAGTTCGAGGTCGGGCAAAAGGCCACGGCCGAGCCGGTTTCAGCCAGGCGTGCGCATTCGTCGTCGCACAGGTGCACGCCGTGGGCGAACACCGAGCGCTCGCCGAGCAGTTGGTAATGGTCGTACACGTCCAGGTAGCCCTTGCGCTCCGGAAACAGCTCCTTGACCCACTCGATCTCCTGCAGGTTTTCACTGATGTGGGTCTGCATGTAGAGGTCGGGATACTCGGTCAGCAACTGGCCGGCCAGGGTCAGTTGTTCCGGGGTGCTGGTGGGGGCGAAGCGTGGGGTCACCGCATAGTGCAGGCGGCCCTTGCCGTGCCAGCGTTCGATCAGCGTCTTGCTTTCCTGGTAACCGGATTCGGCAGTGTCGGTCAGGTAGTCCGGGGCGTTGCGGTCCATCATCACCTTGCCGGCGATCATCCGCAGGTCGAGCTTGTGCGCCGCCTCAAAGAAAGCATTCACCGACTGCGGGTGCACGCTGCCGAATACCAGGGCCGTGGTGGTGCCGTTGCGCAGCAGTTCCTTGATGAAAATATCGGCCACTTCATCGGCATGGGCCTGGTCGGCGAACTGGCTTTCGCAGGGGAAAGTGTAGGTGTTGAGCCAGTCCAGCAGTTGCTCGCCGTACGCACCGACCATGCCGGTTTGCGGCAGGTGGATATGGGTGTCGATAAAACCCGGGGTGATCAGGGCATCCTGATAGTGGTTGATTTCGATATCGGCAGGCAGGCTGGCGAGCAGTTCGCTGGCGTGGCCCAGGGCGCTGATCTGGCCGTTTTCGACCACCAGCAGACCGTCTTCGAAGTACTCGTACGAGGCTTCGATACCGACCACGGCGGGATCGGCAATGCTGTGCAGGATGGCGGCCCGGTAGGCTTTACGTGTCAGAGGCATGGAGATTTCTCAATCAGTGGTTTTTCAGTTTGAAGCCTGGCTGCGGCGCGAAGCCGGCAGCAGTTTGGCAATGGGTTCGGCGCTGGCGCTGTGCTGGCCGAAATTGGCGTTATAGGTGGCGATGATTTCGCCGGCGATGGAGATGGCAATCTCCACCGGCAACTTGCCTTTGACCTCGCCCAGGCCCATCGGGCAGCGCATGCGTTGCAGCACGCCGCTGTCGAAACCGCGGTCGCGCAGGCGGTGTTCGAACTTGACGCGTTTGGTCTTCGAACCGATCAGGCCGAAGTAGGCAAAGTCGTTGCGCTTGAGGATCGCGGCGGTCAGTTCCAGGTCGAGCTGGTGATTATGAGTCATGACGATGCAATAGCTGCCCATCGGTAACTCGGCAATTTCGTCAACGGGCTCTTCGCTGACGATTTTGCGCACGCCGTGGGGGATCTGTTGCGGGAACTCCTGCTCCCTTGAGTCGATCCAGCGCACCCGGCATGGCAGGCTCGCCAGCAGCGGCACCAGGGCGCGGCCGACGTGGCCGGCGCCGAACACCGCGATCTGCGCCTGCACCTGGCCCATGGGCTCGAACAGCAGCACGGTAACGCCACCACAGCACTGGCCAAGGCTGGCGCCGAGGCTGAAGCGCTCCAGGTGAGTGTTCTGCTGGCCGCGCAGGAGCATGTCCCGGGCGATCTGCATGGCTTTGTATTCCAGGTGGCCGCCGCCGATGGTGTCGAAGCTATGCGCCGCGCTGATGACCATCTTCGAGCCGGCATTGCGCGGCGTGGAGCCGAGATCTTCGATGATGGTCACCAGCACGCAGGGTTCTCCCTGGTTCTGCAGGTCGGCGAGGGCGCTGATCCAGTTGTTCATAATCACCTCAGAGCGAAGCCAGCTCGGTTTCGGGTACCAGCGCTTTTGCAGCGTTCAGTTGGCGCATCTGCTCGCAGCCCCACAACACCCGCTCCGGCGTCGCCGGGGCGTCAATCTTCGGCTGATGGCGGTAGTCGCCGAGGCTGGCCACGGCATCCTTGATCGCACACCAGGCGGCGATGCCCAGCATGAACGGTGGCTCGCCCACGGCCTTGGAATGGAACACCGTGTCTTCCGGGTTCTTGCGGTTTTCCACCAGCTTGACCCGCAGGTCCAGGGGCATGTCGGCCACGGCCGGGATCTTGTAGCTGGCAGGGCCATTGGTCATCAGCTTGCCCTTGGCGTTCCACACCAGCTCTTCCATGGTCAGCCAGCCCATGCCCTGGATAAACCCGCCCTCGACCTGGCCGATATCGATGGCCGGGTTCAGGGAGGCGCCGACGTCGTGCAGGATGTCGGTGCGCAGCATTTTGTATTCGCCGGTCAGGGTGTCGACGATCACCTCGGCGCAGGCCGCGCCGAAGGCAAAGTAATAGAATGGCCGGCCGCGGGCCTGGCTGCGGTCGTAATAGATTTTCGGGGTCTTGTAGAAGCCCGTGCTCGACAACGAGACCTGATTGAAATACGCCTGCTGGATCAGGGCTTCAAAGGTCAGGATGTGGTCGCGCACCCGCACGTGGCCATTGTGGAACTCCACGTCTTCTTCGCTGACCTTGTACTGCCGCGCGGCAAACTCCACCAGGCGCTGCTTGATGATCTCGGCCGCGTTCTGCGCCGCCTTGCCGTTCAGGTCGGCACCGCTGGAGGCGGCGGTCGGCGAGGTGTTGGGCACCTTGTCAGTGTTGGTGGCGGTGATCTGCACCCGGTCCATTTCCACCTGGAACACTTCCGACACCACCTGCGCGACCTTGGTGTTCAGGCCTTGGCCCATTTCGGTGCCGCCGTGGTTCAGGTGAATGCTGCCGTCGGTGTAGATGTGGATCAGCGCGCCGGCCTGGTTGAGGAAGCTGGCGGTAAAGGAGATGCCGAATTTGACCGGGGTCAGCGCCAGGCCTTTTTTCAGGATCGGGCTGTTGGCGTTGTAGCGGCGGATCGCTTCACGGCGCTCGGCATACTGGCTGCTGGCTTCCAGGTCTGCGGTCATTTCCTCGAGCATGTTGTGCTCGACGGTCTGGTAGTAGTGGGTGACGTTGCGCTCGGTCTTGCCGTAGTAGTTCGCCTTGCGCACCGCCAGCGGGTCCAGCGCCAGGTGGCGGGCGATGGCATCCATGACTTCTTCGATGGCGACCATGCCTTGCGGGCCGCCGAAGCCCCGGTAGGCGGTGTTGGACGCGGTGTTGGTCTTGCAGCGATGGCCGTTGATGGTGGCATCGCCCAGGTAGTACGAGTTGTCGGCATGGAACATGGCGCGGTCGACAATCGACGCCGAGAGGTCCGGCGAACAGCCGCAGTTGCCAGCCAGTTCCAGCTGGATCCCGTGCAGCCGGCCGTTGCTGTCGAAGCCGACGTCGTACTCGATGTAGAACGGGTGGCGCTTGCCGGTCATCAGCATGTCTTCGACCCGCGGCAGGCGCATCTTGGTCGGCTGGCCGGTGAGGTGCGCAATCACCGCGCACAGGCAGGCCGGGCTGGCGGCCTGGGTTTCCTTGCCGCCGAAACCGCCGCCCATGCGCCGCATGTCGACCACGATCTTGTTCATCGACACGTCCAGCACTTCGGCCACCAGTTTCTGCACTTCGGTGGGGTTTTGCGTGGAGCAGTAGACGATCATCCCGCCGTCTTCGGTGGGCATCACCGAGGAAATCTGGGTCTCGAGGTAGAAATGCTCCTGGCCGCCGATGTGCAGCGAACCCTGGATCCGGTGTTCGGCGGTTGCCAGCGCGTTGGCCGAGTCGCCGCGCTGGTGGGTGTGGCTGTCGAGCACGAAGTGGCGCTTGCGCAGGGCCTCGACCACGTCCAGCACCGGTTCCAGGTCCTGGTATTCGATGATCGCGGCCATGGCGGCCTGGCGTGCGGTGTCCAGGTCCCTGGCGGCGACGGCCAGCACCGGCTGGCCGACGAACTGCACATCATCGATGGCCAGCAGCGGATCGCCCGGGAGCAGCGGGCCGATGTCCTTGAGCCCGGGAATGTCCTGATGGGTGATGACAATACGTACACCGGCAAAGGCGTAGCAGGGAGCGGTGTCGATGCTGAGGATTTTCGCGTGGGCGCGGTCCGAGAGCCGGGCGTACACATGCAGTTGGTTGGGAAACTCCAGCCGGTCGTCGATGTACTGCGCTTCGCCGGACACGTGCTTGTCGGCGCTGTCGTGCTTGACGCTACGCCCGACGCCGGTGGTGAGGTCCTGCTGGAACAGGGCGGCGAGTTCGGCTTGGGTCTTCTCGACCTTGTGATGATTAGACATAAGCGGTCACCCGAGTCTCGATGTGCGGTGTTTGCAGCTCGATAAAGTATTTGCGCAGCAGGTTCTGGGCGCTGAGCAGGCGGTATTCCTTGCTGGCGCGAAAGTCCGAGAGCGGGGTGAAGTCTTCGGCCAGGGCCGCGCAGGCGCGCTCCACGGTGTGATTGTTCCAGGGTGCGCCGCGCAGCACGGCTTCGCAGTGCTTGGCGCGCTTGGGGATGGCGGCCATGCCGCCGAAGGCCACGCGGGCGTCGACCACCGTGCCGTTTTCCAGGCGCAAGTTGAAGGCCGCGCAGACCGCGGAAATATCGTCATCCAGGCGCTTGGAGACCTTGTATGCGCGAAACAGCTGCTCGGCGCTGGCGCGGGGCACGATGATCTTCTCGATGAACTCGCTTTCCTGGCGCGCGGTCACCCGGTAATCGATGAAATAGTCCTCCAGGGCCAGGGTGCGGCGGGTGTTGCCTTTGCACAGCACGATCTGCGCACCGAGGGCGATCAGCAGCGGCGGCGAGTCACCAATGGGCGAGGCGTTGCCGATGTTGCCGCCCAGGGTGCCCTGGTTGCGGATCTGCAGGGACGCGAAGCGCTGCAGCAGTTCGCCGAAGTCCGGGTACTCGGCGTTCAGCGCCTCGTAGCAGTCGGTGAGGGCGGTGGCGGCGCCGATTTCCAGGCGGTCGTCGAAGTGTTCGATGCGCTTCATTTCTGCGACGTTGCCGACATAGATCATCACCGGCAAGGTGCGGTGGAACTGGGTGACCTCCAGCGCCAGGTCGGTGCCTCCGGCCAGCAACCGGGCCTGGGGGTAGGCATCGTAGAGGTCGGCCAGGTCGGCGACGGTCAGCGGCACCAGGCAGCGTTTGTCGCCACTGTTGAGTTCGCCGGTGTCACTGGGGGCAATGGCCTTGAGGCGGGCAATGGTCTCGCTTTCGCGAGCGTCGAACTGGTCCGGCTGCTCGCCGCAGCAGGCTTGCGCGGCAGCGGCCAGGATCGGCCGATAGCCGGTGCAGCGGCACAGGTTGCCGGCCAGGGCTTCGTGGGCCTTGTGGGCGTCTGGCTGGTCGCTGTTCTTTTGCAGGGCAAACAGCGACATGACAAAGCCCGGGGTGCAGAAGCCACACTGCGAGCCATGGCACTCGACCATGGCCTTCTGCACGCTGTGCAACTGGCCTTGATGCTTGAGGTCTTCAACGCTGATCAATTGTTTGCCATGCAGCGACGAGACAAAGGTCAGGCACGAGTTGAGGCTGCGATAGCGGATTCGCTCGACGCCTGTGGCGTCCGTCTGCAATTCGCCGACCACCACGGTGCAGGCGCCGCAGTCGCCACTGGCGCAGCCTTCTTTGGTGCCGGGTTTACCCAAGTGTTCGCGCAGGTAATTGAGCACGGTCAGGTTCGGGTCCAGGACGTGCTCACTGCACAGTTCCTGGTTAAGTAAAAACTGGATCACGGAAGGCCTCGCAGACTCATTATTGTTGTTAATCGCTGTGGGCCGAATTTAGTCAGATCTGACTTTTCGGTCAATGAATTTCTGACCTGTGGGTCAGGAATTTTAAGCGATCAACAATTCAAGTATGGCCAAGATCCCCGAGGCCGCCTTGCAGAGCGGTCAGCGCTGCTCAAAGGCGCGCTGTGCATGCGCTTGCCATCAATCCTTCGCAGTGGCTCGCGGCATCAGGCAATCGCCCCGATCGGGGTGGCTTGAATGAGTAAATGTGCTTATTTCATGCCAATTGTGCTGTTTGGGCACTCCGCCATGACGTGTCAATTGCGCTACACTGCGCCGCCTGTACTGATCGAAGATTTTTGAAGGAAAACCATGACGTTCAAGGCGCCGGACAGCCTCGCCGAGCAAATTGCTCACCACCTCGCCGAACGTATCATTCGCGGCGATCTCAAGCCTGGGGAGCGCATTCAGGAGCAGAAGGTCACGCTGGCACTCAATGTCAGTCGCGGTTCGGTCCGCGAAGCCTTGCTGATCCTCGAACGTCGTCACCTGATCGCGATCCTGCCGCGACGTGGGGCCCATGTCACCGAACTCACCGCGCACAAGGTGCAGAGCCTGTGCACCCTGATGAGCGAGCTGTACATCCTGCTCGGCAACTCGGTGGCCAGCGGCTGGACGGTCCAGGTTGACATGGCGCCGTTTCTGCAGATCCAGCAGCGCCTGATCGCCGCCTACGAGCGCCAGGACATCCGCACCTTCGTTGAAGAAAGCTTCAATGTGATGCGCGCGGCCTATCCCTTTGCCAACAACCCGTACCTGCAGGAAACCGTCGAGAACCTGCAGCCGGCCATGAGCCGTGCCTACTTCCTGGCGCTGGAGCAGCGCAAGGCGGAAATGAGCGAGTTCCTGGCGTTGTTCGAGCAGCTGCTGGCGGCGGTGATGGCCCGTGACCTGCCGCAAATCCGCCTGGTGCTGACG
Organism: Pseudomonas sp. MF4836; assembly: GCF_002018875.1. GTDB lineage: Bacteria > Pseudomonadota > Gammaproteobacteria > Pseudomonadales > Pseudomonadaceae > Aquipseudomonas. Next base: position 336,394 of record NZ_MVOL01000006.1, read on the forward strand.
GCCTACGCCCAGCGCAGTTGCGACCTGGTGATTTCTGCGTTGACGGTCGCCTAAACGTGCGGCTCAAGTGCATCAAGCTGGCCGGGTTCAAGTCCTTCGTCGACCCGACGACCGTCAACTTCCCCAGTAACATGGCGGCGGTAGTCGGGCCCAATGGCTGCGGCAAGTCGAACATCATCGACGCCGTACGCTGGGTGATGGGCGAAAGCTCGGCCAAGAATTTGCGCGGCGAGTCGATGACCGACGTCATCTTCAACGGCTCCACCAGCCGTAAACCGGTGAGCCAGGCGAGTATCGAGCTGGTGTTCGACAACTCCGACGGCACCCTGGTCGGCGAGTACGCGGCCTATGCGGAAATCTCCATTCGTCGCAAAGTGACCCGCGACAGCCAGAACAGCTATTTCCTCAACGGCACCAAATGCCGGCGCCGTGACATCACCGATATTTTCCTCGGCACCGGCCTGGGGCCGCGCAGCTACTCGATCATCGAGCAGGGCATGATCTCCAAGCTGATCGAAGCCAAGCCCGAGGACCTGCGCAATTTTATCGAAGAAGCGGCCGGCATCTCCAAGTACAAGGAGCGCCGGCGCGAGACCGAGAATCGCATCCGCCGCACCCACGAAAACCTGGCGCGCCTGACCGACCTGCGCGAAGAGCTCGAACGCCAGCTCGAACGCTTGCATCGCCAGGCCCAGGCGGCGGAAAAGTACCAGGAATACAAGGGTGAGGAGCGTCAGCTCAAGGCCCAGCTTTCGGCGTTGCGCTGGCAGGCCTTGCATGAGCAGGTGGCCCAGCGCGAGTCGATCATCGGCAACCAGGAAATCAGCTTCGAAGCCCTGGTGGCGGAACAGCGCAATGCCGATGCGGCCATCGAACGCCTGCGCGACGGGCACCATGATCTATCCGAGCGCTTCAATCTGGTGCAGGGGCGCTTCTATTCAGTCGGCGGCGATATCGCCCGGGTCGAGCAGAGCATCCAGCATGGTCAGCAGCGGCTGCGCCAGTTGCAGGATGATTTGCGCGAGGCCGAGCGCGCGCGCCTGGAAACCGAATCGCACCTTGGCCATGACCGCACCTTGCTCGCGACGTTGGGCGAAGAGCTGGACATGCTCGAGCCCGAGCAGGAAGTCACCAGCGCCGCCGCCGAAGAAGCCGCCGCGGCCCTGGAAGACGCCGAAACCACCATGCACGGCTGGCAAGAGCAGTGGGACAGCTTCAACCTGAGCTCTGCCGAGCCGCAGCGCCAGGCCGAGGTTCAGCAATCGCGTATCCAGCAGCTCGAAGGCAGCATGGAGCGCCTGGCCGAACGGCAGCGGCGTCTGGTCGAGGAGCGGGCATTGCTCGCCGCCGACCCGGAAGACGCTGCGATCCTCGAATTGAATGAAGAACTCGCCGCCAGCGAGGCGACCCTGGAAGACCTGCAGGCCAGCGAAGAGTCCCAGGTCGAGCGCCTGGAGCAGTTACGCCAGGAGTTGCAGCAAGCGACCCAGGCCCAGCAGCAGGCCCAGGGTGAATTGCAGCGTCTCAACGGTCGTCTGGCTTCCCTGGAGGCGCTGCAACAGGCCGCCCTGGATCCGGGCACCGGCACCGCGCAATGGCTGCGCGAGCAAAACCTGGCCGAGCGCCCGCGCCTGGCCGAGGGCCTGAAGGTCGACCCAGGTTGGGAGCTGGCGGTGGAAACCGTGCTGGGTGCTGACCTGCAAGCGGTGCTGGTGGATGACTTTGCCGGCTTCGATCTGGCGGGCTTTCATCAGGGCGATCTGCGCCTGCTGCAACTGGCGGGCGATGGTGTGCGGATTGCCGGCAGTCTGCTGGACAAGGTGGAGGCACAGGTCGATCTGTCGCCCTGGTTGGGGCAGGTCAAGCCGGTGGAAAGCCTGGAGCAGGCCCTGGCCTTGCGTGGCCAGCTGGCAGCCGGAGAAAGCCTGATCAGTCGCGATGGCTTCTGGGTTGGGCGGCACTTTTTACGGGTGCGCCGGGCCAGCGAAGCGGAAAGCGGGATGCTCGCGCGCAACCAGGAAATCCAGCAGTTGGGCCTTGAGCGCGATGAGCGTGAAGCCGCGGTCGAGGCCCTGGAAAGCCAGTTATTGAACTTGCGGGCCCAGCAACGCCAGCAGGAAAACGGCCGCGAGCACCTGCGCCGTTTGCTGCAGGACGAAGCCCGCCAGCAGGGCGAGTTGAAAGCCAAGCTCTCCGCCGGCAAGGCCAAGGTCGAACAGTTGGCCCTGCGCCGCACCCGCCTCGACGAGGAAGTGAGCGAGCTGGGCGAGCAGCGCGCCCTGGAGCACGAACAAGTGGGCGAGGCCCGCCTGCAATTGCAGGAAGCCCTCGACAGCATGGCCCTGGATACCGAGCAGCGTGAACTGCTGCTGGCCCAGCGTGACAGCTTGCGCGAGCGCCTCGATCGGGTGCGCCAGGAGGCCCGTCAACATAAGGATCACGCCCATCAACTGGCAGTGCGCCTGGGCTCGCTCAAGGCCCAGCACGACTCCACGCGCCAGGCGTTGGAGCGCCTGGAGCTGCAATCCGAGCGCCTCACCGAAAAGCGCGAGCAACTGAACCTCAACCTGGAAGAGGGCGAAGCGCCACTGGAAGAGCTGCGCCTGAAACTCGAAGAGTTGCTGGAAAAGCGCATGACGGTGGACGTCGAGCTCAAGACCGCGCAGATCGCCCTGGAAGACGCCGATCGCGAGCTGCGTGACGCCGAGAAGCGCCGCACCCAGGCCGAACAGCAATCCCAGTTGATCCGCGGGCAGCTCGAACAGCAGCGCATGGAATGGCAAGCCCTGACCGTGCGCCGCAAGACACTGCAGGACCAGTTGCTGGAAGATGGCTACGACCTGCAAGGCGTGTTGGCCACCCTGACCGGTGAGGCCAACGAGAAAGACGCCGAAGAAGAACTTGAACGCATTGCCGCGCGGATCCAGCGCCTGGGCGCCATCAACCTCGCGGCCATTGATGAATACCAGCAACAGTCCGAGCGTAAACGTTATCTGGATGCCCAGAACGCCGATCTGGTGGAAGCGCTCGACACTCTGGAAAACGTGATTCGCAAGATCGACAAAGAAACCCGTAACCGCTTCAAAGATACCTTTGATCAGATTAACTCGGGTTTACAGGCACTCTTTCCAAAAGTTTTCGGCGGTGGCAGCGCATATTTGGAACTGACGGGCGAAGATCTACTCGATACAGGGGTAACGATCATGGCGCGTCCGCCGGGCAAGAAGAACAGCACCATTCATTTGCTCTCCGGTGGTGAAAAGGCGTTGACCGCACTGGCCCTCGTATTTGCCATCTTCAAGTTGAATCCGGCGCCGTTCTGCATGCTCGACGAAGTTGACGCGCCGCTGGATGACGCTAACGTTGGACGCTATGCACGCTTGGTCAAGGAGATGTCGCAGACGGTGCAATTCATCTATATCACCCACAATAAGATCGCCATGGAAATGGCCGATCAATTAATGGGGGTAACGATGCACGAGCCCGGTTGTTCGCGCCTGGTAGCAGTGGATGTCGAGGAGGCGATGGCGATGGTGGACGCCTGAGTCGTGATTGACCCGGGCAGTTGGGGCTGCAAGTAACAGCGTTTTAGCCACTCATACTGCTGGCCAATCAACATAATGGCGCTAGCCATTGCGACAGACGGTGTAAAGTTATCTTTGGTCGTGCTAGTTTAATGTCAATTTTTCGTATGCGTGGGCAAAACGCCATTCAGAACATAGAGTTGGCGCCACGTTTTAAAGCGGTTTGCAGTTTGCTAAACCCCTTATTTTTCAGCATTTTTTATAGAGGCACGGGATTACATGGAAATCGGTCTGCGCGAGTGGCTGATCGTCATCGGCATTATTGTCATTGCCGGTATTCTTTTCGATGGCTGGCGCCGTATGCGCGGCGGCAAGGGAAAGTTGAAGTTCCGTCTGGATCGAAGCCTGTCCAACCTGCCGGACGAGGACACCAGTGCCGAACTGTTGGGCCCGCCACGGGTGCTGGATACCCATAAGGAACCGCAACTCGACGAGCATGACTTGCCGTCGGTGAGCATGCCTGCCCGTGAGCCCCGCGAGTCGGGTTCCAAGCGCGGCAAGCGTGGCAACGAGCCGCATCAGGGTGACCTCAACCTGGACCTGGACAGCGGTCCGAGCTTCAGCAGCCGTGACGATGATTTCCCGGACGAAAACAAAGTTTCCAGCCACGTCGACAAGGACCAGCCACAGGCCGAAGAAGTACTGGTGATCAGTGTGATCTGCCGCGACTCCGTGGGCTTCAAGGGGCCGGCCCTGTTGCAGAACATTCTGGAAAGTGGCCTGCGCTTTGGCGAGATGGATATTTTCCACCGCCACGAAAGCATGGCCGGTAACGGCGAAGTACTGTTCTCCATGGCCAACGCGGTCAAGCCTGGTGTATTCGATCTCGACGATATCGACCACTTCAGTACGCCGGCCGTGAGTTTCTTCCTCGGTTTGCCAGGCCCGCGTCACCCGAAGCAAGCCTTCGACGTGATGGTGGCGGCGGCGCGCAAGCTGTCCCAGGAACTCAATGGCGAACTCAAGGACGACCAGCGCAGCGTGCTGACCGCCCAGACGATCGAACACTACCGTCAACGCATCGTCGAATTCGAACGTCGCGCCCTGACTCAAAAGCGCTAAGCGCTAAGCGCTTGCTCGCCGGCCTGCCGGTTGCCGCCGATCGATCAGGATCGCGCAGGCACCGGTTGCCCGGCGATGCTTCTGGAACCATCTTCAGATCGAGCAGCCTAGGCTGCTCTTTTGCTTTGTGAGAGAACATCATGACCGCCGCCGAAACCCGCATTCTTGAGCTGCGCGCTGAGCTGGATCAGCACAATTATCGCTACCACGTACTCGACGAGCCGAGCATCCCGGACGCTGAGTACGATCGGTTGTTCCACGAGCTCAAGGCCCTGGAAGCCGAGCATCCTGAACTGGTGACCAGCGATTCACCGACCCAGCGTGTCGGCAGCGCGGCGCTCTCGGCGTTCACCCAGGTGCGCCATGAAATCCCCATGCTCAGCCTCGGCAACGCCTTCGAAGAAGTCGACATGCGCGAGTTCGATCGTCGGGTCACCGAAGGCCTGGATCTGCCGGTAGGCGATCTGTTCGGCGCCGGGGCGGCGGTTGAGTACAGCTGTGAGCCCAAACTCGATGGCCTGGCGGTCAGCCTGCTGTATCAGGATGGCGTGCTGGTACGCGGCGCGACACGCGGCGACGGCACCACCGGCGAAGACATCAGCGTCAATGTGCGCACGGTGCGCAATATCCCGCTCAAGTTGCAGGGCAGTGGCTGGCCGCCGACCCTGGAGGTGCGCGGTGAGGTCTTTATGTCCAAGGCCGGCTTCGAGCGCCTGAATGCCACGCAGTTGGAAATCGGCGGCAAGACCTTCGCCAACCCGCGTAACGCGGCGGCAGGCAGCTTGCGTCAGCTGGATTCGAAAATCACCGCCAGCCGCCCGCTGGAGTTCTGCTGCTACGGTATCGGCCAGGTCACGGCCGACATTGCCGACAGCCATATCGGCAACCTGCAGCAACTGAAGCAGTGGGGCATGCCGATCAGCCGCGAGCTGAAACTGGCCAAGGGCATCGACGAGTGCCTGGACTACTACCGCGATATCGGTGAGCGCCGCAACGCGTTGCCCTATGAGATCGATGGCGTGGTGTTCAAGGTCAACAGCATTGCCGCGCAGCGCGAGTTGGGTTTCCGAACCCGCGAGCCGCGCTGGGCGATTGCCCATAAATTCCCTGCCATGGAAGAGCTCACCGAACTGCTCGATGTGGAATTCCAGGTCGGCCGTACCGGGGCAGTCACGCCGGTGGCGCGTTTGAAGCCGGTCAAGGTCGCCGGAGTCACCGTGTCCAACGCCACCTTGCACAACATGGACGAAGTGGCGCGCCTGGGGCTGATGATCGGCGATACCGTGATCATTCGTCGGGCAGGCGATGTGATTCCGCAGGTGGTGCAAGTGGTCACCGAGCGGCGGCCGGAGAACGCCCGGCCGGTGCAGATTCCCGAGAACTGTCCGGTGTGCGGCTCCCATGTCGAGCGCACCCAGTTGGTCAAGCGCAGCAAGGGGCGCGAGACCGTCAGCGAAGGCGCGGTGTATCGCTGTGTCGGGCGCCTGGCCTGTGGTGCCCAGTTGAAGCAGGCGATCATTCACTTTGTTTCGCGACGGGCCATGGACATCGAGGGCCTGGGGGACAAGACCATCGAGCAGTTGGTGGACGAGAAGCTCATTGGCTCGCCGGCTGACCTGTACAAGCTCAAGTACGACCAGATCATCGACCTTGAAGGCTTTGCCGAGGTGTCCAGCAACAAGCTGCTCAAGGCCATCGAAGACAGCAAGACCCCAACCCTGGCGCGTTTTATCTATGCCTTGGGGATCCCGGACGTGGGCGAGGAGACGGCCAAGGTCCTGGCGCGGTCCCTGGCGTCTTTGGAGCGGGTCCAGCAGGCCTTGCCCGAAGTCTTGACCTACCTGCCGGACGTTGGCCTGGAAGTGGCTCACGAGATTCACAGCTTCTTTGAAGACAGTCACAACCAGGAGGTGATCGGCGCCTTGCTGGACCCGCAACAGTGCGGGCTGGTGCTGCAGGATCAGGGCGAGCTGGGCGCCGACTTTGCCGCCAGCACCACCCTGGAAGGCATGCTCGACAAGCTGCATATCCCTTCGGTGGGGCCGGGCGCGGCGCAGAAACTGGCCGACAAGTTCGGCACCTTGCAGGCGGTGGTGGCGGCTGACTGGCTCGATATGCGCCAGGCCCTGCCGGAGAAACAGGCCAAAGCGGTGCGCGACTTCTTCGATATCGAGAGCAATGCTCAGCGGGCACTGGCCATCGAGGCGCAGTTAAAGGCGTTCGGCATGCATTGGCAGAGCGAGAAAAGGGTCGTCGAAGGCTTGCCGCTGGCGGGCCAGACCTGGGTGCTGACCGGCTCCCTGGAGTTGATGAGCCGCGACGTGGCCAAGGACAAGCTGGAAAGCCTGGGCGCCAAGGTGGCCGGATCCGTGTCGGCGAAAACCTACTGTGTGGTGGCGGGCCCCGGCGCCGGTTCGAAACTGGCCAAGGCCAATGAGCTGGGGCTGAAAGTGTTGGACGAAGAAGCGTTCGTCAGCTTTCTTTCCGGGCACGGCATCACGGTCTGATCGGCGGCGGGCAATCGCGACCACCTGCCGATTAATCGAACGAATCTTGGAACCCCTGAAGCTTGCCCATGATCTAGTCTTGGCAAGCCTCAGGGAGGGATCGTCATGTACCGTTTTTTCGAGCAGCTCAGTTCTCGCATCGCCGCGCCATTCATGGCCGGGCAGAGTCGCAACAGCAAAGTCTGGCAGTGCCGCTGCGGGCAATCGCTGTTCTTTCGCAACAGCCAGTGCCTGGCCTGTTCCGCCGCCCTGGGTTACCAGCCGGAGCAGAGTCGCCTGACGTCCTTGCAGCCTGGTTTTGAGGTCGATACCTGGACGCTCGATGCCGACCCGCCGGCGGGGTTGTTTCGTCGTTGCGCCAACCTTGATACCCCGGCGGCCTGCAACTGGCTGTTGCCGGCCTATGGCGCGGGCACCCTGTGCATTGCCTGCAGCCTCAATCGGACCATTCCTGACCTGTCGGTGGCCGAGAACCCCGAGCGGTGGCGCAAGGTGGAGATCGCCAAGCGGCGTCTGGTCGCGCAGTTGGTCAGCCTGGGCCTGCAGGTCATCCCGAAAACCCAGGATGAGGACTGCGGCCTGGCGTTCGATTTCGTCGGTGTCGACCTTGAAGGCAAGGCTCCCACCACCGGCCATGCCAACGGCCTGATCACCCTGGACATCAAAGAGGCCGACGATGCGCACCGGGAGAAGGTTCGGGTGCAGATGCGCGAGCCGTACCGGACCTTGCTCGGGCATTTTCGCCACGAGGTGGGGCATTACTACTGGGACCGCCTGATCGCCAACAGCCATTGGCTGGAGCCGTTTCGCGGCCTGTTTGGCGACGAGCGGGCCAGTTATGCCGAGGCGCTGGAGCGTCACTATCAACAAGGTGCGCCGCTGGACTGGCAGCAGAACTGCGTCAGTGCCTACGCCACCATGCACCCTTGGGAGGATTGGGCGGAAACCTGGGCTCATTACCTGCACATGATGGACGCGGTCGACACCGCCCTCGGTTTTGGCATGAGTGCGCGGGAGATGGATTTCGATTACCAGCCGTTTCCCTTGAGCACCTTGTATGACCCCGAACACCCGGGCGGGCCGGCCTTCCTCTCGTTCGTCAACGCCTGGATCGAGTTGGCCGGCATGCTCAATGAGTTGTCGCGCAGCATGGGCCAGCCGGACTTCTACCCCTTCGTCCTGCCGCCGGCGGTGATTGCCAAGCTGCACTTCATTCACCTGGTCATCCAGCAGGAAGGCGGCAAGGCCGACGACGTCCTGGCCCTGGACTAGCACCGCTGCTGAAGGCCGGGTGGGGCAGCCCAGCCTTCCAGGCTCCCCGACCAGCCCCGTGCCGTATCAGCAACCCGTCCCCGGGATTCGGCGCAACACCCTGCCACAACGCCCGCCCGCAGCGTGCCTGCTCCTGCGACAAGTGCTTGAAGCTCATCATATTTTTTAATCTGCATGCAGCGGTTGTAACTTCGACTCAGATAGGTACAATGGCGCGGCTCGCCGTCAGGTGAGCGTCGTTATGGTGACCCCATCGGTCCCCCCGCAACGATTACCCGTGAACCTGGTCAGAGCCGGAAGGCAGCAGCCACAGCGGGAACATTGTGTGCCGGGGTGTGGCTGGTGGGGTTGCCTCCATAACGCTTACTCGTTGATGTTCTTCAACGAGTCTTTTCTCGAATCACTCCCCCTTTTTTGAATACCATGCTTCAGGCTTATCGTGCTTGCGGTTTAATTTCGCCTGCCTTGGGCGCAGGGGAAGCTTCATTCGCAATGCGGTGCTGATGACGGGCATGAAGTACAAGGACGTTGTCGCCATGGCTTATAGCAGGCGCATTGAAAATGCCGACACGGCACTCAAAGGGAAAAAATAACGTGGCGATTCGACGTTCTACCTGGCTGGTCCTGACCGCTTCGGTCTTCAACCTGTACCTGGGGGATGCTGCGCTGGCGGCGACATCAACCCTGCAATCGGGCAAATACGAAGCCTTGATGCTGGCGGTAACCCCGGAACATCAGGTCGAGGGTTACTACTCCGAACAGATGGGGGAGGGCGTGAGCCGCAGTTGCACCTTTTACCTGCAAGGCAAGGTTGAGGCGGGGCGCAAAGCAGCGCTGGTCACCTGGCTTGATGCCAGCTACCCCGGCAGCCTTGAAGCCACCGCCACGGGCGTGAACCTGACCATCGGCAAAGGCCAGCAACACCCGGGTTGCATCAGTGTGATGACGCCGGAGATCGCCACTGGCCTGGAGTTGACCCGGACCGCCAGCAAGAAATGGGTCATCCTGGTCACCGTGACCGCCGACAAGGCGTACCTGCAAAAGGCCCCTGACGCCAAGGCCGGGCATCGCGCCTATCTCGTCAAGGACGATGTGGTCGGGGTGTTGGGCTTCAACAAGGGGTGGGCGCAGGTTGAGTTCATCAACGATAAGGACCGATCGTTCAGCGGCTGGATCAGCCAGGACCAATACGCGAAGTTGACGCCGAAGCAGTAAGGCGTTTATCCGCTAGGGCCTAGGGATTGGGCAGGCATCGCCCCCGCAGTACGGGGGGCGATTTTTGGCTCAGGATTTCTTCTTGAACAGTTTGCGGATCAGCACGCCAAGGCCGACCAGACCAAGCACAATGAATTTCTTGCCCGCCAGGAGCAGTACGCCGAGTTTGGCGAACAGCCCGGCCTTGCTCGCGATACCGCCGGCGACCAGGGCTGCCAGGCCGTAGGAGGCCAGCTTGTCGGTGCCCGGGTTGTAGTCGGCGTAGCGGTTGCCTTCAGTGAAGTTGGTGGAGGCCAGCACCTTCGGCATCTCGCGCTTGATGGTCGGCAAGTCGGCCATGGCCGCCACCGCGTTGAGCTCCAGCACGCCCTCGCGGCCCAGCACGCGGATGCTGTAGTTCAGGGTGCTGTCCTTGGCTTCTTCGGCCTTGAGTTCGCGGGCCCAGTACATCTTGTGCGATTGCGCGTCATAGCGCGGCTGTTCGGCCCAACCCAGCAGGTAGAGAGCGCCGTAGCCCTGTTCCTTGCGTTGTTTGTTGTCTTCTTCGTCTTCGGCCTGCATTTGCTTGAGCAGGTCGTTGTAATCGATTTTTGCCGCGTCTTCGTCGGAGATATGCCCGTCGTCGTTGTAGCTGATGATCACGCCCCAGCCTTCGGCTGCCAGCGGGCTGACGTTGCTCGGGACGATCATGCCCAGGTTGCTGAAGCCGGGCGGGTTGCCCCAGCCTTCGGTGAGGAGCTTTTCGGTGTCGGTGGGGTTGAGGTAGTAGAACTCTTTACTCAGGTCGAGGCGGGCAATGTCACCAGGCAGTTTGATGCTGCCGTGCTGCGGCGAGAGTGATGCCAGGAATTGCTCCGGGGTCACCTGGTCGGCGTCGCTGCTGTCGGCAGGTGCGCCGGCGTTGGCGCTGAATGGCACGGCATAGAGGGTCAGTGCGGCCAGGAGGAGGCGCAGGTATTTCATCGTATTCCCTTACATCTTGTGACAAAAAGACGCGCAGGATACCGGCAGCGTTGGGGGCAGCTCAATCGGATTTTTCCGTTTTGCGCCAGTACGGCAGGGCGTTGCGGCGGTTTTGAATCAGCCTTGAAGCTGCTCCTGCAGCAGGTGCGCAAAGGCGTCACGTGCCGTGTGGCGCTGGACTTCCTGGTGCCAGACAAAGCGATTCTCCACCGGCTGCAATTCGGCAAAGCGATAGATCTGCAAGCTTGCGGACTGGGCGTATCGCTCCAGTACGCCCTCGGGCACCAGGGCCATGCCTGCACCCGCACTGACGCAGCCGATGATGGTGCCCCAGCTGGCGTAGCCGGTGATCGACGCCTGGACCCCGTTGGCGCCCAGCCAGTCTTCCAGGGCGCGGCGATAGGGGCAGCCGCTGGGCCACATGAACAGGGTCTGGCCGTGCAGATCGCGGGCACTGAGGATCGGTGCGGCGCAGGCATGGGTGATCAGCACCAATGGCTCGCTGTAGAGCGTGGTGCGCTGCAATTTGGCGGGCAGTGCGTCGGTGGCGACCAGGGCGCCATCGAGCCGATGGTGCTGCAGCTCGTCAAACAGCTGGGACCAGGTGCCGGTCACCAGCTCCAGAGTGACGTGGGGATAACGGCGATGGTATTCGGCGAGCAGCGGCGGCAGGCGGCCTCCGGCGCAGGATTCGATTGCGCCGATGCGCAGGCTGCCACGGGGGCTAGCGTTGTGGTCGACGGCGCGCTTGGCTTCGTCCACCAGCGCCAGGATGCGTTCGCTGTAGCCGAGGAATATTTCCCCGGCCGGGCTGATTTTCAAGCCGCGGCCGGCACGGATGAACAGTGCGGTGCCCAGTTCGCTCTCCAGCTGCTTGATCCGGGTGGTGATGTTGGAGGGCACGCAATGCAATTGCAGGGCGGCACGGGCGATGCTGCCGGTGCGCGCTACCGCTCTTACCATGTTTAGTTGGGCCAGTTCCATCGTTCACTTCCAGTGAGGTCTGGGCTCAGTATCCATCAATTGTGGTGAGGTGTGCAGGGCGCGAGACTGAGGTTCTTTCCTCGGCTACCCGGACTTCATCCCTTGAACATTTCCCCCATATTGAAAACGGTCCTGGCCGGCGCCTTCGTCATTCTGTGCTGGGCCTATTCCCCGGTGGGTATCCACATCGGGCTCGAGGGCTATGGGCCGGGGCACCTGGCGCTGCTGCGCTTTGTCATCGCGTCGGTGTTCATGGCCGGGGTGGCCCTGGTGATGAAGATCTCCCTGCCACGCTGGCGCGATCTGCCGTGGCTGCTGGTGTTGGGATTCTTCGCGATTGCCTTGCATCACGTCAGCCTCAATTACGGCCAGCAAGGGGTCAGTGCCGGTGTGGCGAGTGTGTTGGCGCAGTCGGCGCCGATCTTCAGCACGCTGATCGCGTTTTTCTGGTTGAAGGAGCCAGTCAGCGGCTGGCGCTGGTTTTGCGTGGGGCTCGGGCTGTTCGGGGCGCTGCTGGTGATGGGCGCCGATCGTGGGTTGGCCGGGATTGAGCCTAGGGGACTACTGATTTTGCTGGCGGCGTTTTCCTGGGGGTTGTACTTCGTTTTGCAGCGTCGTTACTCGGGGCATTACGGGGTGCTGACCACGGTGTGCTACATGGTCTGGTCCGGCACTCTGTTGCTGACTGTGTATGCGCCGGGCCTGGCCCAGGCAGTGGTGCAGGCAACATGGCGGGTGAACATCGCGGTGCTGGTGCTGGGGCTGTTTCCCAGTGCATTGGCTTACCTGGCGTGGGCCTATGTGCTGGCGCGCACCGAAGTCAGTCGGGCGGCGATTGCGATGTACCTGATCCCACCGCTGGCGATGCTGCTGGCGTCGCTGGTGTTGCACGAACCGTTGCGACCCGAAGTGCTGCTGGGGGCCTGCGTAGTGTTGGGCAGTGTACTGGCGATGCAGTGGGAGGGGCGTTGGCGCAAGGGCAGGGGCGCGCCAGCAGCGGGGCAGATCAGTCGAGGGTCAGCGCAAAGACCCTGAGCCGGTGCCCGTCCGGATCGACGGCGACAAAGGTGTAGCCAAAATCCAGGGCGATGGGGGCGAGGAGGATGGGCTGGCCCAGTTCGCTCCAGCGCTGATGCAGGCGGTCGACCTCGGCCAGGCTGTCCACCGCAAGGCCCAATTCGGCCGCCCCCGGGAGTGCCTGGGGCGAAGGCTCTACGGTGTGCCTGGACCACAGCCCGAGCTTGAGACCCGAATCCAGGATGAACAGGGCGAAGGTCGGCGACAGCTCCACGGGCGGCTTGTCCAGCAGGCGGCTGTAGAAGTGGGCGCTGGTGGCCGGGCTGTCGACGTAAAGCAGAAGGTAGGTGTGGGTCATCATGCGACTCCTATTTCCGTGCTGGGTGGCTGAACAGAGGCCACCAGCTTAAGTGGCGCAGCTGTCAGTTCCTGTCAGGAGTCGTGGTTGAAAAAAACCAGGCAGATTATCGCGGGCGATAGCCTGCCTTGTTCGTGCATGACTGGGCTCTAAGGCTTGGACAAGGCCTGGTCAACCGCTGCTATCAGCTTTCCCAGATCCTTCGGGGGGGCGTTGTGAATGACACCGAACAAATAAGCTCGCTGTTCGTCTTCCTCGCCCATATCGGCAAAAAAGGCTTTCAGCTTCACTCCCAGAACATCGGCAAACAGAAACAGAGCTTCAACGCTGGGGGTGTAGGTGCCGGTTTCGAAGCGGCTGATGGTTTTAGGGTCAAAACCGGTTTTTTCACCTAGTTCAGCCTGAGTAAGCCCCGCTACCTTGCGATAACGTCTTATGGCTGGACCCAAACTTGAAATTTGCATCGCTCAATTCCCATTTAGAATCAAGAACTTAACGATAAATCTTCGCATTAGACAACACCATGATTCATCACCTTGCTTTGCAAAATGTGATGTATTTCGTAGAATCGACGCTTCGGACAGGTATTTGGTGATCTGGTTTCAGAAGGCGGAGTTTGCGAAACAGGAACTCATTGCATTTGCCCTGTCCGCCCGGACCCGAGGATATGGCGCGCGCTGGACGCCTCGTTAACCTGCGCCAACACTCCGTCGCCACCGTGCCCGGTGCCCTGTTTGATCCTAGTTGATCTTCGTCGACCCGAAGCTCGACCGTCGCGCAAACCGCTGTACGGCTGCAACCCCGGCATCAGTGTCGGTGGAGCCTTGCCGCCCCGAAGTACATTGCGAACAGCCCGCAGCCGGCCACCCCGGCATGGGTTTGGAATGCTCTCCATGGAGTTCTAACGTGCGTCTCAAATTGCCGGTTACCTGTGTTGAACGGATCTTTCCGGGGCAGCAGCGGCTCGATGTCCGGTGCCCTGGTGGTCCGGATCCAAAACGAATCTCTTCCGGGCCCCAGGCCCTGGTCGAGCGGTTCAACCGCTAGCGACAGTGAGCCTGACTCATGGATGAGAAATACCGCAGGGCCGTAGACGCAGCCGCCATTTTTTCCGAGACCGATCTGGACGGGCGTATCACTTACGTCAACGACCTGTTCTGTAAAGTCTCGGGTTACAGCCGCGAAGAGTTGGTGGGCGCCGATCACAAGATCCTCAGCTCCGGCCTGCACCCGCCCGAATTCTTCACCTCCCTGTGGCGCACCATTGCCCTGGGCCAGGTGTGGAAGGGTGAAATCTGCAACCGAGCCAAAGACGGCACCCTGTATTGGGTCGACAGCACCATGGTGCCGCTGCTCGACGATTCTACCGGGCGCGTGATGCGCTATGTATCGATCCGCTTCGATGTCAGCGAAAACCGCCAACTCCTGCATTCATTGCAATGGCGGGTGGGGCATGACGTGCTCACGGGCTTGCCCAATCGGGCGTTTCTTTCCGATCTGTTGAACCAGGCACTGGCGTTTTCCCGCCAGGAAGACATCCCCCTGGCGGTATGCATGCTCGATCTCGACGGCTTCAAGGCGGTCAATGATGGTTATGGGCATGCCTGCGGTGACCTGCTGCTGGTCGAAGTGGCCAGCCGCTTGCGCAGCATTGTGCGTGGCGAGGATGTGGTGGCACGGCTGGCCGGTGACGAGTTCGTGCTGATTCTGCGCTATGTGCGCGACGTTCAGGAGTTGCGGGCGGCCCTGCACCGGGTGCTGAGTGCGATTTCCACGCCCTATTCGATTCAGGGCAAGGAAATCAATGTCTTCGCCAGTATTGGTGTGACCCTGTTTCCGGCGGACAACGACGACGCCGATACCTTGCTGCGCCATGCCGACCAGGCGATGTATGTGGCCAAGCAGGGCGGGCGCAATCGCTTCCATCTGTTCGATGTGTCCCGCGACCGCGAGGTCAAGGCTACGCACCAGACGGTCGAGCTGGTGCGCCATGCCCTGAACGCCGGGGAGTTGTGCCTGCATTTCCAGCCCAAGGTGAATATGCGCACCGGCTCGGTGGTCGGTTTTGAAGCCTTGCTGCGCTGGCAGCACCCGCAACGCGGGCTGGTGGGTCCCAATGAGTTTCTGCCGCTGGTGGAAGAAACCGACCTGATCGTGGATATCGGCGAGTGGGTCATGAATCAGGTCATGACCCAGTTGCAGCAATGGCAAGTGAGCGGTCAGGGTTGGCCGATCAGCGTCAATATTGCCGCGCGGCACTTCCAGCGCGCTGATTTCGTCGAGCGCCTCAAAGCGATGCTGGCGCGTTATCCGCAGGTGGCGCCGCAGTTTCTGGACCTGGAAATTGTCGAATCGGTGGCGATCGAGAATATCGAGCACGTCAGCGATTGCCTGCAGGCCTGTCAGGCCCTGGGCGTGCAGTTTTCCCTGGGGGATTTCGGCACCGGTCATGCCTCCCTGAGTTACCTCAAGCGCCTGTGCACCCAGACCATCAAGATCGACCGGGTATTTGTCGCCGATATCCTGCAAGACCAGAACGATCTGGCCCTGGCCCAGGCGCTGATCGGCCTGGCCCGTGCGTTCGGGCGCAAGGTGGTGGCCGAGGGCCTGGAAACCCGCGAGCACGGGGAAGTGTTGATGGCCCTGGGCTGTGACGTGGCCCAGGGCTACTTCATTGCCCAGCCGATGCCGGCGCAGGAGATTCTGCGTTGGGTGGCGAGTTTCAGCGCCCCTCTGGAATGGCAGGCCCAGGAAGTCGCGTTGTGAGGCTCAGGGCTGATCGGCGACCGGCACGGCCTCCGCTGACTCGCGGATGCCGGTGTAGAGCTGGATGATGTCGTCGATTTCGCCGGACATTTTCATCCGCAGCAGGGTACGCAATATGGTTTGCACCGGCACCTGCGGGTCATTGCGCACGTAGCAGCCGATGGCCTGTTCCTGCAGGACCGCCACGCTGTGCAATTGTTTGTCGGGCATCAGCCGCTGGTTGAACCAGTTCAGGGTCCATTGATTGCTGACCGCATAGTGGTAGCGGCCGGCGCCGAGTTTCTCCAGCACCTGTTCCTGGTTGCGCGCATCGTCGCGTACCAGTTGGCCGCGTTCGAACAGCGGCTGCAGGGACGGGTAGGTGTAGCTAAGCACCGTGCCGATGTTTTGTGGCGGCAGGTTCGCGGCCGTGATCGCCTGTGGGTCTTGCCCGGTACTGACCAGCAGGTCGCGCTGCACGAACAGCGGAATGCTCCAGATGTAGTCGCCCGACTGATTGGGCAGCCAGGACTGCGCGACATAGCAGCGCACGTCGATTTCACCGCGTTCCATGGCGGCCTGTACCCGCGCCCGCGCCAGGACATGAAATTCGGCGGGGCGACCGACCTGGGTGGCGAGGCTGGCCATCATGTCGTGGAGGATGCCCTGGGTCGGTTTGCCCGCCTCAATCTGCACCAGGGGCATGGCCCAGCTATCGGCGATCGCAAAACGCAGCGCCGGCTCGCTGGCCGAGGTACTGGCACTGATCAGTAGCAGGGCGCCCCAGGTTAAGCGCATACGTTCTCCGTCCGTGATTAGGCCGCTTGCAGCCCCGCAAAATGCAGCTTAGCCAGATTAGACGAGCACACCGGATGCAATTTCGCCCTTGCTCCGCTAGCATTACCGGCTTCCGCTTCCCAGTTGCGACGGTTTTCGATGAGTTATCAGGTTCTTGCACGTAAATGGCGTCCGCGCTCGTTCCGCGAAATGGTCGGCCAGACCCATGTGCTCAAGGCTCTGATCAATGCCTTGGACAGCCAGCGGCTGCACCACGCCTATCTGTTTACCGGCACCCGCGGGGTGGGCAAGACCACCATCGCGCGGATCATTGCCAAATGCCTGAACTGTGAAACAGGTATCACTTCCACGCCCTGTGGCACCTGCTCGGTCTGCCGCGAGATCGACGAAGGGCGCTTCGTCGACCTGATCGAGATCGACGCCGCGAGCCGGACCAAGGTCGAAGATACCCGCGAACTGCTGGATAACGTGCAGTACGCGCCGAGCCGCGGGCGCTTCAAGGTCTACCTGATCGACGAAGTGCACATGCTTTCCAGTCACTCGTTCAACGCCCTGTTGAAAACCCTGGAAGAGCCGCCGCCCTACGTCAAATTCATCCTGGCCACCACCGATCCGCAGAAACTTCCTGCAACCATTCTGTCGCGCTGCCTGCAGTTCTCCCTGAAGAACATGACGCCGGAGCGTGTGGTCGAGCATTTGACCCACGTGCTGGGCGTCGAGAACGTGCCGTTCGAAGACGACGCCCTGTGGCTGCTGGGGCGTGCCGCCGATGGCTCGATGCGCGATGCCATGAGCCTGACCGACCAGGCCATCGCCTTTGGTGAAGGCAAGGTCATGGCTGCCGACGTGCGGGCGATGCTCGGTACCCTGGACCACGGTCAGGTATTCGATGTCCTGCATTCACTGATCGAAGGCGATGCCAAGGCATTGCTTGAGGCGGTGCGCCACCTGGCCGAGCAAGGCCCGGACTGGAATGGCGTGCTCTCGGAAATTCTCAACGTGCTGCACCGCGTCGCCATTGCCCAGGCATTGCCCGAGGGTGTCGACAACGGCCATGGCGACCGCGACCGGGTGCTGGCCCTGGCCCAGGCCCTGCCGGCCGAGGATGTGCAGTTCTATTACCAGATGGGTCTGATCGGCCGGCGCGACCTGCCGCTGGCTCCGGACCCGCGAGGCGGCTTCGAGATGGTGCTGCTGCGGATGCTGGCCTTCCGTCCGGCAGACACTGCGGACGCGCCGAGGCAGGCGCTAAAGCCAGTGGGGATCAGCCAAGCCACAGTTGATTCCGCTCAATCCGTGGCGCGCACCGTACCTGCTGCACCCGTAGCGGCAGTGGTGGCGCCGGTCGCTGCTGTCGAGCCTGTCGCCCCCGTTGTCCCACAGGCTGCCCCACCAGCCGCGCCTGAGCCGGTAGTGGCGGCCGTTGTGGCCCCAACGCTTGAAGTCGTCCCCGAGCCGACGCCCG
The DNA here is from genome assembly GCF_002018875.1 of Pseudomonas sp. MF4836. Lineage (GTDB taxonomy): Bacteria > Pseudomonadota > Gammaproteobacteria > Pseudomonadales > Pseudomonadaceae > Aquipseudomonas. The sequence goes on from NZ_MVOL01000006.1 coordinate 354,364, forward strand.
AACCGCCAGTTGCCGAAGCGGTGGTCGACTTGCCGTGGAATGACCCGGTTGAGCCGAGCATCGAGCAACAGCCCGCTGTCGAACCGGTGCTGGAAACCGCCGCCGAGCAGCCAGAGCTGACGCCGATGCCGACCCCCACGCCTGACAGCGTGGTGCCGGACGCGCCGGAGTGGGTCAGCGCGCCGGTGCCGGAGCCGACGGTGGCCGAGGTGGACGCCGCGACACCAGGTATCGACCTGGACGACGAGCCGCCGTTGGACGAGGACTATATTGAGCCGGACATGGATTCGGCCTACAGCTACCTGGACGAGCTGGCCAGTGAGCACGCCGCTGAACCGGCCCCCGAGCCGGAACCGGAGCCTGCGGCGATGCCGGCCACCGGCCTGGCATTGGAGTGGTTGGAGCTGTTCCCGAAACTGCCGATTTCCGGCATGACCGGCAGCATTGCCGCCAACTGCACCCTGATGGCGGTGGACGGCGACAACTGGTTGCTGCACCTGGACCCGGCGCACAGTGCGCTGTTCAACGCGACCCAGCAACGCCGGCTCAACGATGCACTGAATCAGCATTTCCAGCGCACCTTGAGTATCAGCATCGAGCTGATCAAGCCCGAGCAGGAAACCCCGGCCCAGGCCGCATCGCGGCGGCGGGTCAATCGCCAGCGCGAGGCCGAGGAGTCGATCCACGGCGATCCGTTCATCCAGCAGATGGTGCAACAGTTCGGCGCGGTGGTTCGGCACGATACTATTGAACCTGTCGAAGCCCTGGTCACCCAGGGCTAATAACTGAAGGGCGCCGGGTCCTGTTGGCCGGGCGCGATGTTTATCCAAGTACTTTGAGGTGATTCCCATGATGAAAGGTGGCATGGCCGGCCTGATGAAGCAGGCGCAGCAGATGCAGGAAAAAATGGCCAAGATGCAGGAAGAGCTGGCCAACGCCGAAGTCACCGGCAAGGCGGGTGGCGATATGGTCACCGTGGTCATGACCGGTCGTCACGGCGTCAAGCGTGTCAGCATCGACCCAACCCTGCTTGAAGGTGTCAGTGAGGATGACCGCGAAGTACTGGAAGATCTGTTCGCTGCGGCGGTCAACGACGCTGTGCGCAAGATCGAAGCCAACAGCCAGGACAAAATGTCCGGCATGACTGCAGGCATGCAATTGCCTCCAGGCATGAAGCTGCCGTTCTGATTCGCGCGAGCGCATCGGATGTAGTACAAAAAAGCCAGGCTTCGAGCCTGGCTTTTTTTTGCTTCAGCGCACCTGCCCGGCGCCGGCGATGCCTGGCATGAACAGGTAGAAACTTCGAACGCCCCCGGCATGTCGCGGTCTGCACCCTGTATGACCCATTCAATCCTTGATAAGGAGCGCCTCTGATGTCGCAAGCATTGACCCTCAACCAGCGCGTGGTTCTGGTTTCCCGGCCGAACGGAGCGCCTGTGCCGGAAAACTTTCGCCTGGAGCGCGTGGCGTTGCCGGACCTGGCGGACGGCCAGGTACTGCTGAAGACCTTGTACCTGTCGCTGGACCCCTACATGCGTGGACGCATGAGTGATGCACCGTCCTATGCTGCGCCCGTCGAGATCAATGAAGTCATGACCGGCGGCGCTGTCAGCCAGGTCGAACGCTCACGCAACCCGAAATTCCAGGAAGGTGATCTGGTGGTGGGCGCCACCGGTTGGCAGAGCCACAGCATTTCCGACGGGCGCAATCTGGTGCCGGTGCCGGTGGGGCTGCCCAGCCCGTCCATGGCCTTGGGGGTGCTGGGCATGCCGGGCATGACCGCCTACATGGGGTTGATGGACATCGGCCAGCCTAAGGCCGGGGAAACCCTGGTGGTGGCTGCGGCCTCCGGCGCCGTGGGTTCGGTGGTAGGGCAGGTGGCCAAGCTCAAGGGGCTGCGAGTGGTCGGGGTGGCCGGCGGTGCCGAGAAATGCCGGTATGTGGTTGAGGAATTGGGGTTTGATGCCTGTATCGATCACCACAGCCCGGATTTTGCCGACGAACTGGCCCAGGCCTGCTTCAAGGGGGTGGACATCTATTTCGAGAACGTCGGCGGCAAGGTGTTCGATGCGGTGTTGCCGCTGCTCAACCCGAAGGCACGGATCCCCCTGTGCGGGCTGATTGCCCAGTACAACGCCCAGGAGGCGCCACCCGGACCGGATCGCCTGCCGCTGCTGCAACGTGCATTGCTGACCAAACGCGTGCGCATCCAGGGTTTTATCGTGTTTGATGACTACGCTGATCGCCAGCCGGAGTTTGTCAGCGCCATGGCGCCCTGGGTGCGCGAAGGCAAGGTCAAGTTCAAGGAGGACGTGGTCGATGGCCTGGAACAGGCACCTGAAGCCTTTATCGGCCTGCTCGAAGGGCGCAACTTCGGCAAGCTGGTGGTGCGCGTCGCGCAACCTTGAGCATTTGACGCTAATCGGAGGCGCGGGTATAAACCGCGTCTCGTTGTTTTGTCGGACCTTTGCCCATGAGCTTCAGCCCCCTTATTCGCCAACTGATCGACGCCCTGCGCACCTTGCCCGGTGTCGGTCAGAAAACCGCCCAGCGCATGGCCCTGCAATTGCTCGAACGCGACCGCAGCGGCGGCTCGCGGCTGGCCCTGGCCCTGAGCCAGGCCATGGAGGGCGTGGGTCATTGCCGGCTGTGCCGGACCCTCACCGAAGACGATCTGTGCCCGCAATGCTCGGATAATCGCCGCGACGACACTTTGCTGTGTGTGGTCGAGGGGCCGATGGATGTGTACGCGGTGGAGCAAACCGGTTATCGCGGTCGCTATTTTGTGCTCAAGGGGCATTTGTCGCCGCTGGACGGCCTTGGCCCTGAAGCCATCGGTATTCCACAATTGGTGGCACGCATCGAGGAGCAGGGCAGTTTCACCGAGGTGATTCTGGCGACCAACCCTACGGTCGAGGGCGAGGCTACGGCGCACTACATCGCTCAACTGCTGAGCAACAAGGGCCTGGTGACCTCGCGTATTGCCCATGGCGTGCCGCTGGGTGGCGAGCTGGAGCTGGTGGACGGCGGGACCCTGGCCCATTCGTTCGCCGGGCGCAAACCTATCGCCTTGTAAGGACTCGTGGCGCGCCGAGCGTGGCGCCGCCTTGAAAACCAAGCAAGCGCTTGGTAAGTTCCTCCGACCTTCAGAGGAGCTTGCCGATGTCTGCCTGCCAGGAATACTTCGACCCCAGCCACCAATTGATCCGCGATAGCGTGCGACGTTTCGTCGAGCGCGAGATCCTTCCCGATATCGACCAGTGGGAAGAGGCCGAGACCTTTCCCCGCGAGTTGTACCTCAAGGCCGGCGCTGCCGGGATCCTCGGCATCGGCTATCCGGAGGCACTGGGTGGCAGCCATGAAGGTGACGTGTTCGCCAAGATTGCCGCCAGCGAAGAGCTGATGCGCAGCGGCTCCGGCGGCCTGGTGGCGGCCTTGGGATCACTGGATATCGGCTTGCCGCCGATCGTCAAATGGGCCCGGGCGGAGGTTCGCGATCGGGTGGTGCCCCAGGTACTGTCCGGGGAGAAAATCAGCGCCCTGGCGGTGACTGAGCCCGGCGGTGGCTCGGATGTGGCCAATCTGCAAACGCGTGCCGTGCGCGAGGGCGATTATTACCGGGTCAGCGGCAGCAAGACCTTTATCACCAGCGGTGTGCGCGCGGACTTCTACACCGTGGCGGTGCGCACCGGGGCGCCGGGCTTTGGTGGTATCAGCCTGCTATTGATCGAAAAGGGTACCCCGGGCTTCAGCGTCGGCCGTCAGTTGAAGAAAATGGGCTGGTGGGCCTCCGATACCGCCGAGCTGTTCTTCGATGATTGCCGGGTGCCTGTGGAGCATCTGATCGGCGCTGAAAACATGGGGTTTGCCTGCATCATGGGCAACTTTCAGAGCGAGCGGCTCGCCTTGGCGCTGATGGCCAACATGACCGCGCAACTGGCTCTGGAAGAGAGCCTGAAGTGGGCGCGTGAGCGTGAGGCGTTCGGCAAACCCATCGGCAAGTTTCAGGTGCTCAAGCATCGCCTGGCGGAGATGGCCACGGCGCTGGAAGTCTCACGGGAGTTCACGTATCGGCAGGCCGCGAAAATGGCCGCCGGCAAGAGTGTGATCAAGGAGATCTCCATGGCCAAGAATGTGGCCACCGACACCGCCGACCGCATCACTTATGACGCGGTGCAGATCCTCGGCGGGCTGGGCTACATGCGTGAAAGCCTGGTGGAGCGGCTGTACCGCGACAATCGCATCCTTTCCATCGGCGGTGGCACCCGGGAAGTGATGAACGAAATCATCAGCAAGCAGATGGGGTTGTAGCGCGATTTGCCGGCAAGGCCGCTGCCGCATTGCATGGGGCGGTAGCGGCGGGCGTGCCGGCGAGAAGGATAATCAGCGCTCAGTCAGGGAAAACCGGGTCAGGCAAAAGGTCGGGATGCCCATGTCTTCCAGTTTTTGCGAGCCACCCAGTTCCGGCAGGTCGATGATGGCGGCGGCTTCGAAGATCTTCGCTCCCATGCGTCGTACCAGGTTGGCCGCGGCGATCAGGGTGCCGCCGGTCGCGATCAGGTCATCGAACATCAGCACCGAGTCGCCTTCGCACAGGCTGTCGGCGTGCACTTCGAGGAAGGCCTCGCCGTACTCGGTCTGATACCCCTCGGCCAGCACATCAGCAGGCAGCTTGCCCTGTTTGCGGAACAGGATCAGCGGTTTGTTCAGTTGGTAGGCGATGATCGAGCCGATCAGAAACCCACGGGCATCCATGGCGCCAATGTGGCTGAAGTCTTCTTCGACATAACGCTGGGCAAAGCTGTCGGCTACCAGGCGCAGGGCCTTGGGCGACTGGAACAGGGGGGTGATGTCGCGAAAGATGACGCCCGGTTTCGGAAAGTCGATGACGGGGCGGATCAGGGATTTGATGTCGAAGCTGTCGAAGACCATCGTGAGGGTGTCCTGGCGGGCAAATGGGCCGCGCCAGTATACCCGCGCCTGCGCCGCTTGGCTCGGCGCGGGCGGGTGGGGTCAGACTTCCAGTGCGCCGCCGGCGAGGGCGCAGAGCTGGATCGGATCGAGGATGTGCACTTCCTTGCCTTCGGCCGCGATCAGTTCGTTCTGCTGGAAGCGCGTGAACACCCGGGACACGGTTTCCACCGCCAGGCCCAGGTAATTACCGATTTCGTTGCGCGACATGCTCAGACGGAACTGATTGGCCGAGAACCCGCGAGCCCTGAAGCGCGCGGAGAGGTTGACCAGAAAGGTCGCAATGCGTTCGTCGGCGGTTTTTTTCGATAGCAGCAGCATCATTTGCTGGTCGTCACGAATTTCCCGGCTCATGACGCGCATCAGCTGGCGGCGCAACTGTGGCAGTTGCAAGGCCAGTTCATCGAGGCGTTCGAAAGGAATTTCGCAGACTGAGGTGGTTTCCAGCGCCTGGGCGGAAACCGGATGGCTTTCGGTGTCCATCCCGGACAGGCCTACCAGCTCGCTGGGCAGGTGGAAGCCGGTGATCTGTTCTTCGCCGCTGTCGCTCAGGCTGAAGGTCTTGAGCGCGCCGGAGCGTACCGCATAGACGGAGTCGAATTTATCGCCCTGGCGAAACAGGAATTCGCCTTTCTTCAGTGGCCGACCACGTTTGACAATATCGTCCAGCGCATCCATGTCTTCCAGATTCAGAGAAAGTGGCAGGCAGAGGGGGGCCAGGCTGCAATCCTTGCAATGGGCCTGGTTGTGAGCGCGCAGTTTAACTGGCTCGGACATTACTAAAATCCTTGTGGGGAAACACACATAAGCCGTAAGGGTACCTCACAGTACAAGGTTCAAGCCAGTCCGCGCCGCAGTGACGTTCAGTCGTAAAGCATTCCTTTCAGGGGTCGATAACCTGTCATCGCCAATCGTGCAGGGAACCTAAATCATGTCTTCCATTGGCAGCATTTCCAGTGGCAACAACAACTTGCAGCCACTGATCGAGCCTTCGCCGATAGCGGGCGATGACCCCTCTCATGCGGCCAATGGGGCCATTGCACTCAGTGCCGAGGGCGTCAAAGTGTCGCTGTCCGGTGCCGGGCAAAGTAAATCCTCCGCTGCCAAGGGCTCCGACAACGATATTGAAGAAAGCGGCCTGCCCGAGAATATCCAGCAACTGTTGAAGATGATTCGCAAGTTGCAGCAGCAGATCGCCGAAAAAATGGCCGAAATGCAGGCGGTCATGGCCGACAAACATCTCACGCCGGAACAGGTCAAAGCCCGCCAAGGCAGCTTGCAAGCCGCCTTGGCGGGGCTCAATGCCGGTTTGCTGACCGCCAACAACGCCTTGGCCAAAGCCATGAAAACGTCCGGACTGTCTCCTGAGCAAGTGCTCAAGGCCGCCTCCTTGTTGATGAAGTCCTAGATCACCCGGGAAAACCGCTGACGATTCTGTTGTTCCAGGTAGGCGTCGAACACCATGCACACCGAGCGCACCAGCAGGCGCCCGGCGGGCAGTACGGTGATGCCGGTGCTGTCCAGCTCAATCAGGCCGTCATTGGCCATGGCCCGCAGTTGTGGCCACAGGTCTTTGAAATAGCCGTGAAAGTCGATATTGAACGCCTGTTCGATGGCTTCGAATTGCAGGCTGAAATTGCAGATCAGTTGCTGAATCACCTCGCGCCGCAGCCGATCGTCCGGGTTGCACACCAGGCCGCGGCTGGTGGCCAGTTGGGCGCCGGCCAGGGCGTTCTGATAGTGATTGAGGTCGCTGCTGTTCTGGCAGTACAGGTCGCCGATCTGGCTGATGGCCGAGACGCCGAGACCAATCAGGTCGCAATGGCCGTGGGTGGTGTAGCCCTGGAAGTTGCGCTGCAGGGTCGAGTCTTCCTGGGCAATGGCCAGCTCGTCGTCGGGCAGGGCGAAATGGTCCATGCCGATATAGCGATAGCCCGCCGCTGTCAGTTGCTCGATGGTGCGCTGGAGCATCTGCAATTTGTCGGCCGGGGCCGGTAGTTCATTGCCGTTGATCCGCCGCTGAGGCATGAAGCGCTCGGGCAGGTGGGCGTAGTTGAACACCGAGAGCCGATCCGGCTGCAGGTTGATCACCTCCTCCACGGTGCGGGCGAAGTTGTCCGGGGTCTGCTTGGGCAGGCCGTAGATCAGGTCGATGTTGATCGAGCGAAACTGCAGGGTGCGCGCGGCTTCGATGACGGCGCGGGTTTCTTCCAGGCTTTGCAGGCGGTTGACCGCACGTTGCACGGCCGGGTCTAGGTCCTGCAGGCCGATGCTGACCCGGTTGAAGCCCAGCTCGCGCAGCAGGCCCATGGTCGACCAGTCGGCTTCACGGGGATCGATCTCGATGCCGTAGTCGCCGGAGTCGTCGTCCAGCAGGTTGAAGTGCTTGCGCAGCTGGGCCATCAGTTGCCGCAGTTCGTCATGGCTGAGAAAGGTCGGGGTGCCGCCGCCGAAGTGCAGCTGCTCGACTTTCTGGTTGGGGTCCAGGTGGCAGGCGATCAGCTGGATTTCCTGCTCCAGGCGCTGCAGGTAGGGCTGGGCGCGGCCGCGGTCCTTGGTGATGACTTTATTGCAGGCGCAGTAATAGCAAATGTTGGCGCAGAACGGCACATGCACATACAGCGACAGCGGGCGCAGGGCCTTGCGACTGTCGCGAAGGGCGTGCAGCAGGTCGAACGTACCGACCTGGCTATTGAATTGCACGGCGGTCGGATAAGAGGTGTAGCGAGGCCCCGCCAGGTCGTAACGGCGGATCAGATCAGTGTCCCAACGAATGGCGTCGAGCATGCGGGAATTCCCCCGGATAGGCTGGCAGTGTTCGCGAGTCTAGGGGGTCGATGCGGCGCCCATCTTGATTTGCATCAAGGGTGGTCGGTGGCTCGCGGGTCGATGCGACCAGCGTAAAGCGTGATGCTAGACGCCTGTCGGGCGTTGCTCAGTGCCCCATCAGCCAGTGCTGGTGCGGGCCGGGCAGGGTCCAGATACCAAACAGGATCACCAGCAGGCCACCCGTCATGCGGATGCTGCGCTTGCGCAACAGGGCCGTGACCCGCTCGGCGGCCAGCCCGGTGGCCAGCAGCACCGGCCAGGTGCCCAGGCCGAAAGCCAGCATCAACAGTGCGCTGTCCACGGCATTCCCCTGGCTGGCCGACCACAGCAGGGTGCTGTAGACCAGCCCGCACGGCAGCCAGCCCCAGAGCGCGCCCAGGAGCAGGGCGCGGGGCAGGCTCGACACCGGCAGCAAGCGATTGGCGAATGGCTGTATATGGCGCCACAGGCCGCGTCCGAGGCTTTCGATGCGGGTCAGGCCGCTCCACCAGCCGGCCAGGTACAGGCCCATGACAATCAGCAGCAGCCCGGCGAGTACCCGCATAAACAGCGCCGCCGGGCTGTTGGCCACCGCCCATCCGGCGAGACCGAGCAACAGGCCGGCCGTGGCGTAACTGAGAATCCGCCCCAGGTTGTAGGCCAGCAACAGGCGAAAGCGTCGGCTGCGTTGCTCCTTGGGGATCGCCAGGGTCAGCGCGCCCATCAGGCCGCCACACATGCCCAGGCAATGCCCGCCGCCGAGCAGGCCGAGGATGACGGCGGAAACCAGCAGCGGCGCCAGTTCAAGCATGGGGCGGTGCCTGGTCTTTGCCGGGCGCCGGCTCAGCCTCGGGCTGGCCTTTGGCTTCGTCGACGGCGGCCTGGTGCTTCGGGTCCTGGTCGTCGAACAGAATGCTGTGGGCCGGGCCGTCGAGGTCGTCGTACTGACCGCTGTCGACCGCCCAGAAGAAGATGTAGATGGCGATGCCCACGATCAGCAGGGCCGCCGGGATCATCACATAAAGAGCTGGCATCTGGACTCCATGCTCGCGCGGCTCAAGCCGGCAACGGGCGGGTTTCAGGCGTGGCGCTGGCTGCCTGCACGGCTGGCATGCGGGTCAGGCGCAGGGCGTTGAGCACCACGGTCAGGGAACTGATGGACATGCCGACCGCAGCCCAGACGGGAGTGATCCAGCCGAGGGCGGCGAACGGCAGCATGAGGCCATTGTACAGCCCGGCCCACAGCAGGTTTTCGATGATCACCCGCCGGGTACGCCGGGCCAGGCTGAAGGCCTGTACCAGGGCCTCCAGGCGATTGGACAACAGCACCGCGTCGGCACTGGTTTTCGCCAGGTCCGTGGCCGAGCCCATGGCCACGCTGATATCGGCCGCGGCCAATACCGGCACATCATTGACCCCGTCGCCGAGCATCAGCACCTTGCGCCCCTGTTGATGCAACTGTTGCAGGACTTGCAACTTGTCATCCGGGCGCAAGCCGCCGTGGGCTTCATCGATCCCCAGTTCGGCGGCGACGCTGGCAACCATCGGCGAGCTGTCGCCGGACAGCAGCAAGGTGCGCCAGCCGCGCGCCTTGCAGGCGGCGAGCAGGGCGGGGGCGTCGGCGCGCAGCCGATCATCCAGGACGAACCAGGCCAGCGGGCCCTGGCGGTTGCCCAGCAGCAGCCATTGTCCGGCCTCATCAGGCAGGGCTGGCAGTGCCGCACCGCTCAGGGCGCAGACAAAGGCCGGCTGGCCGATGCGCAAGTGCTGTTCGCTGACTCGGCCTTCAAGGCCCAGGCCCGGGGTGCTGAGCACTTCTTCGGCTGCCACCGGGGCGCGTCCGAATGCGCGGGCGATTGGGTGCTCCGAACGATTTTCCAGCGCGGCGGCAAGGCCCAGGCACTGCTCGCTGTCGAGGTGGCTCAGCGGCCGGATCGCGCGCAAGGCCAGGCGTCCTTCGGTGAGGGTGCCGGTCTTGTCGAAAATGACCGTATCGATCTGGTTCAGCCCCTCCAGCACATGGCCGCGAGTCAGCAGCAGGCCCAGTTTGTGCAGGGTGCCGGTGGCCGCGGTGAGTGCGGTCGGGGTGGCCAGGGACAGCGCGCACGGGCAGGTGGCGACCAGCATCGCCAGAACGATCCAGAACGCCCGGGAGGCATCCAGTTGCCACCACAGCAGGCCGATGGCCGCTGCGGCGATCAATGACAGCAGGAGGAACCACTGGGCGGCGCGGTCGGCGATTTCCGCCAGGCGCGGCTTCTCCGCCTGGGCCCGGTCCAGCAGGCGCACGATGGCCGAGAGGCGGGTGTCCTGGCCTAGGGCCAGAACCTCGACGGTCAGCGCGCCCTCGACGTTGAGGGTGCCGGCGGTGACCGCATCCCCAGTGGTGCGCGGTTGCGGCAGGTATTCTCCGGTCAGTAGCGATTCATCGATGCTCGATTGGCCGTCGAGGATCTTGCCATCGGCCGGCAGGATGGCGCCGGGGTGCACCAGCACCCGGTCGCCCAGGGCCAGTTCGCTGAGCAGGATGCGCTCGCTCTGGCCGTCCGCGCCCAGGCGCAGGCACGAGGCGGGCAGCAGGTTCACCAGTTGCGCGGTGGCGGCAGCGGTACGTTCCCGGGCCCGGCGCTCCAGGTAACGCCCAGCCAGCAGGAACAGGGCGAACATGCCCACCGCATCGAAGTACAACTCGCCGACCCCGCTGATGGCGGTCCAGATCCCGGCAATGTAGGCGCCGCCAATGGCCAGGGACACCGAGACGTCCATGGTCAGGTGGCGGGTGCGCAGGTCGCGCATGGCGCCCTTGAAGAACGGTGCGCAGCTGTAGAACACGATCGGGGTGGTCAGGAACAGCGCGACCCAGCGCAGGATGGTATGCAGTTCGGGGCTGAGGTCGATGTTGAATTCCGGCCAGGTGGCCATGGTGGCCATCATCGCCTGGAACCACAGCAAGCCGGCCACCCCCAATTGGCGCAGGGCCAGGCGATTTTCGCTGGCCAACTGCTCGGAGGCGCGATCGGCCTGGTAGGGGTGGGCCGCGTAGCCGATATGCCGCAGTTCACTGAGCAGTTGGCTCAGCGGCAGTTGGCTGTCGACCCAGCTTACGTGCAGGCGATGGTTGGACAGGTTCAGGCGCGCCTCAGCCACGGCGGGCAGGCTGCGCAGGTGTTTCTCGATCAGCCAGCCACAGGCGGCGCAACTGATGCCCTCCATCAGTAGCGTGGTTTCTGCCAGGTCGCCCTGGTGCCGGACAAAGGGTTTTTGCACATCGGCGCGGTCGTAGAGCGCCAGTTCATCCACCAGTTGCACCGGCAGCGCCTCAGGGTTGGCCGAGGCTTCGCTGCGGTGCTGGTAGTAGCTTTCCAGGCCGCCGGCGACGATCGCCTCGGCAACCGCCTGGCAGCCGGGGCAGCAAAATTCGCGGGCCTGGCCCAGGACGACAGCGGTGAAGCGGCTATCGGACGGAACCGGCAATGCGCAGTGGTAGCAGGGGAGGGGCGTGGTCATGTGCGTAGCCATTAAAACCGTTGTGGCCAGGAAGCGGGCGCGTGCCCGCCAGTCAGGTCGATGCACTGTCGCGCAAGCGCAGGACCTGAACGATCGGCGTCGCAAACCATGGTGCCGCGGTGCGGCCTTGCGGGAGCACGCTCCCTAGCCACAGGGGAGCGCATTACTTCTTCAGGTCTTCGGCGCCTTGCAGAGGCTCGTCGCCCAGCAGCAGGTCCTTGTCATGGCTGACTTGTTCCTCTTCGAACATGCGCCAGGTCTTGTCGCCCTCCACGCCCAGCAGTTCGACAAAACGACGGCCCTCGACCTTGTCGGTCAGTTGCCCGATATAGCGCCCTTGCTCGGTTTCGCTGCGGGCCAGGGTGATCTTGCGGTCTTTTTCCGGCTGGGTCGGCGAGATCAGGTTCAGCTCCAGGGTGGAAGGCTGGCTGTTGCCGCTCAGGCGCAGCTCGACTTCGCCGGTCAGCTCGTCGAGGTGCACGTTGGCGCGCATTTTCAGGGTCTGGGCCAGCAGTTCGCGGTCCAGCGAGCGATTGATACCCTTGCCGGCCTCGTAGTAGTTGTCGTTGACCAGGTTGTCCGGGTTGTTCACTGCAATGGTCACCATGGACAGGGTCAAGGTCACCGAACAGGCCAGGATGCCGATGATGATCCAGGGCCAGAGGTGCTTGTACCAAGGGCTTGCGGCGGTTGCTACGGGCATGATGACTTCTCTCAACGAATTTGTGGGCCGATGAACCGGCTCTTGGCTTCAACGTGGACGCTTTCATCGTCAGCGTCCTTGAGGATGAACTTCACCTCGTTGGTGCTCGACGGCAGTTGTTCCGGGGCGCTCGACAGCTCGACCGGCATGCTGACGATATCGCCGGCCGCCACCTTGATCTCGCGTTTGCCTTGCAGTTTCAGGTCCGGCAGGCCGGCAGCGTCGAGGACGTAGGTGTGGTCGCGCTGGTCCTTGTTCATGATCTTCAGGCTGTAGACGTTTTCGATCCGGCCCTCGGCGTTTTCACGGTAGAGCACGCGGTCTTTGCTGACGTCGAAACCCACCAGCGAACGCATGAAGAACGCGGTGACCAGCAGGCTGATCATGGCCAGCAGCACCAGCGCATAACCGATCAGGCGCGGGCGCAGTTTATGGGTTTTCTGCCCGGAAAGGTTGTGCTCCGTGGTGTAGCTGATCAGCCCCCGCGGGTACTCCATCTTGTCCATGATGCTGTCGCAGGCGTCGATGCAGGCGGCGCAACCGATGCACTCAATCTGCAGGCCGTCGCGGATGTCGATGCCGGTCGGGCAGACCTGTACGCACATGGTGCAGTCGATGCAATCGCCCAGGCCCATGGCCTTGTAGTCGGCGCCTTTCTTGCGCGGGCCACGGGCTTCACCCCGGCGCGGGTCGTAGGAGACGATCAGGGTGTCCTTGTCGAACATCACGCTCTGGAAGCGCGCATACGGGCACATGTAGATGCACACCTGTTCGCGCAGCCAGCCGGCGTTGCCGTAGGTGGCCAGGGTAAAGAAGCCGACCCAGAAGTACGACCAGCCATCTGCCTCGCCGGTGAAAAAGTCGATCACCAGTTCGCGAATCGGTGAGAAGTAACCGACGAAGGTCATGCCGGTGACGAAACCGATCAGCAGCCACAGGCTGTGTTTACTGAATTTGCGCACGAACTTGTTGGCGCTCATGGGCGCCTTGTCGAGCTTGATGCGCTGGTTGCGGTCGCCTTCGGTGACCTTTTCGCACCACATGAAGATCCAGGTCCAGACGCTTTGCGGGCAGGTGTAGCCGCACCAGACACGCCCGGCATAGACGGTGATGAAAAACAGGCCGAAGGCGGCGATGATCAGCAGCCCGGACAGCAGAATGAAGTCCTGGGGCCAGAAGGTGGCGCCGAAGATGAAGAATTTGCGCTCCGGCAGGTTCCACCAGACGGCCTGGTGGCCACCCCAGTTGAGCCAGACGGTGCCGAAATACAGCAGGAACAATCCGGCACCCCCGAGCATCCGCAGGTTGCGGAACAGTCCGGTGAAGGCGCGGGTGTAGATTTTTTCTCGGGAGGCGTAAAGGTCGACGCTGTTGTTCGCGTTCTTGGCAGGCGGGGTAACGTTTTGTACCGGAATCTGATTGCTCATCATTGCATCCCACGGCAGTGGAAAAATGCCTCGGTCAGTACGTGCCGACCGCGGTCAAGAAAGGTAGTGCAGTGGCGCAATGATACGCCTGTCGCTCTGGCCCAAGGGTGCGACCTTTGGTCGCGTTGGGGGAAATCAATTGATGGTGTAATGACTTGAATCAATTGACTTGTGAATTATGGACGGCTTTGCCGGGGCGGCGAGGGCATGAAAACAAAAAGGCCCCGCTCATTTACATGGGCGGGGCCTTTTTTTGTTTCAGGCGTTTGCCTTACTGGGCGTCTGCCTCAGGCGCCTTGTCGCTGTGCGACAGGCTGTAGACATAAGCGGCCAGCAGGTGAACCTTGTCGTTGCCTTGCAGTTGTTCCTGGGCAGGCATCTGGCCCTGGCGGCCGTAACGGATGGTCTGCTGCAGTTGGGCAAAGCTCGAGCCGTAGATGAAGGCGGCCGGGTGGGTCAGGTTAGGTGCGCCCATTGCTGGAGTGCCCTTGCCTTCCGGACCGTGGCAGACCGCGCAGTTGGCGGCGAACAGCTTCTGCCCCGCAGCCACGTCGGCCTTGGCGCCTTCCGGCAGCTTGCGCCCATCGAGGTTGGTCAGGACGTAAGCCGCCACATCGCTGACGCCTTGCTCGCCAATGACTTCGGCCCAGGCCGGCATCACTGCGTGGCGACCGCCCATGATGGTGGTCTTGATGGTTTCCGGCTCGCCGCCCCAGCGCCAGTCGGCATCGGTCAGGTTCGGAAAGCCGTAGGCGCCCTTGGCATCGGAACCGTGGCACACCGAGCAGTTGGAGGCGAACAGGCGGCCCCCCATCTTCAGTGCTTGCGGGTCCTTGGCCACTTCTTCAATGGGCATCGAAGCGAATTTGGCGAAGATCGGCCCAAACTTGGCATCCGACTTGGCCATTTCCTTTTCCCATTCGTGCACGCCGGTCCAGCCGGACTGGCCGTTGGCGAACTCGGTTTTCTTGTCGTTATCCAGGTAGGCATAACCCGGCAGCAGGCCTTTCCAGTTGCCCAGACCCGGGTACAGCACCAGGTAACCCAGGGCGAAGATGATGGTGCCGACAAACAGCATGAACCACCATTTCGGCAGCGGGTTGTCGTACTCCTCGATCCCGTCGAAGGAGTGGCCAACCGTCTCGTCGGTCTGCTCGGCGCGCTGGCCCTTGCGGGTCGACAGCAGCAGCCAGGTCAGGGCGAAGATGGTACCCAGACTGAGGACTGTGACGTACAGACTCCAGAACGTAGTCATTCTTTGTTACTCCTAGAAGCTTGCTCGACGTGCTTGATGGCTTCGGGATCATCCGCGAAGGGCAGCAAGGTCGCGTCTTCAAACTCGGACTTGCGCTTGGGGCTGAACACCCATAGCGCCAAGCCGATGAAGGCCACCATCACGACAACGGTGCCCAGGCCTCGAATCATCCCGATATCCATCTAGATCACCGTTTGCTTTTGATGATGGTGCCCAGGCCTTGCAGATAGGCCACCAGCGCGTCCATTTCGGTTTTGCCCTTCACAGCATCCTTGGCACCGGCGATGTCTTCGTCGGTGTAAGGGACGCCGAGCGTGCGCAAGACTTCCATTTTTTTGGCGGTGTCCTTGCCGTCGAGCTTGTTTTCCACGAGGAACGGATAAGCCGGCATTTTCGACTCGGGCACTACGTTGCGCGGGTTGTACAAGTGCGCACGCTGCCAGTCATCGGAGTAACGACCGCCGACTCGGGCCAGGTCCGGGCCGGTACGCTTGGAACCCCACAGGAACGGGTGGTCCCAGACGCTTTCACCAGCGACCGAGTAGTGGCCGTAACGTTCGGTTTCAGCGCGGAACGGACGGATCATCTGCGAGTGGCAGCCGACACAGCCGTTGGCGATATAAACGTCGCGGCCTTCCAGTTCCAGGGCGGTGCGCGGCTTCATGCCTTCGACCGGCTTGTTGGTCACGTCCTGGAAGAACAGAGGGACGATCTGGGTCAGGCCGCCGATGCTGACGGCGATGACCATGAAGAAGGCCAGCAGGCCGATATTCTTCTCGACTACTTCGTGCTTCATCAGTGAGCTCCAACTACAGCGATCTGAGCAGCGGCTTCAGCTTCAGCCGGGTTCGAGGCGCGAACGGTGCGGTACACGTTGTAGGCCATGAACAGCATGCCGCTGGCAAAGAACGCACCGCCCAGGGCACGAACGATGAAACCAGGGTGGCTGGCTTGCAGGGCTTCGACGAAGGAGTAGGTGAGGGTGCCGTCATCGTTGATTGCACGCCACATCAGGCCCTGGGTGATGCCGTTGACCCACATCGAAGCGATGTAGAGCACGGTACCGATGGTCGCGAGCCAGAAGTGGGTGTTGATCAGGCCGATGCTGTGCATCTGCGGGCGACCGAAGACTTTCGGGATCATGTGGTAGAGCGCGCCGATCGAGATCATCGCCACCCAGCCCAGAGCACCGGCGTGTACGTGGCCGATGGTCCAGTCGGTGTAGTGCGACAGCGAGTTGACGGTCTTGATCGCCATCATCGGACCTTCGAAGGTCGACATGCCGTAGAACGCCAGGGACACCACCAAAAAGCGCAGGATCGGGTCGGTGCGCAGCTTATGCCAGGCGCCCGACAGGGTCATCATGCCGTTGATCATGCCGCCCCAGCTTGGCGCCAGCAGGATGATCGACATCGCCATGCCCAGGGACTGTGCCCAATCCGGCAGTGCGGTGTAGTGCAGGTGGTGCGGGCCGGCCCAGATGTACAGGGTGATCAGGGCCCAGAAGTGCACGATCGACAGGCGATAGGAGTAGATCGGACGCTCGGCCTGCTTCGGCACGAAGTAGTACATCATCCCCAGGAAGCCGGTGGTCAGGAAGAAACCTACCGCGTTGTGGCCGTACCACCACTGGATCATGGCGTCGGTCGCACCGGCGTAAGCCGAGTAGGACTTGAAGAAGCTGACCGGCAGCGAGGCGTGGTTGACGATGTGCAGCATCGCCGTCACGACGATGAAGGCACCGTAAAACCAGTTGCCGACGTAGATGTGCTTGGTTTTGCGCTTGGTGATGGTGCCAAAGAACACCAGACCGTAGACGACCCAGACAATGGCCAGCAGGATGGCCAGGGGCCATTCCAGTTCCGCGTATTCCTTGGTGGTGGTGTAACCCAGCGGCAAGGTAACGATCGCGCCGACGATCACGGCTTGCCATCCCCAGAAGGTGAAGGCGGCCAGCGTGTCGGAAATCAGTCGCGTTTGGCAGGTTCGCTGCACGACGTAATAGGAAGTGGCAAACAGTGCACATCCACCGAAGGCGAAGATCACCAGGTTGGTGTGCAGTGGGCGTAGGCGTCCGAACGTCGTCCAGGGAAGACCGAAGTTCAATTCAGGCCACACAAGTTGTGAGGCAATGAAGACACCAAGCCCCATGCCAAGGATCCCCCAGACCACCGTCATGATGGCGAACTGGCGGACTACCTTATAGTTATAAGCAGTCGGACTGATTGCTGTGCTCATTCTAAGGTTCCACGGTTTGGGTGTTTTATTAGGAGTAAAAAGCGGTCGCAAGTATGGAGAAACCGGGGTGCCATTGCAACGCAACCTGATCTGCGTCAATGCTTGCCAAACCAGATTCTGCGCCCTTTCCATGTTCCGCGTAGGGACAAAATCAGGTGGCAAAAATTGTCGCCTCGGACAAAAAATCCATGGCCGTCAGGTGAGATGTAACTGACTGTGTATGAACACGTTATTCAGGTGACGGACGGCGAGTGACGCGACAGCCGGTATAAACCAGCCTTTGCGCCTGACATCACGCAGAAATGTCTGAGTCGTCGGTTGTCGTCAGCTGCTGAATGGCGGTTCCAGGCTCACTGTCGAAACAAGCGTAGACCCGAATGGGAAGAGGGGAAAGCGAGGTCGGCGAAGGGTGCGACACTTGGTCGCGCAGTAGCGGGGAGCTGCCGCATCTTGATCCGATGCGGCAGCCAGGTCGAGCAGCCGGGGCTTATTCGGCTTTACTTTCTGGCGTTGTGCCATCAGCAGGGTGGGACAGGCTGTATACGTAAGCGGCCAGCAAATGCACTTTATCGTTGCCTTGCAGGGCTTCCTGGGCCGGCATCTGGCCCTGGCGACCATGGCGAATGGTCTGTTGCAGTTGGGTCAGGCTGGTGCCGTAGATGAACGCGGCCGGTTGCGTCAGGTTCGGCGCCCCCATGGCTTCGACGCCGTGGCCTTCAGGACCATGGCACGCTACGCAGGTGGTGCTGAACGCTTGCTGTCCTGCAGCGAGGTTGGCGCTGCTGTCGGCGGGCAAGGGCAGCTTGGCCAGTTCGTGACGGACATAGGCTGCGACGTTTTTGACCCCGTCTTCACCCAGCACTTCACCCCAGGCCGGCATTGCCGCATGGCGCCCATTCATGATGGTGGCCTTGATGGTGTCTGCCGAACCACCCCAGCGCCAGCTGTTGTCAGCAAGGTTGGGGAAGCCGAACGCGCCCTTGGCATCCGAGCCGTGGCACACCGCGCAGTTGGAGGCAAACAGACGGCCGCCCATTTTCAGCGCTTGTGGGTCCTTGGCCACTTCTTCCACGGGCATGGCTGCGAATTTGGCGAAGATCGGCCCGAACTTGGCGTCGGCCTTGGCCATTTCCTTGTCCCATTCCTTGGTTTGGGTCCAGCCGTCCTGATAGCCCGGCAGCACGCCTTTCCAGTTACCCAGGCCTGGGTAAAGGATCAGGTAGCCCACGGAAAATACCAGGGTGCCGGCGAACAGCAGGAACCACCATTGCGGCAACGGGTTGTCGTACTCCTCGATGCCGTCGAAGCTGTGGCCCATGGTCTGGTCGACGCTGCCCTTGGTTTCGCCCTTGCGCGTGCCGATCAGCAGCCAGGTCAGACCGATCAGGCTGCCAATGGTCAGTACGCAGATCCACGTACTCCAGAAGGTGGTCATGGCCGAATGCTCCTTGTTGCAGGCTCTTCAGGTTGAGCGTCAGGTTGGGTAACGGCGTCCGGCAGCGGCTCGTCGGCAAACGGCAGCAGGCTCGCCTGGGCGAACTCCGGGTTGCGCTTGGAGTTGAATACCCAGAGCGAGAGGCCGATGAAGGCAATTGCCACCACCAGCGTGCCGAGGCCGCGGATCATTCCAGTATCGAATTCAAGACCCATGGCTCACCTCTTGCTCTTGATGGCAGTGCCGAGCACTTGCAGGTAGGAGACCAGCGCGTCCATTTCGGTCTTGCCCTTGAGGCTGGCGACGGCGCCGCTGATGTCTTCGTCGGTGTACGGCACGCCGAAGCCGCGCATGACCTTGAGCTTGGTTTCGGTGTGGCTGCTGTCCACCGGTGCGGTGACCAGCCATGGGTAGGCCGGCATCTTCGACTCAGGCACCACGTTGCGCGGGTTGTACAAGTGCGCGCGGTGCCAGTCATCGGAGTAGCGCGCGCCGACCCGGGCCAGGTCCGGACCAGTACGCTTGGAACCCCACAGGAACGGGTGGTCCCAGACGCTTTCACCGGCGACCGAGTAGTGGCCGTAGCGCTCAGTCTCGGCGCGGAACGGCCGGATCATCTGCGAGTGGCACTGGACGCAGCCTTCGCGGATGTAAATATCGCGGCCTTCCAGTTGCAGCGCGGTGTAGGGCTTCATGCCTTCCACCGGCTTGTTGGTGACGTCCTGGAAGAACAGCGGGACGATCTGGGTCAGGCCGCCGATGCTGACGGCGAACACCATCAGCAACATCAGCAGGCCGACGTTCTTTTCAATCGTTTCGTGTTTCATGGCTAACTCCTCAGGCCATCTGCGCAGCGGCGGCAACTTCAGCGGGTTGTGCATCCCGCACGGTGCGCCAGGTGTTGTAAGCCATCAGGAACATGCCGCTGAGGAAGATTGCACCGCCCACCAGTCGCACGATGAAGCCTGGGTGGCTGGCCACCAGGGTTTCGACGAAGGAGTAAGTCAGCGTGCCGTCTTCGTTGACTGCGCGCCACATCAGGCCCTGGGCGATACCGTTGACCCACATCGAGGCGATGTAGAGCACGGTGCCGATGGTGGCGAGCCAGAAGTGCGCGTTGATCAGGCCCAGGCTGTACATCTGCTGGCGACCAAAGACTTTCGGGATCATGTGGTAGAGCGCGCCGATCGAGATCATTGCAACCCAGCCCAGGGCACCTGCGTGCACGTGGCCGATGGTCCAGTCGGTGTAGTGGGAGAGGGCGTTCACAGTCTTGATTGCCATCATCGGACCTTCGAAGGTCGACATGCCGTAGAACGCCAGGGACACCACCAAAAAGCGCAGGATCGGGTCGCTGCGCAACTTATGCCAGGCGCCCGAGAGCGTCATCATGCCGTTGATCATGCCGCCCCAGCTTGGCGCCAGCAGGATCAGCGACATCACCATGCCCAGGGACTGCGCCCAGTCTGGCAGCGCGGTGTAGTGCAGGTGGTGCGGACCGGCCCAGATGTAGAGGGTGATCAGGGCCCAGAAGTGCACGATCGACAGGCGATAGGAGTACACCGGACGCTCGGCCTGTTTCGGCACGAAGTAGTACATCATCCCGAGGAAGCCGGCCGTCAGGAAGAAACCTACGGCGTTGTGGCCGTACCACCACTGGACCATGGCATCCGTCGCGCCGGAGTACAGCGAGTAGGACTTGGTCAGGCTGACCGGCACTTCCAGGTTGTTGACGATATGCAGGATCGCCACGGTGATGATGAACGCACCGAAGAACCAGTTACCGACATAGATGTGCTTGGTGTTGCGCTTGACCAGGGTGCCGAAGAACACGATGGCGTAGGCGACCCAGACGATGGTGATCAGGATATCGATCGGCCATTCCAGCTCGGCGTATTCCTTGGAGCTGGTGTAGCCCAGCGGCAGACTGATGGCCGCCAGGACGATCACCAGTTGCCAGCCCCAGAAGCAGAACGCGGCGATTTTCGGCGCGAACAGTTGGGTCTGACAGGTGCGTTGCACCGAGTAGAAGGAGCTGGCGAACAGTGCGCAGCCACCGAAGGCGAAGATCACCGCGTTAGTGTGCAACGGGCGCAGACGACCGAAGCTGGTCCACGGCAGGTTGAAGTTAAGTTCGGGCCAGACCAACTGGGCAGCGAGAAAAACCCCGAGCCCCATGCCGACGATGCCCCACACCACCGTCATAATGGCGAATTGGCGGACCACCTTGTAGTTGTAGGCGGTACTGATAGAAGTGTTCATGGTTCCCCATCCACGGTTCAGCTGAAGTGAAAGCGACTGCGCACGGCAAGGCGCGCTCACTTCTTCTGGAGTTATAGGCAGACTAAAAGCGAGGCAAGCATGGGCAAAGAGCACAAGGCCAGTATTGACGGGGATCAATGGGCGCAGTGCGTCAAGGAACTCGGCGGGTTGTGGGATGCTGCGCCGGCGCCGGGCAGTGGCGAGCCGCTGACACTGATCCTGGCTCACGGAGCCGGTGCGCCGATGGACAGCGGGTTCATGAACGATATGGCTGCACGCCTTGCCAGCCATGGGGTCGGCGTCTTGCGTTTCGAGTTTCCCTACATGGCCCAGCGGCGCCTGGACGGTGGCCGGCGCCCCCCCAATCCGGCCCCGAAACTGCTGGAATGCTGGCGCGAGGTGCATGCCCGGGTGCGACCCCATGTCGCTGGGCGCCTGGCCATTGGCGGCAAGTCCATGGGTGGGCGCATGGCCAGCTTGCTGGCCGATGAATTGAGCGCCGATGCCCTGGTGTGCCTGGGTTACCCGTTCTATGCCGCGGGCAAGCCGGAGAAGCCTCGCGTAGCCCATCTGGCCGAGATTGCCACGCCGACCCTGATCATCCAGGGCGAACGTGATGCCCTGGGCAATCGGGCGACGGTAGAGACCTATGCATTGGCGCCGAGCATCCAGCTGCACTGGTTGGCGGCCGGTGATCACGATTTGAAGCCGCTCAAGGCCTCTGGCTTCACCCATGAGCAACATCTGGAGGCTGCCGCGAGTCAGGTCGCGTCTTTCCTGCGCGCGCTTTAAGGAGGGGCGTGGGCGCCTTGCAGTGGCCTGGACGACGCCCATAAAAAAACCGGAAGCCTGGGCTTCCGGTTTTTTTTACCGCTCAAGGCATCAGCGGTTGAAGCGTTCCACCAACGAGTACTGAGTGTTGGCGGTGCGGGTCAGCTCTTCGCTCAGTTGCGCCGAGTGCTGGGCCTGTTCCGACGTTTGATCGGCCAGTTGCGCAATGGTGCTGATATTGCGGCTGATCTCTTCGGCCACGGCGCTTTGCTCTTCGGTGGCCGCGGCGATCTGGGTGGTCATGTCGGTGATATTGGCCACCGCCTCGCTGATGCCGATCAGTGCCTGGTCGGCTTCCAGAACCCGTGCCACCCCTTCTTCGGCCTGGCGATGCCCGGCGTCCATGGTTTGCACGGCGGTGCTGGCGGTTTGCTGCAGCTTGGCGATCAGGGTGTGGATCTGCCCGGTGGACTCGCTGGTGCGCTGGGCCAGTTGCCGCACTTCATCGGCCACCACGGCAAAGCCGCGACCCATTTCCCCGGCGCGCGCCGCTTCGATGGCGGCGTTCAGCGCCAGCAGGTTGGTCTGGTCGGCGATGCCCTTGATCACATCGACCACGCCGCCGATTTCATCGCTGTCCTTGGCCAGCTGGGTCACGGTCAGGCCGGTTTCACCCACAACCACCGACAGGCGCTGAATCGCCTCGCGGGTTTCGCCGGCGATGTCGCGACCGCGACCAGTCAGGCGGTTGGCTTCCTGGGTCGCGTCGGCGGTGCGTTGCACGTGGCTCGCCACTTCCTGGGTGGTGGCCGCCATCTGGTTTACCGCAGTGGCCACTTGTTCGGTCTCGACCCGCTGGCGTTCCAGGCCGGTGGAGCTCTGGTGGGCCAGGGTGTCGGACTGACGGGCTTGCTCGTTGAGGTGCTCGGCGGTGTCCTGCAAGCGTGTCAGGCAGGTTTTCAGGCGAGCTTCCTGGCTGAGGATGGACATCTCCAGACGCGCCTGTGCGCCACGGCTGTCGGTGTACATCTGCGCGATCAACGGGTCGGAGGTGGTCTGTTCGGCCAGGCGCAGCAGGCGCTTGAGGCCGCGTTGCTGCCAGCTCAGGCCGAGCAGGCCCAGGGGCACCGACAGCGCCGCGGCCAATGCGAAGCCCCAGTGGGAGTTGAGCCAGGCGCCGATCATGAAGCTCAGCTGGCTGACCAGGATAAACGGCAGCCAGTCCTGCAGCACCGGCAGCCATTTGTCGCGTTTCGGAATGGCCGACTTGCCCTGGTTGATGCGCTGGTAAAGCGCTTCGGCGCGGCGGATCTGTTCGGCAGTGGGCTTGACCCGCACCGACTCGTAACCGACCACCTGATTGCCTTCGAACACCGGCGTGACATAAGCGTTGACCCAGTAGTGGTCACCACTTTTGCAGCGGTTTTTGACAATGCCCATCCATGGCAAGCCTTGTTTCAGAGTGCCCCACATATGCGCGAACACCGCAGCTGGAACGTCTGGGTGACGGACCAGGTTGTGCGGTGCGCGAACCAGCTCTTCACGCGAAAACCCGCTGATCTCGACGAACGCGTCGTTGCAGTAGGTGATCACGCCTTTGGCATCGGTCGTGGAGATCAACCGTTGCTGAGCCGGGAAGGTACGTTCGCGCTGGGTGACGGGCTGGTTATTACGCATGGTTTTTCAATCCGCAAGGCTTTGATGTGTTGTCGGCCGGGTCGGCCAATTATTGAGATTATTTTTCAATAATCTGCACCAGGTCTCATTGGCGGGAGGTGTCGCTTGCAAATAAGCGTGAGGGGCAGTTGTCGCCGTAGAGCGAGGGCAACAATCAATAGGCTTGGGCGCGGGCAGTCAATAGTACTGAAGTACTGTTTATAAGTACTTCAGTGCCAATTGCCGGCGGATTCAGCCCGCGAGCATGGGGTAGGTGAATAGCGCGAAATGCAGCAGGTTCAGGCCGACGTGGGTGGCCAGCGCCGCCCCCAGGCCGCCAAACCGATAGGCCAGGCCATAGCCGACTCCGGCGATGCTGGCCAGGAGCATCCATTGCCAGCCGGCACCCAGGTGCACCAGGCCGAACAGCAGCGCGGCGCACAGCAGTGACAGGTTCTGACCGTAGGGCAGGTGGTGCAGGCGCCGGCTCAACCCGCCCTGGATATAGCCGCGAAACAGCGCTTCCTCGACCAGGGTGACCAGCAGCAGGTTATTGAGCAGCCACAGCCAGGCCGAGTCCGGCCATTTTGGCGCCCAACTGATGATGCCAAGCCACACCGCGCCACCCAATGCCGCGAGCGCACTCAGCGCCAGCGCCATGGCGCCTGCGTACAGCCCGAGGCGCAACGAGCGGCGGCCGACGATCCAGGGGCAGGCCAGCAACAGCCAGAAGCCGATCAGCGGCTTGTCCAGGTTCAGGTACATGGAAAACGGCACGGCGTCGTCAGTGAAGCGCTCGGGACCGATGGCCCGGCCGTTATGGAAGCCGGGCAGCCAATGCATGGCCAGCGCCAGAGCCAGCACCACAAACAGGCCGTGGCCGAGGTAGCGACCAACGGGGCTTCGGCGCTGGCGCACCGCCAGGCCCGCGCACAGCAGCAGGGCCACCGGCACGGCGGCTAGCAGACCCAGCTGGCCATAGGTCAGGGCCAAGGCGTAGCCCATGGAAAGAACAGCCAGGTACAGCCATGGCAAGGCGCTCATGGGGAATCCTTGTTGCAAAAAATGGGTAGATGGCGTGCCGGTGCAGCCATCGTGCGCGGCGGGGGATTATAGCGAGGCAGGCAAGGCGGGGCAGGGCGACGAAAAACACCGCCCGAAGGCGGTGTTTTGTCAGCGTGGTTCAGGACCCGATCGCGTCTTACGAAGCGATCAGTTGGCGTAGCACGTAGTGCAGAATCCCCCCCGCCTTGAAGTACTCGACTTCATTCAAGGTATCGATCCGGCACAGCACCTCGACTTTCTCCTGGCGCCCATCCTCGCGAGTGATGACCAGGGTCAGGTTCATCCGTGGGGTCAGTTCGACGTTGGAAAGGCCGAGGATGTCTAGGGTCTCCTTGCCGGTCAGGTTCAGGCTCTTGCGGTTCTGATCGAGTTTGAACTGCAACGGCAGCACGCCCATGCCCACCAGGTTGGAACGGTGGATGCGCTCGAAGCTTTCGGCAATCACCGCCTTGACCCCCAGCAGGTTGGTGCCCTTGGCCGCCCAGTCACGGCTGGAGCCAGTGCCATATTCCTGGCCGGCAATCACCACCAGCGGCGTGCCACTGGCCTGGTAACGCATGGCGGCATCGTAGATCGCCAGTTTCTCGCCGGTGGGAATGTAGATCGTGTTGCCGCCTTCCTCGCCGCCGAGCATTTCGTTGCGGATACGGATGTTGGCGAAGGTGCCGCGCATCATCACTTCGTGGTTGCCACGGCGCGAGCCGTAGGAGTTGAAGTCCCGCGGTTCCACCCCTTGCTCGCGCAGGTATTGGCCCGCCGGGCTGTCGGCCTTGATGTTGCCGGCCGGGGAGATGTGGTCGGTGGTGACCGAGTCGCCAAGCAGCGCCAGGACCCGGGCAGCGCTGACATCCTTGATCACCGGCAGCGGGCCGGAGATATCGTCGAAGAACGGCGGATGCTGGATGTAGGTGGAGTCCTTCTGCCAGACATAGGTCGCGGCCTGAGGCACTTCAATGGCTTGCCATTGCTCGTCGCCGGCGAACACTTCGGCGTATTCCTTGTGAAACATCTGGGTGCTGACCTGGGCCACCGCGTCGGCGATTTCCCGGCTGCTGGGCCAGATATCCCGCAGGTACACCGGCTTGCCGTCCTTGCCTTCACCCAGAGGTTCGCTGCTGATATCGGTGCGCACAGTGCCGGCCAGGGCATAGGCCACCACCAGGGGCGGCGAGGCCAGCCAGTTGGTTTTCACCAGCGGGTGGACCCGGCCTTCGAAGTTGCGGTTGCCGGAGAGCACCGAGGCCACGGTCAGGTCGGCCTTCTGGATGGCTTTCTCGATCGGCTCGGGCAGCGGCCCGGAGTTGCCGATGCAAGTGGTGCAGCCATACCCCACCAGGTCGAAACCCAATTGGTCGAGGTATTGAGTCAGGCCGGCGGCCTTGTAGTAGTCGGTGACCACCTTCGAGCCCGGTGCCAGGGACGTCTTGACCCAGGGTTTGCGCTTCAGGCCTTTTTCCACCGCTTTTTTCGCCACCAGGCCGGCCGCCATCATCACGCTGGGGTTGGAGGTGTTGGTGCAGGAGGTAATGGCCGCGATCACCACCGCGCCGTTTTTCAGGCGATAGGTCTGGCCTTCGTAGTCGTAGTCGGCTTCGCCCACCAGGTCGGCATTGCCCACGGCCACGCCACCGCCACCTTCGCTTTCCAGGCGGCCTTCTTCCTTGGTGGTGGGTTTGAATTGCAGGTCCAGGAAGTCACTGAAAGCCTGGCCGACGTTGGGCAGGGAAACTCGGTCCTGGGGCCGTTTCGGTCCGGCCAGGCTGGCTTCCACGGTGCCCATGTCCAGGCCCAGGCTGTCAGTGAAGACTGGCTCCTGGCCGGGCAGGCGCCACAAGCCCTGGGCCTTGCTGTAGGCCTCCACCAGTTTCACCAATGGCGCCGGACGCCCGGACAGGCGCAGGTATTCCAGGGTCACTTCATCCACCGGGAAGAAGCCGCAGGTCGCGCCGTACTCCGGGGCCATGTTGGCGATGGTCGCGCGATCGGCCAGCGGCAGGTCGGCCAGGCCATCGCCGTAGAACTCGACGAATTTCCCCACCACGCCTTTTTTGCGCAGCATCTGGGTCACGGTCAGCACCAGGTCGGTGGCGGTGATGCCTTCCCTGAGCTTGCCGGTGAGCTTGAAGCCGATGACTTCCGGAATCAGCATCGACACCGGCTGCCCAAGCATCGCGGCTTCGGCTTCGATCCCGCCCACGCCCCAGCCCAGTACGCCGAGGCCGTTGATCATGGTGGTGTGGGAGTCGGTGCCCACCAGGGTGTCGGGGAAGGCATAGGTGCGGCCGTCTTCGTCCTTGGTCCAGACCGTGCGTCCGAGGTATTCCAGGTTGACCTGGTGGCAGATACCGGTGCCCGGCGGCACCACGCTGAAGTTGTCGAAGGCACTCTGGCCCCAGCGCAGGAAGGCGTAGCGTTCGCCGTTGCGCTGCATTTCGATGTCGACGTTCTGTTCAAAGGCGCTGGTGGTACCGAACTTGTCGACCATCACCGAGTGGTCGATCACCAGGTCCACCGGCGACAGCGGGTTGATGCGTTGCGGGTCGCCGCCGGCCTTGGCCATGGCCGCGCGCATGGCGGCCAGGTCGACGACGGCGGGCACGCCGGTAAAGTCCTGCATCAGCACCCGCGCCGGGCGGTATTGGATTTCACGATCGGAGCGGCGCTCCTTGAGCCAGGCGGCAATCGCCTTGAGGTCGGCGCCGGTGACGGTCTTGTCGTCTTCCCAGCGCAGCAGGTTCTCCAGCAGGACCTTCAGCGACATCGGCAGTTTGTCGAGGTCGCCCAGGCTCTTGGCGGCCTGTGGCAGGCTGAAATAGTGGTAGGTCTTGTCGTCGACTTTTAACGTTTCAAGGGTTCTCAGGCTATCGAGGGACGGCATTGAATGACTCCTTATGGTCCGCACGGCTACGGACCTGACGGGACGGACAGAGCTCTTAACCTAGCCCTGTTTTAAGTAGCTGGCTAATAACTGGACTCTATGGACAAGTCCAAGGTTCCGAACTCGGCTATCATGCGCCCGTTTTCGTGACAGGCTTTGCTACAGGGCAAGTCCGCGATTCATTGACGTTGCCCAGGAGATTCGATGAACACCCTCTTTATGCATTGCCGCCCAGGTTTTGAAGGCGAAGTCTGCTCCGAGATCGCCGACCATGCCGCGCGCCTCAACGTGGCCGGCTATGCCAAGGCCAAGACCGCTGCCGCCTGCGCCGAGTTTGTCTGCACCGAAGACGACGGTGCCGAGCGCTTGATGAAGGGGCTGCGCTTCGCCGAGCTGATCTTCCCTCGGCAATGGGCGCGGGGCATGTTTATCGATCTGCCGGAAAGCGACCGGATCAGCGTGATCCTGGCTCATCTGGCGAGCTTCCCGACCTGCGGCAGTTTGTGGCTGGAAGTGGTGGACACCAATGACGGCAAGGAACTGTCGAACTTCTGCAAGAAATTCGAAGGCCCGCTGCGCAAGGCCCTGACGGCCGCCGGCAAGTTGGTGGATGACCCAGGCCGGCCGCGTTTGCTGCTGACCTTCAAGAGCGGGCGTGAGGTGTTTGTCGGCCTGGCCGATGCTGGTAATTCGGCGATGTGGCCGATGGGTATTCCGCGGTTGAAATTCCCGCGCGAAGCGCCCAGCCGTTCGACCCTGAAGCTGGAAGAGGCCTGGCATCACTTCATCCCCCGTGATCAATGGGACGAGCGCCTGCACAGCGACATGACCGGTGTCGATCTGGGTGCCGCCCCCGGCGGCTGGACCTGGCAACTGGTCAACCGCGGCATGTTGGTGACGGCCATCGACAACGGGCCGATGGCCGAGAGCCTGATGGACACCGGCCTGGTCCAGCACCTGATGGCCGACGGCTTTACCTTCAAGCCCAAGCAGCCTGTGGACTGGATGGTGTGCGACATCGTCGAGAAGCCGGCGCGCAACGCTGCCCTGCTGGAAACCTGGATCGGCGAGGGACATTGCCGCGAGGCTGTGGTCAACCTGAAGTTGCCGATGAAGCAGCGTTATGCGGAAGTGAAGCGCCTGCTCGAGCGCATCGAAGAGGGCTTCAAGGCCCGTGGGATTCGTGTGGCGGTGGGGTGCAAGCAGCTGTACCACGACCGTGAGGAAGTGACCTGCCACCTGCGCCGGCTGGATGTCAGCAAGCCTAAGGCCCGTTGAGAACCGGCGTGGCCTGGTGGTCGCGCCCGCAACAATTCATCTGAAAAAACATGGCTACGGATGACCTGGTTTCGGTGTTGCGCGACAATGCCGGCCAGTTTCAGGAGTGAGTAATGAACCCAACCATCGATACCCCCGTTGACGGGACCCTCGACGCCACGGGCCTCAATTGCCCGGAGCCGGTGATGATGCTGCACCAGCACATCCGCGACCTGGCGCCTGGCGGCCTGCTCAAGGTCATCGCCACCGACCCGTCCACCCGCCGCGACATTCCCAAGTTCTGTGTGTTTCTCGACCACGAACTGGTGGCGCAGCAGGAAGAGGCCGGAACCTATCTGTACTGGATCCGCAAGAAGCTCGCTTAACCCAGCGAGCGGCTGATGCGGATCCGCTTGCGCGCACTGCGGGTCAGGCGGATCGACAGCATCAGCGCCGCGCAGCTCAGGCCCACGATCAACCCTTCCCAGAGCCCGCTCGGGCCGCGAGCGGGGCCGAACCAGTCGGTCAGCCCCAGCGCATACCCCACTGGCAAACCAATGCCCCAGTAGGCGAACAGGGTCAGGACCATGGTCACCCGGGTGTCCTGATAGCCACGCAGGGCGCCGGCGGCGGTGACCTGGATCGCGTCGGAAAACTGGAACAGTGCCGAATACACAATCAGCATCGACGCCACATGGATCACCATGGGGTCGGTGGTGTAGATGCTCGCAATCGGTCCGCGCAGCAATAGCATCATGCTGGCCGAGAGGCAGGCATAAGCCAGCGCCGTGCCCATGCCGACCCCAGCGGCAAACCGCGCCTCACGTGGTTCGCTGCGGCCCAGGGCCTGGCCGACCCGCACGGTCACGGCCATGCCCAGGGAGTAGGGGATCATGAACACCAGTGAGCTGACGTTGAGGGCGATCTGGTGCCCGGCGACCACGGTGGCGCCAAGGCTGCCGATCAGCAGGGCAATCACCGCGAAGATGCTCGACTCGGCAAATACCGCAATGCCGATGGGCAGGCCGATGCTCAACAAGCGCTTGATCACCGCCCATTGCGGCCAGTCGAAGCGACCGAACAGGTCAATGTTGCGATAGGCCGGGGCCCAGCGGGTCCAGCTGGCCATGCCGAACATCATGGCCCACATCACGATGGCCGTGGCCCAGCCGCAGCCGACGCCGCCCATGGCCGGCACGCCGAAGTGGCCATAGATGAACACGTAGTTGATCGGGATATTCAGCGCCAGCCCGCACAGGCCCATGACCATGCTCGGCCGGGTGCGGCCCAGGCCGTCGCTGAAGCAGCGCATGACGTGATACAGCGCCACTGCCGGCAGGCCGCTGGCGATGCCGCGCAGGTAGCCCATGCACGGCTCGATCAGTTCGGGGTCGACCTTCATCAGGTGCAACACCGGCTCGGCGTTGAACAGAATCAGGGTCGCCATCAGCCCCACCACCAGCGCCAGCCACAAGGCCTGGCGCACCAGCGGGCCGATTTCGCCAGGCAGCCCGGCGCCGTGGCGTTGCGCAACCTTGGGCGTGGTTGCCAGCAGGGTGCCGGTCATCAATAGAAAGACCGGGATCCAGATCGAGTTGCCCAGGGCCACTGCCGCCAGGTCCCGAGGCCCGACCCGGCCGGCCATCACTGCATCGACAAAGCCCATGGCGGTGGTCGCCAGCTGCGCGATCATGATCGGCAGCGCCAGCCCAAGCAGGTTGCGCAGCTCGAGATAGACCCGGGCGGGGCGCTTGAGGGAAGTGGCGGCGGGGGTGTCGGAGACAGAATTCACAGGCGAAGCGTCCATAGGTGGGGTGGCGCAGGACGCGACATTCTACGCGTTGACGCTGCGGTCAGGAAAACATCCTGTGTTGCGGATTTGTAAGCGCTGCAGCCCGCCTGAAATCGGGCTGCGGCGGTATTGGCGCTGGCCCCTGACCCTCCACTACGCCTACACTGCGGCTCCGCGAAAGGAGCCTGCCATGCTGATTGTTGCCGACGAAAATATCCCGCTGATCGAAGAGTTCTTTGCCGGTTTCGGTGAAATTCGCCGATTCCCAGGACGCTCCATCGACCGTGCGACCGTTGCCGAAGCGGATGTGCTGCTGGTGCGTTCGGTGACCAACGTCGATCAAGCCCTGCTTGAAGGCAGCAAGGTGCGTTTCGTCGGCACCTGCACCATTGGCACCGATCACCTGGACCTCGAGTACTTCGCCCAGGCCGGTATTCACTGGTCCAGCGCGCCGGGTTGCAACGCCCGTGGCGTGGTGGAGTACGTGCTCGGCAGCCTGTTGACCCTGGCGGAAATCGAAGGCGTCGCGCTGCCCGGGCGTACCTATGGCGTGGTGGGTGCGGGCGAGGTGGGCGGGCGGCTGATCCAGGTACTGCGTGGCCTGGGCTGGAATGTGCTGGTGTGCGACCCCGTGCGCCAGGCCGCCGAAGGTGGCGACTACGTGAGCCTGGAACAATTGATCGAGCAGTGCGACGTGATCAGCCTGCACACGCCCTTGACCCGCAGCGGCGAACTCTCGACCTGGCACCTGCTGGATAAGGCGCGCCTGCAACAACTCAGGCCGGGTACCTGGCTGATCAACGCTGCCCGTGGCCCGGTGGTCGATAACCACGCCCTGCGCGAAGTGCTGCTTGAGCGCGAAGACCTGCAGGCAGTGCTGGACGTGTGGGAGGAGGAGCCCAGGGTGGATCAGGCCCTGGCCGATCTGTGTGTCCTGGCCACGCCGCATATTGCCGGTTACAGCCTGGATGGCAAGCAGCGCGGCACCGCGCAGATTTACCAGGCCTACTGCCGGTTTTCGGGCCAGGCGGAGCAGGTCAGCCTGGATACGCTGCTGCCCCAGCCGTGGGTTTCGCACCTCTGGCTCAACGCCAATGCCGACCCTGCCTGGGCGCTGGCGACTGTCTGCCGCGCGGTGTACGACCCGCGCCGGGACGACGCCGACTTCCGGCGCAGCCTGGGCGGCACCCCGGCCGAGCAGCGCAGTGCCTTCGACGGCCTGCGCAAACACTACCCCGAACGCCGTGAGATCGACGGCCTGAGCGTGCACATTCAGGGCGATTCGCCAGCGCTGCAGCAGATCGTCATTGCCTTGGGTGCGACCCTGGCCTGAATAGCCTGCGGCGGGTCGCGAGGCCCGCGCAGTGGGGAAAGGCAGGCATAAAAAACCCGGCGTCGAGGCCGGGTCAAGAGAATGCGAGGCGAGGGCTCAATCTTGCTGGGCAGGCTTGACCAGTCGCTTTTCCAGTTCGCGGCATGCGCTCTGGATCATGTCTTCAGTAATCGGTACTTCGCGACCCTGAGCGTCGATGATGGCACACCCTAGAGACTGGTTTGGCTGGGTACGAATCACTTGAATCTTGTCATCGCTGCTGTGTTGCAAGGACATGGCCTGTCTCCTCATCAGGTTGTGTGCTTAGTTTATAACCGCCAGGTGACCGGGCTGTGACAGCGGACTACAGGGCCCCGGCAGTGCTCTCACTCCACCAGAAATCCCCCACGAGTGCCAGCCGGACATTAGATCAATAGCCTCTAGGCTCTAGTGTCAGCGGTCATATTTAACCTGACTCATTGTGATTCGCGTAAGTTCCGGCCAATGGGTCGGTGTAGGCTTGGCAGTGCCTCGCTCCTGGTGACCTATCGGATGATCGTCATGCTTTCTTCGCACCAACGCCGGGCTATTCGCCTGGCCAGTCAGTTTATTGCGCCTTACCGCTGGCAGGCCCTCGGGGCACTGCTGGCGCTGATCGTCACCGCCGGCATCACTTTGTCCATGGGACAGGGCATTCGGCTGCTGGTGGATCAGGGTTTCATGACCCGTTCGCCACACTTGCTCAATCAATCCATCGGCCTGTTTCTGTTGCTGGTGCTGGGGCTGGCCGTGGGCACTTTCGCCCGTTTCTACCTGGTGTCGTGGATCGGCGAGCGGTGTGTGGCAGATATTCGCCGGCAGGTGTTCAACCACCTGATCTACCTGCATCCCGGGTTTTACGAGAGTAATCGCAGCTCTGAAATCCAATCGCGGCTGACCGCCGACACCACCTTGCTGCAGTCGGTAATCGGTTCGTCGCTCTCGTTGTTCCTGCGTAACGCGCTGATGGTGATCGGCGGCATCGTGCTGCTGTTTATCACCAACCCCAAGCTCACCAGCATCGTGGTGGTAGCCTTGCCGCTGGTGCTGGCGCCGATCCTGATTTTCGGCCGGCGGGTGCGCAATCTGTCGCGCTTGAGCCAGGACCGTATCGCCGATGTCGGCAGCTATGTGTCCGAGACCCTTGGCCAGATCAAGACCGTGCAGGCCTATAACCACCAGCGCCAGGACGAGCAGCGATTTGCGCTGACCGTGGAAGAGGCGTTCAACACCGCGCGCAAGCGTATCGTCCAGCGTTCCTGGCTGATCACCCTGGTGATCGTGCTGGTGTTGGGCGCGGTCGGGGTGATGTTGTGGGTCGGTGGCATGGACGTGATCGCCGGACGGATTTCCGGTGGCGAGCTGGCGGCGTTCGTGTTCTACAGCCTGATCGTGGGCAGTGCGTTCGGCACGTTGAGCGAGGTGATTGGCGAGTTGCAGCGAGCGGCGGGGGCTGCCGAGCGAATTGCCGAGCTGCTGCGCTCGGAAAGCATTATCCAGCCGCCGACCACTGATGGGGTGGCCCTGCCGCCGCGAGTGCGGGGTGAGCTGGCCCTGGAAAATGTGCGCTTCTCCTATCCTTCACGGCCTGAAAGCAATGCGGTGGATGGCTTGAGCCTGGAGATCCATGCCGGCGAAACCCTGGCCCTGGTCGGCCCGTCAGGCGCCGGCAAGTCGACCATCTACGATTTGCTGCTGCGCTTCTACGACCCGCAGCAGGGGCGAATCCTGCTCGATGGCGTACCGCTGACCCAGCTCGATCCACAGGATCTGCGGCGCTGCTTTGCCCTGGTGTCACAAAGCCCGGCACTGTTTTTCGGCAGCGTCGAGGAAAACATCCGCTACGGCAACCCCGGGGCGACCCTGGAGCAGGTGCGTGAGGCGGCGAAGATTGCCTACGCCGATGAATTCATCGAGAAGATGCCCAACGGTTACCAGACCCATCTGGGGGATGGTGGGCTGGGGCTTTCCGGTGGCCAGCGCCAGCGCCTGGCCATCGCCCGGGCGCTGCTGGTGGATGCGCCGATCCTGCTGCTGGATGAAGCCACCAGCGCCCTCGACGCCCAGAGCGAGCACCTGATTCAACAAGCCCTGCCCAGCCTGATGCAGAACCGCACCACCCTGGTGATCGCCCACCGTCTGGCCACGGTCAAAAACGCCGACCGAATCGCGGTGATGGACCAGGGCAAGCTGGTTGCGGTGGGCACTCATCAGCAACTGATCGCCAGTAACCCTCTCTATGCACGTCTGGCGGCGTTGCAGTTCAGCGAGAAGGAGTAGGGGCAGTTCTAAGCCGCAAGCTACAAGCTTGTAGCGGTTTTTGAGGCGCATATAAAAATGCCCGCATTTCTCAATGCGGGCATTTTGCTTTCAGGCTTGAGCTTGCGGCTTGTAGCTTACCGCTCGCCACTTCTTATTGATCGTCGAAATACCGCTCATGCCAATCCACCAGCGGCTGTGGCGAGTTGAGTTTCTGGCCGTAGATCACCGAGTACGACAGCACGTTCTGCACGTATTGCCGGGTTTCGTCGAAGGGGATGCTTTCAACCCAGACGTCGAAGCTCAGGTGGTCGGCGCCCTTGAGCCACTGGCGCACGCGGCCGGGGCCGGCGTTGTAGGCGGCCGAAGCGAGCACGCGGTTGCCGTTGAACTGGCTGTGGACCTGGCTCAGGTAGGCGGCGCCGAGCTGGATGTTCTTGTCCGGGTCCAGCACTTGCTGGGGGGATGCCAGGGGGATGCTGAACTTGCGCGCGGTTTCCTTGGCGGTGCCGGGCATCAGTTGCATCAGGCCGCTGGCGCCGACGCCGGAGCGGGCGTCGTCCATGAAGGCGCTTTCCTGGCGGGTGATGGCGAACACCCAGCTCGAATGCAGGCCGCGGACCTTGGCTTCGCGCACCAGGGTGTCGCGGTGGGCCATCGGGAAGCGGATATCCAGGTCATCCCAGTACTGCGCCTGGCTGATGGTGCGGATGGCCGGGAAGTACCATTTCAAGTCATAGGCGAGCTTGGCCTGGGCCACCATTTCGTCACGGTTGAAGTGACGGCTGACGTGGTACCACTCGCGCCGGCCATCGACGATCTGGCCGCGGGCGTGGAACTCCAGGGCGCGGCGCACGCCGGGGGTGTTGCGAACCTTGTTGATCAGCGCCTGGCTCATGACCAGCGGTTTGTTGACCAGGGAGTAGGGCGATTGCGAACGGTCGGCAGCCAGGAAACCATAGAAGTCGCGCTCGCGGGCCAGGTTCTTGTAGAGGGTCTGCGCCTGCGGATTCTGCGGCTGCGCCAGTTCCAGGCTGCGGGCCTGCCAGTAGCGCCAGCGGTTGGTGGTGGCCAGGTCCTGAGGCAGGCGTCGGGTCAGTTGATAGGCGTCGTCCCAGCGCGCCAGGCGCAGCAGCAGGCGCAGGCGCCATTCAGACACGGTGTTGTCCCGCAGCTCCGGGTCGTACTTGGTCATGACGTCCAGGGCGCGGCCGTCGAAGCGGCGCGCCAGGGTCAGGCCGATTTCACGGGCGATGGCGACTTTTTCATCGCGGGAGAAATGCATGCTGCTGGCATAGCCGTCGAGCAGGGCCATGGCCTTGTCCGGATCCTGGCGGGCCAGGCGCCGCAGGCCGAGGCTGACGATGTCGGACATCGGCTCATCGGCAGGGGTGAAGCGTGTGGGCTGGTTGAGCAGCTCCGGCTTTTGCGCCACTTCCACCAGCAAGCGCCCGCGGGGGGCGAGGGTGGTCAGGCCGTTCACCAGGCTGTTGGCCAGCGGGTAGTTGCGGGCCTGGGCCGCGAGTTTGGTGCGCTCCCAGCGTTTCTGTTCGGTCAACTGGCCTTCGGCGGCCCACACGCCGAACAAGCCATCACAGGCGGCCGGCTGGCTCTTGCCGCTCAGCCAGAGTTTTTCGGCGTTGGCGTAGCCCTCGGCCTTGAGGTTGTGGCCGATCTGATACTGCGCGTTCAGGCAGTCCAGCTCGGTGAAGTTGAGTTTGGGGTCGTAGTACTTGACGAATGTCGCCCAGTCACCGCGATCGGCCAGCCAGCGCAACCAGCGCAACTTCATCCAGTTGGCCTGGGGCAGGTCGCCATGTTCGGCGAGGAATTTCTCGATCTCGGCGTTGCTCGCGGTTTTCAGGCGCGCGGTCAGCTCGTCGTAGGCGAGGTAGGGCTCCAGCGGGTAATCGCTGAGGGCCTGGCTGTAGCGCATGTAGGGCCCGGAATCGCCTTTGGCCAAGGCGCGCTTGGCTTCATCGTAATACTGGCGTTGGGTGGAGAGGTCCACGGCCTGGGCGGATTGAGCAGCGGTGGCAGAAAGAAGCAAGCACGATAAAAGACTGAAAAGGCGACTGCGCATGAGACATCCGTGCAGAGAAATCATGACAAGTGCAAGCCACGCTCGCACTGAATTGTCCGTAGCTTAGCCTTTTGCCGCCAGCAGACGAAAGCTTTGCAGGCTGCGCGGCATCAGTTCGCAACATTTGTTATGCAGAGTGCTTCGACATTGAAAATGCCGGCCTTCTGCGGTCTCAAGTCAGGTAGAATGCGCGCCCGGTTTTTGGAGAAGCTCATGACCCTGCTCAAATTCAGCGATGTGTCCCTTGCTTTCGGCGCTATGCCGTTGTTGGACAAGGTGTCCTGGCAGATCGCCCGTGGTGAGCGGGTGTGCATCATCGGCCGAAACGGCACAGGCAAGTCCAGCATGATGAAGCTGGTCAAGGGCGATCAGAAGCCCGATGACGGCTCCGTCTGGCGCGCGCCTGGCCTCAAGATCGGCGAATTGCCGCAAGAATTGCCGGTGGCCGACGAGCGGACAGTGTTCGACGTGGTCGCCGAAGGCCTGGATGGCGTGGGCGCGTTGCTCGCCCAATACCATCACCTGGCGCAGAACTGCGTCACCGAAGAAGACCTGGACAAGCTGATGCATGTCCAGCAAGACCTCGAAGCCCGTGATGGCTGGCGCTTGCAGCAATTGGTCGACAGCACCCTGAGCCGCCTGCAACTGCCGGCCGACAAGACCCTCGCCGAATTGTCCGGCGGCTGGCGTCGTCGCGTGCTGCTGGCTCAGGCGCTGGTGTCCGAGCCGGACCTGCTGCTGCTCGACGAACCAACCAACCACCTGGACATCGGTGCGATTGCCTGGCTGGAAGAAGCCCTCAAGGATTTCCAGGGCGCCGTGCTGTTCATCACGCACGACCGTTCCTTCCTGCAGAACCTGGCGACCCGAATTCTCGAACTGGACCGTGGCGGCCTGATCGACTGGAACGGCGACTACGCCAGCTTCCTGGTGCACAAGGAGGCCTCGCTGGCCGCCGAGGAAACCGCCAACGCCCTGTTCGACAAGAAACTGGCCCAGGAAGAAGTCTGGATCCGCCAGGGCATCAAGGCTCGCCGCACCCGTAACGAGGGCCGTGTACGCGCCCTGAAAGCCTTGCGCGTCGAGCGCAGCGAGCGTCGCGAGCGTACCGGCAAAGCCAACATCCAGCTGGATACCGCCGACAAGTCCGGCAAGCAGGTCATGGTTCTGGAAAACGTGAGCTTCGCCCACCCGGGTGGCCCGTTCCTGATCAAGGACTTCTCCATGGTCCTGCAGCGCGGCGACCGTATCGGTCTGCTGGGCGCCAACGGCACCGGCAAGACCACGCTGCTGAAACTGATGCTCAACGGCCTGCAACCGACCAGCGGCACAGTGGAAGAGGGGACGCGCATCGACGTGGCCTACTTCGACCAGTTGCGCCATCAGCTGGACCTGGAGAAGACCGTGATCGACAACGTCGCCGAAGGTCGCGACTTTATCGATATCGATGGTCAGAGCCGTCATGTGCTGAGCTACCTCGGCGACTTCCTGTTCAGCCCGCAGCGTGCCCGCACGCCGGTCAAGGCGCTGTCGGGTGGTGAGCGTGCACGTCTGTTGCTGGCCAAACTGTTCAGCAAACCAGCCAACCTGCTGGTCCTCGACGAACCCACCAACGACCTCGACGTGGAAACCCTCGAACTGCTGGAGGAGGTGTTGCTGACCTTCAACGGCACCGTACTGATGGTCAGTCACGATCGGGCATTCCTCGACAACGTGGTCACCAGCACCCTGGTCTTTGAAGGCGAAGGCAAGGTTCGTGAATACGTCGGCGGGTATCAGGACTGGCTGCGTCAGGGCGGTTCGCCGCGCCTGCTGGGCGTGACCGAGAACAAGTCGGGCAAGGCCGAGCTGAACTCCGCGGTGGTGGCTCCGGTGGTGGAAGCGGCACCGGTTCAGGAGGCTTCGGCGGCGAAGAAAAAGCTCAGCTACAAATTGCAGCGCGAGCTTGAAGCCCTGCCAGGTGAGATTGAAGCCATGGAGCAGCAGATTGCTGCGGTCGAGGCCGAGATGGCTGATGCCGGTTTCTATCAGCGTCCATCCACGGAAACAGCGGCGGTGATTGCCGGTTTGGAAAAGCTCAACGCTGACCTTGAAGTGTTGGTCGAGCGCTGGGCCGAGCTGGATGCCTGAGTGAATCAGCACTGACAAAAAGCCCGACGATGATGTCGGGCTTTTTGTAGGGGCTGGCGCGTAAGGCTTAACGCTTGACCAGGTGCACCGCCAGTACGTCGCAAGGCGCGCCATGCAGCACGTCATTGGCGGTGGAGCCCAGCAGCAGGGCCAGGCCGTGCCGGCCATGGCTGCCGACCACGATCAGGTCGCAAGCCTGCTCCTTGGCCAGATGGTGGATCTCTTGGCGTGGCTGGCCGTAGGTCAGGTGGCTGTATTCCTTGGACAGCTCGGGGTACTTGATGATCAGCCGGTCCAGGCGCTCTTTGGCCTGGTCGAATTGTTGTTGCTGCAGTTGTGACAGGTCCATCGGCACATCGCCGCCGAACGCCATGGCCATGGGTTCGACAATATGCACCAGGGACAGCTTGGCGCCGTTGCTCACCGAAAGTTCGCGAGCGCGATGGATAACAGGATCGCACTCTTCGGTTAGATCTACAGCGACCAGAATATGGTGGTAGGACATGAGGTGCACCTCCTGAGGATTGCAATAGCTTCAAGTATGGCTGGTTTCAAGCGGGTTGGTCCAAAGGTGGCGCAACCCGCTCATCAAGAATCGGGAGTACAGATATGACGGTATGGATAGTGGTGTCAATCCTTGCGGTGGTCTTGAGCCCCTTGGCATGGTTGCGCCCCTCGCACCGCCAGAGCGGCCAGATAGCCATGCGCATGGAGGCGCGGCGTATCGGCCTGGCCATGCAGTTGGCGCCCCAGGAGTGGCCGCACTGGCTGGGACAGGAGCCGCCGAACCCGTGTCCGCAGTATCACCGGCCAAGGCGCAGCACCCAGCCGCTGTGCTTCAGCTATTGGCAGACTGCACCCGGGGTGTGGGTCAATCAGTGGCGTGAAGCATGCGTGGATGAGGCGTTGCTAGGGCATTTGGAAAAGTTGCCCGCCAACGTGTTCAAGATCGAGGCCGACAAGCAGATGATCGCCCTGTACTGGAACGAGCGCGGCGAGTTGAGCGTGCTGCAGGACATCGCCTCGGTGCTCAAGGCCCTGGCCTGAACCGGGCAGGCCTGGCGCCGCAATGGCGCAGGCCAAATCGCAGGCAATAAAAAGCCCGATATCATCATCGGGCCGGGGTTGGCCAGGCAGGCCGGTAATTCAGTCTTGAAACAGCGCACCACTGGCTGGTGCGGGTCTTCGCGTGCGCTCGATCTTACGCCCTGTCTCGGATAAACGTGCAACGGTATCTATTCTGCGGTGGTTGCCAGCGTAGACGGTGTATCGGTGCCTGGCATAACAGTTAGGGCGAATTTTCTAACTATTGATTCTATGAATGGCAGAGGATACGCCGGCCTGTTGCTGCGAGCCCATGATATTGAAGTGACCGCAAAGTCGCATTTCAAACCGCATTTTGGGCGATTGACAATTGGTGGTTTTTCCCTGAATGTGGCGTACCCAAATCAAACGGGCGTATGAATTGAGCGTTTGTATTAGCAGGCGACTCTCGCAGAATCCCGACTATCGCGTCGGCGGGTGTGCCTGGCGGATTGGCATCAGCACCGACATTCAGGTCAGTGCCAAGCCAGAAGTCAGCGTCCGACGTGTACTGTTCAGCTTCCATATCGTGGAGATCAGTTGATGATTTACGAAGGTAAAGCCATCACGGTTAAGGCTCTTGAAAGTGGCATCGTCGAATTGAATTTCGACCTCAAGGGTGAGTCCGTCAACAAGTTCAACCGTCTAACCCTGAACGAACTGCGTCAGGCGGTAGACACCATCAAGGCAGATGCTTCGATCAAAGGTGTGATCGTCAGCAGTGGCAAGGACGTGTTTATCGTCGGCGCCGACATCACCGAATTTGTCGACAACTTCAAGCTGCCGGATGCAGAGCTTGTTGCAGGCAACCTCGAAGCCAACAAGATTTTCAGCGATTTCGAAGACCTCAACGTTCCGACCGTTGCCGCGATCAATGGCATTGCGCTGGGCGGCGGTCTGGAAATGTGCCTGGCGGCGGACTACCGCGTCATGGCCACCAGCGCCAAGATCGGCCTGCCGGAAGTCAAACTGGGCATCTACCCGGGCTTCGGCGGTACCGTGCGTCTGCCGCGCATCATCGGTGCCGACAACGCCATCGAGTGGATTGCCGCCGGCAAGGAAAACCGTGCTGAAGACGCGCTGAAAGTCGGCGCCGTCGATGCCGTCGTCGCCTTGGACAAACTCAAGGATGCCGCGCTGGAGCTGATCAAGCGTGCCATCTCCGGTGAATTCGACTACAAGGCCAAGCGTCAGCCGAAGCTGGAAAAGCTCAAGCTCAACGCGATCGAACAAATGATGGCTTTCGAAACCGCCAAAGGTTTCGTAGCCGGCCAGGCTGGCCCGAACTATCCGGCGCCGGTTGAAGCGATCAAGACCATCCAGAAGGCCGCGAACTTCGGTCGCGACAAAGCCCTGGAAGTCGAGGCCGCAGGCTTCGTCAAACTGGCCAAGACCTCTGCCGCGCAGAGCCTGATCGGTCTGTTCCTGAACGATCAGGAACTGAAGAAAAAGGCCAAGGCCTACGACGAAATCGCCAAGGACGTGAAGCAGGCTGCCGTACTCGGCGCCGGCATCATGGGTGGCGGTATCGCTTATCAGTCGGCATCCAAGGGTACGCCGATCCTGATGAAGGACATCAACGAGCACGGTATCGAGCAGGGCCTGGCAGAAGCCGCCAAGCTGCTGGTAGGCCGCGTTGATAAAGGCCGCATGACCGCGGCGAAGATGGCTGAAGTGCTCAACGGCATTCGTCCGACCCTGTCCTACGGTGACTTCGGCCACGTCGACCTGGTGGTCGAAGCGGTTGTCGAGAACCCGAAGGTCAAGCAGGCGGTATTGGCTGAAGTCGAAGACAAGGTCAAAGAGGACACCATCCTCGCGTCCAACACCTCGACCATTTCCATCACCTTGCTGGCCAAGGCCCTCAAGCGTCCGGAAAATTTCGTCGGCATGCACTTCTTCAACCCGGTGCACATGATGCCGCTGGTGGAAGTGATCCGTGGCGAGAAGTCCAGCGAGCTGGCTGTTGCCACCACCGTTGCCTACGCCAAGAAAATGGGCAAGAACCCGATCGTGGTCAACGACTGCCCGGGCTTTTTGGTCAACCGCGTCCTGTTCCCATACTTCGGCGGTTTCGCCAAGCTGGTCAGCGCCGGTGTGGACTTCGTCCGTATCGACAAGATCATGGAAAAATTCGGCTGGCCAATGGGCCCGGCGTACCTGATGGACGTGGTCGGCATCGACACCGGCCACCACGGTCGTGACGTGATGGCTGAAGGCTTCCCGGACCGCATGAAAGACGACCGCCGCTCGGCAGTCGACGTGCTCTACGAAGCCAAGCGCCTGGGCCAGAAGAACGGCAAGGGCTTCTACGCCTACGAGACCGACAAGAAGGGCAAGCAGAAGAAAGTCGCCGACCCGTCGGTGCTGGAAGTGCTCAAGCCGATTGTCTACGAGCAGCGTGAAGTCACTGACGAAGACATCATCAACTGGATGATGATCCCGCTGTGCCTGGAGACCGTGCGTTGCCTGGAAGACGGCATCGTCGAAACCGCCGCCGAAGCTGACATGGGCCTGGTCTACGGTATTGGTTTCCCTCCATTCCGTGGCGGTGCGCTGCGCTACATCGACTCTATCGGTGTTGCAGAGTTTGTTGCCCTGGCCGACCAGTACGCTGATTTGGGCGCGCTGTACCACCCGACCGCAAAACTGCGTGAAATGGCCAAGACTGGCCAGCGGTTCTTCGGTTAAGCGTCCAAACACTAGAGCGAGAGTGAAATTTTATGAGCTTGAATCCTAGAGACGTCGTGATTGTCGACTTCGGTCGTACTCCGATGGGCCGCTCCAAGGGCGGCATGCACCGCAACACCCGCGCCGAAGACATGTCGGCGCACCTGATCAGCAAACTGCTGGAACGCAACGTCAAGGTCGATCCGAACGAAGTCGAGGATGTGATCTGGGGCTGCGTCAACCAGACCCTGGAGCAGGGCTGGAACATCGCGCGCATGGCGTCGCTGATGACCCAGATCCCGCATACGGCTGCCGGCCAGACTGTCAGCCGCCTGTGCGGCTCGTCGATGAGCGCGCTGCACACTGCTGCGCAAGCGATCATGACCGGTAATGGTGACGTGTTCGTGGTAGGCGGCGTCGAGCATATGGGCCACGTGAGCATGATGCACGGTGTCGATCCGAACCCGCACATGTCGCTGTACGCGGCAAAAGCCTCGGGCATGATGGGCCTGACCGCTGAAATGCTCGGCAAGATGCACGGCATTACCCGCGAGCAGCAGGATGCCTTCGGCGTGCGCTCCCACCAACTCGCCCACAAGGCGACGGTGGAAGGCAAGTTCAAGGACGAAATCATCCCGATGCAGGGCTACGACGAGAATGGCTTCCTGAAGCTGTTCGACTACGACGAAACCATTCGTCCGGAAACCACCCTGGAAAGCCTGGCGGCACTCAAGCCAGCGTTCAACCCCAAGGGCGGCACCGTGACGGCCGGTACTTCGTCGCAGATCACCGATGGTGCCTCGTGCATGATCGTGATGTCGGCGCAGCGTGCCCAGGACCTGGGCATCCAGCCTCTGGCGGTGATTCGCTCGATGGCCGTGGCGGGTGTGGACCCGGCGATCATGGGCTATGGTCCAGTACCGGCGACCCAGAAAGCACTCAAGCGTGCGGGCCTGGGCATCAACGATATCGACTTCTTCGAGCTCAACGAAGCTTTCGCCGCACAGGCCCTGCCAGTGCTGAAAGATCTGAAAGTACTCGACAAGATGAACGAGAAGGTTAACCTGCACGGCGGCGCGATCGCCCTGGGTCACCCGTTCGGTTGTTCCGGTGCCCGTATCTCCGGCACATTGCTGAACGTGATGAAGCAGAATGGCGGCACCTTTGGGGTGGCCACCATGTGCATTGGTCTCGGCCAAGGCATCTCCACCGTCTTCGAACGCGTTTAAGCGTCTCGTTGATGGAAGCCGGGGCCAAGTGCCCCGGTTTTTGTTTTTCGGAAGATTTATTTTGTTTTTATTTTGAAAAGATTTGTGTGAGGGCCAAAGCATGCCGTTACAACCCGGGCTCTATCAGCATTACAAGGGGCCGCAGTACCGCGTTTTCAACGTGGCGCGGCACTCCGAAACCGAAGAAGAAGTGGTGTTCTACCAAGCCCTGTATGGCGATTACGGCTTTTGGGTGCGTCCCTTGAGCATGTTCCTGGAGTCCGTCGAGGTTGACGGCGAGCAGGTGCCACGCTTTGCTTTGGTGCAGGCCGAAGCCAGTCTTTTTTCAAAGGCATAAGCGCAGGTCGCGCAGTACCCTGCGCTTGACCTCACCTTGTTGCCACTATATATAGCGGTGCCGCGTCAGGCGCCAACCGCCTTTCTCTTCTCGAATTCAGGAATTTTCTGATCCATGGGCAAATCGCTGGTCATTGTGGAATCCCCGGCTAAGGCCAAGACCATCAACAAGTACTTGGGTAACCAATACGTGGTGAAGTCGAGTATCGGCCATATCCGAGACCTGCCCACCAGCGGTTCGGCGAGCGCCGCCAAGGAGCCTGCCAAGCGTGGCAAGGCCGCTGCAGGCGAAGCTCCGGCCTTGTCGCCTAAAGAAAAGGCGCGCAAGCAGCTGGTCTCGCGCATGGGTGTCGATCCGGAACACGGCTGGAAAGCCAAGTACGAGATCCTTCCTGGCAAGGAAAAGGTCATCGAAGAGCTGCGCCGGCTCGCCA
The DNA here is from genome assembly GCF_002018875.1 of Pseudomonas sp. MF4836. Classification (GTDB taxonomy): domain Bacteria; phylum Pseudomonadota; class Gammaproteobacteria; order Pseudomonadales; family Pseudomonadaceae; genus Aquipseudomonas. The sequence continues at coordinate 397,964 of NZ_MVOL01000006.1, forward strand.
AGGATGCTGACACCATCTATCTCGCAACCGACTTGGACCGCGAAGGGGAGGCTATTGCCTGGCACCTGCGGGAAGCCATCGGTGGTGACGACAGCCGCTACAAGCGCGTGGTGTTCAACGAAATTACCAAGAAGGCGATTCAGGAAGCCTTTTCCAAGCCGGGCGAGCTGGACATCGATCGTGTCAACGCCCAGCAGGCGCGGCGTTTCCTCGACCGTGTCGTGGGCTACATGGTGTCGCCGCTGCTGTGGGCCAAGATCGCTCGTGGCCTGTCCGCCGGTCGCGTGCAGTCGGTAGCCGTGAAGCTGGTGGTGGAGCGTGAGCGCGAGATTCGTGCGTTCAACCCGGAAGAGTACTGGGAAGTCCATGCCGACCTCGGTACAGCCAAGGGCGCCAAGGTGCGTTTTGATGTGGCCCGTGAAAACGGCGAGGCCTTCAAGCCGCTCAATGAAGCCCAGGCCATGGCCGCGCTGGAGAAGCTCAAGGCTTCCAGCTACAGCATCGTCAAGCGTGAAGACAAACCGACCAGCAGCAAGCCTTCGGCGCCGTTCATCACCTCCACCCTGCAGCAGGCCGCGAGCAACCGCCTGGGCTTCGGGGTGAAGAAAACCATGATGATGGCCCAGCGTCTGTATGAAGCGGGCTACATCACGTATATGCGTACCGACTCGACCAACCTTTCGGCCGATGCCGTGGCGATGGCGCGTACTTATATTGAAGGTGAGTTCGGCAAGAAATACCTGCCGGAAACCCCGAACGTCTACAGCAGCAAGGAAGGCGCACAAGAGGCTCACGAAGCGATTCGTCCTTCCGATGCCAACACCGAACCAAGCAAGCTGTCGGGCATGGAACGTGACGCTGAGCGGCTCTACGAGCTGATCTGGCGCCAATTCCTGGCTTGCCAGATGCTGCCGGCGCAATACCTCTCGACCACCGTCAGCGTCGCTGCTGGAGACTTCGAGCTGCGGGCCAAGGGCCGCATCCTGAAGTTCGACGGTTACACCCGCGTCATGCCGCAAATCAGCAAGCCGGGCGATGACGATGTATTGCCGGACATGGCTCAGGGCGATGTGCTCAAGCTGATCAAGCTCGATCCGAGCCAGCACTTCACCAAGCCGCCGGCGCGCTACTCCGAAGCCAGCCTGGTCAAGGAAATGGAAAAACGCGGTATCGGTCGTCCTTCGACCTACGCGGCGATCATTTCGACGATTCAGGACCGCGGCTACGTGGCGCTGCATAACCGTCGTTTCTATTCGGAAAAAATGGGCGACATCGTTACCGAGCGTCTTTCAGAAAGCTTCTCCAACCTCATGGACTACGGCTTTACCGCCGGCATGGAAGAGAACCTCGATGACGTGGCGCAGGGCGAGCGCGACTGGAAAAGCGTACTCGACGAGTTCTACGGCGACTTCAAGAAGAAACTCGAAGTAGCCGAAAGCGCTGAAAGCGGCATGCGTGCCAATCAGCCAGTGATGACCGATATTCCGTGCCTGACCTGCGGCCGGCCGATGCAGATCCGCACCGCCTCCACTGGCGTGTTCCTCGGTTGCTCGGGCTACAGCCTGCCGCCGAAAGAGCGTTGCAAGGCCACCGTGAATCTGGTGCCGGGTGATGAAATTGCCGCGGATGACGAGGGTGAATCCGAATCCCTGGTACTGCGCGGCAAGCACCGTTGTCCGATCTGCAGCACCGCGATGGACGCCTACCTGCTGGATGAGAAGCGCAAGCTGCACATCTGCGGTAACAACCCGGATTGCGCCGGTTACGAGATCGAGGAAGGCAGCTACCGGATCAAGGGTTATGAAGGCCCGAGCCTGGAATGCGACAAGTGCGGCAGCGAGATGCAACTCAAGACCGGCCGTTTCGGCAAGTTCTTCGGTTGCACCAACCCGACCTGCAAAAACACCCGCAAGCTGCTGAAAAGCGGTGACGCGGCGCCGCCGAAGATGGACCCGGTGAAGATGCCTGAGCTGAAATGCGAAAAGGTCAACGACACCTACATCTTGCGTGACGGCGCTTCGGGGCTGTTCCTGGCTGCCAGCCAGTTCCCGAAAAACCGCGAAACCCGTGCGCCGCTGGTGATCGAGATCCTGCCGCACAAGGACGAGATCGATCCGAAGTACCACTTCCTCTGTGATGCACCGCAGAAGGATCCGGACGGTCGTCCAGCGGTGATCCGTTACAGTCGCAAGACCAAGGAGCAGTACGTGCAGACCGAGGTGGACGGCAAGCCTACCGGCTGGAAAGCGTTCTACGACGGCGGCAAATGGAAGGTCGAAGACAAGCGTTGATAGGGTGATGCCCGGGTTCATTTCCGGGTGCTGAAGACAGGCCGCGTGCGCTCTCAAGGGCTACGCGGCCTTTCTTTTGGCTTGCGGTTGGCGGGAATGATCCACGACACTGTGCGACCAGCTCGCTGTTTTCTTTCCGTTGTGGAGGCTGCCGTCATGGCCCACGAACTCTATACCCGTACCAATCAGAAAATTTACTTCGCCGGCTTGTCCCTCGAAGCGCTGGCCCGAGCCGAGGAAGGGCGGGCGATGAACGCCCAGGCGCTGTTACAGGCCGGTCGCGAGTCGGTGCTGTTTCACTTGTACGGTGCGTTGCTGGGGCTGTGTCATGAGATTGCGGGCTTCTATCGCTTGCCCCAGGCCAATGCAGCCCGTGCGGAATTGATCCTGACCCGTGAGGTGCTGGACAGCCTTGCGATCCCCGAACTCGCCGAGTTGGTCGAGTTGGCGCAAAACCGCGAAACCTGGCTGGCGAAACTGCTGGCGGCTCATGCCGCGCTGTTCCAGCCGCCGCGCGCCCCGCACAAGCCCAAGGGCGACGTTACCCAGCCGTTGATTGTGGCTGTCAGCCTGGATGAAGAAGAGCCGGTGGATGAGTTGAGCCGGGACGAGCTGGAAAGCTGGCGGCAGAACCTCAAGGCCCTGGCGATTCGCTTTCGCGATGGCTTGAACGAATGCTGAGGCCGAGCGCGGATTGATCCGCGCTCAGGGTTGAGATCAAGGATGAATCATGTTGTTTTTCTTGCGTGATCACGCGTTGAATCGACTGTTGCAAGACTGCCAGGTACGGGTCACTCGGGCCCAGTCCACGGCCGACCTGTTAGACGTGCTGGACAGGCTTGAAGTCTTCCCCGGTGAGCTGGAGTTTGATCACGCGCAGTCAATACTGCTGCTGGTAGTGGCCTTTGCTTCGCTGGTCGTTGCGCTGTTGATGGACGGCATGGGTGGCATGGTCTGGGTGGCCGTGGCGTGTTGTATTTTCAGCTACTACGTGAAGAAAGGACTTTCTGGTTCGCTGACGGAGCTGTCGGCGAGTATCGCCCGCAAGTGTGCGCTGTTCAGCAATGGCTTGAGCGAGCCAGACAGCAGTGCTGACTGGTGCCTGACGAAGCTCGACAGCCAATTCGGTGATTACCGGCGCGGTAATGAGCGGCGTCATATTGTGGCCTCGGCCCAGGGTGTCTACCAAGGCGCCCGCCATTCGCTGGCGTTCGAGTATCACCATCTGCTTTACGTAAACGCCGTCAGTGAGCGGGGCGCCAGCGGTTACAGGACCGCCTATAAAAGCTTCGATCGCTATAGCCTGGTGCTGGAGTTTCCCTGGTTGAAGGGGATTTCGGTCCAGTCCGACCCTCTGGAAATGCCCTTGGCGGGTCAGCGCTTCAAAACCGACTGCGACGAATTCGATCGCGCTTTTCTGCTGCGAAGCAGTGATCAGGCCCGCTTCGAAAGCTTCGCCACGCCCGCGACCCTGAGCCTGCTGTTGGACTTGTCACGGCTTTTGAACAAGGTGAATCTGGAGTTCTCCAGTGAGGGCCGGCTCTGCCTGAGCTTTGATAATGCAGAAGTCTTTGCCCATGCCGATCCGGGGCCGTTCAGTGACCTGGCGGCGTTTCGCCAGCGGATGATCGAGGGCATCGCGTTGCCGGGGCTTAATCCGGCACTGGAGCGCATGCATCGGTTGGCGGAGTTGCACGACCATCCGCTTGATCATCTTTTGGCCGTCACCAAGAAAGTGGCGCTGTAACCTGCGCAGGCTTTGGCGTGGTTCCCTCACCTGAAAAACCCGAAAGAGCGACCGGCCATGGCTGGTACAATTCCGACCTTTCGTGGAAACCGGCCATCAGGCCTGCGCCATCTACAGAAAGTTCTGAATCCAGCAGATTGATCAAGGAAGAGTGATGCAGTTTCTGAAACATGATGCTGAGTTGGTCCGGCTCCTGGAGCGCAGTGACTCAGAGGTCGCACGCGCCAGGTCCAATGACGATCTGTTGCAAATCATCGATAACCTCAAGTCGTTCAAGGGGGGGCTGACGTTCGATCATGCTCTGCCTTTGGTATTGCTGCTGCTGGCCGTCGTTTCGGCGATACCGGCCATGGCGGGCGTGATCTGGATGTGGTTTGCCACCGGATGCCTGGGGTTTGCCAGCCTGTATACCTGGATGAGCCGCGCCAATGTCATTGATGATCTGCCGAAGAAAATAGCCCGCAAGTGCTCCTTTCTCAGTAACGGCCTGCGCGATCCGGGCGGTTCCGCCGATGAGCGTTTCCAGCGATTGAGCGAAGAGTTCGATGACTATGACCGCGGCAATGACAGCCGCCGCATTACGGACTCGGCCAAAGGTGTCTATCAGGGGACGCTGCACCAGCTGTCCTTTGTTTTTCACCACCTGTATTACGTGAATTCCCGCGATAAAACCGACTCTGACGGCAAGACCGAGAGGATCTATACCGGTTTTGATCGCTACAGCCTGGTGGTGGATTTTCCCTGGGTCAAAGGTGTGAAGGCGCGCACCCATCCTTCGAATAAAAAAAGAACCAAGCTCAAGGGGTTCGACACTACGTCCGATGAATTCAATCGGGTGTTCAGCCTGAGCGGCGAGAGCGAGTTGGCTTGCGCGAAATTCGCGACGCCTACCACCCTGGCGTTCTTGCTCAACCTTTCCCGACGGCTGACGAATGTGAATCTGGAATTTTCCGATCAAGGCCGCCTGTGCCTGAGTTTCGATAATCCCGAGGTCATGGCCTACAAGGACCCTGGGACGCTAAAAGACCTGCCGGCCTTCTACGCCAATATCAAACAAGGACTGGAACTGCCGGGTCTGTTCCCAGTCCTGGCGTTGGTGCACGAGCTGGCAGAGTTGCATGACAATAATTTCGAGCCTGCCTTGAAAGCCACTGATCAAATGGAGCGGTAAGTATGGAATTGTTGTTGATCATCGCGGTTGCCGTGGGAGTCCTGGCCTATGTGCACTACAACAAGATCGTCAGTGCCTATAACCGCGTGCAGCGCGCCTGGTCGGATGTGCTGACCTATGAGCGGCAGAAGATCAAGGTGCTGGATGTGCTAGAGCCGCAGGTGGCTGGTTTTCAGGAGTACGAAAGTCAGTTGCTGGAGAAGATAGTCGGGCTGCGCACGGCCATCACCAGCTTGCCATCGGTTGCGGATGGCGATGCGCTGAAGTCGGTGGATCAGGGCACCAAAGCGTTGCTGGGGGGATTGAACCTGGCGTTTGAGGCGTACCCGGATCTCAAGTCTGCAGGCTTGTTGAACAACTTGATGCGCGAGGTTGCCGAGCAGGAGAGCAATATCGGTGGCGCTATTACGCTGTTCAACCTCAGTGTGGAGAATTTCAATAACACCATTCAGTTGTTCCCTGGTTCCGTGGTCAATCAACTGACCCTGAAGAAGTCGCTGATCACTCCGTTCTCCGACAGCCAGGCCTCGGCAGGTTTTGAATACAAACCCAATTTCTGAAGGCCCTGGCATGCTGCGCTGTCGGCTCGGCTAGAGGTTTGATGTGTGGGGCCAGGGTGGAAGCTCTCGCGCCCCATACGCAAGATCCTGAGCGGGGCGGGGGCGATGACTGATATAATCGCGCCCTTTCGTGGAGAACAGACCTTTATGCCAACGTCCTTTCTAGAAATTGTCGAGTTGCCAGACGGCCGTATCGAGCTGCGCAGAGCTGAGGACGAGGGTTCTCTGGTTACTTTGGATTTCTCCGAGGATGCCAAAGCCTTTTTGCAAGGTCAGCACGTGGAAGTGGCAAAAGCCATGTTGAGCGTCGGCGTACAGATGGCTGGACGTCTGGTTGAAGGCGAAATCGAGAAGGAAGATGGGCCGCGGGTTCTTCACTGAGTCCGTTTGTCGGTTTTTCGGCGGTTATTCGTCGCTTTATATCGGCTTCTCAATCCTGGAGAAGCCCTGTGTCATTTGAACGACTACGGGTCGAGATCCCTCTCAACTAGCCCAGGCGGATATTCAGGCTCTGCGCATCACCCGTGCGCGCGGCGCTGATCAACTGCTGCTTGGCGTTGCTGCTCAGCGGGTTGAGCCAACTGACCACGGTATGGCTACGGCCCAGGCGCAGTGCCTCGCAGGTCAGTTGTTGAGCACTTTGCGAGCCCCTTGGCTGCAGCAGTAGGATCCGCTCGCGATTGAGCCCGGCATCTCGCAACCAGGCCTGGGTCAGGCTGGAGGGTGGGGCGATCAGGGTCAGCCAGCGTGCGTCCTGCTCTTCGCTCAGCTCCCTCAGGATTGGGGCCAGCAAGCTCAGGCAGCTCCCCGCCGCACCGCGTAACGACAGTTCACTGAAAACTTCCGGATCGTTATTCCAGGGCGTCTCGACTACTTCGTTGAGCAGCGGTGCCAGGGGCTGCATCATGAATGCTTCGAACAGTGGCAGTTGTGTTTGCTGTGGTGCGTGTGGGAACTGCATAAAGCCTCCTTTAGCGGCGAATCACGCCGACACTCAAGCCTTCGATCACCAGTTCCTGATCTTTCAGGTTGACTTCGATGGGGGCAAACTCAGGGTTTTCGGCAATCAGGAAGACTTTGCTGCCTTCACGCTTGAAGCGTTTTACCGTGACCTCATCACCGATGCGCGCCACCACGATTTGGCCGTTACGGGCCTCGCGAGTGGTGTGAACGGCAAGCAGATCGCCGTCGAAAATGCCGATGTCTTTCATGCTCATGCCGTTGACGCGCAGCAGGTAGTCGGCACGGGGGTGAAAGAAGGTCGGGTTGATGTTGCAGGACTCTTCAATGTGCTGCTGGGCAAGAATCGGCGCACCGGCCGCAACACGACCGATGATCGGTAGGGTGGAGTCGTCATTCTTGGCTTCGAAGCCGGGGATCCGGATGCCGCGAGAGGCGCCTGGGGTCATCTCGATCGCGCCCTTGCGGGCCAGGGCCTTGAGGTGTTCCTCGGCGGCGTTGGGCGATTTGAAGCCGAGCTCCTGGGCGATTTCCGCACGGGTTGGCGGATAGCCGTTGTCGTCAAGGCAGCGTTTGATAAAGGCCAGAATTTCAGCTTGGCGTGGCGTCAGTTTTATCATCTCGATCGCTCTGTCTTTTTATACAGTGACTGGGATTATATACAGTGAATCGTACTTGGCAATCCTCCTTTTTTCCGCTGCCGCCGGGCGGTCACCGTGGGGGTGGCGGGGCCTTGCCGGGCGAGGCTGGCTACAGCGGGCTGCAGGTGTGATTAAATAGCTGACTGGCCGGCCGCAAAACGGACCGGCAGGCTTGACAATACAAGGGCTGAAACGTATGTTTCAAACAAGTGTTTGTCAGGCGGAGTAGTCATGGCCCAGTCGGAAACCGTTGAACGCATTCTTGACGCTGCGGAACAGTTGTTCGCGGAGAAAGGTTTTGCCGAGACTTCATTGCGGCTGATCACCAGCAAGGCCGGGGTCAACCTGGCGGCGGTGAATTATCATTTCGGTTCAAAAAAGGCCCTGATCCAGGCAGTGTTTTCACGCTTCCTGGGGCCGTTCTGCGCGAGCCTCGATCGAGAGCTCGAACGTCGCCAGTCCAAGCCGGACAACAAGCCAAGCCTCGAAGAACTGCTGGAAATCCTCGTCGAGCAGGCGCTGGTGGTGCAACCACGCAGCGGCAACGACCTGTCGATCTTCATGCGTTTGCTGGGGCTGGCCTTCAGTCAGAGCCAGGGTCACTTGCGGCGTTATCTGGAAGATATGTACGGCAAGGTCTTTCGCCGCTACATGTTGCTGGTCAACGAAGCGGCTCCGCGTATTCCTCCCATCGAATTGTTCTGGCGCGTGCACTTCATGCTCGGTGCTGCGGCGTTCAGCATGTCCGGGATCAAGGCGTTGCGGGCCATTGCCGAGACCGATTTCGGGGTCAATACCTCGATCGAGCAGGTGATGCGCCTGATGGTGCCGTTCCTCGCGGCCGGGATGCGCGCCGAAACCGGCGTCACCGATGACGCCATGGCCAGTGCGCAGTTGAAGCCGCGCAGCAAATCGGCCCCGGCAGTCGCCAAGGCCTGATCGCACGGGTGGGCGCGGCAGCTTACATCCGCTAAGCTAGCCGCCCATGCCGACTCTGGTTTTACACCTCTTTTCACTCTCTTCGCCGACTGCGGTTTGCCGGGTTGTATTCGTGGCAAGCCGTTGCTGTGCCCGCGTCTTGCCGGCACGATGTTCGGCGCCGGGCATGCACCGGGTTACTAAGGATTTTCTATGAGCGCTGGCCTGCAAGGCTCCTTGATGGTGGACGTCGCCGGTACCTGGCTGACGGCCGAAGATCGCCAACTTCTGCGCCAGCCCGAAGTGGGCGGCCTGATCATTTTTGCCCGTAACATCGAACATCCACGCCAGGTGCGCGAGTTGAGCGCAGCCATTCGTGCCATTCGCCCCGACCTGTTGCTGGCTGTGGACCAGGAGGGCGGCCGTGTGCAGCGCCTGCGCCAGGGGTTCGTGCGGCTGCCGGCCATGCGCGCCATTGCCGACAACCCGAATGCCGAGTACCTGGCCGAGCAGTGTGGCTGGATCATGGCCACAGAAGTGCTGGCGGTCGGGCTGGACCTGAGTTTCGCCCCGGTGCTGGACCTCGACTATCAGCGCAGTGCGGTGGTCGGCAGCCGTTCCTTTGAAGGCGATCCAGAGCGTGCTGCGCTGCTGGCCGGAGCCTTTATCCGCGGGATGAACAGCGCGGGCATGGCGGCTACCGGCAAGCATTTCCCCGGGCACGGTTGGGCCGAGGCGGATTCCCATGTGGCGATCCCCAATGACGAGCGCAGCCTCGACGAGATTCGCGCCAAGGACCTGGTTCCCTTCGCCCGTCTGAGCAGGCAGCTCGCCGCAGTCATGCCTGCCCACGTGATCTATCCACAGGTAGACCCCCAGCCCGCCGGCTTCTCCCGGCGCTGGTTGCAGGACATCCTGCGCGGCGAATTGCAGTTCGATGGCGTGATCTTCAGCGACGACCTGTCGATGGCAGGCGCCCACGTGGTCGGCGATGCGGCGAGCCGGATCGAGGCGGCGCTGTCGGCCGGGTGTGACATGGGGTTGGTGTGCAACGACCGTGCTGCCGCCGAGCTGGCCCTCAGTGCTGCCCAGCGGCTCAAGGTCAAGCCCTCGGCCCGGATTGCGCGGATGCGCGGGCAGGCCGTTGCCAGCACCGAATATCGCCAGAACCCGCGCTGGCTGACTGCGCTTGGCGCGCTCAAAGATGCCCAACTGATCGATTAAGGACTTTTCACAATGACGGTTTACGCGATTATCGGTGGTACCGGCCTGACTCAGCTCGAAGGCTTGAGCATTCGCCAGTCGTTGCCGCTGGACACGCCCTATGGCGCGCCTTCGGCCGAGATCCAGATCGGCGAGTATGCCGGCCGTGAAGTGCTGTTCCTGGCGCGCCACGGTCACCCGCACCGCTTGCCGCCGCATCAGGTGAACTACCGGGCCAACCTCTGGGCCTTGAAGCAGGCCGGGGCCGAAGCGATCCTGGCGGTCAACGCGGTGGGTGGCATTCATTCGGCAATGGGTACCGGGCACTTCTGTGTGCCGCACCAACTGATCGACTACACCAGCGGGCGCCAACACACCTACTTTGCGGATGATCTGGAGCAGGTCACCCATATCGACTTCAGCTACCCCTACAGTGAGCCGCTGCGCCAGCAGTTGATTGCCGCGTTGGCCGCTGAAGGCGCCGCCTACAGCAGCCATGGCGTGTATGCCTGCACCCAGGGCCCGCGCCTGGAGACCGTGGCCGAGATCGCGCGCCTGGAGCGTGATGGCTGCGACATCGTTGGCATGACCGGCATGCCTGAAGCGGCGTTGGCCCGTGAGCTGGAGCTGGATTACGCCTGTCTGGCGCTGGTGGTCAACCCGGCGGCTGGCAAGTCCACCGCGGTGATTACCATGGCCGAGATCGAGCAGGCGCTGCATGATGGCATGGGCAAGGTGAAATCAACCTTGGCCCGGGTGTTGGCGGCCAACGCTTAAGCTGCGACGAAGAGCCTGCGTGCCTCAGGGGGGGCGCAGGCTGTTTCAGCGGCCGGTCTTTTTGTCTGGCAGGGGCGCGAACAGTGCCTCGATATCTTCGCTCTGCAGTTTCCAGTCCCCGGCCTTGCGCCCATCCAGCACGCCCGCCGCCAGGTCGGACTTTTCCTTTTGTAGGTGCTGGATTTTCTCCTCCACCGTGCCCCGGGCAATCATCTTGTAGACGAATACCGGCTTCTCCTGGCCGATGCGGTAGGCGCGGTCGGTGGCCTGGTTTTCAGTGGCCGGGTTCCACCACGGGTCGTAGTGGATCACGGTGTCGGCTTCGGTCAGGTTCAGGCCGACCCCGCCGGCTTTCAGGCTGATCAGGAAAATCTGCAGTTTGCCGCTCTGGAAGTCCCTGACCGGTGTCCGCCGATCGCGGGTTTGCCCGGTCAGCAGGGCGTAGGCGATGTTGCGGCGTTTCAGTTCGGCCTCGATCAGGGTCAGCATCGAGGTGAACTGGGAGAACAGCAGAATTCGCCGGCCTTCCTCGAACAGCTCTTCCAGCATTTCCATCAGGCTGTCGAGCTTGCCCGAGGTACTGCCCCTTGGTGGTGGCGTGTCATTCACCAGGCGCAGGTCGCAGCAGACCTGGCGCAGCTTGAGCAGGGCTTCAAGGATGATGATCTGGCTGCGGGCCACGCCCTTGCGGGTGATCTCGTCACGGACTTTCTTGTCCATGGCCAGGCGCATGGTTTCGTACACATCGCGCTGGGCTTCATTGAGGTCGACCCAGTGAATGATCTCGGTCTTGGGCGGTAGTTCGGTGGCGACCTGCTCCTTGGTGCGGCGCAGGAGGAAGGGTTTGATCCGGCCGTTCAGGTGTTGCAGGCGCACTTCGCTGGCGTGTTTCTCGATCGGGACTCGGTAGTCGCGGTTGAAGCTTTTGACGTCGCCGAGCCAGCCGGGCAGCAGGAAGTGGAACAGCGACCACAGTTCCCCCAGGTGGTTTTCCAGGGGCGTGCCGGACAGGCACAGGCGTTGCCGGGCGTTCAGCGCGCGGGCGGCCTGGGCGGCTTTGCTCGACGGGTTCTTGATGTACTGCGCCTCATCGAGCACCAGCACATGCAGCGCCACGGCGCTAAGCTGATCGATGTCCTTGGGCAGCAGGGCGTAGGTGGTCAGGAGCAGGTCGTAGTCGGCCAGTTGCTCGAAATGCTTTTTACGCCCCGCGCCATACAGCGCCAGGACTTTGAGCTGCGGCGTGAAATGCGCCGCCTCATCCAGCCAGTTGGGGATCAGGCTGGTGGGCATCACCACCATGCACGGGCGATCCAGGCGCCCGGCGTTTTTCTCACTCAGGACATGGGCCAGGGTCTGCAGGGTTTTGCCCAGGCCCATGTCGTCGGCGAGGATGCCGCCCACTTCCAGTTGCCGCAGCGACTGCATCCAGTTCAGGCCTTCCAGCTGATAGGGCCGCAGCGTGGCATTCAGGCCCTCGGGGGCCGGGGCTGAATAGTCGCGGATATCCCGCAGGCGCTGGGCAAAGGTGCGGATGTGATCACCGCCCTCCCACAGCAGGGGCAGTTCTTCCAGCGGATTGAGGCGGATCGCATCGGCGCTGTTCAGGCGCAGGGCGGTTTCACCCGGCTCTTGCAGGTAAAACTCGCCGAGGGTCGCCAGCACCGGTTTCAAGCGGCCATAGGGCAGCGCCACCTGCAGCGCGCCGTGGGGCGAGTTGGGGCGATTGGGGATGTTCACCAGAATCAGCTCGTCGTCGCGGCGTTTGGCCAGGCGTTCCGGGTTGAGCAGTTCGGTGTGGGAGCGCATCAGGTTAAGCAGGATCGGCAGCAGGCTCAGGCGTTCGCCGTTGACGATAATCCCCAGCTCCAGGTCGAACCAGTCGCGACCGGGTGCCTCTTCAACAGTGGCGTACCAGTCATCGACGGTGGTCAGGTCGAAGCCGAAATCTTCGTCGATCTGCAGTTCCCAGCCCTGGCTGCGCAACTTCGGCAGCTCATTGAGGGTGAAGGTCAGCCAGGCGCTGTCATTGACCATCTCGAACAGTTCGCCGGCGCTTTCCGGCAGGGCCTTGCTTTGTCGAGTGGCGATCTTGAAGCCCAGGCCGCGCAGTGTTTCCCGATGACGTTGCTCGACCTCGGGCTGGCGCTTGATGCGCAGGACCTGATGTTCCTGGCGGATCAGGATGTCAGCGTTTTTCTGCCCGCTGACGTACTCGTCCAGGTAACTGAAGGAGAGGGCGGCGCGGTGCTGAATATAGCGCTGCATCTTGCCGTTGCGCGGCTCGAAGGCGCTGAATTCGACACTCGCCAGCCACAGGCGCGGCACCGGCTGCACGTTGTCCAGCAGCTGCTGCGGCAGGGCGGCGGGGCTGCGATTGTCGAGCACCGCCTGCAGCTTCTCCAGCAGTTCGGCGTCCTTGGCGGCTGCGGGGTAGGCCAGGGTTTCCTGGACCTGCAGCAGCACCGCCGCCAGGTGTTTGCAGTGGTTGTGCACCGGGCAACTGCAGCTGGATTCGCCCAGCAGCAGGGTGCCCTTGGCCGACTCGCGCAAGTGGATGGTCTGGCGGTAAACGTTGCCGCCGGAGCCTTCACAGCTGGCAGTGATGGTGCTGTCGCCGGCCTGGACAATCCTTACGCGGTTTTCCAGGGCGTAGCGTCGGCCACGCTCCAGGGCTTGTTCCTTGAAACGGCTGACCCACGAAGGCGCCAGGGGTTTGGTCAGGGTCGAGGGCATGGGGACTTGATTCAGTCCGGTATTTCAGCAGGCGCTTGGCGTGGCGCAGGTGCAGAGAGTGAGGTGATCTTGATCAGCAGCGCCAGGTGGCCATTGTCGAGGTAGTTGAGCTGCCCGTTTCGGGTGTGGCTTTGCTGCTTCAGGCGTTCGCTGGCGGTGACCAGGCCGTTGCCATCGATCTGGTTGACCCAGAAGTCGGCATCGACATCGGTAAAGCGCCCGAGCTTCAGGCCCAGGGTGCCTTCGATCGGGAACTGGCCGAACTGTTCCTGGCCGTCGCTGACGGCCACCTTGACCGGGTTCTCGCCCAGTTGCTGTTGCCAGGCCTTGTGCATCAGCACGCTGTAGTCGCTGCTGGCGGCGAGTTTTTCCACGATACCGCCCAGGGCCGGGGTGCGCTGGCTGTCCGCTGACAGGCGCTGCGCCCCGGCGGCCCAGTCCTCGGGCGCTGCCCGGCTGATGATGGCCGGCTCGGCGTTCTGCCGTACCAGGATCATTTCCACCTGGTACAGGTCGTCGGCCAGGACGGCAGGAGCGACCAGGACCAGAAGCAGGGTCAGCGAGCGAAACAGGCGCATGTGGCGTCCTTCAAGCAGATTTCGGAGTGAGGCGCTCGAACAGCGCCTCCAATGTATTGAAGCGCTCTTCCGGGCGCTCCATCGGCACCATGAATTTGAACAGCGTAGCGCCTTCGAACTTGTAGCGTTTGGGCTGGCCCTGGATCAGCTTGATCAGTGCCAGCGGGTCGACCGGAGTGTCGGCGGCGAACTCGATGCGACCACCCTGCGGCCCGCCATCGACCTTCTTGATCCCCAGTTGCTCGGCCTGCAATTTGAGCAGGGTCAGGCGCACCAGATTCTTGGTCGGTTCCGGCAACAGGCCGAAGCGGTCGATCATCTCGACTTGCAGGTCCTTGAGGCCGTCTTCGTCGGTGGCCGAGGCGATGCGCTTATACAGAATCAGCCGCGCATGCACGTCCGGCAGGTAGTCCTCGGGAATCAGTGCCGGCAGGCGCAGGTTGATTTCCGGGCCGCCGCCCAGGGGTTGGTCCAGGTTCGGCTGTTCACCCTTGCGGATGGCCTTCACCGCGCGTTCGAGCATCTCCATGTAGAGGGTGAAGCCCACGGCCTGGATCTGCCCGCTCTGGCCGTCGCCCAGCAGTTCGCCGGCGCCACGGATCTCCAGGTCGTTGGTGGCCAGCACGAAACCTGCACCGAGGTCCTGGGTGTTGGCGATCGCCTCCAGGCGCTTTTCCGCGTCCGGGGTGATTTGCTGGCGCGGTGGCGTCAACAGGTAGGCATACGCCTGGTGGTGACTGCGCCCGACCCGGCCGCGCAACTGGTGCAACTGGGCCAGGCCGAATTTGTCGGCACGCTCGATGATGATGGTGTTGGCACTGGGCACGTCGATGCCGGTCTCGATGATGGTCGAGGCGATCAGCACGTTGAAGCGCTTGTGATAGAAGTCGCTCATCACCTGTTCGAGTTCGCGTTCGCGCATCTGGCCGTGGCCGATGGCGATCCGTGCTTCCGGCACCAGTTCGGCGAGGTCGGCGGCGCACTTCTCGATGGTTTTCACATCGTTGTGCAGGTAGTACACCTGGCCGCCGCGCAGCAACTCACGCAGCAGGGCTTCCTTGACCGTGCTCTTGTTCTGCTCCATGACGAAGGTGCGCACCGACAACCGGCGTGCCGGCGGCGTGGCGATGATCGACAGGTCGCGCATGCCCGACACAGCCATGTTCAGCGTGCGCGGGATCGGTGTGGCGGTGAGGGTCAGGATGTCGACTTCACTGCGCAGAGCCTTGAGCTGCTCCTTCTGGCGAACCCCGAAGCGGTGCTCTTCATCGATGATCACCAGGCCGAGGTTTTTGATCTTCACGTCATCCGACAGCAGCTTGTGGGTGCCGATGACGATGTCGATCTTGCCTTCGGCCAGGTCGGCGATGGCGGCATTCACTTCCTTGGCCGACTTGAAGCGGCTCATCACTTCCACGGTCACCGGCCAATCGGCGAAGCGGTCGCGGAAGCTGTTGTAGTGCTGCTGGGCGAGCAGGGTGGTTGGCACCAGGATCGCCACCTGGCGACCGCCGTGGACTGCAATAAAGGCTGCGCGCATCGCCACTTCGGTCTTGCCGAAGCCCACGTCGCCACACACCAGGCGATCCATCGGCTTGGGCGCGAGCATATCGGCCCGCACGGCTTCGATAGTGGTTTGCTGATCCGGGGTTTCTTCGAACGGGAAGCCGGCGCTGAAGGTGGCGTAGTCGGCTTTCGGGTCGGCGAAGGCATAACCTTCGCGGGCGGCGCGCCGGGCATAGATGTCCAGCAATTCGGCGGCCACGTCGCGCACCTGTTCGGCGGCTTTGCGCTTGGCCTTCTGCCAGGTTTCCGAGCCCAGGCGGTGCAGCGGGGCCAGGGCGTCGTCGCTGCCGGTGTAGCGGGCGATCAGGTGCAGGTTGGCCACCGGCACATACAGCTTGGCGCCCTCGGCATAGGCCAGGGTCAGGAATTCCGCGGCCTGGTTGTCGATTTCCAGAGTGGCCAGGCCCAGGTAGCGGCCGACCCCATGGTCGATATGCACCACTGGCGCGCCTTCGCGCAGCTCGGTGAGGTTTTTGATCACCGCATCGTTGTTGGCATCGGCGCGTTTTTCCCGGCGCCGACGCTGCATCACACGCTGGCCGAACAGCGGGCTCTCGGCGATCAGCGCCAGTGCCGGATCTTCCAGGAGCAAGCCTTCGTCCAGGGGGGCGATGGTGATTGCCAGGCGATCCTTGCCGGCGACGAAGTCTGGCCAGCTGTCGACGGTTTTCGGGCGCAGCTTCAGGCGTTCGAGCAGTTCCAGCAGCACTTCGCGGCGTCCGGCGGACTCGGCGGTGAACAGCACCCGCCCGGAGAACTGCTCGAGGAAGCCGGCCAATGCCGCCAGCGGCTGGTTAGCCTTGGCTTCGATGGCCAGGTCCGGCAGGACCTGGGCCGGGAAGCGCTCGCGGCCGACGCCGGTGTCGATGTCCTGCTGGCTGGCAACGACGCGCGGCCAGTTTTTCAGGCGGGCGAAGCAGTCTTCCACCGGCAGGAACAGTTCGGCGGGTGGCAATAAAGGACGGGACGGATCGACGCGGCGCTCTTCGTAGCGGTTGCGCACGTCGTTCCAGAAGTTTTCCGCAGCCTGCTCGATACCCGGCAGGGAGAACACCTGGGTGTCCTGGGGCAGGTAGTCGAACAGGGTCGAGGTGTCGTCGAAGAACAGCGGCAGGTAGTACTCGATACCGGCCGGGGTGATCCCGCTGCTCAGGTCCTGGAAGATCGGGCAGCGGCGGAAGTCGACATCGAAGCGCTCGCGAAAGCGCGCCTTGAAGCGGGTCACGGCATCCTTTTGCAGGGGGAATTCCCGCGCGGGCAGCAGGCGCACCGATTCCACTTTGTCGATCGAGCGCTGGTTCTCCGGATCGAAGGTGCGCAGGGTTTCGATTTCGTCGTCGAACAGGTCGATGCGATAAGGCAGTTTGCTGCCCATCGGGAACAGGTCGATCAGGGCGCCGCGTACCGCGAACTCGCCGTGCTCGTACACCGTGTCGACACAGCGGTAACCACTGGCTTCGAGGCGCGTGCGCATCTGCTCGACATCCAGCTTCTGGCCGATGTCCAGCACCAGGCTGCTGCCCAGCAGGAACTTGGTCGGCGCCAGGCGGTGCAGGGCGGTGGTGATGGGCACCACCAGCACGCCATGGTCCAGTTCGGGCAACCGATAGAGGCTGGCGATGCGCTGGGAAATGATGTCCTGGTGCGGCGAGAACAGGTCGTAGGGCAGGGTTTCCCAATCGGGAAAATGCAGCACCGGCAAATCGGGGGCGAAGAAGCTCAGTTCCTGCTCCAGGCGTTCGGCGCTTTGGCTGTCGGCGGTCAGCAGCAGGGTGAAGCGCTTGGCAGCGCTGGCAGCCTCGGCAATGGCCAGGCTCAGAGCGGCACCGGGCAGGTTGCCCCAGTGCTGTTTACCTGCCGCGGCAGGGAGTAGCGGTAGACGCAGAACGGGCACGGAAGGTTGAGCTCCAAGCGTTGCGACAAAGTCGGTAATTGTAGCGGCCCCGGGTGCCGCCTGTCAGTTGCTGACTGTGCCTATTACGTAATGAGGGAAATGTAGTGGTTATGACAAACAATGCCGCTCTTTGACTCAATATGTAGTGCCAAAATGCACGTATGGTTCGGAGGGTTACGGACAAGTCGCCGCGGGCTTTCCACTAGGGGTGCTCTGAAAGCCGCGTATTTACTGGGCTGGAGCGACGCGTGTTTTTTGCGCAAGGGCTTTTGTTGCGGGCCGCGCATTGCTCGCAGGGCGACTGGGCGGCATAATGTAGCCCCTTTTTTAAGCCCCTACATGTGGAAGGTTCCCGTGACTCAGAAGCCCGACCAGTGTCTTGGTGAATGGATCGACCGTGAAGCACTCGCAGAAGCGATGATTCCGCTTATCGGTCAGCTGTACCGCAATAACAATGTGGTGAGCTCGATCTATGGCCGCAGCCTGATCAACCAGTCTGTCATCGCGATTCTCAAAGCTCACCGCTTTGCTCGCCATCGTTCCTCCGACGACAGCGAACTCTCCGTCCACGAAACATTCCCTCTGTTGAAAGCCATGAGCGAGCTCAAGCTCGGCGCGGCCTCGGTAGATTTGGGCAAGTTGGCGTTCAAATTCCGCGTCGAAGGCAATGGCCGCACCGCCGAGCAGTTCGTGCGTGAAGAAATGGCCGACGTCGTTGGCCAGCAAAATGCTTCGGCGCGCAAAGGCACTGACGTGGTGCTGTACGGCTTCGGTCGTATCGGTCGCCTGCTGGCCCGCATCCTGATCGAAAAAACCGGTGGTGGCGACGGCCTGCGTCTGCGCGCCATCGTGGTGCGCAAAGGCGCCGACAACGACCTGACCAAACGTGCCAGCCTGCTGCGCCGCGATTCGGTACACGGTTCGTTCAACGGCACCATCACCATTGACGAAGAAAACAACACCATTACCGCCAACGGCAACCTGATCCAGGTTATCTACGCGAAGAACCCGACCGAAGTGGACTACACCCAGTACGGCATCAAGAACGCCCTGCTGGTGGACAACACCGGTGTATGGCGTGACGCCGACGGCCTGGGCCAGCACTTGGCTTGCCCGGGTATCGACCGCGTGGTTCTGACCGCTCCTGGCAAAGGCAAGCTGAAGAACATCGTGCACGGTATCAACCATGCCGAGATCACCGCTGACGACAAGATCGTTTCCGCCGCTTCCTGCACCACCAACGCCATCGTGCCGGTGCTGAAGGCCGTGAACGACAAGTTCGGTATCGTCAACGGTCACGTTGAGACGGTTCACTCGTACACCAACGACCAGAACCTGATCGACAACTTCCACAAAGGCGACCGCCGTGGTCGTAGCGCCGCGCTGAACATGGTCATCACCGAAACCGGTGCTGCTACCGCTGCTGCCAAGGCCCTGCCTGAGCTGGCCGGCAAGCTCACCGGTAACGCGATCCGTGTTCCGACGCCTAACGTGTCGATGGCCATTCTCAATCTGAACCTTGAGAAAGCCGCCACCCGTGAAGAGATGAACGAGTACCTGCGCTACATGGCGCTGCACTCCGATCTGCATAAGCAGATCGACTTCGTCAATTCCCAGGAAGTGGTTTCCACCGACTTCGTTGGCTCGCGCCACGCGGGTGTAGTGGATGCCGAAGCGACCATCTGCCAAGACAACCGCGTTGTTCTGTACGTCTGGTACGACAACGAATTCGGTTACAGCTGCCAGGTGGTTCGCGTGATGGAAGACATGGCTGGGGTCAACCCGCCTGCATTCCCGCGCTAAGCGTCAGCGGTAAATGAAAACGCCCCGACATGTCGGGGCGTTTTTTTGCCTGGGATTTAACCCTTAGCGGGCGATAGCCGCTTCGGCGGTACGCAGTTCATGACGGTTGCCCTTGAACAGGATCAGTGTAGCGATCAAGCCAAGCACTGCTGCGGCGCTGAGCCAGATGCCCGGTGCGGCCTTGTTGTCCAGCACGTGGATCAGGTAGGTACAGGCCGCCGGAGTAAAGCCGCCAAAGGTCGCGGTCGCAAGGCTATAGGCCAAGGAGAAGCCGGTGGTGCGCACGTCTACCGGCATGATTTCGGTCAGTGCCACAACCATCGCCCCGTTGTACGAGCCGTACAGGAACGACAGCCAGAGCAACACGATCAACAGATGGCTGAAGCTCGGGTTGGCCACCAGCCAGGACAGCGCTGGATAAGCAGTGAGAATCGCCAGAATCGTCGCTCCCAGCAGCAGGGGTTTACGGCCGATCTTATCGGACACCGCGCCCATCACCGGCAGCCAGATGAAGTTGGAAATACCCACGCAGACGGTTACCAGCAGCGCGTCGAAGTCCGACAAGTGCAATTCGGCCTTGCCGAAGGTCGGGGTGTAGGCGGTGATCAGGTAGAACGACACTGTGGTCATCACCACCAGCGCCATGCCGGCGATCACTATGCCGAAGTTTTGACCGATCGAACGCACGATTTCCTGCAGGGTAGGGCGGTGTTTGCGCGCCTGGAACTCAGGAGTTTCCTCCAGGGAGCGACGAATGACGAAGATCACCGGCACGATCAGGCAACCAATCAGGAATGGCACGCGCCAGCCCCAGTCACCCATTTGTTCGGGGCTGAGCCAGTGGTTCAGGCCCACGCCCAGCAGGCCGGCGAACACCACTGCGGCTTGCTGGCTCGCGGACTGCCAGCTGACGAAGAAGCCTTTGCGGCCCGGTGTGGCGATTTCCGCCAGGTACACCGACACACCGCCCAGCTCGACACCGGCGGAGAAGCCTTGCAGCAGGCGACCGAATAGCACGATCAGGGGCGCCGCGACGCCCAAGGTGGCATACCCGGGAACGCAGGCAATCAGGACGGTGCCGGCAGCCATCAGCGCCAGGGTGATCACCAGGCCCTTTTTACGGCCGTGACGGTCAATGTAGGCACCGAGGAAAATCGCCCCCAGCGGACGCATCAGGAACCCGGCACCAAAGGTCGCCAGGGACAGCATCAGGGAGGCGAAGGCGCTGTCGGTAGGGAAGAAGGTCTTGGCAATGGCCGTGGCGTAAAAGCCGTACACCATGAAGTCGAACATCTCAAGGAAGTTGCCGCTGACAACGCGAAATATCGCCTTGCCTTTGCCCGTGGTCGTGGACATTTTTTTCACTCACTTTGGCTGTCTTGTTAGCAATCCCTGGTCATTACTCGTCCTTACTGCAAAGTCGGGGCGCGAAGCTGGACGCTGAACAGTTTTGTAACGATATGTGTATGAGGGCTATCAGGCAACAAAAACTCTTGGCCTTGGAGTGGGAGGTGCACCCCGGACTAGAGCTTTATCAGGGAATGGAATAGGGCTGATGGTCGCATCTGTGTCTGAGTCATAATGGCGCCCCCTGAAATCTCATGGCTGATGGGGGTTGGGTCCTGTGCTGGAGAAGGTCTTTGGCGGTAAATGATTGGCGACGATGGGCTGCTCCGTGGGTGCTGGTGCTGGCGCTCCCCGGGTGTGGCGACGGGCGCTCCCAGGAAAGTTTCGGCGGCCCGACCATGGGCAGCACCTACTCGATCAAGTATGTCCGCCCGGCCGGAGGGGCGGAGCCTGGCGCGGTGCAGGCCGAGGTGGAGCAGATTCTGGCCGAGGTCGACCGGCAGATGTCGACCTACCGCAGCGATTCGGATATCGAGCGCTTCAACCAGCTGCCCGCGGGCAGTTGCCAGGCGATGCCCGAGCCGGTTTTGCAGTTGGTCAAGGTGGGAGAGCGCTTGTCCAGGGAGAGTGACGGTGCGTTCGACCTGACGGTCGAACCCTTGCTCGACCTCTGGGGCTTTGGCCCTCAGGGGCGGGCAGAGCAGGTGCCGAGCGACGAGGCGCTGGCCCTGGCTCGGCAGCGCGTCGGGCATGGGCATCTGCGGATCGAAGGCGACCGGTTGTGCAAGGATGCAGCCGTGGAAGTGGACTTCAACAGCATCGCCGCCGGCTATGCGGTCGATCGGATCGCTGCCCGATTGCAGGCCATGGGTATCGACAACTACCTGGCGGAGGCCACTGGCGAGCTCAAGGCGGCCGGCAGAAAACTTGACGGCTCGGCCTGGCGCATCGCCCTCGAGGAGCCGCGGGACGATCAGCAAGTGGCCGAGCGCATCATCGCGGTGGATGGCCAGGGTGTTTCCACCTCTGGCGATTACCGTAATTACTTCGAGCGTGACGGGCGGCGCTACTCCCACACCTTCGATGCCCGCAGTGGCCGGCCGGTGGAGCATGCCCTGGCGTCCGTCACGGTGATTCATCCTTCGGCATTGATGGCCGATGGCTTATCGACCCTGTTGCTGATCCTGGGTCCGGAGCGCGGCTGGGCGTACGCGGAAAAACAGGATATCGCCGCATTTTTTGTGATTCGCGCCGATACAGGTTTCGTCACACGCAGCAACCCGGCGTTTGATCGCCTGTTTGCTGGGGAAAAGCAGTAACCTTGCGCGGTGCCGATGCCGGGGCAATGCAGGCAAAAGTAGCCTACGACGCGACCAAGGGTTAATGTGCGCGGCGTTGACGCTTCTATAGACTGTGCCCGGGTTCGTAACCGAGCCAAATTGATCCTTCATGCCGCTGGCCGCGGCATGATTTAGCCGGAGGCGCCAGAAGGGTGTCTCGGCCTGTTCTGAGGAGTACGCATGGCTGTCTACAACTACGACGTAGTGGTGCTGGGTTCAGGCCCCGCTGGAGAAGGTGCGGCGATGAACGCCGCTAAAGCAGGACGCAAAGTGGCGATGGTCGATAGCCGTCGTCAGGTCGGCGGTAACTGCACCCACCTGGGTACCATCCCGTCCAAGGCCCTGCGTCACTCGGTCCGGCAGATCATGCAGTTCAACACCAACCCGATGTTCCGGGCCATTGGTGAGCCGCGCTGGTTCTCGTTCCCCGACGTACTGAAAAGCGCCGAGAAGGTCATTTCCAAGCAAGTCGCTTCGCGTACCGGCTACTACGCCCGTAACCGCGTCGATGTGTTTTTCGGCACCGGCAGCTTTGCCGACGAGCAGACCATCGAAGTGGTGTGCGCCAATGGTGTGGTCGAGAAGCTGGTGGCCAAGCACATCATCATCGCCACCGGGTCGCGTCCGTATCGCCCGGCCGATATCGATTTCCACCACCCGCGTATCTACGATAGCGACACCATCCTCAGCCTTGGCCATACCCCGCGCAAACTCATTGTGTACGGCGCCGGGGTGATCGGCTGCGAATACGCGTCGATCTTCAGCGGCCTCGGGGTGCTGGTGGAGCTGGTGGATAACCGTGGCCAGTTGCTGAGCTTCCTCGATTCCGAGATTTCCCAGGCCCTGAGTTACCACTTCAGCAACAACAACATCACCGTGCGCCACAACGAGGAGTACGACCGAGTCGAAGGCCTCGACAACGGTGTGATCCTGCACTTGAAGTCGGGCAAGAAGATCAAGGCCGATGCCTTGCTCTGGTGCAACGGCCGGACCGGCAACACCGACAAGCTGGGCATGGAAAACATCGGGGTCAAGGTTAACAGCCGCGGCCAGATCGAAGTCGACGAGAACTACCGCACCTGCGTGCCGAACATCTACGGTGCCGGCGACGTGATCGGCTGGCCAAGCCTGGCCAGTGCCGCCCACGACCAGGGGCGTTCGGCTGCAGGCAGCATTGTCGATAACGGCAGCTGGCGTTTCGTGAATGACGTACCGACCGGGATTTACACCATTCCGGAGATCAGCTCGATCGGCAAGAACGAGCAGGAACTGACCCAGGCCAAGGTGCCTTACGAAGTGGGCAAGGCCTTCTTCAAGAGCATGGCGCGGGCGCAGATTGCCGGTGAGCCGCAGGGCATGCTGAAGATCCTGTTCCACCGCGAAACCCTGGAAGTGCTGGGTGTGCACTGCTTCGGTTACCAGGCGTCGGAGATCGTCCACATCGGCCAGGCCATCATGAGCCAGCCGGGCGAACTCAATACCCTGAAGTACTTCGTCAACACCACGTTCAACTACCCGACCATGGCTGAGGCCTATCGGGTAGCGGCTTACGACGGCCTCAACCGGCTTTTTTGAGCGACTCCGGCCGGTGGCCTGAGCCGGCCGGGGAGACCGATTTCAGTAATTCTCGAGCGTGGCGCTGGCCAAACCGGGAAAGTCTGTAATCAGGCTATCTACGCCGAAGTCGGCGAGCCTGCGCATCAGCGCGGGTTCGTTGACCGTCCACACCGACACATGCAACCCCTGACGCTGCGCGCGCTGCAGTCGTTCGGGGGTGCAGAGTGTCCAGTTCAACGCCAGAATCTCGCAACCATAGCTTTGTGCGACCTTCAACGGGTCGAGCCAGGCGTATTCGGCTACCAGTCCGCGTGACAGGTCCGGCGTCAGCTCTACCGCGGCCTTCAGCACTTCGCGCGAACTCGAGGTCACGGTGACCTTGTCCAGCAGCCCGAAACGCTGCGCCATCTCGCGAATCGCCAGGACCGTAGTCGCCGCCCGTGTACGCGAAGCGCTTTTGACTTCCAGCTGCCAGTGCTCGAACGCGCATTTCTCGAACAGCTCTTCCAGGCGCGGGATCGGGCAGGGGTTGACCCAGCCCGGGCCGCCCTTGCGCGCATCGTAGGTCACCAGTTCGGCAGCGGAGTGCTCAACCACCTTGCCGCGACGGTCAGTGGTGCGTTTGAGGGTCGGGTCGTGGATCACCATCAACTCGCCGTCCATGGACAGGTGCAGATCGAGTTCGCAACGACGTACGCCGTGTTTCAGGCATTCCTGAAAGCTGGTCAGGGTGTTTTCCGGTGCTTCGCCTTTGGCGCCGCGATGGCCATAAATCAGGGTCACGATTGCTCCTTCACGGAAAGTATTTCCATTCGATGGTGATTGCCAGGTAGATCAATCCGGCGTCGGGTCGCTCTGTTCGCGCGCCAGGCGGCGTTCCTGTGCCTGTTTTTGCAGGATATAGCGCGCCAGGAGCTGGCGCTGGGCGTCGGTCAATGATTCGAACTCGGTGCCGATTTCGAAGTTGCCGAAGCTGCGGGGTTCGCAATGGGTGACCTTGGCCCGCAGCAGGAGGCCCAGGGCCTGGGGCATCAGCAACAGCTTCAGGGCCAGGTGGCTGCCGGCCGGGTAGGCGAGGTTATGTTCGAATTCGATGCCGCCTTCGGACAGTTTCACTCGCTGGGGTTCGCCAAACTTGCCGAGTACGGTCTGCGCCACCACTTGGCCGAGCAGGTCGATGCGCTTGTTCATCACTTTGAGGTAGCTGGCCAGGGTTCGATCACGCTCGCTGACCTGGCGCAGCAGATGCTGGGATTCGAACTCGCTCAAGTGCAATTCGCTGAGCAAATTGAACAGTGGCGAAGCATCCTGCAATACTTCCTTGCTCGCCGCGTCATGGGCGGACAAGGGGCTAATTTCCAGTGCGATCATGTCCTCGATACGGTAGTATTCGCGGCGATCTTCTTCATCTAATGTCGACATGGCGAACCCATGGTAGCGGCGGTGGTCTGAGTGTAAAGCTGCTTACCAAGCCCCGCCACAAGGACGTCTTCTTTTCCTCCGAACAAGCCCCGACATGTTCAGACCTCTCTTCGTATTTATTGGCACGCGTTATACCCGTGCAAAGCGACGCAATCATTTTGTGTCATTCATTTCCCTGACCTCGATGATCGGACTCGCCCTCGGCGTAGTGGTGATGATTGTCGTGCTGTCGGTAATGAACGGCTTCGATCATGAGATGCGTACCCGCGTGCTGGGCATGGTGCCCCACGCGACCATCGAATCCGGTGAGCCTATCAGCGACTGGCAGGGCCTGGCGGATAAAGTCCGGCAGAACCCCAAGGTGCTGGCGGTTGCGCCCTTCACCCAGATGCAGGGCCTGCTGACCAACAACGGCCAGGTGCAGAAGGTGCTGCTCAACGGCATCGACCCGGCCCGCGAGCGGCAAGTTTCGATCATCGATAACTTCATGCAGCAGGGCAAACTGGACGACCTGGCGCCCGGCAGTTTCGGCATCGTCATCGGCGACAAGGCGGCGACCAAGCTCGGCGTCGGCCTGGGCGACAAGCTGACCTTTGTCGCGCCGGAAGTCACGGTGACCCCGGCCGGAATGTTCCCGCGGATGAAGCGCTTTACCGTGGTCGGTATTTTCCATGTCGGCGCCGGCGAGCTGGACGGTTACCTGGGGGTTACCAACCTTGAGGACCTGAGCCGACTGCACCGCTGGAAGCCGGACCAGATCCAGGGTCTGCGCTTGAAGTTCGATGACCTGTTCGAGGCGCCGCGCACTGCCTGGGAAATCGCCCAGCAGTTGGGTGAAAGCCACTACTACGCCCGTGACTGGACCCGCACCCACGGCAACCTGTATCAGGCCATCCGCATGGAAAAAGCCATGATCGGCCTGTTGTTGCTGCTGATCGTCGCGGTGGCCGCCTTCAACATCATTTCCACCCTGGTGATGGTGGTCAACGACAAGAAGGGCGATATCGCCATCCTGCGGACCCTGGGCGCGACCCCTGGCACGATCATGGCCATCTTTATGGTGCAGGGCACGGTGATCGGCGTGGTCGGTACATTGATCGGTGCGGTGGTCGGGATATTCGCCGCGCTGAATGTGAGTGCGGCGATATCGGCCCTCGAAGGCCTGATCGGACACAAATTCCTCAACGCCGACGTCTACTTCATCGATTACCTGCCGTCGCAGCTGATGGCCGACGACGTGTTGATGGTCTGCGGCGCCGCGCTGGTCCTGAGTTTCCTCGCCACCCTGTATCCAGCCTGGCGTGCCGCGCGCACCCAGCCTGCGGAGGCGCTACGTTATGAGTGAGTTGGGCATGAGTGAAAAAGCAATCTTGAGCTGCCGCGATCTGGGTAAGTCCTATGACGAAGGCCCGGAATCAGTCGTGGTGTTGTCCGGCCTGCAGCTGGAGCTGCACCCGGGCGAGCGCGTGGCCATTGTCGGGACGTCCGGCTCGGGCAAAAGTACCTTGCTCAACCTGCTGGGTGGTCTGGATACGCCTTCCAAGGGCAGTGTCTGGCTCGACGGTGAAGAGCTTTCAGCGTTGAGCGAGAAAAAGCGCGGCCTGTTGCGTAACCGCTCCCTGGGCTTCGTCTATCAGTTCCACCACTTGCTGGCGGAGTTCACCGCGCTGGAAAACGTCTGCATGCCGCTGCTGATCGGCAAGACCGCGATCCCGGAGGCCCGCCAGCGTGCCACGGCGTTGCTGGAGCGGGTCGGGTTGGGTCACCGCCTGGAACACAAACCGGCCGAGCTCTCGGGCGGCGAGCGTCAGCGCGTGGCCATTGCCCGCGCCCTGGTCAACCAGCCGGGCCTGGTGATGCTCGACGAGCCCACCGGCAACCTCGATTCGCACACTGCCCAAGGCATTCAGGACTTGATGCTGGAACTCAGCACCTCGATGCGCACGGCGTTCCTGGTGGTAACTCACGACATGAACCTGGCTCGGCAGATGGACCGCGTACTGCACTTGCAAGAAGGCCATCTGGTCGCGATTTGATGCGGCCGCACACGGCGCTGGCGGCTACACCTGCCGGCGCCGGGTTTTTAATTTTTCTACGGTGCCTCGCCCATGTTCAGACCGTTATCGATCTTTATCGGCGCGCGCTATACCCGCGCCAAGCGTCGCAATCGCTTCGTTTCCTTTATCTCGATGACCTCGATGATCGGCCTCGCCCTCGGTGTGCTGGCGATGATCGTGGTGCTGTCGGTGATGAACGGCTTCCAGCGCGAAATGAGCTCGCGCATCCTCGGTATGGTGCCCCACGCCACCATCGTGGGCGTCAAGCCGATCGATGACTGGCAGCCCGTCGCCGCTGCTGCGCTAAAAAATCCTGAAGTCACCGCCGCCGTGCCCTTCACCGAGATGGAAGGGATGCTGTCGTACAAGGGCGCGATGCAGCCGATCCAGATCAGCGGCATCGACCCGGCCCAGGAAGGCAAGGTGTCGATCGTTGCCCAGCATATCGTCCAGGGTCGCCTGGAAGACCTCAAGCCCGGCGAGTTTGGGGTGGTGATCGGTGAAATCACCGCACGGCGCTTTCGCTTGAATGTCGGCGACAAGCTGACCCTGATCGTGCCCGAAGTCAGCAGCGCTCCAGGCGGTATTACGCCGCGCATGCAGCGCCTGAACGTGGTCGGCGTGTTCAAGGTCGGGGCCGAGCTGGACGGCTCCATGGGCCTGATCCACGTGGCCGACGCGGCCGAGATGCAACGCTGGCAGCCCAATCAGGTGCAGAGCGTGCGGCTGGCGGTCAAGGATCTGTACGCTGCGCCGCAAGTCTCCAGTGACATCGCCAAGGGCCTCGGCGCTGACTTCAAGGCCGACGACTGGACCCACACCCAGGGCAGTCTGTTCAGCGCAATGAAGATGGAAAAGACCATGATCGGCCTGCTGTTGCTGATGATCGTCGCCGTGGCGGCCTTCAACATCATCGCGACGCTGATCATGGTGGTGAACGACAAAGGCGCGGATATCGCGATCCTGCGTACCATCGGCGCCACGCCACGGCAGATCATGGCGATCTTCATGGTCCAGGGCACGGTGATCGGGATTGTCGGCACGTTGATCGGTGGTGTGCTCGGTGTGATTGCGGCGTTGAACGTGAGCGAACTGGTGGGCTGGCTGGAGCGGATCAGCGGCCAGCATATCTTCAGTTCCGACGTGTACTTCGTCAGCAACCTGCCTTCCGAGCTGCAAGGCGGCGATGTGGCGCTGATCTGTGGTGCCGGCTTCGTCCTGAGCTTCCTGGCCACGGTGTACCCGGCCTGGCGCGCGTCCAAGGTCGAACCGGCGCATGCGTTGCGTTATTCCTGAGGCTTGAGGCCGTTATGCCGGCCGGGGTCAGTCCCTGGTCGGCAGCTCGATCACAAACCGGGTCCAGGCACTGCCTGATTCGCAATGAATCTGCCCGCCATGGGCGCGGATGATCGACTGGGTAATCGCCAGCCCCAACCCCGCATGTTCACTGCTGCCTTCACGGCGCGCCGGATCGGCGCGATAGAAACGGTCGAACAGGCGCGGCAGCAGTTCCGGGGCAATCCCCGTGCCGCTGTTCTCTATGCTCAGTCGCAGCCCGCCAGGTGTCTCCTCGATGCTTACCCGAACCCGCCCTCCGGCCGGGGTGAAGCGCAGAGCATTGTCCAGCAGGTTGGACAGGGCCCGCCGCAGCATGCTGCGGTCGCCATTCAGGCGCGCCGTGCCTTCGCGGGTCAGGCTGACCTGCACGTCTTCCGCCAGGGGGGCGTAAAACTCCAGCAGCATGTCGGCCTCGTCCGCCAGCTCCAGGGCTTCACGCCGTGGGGTCAGCAGGCCGTGGTCGGCCTTGGCCAGGTACAGCATGTCGTTGACCAGTTGCGCCATCCATTGCAGCTCTTCGAGGTTGCTGTGCAGCGCTTCGCGGTAATCTTCCAGCGCGCGCGGGCGGGTGAGGGTGACCTGGGTGTGGGTCAGCAGGTTGGACAGCGGCGTGCGCAGCTCATGGGCAATGTCGGCAGAAAAGGCCGATAGCCGCTGAAATGAATCATCCAGGCGCCCGAGCATGTCATTGAAGGTGCGCGCCAGATTGGCCAGTTCGGCGGGCATCTGGTCCTGGGGCAGGCGTTGGGTCAGCGAGCTGGCAGACACCCCGGCGGCGACTTCACTCATACGCCGCAATGGGCGCAGGCCGCTGCGGGCAGCCCAGGCGCCGAGCACCGCAGTGGCCAGCGCCGAGAGGCCCACGGTCAGCCAGATCAGGTGTTGCATGCGCTGCAGGAAATGCTGGTGATGGGTGATGTCGAGCATCAGGGTCAATGTGGCCGAGTGCGGATTGTCCGGTTCTAGCGCGACGCTGTACACGCGGTAGGCGTTGTCTGCGTCATGCAGGCTGTGCAAGTTGCCGTCCATCGGCGCGGGCATGCTCAGGTTCGCGGCGCTGTCGAACCAGGTTTGCTCGTCCGGACCCTGGACGCGCAGCGCCAGGTCTGGCTGATGGCTGAGCTCAGCCTGCAACTGATGCTTGCGCTCGGCAAACCGCTGGATGTCACTGGCGCCTTGCAGTGCGCTACGCAAGGTCATCAGCTTGCTGTCCAGTAATTGCTGGTCGAGTTCGATGAAGTGGGCTTCACTGGCGCGGCTGAACAGCACCCCGGCGAGCAGCGAAACCACGGCGGTGCACGCTGCAAACAGCAGCGCCAGGCGGCCACTCAACGACAGCCGGCGCATCAGGCCTGGCGCTCTTCAAGCACATAGCCCATGCCGCGCACGGTGTGGATCAGCTTGTTGGGGTAGTCGTCATCGATCTTCAGGCGCAGGCGCCGAATCGCGACTTCGATGACGTTGGTGTCGCTGTCGAAATTCATGTCCCAGACCTGGGAGGCGATCAGTGATTTGGGCAACACCTCGCCCTGGCGTCGCAGGAGCATTTCCAGCAGGGAGAATTCTTTGGCGGTCAGGTCGATGCGCTGGCCGTCGCGTTCGACTCTGCGGCGGATCAAGTCCAGGCGCAGGTCGGCCAGTTGCAGGCTGGTTTCCTGCGGGGCGGCGCTGCCACGTCGCAGCAGGCTGCGGACCCGGGCCAGCAGTTCAGAGAAGGCAAAGGGTTTGACTAGGTAGTCGTCGGCCCCCAGTTCCAGGCCGTGGACCCGGTCTTGCACGGCATCGCGGGCGGTGAGGAACAGTACCGGCGTATCGAGCCCGGCGGCGCGCACGGCCTGGAGAATCTGCCAGCCGTCGCGCCCCGGCAGCATCACGTCAAGGATCAACAGTGCGTAATCGCCGGTCAGCGCCAGATGTTGGCCGCTGGTGCCGTCGGCCACCAGCTCGGTACAGAAGCCGGCCTCGCTCAGGCCCTGGCGCAAGTAATGGCCGGTTTTCGGTTGGTCTTCGACGATCAGCAGTTTCATGGGCGACTCGTGGCAAACGTAACGGCTGCTTTATACCTTGGGTGGTTGCAAGGTGGCGCAAGCTGACAAAGTTGTAATCTAGCAGTCAGCTGGCTGGCAGCGGCGCGGCGTTAGAGTTTCCCACAAGCTGAATGTAATCGTGTTGGAGTGTGACTATGGCGTTGGCAAGAAAGCACCTTTTAACCCCGCTGCTAGTGGCCGGCTGTTTGCTGGTCTTGAGTGGCCCGGCACCGGCTTCGCCGGCCCAGGGCTATGATTTCGGCCAGCCGGCCGCTGCATCCAAGGCTACACGCACGGTGGAAGTGGTGATGGGGGATATGTCGTTCGATCCCAAGGCGCTGCAGATCAGGGCCGGTGAGACCGTGCGTTTTGTGCTGATCAACAAGGGGCAGTTGCTGCACGAGTTCAACCTGGGCAATGCGGCGATGCACGCCGAACACCAGCAGGAAATGCTCAAGATGCAGCAGAGCGGAATGCTCACCCCTACGGCCATGAACAGCATGCCCGCCGGGGCCATGGACCATTCAGCCATGGGCCATGGGTCGATGCCGGGCATGGATCATCAGGCCGTGATGAAACACGACGACCCCAACAGCGTGCTGGTGGAGCCGGGCAAGACTGCGGAATTGACCTGGACCTTCAGCAAGGCCGGCAGCCTGGAGTTCGCCTGCAATATCCCGGGGCATTATCAGGCGGGCATGGTCGGCAAGCTGACCGTCAGCCAGTAAGCGCCGGGGGCTCAAGGCGCGAGCAAAGGCTGGTAGAATCGCCTGATTCTTCAGTCAGGTTTCCGCCATGCATCCCGCAGCCGAACATTCGCCGCTGGGCAAGTCCAGTGAATACGTCTCTACCTACACCCCGTCCTTGCTGTTCCCGATTCCACGGGCGGCCAAGTGGGCCGAGCTGGGCCTGAGCGCCGAGACCCTGCCTTATAAGGGCGTGGACTTCTGGAATTGCTTCGAGCTGTCCTGGTTGCTGCCTTCTGGCAAGCCCGTGGTGGCGATCGGCGAGTTCAGCATTCCCGCGGACTCGCCGAATATCATCGAATCCAAGTCGTTCAAGCTCTACCTCAATTCGCTGAACCAGACGTCGTTCGCCGATCGCCAGAGCCTCGAGGAAACCCTGCGCCGCGATTTGTCGGCCGCTGCCGGCAAGCCGGTGGGGGTGCGTGTTCGCAGCTTGGGCGAGGTCGAGGCCGAAGGCGTGGTGGCGTTACCCGGGACCTGCATCGACGAGTTGGATATCAGTGTCAGCAGTTATGAGCATCCGCGTCCGGAGCTGCTGCGCTGCGATCCGTCACGTGTCATTGAAGAGAGCGTGCACAGCCATCTGCTGAAATCCAACTGCCCGGTCACCAGCCAACCGGACTGGGGCAGTGTGGTGGTGGAGTACCGCGGTGCGGCGCTGGACCATGCGAGTTTGCTGGCGTACCTGGTGAGCTTCCGCCAGCACTCGGATTTCCACGAGCAGTGCGTGGAGCGGATCTTCCTTGACCTGCAGCGCCTGTTGCAGCCGGAGAAGCTGACGGTCTATGCGCGCTACGTGCGCCGTGGCGGGCTGGATATCAACCCGTACCGCAGCACCGAAACGGCGCAATTCCCCAACTTCAGGCTGGTGCGTCAGTAATAAAAAGCCCCGCTTATTGAGCGGGGCTTTTTTGTTTGATGCCGTTCAGATTCCGATGTTGCCGAGGGTCTGCACAATGTTGCGCAAGGTTCCGGCAATGGCGGGGTGTTCAAGCTCGAAGCGTTCGACGGCAAGGTTGACGCCGTCGGCGAGGCTGGAGTCCTGGGTGGCATTCTCGAGTTTGATTTCCAGTTCGATCTGTTGCATCAGATCTTGCAGATTGTCGCGCTCGGCTTGCGAAAGCGGAGGGTTCTGCTCCAATTGCTCGCGCAGGGTATCGAGTTGTTCTTGCAGTTCGCGGGCAGGCATGGCGTTCTCCCTTTATTGATAGGCACAGGCATGGACCGCGGCACTGAGCTAAAGGTCCATGGCCAGGCTGTTAGAGTAATCCACTCCCACGTGCGCTGCATGATCTCGATCAACGAGGGTATGTCAGGGTTTTTCGCCCTTTTGCCGGCGCAGGCCGATGTCTGCCAGGCAGGTGGAAAGCTCCCCCAGATGGTCGATCACCGAATGCACGCCGAGGCCGAACAACTGCATGGTTGCCCTGCCGCGCTTGAGTTCGCGTTCCTGCTGGCTCAAGGCCTGCCACTCGGCCGGAGCCAGGCCGCATAGCGAGCCGCAGGATGCCAGACCGATGGTCCAGAGACCGGCGTTCAAACCGGATTGCAGGAGTCGCGGTTCGCCGCTGACCAGCACGCAGCCGTCCAGCCGAGTGACATTCAGCGCCATCAGCGCCTGCCAGCAGGCATCCGGGGCGGGCCATTGGGTGGGGTTGGCGATGGTCGGTTGGATCCACGGCGGCAGCGCCGCCGCCAATTGCTGACTGACATCGCCAGGCAGTTCATCGAGCCAGGCGCAGGGGATCCCTTGATGCTTGAGGTTGCCCAGGGCCTCCAGTGCGCCGGGCGTGGCATGGCTGTGGGCACGTTTGGGCGCGCGATGGGTCTGGGCGCCAAAGTCCACCAGGCAACCGCTAAGGCCGAACAACACGGCGGTCAAAGTGGGAGAGGGCAGGGGTAAGGCGTCAGCGTTCGGCATATCAACGTCCTTGAAATAGCCGCAAGGCTAGCGGGCCCTGATGACGGTTGGGTGACAGCCCGGTGAATGGCAAGTCGTGCTTGAGGCATCAACTTGGCGTGCGCAATGCTGCCTAAACGTCGCCATCCGTTTTATACTGAGCCGCTTAACGCCAGGGCATAGCCCCCGCGACAGAACAATCCAAGGAGTTTCTGCTATGCGCTGGAGCAGTCATCTAGTTCAGCTATGCGTGTGTGCCGGTGTGATGTTGGTGCCGTTTGCGGCCCAGGCCGCTGAAGATGATCCATGGGAAAGCATCAACCGCCCGATCTTCACCTTCAACGATAAACTCGACACCTATGCCCTCAAGCCACTGGCTCAAGGCTACCAGGCGATTACCCCGCAGTTTCTGGAAGATGGTATTCACAACTTCTTCCGCAATATCGGTGACGTCGGCAATCTGGCCAACGACCTCCTTCAGGTCAAGCCGCGCGCGGCCGGCGTCGACACCGCACGCCTGCTGATGAACACCACCTTGGGTCTGGCCGGGTTTTTCGATGTCGGCACCAAGATGGGCCTGCAGCGCAACGACGAAGACTTCGGCCAGACCCTTGGTTACTGGGGCATGCCTAGCGGCCCATACGTGATGCTGCCGTTCTTCGGGCCCAGCACTGTGCGTGACGCGCCGGCCAAGTATGTGGACAGCTACACCGAACCCTACCGCTACATGAATGACATCCCGGCGCGCAATATGGCGATCGGCCTGGATATCATCGATACGCGCGCCAGCCTGCTGTCGGCCGAGAAGCTGATCAACGGCGACAAGTACACCTTTATTCGCAATGCCTACCTGCAGAACCGCGAATTCAAGGTCAAGGATGGCCAGGTTGAAGACGACTTCTAATCTTTGGCGTTAACTGAAAAAAGGCGGCCATTGGGCCGCCTTTTTCGTGGGCGAGGGTTCAGTTCATCTTAAGGATTGTAAGGCCAAGTTTCTGAGTGTGGTCCTGAAGCTCGGTGACCCAGACCACTTCGGTCTCTGCTTCCAGCCCTCTGAGCGCCGTATGCTCGGAGTCGATACGCACGCTGAGCCGATCACCGACCTTGAACGAGCGTGTCGCCTGAACCTGCATCCCGCTGCTGGAAAGGTCGATACAGACGGCTGGAATCACTTGCCCCTGATGAATCAGCGTGACCTCTGCATCCACGCGCATGCGAATGTAATCGCGCTTTTCACTGTAGTCCCGTTCGTTTTGGCTCATGGGTTCCGTCCTGCGATTACGTTGCGGTTTTGCCTGTTCTTATAACTCCCGGTGATTTGCGGTGTAAAGACGCCAGGCGACCATCGGCG
This sequence comes from Pseudomonas sp. MF4836, assembly GCF_002018875.1. Classification (GTDB taxonomy): domain Bacteria; phylum Pseudomonadota; class Gammaproteobacteria; order Pseudomonadales; family Pseudomonadaceae; genus Aquipseudomonas. Next base: position 431,894 of record NZ_MVOL01000006.1, read on the forward strand.
TGAGCTTGAAACGCCCCGCGGATGGGAGTACCGTCTGCGCCTTAGAAGGGCACCTCTGTTGGACGAGCGTGCAGGGCTCCGAGCCTTGGCTCCAACTCCAGAGTGGCTAGAAAGCGAATCCAGTAGTGTGCGCCGGGTCTCAGCCTCGCCGCCTACGCCAACCTAATTCTGGCGCCGTTTGCCCACATGCAAAAAACCAGTGCCACGCTGCTGATAATCGATGACGACGAAGTAGTGCGCGCGAGCCTCGCGGCCTATTTGGAAGACAGTGGCTTCAGCGTCCTTCAGGCCGGCAACGGCCAGCAGGGTCTTCAGGTATTCGAGCAAGAGAAGCCCGACTTGGTGATCTGCGATCTGCGCATGCCGCAGATGGGCGGCCTCGAACTTATCCGTCAGGTAACCGACATCGCACCGCAAACGCCGGTGATCGTGGTATCGGGTGCGGGCGTGATGAATGACGCGGTCGAAGCATTGCGTCTTGGTGCGGCGGATTACCTGATCAAACCGTTGGAAGATCTGGCGGTGCTCGAGCACTCGGTGCGTCGGGCCCTGGATCGTGCGCGGTTGCTGCTTGAAAACCAGCGTTACCGCGAGAAGCTTGAAGCCGCCAACCGCGAGCTTGAAGCCAGCCTGAATCTGTTGCAGGAAGATCAGAATGCCGGGCGCCAGGTGCAGATGAATATGCTGCCGGTCAGCCCCTGGTCGATTGATGAGTTCAACTTCGCCCATCAGATCATCCCGTCGTTGTACCTGTCGGGGGATTTTGTCGACTACTTCAGGGTCGACGAGCGCCGGGTTGCTTTCTACCTGGCGGACGTTTCCGGTCATGGCGCCTCGTCAGCATTCGTTACTGTCCTGTTGAAGTTCATGACCACGCGCTTGTTGTTTGAGTCCAAGCGCAATGGCACATTGCCAGAATTCAAGCCTTCGGAAGTCCTTGGCCATATCAACCGTGGCCTTATCAGCTGTAAGCTGGGTAAACACGTCACTATGGTCGGTGGAGTCATCGACGAGGAGACCGGTTTGTTGACCTATAGCATTGGCGGACACCTGCCATTGCCTGTGTTGTACACGCCAAGCAGTGTGCGTTACCTGGAAGGGCGCGGTCTGCCGGTGGGCTTGTTCACTGAAGCCACCTATGAAGACCACATCCTGGAATTGCCGCCGACCTTCAGCCTGACGCTGATGTCTGATGGCATTCTGGACCTTTTGCCAGAACCCACACTCAAAGAGAAAGAAGCCGCCTTGCCTGAACGGGTAAGAACGGCAGGCGGCAGCCTGGATGGTCTGCGGCAGGTTTTTGGATTGGCCACGCTAGGGGAGATGCCGGATGATATCGCCCTGTTGGTGTTGAGCAGGAATCTTTAATGAGTACCGGTAGAATCCAGTTCGCCGAGCAGGACGGCACCTTTGTCCTGAAGTTCGTCGGTGAAGTACGCCTGACCCTGTGTTCGGCGTTGGATGCGACTATTGAGCGGATTTTCACGGCGCTGAACTTCTCGGCCATCGTGATCGATCTGACCGAAACCCGCAGCATCGACAGCACCACCCTTGGCCTGCTGGCCAAATTGTCGATCCTGTCGCGGCAGAAGGTCGGTCTGTTGCCGACGGTCGTCACCACCCACGAAGACATCACACGTCTGTTGCAGTCGATGGGCTTCGATCAGGTGTTCAACATCGTTGATCGTCCGATTCCCTGCCCGGAATGCCTGACTGATCTGCCGTCTCAGGATCAGTCGGAAGAAGTGGTGCGGATCAAGGTGCTGGAAGCGCACAAGATCCTCATGGGGCTCAACGACTCCAACCGCGAAGCCTTTCACGACCTGGTGAATGCGTTGGAGCGTCACTGATCGATTAAGGCGCCAGGCGCATAAAAAAGGGCGAACCCTCACGGGTTCGCCCTTTTTTGCTTGGGCGTGGATCAGTTCACAGCTTGGCGGCCAGCAGGGCTTCCAGTTTCTCCTGGTCGCGGGCGAATTGGCGAATGCCTTCGGCGAGTTTCTCTGTGGCCATGGCATCCTCGTTCGAGGCCCAGCGGAACTGCGACTCAGTCAAGCTCTGGCGGGCTTCGCCTGCTGCGCCCGGGGCCAGCTTGCGTTCCAGCTTGCCGTTGTCGGCAGCCAGTTTCTCGATCAGGTCCGGGCTGATGGTCAGGCGATCACAGCCGGCCAGTTGCTCAATCTGGTTCAGGTTGCGGAAGCTGGCGCCCATGACCACGGTCTTGTAGTCGTTGGCTTTGTAGTAGTTGTAGATACGGGTTACCGACTGCACACCCGGATCGTCGGAACCGCTGTAGTCGGTGCCGTTGGCTTTCTTGTACCAGTCGTAGATGCGGCCTACGAAGGGGGAAATCAGGAACACCCCGGCTTCGGCGCAGGCGACGGCCTGGGCGAAGGAGAACAGCAGGGTCAAGTTGGTCTGGATACCTTCGCGCTCCAGCTTCTCGGCGGCGCGGATACCTTCCCAGGTGGAGGCGATCTTGATCAGCACCCGATCGCGGCCAATCCCGGCTTTTTCATACAGCCCGATCAGGCGATGGGCGCGTTCCAGCATGGCATCAGTGTCGAACGACAGGCGTGCGTCCACTTCGGTAGAAATGCGCCCCGGAATCACTTTCAGGATTTCCTGGCCGACGGCAACGGCAAAGCGGTCGCTGGCCAAGCCCACATCGCCCTTGCAGTCGCTGACGCAGGCGTTGAGCAGTTCGGCATAACTTGGGATGGCCGCAGCCTTGAGCAGCAGCGAAGGGTTGGTGGTGGCATCCACCGGCTTGACCCGGGCAATGGCTTCGAAGTCGCCGGTATCGGCAACGACGGTAGTGATCTGTTTGAGTTGTTCCAGCTTGGAAGTCATGGGCGTGCTCTGTCCTGTGGGTCTGGTGACATTACCCGAGCGCTGACAGCGGCTCAAGGGCGCATAGGCGTATCGTCGGCTGCAGGGGCAACTCCCTGAGAACAGGCGTTTGAGTGCGCAGGCACTATGCGCTAACTACGATGCCAAAATAGCCGACAGGTTCCGGGTAATTGATCGAAGGCGGTCGCGTGGAGTGACGGCGGCCGTTCTGCTCGGGCGCAAATGGTCAGTGGGGCGGTGGATTGAGGCGGGTATCCAGGGCAAAGCGTTCTTGCTGGACCACTTCGTACAGTCCCTGGGCCAGTTGCGGGTTCATGACGATGTTCCAGCTGTGTCGGGACACCGTCGAAGGAATCAGGATAAACGGATGGCGCTCCAGCAGTTCGTCACCAAATTTCTGTTGTCCCAAGCTGGGAGTTCCGGGTATCAGCCAATTGGGGTTGGCAATCTGGCTTGGCACAATCCGTGGGACTCGGGAAGTATCGAGGATACGCGCTGCGGTCAGCACATGGGGGACACAATCAAGGGCGCGAAAGCCTTTATGCACGGCCACTTCGAGGATGGCGGTGGAAGGATCGGCAGAGCCATACACCGCTTTGACCCCTTTGGAGTTCCAGCGACCGCCGCCCAGCTCCGCACCGATACCGCTGAACCAGGTGGCGGCGTGTTCCGAGCGGTCGAGTCGCCAGAAGTACAGTTCGCTCGGCGCGAGTGGGGCAGGACTCAAGAATAAACCCCGTAGTCCATGCGGGTCAGGAAATCATCGACCAGCTCGAAGCCGACTTGGGTGGTCAGCAAATCGATGGGCGCACGGTTTTCCAGGCCAAGTGCGGGTGTGACCATCCAGTTCGCCGCCTCCTGAAGGTCGCCCAGCACACCCTCGGCCTTGCTCAATACCTTGGCCAGGCGCCAGGCACTGCTGCTTTGTTCCGAAGTGAGAGGCTCTGGATTCTTGATCCGCCGCTGCACGGTTCGCTCCGACAGGCCGATGATTTTGCCGAACACCTGCTTGTCCTTGAAGCGCGTGACCGACTGCACAAAGTTGATCACCGCGTCCGACGGAAAGCCTTTTTCAATCAGCTCATGCACCTCAAAGGCGTCATGGGCGCGAGGAGGCCGGTTGCCGAACAGCAGTTGCAGGGGCTTGGTCGGGTCTTGGGACTGGTAGTGATGGGTTTCGCTTTGAGCGGCCATGGAATCACCTCGTTTTGCCATCTGGCGAAAGTATACTGCCAAGTGGCGAAGCTGGCGAAGCTGGCGAATGCTCGCCCAGGCTTTACGCCGAACGGAAAAAGCACCAGGCGCCTGGCCTGGCGGTATTAGCGTCTGGCTCAACGCCCTTCCAGCAACAACCCTGCCTGATCCAGCAACGCCAAAGGGTCTTTGGCCTTGTGGATATCCACCGACAACAACTGGCGGAATTTACGCGCCCCCGGAAACCCGGTACCCAAGCCCAGCACATGCCGGGTGATATGGTGCATCGCGCCGCCCGCAGCCAGGTGTTCGGCTATGTAGGGGCGCAGTTGTGCCAGCGCCTCGGCGCGGGAAATCACCGGCTCTGTGCTGTCAAACAACTGCTGGTCCACTTCGGCCAGCAGGTAGGGGTTGTGATAGGCCTCACGCCCCAGCATCACCCCATCGAAGGTCTGCAAATGCTCGTGACAGGCCTCCAGGGTCTTGATTCCGCCGTTGAGGATAATCTCCAGCTCCGGGAAATCCTCCTTCAACCGCGCGGCAACGTCATAGCGCAGCGGCGGAATATCGCGATTCTCTTTGGGCGAAAGCCCCTCCAGAATCGCAATCCGGGCATGCACGGTAAAACTGGTGCAACCCGCATCCCGCACCTGGCCAACGAAATCACACAGCTCTTCATAACTGTCACGACCATTGATTCCGATGCGGTGCTTCACCGTCACCGGAATCGTCACCGCATCGCGCATTGCCTTCACGCAGTCAGCCACCAGTCCCGGATGCGCCATCAGGCACGCACCGATCATATTGTTCTGCACCCGATCACTGGGGCAGCCCACATTCAAATTCACCTCGTCGTAACCATGCTCCTGCGCCATCCGCGCGCAAGCCGCCAAATCCGCCGGTGTACTGCCACCCAGCTGCAAGGCCAGGGGATGCTCGGACGGGTTATGCCGCAGAAACCGCTCGTGATCGCCATTGAGCAGCGCACCGGTGGTGACCATCTCGGTGTAGAGCAGGGCATGTTTGGACAGGATGCGCAGGAAGTAGCGGCAGTGGCGGTCGGTCCAATCCATCATCGGCGCCACAGAAAAGCGGCGGGACGGCTCTGGCCGGGAAGGGGCTGGGTTGTTCAAAGGCATGGAATAGTGTCGCTGTGGTTCGGCTGGTGCGCAGGTGCGCGCGGGCCTGATGGGCGTAAGCAGGGCGGCGCGAAGTTTATCAGTAATTGATTGGGGACTGGCGGACCTTGGTCGGGTCCGCCAATCACGCTATATCGGTCACTTCGTCAAAGCCCCAACCCTTCCTCCACCACCGTCAGCAGGTTGTCTTCATTGAACTCCACAGGCTCCTGCTGCGGTCGCCCCGATTGCGGAGCCGTGTGAATCATCCAATGCCCTTCGCCATGATCGCTGGCGGTGCGCAGCAGGTATTTTTCCTGGCCTTTGGCATGGATGTCGATGCGTCCGGTGGCGCCCGGGATGAAGCGTGCGATGGGGTCGAAGGTGATGCTGGTGTGGTTGCCTTCGAGCACCAGTTGATCGATGGCGTAGTTGAAGGTGGCGCCGGAAGGCGTGCTCTCGAAGACCCGGGTGGCGTTGCGGCGGATGCCCAGGCCGGCCTCGGACACGGGCGTCAGCCAGGTTTCGATCTGCTGGTACAACTCGTTGACCTGGACGGGCCAGAGTTCGATGGTTTTGTCTGCGCTGGCCTCCTTGTCGGCGCGGCCTTGTTGTTTTTGCTTTAGCTTGGCAGCGAGCTCATCAGCCTTACTCATTCCGATTTCCTATCGTGTGGTGAGTGTGGGGTAGCGCCTCAAGTTACTGCACCTTGGCCTGCGCTGGCCAGTCCGCCAAGCCGACTGTTGACCGCCGGGGTTCATTTGCCCGCTATCGGCCCTTACGCTAAGCTCACCGACATCAAGGGATTTGGGCGCTGGCTCATGCCTTCCCCTTCAGGATGATGCTTTTGCCTATCCCCATTCATGACCCGCACTCCACCTCCGATGGCTCGCTGAAACGCCTCCCTCTGCTCAAGGCTGCGGTGGCATTTATCGCGACGGTTTGCCTGTGCCTGTGTGGTCTGTTGTACCTGCAGTTGGAACAGTCGCGGCGCCATGATCTGGCGATGGCGGAGGTGGTGTCGATCAACCTGACGCGCGCCATGGCGCAGCAGGCGGAAGACACCTTTATGGAGGCCGAGTTGGTGCTGACCAGCCTGGCCGAGTGGGTCCAGGCTGATGGTTATGAAGGGGCGGCGGCCGCACGATTGCACAGTACCTTTTCCCGGCGAGTGCAGGCGCTGCAACAACTGAGCGGGCTGTTCATGTTCGACAAGCATGGGCAGTGGGTGGTGACATCCTTCGATGATCTGCCGCGTGGGGAAGGGGTGGCGGACCGTGATTATTTCCGCTTCCACCAGCAGAATGCCTCGTTGCTGGTGCATATCGGCCCGGCGATTCGCAGTCGGGAAAACGGCGAGTGGATCATTCCCCTGTCGCGCCGGATCAACGATAAGCAGGGCAACTTCCAGGGCGTGCTGATGGCCGGGATCAAGTTGGCTTACTTCGATCAGTTCTTCAAAAGTTTCAATATCGATGACGACGGCACGATGTTCCTGGCCTTGTCCGATGGCACCTTGTTGACGCGTCGGCCTTTTGAAGAGCGGCAGATCGGTGCTTCGCTGAGCCGTGGCGAAATTTTCCAGAAGTATTTGCCCAACTCGCTCTACGGCAACGCGATGATCACCTCGGTAGTGGATGGCGTGGTCAGGTTGTATGGCTATCGGCAGCTGGAGGCCTACCCGCTGGTGGTGGCCGCCGCAACGTCAAGGGATGCGATCCTCAAGGGGTGGTACGCCACGGCTTATCAGTCCAGCGTGATTGTGGCCCTGGTGGTGCTCGGTATCGGCTTGTTCGGCTGGGTGTTTGTGCATCAGGTGCGTGACGGCCAGCGTATCGAGGCTGACCTGCGCAAGGCTCAGGAGGCGCTGGAGGTGATTGCCACCCATGACAGCCTGACCGGGCTGGCCAACCGGCGGCTGTTCGAGCGGGCCCTGGAAATCGAGTTCGGGCGCGGAGCGCGCCAGTCAAGCCCGCTGAGCCTGATCATGCTCGATATCGATTACTTCAAAAGCTACAACGACACCTACGGCCACGTCGCGGGAGACCATTGCCTGACCGAAGTGGCGCAGGTCTTGAAAAACTGCTGCCAGCGCAAGGCCGACCTGGCGGTGCGCTACGGTGGCGAAGAATTCGCGGTGCTGTTGCCGGACACTGATATCCAGGGCGCCCTGACCATCGCCGAGCAGATTCGCCTCCGGGTCATGGAGCAAAATATCGAGCACGGTGGTTCTCCCACGGGTCGCCTGACGGTGAGCCTGGGCTGCTACGCCTTTGTGCCTCGAGGGGCGGACAGTATCGAGGCCTTTATCCAGCGCGCGGACGCAGCGCTGTATCAGGCCAAGAAGGGAGGGCGCAACCGGGTGGAGGTGCTGTCCATGGAAGAGGCGGCCGCGCCACTGCTGCGTTCTGACCGCTAGCCCTGTCCCTCCACCTGCTGCGCGAGTCTGCTTTCCAGTTGTCGGCGTACTGCGGGCCATTCATCGTCAATGATGCTGAAACGCACCGAGTTGCGCTTGCGGCCGTCGGGCATGATCCGCTCATGGCGCACGATGCCTTCCTGTTGGGCCCCGAGGCGCAGGATGGCCTGGCGCGATTTCTGGTTGATTTCGTCAGTGGTGAATTGCACCCGTACGCAGTCCAGGGATTCGAAGGCGTAGCGCAGCATCAGGTACTTGGCCTCGGTGTTGACGAAGGTTCGCTGCCAGCGGCTGGCGATCCAGGTACTGCCGATTTCCAGCTTGCGGTGCTGACGGTCGACCTTCCAGAAACGCGTGCAGCCGATCACCTGACCGGTGGTTTTCAGCACCGTGACGTAGGGCAGTACCGTTCCGGCATCCCGCCCGCTCAAGGCCTGTGCGATGTAGGAGTGGACCGTATCCCGCGAAGGCACCACGGTGAATGGCAGGTTCCACAGCTCGCCATCTTGCGCGGCGTCGACCAGGGCCTCGGCGTCGCTGGGCAGCAGCGGGCGCAGGATGATTCGCGGGCCTTCCAGGGTTTGCATGCGGGGCCTTCTAATTCGGGGGCGGGCAGACGGTATTACAGGCAAGCGCGGTGGCCTTGGCAAGATCCAATCCAGGGCCAATGCCATAAAACTGATTGGCTAAATCAATTGTCGAGCCGTGCCCGTTATGACTTATACATAGCCCGCGATTCCCAAGACTGGCCCGCCATACCTTCGTAATACCTTGTGGACAAGGACCGCACTATGAGCCAACCCGCTGTGATGGACTTCGACCTCTACCTGCACCAGCTCGGCTTCGATGCCGCACCCGCGCCGACCCTGGACACCTTGCGCCGGCTGCAACTGCGCCACACCAGCACCTTTGCCTTCGAAAGCCTGTCGACCCTGCTGCGGCTGCCGGTGCCCATCGATTTGCCGACGGTCGAGAAAAAAATCCTGCATGACGGCCGTGGCGGCTATTGCTACGAGCTCAATCAGATGTACCTGGCACTGCTGCAGCATCTCGGGTTCCAGGCCCGGGGCATTACCGGGCGCGTGGTGCTGGGCGGGCCGGAAGATGCCCTGACTTCGCGCACCCATCGCCTGGCGCTGGTGACCCTCGACGACGTGCAGTATTCGGTGGATGTCGGTTTTGGCGGCATGGTGCCAACTGCTCCGCTGCGCCTGGACACCGATGCGGAGCAGGCCACGCCCCACGAGCCGTACTGCATCGTCCGGCGCGATAGCGGTTATGCCTTGCGCGCCAAGGTCATGGGCGAGTGGCGACCCATGTATGTGTTCGATCTGCAGGTGCAGGGCGACGCCGACTACGAGATGGGCAACTGGTACGTCTCGACCCACAGCCGCTCGCCATTTCTCGGGCAATTGAAAGCCGCGCTGACCGGTGACGGCTGGCGCCGGACGCTCAACAACGGCAGTTATGCCCTGCACCGCATGGGCCAGCCCAGCGAGCGGCGACAGATCAGCGATGCGGATGAACTGCTCGACTTGCTGCAGCGCGAGTTTCGGATCCGCTTGCCGCAGCACCCGGCGTTGCGCGAGGTGGTTGCGCAACTGATCAGCGAACCCGCGGCGGTGTGACTGACACTGCGCTGGCGGACGCCTCCAGTCGCTCTCGGCCCTAAGGGTCTTCAGCGTAGGCGTCGACGCGCAGGTAGATAAAGTCGATGTCCTGCAGTGCTTCACGACGGTTGACCGGGGTTTCTCCTGAGCCCATGAAGACCGAGTAACCGATTCCGGTATGCGGATCGCGGAAGAAGCCCGGGGGCGCATCCCAGATGCAGCAGGAGCGGCGCAGCGGCTTCATGGCGAAGCGTTCGGCGGCATAGCGCTCAGCGTTGTACACCTCGCGCCCCGGCAGGCGGTAGGTGGCCCGGAACGGGGCGCCCTGGAGCTCGGGCTCCTGATGACACTCGAGAAACTCCAGGTAGGCAGGCTTGCCGCCAGCATTCGCCAGAAAGTCATCGCAGCTCAGTTCTGCGTGGGCGCTACTGATCAGCAGCAGGAGCGCCACCGGCAGCCAGCGGGTCCATGTACGTCGGTTCAATGTGGGGTTTCCTGGGCCGGGGCCCTTACCAGGGGTCGAATGTCCATTTCCCGCTTTTACGGTCCAGGCGCCGGCAGCGCATGCCCAATCGCGGGCTGACCAGGGGCCAGTGCCGGAGGCGCAGGGTGAAATAAAAGCGGTAGTGCTCAAGTCCTTCGATGGTCAGGTAAAAGTGCCGATCATCCTGCCACGCCACCTCTTCCAGGTAATACGAGCTGTACCAGCGTGTCAGCGTGCGGTGGGCCAATACCCGTTGCAAGTCGAGGCTGACCAGCACCACAAGGACAGCTTCTTCGACCCAGTAGTCGAGCTCGGTAATCAGCACATAGCCCAGTGCGGTCTGGTACTGACGCCGCAGTAGCCGGCCCGGAATACGCAGCGCGGACACTTGCCCGTCGACGATCAGGAGCGCATCGGCGGGGTCGGTCTGCGGCGAGCCATGGTGGGGCTGCAGGGCGAATCGTTCGATCGTTTGCATGAGTCGAGGCGAAGAGGGCGAGGCGGCATTCTAGCAGGGCTCAGCAGCCAGTGATTTATATCCTGGGCCCGGATCGTTGCTCGTCCGGAGCCACTTGGACGGGAGTTGCGAAGCATCAGTGGGGTGTTATGGCACAAAATCCGTCCTGTATTGTCCGACAAACTGTATACAATTGTATGGACAGTTGTCTTGGATGTTGAATACAGTGTGCCCATAACAAAAACAGGGAACCCCAAACCATGACTACCCCCCTCGATTCACAGCAGCGCCCGGAAGATGAAAACCTGGGTCTGGGCGCCAACATGGCCTACGGCCTGCAACACGTGCTGACCATGTACGGTGGCATCGTTGCGGTACCGCTGATTGTCGGCCAGGCGGCCGGGCTGTCTGCGGCGGAAATCGGTCTGCTGATCGCTGCGTCGTTGTTCGCAGGGGGGCTGGCAACCTTGCTGCAAACCCTGGGCATTCCATTCTTTGGCTGCCGTTTGCCGCTGGTTCAGGGGGTGTCCTTCGCCGGCGTCTCGACCATGGTGGCGATTGTCAGCAGTGGCGGCGAAGGTGGTTTTCAGTCGGTGTTGGGGGCGGTGATCGCCGCTTCGTTGATCGGGCTGCTGATTACTCCGGTGTTCTCGCGTATCACCAAGTTTTTCCCACCGTTGGTGACCGGCATTGTCATCACCACCATCGGCCTGACGCTGATGCCGGTGGCCGCGCGCTGGGCCATGGGCGGCAACAGCCGGGCGGCGGATTTCGGCAGCATGTCCAATATCGGCCTGGCGGCAATCACCCTGGTGCTGGTGCTGCTGTTGAGCAAAATCGGCAGTGCGACCATTTCTCGCCTGTCGATCCTGCTGGCGATGGTGTTTGGCACGTTGATCGCGGTCATGGTCGGCATGGCGGACTTTTCCGGCGTGACCCAGGGGCCGATGTTCGGCTTGCCGACCCCCTTCCACTTCGGCATGCCCACCTTCCATCTGGCGGCGATTCTGTCGATGTGCATCGTGGTGATGGTGACACTGGTGGAGACCTCGGCCGATATTCTCGCGGTCGGTGAAATCATCAACACCAAGGTCGATTCCAAGCGCCTGGGCAACGGCTTGCGGGCCGACATGCTGTCGAGCGTGCTGGCACCGATCTTCGGTTCCTTTACCCAGAGCGCCTTTGCGCAGAACGTCGGGCTGGTGGCGGTCACCGGGGTCAAGAGCCGCTTCGTGGTGGCCACCGGCGGGGTGTTCCTGGTGATCCTCGGCCTGCTGCCATTCATGGGGCGGGTGATCGCTGCCGTACCGACCTCGGTACTCGGCGGCGCCGGTATCGTATTATTCGGCACCGTGGCGGCCAGCGGCATTCGCACCTTGTCCAAGGTCGACTATCGCAACAACGTGAACCTGATCATCGTTGCCACCTCCATTGGCTTCGGCATGATTCCGATCGCGGCACCCAACTTCTACGATCATTTCCCCAGCTGGTTCGCGACTATCTTCCATTCCGGCATCAGTTCGTCGGCGATCATGGCGATTATCCTCAACCTGACCTTCAACCATTTCACCACCGGCAACTCGGATCAGCAGTCAGTATTTGCCGCGGGCACCGAACGCACCCTGCGCTTCCAGGATCTGGCGGCGCTGCGCGAGGGCGATTACTTCAGCGATGGCAAGTTGCACGATGCCGAAGGCAATGAAGTGCCGGTGGTGGTCGAGCCGGTTGGCAAGGCGGGCGCACATGGGGGGGAAGGGCCGGCGGTCGGCCATGCCAGAAGCGCAGCCGAGACCAGCAAGGTCTAGGTGCGTCCGACAGCAGTGAAGCCTGAGCAAACCGGCGCCCCCAAGGGCGTCGGTTTTTTTGTTCATGGGGTTGCAGGCGCTTGCTGCTCGGGCGCGGGTTCGGCGTCGTCGGCATCGTTGCCACCGTAGTGGTCGCCCAGTTTCAGGCGTTTTTCTTCGACCCAGCCGCTGTAGTCCTGACCGTCCTTGGCGATGTACATCACCTGCGCCCAGCCGCTTTGGCTGGAGGCATATACCGTCAGGCTGTCACCCGGGATGACAAACAGCTTCTTGTTGATGCAGGCCGGGCTGGGAGCACTGTGGAAATACAGTCGGCCCTGGTCGATGACGGTGGCCTCCAGGGGCGGACGATAGCTGCCAGCCTCCAGGGACGCGTTGTCGCCCAGGGTGTCGCAATCAATGGTTTCGGCCTGGGCGACAGCCAGGGGCAGCAGGCTGAGCAGCAGGCAGGACGGCAGCAGGCGCAGGGATCGGTCCATCGGTGTGGGTCCAGGGCGAGGGGGCGGGTGGCGCGATAGTAGTGACAAAAGCCGAGGCTGCCCACCCCGGCTACATGCCCTTTGGCTGGCGCGTATTACTCCGTGATCTGTTGCGCCTGGTGTTGCCTGAGCAGCGAGCAGGCAAACAGCACCACCACCGCTGCGGTGGCCGCGAGGGTCAATGGCAAACCATGGGAGCCGCCGCTCATGGCGGCGCCGCTGAGCAGCGGCCCGAGCAGGCTGCCGATGCCCCATAGCAGGCCGGCACTGGCATTGGCCGTGACCAGGTCCGGGCCGCTGAATTTTTGCCCGATCAGGATGATTGCCAGGGTATACACCCCGCCGGCCGCGGCCCCGAGTACCACCAGGCTGGGCCAGAGCAGTGCCGGATAGCCGATCAGCAGCGGCAGGCCCAAGCCGATCAGCAGTGACACCAACCCGCAGCCGAGGTAGATGGCGGCGCGGCCGGTCTTGTCCGATAGCCAGCCCAGGGGAAACTGAAACACTGCGTCGCCGAGCAGAATGATGCTGACCATCAAGGCTGCGAGCTTGATGCTGTAGCCGTGGCCTGCGGCATAGACCGGGAACAGCGAGAGAATCACCGTATCGAAGAACGCGAAGAACAGGATGCCCACGCACAGGGCCGGCGCCACACGGATGAAGCCGAGCACCGAAAAGGTCTTGCTCTGGGTGTGATCGGCCAGGATGTGCTGATGGGGCAGGGTCAGCCAGATCACCGCGATGGCCAGTACGTAGCCGGCGAGAACGATGGCCAGCACCTGGGGGCCGTCGGTACCCAGCAGGGCGACCAGGCCCGGACCGATCAATTGGAACACTGTGAAGCAGGTGGTGTAGACCGCGATGATGCGCCCGCGGGTGGCCTCTTCGGCCATTTCATTGACCCAGGTTTCCCCGAGGATGATGATCAGGCCGGCGCCGAGGCCCATGACAATGCGCGCCATGCCCAGGCCATAGAGGCCGACGCCGGGAATCTCCAGCAGGGCGATGCTCAAGGCACACAGGCTGAAGCACAGCAGGTAGATCTGCCGCCGACTGAGTTTCAGGCACAGCCAGTCCACCAGGAAGGCCGAGAGCATCATCCCGGCGGCGGGCAGTGCCGACATGATGCCGATCTGTGCATTGGAGGCGCCGGCCTGGTACAGGCGTAGCGCAATCACCGGTACTGTCGAGCCGATGCTGAGGCCGACGATCGAGATGCCGAGAATAAGTGCTGCTAATAGTTTGCTGTTCATAAAAAGTGCCTGTGCCTGGGTTATCAGGCATCGAGGTTGTTCCATGGTCTGGCCGCAAGGGCCGGGCCTGTACATGACTGCCGGGCAAGGCGCTTTTCTGGACGCAGCACGAGGTTCCGAAGCGCGGGGGCGCTAGCGGTTTCGGGTTCTGCGGTGAAAGGCGTCAACAGCTTTGATCCGTGGCATCAGGGCTGCCGGGGTATCAAAGTCGCGCGGGGTTCAGTCGCAACCGTGGGTGGCGTGGTGCGGCGAGAAGGTGAAGGCGAACAGCACGCTGCGGCGCCGGCGATTGATCGCGCAGTCGTGTCGGGTGACGGCGAGGATGTCCGTTGGGCTCATTGAGGTAAAAGCGCAAGCGGATAGGGCAGGGACATACATCGGATTGGTCGGGTCGGATTAAAAGAGTCGCACAGCCTACGCCAGGCCCGGAGGGCAAAGCAATTGCGGGTATCGAGAGCACGCTGGTCTACGTGTAATTGCCATCAGAATGCCTTTTCGGTTAAATTGAGATTGGTTCTCAACTGCGTATCATTACCATGTCCTCCGGTGCCTCTCCACCCGAAGCTCCTCAGTCCATCACCAGCCTGTACTGTGACCACCATGGTTGGTTGGTGCGCTGGTTGCGGATGCGCCTGGGATGTTCTCATCAGGCGGCAGACATGGCCCAGGACACCTTTGTGCGGTTGCTGCTCAGTGAACGCAAAGGCCCGGCCACTCCTCTGCTGCAAAAGCCTCGCTACTACCTGGCGACTATCGCACGGCGAGTGATGGTCGACAGTTTCCGCCGTAGAGCGCTGGAGCAGGCTTATCTGCAAGCGCTGGCCCAGCAGCCGGAGGCCTATGCGTTGTCACCTGAAGACAAGCTGCTGATGGTCGAAGCGCTGCATGCGGTAGATGCCATGCTCGACGGCTTGGGGCGCAAGGTGAAACAGGCGTTTCTCCTCTCGCAATTGCAGGGCATGGGCTACAAGGAAATCGCCGCCAAACTGGGGGTATCGGTCAGTTCAATTACCCAGTATGTGGCCAAGGCTTCCGAGCATTGCCTGTTGTTCGCCCTGGAATCCGAGCTGTGACTGCCGACGAAAAACGTCAGGCATTGCGCGCTGCAGCACAATGGTTAGCCCGCCGGTCGGGGGCGCCAGACGATACGGCGCTGCAAGACGCCTGGCGCCGCTGGTGCATGGAAACCCCGACCAACCACTGGGCCTGGCAGCGAGTTGAGCGACTGCAACTGCAATTGGGCAAACTGCCGAGTGCCATGGCGTACGAGGTGCTTGATCACGCGCCTGTCGCGCTGGCGCAGCTGAACCGTCGTTCACTGCTCAAAGGAATCATCGTGATCGGTGGTGTCAGCGGTCTGGGGTGGTCGGGCTACCGGCAGGCACCCCTGTGGATGGCTGATCAGCGCACCGCGATCGGCGAGCGGCGCAGCCTGCAATTGGCCGATGGCACCCGGCTGACCCTCAACACCTCGACCGCTGTGGATATCCAGTTCGACGCCCAAGTGCGCTTGATCAAGCTGCGGGCCGGGGAAATCCAGGTCCAGACCGGCAAAGACCCCCGGCCCTTTATCGTGCGTAGCGCCCAGGGCGATATGCAGGCGTTGGGCACCCGGTTTGACGTGCGGCAGCATGCCGGCACTACCACGTTGAGCGTGTCGGAACATGCGGTGCAGGTCCGCCTGGGTAACGGTCGGACTCAAAGGGTCGACGCCGGGCAGACGATGAGTTTCAGCCGCGACGATTTCGGCCCACTGCAAGCGGCGGCGCTGGGCAGTGACAGTTGGGTGGAGGGCTTGTTGCGGGTTGACGACTGGCCCTTGCAGCGTCTGCTTGGCGAGTTGAGCCGCTATCGTCCGGGCTACCTGGGTTGCTCGGACGACGCAGGCAGCCTGGTCCTGTCGGGTGTGTTCCCGCTGGACAACACCGAGCTGGCCCTGGCCGCCATCGCTCGTGCACTTCCGGTGCAGGTGCTCCAGCGCACCCGCTACTGGACCCGTGTGCTGAAGAAAACCTGATCGGCAAAAAAATCACTCGGGTCTCTGTAGAAAGGCCCGAGTCTGTTCGACCTACTCCTGAACTTATAAAACTCTGCCAAACATTTCAGGAGCTTTCATGTCCCCCCGGCAAATCAACTACCTTGATGATCGCCCCTATCGGGCTCGCAAATCGCCGCTGGCCAAGGCCATTCTCTGCGCAAGCCTGGCCTTGCAGTGCATGCTCCTGACGCCCATGGGCGTCAACGCCGGGCAGGCTCAGCCCAGTACCGAACAGCGAAGCTTCAGGATCCCGGCAGGCCCGGTGGGGGCGGCGATTACCCGCTTCTCCGCAGAGGCCGGGGTGGTGGTGTCGTTCGATGCCAGCTTGGCCGCCGGGCGCAAGACTTCCGGGTTGAATGGCGCCTACAGCATCGAGCAGGGGTTCGCCGTATTGCTCGAAGGCAGCGGTCTGCGGGCACAGAAGATTGATGCAAGAACCTATCTGGTCTCCCGCCTGGAGCCTAACGGAGCATTGGATCTTGGCGCCGTCCGCATCGATGCCCAGGAAATGGAGGGCACGACTGAGGGGACGGGCTCGTACACCACGGGTGTGACCAGCACCGCGACCAAACTGAACCTTTCACTGCGCGAAACGCCGCAGTCGGTCAGCGTTATGACCCGCCAGCGCATCGACGACCAGAACTTGCGCAGTATCGGGCAGGTGCTGGAACAGACGCCCGGAATCAACGTGCAAAGCCCGGGCAGTGACCGGCTGTATGTTTTCTCCCGGGGTCTGGCCATTGATAACTATCAATATGACGGCATGCCCACCACGTCCTTTGCCTTCACCCAGGCCTTGCCGCAATCGCTGTCCGACATGGCGATCTATGACCGGGTCGAGGTGCTGCGCGGGGCTTCAGGGTTGCTGTCCGGGGCTGGTGATCCTTCCGGCACAATCAATCTGATTCGCAAAAAACCGACCTCGACGTTTCAGGGGTACATCAGTGCCGGCATGGGCTCCTGGAACCTGTATCGCAGCGAAGTGGATGTGTCCGGCCCGCTCACCGAGAACGGTGCTTTGCGCGGGCGTGCAGTGGCGGCCTATCAGCAGGGCAACAGTTTTACCGATCATCTGCAGCAGGAAAAAACCATCCTCTATGCAGTGATGGAAGCTGATGTGAGCGACAGCACGCTGCTGACCCTGGGTGTCGAGTACCTCGACAATGACCCGCGTGGGTTCTCCACCACCGGGTTGCCGTTGCTCGACAGCAAGGGCAATCGCCTGCACACCTCGCGCAGCGATAACCCTGCCAGCCGCGACAGCAGCAATCGCCAGGAATCGGTGAACACCTTCGCCTCGATCGAGCACAAGCTGGCGTATGACTGGACCTTGAAAGTCTCCGCCAACGCCATGTATGGCACCCGGGATTACGACTCGATCATCGTCGGTACCACCACCGGTTTCGTTAACGCGCAGACCGGCAGCGGCCTGAGCTACACCGCAACCAAGGGTGACAACACCCAGGAACAAAAAGGCCTGGATATCATGTTCTCGGGCCCGTTCCAGTTCATGGGGCGCGAGCATGAGTTGGTGTTTGGCTTCAACTTCCAGGACTACGAAAACCGCCGCAACGGCTTTGGCAACCTGCTGGCCAATGGCACCAGCAACAACGGCGTCAGTGGCAAACCGGTGAATATCTACAGCTGGGACAACTATGCGCCCCGCGCTGCCTACAATTTCAACCGCGAAGACGACAACATCGACCAATGGCAGAATGGCGCCTACCTGGCGACTCGTCTCAAGCCCACCGATGAGCTATCGCTGATCTTCGGGGCACGGGTAAGCAACTACCGCTACGATGCCTCGCTGCACTACAACGTGGCCAACATGGTGGCCTATAACACCGACGATACATTGCGGGTCAACGGTGAGGTCACGCCCTATGCCGGCGTGGTTTACGACCTGACTCCCAACCACTCGGTCTATGCCAGCTACACCAGCATCTTCAAGCCGCAGCCGTACCGCACCAGCGCGGGAAAGATGCTGGATCCCCGGGAAGGCAACAACTACGAGATCGGCCTCAAAAGTGATTACTACGACGGTCGGCTGAACACATCCATCGCGTTGTTCGAAGTTGATCTGGAGAATGATGCCGTGGCCGATGGCATGGTCGCTGGCAGCGATACATTGACGGCCTATGTGGCGAAAAAGACCAGGACCCGGGGCGTCGATCTGGAAGCCAGCGGCGAGCTGCTACCGGACTGGAACCTGGCTGCCAGTTACAGCCACAGCGTGGTCAAGGACGATGACCACGAGCGGATCAAAACCACGATCCCTGCCGATCTGCTGAAAATCTGGACCACCTACCGCCTGCCCGGCGAGTTGGATCGCCTGACCATAGGCGGGGGTGTGAACTGGCAAAGCGGGATCCACATGACGATCGATAGCGGGCGCCTGCCTGCCCCGACACAGGTCAAGCAGGGCGACTACGCTACCGTGAACCTGATGACCCGCTATCAACTGACGCCCCAGTGGTCGGCCACTGCCACGGTCAACAACCTGTTTGACAAGAAGTACATCAGTTCCCTGGATAGCAACTTCTACAGCGGTTCATACGGCGAGCCGCGCAACTTGATGGTGAGCACCAAATACAGCTTCTAAGCCGGTAGCCGCTTCGTGGGCGAGGGGTAACCTCCCTCGTCTGCGATGGCCCGTGACCGGTTTGGGCTCATTCAGCGCAACGCTGTTTAAAACGGCGAGCAACCAGCGCCAGGCCAAAACGAAAAAACCCGCCAGAAGGCGGGTTTTTTGGTGGTTTCAGAGCTTTTGAAAGCCTTCTCCGCAACCTTGTATGGCTCCACGACCTGGACTCGAACCAGGGACCCAGTGATTAACAGTCACTTGCTCTACCAACTGAGCTATCGCGGAATGCGCCGTATCTTACTGATTGGAAAAGAGAAGTCAAGCGCGAGAAGCGATTTTGTCGGTGCTGGGGGGGTCAACCGTCGCGCGCGCGGCGGTTAAGGGTCAATCGGCAGTTGGCGGTTACCAGAACGGCGGTAGCGGTCTACCATGGCGCCCCGGAAGTGGTTTCACGCGCTGCCGGCCTCAAGCCGCAAAGGTACGCTTTATGACCCGCTTCATGGTTTCACCCGTTGCACCTGCCATTTTCTGCGCCCTGTGGGAGGTGTTCGCATGAGCATCGACCAGATCAGCCTGCCCAAGGGCGTAGGTCCACAGGCCAGCAAGTTGTGGGACGCCATTACCCAGGCCGGCACCGCCGAGGATCTGAATCGCGCCGGGGGCAAGGCCGAGGGTTTTGTCCTGGGCCTGGAAAGCGCCAAGGCGATCAAGAGCCAGGTTGCCGAATCCTTGTATGTCGCCTTTGACGACGCTGCCAGCCAGCGTGCCGCCGAGCTGGCTGGCTGAGTTTCTCAGCCGCCGAAGGTGAGGGTGCCCAGCATGAACTTGGCGGCCAGTGTGGTCGCAGCCAATTGCACCAGCCACAGCGCCAGGCCGCCGAGAAACACCCCCAGGGCAACTTGCAGTACCAGGCTTTTTTCACGCTTTTGCTGGCGTGGGATGAAATGGTCAAGCTCGTCGCGGTCTGCCCGCAGGTCATCGTTTTTCATAGGCATTCTCGACAGGGAAGAGGAGGCGGATCGTGGTAGAAGCCGGCTTCTACAGGTGAGCGTAGTGTGGACTAAAAAGGGGAAGCCGATTGGCTTCCCCTTTTTTGTGTTGCCGGGTTGGACTCAGATCACCTGCACGATGGCCTTGGTCACGGCTTCGATGTTGTTCTGGTTCAGCGCGGCGACGCAGATGCGGCCGGTGTCCAGGGCATAGATGCCGAACTCGCTGCGCAGACGCGTCACTTGTTCAACGGTCAGGCCGGAGTAGGAGAACATGCCGCGCTGGCGACCGACGAAGCTGAAGTCGCGCTGCGGCGCGGCCTTGGCCAGCATGTCGACCATTTGCATGCGCATGCCACGAATGCGCAGGCGCATTTCTGCCAGTTCCTGCTCCCACTGGGCGCGCAGTTCCGGGCTGTTGAGGACCGCGGCGACGATGCTGGCGCCGTGGGTCGGCGGATTGGAGTAGTTGGTGCGGATCACGCGTTTGACTTGCGACAGTACGCGGGCACTTTCTTCCTTCGACTCGCTGACGATCGACAGCGCGCCAACACGTTCGCCATACAGCGAGAACGATTTGGAGAACGAGCTGGAAACAAAAAAGTTCAGGCCCGATTCGGCGAACAGGCGCACGGCGGCGGCGTCTTCGTCGATGCCATCGCCAAAGCCCTGGTAGGCCATGTCGAGGAACGGCACCAGGTTTTTCGCCTTGACCACTTCCAGCACGTCTTTCCAGTCGGCCGGGCTCAGGTCGACGCCGGTCGGGTTATGGCAGCAGGCGTGCAGCACCACGATGGACTGGGCGGGCAGGGCGTTGAGGTCTTCCAGCAGGCCGGCACGGTTAACGTCGTGGGTGGCGGCGTCGTAGTAGCGGTAGTTCTGCACCGGGAAACCGGCGGTTTCGAACAGCGCGCGGTGGTTTTCCCAGCTTGGGTCGCTGATGGCGACTACGGCATTGGGCAGCAGCTGCTTGAGGAAGTCAGCGCCGATTTTCAGGGCACCCGTGCCACCAACGGCCTGGGTAGTGATGACTCGACCAGCGCTGATCAGCGGCGAATCGTTACCGAACAGCAGTTTTTGCACGGCTTGGTCGTAGGCAGCAATACCGTCGATCGGCAGGTAGCCCCGGGAAGCGTGTTGGGCTACGCGAATCGTCTCGGCTTCGACAACGGCGCGCAGGAGTGGAATTCGCCCCTCCTCGTTGCAGTAAACACCGACCCCAAGGTTGACCTTGTTGGTACGGGTGTCAGCGTTGAATGCTTCGTTGAGGCCCAGGATTGGATCGCGTGGTGCCATTTCGACAGCGGAGAACAGGCTCATTTTTACGGCGGCTCTGAATGGAGTGTGGAGGGACGTGTCGCGCTCCAGCCGAATGCACTAGAGCGGTGCACAAACGGGGAGCTAGTATAGAGGCCATCACTGCGGGCGGCGACAGGCGATTGAGCTTTTGCCGCAAGTTTTTCGGTTTATTTTTCGACCGTTAGTCTTATTGCAACGTCAAAGGCGTTAAGGGGTGTATGACCTTTGCCTTGAAAGCGGTGGTATTTGCCACCACATCTAGGACAATCCCCGTTTCCCCGGCGACAGTCGTCGTTCGCGGTCTTTCTCATTCCTGCCTGGCCACCCCCCGGCCCAGGAGTGAATCCAGAGGTATGTTATGTCCGACTTCCAGCTAGTCACCCGCTTCGAGCCCGCCGGCGATCAGCCGGAAGCCATTCGCTTGATGGTCGAGGGCATCGAGGCCGGGCTGGCGCACCAGACGCTGCTGGGTGTGACCGGCTCGGGCAAGACCTTCAGCATTGCCAACGTGATTGCCCAGATCAACCGCCCAACCCTGGTGCTGGCACCGAACAAGACCCTGGCCGCGCAGCTGTATGGCGAGTTCAAGGCGTTCTTCCCGAATAACGCGGTGGAGTACTTCGTTTCCTATTACGACTACTACCAGCCCGAAGCCTATGTACCGTCGTCCGACACCTTTATCGAGAAAGACGCCTCGATCAACGACCACATCGAGCAGATGCGCCTGTCCGCGACCAAGGCGCTGCTGGAGCGCAAGGACGCGATCATCGTCACCACCGTGTCCTGTATCTACGGCCTGGGGAGTCCGGAAACCTACCTGAAAATGGTCCTGCACGTGGACCGCGGCGACAAACTCGACCAGCGCGCCCTGCTGCGCCGCCTGGCCGACCTGCAATACACCCGCAATGACATGGACTTCGCCCGTGCGACCTTTCGTGTGCGCGGCGATGTGATCGACATCTACCCGGCGGAATCCGACCTGGAAGCGATCCGCATCGAACTGTTCGATGACGAGGTCGAGAGCCTGTCTGCCTTCGACCCGCTGACCGGTGAGGTCATTCGCAAACTGCCGCGCTTCACCTTCTACCCCAAGAGCCACTACGTGACGCCGCGGGAAACCCTGCTCGACGCCATCGAGGGGATCAAGGTCGAGTTGCAGGAGCGCCTGGAGTACCTGCGCTCCAACAACAAGCTGGTGGAAGCCCAGCGTCTTGAGCAGCGCACCCGTTTCGACCTGGAGATGATCCTCGAGCTGGGTTACTGCAACGGCATCGAAAACTATTCGCGCTACCTCTCGGGCCGCCCCTCGGGTGCAGCGCCGCCGACCTTGTATGACTACCTGCCGGCCGATGCCTTGCTGGTCATCGATGAGTCCCACGTCAGCGTGCCCCAGGTCGGCGCGATGTATAAGGGCGACCGTTCGCGCAAGGAAACCCTTGTGGAGTACGGCTTCCGTCTGCCGTCGGCGCTGGACAACCGGCCAATGCGCTTTGACGAGTGGGAAAGCGTCAGCCCGCAAACCATCTTTGTCTCGGCCACCCCGGGCAACTATGAGGCCGAACATGCCGGCCGCGTGATCGAGCAGTTGGTACGGCCCACCGGTCTGGTGGACCCGCAGATTGAAATTCGCCCGGCCCTGACCCAGGTCGACGACCTGCTGTCGGAGATCACCAAACGCGTGGCCCTGGAGGAGCGCGTGCTGGTTACCACTCTGACCAAGCGTATGTCCGAGGATTTGACCGACTACCTGGCCGACCACGGCGTCAGAGTGCGTTACCTGCACTCGGATATCGACACCGTGGAGCGGGTCGAGATCATCCGCGATCTGCGCCTGGGCACCTTTGATGTGCTGGTGGGGATCAACCTGCTGCGTGAGGGCCTGGACATGCCCGAGGTATCGCTGGTGGCGATTCTGGATGCGGACAAGGAGGGTTTTCTGCGCTCCGAGCGCTCGCTGATCCAGACCATCGGCCGCGCCGCGCGCAACCTTAATGGCCGGGCGATTCTCTATGCCGACCGGATCACCGGTTCCATGGAGCGGGCGATTGGCGAAACCGATCGTCGCCGGGAAAAGCAGATCGCCTTCAACCTGGCCAATGGCATTACCCCCAAGGGCGTGTTCAAGGATGTCGCCGACATCATGGAAGGCGCCACCGTGCCAGGTTCGCGCAGCAAGAAGCGCAAGGGCATGGCCAAGGCGGCCGAGGAAAACGCCAAGTACGAAAACGAACTGCGTTCGCCGAGCGAGATCACCAAGCGCATCCGCCAGCTGGAAGAGAAGATGTACCAGTTGGCCCGCGACCTGGAGTTCGAGGCCGCCGCGCAGATGCGCGATGAAATCGGCAAGCTGCGTGAGCGTCTGCTCGCCGTTTGATTGGTTGTGGGGCAGGGCTCCCGTGGCAAGGGAGCGTGCTCGCGCCAGGCTGCAGTGCAGTCCTGTCTAGTGCGCTTCCCCCGCCTTCACGCCCGCCGGCAAGGCCTTGGTCAGCAACACCGCGAGCATACTGATGCCCAGGGCAATCCCGACAAAATGAAAGGCGTCGTTGTAGGCCATGATCTGCGCCTGCTGGTGGGTGATTTCGCTGAGTTTGCCCAGCGCTGCGTTGTCACTGCCGAACTTCTCGGCCAGGCTCGCCAGGCGCTCGGCCACTTGCGGGTTGCTCGGGACAATGGCTTCGCGCAGGTAGTCGAAGTAGGTCTTGGTTCGCGCATCCAGCAGGGTGGCCAGCAGGGCAATCCCGATCGCGCCGCCCAGGTTGCGCAGGATATTGAACAGGCTCGACGCCGACCCTGCGTCCTGTGGCTGTATGTAGGCGGTGGCAATCAGCGAGATGGTGACCATGATCAGCGGCTGGCCCAGGGCGCGGATGATCTGGATCTGGTTGAACTGCGGCCCGGCGAAGTCCGGGTTCAGCACCCCGGAGGAGAAACTCGCCAGGCCGAACAGGCCGAAGCCCAGGGTGCATAGCCATTTCGGCGAAATGTACTTCATCAGCTTGGGCACCAGCGGAATCAGGAACAGCTGGGGAATGCCCATCCACATGATCACCTGGCCGATCTGCAGGGCGTTGTAATTCTGAATCTGCGCCAGGTACAGCGGCAGCAGGTAAATCGAGCCATAGAGACCGACCCCCATTCCCAGGCTGGAAATGCTTGCCAGGCCGAAATTGCGATTGCGCAGGATGCCGAGGTTGATCAGCGGGTTGGGCTTGGACACCTGGACGATGACAAAGGTGATCAGGCTGAGCAGCGCGATGCTGCCCAGAGCCACGATCAGGTTTGATTCGAGCCAGTCCTTGCGGTGGCCTTCCTCGAGAAACACCTGCAGGCATCCCAGACCCACCCCCAGGGTGAAAATGCCGGTGTAGTCGGTGCTTTTCAGCAGTTCCCAGTGCGCGGCTTTCTTCTCCAGGCCATACAGCAGGCCGGCGATCATGATCAGGCCCGGCGGGATGTTGATATAGAAGATGTACTCCCAGCCCCAGTTTTCCGTGAGCCAGCCGCCGATGGTGGGGCCGATGGAGGGGGCGAAGGTGGCAGTCATGGCGAACATCGCCATGCCTTTGGCGCGGTGATGTTCGGGGAGCTTGATCAGGGTCAGGGTGAACGCCAGCGGGATCAGCGCGCCACCAGTAAAACCCTGCAGGGCGCGGAACACGATCATGCTCTCCAGGCTCCAGGCCATGGAGCACAGCAGCGACGCCAGGAGGAACCCCACCGAGACCCAGACCGCCAGCCGGCGTGCCGACAACAGCTGCACCAGCCAGGCGGTGAGGGGGATCATGATGATCTCCGCCACCAGGTAGGAAGTGGAAATCCACGAGCCTTCCTCCAGGGTGGCGGACAGCGCGCCCTGGATGTCCTTGAGCGAAGAGTTGGTGATCTGGATGTCGAGCACCGCCATAAAGGCGCCGAGCATCACGCTCATGACGGCAATCCAGTCGCGCCGGGTCGGTTCGCCGACCGGGCGCAGCAGTTGGTCACCGGCCATCGACAGGGTCTTTGATATTCACATTGACGGTGACCGACATGCCCGGGCGGATCTTGCCGTGCAGCGGGTTGTCGGCGGCGAAGGTCAGCTTCACCGGAATGCGTTGCACCACCTTGGTGAAGTTGCCGGTGGCGTTGTCCGGTGGCAGCAGGCTGAACTGCGCGCCGGAGGCGGCGAACAGACTCTCGACCCGGCCCTCGATCGGTGTGTCGCTGTAGGCGTCGAAAATCAGCTCGGCTTTCTGCCCAGGCTGCATATGGCCGATCTGGGTTTCCTTGAAGTTGGCCTGAATCCAGATGTCCTGGTCCGGGACGATCGACAGCAGGTAGGCGCCGGCCTGGACGAACTGGCCGTTGCGGGCGGCGCGCTGGCCGATCAGGCCGCTGATCGGGGCGTGGATTTCGCTCCGGGTCAGGTTCAGTTCGGCCTGGGCCAGGTCGGTGCGGGCGTTGGCGATCTGCGCGTCGAGGCGCTTGATCTCGGCGTTCAGCGCATTGACCTGCTGGCGCTGGCCTTGCAGGTCGGCCTGGGCCTTGGCCACTTGCGAACGGGCAATATGGCTGTCGGCGGAGAGGGTGGTGACCCGCTCTTCCGAGACGTACCCGGGCTTGCGCAAGGTCTGTGCGCGGGACAGGTCGATTTGCGAGCGGCCCAGGCTGGCCTGGCTCGACTCGACCTGGGCTTCACCGGCGGCGATCAGGCTGGCTTGCTGGGTCAGTTTGCTCATGGCTTGCAGGCGCTCGGCTTCGCGAGTGGCCAGCGCGGCATTGGCGCGGTCGACGGCGAGGTGGAAGTCATCGCCTTCGAGGCGGACCAGTAATTGGCCTTTTTCCACGTGCTGGTTGTCCTGCACCAGCACCTGCTCGATACGTGCCCCCAATTGGCTGGAGACGCGGGTGATCTCGCCCTGGACGTAGGCGTTATCGGTGCTCTCATAAAAGCGCCCCTTGAACCACCAATGGGCGAAAAAGCCGAGGACGATGATCACGACCAGAAACAGGAAAACAAACAGGCGACGCTTGAGTTGGGCAGGCATGGGCAGGCTGGATTCAAAAAGTGTAAGGAGATATATCCGTGGGCGAATTTGGCATATAGCCACCTAGGGGTAAATGCCACAGCAAGATAATCGCCGTTGCAACGGGGCTACAGTGGTTTGTAGGCGCAACCTTGGCTTAAATGCCCTCCTGACTGGAGCCGGGTCGGCATCGCCTGTTACCATTCGCCCCCTGTTTGATCTCCGCTTTTATATCCTTTCCGAGACATGCCATGACCACCGTCCGCACGCGCATCGCGCCATCGCCCACTGGGGATCCCCACGTCGGCACCGCTTACATCGCTTTGTTCAACTATTGCTTTGCCAAGCAGCATGGCGGTGAGTTCATCCTGCGTATCGAAGACACCGACCAGTTGCGTTCGACCCGCGAGTCCGAGCAGCAGATTTTCGATGCCTTGCGCTGGCTGGGCATCACCTGGGCCGAAGGTCCGGACGTTGGCGGCCCCCACGGCCCGTACCGCCAGAGCGAACGCAGCGACATCTACAAAAAGTACACCCAGCAGTTGGTGGACATGGGCCACGCCTTCCCGTGCTTCTGCACCGCTGAAGAGCTGGACCAGATGCGCGCCGAACAACAGGCCCGGGGCGAAACCCCGCGCTATGACGGTCGTGCACTGTTGCTGTCCAAGGAAGAAGTGGCCCAGCGCCTGGCTGCCGGCGAGCCCCATGTCATCCGCATGAAAGTACCGAGCGAAGGCGTATGCGTGGTGCCGGACATGCTGCGCGGCGATGTCGAGATCCCGTGGGATCGCATGGACATGCAAGTGCTGATGAAGACCGACGGCTTGCCGACCTACTTCCTGGCCAACGTGGTCGACGACCACCTGATGGGCATCACCCACGTCCTGCGTGGCGAAGAGTGGCTGCCATCGGCGCCGAAACTGATCCTGCTCTACGAGTACTTCGGCTGGGAGCAACCGCAGCTGTGCTACATGCCGCTGCTGCGTAACCCGGACAAGAGCAAACTGTCCAAGCGCAAGAATCCGACCTCGGTGACCTTCTACGAGCGCATGGGCTTTATGCCGGAGGCGATGCTCAACTACCTGGGTCGCATGGGCTGGTCGATGCCGGACGAGCGCGAGAAGTTCTCACTGCAGGAAATGGTCGACAATTTCGACCTGTCCCGTGTCTCCCTGGGTGGGCCGATCTTCGATATCGAGAAGTTGTCGTGGCTCAACGGCCAATGGCTGCGTGACCTGCCGGTGGAGGAGTTCGCCAGCCGTGTGCAGCAGTGGGCGCTGAACCCCGAATACATGATGAAGATCGCGCCGCTGGTGCAGGGCAGGGTGGAGACCTTCAGCCAGGTCGCGCCGTTGGCGAGCTTCT
The DNA here is from genome assembly GCF_002018875.1 of Pseudomonas sp. MF4836. GTDB lineage: Bacteria > Pseudomonadota > Gammaproteobacteria > Pseudomonadales > Pseudomonadaceae > Aquipseudomonas. The sequence goes on from NZ_MVOL01000006.1 coordinate 458,847, forward strand.
TCTTTGCCGGTGGCGTGAATCCGGACGCGAAGCTGTTTGAGTCGAAGAAACTCTCGGGTGACCAGGTTCGCCAGTTGATGCAGTTGATCCTGTGGAAGCTCGAAAGCCTGCGCCAGTGGGAGAAGGATGCAATCACTGCGACTATCCAGGCCGTGGTTGAATCCCTGGAATTGAAACTGCGCGATGCGATGCCACTGATGTTCGCCGCCATCACCGGCCAGGCGAGTTCGGTCTCGGTGCTCGATGCCATGGAGATCCTCGGTCCGGACCTGACCCGTTTCCGTCTGCGCCAAGCCCTTGATTTGCTTGGTGGTGTGTCGAAGAAAGAAAACAAGGAATGGGAAAAGCTGCTGGGCGCTATCGCTTAACCCTGCTGATGTAACGGCCAAACCCCGGTTTTCCGGGGTTTGCTCGGTAAGTGATTGTTATCTCGGCAAAAAATTTTGAAAATTGTTGAAAATAAATTTGACAGGTTTCAAATACGCCATTAAGATTCGCCCCGTCCTCACCGACGAGGGGCTATAGCTCAGCTGGGAGAGCGCTTGCATGGCATGCAAGAGGTCAACGGTTCGATCCCGTTTAGCTCCACCAATTTACAGGTTCAAGGTCTGGCCACACCGTCCTTGAATTCGATCAGACTCAGCCTGATCACGTTGTATAGAAGGTTTGTGTCCCCTTCGTCTAGTGGCCTAGGACACCGCCCTTTCACGGCGGTAACAGGGGTTCGAGTCCCCTAGGGGACGCCAGTTTTACAGAAGTGATGTTGCAAGATGTCACTCCGCCGCGAGGCGAAAAATCTGGGGCTATAGCTCAGCTGGGAGAGCGCTTGCATGGCATGCAAGAGGTCGACGGTTCGATCCCGTCTAGCTCCACCAATTTTACAGTTCAAGGTCTGGCCACACCGGCCTTGAATCGATCAGCACTCAGCACTGATCAGTTGTATAGAAGGGTTTGTGTCCCCTTCGTCTAGTGGCCTAGGACACCGCCCTTTCACGGCGGTAACAGGGGTTCGAGTCCCCTAGGGGACGCCACGTTTACCCGCTCTGCGGGATTTTTAAGGGTCATTCAATTATTGAATGGCCCTTTTGTTTGTCTGGCGTTTGGCCAATCCTCTTTTCTTTCCTGAAAATCCCTTCTGACCAGCGGTCACAATCGCGACTTGCGAAAATTTATTATGAGAATAATATTCTGTTCGTAATATTCGGAGGCAACGATGAACGATAAAAAAGCTCAAACCCGAGAACGCATTCTCCAGGCCGCCAGTTCGGCGTTGATCCAGCGTGGCCCGGCCGAGCCGAGCGTAGGCGAAGTCATGGGCGCTGCCGGGCTGACGGTGGGCGGTTTCTACGCCCATTTCGAAAGCAAGGACGCGCTGATGCTCGAAGCCTTCACCCAGTTGCTGGCCCAGCGTCGGGGACTGATTGCCGATATGGACAGCGAACTGACCGGTGAGGAACGGCGTGCCCTGGTCGCAGCGTTTTACCTGTCGCGCAAGCACCGCGATTCCACCGAGCAGGCCTGCCCGATCCCGGCTTCGATCGGTGAGCTGGGGCGCCTGCCTGATGAATTCCGCAAGGCCCTCAATGAGCATGTGGAGTTGATGGTCGCGCAGCTGGCGTCCAGTCCTGAAGACACGGATAAGGCTCTGGCGGATATGGCCCTGATGATTGGCGGCCTGGCCATGGCGCGGGCCCTGGGCCCGGGTGAGTTGTCGGATCGATTGCTGCGCGCCGCCAAATCGGCGGTGCTCTGACCCGGGCCGTCCTGGCCTGAGGAGATGAACCATGAGCGGGTTGGGCTGGATTCGAAGCGTTAATGGCACCTTGGGGCATGTGGCCCCGCAATTGATTGCCAGGAAGATGCGGCAGGTGTTCATGACGCCCCGCGAGCGCCCGCCACGGGCCTGGGAGTTGCCGTTGCTGGCGCGGGCCGAGCGCATCACCCTGCGTTTCGGGCTTTCGGCGTTGCGCTGGGGTGAAGGCCCGACGGTGTTGCTGATGCACGGTTGGGAAGGGCGGCCGACGCAATTTGCCAGCTTGATCGAGGCCCTGGTGGCTGCAGGCTATACGGTGGTGGCGCTGGACGGCCCGGCCCATGGTCGCTCCCCGGGGAACGAAGCGCACGTCGTGCTGTTCGCCCGCGCCATGCTCGAGGCCGCGGCGGAGTTGCCGCCCCTGCGGGCCGTCATCGGTCATTCCATGGGCGGTGCCAGTGCCATGCTCGCGGTGCAATTGGGCCTGCGTACCGAGACCCTGGTCAGCATCTCGGCGCCCGCGCGTATTCTCGACCTGCTGCGCGGGTTTGCACGCTACATGGGCCTTCCGCCACGGGCGCGCTCGGCGTTTATCCATGAAGTCGAGCAGAAAGTGGGCATGCGCGCCGCCGCCCTCGATGTGGCGCACTACCAATTGGACATGCCCGGGCTGATCGTGCACGCCGAGGATGATCACTTCGTTGCGGTGCAGGAGTCGGAGCTGATCCATCAAGCCTGGTTTGACAGCCGCCTGCTGCGCCTGGAAGAGGGTGGTCATCAGCGGGTACTGGCCGACCCGCGGGTGATCGATGGCGTGCTGTCGCTGGTCACCGGTCGTCGGCTGCCGGCGCGGCAATCCGCCTGAGCATCCGGTACACTGCCCCGGTCAAAAAAACTGACCGGGAGTGAGGCATGGGCTGGGATCTGGCAACGCCATTTATCATTGATCTGCAGGTGGATGCACAAGACATCGACGGCTTGGGCCACGCCAATAATGCGGTGTATGTCAGTTGGCTGGAGCGTTGCGCCTGGCGCCACTCCCAGCGCCTGGGCCTGGACCTGGTCGAGTACCGGCGGCTGGACCGGGCCATGGCCGTGGTCCGGCATGAAATCGATTACCTGGCCGCCGCCTACGAAGGCGACGAGCTGCAATTGGCGACCTGGATCGTCGATTGGGACCAGCGCCTGAAAATGACCCGTCGCTTCCAGCTGATCCGCCCCAGCGACAACACTACCTTGTTGCGCGCCCAGACCACCTTTGTCTGCATCGAGCTTTCCAGCGGCAAGCCAAAGCGCATGCCGGCGGAGTTTCTCGAAGGCTACGGGCCGGCCTTGCAGGCGGGTTGAGAGCGGAGCGTTCTGTCAGCCCAAACACCTGCTTGTGTGCGAAACCCAGTAAACTGCCGCACGTTTTTTTGCCCGTGTTTTTCGTTGAGTGTGATTCATGCAAATTGCTTTGGCGCCCATGGAGGGGTTGGTCGACAACATCCTGCGCGATGTACTGACCCGAGTCGGCGGTATCGACTGGTGCGTGACCGAGTTCATCCGGGTCAATGATCGCCTGCTGACCTCGGCCTATTTCCACAAACTCGCGCCTGAATTGCTGCACGGTGCCCGTACCGCTGCGGGGGTGCCGCTGCGTGTGCAATTGCTCGGCTCCGATCCGGTGTGCCTGGCGGAAAACGCGGCGTTGGCCTGTGAGTTGGGTTCCGAGGTCATCGACCTCAACTTCGGCTGCCCGGCCAAGACCGTGAACAAGTCCCGGGGCGGCGCGGTGCTGCTCAAGGAGCCCGAGTTGCTCAATGAAATCGTCGAGCATGTACGGCGTGCCGTGCCGGCCCATATCCCGGTTACCGCCAAGATGCGCCTGGGTTTCGACAGCCCGGACGGTGCCCTGGTCTGCGCCACGGCCCTGGCCGAAGGCGGTGCGGCGCATATCGTGGTGCACGCGCGGACCAAGGCTGACGGCTACAAGCCGCCCGCGCACTGGGAGTGGATCCCGCGGGTGCAGGAAGTGGTCAAGGTGCCGGTGTTCGCCAATGGTGATATCTGGAGCGTCGAAGACTGGCGGCGTTGCCGCGAAATCAGCGGCGTCGAGGACATCATGCTCGGCCGTGGCCTGGTCTCGCGTCCTGACCTGGCCCGGCAGATCGCCGCAGCGCGGGCTGGAGAAGAGGTGGTGGAAATGTCCTGGGCCGAGTTGCAGCCACTGCTCCAGGATTTCTGGGCCCAGGCCGTGGCGCAACTGACCCCGCGCTCGGCGCCGGGGCGTCTGAAGCAATGGCTGGCGATGCTCACGCGCAATTATCCGGAGGCGGTCGAGCTGTTCACGGCCATGCGCCGGGAAACCGATCTGGATCAGGTCGGGCGTCTGCTGGGTGTCCAGGGCAGCGCCGCCGCCTGAAAATTTTTTCAAGAAAAACCTCTTGAAATGCCTGCCTCCATCCCTATCTCTTGGGTACGCGATGCCGAATTCGGGTCGCGGAGATATCCACTCGCTGAACTAATCAGGAGATACCCATGAGTACTGCATTTTCTTTGGCTCCACTGTTCCGTTCCTCTGTTGGCTTCGACCGTTTCAATGACCTGTTCGAGTCGGCGTTGCGCAACGAGCCGGGCAGCAGCTACCCGCCCTACAACGTCGAGAAGCGCGCGGACGACCAGTACCGTATCGTGATCGCGGCGGCCGGTTTCCAGGAAGAAGACCTGGAGCTGCAAGTTGAAAAAGGCGTGTTGACCGTAAGCGGTGGCAAGCGTGATGCCGATGACAGTGTCACCTACCTGCATCAGGGCATTGCCCAGCGGGCGTTCAAGTTGTCGTTCCGCCTGGCCGACCACATCGAGGTCAAGGCTGCCGGCCTGAGCAACGGTTTGTTGAATATCGACCTGCTGCGCACCGTGCCGGAAGAGGCCAAGCCAAAACGCATCCCGATCAATGGGGTACAGCAAGCAGCCCTGCAAAACTGAGGCGGCGAGCTGGGAGGGGGCGTGTCGCCGTCACTTAAACGCTGATCCAGCACGCCCCTTCGGCAAAAAAGGCTCCGACTTGTTCGGGGCCTTTTTTTATGGCTTCGGTGTTCTGTTTGAAGGGGATTGTCCGCACCAGCAGGCGATTGCCGTGCAAGGTCAGTGGGGCGGTTCTAGCGCGATCTGGGCACCGCAGGCGGCTGAGGCGCTGCTTGGAAGGCCTAGCGCAGCATCAGCCGCAGGTCCTTGAGCGGCAGCGGCCGACTGTGCAGGTAGCCCTGGTACAGATGGCAGTCGAGGCCCTGGAGGAATTCCAGTTGTTGTGGGGTTTCCACGCCCTCGGCGATCACCTTGAGTTGCAGGCTGCGGGCCATGGCCACGATGGCGCGGATGATTTCCGCGTCGTTCGGGTCGTGGGTGGCGTCGCGGACGAAGGATTGGTCGATCTTCAGCGTGTCCACCGGCAGGCGCTTGAGGTAGGTCAGGGAGGAGTAGCCGGTGCCGAAGTCATCCATCGCGAAGCTGATGCCGAGTTTTTTCAGGCGGCGCATCTTGCTGATGGTGTCTTCCAGGTTCTGGATCACGATGCCTTCGGTGATTTCCAGTTTCAGCAGCGAAGCGGGCAACTGGTAGTGGGCCAGGCAGTACTCGATGCGCTCGACAAAGTCGTTCTGGCGAAACTGCCGGGGGCTGATGTTCACGCACAGGCTGAAATCCAGCGGGTCGATCAGCCCTTCGTTGATCAACTGGCTGAAGGCCAGGCAGGCTTCGTCGAGAATCCAGGTGCCGACTTCAAGGATCAGCCCGCTGTCTTCCAGGACTTTGATGAATTCCGTGGGCGATTGGGCACCCAATTCCGGGTGCTGCCAGCGCACCAGGGCTTCGGCGCCGACAATCCGGTTGTCGCGGGCATCCACCTGGGGCTGGAAGTGCACACTGAACTCTCCCCGTGACAGGGCCAGGCGCAGGTCGGTTTCCATGCGCAGCCGCTCGCTGGCCGCCTTTTGCATGGTGTTGTGGAACATCTGGGTGGTGTTGCGCCCCGAATCCTTGGCTCGGTACAGGGCGATGTCGGCGCGCTTGAGCAGGTCGGTAGGGGTCGAGCCGTGGTCGGGAATCAGTGCAATGCCAATGCTCGGCGTGACTTGCAGGCGCTGGCCGTCGAGGAACATCGGCTCGGACAGCAGCTCACGCAAGGTATCGGCCAGCTCGCGGACCTGTTCGGTGACGGCGCTGCGGGTGCCGTCCAGGCCACTGAGCAGCACCACGAACTCGTCGCCGCCCAGGCGCGCCACGGTGTCCTCCATGCGCACGCTGGCCTCAAGGCGTGCAGTGATGATCTTCAGCACGGTGTCGCCCACCGGGTGGCCGAGGGAGTCATTGATGTGCTTGAAGTGGTCGAGGTCGAGAAACAGCAGTGCACCGCGCAGGTTGTGGCGCTTGAGCAGGGCGATCTGCTGGCTCAGGCGATCCATCAGCAGGGCGCGGTTGGGCAGGTTGGTCAGCGGGTCGTGGTAGGCCAGGTGGCGGATCTGCGCCTGGGCATTCTTCAGCAGGCTGACATCCCGTGCCGTCAGCAGCAGGCAATCGGTTTCATTGAGGGTGATGGGTTCGACCGACACTTCCAGGGTGATGATTTCCCCGCGTTTGTTGCGTCCGAGCATTTCCAGATGGTGCACCCGGCCCTTGAGTTGCAACTCGGCCATCAGCATCGCTAACTGCCCGCCGTCGGCCCAGATCGCGACTTGATACAGGGTGTGGCCAAGCACCTCTTCCGTGCGGTAGCCGGTCAGGCGGCAGAAGCCGTCGTTGACCTCCAGGTACCGCCCGCTCTCGCGTTCGCAGATGATGATGGCGTCGGGGCTGGAGTGGAACGCCTTGGCGAATTTCTCTTCACTGGCCTTGAGGGCCGCTTCCGAGCGCTGCTGCTGGGTGATGTCGCGCAGGGTGGTGACGATACAGGGCTGCTTGTCGACGGTGATCTGGCGGCTGGAAATGATGCAGGTCAGGGACTGGCCGTTCTTGTGCCGCACCACCACTGCAACGTTGTTCAACGCCTGTTCGCGGATGACTTGTTCGACCCGTTGCAGGCGTTGTGCGGAGTCTTCCCAGAGGCCTATCTGCTCGGCGCTGCGGCCGATCACTTCGTCGACGGTCCAGCCGAAGGCCTGGGTGAAGCTGGAATTGATCTCGATGAATTGCCCGGTGGCCAGCAAGGTCACGCAGATCGGGTCGGGGCTGACCTGAAACAGGCTGGCGAACTTCTCTTCCGATGTCACCAGGCGCTGCTCGCGCTCGACCTGTTCGGTGATGTCGAGCAGGGTCCCGGCCATGCGCAACGGGTTGCCCGCGTCATCACGGTAGAGGCGCGCGCGGCTTTCGAGGTAGCGCGAGCTGCCGTCCTCCAGTTGCACCCGGTAGGTCAGCTGATAATTGCCGGCCGGGCCTTCGCGCAGACTGCGATAGGCGTTGCGCATGCTGTCGCGCTCTTCGTCGGGCACGCCTTCGAAAAACGCGTCGAATGACTCGTGAAAGGGTGCGGGGTCCAGGCCATGCAACTGGGCGGCCCGCGCCGAACCGTAGAGCATGCCGCTGGGAATGTGCCAGTCCCAGGTGCCGAGCTGGGCCGAATCCAGGGCCAGGTCCAGGCGCTCCTGGCTGTCCTTGAGCGCCTGTTCGGCGCGTTTGCGCTCGCTGGTGTCGAGGAAGGTGCTGAGCAGATAGGCCTGCCCCTCCAGCTCGACCTTCTGTGCGCTGAGAATGCCATCGTGAATCTGCCCGTTGCTGGCGCACAACTGGACTTCAAGGCTCGCGGCCCGGCCCTTTTTCAACACGGCCTTGATCAGTTGCACCCGCTGCTCGGGGTTGACCCATAGGCCGATTTCCACGGTGGTGCGACCAATCACGGTGTGCGCCGGCCAGCCGAACAGGCTTTCGAAGTATTGATTGGCCTCGCTGATCAGGCCGTCTTCCAGGCGGGTCAGCAGCACCATGTTGGGGCATAGATGAAACAGCGTGGCAAAACGCTTTTCCGAGCTGCTGAGGGCTTGCTCCCGTTGACGCTGGTGGGTGATCTCGCGAATCACCCCGATCATTCGGGGCTTGCCGTTTTTGTCCGGGAGCACGCTGCCGTTGATTTCCAGCCAGTGCAGGCTGCCATCGGGCCAGCGGATGCGGTGGTGCATGGCGTGTTCCAGCGGCGCGCCGGCCAGTACCGAGTGGAAGGCGCGGACGGTCTTGGCGCGATCTTCGGGGGGCAGCAGGTCGAGGTATTCCAGGTCCTTGGGCAGTGGCTGGCGGGGGTCGAAGCCAAACAGCGCCTGGGTGCCCCGCGACCAGCTGATTTGCCCGCTTTCGATGTCCCAATACCAGGCGCCCAGGCGTGCGCCATTGAGTGCAGCCAGCAATTGCGGTGCACTCTCCCAGCTTTGCTCCGACTCACGAGGGTCAAGCGCATGGACACGCGGCATGGGGGGCATACGGTCGGCGGGTTTGGGCATTGGCTGCGGGCCTTGGGCTGAATAGGGCGTTTGGCGCGGGAAGCTCAAAGTAATAAAGGGTAGGCACAGATTATTGCCGGGGTTCTTGTGCCTGACTCCCTGGCCAATCGATTTGTGCATCCAATAAGGCCATGAAAGCCCGCGCAGCGTTCGACAGCGTCCGTTCGGTGTGCAGGATATAGCCTAGCTGGCGAGTGAGCTGTATGCCCGGTAAAGGGATGCGCGCCACCTGATCGTCGAGCATGGTGCGCGGCAGCACGCTCCAGGCCAGGCCGATGGACACCATCATTTTTATAGTTTCCAGATAGTTAGTGCTCATGGCGATGTTCGGCGTCAGCCCCTGGGCTTCGAACAGGCGCTGCACGATATGGTGGGTAAAGGTATTGCCGCCGGGGAAAACCGCCGGGTGCAAGGCAATGTCCGCCAGGCTGACCTGGCCATTACTGACCAGCGGGTGCTCGGGCGCGGCGACGAAATCCAGCGGGTCATCCCACACTGGCTTGGCCTTGACCAACGCATGGGGCTCGGGGGCCAGGGTGATGACCGCCAGTTCGGCGCGGCCATGGAGGATTTCTTCGTAGGCCACTTCCGAATCGAGAAACTGGATATCCAGGGCCACGTCCGGGTATTTCCGGGTAAAGGCCCGCAGCAGCGGCGGCAGGCGGTGCAGGCCGATGTGGTGGCTGGTGGCCAGGGTCAGGCGCCCGGTGACTTCGCCGGTAAGGTTGGTCAGCGCCCGGCGCGTGTCATCCAGTACGTTGAGAATCTGATAAGCCCGTGGCAGCAGGGCGCGCCCGGCCTCGGTCAGGCCCACTTCACGACCCAGGCGATCGAACAGCCGGACCTTGAGTTGCTGCTCCAGCCCGGCAATACGTTTGCTGATGGCTGGTTGAGTCAGATGCAGCCGTTCGCCTGCCCCGGAGAAACTGCCGGTCTCGGCGATGGCAATAAAAGCATTGAGGTTGGCCAGGTCCATGTTCGTATTCCAGTTGGTTATCCAAAGCATAAAAAATATGAATTTGAGTTATTTAATGTAACGCCATAGCATCAGCCTCACAAGCCAAGGGGTTATTGATTGGGTGTCAGCAATGACCCGCGGCATAGAAACAAGCTGATGAGGAAACGTCTGATGGCCGGCAAAACGCTCTACGACAAGCTCTGGGATTCGCATTTGGTCAAACAGCGCGACGATGGTTCGGCGCTGATCTATATCGATCGTCACATCATCCACGAAGTGACTTCGCCGCAAGCCTTCGAAGGCCTGCGTCTGGCCGGGCGCAAGCCTTGGCGCATCGATGCCAACATCGCCACCCCGGACCACAACGTACCCACCACGCCCGAGCGCAAAGGCGGGATCGAAGCGATTGCCGATCAGGTCTCGCGCCTGCAGGTTCAGACCCTTGATGACAACTGTGACGAATACGGCATTGTCGAATTCAAGATGAACGACGTGCGCCAGGGCATCGTCCACGTGATCGGCCCGGAGCAGGGTGCAACCTTGCCGGGCATGACCGTGGTCTGCGGCGACTCCCATACCTCGACCCACGGCGCCTTCGGTGCCCTGGCCCACGGTATCGGCACCTCCGAGGTCGAGCATGTGCTCGCCACGCAGTGCCTGGTCGCCAAGAAAATGAAAAACATGCTGGTGTCCGTTGAAGGCACCTTGCCTTTTGGCGTGACTGCCAAGGACATCGTGCTCGCGGTGATCGGCAAGATCGGCACCGCCGGCGGTAACGGCCATGCCATCGAGTTCGCCGGCAGCGCGATCCGTGACCTGTCCGTCGAAGGCCGCATGACCATCTGCAACATGTCCATCGAAGCCGGCGCTCGTGTGGGTCTGGTGGCGGCGGACGAAAAGACCGTGGAATACGTCAAGGGCCGCCCGTTTGCACCCAAGGGCGCCGAATGGGACCTGGCCGTCGAAGCCTGGAAAGACCTGGTGTCCGATGCCGACGCCACCTTCGACACCGTGGTCGAGCTCGACGCTGCGCAGATCAAGCCGCAAGTCAGCTGGGGCACTTCCCCGGAAATGGTTCTGGCCGTGGATCAGAACGTGCCGGACCCGGCCAAGGAAATGGACCTGGTCAAGCGCGACTCCATTGTCCGCGCCTTGAAATACATGGGTTTGACCGCCAATCAGGCGATCACTGACATTCAGTTGGACCGTGTATTCATCGGCTCCTGCACCAACTCGCGCATCGAAGACTTGCGCGCCGCCGCCGTGATCGCCAAAGGCCGCAAAGTGGCCTCGACCATCAAGCAGGCCATCGTGGTGCCGGGCTCGGGTCTGGTGAAGGCTCAAGCCGAATCGGAAGGGCTGGACAAGATTTTCCTCGAGGCCGGCTTTGAATGGCGCGAGCCGGGCTGCTCGATGTGCCTGGCAATGAACCCGGACCGTTTGGAGTCGGGCGAGCATTGTGCATCGACCTCCAACCGCAACTTCGAAGGCCGTCAGGGCGCCGGTGGTCGTACCCACCTGGTGAGCCCGGCCATGGCCGCCGCCGCCGCAGTGAACGGTCGCTTCATCGACGTCCGTGAATTGACCCAGGGAGCGCAGTAATCATGAGAGCTTTTACCCAGCACACTGGTCTTGTCGCGCCTTTGGACCGTGCCAACGTCGACACCGACCAGATCATCCCCAAGCAGTTCTTGAAGTCCATCAAGCGCACCGGCTTCGGCCCGAACCTGTTCGATGAGTGGCGTTACCTGGATGTGGGGCAACCGTATCAGGACAACTCCAAGCGTCCCTTGAACAAGGATTTCGTGCTCAACGCCGAGCGATACCAGGGTGCCAGTGTGTTGCTGGCCCGGGAGAACTTCGGCTGCGGCTCGAGCCGCGAGCACGCGCCCTGGGCCCTGGAAGAGTACGGTTTCCGCAGCATCATCGCGCCCAGCTATGCCGACATCTTCTTCAACAACAGCTTCAAGAACGGCTTGCTGCCGATCATCTTGAGCGACGCTGAAGTCGACGAACTGTTCCAGCAAGTGGAGGCCACCCCCGGCTACCAGTTGCAGGTCGACCTGCAAGCCCAGACCGTGACCCGTCCTGACGGCAAGGTCTTGAACTTCGAGATCGATGCGTTCCGCAAACACTGCCTGCTCAACGGTCTGGACGACATTGGCCTGACCCTGCAGGACGGCGATGCGATTGCGACGTTCGAAGCCAAGCATCGCGCCAGCCAGCCCTGGTTGTTTCGCGACGCCTGAGTCGAACCTCGGTAGTCATCCGTCGAGTACTGTCACGTCGCTGCCTGCGCCCATGCGCAGGCAGCGCTCCCACCGGTATCGACCGAAAATTCATAGTCTGAACCCGGCAACATCTTCCCAAAGGACTTCATCATGACCAGCAACGCCCATAGCCAAGTCGTGCAAAAGCAATTCGGTGAACAGGCCTCGGCCTATCTGAGCAGTGCCGTGCACGCTCAAGGCACCGAGTTCGCCCTGCTGCAATCGGCACTGGCGGGGCAGGGCGCTGCGCGCTTGCTGGACCTGGGCTGTGGCGCCGGTCATGTGAGTTTTCATGTGGCGCCGCTGGTCAGGGAAGTGGTGGCCTACGACCTCTCGCAGCAGATGCTGGATGTGGTGGCGGGGGCGGCAGTGGACCGTGGCCTGGGCAATATCAGCACCGTGCGGGGCGCCGCCGAGCGCCTGCCGTTTGCCGATGGCGAGTTCGACTTTGTCTTCAGCCGCTACTCGGCGCACCATTGGAGCGATCTCGGCCTGGCCCTGCGCGAAGTGCGTCGGGTGCTGAAACCCGGTGGCGTCGCGGCCTTTATCGATGTGATGTCGCCGGGCAGCCCGCTGTTCGACACTTACCTGCAAAGCGTTGAAGTGCTGCGCGATACCAGCCATGTGCGCGATTATTCGGCGGGTGAGTGGCTGCACCAGGTCAGCGAGGCGGGGTTGCATACACGCAGTACCACGCGCCAGCGCCTGCGTCTTGAGTACAACTCCTGGGTCGAGCGCATGCGCACGCCGCAGGAGCTGCGGGTTGCCATTCGCCAGTTGCAGCAAGCCATGGGCAACGAAGTGCGCGATTATTTTGAGATTGAGGCCGATGGTTCGTTCAGTACAGATGTACTGGTGCTGTGGGCCGAGCGATAACATTTTCCCGGGTGTGCCCGCGGGCACGCCGACAGAGCAAACGAGGAACGCATGAGCAAGCAGATTCTGATTCTCCCCGGTGACGGTATCGGCCCGGAAATCATGGCCGAGGCGGTCAAGGTCCTGAACCTGGCCAATGACAAGTACAACCTGGGTTTCGAACTGAGCCACGACGTGATCGGCGGCGCGGCCATCGACCAGCATGGCGTACCCCTGGCGGACGAAACCCTGGAGCGTGCCCGCGCTGCGGACGCAGTCCTGCTGGGCGCCGTGGGCGGTCCGAAATGGGACAAGATCGAGCGTGATATCCGCCCTGAGCGCGGCCTGCTGAAAATCCGTGCCCAGCTGGGCCTGTTCGGCAACCTGCGTCCGGCGATCCTCTACCCGCAACTGGCCGATGCGTCGAGCCTGAAGCCGGAGATCGTTTCCGGTCTCGACATTCTCATCGTGCGCGAGCTGACCGGCGGTATCTACTTCGGCGCGCCACGGGGCACGCGCACGCTGGAAAACGGCGAGCGTCAGTCCTACGACACTCTGCCGTACAGCGAGAGTGAAATCCGCCGTATCGCCCGGGTCGGTTTCGACATGGCCCGTGTGCGCGGCAAGAAGCTGTGCTCGGTGGACAAGGCCAACGTCCTGGCATCCAGCCAGCTGTGGCGTGAAGTGGTCGAGCAAGTGGCCAAGGATTACCCGGACGTCGAACTGAGCCACATGTACGTGGACAACGCGGCCATGCAACTGGTGCGCGCGCCGAAGCAATTCGACGTGATCGTCACCGACAACATGTTCGGCGACATCCTGTCCGACGAAGCGTCGATGCTCACCGGTTCCATCGGCATGCTGCCGTCGGCATCCCTGGATGCCAATAACAAGGGCATGTACGAGCCATGCCACGGTTCGGCGCCGGATATCGCCGGGCAGGGCATTGCCAACCCGTTGGCGACCATTCTGTCGGTGTCGATGATGCTGCGTTACAGCTTCAATCTGCACGACGCGGCGGCTGCCATCGAGCAGGCCGTGAGCCTGGTGCTGGATCAAGGTTTGCGCACCGGTGACATCTGGTCTGCCGGTTGCGAGAAGGTAGGTACGCAGGAAATGGGCGATGCAGTAGTCGCCGCGCTGCGGAATCTGTAATCTTTCGGGCCCACCGCTCAGACGGTGGCCCACTTTTGTATAGGTGTAGTTGCGATGAAACGTGTAGGTCTGATCGGTTGGCGCGGTATGGTCGGTTCCGTGCTCATGCAGCGGATGCTGGAAGAGCAAGACTTCGACCTTATTGAGCCGGTGTTTTTCACCACCTCCAATGTCGGCGGCCAAGGCCCGTCCGTGGGCAAGGACATTGCCCCGCTCAAGGACGCGTACAGCATTGAAGAGCTGAAAACCCTCGACGTGATTCTGACCTGCCAGGGTGGCGACTACACCAGCGAAGTATTCCCCAAGCTGCGCGAAGCCGGCTGGCAGGGTTACTGGATCGATGCCGCTTCCAGCCTGCGCATGCAGGATGACGCGGTCATCGTCCTGGATCCGGTCAACCGCCGGGTCATCGACCAGCAGTTGGACGCCGGGACCAAGAACTACATCGGCGGCAACTGCACTGTCAGCCTGATGCTGATGGGCCTGGGCGGCCTGTTCGAAGCCGGCCTGGTGGAATGGATGAGCGCCATGACCTATCAGGCGGCCTCCGGTGCCGGCGCGCAGAACATGCGTGAGCTGATCAAGCAGATGGGCGCCACCCACGCGGCGGTCGCCGATCAACTGGCCGACCCGGCCAGTGCGATCCTCGACATCGATCGGCGTGTGGCCGAAGCCATGCGCAGCGATGCCTACCCGACCGAGAACTTCGGCGTGCCATTGGCCGGCAGCCTGATCCCGTGGATCGACAAGGAACTGCCGAACGGCCAGAGCCGCGAAGAGTGGAAGGCCCAGGCCGAGACCAACAAGATCCTCGGTCGCTTCAAGAGCCCGATCCCGGTGGACGGCATCTGCGTGCGGATCGGCGCCATGCGCTGCCACAGTCAGGCGCTGACCATCAAACTCAACAAAGACGTACCGATCGCCGATATCGAAGGGCTGATCAGCCAGCACAACCCTTGGGTCAAGCTGGTGCCCAATCAGCGTGATATCAGCATGCAGGAGCTGAGCCCGACCAAGGTCACCGGCACCCTGAACATTCCGGTAGGACGCCTGCGCAAGCTGAACATGGGTTCGCAGTTCCTCGGCGCGTTCACCGTGGGTGACCAACTGCTGTGGGGCGCGGCCGAACCGCTGCGTCGCATGCTGCGGATCCTGCTGGAGCGTTGATCGGCTGATGGTCTGAACGAGCCCGCGCCTTGCAAGAGGTGCGGGCTTTTTCTTGGCGCCGACAGTCGGCTTCCTTTCAATATTGCCCAATCCGGGCGCGCCGTGGCCCGCGGGCGAATTGCCTCGCCCCCATGCGCCGGGTAAAGTGCCGCTCCCCACGTTTCGCCAGAGGTAGCACCATGAACCAGTCCTTTGATATCGCCGTTGTCGGCGCCACCGGTACTGTCGGCGAAACCCTCGTCCAGATTCTCGAAGAGCGCGATTTTCCGGTCGGCAATCTGCACCTGTTGGCCAGCAGCGAGTCCGCCGGGCATTCGGTGCCGTTTCGCGGCAAGAACGTGCGTGTGCGTGAAGTCGACGAGTTCGATTTCAGCAAAGTGCAGATCGTGTTTTTTGCCGCCGGCCCGGCGGTGACCCTGAGCTTCGCCCCGCGCGCCAGTGCGGCCCAGTGCACGGTGATCGACCTGTCCGGTGCGTTGCCGTCGGCCCAGGCGCCGAATGTGGTGCCCGAGGCCAATGCCCAGGTGTTGGCCGGCTTGCAGAAGCCGGTGCAACTGAGCAGCCCGAGCGCTTCGGCGACCTCGCTGGCGGTGGTGCTGGCGCCCCTGGTGGGCTTGCTCGATCTGCAGCGGGTCAACCTGACAGCGAGCCTGGCGGTATCCAGCCAGGGGCGCGAAGCCGTGACGGAGCTGGCACGCCAGACCGCCGAACTGCTCAATGTGCGCCCGCTGGAGCCGCGCTTTTTCGATCGGCAGATGGCCTTCAATCTATTGGCCCAGGTCGGTACGCCTGATGCCCAGGGCCATACCCTGCTGGAAAAACGCCTGGTTCGTGAGCTGCGTGAGGTCCTGGGACAACCTTTGTTAAAGATTTCTGTCACTTGCGTTCAAGCCCCGGTGTTTTTTGGCGATAGCTATAGCGTGACCCTGCAGTCAGGCCGCGCCATCGACCTGGCAGCGGTCAATGCGGCGCTGGAGTCCGCGCCGGGTGTCGAGTTGGTGGAAGCCGGCGATTATCCGACGGCGGTGGGTGATGCGGTCGGACAAGACGTGGTGTATGTCGGCCGGGTGCGTACGGGGGTCGATGACCCCGCGGAACTTAATCTGTGGCTGACGTCAGATAACGTACGCAAAGGCGCTGCGCTCAATGCGGTGCAGTTGGCTGAGTTGTTGATAAAAGACCTTCTGTAAAAGATACTTGGCGACAATTTGCAGAATGAATCTAGCCGGGCGCTATGCTTGGCTGGTTTGCTGGAGGTGAGCTACCGTCAGGTGCTTCCAAGGGCATGAGTAAATAATCGCGCGCAATGGCTATTCAAGGCCGCGCGCAGTGCCTTACGGCAGTTGCTACAACACCTTCTCGCTGGCCGAGGAATGTTCAGACAAAGGATGAGGCTATGGTTCAAGTTCGCAAACTGGTGTTAGCAATAGCGGCCGCATCGGCGCTGTCCTCCGGTATGGCGCATGCGCTTGGGCTCGGGGAGCTGACGCTGAAGTCGACTCTGAGCCAGCCTTTGGTAGCAGAAATCGAACTGCTGGATGTCAAGGATCTCACCGCGGCCGAAGTGGTCCCCAGCCTGGGTTCGGCAGATGATTTCGCCAAGGCCGGTGTCGACCGCCAGGCCTTCCTCAACGATCTGAGTTTTACCCCGGTCATCAATGCCAGCGGCAAAAGTGTCTTGCGCGTCACGTCGAGCAAGCCGCTGTCCGAGCCGATGGTCAAGTTTCTGGTGCAGGTGATGTGGCCCAACGGTCGCCTGCTGCGGGATTACAGCGTGTTGCTGGATCCGTCGAAATTCTCCGCACAAACCGCCGAAGCCGCCGCCAAGCCTGCCCCTGCAGTGGCTGCGGTGCGGGCACCGGTCACTGCGGCCAGCAAGCCTGCGCAATACACCACCTCGGCCCGCGACACCCTGTGGGAAATCGCTGCCAAGGCCCGCAACGGCGGTTCGGTGCAGCAGACCATGCTGGCGATCCAGGCGCTGAACCCGGACGCCTTTATCGATGGCAACATCAATCGCCTGAAAACCGGCAAGGTCCTGCGCCTGCCTGATCCGGTGCAGAGCACCAGCTTGCCGCAGCCCCAGGCGATCGCCGAAGTGGCCGCGCAAAATGCTGCCTGGCGCCAGGGCCGTCGCTCCGCGGCGCGTGGACAGCAGCAACTGGATGCCACTCGTCGTGGCGGCGGCGACAAGGTGGCCGGGCAGGGGCCAGCCAAAGACAGCCTGAGCCTGGTCTCTGCCGACTCCGCCAAAGGGCGTGGCAAGGGCGCGGCCGGGGACAGCAAGGATTTGAGCAACAAACTGGCAGTCACCCAGGAAAGCCTGGATACCACCCGCCGCGACAATGCCGAGCTGAAAAGCCGCATGACCGATCTGCAAAGCCAGCTGGATAAGCTGCAACGCCTGATCGAGTTGAAAAACAATCAATTGGCCAAACTCGAAGCTGAAGGCGCAGCCAAGCCTGCAGCCGCTGCGGCAGTACCGCCGGCCATGCCCGCAGAATTGGTGGCCAAGCCTGAAGCTCCAGCAGTTGCTGCAACCCCGGTGACCGATCCGGCCCCGGTTGTCGCCGCCGCTGCCGCTCCCGACGCTACCCCGGTGGTGGCTCAGGAGCCCAAGTCCGATGACGCTACGTTCAACGAGCTGCTGACCAATCCGATCCTGCTGGGTCTGGTAGGGGGCGGCGCGGTTCTGGTCCTGCTGTTGCTGTTGCTTCTGGCGCGCCGACGCAAGGCCCAGCAGGAAGCGGAAAAGCATTTGCGCATGGCCCGGGCCTTGTCTGAAGAGAATGACATCACCACCGAGGAGCTGGATCTGCCGGAAAGCAGCTTCGAAGGCCTGGAAGTGCCTGCGCCGAGCGTCAAGCTGGCGGTCGCCCCAGTACCTGCTCCGGCGCCTGCGCCAGTTGTGGCGCCGGTCGCAGTGGTAGCCCCTGTGGTGGCTGCTGCGGTTGAACATCCGACCGATGTGCTGGAGCAGGCGCAGAACCATATCAATGCCGGACGCCTGAATCAGGCCGCTGAGCTGCTTGAAGAAGCGGTCAAGCTGGAGCCGCAGCGCAGCGAATTGCGTCTGAAACTGATGGAGGTCTACGGCCTCCAGGGCGATCGGAGTGCCTTTGTTGCTCAAGAGCGGCAGTTGGTGGCCAATGGCAAGAACCACGCGGAAGTCGAGCAACTCAAGAGCCGTTTCCCGGCGATGGTGGTTGCGGCAGCAGCGGCTGCGGGCCTGGGCGCGGCGGCAGTGGCTGCGGAGTTGGATGCCGAATACGTCAAGGAGCTGTTGCAGGATGAGCCTCCGGCGCCGATTGCCGAGCTGCCAATCGAAGGTTTTGATGCTGATTTCGATCTGAGCCTGGACGATCTGGAAGCGGCCTCGCCGGCTGTGGTTGCGGCAGAGCCGGTCTTGGACGAGTTTCCGCTGGATGATGACCTGAGTTTCGAATCGGTGCTGCAACAGCAGACCGAGGCCAAGGAAAGCCTGGACGATCTGTCGGACTTCGACCTGGACCTGGGCGAAGACTTGCCGGCGACGGCTCAGAGTGACGAGGATTTCCTGTTGAGCCTGGAGGACGATCTCAAGGATCTGCCGCTGGGTGAGGTGCCTACGATCACCGAAGCACCACTGGATGATCTGGACCTGCCGGCCGACTTCGATCTGTCGCTGGCCGACGAGATGGATGCCCAGCCCGAGCCCAAGGATGCATTCGCTTCCGAGCTGGACGATGTCAACGCCGAGTTGGATCGTTTGTCTCAGAGCCTGGAGCAGCCGGCCGTAGCCGAGCCTACTTTTACGGCTGAAGACGCGGCGGCCGGCATGGACGAGGGCGATTTCGATTTCCTCTCCGGCACCGACGAAGTAGCCACCAAGCTGGACCTGGCCCAGGCCTACATCGATATGGGTGATAACGACGGCGCCCGGGATATTCTCGGCGAAGTGATCACCGAAGGCAGCGATGGCCAGAAAAACGAAGCCAAGGAAATGCTGACGCGTCTGGCTTGATCGACGCTGAGGTCCAAATAAAACGGCAGCCCTTGAGGCTGCCGTTTTTGTTTGTGCTTCGGCTTGGGCGCTTGCCTGCGATGGCCATCTGGCCGGTGCAAGGCGTTGCTTGCAGCGGTTTCAGGTAAGCAGGTCTTCGTAGAATGCGCCGAAGGGCCGGGTAGGGCTGTCTCTTATCCACATCGGACGATGCCGACGAGCTACTCTCCGTAGCTAACGATGGTCGCCGACTCA